>NZ_BAAIHT010000002.1:0-2963662 GCF_054601375.1 Kitasatospora sp. Ki12 | reverse complement strand
GAGGGGCTGGACGCAGGAGCGCGTGGCGGGGTTGGCCGCTGCACCTCGTCGCACATCTCGGCTCTTGAAAATGGTCGAAGGAAACCAACTCGACGGATCTCAGCAGCACTTGACAGCGCATTCGGCACATCGCAGGCAGGCACGTTCAAGCACAAGGCAAGCGATGTGAAGTACAGCGCCCTGCTGGAAGGGTTCGCCGAGTTCGTCATCCAAGAACGTCGGGCCGTTGAGCTGCGGCTCTTTGAGCTCGGAATCGTGCCGGGCTTGTTGCAGACGAAGGAGTACGCGGCGGCCATCGCGGCGGGCGCTGTGCGCCGGAGAAGCATCACTCAGGACCAGGCGGACGAGCGAGTGCGCGTGCTCATAAACCGTCAGGCGGGCATGCGCCGGGAACCGCCGCCCTTGGTCCATGTGGTCATGGATGAGAGCTGCATCCGTCGGATCGTGGGTGGGGCTGCTGTGATGGCGGCTCAGCTTGACCGCCTGATTGAGTTTGCCGACGAGCCCACCGTGAGGCTCCAGATCGCCCCGTACCAGCTCGGGGAGGACCGGGCGTTCGATCTTCCGGTGTCGATTCTGACTCTGCCGGACCGATCGCTGATCTCGTACGCCGAGAGCGCACACCAAGGGCGTTTGGAGCGGGATGCCAGCGCTGTGACGGCCGAGTTGGCGGCCTACTATCAGCTGCAAACGCATGCCCACTCACAGGCGGACACGGTGGCGATGATCCGCGAGCTACGGAGGCAACTATGACCCTCGACTGGTTCAAGTCCAGCTACAGCAGCAACGGCGGACAGTGCGTCGAGGTATCCAACAGTGTGCCCGGCACCGTCCCCGTTCGCGATTCCAAGGACCCGGAGGGCCCCGCTCTCGCCTTCCCCTCGGACGCATGGCAGTCGTTCGTGACGGCCGTCCGCTCCGGCGAGTTCGGCGACGTCTGACCGAGACGGGGGCTTCCGGAGGTGGAGCATGGCCAGGCGTGACTACGAGGAGAATCCGAACGCCCCCGAGGCGAACTCGCTGGTCCCGGCCGTGTCGGTGGTCGTGGTCGACGACGCGGGTGGCGCTTCGGGGCGATCCCCGTGGTGGACTAGTGCCGCATCAGGCAACGTTCGCCCTGGTGACGACCTCGCGTAGGCGCTCGTCGGCGGCGTGCTTGTTCCGCCAGATGATGTAGCGGCGGATCATGCTGCCCTGTTCCTTGTGGCTGGCATGGTCAGTGCCGTCGAGGGCGAAGTAGCGCAGGGCGGTGAACTGGGCCTCGATCCGGTTGAGCCAGGAGCTGTTGGTCGGGGTGTAGGCGATCTCGACGTTGTTCGCCGCAGCCCACACTCCGACCCGCTGACACCGCCTCGTCGTCAGGTGCGGCGAGTAGTTGTCACAGACGACCGCAATGCGCACGTCCGCCGGGTGCAGCGAGCGCAGGTAGCGACAGAACTCCAGGAATTTCGACCGGTTCTTCGTCTTCTTGATGTGCCCGTAGAGCTGGTCCCTGCCGAGGTCGTAGGCCGCGAACAGGTGCCGGACGCCGTGCGGTCGGGTGTAGGTCGCCCGCCGCCGGGGTCTGGGCTCGCTCTCGGGGTCCTTGTGGCGGCCGCCGCGCTCGGCCCACTGCCGGCCGGGGTGGGGCTGGAGGTTGAGCGGCCCGAACTCGTCCAGGCAGAACACGACTTCGGGCTCGCCCTCCTCGGGTATGACTTCGCCGTCGGCGATCGCGTAGAGGTGCTCGACCCGCGCCTTCTTGGCGGCGTAGTCGGGGTCACGGGAGGCCTTCCAGGTCTTCACACGTTGAAACGAGACGCCCTCCTCGCGGAGCAGAACCCGAAGGCCCTCGTGGCTGATGTCGTCGACCACCCCCTCGGCGATCAGAAAGTCGGCCAGCTTGGCCAGGCTCCAGGTCGAGAAGGGCAGGCCGTGCCCGGCCGGCTTGGATTTGGCGATCTTCTTGATCTCCCGGCGCTCGGGCAGCGTGAACGTCCTCGGCCGTCCGCCCTTGTACTTCGGGTAGAGCGAGTCGAAGCCGTCGGCGTTGAAGTTGTGGATCACGTCACGAACCCGGTCCGCGCTGGTGAATGTCACCTCCGCGATCTTCGCCACGGGCATGCGCTGGGCGGACAGCAGCACCATCTGAGCCCGCCGCCAGGTCACCACCGACCCGGTGCCCCGGCGGACGACCCGCAGCAGCCGTCTGCCCTCGTCGTCATCGATCTCCCGGACCTGCACGCGTTCAGCCACGTGATCATTCTGACGGTCCGGTGCCGCCCGGCTGCTGGGCGAGTCGTGATTACGACGCTGTTCCGCTTCGCCAGGCTCGGCGGGTCGTGATTTCGCGGTTGACATACCTCGCGATTATCAGCACAACGACGAGCAAGTAAGCCACCATCACCCACCCTGTCACGCCCGTCCAGCCCTCATCCGAAGAAGAGACCAGCAGGACGGCCCTTACATAGCAACCGATGCAGAGGGCCGCGACAACGTATCCGGCCGCTCGCAGGACATGACCGGAACGCGGCTTCAGCATCGCGGTCATTAGCAGGATGGGCACCTGCGCAGCGAGCCAAATGATTGGCCAGACAAGTCCGGCGATGAACAGGCAGCTCGGGACTGAGAATACGGCAGCCCCGAACAGCGTTATCAGGAGGCGGAACCGCTTGACGGGTTCGCTCTGCTCGGCGCTGGTGCTGTGGACGGTGACTGGTGCCGGCTGGGCAGGCAGCTTGCGCCGGGGGCGAACCGACCGGGGGCCGGCGGGTGCAGCCGCGTGCGGCTGTGCGAGGTGGTGCAGAGTTTGGGCGAGGACGTTGGCGTCCGTGTGGCGCTCGGTGGGGTCTTTCTTGAGCAGGGTGAGGATGAGGTTGTCCCAGGCTCTGGGGATTCCCGGGGCGACCGAGCTTGGCGCGGGCGGCTTCTCTGTGAGGTGCGCGGTGAGGTAGCCGATGGTGTCGGGGGCCTGGAAAGGCAGGCGGCCGGTGATCAGCTGGTAGAGGAGGCAGCCCAGGGCGTAGAGGTCGCTGCGCGGCTCCGGGAATCCGCGTGCCTGCTCTGGGGCCATGTAGGGCGGTGTACCGATGATGAAGCCGCTCTCGGTGAGGCGGGCGTCGGTCGGATCGACGGCGCGTGCGATGCCGAAGTCGAGGACTTTGGCGGTACCCGTCGGGGCAATGAGGATGTTGGACGGCTTGATGTCCCGGTGCATGATTCCGGCGGCGTGCGCGGCGGCCAGCGCATGGGCGATCTGTTCGCCCCAACGAGCGGCATCGGCCAGACTGGCGGCGCCCCGACGCATCAGTGTGTCGAGACCCTCGCCCCTGACAAGTTCCATGACGAGGAAGGGAACGCGGTCCTCCCCTTCACCGTGTTCGCCGAGGTCGTGGATGGTCACGATGTTGGGGTGCTGGAGGCGGGCGGTGAGCCGGGCTTCGCGCAGGAACCGAGCCCGCGCCTCGTAGCCCCGGCTCCCGTTACCGGTGAGCAGGGAGATGACCTTGACAGCTACGGGCCGGTCCAACGTCTCATCTTGGGCCTGCCACACCTGCCCCATGCCACCTTGGCCGAGCTCACGCACTAATCGGTACCGCCCGACGAGAAGCTTCGCATCCTCTGCCATGACTCCCCCAATAGCTCGTCAACTCGGTCACCTTACTGAGGCTCTCCGGCCGCAGGGAACGGTGCGTGACGGCGGCTTTGGATCACTTCCGGGCCTGGGAACCGGACGACCGGCCACAACGAGGCGAAGGCTGCCTGATGCGGCACTAGCCACCGTTCGCTGTTCGACTCCCTCGTCACTTCCGGGCGTTTGTACGCTTTGTGGGCTCGGCCGTGGTCGGATCTTCGGGCCAGGGGTGGCGGGGGTAGCGGCCTCTCAAATCAGCACGGACGGCGTGGTAGCCGTTCTGCCAGAATCCCTCAAGATCACCGGTGATGGCGGCGGGGCGGCCGGCGGGGGAGAGCAACTGCACGGTGAGGGGGACTCGGCCGCCGGCCAGGGCGGGGGCCGCCTTCCAGCCGAAGAGTTCCTGCAACTTGACGGCCAGCACCGGGCGTTCGGTGCTGTAGTCCACCCGTATCTTCGAGCCGCTGGGCACCGTGATGCGCTCGGGTGCCAACTCGTCCAGGCGGCCGGCCTGTCCGCTGGCCCAGGGGAGCAGGCGTTGCAGGGCGGCCGTCGTGTCGATCCGGGCGAGGTCGGCGCGGCGGCGGGCGCGGGAGAGTTCGGGCTCCAGCCACTCTTCGGCCCGCTCCAGGAGCGCCTCGTCGGAGACGTCCGGCCACGGGTCGCCGAGGGCAGCGTGCAGGAAGGCGAGGCGTTCGCGCAGGTTCCCCGTGAACGTGAGGAGCGTGCCGACGCCCTCGCGGGTGAGGCCTTCGAGGATGGCGGCGCGGACGAGGGCGCGATCGGGACGGGCCAGCGGCTTCTCGGCGAGTTCGATGGCGCCGAGGGACTCCACCCGGCGGGCGGTGACCTCGTCGCGCCGGGTGTCCCAGTGGACCTCTTCGCGCGTGCTGAGCAGGGACGCGCCTGCGAGCAGGGCGGTCTCCTCATCGAGTGCCGCGGCGTGCAGCACCCGCGCCGAGTGCGCCCCCGCGGGCCGGTCGGCGACCGCGACGGCGAGCCAGGGCACGGCGCCGAGCACCGTGCCCGGGGCGAGTTCGGCCGCCGTCCCCGAGGCCATCAGGTACGGGCTGCGCTCGCCGGGGGCGGGTCGCTCGACCCTCGCTCGGGCGATGCGTTCAGGGAACGCCAGCGCGACGACGAGGCCGACGGCGGTCGCGTCGGGCAAGGCGGTGGCGGGTTCGTCGGAGGTGGCCCGCTGCAGCCGGTGGACTTCGTCCCGCCAGCGCCCGGCGTACGGGTCCTTGGCGGACCGAACCGTCCGCCACACCGCGCCGAGGTCGTCGCCCAGCGCACGCGGCGGCTCCTCGGAGAACAGGGCGACCACTTCGGCGGCCCGGCGGGCGCCCACGGCGGGAGCGCCGTCGACGAGGGCGCGCCCGAGCCGGGGGTGCAGCCCGGTGCGGGCGAGCCGGACGCCGCGGTCGGTCGCCCGGCCGTCGGCGGAGACAGCCCCGAGGGCGAGCAGGGTTTCCCGAGCGGCGGCCATCGCCCCGGCGGGCGGGGCGTCGGGGAGGGCGAGGCCGATGGCGTCCGGGTCGCCCCAGCAGGCGGCCTGGAGAGCGAAGGAGGTGAGGTCGGCGAGGGCGATCTCGGGGGTGGGGAAGCGGGCGGCGCGGGCGTCCTCGGCCTCCTGCCAGCAGCGGTAGACGGTGCCCGGGGCTTCGCGCCCGGCCCGTCCGGCGCGCTGGCGGGCGGCGGCGAGCGAGGCCCGTACGGTGACCAGCGCCGCGAGGCCGCGGGCGTGGTCGGTGCGCGGCTCCCGGGCGAGCCCGGCGTCGACCACGACGCGCACACCCGGCACGGTGAGCGAGGACTCGGCGACGGCGGTGGCGAGCACGACCCGCCGCCCCTCGGACGGAGTGAGCGCGGCGTCCTGGACGGCCTGCGGGGCGCGCCCGTGCAGTTGCAGCACTTCGGCCGCCACTCCGCCCAACTGGCCGGCGACCCGGGCGATCTCGCCGACGCCGGGCAGGAAGCAGAGCACGTCCCCTTCCCGCTCGCTCAACGCCCGCCGTACCGTCGCCGCGACGTGGTCGAGCAGCGCGAAGTCCACCCGGGTGCCGTGTGCGGGCCGGACGGCGCGCGGTGGCGGTGCCCAGACGACGTCCACCGGGTGGGAGACCCCGTGGGCTTCCACCACCGGGGCGCCGCCGAGGAGTTCGGCCCAGGCCTCGGTGTCGGAGGTGGCCGAGGCGCAGACGAGGCGCAGTTCGGGCCGCAGCGCCGCCCGGACGTCCAGCAGGAAGGCGAGCGCGGTGTCGGCGTCCAGGTGGCGTTCGTGGCACTCGTCCAGCACCACGACGTCCACGCCGGGCAGCTCCTGGTCACGCTGGAGCCGTTGCAGCAGCACGCCGGTGGTGACCACCTCGACGACCGTCTCCGGCCCGACCCGGCGCTCGCCGCGCACGGTGTACCCGACCTCGCGGCCCACGGAGGAGCCGAGCAGCCAGGCCATCCGCCGGGCGGCGGCCCGGACGGCGAGCCGGCGCGGCTCGGCGACCAGGACGCGGCGAACCGGTCCGGTCTCCAGCAGCCCGGCCAGGGCGAGCGGCACCAGGGTGGTCTTGCCGGTGCCGGGCGGCGCGGCGAGGACGGCGGTGCCGTGCTCGTTCAGCGCGAGGGCCAGCGCGGGCAGGGCGGCGCGGACGGGCAGGTCGCGCCAGGCCGGGTTCAGCGAGGCCGGGGTCGGCGAGGCCGGGTTCAGCGAGGCCGGGGTCGGCGAGGCCGGGTTCAGCGAGGCCGGGTTCGGCAAGGCGTCAGCCCCGCTCGGTGACGAAGATCGCGGTGCCGGGGATGAGCCGCCCGCGCAGCGGGGACCAGCCGCCCCACTCCTGCTCCAGGGCGGCCGGCCACTCGGGCTCGACCAGGTCGACCAGCCGGAAGCCGGCGGCGACGAGTTCGCGGACCCGGTCGCCGAGGGTGCGGTGGTGCTCGACGTAGGTGGCGCGGCCCTGCTCGTCCTGCTCGACGTACGGGGTGCGGTCGAAGTAGGAGGACACGGCGGTGAGGCCCTCGACGCCGGGCTCGTCGGGGAAGGCCCAGCGGATCGGGTGGGTCACCGAGAACACCCAGCGTCCGCCGGGCCGCAGCACCCGGTGCACCTCGCGCATCAGGGCCTCGGTGTCGGCGCTGAACGGGACGGCTCCGTACGCGGAGCAGGCGAGGTCGAAGGCGCCGTCGGCGAAGGGCAGGACGGCGGCGTCGGCCTGGACGACGGCGACCGGGGTGACGCCGCGGCCGAGGTCGATCCGGCGGGAGTGCTGGAGCTGGCGGTGGGAGATGTCGAGCGCGACGGGGCGGGCGCCGCGGCCGGCCAGCCAGCGCGAGCACTGGGCGGCGCCGGCGCCGATCTCCAGCACGTCCTTGCCCCGGACGTCGCCGAGCAGGCGGGCGTCGGCCTCGTCGAGGCCCTCGGGGCACCAGGTGAAGCGGTCGTCGCCGAGGAATTCGCCGTGTTCGTCCTGGTACTCGTCGGCGTTGCGGTCCCACCAGTGGCGGCTGGCCCGGCTGCTCTCCCCGACGCCGGCCTCGCGCCGCACCGCGTCGTCGTCGCCCTCGTCGTAGCCCTCGGCACCGGCCTCGGTCTCGGGCGCGAGTTCGACGTCGGCAAGATCGTCCAAGGAGGACTGGGGGGTGGTGGCCACGGTGACAATGCCCATCGCGTAGGGTATGGAGTGCGGAAGCGCCGCTGCCGCGAACCGGCCCGAGAGGGTCCGGATCCTGGCGGTGGCATCCGGGGAAGGGCCCCTCTGCGGGCGCCGCCGCGAGGCGCGCAACCGTGAGGATATGGCCTGATCCGTACCAGGCTCCACCGTCTTGTCTCTCTTGGCGTTGACCGTGCCTGGCCGTCCCCGTATGCTACAAGTTGCGCTGCGGGCCTGCGCGCCTCGGACGGAGCAGGTCGCGCTCGCATTCTGTCGAAGACCCCCACGGTCGCAAGACGGACGCCGGTTTTCTCGCTGTGCGGGAAGTTCCGGTGGGCCGTGTCTTGGGCTGTCCGGCTTTTCGGTGGGAGCGATACGGGCCCTCCGCGTGGCATTACCTACGACTTCATGTCCGTACCGGAGCCCTTTTCCTAATGACGAGCCCCACCGACTCCTCCATCAGCACCACCCCGCAGGTCGCGGTCAACGACATCGGCGACGCGGAGGCCTTCCTCGCCGCCATCGACGAGACCATCAAGTACTTCAACGATGGCGACATCGTCGAGGGCGTCATCGTGAAGGTCGACCGTGACGAGGTCCTCCTCGACATCGGTTACAAGACCGAAGGCGTCATCCCGTCCCGCGAGCTCTCGATCAAGCACGACGTTGACCCGCACGAGGTCGTCGCCGTCGGTGACAACATCGAGGCCCTGGTTCTCCAGAAGGAGGACAAGGAGGGTCGTCTGATCCTGTCCAAGAAGCGCGCTCAGTACGAGCGTGCCTGGGGCACGATCGAGAAGATCAAGGAAGAGGACGGCATCGTCACCGGTACCGTCATCGAGGTCGTCAAGGGTGGTCTCATCCTCGACATCGGCCTCCGGGGCTTCCTCCCCGCCTCGCTGGTCGAGATGCGTCGCGTCCGCGACCTCCAGCCCTACGTGGGCAAGGAGCTCGAGGCCAAGATCATCGAGCTGGACAAGAACCGCAACAACGTGGTCCTGTCCCGCCGTGCCTGGCTGGAGCAGACCCAGAGCGAGGTCCGCCAGACCTTCCTCACCACCCTGCAGAAGGGCCAGGTGCGCTCCGGCGTCGTCTCCTCGATCGTCAACTTCGGTGCCTTCGTGGACCTGGGTGGCGTCGACGGCCTGGTGCACGTCTCCGAGCTGTCCTGGAAGCACATCGACCACCCGTCCGAGGTTGTCGAGGTCGGCCAGGAGGTCACCGTCGAGGTTCTCGACGTCGACATGGACCGCGAGCGCGTCTCCCTGTCGCTGAAGGCGACCCAGGAGGACCCGTGGCAGCAGTTCGCCCGTACGCACCAGATCGGCCAGGTCGTCCCGGGTAAGGTCACCAAGCTGGTTCCGTTCGGTGCGTTCGTCCGCGTGGACGAGGGCATCGAGGGTCTGGTCCACATCTCCGAGCTGGCCGAGCGCCACGTGGAGATCCCGGAGCAGGTCGTCCAGGTCGGCGACGAGATCTTCGTCAAGGTCATCGACATCGACCTCGAGCGTCGCCGCATCAGCCTGTCGCTGAAGCAGGCCAACGAGGCGCTGGGTGCCAACCCGGCCGAGGTCGAGTTCGACCCGACCCTGTACGGCATGGCCGCTTCGTACGACGACCAGGGCAACTACATCTACCCGGAGGGCTTCGACCCCGAGGCGAACGACTGGCTGCCCGGCTTCGAGAAGCAGCGTGAGGAGTGGGAGCGCCAGTACGCCGAGGCGCAGACCCGCTTCGAGCAGCACCAGGCCCAGGTCATCAAGAGCCGTGAGGCCGACGCCCAGGCCGCCGAGGAGGGTGGCGACGCCGTCGCCGCCGCCGCCGGTGGTTCCTACTCGTCCTCCAGCGACGAGGGCTCCGGCGCCCTGGCCTCCGACGAGGCCCTGGCTGCCCTGCGCGAGAAGCTGGCGGGCGGCCAGAGCTGACGCTCTCGCCTCCTACTAGCTGACAGCTGGTAATTGGGCCCCACCCGGATTTCCGGGTGGGGCCCAATTCGTTTTCCCGGGTGACTTTTGCACTTTGCAACTGATGTGTTCTTTATGTGAAGGCAAGTGTGAGAAGGGGCTCATTGCCCTTCTATAGGCCGGAGTTCGGGTTGCACCTACATTGAGTGGAACTGCCCGAAAGGCTCCTTCATGCGCAAACCCTCCTCCGCCGCCCCCGACGCCGTGGTCGGCGGCCGGCTCGCGGCACTCGGCCGGTTCTGCTTCCGCCACCGCCGCTGGGTGCTCGGCTTCTGGGCCGTCGTCCTGGTCGTCGGGGTCCTGATCGGGGGCCGGGTGTTCGAGGGCTCGGTGGCCGGGGCCTCCTCCGCCACCGCCGAGGCCGACCGGGGCGGCGCGGTGGTCGCCGCGGTCGACCCGGCCAAGGGCACCGTCACCGCGGTGGTGGACGGCAAGCCGGTGGACGATCCGGCGGTCAGGGCCGCCGTCGAGAAGGCCACCGCCGAGATCACCGGACTGCCCGGGGTCTCCTCCGCCCTCGACGCGTACGGCTCCGGCCCGGCGCCGGCCGCGCTGCGCTCCGCCGACGGGACGGCGAGCCTGGTCACCGTACGGCTGGCCGACACCGCCACCTCCGCCCAGACCGACGCCGTCACCCAGCGGCTGGCCGCGCTGGACGGCGCGGGCGGCGCGCACGTGACCGTCGGCGGGGACCTGGTGCTGCAGGACGAGGTCAAGAAGCAGACGGAGAAGGACACCCGCTTCGGCGAGATGGTGACGCTGCCGCTCACGCTGGTCGTCATGGTGCTGGTGTTCGGCGGGCTCGCGGCGGCCTCGCTGCCGGTGATCGGGGCGGTCGCCTCGGTGGGCGGTGCGCTGCTGGCCATGTTCGGGTTCAGCAAGATCATGGACATCGACACCAGCGTGCTGCCGATCGCCACCGTGCTGGGGCTCGGACTCTCGATCGACTACGCGCTGCTCATGGTGAATCGTTTCCGCGAGGAACGCGGCCACGGCGCGGGCATCGCCGCGGCCGTCGAACGCACCGCGGCGACCGCCGGGCGCACCGTGGCCTTCTCCGGACTGACCGTGGCCGTCGCGCTGTCGGGCCTGTTCGTCTTCACCAGCCCGGTCCTGGGAGCGGTGGCCGCGGCCGGGGTGAGCGTGGTGGTGATCGCCGTCGCCGCCGCGCTCACCCTGATCCCCGCGCTGCTCGGCTTCGCCGGCTCGCGGATCAAGACACCCACCGCGCCGGTGCCCGACGAGGGCTTCTTCAGCCG
Organism: Kitasatospora sp. Ki12; assembly: GCF_054601375.1. NCBI lineage: Bacteria > Bacillati > Actinomycetota > Actinomycetes > Kitasatosporales > Streptomycetaceae > Kitasatospora > Kitasatospora sp. Ki12. The sequence goes on along the minus strand of NZ_BAAIHT010000002.1, from coordinate 2,953,179 downwards.
GACCGTCCGCCGGGTCCGCAAACGGGCGGTTGCGGTCGCGCTCGCCTGCACCGCGCTGCTGATGGCCGCCGGCGCGCCCTTCCTGCACGCCGAGATGCGCAACTCCGGCGCCGCCGTACTGCCCGCCTCCTCGGCCGGGCGGCAGGTCGCCGAGACCGTCGACCAGCGCTTCCCGCAGGTCGCGGCCGCGCCGATCACGGTGGTCGTCGAGGGCGGCGCGGCGGTGGCGCAGGCGTACGCGGACGAGGTGGTCGCCAAACTTCCCGGGGTCAGCGGGGTCCGGGCGGTGAGCCCGGTGAACGACGCGGTCTCCACGATCGACGTGCTGGTGCACGGCGACCCGCAGGGCGGGCAGGCCAAGCACGTGGTGGAGGAACTGCGGGCCGACCGGGGCGGGCTGAAGACCTACGTCACCGGCGGCGCGGCCTCGGTGGTCGACTTCCAGCAGGAACTGCTCTCGCGCGGCCCGTGGGCGCTCGGGCTGGTCGCGGTCGGGACGCTGGTGCTGCTGTTCCTGATGACCGGCTCGGTGGTGATGCCGGTCAAGGCACTGCTGATGAACCTGCTCTCGCTGGGCGCCTCGCTCGGCGCGCTCACCCTGGTGTTCCAGGACGGCTGGTTCAGCGGGCTGCTCGGCTTCAGCCCGACCGGCGGCCTGGAGACCTTCATCCCGGTGCTGGTCTTCGCCTTCGCCTTCGGGCTGTCCATGGACTACGAGGTGTTCCTGCTCGCCCGGATCAAGGAACTGCGGGACAAGGGGCACAGCTGTACCCGGGCGGTGGAGCTGGGCGTCCAGCGCAGCGGCCGGATCATCACCTCGGCGGCGCTGCTGATGGTGATCGTCTTCGCCGGGTTCGCGCTCGGGGACATGCTGATGGTCAAGCAGATGGGCATCGCCCTGGCCGTCGCCGTCGCCGTGGACGCCACCCTGGTGCGCTGCCTGCTGGTGCCCGCCGCGATGAGCCTGTTCGGCGAGTTCAACTGGTGGGCGCCCGCGCCGCTGCGGCGACTGCACCGGCGGTTCGGGCTGAGCGAGCACGTCGACCTGCCGGAGATCCGGCCGGCGGCGGTCATCCCGACGCCGCGGGCGGCGGAGGGGGAGTCGGTGGCCGGGGAGCCGGTGGACAAGGGCCTGGTGAAGGTCTCCTAGTCCGAGGGTCAGCTGGTCCGAGGCCCAGCTGGGCCGAAGCTCAGCGCAGGCGGTCCAGCAGGGCGACGGCGCCGCGCAGGCGGGCCCGTTCCTCGGGGGTGAGACGGGCCTCGATCGCGGTGGCGATGTGGTGCTCGCGGCGGGCGCGCTGGTCGAGCAGGGCGGCGCGGCCGGCCGCGGTGACGGCGATGAGCTGCTTGCGGCCGTCGGTGGGGTGGGGCTGCTGGGCGACCAGGCCCGCCTCGGCCATCAGGGCGACGGTGCGGGCCATCGACTGGTGGCGGACGCGCCGGAGGTCGGCGAGTTCGGCCACGGTGCAGGAGCGTTCGTCGCGGACCAGCAGGCCGAGCACCGCGGCCTGGTTCGGCGGCAGGTCGTCGCTGTCGCGCAGGGCGCGGACCAGGCCGCCGAGGGCGGCGCGCAGGTCGGCGGCGAGTTCCAGGGTGTCCGGGTGCGGGGTGCCGGGGGTGCCGGTGTCGGGGGCGTCGTTGGGCATGGGAGCAGTCTATCCGGAATTTCCACAGCACTGCTGTACAGCTTTGCTGTAGTGTTTTGCCATGCGAATCACCAAGTTCGGACACGCCTGCGTACGCGTCGAGCACGGCGACACCACCGTCGTCGTCGACCCCGGGGTGTTCACCGACCCCGCCGCCCTGGCCGGGGCGGACGCCGTCCTGATCACCCACGAGCACATGGACCACTTCGAGGAGTCCCGGCTGCGCGCCGCGCTGGAGGCCGACCCGGCGCTGCGGGTGTGGACCAACAGCACCGTCGCCGCCCAGCTGGAGGGCGTCGCGCAGCGGGTCACCGCGGTCGGCGAGGGCGACGCCTTCGAGCTCGGCGGGCTCGGCGTCTCGGTGCACGGCGAGTGGCACGCGGTGATCCACCCGGACATGCCGCCGGTCAGGAACATCGGCTTCCTCTTCGACGGCCGGCTCTTCCATCCCGGCGACGCCTTCACCGTGCCGCCGCACGCCGTGGACACCCTGCTGCTGCCGCTCGCCGCGCCGTGGAGCAAGGCCTCCGAGGTGGTCGACTACGTCCGGGAGGCGGGGCCGCGCCGGGCCGTGCCGGTCCACGAGGCGGTGCTCAGCCCGGCCGGGTTCGCCGTGCACAGCCGGCTGGTCGGGCCGGACGGGCCGGGCACGGGCGCGGAGCTGGCGCTCCTCGGGGACGGGGAGAGCCTGGAGCTGGGCTGACCGGCTGAGGCCGTGGGGGCTGCCGAGGCTGCGGGTCCGGTCGCCCGGTGCTGTCGGGTCCGGTGGTGCGCCGGTAGCCTGGCGCCATGCTGAAGATCGGACTGACGGGTGGCATCGGGGCGGGCAAGAGCGAGGTGTCCCGGCTGTTCGCCGCGCACGGCGCGGTGATCGTGGACTCCGACGTGATCGCCCGCGAGGTGGTCGCCCCCGGGACGGACGGTCTGGCGGCCGTGGCCGCCGAGTTCGGCCCGGGGGTGCTGCGGGAGGACGGCACGCTGGACCGCCCGGCCCTCGGGGCGATCGTGTTCGCCGACCCCGAGCGGCTGAAGGCGCTGAACGCGATCGTCCACCCGCTGGTGCGGGCCCGCTCCGCCGAACTGGAGGCCGCCGCCGCGCCCGACGCCGTCGTGGTGCACGACGTGCCGCTGCTGGCCGAGAACGGGCTGGCATCGCTGTTCGACCTGATCGTGGTGGTCGACGCGGCCGACGAGGTGCGGCTGGACCGGCTGGTGCGGCTGCGCGGGATGGCCGAGGCGGAGGCCCTGGCCCGGATGGACGCGCAGGCCTCCCGGGTGGACCGGCTGTCGATCGCGGACCTGGTGATCGACAACGGTGGCGGGCTGACGGAGCTGACGGCCCGGGTGGACGAGGTCTGGGCGGAGCTGGCGGAGCGCGCGGCGGCCTGAGCCGGGCCTGAGCCGGGGGCCGTGCGAGGCCTTCGGGGTTCAGGTGGCGGGTACGGCTCGCGGGGCGCCGAGCGGCAGCCGGGCCCGGACGGCGAAGCCGCCCTCCGGGGTCGGTCCGGCGTGCAGGGTGCCGCCGAGGTCGCCGGCCCGGGTGTGCATGCCGGTCAGGCCGTGGCCGCCGGAGGGCAGCCCCGGGCCACCGTCCGGCCCGGTGCCCCTCGGGCCGGCGCCGCCCGTGGGGGAGTTGACCACCGCCAGGCGCAGCCCGTCCGGCCGGACCTCGACGGTGACGGCCACCTCGGCGGCCGGGGCGTGCTTGTGCGCGTTGGTCAGCGCCTCCTGGACGATCCGGTAGGCCGCGTACTGCACGGCGGGCCCGGGCGCGGCCGGCCCGTCGGCCGGGCCGGTGACGGTCAGTCCGACCGCGAGGCCGGCCTGCCGGGACTCCTCGACCAGGGTGGGCAGGCCGCGCAGCGAGGGCGCCCGGTCGGCGGGCGTGGTCAGTACGCCCAGCAGGCCGCGCAGTTCGGTGAGCGCCTGCAGGCCGAGGGCGCGGATCAGGCCGAGCGTCTCCCGTACGGCGGTCGGGTCCCCGGCGTGGGCGACCTGGGCGGCGCCCGCGTGCAGGGTGATCAGCGAGACCCGGTTGGAGACCACGTCGTGCATCTCCCGCGCCAGCCGGGCGCGTTCGGCGGCCGTGGCGCGCTCCCCGGCGTGCCGGCGGGCCTCCTCCAGCAGCCGGTTGCGTTCGCCGAGGAAGCGGTTGCGCTCGGCGAGCACCCGGACGGTGTGGGCGCGGCCGTGGGTGGCCAGCCCGAGGACGAGCGGAACCGCGCCGAAGACCAGCGGGTCCTCGACCAGGCCGGCGAGCGAGGAGGGGGTGCCGACGTCCCCGAGGTCGAAGGGGACGAGCAGCCGCAGCTCGGCCGCGGCCGCCAGGGCGCACAGCGGCACCGTGCCGCCGCGCCGCGCCGCCAGGCCGTACAAGGCGATGGCGAGCGGGAGCTGACCGCTCAGCAGGGTGGCCGCGGTGACCGCCGCCGGGTGCCGGCGGCGCAGGGCCAGGGCGAGGCCGCCGAACGCCATCAGGGCGGCGTTGACCGGCGGTGAGACGGTCGGGCCGAAGTCGGGGTCCTTCGCGGCGAGCGGGACGAGCACCAGCAGGACCAGCGCGGTCGGTCCCAGGGCCCGGACCGGGCGGGGCAGGCGCAGCGGCGGGCCGAGCAGCGGGGCGTCGGGGTCGGCGACCGACGGGTCGGTGGGCTGCTGCATGAGGGGAATGGTTCCACAGCGCGGTGCGGCCGGGACGGTCTCCGGAGCGAGTGGCCGGGAAGGGACTGTCGAAGAGCCGCCGGTGGGGGAGAGCATGGCGGGATGAATGATCGTTTTCAGCCGGAGCAGCACCCGGCCGAGCAGCACCCGAGCGAGCAGGACGGCACCGAGCACCACCCGGCCGGGGCGCCGGTCGTCACCGGGCCGCCGGCCGTCGAGCGGCTGGCGCGGTACACCCGCGCCGAGCAGGAGGAGGTCCTCGGCCCCGGGGCCGACCCGTACGGCGTCGCGTACACCGGGCTGACCTTCCTGCCCAAGGAGATCCACTTCGGGCTCCGGGCCGCCGACGGCCGGCTCGTCGCCCACACCGGACTGCTGCCGCTGCCGCTCACCGCCGGCGGTACCGACCTGGTGGTGATGGGCGTCGGCGGGGTCTGCGTGGCCCCCGACCGGCGTGGCGGCGGCCTCGCGCGCACCGTGGTCGGGGCCGCCCTGGACCACGCGCGCACGCTCGGCCACCGGCACGCGCTGCTGTTCTGCCGTCCACCGCTGGCCGCCTTCTACCGGGGGATGGGCTTCCGGGAGGTGGCGGAGGAGGTGACGGTGGAGCAGCCGGAGGGGCGGCTGGCGGTGATGCCGCTGCGCACCATGTGGGCGCCGCTGGCGGCGGGCGCCGGGTGGCCGGAGGGGCCGGTGCGGCTGCGGTCGCTGCCGATGTGAGGCAGGGTCGGGCGGTGTCGGCCGGGTCGGGCGGTGCCGGCCGGGTCAGGCAGCGACGGCCGGGTCAGGCGGTGACGGACCAGGCGGTGTCCGCGTGGGCCACGGCGGCGCCGGCCAGCGCGCGGATCATGGCGTGCGCCCGGGTGCCGTCGCCGGACAGCTCGGGCTGGAACAGCGAGGCGAGGAAGAACGGGTGGTCCTGGTCCGACAGCTCCAGGATCCGCACCTCGCCCGACTCGTCGGCGCCGCTGAACCGCAGGCCGTGGGCGCGCAGCCGGTCCAGGTAGGCGGCGTTGAGACCGTACGCGCAGTGGTAGCGCTCCTGGGTGCGGGTGGTGCCGAGGACGCGCTCGGCGAGGCTGCCCGGGGTGACGGTGACGGCGCCCTCGTGGCCGACCAGCGAGCAGCTCAGCGGGGCGATCACCTGCTGTTCCCGGTCGGGGTGCTCCTCGGCGTGGACGGCGTCGGTCAGGCCGCAGACGTCGCGGGCGTACTCCAGCACCGCGTGCTGGAAGCCGGCGCAGGTGCCGAGGAAGGGGATGCCGCGCTCGCGGGCGGTCCGGACGGCGGCCAGGGCGCCGGCCTCGCTGCGGTACGGGCTGCCGGGGAGCAGCCAGATCGCGTCGAAGCCGTCCAGGGCGCCGGGCTCCCCGGCGTTCTCGGTCGGGATCCAGTAGGCGTCCAGGACGAGCCGGTCGTGCTCGGCGAGGGCGTCGAGCAGGCCGGGGATGCGGGCGTGCGAGCGGACGGCGGGGGAGCGGTCGCCGACCAGGGCGATCCGCGGGGTCAGGTAGGTCATGCGGCTATCCTGACCCCGCACCCGAGATCAGCGCCAACGATGATTTCTTACCTCTCGATCAGATCGGTTGATGACCGCCGTGGATCCCCAGCAGCTGCGCACCTTCGTCACCGTCACCCGTGTCGGCTCCTTCTCGGACGCGGCGCGGGAACTCGGCTACACCCAGTCCGCGGTCTCCCAGCAGATCGCCGCGCTGGAGGCGGACCTCGGCACCGCCCTCCTGGTCCGCCGCCCGGTCGGCCCGACCGAGGCCGGGCGGCGGCTGCTGGAACACGCCGCGCCGCTGCTGGTCCGGCTGAAGGCGGCGCGCGCCGACGTCGCGCGCCTGGCCGGTGCCCCGAGCGCCCGGCTGGTCCTCGGCGCCACCCCGCTGGCGGTCGGGGCGGCGCTGGGGCGCGCGCTCGGCGAGGTGCGCCGGGCGTACCCGCGGGTGGAACCGGTGGTCCGGGTCCTCGCCCAGGACGTGCTGCCCGCCCAGGTCGCCACCGGCGAGGTCGACCTCGCCCTGATCGACGGCCTGGCCGCGCCCAGCGACCCGCTGCCGCTGCCCGAGGTCGGCCCGCTGCGCACCGTCGCGGTGGCCGAACGGCCGGTCGCCGTCGCCCTGCCGGCCGGCCACCCGCTGGCCGGCCGCGGCGGCCTCGCGCTCGCCGACCTCTCCGCCGCCCGCTGGCTGGACGCCCCCGACCTCACCCCGCCGGTGGCCCGGCTGCGCGCGGCCACCGGCGTCGACGGCTTCCGGCCCGCCACCCGCTACGAGGGCACCGACCTGCACGGGCTGCTCGCGCTGGTCGCCGCCGGGCACGGGCTGACGCTGCTGCCCGAACCGCTGCCGGCCGGGGTGCCCGGGGTGGCGTGCGCGCCGATCGCCGCGCCCCGGCTGGTGCACCGCACCGAGCTGGTGCACGGCAGCCTGCCGGAGGGGCCGGCGGCGCTGCTGGCGCGGCTGCTGGGGGAGGGCGGTGGCGGGGCGGCTTGAGGCGGGGCGGTGTGGTGCGGGTCGGCGTGCTGCGGAGGGCACCCGGATTTCCGGTTGCGGCGGCCACCGGGGCCGATGAAATGATCACGAGATGAGCACCATCATCAGACGTGTACGGCAAGAGGACTGGGCGCGGGTCAGGGAGATCCGGCTGGACGCGCTGCGGGACCCGGTCGCGGCCATCGCCTTCCTGGAGACCCACGAGCAGGCGGCCGCCAGGCCCGACGAGTTCTGGCAGGGCCGCGCGACGGGCGCAGCCGAGGGCTCCGCGGTGGCGCAGTTCGTCGCCGAGGACGCGGACGGGCGCTGGCTCGGCACGGTCAGCGTGCTGATCGAGCACCCCGGCGGGCCGGCCGCCCTGGAGGGCGACGTCATCGAGGTCGAGCAGGCGCACATCGTCGCGGTCTACGTCCGGCCCGAGGCGCGTGGCACCGGGCTGGCGCCCGACCTCATCCGGGCCGCCCGGGACTGGGCGTGGTCGCTGACCGACCCCCGGATCGAGCGGGTGCGGCTGTTCGTCCACGAGGACAACGCCCGGGCCGAGGCGATGTACGTCAAGGCCGGCTTCGAGCACACCGGCGTGGCGCTGCCCGTGCCCGGTGGGGTGCCGGGGCGGGAGATCGAACTCGCCGTGCTCCGGGGCTGATCGGGGCTCCTCGACGGCCGGGGCCGGGGCCGGGACCGGTCGCGGTCGGCCAGGGCCGGGCAGGGTTGTGAAGGCCGGCCGGGGTTGTGAAGACCGGGTCACCGGGCGTTCACGCACCGGGACTGACGGTCGTCGCCGGTGCGGTGGTGTCATGAACACAGTCGCCCGGTGACCGACCGGGCCGGCCCAGGAGACTTCCCCATGATGCTCCGTCAGCGCCTGACCGTCGTCGCCACGGCGACCGCCCTCGCCGCCGCCGGGCTCGCCGTCGGCACCGCCCACGCCGCCACCGCGAACTCCCGTACCGTCACCGCGAGTTGTTCGCAGGCCTACCTTCCCCTGCCCGACCCGAGCTGCACCCCCGGCGCGTACAACCCGGACGTCACCCAGGACACCATCGGGCAGACCATCTGCGTCTCCGGCTGGACCGCCACCGTCCGCCCGCCGACCAGCTACACCAACCCGCTGAAGGTGCGGCAGATCGCCCAGTACGGCTACGCGGACACCAGCACGGCCGACTACGAGGAGGACCACCTCGTGCCGCTGGAGCTCGGCGGCGCCCCGCGCGACCCGGCCAACCTCTGGCCCGAGCCGCGCTACGGCAGCCAGCCGGCGCAGAGCAAGGACTCCGTCGAGACCAAGCTCAAGAACGCGGTCTGCGGCGGCCGGGTCGGCCTGGACGACGCCCGCGCCGCGATCGCCGAGGACTGGACCACCGCCCTCGGCGTCCTGGGGCTGTGACCCGCGCCCCGGGCGTGGTGAAGCCGGTTCACCGCGCCCGGGCGTGAAGGAGCCGCCCGGCCCGTCCGGTCCCCTGTGCCGGACGGACCGGGCGGCCGTCTATGGGGTGCCGGCGCTCGGATGGAGCGCCGCGCGAGCCGACCGCGCGGATCAGCCGCGGCGGTCGTGCGGATCAGCCGCAGTCGTCGTGCCGATCGGCCGCGGCCGTCGTGTTGGATCGGCTGCGGCCGTCGTGCGGATCAGCCGCAGCCCGGGAGGGCCTCGCACATCGGCGCGGTCATGCCGGTGCCGACATAGCGGTCCTCGGGGGCCTTCCAGGCGTCCTTGGGCTGGGCGCCGCCCTTGGTGGTCGCCCAGACGGACAGCTCGCTGACCGCCCCGCCGTCGGTGACCACGTACTCGTGCAGGGTGACGGTGCCGCCGTCGGCCTGCGGGACGGTCAGGACGGCCGCGAAGTACGGTGCGTCCGCGGCGCTGTTGACCTTGACGGTGGCGCCGGGCGCGGTCTTGGCGCAGCCCTTCAGCGCGTCCGTCAGGCGCGAGTCGACCATGTTGGTCGTCTGCTTGGTGCCGCTGCTGTGGGTCGGGTCGCCGACGAACAGCAGGGTCTGCTGGGCCGTCCAGCGGTCGCCGCCGAAGCCGACCGAGGCCTTCGCGGAGGCGGCGCCGGCGAACCCGTACTCGTCGTCCTTGGCGATCGGGGCGTGGCACAGCTCCATGCCCTTGAACTGGACCGGACCGGTCTGCGGCTTGGCGTTGGCCGCCAGCGGCGCGTAGTGGTAGGTCTCGTCCATCGGGATGCTCTTGGTGTCCATCCAGGCCTTGGCCGGGATGCCCTTGCCCGCGCCCTCGGCGCCGCCGGTGCCGGCCGGCTTCGGGGCGCCCGTGGCGGGGGCACCGGTTCCGGTGCCGGCCGGGGCGGCGGTGGCGGACGGTGCGGGGGCGGCGGTCTTGCCGGCGTCCTGACCCGCGTTGTCCGGGCCGCAGGCGCTCAGGGCGCCCAGGCAGACGAGGGCGGCGGCGGTGGCGGTGACCAGTCGGGTGCTGCGCAACTGACGATTCCTCAAGTGTCCGGTGGCGTGGATCGGGGTCCGGTGCGCATCGGCCGCGGGCCGCGGATCCGCGGCACCGCCCGTTCGCCCCCGCCGCCCGGGCGACCCGTGGTCGCGGGCACTCGGCATGGCTGTTCCTCCCCCGTTGTCGTGCGGCCGTCCGGCTCCTGGTCGCTGCGGCCCGCTCGGGTCTGAGGGGCGGTCAGCGCCGGTGCTGCGTCGACGGCGGTCGAAACCTACGCCAAGCGACCGCCGGGAGCAAAGCGGGATTCCGACGGACGCTCGGGCGGCCGGGAGGGCCGCCCGGCACTGGTGGGGAACATGTGTGCGGGCGTGGCGGGAGCTATGGGCGGGGCGCGGGGGAATTCTGGAGCGCGCGGCGGGCGGTGGGTGCCGCCGAGGCGGCCTCCGGGGCCTGCGGATGTCCTGCGGGGGCTACCCGTGGGCGCCCGGGACGCCGAGCTGCTGGGCGAGCCAGGGGAGAGCCTGGGCGAAGGTGGCGGCGCCGGTCTGCCAGCTGTGCTTGCCCGAGCCGACGGTGGACACGGTGCGGATGCCGTCCTTCCTGGCCGCCGCCTCCAGGGCCTTGGCGGACTCGATCTGGCCGTGCTCCTCGTCGCCCTGGCCGAAGTAGCCCGAGACGCCCTGGTACTTGGGGTGGTGGGCGAGCACGGTCAGCGGGTCATGGGCGGCCCAAGCCGCGGCGTCCCCGCCGTACAGCTCCTGGACGGTGTGGTCCTTGTCACCGATGAACGGGCCCTTGTCGCCCGAGAAGTCGCCGAAGTGCGTGAAGACACCCGGGTGTTCGACGGTCAGGTCGACGGCGCAGGTGCCGCCCATCGACCAGCCGGCCACGCCCCACTTGTGCGGGTCGGTGGCGGCGTTGAAGGTCTTCTGGACGAACGGCGGGATGTCCTTGACCAGGTGGGATTCGGAGTTGCCGTGCGGACCGTCCACGCACTCGGTGTCCACCCGGAAGCCGCCGGTGGCGTCCGCGAAGACCAGGATCGGGGCGAAGCCGTTGTGCCGGGCGGCGAACTCGTCGGCGGTCTTCACCGCGTTGCCGGAGCGGATCCAGTTGTCCGGCGCCGCGAACTCGCCGCCGATCATCTCCAGCACCGGCAGCTTGGGCCGGGTCTGGCTGCGGAACCAGGCGGGCGGCAGGTAGACCAGCTCCGGGCGGTGCGCGAAGCCGCCGCCGGTGTCCGGGATGTCGACCTGGACGATGCGGCCGGTCTTCGTCCTCCCGTGGACGGAGGCGAGCTCGGCGAGCGTGATCTGCTCCGGCAGCGGCTGCCCGCTGAGCTCACCGAACGCGTCGCCCAGGGTCGGGTAGTAGCCGGTCGCGGCGTTCAAGCTGTTCGCGGCGCAGAACAGCGCCAGCAGCGCGGTCGGCACCACCAGTACCCGCCGCCACCAGCGCGCGCCCCGCCAGCCGAACCCGAGCACGCACAACGCCCCGACCGCCACCCCGCTCCACAGCCACACCCCGTACGGGATCGGGTCGGTGATCCCGCTCAGCGCCGGCACGGCCACGGCGGCGACGACGGTGACCACCAGCGCCGTCCCCAGCGCGATCGGCCCCCACTTCACCCGCCACGCCCGGTCCCGCCGGCCCACCGCGCCGAGGAACAGCACGAGGGCCGCGGCCTGGACCGTCCACGGGAACCAGCCGTCGAGCAGGGAGACGTTCATGCGGCCGGAGGCTACGCGGGGAGGATGAGAGCCTGGTGAGAGGCTGGCAGTTCGCTGGGAGGGAGCTGTGAGGGGGTGGGGGAGGAAGGGGGAAGGGGGCGCCGAAGAGCGCGGAGCCGGGCGCCACCGCCTGGCGCACCGCCCTCGGCCCGCTCGGCCCAGCCCAGCGGCGGCTGGCCGTCGACACGCTCCTGGCGTACGAGGCCGCCGTGGGCGCCGAGCGGGACTGACGCCGTCGGCCGGGGGTCGGGGCCGGGGCCCGGGTCAGGTGCCGGTGGGCCGCCGGAACAGAGCCGTGAGCAGGAAGGGCAGGCCGAAGGCCGCCGAGCCGGGCTCCTGGGCGGCCATCGGACGGACCTCTATCGGCGTGAAGTCGCGGAACAGCGACCGGAGTTCGTCCGGTGAGTAGGCCAGGCCGCCCTCCAGCTCGCCCCGCCGGTACAGCTCCTCGTCGGGCCGCTCGGACCCCATCGCCCCGGCCGCGAACGCGGTGACCGCGAAGTGCCCGCCCGGCGCGAGGACACGGTCCAGGAGCGCGAGGTAGCTGACCCGGCGGTGCGGCGGGAGGTGGTGCAGGCAGCCGGAGTCGTAGACCAAGTCGTACTGTGCGTAGGGGAGTTCGGCCTCGAAGATGCTAGCCCGGTGGAAGCGCAGCCCGGTGCCGACGCCGGCCTCGCGGGCGCGCTCCCCGGCCCAGGCGACGGCGGCGGAGGAGAGGTCGACGGCGTCGACCTCGAAGCCGCGGCAGGCCAGGTGGACGGCGTTCCGGCCGGGGCCGCAGCCCAGGTCGAGAGCGCGACCGGGGCGGAGCAGGCCGCGGTCGAGGTAGGAGACCAGGTTCTCGTCCGGCGCCGGGGTGAAGAACGGGCGGTCGGCGGACCGGTCCGCGTAGAAACGGTCCCACCAGGACTCGGCCGGTGGGAAGAGCCGGTCGAGCAGGGCCAGAACGTCCTCGGCGGTGCGGGTCGTACGGTTCATACGGCCGAGCCTAGGCGGCCCGACGGGTGCGTGCGAGTGCCCCAAACCCTGCTGTGACGTGGGCTGTTGAGGCTCCGGTGGTGGCGGTAGGGGCAGGTGGTTCGGCCCCGGGCCGGGGCGCGGTGACGCCCCGGCGCGGGGCCGGGAAAGGGCCGTTCCGCGCGGTGCTGAGGGCTGCTCCGAAGGGGGTCGGAGCAAAGCTTCGACAAAGGGCGGCGGGTCAGACGGCGTACCGGTCGTGCGGGGTGCCGCGCTCCCACACCGCCTCGAAGGCGTCGGCGACCAGCTTCACCACGGCCGGGTCCTCGGTGTACTCGTGCCCGGCCCAGTCACCGTCGCCGGTGAACCAGTGGAACAGCACCAAGCGGTCGTCGATCAGCCAGAGATCGTTGCCCGGCAGAGCGATGTCGGAGGCCAGCCGCCGGGGAAGCCACCGCACCTGCTCCCCGGCCGCGATGTTCACCGGCGTGAGCGCGTGCTCCCACCGGATGTACTCGGTGACCGGCTCGGAGACGATCCGGGCCCGCCGCATGACGACACCACGTCCGACGGTCTCCCGAACCAGCGGCACCCAGCCGGCCCAGCCCTCGGAATCCGGATCCAGATCGACCCGGCCCGAGCGCCTGAACTCCTCGAAGTCCTCGGCCTCGTAGGCGACTCCATAGACGTCGCGCATCTCCAGATGGACGGCCGTCCGCTGAGCGCCCCGGAGCAGAGCGGTGTAGTCCGGATCCTTCTGCGTCATCGCATGCCTTTCGTAGGAGTGGCACCGCCCGCACCTTCACAGTCTTGCCAGGGCGAGGGCGAGTTCGGTGGCGGTGGGGCGGTTCTGCGCGGGTGCGCGCAGGACCGCCCGCAGCGGGGTCAGGAGGGCGGGCCAGGACGTGTCGGTGTGGAGGGGGATCGCGCCGGTGGCGATGGCGGCCCGACGGGCGGAGGGGCCGGCATCGGGGCCGATGCCGGCGGCGTCGTAGTCGAGCGGCCACCGGCCCGTGACGCAGGTCCACAGCGTTCCGGCGAGGGCGTACACATCGGAAGCGGCGGTCGCCCTGACCGGACGCTCACCGGATTCGACGGCGGCGGCCAGTTCGGGGGCGACGAGGTGGGTGATGCCGCCCTGGAAGATCGGCGACGGAGGGAACGTCGGCGACCAGGCCCAGGACAGATCGAGCAGCTTCGCGCCCTGGGCGGTGTGGACGCCGTGAGCGGGTTGGAGGTCGCCGTGGACCCATGCGGCGGAGTGCAGTTCGGCGACGGCCCGGCACAGGGCGATGGCTCCGGCGAGGGCCTGCGCGGGGTCGCCGCCGTCGGCGCGGATGGGCTTGAACAGGTCCCAGGTGGACGGTCCCGCGAGCCAGGGGGTGACGTACCAGACGCCACCGGCGTAGCGGCCGGCGATGACGGTATAGCCGGGCAGCTGGTCCAGGACGGCGCTTTCCCGGGCAGTGATCTCCTCGCCCTCGCCGTGGCCCGCCTTGATCGCCACGGAGCCCCGGACACCGGTCGCCTTCCAGACGGCCGAGCCTCGTCGGTCGGTGATCCCGGTGAGAGTGACCGGACCGAAGATCGACTCGGCGGCCTTCACCGCTTCGCCGGGGCAGAGCGTGAACTCGCCCATGCCTGTACCGCCTTCCTAGTTACAGGGGATGCGCTCGAACGCGTCGCGGCCGTCGTCGGTCGCGGCAGCGAGGGCCCGTGCTGTTGCGAGCGCGGAGCGCCCCGGCCGTGTGCCGGGGCGCTCCGCTGATCCGGGTCATGGTCACGCGGTAGCCTCGCCCGGGACGACGGCTTCGTGGTCCGGTCACCGGCCCAGGGCGCCGACCGGGCTGCTGGGGTCGTCCAGCCAGACGGTGTTGGCCTCCGGGGTCACCGTGAGGCCGTAACGCTCAAGCACGGGACGGCCGTTGGAGATCCACGCCGTGGCCGCCGCCTCCAGCTCGGACCAGAGGGAGCGCGGGCCGCCCTGGAAGGCGCGCGTGGTGCCGTCGGGTCGGCTCTCCAGGACCGCCCATGATCCGTCCGCATGGAGGAACCACCGGCCCGCGACGCCGTCGGCCACCAGGCGCAGCCGGGTCGTGCCGGGCATGGCGATCTGGGCGGTCCACAGGAAGGACGGGTCGTCCAGGGTGTCGGGACGGACGGTGGTGTCGAGGCCGGCGGTGTCGTGGCGGGCTCGGACGGCGGCGCGCATGAGGGGACCGATCGGGGGCCGCCGGGTCTCGCGGGAGAGCATGAACGAGACGTCGGAGTCGATGAACCGGCCCTGCGCTTCGCCGCCGTCGCCGACCCGCAGCTTCACGTACCCGTAGGCGTCGAGGCCGCCGACCAGCGACACCAGGATGATGGCACCGGGCCGAGCCTGGGCCGGCCAGGCGGGCGGGACGTGGTCGGGTGAGTACGTGGCGATGATCCGGTCGTACGGTCCGCCGTCCGGGCAGCCCTTGGCGCCGTCGCCGACGACCAGGCGGGGCCGGTGGCCGAGGGAGGCGAGCCGTTCGCCGTCCGCGGCGGACAGGACGGCGTCGTGCTCCACGCTGGTCACGTACCGGTCGCCGAGCCGGGCGCACAACAGCGCCGTGGAGTAGCCGGTGCCGGTTCCGACTTCTAGTACGTTCGCGCCGTCCGGGACGTCGAGGTCTTCGAGCATCCGGACGACGACGCCGGGGAGGGTGGAGGAACTGGTGGGCGTCCCGGTGCGGGGTTCGGCATGCGGCCGGGGGAGGGTGCCGTGGTCGAGCTGGGTGACCCACGTGGTGTTCTCGTAGGCCAGCCGCAGCCACCGTTGCGGGTCGGTGTCCCGGCTGACGGCGGTGTAGCGGGTGATGCCGTCCGGGCCGTCCGCGGCGGTGTAGAAGGTCGGCAGGAAGACGTACCGGGGCACCGCCAGCACCGCGTCCCGCCACTGCGGGCTGCGCAGCGAGCCGTCGCGCGCCAGTTCCTCGGTGAGTTCGGCGCGCAGTCGGTGCGCCGTCCCGTCGGTCCCGTCCAGGTTCTCACTCACCTGTGCTGCCCTTCTCCAGAAGATCCGCGATGGCGCGCGAGACCGGCACGCCGGTCCTGTGCTCGATCCACGACCACTGCCCGTTGGGGTTCACTTCGAGGAACCGCCATTCCCCGGCCGGGGTCACGATGAAGTCGAAGGCCCCGAAGACGAGCCCGAATTCGCGCATGAACGCCGAGACGCGGTCGCGAACCGGGCCGGGGACGGTCGTCGGCCGGTAGGTGAGGCTCTTGTAGTCGGTGCGCCAGTCGATGCGGGCGGCCTCCGAGCCGGCGTGGATCTCGACGGGGAAGAAGTGGTCGCCGACCACGGTCAGCCGGACCTCGTGGGCCTTGTCGATCCACTCCTGGAAGAGGTGGGCGCACAGCCGCACCGAGTCGTCCAGGGCCGCGGGGTCGATCACGACGGTGTCCACGGGGGCGCCCAGGCTCTTGGTGATGACCGGGACACCACCGAGGTCGGCGGCGAAGCGCCGGCCCGCCTCGGGGTCGTTGGTGATGATGCTGCGCGGTGGATTCAGCCCCAGCCGCCGGGCGACCGCGAGTTGCCACGGCTTGTGGTTGGCATCGAGGTCCCGCGCGGGGTGGTTGATCCACAGGCAGGGAAGAGAGACGGCGACACCGACGAAGCCGGCCCGGGACTGGGCGGCGGCGAACCGCCGCCCAGCCTCGGACATGCCGTCGGGCAGCCGGAACTCCTCGGGCCTGCGGAAGTACACCGACCGGACCCGGGACAGGTCGAGCGTGCGGTGCCCGTTGTCGAGCACCCCGGCCCAGCCGTCCTCCAGGGTTGCGGCCAGGGTGAGTTCGGTCGGGAACTCGGCGGTGTCGCAGCGGAACACCGGGACGCCCCGGTCGTTCAGGTGCTCGACCACCAGATCCGCAGTGGAGTCGAGGCGGTTGGTGAGAACCAGCACCGCCTCGCCGTCGGGTTCCGTCACCTCGGTTCTCCTAGTAGAAGTCGGTGCCTTCGTCGTTCTTGCTGTCGGAGTTGGTGTTGCTGCTGGTCTCGCCGCTGGCGGTGTGCGCCCAGGGGTTGCCGTCGGAGGTGACGGCGATCTGCAGGGCGTGGTCGTACGTGACGCCGGCGGCGTCGGCCGGCTCGCTGGTCTGGCGAGCGGCGAAGCGCATGGCGAACGGCTGTTGGGCCGTGGAGGCGGTGGGCATGGAGGTCTCCTCTCGTGCTCGAAGCGGTGGATGCTGCCGGCGCCGGTGTCTGCGGGGATCGGTGTCCTCGCGCCGGGCGGCATCACCGACGGTATGGAGTAATTGACCCGGTACTCAACGTACTTGCGGCTTCTTGCGCGGATTCACCCAAGTGCAGCGAGCGCGGATGCGATCAGCGTTCTCACGTCGTTGCCGTGGACAGCCATCCGGTTCAGCTCGGCGAACGCTCGTGCGTAGTCGGCGACTTCTCGCGGTTGGGTGACGTCGATTCCTGCCGTCAGAGTCTCCACCATGACGTGCTCGTCGTTGTGAAGGTAGAAGGCTTCCAGGGGCCAGACGGTTCGTTCCGCGCCGAATGGGATGACCCCGAGCGAGACGGAGGCGAGCGGCAGGACGGCAAGCAGATGCCGCAACTGGCCGGCCATCTCTTCTGACCTGCCGATCCGATGCCGCAGGACGCCCTCTTCCATCACCACGGCGAAGCGGTGTCCGCCCTCGTAGAGGAATCGGCTGCGGGCGATCCGGGCTGCGACCGCTTCGGTGACGTCGTCGGGGTGGCCCTGGAACTGGCGGATACTGCGCATCAGCGCGGTGGCGTAGGCGGGTGTCTGGAAGAAGCCCGGGACTACGTTGGAGACGTACACCCGTGTCAGCGCCGTCCGCTCGTACAGGGCGTTGATGGTTTCCTGCGCCTTGCGCATTCCATTGCGCTGGATACGCCGCCACTCCATGTACATCGACTCGACAGCGCGGGTGGTGGCGACGAGGTCGGCGGCCTGATCGTCGGCGCCGCAGGCAGCGCACCATGCCCGGATGTCAGCGTCGGACGGCGGCATCTTGGCGTTGATGATGCGGGAGGTCTTGGACTCGTGCCAGCCACACCGGACAGACAGCTCCTGCCCCCGGAGCCCCGCGTCCAGCATCAACTCCCGAAGCCGCGAAGCGACTGCGCGCCGGGCGGCCTGGGCGCTGGAGGACGGAGAGGAGGGCATGGGTGTCTGACCTGCGAGTTGGCGCTACACCGTGTATTCGTCGTGGTCGATGCCGCGCTCCCATACGGCCTCGAAAGCCGAGGCGCAGAGTTTCACCACAGCCGGGTCCTCGGTGAACGTGAGTCGCGGCTCCGCCCACGCGCCATCGCCGGCGAAGTGGTTGAACAGCACGGCGGTGCCGTCGAACAGCCAGAAGTCGTTGCCCGGCAGGGCGATGTCGGAGGAGCCGCGGCGGGGAAGCCAGCGGACCTGCTCGCCCAGTGCCAGGTTCGCGACGGTCAGGGCATGCTCGTAGCGGATGTAGTCGGTGACCGGCTCGGACACGATCCGGGCTCGACGCATCTGCACACCACGGTTGGTGGCCGCACGTACCATCGCCCCCCACCGGGTCCAGTGCTGTGACTCCGGATCGTTGTCGGCGTACCCGCTGCGAAGGTACTCGGCGAAGCCGCCGCTGTCCTGGCCGGCGTAGGTGTCCCGCATCTCCAGGTGAACTGCCGAGTGCTGAGCGCCCTCCAGCAGGTCGGCGAAATCCGGCACCTTACTGGCGCTCCGCGTCATCGCATGCCTTCCTCAAGATCGGAACCATCCTGGCCGGGATACGGACCACGGCTTCGGGGTCGGGAATGCCCTTGGCATGGCCGGGTGCCCACTCGGTGTCGATGATCTCGCTCAGCAGGGCGGCATCCGGGCGCCATCCCTGGATCACGATCTCCCGCGTCTCGTTGTCCACCCACACCGTGGGCGATCCCTCGTGCTCGGTGTTCGGATCAATGCCCGCGAACTGTAGCGCCATGGTGGTGCCCTCCTGTAGCGAGCCACACTTGCCGGTACTTGCGCGACGGTTTCGCGGAGTTGGCGACCAGTCAAGAGGCGTACGGGAGCGCACGAGCGGAGCGCTCGCACTGGTAGGCGGGCGGCCCCGCGTGGTGCGCGGGGCCGCCCGGGAGGTGCTTCAGAGGGTGGTGGGGAAGTCGTCGGAGCGGATGCCGGCGAGGAAGGACTGCCAGGCCTCGGGGGTGAAGGTGAGGGCGGGGCCGTGGGGGTCCTTGCTGTCGCGGACCGGGATGATGCCGGTGATGCCGTCGGCGACTTCGACGCAGTTGTCGTTCGGGTTGCTGGCAGTTGCTTTCTTCCACTGCACGGGGAGTGCGGAGGCGACTTCGATGCAGTTCCCGCCCTCGCTGCCGCTGTAGCTGCTCTTGCGCCATGTCGGGTCAGCTAGCACGTGGACGACCTCCTGCAGTGGCCAGTTGGTTGTGGGCTGCCCCGCGCGGCGCGGGGCAGCCCACGGTACTGGCCTAGCTGGAGACCGGGAACTCGCCGGCTTGGATGCCGGCGAGGAAGGACTGCCAGGCCTCGGGGGTGAAGGTGAGGGCAGGTCCGTGGGGGTCCTTGCTGTCGCGGACCGGGATGATGCCGGTGATGCCGTCGGCGACCTCGACGCAGTCGCCGCCAGCGGCGTTGCTGTAGCTGCTCTTGCGCCACTTCATGCTTCGTACCCTTCTGTTGCCAGCTGGCGCATCCAGGACAGGGAGTCGTCAGGAGTCATCGCCAACGAGGCCAGTTGGTTGAAGACGGTCTCGTGCCGAGTGATGTCAGCCTCCTTCTCGATGTAGATACTGCTGGTGACTGACTCGGAGAAGGCGATCTCACCCGGCACATCCGAGAAGGAGAGGATGCGGAAGTTCGTGCCCATTGCCGCGTGAGCGCCCGCGCTGAACGGAAGGACCTGGATGGTGATGTTGGACAACTGAGCAGCATCGATCAGCTTGCTGACTTGCTCAGTCATCACGTCGGTTCCGCCGACCGCGCGGCGGAGGACCGCCTCGGAGAGCACGGCGTGCACAGCGAGTGGTTCCGGGTTCCGGATGAGTTCTTGGCGTTGGAGTCTGAGTTTGACCCGGCGTTCGATGACCTGGTCACTGTCCGAGTGGAAGGTTCGGAAGATTTCGCGTGCATAGCCAGCGGTTTGAAACAGCCCAGGAACCAACTCGGACTCATAGGAGCGAATCCGGGCGGCGTCGGCCTCCAGGCCCACATAGGTCTGGAACCAGTCCGGCAAGGTATCGCCGTAGTCGTGCCACCATCCGCGCTGTGTGCTGCGACGGGTCAGGGAGATGAACTGGTGAAGTTCGGCCTGGTCGCCGACGCCGTACAGTTCGAGCATCGCTCGGACGTCGGATTCCTTGAGCGTCGTCTGACCTGACTCGATGCGCGACACCTTGGTCGCGCTGAACCCGAGCGCATCTGCTGCGGACTTGGCCTGCATCCCGGTCCGTTCGCGCAATCGTCGCAGCTCGGAGCCGAGCCTACGGCGCAGCACGGTTGGACTGTCCACGCTCGTCGCTCCCTCTTGGTTGACGTCGGGTCACAGTCTGCCACCTCCCTTGGTGATCACAAGAGTCTTGCGGCGCCACGCAATTGCGCGGAGATGCGCTTGCGCGATGTAGCTATTGCGGAGCATCCTACAGAGAGTAGTCCGGCGGATCGCCTGAGTGATCAAGATCGGATCTGCGACCGGGCATCCCCATGCCGTCGCCCGGTCCTCGCATGGCTTCAACCCCTCTCCCCGGAAGGTGAATTCGCCATGTCATCCACCTCCTCCACCATCTGGTTGCCGCGTAGCCGTCGATCCCCGGCCGAGGCCCGCCGCCGGCTCTCCTCCCTCCTCTCCGCCGTCCCGGACGGGGAGCGGTTCCAGGACTCCGGGCTGCTCGCCGTCTCGGAGCTGGTCACCAACGCCGTCCTGCACGGGACGCCGCCCGGCTACCTCATCTACCTCTCGCTCGACGTCGACCCGACCCGCCTCCGGATCGAGGTGCACGACGCTCGGCGGGACCGCGTGCCCGTCCTCTCTGCGCCCGGCCTCGCCTCCGAGGCCGGGCGCGGGCTGCACCTCGTGACGTCCGTCGCCAAGCGCTGGGGCTGCTGCCCGCGCGAGCCCCGGGGCAAGATCGTCTGGTGTGAGGTGGCCGCGTGAGGGCCGATCACGACGTCCTCGTCGAAATCCCGGGCGTCAGGCCGCCGGTCGTCGTCACCCTCGATCCCAGAGCTCTGGAGAGGATCTGGGCGGTGATCTGCCACCTCCCGATGCCCAGACCCCAGCACCACGCCCTGGAGCGCCGCCTCACCGGCCCCTGCGCCAAGCGCGACGTGATCCGGGATCTCGCCGCCGACCCCGTCCTCGTCCTCCCCGCCGGCGACCGTGAAGTCCGCATCCGCTGGGCGAACCCCTCCGAGGAGCCCGCGTGATCCGGGACTGGTGGTTCCTGCACTGCTCCCGCAGTCGCCTCGCTCGACTCTTCCGTGCCGAGCGGCGCCGCCTCGACGCCGAGCTGGCGTGCTGGCTGGCCGAGGCGTCGGCGGCCGTTCGGCGACGCGTCCTGGCCGGGATCGTGGGCGAGCGGCCGCCGGGATAGTGGCGTGTCGGACGATCCCCTGCATGCTAGGTTCGAACGCGTTCAAAAGTTCAGGCGCGTGCAGGGGGAGTCATGGATGCGGTGCCGGTGAGTGCCCGGTGGCTGTCCGGGCTGGGGTGCGTCGCGTTCCTGCTGCCGGTGGTCGCCGTCGCGGACGGGTTCGGTACGGCCGGAGTGTTCCTGTACGCGGCCGGGCTGCTCTGTGTCGTCGCCTGTGCCGTGCCGCCCTTCTTCCGCGACCCGAAGCGTTTCCGGGTCGCCTGTGCGGCCGCCGGGATGGGCGTCGCGGCGGTGTCGATCCCCTCGGGCCTCGTCGGCCTTCTGTTCGCGGTGACGATCGAGGCCTGGCCCCTGTACCTGGCCTTCCTCGCCCTGCCAGCCACGGCGATCGCCGGCCTGATCGCCGCGTTCCAGCGCGCCCGCGGCCGCAGTCGTGGCCGCCGGGCCGCTGTGGTCGCCTGGGGGTGTGCGGCGGCCACAGCGGCCGGCTGGTCGGCCGTCACCCTGTGGGCGCTGTCGGTCTGAGAGTCAGCCCGCGAAGCGCTCGCGCAGGGCGGCGAGGCCGGACGCGAAGACGCCGCGCACCAGGTCGCCCGACTCCTTCCGGTGCGCGGCCTCCGCGTCGTACCTCGCGTACCACTCCACGAAGCTGGCGCCCAGCTCGGTGACCGGGGTGACCCTGAGTGTCGCCCGGTAGCCGTCCAGGTGGAACGTCCCGTCGGGGAAGCTGTACGTGTAGCTCCGGGCGTCCTCGTCGTAGCCGAGCAGGGTCTCGTGCAGCACGGTGCCGTCGAACTCGAACACCCGCACCGCGCCGATCGCGTTGCCCGTCAGCTCGTTGCCGAGGCTGCTCTCGGGCAGGTCGGGGTGCCAGCCGCCGAGGCCGTGAAAGCTCCCGATCAGCTTCCACACCCGCTCGGCCGGGGCCTCCACCACCGTGCTGACCTTCGTCTCCGCCATGGTCGTCGCCACCCTTCCGATGTTCCGCCAGGACGGAACTCATCCTCGGGCGCGTGACGGGGCGGGCGCCAGTGGGGCAAGCCGTAGGATCGCCGGATGATCACCGTACCGGCCGGCCGGGTCACGCTCTCCGACCGTCGCACCCAGCGCAGTTGGGCCGTCGACGTCGCCTCGTTCGAGCTGGCGGCCTGTCCGGTCACCCGTGAGCAGTACGAGGGCGTGGCCGGTGACCGCCACCCAGCGCACAGCGTGTCGTGGCACGACGCCGTCCGGTACTGCAACGAGCTCTCCCGCCGCGAAGGCCTCACCCCCGCCTACGAGTCGGACGGCGAGGACGTGGTCTGGGACCGCGCCGCCGACGGCTACCGGCTGCCCACCGAGGCCGAGTGGGAGCACGCCTGCCGCGCCGGTACGGACGGCCCGCGCTACGGCCCGCTGGACGAGATCGCCTGGCACCGCGCGAACTCCGGCGAGCGCCCGCACGAGGTGGGCGAACTCCTCCCGAACGCCTACGGGTTGTACGACCTCCTCGGCAACGTGTGGGAGTGGTGCTGGGACCTGTACGACCCCGAGGTGTACGGCAGCTACCGCGTCCTGCGCGGCGGCGGCTGGTTCGACGAGCACTGGAGCTGCCGCGCCTCCGTCCGCCGCCGCAGCCACCCGATGCTGGGGATCGACGACGTGGGATTCCGGGTCGCCCGCTCGATTCGCGCGTGCAGCCCGACGTCAGGCGCAGTAAAGGGAATTCGGGCGCGGTAAAGGGGCTCCAGCGCAGTAAAGAGAATGTCAGCGCAGTAAATCCGCGACGAAAAGAGATCTGCCGGAATTCCTCGGCCAATTGCGGAACCGCCGCGCCCGAGCGGGCGTTCTCGCAGGCATGAACCAGGAACAGATCGCCCTGCGCCCGATATCCGAAGCCGACTTCCCGCAGTTCCTCGCCCTCCTGAACGACCCCGAGGTCATGGGCGAGCACCTGTGGTCCGGCTGGCGGCAGCCGGACCGCATCCGCCGGGTCTGGGGTGAGAACGGGCTGCTCACGGACGAGCAGTGGACGCTCGCGGTCACCGCCGACGGCGAATTCTGTGGCTATGCCGCCGCCATGCGGGAAAGCGCGTCCCCGGCCGCCCCGTACTGGAATCTGGGCGCGCAGCTGCTGCCCGGGGCGCGCGGCCGGGGTATCGGCACCCGGGCCCATCGGCTGTTCGTCGATTACCTGTTCGCGCATTCGCCGGTGATGCGGCTGGAGGCGGAGACCGAGTCCACCAACCGTGCCGAGCAGCGCGTGCTGGAAAAGGTCGGCTTCACCCGCGAGGGCGTGCAGCGGGCGCAGACCTTCCGCGACGGCGATTGGCGGGACGTGGTGCTCTACAGCCTGCTGCGCACCGACCCCCGGCCCGCGCGCTGAGGAACCGCTGAGGAACCGACGTACGGGTGAGGGCCGTTGGGGTCGGTATGACCGACGAACCGACCGCCCTCAGCCCGATCGCCGAGACCGACCTCCCGCAGCTGGACGCGCTGGTCGCCGGCCCCGAACAGTTGGCTCCGTTCCAGTGGTTCGGCTGGCGTGACCCCGGCCGGTTCCGCCGGATCTGGGCCGAGAACGGCCTGTTCTCCGACGAGCAGTCGGCGCTGGCGGTCCGGGCCGGGGGCGAGTTCGCGGGCTTCGTCTCCTGGCGTCGGGTGAACGCCGGGCCGAACACGTCCTACTGGAACATCGGCATCCAGCTCCGCGCGGAGTTGTGCGGCCGGGGTATCGGCACCGAGGCCCAACGGCAGCTGGCGCGCTACCTGTTCGCGCACACGACGGTGATGCGGCTGGAGGCGGACACCGAGGTCACCAACGTCGCCGAGCAGCGCGCCCTGGAGAAGGCCGGCTTCACCCGCGAGGGCGTGCGGCGAGGCGCCACCTTCCGGGACGGCGAGTGGCGGGACGGGGTCGTCTACAGCCTGCTGCGCACCGATCCGAAGCCTTGAGCCACCCCGAACCACTCCTCGGCGAGGTCGTCCAGCGTGCGCGCCGTCGGCTTCAACTCCCGTAGGTACCACGGCAGATTGCTGTAGACGTGGAGCAGGGTGTACGCCATCAGCAGGCGGGGGTCGAAGGGGCGGCCGTACGCGGCCAGCAGTCGGCCGAGCAAGCCCGGGTCGGCGCGGGTGGTGAAGAGGCCGACGGCGACCAGGTCGTAGGCCGGGTCGCCGATCATCGCGGGCTCGAAGTCGAACAGGCCGGTGAGGCGCCAGCCGGCGGCCGGGTCGGTGAGCAGGTGCTCGCGCATGAACTCGGTGTGCAGCAGGGCGCGTCCGGGGGCCGCCGGGAGCGGGGCGGCGGCGAGGAAGTCGGGGATCTGCTCCGCCCAGGCCTCCGGCAGGCCGCGCTCGCGCTGCCGGGTGACGGCGCCGGCCCGCTGGCGGGCGAGGAAGGCGGGCCAGTCGCCGGGGCCGAGCGCGTCGGCGAGCGGTTCGGGGTCGAGGGCGTGCAGGGCGGCGAGCGCCTCGCCGCAGTCGTGGGCGATCCGTTCGCGGTCGGGCCGCGGGATGCGCGGCCAGGCGGGTGCGAGGCCCTCGCCGGGCAGCCGGGACATCAGGACGTAGTGCCAGCCGTTGACGTACGCGCCGGCCGCCCGGACCTCCGGGGTGGGGATCGGCAGCGCTCCCCGGAGGTGGCCGAGGACGCGCTCCTCGGTGCGGCCGTCCCGGGCGCTGGGGGCGGGGAACAGCTTGAGGACGTGCTCGTCGCCGACGGCGTAGACGGGGACGGAGCCCTCCGCGAAGCGTTCCAGCGGCAGGCCGCCGACGCCGAGCCGGGCGCAGAGGGTCGCGGCGCCGGGGCGCATCACCGCTTCGTCGGGGACGACCGCGTCCCAGTCCTCGTCCGTCTCCACCAGGGGCAGCATGGGCGCACGGTAGGCGGGGCGGGGCCGGCGCGCCAAACCGTTTTCACCCGCGTTCACCGGCTCCGCAGGCGTCGGCGTCGGGGGAGACCGGCTCGGGCCCGCCGGCCGGGTCGCGGGTGAGCAGGTAGCGGGCGCCGGGGCCGGCCTCGGCGGCGCGGTCGCCGGCGTTGTAGAGGGCGCAGCGGGACAGTGAGAGGCAGCCGCAGCCGATGCAGCCGGACAGCTTGAGCTTCAGCAGTTCGAGTTCGGCGATCTGTTCGTCGATCCGGCTCTGCCAGGACTCGGCGACCCGGTCCCATTCGGCGCGGCTGGGCGCCGGGCGGTCGGGGAGGCGGTCGAGGGCGACCCTGGCCTCGTCCAGGGAGAGGCCGACCCGTTGGGCGGCGCGGACGAACGCGATCCGGCGCAGCGTGCCGCGGGTGTAGCGGCGCTGGCCGCCGGAGGTGCGGGTGGCGTGGATCAGGCCGAGGGTCTCGTAGTAGCGCAGCGCCGATGCGGCGAGGCCGCTGCGGTCGGCGAGTTGGCCGATGGTGAGCAGGTCGCTGTGGTGCGGGCCGGGGGCTCGGTGGCTGTCCGGAAGGGTGGTCATGGGCACCCACTGTAACCGCTTGACCTCAAGTCGGCTTTAAGTTGCACCATCGTGGTCATGACGACGAACGCAACCGCGGACACCGTGACCGACGCCCGTTCCGAGGACCTGCCGGAGGCCCGTCCCGGCACCCGGTTCGAGGACCTGCCGGCGCTGATGGGCCGGATGACCGGCGCCGAGAAGCACGGGCCGGCCGCCACCTCCACCCTGGACGTGCTCTGGGTGCTGTACGACCGGGTCCTGCGCGTCACCCCGGCCACCGCCGAGGACCAGGACCGCGACCGCTTCCTGCTCTCCAAGGGCCACGGCCCGATGGCGTACTACGCGGTGCTGGCGGCCAAGGGCTTCATCGACCCCGAGGTGCTGGCGAGCTTCGGCGGCTACGACTCGCCGCTCGGCCACCACCCGGACCGCACGCTGGTCCCCGGCGTGGAGATCTCCTCCGGCTCGCTCGGGCACGGGCTCCCGCTGGGCGTCGGCACGGCACTCGGGCTGCGGGCGCAGGGCCTGGCCGACCCGGCGGTGTGGGTGCTGGTCGGCGACGCCGAGTTCGACGAGGGCTCCAACCACGAGGCGGTGGCCTTCGCCGGGGCGTCCGGGCTGGACCGGCTGCACGTGGTGGTGATCGACAACACCTCGGCCACGCACGGCTGGCGGGGCGGCATCGCCCAGCGCTTCGCGGCCGAAGGCTGGTCCACCGCGACGGTGGACGGCCGCGACCACGAGGCGCTGCACCGGGCCTTCACCGCGGAGCACCCGGGCCGCCCGCACGTGGTGGTCGCCCGGGTGGAGCCCAAGGAGAACCA
The DNA here is from genome assembly GCF_054601375.1 of Kitasatospora sp. Ki12. NCBI lineage: Bacteria > Bacillati > Actinomycetota > Actinomycetes > Kitasatosporales > Streptomycetaceae > Kitasatospora > Kitasatospora sp. Ki12. Next base: position 2,927,432 of record NZ_BAAIHT010000002.1, on the reverse strand, counting down.
CTGAGCGTCCGGCCGTAACCCGCACGCCAAACCGAGAGCCCCGAAAGGAACTTCACCGATGGACACCATGCGCGACCGCTTCGTCGACGTCACCTCCCGCCTGCTGGACGAGGACCCCCGGCTGGCCGTGGTGCTCGCCGACATCACGGCGGCCGCCTTCACCCCGGCCCAGGAGCGCCATCCCGACCGGGTGGTCAACGTCGGCATCCGGGAGCAGCTGCTGATCGGCGCCACGGGCGGCCTCGCGCTCACCGGGATGCGCCCGATCGCCCACACCTTCGCCAGCTTCCTGATCGAACGGCCCTTCGAGCAGGTCAAGTTGGACCTGACCCACCAGGGCGTCGGCGCCGTCCTGGTCAGCGCGGCCGGCTCCTACGACTGGCCGGCCGGCGGCCGTACCCACATGTCCCCGGGCGACGTCGCCCTGCTGGACACCCTGCCGGACTGGACCGTCCACGTCCCCGGCCACCCGGACGAGGCCGAGCAACTGCTGCGGCACGCCTACGCGGACGGCGACCGCAATGTGTACGTCCGGCTCTCGGCGCACCAGAACGCGGAGCCGGTGGCGGTCGAGCCGGGCCGCTTCACCACCGTCCGCACCGGCTCGCGCGGTGTGGTGCTGGCCGTCGGGCCGATGCTGGACGCGGTGCTCGCGGCCACCGAGGGCCTGGACGCCACCGTGCTGTACGCGGCGACGGTGCGCCCCTTCGACGCGGCCGGGCTGCGTGCGGCGGTCGGGGACCGGGCCGACGTGGTGCTGGTCGAGCCGTACCTGGCGGGCACCTCGGCGAACGCGGCGCACGAGGCGCTGGCCGACCGCCCGCACCGGGTGCTGGGACTGGGCGTGCCGCGCGAGGAGCACCGGCACTACGGCTCGATCCCGGAGCACCTGGCCGCCTACGGCCTGGACGCGCCCGCGCTGCGGGAGCGGATCGGCACCTTTCTCTGGTGAACCAGTCCTGCGTGGGCTACACCGCGACCACGGCCACGGCGTCCGCCGCCAGCCGTACCGCGGTGCCGTCCAGCGCGGCCGGGCCGAAGGCCGCGACCAGCTCCCGCCCGGCGGCCCCGAGCGGCAGCGCGGCCTCCCGCGGCCCGAGGTTGACCGCGACCCGGTACGGTCCGCGGTGCACCACCAGCCAGCCGGCCGTCTCGTCGAAGTCCGCGCGCACCGCGCCGAGGTCGGGATCGGAGAGCTCCGGCCGGTCGCGCCGCAGCCGGATCAACGTCCGGTACCAGTCGAGCAGTTCGGCGTGCGGGGTGCGCCGGGGCTCGGTCCAGTCGAGGACCGAGCGCAGGACGGTGGCGGGCTCCTGCGGGTCGGGGACATCCTCGGCGGACCAGCCGTGTTCGGCGAACTCCCGTCGCCGGCCCTGTCGGACGGCCTCCGCGAGGCCGGGGTCGGTGTGGTCGGTGAAGTACTGCCAGGGGGTCGCGGCGCCCCACTCCTCGCCCATGAACAGCATCGGGGTGAACGGCGAGGTGAGCACCAGGGCGGCGCCGCAGGCGAGCCGGCCGGCGGGGAGCGCGGGGGAGAGCCGGTCGCCGAGCGCCCGGTTGCCGATCTGGTCGTGGGTCTGCAGGTAGCCGAGCAGCCGGTGGCCCTCGCCGGTGGGGAACGGGCGTCCGTGGCTTCGGCCGCGGAAGGAGGACCAGGTGCCGTCGTGGAACCAGCCCCGGGTGAGCGTCTTGGCGACGGCGGCGAGCGGCTCGTGCGCGAAGTCCCCGTAGTAGCCCTGGGATTCGCCGGTCAGCGCGCAGTGCAGGGCGTGGTGGAAGTCGTCGCTCCACTGGGCGGTGAGGCCCTGGCCGCCGGCCTCGCGGGCGGCGGTGGTGCGCGGGGTGTTGAGGTCGGATTCGGCGACCAGGAACAGCGGGCGGTTCGTGGCGACGGCCAACGTCCGTACCTCGGAGGAGAGTTCCTCCAGGAAGTGGACGGCCCGGTCGTCCGCGAGGGCGTGCACGGCGTCCAGCCGCAGGCCGTCGATCCGGTAGTCGCGCAGCCAGGCGAGCGCGCTGCCGATCAGGTAGGCGCGCACCTCGTCCGAGCCGGGGGCGTCCAGGTTCACCGCGGAGCCCCACGGGGTGTGGTGCCGGTCGGTGAAGTACGGCCCGTACGCGGGCAGGTAGTTGCCGGACGGGCCGAGGTGGTTGTGCACGACGTCCAGGACGACGCCGAGGCCCTTGCGGTGGGCGGCGTCGACGAAGCGCTTGAGTCCCTCGGGCCCGCCGTAGGGCTCGTGGACGGCCCAGAGCGAGACCCCGTCGTAGCCCCAGCCGTGCCGGCCGGGGAACGGGCAGACTGGCATCAGCTCGACGAAGTCGACGCCCAACTCGACCAGGTGGTCCAGGTGTTCGGCGGCCGCGTCGAAGGTGCCGCGCGCGGTGAAGGTGCCGATGTGCAGCTCGTACAGCACCGCGCCGGGCAGCGCGCGGCCGCGCCAGCCGGTCCGGGACCAGCGGAACGCGGCGTGGTCCACCGGGCGGCTCGGGCCGTCCGGGCCGGCCGGCTGCCACGGTGAGCGCGGGTCGGGCAGCGGCGGGCCGCCGTCCAGGCGGAAGGCGTAGTCGCCCGCCGGGGCCTCGCCGGACCACCAGCCGGACCGGTCCGCGCAGCGGGCCAACGCGTGTGCCACACCGTCGACTTCGACGTCGACCCGGGATTCGGCGCGGGGTGCCCACACCTCGTAGGCCGGCATTCAGCCCCTCCTCGTCAGCAGTGCCACCGGGAGGGTCGCCAGCAGCTCGGCCACCGGCACCGGGCCCGCCGGGAAGTTCCGCAGGGTCAGCTCGTCCGTCCACGGCCCGCCCGCCGGCAGCTCCAGCTCGGTGCCCCGCCAGCCGCCGGCCCGCTCCAGCCCGTACGGCAGCCGGGTGACGGCGGTGACCACGTCCTCGCCCCGGGCGAAGGCCGTCAGGTGGTCGGCGGCGGGGCCGACGGCGGTCAGCGGCCGGTACGGGCCGAGAGGGCGGGCCCGGCGCAGGTGCAGCGCGGCGGCGGTGAGGTGCAGCTTCTCGCGGGCGAGGTCGCCGGGCCGGGGGGTGGCCGAGTCGGTGAGCCGCACGGCGAGCGCGCCGAGGTCGACCAGGCCCCGGTTGTCCGGGTCCACCAGGGTGTACAGCGGCTCCTCGCTGCCCTGGTAGAGGTCGGGCACGCCCGGCACGGTGAGGTGCAGCAGGGCGGCGGCGAGGGTGTTGGCGCGGGCGTAGGGGGCGAGGGCGCGCACCGTGCCCTCGATCCGGGCGAGCAGCCCGGCGTCGTCGTGGACGGCGCGGGCCCGGGCCTCCAGGGCGCGTTCGTAGGGCGGGTCCGGCTCGGTCCAGGAGGTGTGCAGCTTGGCCTCGCGGACGGCCTTGAGGAGGGCGGCGACCAGCCGGTCCGGGGTGATCGGCCAGGCGGCGACCAGGGTGTGCCACAGCAGCCAGTCGGCGTCGCGGTCGAGTCCGGGGGCCGCCGGCCCTGCCGCGGCGGACCAGGCGGTGGCCTCGGCGGCCCAGGCCTCGGGCTGCTCGGCGAGGACGGCGAGCCGGGCGCGGGCGTCGGCGCTGCGCTTGGTGTCGTGGGTGGAGAGCACCGTCATGCCGTGCGGCCAGTCCCGCTCCTGCCGGCGGCACCAGTCGTGGAACTCCGCCGGGCTCAGCCCGGGCCGGGAGGGCTCGCCGCCGACCTCGTTCAGCCCCGGCAGCGCGTTCCAGCGGTAGAACGCGGTGTCCTCGACGCCCTTGGCGGCCACCGCCGCGGCGGTCTGGGCGAAGCGCACGCAGAACTCGTCGTGGTCCGGGCCGCGCCCCAGTTCGCCGAGCGCCAGGGCGGCCACCAGCCGGTCGGTCGGGTCGGTGGAGCCGTCCAGGGCCGCCCGCAGCTGCTCGCGGGAGACCGCCGGCGGCGTCTCGCCGGGCCGGGCGTACGGCCGGTACGCCGGGTAGCCGGTGAGCAGCCGGCCGAGCGCGGCGCGCAGCTGCCAGGGCGCGTGGTCGGCGTGCGCGGGCTCGGCGGCGCCGATCCGCAGGGCCGTCCGCACCAGCCGCTCGACCTCGGCGGCGAGCTCGCCGTGCGGCCCGGTCATGTCGGCCCGTCCGCGCCGGGCCTCGGCCACCGCCGGGTGCGGGTCCGCCGAGAGGTCCCGGTCCGGCTCCTCCGAGAGGTCCCGGTCCGGGCCGCCGCGCAGGAAGGACTCGTACGCCCCGGCCAGCCTCCGGGCGCCCGCCGGGTCGGTGAGCAGGCCGTCGATCCGGCGCAGCGCGTCGTAGCCGGTGGTGCCGGCGACCGGCCAGTCCTCGGGCAGCCGCTCCTCGCCGGTGAGGATCTTCTCGACCACGATGTACGCGCCGGGGGCGGTCACGGACGCCCCGCCGGTGGTCCCCGACGCCCCGCCGGTGGCCGCGGCGAGGCGGCGCAGGTAGCCGCGCGGGTCGGCGAGCCCGTCCGGGTGGTCGATCCGGAAGCCGTCCAGGACGCCGTCGGTGTGCAGCCCCAGCAGCACGGCGTGGGTGGCGGCGAACACCACCGGGTCCTCGACCCGCAGGGCGATCAGCTCGTTGACGGTGAAGAAGCGCCGGTAGTTGAGCTCGGTGCGGGCCAGCCGCCACCAGGCGAGCCGGTACCACTGGCGGCCGAGCAGCTCGGGCAGCGGCAGGTGCTCGGTGCCGGGCCGCAGCGGCAGCTCGTGCCGGTGGTAGCGCAGGACGGCGCCGTCCACGGTGAGCTGGTCGAGGACGGCGCCGAGCCGGTCGCCGAGCAGCGGCAGCAGCACCCGGCCGCGCCCGGGGGCGTCGGCGGGGCCGGGCTGGGCGGTCCAGTCGATGTCGAACCAGCGCGCGTACGGCGAGTCGGGCCCGTCGCGCAGCACCTGCCAGAGCGGCCGGTTGAGCCGCTCGGGGACGGGCACGGCCATGTGGTTGGGCACCACGTCGGCGATCAGCCGCAGGCCGTGCGCGTGCGCGGCGGCGGCCAGCGCGCGCAGTGCCGGCTCGCCGCCGAGCTGCTCGCTGATCCGGGTGTGGTCGACGGTGTCGTAGCCGTGGGTGGAGCCGGGGACGGCCTCCAGCAGCGGGGAGAGGTGCAGGTGGGAGACGCCGAGGGCGGCCAGGTAGGGGACGGCGGCGGTGGCGTCGCGCAGGGTGAAGCCGGGCTGGAGCTGGAGGCGGTAGCTGGCGGTGGGCGGGCCGTCGGGAGGGGCGGGCGGGCCGCCGGGGCGGGGGGCGGCCGGGCGGGGCTGCGCGGGCTCGGCGGCGGAGGTCATAGCTCCATAGGTACCCGGGGGAGCCCGCCGCCAAGACCCGCTGCTGATCCGAACAGGTGAACGCCCGGCCCCCGCGCCCGGCCCCCGCGCCCGGCCCCCGCGCCCGGTCACCCCGGCGGGCCTCAGGCCGGCCGCTGCAGCACCATCAGCGAGCGGTCGGTGAGCCACAGCGTGTCCCCCGCCTTGACCCGGGCCCCCGTCCCCGGGGCGGGCAGCCGGGGCTCGGCGGTGTCGACCACGACCTGCCACTCCTGCCCGTGGCCGGCCGGCACGGTGAACTCCAGCGGCTCGAAGTGCGCGTTGAACATCAGCAGGAAGGAGTCGTCGACGATCCGCCCGCCGCGCCGGTCCGGCTCGGAGATGGCGTAGCCGTTCAGGAAGACGGTCAGCGACTTGGCGTAGCTGGCGCCCCAGTTGCGCTTGGTCATCTCCTCCCCGGTCGGGGTGAACCAGGCGATGTCGGTGAGGTCGTCGAAGCCGCCGGAGGCCGACACCGGCCGCCCGTGGAAGAACCGCCGCCGCCGGAACACCGGGTGGTCGCGGCGCAGCCAGATCATCCCCTGGGTGAACTCCAGCAGCCGGGCCGCCGGCCCGTCGCCCTCGGGCCAGTGCACCCAGGAGAGTTCGTTGTCCTGGCAGTAGGTGTTGTTGTTGCCCAGCTGGGTGCGGCCGAGTTCGTCGCCGTGCGAGAGCATCGGCACGCCCTGGGAGAGCATCAGGGTGGCGATGAAGTTGCGCTGCTGGCGGGCCCGCAGCTCCTCGACGGCCGGGTCGTCGGTGGGGCCCTCGACGCCGCAGTTCCAGGAGCGGTTGAAGGATTCGCCGTCGCGGTCGTCCTCGCCGTTGGCCCGGTTGCGCTTCTCGTTGTAGGAGACCAGGTCGCGCAGGGTGAAGCCGTCGTGGCAGGTGACGAAGTTGATGGAGGCGATCGGCCGGCGGCCGTCGTCCTGGTAGAGGTCGGAGGAGCCGGTGAGCCGGGAGCCGAACTCGGCGAGGGCCGCGTTCTCGCCGCGCCACAGGTCGCGCACGGTGTCCCGGTACATGCCGTTCCACTCCGTCCACAGCGGCGGGAAGTTGCCGACCTGGTAGCCGCCCTCGCCGAGGTCCCAGGGCTCGGCGATCAGCTTGGCCTGGGAGACCACCGGGTCCTGCTGGACCAGGTCGAAGAAGGAGGAGAGCCGGTCCACCTCGTGGAACTGCCGGGCGAGGGTGGCGGCGAGGTCGAATCTGAAGCCGTCCACGTGCATCTCGGTGACCCAGTAGCGCAGCGAGTCCATGATCAGCTGGAGCACGTGCGGGCTGCGCATCAGCAGGCTGTTGCCGGTGCCGGTGGTGTCCTCGTAGAAGCGCTGGTCCTGGGCGAGGCGGTAGTAGGAGACGTTGTCCAGGCCGCGCAGCGAGAGCGTCGGGCCGAGGTGGTTGCCCTCGGCGGTGTGGTTGTAGACGACGTCCAGGATCACCTCGATGCCGGCCGCGTGCAGCGCCTTGACCATCGACTTGAACTCCTGCACCTGCTGGCCGCGGTCGCCGGTGGAGGAGTAGGAGGAGTGCGGGGCGAAGAAGCCGACGGTGTTGTAGCCCCAGTAGTTGGCCAGGCCGAGGTCGCGCAGCCGGTGGTCGCGGACGAACTGGTGGACCGGCATCAGCTCGATCGCCGTGACGCCGAGCTTGGCCAGGTGCTCGATCACCGCCGGGTGGGCCAGGCCCGCGTAGGTGCCGCGGATCTCCTCGGGGATGCCCGGGTGCAGCCGGGTGAGGCCCTTGACGTGGGCCTCGTAGATGACGGTCCGGTGGTAGTCGGTGCGCGGCGGCCGGTCGGTGCCCCAGTCGAAGTACGGATTGATCACCACAGAGTGCATGGTGTGCGGGGCGGAGTCGAGGTCGTTGCGGCGCTCGGGTGCGCCGAAGTGGTAGCCGTAGACCGACTCGTCCCAGTCGATGTTCCCGCTCATCGCCTTGGCGTACGGGTCCAGGAGCAGTTTGGCGCTGTTGTGCCGCTGGCCCAGGCCCGGGTTGTACGGGCCGTGCACCCGGAAGCCGTAGCGCTGGCCGGGCTGGACGCCGGGCAGGTAGGCGTGCCGGACGAAGGCGTCCGTCTCGCGCAGTTCGACGGCCGTCTCGGAGCCGTCCTCGTCGAGCAGGCACAGCTCGATGCGGTCCGCGCTCTCGGAGAACACGGCGAAGTTGGTGCCGGCCCCGTCGTAGGTGGCGCCGAGCGGGTAGGGCGTACCGGGCCAGACCTGCATGACTCCTCAACTTCCTTACTGCAGACGGAAACTGACAGGTAGTCCGACTAATGGTCCGACCGTCTGCCCGGACCCGGACGCTCTTCTGCCCGGCCGGGCGGCCGGGCACGCGCGCCGTGACGCACGGCACAGCCCGCATACTCCCCGAGCCCTTCCCCGGCGGCCGGGAGAACCGGCCCGGGTTGGTCCGAACGAGTGTCCGGCGGGCATTCGTGTGAAGAGTGATGCCGCTGGTGCGGGCGCGGGCGGGCTTCGGCGTGGGGCCCGGCCGTCGACCATCCGGCTGCGGTCGGCTCTCGACGGGCAGTACCCTTGATCGTCCGGCCGTCCCGGCCGACCCGGTGCTAGTCAACGGCCCGTCAACGGTCCCCGCGTCCGCGGGGGTCAGCCGCAGATGAGGTGGCGCATGGTGTTCCCCGCTGGCGGCCGTGGCTCCGGTCCCGACGGCCCCCACCGGGGCGCGGCCCGCAGCGAGGCGCCCACGGTGGTCATGCGCCCCACCCTGACCGGCCGCGCGCTGGTGCCCGCCCAGAGCGGCCCGGTCGAGATACCCGCGCTGGCCTGGTCCGCCGCCGAGTGGGAGGACGCCTACCAGCGGGTACGGCTCTCCGGCCGCGCCTACGTCTGGCTCAACCTGGTCGAGCAGCGGCTGCGCTCCCTGGTGGACGAGGTGCTGCACCCGATCTACGCCCCCGCGCACGGCGAGGACTGGGTCACCGCCGCCGCCGGGCCGGCCGGCGAGGAATGGGCGCACCGGGCCGGCGCGGTGCGCGAGGTCAGCCGCCGCAAGGGCTACCTGCTCGACCCGGCCGACGACGACCCGCTGGTCTTCCTCACCCTGCCCCAGCTGCGCGAACTGATGGTCCAGCACTGGCCCTGCTTCGAGCCGTACCTGGCCGACCGGCGCGAGATAGAGCTCGCCCTCGACGAGCTGGAGGTGGCCCGGCACGTCGTCTCCCGCAACCGGGTGCTCACCCAGACCGTCCTCGCCCAGACCGAGCGGGCCGCCGCCCGGCTGCTGGCCGTCCTGGACGGCGGCGCGGGCGGGGTGCCCGCCGACGTGGTCGAGTCCCTGGTGGCCGGGCGGTACGCGGACGTGGTCGCGGTGCACGCCGACCGGGTCCGGCTGCAGCGCGACCTGCCCGTGGAGGACCTGCTGGACGGCGCCCGGCGGCTCGACGCGCTCGGCATCGGCCTCGGCATGCTCTGCCAGAACTACACCGGCAAGCGCCTGGTGAAACTGGCCGGCGAGGGCTGCCGGGTACGGCTGCTGTTCCTCAACCCGGCGAGCAGCGCGGTGCGCCGCCGCGAACGCGAACTCGGCCTCGGGCGGAACGAGTTGTCCCGCTCGATCGAGATGAACATCATGCACGTGCGCCGGGTCCGGGCCCGGCTGCGCGACCAGGGCGGCTTCGAGATCAGGGTCTTCGACGAGACCCCGCGCTTCACCGCCTACCTGGTCGAGGGCCCCCGCACCACCGGCCAGGCGGGCGGCCGCCGGCAGGGCCGCGACCTCGGCGTCATCCAGCCCTACCTGCGCCGCGCCCGCGGCATGGAGTCCCCGGCGCTGGTGCTGCGCGGCGGCGCCGGCCAGCAGCCCGGCGGCACCGAGCCGGGGCTGCTGGAGGTCTACCGCGAGGAGTTCGAAGGGGTCTGGGCGGACTCCCGGCCGGTGTCCTGAGGACCGCACCCCGGGAACTGCGTCCTGAGGACCGTCCAGGGGACCGCATCCTGAGAAAAGGCCTGGTCGCGGCGGTGACGGCGCTGCCAGACTGCGGGCCGTGAACAGTCTTCCCGCCCTTCCTGCCCTTCCCGCCTGGACCCTGGAACCCGCCGCGCCCGAGGACCTCGAACGCGTCACCGACCTCAAGAACCAGGTCATGCGCGCCGACCTGGAACGCCTCGGCCGCTGGCACCCGGACCGCTCCCGCCGGCGGGTCGCGGACGCCTTCTCCACCAGGTGGACCTCCCTGCTGCTGGTCGAAGGAGCCTTCGCGGGCTCCGTCACGGTCCGCCCCGACGGGCACGGCGGGCGCCACCTGGAGATGTTCTACCTCGCCCCGCACCTCCAGGGCCGCGGCCTCGGCACCGACGTGCTGCGCCACCTCCTCGCCGAGGCCGACGCCGCCGGGGAGCCGGTGCACCTCGTCGTCCTGCGCGGCAGCGCCGCCCAACGGCTGTACGAGCGGCACGGATTCACCGTCACCCAGCAGGACCAGATCGACGTCCACCTGTCCCGCCCGGCGCCCCGGCCCGTGCCGTAGCCGGACCGCCCGCGACCGTTCCGCGACCGTTCCGCGACCGCCTCCCGACCGGGGTGCGGTGGGCCTGCGGACCGGGTTGTCGGTGGGGCGGGTGATGATAGGGGCTGTTTCGAGCCGTAGGACGGAAGGACACACCTGATGAGCTGGTGGCAGCAGCCACTGGTCGGCTTCGACCTGGAGACCACGGGCACCGACCCGGCCGTGGACCGCATCGTCACGGCCGCGCTCGTGGACACGGTCGGGGCCGCCCGGGTGGGGGCCGCGCACTGGCTGCTCGACCCCGGGGTGCCGATACCCGCCGAGGCGGAGGCGATCCACGGGATCGGGGACGAGGTCGCGCGGGGCAAGGGCCGGCCGGCCGCGGAGGCCGTGGAGGAGATAGCCGCCGGGCTGTGCGAGCGGATCGCCGCCGGGCGGCCGGTGGTGGCGTTCAACGCGCCGTTCGACCTGTCGCTGCTCGACGCCGAGCTGCGCCGGTACGGGCTGGCGACGCTCGCCGAGCGCCTGGGCGGGCCGGTCGGGCCGGTGCTGGACGCGCTGGTGATCGACCGGGCCGTGGACAAGTACCGCAAGGGCTCGCGCACCCTGCAGCGGGTCTGCGAGGTGTACGGGGTGGAGCTGACGGACGCGCACGAGGCGGGCAGTGACGCGCTGGCCGCCGTCCGGGTCGCCGTCGCCCTGGCCGGGCGCTACCCGGCCGAGGTGGGGGAGGTGGCGCCGGGCGAGCTGCACCGGCGGCAGATCGACTGGTACCGGGACTGGGCGGAGGGCCTGCAGGCCTGGCTGCGCCGCGGCAAGGACCCGCAGGCGGTGGTCGACCCGCGCTGGCCCGCCCGCTAGTCGGCCCGCCCGCTAGTCGGGCGGGCGGGCCCCGGCCCGGCCGGGCCGGCGCTACTGCAGGTCCAGGCCCACCGGGTGCGCGAGGTCCGTCGGGCAGACGAAGACGCGCAGTTCGCCGAAGCGTCCCACGGACACGTCCGGGGCGAGGCCGCTGTCCACGGTCAGCAGGTGGACCATCCGGGCGCCGCAGCCGCAGTCGACCGGCGCCAGGTCGGTGGAGTGCCAGGACGGCCAGCCGCCGAGCTTCCAGCCCTCGGCGCAGGACAGCGCGCGGTGGTACTCCAGGCCGTACCGCTGGGCGAACTCCTCGGCGGCCTCGTGGAGTTCTTCCGGCAGCTCGTCCTGGTCGGGCAGGTCCAGGATCTGCTCGGGGCGCAGCGCGCACGGCGTGGGCAGGTATCCGTCATCGCTGCGCCGGGGCGCCGGGGGCGTGACCGGGGCGAGGTCGGCGGCGCGCTGCCAGTGGAGTTCGACGTTCGGGCCGTAGTAGTAGCGGGTGTTCGGGAGCTCCCGGTGGTCGTTGGGGCACCAGAGCACCTGGAGCCGGTCGGCGTCCTCCGGCCAGGGCAGGTGCGGGGCGTCCTCGGCGCGGACGTGCGCGAGCGGCACCAGGGCGGTGTCGGCGGCGGGCCGCTCGGCGACCTTCCGGTGGGTGTGCCACGCGATCAGGTCGATGCTGTCGGCACCGTCCATGATCCGGCGCTGCTCGGCGGCCTCGTCGGGGGTGACGACGTGCACGCCGCCGTTGCTCCGGGCCCGTTCGCGCTCCGCCCGGGCGATGGCCTCCCAGATCGCGCGGTCGGCGGCGGAGACGTCCCGGTACTCGTCGGCCAGGTGCTCGGCGGTGCACCGCGGCCAGGGCGCGCCGGCCGGCCACAGCGCGGGGCCGCCGATCCGGCTCGCCCGCGGGTCGGGTGTCGCGGCGTACGGGTGGAGCAGGGTGGCGGGCCGCAGGTACGGGGCCAGTCCCGGTACGGCGGCGACGAGTCCGGTGGTGGTGGGGCCGGTCATGCGGGCCACCCTACGGTCGGCCCCGGCCGTCGGGGAGGGCCGGCCTTTCAGGAGACGGGCTTCAGGCCGCCGGGAAGTCGAAGGCGTACCCCTGGGCGACCAGCCAGGGCAGCAGCTGCTTGAGCGCGGCCACGGTCTGGCCGCGGTCGCCGCCGCCGTCGTGCAGGAGGATCACGCCGCCCGGCTTGAGCTGCTTCTGCACGGTGGAGACGATGGCCGGCACGCCGGGGCGGGACCAGTCGCGAGGGTCGACGGACCAGCCGAGCGAGGCCATCCCGAGGCCCGCGGTGATCTGCTCGTTGTCGGCGTTGAAGCCGCCGCCGGGGGCGCGGAACCAGTGGACCTCGGTGCCCGGGCCGCCGGCCTGGACGATCATGTCCCGGGCCGCGGTGATCTCGTACACGGCCTTGTCGTGCGGGAGCTTCGCGAACGGCTGGGGGTGGTGGACGCTGTGGTCGCAGAGCCGGTGCCCGGCGGCCAGGACGCGCTTGACCAGGGCCGGGTTGGCGGCGGCGTTCTGGCCGATCTGGCAGAAGGTCGCCTTGGCGTGGTACTGCGCGAGCAGGTCGAGGATCTGGCCGGTCGCGGGGCCGGGGCCGTCGTCGAAGGTGAGCGCGACGGTCCGGCCGCCGGAGGCGGTGGAGCCGATCACCGGGCCGGCTCCGGGGTGCGCGGGCGGCGGGGCGGGCGAGGAGGACGCGGCCGGGGCGGTCGGCGACGCGGGGGCGGAGGGGGCGTTCTCCGGCGAGGGGGTGCCCGTCGGCGAGGGCGTGCGCGGCTTCACGGGGGCGGCCGGGGCGGACGGCGTGGCCGGGGTGGTGGCGGGCGCGGAGCCGGTGGCCGGCGGGATCCCGTCGGAGCCGGGGGCCGGGGCGATGGTGGTGGCCGCGGTGCCGCTCGGCTGCGTGGCGCCGCTCGGCTGCGCCGCGGTGCTCGGCGGCTGGAGGGCGCCGCTGGCGGTCCCGCACGCGGTCAGTCCCAGGACGGCGGCCACCGCGACGCAGCCCGCGATCAGCCGGCGCCGGGAGCGGGACGTGGGCGGGGTGGAGGGGCGGCGGGAGGTCCGGTGCATGGCGGCGGCTCCTGAGGTGCGCGGGCGGTGCCGATCTCTCGGGGCGGGGCTCTCGGGGTCTCTCGGGCGGGATGACTGTCCGATAGGACGCCCACCGTACGTGCCCCGGTTGCGGGCCGGAACGCTCCCGCCCGGGAGACTTCTCACACCCGCCCCGGGAGGCGCCCGCGCGCCGGAACAGGTACGGGCCCGCCGTCAGAACGGGTACCAGCGCACCTCGGTGGCCCCGTCCCGCAGGGAGTCGACCCGCCGCCGGAACTCCGCGAGCGCGGCCAGGTTGCTCGCCGCCTGCTGCGCCACCCAGGAGGCGCTGGCGGTCTCCCGGGCCCCGCGCAGCACGGTGAACCCGGGCCACTCGCGCACGTCCCAGCCGTACGCCTCGGTGAACGCCTCGTACTCATCGCCGGGCACGCCGTAGCGGTCCTGGGCGAGGGCGAGGACCACCAGGTCGTGCTCGCGCAGGTCGTCCGCGACGAATTCGAGGTCGAGCAGGACCGGCCCGTCCGGGCCGACGTGGACGTTGCGCGGCAGCGCGTCGCCGTGGATCACGCCGGGGTCCAGCCGCGGGGCGAGGCCGGGCAGGGCGGCCTCGAAGGCGTCCCGGCGGTCGCGCAGGAAGGCGACGTCCGCGGGGTCGACGTGCCCGTCGGCGGAGGCCAGCCAGCGCTCGACCGGGGCCAGCAGGTCGCGCCGGCCGAGCGGCACGGGCGGCACCGGCAGCCGGTGCAGGGTGCGCAGCAGCGGGGCGAGGTCGACCGGCCGGGCGGGGCGGACGGCGGGCGCGAGCCGGTGCCAGAAGGTGACCGGGTGCCCGTCGGCGAGCCGCGGCTCGGGCGCCACCGCGTCGTACGGGCGCACCACCGGGACGTCCTGCCCGGCCAGCCAGTGGGCGACGGTCAGTTCGCGGTGCGCCCGGTCGGACAGCTCGGGGGCGCGGCCGACCTTGGCGACCACGGCCGGGTCGCCGAGGTCGAAGACGGCGTTCTCGCCGAGCGCGAGCAGCCGGGCGTCGCCGGGGGCCGGGAGTCCGGCGCTCTCGCAGGCCAGGGCGAGCAGCAGCCGGGCGCGGCCCTCGTCGAAGGGGGTCATGACTGGGCTCCGTTCCGGCGGTGTCCACCCGGGGGCCCGGGCGGTGATCATCATGCCGCACGGACGCCGGGCCCCGCTCGCTGCGGGGCCCGGCGTGGTTCGCGTCACCGCGGTCGGGTCACACCTCGATCCTGCGGTGCCGCGCCCCCTCCGGCGCGGGGGCGGGGGTGCCGGGCTGCCCCGGCAGGGTGCTCGCGGCGCCGAGCGGCGGCACGGACTCGCCGTGCGAGAGGTCCGGCAGCCAGCCCAGCCAGCGCGGCAGGTACCAGTTGCGCTCGCCGAGCAGGGTCATCACCGAGGGCAGCAGCACCGCGCGGATCACCGTGGCGTCGATCAGTACGGCGACCGCCAGGCCGACGCCCATCTGCTTCATCGCCTGCATGGACAGGGTGCCGAAGACCGCGAACACCGCCACCATGATCACCGCGGCGCTGGTGACGACCCCGGCCGTGGAGCGGATGCCGTGGGCGATCGCGGCCCGGGTCGGCAGCCCGCGGTCGCGGCCCTCCTTGATCCGGGAGACCACGAAGACGTGGTAGTCCATCGAGAGCCCGAAGAGGATCACGAAGAGGAACAGCGGCACCCAGGACTCCACCGCGCCGACCCCGGCGGTGCCCAGCAGTGAGGCGCCCACGCCGTGCTGGAAGACCAGCGTCAGCACCCCGTACGCGGCGCCCACCGAGAGCAGGTTGAGCGCCACGGCGGTGCCGGCCACGGCCAGCGAGCGGAAGGAGGTGAGCATCAGCAGGAAGGCGAAGAGCACCACGAAGCCGAGCACCAGCGGCATCGAGCCGGTCATCTGGGCGTTGAAGTCGTACGACCCGGCGGTGCGCCCGGTGACCGGGGCCTCGGTGCCGGGCACCTTGAGGACGGTGGCGGGCACCAGGTCCTCGCGGAGGGTCTTCAGCGCGTCGTTGCTGGTGGCGTCGTTGCCGGTGCCGTTGAGCGGGATGTCGACGGTGGCGATGTTCTTGTCGGCGTGCACGGCGACCTCCACCGGGCCGTGCATCCGGCCGCTGGCCAGCGCCTTGGCCTTGAGGTCGGCGATCGCGGCGGTCATCGCGGGGGAGTCGATGTCGGCGGCCTTGATGACGACGGTGGCCGGGGCGGGGCTGCCGGGGAAGGCGGCCTCGATCTTCTGCGAGGCGGCGACCAGCGCGTTGCCCGCGGGCAGCTGCTGCCGGAAGGTGAGGTTGGCGGTGTGCATGGTGAGCAGCGGCGTGGCCAGGGCCAGCAGGAAGGCCCCGGCGAGCAGGGTGGCGGCCAGCGGGCGGCGCAGCACCGGGGTCAGCACCGCGTTCCAGAAGCGTCCCCCGGTCTGGGCGGCGTCCGGGCGGCGGAGCTTGCCGAGCAGGGGCAGCCGGCCCTTGTCGACCCGGTCGCCGAGCATGGACAGCAGCGCGGGCAGCACGGTGAGCGAGCCGAGTACGGCGGTGATCACGACCAGGATGGTGGCGAAGGCCATCGCCCGGAAGTCGGCGATCCCGGTGAGGAACATGCCGGCCATGGCGACCACCACGGTGACGCCGGAGACCAGCACCGCCCGGCCGCTGGTGGCGGCGGCGACGGCCAGCGCGGTCCGCGCGTCGCGCCCGGCGGCCCGCTCCTCGCGCTCGCGCCGCAGGTAGAAGAGGCAGTAGTCGACGCCGACGGCGAGGCCGACCAGCAGCATCACCGAGCTGGCGTCGTCGCTGGTGTGCAGCAGGCCGCTGGTGAGCGCGACCAGCCCGCCGGCCGCGATGAAGGCGGTGAGCGCGAGCACCACCGGCAGGACGGCGGCGACCAGCGCGCCGAAGGCGACCAGCAGGATGCCGAGGGCGAGCGGCACGGCCGTCCACTCGGCGCGGGCGAAGTCGTTCTTGAACTGGTCCTTGATCCACTTGCCGGAGCTGGCGTCGCCGAGCTCGACCACGGTCAGTCCGGGGTTCTGCCTCTGCACGCCGGCCACCGCGTCCAGCACGGCCTGGACGTTCTCGACCGCCTCGTCCTGGTCGCCCTTGAGCGTCACCAGCACGAGCGCCGAGTGGCCGTCCTGGGAGACCGCCTTGGTCTCGTACGGCGAGCGGACCTCGGCGGCCTTGCCGGTGCCGTTCACGGCGGCGGTCACCTGGCCGACGGCGGTGCGGAACTCGGGGTCGTCGGCGCTGCGGGTGGGGCTCTGGACCAGGACGGTCTCGCTCGCCGGGCTCTTCAGCCCGGCGTCGTCGAGGATCCGCGCGGCCCGGGCGACCTGCCCGGGCATCGACTCGGCCTCGGTCACCTTGGTGCTGCCGTGCGCGCCGCCGAGCACGGTGGCCAGCACGACGAAGAGCAGCCAGCCGAAGACGGCGGTCTTCCGGTTCCGGGCGCTCCAGGCGCCCATCGCGGCGGCCATGCCGAGTCCGGGTTTCGCGGGTCTGGCCTGTACGGGCTTCACGGGTGCTTCCCCCCTGGGAGTACGGCGTTCGTCGCCGGACGGGAGCGGTGGCGGCGGTGGTCGCGGAGGCCGCCTCCGCTGCGCGCCGGCTGCGGTCCCGGCGTCCCAACAGACATTAGGGAGAAGGGGGTTGGGCGGTAATCCGGCTGGCGGGTGACCCGTCCCTGGGGCTTCCCTCGGGGGCGGGGTGGGGTTTTCCCTACCCCTCGACCCCGAGAACTCCACCTAGGGGGTAGGGGACGCGACTCCACCCTGAGGGGGAGATGACTCCACCCGGAGCACGAGGTCAAGCGGGGTGCGTTCGGGGGAAACTGGGCCGGGGCCGTTTCGGGGCGGTCCTGTACCGGGGGTTGGAATACGGGGGCTCCTTGCCGGGCGGCAAGCAAGTACTCGTAAGATGATGCCCGAACCTACTTACCTGCCGACCGGCAAGGGCGTGCGTCCGTGTACGCCCGGCCGGTCCTGCCGTCGCCCAGCGTCCCGTCCCCCAAGGGCTGCGGTGAACCATGCCCAGGAGGCACACGAGCATGTTCCACCGACTAGGACACTTCGTCGTTCGCCGTGCCTGGTGGGTGATCCTCGCCTGGGTCGTCGCGATGCTCGCCATCGTCGCGTCGGCCCCGAAGGTCACCTCCCAGACGGACGAGTCCGCATTCCTGCCCAAGCACTACGAGTCGATCCAGGCGGCGCAGCTCCAGGAGCAGGCGTTCCCGTCCAGCTTCACCCCCGCCGCGCTGCTGCTCTTCGAGCGCAACGACGGCCAGGCGCTGAACGACGCAGACCAGGCCTCGATGGACAAGGTCGTCAACGGTCTGACCGCCGCGCACATCCCCGCGGTCGAGAAGATCCTGCCGGTCGACGCCAAGGCCTCGAAGTCCAAGGACGGCAAGTACGCGCTGTCCATGGTCGCCATCGACAAGACCAAGATGCAGACCGAGGAGTACCCCGACGCGGCCAAGAAGCTGCGTGAGGAGGGCTCCAAGCTCGCCGACGGCACCGGGCTGAAGTTCCAGGTCGGCGGTCAGGCCGCCAGCTCCCTGGACCAGAAGGACGCCTCCGGCTCCACCGACGCCATCGTCATGGGCCTCAGCCTGGTGCTGGTCATCCTGATCGTCGGCATCATCTTCCGCAGCATCCTGGCCGGCCTCCTGCCGGTCCTGCTCTCGCTGGTCATCGCGATGCCGGTGGCCAACGGCCTGATCGCCGACGCGATCAAGATCTTCGACCTCAAGTCCTCCCCGATGACCTCCGCGATCCTGATCATCGTGGTCCTCGGCGTCGGCACGGACTACTTCCTCTTCCTCGCCTTCCGCTACCGCGAGCGGCTGCGCCTGGGCGAGGACCGCAAGACGGCCGTGGCCAACGCCGTCGGCCGGGTCGGCGAGGCGATCGCCTCCGCCGCCGGTGCCGTCGCCGTCGCCTTCGCCGTGCTGATCCTCTCCAGCCTGGGCATGTTCACCGCGCTCGGCCCGGCGCTGGCCATCGCCGTCATCGCGACCGCCCTGGTCTCGCTGACCCTGGCCCCGGCCGTGCTCGCCGTCATCCCGTCCAAGGGCGTCTTCTGGCCCGGCAAGAAGTGGATGCAGGAGCCGAAGAACGCCCGCTTCGCCGCGTTCGGCCGGATGACCGGCAAGAAGCCCGGCCTGGTCGCCCTGGTCTCCGGCGGCATCCTGCTGGTGCTGACCCTGGCCGGCGTCAACTACAACGGCACCTACGACCTGGCCGGCAGCTCCATGCCCAAGGGCAAGGAGTCGATGGTCGTCCAGGACAAGCTGATGACCGCCTTCTCGGCCGGCGCCGCCGACCCGAGCCACGTCTACCTGACCAGCACCAACGGCGCCAAGCTCAGCGACTCCGCGATCAAGGACTTCGCCGGCAAGCTCCAGGGCGTCCCCGGGGTGGCCTCCGTCGTCACGCCGAGCACCGAGAACAAGGCGATCAACGCCGAGGGCACCACCGGTGACTTCACGGTGATGCTGAACGACGCGCCGGCCTCCAACAAGGCCATCGACACCATCGAGAAGGTCCGCGACACCGCCCACGCCTCGGCCCCGGCCGACAGCAAGGCCCTGGTCGGCGGCATCACCTCGGTGTACAAGGACATCAACACCGCGATGGTGCACGACTACACCCTGGTCTTCCCGATCGCGGCCCTGATCATCATGCTCATCCTGGGCCTGCAGCTGCGCAGCGTGGTCGCGCCGTGGTACCTGATGGCCTCGGTCGGCCTCGGCTTCGGCGGCACCCTCGGTGCCACCACCCTGGTGTTCCAGAACATCAAGGGCGAGCAGGGCCTGATGTTCATGCTGCCGATCTTCATCTACCTGTTCGTGGTGGCGATCGGCACGGACTACAACATCCTGATCATCTCCCGCCTCCGCGAGGAGGCCCGCGAGGGCCGCAGCCCGCGCGAGGCGGCCAGCGAGGCCGTCAAGCACGGCGGCCCGACCGTCGCGGCGGCCGGCTTCATCCTGGCGGCGTCGTTCGCGACCTTCATGCTCGCGGGCAACGTCCTCTTCATGGAGCTCGGCTTCTCGCTGGCCTTCGGCATCGTGCTGGCGGCCTTCGTGATGGCGATGTTCTTCACCCCGGCGCTCACCGCGCTGCTCGGCCACCGCGCCTGGTGGCCCGGCCACGCCGACGAGCCCGGCCACGGCCACGGCCACGGCGACGGTCCGGCCCCGCTGGCGGGCACGCACGGCGTCCCGGAGCCGGCCGGCCGGCACTGACCGCGGCCGTCCCGGAACGATCCCCGGCCGGTACCGGAGGGATCCCGGACCGGCCGGGGATCCACAGGCGGCGCCCCGCTTCGGCGGGGCGCCGCCTGCCCTGTTCCCGGGGGCGCCAAACGTGATCTGTTCGGCGGAAAATCCCCGGTCGCCCGGGGTGTCACCGTGCTACAGTCGACTCAGTTGCAGTTTTGGTTCCCATGAACGTGTATGTGCGCCTGCTGGTTCCAACCAACAGGCGCATTTGTTTTGTCCGGTGTTTCAGTCTCCGGATGGGGATCGCGGCTACTTGGGGATCCACGAGGTGTGGGTCCCTGATGCCCCAGTATGAGGAGACGGTTATGGCTACCGGCACCGTGAAGTGGTTCAACAGCGAAAAGGGCTTCGGCTTCATCGAGCAGGATGGTGGCGGCGCTGACGTCTTCGCCCACTACTCGAACATCCAGGCTCAGGGCTTCCGTGAGCTGTTCGAGGGCCAGAAGGTCGAGTTCGACGTGACCCAGGGCCAGAAGGGCCCGCAGGCCGAGAACATCCAGATCATCGGCTGACGTCAGCCTCCACGCTGACTCGCGATAATCGCGAAGCGGGGGCCCGCACCGCACGGTGCGGGCCCCCGCTCATGCCGCAGTACGGCCGGGGCGGCGCACTCACTTCCGACGGCCGACCAGCCCGCACCGCGGGCTGCCGACCGACCGACGGAGATCCTGTGACCACCCCTGCCCGCACGCCGCGCGACCGCGGCCCCCGCACCACCGACCGCACCGCCCGCGGCACCGACCCGGCCCGCCGCACCGGCGACGGCGACCGCCCGCGCAAGCCCCGCGGCCGCAACGGCGCCCCCAAGCAGGGCGCCCCCAAGCAGAGCCGCGCCGCCGTGCCCGAGGCCACCGACTTCACCGTCGTCCAGGGCACCCCGCCCCGGCCCCCGGCGGCCACCTTCGCCGAGCTCGACCTGCCGAAGGGCATCCTCTCCGCGCTCACCCGCGAGGGCGTCACCGAGCCGTTCCCGATCCAGGGCGCCACGCTGCCCGACTCGATCGCCGGCCGCGACGTCCTCGGCCGCGGCCGCACCGGCTCCGGCAAGACCCTGGCCTTCGGCCTGCCGCTGCTCGCCCGCACCGCCGGGAGCCGCGCCGTCGCCCGCCACCCGCTGGCGCTCGTCCTGGTGCCCACCCGCGAGCTGGCCCAGCAGGTCACCGACGCGCTCACCCCGTACGCCACCGCCGTCAACCTGCGGATCACCACCGTCGTCGGCGGCATGTCGATCAACCGGCAGGCCAACGCGGTGCGCCGCGGCGCCGAGGTCCTGGTCGCCACCCCGGGCCGGCTGGACGACCTGATCGGGCGCGGTGACGTCAACCTCTCCGACGTGGCGATCACGGTCCTGGACGAGGCCGACCAGATGGCCGACATGGGCTTCCTGCCGCAGGTCACCAAGCTGCTGGAGCAGGTCGCCGAGGGCGGGCAGCGGATGCTGTTCTCCGCCACCCTGGACCGCAACGTCGACCGGCTGGTCAAGCGCTTCCTGACCGACCCGGTGACCCACTCGGTCGACCCGTCGGCCGGCGCGGTCACCACCATGGACCACCACGTCCTCCAGCTCGACCAGACCGACAAGGCCTCCGCCACCGCGCACATCGCCTCCCGCGACGGCCGCGTGATCATGTTCGTGCACACCAAGCACGGCGCGGACCGGCTCGCCAAGCAGCTGCTCGCCAACGGCGTCAAGGCGGCGGCCCTGCACGGCGGCAAGTCCCAGCCGCAGCGCAACCGGGTCCTCGACCAGTTCCGCGACGGCCACATCACCGCGCTGATCGCCACCAACGTCGCCGCGCGCGGCATCCACATCGAGGGCCTCGACCTCGTCGTCAACGTGGACCCGCCGGTCGACCACAAGGACTACCTGCACCGCGGCGGCCGCACCGCCCGGGCCGGCGAGTCCGGCACGGTCGTCACCCTCGTGCTGCCCGAGCAGCGCCGCGAGGTCAACCGGCTGATGACGGTGGCCGGGATCCGCCCGACCGTCACCAAGATCCGCCCCGGCGACGCCGACCTGGCCCGGATCACCGGCGCCCGCACCCCCAGCGGCGTCCCGGTCACCCTGGCCGTGCCGGTGGTCCAGGCCGCCGCCTCCGCCCCGGCGGACGAGACGGCCGGGCGCGCCGGAGCCAAGGGCGCCCCGCGCCGCCGCGCCGGCAAGCGCTCCGGCCTGCCCGCCGACGTCGACATGAACGGCAACCCCCGCCGTCCCCGCCCCAAGCAGCGGATGGGCGCGGCCGGCGCCGCCCAGGCCGACCGCCCCCAGGGTGACCGCCCCCAGGCGGCCGGCTTCATCGGCCGCTCCTCCGGGCGCGCCAAGCCCGGCAGCGGCTCCAAGTCCGGCTCCAACTACGGGAGCGGGCGCCAGCGCCGCAAGTTCGACTGACGCTCCGCCCGAACGGCCCGGCCCCCTCGTCACCACGGGGGCCGGGCCGTTCGGCGTCTCCGGGGCGTCCGGGACCGGCCACCGGACCGGCCGGGACCGGCCACCGGGGCGTCCTCGGTGCCGGTCCGCCGCCCCGGCACCCGCGTCGGGGCGGCTTCGGGGCGGCGGGCCCCCAACTCAGACCGTCGCCGCCACCGCCGGGGCCGGCGCCAGGGCGCGCAGCCGCTGCTCCGTCTCGGCGTCCCGCGGGGCCATCACGATCAGCTGCAGGCCCTCCGTGGCCAGCAGCACGTGCTGGTCGATCCGCAGCTCGCCCACCACCTCGTGGCGGATCACCTTCCGCGCGCCGCCGCGCTCCGCGACCTGGTGCTCGTCCAGCCAGCGGTCCGCCTCCGGGTACTCGCCGCGGACCTGCTGGATCATCCGGGCCAGGTGGCGCCCGACGGCCGTCGCCTCCCCGCCGCGCTCGGCGTAGGCGGAGCGCAGCTGCGCCAGGAAGTGGCGGGCGTGCACCTCCCACTGCTCGACCCGGGCCCGGTGCACCGCGTTGCCGAACACCACCCAGGCCAGGTTGCACTCGTCCGGTGCCCGGCCGGTCAGGCCGAACAGCGCGTCCGCGCCCGGGTTCCAGGCCCGGATGTCCCAGTTGGCGTCCATCACGAAGGACGGCGCCGGCCACTGCGCGCGCATCAGCCGCAGCAGCGGCACCGGGACGTCCCCCGGCGCCGCCACCTCGCCGTCCCGCGGGTGGCTGCCCGCCAGCCGGAACAGGTACGCCGTCTCCGCCCGGTCCAGCCGCAGCGTCCGGGCGAGGCTCGCCAGCACCTCCGGGGACGGGTGGATGTCCCGCCCCTGCTCCAGCCACGTGTACCAGGTCACCCCCACCCCCGCGAGCAGCGCCAGCTCCTCCCGCCGCAGCCCCGGAGTGCGCCGCCGCACCCCCGGCGCCAGCCCGACCTCCTTGGGCGTCAGCCGCGCCCGGCGGCTGCGCAGGAAGCTCGACAGCGCCGTCCGGCGCTCCTGGGCGTCGTCAACGTCCACCATGTCCCCCGTCCTCCCTGGTAGTCGAACTACCAGTACTCCCACGCACTGCTGCGGCCCGCCCGTCCGCGCGAGGCTTGATCACGTCAACGGACCGCACGCGCAGAGGAATTCCGATGAGCAACCGTCAGCACCGTACTCTCCGCCGCACCCTGGTCGCGGGCGCATTGACCACCCTGATCGGCGCCGCCGGCGCACTGCCCGCGGCCCCGTCCGCCGCCGCGGCCGCCGCCTCGCCCGCCGGGCGCCCGGCCCCGGCCGTGATCACCGGCCACGCGCCCACCCTGGTGCCCGAGGCGGGGGCCTGGGACGCCTCCCACCACCGCTTCCTGCTCGGCTCGCTGCGGCACGCGACCGTCTCCGCCGTCGGCACCGACGGGAGCGTGCGCACCCTGGTGCGGGACCCGGCCCTGACCGAGGTCGCCGGCCTGCGGGTCGACCCCGTCCACCGCCGCGTCCTGGTCACCGACCTCGACAACGGCGTCGGCGAGCACAGCAGCCCGGCGACCTTCGGGAAGATCGCCGGGATCGGCGCCTACGACCTGGACACCGGCCGCCGCCTCTTCTACACCGACCTCGCCGCCGTCGCCGCCGACGGCGGCGACCACCTGGCCAACGACATCGCGGTCGGCCCCGACGGCACCGCCTACGTCACCGACTCCTTCGCCCCGGTCGTCTACCGGGTGGCACCGGACGGCACCGCCTCCGTCCTGCTGCGCGACCCGAGGCTGGCCCCCGCCCCGGGTGCGTACGGCCTGAACGGCATCGTCCTGCGCGAGGGCCGCCTGGTCGTCGGCAAGTGGGACGACGGCACGCTGTGGCAGGTCCCGCTCTGGGACCCGGCCGCCGTGCGACAGGTCGAGGTGGCCGACGGCGCCGCGTCCCTGCTCCACCTGGACGGCCTGCTCGGCCGACCGGACGGCTCCGTCGCGGGCGTCACCAACGCCCTCCTGGGGGCCGGCCGCGACGCCGAGGTCGAACTGCGCTCCGAGGACCACTGGCGCACCGCCCGGCTCACGGCCGTCCGGCCCTCCGCCGACCCCACCCCGACGGCGCTCATCGCCGGTCCGGCGGGCCGGGTCTACCAGCTCTCGGCCGGCCTCGCGGACGCCGTCGCGGGGCACCCGTCGGACGCCTTCACCCTGCGTCGGATCTGACCCGCCATCCGCTCGGCCCCGGATCGCCTGACGGCCCGGCTCCCGCTCGTCCGGGGGCCGGGCCGTACGCGATCAGGCCGGATCGGCCGCGCGTCCGGCCTGCCCGGGGCGTTCCGAAGCCGTGTCGTACACGCTCCGTGCGTGGACGGACCGGTGGCGTGATCTTCACCCCACCCGTTGACCGTGGACACGACCTGCCCGAAGCTTTCGCGCGGCCCACATGAAGATCGCATTATCACCACGATTGCTTCACATGCGGGCCGGTCGGTTCACCCTCCCCGGAAGGACTCTCCCCGTGCGTCGTACCGCCGCCCTGTTCGCCACCGCCCTGCTCGCCGGTGCCGCCGCGCTCACCGCGCCCGCCGCCGCCGGAGCCGCCGAGAGCACCACCCGGAACGCGGCGTCCACCACCGTCCCGGGCCCGGGCGGCGTCGGGAGCTGCACCGTCACCGACGTCGACCTGGTCCCCAACGGCAGCTGCTCGGGCCTCGACCCGCAGCAGACCTGGCGCGTCGCGGTCGATTGCGCGGGCTACGACTGGACCTGGCACGTGCCCATCTACTCGGGTGCGGTCAGCGACTGGGTCACCGGCAGCGGCACCGCCAGGACCGGGTGCATGTACCCGCTGATGCCCGGTGCGGGCCGGATCGAGTTCGGTCCGGCCGTTCCGGCGGGCCCGGTCGGCCAGATCACCGGGATCGCCGGCAAGTGTCTGGACGTGCGGGGCGGCAGCACCGCCAACGGGACCCAGACCCAGATCTGGGACTGCCTGGGCAACGTGAACCAGACCTGGAAGGTCGGCGCCGACGGCACCGTCCGGGCCGTCGGCAACTGCCTGGACGTCGAGGGCGGGCGGACCGGCAACGGCACCCTGGTGCGGACCTGGGAGTGCAACGGCAGCGGCGCCCAGCAGTGGCGGGCCCGTCCGGACGGTTCGCTGGTCAACCCGCAGTCCGGCCGCTGCCTGGACGTCCGGGGCGTCTCCAGCGCGAACGGCGCGGTCCTGCAGATCTGGGACTGCTTCGGCGCCACCGCCGCCAACCAGGTCTGGCACCTGCCCGCCTGATGCCCCCGGCAGTACCGACCGATTCCCCCTCACCCCCAAGGAGCCCCGCCATGCGCCGTACCGCCACCCTGCTCACCACCGCCCTGCTCGCCGGAGCCGCCGCGCTCACCGCGCCCGCCGCCGGTGCCGCCGAGAGCGCCGCTCAGAGCGCGCCGTCCGCCCAGACCGCCGCGAGCTGCACCGTCGGCAGGAGCGGCGTCGGCTTCCTCGGCACCTGCTCGGGCATCGACCCGCAGCAGACCTGGCGGCTCGCGGTCACCTGCCAGGGCTTCGACAGCAACGGGTTCCCCACCTTCTCGGGTTCGAGCAGCGGCTGGGTCACCGGTAACACCAGCGCTTACGCGGGCTGCTTCTACCCGATGATGGCGACCGGCGGCTGGATCGTGAACGGTTCCCCCGTCCCGGCGGGCCCGGTCGGCCAGATCAGCGGCTACGCGAACAAGTGCGTGGACGTGCGCGGTGGCAGCACCGCCAACGGGACCCCCGTCCAGATCTGGGACTGCCTCGGCAACGTCAACCAGACCTGGAAGATCGGCACCGACGGCACCATCCGCGCCCTCGGCAAGTGCCTGGACGTCCAGGGCGGACACACCGGCAACGCCACCGTGGTCCAGACGTACGACTGCAACGGCACCGGCGCCCAGCAGTGGCAGGTCCGCCCCGACGGCTCGCTGCTCAACCCGCAGTCCGGCCGCTGCCTGGACGACCTCGGCTTCTCCACCACCAACGGCAACCAGCTCGGCATCTGGGACTGCAACGGCGCCGCCAACCAGAAGTGGAACCTGCCGGCCTGACCGGCACCGCCCCCACGGCGCGCGCGGCCCCCGCCGCGCGCGCCGTCACTGCTCCCGGGCGCCGTCATTCGTCCGAGTGACGGGAAGCCAGTCGCGTGCGTGTGCCGGTGGCAGGCTTCATTGCGGAACGAACGGAGGGCAGCGGGTGACGGACGACGACGCGGGGGCGGAAGCGACCGCCGAGCACGACAGGGTGTGCGGGACGACCGCCGGCTCCGAGCCCGCCGAGTCGGTGATGATCACCACTTCGCTGCGGCTGCCGAAGCCGGTGATGGACGAGGTGCGGCGTCGGGCTCGGGAGCGGGGGTTGAAGCCGACCGCCATCATGCGGGAGTGGATCGAGGCCGCCATCGCGGACACGGACGAACCGCTGCCGTTGAGCGTGATCGCCGCAGCGGTCGCGCGGTACCAGCAGCACCGGAAGCAGGAGCGTGCGGCCCGGATCGCCTTGACCTTCGAGCAGGCACCGAGTTGGGATGCCGTCGGGCGCGCCGAACGCATGCACGAGGCGGAGAAGAGGTCTCGGTGACCCCGTCCCCGCTCAGGCGGTGAGGGCCGGGACGGCCGACGCCGTGTGGCGGGCCTCGTCGTAGCGCTCCAGGAGGAGGGCGGCCAGTTCGGGGGCGGGGCCGAGGACGTCGGCCAGGACGTCGGCGCCGTCCGATGCCGCCGCGATGCGGTCGGGCAGGAGGCCGGGGGCGAGCAGGTAGGGGGCGACGGCCGTGCGGGTGGCGCCCGCGGCGCGCAGGGCGGCGAGGGCGTCGGGGACGCGGGGGCCGGCGGCGGAGGCCTGGGCGACCTCGACGGCGGCCCAGCCGCGGGTGCGCCGCCACTCGGCGGCCACCGCGCGGGTCGCGGCGCCGGCGGCCGGGTCGGAGGAGCCCGCGGCGGCGAGCACCACGCCGGTGCTGGAACGGACGGCAGGGGAGGAGACGTCCAGGCCGGCTGCGGCGAGCCGGCGGTCCAGGGCGGCGAGCAGCAGTGGGGACGGACCGAGCACGTCCGCGACCGGCAGTCGGGAGCCGGCGGCGCGCAGGGCGGCGGGGATGTCGTGCTTGGCGTGGAACGCCCGGTTGAGCAGCAGTGGGACGGCCACCGCGTCCGCCAGCCGGCCGACCACCTGCGGGATCCGCGGCGCGCAGTGGTCCAGATAGGCGGTGGCGACCTCGACGCCGGGCCGCTGGGCCCGCACCTCCTCGACGAGCGCGGCCACGGTCGCGGCGTGGCGCGGGTCGCGGCTGCCGTGGGCGATGAGGAGGAGGGCGGGCATCAGCGGTGCCTCACTTGCCGGTGGCCAGCAGGCCGCGGTTGCGCAGCACCCGGCGCTCGACCGGGGTGAACACCAGCAGCTCGATGGCGATGCCGACGAACAGGATCAGGATGATGCCGAGCAGCACCCCGGACATGTCGGAGAACTCGCGCTGGTCCTCCAGGAAGCGGCCGAGGCCCCGGCCCAGGTCGGGGGAGGAGGCGACCAGTTCGGCGGCCATCAGCGAGCGCCAGGAGAACGCCCAGCCCTGCTTGAGGCCGGCCAGGTAGCCGGGCAGCGCGGCCGGGATCAGCACGTGCCGGGCGCCGGTCAGGCCGGTGGCGCCGATGGTGCGTCCGGCCCGCAGGAACAGCGGCGGCACCTGGTCGATGCCGGCCACCAGGCCGTTGGCGATGGAGGGGACGGCGCCCAGCAGGATCACCGCGTACATCATCTGGTCGTTGATGCCGAGCCAGATGACCGCGGCGGGCACCCAGGCGACCGAGGGCAGCGACTGCAGGCCCTGCAGGACCGGGCCTATCGCGGTGCGCACCGGCCTGATCCGGGCGACCACCAGCCCGATCGGGGTGCCGATGACCACGGCGAGCAGGAAGCCGGACAGGCCGCGCCAGACGCTGGTCCAGATGATCGAGAACAGCGTGCCCTGGTACCAGAGGTCCTGCGCGGAGCGCCACACGTCCGCCGGGCTGGGCAGCTTGTACGACGAGGTGACGTGCAGGCTGTACGCCCCCTGCCAGAGCGCGAGCACGACGAGCACGCCGATCAGCGGCGGCAGCGCCTTGGTCCGCAGGGCCTGGCCGATCGAGCCGCGGTGGGCGGTGACGGTGTCGAGGGCGTCCAGGCCCGCGCCGACGTCGGCGGTGTCGCTCGGGGCCTTCCCGGCCCGGTCGGTCTTCTCCAGGACGGGGGTGGTGTCAGTGCTGGCCATGGCGACGGATCTCCCCACGCAGTTCTTCGGTGATCTCGATGGACAGGTCGGCGACGCCGGAGGACTCGATGCGGCGCGGCTGCGGCAGGTCGATCCGCCACTCGCGGGCGACCCGGCCGGGGCGGGAGGAGAGCAGCACGACCCGCTGGGCGAGCCGTACGGCCTCGCGGACGTTGTGGGTGACGAAGAGGACGGAGAGCTGCCGTTCGGCCCAGATCCGGGTGATCTCGTCGTGCAGCACGTCGCGGGTGATGGCGTCGAGCGCGGCGAACGGCTCGTCCATCAGCAGCACCTTGCTGCCCTGGGCGAGCGCCCGGGCCATCGCCACGCGCTGGCGCATGCCGCCGGACAGCTCGTGCACCCGCTTGCCGTACGCGCCCTGCAGGCGGACGAGTTCGAGCAGCCGCTCGGCTTCGGGGCGGCGCTCGGGGCGGGGCAGGCCGGCCAGCTTGAGGGCGAGTTCGATGTTCTTCCCGGCGGTGAGCCAGGGGAACAGCGCGTGCTCCTGGAACATCAGGGCGGGGCGGCCGCCGGTGACCTCGATGGCGCCGGCGCTCGGCTTGTCGAGGCCGGCGACCAGGTTGAGCAGGGTGGACTTGCCGCAGCCCGAGGCGCCGAGCAGGGTGACGAACTCGCCGGGCGCGACGTCGAGGGTGATGTCGTCCAGGACGTGGGTCTGCGCTCCGGGGCGGCCGAAGGACTTGTGCACGTGCGAGATCCGGACGGCGGGCGCGCCGCCGTGGGCGTCGGCGCCGGGGGCGTCCGCCGAGGTGGTCAGTGCCGTGGTCATCCGGGCACCTCCTGGTGAGTGGTCTGCGGGGCTGCGGGGCTACGGGGCTGCGGGTCGGGGCCGTGGCCCGGGCCCCGCCCGTCCCGGTGGGCATCGATCGGGGATCGACCGGGGGCGGGCGGGGGCCGGACCGCGGAGTCGGGGACGAACGGCGGTGCCTCGGGCGTTACTTGGAGCCGAGCCCGGCGTCCGCCACGGCGGCCTGGCCCTGGGCGGCGAGGACCTTGTTCAGCAGGGTGAGGTCGTAGATGCCGTTGAGGCTGGGCTTCTTGAGGAGCCCGGCGGTGACGGCGTGGTCGGCCTCGGTCTGCAGGGTGTTCGCCAGCGGGTCGTCCAGGAAGTCGATGTCGGCCCAGGCCGGGTCGAGGACGGCCGGCTCCAGCGCGTTCCCGGCTTCCTTCTTGATCGCCTCGTTGGCGTCGGCCTTGGCCTTGTCGGAGTTGGCCTTGATGAAGGCGTTGGTCTTCACCGAGCCGCGCAGCACGGCCTCCACCACGTCCGGGTGTTCCTTGAGGAACTTCTGCGAGACGATGATGTTGGTGATCACGAACTTCTTGTCCGGCCAGACGTCCTTCTCGTTGAGCAGGACCTTCGCGCCGAGCGTGACCAGCTTGGAGGCGGTGGGCTCGGGGACCCAGGCGCCGTCGATGGAGCCGGACTTGTAGGCGTCGGGGGTGACCTTGTTGTCGGTGCGCACCACCGAGACGTCGCCCGCGCCGGAGGCCGCGTCGACCTTGTAGCCCTTGCCCGCGAGGTAGTTGAGCAGCGCCACGTCCTGGGTGTTGCCCAGCTGGGGGGTGGCGATCTTCTTGCCCTTGAGGTCGTCCAGGGAGGAGACCTTGTCCGGGTTGACCACCAGCTTGACCCCGCCGGAGGCCGAACCGCCGATGATCTTCAGCGACTTGCCCTCGGACTTGGTGTAGCCGTTGATCGCCGGGGAGGGGCCGATCCAGCCGATGTCGATCGAGCCGGCGTTGAGCGCCTCGATCTCGGCGGGGCCGGCGTTGAAGACCTGGGTCTTGACCTGGGTGGCGCCCAGCTCCTTCTGGAAGAAGCCCTCCTGGAGGCCGACCAGCGGGGTGCCGTGGGTCAGGTTGGCGAAGTAGCCGATCTTCACGGTGTCGGCGGACAGCTTCGCGCCGGAATCCCCGGCGGTGGCCGCCGCGTTGGCCTTGGTGTCGGAGGACTTGTCGGCCTTGGAGCCGTAGCTGCAGGCCGACAGCAGGGCCACCGCGGTGAGGCCGGCCGCCGCGGCCGCCGCCGTGCGTCTGATCCGGCCGGCGTTGGGGCGGGTGCGCCCATGGGAGGAAATGCCGTGGGAAGGTGCCTGGTTCGGTGCCATGGTGAGTCCTGTTCGCGGACGGACCGTCAGGAGGCGGTCCCGGGTGGACGGGCGGAAGGTGGTGCGCGCGGCAGCGGAGTGCCGGGGCAAGCCGGGCGGCTGTGGGGGAAGACAGCCCGGTGACAGGGCGTTCTCAGCCCTGTCGGCCCGCACATCGGGTCAGGCCGCCCTGGCCGCTGCCGAGGACGCCGCTGCCGATGCGGCCGCCTTCCTTGTCCATGCCCGAGAACGCCTCGCTGGGCATCAGACCCAGTCCTCCTCTTGGGGTGCGTCGGGTGCGTCGGTGGTGCGTACGGTCTCGAAGGCCTCGCCCGCCATGCCGGCGGTGAGGGTGGTGCCGTCGGCCGGGTCGATCAGCAGGAAGGAGCCGGTGCGACGGTTGGCGGAGTAGGTGTCGAGGGCCAGCGGCTCGGCGGTGCGCAGCACCACGTGGCCGATGTCGTTGACGTTCAGCCCCTCGGCGCCGGACCGCTGTTCGAGCGTGTCGCCAGGCTTGGTCGGCAGAGCGATCCGGTAGGAGATCTCCTTGACGAGGGCGCGCACGGTCCGGGTGGTGTGCTTGAGCAGCACCTTGTCCCCGGCGCGCAGCGGCCGCTCGTTGAGGTGGCTGACGGTGGCCTCGATGTCCTTGGTCGGCGCGGGGGCCGGGCCGGCGGCGAGCAGGTCGCCGCGGGAGATGTCGAGGTCGTCGGTGAGCCGGACGGTGACGGACTGCGGGGCCCAGGCGATGTCGGTCGACCGGCCGAGGGCGTCGATGCCGGCGACGGTGGTGGTGAGGCCGGAGGGCAGCACGGTGACGGGGTCGCCGACGCGCAGCACGCCGGAGGCCAGCTGGCCGGCGTAGCCGCGGTAGTCGGGGTGCTCCTCGGTCTGCGGGCGGATCACGTACTGGACCGGGAAGCGGGCCGGTTCGGCGCTGGGGTCGCTGCCGACCGGCACCGTCTCCAGGTGCTCCAGCAGGGTCGGGCCGCCGTACCAGTCCATGTGCGCGGAGGGCTCGACGACGTTGTCGCCGGCGAGGGCGGAGATCGGGACCGCCAGCACGTCCTTGACGCCGAGCGAGGCGGCGTAGGCGGTGAACTCCGCGGCGATGGCGGCGAAGACGGGCTCCGCGTAGTCGACCAGGTCCATCTTGTTGACGGCCAGCACCACGTGCGGCACCCGCAGCAGCGCGGCGACGGCGGCGTGCCGGCGGGTCTGCTCGACGACGCCGTTGCGGGCGTCGACCAGGACGACGGCGAGCTCCGCGGTGGAGGCGCCGGTCACCATGTTGCGGGTGTACTGCACGTGCCCGGGGGTGTCGGCGAGGATGAACCGGCGCCGGGGGGTGGCGAAGTAGCGGTAGGCGACGTCGATGGTGATGCCCTGCTCGCGTTCGGCGCGCAGGCCGTCGGTGAGCAGCGCCAGGTCGGGCGTCTCCTGGCCGCGGTTGCGGGAGGCGTGCTCGACGGCCTCCAGCTGGTCGGCCAGCACCGACTTGGAGTCGTGCAGCAGCCGGCCGACGAGGGTGGACTTGCCGTCGTCGACGGAGCCGGCGGTGGCGAAGCGCAGCAGCGAGGTGGCGGTGGTCTCGATGGTCGTGCTCATTAGAAGTACCCCTCGCGCTTGCGGTCTTCCATCGCGGCCTCGGACAGTTTGTCGTCGGCGCGGGTGGCGCCGCGCTCGGTGAGGCGGCTGGCGGCGATCTCCGCGATCACGGCCTGGATGGTGGTGGCGTCGGAGTCGACGGCGCCGGTGCAGGACATGTCGCCGACGGTGCGGTAGCGGATCAGCCGCCGCTCGACCGGCTCGTTGTCCTTGGGGCCGCCCCACTCGCCGGCGGTCAGCCACATGCCGCTGCGGGCGAAGACGTCGCGCTCGTGGGCGTAGTAGATCTCCGGGAGCTCGATGCCCTCGCGCTCGATGTACTGCCAGACGTCCAGCTCGGTCCAGTTGGACAGCGGGAAGACCCGCACGTGCTCGCCGACGGCGTGCCGGCCGTTGTACAGCGACCACAGTTCGGGGCGCTGGCGGCGCGGGTCCCAGGCGCCGAACTCGTCGCGCAGGGAGAAGACGCGCTCCTTGGCGCGGGCCTTCTCCTCGTCGCGGCGGCCGCCGCCGAAGACCGCGTCGAAGCGGTTGGACTCGATGGCGTCCAGCAGCGGCACGGTCTGCAGCGGGTTGCGGGTGCCGTCCGGGCGCTCGCGCAGCCGGCCGTCGTCGATGAAGTCCTGGACGTGGGCGACGTGCAGGCGCAGGTTGTGCTCGGCCGCGACGCGGTCGCGGTAGGCGATGACCTCGGGGAAGTTGTGCCCGGTGTCGACGTGCAGGAGGGAGAAGGGCACCGGCGCGGGCGCGAAGGCCTTGAGCGCCAGGTGCAGCATGACGATGGAGTCCTTGCCGCCGGAGAAGAGGATCACCGGGCGCTCGAACTCCCCCGCGACCTCGCGGAAGATGTGCACCGACTCGGCCTCCAGCGCGTCCAGGTGGGACAGCGCGAAAGGCCCCCCTGAATTCTGGCCGGGGTCGTCGGTACGGACCGGGCTGTCGGTCGCGGTGGTCATGCGAGGCCCCTCTCGGTCAGGAAGGCGTGCAGCTCGGCGGCGCTCTCGGCCACCGCGCGGCCCTGGGTCTGCAGCCGCAGCTCGGGGTCCACGGGCGCCTCGTACGGGTCGTCCACGCCGGTCAGGCCGGAGATCTCGCCGGCCGCCTGCTTGGCGTACAGGCCCTTGACGTCGCGTTCGGCGCACAGCTCCACCGGGGTGGCGACGTGGATCTCCAGGAAGTCGGTGCCGGCCGCGGCGTGCCGTTCGCGCACGGCGGCGCGGGAGTCGGCGAACGGGGCGATCACCGGGGCGAGCACCTTGACGCCGTTGGCGGCGAGCTTCTCGGCGACGAAGCCGATCCGGGTGACGTTGGTGTGCCGGTCCTCGCGGGAGAAGCCGAGGCCCTTGGAGAGGAACTCGCGGATCTCGTCGCCGTCCAGGACCTCGACCTTGTGGCCCTCGGCGCGCAGCCGCTCGGCCAGCGCGAAGGCCAGCGTGGTCTTGCCGGCGCTCGGCAGCCCGGTCAGCCACACAGTGGCGCCGCGCTCGCAGGGGCCGGCCGTGGGGGCCGCCTCTGCGGCTCCGTCGGCGGCCAGGGTGTGAGCTGTCACGGTGTCAGTCCTTACGGGGTGGTCGGGCGGGGTGGTCGGGCGAGGCGGTCGAGCGGGTGGACGGGCGGGGTGGTCGGGCGGGTGGCCGATCAGGGTGGTCAGAGGTGGATGCCGCACTCGGTCTTGCCGGAGCCCGACCAGCGGCCGGCCCGGGCGTCCTCGCCCTCGGCGGGCTTGCGGGTGCAGGACAGCGGCGAGCAGCCGATCGACGTGTAGCCCTCCCACAGCAGCGGGTTGAGCAGCACGCCGTTGGCGGCGACGTAGGCGTCCACGTCCTCCTGCGTCCACCGGGCGATCGGCGCGATCTTGACCTTGCGGCGCTTGGGGTCCCAGGAGACCACCGGGGTGTTCGCCCGGGTCGGCGACTCGTCGCGGCGCAGGCCGGTGGCCCAGGCGTCGTACCCGCCGAGACCGCGGTTGAGCGGCTCGACCTTGCGCAGCGAGCAGCACAGGTCCGGGTC
The DNA here is from genome assembly GCF_054601375.1 of Kitasatospora sp. Ki12. Lineage (NCBI taxonomy): Bacteria > Bacillati > Actinomycetota > Actinomycetes > Kitasatosporales > Streptomycetaceae > Kitasatospora > Kitasatospora sp. Ki12. The sequence goes on along the minus strand of NZ_BAAIHT010000002.1, from coordinate 2,894,112 downwards.
GCGGTCGTGCAGGGCCGGCCCGTGCTCGGCGTCCTGCTCGGCCACCGTCTTCAGCGGGGTGAGCGTGATGACGTTGACCGGCATGGTCGCGGCCACCGCGTCACGGGTGCCGATGGTCTCCGGGAAGTGGTAGCCGGTGTCCAGGAACACCACGTCCACACCGGGGAACACCGAGGAGGCGAGGTGGGCGACGACCGCGTCCTCCATGGAGGAGGTGACGCAGAACCGCTTGCCGAAGGTCTCGGCGGCCCAGGCCAGGATCTCCTGCGGGGTCGCCTCCTCCAGCTCGCGACCGGCCCGGACGGCGGCCGCCTCGTGGTCAGTCGCGGTGCTGCTCATGGGACGTCCCCCCGTGGTTGGTAGGTGACAGCAGGCCGAGGAACTTCAGCTGGAAGGCGCGGCGGCAGCCGTGGCACTCCCAGGCGCCGTGCCCGGCCTCGGAGGGGCGCAGGTCCTCGTCCCCGCAGTAGGGGCAGAAGAAAGGGGCGGCTCGCTCGCTCATGCGCCCACCTCGTTTCGCCGGCTGTGCCCACTCACGACAGCTGCTCCTCGTTGGCCCGGGCCGCCCACTGGGCGAAGCGCTCGCCCTCGGTGCGGTCGGCCTGGTAGCGGGTCAGCACGCGCTCGACGTAGTCGGGCAGGCCGGCGCTGGTGACCTTGAGGCCGCGGACCTTGCGGCCGAAGCCGGCCTGCAGGCCGAGCGCGCCGCCGAGGTGCACCTGGTAACCCTCGACCTGCTCGCCGTTCTCGTCGGTGACGAGCTGGCCCTTGAGGCCGATGTCGGCGACCTGGATGCGGGCGCAGGCGTTCGGGCAGCCGTTGATGTTGATGGTCAGCGGCTCCGCGAAGTCCGGCAGGCGCTGCTCCAGCTCGTCGATGAGCGTGCGGCCGCGCTCCTTGGTCTCGACGATGGCGAGCTTGCAGTACTCGATGCCGGTGCAGGCCATGGTGCCGCGGCGGAACGGCGAGGGGGTGACCCTCAGGTCGAGCTCCTCCAGGCCGGCCACCACCGACTCGACGTGCTCCTCGGCGATGTCGAGGATCAGCATCTTCTGCTCGGCGGTGGTGCGCAGCCGGTCGCTGCCGTGGGCGGCGGCGAGGTCGGCGATCCGGCCGAGCAGCTTGCCGTCGACCCGGCCGACGCGGGGCGCGAAGCCGATGTAGAACCTGCCGTCCTTCTGCGGGTGGACGCCGACGTGGTCGCGCCAGCGGCCGGCGGGCTCGGCCGGGGCGGGGCCGTCGACCAGCTCGTACTTCAGGTACTCGTCCTCCAGCACCTTGCGGAACTTCTCCACGCCCCAGTCGGCGACCAGGAACTTCAGCCGGGCGCGGTTGCGCAGGCGCCGGTAGCCGTAGTCGCGGAAGATGCCGATGACGCCGCCGTAGACGTCGGCCACCTCGTCCAGCGGGACCCAGGCGCCCAGCCGCACACCCAGCTTGGGGTTGGTGGACAGGCCGCCGCCGACCCACAGGTCGAAGCCCGGGCCGTGCTCGGGGTGGACCACGCCGACGAAGGAGATGTCGTTGATCTCGTGCGCGACGTCCAGCAGCGGGGAGCCGGAGACCGCGCTCTTGAACTTGCGCGGCAGGTTGGAGAAGTCCTTGTTGCCGATGAAGCGGCGCTGGATCTCCTCGATGGCGGGGGTGCCGTCGATGATCTCGTCCACGGCGATGCCGGCCACCGGGGAGCCGAGGATGACGCGCGGGGTGTCGCCGCAGGCCTCGGTGGTGGAGAGGCCGACGGCCTCCAGCTTCTGCCAGATCGCCGGGACGTCCTCGATCCGGATCCAGTGGTACTGGATGTTCTGCCGGTCGGTCAGGTCGGCGGTGCCCCGGGCGTACTGCTCGGAGACCTCGGCGACCGCCCGCAGCTGCGGGACGGTCAGCTGCCCGCCGTCGATGCGCACGCGGAGCATGAAGAACTCGGCGTCCAGCTCGTGCGGCTCGAGGATCGCGGTCTTGCCGCCGTCGATGCCTTCCTTGCGCTGGGTGTAGAGGCCCCACCAGCGCATCCGGCCGCGCAGGTCGGCGGGGTCGATCGAGTCGAAGCCGCGGTGCGCGTAGATCGTCTCAATACGTGTCCGCACATTGAGACCGTCGTCGTCCTTCTTGAACTGCTCGTTGGCGTTCAGAGGAGTGTGGTGCCCCATGCCCCACTGGCCCTCGCCGCGGTGGCGGGTCACCTTGCGGGCCGCGGCCGGGCGGTGCTCGGCGGGGCGGTCGGCCGTGGGCTCGACGGTCTCGGGAGAGGTGGCCATGGTGAAGTCCTTCGGGCAGGTGGCGCTGGCGCTGGTCGGGTCGCGGGGCGTGCTCGGCCGTGCGGCACTGCTCTGACCTGCGGGTTTCTCAGGACCGGGAGGGCAGTGACCGTGGCCGGGCGGGCGCCTGCGCATCCGCTGCGGCGGGGCTGGCGGGAACGGGCGGCGCCGGGTGCGGTGGTGCGGCGGGGATGGGCTCAGGTCACCGGACAGATGGCGCTGGACACGCGAAGGAGATCGACGTGAAGTCGACCTACTAGGGTGGTTCCGGCGCTACGCATGGCAAGAGATTCGCACGGCCCGGGACTCGCGGTCCACTAACATCCGAATACTGGACTCTAGGGTTTCGATATGTGGGACGTCCGGAGGTTCCCGCCGCTCCCCGCCCGGGCACCCGGCCACGCGCCCGCACCCCGGGGAGATCAACCGGAGTGCCCCGGCCCGATACCGTTAGCCCTGTGCAAGCAGCAGGCGATACGAGCAGACCGGCCCCCGAGCGGCCCTCCAGGCGCCGGGGCAAGGGCTCCCGGCGCGCGGCCAAGCGGGCCGGCTGGCGCCGTACGGCGTGGGAACTGGTCAAGGACACCACCAACACCTGTGTGGAGTACCGGGTCACCGGCCTCGCCGCGGAGGCGGCCTTCTTCACCCTGCTGTCGATCCCGCCGCTGCTGCTCGGCCTGGCCGGCACCCTCGGCTACCTGGACGAGTTCCTCGGCGCGGGCACCATCGACCGGCTCAAGCACGACATCGTCTCGGCCTCCGGGACGGTGCTGTCGGACTCCTCCGTCAAGGAGGTCGTGGTCCCGCTGCTGAACCAGGTCTTCGACCACACCCGGCCCGACCTCGTCTCGATCGGCTTCCTGCTGTCGCTGTGGTCGGGCTCCAGGGCGCTCTACATCTTCATCGACACCATCACCGTCATGTACGGGCTCGACGGCAAGCGCGGCATCGTCAAGACCCGGATGCTGTCCCTCGGCCTCTACCTCGGCGCCCTGGTGATCGGCTCGCTGGTGCTGCCGCTGCTGATGGCCGGTCCGGGACTGGTGGAGAACGCCGTACCCGGCATCGCCGGACTGGTCGGCGCCGCCTACTGGCCGGTCGCGATCGTGCTGCTGATCGTCTCGCTCACCACGCTCTACCACCTGGCCGTCCCGGTCTCCACCCCCTGGCGCGAGGACCTCCCCGGCGCCCTGGTCGCCCTGGTGGTGCTGGTCTTCTGCAGCGTCGGCCTGCGGGTCTACCTGGTCAGCTCGGTCGAGGGCCCCTCGGTGTACGGCTCGCTGGCGGCGCCGGTGGCCGTACTGCTGTGGATCTTCGTGGTGGCCCTCGCCGTCCTCATCGGCGCCGCCATGAACGCCGCGATAGACCGCCGCTGGCCCACCCTGGAGACCGCCGACGCCCGCGCCGAGAACGAACGCGCCCACGAGGAGGCCGCCGCCGCGGTGGTCCGCGAGGTGGCCGCCCGGCGGGCCGTCGAACGGGCCCGGCGCGCCCGCGAGCTCGGGCTCGCCGACGGCGTCGAGGAGGAATGGGGCGACGAGGACGGCGAGGACGTCGACGTGCCTTCCGAGTACCCGGAACGGTGGGCCGACGTGCTGGCCGCCGACAACGTGCGCGGCCGGCTCACCGCCCGCGGCGGGCCCCACCACCGGCCCGCCCCGCCGCCGCCGGACAGCGACCGGCCGTCCGGGCCGCCGCCGGGCGCGCCCGCCGGGTCCTCGCAGGTGCCGCCGGGGCTGTCCGGGCCGCCGGGGCAGGAGGTGCCGGGGTACCCGCCCCGACCGCCCCGGCCGCCGTGGGAGCAGCGGTAGGCGGAACGGGTGATGGACGGGCGGGGCCTCTTCCGCGGGTGCGGGGGAGGCCCCGCCCGTTTTCCGTCCGCGGGGTGTCAGATGGTGGCTCCGCCGGGGTCAGAGGGTGGCGGCGGGCCGCTGTGGGGTGGCGGACGGGAGGGGCGTCGCTCCGGCGGGCGTGGGTCCGACGGGGGTGGATCCGGCGGGCGTGGATCCGGCGGGCGTGGATCCGGCGGGCGTCGCTCCGATGGGCGTGGATCCGGCAGGGGTCGGATCGCTCTCCGTGGGGCGGGCCCGGACCGGGGGCGGCTCGGGGGAGGCGGGGGCCGGCTCCAGGGCGGTGCGCCCCGAGGAGTCGCTCAACTTGATCAGCAGCGCGACCATCAGCCAGTTCGCCAGCAGCGAGGAACCACCGGCGGCCAGGAACGGCAGCGCCTTCCCGGTCAGCGGGACCAGCCCGCTCACCCCGCCGACGACCACGAAGACCTGCAGCGCCAGCGCCGCCGACAGGCCGGTGGCCAGCAGCTTGCCGAACGGGTCGGTCAGGCCGACCGCGGTGCGCAGGCCGCGCTGGATCAGCAGCACGTAGACCAGCAGCACGGCCGTCACCCCGGCCAGGCCCAGCTCCTCGCCGATGGTGGTGAAGATGAAGTCGCTGCGCCCGGCGAAGCCGATCAGCCAGGGTCGGCCCGACCCCAGTCCCGTCCCGGTCAGGTGCCCGGTGCCCAGGCTGAACAGCGCCTCGGCGGGCTGCTCGGAGATCGCCTTGTCGTGCACCGGCTTGTAGTAGTCGAGCGGGTGGAGCCAGGCCTCGACCCGGCCGTGCACGTGCGGCTCCACGGTGCCGACCACCGCCGCGCCGCCGACCGCCATCAGCAGGCCGAGCACCACCCAGCTGGTGCGCTCGGTCGCCACGTACAGCATCACGATGAAGACGCCGAAGAAGATCAGCGAGGTGCCCAGGTCGCGCTCGAAGATCAGCACCAGCAGGCTGACCACCCAGATCGCCAGCACCGGTCCGGCGTGCCGGCCGCGCGGCAGGGTCATCCCCCAGATCTTGCGGCCGGCCAGCGCGAGCGCGTCCCGGGACGCCGTCAGGTAGCCCGCGAAGAAGATCGTGATCGCGACCTTCACGAACTCGTCGGGCTCGAAGGAGAGGCCGAACAGCCGGATCCAGCGCTTGGCGCCGAAGCTGTCGCTCGGCGAGGCCACCGGTGCGGCCAGCAGGATCAGCGCGCCCGCCATCAGCAGGTAGACGTAGCGCTGGAAGAACCGGTGGTGCTTGACCAGCACGATCAGCGCGAGCGCCACCGCCACCGAGATGAACACCCACATCAGCTGGGAGGGCGCGGCCGGGAGCTTCTGGTAGTCGCCCTTGGCGCTGTGCGCGGCCTTGTAGCTGAAGTCCAGGCGGTCCAGCAGCACCAGTCCGAAGCCGGTCAGGAAGACGCCCAGCGGCAGGATCAGCGGGTCCGCGTACGGCGCGAACCGGCGCACCGCCAGGTGCGCGGCCCCGGCCAGGGCGCCCAGCGACAGGCCGTGCACCAGCAGCCCGGGCGGCATCGAGCCGGTCAACGCCAGATCGGCCTCGATGTGTCCGGCCAGACAGACGGCCACCGCGAGTGCCAGCAGGCCCAGCTCGATGTTGCGGTGGCGCGCGGCCAGCCGGCGGCCGTCGCCGCGTGCAGTGCTTCGCACCTCGTGTCGTCCCCTTGTCACCCCCCGTGGCGGGTGTCGCCGACGGGCATCCTGCCAGACGTCCCGGTCTCCGCGGCGGTTGCGGACGGAGGGGATCCTGGGGCAGAACTTTGCCTGGGCAAAGCATTGTTGGGGCTGGGTAAAGCCTTGTTCAGGGGCGGGTATAGAGGCGGGCCCCGGGTGCGGCGGGCCGACGGGGGAGGCACATCATGAGCCGGTCGGGGTGGCGCGTCACGAGCCGGCCGGAGAGGCGCGTCAGGAGCCGCTCAGGGAGGCGCGTCATCGGCGGGCGGGACGAGCCGCTCGGGGTGGCACGTCATCGGCGGGCGGGCCGAGCATGGCGAGCGGGATTCGCGGGACTCGCGGGACTCGCGGGACGAGCAGGGCGAGCGGGACTCGCGGCACGAGTGAGGTGGACGGACGGATGGACGGCACGGCCGGCGGCGGAGCCGTCGCACTCGCGTACAGCGGGCCGCCCCCGTGGCAGTGGTCGGACCTGGCCACCTCCTGGACCGCCGAACCGCTGGTGCTCACCCTCTCGGTGCTGCTCGGCGCCTGGTACCTGACGGCGGTGCGCACCGTCCACCGGTCCGGCGGCGAGCGCTGGCAGCCCAGCCGCACCACCGCGTTCCTCGGCGGACTGCTGCTGTGGATCTGGTGCACCTGCTCCGGACTCGGCGTCTACGACCGGATCCTCTTCACCGACCGGGCCGTGCAGGTCGTGCTGCTGCTGATGGTCGTCCCGCTGCTGCTGGCGCTGGGCGCGCCGGTCTCGCTGCTGCTCGGCGCCGCGCCGCCGGCCCGGCGGGAGCGGATCCTGCGGGCGCTGCGCAGCCGCCCGTCCAAGGTGCTGATGTTCCCGGCGGTCTCCACCGCGCTGCTGATGGCGCCGCCGTGGCTGCTCTACTTCACGCCCTGGTACGAGGAGTCGGTGTCCAGCGGGTTCGGGAACGTGCTGCTGCACGTGACGCTGGTGCTGCTCGGCCTCGCCTACTTCTGGCCGCGACTGCAGATCGACCCGGTCGGGCACGAGTACCCGGACCTGGTCGGGCTGTTCATCACCTTCGCCGAGGTGATCTTCGACGCGGGGCTCGGGATCGTGCTGATCTACGGCGGCCACCTGGTCGCCGAGCACCACTACGCGGCGCTCGGGCGGCCGTGGGGGCCGAGCCTGGCGCAGGACCAGACCTGGGGCGGCAACGCGTTCTGGGTGCTGGGGGACCTGGTCGGGCTGCCGTTCCTGGCCGCGCTGGTGCGGCGGATGGTGGTGCGGGGCCGGGAGGAGATCCGGGTCGTGGACGCCGAGCTGGACGCCCGCTTCGAGGCGGCGGCCGAGGAGGCGCGGGCGGCCGGGCGGCCCGAGGAGGAGGAGACGGGGATGCGGCCGTGGTGGCTGGACGACCCGAACCTGAAGCACCGGTACGGCGGCGGGTAGGGCCCTCGTGTTCGATGGGCCAACTTTGGCCCCTCGATGAGTTCCTGGCCGCCTGCCCAGCGCGTTTTCGCAGGTCAAAAATAGGTTGGCGGGCTCGGGACGCTCCGCTAGCGTGTGACGTGTTCGGTTCGGGGGCCATTGGGCCGCCCGAGGAGTAGAGAGCAGGAGGTGAACCCCCGTGGTCGTTGTCGCCCCGATAGCTGCCCAGGGCAGCGCTCGCGTTCACCTCCTCTTCCCGGCCGCCGGCTGAGCCCTTCGCGCCAGTCGTAGCCCGCCGGGACCATCTCCCCCGAAGGGCCACTGCGTTGATCAACGCTGCCTCCGTTCCGTCTTTCTCCTCTTCCTCTTCTTCTTTCCTCTCCTCTTCCCCGGAGTCCGCCGAGGGCTCCGTGCTCGCCGGCTACGGCTGGACGTCCGAGCTCGAGGAGTCGTTCGCCCCGCTCGGCGAGGCCGGGCTGGTTCCGGCCCGGATCGTCCGGGTCGACCGCGGCCAGTGCGACGCCGTGATCGCCGACCCGGAGACGGGCGAGCCGCGCACCGTCCGGTTCGACACCCGGCCGGTGGGCGACGCCGACATGATCAACTGCCCGTGCACGGGCGACTGGGCGGCCGTGGACCTCCACGCCCAGCCGATGGCGGCCGTCGTCGCGCTGCTGCCGCGCTCCACCGCGATCATCCGCAAGGTGGCCGGCAAGCGCTCCGACGGCCAGGTGCTGGCGGCCAACGTGGACACCGTCCTGATCGCCTCCTCGCTCGCGACCGACCCCGACCTCGGGCGGATCGAGCGCTTCCTGGCCCTGGCCTGGGAGTCCGGCGCCGACCCGCTGGTCGTCCTCACCAAGGCCGACCTGGTGGACGACGCCGACTTCATCCGGGCCGACGTCGAGGGCATCGCGCCCGGGGTCACGGTGCTCGTCGTGAGCGCCGAGACCGGTGAGGGCATGGACGTGCTGCGCGCGTGCACCCCCGGGACGACGGCGCTGATCGGCCAGTCCGGCGTCGGCAAGTCCACGCTCACCAACGCGCTGGCCGGCGCTGCGGTGATGACGGTCCAGGAGGCCCGCGAGGTCGACCAGAAGGGCCGCCACACCACGACCACCCGCGAGCTGATCCCGCTGCCCGGCGGGGGCGTGCTGATCGACACCCCCGGGCTGCGCGAGGTCGGCCTCTACGGTGGCGGGGGCGTGGACCTGGCCTTCGCCGACATCGCGGAGCTGGCCGAGGAGTGCCGCTTCCAGGACTGCGGGCACCACACCGAGCCAGGCTGCGCGGTGCAGGCGGCGCTGGCCGACGGCACCCTGCCGCAGCGCCGGATGGACAGCTACCTCAAGCTCCAGCGCGAGAACGAATGGATCGCCTCGCGCACGGACGCCCGGGTGGCCAAGGCCCGACTGCAGAGGTGGAAGACGATCCACAAGTCGATGCGGGCCGCGGGAGGCACGATGAAGCGTTGACCACGGATCGTCGCCCGCCACCCGCGGGGGCCGGCCGACCGCCGTCCGGCGGTCACCGGCCGACCCCCGCGGGGGCCCACCCGGCTCAGCGGAGGTCGGCCACCAGGCGGAAGCGCTGCAGGACCAGCGGAGTGGCGTCGTCCACGGTGAAGTCCGGGTCGTCGAGGGCGGCGAGCATCTCCGGACTGCGCCAGAAGCCCTCGTGGGTCGTACGCCACTCGGCCACGCTCTCGTACCCCTCGCCCTCGTCCAGGGCGTGCCGCAGATCGACCTCGGCCAGCGGGACCACGCGGACGTCCGTGGTCTCGATCACCGCGACCCGGCGGCCGTCCGAGTCCAGGACGGCGGCCAGCTCGCCGACCTGCGGCAGGGGGTCGCCCTCGTGCTCGTAGTCGGCGACCAGTCCGGTGGTGCTGGTCTTGGCGCCGCTGAGGACGGCCGCGACCAGCTGGTCGCGCAACGGACCGGGGAAGGCGAACTCCTCCGGTGGCAGGGCGGTGACCCGCGGGTCGTCCGGGCCGCTGTAGGGGTGGTCGGCAGGCTGGCCGCCGGGCTGCTCGCTCATGCGGGCGAGCGTAGCCCCGGGCCGGCCGGACGGCCGCGCATTTTCCGGCGGGCGCTGGGCGGCGGGCGGTGGGTGGTGCGGTGGGTGGTGGGTGGGGAGGGGGTGGGAAGGGGAAGGGGGGAAGCCCCCACCGGCGGTGCCCGAATGGCGATGTCCGATTCCCGCCAGTCACCCCCCACCCGATCCCGCAGACTGGACAACGTGATCGACGACGACATCCGGTACCGAGCCGTGGACAGCCGAGACGCCCGCTTCGACGGCGTCTTCTTCACGGCCGTCACCTCCACCGGCATCTACTGCCGACCGAGCTGCCCGGCCGTGACCCCCAAGCGCGTCAACTGCGTCTTCTACCCCAGCGCCGCGGCCGCCCAGGGCGCCGGTTTCCGGGCCTGCCGGCGCTGCCGCCCCGACTCGGTGCCGGGTTCGCCGGAGTGGAACCACCGCGCCGACCTGGTCGGCCGCGCGATGCGCCTGATCGGCGACGGCGTGGTGGACCGCGAGGGCGTGGCGGGCCTGGCCGGCCGGCTCGGCTACAGCTCCCGCCAGCTGCAGCGCCAGCTCACCGCCGAGCTCGGCGCCGGCCCGATCGCGCTGGCCCGCGCCCGGCGCGCCCAGACCGCCCGGCTCCTCCTGCAGACCACCGAACTGCCCGTGACCGACGTCGCGTTCGCGGCCGGCTTCGCCTCCGTCCGCCAGTTCAACGACACCGTCCGCGAGGTCTACGACCGCACCCCCAGCGGCCTGCGCGCCGAGGTCGCCGCCGGCCGCCGCACCGCCACCCCGGCCGGTGGCCTGACCCTGCGCCTCGCCTACCGCGGCCCGCTGGACAGCGAGCACCTGATCGACTTCCTCGCCCTCCGGGCCGTTCCCGGCGTGGAGGAGGTGGTCCCCGGTGCGTTCCCCGGCGTCCGTACGTACCGGCGCACCCTCGCGCTGCCGTACGGCCACGGCATCGCCGAGGTCGACGGCCTGGCGCCGGACGAGCCGCGCACCCGCGGCTGGCTGGACTGCCGCCTGTTCCTCGCCGACCTTCGCGACCTGCCGACCGCCGTCCAGCGCCTGCGCGTCCTCTTCGACCTGGACGCCGACCCGCTCGCGGTCGACGAGCAGCTCGGCGCCGACCCGGTGCTCGGTCCGCTGGTCCGGGAGCGTCCCGGGCTGCGCTCGCCCGGCCACGTGGACCCGCACGAGCTCGCCGTCCGCGCCGTCCTCGGCCAGCAGATCAGCGTCGGCGCGGCCCGTACCCTGGCAGGGCGGCTCGCCGAGAAGTACGGGACCGAGCTGCCCGAGCCCAGCGGCGGCCTGCGACTGCTCTTCCCGACCGCGGCGGCGCTGGCCACCGCCGACCCGGAGGACTTCGCGATGCCCGCCGCCCGCCGCCGCGCGCTCACCGGACTGTGCGCGGCCCTGGCCGAGGGCACGGTGAGCCTCGACAGCGGGGTCGACCGGGAGGAGGCCGCGGCCGGGCTGCTGGCCCTGCCGGGCATCGGCCCCTGGACGGTCGGCTACCTGCGGATGCGGGCGCTCGCCGACCCCGACGTCTTCCTCCCGAGCGACGTGGGCGTCAAGCACGGCCTCGTCCGGCTCGGCGCCCCCGGCGACCCGAAGTCCGCCGCCCACGCGGCCGAGACCTGGGCGCCGTGGCGCTCCTACGCGGTCCACCGGCTGTGGGCCGGCCCCGCGACCACCAGCACCGGAACGGAGAACGCACCAGCATGAGCACCACCGACCCGATCACCGACCCGACCATCGGCAGCGACAGCGCTGCCACCACGGACAGCGCCGCCGCCACCAGCGTTTACACGACCATGGAGAGCCCCTTCGGCCGGCTGCTGCTCAGCGGCGTCCTGCCCGAGGACGGCGGGCCGGCCGCGCTGGCGACCGTCACCGCGCCGGGCCAGAAGTACGCGCTGGCCGAGCCCGCCGACGACTGGGTCCTCGACCCGGAGGCGCTCGCCGAGCCGGTCGCCCAGCTGACCGCCTACTTCGCGGGCGAGCGCACCGAGTTCGACCTGCCGCTCGCACCCGTGGGTACCGAGTTCCGCCGCAGGATCTGGGCCGCGCTGGACGAGATCCCGTACGGCAGGACCGTCACCTACGGCGAACTCGCCGAACTGGCCGGGCAGGAGCCGCGGATGGTCCGGGCGGTCGGCGGCGCGGTGGGCGCCAACCCCTTGCTGATCGTGCGCCCCTGCCACCGGGTGCTCGGCGCCAACGGTTCGCTCACCGGCTTCGCGGCGGGCGTGGACCGCAAGCGCCGACTGCTGGAGCTGGAGAGCGGCACCCTCTTCTGAACCCCTTCCGGGCGCCGCTCCGAGCCCGGTTCAGGGCCCCGTTCCCAGCCGGCGGGTCACTCCGAGGCGCGCAGGTCCACCCGCCAGTTGTGGCTGCGCATGAACCGGCCGGGAGGGAACTCGAACTCGGTCTCGCCGAGCAGCGTGAACCCGGCCTTGGCGCACACCGCGTTGGAGGCGGGGTTGTCCACCGAGGGGAAGGCGTGCAGGTACCGGTGGGCGGCCTCGCGGCGGGCGGCCGCGACGGCGGCGCGGGTGGCGGTGACGGCGATGCCCCGGCCCTGGTGACCGGGCAGGACGTTCCACCCCATCTCGTGGACGGTCTCGCCCTCCCAGGTCCGGGTGCCGTAGCCGACCGTGCCGACGGCCTCGCCCGCGGCGGTCCCGCCGTACGCAGCCACGCCGTCCGAGGCCTCGCCGTCCGCGGCACCGTCGTCGGGCAGCAGCACGATCCGGTACATGCAGCCGAGGCCGGACGGGACGAAGTCCAGGTAGCGGCCGTGCCGGACGAGCAGCTGCTCCTCGGTCTCCGGTCCGCCGACGTGCTTCTTCATCTCCGGCGTGTTGACCCGGCGCAGCAGCGCCAGGTCGGCGTCCGTCCAGGGCTCGATCCGTACCCGTGCGGTGGTCATGCCGGGGAGGGTAGTGCTCGGCCCGGGGCGGTGACCAGTGGTTTTGTCCGCGGGGTGGGCCCTCGGTGTCAGTCCGTGCCGGTGTCAGTCGGTGCCGGTGCCGGTACCGCTGCCCGGCTGGGCGAGGGCACGGGCGAGCTGTTCCAGCGCGGGCAGGGCGTGGACGACCGCCTCGCGGTCGGCGGGGTCGAGGGTGCCGAGCGCGGTGGCGATGCGGCGTTCGTGGGCGTGCTGCCAGTCGTCCAGCTGGCGCCGGCCGGCCGGGGTGAGGGCGATCCGGGCGGTGCGGCGGTCGCCGGGGTCGGCCTGGCGGTCGACGAAGCCGGCGTCGAGCAGCTTGCCGACCAGTCCGCTGACGGTGTTGGGGGCGAGTCGCTGCCGGGCGGCGAGTTCGCCGACCCGCAGCGGTGCGGCGGCGAGGGTCTGGAGGAGTTCGACCTGCGCCATCGGCAGGGACTCCCACGGGTAGTCGGTGCGGATGCTGCTGCGCAGGGCGCGGCGCAGCCGGGTGACGGTGTCGGTCAGCTGCCGGGCGTGCTCGACCGCCGGGTCCGGGCCTTCGGTGGCGGAATCGGGAACGTGCGGTGACGACGGCATGGCGGACAGCGTATCTCCTGGTGCAGGGCGTTTCGGGGGCGCGGTCCGCTTAGCGGACGCGGGTGCGGACACGGGTGCGGACGCGATGTGGACGCGGGTGCGGACGCGATGTGGACGCGGTACGGACGCCCTGTGGGACGCTTCGTATCGCAGGGCGAGCTGCTCGTAGAAAGAACATATCTGTATCCGATATATTCGTGGCATGAACGCCACCGCCCTCGCCGCCCGGCTGCTCACCGAGCGGCCCCGCCCCCGCGGCATCGCCGGCTGGCGCCACGCCCACTGGCTGGCCGTCGGCACGGTCTGCCTCGGCGCGTTCCTCGGCCAGCTCGACGCCAGCGTCATCGCCCTGGTCTTCCCCGCGATCGGCCACCACTTCGACGCGGGCTTCGCCGCCGTCGAATGGGTCGCCCTGGCCTACCTGCTCGTCCTGGTCGCCCTGCTGGCCCCGATCGGCTGGCTGTCCGACCTGGCCGGCCGCAAGACGATGTACATCGGCGGCTTCGCCGTCTTCGGCCTCTCCTCGCTCGGCGCCGGATTCGCCGGCAGCCTCTGGATCCTGGTCGGCTGCCGTGCCGTCCAGGCCGTCGGCGCCGCGATGATGCAGGCCAACAGTGTCGCCCTGGTCGCACGCGGTGTGCCCGAACGCGCGATGCGGCGCGCGCTCGGCATCCAGGCCTCCGCTCAGGGCCTCGGGCTGGCGCTCGGGCCCAGCCTCGGCGGGCTGCTGGTCGAACACGCCTCGTGGCGCTGGGTGTTCTGGGTCAATGTGCCGATCGCGGTGTTCGGCATCCTGGCCGGCTGGTACCTGCTGCCGCGCACCCGGACGGGCGGCGGGGGCCTCGTTCCCAGCCCCCGGACGCGGCGACCGGCGGGTCCCTCGGCTGGTCCCTTGGCCGGTCCTGCGCGGGACGACGCCCGCTTCGACCTGCCCGGCATGCTGCTGCTCACCGGCGCGACCACAGCGCTGCTGCTCGCCCTCTCCACCGCCTCCGGCCTGCCGCTGCCCGGCTGGGCCGTCACCGTCCTGCTGCTCGCCGCCGCCGTGCTCACCGTGGCGCTGGTGCGCCAGGAGCGGCGGGCGGCGCGGCCGATCCTGGCGCCGGGGCTGGTCAACACCCCGGGTGTGCGGTCCGGCCTGGTGCTCGCGCTGATCGGGTACCTGCTGCTGTTCTGCCCGTTGGTGCTGGGCCCCGTCCTGCTGACCGGCGCGGGCGTGTCGACGGCCGGTGCCGGACTGCTCGTCACCCTGCTGCCCGCCGCGTTCGCCGTCGCCGCGACGGTCGGTGGCGGGCTGCTGCCCGCGGGCTGGTCGGACGTGGCCAGGTGCCGCCTCGGCGCGGCCGTCGCGGCGGGCGGGCTGCTGCTGTTCGCCCTGCTGCCGGCCTCGATCGCGTCGGCCGCTCCGCTGCTGGTCGCCGGGTACGGGCTGGGCCTGCTGCTGCCGGCCAACAACGCGCTGGTGATGCGGGCCGTCCCGGCGGAGTGCTCGGCGGTCGGCGGCGGCATGGTGAACATGGCGCGCAGCCTCGGTACGGCGCTCGGCATGGCGCTGTCCGTCCTCGGTGTCCACCTGGCGGGCGCGGCGTCCGGTGGGCGGACGGTGCTGTTCGCCCTCGCGGCGGTCGCGGCGGCGGCCGCGCTCCTCACCCGCCCGGCCCACCACCCGCTCCGCAGCCCGTTCCGCAGCCCGTGGACCGGGCACGCTCCAGGGGCGCCCGGGGATTCTCACTCGAAGTCGTCGGCCGCGGTGAGGCCTTCGAGGAACGACCGGAAGTCCGGGGCGAGCGGGAACTCCCGGCCGAGGTCCGCCTCGAACCAGGTGACGGACGGTTCCCCGTCCCGGCCGCCGTCCCGGTAGTCCAGCCCGAGCCAGCACGGTCCCTCGCCCGCGAACAGGACCACCGGCGCGGGCAGACCCCACTCCGCGACCAGGTACGGGCTGTCGAGCAGGGACAGCGCCCCTTCGCGGCGGCCGATGCCCAGCAGCCAGTCGAACGGCACGTGGTCGCCGCTCCACGAGGTCGGCCGGCTGGTGGGGAAGGCGTTCCGGTCGTCCGCGACCTCGCCGCCGTCGCGGTGGTGCAGCAGTTCCAGGAGGGCGGCGGGGAGGGTGACGCCGAGCAGGTGCTCGGCCTCGGCGACCGCCTCGGCGGTCAGCGCCGACCGCCCGTCGTCCTGCCGCGCGTCGTCGCCGGGTCCGGCGCTCCACAGGGAACGCCGGAGGTCCTCAGCGCCCGCCATGGTCAGCCTCCGCGCCGTGACCGGTCTTCGCGCCGTGACCGGCCTCCGTACCGTGACCGGCCTCCGTGCCGTGACCGGCGTCAGGTGCGGGGCGGGCGTTCAGGGTGTCCTGGGCGCGGTTCAGGCCGAGCCGCACCAGGGTCTCCAGGGCGTCCGCGCAACGGTCCAACTCGCCGGGCATCACGGCCAGTTCGTCGTCCGAGAACTTCTTCAGCACGAAGTCGCCGACGCTCTGCCCCTTCGGCGGACGCCCGATGCCGAACCGCAGCCGGACGAAGTCGCGGGTGCCGAGCACCTCGCCCACCGAGCGCACCCCGTTGTGGCCGCCGGGCCCGCCGCCGCGCTTGAGCCGGGCGGAACCGAACGCGAAGTCCAGGTCGTCCTGCACGACCACCAGCCGCTCCACCGGCACGCCGTGCCGGCGCAGCAGCGCGGCCACCGGGCGGCCGGACAGGTTGATGAACCACAGCGGCTTGGCGAGCAGCACCGGCCGGCCGTCGACCTCGATCTCCGCGACCAGGGTGGCGATCCCGCGCCGCCGGAACCGGGCGCCGTGCCGCTCGGCCAGCCGGTCGACGGCCAGGAAGCCCGCGTTGTGCCGGGTCTGCCGGAACCAGGGGCCGGGATTGCCCAGCCCGGCGATCAGCCAGCGGCGGTCCGGGGCGCCGGCGGGGTCGGCGGCACCGGTGGGGTCGGCGGCACCGGTGGGGTCGGGGGTCATGTGAGGGGTCTCCGGGAGGTGGTACGGCGGACGGCCGGGGCGCGGCGCGGACGGTACGGGACCGTCGGCCGTGCCCCGGCCGTCCGGGGAACGAGAACGCTGGGCCGGTTCGGGAGCCGGTTCGGGAGCCGGCTCAGGAGGCGGGCACGCCGGGGGCGGCGCCGCGTTCCTGGAGCATGTCGGTCATCAGCTGCAGCTCCGAGGTCTGGGCGATCACCATCGACTGCGCGAGCCGCTTCTCGGTGTCGTTCTTGGCCAGGTCCACGTAGCCCTGGGCCATCTCGACGCCGCCCTTGTGGTGCTCGATCATCAGCTGCAGGTAGAACACCTCGGCGTCCCGCCCGCTGAGCGAACGCAGCTTCGCGATCTGGGTGTTGGTGGCCATGCCGGGCATCAGCGAACCGTCGTGGGCCTGGTACTCGTGGCCCATCTTCATCCACGCCATCGGCTTGGCGTTCACGTGCTGCGTCAGCCCCCACTGGTCCAGCCAGCCCATCATCATCCCGCGCTGGTTGGCCTGGGTGTTGATGATGTCGAAGGCGAGGGTGCGGGTCGGCTCGTCACCGGTGCGGTCCCGGACAGCGAACGACAGGTCCACCGCCTGCTGGTGGTGGGTCGCCATGTCGCGGGCGAACCCGGCCTCGGGCGAGTCGTCCGCCGGGACGGAGAGCGAGCTGCCGGAGGCCGAGGTCCCGCTCGCCACCAGGGCCGGCACCCCGAGCGCCAGCGCCACGGTGGCCGCCAGCGCGGCCGGCCACCACATCCGCCGGTGGCGCGGCGCGGCGGCTCCGCCGTCCTCGGCGGTGACGGCTCCGGTGACGGCTTGGGCGGCCGTCCCGACAGCGGCCTCGGACGCGCCTCCCTCGGCAGCGGACCCCTTGGCAGCGGGCCCCTCGGGACGGCCCGGGTCGGCGGTCACATCTGCCCCATGGTGCAGGAGGCGCCCGGCTCCTGGGTCTGCTTGCCCTGGACGTACTTGGTGAAGAACTGGTTCACCCGGGGGTCGCTGGCGCTGTCCACGACGAGCTGGGTGCTCCAGGCGTTCAGGGTGATGGTGCCCTGCTCGTCCGGGTACGGGCTCATCAGCGAGTACGGGGTGGTCTTGACCTTGTCGGACAGGGTCTTGATGTCGTCCGGCGTGGCCTTGCCGTTGTAGGTCACCCAGACCGCGCCGTGCTCCAGCGAGTGGACGGCGCGCTCGTTCTCGACCGGCTGGTCGTAGACGTGGCCCATGCAGTCCAGCCAGATCGCGTTGTGGTCGCCGCCGACCGGCGGGGTCATCGGGTAGGTGACCTTCTCCTTGACGTGGTTGCGGGTCAGGTCGCCGAAGGTCTTCACGCCCGGGATGTCCGCGTTGGCGGCGGCTTCCTTGTCCTTCTTCTTCTGGTTCTGGTCCATGACGACCCAGGTGCCGGTGGCGATCGCGCCGATCACCAGCACACCGGCCGCCACCGAGGCGACGATCTTGTTGCGGCGGTCGCGGCGCTGCTCGGCGGCGCGCAGCTCGGCTATCCGGGCGCGGCGGTCGAGACCGGCCTGCTTGCCGCCGGACTTGTTGGACTGCTTGGAGGCGGAACCCATGGCGGTGTCCTTGTCTCCGCCGCGCACCGGTCGGTGGCGACGGTCAGCTGGAAGGTGAGGCGGGGCGGATCCGCCGGCGGCAGCGCCGGCGGTGGGTTCCGCTCAGGACCGGTGGACCTGGAGCTCGTGCAGGTCGGGCGCCGAGTGCGAACCGTCCAGCAGGCCGGCGGGCACCACCCGGGGCAGCGCATCGGGCGCGGCCGGGGCGACGGGTGGCACGACGGGCAGCGGCTGCGGCGGGGGATTCGGCAGCTGGGCGTCCTGCGGGCAGTACGGGTGGCTGGAGCAGCCGTTGTTGCGCGGGGGCTCGCCGTCGGCGGTGCAGAGGATCCAGTGCCCCTGGCTCTGGCCCTCGGCGATCCGGCGGTGGTCGGAGGCCTTCGCGGCCTTGCCGCCCGGGTCGCTCCGGTCGCCCGGGTTGCCAGGGGAGGCCCGGTCGCCTCGGTCACCTCGATCGCCGGGGGAAGCCTGGGCGGTCCCGGCGGAGCCGACGAGCTTCGCGGCCTTGGCGGGCCTGGTGGCCCGGCCTCCGTGGCCGGGGTGGGGCGCCTGTCCGGTCGCGACCTCGACGCTGACCACGCTGACGGCACTGACCGGGGCCGCGGCCGGCACCGGAGGGTTGGACCCGTCCAAGGCCTTCGCCTGGCCCGCGCAGGGCAGCATCGTCAGCAGGGCGACGAGCAGAAGGACCAACAGTGCACCCACCGGGCGGCCCGCCGGTGCGGCCCACCCCGGTCGGGGCGAGCTGGGGGCCGACGCGGTCATGCGGACATTTAATCAGCCGAACGTGTGAAGCGATGCCCCCCATCGGCCCTCATTTTCGGGGGCCGACACGCCCGGATCTCCAGGAAACACCCTGCTCCGGGCACATCCGGCAAGCCTGGACGGAACGGAAGCGGACCAGGAGCCGACCGGAGGCGAACCGGAAGCCGACCGGGCGGTGACGCCCACGCCGCCGCCCCCGCGGCGCGGACGACGAACCGGCTGGTCGGCGCGGTGGCCGGGATGTTCCGATGGGTGACCGGTTGTCGCCGAAACCCGGACAGGGTCGTTGCACTTGGAGAACAATGACGTCGAGCCCGGCCCGCCGGGGGCGGCGCGCGACCCACGGACCGAGCAGGAGCCGCCAGATGAGCAAGCAGGGTGCACCCGCACAGCCGCCCCGGCCCGACGACGGCTGGTGGGACACCGTCTACGACGGCCCGGCGGGCACCCTCCCCGACACCCCGCACGCCGACCCGGGGGACGGCAGCGTCGACGACTGGTTCGACACGGCGGCGGGACTCATCGGGCAGCAGCGATCGGCGGAGCCGGATCCGGAGCTGCTGGTGGAGCCGGAGCCGCTGGTGGAGCCGGAGCCCGCGCTCGCACAGGACAACCGGGACAGCATCGACGACTGGTTCGACACCGCGGTCGGCGTGATCAGCGGGTCGGAGGGGATCGGCCGCCAGCGGACATCGTCCACGGAGACCCACCAGTTCCGGGCGCCCTCCTTCGCCGACGACGCACCGGAGGCGGCGGTGGAGCCGGAGGCGGCGCCTGCGCCGGAGCCGGAGGCTGAGCCCGTCTCGCTGGAGAAGGCCGCCCCGTCCGCCGACTCCGACTCCGACTCCGAGCCCGAGCCGGTTGCCGAGGTCGAGCCCCAGCCGGTCGTCGCCGAGACCCCCTCAGCTCCCGAGGTCGTCTCCGCCCCTGAGGCCCCTGAGGCCCCTGAGGTCCCTGAGGTCCCCGTGACCCCTGAGGTCCCCGCGGTGGACGAGGCCCCCGTCCCCGACCCGGTCCCCGTGCCCGAACCCGAACCCGACCACGCGGCGGTGCCCGAGCCCGACCCGGAACCGGCGCCCGCCATCGTCCCCGACCCCCGGCTGGCCGTCCGCGCACCGCTCGCCGACGGCGGGGCCGCCGTCCCGCACGTCGGCGAGCGCCCCCCGACGTACGGGCCCGAGCCGACGGCCGTACCGGAGGCCGACCCGGGCGCGCTCCGCTCGCTCGTCCCGGACACCGTGCTGGAGGGCGCGCAGTACGGGCCGTCCGTCCTGCGCGCCGTTTCCGTCCGGGGCGACTCCGCCCGCTACCGGGGCGAGCCGCGCCGGGACTCCCTACTGGTCACCCGGTTCGGCGAAGGACCTGACGGACTGCTGCTCGCCGTCCTCGGCGGCTTCGACCGGGCGGACGGCGCCGAGGTCGACACGGTCACGGCCGAGGCCGTCGCCACCGCCTCTGGTGAGGCCTGCCGCCAGCTCGCCGCCGCGATCGGACGCAGCCGGG
Organism: Kitasatospora sp. Ki12; assembly: GCF_054601375.1. NCBI lineage: Bacteria > Bacillati > Actinomycetota > Actinomycetes > Kitasatosporales > Streptomycetaceae > Kitasatospora > Kitasatospora sp. Ki12. The sequence goes on along the minus strand of NZ_BAAIHT010000002.1, from coordinate 2,874,572 downwards.
CCGGCCTGGCCGCCGACCTGCGCGACGGCGCCCGGGACCGGCTCCGCTACGGGCTCCAGCGACTGGCCACCAGCGCCGTCGCCCCGCTACGCGCGCTCGCGCCCCGGACGGAGGGGGACGACACGCCCTCCCCGGCCTCGCTGCACTGCCTGATGGTGTCGCTCGACCCGGAGGCCGGCTACCGAGCGGCCTTCGGCGTCGGCCCGGGCGGCCTCTACCTGCTGCGCTCCGGCCACTGGATCGACGCGTACGCGGCCCGCCTGCTGCACCACCCGGACGGCCAGCCGCCGGTGCCCGAGGCTCCCGTCCCGGACCCGCGCCCGTTCCGCTTCCGGCTCGTCCCCGCGACCCCGGGCGACATCCTGCTGCTCTGCACCCCCGGCCTGGCCCGCCCGATCGCCGACGAACCCGCCGTCGCCCACTTCCTCTCCACCCACTGGGCCCACCCCCACCCCCCTGGCACCGTCGACTTCCTGCGCCAGGTCCAAGTCCGCGCCAAGGGGTACGCCGACGACCGCACCGCCGCCGCCATCTGGACCGACTGACCACAGCACCCCCGCGCCAGAAGTCGCCCCACCCGACTTCTGGCGTACCCACCTGCTTATCCCAGTGAAATCTGTAGACCGGTCGTCATATTCGAGGCGAAGCCCTGCGCCGGCAAGCCGCACCAAAAGTCGGCCCAGCCGACTTTTCGTGCGCGCGGTCTCCTGGCGCCCATCAATCAGTAGACCGGTCTGCATATTTCTCGGGCTCCTCCCGCGCGCCGGGTCGACGAGCCGTACAGGAAGTCGGGCTGGTCGACTTCTGGTGCGGGCAGCTGGGCAGGGGTCGGGAAACGGAATCACTAGACCGGTCTGCAGATTCACCGGGGGTGGGGCGGCGGTGGGTGGCACAGGAAGTCGGCGGGGCCGACTTTTGGCGCGCGGGGCGAGGGGCTCCGTGGGCAAATCTGTAGACCGGTCGTCATATTTCCCCCGCGCCGGCGAGCCGCATCGCAGGAAGTCGGTTCCGCCGACTTTTCGCGCGTACGGGGCCGCTGGGGCGAGCCTGATCTGTAGGCCGGTCTGCATATTTCTCGGGCTCCTCGCGCACGCCGGGTCGACGAGCCGTACAGGAAGTCGGGCTGGTCGACTTCTGGTGCAGGCAGCTGGGCAGGGCCGGGCAGCAGAATCACTAGACCGGTCTGCATATTCCCCCCGCGCCGCACAGGGTCGGCTTCAGGGTCGGCTTCAGGTGCGGAGGAGGATGCCCGTCACCGTGGTGGCTTGGGTGAGGGCGGTAGGGGGGTGGGCGCCGGGGAGGCCGATGGCGATGGGGACGGCGAGGCCGTCGAGGAGGGCGCGGATCTGGAGGGCGCGGTCGGCGGCGGGGCCCGGGGTGAAATGGCCGGTGGCGGTGCCCTCCTCGATGAGGGAGACCAGGTCGGTCTGCCAGGGGGCCTCGATCTCCTGCTGTCCCTGGCGGATCTCGGCGCTCGCGGGGGAGCGGCCCCACACCTCGACCCAGAGGATCCAGCGCGGGTCCCCCGCTCCCTCGGGCAGGTAGAGGCGCAGGTAGGCGTCGAGGCGTTGCCAGGGGTCGAGGGCGTGGTCGGTGAGGGCGTCGCGGCGGCGGGCGCCGAGCTGGTCCTCGCTCCAGCGGAGGGTCTCCAGCAGCAGCTGGTCCTTGCTGCCGAAGTAGTAGAGCAGGTGTCCGGCGCTCATCTGGAGCTGTTTGCCGAGTCCGGCCATGGTGAGTTTGGCGAGCCCGTGTTCGGCGATCGCGGCCCGGGCGGTGGCGAAGACCTCCTCGCGGGGGCGCGCCGGCCTGCGCGGGCGGGGGTCCGCCATGTGGGTTGCTCTCCCTCGGTGGAACGGAGGTTCGAAGGCTACCGGAGTGGAGCGGGGCCCCACTCCGGTGGCGACGGGTCTCGCGGCGGGTGTCAGAGCGCCTTGGGCTGCTGCTGGGTGATGCAGTGGATGCCGCCCCCGTTGGCGAAGATCTCGCGGGCGTCGACGAGTTCGACGGTGCGGCCCGGGTAGGCGCGGCCGAGGACGGCGGCGGCTTCCTGGTCGCGCGGGTCGGCGAAGGCGCACAGGATCACGGCGCCGTTGGCCACGTAGTGGTTGATGTAGGAGTAGTCGACCGGCTCGCCGTCCTCGTCCAGCAGGACGGTGGGGGCGGGCAGTTCGATGACCTCCAGGGCTCGGCCCCGGGCGTCGGTGGAGGCGCGCAGGACGGCGACGAGTTCCTGGCAGACCTGGTGGTCGGGGTGGGCCGGGTCGGGCTGGACGTGGGCGACGACGACGCCCGGGCGCACGAAGGAGGCGACGATGTCGATGTGTCCGCGGGTGCCGAACTCGTCGTAGTCGCGGGTGAGTCCGCGCGGCAGCCAGATGGCCTTGGTGGTGCCGAGGAAGGCGTGCAGCTCGGCCTCGACCTCCTCCTTGGTCCAGTCCGCGTTGCGGCCCTCGCCGAGCTGGACGGTCTCGGTGACGAGCACCGTGCCCTCGCCGTCGACGTGGATGCCGCCGCCCTCGTTGATCAGCCGGGAGGCGAAGCGCTGGACGCCCGTCAGTTCGCCGATGTGCTCGGCGACGTGCTGGTCCTTGTCCCAGCGGGCCCAGGACTGCGCGCCCCAGCCGTTGAAGATCCAGTCGGCGGCGGCCACCGAGCCCTTGCCGTCGATCAGGAAGGACGGGCCGATGTCGCGCATCCACGCGTCGTTGAGCGGGCGCTCGACGATCTCGACCTGCTCGGAGACGTACTTGCGGGCCTCCGCCGTCTCACCGGTGTTGACGATCAGCGTCACCGGCTCGTACCGGACGATGGTGTCGGCGACGGCGGCCCAGGCCTCGCGGCCGGCGTGCAGTGCCTCGGGGGTGTCGAAGGTGGGGTTGGCGGTCGGGAAGGCCATCCAGGTGCGGTCGTGCGGGTGCCATTCGGCGGGCATCCGGTAGCCGAGGGAGGCGGGCGTGGGGGTGGTCATCGTGGAGTCCTCAACAGTGGGGGGATCAAGTGGGGGATCAGAGGAAGTAGAGGCGGCTGAGCGAGACGCTGTCGGCCGGTTCGGAGCGCAGCGGTGCGCCGTCCAGCGAGACCAGTCCGGTCTCGGTGACCTCGACGTGGCCGACGCGGGCGTTGCGCACCATGTCGCGCGGCCCGATGCCGCGGGTGCCCCGGACGCCGACGCGGCGGCGGCGGGTGGGCAGCCCGTCGGCGGGCCGGTCGAGGTAGGCGCCGTCGGCGGCGGCCTGGGCGACGAAGGCCACCGAGATGTCGGCGGCGGTCGCTCCGTGGGCGCCGAACTGCGGTCCCAGGACGAGGGGTTCGCAGCGGTCGGTGGAGGCGTTGGGGTCGCCGACCACGCCGTACGCGGGGAAGCCGGACTTGAGGACGAGTTGCGGCTTGGCCCCGAAGTGGTCCGGGCGCCAGAGCACGATGTCGGCGAGCTTGCCGATCTCGATCGAGCCGACCTCGTGCGAGAGGCCGTGCGCGATGGCCGGGTTGACGGTGAGCTTGGCGATGTAGCGGAGCACGCGCTCGTTGTCGTCGCCGCTCTCGGTCGTCCCGTACGAGCCGCTGCCGTCGAGCGGGCCGAGTTCGGCCTTCATCTTGCCGGCCATGGCGAAGGTGCGGCGGACGGTCTCGCCGGCCCGGCCCATGCCCTGGGCGTCGGAGGAGGTGATGCCGATGACGCCGAGGTCGTGCAGCACGTCCTCGGCGCCCATGGTGCCGGCCCGGATGCGGTCGCGGGCCATGGCGGCGTCGCCGGGCAGGTCGACCTTGAGGTCGTGCGCGGAGACGATCATGCCGAAGTGCTCGCCGAGGGCGTCGCGGCCGAACGGCAGGGTGGGGTTGGTGGAGGAGCCGATGACGTTCGGCACGCCTGCCATCTTGAGCACGTTGGGGACGTGGCCGCCGCCGCAGCCCTCGATGTGGAAGGCGTGGATGGTCCGGCCCTCCAGCACCCTCAGGGTGTCCTCGACCGACAGGCACTCGTTCAACCCGTCGGTGTGCAGGGCGACTTGGACGTCGTACTCCTCGGCGACCCGCAGGGCGGTGTCCAGCGCGCGGGTGTGCGCGCCCATGTCCTCGTGCACCTTGAAGCCGGAGGCGCCGCCCTCGGCCAGCGCCTCGACCAGCGGGGCCGGGTCGGAGGACGAACCGCGGCCCAGGAAGCCGATGTTGACCGGCCAGGCGTCGAAGGCGTTGAACGCGTGGCGCAGCGCCCAGGGCGAGTTGACGCCGACGCCCCAGACCGGGCCGAACTCCTGGCCGATGATCGTGGTGACGCCGGAGGCCAGCGAGGCCTCCATGATCCGTGGCGAGAGCAGGTGGACGTGGGTGTCGATGGCGCCGGCGGTGGCGATCAGGCCCTCGCCGGAGACGATGGTCGTGCCGGTGCCGACGACCACGTCCACGCCGTCCAGGGTGTCCGGGTTGCCGGCCCGGCCGATCGAGGCGATCCGGCCGCCGATCAGGCCGATCGAGGTCTTGCGGATGCCCTGGACCGCGTCGATGACCAGGACGTTGCTGATCACCACGTCGCAGGTGTCGCGGACGGCGGCGGGCTTGAGGTGGAGGCCGTCGCGGGCGGTCTTGCCGAAGCCGGCCAGGAACTCGTCGCCGGGCGCCTGGGAGTCGGACTCGACGCGGACGATCAGGCCGCTGTCGCCGAGCCGGACCCGGTCCCCGGCGCGCGGGCCGTGCACGGAGATGTAGTCGTGGGGGGTGATCGACGTCATGACGGCACCTCCGCGTCGTCGAAGCCGGTCAGGTAGCCGGTCGCGCGGGCCTTGGCCAGGGCGGCATCCTTCGCGCCGGGCGCGTCCAGGGGGCCGTCCACGAGCCCCGCGAACCCGATCGCGACCCGTGCGCCGCCGATCGGCACCAGGCCGACCTCGACGGTGGCGCCGGGGTCGAAGCGCACCGAGGAGCCGGCCGGGACGGCGAGGTGGGTGCCGTACGCGGCGGCGCGGTCGAAGGCCAGGCGCGGGTTGGCCTCGAAGAAGTGGAAGTGCGAGGTGACCGAGATCGGCACCTCGGAGGTGTTGTGGACGGGGATGAGCAGCGTCTCCTCGACCGGGTCGTAGCCGGCGCCGTCGCCGATCAGCGCACCGCCGGGGGCCTCGTCGCCGAGCGAGCCGGCGCCCTTGAACGGGTCGTTGACGACGGCGAGGCGGGTGCCGTCGTCGAAGACGGCCTCGACCTGGACGACGGTGACCACGTCCGGCACGCCGGGCAGCACGTCGTCGGCGGTCAGCACGGAGCGGCCGGCCTCGATGGCCTCGGCCAGGCGCCGGCCGTCGCGGGCGGCCTCGCAGACGGTGTCCGCGATCAGGGCGGTGGCCTCGGGGATGTTGAGGCGTACGCCCCGGGCTCGGCGGGCGCGGGCCAGCTCGGCTGCCGTGAAGATCAGCAGCCGGTCCCGCTCGGTGGGGGTCAGTCGCACGGTACCTCGCTCGCGGTCGCCGGGGGGAGGGGGTCGGCTCGGGTCTCGGGGTCTCGGGGGCTCGGGGCTTCCGGGGCTTCCGGGGTGATGTTAGAACGTCGTTCAAACATCTCGGGTCATTGAACCCGCGCCGGGCCGCCCTGTCCAGCGTTGCCGGTCCGCGCGGGTTCGGCGCCCTGGGCGGGGGATGGGGGTGAGGAGCCCCGGCCCCCGATCCGCCCCGACCCCGCCCGCCCCCGGCCCGCCCCGGCCCCGGCGCGCGGCGGGAGCGGAGCAGGGGGCGCGTGGTCGGGCGCACGGCTCGTACGGGCGCCGGGTGTGCGCGGGATCGGGTGGCGGCGGGTTCGAAAACGGCCTCTGCGCTTCGCAAACCTGTCCGGCGCGGGCGGTTGGATCACGCGAACCTCCCCGTGCCCCTTTCACCCCACGTGATCGGACGCACACTGTTGCAAACGCCGTCAACTGGGCATGAGGATGGTGGTCAGATCGAGGGGGCCACCCGGCCGGCGGGGGATTCCGGAGGCGGGGGCCCGGATTTTCAGGGCGGGGGCATGTGGTGATGGACGGTCAGTCGCGATTCCCGCGGCAGCGGACGAGTTCGGGCGACGCCTACCGGTCCGGTCCGGTCCAGGGCCCGGTCGGCGGCGGTAAGGCCGGGAAGGCCGGGGGCACCGGAGCGACCGGTACGACCGGGACGGCCCTGCCGGGCGCGCCGGCCCCCGGCTGCGCGCTGCACCGGCGGCTGCACCTGACGCTCGACCCGGCCGACCTGGTTGCGGTCGGGTCGGTGCGGCGGCGGCTGCGTTCGGCGCTGAGCCACTGGGGGGTGCCGGAGCTGTCCGACACCGCCGAGCTGCTCTCCTCCGAGCTGGTCACCAACGCGCTGCTGCACACCGGCAAGGGCGCGGTCTTCGACGCGGTGCTCGGCTCGGACCACCGGCTGCGCATCGAGGTGCAGGACGGCACGAGCCGGCTGCCCGGGCGCCGGCGCGATCCGGAGGCCGAGTACGCGACCTCGGGGCGGGGCCTGCTGCTGGTGGAGGCGCTCGCGGACTCCTGGGGCGTCCAGTTGAGAGGCGACGGAAAGGTCACCTGGTTCGAACTCGCGTTGCCCTGAGTCCGGTCGTATGGTCGTACGATTGTTCGCAGCCGATTGATTCGCTGTCGAAGGAAGCCCTGAACAGAAGGCGGAACGGAAGATTTCCGGCCCGTTGGCATTGCCGCTCGGCGGAACTTTGGCCAGGATGGTGGGAATGTGTGTCCACGTGCGGGAAGCAGCGGGGAGACCGAACCTCGACTGACCACCGTCCGTCGGCACCGTCCTATCCAGCACGACCCATCTCACCGCCACGCGGCCCGGCCGGACGGTCGGCGCGGTCCGCCACGGCAGCGGCAGGAGCAGCATGCCCACTGAGCCCGAGTCGCCGGGGCCGGCGCTTCCTCCCGGCGCGTCCGCCGTAGAACCGCGAGCCGTGGAACGGCGTGCCGTGGAGACCGGAACCGTGGAACCGCGCATCGCCGAGCAGCCCACCGCCGGCCCACCCGCCGCCGAGAAGCCTGCCGCCGGCCGGGCCACCGCCGGTCAGCCCATCGCCGGTCAGGCCACCGCCGGACGGACCACCGCCGGGACGGGCCGGGCCCGGCCGCCCGCGCAGGCGACCCGCAGGACCCCCGCGGCGCGCCCGTCCCCCAGCCTCGCCGCCGCCCGGCTGGCGCCGGTGCTGTCCGGCGGACTGCCGCCCTCCTCCGCCGACACCATGCCGGACTGGCTGGAGCCGGCGATGGCCGCCAACGGCATCGGCTCCTTCGACTGGGACATCCGCCGCGACGTCCTGGAGGGCGACCAGCGGGCCTGCGCGATCATCGGTCTGGACGCCGCCGAGCAGGCCCGCTTCGACCGCACCGCCGCCTCCTTCCTGGCCCTGCTGCACCCCGAGGACGCGCCCGTGGTGCGCCGCCGGGTCGAGCGCGCGGTGGCCGAGCTCGGCCAGTGCGGCGCCTACTACCGCACCGTCGGGCCGACCGGGGCCATGCGCGCGGTGCGCTTCCGCGGCCGGGTGCTGGCCGACGCCTTCGGCCGGGCCTCCCGGATGGTCGGCTTCGTCTGGGACGCCACCGTCGAGCTGCACAAGCGCGTCCACGCCGACCGGATGGCCCTGCTGCGCGAGGAGCGCTCCCGGTTCATCAAGGAGGCGGCCCGCGCCCTGTCCGAGGCCGTCACCGTCCGGGACGTGGCCCGGGTGTTCACCGAGCTGCCGCTGCCCGGGCTGCCGCCGGACGGCCTGGTGCTGGCCTCCTTCGAGGCCGGACGGGCCCGGATCCTCGGCGCCTCCGGCTACCGCGCCGAGGCGCTGGCGGTCTGGGACCGCACCGTACTGCCCGCCGGCCACCCGGCCGCCGAGGCGCTGCGGCACCGCGCGCCGGTGTTCGTCTCGACCCGCGAGGACTTCCGCGACGGCTACCCCGAGGTGTGGGAGCCGACCAGCCGCACCGGCCGCGGCTCCTGGGCGTACCTGCCACTGGTGGCCAGCGGCCGGGCGATCGGCGTCTGCGTGGTCAGCTTCGACGACGAGCGCGAACTGGACGCGGACGAGCGCACCCTGCTGACCACCCTGGGCGGGCTGGTCGCCCAGTCGCTGGCGCGGGCCCGGCTGCACGACGCCGAGCACGAGCTGGCGGCCGGCCTGCAGCGGGTGATGCTGCCGCGCACCGTCCCCTCGGTGCCGGGTGTGACCACCGCCGTGCGCTACCTCGCGGCCGGTTCCGGCCTGCAGATCGGCGGCGACTGGTACGACGTGGTGCCGCTGCCCGGCGGGCACGTCGGCCTGGTGATCGGCGACGTCCAGGGCCACGACGTGCACGCCGCCGGCATCATGGGCCAGCTGCGGATCGCGCTGCGCGCCTACGCCGCCGAGGGCCACCCGCCGGCCGCCGTGATGGCCCGCGCCTCCCGCTTCCTCGCCGACCTGGACACCGACCACTTCGCGACCTGCACCTACGCCGAGGTCAACGTGGACTACGGCGTGGTCTACGCCGTCCGGGCCGGCCACCTCGACCCGGTGGTGCGCCGCGCGGACGGCACCGCCGCCGTGGTGCCGGTGGCCGGCGGGCTGCCGCTGGGCATCGACCCGGACCAGGAGTACCGGGTCACCCGGTTCAGCCTGGACCCGGGCGAGACCGTGCTGCTCTGCACCGACGGCCTGGTCGAGGCGCGCGGCATGGACCTGGACGAGGGCATCGCCCGGCTCACCCGGGCGCTCGCCCGCCCGCTGCCGTCCGCCGCGGAGGCGGCCCGCGACCCGCTGGAGGAGCTGGCCGACCGGATCGCCTCCCAGGCCGCCGACTCCAACGAGCGCGAGGACGACATAGCGCTGCTGCTCCTGCGCTGGGACGGCCCGGCGGGCGGTCTCGCCGCCCAGCAGCTGCGCCGCCGGATCGGCCAGGCCGACCTGGCACGGGTGGCCGAGGTGCGGGCCGAGCTGCGCGACGCGCTGCGCCGCTGGGGCGTCGCGGAGTTCATCGACACCGCCGAGCTGCTCTCCTCGGAGCTGGTCACCAACGCCATCCGGCACACCGACCGGGACGCCATGTTCACCGCCCGGCTCTACCGGGAGCCGGAGCAGGACGGTGGCCGGGCCCGGCTCCGGGTCGAGGTGGAGGACGAGTCGGACCTGTGGCCGACCCGCCGGACCCCGGGGGAGCAGGCCTCCTCGGGGCGCGGGCTGATGCTGGTGGAGGCCTTGGCGGACTCCTGGGGCGTGGAGCCGCGCGGGTCCGGCAAGCGGATGTGGTTCGAGCTCAGCGGGGCGGCCGCAGCCTGAACCCCGGACGGCGCCGCCCGCCCTTCCACGGGCGGTGGCGGCGCCCCCCGGCGGAGCGTCAGGACCGGGCGTCGGGCCCGAATCTGAGGCCCGAACCCGAGGCCCGAACCTCAGGATCGAACGTCAGCCCCGGGTATCAGGACCGGGCATCAGCCGAACTGCTGCTCCAGGTCCTTCAGTTTGCGCTCCAGCGAGTCCAGCCGGGGCAGCGTGACGGTGTCCTCCTCCAGCGTGAGGTCGATGGTGCGCCGCTCCGGGCGGGCCGGCAGACCGGGCTGGACGACCGTGCCTTCGGCGGGTTCGACCTCGCGCGGCGCGGGGGCCGGCTCCACCTCGGGGCGCTCGGCCGCGGCGGGCCGCTCGACCCCGCGCCGTTCGGTCACGGCCGACCGCTCGACCCCGAGCCGTTCGGTGACGGCGGGCCGTTCGGCCCCGGGCCCGCCGGCTATGGCGGGCTCCGAGCCGGACTCCAGCTGCCGCGCGGCGGTGCCGCGGCGCCAGGTGCTGTGGGAGCGGTTGATCGCCCGGATCTCGGCCCGTTCGCGCCGCCCGGCCAGCCTGCGGCGCTCCTTGTCCAGGGCGCGCTCCCGCTTGTCCTCGCGGACCTCGTCCACCGCCTCGTCCAGGCTGCGCACGCCCTCCAGGAGCATCAGCGACCAGGCCGCGTAGGTCTCGCGCGGGGCGCGCAGCCAGCGGACGATGCGGATCTGCGGCAGCGGGCGGGGGACCAGCCCCTGCTCGCGCAGCGCGGCCCGGCGGGTCTGCTTCAGCGCCCGGTCGAACAGGACCGCCGCCGAGAGGGACATGCCGGAGAAGAACTGGGGGGCGCCGGCGTGGCCGAAGCCGCGCGGGGCGTGCACCCAGTTGAACCAGGCCGAGGCGCCGGCGAAGACCCAGACCAGCAGGCGGGAGCCGAAGGCGGCGTCGCCGTGGCTGGCCTCGCGGACGGCGAGCACCGAGCAGAACATCGCGGCGCCGTCGAGCCCGAACGGGACGAGGTACTCCCACCCGTCGGACAGCCCCAGGTTCTGGACGCCGAAGCCGACCAGTCCGTGGAAGGAGAGGGCGGCGGCGACGGCGGCGCAGCAGAACAGCAGCGTGTAGGAGGCGGCGCCGTACAGGGATTCCTTGCGTCGGCGCCGTTCCTCGGAGCGCTCCCAGGAATCGCCGCCGGCGGTGCCTGCGGATCCCCGGCTGCGGAGCAGGGCCACCAGGAGTGCGCTGACCAGCAGCCCCGCGACTCCGGTGACGGCCCACCCGAGCGGTATGTCGGACAATTTCATCGCCGGAACCAGCCTCGCTTTCCTGCGTCGCTTTCCTGTGCCGTGATGGCGGGGACCATCATGACGGATGCTCGGCGGGCGAATGGCGGATTCGCTGTCAATGCGCTGGGGAGAGGGATTTCTGACTCAGCGACAAAAAGATTGTCTGATGAATCTGAAGCGGATTCTTCCTGAAATTCCGGGCTTTCCGGATCTGGTGTCGGACAGGTTTTCGTCAACCTCGCGTGACGCGCGGGCAGCCGCCGCACATCTCTCCGGGTTCCACGGTGTAGACGAGGCAGCAACTGGCCCGGGCCCGGTCCGTGTCCGAAGCGTCGGGGGTCGCCCCCGGGGCGGCCGAAGCGTCGTCGCGGCCGGGCGCCGGGGGTGCGAAGCCGGCGCCCGGGGTGAAGGGGGCCGGGGCGGGAGCGGGGTGCCCGTCCGCGCCGGGCGCGTGCGCGGACCCGGCGCGCCCGCCGGACTCCCCGGGCGCCAGCAGCGCGGACAGCTCGGCGCGCGCCCGTTCCGGCTCCCCGAGCAGCCCGCCCGCGTACCAGAGCCCCTCCACCACCGCGTCCGTGGCCATCGCCCACAGCACCCGGGGCCCGCGCCGCGTCTCCGGGCGGAAGGCGGCCAGCACCGGGGTCAGGAACTCGCCCAGGGCGCACCGGAGTTCGGCGGCCAGCGCGGACTCGTCCGGCACCGTACGGGCCTGCGGCGAGCCGCCGGCCTGATCACCCCGGCCTCCCGCCTGATCACCCCGGCTGCCGTCCGGGCCTCCCCGGCCCCCGGCCTGATCGCCCCCGCCCGGACCACCCCGGCCGGCCGCCGGGTCGTCCGGCAGGCAGACGAACCCCGTCGGGCGGACGGTCAGCTCCACCGCCTCGGGCCGTCGGCGCAGCGAGACGTCCCCGGGTGAGAGCAGCGGCACGCGCCGCTCCAGGAACCAGGGCAGCGTGAACAGCAGGGAGACTGGCCAGACGAAGCGGTGCAGCCCGAAGCCGGCCGCGACGTCCGGGCGCAGTGGCTGCCCGTAGCGGGCGAGGCCCCGCCGGGCGTCGTGGGCGATCAGCTCGCGCACCGCCTCGGGGCGGGTGGTGAGGTCGGCGGCGGGCAGCCAGCCGTTGCCCCGCCGGGGCGCGGCGCAGCGTACGGCGAGTACGGGGGTGAGCCCGGTCAGCCGGTGGTACGAGGCAGCGCCCGGGGCGGTGCGGGCCGGTCCGGTGGTGGGGGCGTGCGCCCCGGTGCTGCGGGGGGCGCACGGCGCGGGGCCGGGCCTGGTGCTGCTCGCGGTCATGGGCGGGCCCCACATCGGGTCGACCGGGGCCGCCGATGGGACCGCCCGGCGCCGCCCGGCGGTGGTGGCCCCCGGGCGTGGCCGGACCGGGGCATGGCGGTGCCCGGGGATCGGCAAGGCGACCCGGCCGGGGCACTGCTCATCCCCGGACAGGTTAGGCTCACCTTAGCTGATTGTTCCCCCGGTCTCGCTGGCGATGCGTCCGTCCGGGGGAGGCCCCGGCGCGCGGACGGCACCACGGGGCGTGCCGGGCGCGCCCAGCTGGCGCGCGAGCCAGACCGGCACCCCGCCCAGGGCCTGCACCAGCCGGGTCGCCTCGGCGCGCAGCCGCGCGGCCTCGGCCGGCTCGGACACCTCGGCGAGCGCCGCGAGCGCCGGAGCCACCCCCACCGTGAAGCCGAGTTGCTCCCGCAGCCGCAACGAGGCGTCGAAGCCCTCCCGGGCGTGCCCGTGGTCCCCCCGGGCGAGCGCCAGTGCGGCCAGGTGGCGCCAGGTGTACGAGCGCAGCAGTTCGTCGCCGCGCTCGCCGGCCCCCTCGTGCGCCCGCCGGTAGGCGATCCAGGCGGCGCCGCGGTCGCGCAGCAGGTTCTCCGCGACCAGTCCGCGCCGGAAGTCCAGCAGCGGCCGGCCCGGTGCGTCCGGCGGCAGCAGCGCCGAGGTGCGGCCGAGCGCGGCCTGGGCCTCGTCCAGCCGGTCCCGCGGGCCGAGCACGCTCGCCACGTACGCGAGGAAGCCGCGGGCGCAGGCGGCGCCCGCGCGCTGTTCGGTGCCGGCCGCCAGTGCCTCCGCCAGGCGCAGCGCCTGCTCCGCCTGGGGCCAGTTGGCGGCGGTGAACAGGCACTGCTCGATGAGGAGTTCGGCCCGCCCGAGGGCCGCCGCCGGGTCCTGCTCGGCAGCCGGGCGCAACAGTTCGGCGGCCTCCTGCCAGCACCCCCGCGACCTCAGTCGCCACACGGTGTCACCCGGCTCCTCCGCTGCCGCCCGCCCCCGCCCGTCCGGGCCGCTCGGGTCCCATCCGTGCTCCGACAACGCCACCTCCTTGTGTGCGCCATCCAGCATGGGCACGGACCTGCCCCTGGGATCCTGCCGCCACGACCCGTGCGCATGGCGACGGCAGGGCGAAAGGCCCGCGCTGTGGCGGCAATTCAACACGGGGGTGAGCTTGTGCACCAGATCACGAGCGGAGGTTGTTGCTTTCGGCGGAGAAATGATCTAGTGGGGCGTCCCGGCGGTCAGGAGGTCCAGCCGGTCTCCATCAGGGCCTCGGCGGCGCCGTTCGCGGGCTGCGGCACGCCGGCCAGGTCCAGGCTGAACAGGGCGACCAGCAGCTGTTCACCGCGCACGGTGGCCTGGTGCGAATAACCCGCGAGGGTGAACATCGCGGCGGCCATCTCCTCGGCGTGCAGGGTCTGCAGCCACAGGCACTCGACCGACTTCACGTCGGCGGGCTCGGTCCAGGTGTCGACCTGGGCGACCATCCGGCTGCCCAGCAGGGTGACCCCGTCGCGTTCCTGCGCCTCGGTCAGCTCCAGGTCGTCGAAGCCGAGCCACTCCAGGTAGCGGGCGGCGGTGAACACCGCGTCCTGCGAGGTGCGCACCGGGTGCGGGCGGAAGGGCGCGCGGTGGCGGAACGGGCGGGCGCGGCCGGTGGAGCCGCCGGGCACCGCGGGCGGGGCCGGCACCGGCGCGCCCATCGGGTGGGCCGGGTGGGGGCGGGCGGCCTGCGGGCCGGGGGCGGCGAGCGGACCGGCGGTGCCGCTGCCCAGGCGGGTGGTGCGGTCCACCGGCAGCCGGACGGTGGCACCGCAGTTGCAGGTGAACTCGGGCTGCGGCCACTGGTCGGAGCGGCCGCAGTGCGGGCAGCGCATGCTCAGCCAGGAGTCTTCCCAGGAGCGGAAGCGCACCTGCACCGGCACGCCGCCGCGCAGCAGCGGCACCTTGAGCGAGGCCCCGCACGGGCAGGGCAGCGACGGCGGCTCGTACAGGTGCTCGCGGCGGCAGGCGGGGCAGCGGATCGCCCGGGCGGCGGCACCGCCCGCCCCCGGCCGCGTGGGGTCGTGTCCGGTGAAGTCGTCGGGCAGTCCGGCCATCGCGGGCTCCGTCCGTCGGTGTCGGGTGGGTGGGACGATTCCCATGCTCCCCGAAATGTCCGGCGCTGGGCGCGGAATGGGGCAATCCTCAGGGACGGATCAGGGGCCCCCGACCGTCCGGGACGAGGCGGCCTCCCTCCTGAGGGGGACGGTCAGCCGGCGGACCAGCGGGCCAGGTCGGCGGGGGTGTCCAGGTCGTCCGGGACGGCGACGTCGGCGCACTCGACCAGGACGATGTCCGCCGCGTGCGCCGCCAGCAGGGCGCGGGCTCCGGCGTCGCCGGAGGCACCCGCGGCGGCCTCGGCGAAGTGCCGCGCGCCGATCAGCACCGGATGGCCCCGCCGCCCGTGGTACGCCGCCGCGGCCAGGTCGGCGCCCGCCCGGTGCGCGGCCAGCAGCCGGGCCACCGCGGCCGGGGTGACGCCCGGGGTGTCCACCAGCATGACGAGCACCGCGGGGGCCCGCGGCGGCAGCGCGGCCAGGCCCGCCCGCAGTGAGGAGCCCATGCCGTCCGCCCAGTCCGGGTTGGCCACCAGGCGGCAGCCCGGCAGGTGCGCCGTCGCCCGGACCTGCTCGCCCGCCGCGCCCAGCACCACCGTGACGTCCGGGCAGCCGCCGGCCCGGACCACCGCCACCGCGTGCTCCACCAGCGGCCGGCCCCCGTACCGGATCAGCGCCTTGGGCCGGCCGCCGAGGCGCCGCCCGCCCCCGGCGGCGAGCACGAGGGCGGCGACCGGGGCGTCCCCGGGGGGTGTCGGCGTGGTCTGCATGGGCCCAGCCTGCCCCGGCCGGCCGGGGGCGCGCATTGTGGGAATCCACAAGGCGAAGCCGCAGGTCGCGGCCGCTCCCCGGCGGTTCGGCCGCTGGTCTGGCGGGCTCCCGCCGCCTGTACTGGGGCGATGAACACCGCACCGCGCCCGCTGGTGGACCGTTTCGGCCGGGTCCACACCGATCTGCGGGTCTCGCTGACCGACCGCTGCAACCTGCGCTGCACGTACTGCATGCCGGCGGAGGGCCTGGACTGGCTCGCCCGGGCCGAGGTGCTGGACGACGACGAGGTGGTGCGGCTGGTACGGATCGCGGTCGAGCGCCTCGGGGTGGCCTCGGTGCGGCTGACCGGCGGGGAGCCGCTGCTGCGGCGGGGACTGCCGGGGCTGGTCGGACGGCTGGCCGCGCTCGGGGTCGAGCTGTCGTTGACGACCAACGGGATCGGACTGGCGCGGACGGCGGGGGCGCTGCGGGAGGCCGGCCTGGGGCGGGTGAACGTCAGCCTGGACACGCTGCGCCCGGAGCGGTTCGCCGCGATCACCCGGCGGGACCGGCTGGCGGACGTGCTGGCCGGGCTGGCGGCGGCGCGGGCGGCGGGGCTCGGCCCGGTGAAGGTGAACGCGGTGCCGGTGCGGGGGGTGAACGAGGACGAGATCGTGGACCTGGCGGAGTTCGCCGTGGAGCACGGCTACCTGATGCGGTTCATCGAGTCCATGCCGCTGGACGCGCAGGGGAGTTGGGACCGCGCGGCGATGGTGACCGCGGAGGAGGTGCTGGCCGCGCTGGGGGAGCGGTTCGACCTGGTGCCGGTCGGTCGGCGCGGCGCCGCGCCCGCCGAGGAGTGGCGGATCGCCGGCACGGAGGCGGTGGTCGGGGTGATCGCCTCGGTGACCCGGCCGTTCTGCGGGGGGTGCGACCGGGTGCGGCTGACGGCGGACGGGCAGCTGCGCAACTGCCTGTTCGCCACCGAGGAGTCGGACCTGCGGGCGCTGCTCCGGGGCGGGGCGGACGACGCGGCGATCGAGGAGGCCTGGCGGACCTCGGTGGCGGGCAAGGGCCCGGGGCACGCGATCGGCAGCGCGGACTTCGTCCGGCCCGACCGCCCGATGTCCGCCATCGGCGGCTGAGCGGGACTCAGCGTGTGACTCATCGGCGGCTGACCTGGGCCGATGTGAGCTTCGACATGCTTTCCGGGCCCCACGTGGCGTCACCTTGATTCTCCCCGGGGCGGCTGATCTGCTGGTTCGCCGTCAACCCGCCCCGACCCCGGGAGTTCTCCGTGCCCGCCCGCCGCACCACCCTGTCCGCCGCCACCGTGTTCCTGATATGCGCGCTCGCGCTGGTCGGCTGGCTGATCGGCGGCCGCGACCACGGGGCGCCCGACGCCAAGGACGGTGGCGGCGTCGCCGCGCCCGCCGGGAGCCGGGGCACCAGCCCGCTGCAGAACCCGGACGGCACCAAGCCCGGCCTGGCGCCGCTGACCACCGGCGAGGAGCGGAAGGCCGGCCGGGAGGTCATCGCCAAGGTCGCCACCGCCGCCGTCGGCGCCAAGGACGGCTACGACCGCAACGAGTTCGGCCCCGCCTGGACGGACAACGTCGACGGCGTCCCGCTCGGCGGCAACAAGTGCGACACCCGCAACGACCTGCTCGCCCGGGACGGCACCGCCGTCGAGCACAAGGACGGCTCGGACTGCACCGTCACCGCGATGACCATCTGGGACCCGTACACCGGCAAGAGCGTCCAGTGGACCAAGCAGCAGGCGAGCAGGATCCAGATCGACCACGTGATGCCGCTCTCCTACGACTGGCAGATGGGGGCGAGCGCGTGGGACAGGGCCAAGCGCGTCCGGATCGCCAACGACCCGCTCAACCTGATCCCCGCCGACGGCTCGCAGAACGCCTCCAAGGGCGACTCCGGCCCTGCCGCCTGGCTGCCCGCCGACACCGGGATCCGCTGCTCGTACGCCGTCCGCTTCGCCCAGGTCTCGCTGAAGTACCAGCTGCCCGTCACCGAGGCCGACAAGAAGGCCATGCTGCAGCAGTGCGGCGGCTGACGAAACGATACGCCCGGGCCGTGGAAGGCGGGCACGATGTGCCCCGGGCTCGGACCGGGCCCGGGGCAGGTGGTATTCGTGGGCGGTGGCCCCGATGATCTCCCGAGCTCCCCGCCCCCCGCACCCTCCCCGGTCGCCCCGGCTCGCCCGGCGCACCCGCGCGCCGCGGCTCCCCGGACGTGCCCTGCCCGGACGCGCCCTGCCCGCGCTCGCCCTCGCCGCCGCGCTCGCCCTGGTCGGCGGCTGCACCGGCTCCGGAGGCCCGGGCCGCACGGATGCCCGGCCCCCGCTCGACGACCTGGTCGCCGCCACCGCCGACCCGGCCCTGCGCGCCCTCTACGCCCAGCGGATCGACTGGCGGCCCTGCCCCGACGCGGGTGCCGACGCGGACGGCCCGGCCGTCGAGTGCGGCACCCTCACCGTCCCGCTGGACTACGCCGACCCCGGCGGCCGCACCATCGGCGTCGCCCTCGCCCGCAAACCCGCCGCCGACCGGGACGAACGGATCGGCGCCCTGCTGGTCAACCCCGGCGGCCCCGGCAACTCCGGCGTCGGCATGGTCCGTTGGGACTGGCAGGGCTACCTCGGCCCGCTGCACGACCGCTTCGACCTGGTCGGCTTCGACCCGCGCGGCGCCGGGGACACCACCCCCGTCCACTGCCTGGACGACCGCACCCGCGACGAGTGGAACGCCACCGACGACCCCGGCTACGACCACGGCCGGATCCTCGCCGACGCCTGCCGCGCGGCCCACGCCGACCAGCTCCCGCACCTCGGCACCCGCGACACCGCCCGCGACCTCGACGTCCTGCGCGGCGCCCTCGGCGAACGCAGGCTCGACTTCCTCGGCCTCTCCTACGGCACCCACCTCGGCGCGCTCTACGCCGAGGAGTTCCCCGACCGCACCGGCCGGCTCGTGCTCGACGGCGCCGTCGAGCACGGCACCGACCCGATGCGGCTCGACGTCGAGGCCGCCGCCGCGGCCGAGGACGCCTTCCGCGCCTTCGCCACCGGCTGCGCCACCGACGACGCGGACACCTGCCCGCTCGGCACCGACCCGGCCGCCGCCCCGCAACGCCTCGCCGACTTCCTCGACGGCCTGCGCACCCACCCGCTGCGCGCCGACGACGGCCGCACCCTCACCGCCGCCCTCGGCTGGACCGCCACCCTCAACGTCCTCTACGACGGCCACCGCTCCTGGTCCCGGCTGCGCGACGCCCTCGCACCGGCCCTCGGCCAAGGCGCCGGCGACGCCCTGCTCGAACTCGCCGACGGCGCCAACGGCCGTGGCCAGGACGGCCGTTACACCACCGCCGCGGACGCCTACGCGGCCATCTCCTGCGCGGACCTCCCTGCACCCACCGAGGACCGGCTGCGCCCCGCCCTCGCCGACCTCGCCGCCCGGGCCCCGCTGACCGGCCGGCACAACCCCCTGACCACCCTGCTCGCCCCGGACTGCCGCCCCTGGCCGTACCGCACGCCCGAACGCCCGCACCCGGTCCGGGCCCCCGGCAGCGCCCCGATCCTGGTGATCGGCTCCACCGAGGACCCGGTCACCCCGTACCCGTGGGCACAGCGGCTGGCCGCCGGGCTGGCCCACGGCGTGCTGCTGACCAGGGAGGGCGACGGGCACACCGCGTACGACAAGAGCGCCTGCGTGCGGACGGCCGTCGCCGGGTTCCTGGTGGACGGCCGGATGCCGGCGGCGGGCACGCACTGCGCGTCCGACTGAGCACGGCGGAGGGGGCGCGCCGCGCGAACGCGGAACGCCCCCTCGGGAACCGTCGTGGCCGGGATCAGGAGGTCGGGGCCGTCAGGTCGTAGAACGTGGCCGAGCCGACCGTCCTGGCGGTGAAGTGGGCGGCCACCCAGGACTCGATCTGCGCGCTCTCCGACTCCTTCCGCTCGCCGCCGCTCGCGTCGCCGCCCGTGGTGCCCGTGGTGCCCGTGGTGCCCGTTCCGCCGAAGCCGCCCGCACCACCGCCGAAGCCGCGGGAGCCGCCGGCGACGAACCAGTGGACCTTGCCCTCCTGGACGTACTTCTGGAAGCCGGCCAGGGTCAGCGACGGGTCGGTGCCGTTGAAGCCGCCGAGGGCCATCACCGGTTCACCGGTGGCGAGTTGGTAGCTGGCGGCGTTCTGCGAGCCGACCGTGGCGGCCGCCCAGGTGTAGTGGTCGGCGTTCTCCTCGAGCAGGTTCGCCGCCTCGTCGCTCACCTTGGTGCCGCCGAGCAGGCCGCCCATGCCGCCACCGCCCATGCCGCCACCGGCCGTGCCGCCGGGGGCGCCGGGAGCGCCGGGGACGGTGCCGTCGCCGGTACGGCCGTCGGTCCCGTCCGTGCCGCGCTGGTGCCGCCCGTTCCCCTGGTCGGAACCGGAACCGGAGCCGGAGCCGGAGCCGGCACCCGAACCGCCGCCGGAGAAGCCGGGGAACCCGCCGTGGAAGCCCCCGCCGTTCTGCCCGCGCGGTGCCTGGCCGCCACCGGGGAAGCCCTGCTGACCGCCCTGGCCGCCCTGGCCGCCGCCCGGGAACCCCTGGCGGCCCGGGAAGCCCTGGCCGCCCTTGCGCCCGCCGCCGCCCGGCCCGAACGCGCCCTTCACGCCCGGCCCGGCGGTCACGATCGAGCCGGTGTGCGCCGTGTTGACGGTGTCCACCGCGTACGCGGCCGGACCGCCGAGCGCCGCCGCCAGACCGACCAGGCCCGCCACCGAGGCGATCCGCGCACCGGCCCGTCCGGCGGTCCGCCCGGCGAACTGCCCGGCGACCAGCGCGACCGCCGCCACCAGCCCGCCGACCAGCACCGCCCAGCGCAGCCACGGCACGAAGCCCGAGGTGCGGCCGAGCAGGACGAACGCCCAGACCGCCGTCACCGCGAGCGTCCCGGCCAGCACCAGCGCCCAGGGCAGCCGGTGCCGGGCCCGCCACAGCCCGTCCACGCCCATGCCGACCAGCGCCGCCACGGCCGGGGCCAGGGCCACCGTGTAGTACTGGTGGAAGATCCCGGACATGAAGCTGAAGATCAGCGCGGTGGAGAGCAGCCAGCCGCCCCAGACCAGGAACGCCGCGCGGGCGGTGTCGGTGCGGGCGTACCGGCGGGTCGCCCAGAGGCCGACCAGCAGCAGGATCAGCGCGGCCGGGAGCAGCCAGGCGATCTGCCCGCCGACGTCCGTGCCGAACATCCGGGTGAGGCCGGTCTCGCCCCAGCCGCGGCCGCCGCCGCGCGTCGCACCGCCCGGCAGGTCGAGCCCGGCCGGCATCCGTCCGCCGCCGCCGACGCTGCCGCGCTCGTTGCCGTCCACCCGGCCGAGGCCGTTGTAGCCGAAGGTGAGCGAGAGGAAGCTGTTGTCCTGCGAGCCGCCGACGTACGGGCGGGCCGAGGCGGGCATCAGCTCGACGATCGCGACCCACCAGCCGCCGGAGACCAGCAGCGCCACGCCCGCCAGCAGGGTCTGCCGCACCCGCCGCCAGAAGCCGGTGGGCGCCACGACCAGGTAGATCACCGCGAACGCGGGCAGGATCAGGAACGCCGCCAGGGTCTTGGTGAGGAAGGCGAAGCCGAACATGACCCCGATGAACAGCAGCCACTTGGTGCTCGCCGCCTCGACCGCCCGCACCATGCCGTACGCGGCGAGCGTCAGCAGCAGCACCAGCAGCGCGTCCGGGTTGTTGAAGCGGAACATCAGCGCCGCCACCGGGGTGAGCGCCAGCGCGGCGCCCGCCAGCAGGCCGCCGAGCGGGGAGAAGCGGCGGCGCACCGTCGCGTAGAGCACGCCGACGGTGGCCGCGCCCATCAGCGCCTGCGGGGCCAGCACCGACCAGGAGGAGAGGCCGAAGATCCGCGCCGAGAGCGCCATCGGCCACAGCGCGGCCGGGGGCTTGTCGACGGTGATGAAGTTCCCGGCGTCGGAGGAGCCGAAGAAGAGGGCCTTCCAGCTCTGGGAGCCGGCCTGGACGGCGGCCGAGTAGAAGGCGTTGGCCCAGCCGGAGGCACTCAGGCCCCACAGGTAGAGGACGGCGGTCGCGGCCAGCAGCGCCAGCAGGGCCGGGCGCACCCAGCGCGGGTCGTCCGCGCGCCCTCGCCAGGCCCTGGCCGGGAGGGTGCGCAGCCGGCCGGACCAGGAGGCGGGGCCCTTGGGGCCGGCGGGCGGCAGGGGCTGCTCGGGGAAGAGCGGTGCCGGGTCCGGCCGGGCGGGGCCCGGCTGCGGGACCTCCGGCGGCGGGTGGTTCGCGGCCTCGGGCCACGGGTCGCCGGCCGGAGGTGAGTAGCTGCTCGTGGTCATGCGCCATACGGTGGGTGGCGCGGCTGAGAGGACCGTGAGACGGGGCTGTGAGCCGGGTGTGATCTGCCGGGCTTCAGGGCTTCAGGGCCTCAGGCGGCCGGCGGCATGCTGAGGTGGGTGCCCAGCCACTCCAGCGCCGGGGGGATCTCCCGGGTCCAGGTGTGGAAGTTGTGGCCGGCGGTGTCCAGGGTGATGGTGGACATCTTCGTCGGGGCCTTGAAGGCCGCGACCATGGCCTTGGTCTCGTCGTAGTTGTTCTCGTCGTAAGCGGTGGTCAGCAGCAGCGAGACCGGGGCGGGCGGCTGGTTCTTCAGCCGCCACAGCAGGTCGTTCTCCTGCTTCAGCCGGGCGTCGCCGCCGAACAGCTCGCCGGTGCTCGGGTCGTGGGCGGCGCTGTAGTAGCCGGAGAGCGCGATCGCCGCCGGGTAGGAGTCCGGCTTGCGCAGCGCGAACTTGAGCGCGCAGTAGCCGCCGGTGGAGTTGCCGATCACGGCGCGGTTGGCCGGGTCGGTGCCGATCCGGTAGGTGCCGGCGAGGGCCTTGGGCAGGTCGGTGGTGAAGAAGGTCTCCACCTGCGGACCGTTCGGCACGTCCACGCACTCGGTGTCCCGGTTGCCGACCAGGGTGGGGCGGGTCATCACCAGGATCGTCGGCGGCAGCTTCTTCTGCTCGATCGCGTTCAGGGTGGAGGCCGGGTACTGCATCAGCGAGATCAGCTTCTCCGGGGTGCCCGGGTAGCCGGTGAGCACCAGGGCCATCGGGAAGCGCTGCTTGGCGAAGTCCGGCTGGAAGTACTGCGGCGGCAGGTAGACGTACGCCTCGGTGCTCAGACCGCTGCCCGCCCCTTTGACGGCGACCTGCTGGATCAGGCCGGAGCGCTGCGGGTCCGAGCCCTGGGCGGAGTAGAAGCTCTGCTGACCGGTGACGGCCACCCCGGCGGCGTTCGGCGTGTGGTCGACCACCGTGCCGAGCTTGCCGCTGGTGCCGAGCAGGTCGGTCCAGGAGCTGTAGAAGCCGAAGTAGCTGTTGGCGACCAGGCCCATCGCCACCAGTACCGCGACCTGGGTGGCCAGGAAGGCGCCGATCCGGCCCAGCCAGGACTTCCAGCCCTTCCCGCCGAACCGTGGCCAGAGCCACATGGTGGCGGCGAAGACGACGATCGCGATGACCGCTGCGATGATCTGGAGCGGGAGTCCGGTGAGGCTGAGCACGTGCCCGATCGTAGTTGACCCCGACGGGCGGCCCGGGGCGGGCCCTTCGGGCGATCGTTCGAATGCCGTTGACGGGGGTGGTTCGTACTCGGCAGCATGTCGGTTCGTGTGCGCGTGGGGAGCGCGTGCCGGATGACATCAGGGGTGGGGTCGTGAAGTCCGTGGGGTCCGTGTTCAGGTCCGGCTCGGTCATCGGCGGGGTGCTGCTGCTCGCGGCGTGCTCGGGCGGCGGGGGCGGGGGCGGGAGCGCTGCGCCGAGCGTGTCGGCGACGGCCGCGCCGACGCCGTACAGTACGACCCTCGACCAGGCCCTCGCACCGATCAACGCCGGTCTGGGGAAGGTGGCTGCGGCCAAGACCGTGACCGAGCTCGGTTCCGCGCTCGCCACCGTCGAGTCCGACGCCGACCGCGCCGCGCGCAGCCTGAACGCCACCGGAACGCCCGCCGGGGCCGAGGCGGCGCGCACCGAGCTGGTGAACGGCCTGAACGCGCTCTGCTCCGAGGCGCTGTCGATTCGCGTCGAACTCAAGGACAAGAAGCTGTGCACCGTCGGTGTCGTTCAGGCTCGGCTGGGCGCCGGTCAGGGGCTGGTGGCGGTCCCGGCAGCCCTGGCCAAGCTGGCGACGGCCGGTTACCAGGCCGCCTTCACCGTCCCGGAACTGCCCAAGCCGCAGCCGCAGCCGCGGTCCCTGGAGAACGGCGCGGTGGTCCGCGACGGGGGGAACAGCGGCAAGGGCACGCTGAAGTTCAACAACAACGGCTCGACGGACGCCGTCTTCATGCTCGCGGCCGACGGCAAGGCGGTGGCCTCGGCGTACGCGGTCAAGGGACAGGTGGCCACCATCGAGGGCGTCAAGGCCGGGGCGTACGACATCTACTACACCAGCGGGGTGGACTGGGACTCCGAGGCGAAGCAGTTCACGCAGAGCTGTCAGTTCGTCAAGGTGGGGGACAAGCACGAGTTCGCACCGGACGGAGGCGGGACGATCTGGACCGTCAAACTCCGCGCGGAGGACGGCAAGGGCAATGCCAAGGCCGAGAGTCAGACCGTCTACTCGGCTCCGCAGCCGTAGCACGTAACGGGCATACCGGGACGGGTGGTTGCCGCCGGTGGCACAACAGGCGACGAGGAGTGGCGAGTTCGGCCAGAACGGTTGACCCTGTTGAAGTGGCCATGGCACTTTCGTGCGGCGCGGGCGTCGACGACCAGTCGTACACCCCCGCGATCCCCCACAAGGAGAGCCATGTTCAGAAGACTTGTCGCGGTGGCCGGTACGAGCGCCGTCGTCGCGGGCGGGCTGGCCTTCGCCGCCGCCCCCGCACACGCCGTCCAGGCGGCCGACCTGACGGCCACCATCGCCCTGAGCAACTGCTCGGCCTCGCTGGTCCGTTACCCCACCTCGGTGGCCGGCGACCGGGCGCTGATGCTCACCAACGGGCACTGCCTGCCCACCATGCCCTCGGCCGGTCAGGTCATCCAGAACGTCAGCGCCAGCCGCAGCGGCACCCTGCTCGACGGCGCGGGCAACAGCCTCGGCACCGTCCAGGCCGACAAGGTCCTCTACGGGACGATGACCGGCACCGACGTCGCGCTCTACCAACTCACCGACACCTACGGCTCGATCAGCTCCAAGTACGGCGTCACCGCGCTGACCGTCGACGACGCGCACCCGGTCGACGGCGCCGCGATGTACATACCCTCCTCGTACTGGAAGCAGGTCTGGAACTGCTCCGTCAACGGGTTCGTGCCCACCCTCCGCGAGGACGAGTGGACCTGGCACGACTCGCTGCGCTACAGCTCCGGCTGCAACACCACGCACGGCACCTCCGGTTCGCCGATCGTCTCCTCCGCCAGCGGGCGGATCATCGGCATCAACAACACCGGCAACGACGACGGCGCCATGTGCACCCTCAACAACCCGTGCGAGGTGGCGGCCGACGGCACCACCAAGGCCGTCAAGGGCCAGAGCTACGGCGAGGAGACCTACTGGTTCACCACCTGCCTGAACTCCAGCCGGGCCATCGACCTCAACGTGGCCGGCTGCCTGCTCACCAAGCCGGCCGGCAGCGGCGCCGTCTCGGTGACCAACCCCGGTGACGTGTCCACCGCCGTCAACGCCGCGGTCAACCTGCAGATCAACGCCTCCGGCGGCACCGCTCCGCTGACCTACTCGGCCACCGGTCTGCCGGCCGGTGTGTCGATCAACGCCTCCACCGGTCTGATCACCGGCACCCCGACCACCGGGGGCGTCTCCAGCGTCACCGTGACGGTCAAGGACGCGGCCGGCAAGACCGCTTCCGCGACCTTCAACTGGAACGTCTACGGCAGCGAGGGCTCCTGCATCCCGGCGCAGCTGCTCGGCAACGCGGGCTTCGAGACCGGTTCCGCCTCGCCGTGGACGTCGAGCTCCGGCGTGGTGGACAACAGCGCCAGCCAGGCCGCGCACGGCGGTTCGTGGAAGGCGTGGATGGACGGCTACGGCTCCAGCCACACCGACTCGCTGTCGCAGACGGTGACCATCCCGAAGGGCTGCAAGGCGACGCTGAGCTTCTGGCTGCACGTCGACACCGCGGAGACGGGCAGCACGGCGTACGACAAGCTGACCGTCTCGGTCAACGGCACCGCGCTGAAGACCTACTCCAACGTGGACGCCGCGGCCGGCTACCAGCAGCGCACCTTCGACCTGTCGGCCTACGCGGGCCAGTCGGTCACCGTGAAGTTCAACGCGGTCGAGGACACCTCGCTGCAGACCAGCTTCGTGATCGACGACACCGCCGTCCAGACCGCCTGACGCGCCACCCCGCCCACAGGGGCCCGGCGGCCACCGCCGCCGGGCCCCTGAGCGGGTGGGGGCCGCGCCTAAGCTGGGCGGATGAGTGAGCCGATAGAACTGGTGATATTCGACTGCGACGGCGTGCTGGTGGACAGCGAGGTGATCGCCGTGCGGGTGCTGGTGCGGTTGGGGGAGGAGTACGGCTGGGCGCTGAGTGAGGCGGAGGCGATCGAGCGGTTCGTCGGGCGGTCGGAGGCGGCCAACCACGCGACGGTGGCCGAGCGGCTGGGGGAGGAGACGGCGACGGTGTGGGACAAGCGGTTCCGCGAGCTGCACGCCGAGGCCGTGGACGCCGGGCTGACGCCGGTGGACGGGCTGCCCGAGGCGCTGGCCGCGATCACCCTGCCCACCTGCGTGGCCTCCAGCGGGCCGCACGAGAAGATGCGGCACACCCTCGGGCGGACCGGCCTCCACGACCGTTTCGCCGGGCGGATCTTCAGCGCCACCGACGTCGGCCGCGGCAAGCCCGCGCCCGACCTGTTCCTGCACGCCGCGCGTTCGATGGGCGTCGACCCGGCCGCCTGCGTCGTGGTCGAGGACAGCCTGCCCGGCGTCCAGGCCGCCCGCGCCGCCGGGATGCGCGCGCTCGGCTACGCCGGCGGGATCACCCCGGCGGAGCGGCTGGCCGGCCCCGGCACGGTGGTCTTCACGGACATGCGCGAGCTGCCCGGCCTGATCGCGGCGGGGGCGGTCCGGCAGGGGTGAGCCACCAGGCCAGGGTGAGCCACCAGGCCAGGGTGAGCTACCAGGAGTGGTGGCCGCCCTCCGGGTGGAGGAAGACCCCGGTCGGCCCGGTCGCCGCCTCGTCGAGCTGCCGGGCGATGCGGCGGCCGCCCTCCTCCGCGCTGGCGTGGCCGCTGTGCCCGTTGAGGTCGGTCGCGCAGTACCCCGGTTCCAGCGCGCTGACCTTGATGCCGCTGTCGCGCAGCGCCCGGGCGTAGATCAGGGTGACGGCGTTGAGCGCGGCCTTGGAGGAGTTGTAGGCGAGCAGGGTCGCGTGTTCCCAGAACGGGGAGTCCGGGTCGGACAGGAGGGCGAGGCTGCCGAGGCCGCTGGAGACGTTGCCGATCAGCCCCGACGGTGATTCGCGCAGCAGGGGCAGCATGGCGTTGGTGACGGTCACGACGCCGAAGACGTTGGTCTCGTACGCCTCGCGCATGGCCTCGACGGGCAGTTCCTCCGGTGTGCGCCGCCAGTCCGGGGCGACGCCGGCGTTGTTGACGAGGGTGTCCAGCCGGCCGTACTCGGCGGTGATCAGCGCGGCCGCGGCGGCGGCCGTCGCGGGGTCGGTGACGTCCAGGTGGACGGGGCGGGCGTCGAGGCCCCGGGCGGTGAGCCCGGCGGCGGCCGCGGCGCCGCGCTCGGGGTCGCGGGCGCCGATCAGTACGGTGTGCCCGGCGCGGGCGAGTTCCCCGGCGGTGGCGAGGCCGATGCCCTTGGTGGCGCCGGTGATCAGGACGATGCGGTGCTGGGGTGCGGTGGTCATGGGCTCCACCCTGGCCGGGCGGCGCGCGGGGCGGGAGAGCACTGTCGAGGGTGGTACCGGCGGTGCCATGGTGGGCGGGGCCCGGCCGGGCCAGACTGGGGGCGTGGAACACGTGGACCGGGCGGAGCTGGCCGCCTTCCTGCGGCGCTGGCGCGCCCGGGTCCAGCCGGCCGACGTCGGCCTGCCGGCCGGCGAGCGGCGCCGCACTCCGGGCCTGCGCCGCCAAGAGGTGGCGCAGCTCGCGGGGATGTCGGTGGAGTACTACATCCGCCTCGAACAGGGCCGGGGGCCGCGGCCGTCCCGCCAGATGATCGGGGCGATCAGCCGGGCGCTGCGGCTCTCCGACGACGAACGCGCCCACCTGCACCACCTGGTGGGCGAGCCGCCGCTGCCGCCGTCCGGCCCGGCCCGTGACGTACGGCCGGGGGTCCTGCACCTGCTCGACCGGCTGGACGACACCCCGGCGATGGTCTGCAGCGCGGCCCGGGACGTCCTCGCCTGGAACGCCATGGCGGCCGCGCTGCTCGGCGACTTCTCCGCCCTGCCGCCCGGCGAGCGCAACCTGATCTGGCGCTTCTTCACCGACCCGGACGCGCGCGCCCGCCACGACCCCGCCGGCCAGGCCGGGTTCGCCCGCCGCGCGGTCGCCGACCTGCGGTCCGCCGCGGCCCGCTACCCCGCCGACAGCGCCCTGCGTGCCCTGGTCGAGCGGCTGCTCGCGCGCAGCGCCGAGTTCCGGGAGCTGTGGGCGCGGCAGGACGTCGAGGTCCGCCGTTCGACCCGCAAGCGGCTCCTCCACCCGGTGGTCGGCCCGCTCGACCTGGACTGCGAGGCGCTGCACGACCCGCACCGCGACCAGTGGACGATCTTCTACACCGCCGCCCCCGGCACGCCCTCGCACGCGGCGCTGCGGCTGCTGAAGGTGGTGGGCAGTCAGGACCTCGCGGTCCGGGAGTGAGCGGGCGCGGGGGCGGAGGTGGGCCCGGATCCATGCCCGGGCGGTATCAATGCGTACGGAAGGGCATTGGACGCCCGCCGCGGCGGCTCGGAGACTCGACCCATGACCGACACCCATCTCACGGCCGACGGGCGCGGGACCGCCCTCGTCGTCGGCGCCTCCCGCACCCTCGGCCTCGGCATCGCCGCCGAGTACCTCCGCCGCGGCTGGGACGTCATCGGCACCGTGCGCGGCGGCCACCGCACCGCCCTGCACGATCTGGCGGACTCCGCCGGCGGGCGCCTCACCGTCGAGTCGCTGGAGATGACCGATCCGGCGCAGATCGCGGCCCTGCGCGACCGGCTGGCCCGGCGCAGCCTCGACCTGCTCTTCGTCAACGCCGCCGTCACCCGCGGTGACCTGCCGATCGGCGAGGTGTCGACGGAGATGTTCACCGAGGTCATGGCCACCAACGCGCTCGCCCCGATGCGGGTCGTGGAGACGCTCGGCCCGCTGGTCCCGCAGACCGGGACGATCGGCGTGATGTCCTCCGACCAGGGCAGCGTCTCGCTGAACACCGAGGGCGGGCAGGACCTGTACCGGGCGAGCAAGTCCGCGCTGAACCAGCTGATGCGCTGCTACGCCGTCCGCCAGGCCGGTGGCACGCGCAGCCTGCTGCTGATGGAC
Source organism: Kitasatospora sp. Ki12 (assembly GCF_054601375.1). Lineage (NCBI taxonomy): Bacteria > Bacillati > Actinomycetota > Actinomycetes > Kitasatosporales > Streptomycetaceae > Kitasatospora > Kitasatospora sp. Ki12. Next base: position 2,846,409 of record NZ_BAAIHT010000002.1, on the reverse strand, counting down.
CCGGGCTGGGTCCGCACCGAACTCGGGGGCATGGAGGCCGAGTTGAGCGTGGAGGAGAGCGTTCCCGGCGTGGTGGAGACGATCGAGCGCCATCGCGGCGAGCCCGGACTGCGGTTCCTGGACCACACGGGCGCGGTTGTGCCCTGGTAGATGACGCAGGCCCGAATTCGGTTGCCGGGCGCGCCGTTCGGCGGCAGGGTGGGTCGCCATGTCCTCCTCCCGCACGATGCACGCCGACGAACTCGACATCGACGAGGCCCTCGTCCGCCGGATGGTCGCCGCACGGTTCCCGCACTGGGCGGGCCTGTCGGTGGAGCCGGTGGCCACCGTCGGGACCAGCAACGCGATGTACCGGCTGGGCCCGGACCTGGTGGTGCGGATCCCGCGGATCCCGGGGGCCGTCGAGGACATCGCGAAGGAGTGCGTCTGGCTGCGGCGCCTCGCCCCGCAGCTGCCGGTCGCGGTGCCCGTACCGCTGGCCCAGGCCGGGCCGGTGGACGACTGCCCGTGGCCCTGGTCGGTCCTGCGCTGGTTGGACGGTGCCAATCCGGTGACCGGTCGGGTGGCCGAACCGGCCCTGCTGGCAGCCGACTTGGCGGCCTTCGTGACCGCCATGCGAGGGATCGACCCGGCCGGTGGCCCCGCCTCCTACCGCAGCGAGCCGCTGTCGGAGCGGGACGGCGCGGTCCGGACGGCGCTCGCGGCCCTGGCGGACGTCGTCGACGCCGGGGCGGCGGCCGCCGTCTGGGAGGAGGCGCTCCGCGCCCCCGGGCACCCCGGTCCGCCGGTCTGGATCCACGCCGACCTGCAGCCCGGCAACCTGCTGGTGGACGACCGCGGCCGGTTGAGCGCCGTCATCGACTTCGGCTGCGCGGGCCTCGGTGACCCGGCGGTGGACCTGATCACCGCCTGGTACGTGCTGCCCGCGCCGGTCCGCGCCGCCTTCCGGGCGGCGGTGGCCGCGGACGACGCCGCCTGGACCCGCGGCCGGGGCTGGGCGCTGTCCGTCGCCCTGCTGGAACTCGCCTACTACCGGGAGAGCAACCCGCGGATGACGGGCATCGCCCGGTACGTGATCCGCGAGCTGCTCGCCGATCAGGCCTCGCCGGCCGGCAGCCGCCACTCGTAGGGGAACAGGTCGTCCTCCCAGCCGGGTGAGGAGGCCAGGTCGGCGGCCGCCCGCGGGGTGCGCAACAGGCAGCGGTGGCGCAGCAGTTCGCGCCGCTCGGCGGGGGTCAGCAGGCGTTCCTCGGGGCCGAGGTCCCGGTAGTGGCCGAGCTCGGGGCGGCCGTCGACCGAGCCGTTCTCGGCGACGTTGAGGTGGTCGCCGCCGGGGGTGCGGTAGTCGAGACGGAAGTCCGTGCTCCACTGGGAGTTGCTGCCCCAGCCCTGGGACAGGTCGCGGGTGGGCCGGTCGGCGCGGCGGAACGTCCAGTAGAGCGGGAAGCGGTCGGCCACCCCGCGTTCGGCGTGTGCGGCTCCGGCCCGGACCCGCACGCCGGCGCGGCCGAACAGCAGCTCGCCCAGCATCAGCCCGGGGTGGCGGACCTCCAGGACCTCGATCGGCGTCTGCCGGTCCGCGGCCTGCTCGACCTCGACGATCTCGTGCAGGAAGGGGTCGAAGGGCCCGGCCCCGTCGAACGGTGTCATGCCGAGGGCGGTGAACAGACGCAGCCGGGCGCTGAGGGAACCGACGGGGTCGAGCAGCAGGAGGTCGGCGACCCGGCCGAGGGCGTAGAGCTCCTCCAGCAGGGCGGGCCCGCCGCGCTCCTCGTCGGCCCACCAGCCGGAGTGGGCGGCGGCGGTCCGCAGGCGTTCGCGGTAACCGGGGGCGGCGGCCTGGCCGAGCCAGCGGTCGATGTCGTCCTGGCAGGGCTCGTCCTGGCGGGGCCCGTCGTGGTCGAGCAGGTCGTGGTAGAGGGTGCGTGCCTTCACCGGAGCGATCCTGGTGAGGTTTTACCGAACGGTCAACCAACGGCCCGCCCGGGTTGGGTAGCGTCCAGGGCCATGAGCTTGGTCGATGTGAACGAGCGGGCGGCACGGCTGCCCGAGGCCTGGCGGTCCCAGGTGCTGGGCCGGGTCGGGACGACGGCGGTGAAGGTCCTGCGGATGGACGGGCGGGAGCTGGAGCCGGAGGTGCACGGGACGGCCGAGGCGCTGTTCGTCGCCGAGGGGAGCCTCGAACTCCTGGTGGACGGCGAGGAGTCGACCGTACGGACCGGCGAGCTGTACGTCGTCCCGGCCGGTGCGCGGCACGCGGTGCGGGCGGGCAGCCGGGGGACCCTGCTGATCGTGGAGGTGCCGGAGGAGGAGTGACAAAGGACCGGGGGACCGGGGGTGGAGTCAGCGGCCGTCGAGGGCGGCGGCCACGGCAGCCTCGGCGTGCAGCCGGGCGGTGGGGAACAGCGGGACGGGGCTGTCCTCCTGACGGACCAGCAGCTCGATCTCGGTGCAGCCGAGGACGATGCCCTCCGCGCCGGCCGCCACCAGTTCGCCGATCACCCGACGGTAGGCCGCCCGGGACTCCTCCCGGACCACCCCGAGGCAGAGCTCCTGGTAGATCACCCGGTGGACCAGGGCGCGCGCGTCGGTGTCCGGGACGAGGACGTCGAGGCCGCCGGAGGCCAACCGGCCCCGGTAGAAGTCCTGTTCCATGGTGAACGCCGTCCCCAGCAGCCCGACCCGGCGCAGCCCGGCGGCCCGTACGGCGTCCGCCGTGGCGTCGGCGAGGTGCAGCAGGGGGACGGAGACCGCCGCCGCCACCCGGTCGGCGACCTTGTGCATGGTGTTGGTGCAGATCAGCAGGAGTTCCGCGCCGGCCGCCTCCAGGGACCGGGCCGCGCCGGCCAGGACCTCCCCGGCCTCCTCCCACCGCCCGGCCGTCTGCAGCCGCTCGATGTCGGCGAAGTCGACCGAGTGGAGGACGAGGCGGGCGGAGTGCAGCCCGCCGAGGCGGTCGCGGGTGAGTTCGTTGAGGAGGCGGTAGTACTCGGCGGTGGATTCCCAGCTCATGCCGCCGATCAGGCCCAGGGTCTTCATGCCGCCCTTTATAAGCCAGTATCGACAATCAATGCAATTGTATAAGTGAATCTTTTAGGGGTTCTTCCGGGGCACCCGGTGCTGCCACTCGCGGGAGAACACCACCGATCCGGCCTCCAGCGCCCGCAGCTGCACGATGCTGAGGAAGTGCCCGGCGTCGCAGCGCAGTTGGGCGCGGGTCTGGAGGGTGACGTCCCAGCCGATGTCGGGGCGCTCCAGCCGTACGGTGTGGTCGGTGCGGGCCTGGGCGCTGAGCGGGGCGTCGGTGAGGACGCGGTAGGCGGTGACGGTGTGCTCGTCGCGGACCAGGCCGTCGGGGTGGGTGCGGGTGCCGTCGGTGGCGGGGGAGAGTTCGGTGCGCCACTCGTGGCGGCCGATGTCGTGGACGGTGAGGTGCTCGGGCCGGGCGGTGAGCGGCTCGGTGAGGTGGACGTCCAGCGGTTCGGGCAGCTCCGGGGGATCGAGGGCGACCGGTGCGGCGCCGACGTCGGCGGCGAGGTGGCGGACGGGCAGGCTCAGCACGGAGCGGGACGGGTCGAGGGCGTACCCGGAGGGGTCCGCCGGGGGCCACACCCACGGCCAGTAGACGGAGGAGAACGCCAGCCGCAGCCGGTGCCCGGTCGGTACGGTCCGGGCGCAGGCGGCCAGCTCCACCTCGGCGTCCGGCCCGTCGGCGACCAGGACGCCCCGGGTGACCAGCTCCGAGGTGCCGTCCGGGCCGACCGCGCAGAGCCGCACCGCCACCAGGGCGGCCGACCCGCCCTCGCTCAGCCGCAGCCGCAGCCGTACGGTCGGGGCGCCGAGCACTTCGACCGGCTCGGGCAGCGGCTGGGAGTCGAAGCAGACCGAGCGGCCGTCCTCCTCGCGCTGGTCGGGCGGCTGGTCGGCGGGGCGGCCCCGCTGGACGTGGGCGCCGGCGTTGAGGCCGGTGTGCTGCGGGGAGCGGACCCGGACGTAGCGGTCGTCGGAGGCGGTGCCGGCGGTGCGCAGCGGTCCGTCGAGGCCGTAGTGGATCTCGCGGACGTCGGGGGAGGGCCAGGCCTCGTCGCCGGTCCAGCGGGTGCTGATCCAGCTGCGCAGGGCGGGCTCCCCGGCGGCGCCGGTGTCGACGCCGCGCAGCCAGTGGTCCCACCAGCGCAGGGTCTCGGGCAGGGCGTCCTCGGGCAGGCCGTGCGGCCAGGGGCCGATCAGGGCGCGGGCGGTGGGGTCCTCGGCGAGCAGGCGCAGCACGAAGGAGCAGGACGGGTCGCCCCAGCCGGCGATCGCGAGGGTGGGGACGGAGACCGGGACGCTGGTCTCGCCGGCGGCGATCCAGGTGTCGACGGGCGGCTCCAGGGACTCCAGGCGGGTCAGCCAGCGCTCGCGCCAGGCGTCGCCGACGTGGCGCGGGTCCGGGGGCAGGGCGGCGTCGGCGACCAGGGCGGTGAGCCGGGTGTGCAGGTCGGCGGCGAGGAGGGCGCCGCCGAGCCGGTGGCCGCCCTCGGGGCAGGCGGTGACCACGGCGCCGACGGTGTCCGGCACCCGGGCGGCCAGCCGCAGCGCGGTGGTGCCGGCCGCGCCGGCGCCGAGCAGGCCGACCCGCCCGCTCGACCAGGGGCGGCGGGCCAGCCAGTCGACGGCGGCGGCGCCGTCGGCGAGCTCCTGTTCGCCGCCGGGCTCGCCGGGAGTGCCGTCCGAGTTGCCGTGCCCGCGGGTGTCGACCCGCAGGGTGGCGTAGCCGTGGCCGGCGTACCAGGGGTGGCGGCGGGCGTCCTCGGCGGCGGTGCGGTCGCTGAGGCGGTCGCCGGAGTACTCCAGCAGTACCGGGACGGGTTCGTCGCCGACCGGCCGCCACAGCCGGGCGGCCAGCCGGGTGCCGTCGGGCAGCGGGACGTGGACATCCTCGCGGGTGGTGCGGTAGGGGTACGACGGCATGGCCGCTCCCATCGGGTCCCGGGCCGGGTGGGCGCCGGCGGGCCCGCGGCGCGCGGTGCGTACGGGTGTCGCCCCGTACCCGCGCGCCGCGGGCGTCGGCATTCCGACCCTAGGGGAGGAACCGGCCGTTTTCCTGATGAAGGCCGCGCGGTGGGGCCGGGCGGTCATGTCCCCGTCCGGCCGGGCGGTCAGGCCTTGCTCAGCCAGGCGGTGGCGTTGAGGGCGAGGGCGGCGTCGGTGCCCGCCGGGTCGTCCCAGCCGTTGAAGAGGGTGTTGCCGGACTGGCCGGTGCCGTCGTCGATCGGGGAGCTGTCGCCCCAGACGGCGACCCGGCCGGAGCCGAAGGTGCTGGTGACGAAGAAGGCGCCGGTGTTGCCGCTGGAGCCGGTCCGGTAGACCAGGCCCTTGACCGAGGGGTTGTCGGCGGGCTTGAGGGTGAAGGTGGTGCCGTTGCGCAGGATCGAGCCGGTGACGGTGCCGAAGGGGCCGTGCAGCACCGGGTCGGTGGCGTCGTTGATCGCGCGCGGGTTGTCGGTGGTGATGTTGAGCAGGTCGACCGAGAAGCCGAAGGGGTCGTTGTTGTTCACCCCGTTGCTGGTCAGCAGGTCGTTGATGATCTTCGGCGAGTCCCAGCCGTCGTTGTTGCGGTCGCTGTTGACGTGGTCGGAGACCAGGAAGAGCCCGCCGCCGTTCTGGACGAACCGCATGACGGCGGTCTTCTCGCTCGCGCTCAGCCGGATGTTGGGCTCCGGGAGCACGAAGGTGTCGAAGTTGGCGAGGTCGAGCGCGCCGCCGGTGCCGTAGGTGATGGTGGAGCCGGCCGGGAGGGTCTTGAGGCTGTACTGGCCGGTCTTCTGCAGGGCGACGCCCCAGGCGGACAGCGCGCCGGTCCAGCTCTTCTCGGTGGTGGGGGCGGGGTTCTGGGCGAGCGGGTCGGGCTGGCTGGTGCTGATGATCCAGTCGGCGTTGCCGGCGGTCTCGGCCTTGCTGTTGTCGAACAGCACCCGGTGCGGCGTGGCAGCGGCGGCGGTGGCCGTCGTGGCGGTGGCCGTCGAGGTGGCGGCGTTCGAGGTGGGGGCGGCGGTGGCGGCCGGGGCGAGGGTGGTGAGACCGGCCGCGAGCAGCGCCGCGCCGGACAGGGCCGCGGCGGCTCGAATACGGATCGTCATGTGCCGTTCCTCCGTGGGGAGTCGAGGGTTTCGGCGCCAGGGTTTTCGCGCGTAGACGCGAGTATCCGCGCGTAGAGCGACCGGAGAAAGGCTCGGGAGGTGACGAGGTCCTGTACGGATCGTGGTGATCCAGGGGTGGGCGGAAACCGTTCCGTAATTGCGCATGACTTGCAACTGCGCGCGTCCAGGCGGAAAGATGGCCCAGCTCCGCCCGCCCCACCGAAAGGAACACGACGATGACCGCCCCTCGCTGGCGCGACCGGCTCACCCGTGAGGAGTGGATCCGTCTGGCCGGAATGGGCGGGTTCATCCTCGCGCTGCACGTCATCGGCTGGTTCACCCTGCTGGCGCTGGTCGCGCCCGAGCACTACACCGTCGGCGGCCAGGTGTTCGGCGCCGGCATGGGCCTGACCGCCTACACCCTCGGCATGCGGCATGCCTTCGACGCCGACCACATCGCCGCCATCGACAACACCACCCGCAAGCTGATGGGCCAGGGCAAGCGGCCGCTGTCGGTCGGCTTCTGGTTCTCGCTCGGGCACTCCTCGATCGTCTTCGGCCTCTGCGCGCTGCTGGCCTTCGGCATCCGCTCGCTGGCCGGCCAGGTGGAGTCCGACGACTCGACGCTGCACGAGATGACCGGCCTGATCGGCGTCACCGTCTCCGGCACCTTCCTGCTGCTGCTCGGCCTGATCAACCTGGGCGCCTTCAACGGCATCCTCAAGGTCTTCCGCCGGATGCGCGTGGGCGAGTACGACGAGGCCGAGCTGGAGCGCCAGCTGGAGCGGCGCGGGCTGATGAACCGCATCCTCGGCCGGGTGACCAGGGCCGTCACCAAGCCCTGGCACATGTACCCGGTGGGCCTGCTGTTCGGCCTGGGCTTCGACACCGCCACCGAGGTGTCCCTGCTGGTGCTGGCGGGCGGCGCGGCGGCGTTCTCGCTGCCCTGGTACGCGTTGCTCACGCTGCCGATCCTGTTCGCGGCCGGGATGAGCCTGCTGGACACCATCGACGGCTCGTTCATGAACTTCGCCTACGAGTGGGCGTTCTCCAAGCCGGTCCGCAAGATCTACTACAACCTGACCGTCACCGGGCTGTCGGTGCTGGTCGCGCTGGTCATCGGCTCGATCGAGCTGATCGGCCTGCTCGGCGAGAAGCTGGACATCACCAGCGGGCCGATCGCCTGGGTCGGCGGGCTGGACCTCAACTTCGTCGGCTACGCGATCGTCGGACTGTTCGTGCTCACCTGGGCGGCGGCGATCGCGTACTGGAAGTTCGGCAACGTCGAGGAGAAGTGGTCGGCCGGACTGGCCGCCGCCTCCGCTCCGGCCGCCGCCTCTGTCTCCGCCTCGTCCGAAGCCGAGTAGCGGCTAACGGCGGACGGCGAACGGCGGAGCCGAGGGGCCGGTGACCGGGGTCTGGTCACCGGCCCCTCGGGGCTCTCCGGGGCCGTTCGCCGCAAGACGCGCGTCCTCGGCGCGGGCCTACCGCAGCGCGGCGAGCACCGCGTCCGCCATCACCTTCTCGCCGGTGGCGTTCGGGTGGAACGGCACCGCGGGCGAGCCGGGCAGCGCGCCCTCGATCCAGCGGTCGTCCGAGCAGACGTCGTGGCCGACCGTCGGCGTCGCGGTGTCCACGTAGGTCGCGCCGTTCGCCGCCGCCGTGGACTTCAGGGCGGCGTTCAGCTTGTTGAGCACGCCGTACATGTACTCGACGTCGCCCGGTGTCACCGGCTGGCGCAGGACGCAGGTCGAGCCGTCGGCGGGCAGGACGGACGGGTAGCCGACCAGCAGCACCTTGGCGTTGGGCGCCTTGGCGTGGATCTGCCGGAGCGTGCCGGCGATCTGCGGGGCGATCGTGCCGGTGATCCGCTCGGCCAGGTCGTCGGTGCCGTACTGCCAGGACCAGGTGCTCCAGTCCCAGTAGCCGTGGTGGTAGACGTCCTTGCAGGGCGTGCCCAGCGGGTTGACCACCGCGCCGGCGACGCAGGTGGCGACCAGTTCGCCGAGGCCGAGGTCGCTGGCCGCGAGGTCGTTGCCGCCGATCCCGAGGGTGACCAGGTCGGTGTCGCCGGTCAGTGCGTCGAACTGCGGGTCGTTGACCTTGATGAAGGCGTCGTACTGGGACTGCGTCATGTGCTTGACCTTGGCGGCGGCGCAGGTCACGTCGGTGTAGGCGCCGGCCTTCAGGGCGGCGGCGACCAGGTGGCCGTAGTTGCGGTCGGAGCGCAGGCAGAGGCCGGCCGACTGGCCGGGCACGCCGGCGCCGGCGGCGTAGGAGTCGCCGAGCGCCACGTAGTGCTTCGGGGCGGGCGTGGCGGCCTGGGCGCTCGTGGAGGTGAGTGCCAGGGCGGCGCCGAGGGCGACCGCGGCGAGCGCGGTGGAATTGCGGAGGTGCCGGGAATTCCGGGCAGGGCGGAGCACGGTTCCTCCTGGGGGAGAGAAACGACGGGTGGGGGTCGTACCGAGCCGGGCCGCAGCTACCAGCAGGTAAGTTACCGCCAGGTTACGTGGCCGTCCATGGTTCGCGGGGAAATTCCCGAAATTCCGTCAGATGGTGTCCGGTGACATTTCGAATTTCGCTCCACCGTGTATCGAAGACATTTCCGAAACGGTGTGGAGCGGAATTCGCGTCGCTGTTCGTCACCTTCCGGTCCACCGGCGGTTGACCGGGCGTCACCACAGGCCGCACTATCGGCGCACAGCGACGGCCGGTCCGCGGGCCCGCCGCCACCGCGAGCCGCGACGGAGGACTGCGCATGGCCCTGGACGCCGACGTCATCGTCATCGGAGCGGGACTCGCCGGCCTCGCCGCCACCGCCGAACTCGCCGACGCCGGACGGAAGGTGATCCTGCTCGACCAGGAGCCGGCGGCCTCGCTCGGCGGGCAGGCGCACTGGTCCTTCGGCGGCCTCTTCCTGGTCGACTCGCCCGAGCAGCGCCGGATGCGGATCCGCGACTCGCACGCCCTCGCCTGGCAGGACTGGCTCGGCACCGCCGGCTTCGACCGGCCCGAGGACGACTGGCCGCGCCGCTGGGCCGAGGCGTACGTGGACTTCGCGGCCGGTGAGAAGCGGGCCTGGCTGCACGGGATGGGCGTGCGGCTCTTCCCGGTGGTCGGCTGGGCCGAGCGCGGCGGCTTCCTCGCCGACGGGCCCGGCAACTCGGTGCCGCGCTTCCACATCACCTGGGGCACCGGGCCGGGCCTGCTGGCGCCCTTCGTCCGCCGGGTCCGGGAGGCCGCCGCGCGCGGGCTGGTCGACCTGCGCTTCCGGCACCGGGTCACCGGGCTGTCCGCCACCGCCGGCGCCGTCGACACCGTCACCGGCGAGGTGCTGGAGCCGAGCCCGGCCGCCCGGGGCGAGGCCAGCTCCCGCGAGGTCGCCGGGCGCTTCGACCTGCGCGCCCAGGCCGTGGTCGTCACCTCCGGCGGCATCGGCGGCAACCACGACCTGGTCCGCAAGGCCTGGCCGGCCCGGCTCGGCACCCCGCCCGCCAAGCTGCTCTCCGGCGTGCCCGCGCACGTGGACGGCCTGATGCTGGACGTCGCCGGCGCGGCCGGGGCCGGTCTGATCAACGGCGACCGGATGTGGCACTACACCGAGGGCATCGAGAACTGGGACCCGATCTGGGCCCGGCACGGCATCCGGATCCTGCCCGGCCCGTCCTCGCTCTGGCTGGACGCGCGCGGCCGGCGGCTGCCCGTCCCGCTGTTCCCCGGCTTCGACACCCTCGGCACGCTCGAACACATCATGTCCACCGGCCACGAGTACACCTGGTTCGTGCTCAACCAGCGGATCATCGAGAAGGAGTTCACCCTCTCCGGCTCCGAGCAGAACCCCGACCTGACCGGGAAGTCCGTGCGCGGCGTGCTCGGCCGCGCCCTGCCCGGCGCCCCCGGCCCGGTCCTGGGCCACCTGCGGCACGGGCGGGACTTCGTCACGGCGGGCAACCTCGCCGACCTCGCCCGGGGCATGAACGCCAGGACCCGCGAGCCGCTGATCGACCCGGACGAGCTGCGCCGCACCGTCGAGGACCGCGACCGCCAGCTGGCCAACCCCTTCGCCAAGGACCTCCAGGTCACCGCCATCCACGGCGCCCGCCGCTACCTCGGCGACCGGCTCGTCCGCACCGCCGCCCCGCACCGGATCCTCGACCCGGGCGCCGCCCCGCTGATCGCCGTCCGGCTCAACATCCTGACCCGCAAGTCACTGGGCGGACTGCACACCGACCTGTCCGCCCGGGTGCTGCGGCCGGACGGTGAGGTGCTCCCGGGGCTGTACGCGGCGGGCGAGGCCGCGGGCTTCGGCGGCGGGGGCATGCACGGCTACCGCTCGCTGGAGGGCACCTTCCTGGGCGGCTGCCTGTTCTCCGGACGTACGGCGGGCCGGGCCGCGGCCTCGGCGGTGGGGTAGCGGGGCCCGGGGTCCGGAGCCTGTCCGGGCCCTGGTGGACGCCCCCTGACCGGCGGGTACAGTGCGGGTGCGGAGCGGCTGCGGAGCGCACCGCCGACACCGCCGACACCGCCGACACCGCCGACCACCAGGGGGACCAGGACCGATGAGCCGCCGAGACCGCGACCGCGACGGCGCCCGGGAGCAGGACCGGAAGCGGGGCGCGGCCTCCCCGGTGACCGTCACCGTCTGCCGCGGCTGCTGCTGCGGCACCGAGGCGAAGCACCCCGGGGTGGACCACGCGGGCCAGTACGAGCGGCTGCGGACGGCGGTGGGTCCGGCGGGGCGGGTCCGGGCCGTCAAGTGCCTGGACGTGTGCAGCCAGTCCAACGTGGTGGTGGTCGGCCCCTCCGCCGAGGGCCGGGCCGCGGGCGGGCGTCCGGTCTGGCTCGGCTTCGTGCTGATGGACGAGATGATCGACGACATAGCCGCCTGGGTGCGCGCGGGCGGCCCCGGCCTGGCCGATCCGCCCGGCCTGCTCGACCTCCAGCTGATCTCGGTCTCCCGCCGGGTCCGCGAGGGCCTGGCGGAGTAGCGGCCGCCACCGGACGTCCGGGCGGCCCGCCGCGGTCCGACGGACCCGGCCGGAATGAGTCCCCGACCGGAATGACTGACTGATCGTCAGATCGCCGTCCCGGGGTGGTCCGGCGGCCCGCACCACTACCATGACCGGTGGCGCCGAGCGGTTCCGCGCGAGGGAGGAAGACGATGACGACGGTCTGCCGCATCTGCGCGGGCACCGGCCGGACCGCCGGCCTCAGCTGCCGGACCTGCCAGGGCACCGGCACCACCGAGGTGGGCGGCGGGGGCGGCAACTGCTTCCTGTGCGACGGCACCGGGGTGTACGTCCGCTACCGGGTGGACGCGGGCGGCGCCAAGCACGCCTACCGGGACGAGATCTGCCGTACCTGCGACGGCACCGGCAACCGGGCCCCCACGCAGTGGGACGAACCCTCCTGACCCTCCGGCGGGTCATCCCTCTGGGGAGGATCCGCCGACACCCACTCAACCGACGTGGCTGGTGAGGGCCATGATCCCGGGTCGGTTCGACGCGGACATGCCCCTTTACCGAACCATGGTCGAACATTGGCGTTCGAATGGGGGATACGCTGCGGCCCGTTCACCGTGCGTCCGTGTCCGCTCCACACGCCGCTGACAGAGTCCCGCGCATGGATATCCCCAACATGGGCGTGCCGGCCAAGCTTGCCGACCGCATGAGCATGGCCGAGCAGCACGAGTACCTGCGGGCCCGCTTCTCCCGCCGCCGGATGCTGCGCGCCGGTGCCGTGACCGTCGGTGCCGTCGCCGTCGGCGGTGCCCTGGGCAGCGGCACCGCGTTCGCGGCGCCGGCCGGCCCGCAGCTGCTGACGGGCGGCACGACGGACGGCATCGACGGCGCGCTGGTCGCGCCGGTCGGCCGCCACCTCCAGTTCGGCCCCGAGCCGGACACCCAGTTCCGCGTCTCCTGGCAGGTCCCGGCGCCGGTCAGGAAGCCGTTCCTGCGCTTCGGCAAGACCCCGTGGGAGCTCAGCCACAAGGTCCAGGCCGAGGTCCGCGCCCTGCACACCCCCGCGCTGACCCCGACCGGCCAGCCGGTGGACCAGTACTACCTGCACGTGGCGCTGGAGGACCTGCACCCCGACACCACCTACTACTACGGTGTCGGCCACGAGGGCTTCGACCCCGCCTCGCAGCAGCAGATCTCCACCCTGCACACCTTCCGCACCGCGCCGTCCCGCGACCACCGCTGGGGCAAGGTGTACGAGCCGTTCACCTTCACCGCCTTCGGCGACCAGGGCGTCAGCGCGCACGCGGCGGGCAACGACCACATCATCAAGGCCCAGAAGCCGGCCTTCCACCTGCACGCCGGCGACATCTGCTACGCCGACCCGGCCGGCTCCGGCACCGACCCGGACAAGTCCGTCTTCAACGCGAAGACCTGGGACGACTTCCTGGTGCAGACCGAGACCGTCGCCGCCGAGATCCCGTGGATGGTCGCCTACGGCAACCACGACATCGAGGCCTGGTACTCGCCCAACGGCTACGGCGGCGAGAACTCCCGCTTCTTCCTGCCGAACAACGGCCCGGACCCGCGCAACGTCCCCGGCGTCTACACCTTCCGCTACAAGAACGTCGGCGTCATCTCCCTGGACGCCAACGACGTCTCCTACGAGATCCCGGCCAACCTCGGCCTCTCGGCGGGCAAGCAGACCAAGTGGCTGGAGCGCACCCTCAAGGACCTGCGCAACGACGAGACCATCGACTTCGTCGTGGTCTTCTTCCACCACTGCGCCTTCTCCACCACCGTCGCGCACGCCTCCGAGGGCGGCGTCCGCGAGGCCTGGGTGCCGCTGTTCGAGAAGTACCGGGTGGACCTGGTCATCAACGGCCACAACCACATCTACGAGCGCACCGACGCCATCCTGGGCAACAAGGTCTCGAAGCAGGTGCCGAGCGGCGCCACCATCGAGCCCGAGAAGGACGGCGTGGTCTACGTGACCGCGGGCGCCGCCGGCCGCAGCCTGTACAAGTTCGACGTGCCGGACACCTACGAGGGGCACGAGAACCACCAGGACGAGGTCAAGACCTACTACTGGAGCAAGGGCCGGGTGAAGACCCCCGAGACCATCCAGTGGTCGCGGGTGCGCTACACCGGCTACTCCTTCATCAAGGTCGACGTCACCCCGGCCCACCTGGGCCAGAAGTCGGTCATGAAGGTCACCGCGCTGGCCGAGGACGGCACGCAGATCGACAACTACTCGATCCTGCGCAAGGTCGGCGAGGGCTGGGACTCCAACCGCGACGACGACGGCGAGGGCGGCGGCTGGGGCTGGTAGTCCCCGAAGTCCCGTAGCGGGCCCCGGCGTCGAGGGAGGACCTCAGCGCCGGGGCCCGTACATGAGGACCTCAGCGCCGGGGCCCGTACATGATCACGGCGACCCCGGCCAGGCAGACCAGCGCGCCCGCCACGTCGTAGCGGGTCGGCCGGAAGCCGTCCACGGCCATGCCCCAGAGCAGCGAGCCGGCCACGAACACCCCGCCGTACGCGGCCAGCACCCGGCCGAAGTCCGCGTCCGGCTGCAGCGCCGCGACGAAGCCGTACGCGCCGAGCGCCACCACCCCGATCCCGGCCAGCCACCAGGGCCGTTGCTCGCGCACGCTCTGCCAGACCAGCCAGCAGCCGCCGATCTCGGCGAGCGCGGCGAGGGCGAACAGGGCGATCGAGCGCAGGACGGTCATGACCGGTGAGCGTACGTGCTGTCGGCTCCGGCGGCGCCCGTCAGCTCCGGCGTTACCCGTCAGCTCTGGCGGTACGTCGCCAGGAAGCGGCCGATCCGGTTGACGGCCGTCTCCAGGTCGTCGGTGCGGGGCAGGGTGACGAAGCGGAAGTGGTCCGGGCGGGGCCAGTTGAAGCCGGTGCCCTGGACGACGTGGATCTTCTCGCGCAGCAGCAGGTCCAGCACGAACCGCTCGTCGTCGACGATCCGGTGCACCGCCGGGTCCAGCTTGGCGAAGGCGTACAGGGCGCCCTTGGGCTTGACGCAGCTGACGCCGGGGATCTCGTTCAGGGCCCGGACCGCGACGTCGCGCTGCTCGGTGAGCCGGCCGTTGGGCAGCACCAGGTCGTTGATGGACTGGTGGCCGCCGAGCGCGGCCTGGACGGCGTACTGGGCGGGCACGTTGGGGCACAGCCGCATGCCGGAGAGCATGGTGAGGCCCTCCAGGTAGTCGGAGGCGTGCTGCTTGGGACCGGAGACGACCAGCCAGCCGCTCCGGAAGCCCGCCACCCGGTAGGCCTTGGAGAGGCCGTTGAAGGTGAGGGTGAGCACGTCCTCGGCGAGGGCGGCCAGGCAGTGGTGCTCGGTGCCGTCGTAGAGGATCTTGTCGTAGATCTCGTCGGCCAGGACCATCAGCTGGTGGCGGCGGGCCAGGTCGAGGATGCCCTCCAGCAGTTCCTTCGGGTAGACCGCGCCGGTGGGGTTGTTGGGGTTGATGACCACGATCGCCTTGGTGCGGGCGGTGATCTTGGCGGCGATGTCGTCGAGGTCCGGGTACCACTCCGCCTCCTCGTCGCACAGGTAGTGCACGGCCTTGCCGCCGGCCAGCCGGACCACGGCCGTCCAGAGCGGGTAGTCCGGCATCGGCACGAGCACCTCGTCGCCGTCGTCCACCAGCGCGGTGACGGCCATCTGGATCAGCTCGGAGACGCCGTTGCCGAGGTAGACGTCGTTGACGTCGACGCCCTGGACCCCGCGCTGCTGGTAGTACTGCACCACCGCGCGGCGGGCCGGCAGGATGCCGCGCGAGTCGCTGTAGCCGTGCGCCTTGGGCAGGTTGCGGATGATGTCCTGGATGATCTCCTCGGGCGCCTCGAAGCCGAACGGTGCCGGGTTGCCGGTGTTCAGCCGCAGCACGGTGTGCCCGGCCTCCTCCAGGGCGTTGGCCTGGTCGACCACCGGGCCGCGGATCTCGTAGCACACGTCATTCAGCTTGCTGGACTGCCGAAACTCCACCTGAGGCCTCCCGACCGTCACCACCGCATCGTTGCTTCTGCTTTGTTCTACCAAGTAGGCACTTGGAAAGTCCAACCTTTTGGCTATGCTGATCCACATGTCACGCCGAAGCTACGACCAGTACTGCGCCGTCGCCCGCGCCCTGGACGCGGTGGGGGAGCGCTGGAGCCTCCTGATCGTCCGTGAACTCCTCGGCGGCCCGCGCCGCTACACCGACCTGCACGCCGACCTGCCCGGCGTCTCCACCGACATCCTGGCCGCCCGGCTCAAGCAGCTGGAGGGCGAAGGGCTGGCCACCCGACGACGGCTGGAACGGCCGGCCAGCGCGACGGTCTACGAGCTGACCGGGCGCGGACGCGAACTGCGGCCGGTCATCGAGGCGCTGGGGGCGTGGGGCCTGCCCGCCCTCGGCGAGCAGCGGCCCACGGACGCCGTGCGCGAGCACTGGTTCACGCCCCGGGCGGCGGAGGCCGGGACGGAGGTCGGGGCGGAGGTCGGGGTCGTCGCGGGCTGAACGCCGACGGGCGGTCGCCCGGGTGGGGCGGCGGCAAGGCCCCCGTCGCCGGCCGCCGCCCCGTGGCCCCAGGGTGGCGCGGGCCGATAAACGAACGCTCGGCGTGCGATGAGCGCCCAGGTCCGGGGCCCGCACTCAGGTCCGGGGCCCGCGCCCAGGTCCGGGCCTCGTGCCGGGGGCGTACGGGCCCACGCGTACGATCGTCGGACCGCGAAGCGTCCCTGGAGAGCGGAGGCCAGTCCGTGCCCACCACCTACCGCAGCTACGCCGACTACGTCGCCATCGGTGACTCCTTCACCGAGGGCATGTGCGACGACCTGCTGCCCGACGGCCACTACCGCGGCTGGGCCGACCGGGTCGCCTCGGCGCTGGCGGCGGAGCGCACGGACGGCGACTTCCGGTACGCCAACCTCGCCGTCCGCGGCAAGCTCATCGGCCAGATCCACGACGAGCAGCTCGCCCCCGCCGCCGCGCTGGGCGCCGGGCTCGTCACCCTGGCCGGCGGCCTCAACGACGTGCTGCGCCCCGGCTGCGACATCGACCGGGTCGAGCGGCTGCTCGGCGACTGCGTCCGGGAACTGCGCGCCACCGGCGCCACCGTCGTCCTGTTCACCAGCACCGACCCCACCCGCAGGATGGCCGGCAGTGCCCGGCTGCTGCCCACCATCCTGCGGATGAAGGCCTTCGTGCAGGAACTCGGCCGACAGGACGGCCTCGCCGTGGTCGACCTCTTCTCCGCCCCCTGCTTCGACGACCGCCGGCTCTGGGCCGAGGACCGGCTGCACCTCTCGCCGGAGGGCCACCGGCGGGTCGCCGAGGGCGTGCTGGAGGCGCTCGGCCGCCCCGCCTCCTTCGACTGGCGCGCCCCGCTGCCCGTCGCCGCCCCGCCCGGCCGCGCCGAGCGCCTGCGCGCCGACGCCCGCTGGCTGCGCACCCACCTCGGCCCGTGGATCGGCCGGCGCCTGACCGGCCGCTCCTCCGGTGACGGCCGCCCGCCGAAGCGGGCCGAGCTGCTGCCGTACGCCTAGTCGGCGGCCGGCTCCGGTTACGGCTGCGGCTCCGGCTCCAGGACCAGGCTGGCCATCGGGGCGTGGGTGGTCCAGCCGAGCGCCGTGTAGAGCGCCTGTCCGTCCGGCGTGCCGACCAGCACGCCGGTGCGCGCGCCCCGCTCGTACGCGGCGGACTGCAGCGTGCGCATCACCAGGCCGCCCAGGCCCCGGCGGCGGAACCCGGGCACGGTGGTGATCTGGTCCGGGACGGCCACCGGGCCCGCCAGGCCCGCCTGGCCGCGCGCCGCCAGGTGCCCGGCCCCGGTGCGCACCAGCGCCCGGAGCACCCCGCCCCGCTCCCAGGTGGTCACGGTGAAGCCCGCCGGCGGCTCGGGCCGCTCGGGGCCGAGCGGGGTGCTCATCAGGAAGCCCGGGACGTCCAGTCGCCACCGCGGGCCCAGCCAGGGGCGCACGACGGTGTCCTCGGCGAACAGCTTCAGCCAGGTGTGCGGCGCGGTGGTGTTCTCGGCGATCTTGCGGACCTCGGCCTCGGTCGGCTCGGGCAGCACGTGCCGGCCCACCTCGCCGGCGGGCGCGCCGACGTCGATGGACCAGCCCCAGGGCTGGTCCACCGGCTCGGCGGAGCCGCGCGAGACCGCCCAGCCCGAGATCCACATCCGGACGAGTTCCCAGGTGCCCGGCTCCTGCATGCTGTCCACCCCGCATTGTGTGTAATGGTTACTCTTGCGATAAGAACCTTACAGGCGTGGAGGGTGCTCTGCCCAGTAGGATTCCTGGGTTCACGGCGCCGCCCCGGCGCCCGGCTGGAAGGACCCCGGACGTGCGCGAGACCGAGTCGCCGCAGGACCCCAAGGCGGCCGCGCCGACCTCGCTCGAGTCCGACTGCGGCAACTGCTTCGGGCTCTGCTGCGTGGCCCTGCCCTTCTCGGCCGGCACCGACTTCGCCGAGAACAAGCGGGCCGGCAACCCCTGTCACAACCTGCGGACCGACTTCACCTGCGGCATCCACGCGCGACTGCGCGAGAGCGGCTTCCAGGGCTGCACCGTCTACGAGTGCTTCGGCGCCGGACAGCGGATCTCCCAGGTGACCTTCGGCGGCCGCAGCTGGCGCGAGGAGCCGGACACCGCCGGGCCGATGTTCGACATCTTCCCGATCGTGCGGCAGCTGCACGAACTCCTCCGCTACCTCACCGAGGCGCTCACCTTCGAGCCCGCCCGGCCGGTCCACGCCGAGCTGCGGCAGGCCCTGGAGGAGACCGACCGGCTGGCCGGCGGCACCCCCGAGGAAGTCCTCGCCCTCGACGTCCCGGCCCACCGGCAGCGGGTCAGCGACCTCCTGCTGCGGGCCGGCGAACTCGTCCGGGCCGCCGTACCCGGCCGCCCCGAACACCGCGGCGGCGACTTCTTCGGCGCCCGCCTGCGCGGCGCCGACCTGCGGGGCGCCAACCTGCGCGGGGCGATGCTGGTGGCCGCCGACCTCTCCGGCGCCGACCTCCGGCTGGCCGACCTCATCGGCGCCGACCTGCGCGACACCAACCTGGCCGGCGCCGACCTCAGCACCGCCCTCTACCTCACCCAGTCCCAGCTGCACGCCGCCCGCGGCGACGCCGGCACCCGCCTCCCGGCCGGCCTCACCCGCCCCGCCCACTGGCCCACCACGACGGCCCCGACGGTCGCCCCGACGGGCAAGCCGCGCACCGGGGCCGGGAGCAGGTCCGGGACCGGCAAGGGGGGCACCAACCCGGCCCGGGGGCGCCGCCGCTGACGTCCGCCGCCGGCCGGGGCCTCGGTCACTGGCCGACGCGTCCGTCGACGCACTCGCGCAGCAGGTCGGCGTGGCCGCAGTGCCGGGCGTACTCCTCGACCCGGTGCACCAGCAGCTCCCGGATCGCGATCCGGTCCGGGCCGACCCGTTCGCCCAGGTCGGGGAACCCGGCCAGCATGGCGTCGGTCGCGGCCTGCTCGCGCGCCAGGTCGCGGAACGAGGCCTCCACCACGGACTGTTCGGCCACCGCACCGTCGAAGTCGGCGTCCCGTCGGCCGTACAGCTTGGGCAGCGGCTCGCCCTCTGTGATCCAGTTGCGCCAGTCCCGTTCGACCTCGGCGAGGTGCCGGACCAGCCCGAGCAGCGACATCGTCGACGGCGGGACGGAGCGGCGGGCCAGCTGTTCGGCGTCCAGGCCCTCGCACTTCATCCGCAGGGTCAGCCGGAAGTTCGTCAGGCAGTCCTCCAGCGCCCCGAGTTCGCCGTCCGGGCTCGGCCCTTCGTTGTTGCGGGGGTCGCCGTCGGGGTCGGCCCACATGCCGGGGTGGACGGTCGCCTCGGTCCATCGCGTGGGTTGCTCGGTCATACCGCGCATGGTCGTTGACGACCGGCCCTTCCCGCCACCGGGTTGTCGCCGGGGGGAGTGGCGCGTGGGAAGTCGGCCGGGCCGACTTCCCACGCGAGCGGCCGGGGCGGCTCAGCCGGTCAACAGGCGGGCGCGCAGGCTGTCGATCCGGTCGCGGTCGAGGCCGAGGGTGCCGGTGAGGTAGCCGTCGACCGAGCCGTGGCGGGCGGCGAGGTCGGCGAGGGTGAGGCGGATGACGGCCTCCGGGGCGCGGCCGTAGCCGGGCCAGCGCAGGGTGCGGCCGGGGTGGGCGGCGTGCCACTCGGCGACGAGGTGCGGGGTGGCGAGTTCGGTGAGGGCGAAGTCGGCGGCGATGTCGTCCTCGGCGACGCCGAGCAGGGTGTGCAGCAGGGCGGCGATGAGCCCGGTGCGGTCCTTGCCGGAGGCGCAGTGGAAGACCACCGGGGCCTCGGCGGCCGCGATCACGTCCAGGACCTGGCGGATCTCCTTCACCCCGTCCTCGGCGACCTCGGCGAAGCGGTCGGCGAGGTGGCGCCAGGGGTCGAGCTCCGGGTCGATCTCGGCCTGGTCGTACGGGCGGTGCTCGATCGAGAGGTTGTGGTACTCCAGCCCGTCGATCTCGGGTACCCGGCCCTTGGCGGCGATCTCCCAGGGGTAGCGCAGGTCGATCACGGTCCGGATGCCGAGGCTCCGGAGCTTGTCGAGGTCGGCGGGCGAGGTGAGCTTGCCGAGCGAGTCGGAGCGGTAGACCAGGCCCCACCGTACGGAACGTCCCCCGGCGGCCGGGTAGCCGCCCAGGTCGCGGAAGTTGTGCAAGGCCTCGAAGCTGTGGTGACGGGTTGTCATGATCGTTACTCTAATCAGCCGTTCAGCCGTTCAGCTGCTCAGCTGCGGGGCCAGCCCGGCAGCTCAGCCGCCGGCGGGCCCGCCGTAGCCGTGGGCGAGGAGGTCGAAGGCGCGGGTGGCGTCGCCGACGGCCTCGGCGTGCAGGTCGTCCGCGGTGCGGCCGCCGTCCTGGATGCGGTGCCAGTTGTGCAGGGCGAGGACCCGCTGGGTGGCGGTGACCTGGGCGGCGAGCAGCCGGGCGGTGAGTTCGCGGGGTTCGGGGAGGTCGGGGGCTTCGCGCAGGGCGTCGGCCAGGGAGGTTTCGGCGCGGGCCACGTACTCGCCGACCCGGGCGGCCAGGCTGGGGGTGCCGTAGACGAGGGCGGTGAAGGCGAGCACGGCGGGGTGGTCGTTGAGGCCGGTGACGGGGTCGCGCCGGGTGAGGCCGGTCAGGAAGTCGCGGAGCAGGGCGTCCAGCACCGGTTCGCCGGCGAGCCGGCCGCGGACGACGTCGGCCGCCTGGTCCTGGTGGTCGGCGAAGCGGTGGACGACCAGGTCCTCCTTGCTGGGGAAGTAGGAGAACAGCGTCGGCTTGGAGACCTCGGCGGCCGCCGCGACGTCCGCCACCGACACCTGGTCGAAGCCGCGCTCCAGGAAGAGGGTGATGGCCGCTTCGGAGATGGCCCGCCGGGTCTGTTCCTTCTTGCGCTCGCGCAGTCCAGTCATGGGGTCCAGGCTAGCAGGAACCTTGACCGGGGAAGGTTTTTTACTCGGTATTCGTGCGGCTGGTCCGGCGCCGGGCGGTGACCTCGATCTCGATCCTCATCCGGGGATCGGCGAGCCCGCACATCTGCATGGTGGCGGCCGGCCGGACCTCGCCGAAGCAGCGGCGCAGGACCGGCCAGCAGGGCTCGAAGTCCGCGCGGTCCGGCAGCAGGTAGCGCACCCGCACCACGTCGGCGAAGCCGCAGTCCGCCTCGGCCAGCGCGGTCGCGATGTTGCGCAGGCACTGCTCGGCCTGCTCCACCACGTCGGCGGAGATGGTCATCGCGGTGTAGTCGAAGCCGGTCGTCCCGGACACGTGGACCCAGTCGCCGTCCACCACGGCACGGGCGTAGCCGATCTGCTCCTCGAAGGTCGAACCGCTGAGGATGGCGCGTCGTTCTGTCATGCCGGGAACGCTAGGTGGCCTGCGGGGATACGTCCAACACTTCCCGTGCGACGGTCTGATATCCCTGGAGATATGGAACGCCCCGAACTCCCCCTGCCGCAGCTGCACGCCTTCGTCGTGCTCGCCGAGGAGCTGCACTTCGGCCACGCCGCCGCCGGCTGGGCATCGCCCAGCCGCCGCTGAGCCAGCAGATCCGGCGGCTGGAGGACAAGGTCGGCCACCCGCTGTTCCGCCGCGACCCGGGCGGCGTCGCGCTGACCCCGGCCGGCCGCGAACTCCTGCCCGCCGCCCGGCGGGCGCTGACCGACCTCGCGGACGCGCTGGCCGCCGCCCGCGCCGTCGGCAGCGGCGAGGCCGGCCGGCTGCGGATCGGGTTCTCCGCCTCCCTCGCGCTGACCGTGCTGCCCGGCCTGCTGGACACCTTCCGGCAGCGCAGCCCCGCCGTGCGCCTGGACGTGCGCGAGATGACCAGCGCCCCGCAGGTCGCCGCGCTGCTGGAGCGGACCGTCGACGTCGGCCTGCTGCGCGAACCCCCGGCGGACGAGCCGCGGCTGCGCTTCCGCACCGTCCTCACCGAGCCGTTCGTCGCGGTGCTGCCGGCGCACCACCCGCTGGCGGGCCGGCGGACCGTACGGCTCGAACGGCTGGCGGACGAGCCCTTCGTGCTGCTGCCCCGGGAGGAGGGGCCGCAGCTGTACGACCGGATCACCGGGCTGTGCGCCGGGGCGGGCTTCACCCCGGCGATCGCCCAGCACGCGGTGGAGTGGCAGACGGTGTGCGCGCTGGTCGGGGCCGGTCTGGGCGTCTCCCTGGCCCCGGAGAGCATCCGGCGGATCCGCCTGCGCGGCGTCGCCTTCCGGCGGATCGAGCCCGGCACCGCGCGGACCCGGGTCGCCGTGGCCTGGCGCGCCGACGACCCCGACCCCCTGGTGCACCGCCTGCTGGAGGCCGTCGGCGACGGACGCCCGGCGTGGAACGGCTAGACGCTGCGGTCGGTCAGACGCTGCGGTCGGCGAGCACCTCGCGGACGACGTGGCGGGCGTTGGCGGTCAGGGCCTGGTCGGTGTGCCGGTAGTACGGGATCGTCACCAGCGCGATGGAGAAGGCCCAGGCGCGGCCGCGGGCCCACATGGCGTCGTCGGCGCCGAGGGCGGCGCGGTAGGTGGGGCGGGCGGCGGCGGGCAGCAGGTTCCAGGCGGCGATCAGGTCGGCGGTCGGGTCCCCGACGCCCATCAGGGCGAAGTCGATGACGGCGGCGAGCCGGCCGGTCCGGGTGAGCAGCAGGTTGCCGGGGGTGAGGTCGCCGTGCGTCCAGACCGGGGGGCCGGCGTAGTCGGGCAGGCGGAGCGCCTTGTCCCACAGGGCGGTGGCCGCGGCGGTGTCGATCGATCCGGTGAGCTGGGCGATGGCCGCGCGGGTGGCGCCGTCCCGGGAGGCGAGCGGGGCGCTGCGGCGGCCGGCCGGGGCGTCGGCCGGGTCGGCGGCGCGCAGGGCGTTGACGAAGCCGGCCAGGTCGCGGGCGAGTCCGGCGGGCGCGGCCAGGACGCCGACGGCCGGGTTGACGCCGTCGAGCCAGCGCAGCACCGACCATTCCCACGGGTAGCCCGCGGCGGGCCGGCCGAGCGCGAGCGGGGCGGGGACGGGCAGTGGCAGCCGCGGTGCGAGCCGGGGCAGCCACTGGTGCTCGCGGCGGACGTCCCCGGCGGCCCACTCCACCCGGGGCAGTCTGACGGCGAGTTCGGGCCCGAGCCGGAACATCGCGTTGTCCGCCCCGGCGGGGCCGACCGGGGTGATCGGAAGGCGCTCCCACTGCGGGAACTGGGCGGAGATCAGACGTCTCACCAGGGCCGCGTCGACCACCGGCTCGTCGGGGTGCATCCGGGTGGCAGCGCACATGCCCGGCAGCGTACAGCGCCGATCGTTTTCGTTCAGCCGTATTCCCCAACTGCGCGGACTTATAGGCTGACGGCATGGTGATCGGTCAGCAGACGGCGGGAGAACGCCGGGCCCTGCGCGCGGCCCTGGGCGTGCTGGCGCTGCTCGTCCTGCTCGGCGCGGTCGGGCGGTACGGCGAGCGCCAGGGCGGTCTGCTGGTGCTGCGCGACTGGTTCGACCGGCCGCTGCTGCTGGGCACCGTCGCGCTGCCGGTGCTGCTGGTGGTGCTCTACTGCGTCACCTGGCGGGCCTGGATCCGGGTGGTCCTGGGCGTCGGCGTGCTGCTGACGGCCGCGGCGACGGTGCCGCTGTGGATCTTCCTCGACGCCCCGCGGTCCATCGCGACGCGGCCGGCACCCGACCGCCCCGACCGGCGGATCGTCCGGCAGGAGCAGCCCGGGATGCTCGACGTCGCCCAGTGGGTCTTCGTCGACCAGGGCAACGGCCTGACCACCCGCCGCTGGCAGCTCGCCTTCGCGGACTTCCGGTACGGCGACACGGTCGACGCCGCCTGGGACGGCCCGGACCGGGTCAGGCTGACCTACGGCGGCCGGACGACGGTGATCGGCCTGGCCGCCGACGGCCGGCCCGACGGCTCGCTCACGCTGGGGTGACCCGCACCCCGACCGTGCCGCCCTTGCCGAAGCGCAGCACGTTCGCCGTCAGCGCGATCGCGCACAGCAGCCCGTACTTGCGCCGGAGCAGCTTGCGGTAGGCGGGCGCCCGGTCCGGGTCGAGCACGGCGGTGGCCGGGACCTGCGCCCCCAGCAGGTTGCCGCGGATGTCGCTGGGGCCGACCAGCACGTCCGAACGGTTGCGCAGGCGCTTGACCTTGCCGGTCTTGGTGACCGTGGTGAAGACCAGCGCGTCACCGTCCCGCGCGACCCAGACCGGGGTGGCCACCGGAGTGCCGTTCCTCCGGTAGGTGGTGAACAGCAGGTACTTGGCGGCGGCGAGCCGCTCCAACTCGGCGGCGGCATCCAGAGTGTCCATGCCCGCCAGCCTAGGGAGCGGCAACTGGGCATCGCTTGAGCCTTCTTGGGGCCGCGGACCGGCACGCCACGCCCGGCGGTCCCGGGTGCGGCCGGGCGCCGTCGTCGGCACCTGCCAGAATGCAGGGCGTACGGCGAAAGCACTGAAGGAGAAGGTGACCGGCTTCGTGACCACGCCAGTCGAACAGGTGGCCCGCCAGGCCCAGCAGGCGATCGAACGCAAGATCGCCGAGGAACTGGGCGTCCGCGAGGGGCAGGTGAAGGCTGCCGTCGACCTGCTCGACGGCGGCGCGACCGTGCCCTTCGTGGCCCGCTACCGCAAGGAGGTCACCGGCTCCCTCGACGACGCCCAGCTGCGTGCCCTGGAGGAACGGCTCCGCTACCTGCGGGAGCTGGAGGAGCGCAGGGCGGCCGTCCTGGAGTCGATCGAGTCCCAGGGCAAGCTGGACGACGCGCTGCGCGCCCGGGTGCTGGCCGCCGACTCCAAGGCCCGCCTGGAGGACATCTACCTGCCGTTCAAGCCGAAGCGGCGCACCAAGGCGCAGATCGCCCGCGAGGCCGGGCTGGAGCCGCTGGCGGACACCCTGCTCGCCGACCCCTCCCAGGACCCGGCGGCGCTGGCCGGCCGGTACCTCAACGAGTCGGTGGCGGACGCCCCGGCGGCCCTGGAGGGCGCCCGGGCGATCCTGGTCGAGCGCTTCGGCGAGGACGCCGACCTGGTCGGCTCGCTGCGCGAGCGGATGTGGACCCGCGGCCGGGTGGTCGCCACCGTCCGCGACGGCAAGGAGCAGGACGGCGCCAAGTTCGCCGACTACTTCGACTTCGCGGAGCCGTACACCAAGCTCCCCTCGCACCGCATCCTGGCGATGCTGCGCGGCGAGAAGGAGGAGGTGCTCGACCTCGAACTCTCGCCCTACGACGGCGAGTCGGAGGGCGACCTGCCCGGGGAGAACGACTACGAGCGGCGGATCTCGGCCCGCTTCGGCATCGCCGACCGCGGCCGCCCGGCCGACAAGTGGCTGGGCGACACCGTCCGCTGGGCCTGGCGCACCCGGATCCTGGTCCGGCTCGGCATCGACCTGCGCTCCCGGCTGCGCGCCGAGGCGGAGGACGAGGCGGTGCGCGTCTTCGCCGCCAACCTGCGCGACCTGCTGCTCGCCGCCCCGGCCGGCACCCGCGCCACCATGGGCCTGGACCCGGGCTTCCGCACCGGGGTGAAGGTCGCGGTGGTGGACGCCACCGGCAAGGTCGTCGCGTACGACACGATCTACCCGCACCAGCCCGCCAACAAGTGGGACGCGGCCCTGCACACCCTGGCCGCGCTGGCGAAGAAGCACGACGTCGACCTGGTGGCGATCGGCAACGGCACCGCCTCGCGGGAGACCGACAAGCTCGCCGAGGACCTGCTCAAGCTCCACCCCGAGCTGAAGCTCACCAAGGCGATGGTCAGCGAGGCCGGCGCCTCGGTCTACTCGGCCTCCGCGTTCGCCTCGCAGGAACTGCCGGAGCTGGACGTGTCGATCCGCGGTGCGGTGTCCATCGCCCGGCGGCTGCAGGACCCGCTGGCCGAACTGGTCAAGATCGACCCCAAGTCGATCGGCGTCGGCCAGTACCAGCACGACCTGAGCGAGGTGAAGCTCTCCCGCTCGCTGGACGCCGTGGTCGAGGACTGCGTCAACGCCGTCGGCGTGGACGTCAACACCGCCTCGGCGCCGCTGCTCACCCGGGTCTCCGGGATCACCGGCACGCTCGCCGACAACATCGTCGCCCACCGCGACGCCAACGGCCCGTTCCGCACCCGCAAGCAGCTCAAGGACGTCTCCCGGCTCGGCCCCAAGGCCTTCGAGCAGTGCGCCGGCTTCCTGCGCATCCCCGACGGCACGGACCCGCTGGACGCCTCCGGCGTGCACCCCGAGGCCTACCCGGTGGTGCGCCGCATCCTCGCCGCGGCCGGCGGGGAGCTGCGCGAGCTGATCGGCAGCGGCGAGCGGCTGCGCGCCCTGCGACCGGCGGACTTCGCCGACGACACCTTCGGCGTCCCGACCGTCACCGACATCCTCGGCGAGCTGGACAAGCCCGGCCGCGACCCGCGCCCGGCGTTCCGCACGGCCGTCTTCAAGGAGGGCGTCGACAAGATCGGCGACCTGGAGGTCGGCATGGTGCTGGAGGGCGTGGTCACCAATGTGGCGGCCTTCGGCGCCTTCGTGGACGTGGGCGTCCACCAGGACGGGCTGGTGCACGTCTCGGCGCTGTCGCGGACCTTCGTCAAGGACCCGCGCGAGGTGGTCAAGCCGGGCGACATCGTGAAGGTCCGGGTGGTCTCGGTGGACGTGCCGCGCAAGCGGATCGGGCTCACCCTGCGGCTGGACGACGAGGTCGGGCGCGAGCGCGGCGACCGCGGCGACCGGGGCGACCGGGGCGACCGGCAGGCCCGCCCGCCGCGCCAGGAGCGGCGCGGCGGCGGCGGTCAGGGCGGTCAGGGTGGTCAGGGTGGTCAGGGCGGTGGTCAGGGCGCCCGTGGTGGCCAGGACCGGCGTGACCGGGGCGGCTCCGGCGGCGCGGCCGCGCCGGCCAACAGCGCCATGGCGGACGCGCTGCGCCGGGCCGGCCTGACCGGCGGCGACGGCGGCTCGGGCGACCGGCGCTCCGGGCGGCGCTGACCGGGCACCGACGCACGGCGGGGCCGGTGGACGTGGTGTCCACCGGCCCCGCGACCGTCCGTCCTCAGACCAGGAGCTTGTCCTTGGCCTTCTGGTACTCCTCGTCGGAGATGGCGCCCCGCTCCTTGAGGTCCGCCAGTCTCGCCAGGTCGTCGACGTGGCTGCGGCCGCCGCCACCGGTGTCCGCCCCGGACCCGGCCGCGTCCCGGATGTAGGCCTTGACCGCGGCCTCGGTCTGCTGGGCCTGCTCGACGTCGCGCTTGCCCATCGACTGCCCGCGGGCGATCAGGTACGCGAGGACGCCGATCAGCGGCAGGATGATCACCAGGACCAGCCAGCCGGCCTTGCCCCAGCCGCTGAGGTCATGGCTGCGGAAGATGTCCGTGATGATCTTGAACAGCAGGAAGAACCAGAGGATCCAGAGGAACAGCTCCAGCATCGTCCAGAAGATGTTGAGTACCGGGTAGTCCACGGCCAGCAGTTTGGTCTCCATGGCCGAGTCATATCACCGTAAAACGGACACCGCTCTCCGCTGTTCGGCCGATCCAGTGGTCTTCCGGCTCGATGGGAATAACCCGACCGGCAGGCCTCAGCCCAGTCCGGCCCGGCGCCGCAGCTCCACGGCCAGCTCGATCAGCTCGCCCCACCAGGCGTCGTGCCCGGTCAGCAGCAGCCGTCGCGCCTCGTCGGCCGGGACCGCCCGCACCTCGACCACCTGCTCGCCGTCCGCCGGGTTGGTCGGCGAGGAGTCCAGCACGACCTCGCCCCAGCCCCACAGCCAGGCCTTCTCCGGGTGCGGCTGCCACGGCCGGTACGGCACCGGGTCGTCGGTCCGGCACCGGTGCGCGCCCAGCCAGCCGGGCTCACCCAGCAGCCGGGCGCCCGCCTCCTCGCGCAGCTCGCGCTCCAGGCAGACGGCGACGCTCTCGTCGCGCTCCCGGGTGCCGCCGGGCAGGAACCAGTGGTCCCGGTCGTCCCGGCAGAGCACCACCTCGCCGTCGGCGAAGCCGACCAGGTGGATGTTGGTCACCAGGTCGTCCGGCGGCAGCTCGGTGGAGAACTGCGCGTCGTACCGTCCCCAGCTCCAGTACTGCGGCGCGTGCAACGCCGGGAAGCGGGCGGCGAGTTCGGCGGCTCTGGCAGAAGTGTCGGTGCGCTCCGTGGTGTCGGTCATTCGGTGATCGTAGTGCCGGCCGGGAAACGGCGGGGGACGGTCGGATGGACGAGGGCGATGTCGGAAGTGGAGATGGCGCGAGGCCGTCGAGGGCGCAGCACGTCGGTCGGCGCGCCGACCCAACTCCCCAGCGAGATCTCGGCGGTGATGCCCGGACCGAAGCCGGCGATCAGTCCGGTGGTGCCCTCGGTCACGCCGCCGTCGGCGAACAGCCGGGCGAGGGCGTCGAAGACGACGGCACTGGCGATGTTGCCCCGCTCGGTGAGCGTCGCGCGGCTGTAGCGGAAGGTGGCCGGCTCCAGGTTGAGGAAGCGGCAGAGGTCGTCCAGGATCCGCGGGCCGCCGGCGTGCACGATGTAGAAGCCGAGCCCGGAGACGTCCCAGCCGTGCTCGCCGGCCAGTCCGCGCAGCGCGGGCGCGAGCATCTCCATCGTGCCGGGCACCCGCTTGTCCAGCTGGAAGTGGAAGCCGGTGTCCCGCACCCCGTACGAGATCCAGTTCTCGGTACCCGGGACGAGGTGCGAGCCGTTGCGCTCGATCTGCACCCCGCGCCCGCCCTGCCCGCGCATCACCACGGCGGCCACCGCGTCGCCGAACAGGCCGTTGGAGAGCAGCGAGCCGACGCCGAGGTCGGTCGGCTGGTAGCAGAGCGAGCAGAACTCGCAGGAGACGATCAGCACGTTGGCGCCCGGGTAGGCGCGGCAGAAGTCGTGCGCGCGGTTGACGGCGGCGCCGCCGGCCGCGCAGCCGAGCTGGGCGATCGGCACCTGGCGGGTGTCGGAGCGGAACCCCATGGTGTTGATCAGCCAGGCGGTCATCGACGGCATCATGAAGCCGGTGCAGGACACGTAGACCATCAGGTCGATGTCCCGGGCGGTCAACTCGGCGTGCGCGAGGGCGCGTTCGATCACCTCGGGGACGCGGAGCTTGGCCTCGCGCTCGTACACCTCGTTGCGGACGGTGAGGCCCGGGTGGGTGAGGGTCCGCTCGATCGGCTGGACCAGGTGCCGGGTGCGCACCCCGGTGTTCTCGATCAGCCGCAGGGCCAGGCCGAGTTGGGGGTGGCCGGCGTGCAGGGTGCGGGCCAGGTCGAGGGTCTCGTCGAGGGTGATGACGTGTTCGGGCACGGCGATGGCGGGGCGGCAGAGTGTTGCCATGGGTGTCGGGTCTCCCCTGGGGGCCTGGTCGCAGGCCGGTGGATGCGTGGAACGGTACGGGCGGCCGACGCGACGGCGGGTGGGCCCGTGGGCGGGCGGTGGCCCGACGGCGGGTGGGCCCGTGGGCGGGCGGGGGAGGTGGCTACGGCTACCAGGCCACCGGCAGGGTGTGGGGGAAGCGCCAGATCGAGCCGGAGTCCCAGTCGAGTTCGGCGGGGTCGACGGCCAGCCGCAGGTCGGGGAAGCGCCGCAGCAGGGTGCCGATGGCGACCTGCAGCTCCATCCGGGCCAGGTGCGAGCCGAGGCAGTGGTGCTGCCCGTACCCGAAGGCCATGTGGGTGGGCGCGCCGCGGTCGAGGTCCAGCTCGTCGGGGCGCTCGTACACCGCCGGGTCGCGGTTGGCGGTCAGGTAGGAGACGTGCACGGCCTCGCCGGCCCGGATCAGCACACCGCCCAGCTCGACGTCCTCGGTGGCGACCCGGGCGATGCCGACGCCCTGGCGGAACGGGATGAAGCGCAGTAGCTCCTCCAGCGCGCGCGGCAGCAGGTCCGGCTGGGCGCGGAGCTTCGCGAGCTGCTCGGGGTGGGTGAGCAGGGTGTAGGCGATGTTGCCGAGCTGGTAGGTGCTGGTGTCGTGGCCGGTGACCAGCAGGACCATCGCCATGACGGTCAGCTCGTCGGCGTCCAGCAGTTCGTCGCCGTCGCGGGCGGTGGCGAGGGCGCTGATCAGGTCCTCGCCCGGGGCGGCCCGGCGGGCGGCGGTGAGCTCGCCGAAGTAGCCGCGCAGGGCGGCCTTGGCGGCTTCCTGGCCGTCCCGGCTGCCGGGGCCCATCCGCATCATCGCGACGGCGTGGCCGCGCAGTTCGGGGCGGTCGGCCTCGGGGATGTCCAGCAGCTCGCAGATGGTGGTGAGCGGGAGCCGGGCGGCCAGGAAGCGCATCAGGTTGGCGGGGGCGCCGTGCTCCGCCATCTCGTCGTAGTAGCCGTCGACGGTCCGCTGGGTGGCCGGGCGCATCCGCTCGACCTGGCGGTTGGTGAAGCCCTGGGCGACCAGGCGGCGCAGCCGGTTGTGCGCGGGCGGGTCCATCAGGTTGATCGCCTCGGCCTGGGCGATCGGGGCGGGCGTCATCCGCGGCAGGTCGCGGCCGATGCCCGCGGCGCGGCTGAACCGGCGGTCGGTGGTGACCACCCGGACGTCCTCGTAACGGGTGGCCAGCCAGGCCTCGCCCTCGCCGTGCGGCAGGCGGATCCGGGCGATCGGGGCCTCGGTGAGCAGCCGCTTGAGGAGGGGGTCGAACTCCAGGCCGTCGGTGTGGTGGAAGGGGCAGTCCCACACGGGGGCGGTGGTGGTCACGGGCCTGTCCAATTGTCTTCGTCATGCCGGTTGAGGGCGCCCGGGGTGGTGCTCGTGGTTCGGACGCGGACATGCAGATGTTGCCCCATGGGCGGGTAAAACGGGGGATTCGACCGGGAGTTACCTCTAATGAGTGAGATGGCTGATTGTCATGCGAACGGTCTTATGTCCGGGGCGGGTTGGGGATCGGCGGGTTTGGAATCGGTGGCTTGGGATCGGCCGGTTGGGGATCGGCGGGTCGGGAATCAGTCGCGGTCGCCGCCGCCGGGCGCCACCAGTCCGGTCTCATAGGCGAGCACCACCGCCTGTGCCCGGTCGCGCAGGTTCAGTTTGGCGAAGATCCGGGCCACGTGCGTCTTCACCGTCGACTCGCTGAGGGTCAGTTCGCGCGCCAGCTCGGTGTTCGACAGCCCGCGGCCGAGCAGGGCGAGCACCTCCGCCTCGCGCGGGGTGAGCGGGGCGAGGTCGCGGTGCAGCGCCGGTCCGCCCGCGCCGGCCGCCGGGTGCGGGGCGCCCGCCGCGAAGCGCTCCACCAGCCGCCGGGTGATCGAGGGCGCCAGCAGGGCGTCGCCGGTGTCCACCAGCCGTACGGCGGCGGCGAGGTGGGCCGAGGTGACGTCCTTCAGCAGGAACCCGCTGGCCCCCGCGGACAGGGCGGCGTAGACGTAGTGGTCGAGGTCGAAGGTGGTCAGCATGATCACCCGGCACCCGGGGACCCCGGCGAGGATCCGGCGGGCCGCCTCCAGGCCGTCCATGCCGGGCATCCGGATGTCCAGCAGGGCGACGTCCGGCCGGTGCAGGACGGCGGCGGCCACCGCCTCGGCGCCGTCACCGGCCTCGGCGACCACGTCGATGCCGCGTGCGGTGAGGATCAGCCGGAAGCCGGTGCGGACCAGCTCCTGGTCGTCGGCGATCACGACTCGCGGGCGGCGCTGCTCGGCCGGTTCCTGTGCCACGGTCTCCTCCACGCTGTCTTCTGCCTGCTCTTCTGTCGGGGGCTCTGTCCGGTGCCCGGTCACGGCCGGTCCAGCGGGATGCGGGCGCGGACCCGGTAGCCGCCGCCGAGCCGGCGCCGGGCGTCCAGGTCCCCGCCGTACACCGCGACGCGCTCGCGCAGGCCGACCAGCCCGCGCCCGGCGCCGTCCGCCGGGCGCGGTGCCCGGCTCGCCGACCCGCCGGAGAGCACGCTCGGCCCGCTGTTGAGCACCTCGACCCGCAGGTAGTGGTCGGCGTAGCGCACCGTCACCTCCGCCGTCCCCCCGTCCCCGTGCTTGAGCGCGTTGGTCAGCGCCTCCTGGACGATCCGGTACGCCGTCACGTCGATCCCGGCGGGCAGCGGCCTCGGCTCGCCGGAGACCCGGACCTCCACCGGCAGCCCGGCGAAGGAGAACCGGTCGATCAGCGGGCTCAGCCGGCCCAGGCTCGGCTGCGGGGCGAAGTCCTCCGGGGCCGGCTCCTCGCTGCCGTCCGCGGCCGGGGCCAGCAGGCCCAGCAGGTGCCGCAGTTCGGTCATGGTGTCCCGGCCCGCCGCCTCGACCGCGCCCATCGCCGCCGCCGCCTCCTCCGGCATGGTGGTCAGCACCTCGCGCGCCGCGCCCGCCTGGACCACCATCAGACTCACGTTGTGGCTGACGATGTCGTGCAACTCGGCCGCGATCCGCGCCCGTTCGGCGTCCACGGCGGTACGGGCGGCGCTCTCCCGCTCGCGTTCCAGCAGCCAGCCGCGCTCGCCGATCGCCGCCCGGTACAGCCGCCGCGCCCGCACCAGTGCCACGGCCAGCCAGCCGACGCCCGCCACCGTCGTCGTCGCCGCCACGACGGCGGCCCAGTCCCATCCCGTTCCCCACACGGCGTCAGCTTCCCAGGTCACGGCATGATCCACATCATCCGGGGGTGCCGGTCCGTACATCCCCGGTACTACGGCGACCTGCGGTTACACCCGGGGTGGGACGTACCGGCCGGGCACCCGCGCCTACCGTCATCGACATGAACACCGACCACGACGGGACCTCCCGGCCGGACGACGCGCAGGTCGTCGTCGAGCTGACCGGGGTGCACAAGGAGTTCGGCGACGCCAAGGCGCTCGACGGCCTCGACCTGCGGATCAGGGCGGGCGAGGCGGTCGCCGTGATGGGCCCCTCCGGGTGCGGCAAATCCACCCTGCTGAACATGGTGGCCGGACTGGACCGCCCCACCTCCGGCACCGTCCGGGTACAGGGGCAGGACCTCGGGCCGCTGAACGAGAACGGGCTGGCCCTGTTCCGCCGCCGCCACATCGGGATGATCTTCCAGTTCTTCAACCTGATCGACGACCTCCCGGCCCTCGACAACGTCGCGCTGGCCGCCCAGCTGACCGGCACCACCGCCCGCCAGGCTCGCCGCCGCGCGCTGGAACTGCTCGACGAACTCGGCGTCGCCCACCGCAAGGACGTCTACCCGGCCGCGCTCAGCGGCGGCGAACGCCAACGGGTCGCGGTGGCCCGGGCCCTGATGAACCGCCCTGCCCTGCTGCTGGCGGACGAGCCGACCGGCGCGCTGGACAGCCGCTCGGGGGAACAGGTGATGGACCTGCTGATCGACCTCAACCAGATCGGGCAGACCCTGCTGATCGTCACCCACGACCCCGCCCTGGCCACCCGCTGCGCCGGCCGGCTGGTCGAGATGGCGGACGGCCGGGTGGCGCGCGAGCGGATGCTGGAGGCGTCCTCGTGAACGGAGTGAAGGGAGTGAAGGGAGCGAACGGCGCCGTGTGGCGCGCCTCCCGGGCGGCCGTCAAGCGCCGCCGGGTGCAGACCGTGGTGATCGGCCTGGTCGTCTTCTGCTCCACCACCACCGTGCTGCTCGCCCTCGCGGTGATCAGCGCCGCCCGGGCGCCGTTCGACGACGCGTTCGCCCAACAGCGAGGCGCCCACGTCGTCGCCGCCTTCGACCCGGCCAAGGCCTCGGCGGAGCAGCTCGCCGCCACCGCCCACCGGCCGGGCGTCGAGGCGGCCGCCGGGCCGTTCGACCAGGCCGTGGTGGAGATCCCCACCGACTGGGTCGGCCGCCCGCCCGGAGCGCTCACCCTGGTGGGCCGGTCCGACCCGGCCGGGCCGGTGGACCGGGTGCGACTCCTCGGCGGCCGCTGGGCCGCCGGACCGGGCGAGGTGGTCGTCAACGAGCCCTTCGGGGGCTTCTCGGAGAGGTTCCTGAACCATCCGCTCCCGCTCGGCGACGGCCGGCAGCTCACCATCGTCGGCTTCGCCACCAGCATGAGCCAGAGCGCCGGCGGCTGGGTCACCCCCGAGCAGGCGGCCGCCCTGCACCCCACCGGCCGGCAGATGC
The DNA here is from genome assembly GCF_054601375.1 of Kitasatospora sp. Ki12. Classification (NCBI taxonomy): domain Bacteria; kingdom Bacillati; phylum Actinomycetota; class Actinomycetes; order Kitasatosporales; family Streptomycetaceae; genus Kitasatospora; species Kitasatospora sp. Ki12. The sequence continues at coordinate 2,812,853 of NZ_BAAIHT010000002.1, read as the reverse complement.
TCTACCGGTTCTCCGACGCCTCCGGTGAGCAGCGGCTCACCTCCGCCATGGGCACCGTCACGGAAGGCCTGCCGAAGGACGCGCTCACCAACGCGCAGTCGTACCTGGTGCTGAAAGAGGCCTTCTCGGCGGGCGCCGACGCCTACCTGCCGCTGATGACGGTCTTCGGCGTGCTCGGCCTGGTCGTCGCCGCGCTGATCGTCGGCAACGTGGTCAGCGGCGCGGTGGTCTCCGGCTACCGGCACATCGGCGTGCTGAAGTCGATCGGCTTCACCCCGCGCCAGGTGGTCACGGTCTACCTGACCATGGTCTCGGTGCCCGCCGTCGCCGGCACCGTCCTCGGTACGGCGGCCGGCTGGGCCGCGGCACACCCGATCCTCCAGGCCGCGTTCTCCGGGATCACCACCGGCATCGCCGTCATCGAGCCGGCCGGCTGGCTGCCCGCCGCCACCCTGATCAGCGTCCCGCTGCTGGTCCTCCTCGCCGCACTCGTCCCGGCCTCGCGCGCCCACCGGCTCTCCGCCGCCCAGGCCATCTCGGCCGGCAGCGCGCCGCGCAACGGGCGCGGGCTGAAGATCCAGCGCCGGCTGGGCGGGACCCGGCTGCCGCGCGCCGTCAGCCTGGGCCTCGGCCAGCCGTTCGCCCGCCCCGCCCGTACCGCGCTCACCATGTCGGCGATCATGCTCGGAGTGCTCACCGTGACGGTGACCACCGGCCTGGGATCCACCCTCACCAGGCTGGTCGACCACGCCGACGGCCGCACCCACATCAAGGTGCTGACCGCCCACTTCGCGGGCGACGCCACGACCGAGCCCAGGCTGACCCCGGCCCAGACCGAGGCGATGCTGCGCGCCACCCCCGGCGCCGAACGGGTCTCCGTACGCGGGCTGGTCCAGGTCGGGCTGGTCGGCTACCCCCAGCCGGCCTTCGCCGACTTCTACAGCGGCGACGACGCCGTCGACACCAAGCGGCTCCAGGTGGTGCGGGGCCGCCCGGCGACCGGGCCGAACGAGATCGAGGCCGGGCCGTCCTTCATCCGGCAGCACGGGCTCAAGCTCGGCGACCGGCTCACCCTGGACCTGGACGGCCGACACCTGACCGTCACCCTCGTCGGCGAGGAGAGTGAGGGCAACCCCCGGGCGTTCGCCTCCAACGACGCCACCCGGGCCGCGCTCACCGACGACCCGCACGCGGTCGAGTACGACGTGAGACTCGCCGAAGGCGCCGACCCCGAGGCGTACCAGCGGGCCGTCTCGGCCGCCGACCCGAGCCTCTCGCCCTCGGTGTTCGCACCCGACATGGGCGGCCCGATCGTCGCGGTCATCAGCTTCGCCACGATCTTCACCGTGCTGCTGTCGGTGGTCGCCGCGCTCGGCGTCTTCAACGCCCTGCTGCTCACCATCCGCGAACGCCGCCGGGACCTCGGCATGCTGAAGTCGATCGGGATGACGCCCCGGCAGGTGGTGACCATGACGCTCGCCTCGGTGACCTGGCAGGGCGCGGTCAGCGCGGCCATCGGCGTCCCGGCCGGAATCCTGGCGCACCGGCTGCTCGTCGAGAACGTCGGGAGCATCGTCTTCCCGGAGTCGGCGATGGACGTCTGGGACGTCCCGCTGCTCATCGGGCTCGCCCTGGCGGGCGTCGGCATCGCCGTCCTGGGGGCGCTGGTCCCGGCCCGCTCGGCGGCGCGGCTGCCGATCGCGGAGGTGCTGCACAACGAGTGAGCGGCGGGGTGGTCGCGGTGGGGGGTGATGGGAGGCCGCCGAATGCCTGACGTGACGTCAACGGCGGGTGTCCGACGGCCTATCATCGCGCCATGCCCACCGCTGAGCTGATCCGCATCGTCTCCCGCTCCTCGCCCATGGCGCTCGCCCAGGTCGAGCGGGTCCGCGCCGAACTCGCCGCCCTGCACCCGGACCTGCGCACCGAAGTGGTACCGGTCACCACCTCGGGCGACCGCTGGACCGGCGACCTCGCACACCTGGGCGGCAAGGGCGCGTTCACCAAGGAGGTCGACGCGGCCCTGCTCGCCGGAGAGGCCGACGTCGCCGTGCACTGCCTCAAGGACGTGCCCGCCGACCGTCCACTGCCCGCCGGCACCGTCTTCGCGGCCTACCTGCGCCGGGACGACATCCGCGACGCCCTCGTCCACCCGGGCGGCCTGACCCTGGCCGAACTACCGCCCGGCACCCGGATCGGCACCTCCTCCGTCCGCCGCGTCGCCCAGCTCGCCGCCACCCACCCGCACCTGGAGTGCGTGCCCATCCGCGGCAACGCCAACAGCCGGCTCGCCAAGCTGGAGGCCGGGACCGTGGACGCCCTGCTCCTCGCCGTCTCCGGCCTGGAACGGATCGGCGAGCAGGCGCGGATCACCGAGGTCCTCGGCATCGAGGCGATGTGCCCGCCGATCGGCGCCGGCATCCTCGTCCTGCAGTGCCGCGAGGACGACACGGCGACCATCGAGGCCGTCACCACGCTCGGCCACCGCGACACCTGGCGCGAGGCGGCGGCCGAGCGGATGTTCCTGCACGTGCTCCAAGGCCACTGCAACAGCCCGATCGCCGGCTACGCCAAGGCCGAGCCGGACGGCCGCCTCTCCCTGCGCGGCCGGGTCTTCACCCCGGACGGCAAGCAGGTGCTGGACGCCCACGAATGGGCGGGCGCGCTCAGCCCGGAGGACCTGGGGACCTCGGTCGCCCTGGCGCTCAAGCGGCAGGGGGCGCAGGAGCTGATCTCCTCGATCCCGCACTGACGGCGGCCCTCGGGGGGCTTCCCGGGCGGTGGAGGAACGGCCGGAGGAACGGCCGGAGGAACGGGGCGAACGGTCGGACGCAGCGGCCGGACGAACGGTCGGACGTACCGGCCGGGGAGTGGTCAGAACAGGGCGTCGGCGAGCCGGTCCACCTGGTCCGGATCCGAGGACCAGCAGTAGAGCACGACCTCGTCCGCGCCGACGGCCGTGAAGTCGTCCACGGCGGCCCGGACCGCCTGCGAGGTGGTGAGCAGGTGGTCCGCCACGTGAGCGGCCCGGCCGGTGAAGTCGTAGTACGAGCGGATGTTCCGGCGAGCCTGTTCGATGGTGGGCCCGGGGCCGAGTGCCACGTTCACCTGGGCGACCAGCCGGGGCCGCCCGGACCGTCCGTGCCGCCGCCAGGCCGCCTCCACGTCCCGGAACAGCCCGCCCATCGCCTCCGGCGGCAGCGCCGCGCCGAGGAATCCGTCCCCGAACCGGGCGACCCGCTCCAGTGCGGCCGGGGCGAAACCGCCGAACAGCACCTCGGGGCCGCCGGGCGTCACGGGCGCGGGGCCGATCGGGCCGACCTCCTCGTCGTACCGTCCGCCCGCCCAGAGCCGGCGCAGCACGGGCAGCTGCTCGTCCAGCCGGCGGCCGCGGCGACGCGGGTCGATGCCGGCGGCCCGACAGTCGTCGGCGCGACCGCCGATCCCGATGCCGAGCGTGAACCGGCCGCCGGACAGCCGGTCCAGGGTCGCGGTCTGCTTGGCCAGCAGCGCGGTGTTGTGGTGGGGCGCGAGCAGCACCTCGGTCTGCAGGCGGATCCGGGCGGTCGCGCCGGCCAGGGCGGCCAGCGTGACCAGGGGCTCGGGATTGTCGAACACCAGCCGGTCGAGGAGCCCGAGCGTGCTGAACCGGGCGGCGTCGGCGCGCCGGGCCCAGGTGAGCAGGAGGGCGGGGTCGTCGACGGGGAGGCCGAGGCCGATCTTCACGGGAGGACCGTCTTTCGGAGGGGGCAGGCCGCGTCCGCGGGCATGCCGGATACCGGTGCCGCCCCTCCATGGGCCCGCGCTGCCTCGTGGCCGCGGGCCGTGCTCCCGTTCTGCGGCTGCTTCGTCCCGGGGAGCGTGATCGTCGGAGTGCGGCGACGGTAACGCGGGGCGTCCGGGCCGGGCAAGGCCTTTTCGCGGCGGCGTCTCCGTGATGCCCTTCCGCGGCGGCCCTCCTTCGCACGGGGCGGATGCCGGAACGGAATCTCCCGCGGTGGGCGAGAACCGGGCGGGGGTCCGCGGCGTCCGTTGAGGAGTGATCAGTGCGGTGCTCGGCGGGATGCCGATGTTCTGGCCCGGGCTGCTGCTCTCGCTGGTGCCCGCGGCCCTGTTGAACCGGCCGGTGGGGCGGCTGCTGCGGGCCCACTGGGCGGTGGGCTTCGTTCTGCTGCTCGGACTCGGCGGGGTGGTCGTGGCGACCCTGCTGCCGGACGCGTTCCAGCTGTCCGAGGACGCCGTCCGGCACTGCACCGTCGCGGGCGGGCGGCCGCGGTCGCCGTACGAGCTGCTGCACGTCCGGCACATCGAGCTCAAGCTGGCGACCTTCGCCCCGGTCGGCTTCGCGGCCGCGCTGGCGGGCACCCGCCGCCGGGCGGTGGTGGCGCTGCTCGTCGCGGCGGTGCTGCCGTTCGCGGTGTCGGCGCTGCACTACGCGCTGCCGGTGATCGGGCGGGACTGCGACGTGCAGGACGTCTGGGACGGGGTGCAGGGCGTCGTCCTGGGCGCGGCGGCCGGGCTGCTGATCGGACCGCTGGTACGGGCGGTGGCGCGGCAGTCCTGGCGCCGGGCCTGAGCGTTCGGGCGCTTCGCGGGCCAGGCCGGGTGGGTCGCGCCCGGCGGATTACGGCCGGGGGTTACGGCCGGTGGCGGGGTTCGCCCGGGAGTTCGCCCGGGAGTTCGCCCGGGAGTTCGTCCGGGAGTTCGCCCGGGAGTTCGTCCAGGAGCGGGAAGAGCCGGGTGACGGCGGCGACCGGGCGGGCGTCGGCGGGTCGGGCGGCCGGATCGGTCTCGCGGTCGCGGTAGCGGGCGAGTACGCGGCGGACGGCCTCGCCGACGGCCGTCAGCTCCTCGGGGGTCAGGTAGACCACGGCGCTGAAGGCCTCGTCGTGCTGCCAGTCGGCGGGGGCCTCGCCGCGGCGGGCGAGCCAGCGACGGTAGCTCTCGTCCTCCAGGCCGCGGGCCAGCGTGCCGAACCCGTCGCCCGCGTCGCTCGCGTCGCCCGCGTCGCCCGCGTCGCCCGCGTCGCTCGCGTCGCCCGCGTCGCCCGCGTCGCCCGCGTCGCTCGCGTCGCTCGCGTCGCTCGCGCCCGGCGCGTCCCGGGGGGCCTCGGGCCGGGGCAGGCGCCAGGGCCGGGCGCGCCCGTCGACGGGCGGGGCCTCCTCGATCAGCCCGTGCAGGCCGAGCCTGCGCAGGTGGAAGGAGCAGAGGCCGGAGCTGAGCCCGAGCCGGGCGGCGGCCTCGGTGGAGGTGATGGTGCCGTGCTCGGCGAGCAGCCCGAGCAGCGCGGTACGGACGGCGTGCTCGGGGAGGGTTCCGGCGGCGGCGAGATCTTCTTCTGTCACTTTGCAAAGTCTGCTACTTTGCAAAGGCAGTGACAAGCCGTCATGCCCGTCCGTCCCGTCCGTGTCGAGGAGTGCCGTTCCATGTCCGACCCGCGCGAACGTTCCGACCCGCGCGAACGTCCCCCCGTCCTGCGGATCACCGAGATCGGGGAGCCGATCCTGCACGGCCCCTGCCGCCCGGCCGGCGAACAGGACTACGGCAGCCAGGAGTTGGCGCAGCTCATCGACTCCATGTTCGCGACCATGTACGTCGCCGACGGCTGCGGGCTCGCCGCCAACCAGGTCGACGTGGACCTGCGGCTGTTCGTCTACGACTGCCGCGACGACGACGGCGTCCGGCACACCGGGCACCTGCTCAACCCGGTCGTCGAGCCGCAGACCGCGGGGCGCCCGCTGATCGAGGAACCCGAGGGCTGCCTCTCCGTCCCGGGCGCGGGCACCTCCGCGCTCGCCCGCCCGGCCCGCACGGTCGTACGCGGCTACGACCGGCACGGCAACCCGCGCACCGTCGAGGCCACCGGCTACTTCGCCCGCTGCCTGCAGCACGAGACCGACCACCTCGACGGGCAGCTGTACGTGGACCGGCTCGCGCGGCGCGAACGCAAGGACGTACTGCGGCAGACGGCGGACCGGCGGGAAGAGGTCTTCGCGCAGCGGGCCGCCGCCACCGGGCAACTGGACTGGACCGGCCCGGCGGAGGAGTGCGCCGCCTCGTGCCGCTGCCGCCGGCTCGACCCGACGGCCTGAGCGAACCCGCCCACCTCGCCGCATTCCTGACCTCCGACGACACCGTCGCCGCCGACCGCTCGGCAGCATCCTCGCCCGGTAGGACAGCTGACTGGCTCTGCCGGGGGAGTAGGTCACCCCGCGCGACCGAGGCGCGACGGCGCGGCCCCGGCGACGGTGGAACCATGCTGAAGAACATTCCGGTCGGTGACACCGAACGCCCCGTACCCCGCTGGGCGCTGCGCCTCGCCAAGGCCCTGCCCTTCGTCCTGCTGCCCCACTGCCTGTGGCGGCTGCCCTTCGCGGTGGACTACCGGATGGGGTTGATCGACCCCCTCGCCCCGGCCTACGACTGGTGGGCCACCCCGTACGTGATCGGCCTGAGCGTGCTGACCGAGGCCCTGGCGCTGCTCACCATGGGGCTGGTCAGCGGGTGGGGCGAGGTGTTCCCGTCCTGGGTACCCGGCCTGCGCGGCCGGCGGGTCCCGCCGCTCGCGGCCGTCATCCCGGCGGTCCTGGGCGGACTGACCCTCGTCGCCCTCTTCGACCCGATGCCACTGGCCTGGCTCGGCGTACTCGGCTTCGAAGAACTCCCCTACACCACCGTCTGGTGGCAACTCCTGGCCCGGACCTGCACCGCACCCGCCATGCTCTGGGGCCCCATCCTCCTCGCCCTGGCCCTCGCTTACTACCGCCGCCGTCGCCGCCCCGCCCTATCGGAGGCAGCCCCGCGCGGGGCAAGTATGTAGACCGACCGTCATATTCCTTATGGGCCGCGCCCGTCTTGCCGCAGAGTGCTCGCGCGAGAAGTCGACTCGGTCGACTCCCTGTGCACGGGCGCTGCTTCCCCGGACAAATATGTAGACCGACCGTCATATTCCCTCGGGGGCCGCCGCAGGGCGCCGCGCGCGAGAAGTCGGGCCTGGTCGACTTTTCGCGCCGGGTTGCTGCCGTGGGTGGGGTTGCTATGTAGACCGGTCGTCATATTCTTCGGGCGGGGTCCTGTGGTGGGCTGGGCAGTTGCGCAGGAAGTCGGCCCGGTCGACTTCCTGTGCGCACGTCGCTGCTTCTCCGAGCAAATATGTAGACCGACCGTCATATTCGTCGCGATGAGATGCGAGGCGGGCGGGTGCGTGCGCGAGAAGTCGGTCTGGCCGACTTCCGGTGCGCGTGGTGTGGCTGAAGCCGCTGGAGGCTCGCCGGCGGTCGGGTATGTAGACCGGTCGGCATATTTCCCTGACCGCCCCTGTCCGGGGGGCTCGCGCAGGAAGTCGGCCGGGCCGACTTCCTGCGCGACGATCCAGCCGCCCCCTATGCGCTCCCGTTCCCCGTGATCAGCGCATCGGTGAGCCGCTCTGCCGCGCCCGGGTCGAGGGGTGCGTGGCCGAGGAGGAAGCGGTACCAGAACACCCCGTAGACCTGGTCCACGATGAGGTCCAGGTCGGCGTCGTCGGCGAGTTCTCCGCGCTCGCGGCCGCGGGAGAGGAGTTCGCGCAGGGCGGTGCGGCGGGTCGCGGTGAAGGTCTGCATGAGTTCGGCGAGGTGCGGGTCGCGGGCGGCCTCGCGGGCAAGGGTGCGCAGTGCGGAGGCGGTGGTGCTGCGCTGGGCGGCGTCGAAGGTGGTGGCGACGAAGGCGTGCAGGTCGGTGCGCAGGGTGCCGGTGTCGGGGCCCCGGACGTCCTGGTCGGCGCGGTCGGTGAGGGCGTCGAGCAGGACGGCGCCCTTGGAGGGCCACCACCGGTAGACGGTCTGTTTGCCGACGCCGGCGGTGCGGGCGATGGCGTCGATGGTGACGGGTGTGCCGTCGGAGTCGGCGAGCAGGTTCAGGGCGGCGTCGAGGATCGCCCGGTGGGCGGCCTCGTTGCGGCGGCGTCCGGTGTGCGGGCGGCCGGGAGGGGCCTGCTCGGCCGCCGGGTCGTCGTGCCCCTGCGCTGCCTGGGGTTCGGTTCCGCTCATGGTGTCCCTCTCTCCCGTTCCCTTGCCGACACTTGACAAGACTAGCAGTCTCGACAAACATCATTGCCGGAACCAACAGTCTCGACAAGCTGAAAGGCCCCACCATGAGCACTGCGTCAAACCTCTTCGCCGGTCAGCGCGTCGTCGTGATGGGCGGCAGCTCGGGCATCGGTGAGGCGGCCGCCACCGCCTTCGCGGCCGACGGGGCCGAGGTCGTGGTCACCGGCCGTGACCGTGAGCGGTTGGACGCGGCCGTCGCCCGGATCGGTGGCAAGGTCACCGGCCGGCAGCTGGACGCGGCCGATCCCGCCGCGGTCGCCGCCTTCTTCGCGGCGGAGGGCGCCGTGGACCACCTGGTCGTCGCGGTCAGCGGCGCGGCCGGCAGCGGCCCGTTCGCCGGGCTCGACCTGGCCGATCTCGCGACCGGCTTCGACGCCAAGTTCTGGCCGCAGGTCCGCGTCCTGCAGGCGGCCCTGCCGCACCTGCGCGCGGACGGTTCGGTCACCCTGATCACCGCGGCCTCCGCCCGTGCCGCCATCCCCGGCACCGCCGGGCTGGCCGCCATCAACGGCGCGCTGGAGGCGATGGTCCCGCCGCTGGCCGTCGAGCTCGCCCCGCTGCGGGTCAACGCCGTCTCGCCCGGTGTCATCGACACCCCGTGGTGGGACCGCGTCCCGGCGGAGCAGCGCACCGCGCTCTTCGAGGGCCTCGCCGCGACCACCCCGGTCGGCCGGGTCGGTCGCGCCGAGGACGTCGCCCGGGCGATCCACATGCTCGCGGCCAACACCTTCGTGACGGGCGTGGTCCTCGACTGCACCGGCGGAGCCAACCTGCCCACCGGGCGCTGAGGCGCCGAGGTACCCGAGGACGCGGCCCGGCCCGGGGGAGTGTCCCCGGGCCGGGCCGGGCCGTTGTCGCAGGTCGCGGCTACGGTTCGACCATGAACGTCCCCGAGCTGATCCCGATCCGGCACGAGCCGGAAGGGCGCACCCGTACCGTCGGCCGCTGGCAGGGCGGCGAGTTCTTCGCCTCCGTCACCGGGCCGGCCGGCCGCCCGGGGTGGTACGCGGTGCTGCACCGTTTCGACGCCGCCGGCCGGCACCTCGATTCGAGCATCGAGCCCGCCGGCACGGGCGCCGAGGCCCGCCGACTGCTGGACGGGTGGCTCGACGCCCTGCCCGGCCGGGAGTACCGGGACATCGCGATCGCGCCGTTCGAAGTCCGGGTCGACGGCGAGCTGTTCGGGCTCGTCGTCGAGGAGGACGACGAGGTGGAGGAGGACGAGGAGGACTACCGCTTCACCGCCGAGCTCCACCCGGACGGCCTGGGGTTCCACGAGCCCTGGTGCGGCAGCTACGACACCTGAGCCGCGACACCTGAGCCACGACGCCTGAGCTACGACGCCTGAGCCGTCACCACTCCGCCACCCGGTAGTCCTTGAGGAACACCCCGGACACCGGGTGCCCGGCCTCGCCCCGCACGATCGGGTCGTAGACGCGGGCCGCGCCGTCCACGATGTCGAGCGGCGTCCGGAAGCCCCGCTCGGCCAGGTGGGCCTTCTTGGGTGCCGGGTTCTCGTCGGTGATCCAGCCGGTGTCGACGGCGCACATGTGCACGCCCTGGGTGGCGAGTTCGGCGGCGCTGGTGCGGGTGAGCATGTTGAGCGCGGCCTTCGCCATGTTGGTGTGCGGGTGCCGGTTGGTCTTTTTCCGTACGGCGAACCGGCCCTCCACCGCGGTGACGTTGACGATGTAGCGGGCGGGGTGCGGGGAGGCCAGCAGCAGGGGCAGCAGCCGGTCGCAGAGCAGGGCCGGGGCGAGGGCGTTGACCAGCTGGACCTCCAGGACCTCCGCCGGGTCGAGCGAACCGAGCGTGGCGGACCAGGAGTTGGCGGGGGCGAGGTCGGGCAGCAGTCCGGCCTCGTCGGTACGGAGGCTCAGGTCACCCGGGCCACCTATGCCGCCGAACCCACCTATGCCGCCGAACCGACCCGTGCCGCCGAACCCGCCCAGGCCGTCGAGCTCGCCGAGCGCGTCGATCCCCGCGTTCCCCCCGAACCCGCCGACCCCGGGCAACGGCCCGGCGCCGGAGGCCAGTTGGGAGTGCGTGGCGGCCGGGAGGAAGCCGGGGGCGTGGCTGATCGCCCGGCGGTCGGCGGCGGGCAGGGCCTCCTGCTCGCCGGCGGCCAGCAGCGCGTACGACTCGGGCGGGCGGCGGAGCGTCTGGGCGGCGTTGTTGACGAGGATGTCGAGCGGACGTCCTTCGGTGCGGAACTGCTCGGTCAGGCCGAGGACTTGGCGCGGGTCGCGGAGGTCGATGCCGACCACGGTGAGCCGGTCCCACCACTGCTCGCTGCCCTCGGCGGCGCGGAAGCGGCGGACGGTGTCCTGCGGGAAGCGGCTGGTGACGGTCAGCTCGGCGCCGTCGCGCAGCATCATCAGGGCGAGCTGGAAGCCGATCTTCACCCGCCCGCCGGTGAGCAGCGCGCGCCGCCCGCGCAGGTCGGTCCGCAGGTCGCGGCGGGTGGTGTTGTCGGCCGAGCAGTCCGGGCAGAGCATGTGGTAGAAGCCGTCGACCTGGCGGTAAGCCTGTTTGCAGACATAGCACTTGCGCGGTATCCGCAGTTCGCCGACGGGTCCGCCCCCGGGGGCGAGCGGCGCGTCCTCGCGCCGGTTCCGGCTGCCGGTCGCGGTGGCGGTGAGCAGTGCGGTGTCGGCGTCGCGGACGGCCTGCCGGGCCTCCTGGCGGCGGCGCTTGCGGTTCTCCATGACGAAGGAGTGGAGCTGCCGCTCGGCGTGCAGCCGGGTGTGGTCGGTCGGGGGGAGCGCCCGCAGGCGGCCGAGGGTGCGGCTGAACGCGGCGAGTTCCTCGGCGGTGAGGTCGGCGTCGCGGCCGGTCTCGTGCGCGCTGTCGAAGCAGCTTTCGCGGCCGGCGTCGCCGGTCGCAAGGATCGTGTCTCGTTGGTTGTGGTCGTCCCGGACCGTCATGGCCGCCCCCTCGTGCCGTACAGATGGGACGGACAGTAGTCGACGGTCCGGGACGATGAGATGCCAATTTCTTCGGGCGCGGCCCTGGCCGGGCCTCAGCCGTAGCCGGAGCCTCAGCCGCAGTCGGACGTCAGCGAGCCGACCCGGCGCCCGTCGAGCTCGTGGTCCCCGAAGCCGACCGGTGGGCGGCCGCGGCCGCAGGCGCGATCGGGTCGGGCTCAGCCCGCGTACTGGGCGAAGAGCTTCGCGAACTCGTACGGCTGCTGCGGGATGTTGGTGCACTTGGAGAGCGAGCCGCCGGTGCAGGCGTTGGCGTCCCGGGTGGCGTCCCAGAAGGCGAGCAGACCGAGGTGGTTCTGCTGGGCGAAGGCCACCAGCTGCCGGGCGTCCGCCTGGTCGTAGACCTGGTGGTCGTCGTTCTCGCCGATCATCGGGGTGACGCCGACCATGGCCCACAGCTGGGCGTCGGTCTTCGCCGGGTGGAGCGCCTTGAGCTGGCCGAACAGCGACTGGGCGGCCTGGACGGCGGCGTTGCCGTAGTCCGTCCCGCCGCGGTAGTAGTCCATCGCCATGATGTTGACCAGGTCGGTGTTCACCCCGGCGTCGCGGGCCGACTTGACGATGGCGACGCCCTCGGCGGTCAGACCCTCCGGCAGGACCGGCAGGGTGAAGGAGACCTTGAGGCCGGGGTGGGCCTGCTGCAGCTTGGCGAGCGCGGCGGAGCGGCGGTCGTTGGCGGCGGTGTCGGCGATCGCCGCGCCCTCGATGTCGAAGTCGACGTAGCGCAGGCCGTACGCCTTCACCACGGCGTCGTACTCGGCGAACAGCGAGTCCACCGAGGTGCAGGCGGCGGCGAGTTCGGTGCCGCTGGCGCCGCCGAAGGAGACCTTGACGTCCCCGCCCGCGGCGCGCAGCGCGTCGATCTGGTCCTTGGCCCAGCCGGTGCGCGGGTCGTAGGCGTTGAACCAGCTGGCCTTGCAGCCGACGCCGGTGACGAACCCCATCGTGTAGCCCTTGAGGTTGCCGGCCTTGGCCAGGTCGGGCATGGACGGGGTGGGCCAGGCGCCCATGTCGATGTACGGGGCGACCGGGAGCGCGGTGCTCGGCGGCGGGGTGCTCGGGCCGCCGGTGGGCGTCGCGGTCGGAGAGCCGGTGGGCGTACCGGTGGGGGTACCGGTCGGGGTCGGCGTCGGCGTGCCGCCGGGGCCGGTCAGCGTGATGTCGTCGGCGAGGTAGCCGCCCTGCCCGTACCAGCCGTGCAGGTACACGGTGACGCTGGTGGTGGCCGGGCCGGTGGTGAAGCTGGTGGACAGCTGCTGCCAGCCGGTGCCGCCCGGGGTCCAGGTGGCGGGGTCGGTGACGCCGCTGCCGGTGGCGCCGAGGTAGACGTACTGGCCCTGCACCGAGGCGCTGAGGCTGTAGGCGGTGTTGGGCCGGACGCTGACGGTCTGCCCGCACTGCGCGGTGTCGCTCGCGCCGACCGCCCCCTTCAGTGCGTAGCTACCGCTGTGCGCACCGGAGTTGACGACACTGCCGGTGCCGGCGGAACAGCTCCAGGGGGTGAGCGCGCCGCTCTCCAGGCCGCCGTTGGCGAGCAGGTTGCCGTCGGCGGCTCCGGCGTTCCCGGCGAGGACGGCGATTCCGCCCGCGGCCAGTGTGGTGGCGGCGGCGAGGCTCAGCAGGGTGGTCCGGCCGGTGGGACGGCGGTGCGTGGGGGCGTGCTGGAGCGCGCTGGGCATGGGGGTGCCTCTCGGGACGTGGTGGGCCGCCCGCGCCGCGAGGGGGGCGCGGGTCGGGCGGCGGCCTGGGGTGGTCCGGTGCGGGGGAGCGCGGTGCTGAGCATCAAACTGGACTAGACCAGCTGTGCACGTCAAGCACTTCCCCGCACCGGAGGCCTCACCGAGGGCAGGTTTTAGCGGGGGTTAAGGCGGCGGCGCCGCGGGCTCCCGCCGGTCAGCCGCAGCACGGCTTGCACTCCTTCACCTGCACGTTGTCGAGCACCGGCCCGTGCGCCCCGGCCACGGTGCTGGTGAAGGTCAGGGTGGTGGAGGAGTTCTGCGCGACGAAGCTGAACTGCCGTCCCACGTACCCCATCGCGGCCCTGGTCTTGCCGGTGGAGTCGAAGGAGAAGTCCTGGAAGTCCTGGCCGTCGATCAACGCCCGGCCGGTCTTCACGGCCGGTCCGCCCCCGGGGTTGGCGGCCAGCGCGTAGGTGACCGAGTAGGTGGTGCCCGGGACGGTGGTGAAGGTCTGGGCGACGGTGCCGGCGGCGGCGCCGTTGAGGTCGACGGACTGGTCGCCCTCGGCGGCCTGCCAGAAGCCGGCGCCGATCAGGTCGACGCTGCCGGCGGTGACCTGCCACGGGCCGATGACCTGACCGGCGCTCAGGGCGCTGTAGGCGTTCGCCGGGGCCTTGGGCGACTCGAAGCTGCCGTCGTCGAAGTGGCTGAGCGCGCGGTTCCCGCCGGCGGCGTGGGCCGGGACGGCGAGCGCGGTGGTGGCGGCGGCGAGCAGGGCGACGGCGGCGATGCGGGTGCGCGAGAGCTGCATGGGGTTCCTCCCGAATGGACGTGGCCGGACGTGAAAGGACGGGCCTGGCAGCGGCCCGGCAATGACCTGACTGACGAGCCGATGATCGGCCGTGTGCAGAGCGTCGACCGCCGCGATGGGCTCTGCCAAGGCCGGACGGACGGCGCCCGGTGGTGCGGACGGTTCGTGAACGTGCTCTTCCGCGCCGGTTTGACGGAGGGGCACCTGTGGCGGCCCGGTGAAAGGTCCGGGAAGAACGGTGCGGGGTTGACGGCCGGTTCGTCGTGCCCGGGTGGTGAGACCGGAATCGCGCGCCCCGATCGCACCTCTACGGTGGGCCGATGACCATACGAAACGGCGACGACGCTCCCCGGATCTGCTTCCTCGGCGACTCCTTCGTCCAGGGCCTCGGCGACCCGGAGTTCCGCGGCTGGGTCGGCCGGGCACTGCAGGCCGCCGCCCCGGCCGCCACCGCGTTCAACCTCGGGGTCCGGCGCGACACATCGGCCCGGGTGAGACACCGCTGGCAGGCCGAGGTCGAGGTGCGGACCGCCCCCGGGGCGGACAACCGACTGGTGCTCTCCTTCGGCGCCAACGACGCGATGGAGGAGGACGGCGCACCGCGCGTGGCGCCCGACGAGACCCTGCGCAACCTCGCCGCGCTGCTCGACGGAGCCCGCGACCTCGGCCTGGGTGTGCTGGTGGTCGGCCCGCCGCCGGTGGTCTGCGGGGGAACGGCCCACCTGGACCGGCTGCGTGAGCTCGTCCCGGGGATGGCCGGGATCTGCGCCGCCGCCGAAGTCCCGTTCGTCGACGTCACGGAGGCGCTCGCGGCCCACCCGGTCTGGACGGCCGAGGTCGCGGCGGGGGACGGCGCGCACCCGGGGGCGGGCGGGTACGCGGCACTCGCCGACCTGGTCCTGGCGGGCGGGTTCCGCGAGTGGGCCGGAACGGGCTTGACCTCGAGTGCACTCCAAGGTGAAAGCTGAAGGCGTTGATCACGCACCACCACGCGAACCGCGGGACGGCACGCCGGCCACGCGGCACCCACGACAGGAGCACCGTCATGCGCAACGCCCCGTTCGGTACCAACGGCCCGCAGACCGGCGTCATCGGCCTCGGCTGCATGGGCATGACCTGGGCCTACGACGTGCAGAACCGGGACGACGAGAACTCCGTCCGGGTGATCCGGCAGGCGCTGGACCTCGGCGTCAGCCTGATCGACACCGCCGACATGTACGGCCCGTACACCAACGAGGAGGTCGTCGGCGCCGCACTGGCCGGCCCGTACCGGGAGCGCGCCTTCCTTGCCACCAAGGTCGGCATCGTCCCCGGCGGGGAGGGCCAGACGGAGCGCAACGGCCGGCCCGAGCACGTGCGCCGCTCGATCGACGAGAGCCTGCGCCGCCTGGGCACCGACCACGTCGACCTCTACCAGCTGCACCGGATCGACCCGGAGGTCCCGATCGAGGAGACCTGGGGCGCGTTCGCCGAGCTGGTCGCGGCCGGCAAGGTCCGCAACATCGGCCTCTCCGAGGTGACCGTCGAGGAGATCAAGCGGGCGCAGTCGGTGCACCCGGTCGCCTCCGTGCAGAACGAGCTGTCGCTGTGGACCCGGGACGCGCTGGCCGAGGTCCTGCCGTACACCGAGGAGCAGGGCATCGCCCTGCTGCCGTTCTCCCCGCTCGGCCGCGGCTTCCTGACCGGCAGCATCTCCTCCTTCGACGAGCTGCCCGCGGACGACTTCCGCCGTCGGCTGCCGCGCTTCCAGCAGGACGCGCTGAAGGCGAACCTGGCGCTGGTGGCGAAGGTCCGGGAGGTCGCCGAGCGGATCGGGGCCACGCCGGCGCAGGTGGCGCTGGCCTGGGTGCTGGCACAGGGCCGGTACGTCTTCCCGATCCCCGGGACCAGGACGCCGCGCTACCTGGTGGACAACGTGGGTGCGGCCGAGGTGACGCTCTCGGCGGCCGACCTCGCCGAGCTGGACGCGCTGCCGGCGCCGACCGGCGAGCGCTACTGACCGGCGAGCGCTACCGACCGTCCGAGTCGTGGCCGTTCCGGACAGCCGCGTCCGGGGCGGCCCCGGGCCGCTCCTTGACCCACACCAGCTGCCGGCCGGTCTCGCCCGGGGCCCGGACGGCGGTCGCGGTGACCCGGTCCAGCCGGTAGCCGAGCTTGCGCGGGACGGCGGCGCTGGCGGCGTTGGCCCGGTCGCAGCGGATCTCCACCCTGGTGATCCCGGGCAGGGCCAGCGCGGCCTCGGTCAGCGCCCCGGCCGCAGTGGTGGCGATGCCCCGGCCGACGTGGCCGGTGGCGACCCAGTAGCCGATCTCCAGCGCGCCCGGGCCGATCCGCCCGTGCAGGCCGAAGGCGCCGATCACGCCGCCGGGTTCGGCGTCCAGGCCGGCCAGGTACATGAAGTCGGTGCCGGCCTCCCAGGCGGCGGAGCCGGCCCGGGTGAGCTCGGCGGTCTGCGCCCGGGTGGGGGCCTCGGCCGCCCATTCCATCCACGGCCGCAGGTGGTCCAGGTTGGCGCGGACGGCCCGGTTCAGCGCCACCGCGTGGGTGCTGCTGCGGCGGCGCAGCCAGAGGCCGCCGGGCAGCCGCAGCAGCTCGGGCGGGCGCCCGGCGGTCACCTCCGCGGCCGTCCGGGCCCGTCCGGCCGCCGGCGCGGTGCCGGCCGCCCGCTCCCGGTCGGCCGTGCGGTCCCGTTCGCCGGCCTGTTCCCGGTCGCTGGTGTGCTCCCGGTCGTCCGCCCGCTCCCGGTCGGCGGTGCGGTCCCGGTCGGCCGTGCGGTCCCCTCGGGCCGGGGTCGGGTCACAGGACCGTGGCTGCGCTTGGCTCATGTCGGCGATTATGTCCTTGGCCCGGACCTGTCACCATCCGGGCCCCCGCCGGACCCCCTGACGGCGGGCGCGCGGGCTCGCCGCCCCGGCGCGTCAGAGCCGGACCATCACCTCGTCGAGCTCCTTGCGCCGCAGGTCCGGCACGCGCGCCCCCTCGGCCGGGTAGCCGACCGGGATCACGTACGCCGCCCGCTCCTCGGCCGGGCGGTCGCACACCTCGTTGAGGAACCTCATCGGGCTCGGGGTGTGGGTCAGCGTGGCCAGCCCGGCCTGGTGCAGGGCGGCCAGCAGCAGTCCGACCGAGATCCCCACCGACTCCTTGGTGTAGTACGGGCGCGGCGAGTCCGGTCCCTTGTGCACCTCGAAGACCACGATCACGGCGGGCGCGTCCTCCAGGAACGGCTTGCGCCAGTCGGTGCCGATCGGCGCCAGCGCCGCCAGCCACTCCTCCGACGCCCGGTGCCCGTAGAACTCGCGCTCCTCGGCCTCGGCCGCCTCGCGCAGCCGCCGCTTGCGCTCCGGGTCGGTGATCACCACGAACCGCCAGGGCTGGACGTGCGCGCCGCTGGGGGCGGTGCTCGCGGTCCGGACCGCCCACTCGACCACCCCGTCCGGGATCGGGCGGGTGGAGTAGTCGCGGACGGTCCGGCGCTGGGCCATCACGTCGTGGAAGGACCTGCTGCGGGCCTCGGCCTCGTGGGCCGGGACCGTCATGGGGGTGAGGGGGACGGTCGGGTGGGACGTCCCCGCCACGGCGCTCTCTGCACTGTCAACCATGGCGGACAGCACAGCACATGACGGCCCCTCCGGGAAGAGGTAGAGACCAATCTGCGGCCCGGGTCGACCCTGGGCGGGGCAGACCGGTCCACGGGCGGGCCGTCCCACGGGCAGGCCCGCCCACGGGACGGCTACAGCTCGTGCGCCCGCCCGTCCCGGACCTCGATCCGCCGGTTCACCGCGACGGTGTCCAGCATCCGCCGGTCGTGGGTGACCAGCAGCAGGGTGCCGGTGTACGAGGACAGCGCGGACTCCAGCTGCTCGATCGCGGGCAGGTCCAGGTGGTTGGTGGGCTCGTCCAGCACCAGCAGGTTGACCCCGCGGGCCTGCAGCAGCGCCAGCGCGGCCCGGGTGCGCTCGCCCGGGGAGAGGGTGCCGGCCGGGCGCATGACGTGCACCGCCTTGAGGCCGAACTTGGCCAGCAGGGTGCGGACGTCCTCCGGCGAGAGCTCCGGCACGGCGGCGGAGAAGGCCTCCGCCAGCGGCTCGCCGCCCAGGAACAGACCGCGCGCCTGGTCCACCTCGCCGACCACCACGCCGGAGCCCAGGGTCGCGCTGCCGCCGTCGAGTTCGAGCCGGCCGAGCAGGGCGGCCAGCAGCGTGGACTTGCCCGCGCCGTTGGCGCCGGTGATGGCGACCCGGTCGGCCCAGTCGATCTGCAGGTCCACCGGGCCGAAGGAGAAGTCGCCGCGCCGGGCGGTGGCCCCGCGCAGGGTGGCGACCACCGAGCCGGAGCGCGGCGCGGTGGCGATCTCCATCCGCAGCTCCCACTCCTTGCGCGGCTCCTCGACCACGTCCAGCCGCTCGATCATCCGCTGGGTCTGGCGGGCCTTGGAGGCCTGCTTCTCGGTGGACTCGGCGCGCACCGCGCGGCCCATCTTGTCGTTGTCGGAGGACTTGCGGCGGGCGTTGCGCACGCCGTGCTCCATCCAGCCGCGCTGCATCCGGGCGCGGGCCTCCAGCCCGGCCTTGGTGTCGGCGTACTCCTCGTACTCCTCGCGGGCGTGCCGGCGGGACACCGCCCGCTCCTCCAGGTACGCCTCGTAGCCACCGCCGTACAGGTTGACCTGCTGCTGGTGCAGGTCCAGCTCCAGCACCTTGGTCACGGTGCGGGCCAGGAACTCGCGGTCGTGGCTGATCAGCACGGTGCCGGCGCGCAGGCCCTTGACGAAGGCCTCCAGCCGCTCCAGGCCGTCCAGGTCGAGGTCGTTGGTGGGCTCGTCGAGCAGGAAGACGTCGTAGCGGGAGAGCAGCAGTGAGGCGAGGCCGGCCCGGGCGGCCTGGCCGCCGGAGAGCGCGGTCATCGGCAGGTCGAGCGAGACCTTCAGCCCGAGCGAGTCGGCGACCTCCTCGGCCCGCTCCTCCAGGTCGGCGCCGCCGAGCTCCAGCCAGCGGTCCAGGCTGACCGCGTACGCGTCGTCGGCGCCCGGCCGGCCCTCGACCAGGCCCTCGGTGGCCTCGTCCAGCGCGGCCTGGGCGGCCGAGACGCCGGTGCGGCGGGCCAGGAACTCGCGCACCGACTCGCCCTCGCGCCGCTCCGGCTCCTGCGGCAGGTGGCCGACGTTGGCACTGGCCGGGCTCAGCCGCAGCGATCCGCCCTCGGGGGTGTCCAGGCCCGCCAGCAGGCGCAGCAGGGTCGACTTTCCGGCGCCGTTCACGCCGACCAGACCGATCACGTCGCCGGGGGCGACGACCAGGTCCAGGCCGGAGAAGAGGGTGCGTTCGCCGTGGCCGGCGCTGAGGTCCTTGACTACGAGTGTGGCGCTCATGATGGGGCCGATTGTAAGAGGAGCGGGGGCGCCACCGGAAAAAGCCGAGCGCAGGGCCCCGACCGGGGACGGAGAACCCGGGGAGACGGAAAGGCCCGGGGGCCGCGGCTGTGGCAGCCGCGGCCCCCGGGACCGGTGGGGATCATCCCCGGTGGATCACTTGGCCTTCTTCGAGAAGTACTCGAACATGTGCTGGGCCACGTCCTCCAGGTACGGACCGGCCTCGTAGGTGTTCGCGCCGTTGCCGATGGAGGTGTCGCTGACCAGGGCCGGCTTGCCGTCCTTGGTCGCGAACCAGCCGCCGCCGCTGCTGCCGCCGGTCATGTTGCAGCCGATCAGCAGCATCGCCGGGCGGCTCGGGTCGCCGGTCTTCTTGGACGGCTTGCCGCCGTCGCAGTGCTCCAGCTCGACGCCGTCGAAGGGCTTGCCCTCCGGGAAGCCGTAGTTGGAGACGGCGGCCAGCTGGTCGCGCGGGGCGTTGAACCACAGCGGCACCGAGCCGCCTACGGTCTCCTCCAGCGACTTGCCGTTCGGGTCGGGGTTGGCGACCTTGATGATGCCGAAGTCGTACTGGCTCCACGGGCCGCCGTGCTCCGGGTCGGCCTCGCCGGTCCACTGCGGCGAGACCATGCCGGCGGTCGCGCCCCACTCGCCGTACGGCTCGGCGTCGTCCAGCTTGGACTTCTGCTTGTTGCCGTTGCTCAGCACGCCGTTGCTGTTGAAGGCCGGGGCGAAGGTGATGTCGGTGTAGTACTTGTTGCCCTTGCCGCCGTGCAGGCAGTGGCTCGCGGTCCACACCAGGTTGCTCTTGCCCGGGTTGGCCGGGTCGGAGACGACGGTGCCGGAGCACACGTAGTCCTCGTTGCCGTCCTTGAAGAAGATCTTGCCGTTGACGTGCATGTTCTTCGGGAACGGGTGCGCGACGGGCTTCGCCGGGACCATGGCGGGCATCTGGTCCGGGCCGGCCGGCGGCTGCGCCGCGGTGGGCTGGGCCGGGGCCGGGGCCGCGCTGGTCGGCTGCGCGGTCGGCTGGGCGGGCGCCTGCGTCGGGTCCTGGGCCGGGGCCTGCGGCAGCGGCTTCGGCTTGGCGTTCAGCAGCTTCTGCAGGGTCCAGTAGCCCTTGACCGCCGGGGTGATGACGTTCGCCTGGGCCCACTTGTCCCAGTCATCGAGCTTCCAGGTCTTCAGCTCCTCGACCGTCGGAAGCTTGATCGGAGCCGCGCCCGGCTTGCCGGAGGCGCTGGCCGCGACCGTGGGAGCCGTGGTCTGTGCTCCGGCCGGGTCGGCGTTGTCCGGTCCGCACGCGGTGGCGACCACCATGGTCAGCGCGGCGACGGAGGCGCCCAGGACGGCTCGGCTCGGCCGGGATATCGGTGACATGAGTTCAAATCCCCCTGTTGACTACCGCCATACGGCCCGTTCCTCGGGTGCGGCCCCGGGGCCGCAGGTATGGCAGTGGAGGAGTCTGCCATGTGGATAAGGAAGTCCTTAAACCCGACCCCGGCTGGGACGAGGCTGTCACCGGATCGGCACCGGATCGGCACGGAGCCTCCGTCGGGCCATCGTCGGGGCGCTGACCGCGGCCTCCTCCGCAGCCTCCGCCAACGGCCTCCGCCGCGGCCCGGAAAACCGGTTGCACGCGTCTTCCGGGGTACCTAACGTGGTCAGGGTCGTCAGCCAGACAAGGAGAAGGCCGTTGATCTACTGAGGTCCCGGGACACCGCCCCGCCACGCAGGCCCTCTTGCCGCGTGGTGCGCGAGTGTGCGACCTCAGTCACGGCCCCGTGGCGATCCTCCGTGTGACGTCACCCCTTCCTTCCTCCGGCCGTACCGGTTCCGCACCCGCGGTGTCTCCCCGTGTTGCTCACCACCCCTTCGGCAACCAACCCGGGAGGCCTTCATGGCACAACCCACCACCGCCGTCCTCTGCACCGACCTCGCGTTCGAGTGGCCCGACGGCAAGCCCGTCCTGGACGGGTTCCACCTCGCCGTCGGCCCCGGCCGCACCGGCCTGATCGGGCTCAACGGCGCGGGCAAGTCCACCCTGCTGCGGCTGATCGCCGGGGACCTCACCCCGACCGGCGGCACCGTCCGGGTCGACGGCGAACTCGGCTACCTGCCGCAGGGCCTGACGCTCGACACCACGCTGCGGGTGGACGAGGCGCTCGGCGTCCGCGCCGCCCGCGAGGCCCTGCACGCCATCGAGTCCGGCGACACCGACCAGCGCCACTTCGACGCCGTCGGCGACGACTGGGACGTCGAGGAGCGCGCCCGGGCCACGCTCGACCGGCTCGGCCTGCAGCGCCTCGGGCTCGACCGCACCACCGGCGAACTCTCCGGCGGTGAGGCGGTCCTGCTGCGGCTGGCCGCCCTGCTGATGGCCCGCCCCGACGTCCTGCTGCTCGACGAGCCCACCAACAACCTCGACCGGGCCGCCCGCGAGCGGCTCTACGAGACGGTGGCCGGGTGGCACGGCGTGATGCTGGTCGTCAGCCACGACCGCGAGCTGCTGCGGCACGTCGACCAGATCGCCGACCTCCGGGACGGCGACGTCACCTGGTACGGCGGCAACTTCGAGGCGTACGAGCGCACGCTCGCCGCCCAGCAGGAGACGGCCGAGCGGCTGCTGCGCAACGCCGAGGCCGACGTCCAGCGTCAGAAGCGGGACTTGGTCGACGCCCGGTCCCGGCTGGACCGCAGCGTCGCGTACGGCAAGAAGCGCTCGGTCACCCGCAACGACCCGCACATCTTCCGGGGCATGCTCAAGCGCAAGGGCCAGGAGACGGCCGGCCGTCTCCAGGGCATGCACACCGAGCGGTTGGAGGAGGCCAGGGCGCGGCTCACCGAGGCCGAGGAGGCCGTCCGGGACGACGCCGAGATCCGGATCGACCTGCCCCGTACGGCGGTCCCGGCCGGGCGCACGGTGCTCACCCTGCAGAAGGTCCGGCTGCCGCACGGCGTCACCGCCGAGCTGGACCTGCGCGGCCCCGAGCGGATCGCGCTGACCGGCCGCAACGGGTCCGGCAAGTCCACCCTGCTGCGCACCATCGCGGGCGAACTCGCCCCGCTGGAGGGGGAGATCACCGCCCCGGTGGCGCTGCGGCACCTCCCGCAGCGGCTCGACCTGCTGGACGAGGGGCTCAGCGTCGTGGAGAACGTCAAGCTGTTCGCCCCCGCCGCCGGGGACAACGCGATCCGCGCCCGGCTCGCCCGCTTCCTGTTCCGGGGCGCCCGGGCCGACCAGCCGGCCGCCACCCTCTCCGGGGGCGAGCGGTTCCGCGCCACGCTGGCCGCCCTGTTGCTGGCCGACCCGCCGCCGCAGCTGCTGCTGCTCGACGAGCCGACCAACAACCTGGACCTCGCCAGCGTCCGCCAGCTCACCCAGGCGCTGGCCGCCTACCAGGGGGCGCTGATCGTGGCCAGCCACGACGTGCCGTTCCTGCGCGGCCTGGGCGTGACCAGGTGGCTGGAGCTGGACGGCGAACTGAGGGCGGTGGATCCGATGTAGCGGACCCGGCCGGGGCCGCGGGCACTGCCGCTACTCCTCGCTCCCGTCGCTTTGGCCACCCTGCTCACCCCGGGCGTCCTCGGTGAGCACCCGGCGGGCCGTGCTCAGGGCCGAGTCCCTGAGCGCGGCCAGCTCGCCGGGGGTGAACACCGGGGTGCGCAGGTTCGGCGGGATGCCCGGTCCGTCGAAGGTGCTGCCGCTCCTGGTGAGGTACTTCTCATTCGGCAGGACGACCATGAGCTCCGGCGAGAGCGTCTTGATCAGCACGTCGGAGAAGACGCCCTGGGTGTTCTCGCCGATCCGGAGCACCCGGGGGGAGCGGCCCGTCATGGCCTGGGTGAAGGTCTCCGCCGCGCTGGCCGAGATCGAGGAGGTCAGGATCGTCACCGGTCCGGTGAAGTGCGCGCCCGCCGAGGGCCGCACGGTGACCGGTTCGGGCCGGGTGAACACCGTCGGGTCGGCCGGGTCGTCCCGCGCCACCTTCCGGTAGGCGAGGTAGGGGCGGTCGGTCAGCCGGGCGGCGATGTGCAGCCCGAGCGCGTCCGAACCGCCGCCGTTCAGCCGCACGTCGACGACCAGTCCGGTGGGCCGGTCCGGGCCGGCCAGCAGGGCGTCCAGGGCCCGGTCCAGCTCGGCGACCTGGCTGCGGTAGTCGCCGCCGGTGTAGTCGTCGAAGCTGCTCACCCGGAAGTAGCCGATGCCGCCGGGGAGCCGGCCCACGCCGAGCCGGCCGCCGGCGAAGGTCTGCTCCGGGCCGGTCAGCTGGGCGGCCGACGCCTGAAGGGCCCGCGCCTTCAGCTCGTCGGTGCGCACCGTCGAGCCGGGCCGCCGTCCGCCGAAGACCGGTTTCGGCGCCCCGTCGACCACCCGGGCGAGGCCGGTGTGCGCGTCGCCCAGCGGCCGGAGCATGTCGATCAGGACGTTCTGCAACTCCTCGACGGTCGTCGTCGGGGTGATCCTGCGCCGCTGCTCGTCCCGGACGGCGTGCCAGTCGATGCCCTTGGCCGCGAAGAAGGGGTAGTTCTCCTCGAAGGTCTCCCAGAACCGGTCGAAGACCGCGAGCGGGTCGTTCGGCGCCGGCCGGGCGCACAGCGCCGGCAGCGCGTCGAGACGGTCCAGCGTCTTGCTTCCGACCCCGCCCTCCTCGCGCTCGACCGCCCGGTTCCGCCCGGCCGGGGTGAGCGTCAGAGCGTTGGTGCCCACGGTGTACCGGGTGGTGCCGTCCGGGCCGGGCGTCCCGGACTGCGTGGCGGTGATCCAGCCGGGCACGCAGCTGTGCCCGGTCACGTCGTAGCTGGTGAGCCGGCCCCCGGTGACCGCGATCACCAGGCCGTAGCCGTCCGTCCGCCAGATCCCCGTCAAGGGGTTGCCCGGCCCTCCCCGGTCCGCGGCCGCCGCCGGCGCCGCCAGCCCCGCCGCCGTCGCGAGCGCCACCACCGCGGCCCCCGCCCTGCCGATTCCCCTGCGTGTCCTCGTCGGCCCGTGCGTCATCTCCGGCCTCCGCCGAATCCCGGCCTCCCCCGCGGAACCCCTCCGCCGCCGCTGTCACCGACGCTACGGCCGGCCCCGCCGCCGGGGCGTCATCCGCCGCGCCGTACCCGGTTCCTCCTCCGGGCCTACCCGGGGCCCCGGCGGAACGGTCCCAGGGGGTATCGACAGCAAACCGTTTTGACGGCGGGTGGAAATCCGCCGGCGGCCGCCCAGGGCGCCGGCCGCCGTCCGGGGCGTCAGGCCTGTGGCGCGGGCCGCAGTTTGTCCGCGACCCGGGTCCCGAGCCGGTCCAGTCCGATGACGAGGGCGGCGAGCAGGACGAACTCGACGGTCAGCTGGGCGATCTGGCCCCAGACGTAGCCGTAGCCCTTGGTGGTCGGGTCGAAGAAGAAGTACGGGTAGGGCAGCGGGTAGTCGTCGAAGAGCGCGTTGCGGGCGAGCACGATCGCCGCGTAGCCGAGCGGGAAGGCCAGCCAGAGCGGGATGTCCTTCCAGGCCGCCGCGTTGCGCGGCTTGAGCACCAGCCAGTCGACGATCACCATCACCGGCGTCACGTAGTGCAGGAAGAACGAGGACCAGTTGGCCAGCTTGTCCGGCCCGCTGACCAGCCCGGGCAGCGGGTTGGCGCCGTGCTGCAGCAGGACGTGCGAGACCAGCCCGGTGATCAGGATGTACAGGGTGGCGGCGCCGCGCAGCCGGGGCGCGGGCGCGTCCACGCTGCCCCGCTGGACCATCCAGTACACCGCTCCGATGAAGTAGCCGAGCACGATCACGTTGCTCTGCACGGTGAAGTAGACCAGCGGTGCTGTCCCGAGGGTCAGGCCGAGGCCCGCCGAGAGCACGATGCCGATGCGCCACCAGAGCGCGGGACGGGTCCGGACTGTCATGCGGCCACCAGTTCGTTCCAGGCGATACGGGAGGTATCGGACGGTTGAGGGGAAAATCGCACTTTACCTCGCGGTGTCGGCGGGGTGGAATCCGTGTGCGAAACCGGTGTGCGACACCCAGGTACGGTGACCGTCCTCCGGCCGGGCTCAGCCCGGCAGCACGAACCCCGACTCGTAGGCCGCGATGACCGCTTGGGTGCGGTCCCGGGCGCCGAGTTTGGCCAGCACGCTGCCGACGTGCGTCTTCACCGTCTCCTGACTCACCACCAGCCGGGCCGCGATCTCGCCGTTGTTGAGCCCGGTGGCCATCAGCCGCAGCACCTGCCCCTCCCGGTCGGTCAGCCGTCCGATCGGTCCCCGCTCGACCGCGGCCTCCCGGCGGCGGTCCGCGCCGTGGCGCAGCGCCAGTTCGCGGACGGCCGTCGGGAAGAGCAGCGAGTCCCCGCGCGCGACCAGCCGTACGGCCTGCACCATCTCCTCCGCCCGTGCCCGCTTCAGGAGGAACCCGGCGGCGCCCGCGCGCAGCGCGTCGTACACGTGGTCGTCGTGCTCGAAGGTGGTGACCACCAGGATCCTGGGCGGTTCGGCCATCCCGCCGACCAGTTGCTCGGTGGCCCGGATCCCGTTGATGCCGGGC
This sequence comes from Kitasatospora sp. Ki12, assembly GCF_054601375.1. NCBI lineage: Bacteria > Bacillati > Actinomycetota > Actinomycetes > Kitasatosporales > Streptomycetaceae > Kitasatospora > Kitasatospora sp. Ki12. Next base: position 2,787,395 of record NZ_BAAIHT010000002.1, on the reverse strand, counting down.
ATCCGGACGTCCATCAGCACCACGTCCGGCCGCAGTTCGCGCACCAGCGGGACGACCTCGGCGCCGTCGGCGGCCTCGCCGACCACGGTGAGGTCCGGCTCGGCGTCGATCACCACCCGCAGGCCCATCCGGACCAGCCGTTCGTCGTCCGCGATCACCACACGGATGCCCGCACCGCGTCCGTCGCCCACGTCGCCCGGAGCGCCCTGGTCGCCCTGGCTGCTCGGGCCACCGGCACCGTCCACAGCGTTCACACCGTTCACCGTGCCCCCGTCGTCCCTCATGCGGTTCCTCCCACCGGCAGCCAGACGGCCAGCCGCCACGTCGTTCCGTCCGCGCTCGGCCCCGCGGTGCTGCCGCCGCGCAGGGCCGTCGCGCGTTCCCCGATCCCGCGCAGTCCCCGTCCGCCGCCGGGGCGGCTCGGGCGGGTGGCGCCCAGCGGGTTGGTCAGTTCGATCTCCAGCCGGTCCCCGGCCAGCCCGACCCGGAGTCCGGCGGGGGCGGGGCCGGCGTGCCGCAGCACGTTGGTCAGGCCCTCCTGCACGATCCGGTACGCCTCGCGGGAGACCGGGGCGGGCAGGCCGGCCAGGCCGGGGGCGAGTTCGGCTTCCACCGTCACCCCGGTGCGGGCCAGTTGGCGCAGCAGGTCGTCCAGCCCGGCGAGGGTGGGGCCGGCCGGCCCGGTGGCCTCCGGGTCCTCCTCGCGCAGCAGGCCGAGCACGGTGTCCAGTTCGGCGACGGCCGCCCGCGCGGTCTCCTCGATCGCGTGCAGCGCCTCGGCGGCGAAGTCGGGGTTGCTGCGCAGGACCCGTGCTGCGGCCGAGGCCTGGATGCCGACCGCGCTGAGCGCGTGTCCGACCGAGTCGTGCAGCTCCCGGGCGAGCCGGTTGCGCTGGGCGAGTACGGTGGCCCGGCGCTCGGCGGCGACCAGCCGTTCCTCCGGGGTGGGGCCGAGCAGGGCGGGCGCCAGGCGGGCGAGCAGCGCCCCGCAGCCGGCGTTGGTGAGGACGATCAGCAGCAGGACGCCGACGCCGAGGGTGGGGCCGGTGACCATCCAGCCGGGGAAGCGGTCCTCCCAGAACGCGACGAAGTCCCGGACCCCGTCGAGGTTGAGGATCAGCACCACCGCGAACGGCGTCCCGGCCAGGGACATCCCGGCGACCACTCCGCCGAAGAACACGTGCAGCACGAACCAGAGCGCCGTGCGCCACCGGGCGGGCCAGGCGCGGGCCGGGCCGGTGGCCAGCTCCTCCGGCCGCGCGGCCGTGCAGAGCGCCCGTGCGGCGGCGCCCTCCAGCCCCCGGACCGTCGGCACCAGCGCGGTGGCCGCGGCCATCGGCAGGGAGGTGAACAGCGCGAGGAGTTGCATCAGCAGCTGCCGGGGCTGCCCCTGCGCCGGGTTGAGCGCCCCGAGCAGCACCACCGACAGCAGCCAGTACGGCATCAGCAGCGCGCCGCCCAGCACCAGGTGCACCCAGCGCAGCCGGGCCCGCCGTCCGACCATCGCCCCGGCCGCACGCCGCCACCACGCGCCCTCCGCACGCCGCCACCGCGCCCCCGCCGCACGTCGCCACCGCGTGCCCGCCCCCGTGATCACCTGGGTGACTCTACGTCAGCGGCGTTGTCGCGGGTTCCCCGTTCGGTGAGCGCGATCGCCCCGACGGCCAGCACCAGCACCCCGGCGACCACCTGGCCGGCCTGCACCAGTGGCATCAGCCCGGGCACCGCCCGCCCCAGGTCGGTCACCCGGGTGGTGCTCGCCCCGAAGGCCACCAACTGCCAGCTGCCCCAGCCGAACAGCGAGCCGGCCGCCGTCCAGGCCACCAGCAGCGGGACGAGCAGCCGCCGCCGCGGCCGGACCCGGAACACCAGCACCAGCAGCGCCGCCGCCGCGGCCACCGCCATCGCCGCGGTCACCCCGTCCATCACCGCCATGCCCCGGTTGTGCTCCTGGGCCATCGCGACCGGTACCCCGGCGGTGCCGCCCGCCGCCCAGTACACCCGGGCCGCCGCGACCCCGGCGGCGAGCAGCGCGGCCACGCAGGCCAGGGCGCGCTGCACGGTCAGCGTGGCGGTGGCCGGCAGGTCGCCGATCCGGTCGGTGCGCAGCCCGGCCCAGCGCCGCCGGGCGTACAGGGCGAAGGCGGTCAGCAGCGCGAGGCCCTGCACCGTGAAGCCGCCGTACACGACCAGGAAGACCCAGTCGCTGAGCCCCTTGTCGTCCGGCGCCTTGCCCTGCTCCGGCCCCAGCAGCAGGGAGCTCAGCAGGGACAGCGGCAGCGCCACCAGGATCGTGCCGAGCAGTCCGGTCGCCACCCACATCGGGAACGCCACCAGCCCGGCCGGCACCCGTCGCCCCCACGGCCGTACGAAGGCCAGCGCCAGGGCGACGGCGATCGCGTCCATCCCGAAGGTGAGCAGGTTCACCAGCCACAGGCCGTCCATCTCGCCGGGGCTGTCCGACCCCACCGGATGGCCGGTCAGCCAGAGCAGTTTGAGCGTCAGGTACGGTCCCGTCGCGGCCACCGCCGTCCACGCAGCCCCGGCCCGTACGACACCTTCGTTGATCCTCATGCCGCTACGGTCGCGCCGGGCCCCGGCCCCGGTCCTCCGCCCGTGGCCCGATCCCCCTCCCCCCGGCGGGGGATCTTCGGCTCAGGCCATGCGGTGGATCAGCCGGTCCTCCTGGTCGACCCGCCCGTCCGGGTCCGCCACCAGCCCGAGCCGCTCGGCGAGCCGTCGGGAGGTCAGGTTGTCGGCCCGGATCAGGGCGACCACCGGGATTCCGGGGAACCGCGGCCGCGCCTCCGCCATCGCCGCCCGCGCCGCCTCCGCCGCGTAGCCCAGGCCCCAGGCGGAGGGCCGGAACCGGTAGTAGAGGTTGAACACCCGCTCGCCGTCCAGCGTGTGCAGGTAGAGCCCGGCGTACCCGATGACCACCTCCGGCTCCGCCCGCGTCGACACGGCGCAGTACCCCACCCCGTCCCGCACCCAGTCGGCCACGAACCCGTCCAGCGCCTCCTGCGCCTGTGCCCTGTCCCGCTGCGGGCCGTGCGGGTTGTACCGGTTGGTCTCCGGATCCCCGTGCACCGCGAACATGGCCTCCACGTCCCCCTCCTGCGGCCGCGTGAGCACCAGGCGCTCGGAGACGGCGACGACCGTGCGGGCGGTGTGCTGGGCAGTGGTCATGGTGGTCCCCCGTCATCGGTGTCATCCGTCGTAATGGTCAGGTCGGAGAATAGACCATTACGCCGAAACTCGCCCGGCCATTTCCCCCGGGCCCCGCACGCCCCTGCGGGATCGACCCCCATCCTGCTCGCCCGCACCCCCGGCGGTGACGCCCGAGGTGGTTCCGGTCGCGCGGGGAGTGTGCGGCGTTCGGCGGGGTGGAAGGGGGTGGGTGGACCGGCGCGGAGGTCTTGTTACCGGCGGGTCGCTTGCCTATCATCCCGAGTGTTACAGCTTTACTGTCAAACCCCGAAGGGTCTGCGGCCAGTGCGTGACACAAGCAGTCCACCGGGCGGTCGCGGCCCGGCACCGTCGCAGATGCCCTCGCCGTCGGCCGGTGGGCCGCTGGCGGGCGTGCGGGTGGTGGAGCTCGCCGGGATCGGGCCGGGGCCGTTCGCGGCGATGCTGCTGGGGGACCTCGGCGCGGACGTGGTGCGGGTGGACCGGCCGGACCCGTCGCCGCTCGGGACGGACCCGGCGTACGACCTCAGCAACCGCAACAAGCGCTCGGTGCTGGTCGACCTGAAGGCCCCCGAGGGCCCCGGACTGGTGCTCGACCTGGTCGAGCGGGCCGACCTGCTGATCGAGGGCTACCGGCCCGGCGTCGCGGAGCGGCTCGGAGTCGGCCCGCAGGACTGCCTGGCGCGCAATCCGGCCCTGGTGTACGGGCGGATGACCGGCTGGGGGCAGCAGGGCCCGCGGTCCGCGACCGCCGGGCACGACCTCGGGTACGCGGCGGTCGCCGGGGTGCTCGGGATGGTGGCGGCGCCCGGCGGTGCCGACGAGGCGCCCGGGATCCCGGCCAACCTGCTGGGCGACTACGCGGGCGGCTCGCTCTACATGGTCGTCGGCCTGCTCGCCGGGCTGCACCACGCCCGGTCCACCGGCGCGGGCCAGGTCGTGGACGCCGCCATCGTGGACGGCGCGGCGCACCTCGGCAGCATGCTGTGGGGCCTGCTCGCGGCCGGCCACTGGCAGGACCGCCGGGGCGTCAACCTGCTGGACGGCGGTGCGCCGTTCTACGCGGTCTACCGGGCCGCCGACGGTGGGCACCTGGCCGTCGGCGCGCTGGAGCCGCGCTTCTACGCCGAGTTCGCCCGGCTGCTGGACCTCGGCCCGGACGCCCCCGGGCAGTACGACCTCGCCCGCTGGCCCGAACTCCGCGCCCGGATCGCCACCCGCTTCGCCACCCGGACCAGGGCCGAGTGGGAGGCCGTCTTCGCGGGCTCCGACGCCTGCGTGGAACCGGTCCTGACGATGCGTCAGGCCGTCGTGGACGACCACCTGTCGGCGCGCGGGACGTACGTCGAGGCGGGCGGCGTCACCCAGCCCGCCCCCGCCCCCCGCTTCTCGGCCACCCCCGGCGCGCTGCGCCGCCCGCCGGCCCGGCCGGGGGCGGACACCGCCGAGGTGGCCAGGGACTGGGGCGTGCCCGGCCTCGGTGCCGGGCTGGGCCTCGACGCCGGGGCGGGCCTCGACGCCGGGGTGGGCGGCGGCCCGCCGGAGGGCAGTTCTCCGGTAGCCACCCCCGCAGTCAACTCCGCAGCAGAGCAAGGAGAGTAGCGGTGCAGCGCGAGATCTTCACCGAGCAGCACGACGACTTCCGGGCCACCGTCAAGGCCTTCCTCGCCAAGGAGGTGCTGCCGCACTACGACCGCTGGGAGAAGGCGGGCATCGTCGACCGGTCCGTCTGGCTCGCGGCCGGCCGCCAGGGCCTGCTCGGCCTGGCCGTGCCCGAGGAGTACGGCGGTGGCGGCACCCCGGACTTCCGCTACGCGGCCGTGCTGGCCGAGGAGTTCGCCCGGGCCGGTGCCTCCGGGCTGGCGATCGGCCTGCACAACGACATCATCGGCCCCTATCTGACCTCGCTCGCCACCGAGGAGCAGAAGCGCCGCTGGCTGCCCGGATTCTGCTCCGGCGAGCTGATCACCGCGATCGCGATGACCGAGCCCGGCACCGGCTCCGACCTGCAGGGCATCCGCACCCAGGCGGTCGACCGGGGCGACCACTTCCTGCTCAACGGCGCCAAGACCTTCATCTCCAACGGCATCCTCGCCGACCTGGTGATCGTGGTCGCCCGCACCACCCCCGAGGGCGGCGCCCGCGGGCTGAGCCTGCTGGCCGTCGAGCGGGGCACGCCCGGCTTCGAGCGCGGCCGCAACCTCGACAAGATCGGCCAGAAGGCCCAGGACACCGCCGAGTTGTTCTTCGAGGACGTCCGGGTGCCGAAGGAGAACCTGCTCGGCGAGCTCAACGGCGGCTTCGTCCACCTGATGCAGAACCTCGCCCAGGAGCGGCTCACCATCGCGGCCGCGGCGATCGCCGGCGCCGAGTACCTGGTGGAGATCACCACCGACTACGTCAAGCAGCGCGAGGCCTTCGGCCGGCCGCTCGCCAAGCTGCAGCACGTCCGCTTCGAGATCGCCGAGCTGGCCACCGAGTGCGCCGTCACCCGGACCTTCGTGGACCGCTGCATCACCGAGCACAACCGCTACGCGCTCACCCCGGCCGACGCCTCGATGGCCAAGTGGTGGGCCACCGAGCTGCAGAAGCGCACCGCCGACCGGTGCCTCCAACTGCACGGCGGCTACGGGTACATGAGCGAGTTCCCGGTCGCCCGGGCGTTCACCGACGGCCGCATCCAGACCATCTACGGCGGCACCACCGAGATCATGAAGGAGATCGTGGGCCGTTCCATCCTCGGCTGAGCCCCGTCCGGAGCCCTCAGGAACTCCCGGAACCCTCAGGAACCCCCGGAGCCCTCAGGAACCCCCGGAATCCCCAGGAACCCCCCTGCCCCGAAAGGCATTCCCATCGTGACCACCGAAGCGTACGTCTACGACGCGATCCGCACCCCGCGCGGCCGGGGCAAGGCCACCGGCTCCCTGCACGGCACCAAGCCGATCGACCTGGTCGTCGGCCTGATCCACGAACTGCGCCGCCGCTTCCCCGACCTGGACCCGGCCGCGATCGACGACATCGTGCTCGGCGTGGTCAGCCCGGTCGGCGACCAGGGCTCCGACATCGCCCGGATCGCGGCCATCGCGGCCGGCCTGCCCGACACCGTCGCCGGCGTCCAGGAGAACCGCTTCTGCGCGTCCGGCCTGGAAGCCGTCAACCTGGCCGCCGCCAAGGTCCGTTCGGGCTGGGAGGACCTGGTGCTGGCCGGCGGCGTGGAGTCGATGTCCCGGGTCAAGATGGCCTCGGACGGCGGCGCCTGGTTCGCCGACCCGATGACCGCCTACGAGACGAACTTCGCGCCGCAGGGCATCGGCGCCGACCTGATCGCCACCATCGAAGGCCTCTCCCGCACCGACGTGGACGCCTTCGCCGCCGAGTCCCAGGCGCGCGCCGCCAAGGCCCAGGCGGACGGCCTGTTCGACCGCTCGGTGGTCCCGGTGCGCGACCGCAACGGCCTGGTCGTGCTGGAGCGCGACGAGTTCATCCGCCCCGGCACCACCGTCGAGACCCTGGCCGGCCTCAAGCCCTCCTTCGCCGCCATCGGCGAGGCCGGCGGTTTCGACGCCGTCGCCCTGCAGAAGTACCACTGGGTGGAGGCCATCGACCACGTCCACCACGCGGGCAACTCCTCCGGCATCGTGGACGGCGCCGCCCTCGTCGCCATCGGCAACCGCGAGGTCGGCGAGCGGTACGGGCTGCGCCCGCGCGCCCGGATCGTCTCCGCCGCCGTCTCCGGCTCCGAGCCGACCATCATGCTCACCGGTCCCGCCCCGGCCACCCGCAAGGCGCTCGCCAAGGCCGGCCTCACCGCCGCCGACATCGACCTGGTCGAGATCAACGAGGCCTTCGCGGCGGTCGCGCTCCGCTTCATCCGCGAACTCGGCTTCCGCCCCGACCAGGTGAACGTCAACGGCGGCGCGATCGCGCTCGGCCACCCGCTCGGCGCCACCGGCGCCATGCTGCTCGGCACCGTGATCGACGAGCTGGAGCGGCGCGACCTGCGCTACGGCCTGATCACCCTCTGCGTGGGCGGTGGCATGGGCATCGCCACCATCGTCGAGCGCATCTGAGACCACCCGTCGCCCGCCGCCGCCCGTCCCGGGACAGGCCGCGCGTGGCACCTCCTTTGCCGATCTGGAGAACCTCATGAGCGACACCACCACCATCCGCTGGGAGCAGGACCAGGACGGTGTGGTCACCCTCGTCCTCGACGACCCCACCCAGTCCGTCAACACCATGAACGAGGCCTTCACCGCCGACTTCGAGACCGTCGTCGGACGGTTGGCCGAGCTCGGGGACGGGCTGCGCGGCGTGGTGATCACCTCCGGCAAGAAGACCTTCTTCGCCGGGGGAGACCTGCGGATGCTCTCCGCAGCCCGCCCCGAGGACGCCGAGGCCGTCTTCGAGAAGTCGATGCGGATCAAGCGCTCGCTGCGCACGCTGGAGACCCTCGGCAAGCCGGTCGTCGCCGCCGTCAACGGCAGCGCGCTCGGCGGCGGCCTGGAGATCGCCCTCGCCTGCCACCACCGGATCGCGCTGAACACCCCGGCGAGCCGGATCGGCCTGCCCGAGGTCACCCTCGGCCTGCTGCCGGGCGGCGGCGGAGTGGTCCGTACGGTGCGGCTGTTCGGCATCACCGACGCACTGCTCAAGTTCCTGCTGCAGGGCAGCCAGTACCGCCCGGCGCAGGCGCACGAGCACGGGCTGGTGCACGAACTGGTCGACACCCCCGAGGAGTTGACCGCCCGGGCGCGCGCCTGGATCGAGGCCAACCCGGCCGCCGTCCAGCCCTGGGACGTCAAGGGGTACAAGATCCCCGGCGGCACCCCGTCGACCCCGGCCTTCGCCGCCAACCTGCCCGCCTTCCCGGCCAACCTGCGCAAGCAGCTGAACGGCGCGCCCTACCCGGCCCCGCGCAACGTGCTGGCCGCCGCCGTGGAGAGCGCCCAGGTGGACGTCGACACCGCGATGGCGATCGAGGCCCGCTACTTCACCGAGCTCGCCTGCGGCCAGACCAGCAAGAACATGATCCAGGCGCTGTTCTTCGACATGCAGGCCGTCAACTCCGGCGCCGGGCGCCCCAAGGGCGTCGAGAAGCGGACGGTCCGCAAGGTCGCCGTGCTCGGCGCCGGGATGATGGGCGCGGGCATCGCCTACGCCTGCGCCAAGGCCGGCATCGAGGTCGTGCTCAAGGACATGAGCACCGAGGCTGCCGAACGCGGAAAGGCCTACTCCGAAGGCCTGTTGGACAAGGCCGTCGCGCGCGGCCGCTCCACCGAGGCCAAGCGCGACGAACTGCTCGACCGGATCACCCCCACCGGCGACGCCGCCGACCTGGCCGGCTGCGACGCCGTCATCGAGGCGGTCTTCGAGAACACCGAGCTCAAGCACAAGGTGTTCCAGGAGATCGAGGGCGTCGTCGAGCCCGACGCCCTGCTCTGCTCCAACACCTCCACCCTCCCGATCGGCCTGCTCGCCGAAGGCGTCCGGCGCACCGGCGACTTCATCGGCCTGCACTTCTTCTCGCCGGTCGACAAGATGCGGCTGGTGGAGATCATCCGTGGCCCGCAGACCGGGGACGAGGCGCTGGCCCGCGCCTTCGACCTGGTCCGGCAGATCGACAAGACCCCGATCGTGGTCAACGACTCGCGGGGCTTCTTCACCTCGCGGGTGATCGGCCAGTTCCTCAACGAGGGCGTCGCCATGGTCGGCGAGGGCATCCACCCGTCCAGCATCGAGCAGGCCGCCGCCCAAGCCGGCTACCCCGCCAAGGTGCTCTCCCTGATGGACGAGCTCACCCTCACCCTGCCGCGCAAGATCCGCGACGAGTACCGGCGCTCGGTCGAGGCCGCCGGCGGCACCTGGACGCCGCACCCGGCGGACGCCGTGGTCGACCGGATGGTCGACGAGTTCGGCCGCCCCGGCCGCAGCGGCGGCGCGGGCTTCTACGAGTACGGCGAGGACGGCAAGCGCGGACGGCTGTGGCCGGGGCTGCTGGAGCACTTCGGCGGTGCCGGCTCGGGCGCTTCGGACGCCTCGGACGCCCCGGGCGACGCTCAGGGTGACGGCGGGGTGCCGTTCGAGGACCTCAAGGAGCGGATGCTGTTCAGCGAGGCGCTGGACTCGGTGCGCTGCCTGGAGGAGGGCGTACTGACCTCGGTCGCCGACGCCAACGTCGGGTCGATCCTCGGCATCGGCTTCCCGGCCTGGACCGGCGGCGTCTTCCAGTACATCAACGGCTACGAGGGCGGCCCGGCCGGCTTCGCGGCCCGGGCCCGCGAACTCGCCGCCGCGTACGGCGAGCGGTTCGCGCCGCCGGCGCTGCTGGAGCGGATCGCGGCCGAGGGGCGGACGTTCACGGACTGACCGGTCCGGGGGACCCGGGTGAGGGCGCGCGCGGCGAGGCCTCACCCGGGTCCCCGTGTCCGTTTTTGTGTCACTCCTCGCCCGGCTCCTCGCCCGGCTCCTCGCCCGGCTCTTCGCCGAGCTCCTCGCCCAGCTCCTCCCGGAGCGAGCGCTGGAACGCCGTGACCAGGGCCTGCGCCACCATCGGCTGGATGTGGTCCGTCAACGCCTTCATCCGGGCGAGCTCCGCCGGCGCCGGTTCGCTCTCCCGGTACGGCTTCCAGACCGTCTCCCGGAACAGCCGCTGCAACTCCCGCGCCGTCGCCCGGCTGTGCTCCACCACCACCGCCCGGGCGGCCAGCAGCGTCTCCAGCGGGATCGGCACGTCCAGGATCCGCACGCCAAGCGGCAGCAGGCCCGGATCGACCCGGAACACCTCCGGGTCCTCGGTCCGCTCCAGCGCCCCCATCGCCGCCAGCCGTTCGAGCTGCTCCTCCGACAGCCCCTGGCCGGCCCGCCGCTCCAGCTGTGCCCGGCCCAGCTCCTCGAGGGACTCGGGCGTCCAGGACGCCACCAGCGCCCGGTGGATCGCCAGGTCCAGCGGGGTGCTGTCCTCCGGCAGCCGTGCCAGGTACCGCTCGATGGCCGCCAGCGTCAGCCCCTGCCGCTGCAGCTCCTCGATCAGCTCCAGCCGGTCCAGGTGCGTCGCCCCGTACAGCCCCACCCGGCGCGGCCCCAGCTCCGGTGGCGGCAGCAGACCCTTGGTGCCGTAGAAGCGCACCGTCCGCACCGTCACCCCGGCGCGCGCCGCCAACTCGTCCACCGTCAGCCGCACCCCGCCCGCTACGGCGCCGTGCTCCCCCATCTGCTGCCTCCCACTGGCACACTCCTGCTGTGACAGCTGCAGTGTGACAGTGCTGCTCGTACCGGTCCACCGGTCCACCGGTGCGAGGGGTCGGTCCGCCGGTCCGAGGGGCGCCGGTCCGAGGGGCGCCGGTCCGTTGGTCTGGCGGCCCGTTGCCAGGGGTGGGCAGGCCGACGCCCCTGCCGGCCGCCGGGGCGGGAGTGGGCAGGGGCGTCGGTGCGGGGGTTCCCGGTTCCGTCGGTCCGGGGCCGGAGCGGGTCCGCTCGTTCCCCGGGTCGTCGCGGCGTGGGTCAGGCGAGGGCGGAGTGGTGGAGGCGGGTGACCTCGGGGTGGGCCCGGGTGTAGCCCTTCCACTCGTTGAGGCCGAAGTCGGCGAAGAGCGGGTTGTCCGGGTCCTCGGTGGCGCCGGGGGCGTGGTGGGCGAGCGGGAACTCCAGCGGCGCGATGTGGGCGTCGAGGCGCGGGTTGTAGAAGAACGGGACGGAGTAGCGCTCGCGGGCCCCGGCCGGGCTGATCACCCGGTGGCTGGTGGCCTTGAGGTAGCCGTCGGTGGCCACCTCCAGCAGTTCGCCGAGGTTGACGACGAAGGCGCCGTCGAGCGGCGGGACGTCGAGGAAGGAGCCGTCCTGTCGTTCGACCTGGAGGCCGCCGACCGTGTCCTGGAGCAGCAGGGTGATGAAGCCGTAGTCCTTGTGAGCGCCGACGCCCTGCCCGGCGCCGTCCGGGGCGGTGCCGGGGTAGCGGACCAGCTTGAGGCGCAGGTGGGGGTGGCCCGCGAAGGCCTCGTCGTAGAAGTCGGCGCGGGCGCCGATCGCGGTGAGGAGTTCGTGCAGCAGTCGCCGGGCGACGGCGCCGAGGCGGTCGATCCAGCCGAGCGCGGCGGTGCGCAGCTCGGGGAGCGCCTCGGGCCACTGGTTGGGACCCTCCAGCCACCAGTACGGGGGCTCGCCGCTGCCGGGCACGTGCGGGGGCAGCTCGGCGCCGATGTCCAGCTGGTCGCGCCAGTCCTGGCTGCCGCCGGTGCGCTCGTCGCCGGTGCGGGTGTAGCCCCGGTAGTGGGGGGAGTTGAGGTTGCTCACGGCGAGCCGGTCGGCTTCGGGGAGGGCGAAGAAGGCGCGCATGGCCTGGGTGAGCGCGGCCGTCTCCTGCGGGGTGACGCCGTGGCCGACGAGCTGGAAGAAGCCGACGCCGGTGGCCGCGGCGCGGAGCTCGTCGTGCAGACGGCGGCGCTCCTCCGGCGTGCCGTCGGCGAGCGAGAGGTCGATCACCGGGAGGGCGTCCGCGAGGGTGGAGCCGGTGCCGGTTTCGGGTATGGGCGTGTGCTGCTGCGTCATGTGTGACATCCGCTGGGTCTCGTCCCGGCCGGGCCCGGTGGTCGACCGGGGGCGCCGGAGCAACGCCTGGTGCGGCGTGTGCTGCGGGAGCCGGGAGGCGGGGGCGGCCGGGTGGGGCCGTCGTTGAGGGTGGGTGGAGCGAGGTTCAGCCGGAGCGTCGACAGGACATGGTGGTCACGCGGAGCAGGTCCACGTGGCGGCGGCGAACAAGGATGAGCACGTGACCAGCCTAGATGACGGGTTCGGCGGCAGGCGAGCCCCCTGCCGCGGAGGACCGCTCATCACTTGTCGGTGACCTTTCAAGTCTCGGGTGCGCGGATACCCGTGTGTGGCGGTGGGCGGCTCCTCTCGGGCGTTCTTCGGGCGTTCTTCGGGCGTTTGCCGGCGTTCTTCAGGCGTTGTTGAGGTACGCCAGGACGGCCAGGACCCGGCGGTTGTCGTCATCGGAGGGCTGGAGGTCGAGCCGGACGAAGATCGACGCGGTGTGCTTGGCGACTGCCCGTTCGGTGATCACCAGCTGCTGGGCGATGGCGGCGTTGGAACGGCCCTCCGCCATCAGCGCCAGCACCTGCCGCTCGCGCGGGGAGAGGGTGGAGACCGGGCCGGCCGAGGAATTGTGGGTGAGCAGCCGGGTGATCACCTCCGGATCCATCGCGGTGCCGCCCTGGGCGACCCGGCGGACGGCGTCGATGAACTGGGTGCCGTCCATCACCCGGTCCTTGAGCAGGTAGCCGATCCCGCCGGTGCTGCCCGCCAGCAGCTCGCGGGCGTACAACTGCTCGACGAACTGCGACAGCACCAGGACGGGCAGGCCCGGGTGGGCCTGACGGGCGGCCAGGGCCGCCCGCAGCCCCTCGTCGGTGAAGCCCGGCGGCAGCCGGACGTCGACGACGGCGATGTCCGGCCGGTCGGCGGCCACCGCGGCGAGCAGCTCGTCGCCGTTCTCGACCGCCGCGGTGACCTTCATGCCGTTGGCCTCCAGCAGCCTGGTCAGGCCGTCCCGGAGGAGGAAGAGGTCTTCGGCGATGACAACGCGCACGGGATCTCCAGGTTCACGATGGTCGGTCCACCGGACGGGCTGCTGATCGCCAGCACCCCGTCGAAGGCGGCCAATCTGCGTTCGGTTCCGCTGAGGCCGGTACCCCGGGACGGGTCGGCGCCGCCGCGCCCGTCATCGGTGACCGATATCCGCAACAGCCCGTCACTGTGCCCTATCTCGATCCACACGTGCGAGGCACCCGCGTGCTTCACCACGTTGGCCAGCAGCTCGGTGACCGCGAAGTAGGCCGCCGACTCCACCGGCGCGGGCACCCGGCCCGGCAGGACGCCGGTGAAGGTGACCGGCAGCGGGAGGTCCAGCGCGGTCGCCTGCACCGCGTCGGCCAGCCCGCGGTCGGCGAGCACCGGGGGGTGGATGCCGCGGACCAGGTCCCGCAGCTCGCCGAGCGCCTTCACCGAGGACGTCCGGGCCTCGGCCAGCAGCGGGCCCAGGGCATCCGGGTCGTCCTTCAACTGCTCGGCCACGGTCAGCAGCATGCCCAGGGCGACCAGCCGGGCCTGCGCCCCGTCGTGCAGGTCCCGCTCGATCCGGCGCAGCTCGGCGGCCCCGGCGTCGATGGTGTCCGCCCTGGTGCGGGCCAGGTGGCTGACCTGGTGGGCGAGCCGGGCCTGCCGGGAGGGCCCGAGCAGGGACCGGACGGCCCGCTCGTGGATCCGCAGGACCGGTGGGGCGGCCCACAGGGCGGCCGCCGGGGCGGCGCACAGCCCCAGCCCGTAGACGATGGCCAGCGGGAAGAACGGCCCGTGCCGGCCGAAGACCTCCAGGGCGATCGGGGTGAACAGGACGACCGCGGCGGTGAGCAGCACCGCGGCGCCGGAGAGCAGGGCCCAGGCGGCGTCCCGCCAGGTCGCCGGGTCGGTCAGCCAGCCGCCGGCCCGCAGCCGCTGCCAGGGGCCGGCCGCGCCGGGCGGGCGCCGGTACGGCACCGGGACCGGCCGTCCGCTCCACTTCCCGACCGTCCGCCTGCTCTCCGTCGCGATCCAGCGCGCGCCGAACAGCCCGAGCACCAGCAGCGCGGGCGCCAGCCAGAGCGAGACCGAGCGGCCGCCGGGCGCGGCGCCCCCGTAGAGGTGCGTCGCCATCACCGCGAGCGAGCCCGGGGCGAACAGGGCGGCCCCGACCGCCCGGCCGCCGCCCCCGGTGGCCCAGCAAAGTGCCCAGAGCGCGACCGGCCCCAGCGGCACCGCGAGGAAGAACGGACCGCCGGGCCCGAACGGCCCGGCATCCTCCGGGCCGAACAGCGCGGCGGCCAGCAGCAGCGGCCCGGCCAGCAGCGAGATCAGGCCCGTCACGGCCAGCGTCACCGCGTACCAGGCGCGCACGCCGTCCACACAGGCCCGGCCCACCCGCCAGGCGACCCCGCCCACCACTCCCGTCATCGCCTCCGCCCGCTCCTCCATCTGTGCTCCCACCCGCGCTTCCGCCTGTACGTCCGCACCCATGAGGCGCCCCCTCGCCGTCCCGGAGCCCCCGCAGGGAGGCCCGAAGCCCGTGGCCCCGAGGCCCTCGCGGGCCCCGGTTCCGATCTTTCGCGGGCTCAGTCTGCCCGGCAGCGACGGCCGATGCTCTAGGCCTGGACGCCCAGTTCGGGGTGTATCTGGATACACCCCGCAGACGCCGTCCAGACGGCTGTCCGCACCCCCGCGCCGGTTCGTAGCGTCGTGTCCCGTCAGCCGGCCCGGGTCCCTCCGGGCCGGATCCCGAACCGTGGAGGGCCCGTGAACGCGCCGATCATCCGGATCCGCGGCGTCAGCAAGACGTACGACCGATCCGCCGCCGCCCGCCCCGCGCTGGCCGGGCTCGACCTGGAGGTACGGGCCGGCGAGGCGCTGGCCGTGCTCGGCCGCTCGGGCAGCGGCAAGTCCACCCTGTTGAACCTGATCGCCGGCCTCGACCGCCCGAGCGAGGGAGCGGTGGAGGTGGACGGCGTGGCCGTCCACGAGCTGGGCGAGGCCGCGCTGGCCGAGTACCGGCGGCGCCGGATCGGCATGGTGTTCCAGTTCTTCAACCTGCTGGACGACCTGGACGTCGAGGACAACGTGCTGCTCCCGGCCCAGCTCGCCGGGATGCGGCGGGAGCCGGCCCGCGCCCGGGCCGGGGAGCTGCTGGAGCGACTGGGCGTGGCCCGGCACGCCAAGGCCTTCCCCGGCCGGCTCTCCGGCGGCGAGCGCCAACGGGTGGCGGTGGCGCGGGCCTTGATGAACCGCCCGCCGGTGCTGCTGGCCGACGAGCCCACCGGGGCGCTGGACACCGCCTCGGCCGCCGACGTCCGCGATCTGCTGCGCGGGCTCAACGAGGAGGGTCAGACGGTGGTGCTGGTCACCCACGACACCGCGCTCGCCGAGGCCTGCGCCCGCCGGACGATCGAGCTGCTCGACGGCCGGCTGGTCCGGGACACCGCGGCCGCGGCGGCCCCCGGGGGTGCGCGGTGAGCGGGCGGGGCGGGTGGTCCGGAGCAGGGCGGGTGCGGGCGGTCCGCGCCCGGCGGAACGGGGTGCGCGGATGAGCGCCCTCGGCAAGGTGGTCCGGGCCGGGGTGGGCCGCAAGCGGGTGCAGACCCTGGTCATGGTGCTCACCACGATGGCGTCCGTGACGGCATGCGTCCTCGCGGTCGGGCTGCTGGTCGCCGCCCGGGGGCCGTACCAGCGGTCCTTCGCCGACCAGCACGGCGCGCACCTCAACGTGCTGTACGACCCGGCCGCGGCGAGCCCCGCCCAGCTGGCCGCAGCCGCCCACGCGCCCGGCGTGACGGCCTCGGCGGGCCCGTACGCAGCCGTCACCGTCCAGCCGCGCGCGGGGGAGGACAGCAGCATCCCGCCGCCCGGCAGCCCGCTCCCGGCGATGACACTGGTCGGCCGGGCCCAGGACGGACCGCTGGACGGCCTGCGGATCACCATGGGCCGGTGGGTCGCGGGCCCCGGCGAGGTGGTGTTCCCGGACGGCCGCTCCCCGCTGGCCGTCGGAGAGAGCCTCCGGTTCCCGGACCTGCCCGGGCAGCCGACGCTCAAGGTGGTCGGCCTCGCCTCCTCCGTCTCCTGGAGCGCGGACGGCTGGGTCGCCCCCGAGCAGCTCGCCGGGCTCACCGCGCCCGGCACGACGCCCGCCGCCCAGTACCTCTACCGCTTCGCCCACGCCGGCACCGACGCCGAGCTGGAGGCCGACCACGCCGCGCTCGCCGCCGCGGTGCCGGCCGGCGCGCTCACCAGGGCGACCTCCTACCGGCCCGCCCAGCAGGAGGCCGACCGGACGGCCTCGACCTTCGTCCCGTTCGTCACGGCCTTCGGGGTGCTCGGCCTCGCCATGTCTGTGCTGATCATCGGCGTCGTGGTCAGCGGTGCCGTCACCGCCGCCACCCGGCGGATCGGCATCCTCAAGTCGCTGGGCTTCACCCCGGCCCAGGTGGCGCGCGCCTACGTCGGCCAGGCCCTGATCCCCGCCGGGATCGGCACGGCGCTCGGCGTGCTCGGCGGGAACCTGCTCGCCGTGCCGGTCCTCGGCATCGCCCGGAAGGCGCTGCGCGGCGGCCTGCTCGGCATTCCGCTCTGGGTGGACCTCGCCGTCCCGGCGGCGGCGCTGGCCGCCGTGGCGGGCACCGCGCTGGTGCCCGCGCTACGGGCCGGGCGGCTGCGCACGGTGGAGGCGCTCGCGGTCGGCCGGACGGCGCCGGGCGGCAAGCAGGCCGCGGCCCGGCGCGCCCCCGGCAGGGCCCCGGGCCGGGCCGGAGCGGCGGGCCTCCTGGCGGGAGTGCGGAACGCGATCGGCCGGCTGCCGGTGCCGCGCTCGCTGAGCCTCGGGCTGGCGAGCCCGCTCAACCGGCCGGGCCGCTCGGCGACCACCGGGGCCGCGGTGGTGCTCGGCACGGCCGGGGTCACGCTCTGCGTCGGGCTGACGCTCTCGCTCGGCCTGCTCCAGGACGGCCTGGAGGCCGGGCGCGCGGGCGAGGTCGTGGTCCAGGCCCCGATCGAGGGCACCACCAAGCCCCCCGAGCGGGTGGACGAGGCGGCCGTGGCCAGGGCGATCGCCGCCCGACCGGGCACCCGCGCCTGGTACAGCAGCGTCCCCACCCCGGTGGCCGTGGCCGGGAACACCGGCCGCTCGGAGGTGGTCGCGTTCAGCGGCGACGTCTCGTGGAGCGGCTACCAGCTGGTCTCCGGCCGCTGGTTCCGGGGCGCCGGCGAGGTCGTGGTCGGAGCGGCCTACCTCCGTGCCAACCAGGCGAAGGTCGGCGACACCGTGACTCTCACCGACCACGGCCGCACCACCCCCGCGACGATCACCGGCGAGGTCCTGACCACGGGCGACTTCGTCTACGTGGACCGGGCCACCCTCGCCCCGCTCGGCGGCACCGTCGCCGCCGAGGCGATCTCCTTCCGCATCGACCTGGAGCCCGGCACCGACGCGAAGGCGTACGTCGACGCGCTCGACGGCGCGGTCCGCCCGTTGGGGCTGGGTGCCGAGCCGGGGGAGCGGCACATCAACATCGTGGTGCTGGCGATGAACACCTTGGCCGGGACGCTCACGCTGCTGCTCTCCGTGGTCGCGGGGCTCGGGGTGCTCAACACAGTGCTGCTGGACACCCGGGAGCGGGTGCACGACCTCGGGGTGCTCAAGGCGCTCGGGATGTCGCCCCGGCAGACCGTCGGCATGGTGCTCACCTCGGTCTGCAGCAGCGGGCTGGTGGCCGGGCTGATCGGGGTACCGATCGGGATCGCCGTGCACCACGAGGTGATGCCCGCGATGGCCCGCGCCGCCGGGGTCGGGGTGCCCGACGGGGACCTCGGCGTGTTCGAGCCGGCGGTGGTGGGGCCGCTGATACTCGGCGGCCTGGTCCTGGCCCTGCTCGGCGCCGTCCTCCCGGCCACCTGGGCGGCCCGCACCAGGACGGTCACGGCCTTGCGGACGGAGTGACGGCAGCGGAGCGACGGTGACCGAGTGACGGCCCTGCGGACAGAGTGAGGTGGTGCGGGTGCGGGTGCGGGTGCGGGTGCGGGTGCGGGTGCGGGTGCGGGTGCGGTGACGGCGAGGGCGAGTCGGCCGTCGGTCGGCCGGTGGCCGAGGGCCGCTCCTCCCCCCGCAGGAGCGGCCCGTTCCGGAGAACCCCGACCAGGGGCCCCGGGCGGCCGTCAGACCGTCAGACCGTCAGGCCATCGGACCGTCAGGCCAGCCGTGCCGCCGCGTACGCCTCCATGGCGGCGCGCTGGTACGCGGCCAGGCCCGGGGCGATGGCCTCGTACGCGGCGCTCCACTGCTCGTGGTCGGTGCAGGAGCGGGCGATCGCGAGGTACTCCTCCGTCGGGACGGATCGGACCGCACCGAGCAGCCGGTACTCCTCGTCGATCATGGTCTGCACGGGCTCGGCGTCGGCCGGGTGGCCGGCCGCCATCTGCTCGGCCAGGCGGATCATGCGCGCGGTCCGCTCGCGCTGCCCGGCCTCGACCTCCTCCGGGCTCATCGCGGCGGTCGCGCGCCGGGCCGCCTCGGCGTGCTCGGGGAAGTCGCGCAGGCTCGCGTCGACGTCGGCGGGCTGGATGCCCTCGAACAGGTTCTCGGGTCGGTTGATGGTCATGGGTGTGCCGTCCTTCCGGGAGCGTTCCAGGTCGGCGATCGTGCGGGAAACGGTGGCGGCCAGGGCCTCCAGCCGGTCGCGCTCGGCGACCAGCTGCCGGTGGTGGCCCCGCAGGGCGTCCAGCTCGTCCACCTGCTCGCCCAGGATCCGGGCGATCTCGGTCAGCCCCACGCCCAGCGCCCGCAGCACGAGGATCTGCTGCAGCTGCAGCAACTGCCGTTCCTCGTAGTAGCGGTGGCCGTTGGAGCCGATCCGGGCCGGTGGCAGCAGTCCGATCTCGTCGTAGTGCCGCAGCGTCCGGGCGGTCACCCCGGACATCCGGGCGACCTCCGCAATCGGCCAGGCCATGGCTGCCTCCCTCGTTCCGGGTCCCCACGTTCGTCGTGACCGGGGCCGGTTCCTCCGGCCCTGGTCACGACCGTAGAAGCTGCCGCTGCGGCAGCTTCAAGCCCGGACTCCAACGGCCCCGCAGCCGGACGCGAGCCGCCGGTCCGGCTGCGCCCGTCCGGCTACGCCTCGTCGAACCAGTCCAGGGACTGCCCGTGCGGCCCGGTGAAGGCCACCGGCCGCTCGTCCAGGGCGAGCGCGAACAGCCCGGATCCGGTCGGGGCCGGGCGGGGCAGCCGACGGGCCACGGCCGGCAGGACGGAGACCGCCTCGTTGGAGATCCAGTGCCCGGGCAGCTGGCGCACGGTCGCCGCGAACTCCTCGCGGGCCGCCGGTGACAGGTAGGCGAGGACGGCGCTGTGGAACACCACCGGAGTCGCTCCGGCCGGCACCCGCGCCACCAACTCCCGTACCGTGGCGTTGAGATCGCCGCGCACAAGCAGCGGCGGTTCGGCCCGGGCGACCCGGACGGCGCCGCGCAGCCGGTCCAGACGGTGGGTCTGCTCCGGCCAGACCAGCGACTCCAGCCAGCGGATGTCGTCCTCGGACCGGACGTCCAGCGGGTTGAGGTCGATCCCCGCCCGCCAGACCACCTCCGGCAGCCGCTCCCGCAGGGCCGGGGTGATCGGCGCCGGGCCGCTCACCGTGCAGTCCAGCGTCACCGGGCTCTCCGCCGCGCCGAACTCTGCCACCGTGGTGTCGCCACCGCCGTTGCCGTCGCCACCGCCGTCCGCGCGCAGATACCGGTAGCGGTACCGGTCCGGGTACAGGCAGAGCCCGGCCGATGCCCCCACCTCGATCAGCGCGAGCGGCTGCGGCAGCGTGGCCAGCAACGGCAGCAGGGTGGCGCAGCGGCCCGACTCATTGGTCTGCGTCAGGCGTTCCAGCATGGTCGCCGAGGTCCCGTCCCAGTGGGCGGTCACCCAGTCCCGGAAGGCCGGCCAGCCCTCCGTGACCGGTCCGCCCAGGTGGCGGACGGCGCCGAACAGCAGGTTCGGCTGCCGCTTCGGGGCCGGCAGCCCGTCCAGCAGCGCGCACAACCGCGCGTCCCCGGCGACGTGCTCGGCGAGGTCCTGGTAGATCGCCGAGTTGCCGCGGGCCTCCCGCTCCGCGAATGCGCGGTAGGCGTTCCCCGTGTCACTGTGCATCCCGCTGGGGTCCTTTCGGATGATCGAAACCGACCCAGCCTACGCCTGGCCCGCTCCGCTCCCGACTGCCCCTCAGCTGCCGTCCAGACAGGCCCCGACAGGCCCCCGACAAATCCTCGGCAGGCCCTCGACGGCTCCCCGACGGGTTCCCCCGACGGCCGCGGCGTCACCCCAGCATGCCGCCCATGTGCCCGTCCTCGGCGAGCAGCCGCCAGGAGCAGCCGGGCGAGCCGAAGGCCTCCGGGTCGACGGCCTCCACCAGCCGGTCCACCACGGTGCTCAGCAGCGACTGCGGGTCGAACACCGCCCAGGTGTCGTGGCTCCGGCCGTAGTCCCAGCGTTCCCACTCGGCGCGCAGCCGCTCGTACGTCCACAGGGCGTAGAGCAGGGCGGACAGGTCGCGGTTCAGGTAGGCCTCGGGCTGGCCGTCGTCGTACCAGTCCGGCAGCTCCAGCCGGCCGGTGGCGCCGTCCAGGGCGATGGTGAGGTCCGTCGGCCAGTCGCCGAGGGCGATGAAGTCCCGCTGGTACGGGCGTTCCTCCTCGCCGTCGAAGTACTCCGGGTACGCCTCGCCCATGGTGACCAGCGGCTCCTCGCACACCCCGAACATCGCCCCGCCCAGCGGCAGCCCGACCTCGGTCAGCAGCCGCCTGGTCGGCTCGTGCACCAGGGCGGCGGGCAGGTGCTCGCGCCGGAAGCGGTGCACCTGGCCGGGGCCGTCGGCCTCGTCGGTCAGCGCGGCGAGTTCCGCCACCAGCTCGGGGCCGACCTCGTACGCGGGCCCGTCCGGACCGCCCGGCAGCGCGCCCCAGCCCAGCGCGTGGACCAGCAGCGCGGTGTCCCAGTGCGCGGGTGGCGTGGCGTCGCCCGCGAACAGGGCCGGGTCGACCTCCCGCATCCGCCGCTCGGCCCGGGCCATGACCTCGGCCACCACCGCCGGGCCGCGCCTCCCGTCCAGGGCCTCCGGCCGTCGGGCGGCCTCGGCGACCGCCTCGACCTCCCGCACCAGCCCGGCCAGCGCGGTCAGGTCGGAGGCCAGCGGATCCCGCCGCGGGCCGCCGTTGTCCAGGAACACCTCGCCGGTCACGCCGTCCAGCAGTACCAGGTTGCCGACGGCCGCGAACGGCGTGCAGTAGTCCGTCTCCCCGAGGACGAACAGCCGCTCCGCGTCCGCCGGGAACGGCCGTACCGCCCCGAACTCCAGGAACGCCCCCGCGGCCGGCAGACCTCCGCCCGCCAGGAACTCCCGGCTCCCCGCGTGCACCACCCCGCCCGGCGAACCCGCCACCTGCTCACACCCCACGTATCCCCACCCTTCCCCCCACCTTTCCCCGGCCCTGACCCCCAGACCCTAGCGGCCCGGCCGGACATCGCCGTGCGGGTTTCCGGTCCGGGGCAGCGTCGGCCTTGGGGGCGGCGGGGCGGTTTCGCCACGGAGGGGTTCGCCGGGCCGCCCCGTACCGGCACCGCCGCGCCTCCGCCGTCGGGCCGCCGCACCTCAGCCGCGGGGCGCCTACACCTCCGCCGTCGGGTCGACGTTCCAGCGTGCGGGCACGTCGGCGTCGCAGGACGCGCAGACGTAGTGCTCCTCGCGGACCAGGTTGGTCGTGCCGCACCCGGGGCAGCGGCGGAAGACCGCCGCGTAGGTGAAGGCACCGGGGTGCGGCAGGCCGAGGCGGGTGAGGGCGGCGGTCACGGCGGGCCAGGAGGTGGGCTCGGGGCAGTAGCCGGTGGAGTGGTTGCTGACCGTCTCGACCTCCCAGCCGCCGCCCGACCGCCGGAACCCGACCTCCCCGGCGCTCAGCACCGGCTCCCCGCCCGCGCACGCCACGTGCTCGCTGCGGCGCGGGGCGAGCCGCAGCGCGCCGCCGAGGTCGATCACGAAGGTGAACGGTTCGGTCAGCTCCTCCGCGGTCCGGGCGTCCGCCCAGGCGGCGAACTCGTCAGCCGTCCGCACGGGTAGGCCGGCCGGTCCGCCGGCTTCCCGCAGCTCCGGCGGCCCCACGTACCGGTACGCCCGGCCGAAGCCGACCGTCACCTCCGCCGTGACGCCCCGTTCGGCCAGCCGCGCCCGCCAGTACGCCATCTCGACGGCCGTCCCGCTCAGCCCGAAGCCGGTCAGCTCGGCGAGGAGTTCACGGGCCCGCGACAGCGAGGCCTCCGAACCCTCCCGGATCGCCCGCAGCGCCGCAACGGGGGAGGCGGGCGGACCGGTGAGCCGGAGCCGAGCCGGCCCATGGGCGGTCAGCAGCGCCTCGCGGACGTCCTGCGGCACCGGGCCCGGCCCGAACTGCTCGCACAGGTGGACGCCACACTGCGGGCAGCAGCGTTCGGCGTCCCACCACAACTCCCGCCCGTCCACCAGGAACTGCCCGGCGCTCCGAACGGTGCTGCCCCCGCAGTCCCAGCACCGGACGGCCATCCGCACGCCCTGCTCCGTACCGGTCATGCCCGACACCCTACGGCGGCAGCCCGGCAGCCCGGCAGCCCAGGGGGAGGGGGCGAGGCGTTACCTGCTGATCGGGACCCCGGGACCGGAGTCCGGGACCGAGGCTGGGGCCGGGAACACCGCGATCCTGCGGTGGCCGGAGCACGAGGGCTACCCGGTGGCCGAGGAGGCCGCCAGGACGTCATCGCCCTGCGGCAGGCCATGGGCGAACCGGAGCCCCGGCGGGACCCGTCGTTTCGTGGAGGCCGCGGTCGACGTCCGGGGGCGCGGCCCGCCTCCCCTCCTCACGCCTCCCGCCGGCCGGGGTCCTCGTCCGCCGCCTCCAGCCGGACGAGGACGAGCATGGTCTCCTCGTCCGGTTCCACGTGGGCGGCGCGGACGCGGTGGCGGCCGGCGGGCAGGTCGAGGCGGAGCCGGTGTTCGGCGGCGGACTCCTCGCCCGTCCACCCGGCGTCGAACAGGTACACCGGCCCGTCCGGTACCTCCCAGGCCGACTCCGGCTCCCAGGAGGCGAGTCGAAGCGCCTGCGGTACGGCGGCGAGGACCGCCTCCTCCGATTCCGCCGCCATCCACCGCAGCAGCAGGCCCTGTTCGGGCAGGTAGGCGGTCGACATCGGCTCCTCGCCCAGGACCAGGGCCTGGGCCCCGCCGACGTCCAGCGGCCCGGTGAAGCCGTCGACCCGGCAGGCCCGGTCGTAGTCCGCGCCCGCGCAGCCGGTCCAGGCGGCCAGCGCCGTCCCGGGGACGAGCACCAGCGGCCCGCCCTCGGAATCGATCCACTCCAGCAGGTCCATCCACTCCATCCGGTCCATTCGGTCCATCCGGGCAAGGTATCCGGCCGGAGGGACAACCCCGGGGGGCCGGGCGAGCCCGAGGGGCCCGGGCGGACCCGAGAGGGGTCAGGCGAGCCCGCCGGCCTTCCGGGCCGCCTGTTCCACGCGGTCGTGGTGGGCCTTCCACCAGTCCGCGTCGCCCTCGGCGGTGTTGACGCCGTCGGGGCGCTGGCCGGTGGCGCCGTCCACGAGCTCGCGGACCAGGTCGGCGTGGCCGGCGTGCCGGTGGCTCTCGGCGATCATGTGGACGAGTACCCGGTGCAGGGTCTGCTCGGGGCGGTCGCCGAACGGGAGCCGGCCGGTCGCGTCCAGCGGCAGGGCCTCGACGGTGGCGTCCGAGTGGGCCCAGACGCGCCGGTAGCGTCCGACGATCTCCTCGGTGCTCTCGTCGGCCCGCGCCCACAGGTCGCCGTTCGGCTCGGTGTCGCCGAGGAACCACAGGGGGGTCGGCTCGGGGAAGGGCCGTCCGAAGGTGTCGCCGAAGTACAGCGCCTCGGCCCCGGTGAGGTGCTTGACCAGTCCGAGCAGGTTGGTCCCGGTGGGGGTGAGCGGGCGGCGCAGGTCGTATTCGGAGAGGCCTTCGAGCTTCCACAGCAGGACGTCGCGGGCGTCCTGGAGGTAGACCCGAAGATCGGTCTTGTCATCCGTCGCAGTCATGGGATCAGTCTGTTGATCACGGCAGGCCTGTCCATCGATTTCCGGCGCCGGCCGGTCGCCAACCCGTGCCATGATCAAGGAGGTTGACCTGGTCACCGCAGCGGAGGGGCTGACATGGCCGACGGCTGGACCTGGGACGAGACGCTGTTCGCCGGAACGGCCGCCCACTACACGCGCGGCAGGCTCCCGTACGCCCCCGGGCTGGCGGAGGCGCTGGCCGACGCACTCTCGCCGGACGGGCACGGCCGGCTGCTCGACGTGGGGTGCGGGCCGGGGACGCTGGCACTGGGACTGGCCCACCTGTTCGGCGAGGTCGTGGGGCTGGACCCGGACGCCGGGATGATCGCCGAGGCACGGCGGGCGGGCGCCGGGGAGGCCAGGGCCACCTGGGTGCGGGCCCGGGCCGAGGAACTGCCGCTGGGCCTCGGCACCTTCACGGTGGTGACCTTCGGCCAGTCCTTCCACTGGATGGACCGCGACCTGGTGGCGGCGACCGTACGGCGGATGCTGCGCCCCGGCGGCGCGCTGGTGCACGTCTCGGACCTGAAGCCGGACCCAGCCTCGGATTCGGACCGGAAGCCGGCGCCGGACCTGAAACCGGATCCGGACCCGAAGCCGGCGCCGGACCTGAAGCCGGCGTCGGACCTGAAGCCGGACCGGAATCCGGGCCCCGGCGCGGTTCTGCCGCACCCGTCCGTGCCGTTCGCCGAGATCGGCGAGCTGGTCCGGCGCTACCTCGGCCCGGTCCGCCGGGCCGGCCAGAGCCTGCTGCCGTACGGCACGCCGGGCGGTGAGGCCGCCGTCCTCGCCCGGGCGGGATTCACCGGCCCGCAGCGGATCGTCGTACCGGGCGGGCAGCCGTTGGAGCGTACGGCCGACGACGCGGTCGCGGGCGTGTTCTCGCTCTCCTTCTCGGCCCCGCACCTCTTCGCCGGCCGCCGTCCGGCCTTCGAGGCGGACCTGCGCGGTCTGCTCGCGCGGGCCTCCCCGTCGGGCCTGTTCTCGGAGCGGCAGCCGGGGCACCGAGGTGCACATCTGGCGTCTCCCGCAGGAGGGCTGACGATCGGTCAAGTAGTCTGCGGGACAGGCGCATTCAGCGGAGGACGTCGAGGACCTGCTTCTGCAGGCCGTTGCTGTAGACCTCGTGCTCGACCAGCTTCAGCTTCTGGGCGTCCTTGTCCGTGGTGCTGAAGAGTCGCTTGCCGGCGCCGAGGAGCAGGGGGAAGACGAGCAGGTGGTAGCGGTCGACCAGGCCGGCGTCGGAGAGGGCCTGGTTGAGGGCGGCGCTGCCGTGGACGATGATCGGGCCGCCTTCGGTCTCCTTCAGTGCGGCGACCTCGTCGAGCGAGCGCAGGATGGTGGTCTCGCCCCAGTTCGACACCAGGTCGTCGTCGGTGAGGGTGGTGGAGACGACGTACTTGGGCAGGGTCTTGTAGCGGGCGAAGTCCGCCATGTCCGGCCACACCTGGCTGAAGGCCTGGTAGCTGGTGCGGCCCAGCAGCATCGCGCCGGCCTCCTCCTGCTCGCGGCCCTTGATCTCGAACGCCTCGGGGACGAACTCGATGTCCTTGAAGGTCCAGCCGGAGTTCCGGTAGCCGGGCTCACCGCCGGGGGAGTCGACGACGCCGTCGAGGGAGATGAAAGCGGAGCTGATCAGGGTGCGCATCTGCGGGTCCTCTGTCCTTGTTCTCGTACGTGTTCGGAAGTTCGGAGGTTCGGGGCTCAGGAGGCTCGGGGGCTCAGCCGAGCAGCCCGGTCAGCCACCGCTGCCAGGCGGCCTCGGCTCCGGCTCCGGCCCCAGCCTCGGCCCCGGCCCCGTCCCCGGTCGGCATCGGGCCGAAGAGGTGGTGGAACATCAGGACCACGCCGGAGCCGTGGTGGAAGGTGTAGAGCCCGTCGGCGGTGCGGACCTCGAAGCGTTCGTCGTCGGCCCAGACCACCTCGCCGTCCAGCGGCGGCAGCCCGGCCGGTTCGCCGTACGCCCGTGCGCCCGGGGTGACCGGCAGGGGCAGTGACAGGGCGTCGGCGAGGGCCGTCCGGATCTCCGGCTGGGTCCGCCCGGGGGCCGGGGCCACGGCGAAGACGGGGACGGCGGTGCGCCCGGGGAAGTGGGCGAGGTACTCGCGGAGCGTGTGGAGGTGGAAGGGCCAGCCGCGGCGCAGCGCGTCGTACTCGTCCTGCCAGTCGTCGCCGAGCAGGCCGCTGTGGACGACGCGGAGCACGGTGGAGCCGCCGTCCCGACCCTCGATCAGGTACTCGAAGGCCATGAACCGGCCGTCCTCGGCGGTGGCCGTACGGGTGGCCAGGCGCTTGCCGGGCTCGTAGGCGGTGATCACCGCCTCCTCGCGGTGGCCGCCGGTCTCCATGACGGCGGTGCCGCCCTCGCGCGGGTCCAGCTCGTTGCGGCCCATGAACCAGGAGTCGATCCCGGGGCCGGTGGCGATCGCCTCCCAGACCTCCTCCGGGCTCGCGGGCAGGGAGGTCTCCAGCTCGATCTCGAACGGGTGGGTCATCGTGGGTTCTCCTGGTTCGCTCCGGCCTCGGCCTGTTCCGCCCCGGCTCCGGCCTGTTCCGCCCCGGCGCCGGGTTCTTCCGCCCCGGCCTCGGCCTGTTCCGCCCCGGCTGCGGGCTGGGCCGCGCCGGGGGTCTGGGGGATCTGGTGGAGTCCGACGACCACCCGGTGGCTGCGGCCCCCGGGGGCGGACTCGTCGTGGTAGCGGCTGACGAGGGTGGCCACGGCCTGGGCCAGTTCCTCGGCGAAGGCCGTCCGGTCGGCCGCGGAGGCGAACCGCACCTGGGCGTCGATGCCGAAGGTGGCGACCCGTCGGCGGGCCTTCGCGGCGCCGGTGAGCAGGCTCCCGACCTCCTGCACCAGCCGGGAGCCCAGGGCGAGCAGCCAGCGGGCGGAGAGCTGGTCGGGCGAGCGGGCCGGGTCGGGGCTGACGGCGGCCAGGACGCTGGGGGAGATCACGTAGGAGGCTGCGGTGGCGCGGTAGACCCGTTCGGTGACGTTGCCCTTGCGCCGCTCCTCGGCGAGTTCGACGAGTCCGTGCCGTTCCAGTTCCTTCAGGTGGTAGTTGACCTTCTGTCGGGGCAGGTCCAGGCGGCCGGCCAGCATGGCGGCCGAGCCGGGCTCGGCCAGGGCGGCGAGGATGCGGGCCCGGATCGGATCCAGGGACGCCTCGGCCGCCGCGGGGTCTTCGATCACAGCGACGTCCAGCACTCCTCCAGGATCCAGCCGACAAGAAAATTTGTCAAGGAAAAAAGACTTGTCGGTAGTCCGTTCGGCCGAGCGCGGCCACCCACTCGGTCGACCGCCGTCACCCGTCCGGTCGGGCACTCCGTGCCCGTGCGTCGGCCGCACCTGCCGTGACCTGGCACGGAGAGTGACGGGTGGGGCTACAGGGTCGGACTTGAATCTTTGCGAACAGATGTTCGATCCTGGGGCTGTGCCCGTTTTCGAATCTGTTTTCGAATCCACCGTCGAGCAGCCCCCGCGCCCCCTGCTCCGACCGGTGGCGCTCCCGGCTGCCGTGCCGGAGGAGCCGGGCGACGGACGGACGGAGCCCCGGGGCCTGCTGCCGGTGCCGAACGCGCTGCGGGAGGTCCTGCCGGACGGCGGGCTGCGGCGCGGGAGCGCGGTGTCGGTGGCGGGCGGGGACACCGGACTGCTGCTGGCGCTCGCCGCCGGGGTGCGGGAGACCGAGGGCGGCTGGGCGGCGGCGGTCGGGCTGCCGGACCTGGGGCTGGCCGCCGCCGAGGGGTACGGACTGGACCTGCGCCGGCTGCTGGTCGCCGACGACCCGGGGCCGCACTGGGCCGAGGTGGTGTCGGTGCTGGCCGGCGCGGTCGAACTGGTCATGCTGCGCCCGGACGGCCCGGTGCCGCCGAAGCTGGCCGCCCGACTGGCGGCGGTGCTGCGGCGCAGCGGCTGCGTCCTGCTGGTGGCCGGGCCCTGGCCGGGCGCGGCGCTGCGGCTGGGGGTGCGGTCCGGGCGCTGGTTCGGGCTGGGCGACGGCCACGGGCAGCTCACCGGCCGGCAGGTGGAGGTGGTGGCCGAAGGGCGCGGCTCGGCGGTGCGCGGCCGGACGGCCCGCCTCTGGCTGCCGGACGAGCGCGGCGAGGTGCGCCCGCTCCAGGAACGCCCGCTCCAGGAACGCCCGGACCGGGCGGGCCCGCCCCAGGAGCAGCCGCGACCCGCGACGGAACCGGTGGCACCACGCATCGCGGCGGTGGTCTGAGATGGCCGGCAGCGGCACGCCCCGGAACGGCACATCCGAGCCCGGCACGCCCCGGAACGGCACATCCGAGCCCGGCACGCCCGGCACCGCCGAGGACCGCACCCCCCGGGTGCTGGTGGTCTGGTGCCCGGACTGGCCGGTGGTGGCCGTCACCGGCGACGACCCGGTGGCGGTGACCGAGGGCGGGCGGATCCTCGCCTGTTCGGTGGGTGCCCGGGCGGCCGGGGTGCGGCAGGGGCAGCGGCTCAAGCTGGCCCAGCGGCTCTGTCCGGAGCTGGAACTGCGCGACCGCGACCCGGAGGCGGAGACCCGCCGCTTCGAGCCGGTGGTCGCCGCGGTGGAGGCGTTCACACCCCGGGTGGAGGTGATCCGACCCGGCCTGTGCGCGATCCCGGTGAAGGGCCCAGGCCGTTACTTCGGCGGCGAGGAGGCGCTGGCCGCCAAGGTCCGTACGGCGGTGGCGGAGGCCCTCGGGCGACCGCCCGTCCCGGACGCCGTCCCAGGCGCGGTGAACCCCGAAACTCCCGCCACGCCCGAAAACCCCGAAAGCCCCGAGGCCCCCAGAGCGCCCGCCACCCCCGACACCCCCAACACCCCCGCCACCCCCCACGCCCAGGTCGGCGTCGCCGACGGCCTGTTCGCCGCCGTGCTGGCCGCCCGCGCCGGGGTGCTGGTCCCGGCCGGGCGGACGGGGGAGTTCCTCGCCCCCTACCCGGTGAGCGCGCTGGGCGACGAGGGGCTGGCCGAGCTGCTCGGGCGGCTCGGCCTGCCGACCGTCGGGGCGTTCGCCGCGCTGCCGGCGGAGGCGGTCGCGGACCGCTTCGGCCCGTCCGGGACGGTCGCGCACCGGCTGGCCCGGGGGCTGCAGCCGCGTCCGCTGGTGCCGCGTGACCAGGAGCCGGACCTCGCCGTCGAGCAGCGTTTCGATCCGCCGGAGCCGCTGGCCGAGCCGCTGGTGTTCGTCGCCCGCACGCTGGCCGAGGCGCTGCACCGGCGGCTGGCCGGGGCCGGGCTGACCTGCCGACGGGTGGCCGTCGAGGTGGCCTGCGCGGACGGCCGGACGGTCTCCCGGCTGTGGCGGCACGAGGGCCGGCTGTCGGCGACGGCGTTGGCCGAGCGGGTGCGCTGGCAGTTGCAGGCCTGGCAGGGCATGGGCGCCTTCACCGATGAGCAGGAAGGTTTCACCCTGCTCCGCCTGGCCCCCGACGGCCTCTCCCCGGACCAGGGCCGCCAGCTGGCGCTGTGGGGCCAGGCCGTCGCCGACGACCGGGTGGAGCGGGCGGTCGCCCGGGTGCAGGCGGTGCTCGGGCACGCGGGGCTGCGCCGGATCGAGCCGGCCGGCGGGCGCGGTCCGGGGGAGCAGGCGGTCAGGGTGCCGTGGGGCGAGCCGTACGAGGCGGCGGTGCCCGCCGACGCGCCCTGGCCGGGGCGGCTGCCGGAGGTGTGGCCGGCCGTGGTGCTGCGGGAGCCCGCGCCGGTGCGGGTGCTGGACGAGGCCGGGCGGCCGGTGACGGTGGACGGCCGGGCGGGGGTGTCGGCCCGGCCGGCCCTGGTCGTGGTCCGGGGGCGGGAGGAGCCGGTGGACGGCTGGACGGGGCCCTGGCCGGCGGTCGAGTACTGGTGGGACCAGTCGCTCGCCCGCCGCCGGGCCCGGTTCCAGGTCGTGGTGGGCGGCGGCCGGGCGCTGCTGCTCACCGTGGAGGGGGGTGCGTGGTACCTGGAGGCCGGTTACGACTAGCGGTCCCGGTGCCCGGAGCAGGGAGGCGGGACGCGCACAAGACAGGGGGCAGGACGAGCACCAGAACGACGAAGGCAACCCCCGATGGGCTTCACCAGCCACCCCACCCTCCCCTGGAGCGAACTGCACCGACGGCTGACCGGCGCGGCGCCGGACCGTACGGTCGTCCCGCTGCGCCGTCCCGCCGAGGAGCCCCCGGGGCCCGCCCCCGCGCCCGACCCCGCCGACCCCGCCGACCCCGCGGCCCCCACCCCCACGCCCGACCCCGCCCCCGTGCCCTGGGCCGAACTGCACGTCCACTCCGCCTTCAGCTTCCTGGACGGCGCCAGCGACCCGGAGGACCTGGTCGCCGAGGCGGCCCGGCTGGGCGTGGAGACCCTGGCGGTCACCGACCACGACGGTCTGTACGGCGCGGTCCGGCTGGCCGAGGCGGCCCGGGGTACCGGTGTGGCCACCGTGTTCGGCGCCGAACTGACGTTCCGTCATGACTGGGGCGCCGAGCACCTGTTGGTCCTCGCCCGCGATCCGGCCGGCTACCGCCGCCTCTCCGCCGCGATCGCCGCCGCCCAGCTGGCGGGCGGCGCGAAGGGGCGTCCGCGGTACGACTTCGCGGCGTTGGCGGGGGCGCACGGCGGCCACTGGGCGGTGCTCACCGGGTGCCGCCTCGGCCGGGTCCCGGCGGGCCTCGCGGACGGGACGGCCGAGGACCGGCTGCGCACCCTCACCGAGGCGTTCGGGCGCGAGAACGTGTACGTCGAGCTGATCGACCAGTGGCTGCCCGGCGACGACCGGCGCAACGACGCCCTCGCCGCCCTCGCCGCCGGGGCGGCCCTGCCCGTCGTCGCCTCCACCAACGCCCACCACGCCGGCCCCGCCCAGGGGCGCCTCGCGCAGAGCCTCGCCGCGCTGCACGACCGCCGCACCCTGCAGGAGGCGGCGGGCTGGACCCGGGCGGCCGGCACCGCGCACCTGCGCTCGGGCCGCGAGATGGCCGCCCGGCTGGCCCGCTTCCCGGGTGTGCGGCGGGCCACCGCCGAGCTCGGCCGCGCCTGCGCCTTCGACTTCGCCAAGCTGGACCCGGAGCTGCCGGGCTTCCCCGTGCCCGAGGGCGAGACCGAGATCAGCCATCTGCGCGCGCTGGTCGCGGCCGGCGGCCCGGCCCGGTTCGGCTCCGGCAACGCCGCCGCCCGCCGTCAGCTCGCCAAGGAGCTGGACGTGATCGAGGACCTCGACCTGGCCGGCTACTTCCTGATCGTGCACGACATCGTGGACTTCTGCCGGAGTCAGGACATCTGGTGCCAGGGCCGCGGTTCGGCCGCCAACTCCGCGGTCTGCTACGCCCTGGGCATCACCGCCGTCGACCCGGTCCACTACAGGCTGCTGTTCGAACGCTTCCTCTCCACCGCCCGGGACGGGCCGCCCGACATCGACCTGGACATCGAGAACCGCCGCCGCGAGGAGGTCATCCAGTACGTCTACGGCCGCTACGGGCGCGAGCACGCCGCCCAGGTCGCCAATGTGATCACCTACCGGCCCCGGCTGGCGATCCGCGACGCCGCCCGGGTGCTCGGCTACCCGCAGGGACAGGTGGACGCGTTCAGCCGGCAGACCGACTTCCGCTCCGCCCCCGGCGCGGACGCCGTCATCCCGGCCGACGTGCTCTCGCTCGCCTCCCAACTCCATGGCTTGCCCAGGCACTTGGGTATCCACTCGGGCGGCATGGTGCTCACCAGGGAACCGATCGGCGAGATCTGCCCGACCGAGTGGGCCCGGATGCCCGGGCGGTCCGTCCTGCAGTGGGACAAGGAGTCCACGGCGGGCGCCGGGCTGGTGAAGATCGACCTGCTCGGCCTCGGCATGCTCGCCGCGCTGCACGACGCCTGCGCGCTGGTCGCCGAACACCACGGCCTGCGCTACGACCTGGCCACCATCCCGGACGACGACAAGGGCGTTTACGCGATGCTGCGCCGGGCCGACACCGTCGGGGTGTTCCAGGTCGAGTCCCGGGCGCAGATGGCGACGCTGCCCCGGCTCAAGCCGGACCACTTCTACGACCTGGTGGTCGAGGTCGCGCTGATCCGCCCCGGGCCGATCCAGGGCGGTTCCGTCCACCCGTACCTGCGCCGGCGCGCCGGGGTCGAACCTGCGGGCTGCCCGCATCCGCTGATGGAGAACGCCCTCGGCAAGACCCTCGGGGTGCCGCTGTTCCAGGAACAGATGATGCAACTCGCCATCGACTGCGCGGGGTTCAGCCCGGCCGAGGCGGACCGGCTGCGGCAGGCGATGGGCGCCAAGCGCTCGCACGAGCGGGTCGCCCGGCTGCGCGACCGGCTGCTCACCGGCATGGCCGAGCGCGGCATCCCGCCGGAGGTCGCCGAGGACGTCTACGGCAAGATCGAGGCCTTCTCCAACTACGGCTTCCCGGAGAGCCACGCGATCAGCTTCGCCTACCTGGTGTACGCCAGCGCCTGGCTCAAGTACCACTTCCCGGCGGCCTTCACCTGCGCCCTGCTGGCCAACCAGCCGATGGGCTTCTACTCGCCGCTCAGCCTGGTCGCGGACGTCCGGCGGCACGGGGTACGGGTGCGCGGGGTGGACGTCAACGCCAGCGGCGCGCGCCCCACCCTGGAGCCGTACCGGGGGCCGACCCCGAAGCCGCCGCTGACCGCGGGGCGCCCGCAGCCGGCGATCCGGCTCGGCCTGGAGACCGTCCGCGGCATCGGCACCCCGCAGGCCGAGGCGGTCGTGGCCGGACAGCCGTACGCCGACCTGGAGGACTTCGCCCGGCGCACCGGTCTGCCCGGGCCCGTCCTGGAGGCGCTGGCGACCGCGGGGGCCTTCGACTGCTTCGGATTGACGAGACGTCAGGCGCTGTGGGCGGCAGGGGCGTTCGCGGGGATCTCGGCCGACCTGATCCCCGGCACCACGCCCGGTACCGAGGCGCCGGAGCTGCCCGGGATGAGCCCGGTCGAGGAGACCATCGCCGACCTGTGGGCCACCGGTACCTCCGCCACCAGCCACCCGCTCCAGCACCTGCGGGACCGGCTGGAACGCGGTGGCGCGCTCTCCGCGGACCGACTCCCGGATGTGCCACCGGGGACGGCGGTGGTGGTCGGCGGCCTGGTCACCCACCGGCAGCGGCCGCCGACGGCCGGCGGAGTGCTCTTCCTCAGCCTGGAGGACGAGACCGGCCTGATCAACGTGATCTGCAACCGCCCGGTCTGGGAGTCCCAGCGCCGCACCGCCCTGGACCGGGCCGGGCTGCTGGTCCACGGCACCGTCGAACGCGACCGGGGCGCCACCAACCTGATCGCCACCCGGCTCACCCCACTCAGGATCGGCCTCTGAGCGGGGAACGTCGAAACCCCGGGCTGCTCAGTCGGGGTAACGGAAGAGTCCGCTCAGGTCCAGATCGAAGCCGAAGGGGTCGGGGACGCGCATGCTGTCACCGAACTTCCGGTCGTGCCGAGCGTGGTAGCGGTCGCGGTTCGGCTCGGAGAACAGCGTGACCGACCCCTCCCGCGGATCGATGATCAGGTACAGCGGGATGCCCATGACCGCGTAGTCGCGGAGCTTGTCCACCCAGTCGTTCCCGGGGTTGGACGGTGAGACCACCTCGACCGCGATGAGGGCTTCCTCGGCCGGAGAGGTGTCGCCCCCCTGGGCCAGGGACGCGATCGGGACATAGGTCAGATCGGGTGTGCGTTCCTTCGTCACATCAGGGGTGGTCAGCGCACTGTTGCTGCTGAACATGTAGCCGTCCGGAGCGTGGCGCTCGAACTGCCGCTGGACGAGTCCGATGTTCAGCTGGTGAATGCCGGAGGGAGCCGCCTGCATGATCAGCGTGTCGCCGGACCATTCGACGCGGACGCCTTCGGGGGCCGTGCGGAGCACCTCCTCGACGTAGTCGCGGTGCTGCTCGTAGAAGCTCACGGCGCCTCCTTCAGAATGCGCATTCGGCGGAATGGCAGTCTATGCGCGTGCCCGACGGGGAGCGCTCAGGCGCCCGAGCCCGGCTGCCGCCCCTTGCCGGGTGCTCCGGCGAAGGCCTGGGCGATCGGGAGCCAGGCGGTGGCGACCGGGCCGGTGGCGGTGAGGGCGAGGTCGTCCCGGTGGCGGCGCTGGGTGACCAGGAGGCAGAAGTCCAGGGCCGGGCCGGTCACCACGTCCTCCGCGCCGGCCGGGCCGAGGGCCCAGGTCCCGCCGTCGGGGGCGGTCAGTTCGAGCCGGACCGGACGCTCCGGCGCGGGCAGGCCGTGCGCGCCGAAGGCGAAGCCCAGGGTGCGCAGCCCGAGGTGGGCGATGTGCCGCAGCCGGTCGGTGGGCTCGCGGGTCACGCCCAGCGCGTCCGCGACGTCCTGGCCGTGCGCCCAGGTCTCCATCAGCCGGGCGGTCGCCATCGAGGCGGGCTTCATCGGCGGGCCGAACCAGGGCAGCCGCACATCGGCCGGTGCGGCGGCCAGGGCGGTGAGCACGTCCTCCCGCCCGGCCCGCCAGCGGGCGAGCAGCGACACCGGATCGGCGGCCGCGCCCTCCCGCGCGCCCTCCTCGACCGGGTCGGCACCGGCCTTCAGCAGCTCGCCGAAGCGGTCGCCGAGCGCCGCGCCGAAGCCCTCCGCGTCGCGCGCGGCCAGTGCCGTCCAGTGGTCGGTCCAGGAGAGGTGGGCGATCTGGTGCGCGATCGTCCAGCCCTCGGCGGGCGTCGACCGGGTCCAACCCTCCGCCGGCAGGCCGGTCACCAGCCCGTCCAGGACGGCGCTCTCGGCCCGCAGGTCCGCCAGCAGCCCGCCCAGGACGTCCGTCGGGGCGTTCGGGTCGGTCATCGGTTCTCTCCCCCTCCGAGCACGGCAGCCGCTACCCGCAGGTAGCGCTCGGCCGCACCCTACGCCCGGCCCGCCACCGGTGTTCGCCACTCCGCGAAACACGCATGTCAGGACTCTCGCCACGGGCTCCACCGCGTGTGACAATCGCGCGGTGAAAAGCGCGGACACCCCCCAAGCTGCGCGAGCCCGCACCGATGCCGCGCGACCTGACCACGCCCTGCGACCCGGCCACGCCCCGCGACCTGACCGGCCCGCCCCGCGAGTCGGCCGGACCGCCCCGCAGCCCGGCCGGACCGCCCCGGGGCCCGACGAGGCCGAAGTCGCCGCGCGGGCCGCCGAGCTGGTGCGGGACGCCGTGCTCGGCGACCTCGCGCGCCGGGTGGTGGCGGAGTGCGGTGCGGACGTCGGGCTGGTCGGGGTGCCGGAGCCGCTGCCCGGGCACGGCGAGGACGGTGAGGGCATGGTGCTGCGCCACTGGGCCGGTACTCGGTCGGACCTGCTGCACGACGTGGCCGTCCCGGCCGGCCTCGGACTCGGCGGCCGGGCGCTGGCCGAGCGCGCCCCCACCTGGGTGCCCGACTACCGGGCGGCGACGACCATTTCGCACCACTACGACC
Organism: Kitasatospora sp. Ki12; assembly: GCF_054601375.1. Classification (NCBI taxonomy): domain Bacteria; kingdom Bacillati; phylum Actinomycetota; class Actinomycetes; order Kitasatosporales; family Streptomycetaceae; genus Kitasatospora; species Kitasatospora sp. Ki12. The sequence goes on along the minus strand of NZ_BAAIHT010000002.1, from coordinate 2,752,143 downwards.
CGGCCGTGGCCGCCGAGGACCTGTACGCGATGCTGACCGTGCCGCTGATGGACGGCCGCACCGTGCACGGCGTGGTGTACGCCTCGGTGCGGGACGTCGTGCCGTTCGGGGACGTCCGGATCTCCGCGGTCGACGCGCTGACCCGGGCCGCCGCCCGGGCGCTCGCCGGGGCCGCCGCCTGGAGCCGACCGGCACCCCACCCTGAGCAGGGCCGACCGGAGCAGGGCTGGCCAGCCGCCCCCGTACGGCCGTCGACCCGGCCGTTGACCCCGCGCGAGCACGAGGTGCTGCGCTGGGCGGCGACCGGCCGGACCAACCCGGAGATCGCCGCCCGACTGGGCCTGACCTGCAACACCGTGACCGGCTACCTCAAGTCCGCGATGCACAAGCTCGGTGTCCGCAACCGGACCGAACTCGCCCTCGCGGCACGGGAGTCTGGCCTGGTCGACTGAGCCGCGAGGGCGGGTCCGATCCCCGGCGGATCAGTTGACCTGGCGGTCCCGCCCGGCCCAGTACGGCTCGCGCAGCCGGAACTTCTGCAGCTTCCCGGTGGCGGTGCGCGGCAGCGCGTCCCGGAACTCCACCGTGGTGGGCGACTTGTAGCCGGCCAGCCGCTGCTTGCAGTGCGCGATCAACTCGGCCTCGGTGACCGACCCGTGGCCGTCCCGGAGGACCACCAGCGCCTTCACCGTCTCGCCCCACTTCTCGTGCGGCACGCCGATCACGGCCGCCTCGGCGACCGCCGGGTGGCTGTACAGGCAGTCCTCCACCTCGATCGAGGAGACGTTCTCCCCGCCGCTGATGATGACGTCCTTCTTGCGGTCCGAGATGGCCAGTTGGCCGTCCACCAGGGTGCCGCCGTCACCGGTGTGGAACCACTCGTCGCGCAGCGCCTCGGCGGTCGCCTCCGGCTGCTGCCAGTAGCCCTCCAGCACGGTGTTGGAGCGCACCAGCACCTCGCCGGAGGCGTCCACCCGCAGCTGGGTGCCGAGCGCGGGTGCGCCGGCCTGCACCAGCTTCTCGGCCCGCTCGGCAGCCGGCAGCGCGTCCCACTCGGCCCGCGAGCGGTTCACCGTGACGACCGGGGAGGTCTCGGTCAGGCCGTAGAGCTGCATGAACTCCCAGCCCAGCTGCTCCTCGACCTGCTGCACCACCGAGGTCGGCGGCGGTGCGCCGGCCACGATCATCCGCACCCGGTCCCGGCCGGGCACCGGGCCGTCCCAGTCGGCGGCCGCGTCCAGCACCATCTGGACCACGGCCGGCGCACCCGACAGGAAGGTCACCCCGTGCCGCTCGACCCGGCGCAGGATCTCCGCGCCGTCCACCTTGCGCAGCACGATGTGCCGGGCGCCGAGGCCGGTGAGGGAGAACGGCAGGCCCCAGCCGTTGGCGTGGAACATCGGCAGGGTGTGCAGGTAGACGTCCCGGTCGTTCGCGCCGTAGTGCAGGCCCATCAGGGTCGCGTTCAGCCAGATGTTGCGGTGGGTGAGCTGGACTCCCTTGGGGCGGGCGGTGGTTCCGCTGGTGTAGTTGATGGTGGCGGTGTCGTTCTCGGACATCGCGTACCGGCGTGGGGAGTTGTCGGAGTCGTAGAGCAGGGCGTCGCTGTCCGCGCCGATCACGAACTTGTGCTTGGCGACCACCCCGTCCAGCGCGTCGGCGAGTTCGGGGTCGACCAGCAGGACGGAGGCACCGCTCTGCTCGACGATGTACGACACCTCCTCGGCCCGCAGTCGGAAGTTCACCGGCACCAGCACCCGGCCGTACCCGCTGACCCCGAAGAAGGAGGTGAGCAGCCGTGCCGAGTTGTGCGAGACGATCGCGACCCGTTCGCCGGGCCCGACGCCCAGCCGGTCCAGCCCGGCGGCCTGGGCCCGGGCGAGTCCGGCGATCCGGCGGTAGCTCAGCTCGCCCCAGGATTCGGCGGGTTGGACCGGTTCGTCGACGATGCCGACCCGGTCGCCGTAGACCAGCTCGGCCCGGTCGAGGAAGTCCATCACGGAGAGTGGAATCTGCATGCGCCCACTGTCCTCCCCCGCCCGCCCCCTGCACACCCCCGATCGGGGGTGTCACCCTTCCGTAGCACTCCCGGCCGCCGCGTGCCCTACCATCGCACCCCCGGCCGCCGCGCGCCCGGCATCCCCGGCCGCCGCCAGTGCCGCCGCCAGCCGGTCCCTGGCCTCCGTCTGGGCGGCGATCCGGCGCTCCAGCACCGCCAGCCGCTCCCGGGCGATCGCCAGCACCCGTTCGGACGGCCGGCCCGCCAGGACGTCCCCGTCCAGGCAGCCCAGCAGCGGCCGGATGTCGTCCAGGGTGAGCCCGGCGCCCACCAGCGCACGGATGTTGCGGACCCGGACGACCGCCGGCCCGCCGTAGTCGCGGTAGCCGTTGGGCTCGCGCTCGGAGCCGATCAGCCCGGCCTGCTCGTAGTGCCGCAGCGCCCGGACCGTCGCCCCGGTGGCCCGCGCCAGCTCGCCGATCCGCACCCGTACGGTCCCCTCCGCCTCGCCCGTGGGGCGGCCGCCTCAGCCCACCAGCGCGCCCCCGTCGACCGACAACACTACGCCGGTCACGAACGAGGCCTGCGGGGAGGCGAGTTGCGTGATCGCCCAGGCCACCTCCCCGGGGCGGCCGATCCGGCCCAGCGGGGTGTGCTCGATCTGCCACTTCCGGACGGCCGCCCGCAGCTCGGGGCCGTACCCGGAGTGGTCGGCGATCGGGGTGTCGATCGCCCCGGGTGCCACCGCCGCCACCCGGATCCCGCGCGGTGCCAGCTCCACCGCCCAGCTGCGGGTGACCGTCTCCAGCGCGGCCTTGCTCGCCGCGTACACCGCGTTGGACGGCCAGCCGCGCTGCCCGACGGCGGTGCTGACGTTGACGATCACGCCCCGGCTGTCGCTCAGCGCGGGCAGCGCGGCCTGGCCGAGCAGGACCGGGGCGATCAGGTTGGTGCCCAGCAGCCGCTCGATGCCCGCCCGGTCGTAGCCGCCGAGGCCCTGGCCGCTCTGGACGATCCCGGCGTTGTTGACCAGGACGTCCAGCCGTCCGAACCGCTCCAGCGCCGCCCCGACGATCGCCTCCGGCGCGTCCGGCGAGGTGAGGTCGGCGGCCAGCGGCTCGATCAGCGACGGGTACCCGGCCGCCGTCCCGGCCAGCGGCTCCGGCCGCCGCCCGACCGCCAGCACCCGCGCCCCCTCGGCCGCGAAGGCCAGCGCGGTCGCCCGCCCGATCCCCGTCCCGGCTCCGGTGACGACCACGACCCGGTCCTCTGCTGCGTTCACAGTGTTCATGAGGCCCACCCTCCGACCCTGCCGTCAGCGTCAGGGTCAAGCCGACGGGCCGGGACGGGGCCGACGGGGGTCGGGGAGGTCCGGGACGGCCGGGATGAGGAGCGCCGCTCTCCGCTTGCTGTGCCCGGCGCGAACAGCGGGCCCTCGGCCCCGGCACCGGGCCGCGCGCCTGCTAGGAAAGGTCGCAACGCACGGCCACGAACCCACGGGGAGCACAGCCATGAGCGACCAACGGCCCGACAGCCTCTACGAAGCGGTCGGCGGCATCGAGGCGCTGCGCCGTCTCAGCAACACCTTCTACCAGGGGGTCCTCGCCGACCCGCTGCTCGCGCCCGTCTTCGCCGACTTCACCCCCACCCACATCGAGCACGTCGCCGTCTGGCTGGCCGAGGTGTTCAACGGCCCGACCGCCTTCACCGACGAACTCGGCGGCCACCAGGCCCTGCTGCGCGCCCACCTCGGCCTGGCGATCACCGAGGAGCAGCGGTTGCGCTGGATGGAGCTGATGGCCGGGGCCGTCCGCCGGGAGTTGCCGGAGGACGAGCTGCTGCGCCGGCGGGTGCTGGAGTACTTCGACTGGGGCACGAAGATCGCCGAGGACGTCTCCGCCTCCCCGGCCGGGACCGACCTCGGCGACCCCGGCCCGACCCCGCGCTGGAGCTGGGAGGGGCTGGAGAAGTGACCGGCACCGCAGTGACCGGGACGGCGGTGACCGGTGCGGCGGAACCGGCCGTCATCGCGCACCCGGTGGCCGACGGCCTGGTACTGCGCCCCTTCGAGGCCGCCGACGGGCCGGCCCTGATCGAGGCCTACCGGGACGAGACGCTGCGCCGCTTCACCCGCAACCCGGTCGACGACCCCGAGCAGGCCGCCCACTGGCTCGCGCTGCAGTACGAGGGGTGGGCGGCCGGCACCCGGTACGCCTTCGCCGTCCTGGACGCCGGTGAACTGGTCGGCAACGTCGTGCTGAAGCGCGGCACCCCGGGCGGTGGGACGGCCGAGGTGGGGTACTGGACGGCGGGCCCGGCCCGTGGCCGGGGGGTGGCCCCGCGCGCGGTGCAGGCCCTCACCGCCTGGGCCTTCGACACCTTCGCCGCCGGCGGCCTGCGCCGGATCGACCTGCTGCACGAGGGCGACAACCACGCCTCCTGCCGGGTGGCGGAGAAGAGCGGCTACGCCTTCACGGAGATCGTCCCGGCGTTTCCGCCCTACCCGCGGGACGGCCACCGGCACACCCGGAAATGGCTGGACGGAACCGAACGACGCGGCTCAGAGTAGGCCCATGGCTTCTCTGGTACGACATGTGACGATCGATTGCGCCGACCCGTACGCCCTCGCGAGCTTCTGGGTCGAGGCGCTGGAGGGCGCCCTGGGGGAGGGCGACGAGCCGGGTGACGACGAGGTCCTGGTGGAGTCGGCCGGCGCCGGGCTGCTGTTCATCCGGGTGCCCGAGGGCAAGTCGGTGAAGAACCGGGTGCACCTCGACCTGCAGCCGCAGGACCGGACCCGGGACGAGGAGGCGGAGCGCCTGGTGGCCCTGGGTGCCACCGTGGCGGGGGACCACCGCCGCCCGGACGGCACCGGCTGGATCACCCTGGCCGACCCGGAGGGCAACGAGTTCTGCGTCGAGCGCAGCAAGGCCGAGCGCGTCGCCACCGGCGCCGAGTAACGGGTCCCGGTCCGGCCACTCGCCCGCGGCCGCCCGCACAGGTCCACGAGACCTGCGCGGGCGGCCGTTCCGGTTCGCGCCCACCCTCGCGGCCCCGGCGATCCGCGCAGGTCGGGCGGGGGGAGTCGAGGGCGGGTCTGCGGGGGAGGGAGTGGAGGGCGGGTCGTGGGCAAGCCGTCACACGGGAGGACCAACCCCCGGGTCCCCGCCGGGAGCCCGTCCGATAATCGACCTGTCCGGTGCCCTTACGGCCCAGAACCAGCCCCACCGAGCCACCAGGCAGGTACCCATGGCCAGGATCGCCGTGATCGGCGCCAACGGCAGCATCGGCGGCGCGGTCGTCGCGGAGGCGGTGGCGCGCGGGCACGAGGTCACCGCGGTGGTCCGCGACCCGGCCCGCTACCGGGGCCGGGCCGCCGCCGTGGAGCCCGGCGACGTGCTGGACCCCGCGGACGTGGCCCGGGTCGCGGCCGGCCGGGACGTCCTGGTGAGCGCCGTCGGCGGCGGTGACGGCCCGGGCCACCTGGCGCTGATCGAGCCCGCCGCCCGCTCCCTGGTCGAGGGCCTGCGCAGGCTCGACGGCGCGGCGCCCCGGCTGATCGCGGTGGGCGGGGCGGGCAGCCTGGAGACGGCGCCGGGCGTCCGGGTCTGGGACGCCCCGGGGCTGCCGGAGACGGTGCTGCAGATCATGCACGCGCACGGCGCGGCGCTGGACTACTACCGGACGGTCGCCGATCTGCGCTGGACGGTGCTCAGCCCGGCCGCCGAGATCGGCCCGGGGGCGCGGACCGGCCGCTACCGCACCGGCCTGGAGCAGCTGCTCACCGACGCCGAGGGGCGCAGCCGGATCTCGCTGCCGGACTACGCGGTCGTCCTGGTGGACGAGATCGAGCAGCCCGAGCACATCGGCGAGCGCTTCACCTGCTCTTCGCTGTGAGGGCGTGAGGGCGTGAGGGTGTGAGGCGGTGCGGGCGGTGCGGCCGGTGACGGGCTTGAGGGGCCGGACGGGCTCAGCCCAGCTGGATCGAGCGCTTGGCCAGTCCCATCCAGAACCCGTCGATGACGCTGCGCTGGCTGTCCAGGTCGGCCTCGCCGGCGCCGAGGGTGACGAACAGCGGGGCGAAGTGCTCGGTGCGCGGGTGGGCGAGGCGTCCGGCGGGGGCCTTGTGCTCGAAGTCGAGCAGCGCGTCCAGGTCGTGGGCCTCCAGGGCGCGCCGGCCCCAGTCGTCGAACTCGGCCATCACCGAGGTGATCCGGCCGTCGGTGCTGAGCGCCCGCAGGTTGTGGGTGAAGAAGCCGCTGCCGACGATCAGCACGCCCTCGTCGCGCAGTGGGGCGAGCTTGCGGCCGATCTCCAGCAGCCGCTGCGGGTCGAGGGTGGGCAGCGAGACCTGCAGCACCGGGACGTCGGCCTCGGGGTACATCTCCACCAGCGGGACGTAGGCGCCGTGGTCGAGGCCTCGGTCGGGGATGTCCTGGACGGGCGTGCCGGGGGCGCGCAGCAGCTTGCGCACGCGCTCGGCGAGCTCCGGAGCGCCGGGGGCGGCGTACTGGACCCGGTAGTAGTGCTCGGGGAAGCCCCAGAAGTCGTAGACCAGCGGGAGCGTGGTGACGGCGCCGAGGGCGAGCGGGGCCTCCTCCCAGTGGGCGGAGACCATCAGCACGGCCTTGGGCCGGGGCAGGTCGGCGGACCAGGCGGCCAGCTCGCCCGGCCAGACCGGGTCGTCGGCCAGCGGCGGAGCGCCGTGCGACAGGTACAGGGTGGGCATGCGCTCGGGGGCCGCGGCGCTCATGGCGTCCTCCTCATGGTAGTTCAAATTTGAACGTCTACTCCGGTCGACGGTACACCTTCGTTCGAATTTGAACAACAGGAGTAGGATTCACCCATGTCCTCACTGAACGAACCCCGTTGGCTGGACCAGGACGAGATGGCCGCCTGGCGGGGCTTCGTCGTCGCGAGCAACCTGCTGAACCGCCGGCTGGAACGCCAGCTCAAGGAGGACTCCGGCCTCTCGCACCAGCAGTACGAGATCCTGGTGCACCTCTCCGCCGCCCCCGGCGACTCGCTGCGGATGACCGAACTCGCCGACAAGCTCGTCACCTCCAAGAGCGGCCTGACCTACCAGGTCACCCAGCTGGAGCGGATGGGCCTGGTCGCCCGCCGCTCCTGTCCCAGTGACGTGCGCGGCGTCTTCGCCGAACTCACCGACCAGGGACGGGAGATGCTGCGCCAGGCCGCGCCCGGGCACGTCGCCCTGGTCCGCGAGCTGCTGATCGACGTGCTCACCCGCGAACAGCTGGCCGTCCTCGCCGAGAGCCTCGGCACGGTGAGCGCCCGACTGCGGCTGGACGAGACGCCTTAGTCGTCTGCCTGGCCCTCCGTCCAGCCCTCCGCGAGGCCCGCCGCCCGCTCCCGCAGCAGCTCCCGCTCCCGCTCGTTGCGGGTCAGCTCCGCCGCCCGCTCGAACTCCGCCCTGGCCTCCTCCGCCCGCCCCAGCCGGGCCAGCAGGTCGCCCCGCACGCTCGGCAGCAGGTGGTAGCCGCGCAGGGCCGGTTCCGCCGCCAGCGCGTCCACCAGTTCCAGCGCCGCGGCCGGTCCCCGGGCCATCGACACGGCCACCGCCCGGTTCAACGCCACCACCGGGGACGGCGACAGCACCAGCAGCCGCTCGTACAACGCGGCGATCGTCGCCCAGTCGGTATCCGGGTAGCGCCGCGCCTTCGCGTGGCAGGCGGCGATCGCGGCCTGCACCGAGTACGGCCCGGTGCCCGCCCGTTGCAGGGCGTCGAAGCCGCGCCGGATCAGCAGCCCGTCCCAGCGGGCCCGGTTCTGGTCCGCCAGCAGCACCGGCCGGCCGTCCGGCCCCGTCCGGGCGGCCGTGCGCGAGGCCTGGAACTCCAGCAGCGCCGCCAGCCCGTGCGCCTCCGGCTCGGCCGGCATCAGCGCGGCGAGCACCCGGGCCAGCCGCAGCGCGTCCTCGCACAGCCCGGGGCGGAGCAGATCGTCCCCCGCGGTCGCCGAGTAGCCCTCGTTGAAGATCAGGTAGATGACCTCCAGCACCGACGACAGCCGCTGCGCCCGGTCCTCCCCGTACGGCACCTCGAACGGCACCGCCGCCCCGGCCAGCGCCCGCTTCGCCCGGACGATCCGCTGCGCCACCGTCGGCTCGGGGACCAGGAAGGCGCGGGCGATCTCCGGGGTGGTCAGCCCGCCGAGCAGCCGGAGGGTGAGCGCGATCCGCGCCTCCGCCGACAGCACCGGGTGGCAGGCGGTGAAGATCAGCCGCAGCAGGTCGTCGTCGATGTCGTCCGGCTCGGCCGGCGCCGGCGCCGGCACGTCCTCCAACGAGCGCCCCACCTCGGCGAGTTTGCGCGCGTACACCTCCCGGCGGCGGACCAGGTCGATCGCCCGGTGCTTGGCGGTGGCCGTCAGCCAGGCGCCCGGGTTGTCCGGGACGCCCTCCCGCGGCCACCGCTCCAGCGCGGCCACCAGCGCGTCCTGCGCCAGCTCTTCGGCTATCCCCACGTCCCGGACGATCCGGGTCACCCCGGCGATGATCCGGGCGGACTCGATCCGGAACACGGCCTCGACGGCCTCGGTCGCCGAGCCGTCCACCGCCGTGCCGGCTGTCGTGTCCGCCGCCGAGCCGGTCACCGTCGTGCCGGCTGTCGTGTCCGCCGCCGAGCCGGTCACCGTCGTGCCGGCTGTCGTGTCCGCCGCCGAGCCGGTCACCGTCGTGCCGGCTGTCGTGTCCGCCGCCACGCCGGTCACCGTCGTGCCGTCCGCCGCCAGGTCGTTCGTCGCGGTGTCGTGCGCCGCTGCCCTCTCCGTCACGGCCACCCATCAGAGCAGCCGGCGGAGAGGGAGGCAAACACCGCCGCGACCACTGCTACTTCGGGAGCTGCGGCTGCTCGTCGATCTGCCGGACCTCAGCCCCGACGCTCCAGCCCGCCGGGTGGGTCTGCAGGAAGCGACGGGTCCACTCCAGGGCCTCGGCCCGGTCCTTGCACTGCAGGATGGCGTAGCCGCCGATGACCTCCTTGGTCTCGGTGAACGGCCCGTCGGTGTGGCCGAGCTTGCCCTCGTTCCAGGTCAGCCGGGTGCCCTGGGCGGTCGGGGTCAGCCCGGCGGTCTCCAGCATCACCCCGGCCTTGGTGATCTCCTCGAACAGGGCTCCCATCCGCTGTTCGAAACCGGGGTCCGGCTCCCAGCCGGCACTGGCCTGCTCGTCGATCCGGATCAGCGTCATGTAGCGCGGCATGGTGACTCCTCGGTAGGTCGGGCGGGGTCTCTCCCCGCCTCTCACCCCTGCGTCGAACGGGCCGGCGCCGTTTCGACACCCGCCGCGAAGAAATCTTCCGCCGATTCCGGCGGGCCGCGCCGAGGAGTCCGCAGATCCCGGTCGATCCCGGTCTTCCTCATCGCAGCTGCGGATGAATAGGGCCCTTCGGGCTGGTATCTGCGAATGTCCGGGCGCTCCCCCGGGTAGTCCTCCTCCCGGGTCGCGGCGCAGCGGCCCGGGAGGAGGGAGCGCCATGACCCCCGCGAGACCCACCGTCCGGCTGCACGGCCACCTCGACCGGCCCGCCGAGCTGACCGTCGACCAGCTGCGCGCCCTCCCGGCCCACCGGGTCGACGTCAGCTTCGACTGCCGGACGGAGGGCGAGCAGCGCCACGGCTACGAGGGCCCGGCGCTGCTCGACGTGCTGCGCGCGGCCCGCCCCCGGATCGACTTCTCCGGGCGCAAGCAGCGGCTGCGTTTCCTGCTCTCCGTGGTCGGCGCCGACGGCCACCGGGCGGTGGTCTCCTGGGCCGAGATCGACCCGGAGTTCGGCGCCCGGCGGATCCTGCTGGCCACCAGCATGGACGGTGCCCCGCTGGACGCGGTCGGTCCGCAGCTCGTCGTACCCGACGACCACTGCGGCGCCCGCTACGTCAGCGCCGTCACCGCGGTCTGGCTCGGCCCCCTCGGCGATCCGGCACCCGTCGGCGATCCGGCGCCCCTTGGCGGGTAGCGCCGCGGTCCCCCGACCCGCCGCTGCGACCGCTGCGCCCTACCGCGACTGCTGCGCCGCCTTGGGCCGCAGCTCCGGCGGCAGTGGCCGCGCGCCCGACAGCCGTACGGCGGCGCCGCGGGCGAGCTCGAAGGCGGCCACCGGGTCGTCGTGGCCGGTCCACGGGTAACAGCCGCACCACGGTCCGATCGCCCGGAACTGCTCCAGCGCGATGCGGTGCAGCTCGGCCTTGGCCGCGAAGTGGGCGAGCAGGTGCCGCAGGACCGGCAGCCGCTCGTGGTCGGGGCGGACCTGGGCGAGGGCGGCCGCGACCTTCCGGACCGGCTGCCTGCCCAACTCGCCGCCCAGGGTCGTGCCGAGGGTCCCGCGCTGCTCCAGCTCGTGCAGTGCGTGCAGGTAGAGGCCGGGCAGCGGGCTGCCGGCCGGGGCCCGCTTGAGCGCCCGCTTGGCGAAGGCCAGCATCTTCTGGTCCGAGCCGAACCACTTGGCGCACCAGTACTGCATGCCCTGCCAGTGGCCCTCGTAGTGGAACGGCGCCCGCTCGACCAGGCCGCGCCACAGCTCCTCGAACTGCTTGTGCGAGCACCGCGCGCCGCGGGCGGCGGTCACCATGACCACCCAGGGGGCCGGGTTGGCCGGGTCCAGCAGGGAGGCCCGTTTCGCGGCCTCGATGGCCGCGGGCAGCATGGCGCGGAAGGTCCGCATGGCTTCCTCGGGCACCTCGTGCGCGTACCCGGTGCCGCGGACCGCCCAGGCCTCGTGCACCATCAGGGCGGCCTCCAGGGCGGCCGCGTCGCAGTTGCCCGGGTCGGCGGCGCGCCAGGCCCTGAGCCAGCCCGCGTCCTGCTCGGCGAGGGAGGTCAGCAGTTCGAACCGCGACCAGTGCTCGTCCCAGTCCTGCCCGGCGGCGGCCTCGACGTACGCGGCGGCGGGCTTCCAGTTCCCGGCCCGGGCCGCCTCGGCTGTCGCCAGGGACTCCTGGCGGCGGTGCGGGGGCGGCGGCGGCCCGGCGCGGCCCGGGTCGAGCCGGTCGCGGGGGGCCAGACCGTACGCGGGCGGGTCGAACTCGGTGCGCGCCCAGTTCCGGGCCCGGTTCGTTCGCACCCTGAGGACGGCGACGTAGGCGAGAATGCCCAGCAGGCCGAAGATGAGGTATGTCACGGCCGAGCATCATCCCTGGCCGCGACGGGTGCGGGCAACGCGGTCACGGGCGGGGCGGATGCGGTGAAAAGGCTCGCCGGAGCCGGGTTTCCGTGCCAACATGCCCCATATGGGGACGATTCTGCACGGGGCCCTGGTGACGCTCCGACCGGCCACCACCGACGACATCCCGGCCCTGGCGGCCATCCGCGGGACGCCCGAGGTGTTCGCCCGCTGGCGGGGCGGCGACGACCTGCCCGCGGAGGTCGCCAACGACCTGGAATCGCCCGACACCGAGACCTTCGCGATCGACCTGGGCGGCCAGGTCGTCGGCGCCATCCAGTGGTACGCGAACAACGACGACGAGTACCGGCACGCCGGGATGGACCTCTACCTCGAACCGTCGGTGCACGGCCTGGGCCTGGGCACCGACGCGGTGCGCACCATGGCCCGGTACCTGGTGCACGAGCACCACTACCACCGGCTGGTGATCGACCCGGCCGCGGACAACCTCGCCGCGATCCGCTGCTACACCAAGGTCGGCTTCCGCACGGTCGGCACCATGCGCCAGTACGAGCGCGGGTCGGACGGCACCTGGCACGACAACCTGCTGATGGACCTGCTCGCGGAGGAACTGATCGACGGCTGACGGCTGACGGCGGAACCGGCAGCGCCAGCCGTCAACCGGCAGCCCCCGGAACCGTCAGCCCCGGCCCGGCCGTTCCGGGGCCGGGCAGCCGCAGGAGCGCCGCACCACCAGCCGGGCCGGGAAGGTCCGGGCGCCGGCGGCGCGGAACTCCGCCCCGCCGAGGACGAGCTCCAGCGCCGCGCGGGCCATCTCGTCCTGCGCGGTGGTGACGGTGGTCAGCGCGGGCCCGGCGATCACCGCCTCGGCGATGTCGTCGAAGCCCGCCACCGCGAGGTCCTCCGGCACCCGGATCCCCAGGTCGTCGGCGGCCCGCAGCAGGCCGATCGCCTGGTCGTCGGTCGCGCAGAACACGGCGGACGGCCGGTCGGGGCGGGCCAGCAGGGCGTGCGCCTCGGCGTGCGCCCGGACGCGGTCGAACGGGGCCGGGGTGAGCCGCCCCTCGGTGTCCAGCCCGGCCTCCTCCAGCGCGGCCGCCCAGCCGGCCGTCCGCGCGGTGACCGGGTCGTGCGGGCTGAGCGCCAGGGTGCCGCCGAAGCAGTGCACCTCGGGGTGCCCGTGCCCGAGCAGGTGGTGGACCACCTCGCGGGCGCCGCCCTCGTCGTCCGCGACCACGGCCACGCCGTCGGGGCTCTCCGTACGGTGGTGCAGCAGGACGACGGGGGTGCCGTCGGCCACGTCGAAGCCGGTCAGCCCGGGGGTGGCCGGGTCCTGGGTGACCAGGATCAGGCCGTCCACCTGCATGCCGAGGAAGGCGCGGATGTAGTGGGCCTCGCGCTCGTCGGCGTAGTCGGAGTTGCCGATCAGCAGCAGCCTGCCGTGTTCGGTGGCGGCCTGCTCGACGGCGTGCGCCAGCCCGGCGAAGAACGGCTGCCGGGCGTCCGGGACGACCATCCCGAGCAGGTCGGTCCGGCGCCGTGCCATGGCCTGGGCGACCCGGTTGGGCCGGTAGCCGAGCTCCTCGACCGCCGCGAGCACCCGCGCCCGGGTCGCCGCCGCCACCGGCCGCGGCCCGTCGTTGATCACATAACTCACGACCGCCGTGGACGTCCCCGCCGCCCGCGCCACATCGTCCCGCGTCACCCTTGCCATGACCGTTGAGCCTACACACCGCCTCCGACCAGCGGCTTTCCCGAGCCGCCGGGCCGGCCCCGATCGGGCGCCCCGGCTTGCGGGGCGGGTGGCACCCTGCCGACGCTTGCGGGACGGGCGGCGTTCGGGGCCGCCGCCGACCGTGGGAGCGGGTCGATGAGCACGCCGCCACAGCGCCGGGAGCCGCACCGCCGGGAGCCGCACCGCCGAGAGTCGTACGGTCGGGAGCCGGACCGCCGGGCCGTCCGGTCACCGCGCCGCGCCACCCGGCCGCGGGTCCGCATCCCCGCCCGGGCCCGTACCGCGGGCGCGGCCAGGCCGAAGGTCCGGCCCTGGCGCGCGTACGGCGTGCTGGTGGCGATCGTGCTGTCCGTCGTCGCCGGGCTGCTGCTCTACCTCGACGAACGCTCCAGCCGCAGCCACCCCCAGGTCATCGGCACCGTGCCCGGACCGGACTTCCTGGAGGTGGACGTGACGCTCCAGCGGGTGGACGCGGCCGCGCAGACGCTCACCGCGAAGGTCCTGGTCCTGCCGCACGGCGCGCTGGAGGCGGCCGACGACACGCTGGTGCCGGCCCGGGACATCGTGCTGGAGACCACCTCGCTGGAGCAGACCTCGCTGAAGTACCCGGCCGGGCAGCAGATCGCCTCCAGCACGGTGACGTTCAACCTGCTCGACGGGCGGGTCACGGACTACCCGTTCGACCGCTACCACGCGCTGATCGGCTTCCAGGCCGGCGTCGGCGGGCAGCCCGTGCCGGTGGTGATCGGGCTCCAGGAGGCCGACCCGTTCTTCGCCTTCAAGCAGAGCGCCAAGGTGAGCGAGGGCGGTGCCGTCGCGGTCACCGAGCGGATCAGCCGCTCGCGCAGCACCTTCATCCTGGCCTGGTTCATGATGGCGGCGATGTGGGCGCTGGCGCTGTCCGTCCTGGTGGCGGCCTGGCTGATCGTCCGGCAGCGGCGCGGGATCGTCTGGCCGGCCCTCGGCTGGATGGCGGCCACCCTGTTCGCCCTGGTCGGCATGCGCAACGCCGCGCCCGGCAGCCCGCCGATCGGTTCGCTGCTGGACTACGCGGCGTTCTTCTGGGCGGAGCTGCTGGTCGCGGTCGGCCTGACCATGGTGGTGGTGAACGGCGCCCGGATCGAGGGGGGCCACCCGCCCGGCCCGTAGCGCCCCGGCCCGCAGCGCCCAGCCCGTAGCCCCCCGGCCCGCAGCGCCCCCGGCTCAGACGGCGTCGGGTACGAGCACCGTCAGCGAGGTCTCCTGCGGCAGGAAGCCCAGCGACTCGTACAGGCGGCGGGCCGGGTTGCCCTCGCTGACCACCAGGTGCACGTGGGCGAGCCCGCGTACGGCGGCGTCCGCGACCGTTCCGCGCAGCAGGTCGGCGCCGAGGCCGCGGTAGCCGCGCCGGGGGTGGCGGAAGACGTCGGCGATCCAGGGCCGGCCGTCGCGGTCGGTCAGGACCACCCCGGCGACCACCCGGTCCTCGGCGTCCACGGCGAGCAGGCTGGACGGCAGGACCGGGCCGATGATCTTCCCGGCGAGCAGCGGGCCGAGCCGCTCGGAGAGCGCCCCCGCGTCGTCGCCCGGGAAGTGGTCGACGTGCCCGGGCCCGAAGGCGGCCCGCCAGGCCTCGAACAGCTCCTCGGGCGCCCGGTCGCAGGGCACCGCCCGCAGGCCCTCGCGCAGCGGCGCCCCGGCCCAGTCGGCGGGCGGCGGGTCGGCCCGCAGGTCCCGCCGGAAGGTGTGGGCGTGCCGCAGCACCGTCGCGCCGCCGGCCACCAGCCGCTGCCCGAGTTCGGGGCTGCCGGAGACCGCCCACCCGGGCAGCTCGGCCCGGATGTACGCGGCCGCGTCCACCGAGTCGTCCAGCACCTCCAGCAGGTCGGCCCAGGGGCGGCCGTCCCGCTCGCCCGGCAGGTAGCGCAGCACCGCGGTGCCGTCGCCGTCGTACCTGACCACCCGGTCGGCCTCGGCCATGGCCCCACCCCTCTTCACGTGTTCGCACGGGATTCGTTCGTCGGCGGCCCATGCTCACCAGAACCCGGCCCCCGGGCAACCGGTTTTCCGGCCGAGGGGGCGCTCGTGCGGGCCCCCGGGCGGCTCAGGGCACCACCGCCGCGCGGACGCACAGCACGTCCGGCAGGTGGGACTTCAGCAGTGACCAGCTCTCGCCCTCGTCCCGGCTGCCGTAGACGTCGCCGGTGCGGTTGCCGAAGTAGATCCCGGCCGGGTCGGCGTCGTCGGTGCGCAGGGCGTCGCGCAGCACGATGCCGTAGTGGTCCTCGCCGGGCAGGCCGTCGGCGAGCTGCTGCCAGCTGGTCCCGCCGTCGGCGGTGCGGAAGACCCGGCAGCGGCGGCCGGGCGGGATGCGGTCGTCGGAGCCGCCGAGCGGGAAGAGGTAGGCGGTGTCGCCCCGGCGGGGGTGGGCGGCGACGGCGAAGCCGAACTCGGCGGGCAGCCCGTCGACGATCGAGCGCCAGCTGCCGCCCCAGTCGTCGCTGCGGTAGACGCCGCCGTGGTTCTGCAGGTAGAGCCGGTCGGGGTGGACCGGGTCCGGGGCGATCTTGTGCACGCACTGGCCGAACTCGGGGTACTGGCTCTCCTCCGGGAGGAACTCGGCGCGCAGCCCGGTGTTGGAGGGCTCCCAGCTGTCGCCGCCGTCCTTGCTGCGGTAGACGCCGCCGCTGGAGACGGCGACCAGCAGCCGCTGCGGGTCGCGCGGGTCGGTGAGGATGGTGTGCAGGCCCTGGCCGCCGTAGCCGGCGCCCCACTGCGGCCGCTGCGGGTGCTCCCAGAGCGGTTCGACCAGGGCGAAGGTCTCGCCGCCGTCGGTGGAGCGGAACAGCGCGGCCGGTTCGGTGCCCGCGTAGACGACGCCGGGGGCCTCCGCCCCGGCGGGCTGCAGCTGCCAGACCCGGGTGAGCGAGGCGCCGGTGGACTCGGGGAAGCGGATGGCCGGCTGCGGCGGCTCGTACCAGGTGGTGCCGAGGTCGTCGGAGCGCCAGACCGAGGGCCCCCAGTGGCTGCTGTCGGCGCCGACCAGCACCCTGGTGCGGCCGTCGCGGCGGTCCACGGAGACGGAGTAGATCGCGTTCATCGGGAAGTGCGGCCCGCTGAAATCCCACGTCAGCCGGTCGCGGCTGCGGCCGAGAAAGAGGCCCTTCTCGGTTCCGACGGCCAACAGCACCTCGGTCATGCCTCACACCACCCTGGTCACGAGCACGGCCCCCCGGGGACGGCCCCCGACTGCCAGTGTCCCGCCGTCCACCGGTGGTCACATCTCGCCGCGCCGTTCACCCGGGAGGCCGTGCGCGCGGGCCGGGGGTGCCGCCCCCGGCCCACCGGCCCGCAGCGCCCCCGGCCCACCGCGCTACCCCCGGCAGCCCTCCAGCAGCCGCAGCCAGACCTCGCTCATCGTCGGGTACGCGGGCACCGCGTGCCAGAGCCGGTCGATCGGCACCTCGCCGACCACCGCGACGGTCGCCGAGTGCAGCAGTTCGGCGACCCCGGGGCCGACCAGACAGGCGCCGACCAGCACCTCGCGGTCCAGGTCGAAGACCACCCGGGCCCGGCCGCGGTAGTCGTCGCCGTACAGCGAGGCCCCGGCGACGGCGCCGAGGTCGTGGTCGACGGCCTTGACCCGCAGCCCGGCCTCCTCGGCGGCGGCCAGGGTCAGGCCGACGGCGGCGACTTCCGGTTGCGTGAACACGACCTGCGGCGCGCCCGCCAGGTCCGCGGACGCGGCGTGCGCGCCCCAGCGCGCGGTGTCCAGCGGGCGCCCCTGGGCGCGGGCGGCGATCGCGGCGCCCGTGATCCGGGCCTGGTACTTGCCCTGGTGGGTGAGCAGGGCCCGGTGGTTGACGTCCCCGGCGGCGTACAGCCACCCGCCGTCCACGCCGAGCACCGTGCAGCTGTCGTCCACCTCCAGCCAGTCGCCAGGCTTCAGCCCGACCTGCTCCAGCCCGATGTCGGCGGTGCGCGGGGCCCGGCCGGTCGCGTACAGCACCTCGTCGACGGTCAGCACCGAGCCGTCCCCCAGGGTGAGCGTCACCGGCCCGGAACCGTCCGCCCGCTCCAGCGAGCCGACCTCGGTGCCGAAGCGGACGTCCACCCCGGCCTCCCGCAGCCCCTCGGCGACCAGCTCGCCCGCGAACGGCTCCATCCGCGGCAGCAGCGCCCCGCCGCGCACCAGCAGCACCACCTCGGAGCCGAGCGCCCGCCACGCGGTGGCCATCTCCACCCCGACCACGCCGCCGCCGACCACCGCCAGCCGTCCGGGGACGGCCGGCGAGCCGGTCGCCTCCCGGTTGGTCCACGGGTGGGCGTCGGCCAGCCCGGGGACGTGCCCGGGCAGCACCGGGCGGCTGCCGGTGCACACCGCGACGGCGTGCCGGGCGGTGAGCACCCGCTCGGTGCCGTCCTCGGCCTCCACCGTCACCGTCCGCTCGCCGGCCAGCCGGCCGTGACCGCGGACCAGCTCGATCCCGGTGTCCCGCAGCCAGCGCACCTGGCCGTCGTCGCTCCAGTGCGAGGCGAAGGAGTCCCGTCGGGCCAGCACCGCGGCCGGGTCCAGCCGGCCGTCGCCGACCGCCTCCCGGGAGCCGGCCACCGCGCGGGCGTCGGCCAGCGCGGCCACCGGGCGCAGCAGCGCCTTGCTCGGCATGCAGGCCCAGTAGGAGCACTCGCCGCCGACCAGTTCGGCCTCCACGATCACCGTGCGCAGGCCCGCGGCGACCGTCCGGTCCGCCACGTTCTCGCCGGTCGGGCCGGCCCCCAGGACGATGACGTCGTACTCCTCGGCGGTGCTGGTCATGCCCGGTCCTCCGTCGTCTCGATGGCCACCCCGGCCCGCAGCGCGAGGGTGACGGGTGTGCGCTCGCAGATGGCGAGCAGTCGGGTGCGCTGGTCCCCGTCCAGGTCGCCGGTCAGGCCGACCCGGCGGGAGATCCGGCCGCGGCTGCCGTCCGTCTCGTACCCGAGCCTGACCCGGACGGCCTCCAGCGGCCACTTCTTGCGTTCGGCGTACATCCGCAGGGTGATCGCGGTGCAGGAGCCGAGCGAGGCGAGCAGGAGCGCGAACGGCTCCGGCCCGCTGTCCGAACCGCCGCGCCGCTCCGGCTCGTCCGAGGTCAGCGGGTGGGTGCCGGCCTTGACGTCCACGTGGTACGGCGCGTCGGCGGCGCTCCCGGTGACCAGCGCGCTGGTGACCCGCCGGAACTCGGGCCCGGCGGCGGGCGGTTCGGTACGGCTGGACTGCTCGGTCACGGGATCCCGCTCTCCGCTCGGCTACGGCGTGGGGCCCATCCTGCCGGGCCGGGCGGGCCCGCGCGACGGACGGACACGCGCAGGACGCGCAGAGGCCACACCGGTGCGCGCAGGGGACAGCCGGGGCCGGTGCGCGGGCGGTACCCCGACGGGCTCAGAGCGCGGCGAGCTCGCCGAGCACCGCGGCGGTGTCGGCCGGGCGGGAGAACATCGGCCAGTGCCCGGTGGGCAGTTCGCGCAGCTCCCAGTTGGCCCCGGCCATCCCCGCGAAGTACGGGTGGCCGGCCGCGATCAGCTCGCGGACCTGGGAGAGCGGGAAGGAACAGGACACCAGGGCGTGCGGCAGCGCCGCGCCCGCGCCGGTCAGCCGCAGTTCGTCCCGGTACACCCCGGCCGGGTGCGGGGTGGCGAGGGAACGGACCCGCGCCAGGGTGGCCTCGTCCAGCCCCTCCACACTGGCGCCCTGGCCGTTCAGGTACTCCCAGGACGGCATCGGGAGCCAGCCGTCGACCACCGAGGCCTCGGCCGTCCGCTGGTAGTCGGGCGACCAGAGGTCGAAGAGCCTGGCGCCGTCGACCAGCGGGCCGCTGTCCAGGTAGACCACCCGGCGGATCCGCTCCGGCATCCGGTCCGCGAGCCCGCCCACCGGGGCGCAGGCGCCGCTGTGGGCGACCAGGACGACCTCCCACAGGTCCTCGCGGACCAACAGGTCGGCCAGGTCGTCGATGTGCTCCGCCAGGCCGAACTCGCCGCTCTCGCCCGCCCGTTCGGCCACCCCGGGCAGAGTGACCGGATGGACGGCGTGCCCGGCGGCGCGCAGCGGCGCGGCCACCTCGTCCCAGGCCCAGGCGCCGAGCCAGAACCCCGGGACCAGTACGAACGTGCTCATGGCGGATCGCTCCTTCGTCGGTGGGACCGCTGTCACCACGACTCTAGGAGTGGAACAGGCACGCGTCGCCGGATATACGCGCCCGCGGCACGAGCGTCGTGCCGCGGGCGCGTGGGGCTCAGGCCTGGCCGTCGGCCGCCTGCTCCTCGGCGACCTTGCGCTTCACCTCGGCCATGTCCAGGCCGCGGGCCTGGCCGATCAGGTCCTCGAAGACCGCCTCCGGCAGCGCGCCGGCCTGCGAGAAGACGAGCACGCCCTCACGGATGATCGCCAGCGTCGGGATCGACTGGATGCCGAACGCGGAGGCCAGCTCCTGCTGCGCCTCGGTGTCGACCTTGGCGAAGACCAGGTCGGAGTGGCGCTCGGCCGCCTTCTCGTACACCGGGGCGAACTGGCGGCAGGGACCGCACCAGCCGGCCCAGAAGTCGATGAAGACGAAGTCCTTGCCCTCCGGGCCGGGGACGATGTCGTCGAAGTTCTCCTTGGTCAGCTCGACCGTGCTGCTCATCTCGCGATTCCTTCCCTTCCGGAGGCTCCGGTACAGATCGTGTGCCCGCGACAACGGTGCTGCTCGGCAGCGTATTCCGGGGCGTCCGGCGTTGAGCGGCAGGCCGCCGCCGCCCGTACTGGAGGGTGTCCGGTCCGCTCCGACCACGGGAGGAACCCCATGCGCACCGAACCCCGCACCCGCCGGGCCGCCGTGCTGGCCGCCTCGGGCATCGCGGTGGCCGCCCTGATCGCCGGCTGCGGCTCGTCCGGGGGCGGCACCTCCGCTTCGCCGAGCACCCCGAGTACTCCGAGTACTCCGAGTACTCCGAGTACTCCGAGTGCCCCGAGCAGCCCGAGTACCCCGAGCAGCCCGAGCGCCCCGGCGGGCGCGACCCTGCGGACGGCCACCGACCCCAAGCTGGGCACGATCGTCACCGACAGTGCCGGGTTCACGCTCTACCGCTTCGACCAGGACCGGAGCAACCCGCCGGAGTCCTCCTGCAACGGCAGCTGCGCCGTCATCTGGCCGCCCGAGCACGTCAACGGCGACGTCACGGTGAAGGGCATCGACAGCAAGCTGGTCGGAACCGTCACCCGCTCCGACGGCACCAAGCAGGTCACCCTCAACGGCTGGCCGGTCTACCGCTACTCGCCGGACACCAAGCCCGGCGACACCAAGGGCCAGGGCGTGGGTGGCACCTGGTTCGCGGTGACCCCGAGCGGCGGCAAGGCGGGTACCGGCCCGGGCACCACCCCGAGCCCGGCCACGCCGAGCCCCGCGACCCCCGCTCCCGCCACCCCCCGTCCCACCACCCCCACGCCGATGCCCGGCATCCCGGGGTACTGACCGGTGTCGACCGCCCTCGACCAGGAGGCCCGGGTGCGCAACGATGAAGTGGTGATCGAGGAGCACCCCGTCGGCGCCACGGCCGGCCAGGGAGCGGGGGCGTCGGACGAGGAGTTGATGCGCGCCCTGTACCACGAGCACGCCGCTCCGCTGTTCGGCTTCGTGCTCCACCTCGTCGCCGGCGACCGGCAGCGGGCCGAGGACGTCGTCCAGGAGACGCTGGTCCGCGCCTGGCGCAACATCGGCCGGCTCGACCCGGCGGCGGGCTCGCTGCGGCCCTGGCTGGTCACCGTCGCCCGGCGGATCGTGATCGACGGGCACCGCAGCGCCCTGGCCCGGCCGCGCGAGGTGGACGCGTCCGCCCTGGAGGTGCTGCCCGCCGAGGACGAACTCGACCGGGCACTGCGGATGATGACCGTCGCGGACGCGCTCGGCGACCTCTCGCCGGCGCACCGGGAGGTCATCGTCGAGACCTATCTGAAGGGCCGCACGGCCAACGAGGCGGCCGTCGAACTCGGCATCCCGGCCGGGACGGTACGGTCGCGGGTGTTCTACGCACTGCGCTCGCTCAGGCTCGCGCTGGAGGAACGGGGAGTGACATCGTGACCGAACACCCCGACCCCGTGCCCGGAGGAGCCCCCGTGCCCGGCGGCCCGGACCCGGCGCCCGGCGGCCCGCCGCACGTCGACGCCGGCGCCTACGTGCTCGGCCTGCTGGAGCCGGCCGAGCACGCCGCCTTCGAACAGCACCTCGCCGGCTGCCCGTGGTGCGCCGAGCAGGTGGCCGAACTCGGCTTCGTGGAACCGCTGCTGGCCGAGTACGCGGCCGCCGCGACGACCGCCGGACTCGACCCGGCCGGCCCCGCTCCACGCCCGGACCCGCGGCTCCTGGACCGGCTGGTCGCCGAGGTCGGCACCCGCCGGCGGCGGGGCCGGGTGCGGCGGCTGGCCGTGGCCCTGGCCGCGACCGCGGCGGTGGTGGCGGGCCCCGCCGTCACCGCGGCGGTGCTCAGCGCCGACGGCCCCCCGGCCGTGGTCGCCGTGGCCGAACAGTTCAGCGCCACCGACCCGACCACCGGCGCGCACGCCACCGTCGGCGTCGACGGCACCACCTGGGGCAGCCGGATCAGCCTGCAACTCGGCGGCGTCCAGGGCCCGTTGACCTGCAGCCTGATCGCCGTACCGCGCAGCGGGGCGCAGCAGACGGTGACCACCTGGTCCGTCCCGGCGAACGGCTACGGGGACCACGAGGGAGTGCTGCGCACCACCGGCGGCGCGGCCCTCCAACCCGGCGACATCGACCACTTCGAGGTGCGCGTCCAGGACACCGGCGCCCTCCTGGTCACCGTCCCCGCGCACCGGGCCTGACTCAGTACGGCCCGTGCGGGTAGAGGTACGCGGTCAGCCGCTCGATCCTGGCCGTGCCCCGCAGGCCCGGCCAGTGCGGGTCCGGCCCGCCGGTGCCCGACATGTGCTCCCGCCGCCACGTGCGGCTCCAGCCGACCCGGATCGTCGGCTCGAAGACGTGCCACCGCCCGCACGGGCACGGCGTCAGCACCCGCGCGCAGGAGCGGCAGAGCTCGGCCCGGTCGTCGCAGGCCGGGAGCGACACCGGCGGGCCCTCCTCACCGCAGGCCGGGCAGCCGGGCAGCTCGGCGCCGTCCAGCAGCGCGTTCTGCCGCCGGACGTAGTCGGGCAGGCTCAACGGCGGGTGCAGGAAGGGGTCGCGGTGCCAGGCCGCGTCCAGCGACCCCCACCGGTACCGGTCCCACCACGGCGTCACCGACGGCCGCCGCCGTCCGGCCCGCTTCTGTGCCCGGCGGTCCGCCGCATACGCCTCTGACCGGGCCCGCCACAGCTCCCGCGCCTCGTGCAGCTCGTCCACCGCGCGGACCAGCGCCTCCGGGTCCGTCTCCAGGTGCCGGGGCATCCGGGCGCTGACGGTGAGGTGGTGGTAGGTCGCCCGCAGGCCGTACGGGGCGAAGAGGGTCAGGCAGGTCCGCAGCGCGCTGTGCCGCCGGTGGGCCGGGAGCGAAGGGTCGTGCACCCGGGCCCGGTGGGTGTGGAAGCTGGTCATGCCGGGGGTTCCAGATCGAGGGCGCGGGCGAGTGCGGCGGTGAGGGCGGCGGCGTGGCCGGGCAGCTGCCGCTCGGCCCAGGCCGCGGCGAGGGCCAGGAAACCGCGCAGGTCGCGCTCGGCTCCGGCGAGCAGGCGGCGCAGTTCCTCCGGCGGCAGCTCGATCACCGGGCTGTCGGCGTCGTCGGCGTCCTGGGTCAGCTTGACGGTCCGGCCGACCCATTCGACCCGGGCGTCCGGGTCGTGGCCGAACCAGGCCGCGCCGCCGCCGTCGGTCACGCCCAGCCAGCCGCGCCACTCCTCCAGGCCGGTGCAGCAGCCCGGGACGAAGACGGTGCCGGTGGCGGAGTCGGTCACCCGCAGGCCGCCGGGCGCGTACGGGTCGGGGTCGGTGAGCAGCCCGTGCAGGAAGCCGCCCAGCGGGTCCTCCGGGCGGGGGCCGCGCTCGGCGTCCGCCTCGGGGTCGAGCTCGACGTCGTTGACGTCGGCCAGCCGCCACACCGCGGTGCCGACCTCGGCCGGCGTCAGCGACCCGTTCAGCACGAGGTGGTCGAACGGCTTGTGGTCGCCCGTCGGCCAGAACGTGAAGCCCTCGGGGGCGAAGATCTCCAGGACGGGCTGCATCGACATCATCGGGGGATCATGCCGGACGTCCCGCCCGCCCCGCCAAGCGATTACGCCGCGTCCGCCGCGATCCGGGCCAGCACCCGCCCGCAGTGCCGGGCGAAGGCGCGCTGGGCGAGCGGGAGCAGCGGGCCGGCCAGCCGGGCCCACCAGACGACCGGGCGGCTGAAGGCGGTGACGGTGAACCGGACGCCGCCGTCCGGGCCCAGCTCGACCAGGAAGGTCTCCTCGCCGCGCGCCAGGTGGCCGTGCCGGGTGCCGTAGGTGAAGCCGTAGCGGTCCGGGCCCTCGACGGTGTGGAGCACCCGGTTGGGGGCGCCGGCCCGCAGCGGGCCGACCCCGATCGCGCAGCGGACGGCGACGCCCGGGGCGGCCCGCTCCGCCCCGGCGTCGATCCGGACGCCCGCCAGACGGTGCATCCGCCAGCCGAGCAGGGCGGCGCCGGCGACCTCCAGGGCGGGCCGGCCGCGGCCGATCAGCGCCTGGTGACGCAGGTGGTGGTAGCCGGGCGGCAGGTCGCCGGTGCGGCTGGCGCCCGTCTCGGGGTAGCTGAAGTCGTTCATCGCCGGGCCTCCGGGGCGGGGGTAGGACGGTCGGGGGTGGGGCGGCCGGGGGTTCGACGGCCGGGAACATGACGGTCGGGGGCGGGGCGGTCGGCGGTGAGCCGGCGCCAGGCGAGCAGGGCGCAGAGGGCGAAGCCGAGCGCGTTGCCGACGCCGTGGGTGGCGGCCATCCAGCCCAGGGTGGGGTGGGGGAGCCTGGCGGCCCGGCCGAGCGCCCACCAGAGGGCGAGCACCATGGTGAGCGCGAGGACGGCCGAGGAGAGGGCGAGCAGCCGGGCGGTGACGGCGTCGCCGCGGGGGCGCAGCTCGCGCCAGGTGACCAGGCCCACCAGCCACATCCCGGTGGTCAGCACCAGGGCGCCGGCGAACTGCCACCAGTTGCCGAGGAAGTACCCGGCGAGCACCAGCAGGGTGCCGGCCGGGACGCTGAGCGCCGCGCAGCGGGCCGCGGTCGCGGCCGGGCCGGGTGCGGCGGCGCGGCAGACCAGTCCGGCGACCAGGGCCGCGGTGAAACCCGCGAAGTGGAAGTGCGGGACGGTCAGTGCCAGGATGTGTGGTTCGAAGCCGAACAACGGGTAGCCGGAGCGTTCGGCGACCAGTGCGACCCCGGCCACCGAGGGCGCGGCGAGCGCGGTGAGCACCGCGATCTCGGCGGGTGCCACCGAGCGGGTGCGGGCCAGGCGCAGCGGTGCGTGCAGGGCGATGACCAGGGTGCCCAGCGCGTAGACGACGGCGGGGCCGGTGGCGAGGCCGCCGCGCGGCAGCCAGAGCGAGAGCGCTCCGGGTACGGCGGCGAGCGGCCAGAGCCGGCGGATCCGGGCCAGCCCGGGTTCGTCGACCAGGGCGAGGCCGAGCGGGACGACGGCGCCCATGCCGAGCAGGACCAGCAGGTCCACCAGTTCGGTGGTGCCCTTTCCCATGGTGGACAGACCCTCCTTGAACGCGTTCAAATGAGCTTCGCCGCCGACTCTACGCCGCGGACTTGAACGCGTTCAACTTGGCTCGGGGTCGGCCGCCGGCCAGGCCCGGGGCCGCCGCTGACCCGGCCCTGACCTGGCCCCGTTCCGGCTGGCCTGGTGTTCACGCTGGGTGCGGCGCACTCTGGAGGAGTAACCGATGGAGGTGATCCGCCATGCAGACTCTGGTCGGTTGGCACATCGAGATGGAGTTCCGTGAGGACGGTCCGCGCACCAGCGCCGCCGCCCTGCTCCGGCTCGGCGACGGGACGGAACTGCGTGCCCACGGGTACAGCAGCCGCCACCCCTCCGACCCGGACCAGCTGCGGGTCGGCGAAGAGGTCGCGGGCGCCCGCGCGCTCAACGACCTCGCCTCCCAGCTGCTCACCAAGGCCCACGGTGAGATCCAGGAGGTCAGCCCGGTCCCGACCCACCCGCTGTCGTGACCGCCCCGCGCGCGGGCGGCGGCACCGGATCGGAGCCGGCCCGCCCGCGGATCCCGCTGATCTGCCCGCGCTGCGGCCACGAGCAGCAGGTGGTGCCCGGTGGCCCGGGGCGGGTGGTCAAGGTCGTCCACGTCGGGACCGGCCGGGAGGCCTGCGAGCCCGGGGACCTGGCGCAGGCGCCGGACGACGAGGACTGAGACGAGGGAGCCGGGCCGGGAACGTCGAGCGCCGGGAGCGCCGAGCGCCGCACGCCTGAGACGCCGCGCACCGGGAGGCGCCGAGCGCCGAGCCCGCACGCTCGCCGGGCCCCCGTCCCCCGGGCCCGGCGAACGTACGGGCTCGGCCGCCCCGCCGCCGCCGTCAGTTGACGCAGTAGCTGCCTGGCAGCTGCCATTCCGGCCCGACCAGCCGCCGCTCCAGCTCGTTCGGGGTGATCCGGATCCCGACCGTCCCGGCCAGTCCGACCCGGAACCGGCTGCGGGCGAGCGCGACCAGCGCCGTCAGGCCGTACTTGTTGATCAGCGAGGTGCGGTAGCGCGCGGTGGCGTCTGCGTCGCAGAGCCGGGCGCGGGCCGGGACGGGGCGCCCGGTCGGGCGACCGTGGGCGTCGCAGGGGCCGATCAGCACCCGGGGGCGGCGGCGGATCCGTTCGGCCTCGCCCGAGTGGGCGGGGGCCCAGACGCCGAGCGCCGTGCCGTCCTGCACCACCCAGAGCTGGGACTCGATCCGGGTGCCGTCCTCGTCGAAGGTGGTGAGCAGGAGGTATCTGCTGTCGGCGAGCTGGGGGGCGGTTCGGTGGTGCACGATGTCCTCCCTCTGGCGTCGGGGCAGGGGCGTCGGCGGCGGGCGTGTCGGGGCGTCGGCGTCGGGTCAGTGCCCGGGGCCGTCGGTGATCTCGCGGTACTCCTCGGCCGTCGGCTTGGGGATCCGGCTGCCCTCGCCGTGGAGCCCGCGGGACAGCCGCGCCCGGGTGCGGGTGAGCGCCCCCGCCGGACGGGCCACTCCATTCTCGTCCACCGGGGCGGGCAGTTCGAGGGGGTGGGGCTGCTCGTGTGCGGTGAGCCGGTGGAGCTCGGCGGGCGTGAGCCCGGCGTGCACCTCGGTGAACTCGCCGTGCGGCAGGCGCTTGACGACGCCGGTCTCGCGGCCGTGCAGCACCTTGTCGCGGTCCCGGCGCTGCAGGCCGAGGCACCACCGCTTGGTGATCACGAAGACGGCCACCGGCACGGCGAAGAACCCGGCCCGGACGGCGTAGGTGATGGTGTTCAGCGACAGGTGGAAGTGGGTGGCGATCAGGTCGTTGCCGCCGCCCACGAGCATCACCAGGTAGAGGCTGATCCAGGCGGCGCCGAACGCGGTGCGGACGGGCGCGTTGCGTGGCCGGTCGAGCAGGTGGTGCTCGCGCCGGTCGTCGGTCGCCCAGCTCTCGACGAACGGGTAGGCGGCGATGGCGAAGAGGATCACCGGGAACAGCAGGAACGGGATCAGCACCCCGAGGTTGAGGGTGTGGCCGCCCCGGACGCCGACCTCCCAGCCGGGCATCACCCGGATCAGGCCCTCGGCGAAGCCCATGTACCAGTCGGGCTGGGCGTCGGTGGAGACCTGGTCCGGACGGTACGGGCCGTACGCCCAGATCGGGTTGATCGTGGCGACCGCCGACATCAGCGCGATGACGCCGAAGACCAGGAAGAAGAACCCGCCGGCCTTGGCCAGGTAGACCGGCATCAGCGGCATGCCGACCACGTTCTTCTCGGTCCTGCCCGGGCCCGCCCACTGGGTGTGCTTGTGGTGGAAGACCAGGATCAGGTGCGCCACCAGGAGTCCGAGCATGATGCCCGGGACCAGTAGCACGTGGACGGTGAAGAACCGCGGCACGATGTCGTGGCCCGGGAACTCCCCGCCGAACAGGAACATCTGGATGTACGTGCCGACCAGCGGCACCGCCAGCACCACGCCCTCGATGAACCGGATTCCGGTGCCCGACAGCAGGTCGTCCGGCAGTGAGTAGCCGAAGAAGCCGTCCAGCATGCCGAGGAAGAGCAGCAGGAAGCCGAAGAGCCAGTTGATCTCGCGCGGCTTGCGGAAGGCGCCGGTGAAGAACACCCGCATCATGTGCACGAACATGGCCGCGACGAAGACGACCGCCGCCCAGTGGTGGATCTGCCGGATCAGCAGACCGCCGCGGACCTCGAAGCTGATGTCCACGGTGGAGGCGTAGGCCTCCGACATCCCGATGCCCTTGAGCGGCACGTAGGAGCCGTCGTAGACGACCTCGCCCATGCTGGGCTTGAAGAACAGGGTCAGGTAGACGCCGGTCAGGATGATGATCAGGAAGGTGTAGAGGCAGATCTCGCCCAGCATGAAGGACCAGTGGTCCGGGAAGACCTTGCGCAGGTTGGTCCTGGCCAGGGTGTAGATCCCCAGCCGGCCGTCCGCCCAGTCGGCGGCCTTCTGCCCCCGCCCTGGGCTCTGATTCCGGGTCATGTGCACGCACCTCGGTCCAACGGAACCGGGGAGATGTCCCCGCTTCGCACTGGGCCCCACCATAATCGGGGAGTGATCCCCACTTCCAGTCGGGGGTGCGTTCGAGGCCTCGAGGTCCCAAAGGCACGGGCCGCCCGGAAACGGCGAGCGGCCCGCCCGGTGTCGTGGAACACCGGACGGGCCGCGTACGCACCCGAGTCACCCCTTGGGCGTCAGTGCACCAGCACCGGCACCGCGTCGTTCTGCGCGTCGTCCGCACCGGCGCCCGCACCCGGACCCGCGTCGGGCCGGCCGGCGTTGATGAAGGTGAAGGCGACGGCGCCGGCGGCCACCAGGATCCCGAAGGACACCCAGATCGCGGTCGAGAACCCGTGCACCATGCCCTGGAACTGCAGGGCCTTGGCGGCCTCCGGGGAGGCGGCGGCCGCGGCGGTGGCGTGCGAGGCCAGCCAGGTGGTGGTCGCGCTGGCCGCGATCGTGTTCAGCAGCGCGGTGCCGATGGCGCCGCCGACCTGCTGCGAGGTGTTGACCATGGCGGAGGCCACGCCCGCGTCGCGCGGCTGGACGCCGTGCGTGGCGAGGCTCATGGCCGGCATGAACGCGGTGCCCATGCCGAGGCCCATCAGGACCAGGCCCGGCAGGATCAGCGCCGGGTAGGAGGTGTCCAGGCCGATGTGGGTCAGCAGGAACATGCCGACCGAGGCGACCAGGAAGCCGGGCGCCATCAGGTAGCGCGCCGGGACCCGGGTCATCAGCCGGGCGCCGATCTGGGTCGAGCCGGTGATCATGCCCGCCACCATCGGCAGGAAGGCCACGCCGGTCAGCACCGGGCTGTAGCCGAGCACGATCTGCAGGTAGTAGGTCAGGAAGAGGAACAGACCGAACATGCCGATCACGGCCATGCCCAGCGACAGGTACACCCCGCCGCGGTTGCGGTCCAGCACCACGCGCAGCGGCAGCAGCGGGGCCTTGACCTTGAGCTCCACCACCACGAAGGCGGCCAGCAGCACGGCGGCCGCGGCGAACAGGCCCAGGGTGCTGCCGGACGTCCAGCCGGCGGACTCGGCCCGGGTGAAGCCGTACACCAGCGAGACCAGACCGGTGGTCACCAGCAGCACGCCGGGGACGTCCAGCTTGTTGCGGTTGCGGCCCTCGGCGGGCTCGCGGATCACCAGCACGGCGCCGGCGGCGGCCACGATGGCGAACGGGATGTTGACGAAGAAGGTCCAGCGCCAGTTCATGTACTCGGTGAGCAGGCCGCCGAGGATCAGGCCGATGGCGCCACCGCCACCGGCGATCGCACCGTAGATGCCGAACGCCTTGGCGCGCTCCTTGGCCTCGGTGAAGGTCACCGCGAGCAGCGAGAGCGCGGCCGGGGCGAGCAGCGCGCCGAAGACGCCCTGCAGGGCGCGGGCGCCGAGCAGCATCGAGGTGTTCACCGCGGCGCCGCCCAGGGCGGAGGCGAGGGCGAAGCCGATCAGGCCGACGGTGAAGGTCCGCTTGCGGCCCCAGAGGTCCGCGATCCGGCCGCCGAACAGCAGCAGGCCGCCGAAGGCCAGCGCGTAGGCGGTGATCACCCACTGGCGGTTGCCGTCGGTGATGCCGAGGTCCCGCTGGGCGGAGGGCAGGGCGATGTTCACGATGGTCGCGTCGAGGACGACCATCAGCTGGGCGAGGCCGATGAATATCAGCGCCTTCCAGCGCCGGGGATCGGGCAGCGTCGCCGGTCGGGCGTCGGTTTGAGACATGGGGGTACTCACTTCACGGTGCGTGGTGTGCGGGCGCGGTCGACTCCCGTACGGGAACGGAGGGTTGCCGCACAGGGAGAGGTGCTTCGGGTGCTTCGGGGCGTGCCGGTCCGGGCCGGGGCGAGCCGTGGCTCAGGAGCGCGGGCCGCCCGGTGCCGCCGGTCGGATCAGGTGTCGGATCAGGGTTCGGATCAGGTCTGGTGCGTCGGTCAGTTCTTGGGCTGGAGGTCCTCGAAGGTCGCCGCCCGGCCGGGCAGGACCGAACGGACCGGCGTGCGCAGGCCGTCCAGGAAGATCTGCAGGTGCCGGTGGACGAAGTCGTCGAGCATCAGGCAGGAGGTGTTCGGCAGCGGTCGGGCCAGTTGGCTCAGCGCGATGAAGAGGTCACCGTGCGCGACGTCCGGCCGCAGCTCGCCCGCGGCCCGGGCGCGCTCCATCAGCCCGCCCACGGCGGACTGCAGGCGCTCCCGGACCTCGGTCAACTGCGGGTCGTGCGGGTCGACATGGTTGCTGAACAGGGTGCAGAGACCGCCGACCTTCTCCGCGACGGTCGCGTGCGCGAACCGCTGCAGAGCGTCGAACGGGCCGTCGCCGTCGACGGCGTCCGCCTCCACCGTCGCCGTCTCGGCGAGGGCCAGGATGCGGTTCTTGACGAGCACCGCCACCTCTTGGATCAGCGCCATCCGGTCCGGGAAGTTCCGGTAGAGAGTGGCGTTGCCGACCCCAGCCCGCTTCGCGATCTCGTCCAGCGGCGCATCGGCACCGTGCTCGACGAACGCGTCCCGGGCCGCCAGCACGATCCGCTCCCGGTTCCGGCTCGCGTCCGCACGCAGCTTCGGCGTACGGGCGCTCCCGGCGGGACGGACCGACTCGGCGGTGGTGGTCACGACGACTGCTCCTTCAGAGTACCGGGGAAATTTTCCCCGCTTCGGCCAACGTACTCAGAAACGGGGAATCTGTCCCCGCAATTTCCTTCCGGACTGTGACCTGCATCACACCTCGGGGGCGTCCGTCCCGGCCGTCGGGCCCAGGTTGCGCTCCAGGCGTTCCAGCAGGCGCGCCAGCGTGGCGCGGTCCTCCTCGTCGAGACCGGCCAGGGTGATCGCCTCCAGCTCCCGCCAGGACCGCGCGACCTGATCGCGCAGCGCGCAGGCCGCCGCCGTCGCCTCGACCACCACGGCCCGCCGGTCGGTCTCGCTGCGCCGGCGCCGCAGGAACCCCGCCTGCTCCAGTCGCTGCACCATCCGCGTCACGGTGGAGGCGTCCACCCCGAGCTCCTCGATCAGAGCCGCCTGCGGCTGCGGTCCGCGTTCCCAGAGCAGCATCATCAGCAGCTCCTGGCCGGCGTGCAGGCCGTGCGGGCGCAGCAGGCGCTCGGCGTTCGCCCGGTGCAGCCGGGAGACCCGGGCGATGGCCTGGCTGGTGCCGCCCGCCTCGGCGAGGGGCTGGTTCCTTGAGTCACGCACGCGGCCGATTGTACGGGCAAGCAGTTTTCGTTCGGTATGCCTCGGGGCCTTGCGCCGACTGGGGCCGAGGCGTTTACTTGGCCGCGCAAGCACATTGCTTGGCCGAACAAGTAACTGGGGGAGCCAGTCATGCGAGTCATCAGCCGGACCGTGCGCGTCAACGACCCCGCCGACCCGGACGAGGTGTTCCTCACCCGGGACGACGTCTGGGCCGCCCTGGAGCGCAAGGCCGAGAACGCGGTGCCCGTCGTCGCCGCGATGGACGAGTGCACCGTCCTGGAGCGCACCGAGAACGGCCTGGTCCGCGAGGTGGTCTTCCACGGCGAGCGGGTCCGCGAGGAGATCGTCTTCCACCCCAAGACCCGGGTCAGCTTCTTCCGCGACGACGAGGCCGCCCGCTGGGTGATCCACAACGACATCGACGAGGACGAGCAGGGCCTCACCCTCACCTTCACCGGCGAACTCGACCTCGGCGGAGGCGAGGCGGAGGACGCCGCCGCCGACCGCATGCAGGCCGGCTACCTCCTGGCCATCCGGACCACCCTCAAGCTCGCCCGCGAGGCGGTGGGCAACGCCTGACGGCGGCCCGGCTCCGGCCGTGACCACCTCAATCGCCCGGTCGTTCGCACGGAGGAGCGTCCAGTCGAAGGAGCAGCGCCATGAACACGACCTCCGGCCGCCCACAGCTGCTGCCCGAAGAGTTCGAGGAACTCTCCGGCCTCACCTTTCGGGAGGTCGAGGGCCTTGAACTGGAGCTCCTCGGCGGGCGGCTGGGCGTCAGGCCTCGGCCGACCGGGACTCCGCCGAGGTCACCGTGTTCAGCCGCCCCAACGGCGTGCGGTACGAGCTCGCCCATGCCCTCCCGTCCGGCAAGACCGTCCACCTTCCCGAGCCGGTCGGCATCTCGCTGGACACCGAGCCGCTGAAGGACTGGGTGCGCTGATCCCGGGCATGGCTTCCCGGGGGTTGTCCGGCGGTCGGCCTAGGCTGTGGGCGTCCCGGGCGGCCGGTGGGCCGTGGGAGTCGGGAGGGGCCCGGCGGCCGGGTGGGCGAGGAGGTTCGCGATGGGCAGCGGTGAGACCGCCAGGGTGCGCTGTGTGGCGGCCGTTCCGTGCTGGGTGAGCCTGATCGCCCGGGACCTGGAGGGGGCGAAGGGTTTCTACGGGCCGTTGCTCGGCTGGGAGTTCGAGGCCGGGCCGGACCGTTTCGGGCCGTACGTGCACGCGGTGGTCGACGGGGAGGCGGTGGCCGGGCTCGGCCTCGCCGGCGGCGGGGCGATCCCGCTCGCCTGGACCAGCTACTTCGGCACCGAGAGCGCCGACGCCGCCGCCGACGCGGTGCGTGAGCGCGGCGCGACCCTGGCGGTCGGCCCGCTGGCCTTCGACGCCGGGCGGGTGGCCTTCGCGGCGGACCCGGCGGGCGCGGTGTTCGGCATCTGGGAGGGGCCGCTGGGCCGGGCCCGGAAGCTGGAGCTGCCCGGCGCGCCGGTCTGGATCGAGCTGCGCACCCCGGATCCGTTCGCGGCGGCGATGTTCTACGGCGAGGTGTTCCGCTGGGACGGCCGCGACCCGCAGCGCTTCGACGTCCGCTGGGAGCACGACCGGGTGGTGCTGCGCGCGGAGGGGAACAGCGTCGCGGCGCTGGCCAAGGAGCAGGCGGGCGGCCCGGCGGGGATGCCGCCGCACTGGGAGGTGTCCTTCGCCGTCCCGGACGCGGACCTGGCGCTGGACCGGGCGGTCGAGCTGGGCGGTGTGGCGCTGGGCCCGGTCTTCGACTCCCCGTACGGGCGGGTGGCCCGGCTGCGGGACCGCGAGGGCGCCCGGTTCGCGGTGATCAGCCCGAAGAACTGACCGGCCCGAAGAGCTGAGCCGCAGGAGGGCCGGAGGAGCCGGTCAGTCGGGTGTGCCGAGCGCCTGGCGCTCCGCCCGCAGCCGGTCGCCGAGCGCGGTGCGGGCGGCGGCCGGCAGGGCTTTGCGGGCGGCGGGGAAGAGCTGCTTCTCCTCGCCGCGCAGGTGGCGCCGGAGGGTGTCGGCGAGGCCGCGCAGCAGGGTGTCGAAGGCGGGGTCGTCGGCTCGGACCGCCTGCAGGTCGGAGAGGTACTGGCCGATCGCCAGGTGGTCGTGGATGCTGCGGAACACCAGCGCCCCGCCGTCGGGCACGTCGTGCTGGACCACCGGGAAGAGGTGTTCCTCCTCGGCGGCGCAGTGGGCGAACAGCAGGTCGGTGAGCCGGGCCAGCCGGTCGGCGCGCTCGGTTCCGCCGGCCGGGGCGGCCTGGACCGCGTCGAGCAGTTCGGTGACCGCCCGGTGGTCGGCGGTGAATTCGCCGAGGATGTCCGGCCTGCTGCTCATGGCGGGTCCGCCTCTCGCACGGAAACTGGCCCCCTACCTTCCAGTATCCGGCGCCGGGCCGGTCGGCCGGCCGGCCCGCGGGGGTGGGCCTTCGGTCACCCTCCGTCGCGCCGCCCGGTGAGGGCGAGCAGCCGGGTCTGCGGGGAGGCGTCGTCGGCGACCGGGACCGGCGGGTCGAAGAGTCCGCTGGCGGAGAGGTCGCCGTAGCCGGTGATCTCGCCGAGCGCGAAGTCGACGAGTTCGGCCGGGAGCCGGGTGAGCCGGCCGGTGCCTTCGGCGAGGTCCCAGGTGTGGATGACGAGGTCGGTGGTGAGCTGGTCGAGGTAGTACTGGCCGGTGACGTCGCCGAAGGAGAGGTGCACGGTCAGTTCGGTGGCGCCGGGGACGGCCCAGGCCTGTCGGGCGGCCTCGGCGGCGTCGGTCCAGGCGGCGAGGGGGTCGTCGCCGAGGACGTCGCCGTCGAAGCGGCCGCCGACCTCGGAGACGGTGGCGCCCATCAGCAGCTCGGGCACCCAGAGCTGCTCGCCGACGAGGTGGTTGACCAGGTCGCGGACGGTCCAGTCGCTGCACGGGGTGGGGGAGTCCCACTGGTCGGGGGTGATCAGCCGGACGCGTTCGCCGAAGGCGGCCAGGGCCTCGGGGTACGGGGTGCCGGTGCGGGTCTCCCGCTGGTGTTGCCTGCGTTGAGCCATGTCTCCACCCTGCCCCGGTGCGGGCGGGGGCCGCGAGTCGCCCACGGGGTGTCAGTTGTTCAAATTCGAACTCCAAGGTACGGTCGGGGGAGCGGCGGTTCAAATTTGAACAATGGGCGCCGGGGTGACGACCCCCGCCCGCCGCACACCCGCACCCCTCACGCCGGCCCCGCCGGCGACGACCGACCTTCGATCGATGGAGACGCGCATGCCGAGCAGCAGCCCGAGCACGACCGCCGCCACCAGTCCCACCCTCCGCCCGGCCCGGGAGTCCGCCGGGTCCGCGACGACCTCCCCGCACGCCTATGACGCGGGCCTCCTGTTGCTGCGCCTGGTCCTCGGCCTGACCATGGCCGCGCACGGCAGCCAGAAGCTGTTCGGCTGGTTCGGCGGCGGCGGGATCGACGGCACCGGTCAGTTCTTCACCATGAGCGGCTACCCGGCGGGCAACGTCATGGCCGTGGTGGCCGGTCTCACCGAGACGCTGGGCGGACTCGCCCTCGCCGTCGGCCTGCTGACCCCGCTGGCCGGTGCCGCGATCGTCGGCACGATGGTCAACGCGATCGCCGTGACCTGGGGCGGCGGCTTCTTCCTGCCGAAGGGCAACGAGTACGAGCTGCTGCTGACGGCCGGTGCCGCCGCGCTCGCGCTGACCGGTCCGGGCCGCTACGCGGTGGACCGCTTCCTGCCCGTGGTGCGGGCGCACCGGCTGGCGTACGGGGTGGCCGCGGTCGTGGTCGGCCTGGTGACGGCGGGTGTGATCCTGCTGCTGCGCAAGTAGCCCGGCCGGGCGCTCAGGGCGCCCTGGTCCGACAACAGACCGGCCCGGAGGCCGTGGTGGCGAACCGTCACCACGGCCTCCGCGCGTTTTCCCCGCGAATCGCGCACAGCAGCCAGGGTTCCCAAGGCCATGTGATGTGTGCCATGGTACATGTCACACTCCCCACCGTGTCCCCGACGGAACCGCCCCCACGCGGCGCCGTCGCCAACGGTCCTCGCCACCCCCACCGGCCGCGCCCCAATCGCGGCCGAAGACGGCCCGGAGGCCCCCACGTGAGTCCCGCACGGCTGCTGCGACTCCCGCAGGCAGCACGATTGCTGACGCTGTTCCTGTCCCTCTTCCTGGCGGTCGGCCTGTTCGCGCCGCAGAGCCAGGCCGCGCCCGCCGCCGCTCCCGGTGGCGCGCCCGCCCCCACCAGCCCGGCCGGACCGGCGCCGCAACCCGCCACCGGCACCGCCACCCCCGAACGCGGCGACGGCGAGGGGCAGTTCGCCTCCGCCGACCAGCGCGCCCCGCTGCCGCTGGACACCCGGCCCGCCGAGGTCCGGCCGGCCGCCACGTCCTTCCGGCTCGGCGCGGCGGCCGAACAGGCCTGCACCATCGGTGACTTCACCGGCCGCACCGGCAGCGACCTGGTCCAGCACATCAAGGCCGCCGACATCCAGTGCGTCAACAGCCTCTTCCAGCTCACCGGCGGCGACGCGCGCGGCGCGTTCCGCGAGGAGCAGATGACCACGGTGGCGTACGCGCTGCGCGACGCGGCGGGCAGCTACCCGGGCGACAACTCCACCTCCGTCGAGCAGTTGGTGCTCTTCCTGCGCGCCGGCTACTTCGCGCAGTGGTACCACCCGGGTGACGTCGGTACGTACGGCACCGCCCTGCAGACGGCGATCCGCTCCGGGCTGGACGCGTTCTACGGCAGCGCCCACTCGCGCGACGTCGCCGCGGGCAACGCGCCGATCCTGAGCGAGGCCGTCACCCTGATCGACAGCGCGCAGGAGAACGTCCGCTACCTCCCGGTGGTCAAGCGGCTGTTGACCGACTACGACAGCGCCAGCTGGAACGCGGCCGGCATGGCCTGGTCGGTGAACCCGGTGTTCACCGTGCTGTTCCGCGGCCACCAGGTGGCCGGCTTCGACGCGGCCGTCGAGGCCGACCCGAGCCTGCTGGACACCCTCTCCGCCTTCGCCACCCGCAACAACGCCCTGCTCGGCGGCGACTTCGGCGTGCTGGTCTACAACGCCACCAAGGAGCTGGGCCGCTTCCTGAAGGACCCGGCGCTCCAGGCCAAGGTCCGTCCGCTGGCCAAGGCGCTGGTCGCCGGGGCGGCCCCGAACGGCCGCACCGTCTTCCAGTGGGCAGCCGTCGCCGAGGCGGTCGGCTACTACGACGCCGCCAACTGTTCGTACTACGGCACCTGCAACGCCGCCGACCAGCTCAAGGCCGGTGTGCTGACGGTGAACTACACCTGCAGCCCCAGCATCAAGCTGATCGCCCAGGCCCTGGACAGCACCCAGCTGGGCACCGCCTGCACCAGCCTGACCGGCCAGGACGCGTACTTCCACTCGGTGGCCAAGGACAAGGGCCCGGTCAAGGACGACGGCAACACCACGATCGAGGTCGTGGTCTTCCACTCCTCGCTCGACTACCAGGTGCTGGCCGCCGCCATCTACGGCATCGACACCAACAACGGCGGCATGTACCTGGAGGGCAACCCGGCGAAGGCCGGCAACCAGCCGCGCTTCCTCTGCTACGAGGCCGAGTGGGCCCGGCCGTCCTTCCAGATCTGGAACCTCAACCACGAGTACACCCACTACCTCGACGGCCGGTTCGACATGTACGGCGACTTCAACGCCGGCATGACGACCCCGACCGTCTGGTGGGTCGAGGGCTTCGCCGAGTACGTCTCCTACTCGTACCGGAAGGTGAGCAACGACGCCGCCATCGCGGCCGCCGGCCGGCACACGTACAAGCTGAGCGACCTCTTCGACACCGTCTACGGCGACCAGGACCGGGTCTACCGCTGGGGCTACCTGGCCGTGCGCTACATGCTGGAGCAGCACCGCTCCGACATGGACGCGGTCCTCGCCAAGTACCGGACCGGCGACTGGGCCGGCGCCCGCACCCTGCTGAAGACCACCATCGGCACCCGCTACGACGCCGACTTCGACAGCTGGCTGACCAGGTGCGCGAACGGCGCCTGCGCCACCACCCCGACCGTCCCGCAGGTGCCGGAGTGCACGGCGGCCGACACCCGGGTGCTGGACGCCGGCTGTGCCCGCAGCAACGTCGCGGCCACCACGGGCAACTACGCGCACTTCTACCTGCTGGTGCCGGCCGGTACCAAGCAGGTGAAGATCACCAGCAGTGGCGGCACCGGCAACGGTGACCTCTACTACAACCCGAGCGGCTGGGCGTACACCGGCAGCTACGCCACCCGCTCGGCCGGCCCGGACAACTCCGAGACGCTGACCGTGACGAACCCGCCGGCGGGTTACGTCTACTTCAGCCTCTACGCCCAGCAGGGCTTCAGCGGGGTGACCGTCACGAGCGAGATGTGAGCCGGACACGGCGAACGGACAGGTGACCGCCCCGGCGGAGCGCTTCGGCGCCCCGCCGGGGCGGGTCCGTGCCGGGGGTCACAGCGCCGGGGGCCGACGGGCCGAGGGGCCGCGCGCCCTCAGCCGCCGACCCGGATCAGGGCCAGCGTGATGTTGTCCGGCCCGCCGGCCTCGATCGCGGCCTTCCACAGCTCGAACGCGGCCTTGCCGTCGGAGCGCTCGCCGTCCTCGGGGGAGCGGGCCAGCAGCGCGGCCAGTTCCTCGTCGGGCACCGGGTCGGTCAGGCCGTCGCTGCACACCAGGTAGCGGTCGCCGGGGGCCAGCGGGGCGGTCCGGACGTGGGGTTCGACGAAGGTGAGCCCGAGCGAGCCGCCGAGGGTCTGGGTGACCACCGAGGTGGTGCGCCGCCCGGGCGGCAGCGGCGGGCTGTCGTCCACGCTCACCCGGAGCAGCCCGTCCGGGGTGATCCGGTAGACCCGGCTGTCGCCGACGTTGAAGGCCACCGCCCGCTCGGGCAGCAGCACCAGCCCGGCGACGGTGGTGCCCATCGCGGCGAGCTCCGGGTCCCCGGCGGCGGCCGCGTAGACGGCCCGGTTGCACTCCTCCAACTCCTCCCGGACGGCCTCCTCGCCGTCCAGGGCTTCCCCGTCGGCGGCGAGCCGGCGGGCGACGAGGGCGCTGGCCACCTCGCCGCCGGGGTGGCCGCCCAGGCCGTCGGCCACCGCGACCACGCAGGGCGGGCCGAGCGGGAAGAGCAGGGTCTGCGGGTTGGCGGTCACGGTGGCGCAGAGTGTCCACGGCCCGACCGTGAGGCTGTCCTCGTTGTGTTCCCGCACCAGGCCCTCGTGGCTCAGCGCGCTCACCGCGATGTACGGCGCCATCGTCCGTCGCCCTTTCCGGAGCCCCCGTCCCCTTGCCGATGCCCCGCCTTCCATTGTGGGCGGGAATAACCATCCGCACCCGGCTGCTAAGGTGGTTGAAAGTTGGACTACCTGGGACGTGGTGAGCAGCATGCAGTTCGGAATCTTCTC
Organism: Kitasatospora sp. Ki12; assembly: GCF_054601375.1. Classification (NCBI taxonomy): domain Bacteria; kingdom Bacillati; phylum Actinomycetota; class Actinomycetes; order Kitasatosporales; family Streptomycetaceae; genus Kitasatospora; species Kitasatospora sp. Ki12. The sequence continues at coordinate 2,714,019 of NZ_BAAIHT010000002.1, read as the reverse complement.
CGTCGGCGACGTGACGACCGACCCCACCACCGGCCGCACCCCGACCGAGCACGAGCGGATCAAGGCCATGGTGGCGATCGCGCGCAAGGCCGAGGAGGTCGGCCTGGACGTCTTCGCGACCGGCGAGCACCACAACCGGCCGTTCGTCCCGTCCTCCCCGACGACCATGCTCGGCTACATCGCGGCGCAGACCGAGCGCATCATCCTGTCCACCTCGACGACCCTGATCACCACCAACGACCCGGTGAAGATCGCCGAGGACTTCGCGATGCTGCAGCACCTGGCCGAAGGCCGGGTCGACCTCATGATGGGCCGCGGCAACACCGGCCCGGTCTACCCGTGGTTCGGCAAGGACATCCGCCAGGGCATCCCGCTCGCGATCGAGAACTACGCGCTGCTGCACCAGCTGTGGCGCGAGGAGGTCGTCGACTGGCAGGGCCGCTTCCGCACCCCGCTGCAGGGCTTCACCTCCACCCCGCGCCCGCTGGACGACGTCCCGCCGTTCGTCTGGCACGGCTCGATCCGCAGCCCCGAGATCGCCGAGCAGGCCGCCTACTACGGGGACGGCTTCTTCGCGAACAACATCTTCTGGCCCAAGGAGCACTTCCAGAAGCTGGTGAACCTCTACCGCGAGCGCTACGCCCACTACGGCCACGGCACGCCCGAGCAGGCGATGGTCGGCCTCGGCGGGCAGGTGTTCATGCGGAAGAACTCGCAGGACGCGGTGCGCGAGTTCCGTCCGTACTTCGACAACGCGCCGGTGTACGGGCACGGGCCCTCGCTGGAGGAGTTCACCGAGCAGACCCCGCTGACCGTCGGCAGCCCGCAGGAAGTCATCGAGAAGACGCTGACCTTCCGCGAGACCTTCGGCGACTACCAGCGCCAGCTGTTCCTGATGGACCACGCTGGCCTGCCGCTGAAGACCGTGCTGGAGCAGCTGGACCTGCTCGGCGAGGAGGTCGTGCCGGTGCTGCGCGAGGAGTTCGCCAAGGGCCGCCCGGCCGCGGTGCCGGAAGGGCCGACCCACGCCGCGCTGGTCGCGGCCCACGACGAGGAGAAGGTGGAGGTGGCGGCCAAGTGACCGTCCACAAGCTGGTGGTGGTGAGCGCGGGGCTGAGCAAGCCGTCCTCGACGCGGCTGCTCGCGGACCGGCTCGCCGACTCGGCCGTCCGCCGACTCGCCTTGGAGGGGCGGGAGGTGGAGGTCACCGTGGTCGAACTGCGGGACCTCGCGGTGGAGATAGCGAACAACTTCGTCACCGGCTTCCCCGGCGCCGCGCTGCGCGAGGCGATCGAGGCGGTCACGGCGGCGGACGGGCTGATCGTGGTGACGCCGATCTTCACGGCCTCCTACAGCGGTCTGTTCAAGTCCTTCTTCGACGTGCTCGACAACGACGCGCTCACCGGCAAGCCGGTGCTGATCGCCGCCACCGGCGGCACCTCCCGGCACTCGCTCGCCCTGGAGCACGCCGTCCGGCCGCTGTTCAGCTACCTGCGCGCGGTGGTGCTGCCGACCGCCGTCTACGCGGCCACCGACGACTGGGGCGGCGCCGGGGACGGGCTCACCGACGGGCTGCCGCGCCGGATCGACCGGGCGGCGGGCGAGCTGGCGGCGCTGCTGTCCGGCCGCGGCCCGGCGGCGCCGGCGGTGCCGTCGCAGGCGGCCTCGCAGCAGGTGGTGCCGTTCGCGCAGCAGCTGGCGGCGCTGAAGGTCTGAGGCAGGCCCGGCGGGACGGGGGCGGGTGCGCGACCAGGCGCACCCGCCCCCGCCGTGTCGCCGGACGGAACCGGGCGCGGCTCGGCGCACCTGACGTGCCCTCGAAGGGACGGCCGCTCACTCGAACGGCCCTGTCGGACCCACCGTCCGACGGGGCCGCCCGGCCTGCCCGGCGGGGCCGTCCGGATGAGCGTCGGCCGCGCCGAATCGCCCACCGTGCGGTGTACTGGCCCCGGCGTCCCGAGGAGGCCCGAACCCATGCCGTCCGAATCCCAGCCCGAACCGCAGGCCGTGCTCTCCCCGCAGGCCGCCCCCGAACCGCAGGCCGTGCTCTCCCCGCTGACCGGCGCGGCCGTCTTCCTGGTGCTCACCGTCGGCCCGGGCGGCGAGGACGCCGTCCGCGAGCTGCTGCCCGACCTCGCCGGACTGCGCCGCTCGGTCGGCTTCCGGGCCCCCGAGGGCGGCCTCACCTGCGTCACCGGCATCGGCTCCGAGCTCTGGGACCGCCTCTTCGGCGGCCCCCGACCGGCCGAGCTGCACCCCTTCCGGGAGGTGGCCGGCCCCCGGCACCGGGCCCCCGCGACCCCCGGCGACCTGCTGCTGCACCTGCGGGCCGAGCGGATGGACCTCTGCTTCGAGCTGGCCGGGCAGCTCACCGGCCGGCTCGCCGGGGCGGCCACCGTGGTCGACTCCGTCCAGGGCTTCCGGTACTTCGACGACCGGGACCTGCTCGGCTTCGTCGACGGCACCGAGAACCCCGAGGGCCGGGCCGCGGTCGGCGCCGCGCTGGTCGGCGCGGAGGACCCGGACTTCGCCGGCGGCAGCTACGTCGTCGTCCAGAAGTACCTGCACCAGCTGGACAAGTGGAACGCGCTGAGCGTCGAGGAGCAGGAGGGCGCGGTCGGCCGCACCAAGCTCACCGACATCGAGCTGGCCGACGACGTCAAACCGGCCGACTCGCACGTGGCGCTCACCGTGATCACCGGACCGGACGGCGAGGAACGGAAGATCGTCCGCTTCAACATGCCGTTCGGCTCCTTCGCGCACGGCGGCGAGTACGGCACCTACTTCATCGGCTACGCGCGGGACCCCGGGGTGACCGAGGAGATGCTGCGCAACATGTTCGTCGGGGACCCGCCCGGCACCACCGACCGGCTGCTCGACTTCTCCACCGCCGTCACCGGCTCGCTGTTCTTCGTCCCGACCGCCGACTTCCTCGGCTCCCCGCCGTCGGCGCCGGGCGCCCCCGGGCCCGGCACCCTCGCGCCAGGCACCCCCGCGCCCGGCAGTCCCGCGCCCGGCACCCCCGCGCCCGCAGCCGACGGCTCGCTGGGCATCGGCAGCCTCAAGCAGACCCCCTGACCGCCGCCCCGAACAGGACCCCGCGCATGAACAACCTCCACCGGGAGCTCGCCCCCGTCTCCGCCGCCGCCTGGGAGGAGATCGAGGAGGAGGCCCGCCAGACCTTCAAGCTGCACATCGCCGGCCGCCGGGTGGTCGACCTGAACGGCCCCGCGGGTGCCGAGCTCGCCGCCGTCGGCACCGGCCACCTGACCGGCATCGAGCCGCCGGTGGACGGGGTCCGGGCGCACGCCCGCGCCGCCCAGCCGGTGGTCGAGCTGCGCGTCCCCTTCACCGTCGGCCGCGACGCGGTGGACGACGTCGAGCGCGGCTCCCGGGACTCCGACTGGCAGCCGGTCAAGGACGCCGCCCGCACCCTCGCCCTCGCCGAGGACCGCGCGGTCTTCGAGGGCTACCGCGCCGCCGCCGTCGACGGCATCCGGGCCGCCTCCACCAACGCCCCGGTCCCGCTGCCCGAGGACGTCCGCGAGTACCCCGAGGCGGTCAGCCGCGCCCTCACCGCGCTGCGCCTGGCCGGTGTCGGCGGCCCGTACTCGCTGCTCCTCGGCGCCGCCGCGTTCACCGCCGTCAACGAGACCAGCGACCACGGCTACCCCGTGCACAACCACCTGGCCCGTCTCCTCGACGGCGACATCATCTGGGCCCCCGCGATCGAGGGCGCCTTCCTGCTGTCCACCCGCGGCGGCGACTTCGAGCTCTTCCTCGGCCAGGACGTCTCCGTCGGCTACCTCTCCCACGACGCCGGGACGGTCCGGCTGTACCTGCAGGAGTCCCTCACCTTCCGGGTCTACACCGGGGAGGCCGCGGTCGCCCTGGGCGGTGCGGCGCAGGGCGAGGGCGGCCCGCGGGCCCCGGGGCACCGGGAAGGGTACTGAGTTCCTTTACGAGGGGTACTGAGTGCCGTATTCTCTCGGTGGAGCCTCTGACGCCAGTCGAAGAGAGCCGACACGGTCTGCCGGTCCAGGTGGCGCTCGCGGCGCGCGGGTCGCGCCCGGCCGGACTTGGCACTCAGTACCCTCGGCACGATCTGAGGCCATGGATCAGTGCATCCGTGCACCCGTGACAGGAGAACCGCTCATGAGCTTGAGGATCGTCGTCTGTGTGAAGTACGTGCCGGACGCGACGGGTGACCGTCGCTTCGCGGACGACCACACCACCGACCGGGACGGCGTGGACGGCCTCCTGTCGGAGCTGGACGAGTACGGCGTGGAGCAGGCGCTGCGGATCGCCGAGGCGAACGAGGGTTCCGAGGTCACGGTGCTGACGGTGGGGCCGGACGACGCGAAGGACGCGTTGCGCAAGGCGCTGTCGATGGGTGCGGACAAGGCCGTGCACGTGAACGACGACGACATCCACGGTTCGGATGTGATCGGGACGTCGGCGGTGCTGGCGAAGGCGCTGGAGAAGACCGGGTTCGACCTGGTGATCGGTGGTATGGCGTCGACGGACGGCACGATGGGTGTGCTGCCGGCGCTGCTGGCGGAGCGTCTGGGTGTGCCGCAGGTGACGCTGCTGTCGGAGGTCTCGGTCGAGGGCGGTGTGGTGCGGGGCCGTCGTGACGGTGACGCGGCGACCGAGCTGGTCGAGGCGTCGCTGCCGGCCGTGGTGTCGGTGACGGACCAGTCGGGTGAGGCCCGGTACCCGTCGTTCAAGGGGATCATGGCGGCGAAGAAGAAGCCGGTGCAGTCGCTGGACCTGGACGACCTGGGGATCGAGGCGGATGAGGTCGGTCTGGCGGGTTCGTGGACGGCGGTGGAGTCGGTGGCCGCGCGTCCGGCGCGCACCGCGGGCACGGTCGTCAAGGACGAGGGCGAGGGCGGCAAGGCGCTCGCGGGCTTCCTCGCCGACCAGAAGTTCATCTGAGACCAGAAGCCCAGCTGAGCCGCACCCACCACCCCTCGAACCTGCGAAACACGGAGACATTGAGCAATGGCTGAGATTCTCGTCCTGGTCGACCACGCCGACGGTGCGGTCCGCAAGCCGGCCCTGGAGCTGCTGACCCTGGCCCGCCGTATCGGCGAGCCGTCCGCCGTCGTCCTGGGCGCCGGTGCCGCGGCCGGCGACATCGCCGCCAAGGCCGCCGAGTTCGGCGCCGCGAAGGTGTACGTCGCCGACGGCGCCGAGTTCGCCGACCAGCTGGTCGTCCCCAAGGTGGACGCCCTGGCCCAGATCGCCAAGGCCGGCGACGTGGCCGCCGTCCTGGTGACCTCCTCCGGCGAGGGCAAGGAGGTCGCCGCCCGCGTCGCGCTGCGCCTGGGCTCCGGCATCATCACCGACGCGGTGGACCTCCGTGTCGGCGACGAGGGCCCGGTCGCGACCCAGTCGGTGTTCGCCGCCTCGTACACCGTCGAGTCGCGCGTCAGCAACGGCGTGCCGGTCATCACCGTCAAGCCGAACGCCGTCGCCCCGGAGGCCGCTCCGGCCGCCGGCGCGGTGGAGTCCGTGTCGGTGGAGTTCACCGGCAACGCCGCCAAGGTCACCGCGCGCACCCCGCGGGTGTCCACCGGCCGCCCGGAGCTGACCGAGGCCGCGATCGTGGTCTCCGGCGGCCGTGGTGTCGGCGCCGCCGAGGGCTTCGGCGTGGTCGAGGAGCTCGCGGACGCGCTCGGCGCGGCCGTCGGCGCCTCCCGTGCCGCCGTCGACGCCGGCTGGTACCCGCACAGCAGCCAGGTCGGCCAGACCGGCAAGCAGGTCTCCCCGCAGCTGTACGTGGCCAACGGCATCTCGGGCGCCATCCAGCACCGGGCCGGCATGCAGACCTCGAAGACCATCGTGGCCGTCAACAAGGACCCCGAGGCCCCGATCTTCGAGCTGGTCGACTACGGCGTGGTCGGCGACCTCTTCCAGGTGCTGCCGCAGCTCACCGCCGAGGTGACGGCCCGCAAGGGCTGATCCCGCGGGAACACCAGGAGGGCGTGGCACCGGGTACTCGGTGCCACGCCCTCCGTCGTTCGGCCGCCGGCTCGAACCGCTCCGTTCACTCCGCGAAAGCCGCCAGGTGCTGCGTGAATCCTCCCTGGGAGGGCGGCAGCGGACGCGGCTCCTGGTCCTGCACCACGGGCGGTTCCTCCACCGTCAGCAGCCGCAGCTCCGGCTGGTCGGAGTCGGCGGAGGGGAGCAGCCGCACCCGGGTGCCGACCGGCACGGTGCTGCGCAGCCCGTCCACGATGCACCAGACGTCGAAGCCCTCCGCCATGCGGATCAGCGACTTCTGCCGGACCAGCGGCGTCCGGGCCTGCTCGACCGCGCAGCGCCGGACCACGCCGGTGCCCTCGCTGGGCTCCAGCCGGAGATCGGTGGAGCCGCAGGTGGGGCAGAGCAGCCGCTGGAAGGTCGGGTTGTTGCACCACGCGCAGCGCTGGAAGTACAGCGTCGTGCTGCGGGTGTCGGCATCGATGGCTGAGGGGACCACGCTGTCATCTCCCTGCGCTCGGAGCGGCTTGTTCGGCAGAAGTTCCGCAGAAGTTCGGCACGGAAAGGATAGGGAACTCAGTACCGCCAAGGGAAGGCACTGAGTTCCCTTTTTGCCGCACGCATGCATAATGAAGGGTACTGAGTACCGTCGTGAAACAGGAGTGACGATCATGAGCCAGGACTTCGATCTCTTCCGTATCTCCGAGGAGCACGAGATGCTCCGTGAGGCGGTGCGTTCGCTGGCCGAGGCGAAGATCGCTCCGTTCGCGGCGGAGGTGGACGAGCAGGGGCGGTTCCCGCAGGAGGCGTTGGACGCGTTGCAGGGGAACGACCTGCATGCGGTGCACGTGCCGGAGGTGTACGGCGGTGCGGGTGCGGACGCGTTGGCGACGGTGATCGTGATCGAGGAGGTCGCGCGGGTGTGCGCGTCGTCGTCGTTGATCCCGGCGGTGAACAAGCTGGGGTCGCTGCCGGTGCAGCTGTCGGGTTCGGAGGAGCTGAAGGCGAAGTACCTGGGGGCGCTGGCGCGGGGTGAGGGGATGTTCTCGTACTGCCTGTCGGAGCCGGAGGCGGGTTCGGACGCGGCGGGGATGCGGACCCGGGCGGTGCGCGACGGGGACTTCTGGGTGCTGAACGGTGTGAAGCGGTGGATCACCAACGCGGGTGTGTCCGAGTTCTACACGGTGATGGCGGTGACCGACCCGGAGCTGCGGTCGAAGGGCATCTCGGCGTTCGTGGTGGAGAAGGGCGACGAGGGTGTGTCGTTCGGTGCTCCGGAGAAGAAGCTGGGGATCAAGGGGTCGCCGACGCGTGAGGTGTACTTCGACAATGTGCGGATCCCGGCGGACCGGATGATCGGTGCGGAGGGGACGGGTTTCGCGACGGCGATGAAGACGCTGGACCACACCCGGGTGACGATCGCGGCGCAGGCGATCGGGATCGCGCAGGGGGCGCTGGACTACGCGAAGGGGTACGTGAAGGAGCGCAAGCAGTTCGGGAAGGCGATCGCGGAGTTCCAGGGGATCCAGTTCATGCTGGCGGACATGGCGATGAAGCTGGAGGCGGCGCGTCAGCTGACGTACGCGGCGGCGGCGAAGTCGCAGCGTGGGGACGGGGATCTGACGTTCTTCGGGGCGGCGGCGAAGTGTTTCGCGTCGGACGCGGCGATGGAGATCACGACGGACGCGGTGCAGTTGCTGGGCGGGTACGGGTACACGCGTGACTACCCGGTGGAGCGGATGATGCGGGACGCGAAGATCACGCAGATCTACGAGGGCACCAACCAGGTCCAGCGGATCGTGATGGCCCGCAACCTCCCGTAACCCGACCCGGCCCGACGTGCGCCGACGGCCGGACCGGGCACCGCCCGGCCGTCGGCGCCCCGGCAGTGAGCCGGTGTTAGGTTGCGGAGAATGAGCGAGAAGGAAGAGCAGGACCTGCCCATGAACGACGGGCCCACCAAGCCCGCGATGCGCGAGGCGCTGGTGGCCGCGGCCTTCGAGCTCTTCCTGGAACGCGGCTTCGAGCAGACCACCGTCGACGACATCGTCTCGCTGGCCGGCGTCGGCCGGCGCTCCTTCTTCCGCTACTTCCCGGCGAAGGAGGACGTGGTCTTCCCCGACCACGAGCGCAGCCTGGCCGAGATGACGGAGTTCCTGGAGTCCGGCAACGGCGAGGAGGACCCGGTCAAGCACGCCTGCGACGCCGCCCGCCTCGTCCTGCGGATGTACGCCGAGCAGCCCTCCTTCTCCGTCCAGCGCTACCGGCTCACCCGCAAGGTGCCCGGCCTGCGGGCGTACGAGCTGTCCGTGGTCTGGCGCTACGAACACACCCTGGCCGCCTACCTGCGCGGCCGCTTCGCCGACCGCCCGGACGGGCCGCTGCGCGCGGACGTGATCGCGGCGGCCGTCGTCTCCGCGCACAACCACGCCCTGCGGACCTGGCTGCGCTCCGGCGGGGAGAGCGACTGGGTGGCGGAGGTGGACGCGGCGATGGCCTTCGTCACCGGCACCTGGAGCGACCGGCCGTCCGAGACCGCCGGGGAGGGCGAGTCCGACGAGGTGGTGGTCCTGGTCGCCAGCCGGCGGGCGCCGCTGTGGCGGATGGTCCAGGGCATCGAGAGCGCCCTGGGCAGCGAGACCCGCCAGGTGTGACCCGCCGGGTGTGACTCGCCTGGTGTGACTCGTCGCGGGTGACTCGGGACCCCGGCGGGCCGTACCCACCGCTCACCCGTACGGCGCAACCGTTGCGGCGTCAGGGTCCGCTCCGGGCCCGCTCGAAGGCCCGCGCCGCCGTGCGGCGCCCCCGGCCCGGGGCGAGACTCGGTCGCAGGACGGGCCGCCGGGCAGCGGGCGGCCGGGAGCGCGAAGGAGCGGTCATGCCGGGGACGCCCCCGCAGCGGAACGGCAGTCCGACCCTTCGTGAGGTGCTGCTGCACAAGGGCTACCTCCGCCTGCTGCTGGTCTCGGCGCTGGTCGGCATCCCGGTCTCGCTGGCCGCCTTCGGCTTCGTCGGCCTGGAGCACGAACTCCAGCACTGGATCTGGGAGAGCCTGCCGAAGACCGCCGGCTACGACCGCGCCCCCTGGTGGTGGCCGCTGCCCGCCCTGCTGCTGGCCGGCCTGCTGCTCGCCCCGGTTGTCACCCGGCTGCCCGGGCACGGCGGCCACGTCCCGGTGGACGGGCTCGGCGGCCCGCCCACCCTGCCCCGGGCCGTTCCCGGCGTGGTGCTGGCCGCGCTCGCCTGTCTGCCGCTCGGCGCGGTGCTCGGCCCCGAGGCGCCGCTGATGGCGCTCGGCGGCGGCCTCGCCCTGCTCGCCGTCCGCTCCGCCAGGCGCGCCGAACAGCCCGAACTGGTGGCCGTGTTGGGCACGGCGGGGGCGTCCTCGGCGATCTCCACCATCTTCGGCAGCCCACTGGTGGCCGGCGTGATGCTGATCGAGGCGGCCGGGCTGGGCGGCCCGCGGCTGATCGCGCTGATCCTGCCCAGCCTGCTGGCCAGTGGGATCGGCGCGCTGGTCTTCACCGGCTTCGGCCACTGGACGGGCCTGGCGATCGGCGCGCTCTCGCTGCCGAAGCTGCCCGCGAGCGGCGTCCCCGACCCCGGTGACTTCCTCTGGGGCGTTCCGCTGGCCGCCGCGATCGCCCTGGTCTGCGTGGCCGGGCAGACGATCGGCAGACGGGTCAAGGCCTTCACCGCGGCGGACACCGCCCGTACCACCGCCGCCCGGACGGTGCTGTGCGCGGTCGCGGTCGGCTGCTGCCTCGCCCTCTACGCCCTCCTCACCGACCGCTCCCCGGAGGAGGCCGCCCTCTCCGGCCAGGCGACCCTGGGCGCGCTCGCCGCCGACCCGGCCGCCTGGCCGATCGGCGCACTGCTCGCCCTCGTCCTCTGCAAGGGGCTCGGCTGGTCGATCGCGCTCGGCAGTCTGCGTGGCGGCCCGATCTTCCCGGCGATCCTGCTCGGCGCCGCCCTCGGCGTGGCCTGCGCCCCGCTGCCCGGCTTCGGCACCGCGCCCGCCCTGGCCGTCGGGCTGGCCGCCTCCGGCGCGGCCGTCACCCGCCTCCCGGTGACCAGCGCCGTCCTCGCCGCGGCCCTCCTCGGCGGCGAGGCGGCGGCCGCGATGCCGCTGCTGATCGTGGCCACGGTGACGGCGTTCATCACCGCGGAGGCGCTCCGGGGCCGGCCCGGACGGGCGGGGACGGCGGCCGGAGTCGGCTGAGCCGAGCCGAGCTGAGGCGGGCCGGAGCTGGGCCGAGGTCAACCGGGACGAGGGTCGTCCTCGCCTTCCGGTTCCCAGCCCTGGCACACCGACGGCCGCACCGCCCGCACCGGCCCCGCCCGCACCCGGAACCACCGCCGGCAGCAGCCCGCCGACACGCCCTGGCTCCCGGCGGCCGACGCCGAAAGGGCCTCCCCGGTGCGGACGGTGGTCCGGCCGGGGAGGCCTTCGGTGCTCCCTCGCCGCCTGCGGGGGTTCAGGCGGGTGAGGAGCGGTGTGTCGCGGACGCCCGGATCGCGGGGTCCGCCGGTCGAGGGGGTCAGCCGGCCGCGGGGGCCTCGGCGCGGCGCTCGGAGCGGGCGACCAGGCGCCAGGCGAAGAACGCGCCGAGCAGGTAGGCGATGCCGACCAGGACGAAGGAGACGGAGGCGCCCTCGCTCCAGTCCGAGGTGGCGTGCAGCACCACGCCGACCACGGCGATGCCCACCAGCGAGCCGATCTGGCGGTTGGCGTTCAGCACCGAGCCGGCGACGTTGGCGTGCTCCGGCCCGGCCGAGTCCACCATGGCCGCCGTCATGCCGGGGGAGATGATGCCGGAGCCGAGGCAGGCCACGCCGATGCCGAGGGCGATCAGCCAGTACGGGGTCGACGCGGAGATCCCGGTCAGCGCGAGCGAGCAGACGCCCGCCAGCAGCATGAAGACCGTCAGCAGCGGCCCGTTGGCGTACCGGCCGGAGATCTTGGAGTACACCACGTTCGCGAGCGGCGACAGGATGGTGATCGGGATCAGCTCCAGACCGGCCACGAACGGGCTCGCGCCCTGGGCGTGCTGGAAGAACAGGCCGAGCATGAAGATGGTGCCGAACAGCGCGAAGTTGAAGCAGAAGCCGACCAGGTTGGCGCCGGAGAAGCCGGGGCGGCGGAACAGCGTCCACGGCATGACGAGCTTGTCACCGCGGCGCTCGCGCCGGACCAGGAGGGCGGCGGCGACCAGCGCCACGCCGTACGCGACGAGCACCGGGGCCGCGGCCCAGCCGAGCTGCGGGCCCTCGATCAGGGCGTAGCTGACTGCCGCGAGGGCCACGATCCAGATCAGGTGCCCGAGCGGGTGCGGCCGTGCGGAGCGGGCCTCCGGCGCCGCGATGAACCGCTTGGTCATCAGCATGCCGACCACGCCGATCGGCAGGTTGAGCAGGAAGATGCTCTGCCAGCCCAGCGAGCCGACCATCAGGCCGCCGAGCGTGGGGCCGATGCCCGAGGAGGTGGCGACGATCGCGGACCACAGGCCGAGCATCTTGGTGCGCCGGCGCTTCTCCGGGAACGAGAACACCAGCAGGGACAGCGAGCTGGGCATGAACAGCGCCGCGCCGGCGCCCTGCAGCATCCGGGCCGCGATCAGCAGCTCCGGTGAGGTGGACAGCGCGCAGCCGAGCGAGGCCAGCAGGAACAGGCCCATGCCCCACATGTAGACGGTCTTGGCGCCGAGCCAGTTGGCGAGGCCGCCGGCCAGCATCAGCAGGGACGCGAAGGTCAGGATGTAGCCGTCCACGACCCAGGTGAGCTGGGTGAGCGTGGCGCCCAGCTTCTCCTGGAGGGTCGCGCCGGCGACGTTGACGATGGTGACGTCCAGGGTGGCCATCACGAAGCCGGTGGCCAGCGCGGCGATCTTCAACCCGCTGGCGGTGGTCGGTGGGTCGGCGGGGGAGACCTCGGTCTGCGCCGGGCTGGTCTCGGCGGTTGTCATCGCTGGTTCCTTCGGTGCGGGTGACCGCTGCGCGGCGGGCGAGCGCGGGGGGCGAGCGCGGGGGCGATCGCACGGCGCGGGCAACTCGCTCTCGGAGCGGTCGAGTTGATGGGGAGGCGCGGTTCAACTGAAGGGCATATGACGACGCATGTCAAATTGGATGGTGGTCGTCATATGCCCGGGGTCGGGCGACGGAATCGGGCCGGCGGGGTCGTACGATGGGCGTCGTACGATGGACGTGCAGCGAGACCCTGAGAGGTGCCACGTGACCGCCGCCCACGCCGCCGTCGACCGCATCGGTGACCACCCCGACGCCGCGGACATCACCCTCCAGCGCATCCTGGAGGCCTTCGCGGACCCGGTGCGCCGCAGCATCGTCCGGCAGATCGCCAACGCGCCCGACGACACCGCCTGCGGCACCTTCGACATCTCGGTGACCCGGTCGACCGGGACCCACCACTTCCGGGTGCTGCGGCAGTCCGGGCTGATCCGGCAGTACTACGTCGGCACCTCCAAGATGAACACCCTGCGCCGCGACGACCTGGAACAGGCCTTCCCCGGGCTGCTGGACGCCCTCATCGCGGCGGCGAACCGGGAGGCCGCCGCCGCGCGGGGTGCTCAGGACGCTTCCCAGGAGCCCTAGTCGAGCTAGTCGAGCGAGGCGAGCGCCGCGGCGTCGAACGGGCGCAGCCCGTCCGTCCGCCCGGTGCGCACCTGTTCGGCCCAGGCCGGGTTCGCCACCAGGGCGCGCCCGACCGCGACCAGGTCGAACTCGCCCTCCGCGAGGCGCCGGGCCACCAGGCCGATGTCGTCGACCTCCGCGCCCTTGCCCTCCACGTACCCGAGGAAGTCGCTGTCGCGCAGGCCGACCGAGCCCACGGTGATGGTCGGCCGCCCCGTCACCTTCTTCACCCAGCCCGCCAGGTTGAGCCCGGAGCCCTCGAACGCGGGCTGCCAGAACCGCCGGGTGGAGCAGTGGAAGACGTCGACCCCGGCGTCCACCAGCGGGGCCAGGAAGGTCTCCAGCGCCCGCGGGTCGTCGGCGATCCGGGCCTGGTAGTGCGCCACCTTCCACTGCGAGACCCGCAGGATGACGGGGAAGTCCGGCCCGGTCGCCGCGCGGCAGGCCCGGACCACCTCGGCGGCGAACCGGGTGCGGCCGGCCGGGTCGCCGCCGTAGCCGTCGGTCCGGTGGTTGGTGGCCGTCCAGAAGAACTGGTCGAACAGGTAGCCGTGCGCGGCGTGCAGCTCGATGCCGTCGAAGCCCAGCCGCTGGGCGTCGGCGGCGGCCCGGGCGAAGGCCTCGACGACCTCGGCGATGTCGGACTCCGACATCGCCCGCCCGGCCGGGCTGCCCGGCTCCAGGCCGGAGGGGCTGATCAGTCCGCCCGGCGGGTCGAAGAGCTCGACGCCCTTCGGTGCCGTACGGCGGGCCTCCGCCAGGGACTTGCCCCACAGCAGCGGGTCCTGGCCGACGTGCCACAGCTGGGGCACGATCCTCCCGCCGGCGTCGTGCACCGCGCGGACCACCCCGGCCCAGCCGGCCAGCGCGTCGACGCCGTGGAAGCGCGGCACCGACGGCCGGTTCCCGGCCGCGGGGTGGCCCACGAAGGTGCCCTCGGTGATGATCAGCCCCACGCCGTGCCGGGCCCGGCGGGCGTAGTACTCGGCGACGTCCGCGCCGGGCACCCCGCCGGGGGAGAGGTCCCGGGACATCGGGGCCATCACGATCCGGTTGTCCAGGGCCAGCCCGCCGGCCTTGAAGGGCTCGAAGAGCGGTGCCGCGGCCGGGTGAGGCGGTTCGGTGCTCACGTGACTGCCTTTCTTCCAGACGGCCGGGCGGTCAGCCGGCGAGGCCGGTCAGCGCCCGCATCTCGCCGGGGGTGAACATGTGCGGGAACAGCACGCCGCCGGGGTCGAGCGGCGCCGACTCGTCCAGGCCGCCGAGGTCCACCGGGGTGAACCCGGCGTCGTGGACCAGCCCCGCCACCACGGCCTTGGCCGGGGCGTCGTCGCCCGCGATCGCCATGGCCCAGAAGTGGCGCTGGCGGGTGCCGCGCGACCAGAGCAGCTCGTCCATGACGTGGGTGAACGCCCGGACCACGGTGGCGGCGGGCAGCTGCTTCGCGACGTGCCGGCCCTGGGTCACCCCGGGGGTGAGCGTGGAGACCACCCGGCCGTCCTCGGTGAGCGACACCGGGTTGGTGGCGTCGATGACGATCTTTCCGGCCAGGTGCTCGCCGACCTCGGCGAGCACCCCCGCCGCGGCCTCGTACGGGACGGACAGCAGCAGGACGTCGGAGGTCCTGGCCGTCTCGGCGAGCGTCGCGGCCGTGGCGCCGGCGCCCAGCGGTCCGACGAAGGGGGCGAGCTGCTCCGGGGTGCGGGAGCCGAAGGTCACCGAGTGGCCCGCGGCCAGCCAGTGGCGGCCGACGGGCCGGCCGATGTTGCCGGCGCCGAGGACGCCGAGCTTCAGCGGCGTCGTGGAGTTGGTCATGGCGGTGGATTCCTTCCGGGGCGCCGGATCAGGCCGCGGCCTGGGCGGCGAGGGCCTCGGCGGCGGCGTTGCGCTCGGCCTCGGTACGGACGTCGAGCTGCGCGTAGTCCTTCTTCGCCGCCTCGATGGCGTCCTCGATCGACATGACCCGGGGGAGGCCGAAGACCTCGGTGATGCCCTCCAGCCGCTCCGGGATCGTGCCGCCGATGATGTGGGTGGGGATCTTCAGCTCGTCCAGCACGTTCAGCAGGTGCTCGTCGGAGAGCACCCGGAAGCGCTCGTTCACCGGGCGGTGGCCGTTCGGGTCGAGCGGGAACTCGATCGGCAGGTGCACGAAGGCGTCGTAGGTCTCCTTGGCGTACTGCTTGAGCGCCACGCCGAGCTGGGCGACGACCTGCTCGTAGAAGCGGATCTCGTCGGTCTTCTCCACCGACTCCAGGCCGATGGACTCGTTGGGGTTGATGCCGACCGTGACCCGCACGGTGGCGTAGGTCCACTCGTGCAGCGAGGAACCGTCGGAGATGTAGCCGCCGGGCAGGTGGCTCTCGTGCACCGCCCGCTCGACGTAACGGCGCATCACCAGCTGGATCAGCTCGGCCGCGTTGCACTCCTCCAGGGTCTTGCCCGGTACGGCGTGCGGCAGGATCTCCCGCATCGTCTTGGCGTGGGTGCGCGGGACACCGGTCAGCTGGGCCAGCGCCATGGTGGTCAGGGTCTTGCCGGAGGAGTAGGTCCCGGAAATCGCGAGCTTCATCGTGTGCCTCTCGGAGGACGGAAAACACGGAAAGGGAAACGGGGGGAGCGGAGTTCGGAAAAGCGGACCGGGCGATCGGTGACCGGGGATCGGTGCCGGGGAATCATGAACGCGGCGAACGCGGGGAGAAGCGGAAGACACGGCCTTCGGCCCGGGGGCCGTCACCGGCGGTCCGGTTCGTGGTGTCCGGTCCCGCGGGAAGCGGTGCGTGAGAAAGGCTAGCCGCCGTGGAACTCGCGGAGCCAGGTCTCCCGTTTGCACATCCCCGCCTGATTTCGCGGGCCGTCCGATTCCGCGCCCGAAGAGGAATGGCGGCGTAAGCGGACGAGTGACTGTACGGCTGGATGGCTGTGCGACTGATGCCCGGTCCGCAGTTGCACACGGCCGGTGCCCGCTCGGATCGGCTCGGTCGCGGACAGACCCGAGCGCGGCCGGGGGAAGGGGAGTCGCCGGTGGTCAGCCGAGTCGGAGGGCGGTGCGCAGCACGTGCCAGGCGTCGTCGGGCTCGACCGGCACGCCGTGGGTGTCGTCCCAGGCCGGCATGTAGGAGAAGCCGTACAGGACGACCAGGATCAGGTAGGCGAGGGATTCCGCCGGGTAGGACGGCGTGATCTCCCGTTCCTCCTGGGCTCTGCGCACGCTCGTCACCATCTCCCGGCGGATGTCGCCGAAGAGGCCGTCCGGGTCGCCCTCGCAGCGGTCGCAATCGGCGGCGAGCCGGAGGGCGGCCCGGAAGCGGACGTTGGTCTCGAACTGTCCGCGCATCCGGCCGATGAGTTCGGTGAGCGCGGCTCCCGGCGACGGGCGGGGGAGTTCGGCGGGGGGAGCGTCCCGGAGCCGCTTCCAGTGTTCGACGCTCTCGTCGACCAGCGCGGAGGCGAGCTGGTGCTTGGAGCCGAAGTGCGCGTAGAGCGCACCCTTCGTCATGCCCGTCCGGGCCACCACGGCCTCGACCTTGGTGGCCGTGAAGCCGTGGACGGCGAACTCCTCGGCCGCGGCGTCCAGTACGCGTTCACGGGTCAGCCATGCCCGGGCCTGTTTCACCACCGTGGCAACCTCGTCACTCTGTTCACCCCTAGAAACCTACCTATGCGAAGGTTTGTTGTCGAGGGTAGCGGACCCCGGGGGCCCGGTCGGCCGTCCGGCGGGTCACCCGCCCGACGGACGGCCAGTGATGACGGACCGTCAACGACCGTCGGCGGGGCTCACCGTCCGTCCGGGGCGGGCGGGCCGAGCACGGTGTCCGCGTACTCGGCGGCCGCCGCCGCCGGCCCCAGCGCGCCGTGGGTGGCCGCGGTGGTGATGTCCCGCCAGTAGCGTTGGAAGGGGGAGCCGTCGCGGTGGACGTGCGAGCCGGCGGCGTGGAAGAGGCGGTCGACCGCGGCGGCGCACCAGCGTACGGCCGTGACGGCGTCCCGCCGGTTCTCGGCGACCAGCAACGGTGTCACCTCATCGTGGTCGGCGCGCCGGGCGGCCCGTTCCAGCAGCAGCCGGGCCGCCGCGATCTGCGCCGAACTCTCGCTCAACGCCTGGTCGGAGGCCGCGCTGCGGACCGGCCGCGGGGTGACCGCGGCGGCGCGCCAGGCGTCCAGCGCGCCCTGCGCCGCACCCGCCACCGGCGCCGCGAACATCAGCGTGCCGGCCAGCTGCACCGGGACCCGGTGGCAGCGGGCCGCGTCCGTCGCCACCGGGTGCGCCAGATCGGCCATGGTGAAGGAGAGCCGCTCGGGGACGAAGGCCTCCGCCACCTCCACCGCGTGGCTGCCCGTCCCGCGCATGCCCAGGCTGCGCCAGGAGTCCAGGACGGTCCAGTCGGCCCTGGGCACGGCGAGGATCCGGTGCTCGGGGCGGTCCGGCGCTCCGGTGCGGCTCGCCAGCAGCAGCCAGTCGGCGTGGTCCACGCCGCTGGCGGTGTCCCAACGGCCGCTGAGCAGCCAGCCGCCCGGCACCGGGACGGCCCGCCCGCGCGGGGGCATGATGGCCGTGGCGATCGGCACGTCGGGGGAGTGGCCCCACAGCGCCTTCCGGCCCTCCGCCGGGAGGTAGGAGGCGAGCCGCCCGTGCGCGGCGAACAGGGTGGCGCACCAGGCGGTGGACGGACAGGTCCGCCCCACCGTCGCCGAGGCGTCGAGCAGCGCGGAGAAGGTCCCCGCGGTGCCGCCGAACTCCCGTGCCACGAAGTGCCGGAGGAACCCGGCGGCGGTGATCCCGGCCATCGTCTCCGCGCCGAGCCGGCGCCGCTCCTCCAGGGCGGGCAGGTCGCGCTCGGCCGCCCGGACCAGCCGGTCGACGGCCCCGGCGGGGAGCTCCGCGGCCGTGGGCTCGGCGGCGGGGTCCTCGGCGGCGCGGATCTCGGCGGCGCGGTTCTCGGCGGTGGACCCGCTCACCGGGCGTCCCGGCGGGCCGTCGGGTCGTCCACCGGCTCGTACCCGAGCAGGGCCGAGGCGAGGGGCGTGCCGCCCTGGACGGCGGTGACCTCCGTGGTCCCCGCCGCCGGACCGGGGCGCGCGGTGACGGTCACCGGCACGTCCGGCTCCCCGAACGCGGTGAAGGCGGCCCGGATCCGGGCCGGGTCCTGCGGAGCGCCGGTGGCGTGGGCGGCCTGCCGGAACGCCTCCAGCAGCACCATGCCCGGCACGTGGTCGGAGGGGTGGTCGAAGAGCACCGGGTGGTCGGGGGCGGGGGCGAGCAGGAACTCGCCGGGCGCGCCCTGCGGGCCGCGGGCGAGCAGCACGTGCCGGTCGTCCGGGTAGCCCGCCACCCAGGGGGCGAGCCGCCAGGACTCCCCGGCGGACGGGCCGGTCGGCCGGGCCGCCGTCCGCCGGGCGCGGTCGCGCACCAGGGCGTAGAACTCGGGGTGCCGGACCTCCCAGCGGAAGCCGCCCCGGCCGAGCGGCACGCCGTCGACGGACACCACGGCGTCCAGCGCGAGGCCGGTGCGGTGCGGGGTGGTCAGCGTCCGGGTGTGGACGGCGTCGAGCAGGACCTGCTGCGGTCCGGCGGGCCGGTGCGTCGAACCGGCCCGGGTCAGTTCGAGGTCGAGGGAGTCGAGGACGAACGGGTGGCCCTGCGGAACGCCGTGGAAGCGGTGGGACAGGTGGATCAGCGCCTGGCGGACCGTCTCGACCAGCAGCAGCGGGTCGACCGGCAGGCCCGCCCCGCCGTGGTGCAGGAAGCGGTGGCGGTGCCAGACGGCGGCGACCCGGAACCGGTCGTCCCCCGTCCGGGCGGCGTCGGTGAGCAGGACCTCCGCCGGCGCGGTCTTGTGGACGGCGGCGGCCGGCAGCCGGTGGCGGAACGAGAGCCGGCGGTCGCGCGCCGCCGGCGCGGTCGTCGGCAGGTACCTTGGCGATGCGGTGATGCTGGACATTACGAGCACGTCTCCCCGTCGGTGAGCCGTTCCCTAAGGTGGTGCCACCCCGCTCCGGACGCGGGTCACCCCCCAGGTGGCCGTTGATCACGGCCCGAAAATATACCTGGGAGAAGGTATATAGCCAGGATCGACGGGATGCGAGAGAGGAACAGAGAACAGTGAGCCAGAGCAAGAGCGCCGCCACCGAGCCGCTGTGGCCGGCGCTGCGCACCGGCGCGACCGGGCCGTTCCTGCGCCAGGAGCGCGCCGAGCGCACCAGGGAGCAGATCCTGCACTGCGCCGCGCGGATCTTCGCCGAGCGCGGTTACGAACGGACCGGCATCAAGGACGTGGCCGACGAGGTCGCCATGACCAAGGGCGCGGTCTACTTCCACTTCCCCAACAAGCAGGCACTGGCTGTCGCCGTGGTCGAGGAGCTGTACTCGCGCTGGCCGGTGACGCTGGAGGCGGTGCGGGGCAAGGGCCTCTCCCCGCTGGACACGGTGATCGAGATGTTCAACGCGGCCACCACCGCGTTCCTCGAGGACCCGATCATGCAGGCCGGCACCCGGCTGCAGAACGAGCGCGCCGCCATCGACGTCGAGCTCCCGCTGCCGTACGTGGACTGGACGAACCTGATCTCGATGCTGCTGCGCGAGGCCGCCGCGCAGGGGCAGTTGGCGGAGCACGTGGACCCGGACGTGGCCGCCCGGGTGGCCGTCGCGGCCTTCTTCGGGTCCCAGCACATCTCCGACAACCTGTACGCCCGCGCCGACTTCGCGGAACGCTGGCGCGAGGTCCGGGACACCCTGTTCCCGGCGCTGCGCGCCCGGCCGGCCGCCACCCGCGGCACGACCGGCACCCGTGGCCCGGCGGGTGGCCGCGCCGCGGCCGGCACCCGTACCGCCCGAAGCGTCACCCCCAGGTGACCCGAGCCCCCGAGGAGCCCCCCGTGGCCCTGCCCACCCGTCTGGCGTTCAGCGACGTCGACGAGACGCTGATCGACTGCAAGAGCATGTTCGACTTCCTCGACCACTACCTCGGCGCCCGGTACGGCAGCGAGGGCGTCCGGCGCGGCCGTCGGGTGCGGGAGGAGCTGACCGCCCGGGCCGCCGCCGGGAGCCCGCGCGAGGAGAACAACCGCGCGTACTACCGGGAATGGGCCGGGGAGCCGGCCGAGTCCGTCGCCGCGGCCGGCCGCGCGTGGTTCGCCGAACGGGCCGCGGAGCCGGACTTCTACATCGCCGCCGTCCGGGACGCCCTGACGGACCATCGGGCGGCGGGCGGTGCGATCGTGCTGGTCTCCGGCTCGTTCCCGGCGATCCTCGACCCCATCGCGGCGGACATCGGCGCGGCGCACCTGGTGTGCAGCCGCCCCGAGGTGCGCGGGGGAGTGCTCACCGGCGGGCTCGTCGGCGAGCCGGTCATCGGGGAGGAGAAGCGCCGGGCCGTGCGCGCCCTGTACGAGGCCCACCCGCAGGTCGATCCGGCGGACTGCTACGGCTACGGGGACCACGCCTCCGACCTGCCGATGCTCACCGAGGTCGGGCACCCGGTGGTCGTCGGCGACCCGGGGCTGGCCGAACTGCTACCCGGTGCCCGGCTGTTGCTGCTCGACGGCGCCCCCGCCGGAGGCTGAAACGGGTGGGCGCGGTGGCCGTCGTGTGACGGTATTGCTGCCGTACGTTACGCGCTCGTTAAAATACCTTCCCAGAGGTATGTTCGTGTGTCACGATCACGATGGAGCATTCGGCAGCGGCCGTCGTGGAGCCACCCGGAGGTCCGTGCCGACGAACCCGCCCCCACGGGCGTCGTCGGCCGGCCGGGTCCTCGGCGGCCCGCGCCGGTGCGCCTTTGGCCTGTCTCGACGAGGAGACGACCCAGCAGACCCAGGGAAAACGGGGCGGTACTTCCCCAAGGCGGGTGGTGCCGGTACGACGCACCGCCCGTCCGACCGCCCTCCCGCGACGCACGCCAGAGGACTCGCCGTGAAGAAAGAGACCGTCAGCGACAGCGCCGAACCGCCCTTCACGTCCCGGCCCGGTTTACCGTCCCCGGCGGCCGGTCCGGTGGCCAGTCCGGCGACCGGCCAGGTAGCCGGTTCGGTGGCCCGGGAGGCCGGTGCCGTGACCCGGGAGCCCGGCCCGGTGGCCCCGGAACCCGGACCGCCGCCGTCCCAGGAGTGGGCGCCGGCCCTGTCCGAGGTGGTGCCGGTCCCGGTCGCGGCACTGCTGCCCGCCGACTCGCCGCGCACCGGCGGAGAGGACCCGGAGCACCTCAGGGCGTTGGCCGAACTCGACCGGGACCTCCCGCCGATCATCGTCCACCGCCCCAGCATGCGGGTGATCGACGGCATGCACCGGCTGCGGGTGGCCGCCGCCCGGGGCCGGTCCGTCATCCCCGCCCGCTTCTTCGAAGGCTCCGAACGCGACGCCTTCGTCCTCTCCGTCCAGAGCAACACCCGCCACGGCCTCCCGCTGTCCCGGGACGACCGCACGGGCGCCGCCAGGCGGATCCTCACCTCGCACCCCGAGTGGTCGGACCGGATGGTCGCCTCCGTCGCCGGGCTCTCCACCAAGGCGGTGCGCGAGCTGCGGCGCAGCGAGAGCGGCACCATCCCGCACGCCGCGGCCCGGGTCGGCCGGGACGGGCGGGTCCGGCCGCTGGACGGCACGCTGGGCCGGCGGCGCGCCGTCGAACTGATCAGCGCCAACCCCCGGGCGTCGCTGCGCGCGATCGCCGACGAGGCGGGCATCTCCCCGGGGACGGTCCGCGACGTCCGGGAGCGGCTGCGGCGCGGCGAGGACCCGGTGCCCACCGGGCGCCGCACGGCCCGGCCCGCCTCCCAGACCCGCCCCGCGTCCCCGCCGGGCCAGGCCGCCGGCGGCCGGCGCACCGGCCCCGGCCCGCAGCAGCCCGGCCAGGACCTCGCCCGCGTCATGGAACGGCTGATGAGCGACCCGGCGCTCCGGCTCACCGAGAGCGGCCGCCATCTGCTGCGGATGCTCACCAGCAGCCTCCTCCCGGCCGATCAGCGCGACCAGCTGGCGCGCAGCATCCCGCCGCACTGCGCCGGCCGGGTCTCCCAGCTCGCGCTCGAATGCGCGGCGGCCTGGCGGGAGTTCGCGCACCAGGTGGAGACCGCCCGGCCGGAGCCGGACCTCGACCTAGGTCCCGGCCCTGGCCCTGGCCCGGGCCCTGGTCCCGGCGCCGATCTCGGTGCCGAGCGGCCGTCGGCCCCGCAGAGCACGGTGGGGAGGGCCGGTGTTCCGGCAGCCGTCTGACCCGGTGCGCCGCCGCCCGGCCGGCGGCGCACCGCCCCCGGCCGGGGCGTGCAACCAGGGACGGTCCGCAGTCGCACAGCCGCTCGCCCCGGTCGGCGGCCCGGGTGGCGGTTTCGACGAGGGCGGCTTCGACGAGGGCGCGGGCGGGGGAGCGGACGGCGGCCCGGTCACCCTGCTCGGGCTGCACCCGGCCGGCGGCAGTACGGCGTTCTTCTCCGGCTGGCAGCGGGCGCTGGGGGAGCGGGTGAACCTCGTCCCGGTCCGTATCCCCGGGCGGGACCCGGCCGGCGGCCACTGCCGGCAGGGGCTGCCCCGGCTCGTCGCCGAACTGGAACGCGACCTCGGCCCGCTCCTGGAACGGCCCTACCTCCTGTACGGGCACAGCATGGGCGCCCTGCTCGCCTACCGGCTCACCCGCCGCAGGGCCGAGCACGGGCGCAGGCTGCCCGAGCGGCTGCTGGTCGGTGCCTACCCGGCGCCCCACCTGCCGCACCCGCTGCGCCGGGCGACGCGGCTCACCGACGCCGAACTCGTCTCCTGGCTCGTCGACTTCGGCTCGCTCCCGGCCGCCCTGCGCGCGGACACCAGCTGGCTGAGCGAGCGGATCGCCCTGGTGCGGGCGGAGATCGGCCTCTGCGCGGGCGATTCCGAGGGCTTCACGCACCGGCCGCTGCCGTGCCCGGTCGAGGTGTTCGCCGGGCGGGACGACCCGCTGGTCTCGGCCGCGGACGCGGCCGCCTGGGCCGAACACGCCGACGGGGGTTTCGCGTTGCACCCGGTCCCGGGCGGGCATTTCTTTCCGAGGGAATCCAAGGACGCCTTCTTCGGCCGTCTCGGCGGCCTGATCGCGCCCTTGGCCGCGGTCTGAACGAGCCTTTCCGGCGGGAAAGCCGGGTGCGTCCCGGGTGCGTTCCGGGCGTGATCCGGGGGGCATTCCGGGCTGGGTTCCGAGCAGGGTTCCGGGGCGGTCCCGGTATGCGCCTCGGAAGCGGCTCCCCCACCCGGCGCGGGTGTTTTCCACCGAGTGGAATCCACTGCTTGCGTGACGGCGTGGGCGGCGGGCAGAGTTCTCCGTACCGGGTCGAACTCCACGGGAAACAACGGGAGTTCGGATGCCGAGGGGGTCGGGGCGAGAAGCCAGCCGCCGGCCGTGCCTCCCGTCCCGCACCGCCGCCCGGCACCGTTCCGGGCGAGCCGCTCTCCCCGTGCCCGCGCCGTCGGCACCGAGGCCCTTCCGCCCGGTCCGCCCGACGCCGCCCGTCACGCCCCGCACCGTCACGCACGGCCCGTCACGCCCCGCCCGTCATGCCCCACCCATGAGGAAGGAGGTCGCCATGCCGCACGCGCACACCCCGGCCGACGCCGTCCAACTGCTCACCCCGGACGGCGAGCGGAAGCACCACCCCGACTACCCGCTCGATCTGACGGACGATCAACTCCTCGGCCTCTACGAGTCCATGGTCCGCGCCCGCCGGATCGACGCCGAGGGGGTGCTGCTCCAGCGCCAGGGCGAACTCGCCCTCTGGCCCTCGCTGCTCGGCCAGGAGGCGGCCCAGATCGGCTCCGCCCTGGCGCTCGACGACGAGGACCACGTCTTCCCCAGCTACCGCGACCACGGCGTGGCGCTCGCCCGGCAGGTCGACCCCCTCGACCTCTTCGCACTGTTCCGGGGCACCACCAACGGCGGCTGGGACCCGAGGGAGCACAACTTCCACCTCTACACCCTCGTCATCGGCGCCCAGACGCTGCACGCCACCGGCTACGCGATGGGCGTTGCCAAGGACGGCGCCGACACCGCCGTCATCGTGTACTTCGGCGACGGCGCGACCAGCCAGGGCGACGTCAGCGAGGCCTTCAACTTCGCCGCCCTCAACGACGCCCCGGTCGTCTTCTTCTGCCAGAACAACCAGTGGGCGATCTCCGAGCCCACCGAGAAGCAGAGCCGGGTGCCGATCCACCGGCGGGCGGCCGGCTTCGGCTTCCCCGGGATCCTGGTGGACGGCAACGACGTGCTGGCCTGTCTGGCCGTCACCCGGCAGGCACTGCGGCGCGCCCGCAGCGGGCAGGGCCCGACGCTGATCGAGGCGTTCACCTACCGCATGGGCGCCCACACCACCTCCGACGACCCCTCCCGCTACCGCGACGCCGAGGAGGTGCGCGCCTGGGAGCTGAAGGACCCGATCACCCGCCTCCGGGCGCACCTGCTGGCCGACGGCCGGGCGGACGAGGAGTACCTCGCCCGGGTCGACCGGGAGAGCGAGGAGGCGGCCCGGGCCGTCCGCGCGGCCGTCCGGTCGATGGCCGCGCCCCCGGCGGAGGCGATGTTCGGCCACGTCTACGCGGACGGCCACGCCCTGGTGGCGGAGGAGGCCGCGCAGTTCGCGGCCTACACCGCCGCCCTCGCGACCGCGGAAGGGGTCTGAGATGGTGGCGACGAACCGCGATCCGGCCGCAGGGCCCGCCCGCACCCTCGCCCAGGCGGTCAACTCGGCCCTGCGCGCCGCGCTGGAGGAGGACCCCAAGGTCCTGGTGATGGGCGAGGACGTCGGCAGGCTCGGCGGCGTCTTCCGGGTGACCGACGGCCTGCAGAAGGACTTCGGCGACGGCCGGGTGATCGACACCCCGCTGGCCGAGTCCGGCATCGTCGGCACCGCGATCGGCCTGGCCTTGCGGGGCTACCGACCGGTGGTGGAGATCCAGTTCGACGGCTTCGTCTTCCCCGCCTTCGACCAGATCGTCACCCAGCTGGCGAAGCTGCACGCCCGCTCGAACGGCCGGCTCACCCTGCCGGTGGTCATCCGCATCCCGTACGGCGGCGGCATCGGCGCGGTCGAGCACCACAGCGAGTCCCCCGAGGCGCTGTTCGCCCACGTCGGGGGAGTGAAGGTGGTCTCGCCGTCCAACGCGGCCGACGCGCACTGGATGCTCCGGCAGGCCATCGCCGGGAACGACCCGGTCGTCTACTTCGAGCCCAAGCGCCGCTACTACGACCGCGCCCCGGTGCCGCCCGCCGCCGAACTGCCCCTGCACGCCGCCCGGGTGGTCCGGCCCGGCCGGGACCTGACGCTGCTCGGCTACGGGCCGACCGTGGCGACCTGCCTGGAGGCGGCGGCGGTCGCCGCCGAGGACGGCGACAGCCTGGAGGTGGTCGACCTGCGCTCGGTGTCCCCGATGGACTTCGACACCATCGAGGCCTCGGTGCGGCGCACCGGGCGGCTGGTGGTCGTGCACGAGGCGCCGGTGTTCTTCGGCGCCGGCGCCGAGATCGCGGGCCGGATCACCGAGCGGTGCTTCCACCACCTGGAGGCGCCGGTCCTGCGGGTCGGCGGCTACCACATGCCGTACCCGCCGGCCGCCTTCGAGGAGTCGTACCTGCCGGACGTGGACCGCGTCCTGGACGCCGTCGACCGCGCCCTGGCGTACTAGAGGAGAGGAACCGTGACCACAACCGCGCAACGCGTCCGCGAGTTCCCCCTGCCCGATGTGGGCGAGGGGCTCGTGGACGCGGAGATCCTCACCTGGCACGTCCGGCAGGGCGACCGGGTGACGGACGGCCAGGTCGTCTGCGAGGTGGAGACGGCCAAGGCCAGCGTCGAACTGCCGATCCCGTACGACGGCGTGGTGCACCGGATCCACGTCGAGGCGGGGACGACGGTCGCGGTGGGCGCCGTCATCATCTCCGTCGACACCGGGGCGGACGGCCCGGAGGGCCCCGACGGCCCCGGTGCGCCCGCGGCCGGAACCCCGGACGCCGAGGCGCCCGAGGCCCGGCAGCCGGTCCTGGTCGGCTACGGCGCGGCTCCCGGGCGGTCCGGCCACCGGCCCCGCCGGCGGAACGGGACGCCGGCGCCCACCCCGGCGGCACCGGCCGCCCCGCCCGCTCCGGCCGCGCGCACCGAGCGGCCCGCCGCCAAGCCGCCCGTCCGCAAACTGGCCAAGGACCTCGGCGTGGACCTGGCCGCGGTCGTCCCCACCGGCGCCGACGGCGTGGTGACCAGGGCGGACGTGCACGCGGCCCACGACGCACCGCCCGCTCCCGTCCCCGCACCCCCGGTGGCCGTCGCCCCGGCCCCCGCACCCCCCGTGGCCGTCGCACCCTCCCCGAGCGGGGGCGAGACCCGCATCCCGGTGAAGGGCGTGCGCCGGGCCACCGCCCGGGCGATGGTCGCGAGCGCCTTCACCGCCCCGCACGTCACCGAGTTCGTCACCGTGGACGTGACCCGCACCATGACCCTGGTCCGGGAGCTGAAGCAGGACCCGGAGCTGGCCGGCCTGCGGGTGAGCCCGCTGCTGCTGGTGGCCAGGGCGTTCCTGCTCGCGATCCGGCGGCACCCGGAGGTGAACGCCCGCTGGGACGAGGAGAACCAGGAGATCGTCCGGACGGACCGCATCAACCTGGGCATCGCCGCCGCCACCGAGCGCGGTCTGCTCGTTCCCAACGTCAAGGACGCGGGCAGTCTGACGCTGCCGCGACTCGCCCGAGCGCTGGGGGAGTTGGTCACCACGGCCCGCGAGGGCAGGACGACCCCGGCCGCGCTGGCGGGCGGCACGGTGACCCTCACCAACATCGGCGTCTTCGGGGTGGACACCGGGACGCCGATCCTCAACCCCGGCGAGTCGGCGATCCTCGCCTTCGGCGCCGTCCGGGAGCGGCCGTGGGTCCACAAGGGCGAGGTCCGGCCCCGGCAGGTCACCACCCTGGCGCTCTCCTTCGACCACCGGCTGGTCGACGGTGAGCTGGGGTCGAAGGTGCTGGCCGACACCGCCGCCGTCCTGGAACACCCGAAGCGCCTGCTCACCTGGGCCTAGCCGGACGACCGGGCCCAGTCGACTCCGAGCCCGGCCGGACCGGGCCCGTCGAACCCGGGCCCGGCCGTACCGGCCCGGCCGACTCTCCGAGGGAAGCCATGACTGACACCGCAGCGCAGACCCGCCCCCGTCGCGTCACCGTCGACGACTACCTGGGGCCGGGAGAGAAACGTTTCTTCGGTGAGGGCTACAAGCGCGCCCACCAGCGACTGACGGACATCCGGGTCAGCGGCGGCCCGGACGGCACCGGCTCCGTCCGCGCCCTCGCCTCCGTCCGCTACCCGGACGACTGGTCGAAGAAGGGCAAGCACAACCAGCGCCCGCACCTCAGCAGCATCGACGTCCTGCTGCTGGCCGGCGAAGCCGCCGAGGTCCACCTCGCCCACGTCCTGGGCCTGGACGCCGAGCAGCGCGGCACCGCGCGGCTGCGCCGGGTCCGGATGAAGGCCGGCACCAGCCCGGTGGAGGAGGAACTCGACGAGTTCCCGGTGGCGGCGACCGTCACCGAACTCCCCGGCGCGAGCCCCGACCCGAGCCGACGGGTGTCCGCCGTCGACTGCCAGGTCGGCGCCCTGCGGGCACGCCTGGAGATCGAGCACCCGGCCGGCGCCGCCCGCACCGAGCCCGGCTCGTACGCCGACCCCGACGAACTGCTCGGCAGCGCCGCGCTGCGCCCGTACGGGGCGGCGCACCGGAGCAAGTACCAGGTGATCGAAGGACTCTCGGTCGACTTCCCGGCGAACTCGGCCGCCGCCACGGTCAGTTCCCGGTTCCGGTCGGACCAGGACCTCCCGGTGCGCGGGCTGGAGGGCTACAGCCACCGGGCGACCTCGATCCTCGACGTCTTCGTCGCGGCCATCCAGCTCGGCCAGATCCTGCTCTACGAGATCGACGGCGTCCCGCGCTCGGAGAGCAACACCCTCTGGATGCGGCAGACCGTGCTCGACATCGGCGACCCGCGGCAGCCGGTCACCGTGCCCGACCGGCTCACCGTGCGCCTCGACGATGCCGAACTGCTCACCTCGCGCGACGGCGAGACCTGGCGGCTGGTCGACATCGTCGGCGGCTTCCGCCACATGTCGGTCCGCTGCTCGGCCGCCCACCGGCTGCCGTGACGACGCCGCCTCCCGCTGCCCCCCACCACCTCCTTCGGACGCCGACCGTGGAAAGGACCCCGAACATGACCGATCGACTCCGCCGCGCCACCCCCGGAGGCCGGTCATGAGCCGGGCCGCCGTCCTCGCCGGCCTCGGCGCCATGGTGCCGGAGCGGGCCGTGGACAACGAGGAGATCTCCCGGCTGGTCGACACCAGCGACGAGTGGATCCGGACCAGGACGGGCATCAGCCGCCGCTACTGGGCCGCCCCCGGCACCGCCACCGGCGACCTCGCCGTGGTCGCCGGCCGGCGGGCGCTGGAGTCCGCCGGGGTCGACACCGTCGACCAGGTGATCCTGGCGACGAGCACGCCCAACCGGCCGATGCCCGCGACCGCCCCGGAGGTCGCGGCCGCACTGGGACTCGCCGGGGTGCCCGGCTTCGACCTGTCGGCCGCCTGCGCCGGCTTCATCTACGGCCTCCACTCCGCGGCGGGCGCGATCGCCGCCGGGTTCGCCGAACGCGTCCTGGTGATCGGCGCGGACATCTGGTCGACCCGGCTGGACCCGGGGGACCGGGCCACCGCGATCATCTTCGGCGACGGCGCCGGCGCGGCGGTGCTGCGCGCCGGGGACGCCACCGAGCCGGGCGCCCTGACCGGCTTCGACCTCGGCAGCGACGGTGCCAACCGCGACCTGGCCTTCCTGCCCGCGGGCGGGTCCCGGCAGCGCTCCGAGCGGGCGCCGCTGCGCGAGGAGGACAACTACCTCGCCATGCGCGGGAAGGAGATCTTCACGCACGCGGTCTCACGGATGGCGGGCTCCTCGGAGACGCTGCTGAAGCGGATCGGCTGGACCGCCGAGGACCTCGACTGGTTCGTCGGCCACCAGGCGAACGTCCGCATCCTGCACACCGTGGCCGACGTGATGGACGTGCCGCGCGACCAGGTGGTGGTCCACCTCGACAAGGTCGGGAACACCTCGGCCGCCTCGATCCCGCTCGCCCTCACCGACGCGGCCGCCGAGGGCCGGCTGGAGCCCGGCCAGAAGATCCTGCTGACCGCGTTCGGCGGTGGCCTGAGCTGGGGCTCGGTCGCCCTCAGCTGGCCCGACATCAAGGTGACCGGCATCGAGACCGCCTGATCCGGGCCTTCCCCTTCCCCTGCTACCTCCCTCCCGAGCTGTGTGAAAGGACCGACGATGGACCGCATCACCGAGCGCATCCTGACCATCCTGCAGGACAAGTTCTCCCTGGACGGCGAGCTCACCGCCACCACCGCCTTCTCCGACCTCGACCTCGACTCCCTCGTGCTGCTGGAGCTGTCGGTGATCCTGGAGCGCGAGTTCGGGGCCCGCGTCCCCGAGGACGAGATGGCCGAGGCGGGCAGCGTGGCGGGCCTCGCCGCCCTGATCTCCGCCCGCACCGCCGCGGTCTGACTCCCGCCCTCACCCCGCCCCTTCCGACACCCCTCCGACTTTTCCGATCAACAGGAGTCACCGATGACGCTGAAGAACCGCTCGGGACAGCCCGTCGAGCAGGCCCACATCGACGCCCTCCGCGCCGCGGTCCGCGGCGAGGTGTTCGCCCAGGACGACGAGGGGTACGCCCAGGCGCGGCTGGTGTGGAACGGCTACTTCAACCGCCGCCCGGGCCTGATCGTGCGCTGCGCGGGCGCCGCCGACGTGGTCGACGCGGTCCGCTTCGCCACCGAGCACGACATCCTGCTGGCCGTGCGCAGCGGCGGCCACAGCTACCCCGGGCACTCGACCATCGACGACGGCCTGGTCGTCGACCTGAGCCGGCTGAAGGGCATCCGGGTCGACCTGCAGCGCGGCGTCGCGATCTGCGAGCCGGGCCTGCTGCTCGCCGAACTCGACGACGAGACCTACCGGTTCGGGCTCGCCGTCACCGGCGGCCAGGTGTCCCACACCGGCATCGCCGGGCTGACGGTCGGCGGCGGGATCGGCTGGCTGTGCCGGGCCCAGGGGCTCACCGTGGACAACCTGGTCGCGGCGGACGTCGTGCTGGCCGACGGCGAGGTACGGCGGGCGAGCGCGGAGGACGACGCCGACCTGTTCTGGGCGATCCGCGGCGGTGGCGGCAACTTCGGCATCGTCACCTCCTTCGAGTACCGGCTGCACCCGCAGGGCGCCTGCCGCACCGGCGTCGTGGCCTACCGCGCCGCCGACCACGCGGCGGTGGCCCGCGGCCTGTCCGCCTTCGCCGCCGCCGCCCCGGACCGGCTGGCCCTGGCCGCCGGGTTCTTCGACCTGGAGGACGGCTCGACCGGCATCGCCGTCCGCTACGTCGACACCGCGCCGGCCGAGGACACCGACGCGCTGATCGACGCCCTGGCCGCGTTCGGCCCCGAGCCGGTGCTGCGGACCACCGAGACCCTCCCGTACCCGAAGGTCCAGCAGCTGGCCGACGCGGACATGGCCCACCACCGCCGCTATTACACCCGCTCCTTCATGGTCGACACCGTGACCGAGGAGGCCCTCGCCACCCTGATCGAGGGCTACCGGAGCCGGAAGTCGGAGCTGTCCCAGATCGGCCTGATGCTCCTCGGCGGCCAGGTCGCCCGGGTTGCCCCGGAGGCCACCGCCTTCCCGCACCGCGACCCCGGCTTCCTGGTCACCCTGCTCGGCGGCTGGACCGAGGAAAAGGACGACCGCGCCAACACCGACTGGTGCCGCTCGGTCTACGACACCCTGCAGCGGTTCACCTCGGGCGGCGTCTACGTCAACGAACTGGTCGACGAGGGCGAGCGCCGCATCCTGTCCGCCTACGGCGAGGACCACTACCGCCGGCTCTCCGAGCTGAAGGCGAAGTACGACCCCAACAACGTCTTCCGGGTCAACCAGAACATCAAGCCCGCCAAGCCCGCCGAGCCCGCCCGGGCCTGAGCCGGAAGGAACCCCGGAAACGAAAAGAACCCCAGACGAATCTGGGGTTCCTGCCGGTGTCCGAGGGGGGACTTGAACCCCCACGCCCGATAAAGGGCACTAGCACCTCAAGCTAGCGCGTCTGCCATTCCGCCACCCGGACTAGGTGTCGTCCTCGCGGCTTCCGATCTCTCGTCCGTCGCGCTGACAGATGTAACTGTAGCAAAGATCGGCTTGGGCTCCCAAAACGGTTTCCGGCCGGGGTGCGGCGCGGGTGGCGGGAGCAAGGGCCGACGTGTGGCGGGGGCGTGACCAGCGGGTTTCGGGAGCGTGCGGGGGCTGGATCCGGGTCGGGGGCTGGGGGAGGATGGACGGACGTGCTCGTACGGCCCGGGTGCAGGTCCCGGGGGTGGCGCGCTGGTGCGTCGGTGCGGGCCAAAGACGAGGAGTGACCGTGAGCGAGCGGAGCGAGTCGGCGGCGCCGAAGGTGACGGCTGAGTCGGAGGTCGCCGGGATCTGTCGCGATCTGATCCGGATCGACACCAGCAACTACGGTGACGGCTCCGGCCCGGGCGAGCGCAAGGCGGCCGAGTTCGTGGCCGAGCAGCTCGCCGAGTTCGGGCTGGAGCCGCAGATCTTCGAGTCGGCCAAGGGCCGGGCCTCGACGGTGGTGCGGATCGAGGGCGAGGACCGCTCCCGCCCGGGCCTGCTGATCCACGGCCACACCGACGTGGTGCCGGCCAACGCCGCGGACTGGACGTACGACCCGTTCGGCGGCGAGATCGCCGACGGCTGCGTCTGGGGCCGTGGCGCGGTCGACATGAAGGACATGGACGCGATGACCCTGGCGGTCGTCCGGGACCGGCTGCGTACCGGGCGCAAGCCCCCGCGCGACATCGTGCTGGCCTTCCTCGCCGACGAGGAGGCCGGCGGCACGTACGGCGCGCGCTACCTGGTGGACAAGCACCCGGGGCTGTTCGAGGGCGTGACCGAGGCGATCGGCGAGGTCGGCGGCTTCTCCTTCACGGTCAACGACCAGGTCCGCCTCTACCTGGTGGAGACGGCCGAGAAGGGCATGCACTGGATGCGCCTGACGGTCGAGGGCCGGGCGGGGCACGGTTCGATGGAGAACGACGACAACGCGATCACGGAGCTGTGCGAGGCGGTCGCCCGGCTCGGCCGGCACCAGTTCCCGCTGCGGATCACCAAGACCGTCCGGGCCTTCCTGGACGAGCTGTCGGACGCGCTCGGGGTCGAGCTGGACCCGGAGAACATGGACGAGACGCTGCGCGTCCTCGGCGGCATCGCCAAGATGATCGGCACCACGCTGCGCAACACCGCCCAGCCGACCATGCTCGGCGCCGGGTACAAGGTGAACGTGATCCCCGGTCAGGCCACCGCGCACGTGGACGGCCGCTTCCTGCCCGGCTACGAGGAGGAGTTCCTGGCCGAGCTGGACAGCGTGCTCGGCCCGCGCGTGAAGCGCGAGAGCCTGCACTCGGACAAGGCGATCGAGACCGGCTTCGACGGGGCGCTGGTCGAGGCGATGCAGACGGCGCTGCGGGCCGAGGACCCGATCGCCCGCGCGGTGCCGTACTGCCTGTCCGGCGGGACGGACGCCAAGTCCTTCCAGGACCTGGGGATCCGCTGCTTCGGCTTCGCCCCGCTGCAGCTGCCGCCGGAGCTGGACTTCGCCGGGATGTTCCACGGCGTGGACGAGCGGGTGCCGGTGGACGGCCTGAAGTTCGGCGTCCGGGTGCTGGACCGGTTCATCGACGCCTGCTGATCAGGCGACTGGGTCGGCCCGCTCCCGGGGTGCCGGGGGCGGGCCGACCGCATTGTCGGAGCTGATGATTGTGGGATGGGCTCAGGGCGATCAACAGAAACGATTCTCCCTGGAAATCCAGGCTGATCATGTGTGCGAGTCATCACCGTTGCGGGTGAATGGCAAATCTGTTCCGTACCCCGTTTGCCGCAGCGTCGTTCATTCCTGTGTAGCCCGCCGAACGGGTTGCGTTGTCCATACAGGAGGAATGATGAAGGTCAAGAAGATCGCCGCCGTCGCCGCCGCCACCGGTGGTCTGGTTCTCGCCGCCGCCGGCGTGGCATCCGCTCACGGCGGTGCCGGTGCCGAGGGTGTGGCCGCCGGTTCCCCGGGCATCGTGTCCGGCAACCTGGTCCAGGTCCCGGTGCACATCCCGGTGAACGCCTGTGGCAACACCGTCAGCGTGATCGGTGTGCTGAACCCGGCGTTCGGCAACCACTGCGCCAACTTCTGAGTCGACCCCGGGCTGCTGAGGCCCGTTGAGAGGACTCGACCCGGCCCCCGGGCGGCGGACGCGCCGCACCGGGGGCATTCGCGCGTCCGGAGCGCCGGACACGTGTGCGGAGCGGGTGAGCCGGACGGGTCGGCCGGGCGGATAAACCCGCCGGATACAAAAGGCACGACACGATCGCTCGATCGGGTGAAGCTGCCGCGTTCGGCCCAACCTCGCCGTTGGCTTCTCGTTAACTCCTGTGCAGCCGAAGACCTTGCGTGATTTACGGATATATCAAAATTCCGACTTTCATAAGGTTCATGTCAACGTCGACATCTCGTCTCGAAACGTCAGGGGAAAACATGAGGAATGTAGCCAAGAAGGGGATCCTCACGGCCGTGGCCGCCGGCGGCGTGCTGGCCTCGACCGCCGGCTACGCCTACGCGGGCGCCGAGGCACAGGGGGGTGCCATCGGGTCGCCGGGTGTCGCCTCGGGCAACTCGGTGCAGGTGCCGGTCGAGGTGCCGATCAACGCCTGCGGGAACACCGTCGACGTGATCGGCGCGCTGAACCCGTCGTTCGGCAACCGGTGCGCCAACGCCGGCGGCGGTCGCCACGCGGCGCCCCAGGGCGGTCAGGCCGGCCACTCCGGTCAGACCGGCGGCGGCACCGCAAGCTCCGGCACCGGCGGGAACCGGGGCACCACCGCCGCGGGCTCCTCCGCCTCCGGCACCGCCGCGGGCTCGCCCGGCGTCGCCTCCGGCAACAGCATCCAGGCCCCCGTGCACATCCCGGTCAACGCCTGCGGCAACTCCGTCAACGTGGTCGGCGTCGGCAACCCGGCCTTCGGCAACGAGTGCGGCACCGTGGCGCACCCCGCCCCGGCCCCGAAGCCGAAGCCGGGCGACGACTGCCCCGAGAGCAGCCACCCGACCCCGCCGCAGACCGGCGGCGAGAACGCCCCGGGCAACCCGCGCAACGGCGGCCCGTCCACCGCGAGCCCGGCCGCGCCCACCGTCAACGGCGGCCCGAGCGCCCCGGCGGTCGTCCCGGCCGCCGCCCGTACCTCGGCCCCGGCCGCCGCCGCGCCGGGCGCCACCGCTCAGGGTGCCCCCGTCGGCAGCCAGCTGGCCTCGACCGGCGCCGGCGGCGTCGAGCTGCTCGGCGCGGCCGGGCTGGCGCTGCTGCTCGGCGGCGGCGTGCTCTACCGCCGCGCCCGCGCCGGGGCCCGCTGACCGGGTAGGCCGGCGGCCCGGGTGCCCCCACCCGCGGCCGCGCGCCCCCGCCGGGGAAACGACGGACCCGCGGCCGCCCGAGGAACGGGCGGCCGCGGGTCCGTGAAGGCCGTGTGCCGGAAGGCCGCGTACGACAGGTGTGGCGCCGGTGCCCGCTCGACGGGGAGCGGGCCGCCCGTCACCAGTTCCGGACCTGGCGGATGATCCTCCGCTTGAGCCGGACGGTCCGGCTGCCGTCGGGGAACAGCCTCAGCCGGTCGAGCTCCCAGTGCCCGTACTCGGCGTGCTCGGTGAGCAGTTGGCGGGCCGCGTTGCGCGAGGTGCCGCGCGGCATGCGCAGCGACTGGTACTCGTACTCCGGCTGCCGGACCGGTTTGCGTGGGATCAAGACGCTCCTCCTGGGGATCACCTACGGGCAAGCCTACGGCCTGCCCCGGACAGTCGGCCCGGGTATTTCCGGCCGTCCTCCCGCACGGGAACGGCACCCCGGGAGGGTCGCGACCAGGGCCGCCGACTGACAGTGGATCAGTTCTGTTGCTCCTGTGGAGGGGATACCCCGATCCCGGCGCGCGAAGCGGTGCCCGAACGGCCCCGGCGGCCCCGCCGCGCGCCCTCTGCGCGGGTTCCACGCCGGTACCGCAGGGGGACGTTCCCACGCAGATCGGACATCAGGGCGGAAGTTGCGGTGAAATCGCGGGTGTAGGTGACAACCGCTGTGCGTACCGACACCGCGGGGAGATAGCGTCTGCACCATGTCTGATGCCGCGCAGCCCACCATTGCCGAGGTACGCGCCGCCGCTGAGGCGGTCAAGGCCGCCATCGACCGTCATCTGGAAGCGGTGTCAAGCCCCAACGCAACCGATGATCCCGACGTGTCCGCCGCCTACGAGCAGCTCGCGACGGCGGCCATCGCCTACGACCAGCTCCTGTACGAGGCCTACGACGAGGTCACGCCCTTCGAGATCCCCGGGGACGAAGGGCCCGGCGGGTACCACGGCCCCGAACAGCCCGAGGCGATCAGCGTGTTGATCCGCCGCGACTACCACGTCGTCGACCCCGAGCGGCTGCGCGCCCAGGCCGAGCGCCTGGACGAGTCGCTGACCCCGGGCGGCGCCGGCGCGAGCGGGGTCAACGCCGCGATCGGCGTGCTGTTCGGCGAGTACGAGCCGGACGAGATCGCCGCCCGCAGCGAGGAGTTCGGCCTGGAGGAGGCGGACTCGACGCTCTGGGTCGCGGCGGCCGAGCCGACCGAGCCGGGGGAGTGGCTGCCCGAGCCCTTCGAACACGCCGATCCGCAGCTGCTGATCTGCCGCTTCGACGTGAGCGAGGTCTACGACGACGAGGACCCGGACGACTGACGGACGGCGTCCGGGACGGACGACGGGCGGGCCCCTGGCCGGGGGCCCGCCCGTCGCGCGTTCGCGGTCCGTCGGCGGTCCGCCGCCCGCCCGTCGTCAGCCGACTCAGTGCCTCAGTACGCCGAGGCGGCGTTCTCGGCCAGGACCGCCCGCAGTCGGGTGGTACGTGGCTGCGCCGGGCGCTCGGTGACGGCCTGGACGAGCGCCGGACCCGCCGCGTGGACAACGGACAGGTGCCGCTCACCGCGCCCGAAGGCGGTGTAGACCCACTGCCGGGTGAGCCCGGGAGCGGCGTCCTCCGGGAGCACCACCACCGCGCCCGGCCAGCGGCGGCCCAGCGCCTGGTGGACCGTCAGCGCCCAGCCGTGCCGCAGCCGGGCGGCCTCGGCGGGCCGGACCGTCCGGCGGGAGCCGTCCGCGTACTCCAGGTGCAGACCGGTGGCGTCGCCGTCCAGCACCCGGGCCGGGTGGGTCACGCCGGGCGCCGGGGAGTCGACCACCCGGTCGCCCGGGTCGAAGCCGCCGAACCGGCCCGGGCCGGGGTTGAGCCGCGCCTTGGCGGCGGCGTTCAGCGCCCGGGTGCCCGCCACGCCGCCGTGGCCCGGGGTGAGCAGCACCACCTGCTCGGCCGGGATGCCGAGGGCGCGCGGGATGGAATCGGTGAGCAGCTGGATGGCGCGGTGGACGGCCTCGCCGGCGTCCTTGGCGGTCAGGATGACCACCTCCTTGTCCGGCGCCTCGACCGGCTGGAGCTCGCCGATGCCGACGCCGGAGACCAGCTCGCCGATCGGGCCGAAGTCCGGGGTGC
Source organism: Kitasatospora sp. Ki12 (assembly GCF_054601375.1). Taxonomy (NCBI): domain Bacteria; kingdom Bacillati; phylum Actinomycetota; class Actinomycetes; order Kitasatosporales; family Streptomycetaceae; genus Kitasatospora; species Kitasatospora sp. Ki12. The sequence continues at coordinate 2,677,726 of NZ_BAAIHT010000002.1, read as the reverse complement.
GGGAGGCGACCGCCGGGCAGACCTTGGCGGCCAGCAGGTCGGCGAAGAACCGGCCGGGACCGGCCGACCAGAGCTGGCCCGGGTCGCCGCTGAGCACCAGCCGGGTGCCGTCGGCGAGCGACTCCAGGACGGTCGCGGCCAGGTCGACGTCCAGCAGCGGCGCGTCCAGGACGACCAGCAGGTCCAGGGCGAGCGTGCCGTCCGGGGCGCGGCCGGGGCCGGCGGCGCCGGAGAGCAGCTCGGCGAGGGTGGCCACGGGGGTGTCCGCCCCGGCCGTCCCGCCCTCGACGAGTGCGGCGAAGGAGTCCCGGCCCTGGTCGGTCCAGGTGGCGGCCCAGGCGCGCAGCCCGAGCCCCCGGGCGGCGGTGACCAGCGCGGCCGGTTCGGCGCGGGCCGCCTCGCCGCCGGTGTGCAGCACCAGGGCGCTGTCGGCGACGGCACGGATCAGGGCCGTCGAGGAGGAGGACGCTGCGGCCTCGGCGGCGGCCTCCCAGGCGGCCTGGCCGGGGGCGACCGGGGCGGCGGGGATGGCGGCGGACTCGGGCTCCTCCGCGTCGCGCTCCGCGCTGCTCTCCGCGTCGCCGTCCGCGGCGTCGTCCGTCGCGTCGGCATCCGCGGGCCCGGCCTCGCCCGGGGCCGGGTCCTCGCCCGGGACGAAGGTGGCCATCAGCTGGAGCAGCTTCTCGGCGAGGCTGTCCTCCGCCATCGCCAGCCCCTCCAGCGCGAGCAGGGTCCGGGTCGGCGGCTCCTCCTCGTCCTCGCTCTGCACGCCGCGCCCGTCGGCGCCGGTCAGTGCCTCCTGGAAGGGCAGGACCTGCCCGTCCTCCACGGCGGCCCCGATCGCGGCGGCCGGGTCGGGCACGCGGAGCCGGCCGAGCCCGGCCGCCACCTCGTTGAGCTCCAGGGCCGAGTCCCCGCGCAGGGACGCCTGGGCCAGCAGCCAGAGCACCAGGGCGTGGGCGCGGCGAGGGTCCTCGGGCCGGGCCTCGGCGCCGAGCAGCCCGCGGGCGAAGCCGTCCGCGTGCTCGGGGCGTACGCCGGGCAGGCCCAGCACCGCCCACGGGTCCTCGCGCAGGCGGTCGGCGGCGTCGCCACCGAGGGCGGCCACGGCGGGCGCCGCGAGGTCGGCGGGGGCGCCGCCGGCGGCCAGCACCTCGGCGACGGCCCGCAGCGCGTCGGCGTCCGCCGGAGCGGGCGAGGCGGCCCTGGCGGGAGCGGATGCGGCCGACCGGGGCGAGGCCGGGGTGGCCGCCTGGGTGGGCACCTGGGCCGACGCCTGGGGGTCGACGGCCTCCCGGGTGTCGTCGGTCCCGTCGGCCTCGGGAGCCTCCGCGGCCTCCGGCTCCGGGAGTTCGACCGGCGGCGGCGTGCCCGGCGACTTGAACGGCGCCATCCCCCGGATCTGCTCCGCCAGCTGCGCGAACTTCGCCGCCTTCTCGGCGTCCCCCGGAGCGCCGCCGCCCGTCTCAGTCATCGTCGTCCGCTCCAAAGGTCACTCCACGTGCTTGAAAGACAGGACCTAGAGCTCGCTCCAGCCCTGGTCCGGGTAGCGGTGCACCGGCGACGAGATGTCGTCCAGCGCACCGCGGATCTCACCCGGAAGCGTAAGCGCCTCCACCGACAGTGCCGCCTGCAGCTGTGCCACCGTCCGTGCCCCGATCAGTGCGCTCGCGACCCCCGGCCGGTCCCGGACCCAGGCCAGGGCGACCGCCAGCGGGCTGCTGGCGAGCCCGTCGGCGGCGGTGGCGAGGGCATCCACGATCCGCCGGGAGCGGTCCCCGAGGTACGGCTGGACGAACCCGGACAGGTAGGGCGAGGCCCCCCGGGAGTCCTGCGGAACGCCGTGCCGGTACTTGCCGGTGAGCACCCCGCGGCCGAGCGGCGAGCCGGCCAGCACCCCGGCCCCGGCGTCCTGCGCGGCGGGGAGCGCCTCCCGTTCGATCCCGCGCTGCAGCAGCGAGTACTCCAGCTGGGCCCCGGCCAGGGGGACCCGCCCGTGGTGGGCGCGCTGCCAGGTGGCGGCCCGGGCGAGCTGCCAGCCGCTGAAGTCGCAGACCCCGACGTAGCGGGCGCGCCCGGAGGAGACGGCGATGTCGAGGGCACTGAGCGTCTCCTCGACCGGGGTCGCCGGGTCGAAAGCGTGCAGTTGCCAGAGGTCGACGTAGTCGGTGCCGAGGCGGCGCAGCGAGGCGTCGAGGGCGGCGAGCAGGTGGCCGCGCGAGCCGTCGAAGCGGCGGGCGGAGCCGGGGACGCTGCCGGCCTTGGTGGCGATGACGAGTTCGGAGCGCGGGATCAGGTTGTCGGTGAGCCGGGAGATCAGGTACTCGGCGCCGCCGTCGGCGTACACGTCGGCGGTGTCGACCAGGTTGCCGCCCGCGTCGACGAACTCCTTGAGCTGCTCGGCGGCCTCGTGCTCGTCGGTGTCGCGGCCCCAGGTCATGGTGCCGAGGCCGAGCCGGGAGACCTGCAGTCCGGTACGGCCGAGGTGACGCTGTTCCATCGGACGGGCCCTCCACTGGCCGTGGCCCCGGGAGCCCCCGGCGGCCCTGTGAACGCGCAGGTGGGGAGAGTGCTCCCCACGTCGGCTGAGCGTAGCGGCCGGTGGCGCGCACAGGTGCGAAGACCCGCAGGACGTCGACGGCGGGTGAGCGGCGAGTGCGTGGGGGCGAGAGTGTGGGGGCGGCCCGGGGCCGGGCGAGGACCGGGAACGGACCGGATGTGACCCAGCCCACCACTACTCGTCAGTAGCATGGCGGGCGCGGGCGCGGCTACCCTCGGCCCGACCCCCAACCCACTGGAAGGTGCGGCAGATGCGACTCGGGATCAACCTCGGCTACTGGGGACTCGGCATGGACGCCGACAACATCGCCGTGGCCCAGGAGGCGGACCGGCTCGGTTACGCCGTCTGCTGGGCGGCGGAGGCGTACGGTTCGGACGCCGCGACGGTGCTCAGCTACGTCGCCGCGAAGACCGAGCGGATCGACGTCGGCTCGGCCATCTTCCAGATCCCGGCCCGGACCCCGGCCATGACGGCGATGACCGCCGCCACCCTGGACACCCTCTCCGGCGGCCGGTTCCGGCTCGGCCTGGGCGTCTCCGGCCCGCAGGTGTCCGAGGGCTGGTACGGCGTGAAGTTCGACAAGCCGCTGGCCCGCACCCGCGAGTACGTGGAGATCGTCCGCAAGGCGATGTCCCGCGAGCGCCTGGTGCACGAGGGCGCGCACTGGACGCTGCCGCTGCCCGGCGGGCCCGGCAAGCCGATCAAGCTCACGGTGCACCCGGTGCGCGAGCGGATCCCGCTGTACATCGCCGCGATCGGCCCGAAGAACCTGGAGCTGACCGGCGAGATCGCCGACGGCTGGCTGGGCATCTTCTTCTCGCCCGAGCACGCCGCGATGTCCCTGGACCCGCTGGCGGCCGGCCGCGCCAAGGCCGGGAAGTCGCTGGAGGACTTCGACCTCTGCCCGACCGTGAACCTGGCGGTCGGCGAGGACATCAAGGCCGGGGTCGACGGCCTGCGCTCGTACGCCGCGCTCTACATCGGCGGCATGGGCAGCAAGGAGAAGAACTTCTACAACCAGCTGACCCGGCGGATGGGCTACGAGCAGGCCGCCGACGAGATCCAGGAGAAGTACCTGGCCAAGGACTACGCGGGCGCCGCGGCCGCCGTCCCGCACGACCTGATCGACGCCACCTCGCTGATCGGCGACACGGCCCGGATCGCCGACCGGATGCAGGCCTACGCGGACGCGGGCGTCACCACGCTCACGCTGGCTCCGTCCGGGTTCTCCCTGGACGAGCGGATCCACGCCCTGCGCACGGGCGTCGAGGCGCTGGAGCGTGCCGGACTGGCGTGACCGGACTGGCGGACCGGCGTGACCGGACGCCGGGGCGGGCGGCGGGCGGCACGACAGGCGCTGTCAGGGCAGCATGGGCCCTACAGCCAGTCGTGCCGCTTGAACACCCGGTGCAGGCCCACGCAGACCACCGCCATCAGCACCAGGACCGCCGGGTAGCCCCAGGGCTGGTGCAGCTCGGGCATGTCGTCGAAGTTCATCCCGTAGACGCCCGCGATCATCGTCGGCACGGCGGCCAGCGCCGCCCAGGCGGAGATCTTCCGCATGTCGTTGTTCTGCTGGACGCTGACCTGCGCCAGGTTGGCGCTGAGGATGTCGGACAGCAGCCGGTCCATGCCGTCCACCTGGTCGTTCACCCGGGCCAGGTGGTCGGCGACGTCCCGCAGGTAGGGCGCCGTCTCGGGGCGGACGAAGCGGGCGCCGCGCTCCAGCGTCAGCATCGGCTCCAGCAGCGGGCCGGTGGCACGGCGTACGGACATCACCTGGCGCTTGTAGCCGTAGATCCGTCCGGCGGTGTCGCGGCCGACCCGGCCGGGGGCGAAGATGTCGGCCTCCAGCTCGTCCAGGTCGGCCTGGAGGCCGGTGGCCACCTCCACGTAGCCGTCCACGATGGTGTCGGCGACCGTGTGCAGCACCGAGCTGGGCCCGTAGCGCAGCAGTTCGGGCTCCTGCTCCAGCCGGGACCGCAGGCCGCCGAGCGGGGAGTCCTCGCCGTGCCGGACGGTCATCACGAAGTCGTGGCCGAGGAAGACCATCACCTCGCCGACCGTGACGACGTGGGCGCCCGGGGCGTAGCCGAGGGTCTTCAGGGCGATGAACAGCGAGCCCTGGTAGGCCTCGACCTTGGGGCGCTGGTGGGCGCTGACGGCGTCCTCGACGGCCAGCGGGTGCAGCGCGAACTCCTTGCCGACGTGGTCGAGTTCCTCGACGGTCGGTTCGAAGAGGCCTATCCAGACGAAGCCGTCCGGACCGGCCGCGCGGGCGGCGGCGAGCGCGCCGGCCAGGTCGTCGGGGGCCTCGATCCGGCGGCCGTCGCTGTAGGCGGCGCAGTGGACGATCATGCAGGCCATTGTCACCCGATCGCGGCCGTCGGGCACGGACCCGGGCGGAACGCGTTCACCGGCCGGGGGCCGCCGGGTTGGCCGCAGGGCCGGCTGCCCGGGGCCGCCGGACGGCGTGCCGGTCGGATAACCGGTCGGTAACCCGCCGCCGCGGCGGGGCCGGGAGGCCGTAGGCTGAGCCCCATGCCCACCCTGCTGCTCGTCCGTCACGGCCGCTCCACCGCGAACACCGCCGGGATCCTGGCCGGTTGGACCCCCGGCGTGGACCTCGACGACACCGGACGCGCGCAGGCCGCCGCGCTGGCCGACCGGCTGGCCGGCATCCCGCTGGCGCGGGTCGTCAGCAGTCCGCTGGAGCGCTGCCGCCAGACGCTGGAGCCGCTGCTGGCCGCCCGGCCCGAGCTGGGCGCGCCGACCGAGGACGAGCGGCTGGGGGAGTGCCACTACGGCGAGTGGACCGGCCGTCCGCTGGCGGAGCTGGCGAAGGAGCCGCTCTGGCGCACCGTGCAGGACCACGCGGCCGCCGCGGCCTTCCCCGGCGGGGAGTCGCTGCGCGAGCTGAGCCACCGTACGGTGAGCGCGGTCCGCGAGTGGAACGGCAGGATCGCCGCCGAGCACGGCGAGGACGCGGTCTGGATCGCCTGCTCGCACGGTGACGTGATCAAGGCCGTGGTGGCCGACGCGCTCGGCCTGCACCTGGACCACTTCCAGCGGATCAGCGTCGAGCCCTGCTCGGTCACCGCGATCCGCTACACCCCGCAGCGGCCCTTCGTGCTGAGGACGGGCGACACCGGCGACCTCGGGTCGCTGGCGCCGAAGAGCGGGCCGGAGCCGGTCACCCCGGCCGGTGACGCGGTGGTCGGCGGCACCACCTGAGCGGCAGCACCCGAGCCGTACCACCCGAGCGGCACCACCCGAGCCGCACTCCTTGAACGGCACCGCCCGGGCAGTCCCCCGTCCGAGCGGCACCGCCCGGGCCCGCGGGTGCCACCCGGCCCGCGGCCGTCGGCTCGGCTCCCCGGCCGGAGCCCGGAGGTCGTAGGGTGACTAACGAGTCCGAATGGCCACGATCCCCCACGGCGGATCCGCGCCGACCGACACGATCCGGAGCGAGAGCGTGACCCGTCAGGTCTTCTTCTACGACCAGCCCGAACGGTTCGTGGCCGGCACCGTCGGCCAGCCCGGCGCCAGGGCGTTCTACCTGCAGGCCAGCGCCCGGGGCCGGATCACCAGTGTGCTGCTGGAGAAGACCCAGGTCGCGGCGCTCGCCGAGCGGATCGAGGAGGTCCTGGACGAGGCGCTGCGGCGCAGCGGCGGCGACTCCGCCATCCCGGCCGCCGCCCCCAAGGACCTGCTGGACACCGCTCCGCTGGACCTGCCGCTGGAGCAGGAGTTCCGGGTCGGCACGATGGCCCTGGCCTGGGACAGCGCGGACGGCTGCCTGGTCGTCGAGGCGCAGGCGCTGGTCGAGGAGGAGGAAGAGGAGGAGGCCGCCGAGGTCTTCACCGACGACGACGCCGGCCCGGACATGCTGCGGGTGCGGCTGTCCGGCGCGATGGCCCGGGTGTTCGCCAAGCGCGCCCTGGACCTGGTCGCGGCCGGCCGCAAGCCCTGCCCGTTCTGCAACCTGCCGCTCGACCCGGAGGGCCACCTGTGCCCGCGCGCGAACGGCTACCGGCGCTGAACACCGACACCCCGCCGCAGGCCGACCCGGCGGCCGCCGCCGCGCTGGCCGCCGACGTGCCCACCGCCCTCGCGCTGCTGCGCCAGGGCGAGCTGACGGTGCACGGCCGGCTCACCGAGGCCTCCAACGCCGCGCTGTACTGCACCGTCGCGCACGGTTCGCTGAGCGCCCAGGCCGTCTACAAGCCGGTGGCGGGGGAGCGCCCGCTCTGGGACTTCCCGGACGGCACGCTGGCCGGCCGCGAGGTCGCCGCGTACGAGCTGTCCGCCGCGACCGGCTGGGCGCTGATCCCGCCGACGGTGCTGCGCGACGGCCCGCACGGGCCGGGCATGGTGCAGCTGTGGGTCGAGCCGGACCCGGCGGCCGAACCGCTGCTGGCGCTGCAGGACCCGCGCGGCCCGGAGGAGGGCTGGCTGCCGATCGTCCGGGCCGAGGTGGAGGGCGGGCGCACCGCGCTGCTGGTGCACCACGACGACCGGCGGCTGCGCCGGCTCGCGGTGCTGGACGCGGTGCTCAACAACGCGGACCGCAAGGGCGGCCACCTGATCCCGGCGGCGGACGGCCGGGTGTACGGCATCGACCACGGCGTCACCTTCAACACCGAGGGCAAGCTGCGCACCCTGCTCTGGGGCTGGGCGGGCGACCCGCTGCCCGCCGAGGCGCTGGAGGTACTGGCCCGGCTGGCCGAGCAGCTGGACGGCGAGCTCGCCGAGCGCCTCGCCCCGCACCTGACCGGGGCCGAGCTGGACGCCACCCGGGCCCGGGTGGCCGAACTGCGCGGTTCCGGCCGTCATCCGCTGCCTCCCGAGGACTGGCCCGCGATCCCCTGGCCGCCGGTCTGAACCACCTCCGTCACCGCCTCCGTCGATGGTCTGGACCTGTCCCCGGGGCGGGTCGCAGACTGCTCCGATGGACGCGCGACGGACCACCCCCACTCCCCGAGGCACGCCGGACCTGCCGTTGCACCGCCTGCAGGTCCCGCTGCCCCAGCTGCTCCCCTTCGCCATCGGCAGCTTCGACGCGATCGGCCCGCTCTCCCGGGCGGGCTTCCCCCACCGGCACTCGTTCCACGAGATCGTCCACGTCACCGGCGGCCGCGGCGCCCACGTCCTGGACCTGGTCCACCGGACGCTGGCGCCACCGCAGTTGTGCGTGATCACCCCCGGCCAGGTGCACTACTGGGCGGACGCCGAGGAGCTCACCGGCCGGGTCCTGCTGTTCAACGAGGACTTCCTGCTCGGCAGTCCCCAGGACCTCGCCGCCCTGCGGGCGCTGGCCACCCGGCCGGCCCTCGCGCTCGGTGAACAGGCCGACGCGATCGGCGCCCTGTTCGCCGACATGGAGCACGAGTTCCTGGCCAGGGCGCCCGGCTACCAGGGCGTGCTGCGGGCCAGCCTGCACATCCTGATCGTCCGGGCGCTGCGCGCCCGGGTCCCGGACGACCGCCCGGCGGTGGCCGGCCGGTCGTCCGAACTGGCCGCCGCCTTCGCCCGGTTGATCGCCGAGCCGGGCGGGGTGCGGCATTCGGTGGCCTCCATCGCCCGACGACTGGGTGTCTCCCCGGGGCACTTGCAGACCCTGGTGAAGCGGGCCACCGGCCGCACGCCGGGCGGGCTGATCCGCCGCCAGCAGACCCTGGAGGCCAAGCGGCTGCTCGCCTGCACCGATCTGACGATCCGTCAGGTCGCCAAGGACGCGGGATTCGCGGACCCGGCGTACTTCTGCCGCTTCTTCCGCCGGGAGACCGGGATGACGCCGGGGGAGTTCCGGGCCCGGGTCGACGGAAAGCACCACGATCCCCGGATCATGTCCATCGCGGTCGCGCCGGACGGCCCGTAACTTTGCTGCTGGCCCGCCTCGGGAGCCGAAGGCCGCGCCGGTGTCCGGTCCGGCGCACGGGCGGGCCGCCGGTCCGGCCCTTGTCATGCCCCCACCATGGCAAGGGTCACCCCCCACCCCCACCCCCACCCCCGCCTCACGAGAAGGAGACGGCGCATGCCCGAGCCCGACGGCATGATCAGCCGCAAGACCGTCCTGAAAGCCGCCGCCGCACTCGGGGCCGCCCCGCTGCTGGTCGGCGGCGGGGTCGCACTGGCCCGGGAGCAGGCCGGCAGCGGCCGGACCCCGGAGTTCACGCCCGAGTGCCACGACGGCGACGCCCCCACGATCGAGCAGACCGAGGGCCCCTACTTCAAGCCGAACTCCCCGCTGCGCGGATCCCTGGTGAACGACGGCCCCGGCACCCGGCTGGTCGTCAGCGGCTACGTGTTCGGGCGGGCCTGCCGGCCCGTCTCCGGCGTCCTGCTGGACTTCTGGCAGGCCGACGACAACGGCGAGTACGACAACGTCGGCTACACCTTCCGCGGCCACCAGTTCACCGACGCCAACGGCGCGTACAAGCTGGACACCATCGTGCCCGGCCTCTACCCGGGCCGTACCCGGCACATCCACGTGAAGCTCCAGGCCCCCGGCCGCCAGATCGTCACCACCCAGCTGTACTTCCCGGGTGAGCCGCGCAACAGCACCGACACCATCTACGACGCCCGGCTGCTGATGAACGTCCGGCAGAACGGCAACGTCCGCGAGGGCAGCTACGACTTCGTGCTGAACGTGCCGCAGAGCCCCGGCACGCCGAGCCCGACGCCCAGCTCGCCCACGCCCACCCCGACCACGCCCACCCCGACCGGGACGCCCACCGCGCCGCCGGGCGGCACCTGGGCCCCGGGCGCCTCCTACCGCGCGGGCGACCGCGTCACCTACTCCGGCGTCTCCTACGTCTGCCTCCAGGCGCACACCGCCATGGCCGGCTGGGAGCCGCCGAACGTGCCGGCCCTCTGGCAGCGGTCGTAGCGGCTCCGGCCGCGTTCCCCGGGGAGCCGGGCGCCCGGTCGGCGGCAGGGCCGGCCGGGCGCTCACCCCTGTCCGGGGGCCGGGCGGGGTGCTCCCGTTCCGTCACGTTCCACCGGAGTTTCCGTGCAATACCAGTCGGGAAGCGGTCAGGCAACGCCAGGAAGCGATTCCAGTCGATCTTGCGCACTGGTTAGGCTTTCAAATGTTCGCAAGGTTAAAGTTGTTTCCATGCATGCCTGGCCCGCCTCCGAGGTTCCCGCCCTGCCTGGTCAGGGGCTCCCCCTCCGTATCCACGACACCGCAGCGGGTACGGTCCGAGAGGTGGTGCCGCAGGACGGCACCGCCCGGATCTACGTCTGCGGCATCACCCCCTACGACGCGACCCACCTGGGCCACGCCGCCACCTACAACGCGTTCGACCTGGTCCAGCGCGTCTGGAAGGACGCCGGCCACGACGTCCTGTACGTCCAGAACGTGACCGACGTGGACGACCCGCTGCTGCAGCGCGCCGTCGAGACCGGTCAGGACTGGACCGCCCTGGCCGAGCGCGAGACGGCCCTGTTCCGCGAGGACATGACCGCGCTGCGCATGCTCCCGCCGGCGCACTACATCGGCGCCGTCGAGTCGATCCCGTGGATCGTCCCGATCGTCCAGAAGCTGCTGGCCTCCGGCGCCGCCTACGACGTGGACGGCGACATCTACTTCTCGGTCGACGCCGACCCGCGCTTCGGCGAGGTCTCCGGCCTCACCCGCGAGGCCATGCGCCCGGTCTTCGCCGAGCGCGGCGGCGACCCGGACCGCCCCGGCAAGCGCAACCCGCTGGACGCCCTGCTCTGGATGGCCGCCCGCCCCGGCGAGCCCGCCTGGGACACCGAGCTCGGCCACGGCCGCCCCGGCTGGCACATCGAGTGCGTCGCCATCGCGCTGCGGTACCTCGGCATGTCCTTCGACATCCAGGGCGGCGGCAGCGACCTCTCCTTCCCGCACCACGAGATGGGCGCCGCGCACGCCCAGGTCGCCACCGGCGCCCACCCGTACGCCCAGGCGTACGTGCACGCCGGCATGGTCGCCCTGGACGGCCACAAGATGTCCAAGTCCCGCGGCAACCTGGTCTTCGTCTCGGCGCTGCGCCGCGAGGGCGTCGACCCGGCGGCGATCCGCCTGGCGCTGCTCTCGCACCACTACCGCGCCGACTGGGAGTGGACCAAGGACGTCCTGGACGAGGCCGTCGAGCGCCTCGCCCGCTGGCGCGCCGCGGTCTCCCGGCCGGACGGCCCGGCCGCCGAGGACCTGCTCGCCGAGGTCCGCACGGCGCTCGCGAACGACCTGGACGCGCCCGCCGCGCTGGCCGCCGTCGACCGCTGGGCCGAGCGGCAGGAGACCGGGGGCGGCACCGACATCGGCGCGCCCGGCCTGGTGACCCGCACCGTGGACGCCCTGCTCGGCGTCGCGCTCTAGGGCGCGTCCGACAACTCCCGGCGGGACAGCACCCCGCACCACAACGCCGAAGGGGCGTCAGGACCGAGGTCCTGACGCCCCTTCGGCGTACCCGTCGACCACTACTCGTCCTCGGCGCCGTCCTGGCTCTCCCGGGCGCCGCCCGGCGCCTCCGGCTCGGCCGGCCGCTCCGCCGTGGCGTGCCCGGACACCGGCTTCTCGCCGGTCGGCCCGACGTTCTCCCGGCGGCGCAGGTAGCGCTCGAACTCGCGGGCGATGGCGTCCCCGGAGGCCTCCGGAAGCTCCGCGGTGTCCTGCGCCTCCTCCAGCTGCTGGACGTACTCGGCCACCTCGCTGTCCTCGGCGGCCAGCTGGTCCACGCCGAGCTGCCAGGCCCGGGCGTCCTCGCCGAGCTCGCCCGGCGGGATGCGCAGGTCCAGCAGGTCCTCCAGCTTGTTGAGGAGGGCCAGCGTGGCCTTCGGGTTCGGCGGCTGCGAGACGTAGTGCGGCACCGCGGCCCACAGCGTCACGGCCGGGACCCCGGCGTGGGTGCAGGCCTCCTGGAGCACGCCGACGATGCCGGTCGGGCCCTCGTAGCGGCTCTCCTCCAGGTCCAGCCGACGGGCCAGCTCCGGGTCGGAGGTGACCCCGCTGACCGGCACCGGGCGGCTGTGCGGGGTGTCGCCGAGCAGCGCGCCCAGGATCACCACCAGCTCGATGCCCAGCTCGTGCGCGAAGCCCAGCAGCTCGTTGCAGAACGAGCGCCAGCGCATGCTCGGCTCGATGCCGCGGACCAGCACGAGGTCCCTGGTCGTCGGCTCCGTCACCCGGATCACCGAGATCCTGGTCGTCGGCCAGGTGATCCGGCGGATGCCGCCGTCCAGCCAGACCGTGGGCCGGTTGACCTGGAAGTCGTAGTAGTCCTCCGCGTCCAGGGCGGCGATCACCTTGCCGCCCCAGGTCTCGTCCAGATGCGCCAGAGCGGCGGAGGCGGCGTCGCCCGCGTCGTTCCAGCCCTCGAAGGCGCAGACCATCACCGGGTCGATCAACTCGGGAACATCTTCCAGCTCGATCACCCAGCGTCTCCCTCCGGTCGGCGGCTGGGCCGGCACCGCCCCGGCTGGTTTGCCGGGGCGCCGACGGGCCGGCTGCCGACTGTCGAACCTCTCGTCTCCCATGGAACGCCTCGCTCCATGGTCCCTACCTGCCCAGCCTACGGGCTTTGATGCGCACCGCGGCCGGGCACCGGGACAGTCTGGGGGAGCCGGCCGCCCCGATCCAGCGGATATCGCGGCCCCATGGACTGACGGGCCGTCAGATCGCCGGTCGGGCGCGCACCGCGTCCGACCGGTGGCGCAGGGCGACGCACGTGCCTCCTCGGCCCAGTGGCGCGATGATGAACGGGCGGGGGCCGGGCGGAAGGGGCCACACCGATGAACGGATGGCTGTGGATCGGCGCGGGCACGGGTGCGGCCGCGCTGGCCGGCGCCGCGCTGCTGGCGGCGGACCGGGCCGGGCGCCGGCTGCCGGTGGAGCACGTCACCGAGGGTGGGCTGGAGCTCGCCCAGCCGCCCGGCGCGGTCTGGGACGTGCTGACCGACATCGACCTCTACCCGGCCTGGCGGCCCGGCCTCACCCACGTCGAGCGGCTGCCCGCCGCGGCCGGCGGCCGGGTGCGCTGGCGCGAGTACGACCGGCACGGGCACGTCACGTACGAGGTGGTGGCCAGCGAGGCGCCGCACCGCCTGGTCACCGGCATCGCCGACCCGGACCTGCCGTACGGCGGCACCTGGACGTACGTGCTCACCCCGGCCGGGCCGGGCTGCTCGCTGACCGTCACCGAGCGCGGCGAGGTCCGCAAGCCGCTGTACCGGGCGGTCTCGCACTACGTGGTCGGCGAGGACGCGACCGTCCACCGCTACCTGGGCGCCCTGGCCCACCGGCTGGCCGCGTAGAGCCTGACCTTCCCCACCGACCCGGCCGCGCTACCGGACGTCCACCCAGCCGCGCCGGTAGGCCGCCCAGTTCTCCGGCGTCGAGGCGAAGTCCACGTACAGCGCGACGCCGAAGTGGGCGCGGCGCAGGTCCTCCCGGCCCAGGCCCAGCCGGACGCCGCGGACGGCCGCGTCGACGGTCTCGGCGTCACCCCAGTGGCCCCACTTGTCGTCCCAGTAGAACGGCAGGCCGATCAGCAGGTCCACGTCGGCCGGGGTGGACCGCAGGGCCAGTTCGGTCTGCTGGGCGACGTAGCCGCCGTACAGCGGCTCGGTCGGCATCGAGGTGTCGTAGGTCATCACGGCGACCTGGTCGACCCGGCGGGCGGTCTCGGTGAAGTACGCCCGGTCCCACCACTTGCCGTGGTCGGTGAGTAGGATGCCGGCCGTGTGCAGGCCCGGGACGGGGTCGATCTGCGGGGCGGCCACCGAGAGCACGGCGCCGCGCGCCGCGGTGACCGGGCGGACCCGGTCGAGCAGGTCCAGCCAGCCGGCCGAACCGGGGCGGATCGGCTCCATGTCGAAGTGCACGCCGTCGAAGCCCTGGTCCAGCACCTGGCGGGCGGAGGCGGTCACCCGGTCCCGGGTGGGGGCGTCCTCCAGGTCCAGGGCGTCCTTCTCGGGCTTGACCTCGTCACCCAGCCAGCCCTGCAGCCGTACGCCGGGCAGCGCCCGGTGCACGGTGTCGGTGAACCAGCGGGCCCGGGGGTGGACGGCCGGCGGCAGCGAGCCGTCGTGCTCCAGCGGTCCGGTGTGCACGTACAGGTCGCGAATGCCGGTACCGGAAAGTTGCCGGGTCAGCGCCTCGACGTCGGCCTCGGTCTTGCGCCCGTCCACCCAGGCGTGGCCGAGCCAGACCGCGTCCCGCCCGCGGGTGCGGGCCTCGGCGGCCGGCTCACCCGTGTAGTGCAGTCGGATAGAGACGAACACCGAGCCGAGCGCGGTCACGGGCACCGCCACCACCAGCGCCAGGACCAGCAGCGACCGGCGCCACCAGGACCACCGGCGCCAGCGCTCGCGCAGGGCCCGGAACGGGGCCCCCAGGGCCTTGCCGGTTTGCCGCACCACGGTCCGGAATCGACTCACGCACTTGCTCCCCCCTTGCGGTAAAGCGCTCAGGATACGGAATGGGTCCGCAAGCCGACCCGTCGGCCGGATACGCTGACCACGTGTGTCCCCGACCAAGCGGGGCGCAAAGCCGACAGCCGTCGCACCAGGGAGAAGCCCCATGGCCACTGCAGCCGACCCGTCCATCACTCAGCAGAGTCGCGCGAACGCGTTGCGTGAAGCGCTTGCCACCCGGGTGGTGGTGGCCGATGGTGCGATGGGCACCATGCTCCAGGCGCAGGACCCGACGCTGGAGGACTTCCAGAACCTCGAAGGCTGCAACGAGGTCCTCAACATCACCCGGCCCGACATCGTCCGCTCCGTCCACGAGGCCTACTTCGGCGTGGGCGTGGACTGCGTGGAGACCAACACCTTCGGCGCCAACTTCTCGGCGCTCGGCGAGTACGAGATCGCCGAGCGGATCTTCGAGCTGTCCGAGTCGGGCGCCCGGATCGCCCGGGAGACCGCCGACGCCCACACCGCCGCCGACGGCCGCGTCCGCTGGGTGCTCGGCTCGATCGGCCCCGGCACCAAGCTGCCCACCCTCGGCCACGCCCCGTACGAGACGCTGCGCGACGGCTTCCAGGAGAACGCGGCCGGCCTGATCGCGGGCGGTGCCGACGCGCTGCTGGTCGAGACCAGCCAGGACCTGCTGCAGACCAAGGCCGCCATCCTCGGCTCCAAGCGCGCCCTGGCCGAGGCCGGGCTCGACCTGCCGGTGCTGGTGCAGGTGACGGTGGAGACCACCGGCACCATGCTGCTGGGTTCCGAGATCGGCGCCGCGCTCACCGCACTGGAGCCGCTCGGGGTGGACTACATCGGCCTGAACTGCGCCACCGGCCCGGCCGAGATGAGCGAGCACCTGCGCTACCTGGCCAAGAACGCCCGGATCGGCCTGTCCTGCATGCCGAACGCGGGCCTGCCGGTGCTCGGCAAGGACGGCGCCCACTACCCGCTCTCCCCGGCCGAACTGGCCGACGCGCACGACGTGTTCACCCGCGAGTACGGCCTCTCGCTGGTCGGCGGCTGCTGCGGCACCACGCCCGAGCACCTGCGCCAGGTGGTCGAGCGGGTCCAGGGCCGCCCGGTCGCCGCGCGCGAGCCGCAGCCCGAGCCCTCGGCCTCCTCGCTGTACCAGGCGGTGCCGTTCCGCCAGGACACCTCGTACCTGGCGATCGGCGAGCGCACCAACGCCAACGGCTCGAAGAAGTTCCGCGAGTCGATGCTGGCCGGCGACTGGCAGGCCTGCGTGGAGATCGCCCGCGACCAGATCCGGGACGGCTCCCACCTGCTCGACCTCTGCGTGGACTACGTCGGCCGCGACGGCGTCGCCGACATGAAGGAGGTCGCCGGCCGGCTGGCCACCGCCTCCACCCTGCCGATCGTGCTGGACTCCACCGAGCCGGACGTGCTGCGGGCCGGCCTGGAGGCCCTCGGCGGCCGCGCGGTGCTCAACTCGGTCAACTACGAGGACGGCGACGGCCCGGACACCCGCTTCGGCCGGATCGCCTCGCTGGCCCGCGAGCACGGCGCCGGCCTGATCGCGCTGACCATCGACGAGCAGGGCCAGGCCCGCACCGCCGAGACCAAGGTGGCCATCGCCGAGCGGCTGATCGCGCAGCTCACCACCGAGTACGGCATCGACGAGGGCTCGATCCTGGTCGACTGCCTGGCCTTCACCCTGGGCACCGGCCAGGAGGAGTCCCGCCGGGACGGCATCGAGACCATCGAGGCGATCCGCGAGCTCAAGCGCCGCCACCCGAAGGTGCAGACCACCCTGGGCCTGTCCAACATCTCCTTCGGCCTCAGCCCGGCCGCCCGCATGGTGATCAACTCGGTCTTCCTGAACGAGTGCGTCGAGGCCGGCCTGGACTCGGCGATCGTGCACGCCTCCAAGATCCTGCCGATGGCCCGGATCCCCGAGGACCAGCGCGAGGTCGCGCTCGACCTGGTCTACGACCGCCGCGGCGAGGGCTACGACCCGCTGCAGAAGCTGCTCCAGCTCTTCGAGGGCGTCTCCTCGGCGTCGGTCAGGGCCTCCAAGGCCGAGGAGCTGGCCGCGCTCCCGCTGGACGAGCGGCTGCAGCGCCGGATCATCGACGGCGAGCGCAACGGCCTGGAGGCCGACCTGGACGAGGCGCTGACGGAGCGTCCGGCGCTGGAGATCGTCAACAGCACGCTGCTGGCCGGCATGAAGGTGGTCGGCGAGCTGTTCGGCTCCGGCCAGATGCAGCTGCCGTTCGTGCTCCAGTCCGCCGAGGTGATGAAGACCGCGGTGGCCCACCTGGAGCCGCACATGGAGAAGTCCGACGACGAGGGCAAGGGCACCATCGTGCTGGCCACCGTCAAGGGCGACGTCCACGACATCGGCAAGAACCTGGTCGACATCATCCTGTCCAACAACGGCTACACCGTGGTCAACCTGGGCATCAAGCAGCCGGTCTCGGCGATCCTGGACGCCGCGCAGGAGCACAACGCGGACGTGATCGGGATGTCCGGCCTGCTGGTCAAGTCGACCGTGATCATGAAGGAGAACCTGGAGGAGCTCAACCAGCGCAAGCTGGCCGCCAGCTTCCCGGTGATCCTCGGCGGCGCCGCCCTCACCCGGGCCTACGTCGAGCAGGACCTGCACGAGATCTACGAGGGCGAGGTCCGCTACGCCCGGGACGCCTTCGAGGGCCTGCGGCTGATGGACGCGCTGATCGCGGTCAAGCGCGGGGTGCCCGGCGCGACCCTGCCGGAGCTCAAGCAGCGCCGGCACGCCCGGGTCGAGGTGGAGGAGCCGGAGCCGGAGGTCAACCTCGGCCAGATCCGCTCCGACGTCGCCGTGGACAACGCCGTGCCCACCCCGCCGTTCTGGGGCGACCGGATCGTCAAGGGCATCCCGTTCGCCGACTACGCCTCCTGGCTGGACGAGGACGCGCTGTTCAAGGGCCAGTGGGGCCTGAAGGCGGCGCGCACCGGCGAGGGGCCGTCCTACGAGGAGCTGGTGGAGACCGAGGGCCGGCCGCGGCTGCGGGCCTGGCTGGACCGGCTGCAGACCGAGGGCTGGCTGGAGGCGGCCGTGGTCTACGGCTACTACCCGGCCAACTCCAAGGGCGACGACCTGATCGTCTTCCACGAGGACGGCACCGAGCGCACCCGCTTCACCTTCCCGCGCCAGCGCCGCGGCCGCCGGCTCTGCCTGGCCGACTTCTTCCGCCCGGAGGAGGCCGGCGTGCGGGACGTGGTCGGCCTGCAGGTGGTGACGATGGGCAACCGGATCTCGGAGGCGGCCAACGAGCTGTTCGCCGGGAACTCCTACCGCGACTACCTGGAGCTGCACGGCCTGTCGGTGCAGCTGGCCGAGGCGCTGGCCGAGTTCTGGCACGCCCGGGTCCGCTACGAGCTGGGCTTCTCCGGCGAGGACCCGCAGGACGTCAAGGACATGTTCGCGCTCAAGTACCGGGGCGCCCGCTTCTCGCTCGGCTACGGGGCCTGCCCCGAGCTGGAGGACCGCGCCAAGATCGCCGAGCTGCTGAAGCCCGAGCGGATCGGCGTGGTGCTCTCCGAGGAGTTCCAGCTGCACCCGGAGCAGTCCACCGACGCGATCGTGATCCACCACCCGGAGGCGAAGTACTTCAACGCCCGGTAACGCGGGCGTTCCGCTCCGTTCGCGCTTTCCGGACGAAGCGGGCGTATCCTTGATGATCCTGAACGGGCCGGTCCGCTCACCAGCGGGCCGGCCTGTGCCATCCCCGGGCACGGTCCGGGGCCTGCCGGAAGGAACCCGCCATGACCACCAGTCCCACCGCCACCCGCGTGCTGGACCACGGGGACGACCGCGGTCTGCAGGCGGTGCTGCTGGACATGGACGGCACGCTGGTGGACACCGAGGACTTCTGGTGGCAGGCCGAGGTCTCGCTCTTCGCCGAGCTGGGCCACCAGCTGGACGAGGCGGACCGCGCGCACGTGGTCGGCGGCCCGATGACCCGGGTGATGGACTACCTGGTCGCCCGGACCGGCGTGGACATCGCCCCGGCCGACCTGGGCGTGCTGGTGAACCAGCGCTTCGTGGACCTGCTGGGCGGCGGCGTGCCGCTGATGCCGGGCGCCGAGCGCCTCCTCAACACCCTTGCCGCGCACGGGATCCCGGCCGCCATGGTGTCCGCCTCGCACCGGCACGTGATCGACATCGTGCTGCGCTCGCTGGGCGCCCACCACTTCGCCTTCACCATCGGCGGGGACGAGGTGCCGCGCACCAAGCCGTTCCCCGACCCGTACCTGGAGGCGGCCCGCCGGCTGGGTGCGGAGCCGGCCCGCTGCGTGGTGGTCGAGGACACCCCGACCGGGGTGAGCGCGGGCGAGGCGGCCGGCTGCCCGGTGATCGCGGTGCCCTCGGTGGCGGCGATCGAGCCGGCCCCGGGGCGCCTGGTGCTGCCCTCGCTGGAGCAGGTCGACCTCGACCTGTTGCGCTCGCTGGTCGCCTCGCGGGTCTGAGTCACCCACCCCTGCGAGTGTGATTGTCCTCTCATTGCGGCCCGGCCCTACCGGCCGGTACACGGCAGGACGGGGCCCCGGTCCGAGGTGATCGAGGGAGAAATGGGGCATTGGCTGACATCTCGTCGAGCGCGAGGTGCTGCCCTGAACCGCCGTGTCCCAAACGTCATCTGCGCGGGTATCGGTCGTGCGTGTTCGATATGGCACGCTACTCGGGTTTCGTGCCACCGATAAGGACGCGCCCCGTGAAGACTTCAGCTGAACGCCTCGCAGTACTCGGCTGTGCCGGTCTGGTCGCCGTGACGGTGGCCGGCTGCGGATCGGTGACCGACGCCGTGAAGGGGGACAGCGGCAAGTCGATCACCATGGGCACCGCCCAGCTGACCGGCACCCTGGACCCGGCGACCTCCTACGACTCCGGCTCCTGGCTGGTCATGCGCAACACCTTCCAGTCGCTGCTGACCTTCCCGGCGGCCGCCAGCAACCCGAGCCCGGACGCCGCGCAGTCCTGCGAGTTCACCGGCGGCGAGGCCACCGAGTACCACTGCACCCTGCGGCCCGGGCAGAAGTTCTCCAACGGCCACCCGCTGACCGCCGCGGACGTGGTGTTCTCGATCGAGCGCACCAAGAAGATCAACGACGACAACGGGCCGGTCTCGCTGCTCTCCTCGATCAAGTCCGTCGAGGCCAAGGGCGACAACGAGGTGCTGTTCCACCTCTCCGCGCCGGACGCCACCCTGCCGGCCAAGCTGGCCACCCCGGCCGGGGCCATCGTGGACCACCAGGTCTACCCGGCCGACAAGGCGCTGGCCAACGACAAGCAGGTCGGCTCCGGCCCGTACCGCATCGACTCGGTCGAGAACAGCGGCAAGCAGGTCGGCAAGGTCGTGCTGTCGCCCAACGACAAGTACGGCGGCGAGGCCAAGCTGCGGAACACCAAGTTCACCGTCCGGTACTTCGACAAGGCCGACGACCTGAAGGCCGCGCTGGACAAGGGCGACGTCGACCTCACCGACAACAGCCTGGAGCCGAACACCGCCGCCCAGATCCGCTCCGACCAGCAGGGCGGCAAGACCGACCTGCAGGTGACCGAGGGCGACAGCAACGACACCCGTTCGCTGGTCTTCAACACCAAGGACGCGGTCGGCGGCAACCCCGCGGTCCGCCAGGCCGCCGCGCAGCTGATGGACCGCAAGGCGCTCGCCCGCGACGTCTTCGCCCGGACCGTCCAGCCGCTGTACGCGATGGTCCCGGCCGGCGTCACCGGCCACACCACCGCCTTCTTCGACCGCTACGGCGAGCAGGACGTGGCCAAGGCCAAGAAGATCCTCACCGACGCCAAGGTCCCGACCCCGGTCAAGCTCAACCTCACCTGGTCCCGCTCGCGGGCCGGCGCCAACGAGGCCGAGACGCTGAAGAAGCAGCTGGAGGCCGGCGGCCTCTTCCAGGTCACGGTCCAGCAGGAGCCGGACTGGGAGGCGTACAAGAAGGGCTGGGCCGACGGCAAGTACCAGGCCTACGTCATCGGCTGGTTCGCCGACTACCCGGACCCGGACAACTACATCGCCCCGCTGCTGGTCAACGGCGGTGCCTACCACCACGGCTGGGACGACCCGCGGATCAGCGGCAAGCTGGTGCCGGACGGCCTCAAGCAGGCCGACCGCAGCGCGGCCGCGGTCGGTTACGGCCAGATCCAGCAGATCGAGGCCGAGAGCGTCCCGCTGATCCCGCTGTACCAGAACAAGGCCTTCTACGCGGCCCGTTCGTACGTCACCGGCGTCGAGTCCACCGTCGACACCACCGGCTTCTTCCGCTTCTGGGAGATCAGCCGCAGCGCCAAGTAGCGCGCACAGGACGGCGGCCCGTCCACCGCCCCCTCACCACGGGGAGCGGCGGACGGGCCGCCGTGACGTTTCCGCGGGCCGTCACCGGCCGCGGAGGCCGCTACAGGCTGCCCGGGCGCACCAGCCCGCTCTCGTACGCGTACACGGCCGCCTGCACCCGGTCGCGCAGCTGCAGCTTGGTCAGCACATGGCCGACGTGGGTCTTCACGGTGGTCTCGCTGACGAACAGCTCGGCCGCGATCTCCGCGTTCGACAGCCCCCGCGCCACCAGCTTCAGCACCTCCAGCTCGCGGTCGGTCAGCGCGCTCAGCGCCTGCGGCGGCGCCTCGTCGCCCGACGGCAGCTTGGTGGCGTACATGTCCAGCAGCCGGCGGGTGATGCTCGGCGCCAGCATCGCCGCGCCGTCCGCGACCACCCGGATCGCCTGCACCAGCTCCTCGGCCGGGACGTCCTTCAGCAGGAAGCCGCTGGCGCCCGCGCGCAGCGCCTCCACCACGTACTCGTCCAGGTCGAAGGTGGTCAGCACCAGGACCTTCGCCGGGCCGTCCCGACCCGGGCCGGCGATCCGGCGGGTCGCCTCGACGCCGTCCATCCGCGGCATCCGGATGTCCATCAGCACCACGTCGGGCTGCAGCGCCCGCACCTGGTCCAGCGCCTGCTGACCGTCGCCGGCCTCACCGACCACCACCAGGTCGGACTCGGCCTCCAGGATCATCCGGAAACCGGTGCGCAGCAGCGGCTGGTCGTCGACCAGCAGCACACGGATCGTCACCTAGGACACTCCTCGTTCATCGGATCCCCCGTCGGGATCGTCCTCATCGATCGTCTTCGTCAGGCGTACGGGACAGCGGCAGCGGGTACGGCGGCGGGGTGCCGCCGAACTCCGGGCAGCTGGCCCGGTGGTCGCACCAGTCGCAGAGGCGGTTGCGGGTGGCCGGGAAGTCCCCGGTGGCCACCGCGTGGCCGATCCGCTCCCACAGCGCCTGCAGCTTGCGCTCCACCGCGAGCAGGTCGGCCTGGTCCGGGTCGTAGCTGACCACGTCCCCGCCCCCGCCGAGGTAGACCAGCTGGAGGCGCTTGGGGATCACGCCCTTCCACCGCCACACGACCAGCGCGTAGAACTTCATCTGGAACATCGCCTTGCCCTCGAAGTCCCGCGAGGGCGCCCGGCCGGTCTTGTAGTCCACCAGCCGGACCTCGCCGGTCGGGGCGACGTCGACCCGGTCGATGTAGCCGCGCAGCAGCAGCCCCGACTCCAGGGCCGTCTCCACGTACAGCTCCCGCTCCACCGGGTGCAGCCGGGTCGGGTCCTCCAGCCGGAACCACTGGCCGACCAGCTTCTCGGCGTCGGACAGCCAGCGGGTCAGCGCCGCGCCGTCCGGGTCCTCCGGGTCTTCCGGGAACAACGAGCCCAGCTCCGGCCGTTCACCGAGCAGCCGCTCCCACTGCGGGCGCAGCAGGCCCAACGCCCGCTCCGGCGTGCGCTCGGCCGCCGGGCTGTCGAACAGCCGCTCCAGCACCGCGTGCACCAGCGTGCCCCGGGTGGCCGCCGCGCTCGGCGGCTCGGGGAGCCGGTCGATCACCCGCAGCCGGTACAGCAGGGGACAGGTGAGGAAGTCCCCCGCCCGGGACGGGGACAGGCCGGTCGGCGGCGCCGCCGGGCGCACCGGGGCCCCGGTGGCGCTGGTGGTGTCGGTCTGCTGCATGGCTACGACCCTATTGCCCTTTGCTGTCATCCCGCTGCCACGGTGCTGCCACCACGGCCCGCGCAGTGGGTATGAGAGCACCGGGAGGGGCGCGCGGCGCCGGAGCGCCGCGATCACGTAGCGTGGGCGCACCGGGGCACGACGGGGGAGACGACCGAAGGGATCACGGTGAGCGACAGCAGGGGGCAGCAGACCTCCGACCAGCCACCGCAGGACGACCGCAAACGCCCGGCCGGGCCGCCGCCGGAGCGCCGCAGCGGCCTCCTGATGGGCCGGCCCTTCGGCGTGCCGATCTACGTCACCCCTTCCTGGTTCGTCATCGCCGCGCTGATCACCTGGGTGTTCGGCGGCCAGCTGAACGACGTGCTGCCCGACCTCGGTGCCACCCGCTACCTGGTCGCGTTCTCCTTCGCCGTCGCCTTCTACGCCTCCGTCCTGGTCCACGAGCTCGCCCACACCCTGGTAGCGCTGCGTTACGGGCTCGGGGTGCGCCGGATCCAGCTGCAGTTCTTCGGCGGCGTCTCCGAGATCGAGAAGGAGGCCACCACGCCCTGGCGGGAGTTCTGGCTGGCCTTCGTCGGCCCGCTGCTCTCGCTGGCGCTCGGCGGGGTGTTCTACCTCGCGGTGCGGGCCGTGGAGCTGTCCAGCGTGCCCGGGGTGCTGCTCACGGGCCTGATGGTGTCCAACCTGGTGGTCGCCGCCTTCAACCTGCTGCCCGGCCTGCCGCTGGACGGCGGGCGGATGCTGCGCGCCGTCGTCTGGGCGATCACCGGCCGGCCGATGGCGGGCACGGTGGCCGCCGCCTGGGTCGGCCGGATGCTGGCGGTCGCCGTCCTGATCGGCCTGCCGCTGATCAGCGCCGCCCGCGGGGTCGAGCGCACCACCACCGACACCCTGGTGGACGCGGTGCTCGCCGCCGTGCTCGCCGCGATCATCTGGAACGGCGCCACCGGCAGCGTGCGCAACGCCCGGCTCAAGGAGGCGCTGCCCGGCCTGCGGCTGCGCGACCTGGCCCGCCGCACCGTCGAGGTCACCGCCGACACCTCGCTCGGTGAGGCGATGCGCCGCGCCCGCGAGGCCCGGGCCGGCGCCGTGGTCGTGGTGGACGGCCGGGGCGAGCCGATCGCCATCCTCCGGGAGTCCAAGGCGCGGGAGGTGCCGGAGCACCGCCGCCCCTGGGTCGCCGTCGGCCCGTACGCCCGCGACCTGGAGCCCGGCCTGCGGCTGGACGCCGACCTGGCCGGCGAGGACCTGCTGCGGGCCGTCCAGGCCACCCCGGCGGGGGAGTACCTGGTCGTCGAGGCCGACGGCCGGGTGTACGGCGTCGCCGCGCTCAGCGACATCGAGCAGCGCCTGACCTCGGCCGTCAGCGGCCGGTGACGCCCGGGACGACGGCCGCCGCCAGGGGCTGGTGAGGCGGGGCGGTCCGCTTCCCTTAGGATTGTGCGTATGTCCGAACCGACCGGTGCCACCCGCCGACGCGGGCCCTTCCAGGTCGGGGACCAGGTCCAGCTGACCGACCCCAAGGGTCGCCACTACACGTTCACGCTCCAGGCCGGGAACCAGTTCCACACCCACAAGGGTGCGTTCCCGCATGACGAGCTGATCGGCGCCCCCGAGGGCACGGTCGTGCGCACCACGGGGAACGTCCCGTACCTCGCGCTGCGCCCCCTGCTCCCCGACTACGTCCTGTCCATGCCGCGCGGCGCCGCCGTGATCTACCCCAAGGACGCGGGGCAGATCCTGGCGATGGCCGACATCTTCGCCGGTGCCCGCGTGGTCGAGGCCGGAGTCGGCTCGGGCGCGCTCAGCACCTACCTGCTGCGCGCCGTCGGCGAGCAGGGCATGCTGGCCTCCTACGAGCGCCGGCAGGACTTCGCCGACATCGCCCAGGGCAACGTGGAGCGCTACTTCGGCGGCCCGCACCCGGCGTGGAAGCTCACCGTCGGCGACCTCCAGGACAACCTGGTCGAGACCGACGTCGACCGCGTCATCCTCGACATGCTGGCCCCCTGGGAGTGCCTGGACGTCGCCTCCAAGGCGCTCGTCCCCGGCGGCCTCATCTGCTGCTACGTGGCCACCACCACGCAGATGTCGAAGACCGTCGAGGCGCTGCGCGAGCACGGCACCTACACCGAGCCGCAGGCCTGGGAGACCATGGTCCGCACCTGGCACCTGGAGGGCCTGGCGGTCCGCCCGGACCACCGGATGATCGGCCACACCGGCTTCCTGCTCACCGCCCGCCGCCTGGCGGACGGCGTGGAGCCGCCGCTGCGCCGCCGCCGCCCGGCCAAGGGCGCGTACGGCGAGGACTACGACAACGGGTCGCCCGAGGCGTCCCTCAAGGAGCGCGCCGCCGCCCGCAAGGCGGCCCGCGCCGGCGAGGACGACCAGCCCGACCTGGGCTGAGCCTCCGCGGTACCGACTCAAGGGGCGGCACGAGCGATCTCGTGCCGCCCCTGCCCCCTTTTTTGTGGCCGGCTCGCCTCCGGGGCGCTCGGACCCGGTGCCGACGGTCGGCGCTCCAAGGCCCTCGTCCCTCGGGCCTCCTCGCTTCTCCCTTTCGGCACCGGCGCGCCCCTTCGGCTCGCCGGCCGGGCTTCGGCGGAGGCCCGTTCCATGACGGGCTCCCCGGCGGGCCGTGGGTGGGCCTGCCCCATGACGCGCTCCCCGGCCGTGAGTTCACCGGCACGGTGTGGGACGATGCTCGCTCGAACGGACCAGCTCCTGGAACTCTGGAGGGGACGCCTGGTGGAGACCGCGGTCGGGACGACGGCGACGGTTGGACAGCAGACACCGCGGGGCGGCCCCCGGTCCGGGCACGCCCGGACCGCGCCCTGGCACTGGGCCGTGGCCCTGGCCGGCTGCGGGGCGGTGGTGGGCGCGGCCCTCGCGGCCTCCCCGGCGACCGGCACCCCGGTGCCCGCCCACGGCGCCCCCGCGGCCCTCGCCGCGACCGCGGCCCCCGATCCGGCCCTGGCCCAACTCCCGCTCGACTGCGGACCGTTCCCGGTCAGGACGGCGATCAGCGTGCCCGCCCGGCTGGGCGACGGACGCCCCGGCACGGTGGTCGCCGCGCACTGCGGCGCCGAGACCGGCACCCCGCCGGACTCCGTCTTCCTGCTCGGCTTCGGCCCCGGCGACCGCCCGACGGTCCTGGCCACCCTGCTCACCGAGCGCGAGAACCTCACCGTGAGCCGGCTCGCGGTGCGTTCGGACGGCGCCATCACCGGCCACGCGCAGGGGTATTCGAGCGAGGACGTGCCGCGCTTCCGCCCCGACATCTCACTCGACCTCACCTGGACGCGCAAGGGCGGCGGCTGGGAACGCTCCCAGGCCGCCGCCCCGGCGGGCCAGGCCTGAGCGGCCCGGCCCTACACCCTCACTACCCTCACTCCGCGTCCGGGCCGTACACCTCGACCCGGTCGGCGACCCGGCGCACGTGGATGCAGTCGCCGGGGCACTCCTTCGCCGAGTCCACCACGTCCTGAAGGAGCGTCAGCGGCACCGGGGCGGTCTCCCCGGGCTGCTGGCGCAGCTCGTCGTCCTCGCCCTTCACGTACGCCAGGCCGTCGATGTCCAGCTCGAAGACCTCCGGTGCGTACTGGACGCAGATGCCGTCGCCGGTGCACAGATCCTGGTCGATCCACACCTCCAGCGCCTCGGTCGTCGCCGCAGTCTGCTCGGTCACCGACATGGTTCCCTGCCGTTTCTGTCCCGGGTCGCCCATTTCTGGGAGCAATCCCGCCATTCGTACAACGATCGGACCTCGCGTCGTGGTCGCGATCGGATATCACTTCGCTCGACGATACATCTGGCCCGCTTTGGGCGGTGCGCGGTGGGTATCCCCTTAGCAGAGGGGAAGCACGCTGGGGCGAAGATCGGACACGCCCGTTCCATCTTTCTTGATCTAGGGGTTTACGGACCCCTGGTCCCAGGTAGGGTCTGGAAGCGTCCAGCTCCCCGGAGGAGGTGAGGACCGTGGCAGCCCACGATGACGACTACAACCGCAGCACCGGCAGGCCCGCTCGTGGTTCCGACGAGGCCGCTCAGGTCTCGTACCTTGAGCAGGAAATCGCCGTGCTGCGCCGCAAGCTCGCCGACTCGCCGCGCAATTCGAGAATCCTCGAAGAGCGGATCGTCGAGCTCCAGACCAACCTGGCCGGCGTGTCCGCCCAGAACGAACGGCTCGCCTCCACCCTGCGTGAGGCCCGCGACCAGATCGTGGCCCTCAAGGAGGAAGTGGACCGGCTGGCACAGCCCCCGGCGGGCTTCGGCACCTTCCTCGACGCGAACGAGGACGGGACCGCCGACATCTTCACCGGCGGGCGGAAGCTCCGTGTGAACGTCAGCCCCAACGTCGCCCTCGACGAGCTGCGGCGCGGCCAGGAGGTGATGCTCAACGAGGCCCTCAACATCGTGGACGCGATGGCCTTCGAGCGCATCGGCGAGATCGTCACCCTCAAGGAGGTCCTGGAGGACGGCGAGCGAGCCCTGGTTCTCGGCCACACCGACGAGGAGCGCGTGGTGCGCCTCGCGGAGCCGCTGCGCGAGCTCACCATCCGGGCGGGGGACGCCCTGTTGCTGGAGCCCCGCTCCGGCTACGTGTACGAGGTCGTGCCGAAGTCCGAGGTCGAGGAGCTGGTCCTCGAGGAGGTCCCGGACATCGACTACCGCCAGATCGGCGGCCTCAGCAACCAGATCGAGCTGATCCGCGACGCGGTCGAGCTGCCGTACCTGCACGCCGACCTCTTCAAGGAGTACGAGCTGCGCCCGCCGAAGGGCGTCCTGCTCTACGGCCCGCCCGGCTGCGGCAAGACGCTGATCGCCAAGGCGGTCGCCAACTCGCTGGCCAAGAAGGTCGCCGAGGTGACCGGCCGGCCCCAGGGGAAGAGCTACTTCCTCAACATCAAGGGCCCGGAGCTGCTCAACAAGTACGTCGGCGAGACCGAGCGGCAGATCCGCCTGGTCTTCCAGCGGGCCCGGGAGAAGGCCAGCGAGGGCACGCCCGTCATCGTCTTCTTCGACGAGATGGAGTCGCTGTTCCGCACCCGCGGTTCCGGTGTCAGCTCGGACGTGGAGAACACCATCGTCCCGCAGCTGCTCGCCGAGATCGACGGTGTGGAGGGCCTGGAGAACGTCATCGTCATCGGCGCCTCGAACCGCGAGGACATGATCGACCCGGCGATCCTGCGGCCCGGCCGCCTGGACGTCAAGATCAAGATCGAGCGCCCGGACGCCGAGGCCGCGAAGGACATCTTCTCCAAGTACCTCAAGGACTCGCTGCCGTTCCACCCGGACGACCTCAAGGAGCACGACAGCTCCGTCGCGGCCACGGTGGCCGCGATGATCCAGTCGGTGGTGGAGCGGATGTACTCCGAGACGGAGGAGAACCGCTTCCTGGAGGTCACCTACGCCAACGGTGACAAGGAGGTCCTGTACTTCAAGGACTTCAACTCCGGCGCGATGATCCAGAACATCGTCGACCGCGCGAAGAAGATGGCCATCAAGGACTTCCTCGACCACGGTCAGCGCGGTCTGCGCGTCTCCCACCTGCTCGCCGCCTGCGTGGACGAGTTCAAGGAGAACGAGGACCTCCCGAACACCACCAACCCGGACGACTGGGCCCGCATCTCCGGCAAGAAGGGCGAGCGGATCGTCTTCATCCGCACGCTGGTCACCGGCAAGCAGGGCGCCGAGTCCGGCCGCTCGATCGACACCGTCGCCAACACGGGGCAGTACCTGTAAGCACGCGGTTACCCGGGCCGGCAGCGGTCCCCGGAGCTGTACGCACACCGTCCGGCTGTGGCGCCTCGCGGCCCCGCAGCCGGACGGCGCGTCTCGGGGGCCGCCGTCCCGCGCCTGGACCTAGGCTCGACCCACCGTCCGCGGTCAGATGGCCGGCGCCGGTGTTGTTCAGCGGTACGTCAGCGTGCTCCGCCCGCCGGGGGCGGCGCACCGGGCAAGGAGGGCCGCATGACCGTACGGCGAGTGATGGGCATCGAGACCGAGTACGGAATCTCCGTGCCCGGCCACCCCAACGCCAACGCCATGCTCACCTCGTCCCAGATCGTCAACGCGTACGCGGCGGCGATGCACCGGGCACGGCGGGCCCGCTGGGACTTCGAGGAGGAGAATCCGCTGCGCGACGCGCGGGGCTTCGACCTGGCGCGCGAGGTGGCGGACGCCAGCCAGCTGACCGACGAGGACATCGGCCTGGCCAACGTCATCCTCACCAACGGGGCCCGGTTCTACGTGGACCACGCGCACCCCGAGTACAGCTCGCCCGAGGTGACCAACCCGCGCGACGCCGTGCTCTGGGACAAGGCGGGCGAGCGGATCATGGCGGCCGCGGCGCAGCGCGCGCTGGAGCTGCCCAACGGGCAGAACATCCACCTGTACAAGAACAACACCGACAACAAGGGCGCCTCCTACGGCACCCACGAGAACTACCTGATGAAGCGGGCGACGCCGTTCGCCGACATCGTGCGCCACCTGACCCCGTTCTTCGTCTCCCGCCAGGTGGTGACCGGCGCCGGCCGGGTCGGCATCGGCCAGGACGGCTCGGCGCACGGCTTCCAGATCAGCCAGCGGGCGGACTACTTCGAGGTCGAGGTCGGCCTGGAGACCACGCTCAAGCGGCCGATCATCAACACCCGGGACGAACCGCACGCCGACGCGGAGAAGTACCGCCGGCTGCACGTGATCATCGGGGACGCCAACCTCTCCGAGATCTCCACCTACCTCAAGCTGGGCACCACCGCGCTGGTCCTGTCGATGATCGAGGACTCCTTCATCGCCGCCGACCTCGCCGTCGACCAGCCGGTGCGGACCCTGCACCGGGTCTCCCACGACCCGACCCTCAAACACCTGATCACCCTGCGGAACGGGCGCAGGCTCACCGCCGTCCAGCTCCAGCTCGAGTACTTCGAGCTGGCCCGCAAGTACGTCGAGGACCGCTTCGGCAACGACGCGGACGAGCAGACGGTGGACGTGCTGACGCGCTGGGAGGACGTCCTGGGCCGGCTGGAGCGCGACCCGATGTCGCTCTCCAAGGAGCTGGACTGGATCGCCAAGCGGGAGATCCTGGAGGGCTACCGCAGCCGGGACGCCCTGGAGTGGTCCAACTCCCGGCTGCAGCTGGTCGACCTCCAGTACAGCGACGTGCGGCCCGAGAAGGGCCTCTACAACCGCCTGGTGGCCCGTGGACGCTTCGAGCGGCTGCTGACCGAGGACGAGGTCGAGCGGGCCGTCTCCAAGCCCCCGGAGGACACCAGGGCCTACTTCCGCGGGCGCTGCCTGGAGCAGTACGCGGACCACGTCGCGGCGGCCTCCTGGGACTCGGTGATCTTCGACCTGCCGGGCCGGGACTCGTTGCAGCGGGTGCCCACGCTGGAGCCGCTGCGCGGGACGCGCAACCACGTCAAGGAGCTGCTGGACCGCTGCCGCACGGCGGAGGACCTGCTCCGGGTGCTCTCCGGCGGGTAACTTTTCGATCACCACGGGTGAACGTCCGCCGAATGGGAATCATCCGGGGTGGCAGCGGGTGTTGGACAGGAAGCGCCACCGGCAAACCGGGAGCGGCAGTCGCACCTTGTGTATAGGGTCGGTGCAACCGGCAACGACCCAACCGACCAAACCGTGCCAGACGAATCGAGCGGGGTGAGGGAAATGGCGAGCAAGGACACCGGCGGCGGCCAGCAGCGGGCAAACCGGTCCTCCGAGGAGGTCGAGGAGCAGGCTGCCGAAACGCAGAATTCCGACGACCTCAAGGAGCGCCAGGAAAAGCTGAGCGACGACGTCGACGCGGTGCTGGACGAAATCGACGAGGTCCTCGAGTCGAATGCGGAAGATTTCGTGCGTGGATTCGTGCAGAAGGGCGGGCAATAGCCCGTACCGGTCATCGGGAATTCACGGTCGCGACCGTCGAGGGCGGTCGGGCGGCGCTCGCCGCCCGGCCGCCCGGCACCTCCCCACCACCCGTGGACAGTGATCGTCGGGCGGGTAGGGTGCGGGCAACGCGAGCTTCAAGCTACCTGGAAGGAATCGTGTGGAAGCCAACACTCGTGGCACCGGGCGTCTACCGGCTGCCTTCCTGACCCCGGGGTCGTCCTCGTTCCTCGACTTCCTCGCCGAGCACAAGCCCGAGCTGCTCCCGGGCGGCCGGGGGCTGCCCGAGGGCTCGGTGGTCGAGGCGCCGCACGGGACCACGATCGTGGCCGCGGTCTTCGACGGCGGTGTCGTGATCGCCGGCGACCGCCGCGCGACGATGGGCAACGTGATCGCCCAGCGCGACATCGAGAAGGTCTTCCCGGCCGACGAGTACAGCGCGGTCGGCATCGCCGGCACCGCCGGGCTCGCGGTCGAGATGGTCCGGCTGTTCCAGCTGGAGCTGGAGCACTACGAGAAGATCGAGGGCGCCACGCTCTCCCTGGAGGGCAAGGCCAACCGCCTCACCACCATGATCCGGGGCAACCTGGGCATGGCGATGCAGGGCCTCGCGGTCGTGCCGATCTTCGCGGGCTACGACCTGGACCGCGGCCGCGGCCGGATCTTCAACTACGACGTCACCGGCGGGCGTTCCGAGGAGCGCGGCTTCGCCGCCACCGGTTCGGGCTCGGTCTTCGCCCGCGGCTCGATGAAGAAGCTCTACCGCGACGGCCTGACCGCGGACCAGGCCGTCACCCTGGTCGTCCAGGCCCTCTACGACGCGGCGGACGACGACTCCGCCACCGGCGGCCCGGACCTCGCCCGCAAGATCTTCCCGATCGTCTCGCTGATCACCGAGGACGGCTTCCGCCGGCTCACCGAGGCGGAGGTCACCGAAGTCGTCGTCGCCATCACCGACGAGCGCCTGACCCACCCCAACGGCCCGCAGGCCCCGCTGATCTAGCCATCACCTCACAGGAAAGGGACGACCGCCGGTGTCGACACCGTTCTACGTCTCGCCCCAGCAGGCCATGGCGGACCGCGCGGAGTACGCCCGCAAGGGCATCGCGCGCGGCCGCAGCGTGGTCGTGCTCACCTACGCCGAGGGCATCGTCTTCGTCGCGGAGAACACCTCCAGGGCGCTCCACAAGGTCTCCGAGATCTACGACAAGATCGCCTTCGCGGCGGTCGGGCGCTACAACGAGTTCGAGAACCTGCGCATCGGCGGCGTCCGCTACGCCGACCTGCGCGGCTACTCCTACGACCGGGCCGACGTCACGGCCCGGGGCCTGGCCAACGTGTACGCCCAGACCCTGGGCACCATCTTCTCCTCGGTCGGCGAGAAGCCGTACGAGGTCGAGCTGATCGTCGCCGAGGTCGGCAAGAGCGCCGACAACGACCAGATCTACCGGCTCACGCCGGACGGCTCGGTCGTCGACGAGAAGAACTACGTGGTGGTCGGCGGCAACGCCGACTCGATCGGCAACTACCTGGGCCAGCGCCACCGCGTGGGCATGAGCCTCACCGAGGCGGTGAAGGTCGCGGTCGACTCGCTCGCCCGGGACCCCAACGGCGGCAGCCCGCGCAGCCTCACCCCGGAGCAGCTGGAGGTGGCGGTCCTCGACCGCCAGCGCTTCCAGCAGCGCAAGTTCAAGCGGATCCTCGGCAACCAGCTCGGCCGGCTGCTCGACGGGGACCAGTCCGCCGAGGCGGACGACGACGAGAAGCCGGCGGCGGCCACGCCGTCGGACGAGTAGTACGGCGGAGTCCCGTACGACGGCGCAGCCCGCCGTGCGGGACTCCGATGCCCCTGCGGCGGCCCAGTCGTCGTGGAGGCGGTTTCGGACAGCTCCGACCAGAATGGAGTGCTCATGGACCGCCGGATTTTCGGGCTGGAGAACGAGTACGGCGTGACCTGCACGTTCCGCGGGCAGCGGCGGCTGTCGCCGGACGAGGTCGCGCGGTACCTGTTCCGCCGGGTCGTCTCCTGGGGCCGCAGCAGCAACGTCTTCCTGCGCAACGGCGCCCGGCTCTACCTCGACGTCGGCTCTCACCCCGAGTACGCCACCCCCGAGTGCGACGACGTGGTCGAGCTGGTGACCCACGACAAGGCCGGGGAGCGCATCCTCGAAGGCCTCCTGGTGGACGCCGAGCGGCGGCTGCACGAGGAGGGCATCGCCGGCGACGTCTACCTCTTCAAGAACAACACCGACTCGGCCGGCAACTCGTACGGCTGCCACGAGAACTACTGCGTGGCCCGGCACGGCGAGTTCTCCCGGCTGGCCGACGTGCTGATCCCCTTCCTGGTCACCCGGCAGCTGATCTGCGGCGCCGGCAAGGTGCTGCAGACCCCGCGCGGCGCGGTCTTCTGCGTCAGCCAGCGGGCCGAGCACATCTGGGAGGGCGTCAGCTCCGCCACCACCCGCTCGCGGCCGATCATCAACACCAGGGACGAGCCGCACGCGGACGCCGAGCGCTACCGCCGGCTGCACGTGATCGTCGGCGACTCCAACATGTCCGAGACCACGACGCTGCTCAAGGTCGGCGCCACCGACCTGGTGCTGCGGCTGATCGAGGCCGGCGTGGTGATGCGCGACCTCACCCTGGAGAACCCGATCCGGGCGATCCGCGAGGTCAGCCACGACCTCACCGGGACCCACCAGGTGCGGCTCGCCAACGGCCGCGAGGCCAGCGCGCTGGACATCCAGGAGGAGTACTACACCAAGGCCCTGGAGTTCGCCGACCGCAAGGGCATCAACACCGGCACCGTCGCCCGGATCCTCGACCTGTGGGGCCGCACCCTGGAGGCCGTCCGCAGCGAGCGGCTGGACGGGGTGGCCACCGAGATCGACTGGATCATGAAGTACAAGCTCATCGAGCGCTACCGCGAGAAGCACCAGATGAGCATGTCCAACCCGCGGGTGGCGCAGATCGACCTCGCGTACCACGACATCCACCGCCGGCGCGGCCTGTTCTACCTGCTCCAGGCCAAGAACCAGGCGCAGCGGGTGACCACCGACCTCAAGACCTTCGAGGCCAAGTCGATCCCGCCGCAGACCACCCGGGCCCGGCTGCGCGGGGACTTCATCCGCCGGGCGCAGGAGCAGCGCCGGGACTTCACGGTGGACTGGGTGCACCTGAAGCTGAACGACCAGGCGCAGCGCACGGTGCTGTGCAAGGACCCGTTCCGTTCGGTGGACGAGAGGGTGGAGAAGCTCATCGCGGGGATGTAGCCCGCGCCGTCGTGATCAAGGTCGTGACCGGCCCCGGTGGTGTCTACCGGGGCCGGACGCGTGCCGGGCATACGCTGTCCGTCGAGTCAGGAGAGCCGACTTCGACCGACAGTTAGGACCACCGTGCGCCGCACCGCCGGTTTGCTTCTCACCCTGCCGCTACTGCTGGCGGTCGCCTGCAGCAGTTCCCCCAAGGCGGCCGGCCCGGCGACCCCGTCCCCGGCGAGCGCCGCCCCGACGGTGCCGGCGCCGGTCGGCGAGGCCTCGCCGATGCCCACCCTTTCGGGTGGCGGATTCGGCAGCAAGGCGACCATCACCATCCCGGAGGGCCGGCAGCCCACCGGCCAGTTCGTGGTGAACACGGTCACCGAGGGCGAGCGTTCCACCGTCAACAAAGGCGACTGGGTCACGGTCAACTACACCGCGAAGGACTGGACCACCGGCAAGGACCTGCCCAGCTCGTACGACGACAACGGCAAGCCGCAGCTCTACCAGGCCGGCAGCGGGCAGCTGGTGCCGGCGCTGGACCAGAGCGTGATCGGCAAGAAGGTGGGCAGCCGGCTGCTGGTGGTGGCGCCGCCGGCGGCGGCCTTCGGCGAGCAGGGCTCCGGCCAGCTCGGGGTCAACAAGAACGACACCGTGGTGTTCGTGCTGGACATCGTGGAGAGCCTGCCGCAGGACTCCGCGCTGACCGGGAACATGACCGAGCCCGCCGCGACGCTGCCGCAGGTCAAGGACAACGGCAAGGCGCCGGCGACGATCACCGTCCCGGCCGGGCAGGCCGCGCCCACCGACCTGCAGCAGGCGGTGCTGATCAAGGGCGAGGGCAAGCAGGTCAAGAGCGGGCAGACCCTGGTGGTGCAGTACACCGGGGTGCTGTGGAGCAACGGCCAGCAGTTCGACGCCTCCTGGACGCACGGCGGCGCGCAGGCCGTGCAGATCGGCACCGGCAGCGTGATCGAGGGCTGGGACAAGGGGCTGGTCGGGCAGAACGTCGGCAGCCGGGTGCTGCTCGTGGTGCCGCCCGCGCTCGGCTACCAGGACAAGGCGCAGGGCGCCGTCCCCGCGAACTCCACGCTGGTCTTCGTGATCGACATCCTGGAAGCGGTGTAGGGCGTGCCCGACGATTCCCGCCGGGTGCGCGAATTGTCAGGCACACACTAGGAACACTAGGAAGTCACCGGGGGGATTCCGTACGCTTGGGCGGACGCTCGTACAACGAAGCGTCCGTCCTCATCCTTAGCTGTCATACTGCCCTCGCGCTGTGGCAGGCGCCGCCCGGCGCCAAGGTCCGGGGCGGGCGGTGCGACGGCAGGCCGGCGCTCAGCACGCCGGACGCAGACCTGGAAGACCTGTGGCGAGATGGATGGGGAGTCATGACTGAGAAGACGCCGAGCCCGGGCGGGGCCGGCACCGCGGCCAACGACAGCGCTGCGGGTGACCCGGCGGCCTCTCGTCCCGGCGGCCCGCTCCCGGGGGACGGCGAGTCGATCGTCGTCCCGCCGTCGATCCTGAAGCAGCAGGCCGGCTGGGCGCAGCCCGGCGAGGCCCCGCGCGCCCAGGGCGGGACGAAGACGGACGAGGCCCCGCAGATCTTCGCGTCCACGGTGCGCCGGGCCGACACCTCCGAGGCCGGGTACGACGAGAACCCGCCGGGAGTCGGCAGGCTCGGTGTGATCCTCGGCACCGTGCTGGCCGTGCTGCTGGCCGGCAGCGCCGTGACGCTGTACCTGGTCAACAAGGACGGCGGGGACAAGGACGCCACCGCGGCCAAGCCGGACGCGGCCAAGACCGCGCCGCCCACGCCGAGCGCCGAGCCGGTGCCGCCGATCAAGGACAGCGCCAAGGTGCTGCCGACCGTCACCGGTG
This sequence comes from Kitasatospora sp. Ki12, assembly GCF_054601375.1. Lineage (NCBI taxonomy): Bacteria > Bacillati > Actinomycetota > Actinomycetes > Kitasatosporales > Streptomycetaceae > Kitasatospora > Kitasatospora sp. Ki12. The sequence continues at coordinate 2,642,676 of NZ_BAAIHT010000002.1, read as the reverse complement.
ACTTCGGCAAGAAGGCCGAGATCCAGGTGCCGGGCGAGGCCTCCGACGGCTCCTTCGTGGTCAAGGTGCTCTCCGAGGGCTCCGGCGCCAAGGTCGAGAAGAACTCCTGGACCTCGGTGGACTACACCGCCAAGGACTGGAACACCGGCAAGGACATCCCGAGCTCGTACGACGCCAACGGCAAGCCGCAGATCTTCCAGGCGGGCACCGACGCGCTGATCCCGGCCCTGGACCAGGCCGTGGTCGGGAAGAAGGCCGGCAGCCGGCTGCTGGTGGTGGCCCCGCCGGCCGCCGCGTTCGGCCCCCAGGGCAAGGCCGACATGTCGATCGGGGCGAAGGACAACCTGATCTTCGTGATCGACATCCGCAACGCCAACGCGCCCGACGCGGTGCTCAGCGGCACGGTCACCCCGCCGCCGGCCGACTTCCCGCAGGTCAAGGACAACGGCAAGAAGCCGGCCGAGATCACCCCGGTGGCCGGCGCCAAGGACCCGACCGAGCTGAAGTCCCACGTCCTGATCAAGGGCACCGGGCCGAAGGTGGAGAAGGGCGAGAAGGTCGTCGTCCAGTACACCGGCGCGCTGTTCAAGGACGGCAAGGTCTTCGACTCCTCGCTCAGCAAGGGCCAGGCGTTCACCTTCCCGGTCGGCGGCGGCCAGGTCATCCCGGGCTGGGACCAGGGGCTGGAGGGCCAGACCGTGGGCAGCCGGGTCGAGCTGGTGATCCCGGCCGCGCTGGGCTACGGCGACAAGGGCCAGGGCGACATCCCGCCCGGCGCGACGCTGGTCTTCGTGGTGGACATCCTGGACGCCGGTCAGGGCTGATCCACTTTCGGGTGACAATGGTGTGCGTGTGACCTCCGGGCCCGGCCGCGTGGCCGGACCCGGACGGGCGGCGGGCGCCGGTACCGTGGTCCGCCCGCACCGTCGTGCGGGTGGGCCGGGTGCGGGCGCCCGCCGCTTGGTCGTGAATGCAACGCGAAACGTGAGAAGAGGGACTGTGAGCGTCAACCTCAACGAGAAGCCCGAGATCGACTTCCCGATCGGGGACGCCCCGGCGGAGCTGCAGATCCGCGACATCGTCGTCGGCGACGGCGCGGAGGCCAAGAAGGGCCAGAACGTCAGCGTCCGCTACGTCGGCGTGACCTTCGAGACCGGCGAGGAGTTCGACGCCAGCTGGAACCGGAGCCCGAACGAGTTCCGCTTCCCGCTGGGCGGCGGCCGGGTCATCAAGGGCTGGGACCAGGGCGTCGTCGGCATGAAGGTCGGTGGCCGCCGCGAGCTGACCATCCCGGCGCACCTGGCGTACGGCAACCAGTCGCCGACCCCGGCCATCCCGGCCGGCTCGACCCTGATCTTCGTGGTCGACCTGCTGGCCGTCTGAGCCTGCTCGCACCGTGGGCCGGACCCCTCCGGGGGCCCGGCCCACGGGCTTGTCCGGGCCCGGTCCACGGGCTTGTCCGGGCCCGGTCCACGGGCTTGTCCGGGCCCGGTCCACGGGCTTGTCCGGGCCGGGACGGCACCGCGCGGGGACGGGGTGCGGGAGGCCGCTTTTGCAGTGCGTACCGCTACCGGTACGGTCGGTCCCGCCGGGTGGTGATCGCCCGGTTGGCGCACCCCGCGCACGGCGCGGCACACCGGAAGGGTCAGCGATGGCGATCGCCAAGGCAGAGCGGCTGATGAATCTCGCCCTGTGCCTGATGAACACCAGACGTCCGCTCTCCAAGAAGGAGCTGCGGGAATCCATCGAGGCGTACCGCGAGGCCTGGCAGGGCGCCAGCGAGGACGCCTTCAACCGGATGTTCGAGCGGGACAAGGACGACCTGCGCGAGCTCGGCCTGGTGATCGACGTCGACGAGAGCGCCCTGGACGGCGAGCTCGGCTACCTGGCCCGGGCCGACCGCAACCGGCTGCCCGAGATCGCGCTGGACGCCGAGGAGGCGGCCGCGCTGACCCTGGCCGCCCGGGTCTGGCAGCAGGCCAAGATGTCCGGCGCGGCCAGCGGCGCGCTGCAGAAGCTGCGCGCGGCCGGGGTGCCGTTCGCCGAGACCGAGGGCCGCACCGCCCTGGAGCCGCGCATCCCCGCCCGGGAGGCCGCGTTCGAGCCGCTGCTCACCGCCGCCCGGGACCGCCGGCCGGTCACCTTCGAGTACCGCAAGGCCGGCGCCGCCGCCGTCGAGCAGCGCAGCGTCGAGCCGTGGGCGCTGGAGTGCTGGCGCGGGCACTGGTACCTGGCCGGGTACGACCGCGACCGCAGCGACGCCCGGGTGTTCCGGCTCAGCCGGATCACCGGCAAGGTGCGCGCCAAGAACGGGGCCTTCCTCGGCACCGTCCCCGAGCACGTGGACGTCCGGGCGACCGTGGCGAAGTTCGCGGGGGAGGGCGCCACCGCCACCGCGACCGTGCGGGTCCGCCGGGGCGCCGGCTTCCCGCTGCGCACCAAGGCGCTGACCACCACCCGGGTGGACGAGGTCTGGGACGAGCTGGAGATCCCGTACGGCAACGGGCTGGGCGCCGACCTGGCGGAGTTCGGGCCGGACGTGCTGGTGCTCGGGCCGGAGGAGCTGCGGGTGGATGTGGTCGACCGGCTGCGGGCGGTCGCTGGGCTGGACGTGGAAGGTGTGCGGGCGTGAGTAATGCGATCGACCAGACCAGGCGGATGCTGTCGCTGGTCACCTACCTGCGCGAGCGGCCCGGGGCCGAGGTCGCCGAGGTGGCCAGGGCCTTCGGGATCAGCGAGCGCGAGCTGATCGGCGACCTCAACGTGCTGCCGATGTGCGGCACCAGCTTCCGCGGCGGTGACCTGCTCGACATCGACACCGACGGCGAGCGGATCTGGTGGCACAACGTCGACGACGTGGCCCAGCCGCTGCGGCTGGCCTCCGACGAGGCGACCGCGCTGCTGGTGGCCGCCCGCGCGGTGGCCGGGCTGCCCGGACTGCGGGCCGGGGACCGGGAGGCCCTCACCCGGGCCGTCGCCAAGATCGAGAACGCCGCGGGGGAGAGCGCCGAGGGCAGCGCCCGGGTCGGCGTCACCTTCGAGGCGGAGAGCCACGTGTTCGCCGACATCGACCGCGCGCTCAGCGAGGGCCGCCGGCTCTGGCTGCGCTACTACTCGCACGGGCGCGGCGGGATGACCGAGCGCGAGGTCGACCCGATCCGGCTGCTCACCGAGGGCCACACCTACCTCGAGACCTGGTGCCGCACCTCCGAGGACCACCGGATGTTCCGGCTGGACCGGGTCGCCGAGATCCGCGTGCTGGACGTCCCCGCCGACCCGCCCCGGCGCGAGCCCCGCGACCTCAGCGGCGGGCTGGTCAACCCGGCGGCGGACGACCCCGAGGTGGTCGTCGAGGTCTCCTCCGGCGGGCGCTGGGTGGCCGAGTACTACACCCACGACCGGGCCGAGGAACTGCCCGACGGCGGGCTGCGAATCACCCTGCGCAGCGCCGACCCCTCCCAGCTGCGCCCGCTGGCGCTGCGGCTGGGCCGGGACGGCCGGATCGTCTCGCCGCCCGAACTGGCCGAGCAGGCGCGCTCGGCCGCGCGGGAGGCGCTGGCCGCCTACGGGGAGGGGCAGGTCTGAGCGGTGGAACCCGGGACCAGATTCAAGGTGTACTGCTCGGAGTGCCGGGAGAAGGTGGAGCTCCCGGCCGAGGAGTTCCGGCTGACCCTCGGTCGCACCCCGGCCCAGGCGCACTACAGCTTCGGCTGCCCGCTGTGCGGGGCGGCGGTGCGCAAGCAGGCCGGGGAGAAGATCGTCGAGGCGCTCACCGGGGCGGGGGTGCGCACCATGCGGCTCGTCCCGGCCGAGGGGTAGCGCCTCGTCCTGTGGGGCGGGGCGGGCCTCGGCTGATCCGCGGGGCGGGCGCCGAGCCCGTATAGGGTGGGGCGCATGTCCTGGATGCTCGTCGCCGCCGTCCTGCTCGCCACCGCGGGCCTGCTGGTCCTGGGGGTCCTCGCGATCCGGCTCTGGCTGGACGTGCGGGCACTGGCCAAGGGCGTGGACACGGCGGCGCGGGCGCTGGCCTCGGCCGCGGAGGACCTCGCGGACGCGATGCCGGGCCGGGCGTAGCGCCGGCCGCCGTAGCACGGCGAAGCCGTTCCCGGTACGGGGGCTGCTGCGGGGAGGCAGGGGCGGGTTACGCTCTCAGATGGCTCCTGAGAACCGTGTAGCGGGGGCCGCTGTCCTGTTCGGGCGGCCGTCGTCGTGGCGTCATCCGCAGCGGTTACCATCCGCAGCGGACGGCCCGTCGGGCCGCCATGACTGAAGGTGGTCGCGCATGCGCATCTCGATGACCGGGATCGTGGTGATCGTGGTACTCGCCATCGTGCTGTTCGGAGCCAAGCGGCTGCCGGAGGTGGCGCGGTCGCTGGGGCAGTCGCTGCGGATCCTGAAGAGCGAGGCCAAGGCGATGCGTTCGGACGGGAAGTCCGGGGAAGCGGCGCAGGCCGCCGCGCCGCCGGTGGCGGGCGACCAGGTCAAGACGGTCCAGGCCGCTCCGGGAGCCTCGGCCACGGCCCGTCCGGTGGCGGAGCCCGCCGCCGGGACGACCGCGTCCGACGGCGACCGCCCGCGCTGAGCACGGCGCACGTGACGTACGCGACCACGGAGGCCCGCCGACCGGCGGGCCTCGACGCACGAGTTGAGGACCGGGGTTGAGCAAGCTCTCCAAGGCGCCGAAGGCGTCAAAGGATCCTGAGGGGCGGATGGCCCTCGCCGACCACCTGCGGGAACTGCGCAACCGCGTGGTCAAGTCGGTCCTGGCGATCGTGCTGTTCGCGGTCATCGCGGCGATCTACCACAAGCAGATCGAGCACTTCCTGCTCCAGCCGCTGCCGCAGTGCAACTCCAAGGTGGACGCGGACCACTACCACGGGCGCTGCGCCCAGGTGTCTAACATCGGCCTCACCGCAGGCTTCAACTGGATGCTGAAGGTCGCGCTGACGGCGGGTGTGGTCGCGGCCGTCCCGGTCTGGCTGTACCAGGTGTGGGCCTTCGTGGCGCCCGGTCTGCACCGGAACGAGAAGAAGTACGCGGTCCTCTTCATGGTCTGCGGCGCCCCGCTGTTCCTGGCGGGTGTCGGCTGCGCGATCATGGTGATGCCGACCATGGTCGAGATGCTGATCTCGTTCACCCCGAGCGACACGGTGCCGATCCTGCCGCCCGAGGACTACTTCGACATCGCCACCCGGATGGTGCTGGTCTTCGGCCTGGCCTTCGAGTTCCCGCTGCTGCTGGTGATGCTCAACCTGGTCGGCATCGTGACCGGCAAGCGGCTGCTCAGCTGGTGGCGCGGGATGGTCATGGCCATCACGGTGTTCGCCGCGTTCGCCACCCCGGGCGCCGACCCGGTCAGCATGCTGCTGCTGTCGGCGCCGATCTGGGCGCTGTACTTCGTCGCCGTGGCGATCGCGCTCTTCAACGACAAGCGCAAGGCGCGCCGCAACCCGGACGCGGGGCTGGACGACGAGGAGGCCTCGCACCTGGACCTGTCCGTCCAGCCGGTGGCCGGTGCGGAGACCGTCCAGGCCTCGGCGGCCCCGGCGGCCAGTAGCGCCCCGGTGCCGGCGGCGCGCCACGAGCAGCTGGACGACATCACCTGAGCCGGTGGGCCCTGAGGGAGCCCCGGTCCGTCGCTTCGAGCGGTGGGCCGGGGCTTTCCGCTGGTCGGGGGCGTTTCCGGGTTTCGGGCGGGTGGTCTTGGCAGGGTGGATGGCATGTGACATATTACTGACGTGCTGAAGACCGAGAGACCTCCCCTGGATGTCGTCGTGGTCGGCGCCGGAGTGGTCGGTGCCGCCTGCGCCTACTACGCCGCCCGCGCCGGGCTCGCCGTCGCCGTCGTGGACCGCGGGCCGGTGGCCGGCGGCACCACCGGCGCGGGCGAGGGCAACCTGCTGGTCTCCGACAAGGAGCCCGGGCCCGAGCTCGACCTCGCCCTGCTCAGCACCCGGCTCTGGCGCGAACTCGCCGAGGACCTCGGCGAGGCCGTCGAGTACGAGCCCAAGGGCGGGGTGGTGGTCGCCTCCACCGCCGCCGGGCACGAGGCTCTGCGGGCCTTCGCCGCCGGGCAGCGCGCCGTCGGCGTGATCGCCGAGGAGGTGCCCGGCGAGCGGCTGCGCGAGCTGGAGCCGCACCTCGCCCCCGGGCTGGCCGGCGGCTTCCACTACCCCCAGGACGCCCAGGTTCAGCCCGCCCTGGCCGCCGCGCACCTGCTGCGCGCGGCCCGCCGGATGGGCGCCGAGCTGATCACCGGCGAGACCGTGACGGCGGTCGACCTGGGGCCGGACGGCGCCGTGCGCGGCGTGCGGACCGACCGCCGCCGGCTGGCCGCTCCCGCCGTGGTGAACGCGGCCGGCACCTGGGGCGGCGAACTGGCCGCGCTGGCCGGGGTGCACCTGCCGGTGATGCCCCGGCGCGGCTTCGTCCTCGTCACCGAGCCGCTGCCGCGGGTCGTCCGGCACAAGGTGTACGCCGCCGACTACGTGGCCAACGTGGCCAGCGGCTCCGCCGGCCTGGAGACCTCCGCCGTGATCGAGGGCACCCCGGGCGGGCCGGTGCTGATCGGCGCTAGCCGGGAGCGGGTCGGCTTCGACCGCACGCTCTCCCAGGAGGTGCTGCGCCGGCTGGCCGGCCAGGCCGCCGAGCTCTTCCCGGTGCTCGCCGACGTCACCGTGCTGCGCGCCTACCGGGGCTTCCGCCCGTACCTGCCGGACCACCTGCCGGCCATCGGCGCGGACCCCCGGGTGCCCGGGCTCCACCACGCCTGCGGGCACGAGGGGGCCGGGATCGGGCTGGCCCCGGCGACCGGGCTGCTGATCGCCGAGCAGCTCACCGGCAAGCAGCCGGAGCTGGACCTCGGGCCGTTCCGCGCGGACCGGTTCCCGGTCGTCGGAACCGCCTGAGCGGCCCTCCGCCGCTGACGGGGGGCGTGTGCCCGCCGTCATTCCGTACGAGATTCCGTCCTGGATTGGAGACGCCGCCGATGCGCCGCCGCACCCCCGCCGGGCTGGTCGAGGCCGAGCCCGGGCCCGCCCACCACATCGAGTTCGACGGGCGACCCGTCCCCGCGCTGCCCGGGCAGACGATCGCCGCCGCGCTCTGGGCCGACGGCGTGCTCGCCTGGCGCACCACCCGGGTCGGCGGCAAGCCGCGCGGGGCCTTCTGCGGCATCGGCAGCTGCTTCGACTGCCTGGCCACCGTGGACGGCCGGCCCAACCAGCGCACCTGCCTGCTTCCCGCCGAGCCCGGCACCACCGTCACCACCCAGGAGGGCCACGGCCGTGCCGACCTCGCCGTCTGACCCCTCGTCGTTCGGGCCGCCGGCCGACGCGTCTTCCGACCCGCTCGCCGACCCGCTCTTCGACCTCGTGGTGATCGGGGCCGGCCCGGCCGGGCTCGCCGCCGCCGTCACCGCCGCCGACCTCGGGCTGCGCTGCGTCCTGCTGGACGGCGGGCAGAGCACCGGCGGGCAGTACTACCGCCACCCGGCCCCCGGGCTCGGCGCCGCCCGTCCGGACCGGCTGCACCACCACTGGTCCGCCTACACCGGGCTGGCCGACCGGCTCGCCGCCCACGAGCGGGCCGGGCGGGCCGCCTTCCGGGGCGGCCACCAGGTCTGGGCGCTGGAGCGCACCGGGGACGGCTTCGCGGCGCACGTCACCCGCGGGCCGGAGAGCACCGACCGGGCCACCGTCCGGTCCCGGTCGGTGCTGCTCGCCACCGGCGCGTACGAGCGGCAGCTGCCGTTCCCCGGCTGGACCCTGCCCGGGGTGGTCACCGCGGGCGGTGCCCAGGCGATGCTCAAGGCCGGTCTGGTGCTGCCCGGACGGCGGATCGTGGTGGCCGGGAGCGGCCCGCTGCTGCTCGCGGCGGCCTCCTCGCTGGTCACCGCGGGCGCCGAGGTGCCCGCGGTGGTCGAGGCCACCGCCTACCTCGGGTACGCGCGGCGCCCCGGCGTGCTGGCGGGCGTCCCCGGCAAGCTGGTCGAGGGCGCCGGGCACGGTGGCGCGCTGCTGCGGCACGGCGTACGGCTGCGGCCGCGCAGCGCCGTGGTCGAGGCGCACGGGACGGACCGGGTCACCGGCGTCACCGTCGCCCGGCTGGACGCGCGGTGGCGGCCGCTGCCCGGTACCGAGCGGCGGATCGACTGCGACGCCCTCGCGGTCGGCCACGGCCTGCTGCCGCAGATCGACCTGGCCACCGAGCTGGGCGCGCGGACCCGGATCGGGCCGGACGGCGCGGTCGCGCTGGCGGTCGACGCCCGGCTGCGCACCAGCGTGCCCGGCCTCTGGTCGGCGGGGGAGACCAACGGCGTCGGCGGCGCCGACCTCGCGCTCGCCGAGGGCGAGCTGGCCGCGTACGCCGTGGCCGGGGCGCCGCCGGAGGCGGGAACGCTGCGCCGCCGCTCGCGGCTGCGGGCCTTCGCCGAGCTGATGGCCGCCGCGCACCGGCCGGGCCCCGGCTGGACCGGGTGGCTGCGCCCGGACACCGACGTCTGCCGGTGCGAGGAGGTGCCGGTCGCGGCGATCCGGGAGGCCGTGGACGACCTGGGCGCGGGCGATCCGCGCACCGTCAAGCTGCTCACCCGGGCCGGGATGGGCTGGTGCCAGGGGCGGATGTGCGGTCCGGCCGTGGCCTGCCTGGCCGGATCGGCCCCGGGGTCGGCGTCGGGCGGTCCGGGACCGGACCGGCGGCCGCTGGGCTGCCCGGTGCCGCTCTCGCAACTGGCGGCGGGGCCCTCCCCGGAGTCCCCGGCCTCGTAGCCGGCCCGTCGTCGAACGGACGGGCCGGGGACCTTGTCTCCGGCCCGTCCGCACTTATAAAATGTCACACCTCACCAAGGAGTTCACCGTGTCCATCACCCCGCACGACACCACCCGTCCCTGGCGCGGCATCATGGTCGCCACCACGATCCCGCTGCGCCCGGACCACTCCGTCGACTACGACGCCTACGCCGAGCACGTCCGCTGGCTGATCGACTCCGGCTGCGAGGGCGTCGTCCCCAACGGCTCGCTGGGCGAGTACCAGACGCTCACCGCCGAGGAGCGCACCCGGGTCGTCGAGGTGGCGGTCGAGGCGGCCGGGGACGGCGCCCGGGTCATGCCCGGCGTCGCCGCGTACGGCAGCGCCGAGTCCCGCCGGTGGGCCGAGCAGGCCGCCGAGGCCGGCGCCGGCTCCGTCCTGCTGCTGCCGCCGAACGCCTACCGGGCCGACCACGCCTCGGTGCGCGCGCACTACGCCGAGGTGGCCAAGGCGGGCCTGCCGATCGTCGCGTACAACAACCCGATCGACACCAAGGTGGACCTCGTCCCCACGCTGCTCGCCGAGCTGCACGGCGAGGGCTCGATCGTCGCGGTCAAGGAGTTCAGCGGGGACGTCCGCCGGGCGTACGAGATCGCCGAGCTGGCCCCCGGGCTGGACCTGCTGATCGGCGCCGACGACGTGCTGCTGGAGCTCGCGCTGGCGGGCGCGGTCGGCTGGATCGCCGGCTACCCGAACGCCCTGCCGGAGGCCTCGGTGGCGCTCTACGACGCCGCCGTCAAGCACGAGCTGGAGACCGCGCTGCCGCTGTACAAGGCGCTGCACCCGCTGCTCCGCTGGGACTCCAAGACCGAGTTCGTCCAGGCCATCAAGCTCTCCATGGACATCGCCGGGCGCCCCGGCGGTCCGGTCCGGGCGCCGCGCCAGCCGCTCACCCCGGAGGTCGAGGCGGCCGTCCGCGCGGCCACCGAGAAGGCGCTGGCCGAGGGCCTCGCCTAGGCCCTGGTCGTGCCCCCTCCTGGCCGGCTGCGGGGGCAGCCGGCCCGGCCCCACCAACCAAACCGACCTGTACGGGAGTTGTGACCCATGCGCAGCCGTCACGTGTTCCACGCCGTCGACTCGCACACCGAGGGCATGCCGACCCGGGTGATCACCGGCGGCTTCGGCGTCATCCCCGGCGCCACCATGGCCGAGCGCCGGGTGCACTTCCAGCAGCACCTGGACCACTTCCGCACCCTGCTGATGTACGAGCCCCGCGGCCACGCGGCGATGAGCGGCGCTGTCCTGCAGCCGCCCACCCGGCCGGACGCCGACTTCGGCGTGCTCTACATCGAGGTCTCCGGACTGCTGCCGATGTGCGGGCACGGCACCATCGGGGTCGCCACCGTCCTGGTCGAGACCGGGATGGTGCCGGTGGTCGAGCCGGTCACCACCGTACGGCTGGACACCCCGGCCGGGCTGGTCGTCGCCGAGGTGCGGGTCGAGGACGGCGCAGCCAAGGCGGTGACCATCCGCAACGTGCCCTCCTACTCGGTCGCCCTGGACAACAAGATCGAGGTGCCCGGCTACGGCACGGTGACCTACGACCTCGCGTACGGCGGCAACTTCTACGCCATCCTGCCGCTCGCCGAGTTCGGCCTGCCCTTCGAACGCGAGCGCAAGCAGGAGATCCTCGACGCCGGACTCGCGATGATGGACGCCATCAACGCGAGCCCCGACCGGCCGGTGCACCCGGAGGACCCGTCCATCCACAGCTGCCACCACGTCCAGCTGCTCGCCCCCGGCTCCACCGCGGAGCACTCCCGGCACGCGATGGCCATCCACCCCGGCTGGTTCGACCGCTCGCCCTGCGGCACCGGCACCTCCGCGCGGATGGCCCAGCTGCACGCCCGCGGGGAGCTGCCGCTCGGGCAGGACTTCCGCAACGACTCCTTCATCGGCACGACCTTCACCGGGCGGCTGGTCGAGGGGACCGAGGTGGCCGGGCGGCCCGCGGTCGTGCCCACCGTCACCGGGCGGGCCTGGGTCACCGGCACCGCCCAGTACTTCCTCGACCCGAGCGACCCGTTCCCGGCGGGCTTCCTGTTGTAAGCAGAGCCTGTTGTAAGCAGAGCCTGTTGTAAGCAGAGCCTGCTGTAGGCGGAGCCTGTTGTCAGCGGACCCTGCTCCGAACCGGCGGGCTTCCTGTTGTCAGCAGAGCCTGATCCACCCGGCGGGCTCCCGCCTCCCCCGCGGTGGGCCTCCCGCTCCGAACCTCCCCCGAAGGGCTGCCAGTCGTGACCATCACCTCGTACAACCCCGCCGACCCGGACGACCTCGTGATCGCGGTCGAGGAGCCCGGCGCCGAGGCCGTCCGGGCCGCCGTCGGACGGGCCCGGACGGCGCAGGCCGACTGGCTGGCGGCCGGGGCCGGCGTCCGGTCGGCCGCGCTCGGCCGGGTCGCCGACGCGGTCGAGGCGCACGCGGAGGAACTGGCCGCGCTGATCGTCCGCGAGGTCGGCAAGCCGCTCGCGGAGGCGCGCGGCGAGGTCGCCCGGACCGCGGCGATCTGGCGCTACTACGCGCAGGCGCCGTACGCCCCCTCCGGTGCGGTGCACGAGACCGCCGCCGGGCCCGGGCTGCTGCTCACCCGGCGCCGCCCGTACGGGGTGGCCGGGCTGATCGCGCCGTGGAACTTCCCGCTGGCGATCCCGAGTTGGAAGGCCGCCCCGGCGCTGGCGGTCGGTAACACGGCGGTGCTCAAGCCCGCGCCCGAGGCGACGGCCTGCGCGCTGCGGCTGGCGGAGCTGACCCTCGCGGCCGGGCTGCCCGCGGACGTGCTCACGGTGCTGCCCGGTGGCGCCGAGGAGGGCGCGGCACTGGTCGACGCGGCGGACGTGGTCTCCTTCACCGGCTCGACCGGCGTCGGCCGGGCCGTGGTGCGCGCCGCGACCGAGCGCGGGGTCCCGGTCCAGGCCGAACTCGGCGGACTGAACGCCGCGTTGGTGCTGCCCGACGCCGACATCGCGCAGGCCGCCGGGCACATCGCGGCGGCCATCGCCGGGTACGCCGGGCAGAAGTGCACCGCCACCAGCCGGGTGATCGCGGTCGGCGCCGCGTACGAGCCGCTGCGTGAGGCCCTGGTCAAGGCGCTGGCGGCGGTCGACGACTCGGTGTGCGGGCCGGTGGTCAACTCCGGTGCCCGGGAACGGCTGACCGGGGCGGTGGACTCGGCGGTCGAGGCCGGGGCGAACCTGCTCACCGGCGGCCGGGTGCCCGAGCGGGCCGGCTGGTACGTCGAGCCGGCCCTGCTCGCCGACGTGCCGGCCGAACACCCGCTGGCCCGCGAGGAGTTCTTCGGCCCGGTCGCCGTCCTGCACGCCGCGGCCGACCTGGACGAGGCGATCGCCCTCGCCAACGACACCCCGCACAGCCTCTCCACCTCGGTGCACACCCGCAGCCTCGACGTGGCGCTGGCCGCCGCCGACCGGCTGGACGCGGGCATGATCCGGGTCAACGCCCCCTCCAGCGGCGTCGACTTCCACCTGCCCTTCGGCGGGGCCAAGGGCGCGAGCCACGGCGAGCGCGAACAGGGCCAGGCCGCCCTGGACTTCTACACCGTCAGCCGGACGGTCAGCGTGCTGCCGGGCGGGGGTGCCTGATGTACGTCCGCACCGTCGACTACCACACCGCTGGCGAGCCGTTCCGGATCGTGCTGGACGGCGCACCGGTGATCCCCGGCGACACCGTCGCCGAACGGCGGGCCATCGCCCTCGGCGCGGGCGGCACCGCCACCGCCCCGCGGCCCGGCGCCCTGGACGACGTCCGGCGGCTGCTCACCCGCGAACCGCGCGGACACGCCGGGATGTACGGCGGCTTCCTGGTGCCGCCGGACGACGACGAGGCGCACCTGGGCGTGCTGTTCTGGCACAAGGACGGCTACTCGACCGCCTGCGGGCACGGCACCATCGCGCTCGGCGCGTGGGCCGTCGACTCCGGACTGGTCGCGGCCCCCGCGGACGGCGTGGCCCGGGTGCGGATCGACGTGCCCTCCGGCCGGGTCACCGCGCTGGTGCACCGCACCGGCGGGCGCACCACCGGAGTGACCTTCCGCAACGTGCCCACCCGGGTGAGCGCGCTGAAGCTCCCGGTGCGGACCTCGCGCGGCACGGTGGAGGTCGCGGTGGCGCACTCCGGCGCCTGCTACGCCTCCGTCCCGGCCGCCGCCCTGGGGCTGGCGGTGGAACCGGCGCAGCTGCCCGAACTCACCGCCCTGGGGCGGGAGATCAGGGCGGCACTGGCCGGGGAGGAGGCGGTGGCGCACCCCACCGACCCCCGGCTGTCCGGCGTGTACGGGGTGATCCTCTACGATGAACTCCCCTCGGAAGACGACGTGTTGAACCAGCGGAACGTCACCGTCTTCGCGGACGGGCAGATCGACCGCTCGCCCTGCGGCTCCGGCACCTCCGCCCGGCTCGCGGTGCTCGCCGCCGAGGGCCGGCTGGCCCCGGGGGAGCCGCTGCGGCACGAGTCGGTCATCGGCACGGTCTTCACCGGCCTGGTGCTCCCCGGCGGCGACCCCCTCGGCGCGGGCGTCGTCACCGAGGTCGGCGGGACGGCCTTCCGCACCGGCGAGCACGGCTTCGTGCTCGAACCGGGCGACGACCTGGGGACGGGATTCCTGCTGTGAGTCCCGTCGAGAGTCCAACCGCACGGCCCGGAACGGCGCTTGTGCCGCTCCAGTACGCCGTCCCGGGCACCGGCGGAGTCGGGCCCGCCGACGCGGTGGGGGCGATCGAGCGGGTGCTGCTGAACGGGTTCGACCCCGAAGCGGCACCCGCCCGGTCCGCCGTTCCGGTGCCGGCCGGCGAGCTGCTGATGATGCCGGCCGCCGCCGGGCCGTACGCCGGCGTGAAGATCGCCGGAGTCGCGCCCGCCAACCCGGAGCGCGGGCTGCCCCGGATCACCGGCAGCTACCTGCTGCTGGACGGCCCCACCCTGCAACCGCTCGCCCTCCTGGACGGCGCCGCGCTCACCGCGCTGCGCACGCCGGCCGTCACCGCCGCGGCGCTGCGGCGGCTGGCGGTGCCGGAAGCCGGACACCTGGTGGTGTTCGGCTCCGGACCGCAGGCGTACGGGCACCTCGACGCCCTGCTGACCGTACGGCCGCTGACCCGGCTCACGGTCGTCGCGCGCCACCCCGAGCGGGCCGCGGCCCTGGTCGCGTACGGGCGGCGGCTCGGTCTGACGGCCGGTGTCGGCGGGCCGGAGGCGGTCGCCGAGGCGGACCTGGTGGTCTGCTGCACCACCGCGCGCACGCCGCTGTTCGACGGCACGCTGGTGCCCGCGCACGCGGCGGTCGCGGCGGTCGGCTCGCACGAGCCGGACGCGCGGGAGGTCGACGAGGCGCTGGTCGGGCGCGCCGAGCTGTACGTGGAGGCGCGCTCGGTCGCGGCCCGGGAGGCCGGGGACCTGCTGATGGCGGGCGTGGCCGGACGGCAACTGTGGAACCTCGCCGAGCTGGTGCGCGGCGACGCGCTGGTGCCGGCCGGGCGGCCGCGGTTCTTCAAGAGCGTCGGGATGGCCTGGGAGGACCTGGCGGTCGCGGCGGAGGTGTACCGGGCGGCGGGAGAGCCGTCGTCGTAGCGGCGGCGGCGCCCTGCTGTTGCTCGGCTGCTCGGCTGCTCGGCTGCTCGGCGGAGAGGTCGCTCAGTCGCCGATGAAGCAGAGCCAACTTCCGGGTGTGGCCGCACAGTTGGCGATCAGGTTGCGCAGGTCCCGGACGGCGGCCCGCTGCGCCTCGGTGGTGCAGCGGGCGAGCAGCGCGGTGGCCTCCTCGAAGGCGGCCGCCGCCTCCTGTTCGTTGAGGTAGGTGTCGCGGTACGGGTCGATCCGGCCGAGTCGGTGCTCGGACGGACGGGTGTGCGAGGCGAGGGCGTCGGCGAGGGCGTCGCCGTGGTCGATCGAGAGGTGCAGCGGCCCGGTGGTCCGGGCCCTGTCCGGTCGGCCGTCGTACAGGGCGATCTCGATGCCCAAGGCGGTTGCTCCTGACGGTGTTCGGGAGTCGTGAGGCCGGAGCCGGCCCGGTGGGAAGGGATCCCCCACCGGGCCGGCTCCTTCGCGTCCTCGGGTGCGGTCAGCGGTAGGTCGCGAGCAGCCGGGCCAGGTGCTTGCCGGTGACCAGCAGGGGCTCTTCGCTGCGGGCGATCTGGGCGGCGAGCTCGGCGCCCTCCAGGGTGCTGACGACCGTACCGGCCAGTTCGCGGGCGTCCTCCGCGTCGATGCCCGCCGCGACCAGGTGTTCCGTCACGATGGCCCGCCAGTTGGCGAAGGCCGCGGCCACCGCCTGCTCGATCGCCGGCGCGCGGCCGACCGTCTCCAGGGCGGTGCTGCTGATCGGGCAGCCGTCCTGCCAGTCGGAGGCGCGCAGCTCCCGGGCGAGCATCCCGGTGCAGGTGACGACCGCCTCGCCGATGTCCGCCGAGGAGCCCAGCCCGGCGCGCAGCAGGACGGCGAACTCCTCGTCCCCGTGCCGGATCGCCTCGGCGGCCAGCTCCTGCTTCCCGCCCGGGAAGAAGTGGTAGACGGAGCCGAGGGTGGCCTCGGCCTCGCGGGAGATCTGCTTGATCCCGGTGCCCTCGTACCCCTGGCGCTGCAGCAGCCGGGAGGTGGCCCGGACGATCCGCTCGCGGGTGCCGACGGGGGTGGTCTTCGCGGGGGTCTCGGGCCTCTCGGGCGTCTTCACGGCGCGATCCTAGCCGATGAATTGAATAGAGCGTTCGTTCCAGAGCTGTGTTAGCGTCAGCCTCGTTGTTCTGGATAGAGCGTTCGTTCTAGCGGAGGGGAATCCGTATGTCCGTCGAGCAGAAGCGGCAGGAGCAGCAGGAGCAGCGGGGCCGGCAGGAGCGATCGGTGACGGTGATCGGGCTCGGCCCGATGGGGCAGGCCATGGCCGGGGCGTACCTGGACGCCGGGTACGCCGTCACGGTGTGGAACCGCACCCCCGAGCGGGCCGCCGAACTCGTGGCCCGCGGCGCGCAGTCCGCGCCGACCGCGGAAGCGGCCGTGGCCGCGAACGAGTTGGTCGTCCTCAGCCTCACCGACTACGACGCGGTGTTCGCCGTGCTGGACTCGCTGGACCCGGCGGTGCTGAAGGGCAAGACCGTCGTCAACCTCAGCTCCGACACCCCCGAGCGCGCCCGCGAAGCCGCCCGCCGGCTCGCCGGGCACGGCGCCGGACACCTGACCGGCGGGGTGCAGGTGCCGCCGTCCGGCATCGGCAGCCCCGAGTCCTCTACCTTCTACAGCGGGCCGGTCGACCTGTTCCAGCGGCACCGGGCCGCGCTCGACGTGCTCACCGGCGCCGACTACCGGGGCGACGACCCCGGGCTGGCCCAGCTGTACTACCAGATCCAGATGGACCTCTTCTGGACCTCCCTGGTCGGCTACCTGCACGCCACGGCGATCGCCGAGGCCAACGGCATCTCCGCCGAGGACTTCCTGCCGTACCTCAGCTCGACGGCCGCCTCGCTGCCCGGCTTCCAGGCGTTCTACGCGCCGCGGATCGCCGCCGGGGACCACCGCGGGGACGTCGACCGGCTCGCGATGGGGCTCGCCAGCATCGAACACGTACGGCACACCGCGGAGGCCTCAGGGGTGGACGGCGCGCTGCCGGCACTGCTGGCGGAGACGTTCCGGCGGGGCGTGGAGGCCGGGAACGGGGCGGCGAGCCTGACCGCGCTGGTCGCGCAGTTCCGGGCGGCGTGACCGGCGCCGCCGTCACCCCGTAGCCCGTCCGACGTGGCAGATCGTGTGCCGTCGGCCGTTGTCACGGCCGACGGCGCGCTGCCACCATGAGCGTCGGCGGGCTTGACGGGCCGTTCGAATCACGGACGGTTGCACACGCAACGCAACGTGACATTGTACGCTGGTGTTCTGCACCCACCCGGAGGAACACCATGGCCGACCTCAAACCCCGCACCCTGATCTCCGTCCAGGAGCGGCTTCGCGACCAGGTCGCCCACGCACTCCGGGCCGCCCTGATCTCCGGCGAACTGCGCCCCGGCGTCGTCTACTCGGCCCCCGCCCTCGCCGCCGACTTCGGCGTCTCCGCCACCCCCGTCCGCGAGGCCATGCTCGACCTCGCCCGTGAAGGCCTGGTCGAAGCCGTCCGCAACAAGGGCTTCCGGGTCACCGAGCTCACCGAACGCGACCTCGACGACTACACCGAGATCCGCGCCCTGATCGAGGTCCCGACCATCGGCCGGGTCACCCGCACCGCGACCGAGGACCAGCTGGAACGGCTGCGCCCGCAGGCCGAGGCCATCGTCGCCGCCGCCCGCAAGCACGACCTGATCGGCTACCTCGAAGCCGACCGGCAGTTCCACCTCGACCTGCTCGGCCTGGCCGGCAACGCCCGACTCGTCGACGTCGTCGGCGACCTGCGCAAGCGCTCCCGGCTGTACGGCCTCACCCGGCTCGACGAGCGCGGCGAGCTGGTCTCCTCGGCCGAGGAGCACCTGGAACTGCTCGACCTGATGATCGCCGGCGACGCCGACGCGGCGGAGGCCTGTATGACCCGCCACCTCAGCCACGTCCGCTCCCTCTGGGCGGGCCAGGAAGAGGCGGCCGAACCGGAGCGGCCGGCCCTGCGACTGCGGGCTCGGTAGCGGCCAAACCACCCGATGGGGTGAATGCGGAGGATCGGGCGTCGGGGGACGCCCGGGCTCTACGATGATGCTCTCGACATCGGCAGCCAGGAGGAATTCCATGTCCGCCGCAGCAGTGGAAGAGCCCTTCGAGCAGATGACGCTGCTCGAAGCCGCCGAGCTGATCTCCGAGCAGCTCCCCGGCTACCGGGTCGAGATCATCGGGAGCGAAATCACCGTGACGCCCACCCCGAATATGAGGCATGACCGATCGGTGAGGCGCTTCGATCGCGCGTTCAACCGCGCGGGGCTCGACGGCGGCGAGACCGAGGTGTGGCAGAACATCGGCATCTGGCTGCCTGATGGACCGTTCGACTACGCGCAACCGGATCTGGCGATCACCGACGCGGATTGCGATGACCGGATCCTGGACTACGGGGCCTACGATCCCGCAATCTTCCGGCTCGTGTTGGAGGTGACGTCCTCGAACCTCGGCAATGACCTGAAGAAGAAGCCGGGTGCTTACGCCTCGGCCGGGGTGCCGGTCTACGTCATCGTGGACCGGACGAACCAGCGGGTGATGGTGCTGACCGACCCCAAGGACGGCGAATACCGGGTGCACGCCGTCCACCACCCCGGGCAGTCGTTCACCCTGCCGGAATCCATCGGTGCGTCGGTGACGCTCTCGGTGGACGACGTGCTGACGGCCAAGAAGTAGTGCCGCACTCCGTGCTCGGCATGGCCGAGGTTCTCTTCGAGCGCTTTCCCGGGCTCCGGGTGGAGGTGCTCGGTGGTGAGGTGTCCGTCGAGCCGTTGCCGGACGGGCGGCACGCCGAGATCCTCACGGATGTGATGGCCGCCTGTTTCAAGGCGGGGATGACCGAGGGACGTCCTTGGCCGGTCCAGCGGCTCGCGATCTGGCTGCCCACCGGGCCGGATGACTTCGCGATGCCGGATCTGTCGATCGTCGATGCCGCGAGCGACGATCAGATGGTCGCCTACAACTGCTACGACCCGAAGGTCTTCCGGCTGGTGCTGGAGGTGACGTCGGCGGCGTTGTGCAGTGATCTCACCAGGAAGCCAGCCGCGTACGCGATGGCGGGTGTGCCGGTGTACGTGGTCGTGGACCGGGTCGGCCGGCGGGTGCTGGTGCTGACCGCCCCCGAGGGCGGCGAGTACCGGAAGCGGGTCGAGCACGGTCCCGGGCAGGTGTTCACCCTGCCCGGGACCTCGGTCACGTTGAGCGTGGACGCCCTGTTCTCCTAGGCCACCGCCGCGGGCAGGGTCAGCCGGCCGTCGTGGACCTCGGCGATCTGGTCGACGGCCGTCAGGTGGGTGCGGTCGTGGGTGACCAGGACGGTGGCGGTGGCGCGGCGGTGGGTGAGTTCGGTGATCAGGTCCAGGACGGCGGCGCCGCGTTCGTGGTCGAGGGCGCTGGTGGGTTCGTCCACCAGGAGCACCGTGGGGTCGTTCATCAGGGCCCGGGCGATGTTGACGCGCTGGCGCTGGCCGCCGGAGAGCTGGTGCGGGCGGCGGGCGGCCTGGTCGCGGAGGCCGACGGCGTCCAGGAGGTCCAGGGCGCGGGGGAGGGCTTCGCGGGGGGAGCGGCCGTCGAGGTGGGCCATCACCTGGAGCTGTTCGGCGGCGGTGAGCGAGGGCAGCAGGTTGGCCTGCTGGAAGACGATGCCGATGGTGGTGCGGCGCAGGGCGGTGAGGTCCGCGCGGGTGAGGCCCGCGGTGTCGGTGCCGTCGATGAGGACCCGCCCGGAGTCCGGGGCGATCAGGGTGGCGGCCACCGCGAGCAGGCTGGACTTGCCGGAGCCGGACGGGCCGACGACGGCCGTGATGGAGCCCTTGGGGACGGTCAGTGACACGTCGTCGAGGGCGGTGAGCCGGCCGTCGCCGTCCGGGTAGGTGAGGGTGATGCGGTCGAGGGCCAAAGTCATCGGGCGCTCCCCAGGGCGGTCAGCGGGTCGACGGAGGTGATCCGGCGGATGGACAGGGCCGCGCCGACCACGCCGAGGGCGATCATGACGGTGGCGGGCAGCAGCAGGGTCGGGGCGTCCAGGACGAACGGGACCGCGGAGCCGATCAGCGCTCCGGCGCCGAGCGCGATCGCGGTGCCGGCGGCCGTACCGAGCAGCAGGAGCAGGACGGCCTGGCCGAGCGCGTCGCGCAGCAGGTAGCGGGTGGAGGCGCCGAGGGCCTTGAGGACGGCGATGTCGCCGCTGCGCTGGATCGTCCAGACGGTGAAGAACGCGCCGATCACCAGCGCCGAGATGGCGAACAGGAAGCCGCGCATCAGCTGCAGGGAGCCGTTCTCCGAGGTGTAGGAGCCGATCGCGGCGAGGGCGTCGTCGCGGGTGCGGGTCTCGGTGCCGTGGCGGGCGTCGGCGGCGGCGAGGTCGGTGCCGCCGGCCGTGCCGAGGGCGATGACGGTGGCGTGGCCGGTGCCGCCGGGGGCGAAGGCCTGCCAGTCGGTGAGGCTGGTCCAGACGACCGGGGTGTGGCTGTAGGCGGCGTCGCCGTCGACGGCCGCGACCCGCAGCGGGTGCCCGGCCAGGGTGAGGTCGGCGCCCGGGGCGAGTCCGCCCAGGTTCGCGGCGGCGGTCTTCGACAGCACCGCCTGCCCCGGGGCGATCCGGCGGCCCTGCGGGGCGAGCAGGGAGCCGTCCGGGACGCCGAAGGCGGACAGCGCGGCGGTGCGCTTCCCGGCGGCGGCCTTGGTGGTGGTGATGCCGAGCGGCTGGGCGGAGGTCACGCCGGGCTCGCCGGCCCAGGCCTGCCACTGGTCGGGGGTGACCTGGGAGTCGGTGAAGGAGAGCTTCTGTCCGTCGGCGGGCTTGCCGAAGACCAGGTGGTCGGCGGGCAGGCCGGTGATCGCGGAGATGTTCTGCCGGCCGAGTCCGGCGGTCAGCCCGGACAGCAGGCCGACCAGGACGGTGATCAGTACGATGACGGTCCCCATCAGGGCGAACCGCCCCTTGGCGAACCCCAGGTCCCTCCAGGCGACGAACACGGCGGCCTTCCTCTGTACGGGTGGGTGCCGGACCGGTGTTCTCCGACGTTCCCACCGTCGCGGACCGCCCGGGTCCGGGGCATCGAGCCGGGGATTGCATCCTGGGCATCAAAGGGCAGAAGCGGAGTTCAACCTTTTGATTGATGCCGGAGCCGGGCGCGGAACCTAGGCTGGACGGATGGCGACCGAACGATCCAGAACCACACCCGTCGCCCGCGTCCTCCAGGTCTGCCTGCACCTGCTCGTGGCGGGCCTGCTCGTCCTCGCCGTCGCCCGCTCCGTCGTCGACGGCCGCGGCGCCGACCCGGCGGCCGTCGCCGCCGCGGCCACCGCGATGGGCGCCGTCTACGCGATCGGGCCCCAGCTGGCCGCCGTCCGCCGCTCGCGCCGGGCCGCGGCGCTCTGGCTGGCCCTGCTCGGCGTCACCTGGGCGGGCGTGCTGCTCGCCACCCAGGACGGGGTCTGGCTGGCGTTCCCGCTGTACTTCCTGGAACTCCACCTGCTCGGGCGTCGCGGCGGGCTGACGGCCGTCTCCCTCACCGCCGCCGGGGCGATCGCCGGCTGGTCCTGGCACCAGCACAGCTTCAGCGTCGCCGCCTCCATCGGGCCCGCCCTCGGCGCGGCCGTCGCCACCGCGACCGTGCTCGGCTACCAGGCGCTCTACCGGGAGAGCGAGGAACGGCGCCGGCTGATCGACGAACTCACCGCCGCCCGCGCCGACCTCTCCGCCGCCCACCACACTGCCGGGGTGCTGGCCGAACGCGAACGCCTCGCCCGCGAGATCCACGACACCCTCGCGCAGAGCCTCAGCTCCATCCAGCTGCTGCTGCGGGCGGCCCAGCGGGCCCTGCCCGAGCGCACCGAGGCCGCCGCCGGGTACGTCGAACAGGCGCGGCAGGCCGCCCAGGACAACCTGGACGAGGCCCGGCGGTTCGTCCGGGCGCTCACCCCGCCCGCACTGGACGGCGACCCACTGCCGGTCGCCCTGGAACGGCTCTGCGCCACCACGACCGCGCAGAGCGGCCTGCCGGTGAAGCTGCACCTCTCCGGTGACCCGGTACGGCTGCCGCCCGCCCAGGAGGTCGCGCTGCTGCGGATCGCGCAGTCCGCGCTCGGCAACGCCGTCCGGCACGCGAAGGCCCAGCGGGCCGAGGTGACACTCAGCTACATGGAGGGCGAGGTGGCGTTGGACGTGGTCGACGACGGGGCCGGGTTCGACCCGGCGGCTCCCGCGGGCCGCACCGGCGAGGACGGCGGATTCGGGCTGCCCTCGATGCGGGCCCGCGCCCGGGCGCTCGGCGGCACCTTCACGGTGGAGTCCTCGCCCGGCGAGGGCACGGCGGTCGCGGTGCAGCTGCCGGTCACCCCGGAGGCCGGGTCGTGATCCGGCTGCTGATCGCCGACGACCACCCGGTGGTGCGGGCCGGGCTGCGCGCCGTCCTGGAGAGCGAACCGGACTTCGCCATCGTCGCGGAGGCGGCCACCGCCGAGCGGGCCGTCGAACTCGCGGCCGAGGCCGAGGTCGACGTGGTGCTGATGGACCTGCAGTTCGGGCCCGGCTCGGCGATGAACGGCGCCCAGGCCACGGCGGCGATCACCGCTCGGGCGGGCGCGCCGCGGGTCCTGGTCGTCACCACGTACGACACCGACGCCGACACCCTGCCCGCGCTGGAGGCCGGCGCCACCGGGTACCTGCTGAAGGACGCGCCGCCCGAGGAACTGGCCCAGGCCGTCCGGGCCGCCGCGGCCGGACGCTCCGCCCTCGCGTCCAGCGTCGCCGACCGGCTGCTGGAACGGATGCGGACGCCCGCGGCGGCGCTCAGCGCCCGGGAGACCGAGGTGCTGGGGCTGGTCGCCGACGGGCTGACCAACCAGCAGGTCAGCCAGCGGCTGCACCTGAGCCAGGCCACGGTGAAGTCGCACCTGGTGCACATCTACACCAAGCTGGGCGTCGACTCGCGCACGGCGGCCGTGCGGGAGGCGCGCGGCCGGGGCCTGATCCGGTAGGGCGGGCCGGAGTCGGGCGCCCGAGCGTAGGGTGGGCGACGGTCCGTACCCGCAGCGGTGTGAGGAGTGCCCCGATGGTCGTGCGTCTCGACGGGCTCGCCGTACCGGTGATCGCCGCGCCGATGGCCGGCGGCGCCTCCACGCCCGAACTGGTGGCCGCGGTGAACCGGGCCGGCGGGCTGGGGTTCCTCGCGGCGGGCTACAAGAGCGCCGCGGCGATGGCCGAACAGATCGCGCTGGTACGGAAGTCGGGCGACCGGCCGTACGGGGTGAACCTCTTCGTGCCGGCGCCGCCCGGGGACGCGGCGGCCGTCGCCGCCTACCGGGAACGGCTGCGGCCCGAGGCCCAGCGGTGGGGGGTGGCACTGCCGGAGGAGATCGGGCCGGACCGCGACGACTGGGAGGCCAAACTCGCGGCGCTGCTCGCGGACCCGGTGCCGGTGGTCTCGTACACCTTCGGGCTGCCCACGGCGGCGGAGGCGGCCGCGCTGCGCGCGGTGGGGACGCTGCAGGTCGGCACCGTGACCACGCCGGAGGAGGCGCGCGCGGCGGAGGCGGCCGGCATGGACGCGCTGTGCGTGCAGGGCCCGGAAGCGGGCGGGCACCGGGGCACCCACCGGGTCACCGACCCGCCGGGGGAGCTGCCGCTGCTCGAACTGCTGCCCGCCGTACGGGCGGTGACGACGCTGGCGCTGATCGCCGCCGGCGGACTCGGCGACGGCCCGGCGATCGCGGCGGCGCTGCGGGCCGGGGCGGTCGCGGTGCAGCTGGGGACGGCCCTGCTCCGCGCCGACGAGTCCGGCGCCTCGGCCGCGCACCGGGCGGCACTCACCGACCTCCCGGAGACCACCGTCACCCGCGCCTTCACCGGCCGCCCGGCCCGCGGCCTGCGCAACGCCTTCATCGACCGCCACGGCCCGTACGCCCCGCCCGCCTACCCCGAGGTCCACCACCTCACCGCCCCGCTCCGCACCGCCGCCACCCGCCGCGGCGACACCACGGCCATGCACCTCTGGGCCGGCACCGCCCACCACCTGGCCCGCACGGGCCCGGCGGAGCGGATCGTCGCCCAGCTGTGGCAGGCCGCGCGGGGGTAGCGCGCCCGGGGCGCGCGGGAGGTGGAGTGTCATCCCTCGCAGGAGTGGATTGAGCGGGAAAGCGCGCGGTAGATTATAAGCAGTGGCTTAACTGCGTCCTATGTGGGGCATTGGTGGCGCAGGTCGAGGAGTGGTACTTGCAGATCTGCGAGGACGATCCCAAGACTGCGAGCAACATCCTTGACGCACTGGACCTCCTGGAGGTGGAAGGTCCGACACTGGGGCGGCCCATGGTGGACAGGATCCATCGCAGCCGCTTGCACAATATGAAGGAACTGAGGCCCGGGTCCTCGGGCGGAAGCGAGGTGCGCATGCTCTTCGTGTTCGACCAGGAGCGGGAGGCCATCGTCCTCGTGGCAGGTGACAAGTCCGGCCGTTGGTCGGAGTGGTACGACGAGTCGATCCCCCTGGCGGAGAAGCGGTACGCGGATTACGTCGAGGAGCGACGGACGGGAGCACGCGCATGACGAGTCGTAGTTGGGCTGAGGTTCGTGCCGAGGCACTGCGCATCAACCCGTGGCTGGCCTCGCCGGAGGCAGAGGCGCAGCGGGCTCGGATCAGGCAGGAGAACCTGGCCCGAATCCGCGGGTATGAGCTCGCGGAGCTGCGGCGGAAGGCCGGGCTCACCCAGAAGCAGGTGGCTGAGCTGCTCGGTGTGAGCCAGGCGAGGGTGTCGCAGATCGAGCACGGGCAGGTCGACAGCCTGGACAATCTGCGGGCGTACGCCGCTGCCATCGGCGGCGAGGTCGAGGTCAACATTCGCCAGGGTGAGCGGACGATCAAGGTGGCTTGATCGTCCGCTCACCTCCCTCAGGCAAGCAGGGTGGCCATCCAGGACTCGATGTCGGGGGCTGTCCGGGGGAGGGCGTTCGACATCAGGTGGGCGCCGTCCTCGGTGATCACCAGGTCGTCCTCGATGCGGATGCCGAGGCCGCGGAGTTCGACGGGGAGGGTTTCGTCGTCGGGCTGGAGGTAGAGGCCGGGTTCGACGGTGAGGACCATGCCGGCTTCGAGGGTTCCGTCGAGGTAGCGGTCGGCGCGGGACTTGGCGCAGTCGTGGTAGTCGAGGCCGAGCATGTGGCCGCTGCCGCAGAGGGTGTAGCGGCGGTAGAGGCCGTTGTCCTCGGCGAGGGCCTCTTCGGCGGGGATGCGCAGGACGCCCCAGTCGGCGAGGCCTTCGGCGATGACCCGCATGGCCGCGCGGTGGAAGTCGCGGAAGCGGGCGCCGGGGCGCAGGGCGGCGATGCCGGCGCTCTGGGCGGCGAGGACGAGATCGTAGGCCTGGCGCTGGACGGGGGTGAAGGTGCCGCCGAGGGGGAGGGTGCGGGTGATGTCGGCGGCGTAGAGGGTGTCGGTTTCGACGCCGGCGTCCAGCAGGAGCAGGGCGTTCGGGTCGAGGGCGCCGTCGTTGCGGATCCAGTGCAGGACGCAGGCGTGGGCGCCGGAGGCGGCGATGGTGGTGTAGGCGGTGCCGTTGCCCTCGGCGCGGGCGCGCAGGTCGAAGACGCCTTCGATCCAGCGTTCGCCGCGGTGGTGGCGCAGGGCGGTGGGCAGGGCGCGGACGACGTCCTCGAAGCCGGTGACGGTGTGGTCGACGGCGAGTTGCAGCTGGCCGATCTCCCATTCGTCCTTGACCAGGCGCAACTCGGAGAGCACCGCGGCCAGTTCGCCGTCCGCGGTGGTGGCGGCGGGGTGTCCGGCGGTGGCGCGCCGTCCGGTGGCCTCGTCGACCAGGGCGTCGGTGCCGGCCAGGACGCGGGTGGGCGGCTGGGGGCCGGAGAGCAGCTTGCCGAGGTCGTCGAGGTGTTCGGTGCGGATGCCGGTGAGCCGGGCGGCTTCGGCGAGGTCGGGGCGGGCGCCGACCCAGAACTCGCCGTAGCGGCGGTCGCGGTAGAACTCGCCGCCGTCGCGCGGCGAGCGGGGGCGCAGGTAGAGGACCGGTTCGTGGCCTTCGGGGCCGGCCGGTTCGAGGACGAGGACGTGGTCGGCCTGGTCCTCACCGGTGAGTCCGGTGAGCCAGACGTACGCGCTGTGCGGGCGGAAGCGGTGGTCGAGGTCGTTGCAGCGGACCTTGAGCCGGCCGGCGGGGACGAGGAGCCGTTCGCCGGGGAAGGCGGCGGAGAGGCGGGCGCGGCGGCCGGGGAAGCGGTCGTGTCCGGGGACGCGCCGGTCGGCGGGGAGGGGGGTGGCGGCCCAGCGGGTGCCCATGAAGGCGGCGAGGGCGGGGGAGACGGGGAGGTCGTGGCTGCCGGTGTTGAGGCCGGCCGGGGGGAGGGTCACCGGTGAACTCCTGGGCGGGGCTGGGGAGATGTTCGGGGCGGGGCGGGCA
This sequence comes from Kitasatospora sp. Ki12, assembly GCF_054601375.1. Taxonomy (NCBI): domain Bacteria; kingdom Bacillati; phylum Actinomycetota; class Actinomycetes; order Kitasatosporales; family Streptomycetaceae; genus Kitasatospora; species Kitasatospora sp. Ki12. Next base: position 2,616,831 of record NZ_BAAIHT010000002.1, on the reverse strand, counting down.
CGGACACAGCTCGGTAACGGGTGGTGTCACCTCTTGTGCAGTGCAATTTCACATTACTATGTTACGGGTCACACAGCGGAGCGGCCAGATCTGGCCCCCCACAGCGGAGTTGCAACATGACCAGGCGCACCCATGCCGCCCTCGCGGCGGCCCTCGCGGCGACCCTCACCCTCGGCCTCGGGGCCTGCAAGAACGACAAGAGCGACAGCGGCGGCGACGCGGGACCCTCCAGCACCAAGGGCCCGGGCGCGGAGAGCGGCTCGGTCGTCGGCGGCACCCCGGCCAAGGGCGGCACCCTCACCGTCCTGACCAACCAGGACTTCGCCCACCTCGACCCGGCCCGCAACTGGGTGGTGCCGCACATGGACTTCGGCACCCGGCTGCTCTACCGCACCCTGACCACGTTCAAGGCCGAACCGGGCGCCGCCGGCAGCGAGATCGTCCCGGACCTCGCCACCGACCTGGGCAAGTCCTCCGAGGGCGGCAAGGTGTGGACCTTCACCCTGAAGGACGGACTCAAGTACGAGGACGGCAGCCCGATCAAGTCCGCCGACATCAAGTACAACGTCGAGCGGTCCTTCTCCCCGGACCTCACCGGCGGCCCCGACTACGCGCAGCAGTACCTGGCCGGCGGCGAGAGCTACAAGGGCCCGCTGACCGGCGAGCACCTGGCGAGCATCGAGACCCCGGACGAGAAGACGATCGTCTTCCACCTGAAGCGCCCGGTCGCCGAGTTCTCGGACACCGTCACCCTGCCGACCTTCTCCCCGGTGCCGCAGTCCCAGGAGAAGGGCACCCAGTACGACTCCCGGCCGTTCTCCTCCGGCCCGTACAAGATCGAGGCGTACGACCGCGGCAAGCAGCTGGTGCTGGTCCGCAACACCAACTGGGACCCGGCCACCGACACCGTCCGCAAGGCGTACCCGGACAAGGTCGTGGTGACCCAGGGCATCAAGGGCGGCCAGGCCGACGACCGGATCATCGCCAGCGACGGGGCCGACGCCAACGCGATCAACATGCCCTGGATGCAGCACGAGACGGTCGCCAAGGTGCTGCCCAAGGCGGACGTCAAGTCCCGCATGGTGGCCGAGCGGACCGGCTGCACCGACATGCTGTACCTGAACACCGCCAAGGCCCCCTTCGACGACCCGAAGGTGCGCGAGGCGATGATGTGGGCGGTCGACCGCGAGGCCCAGGTGACGGCCTTCGGCGGCCCGGCGGTGACCGACGTGGCGACCTCCTTCCTGCCGCCGTCGCTGACCGGCGGCGCCACCTCCGACCCGCTGAAGATCCCGGCGGCCGGCGACCCGGAGAAGGCCAAGGCGCTGCTCAAGGAGGCGGGCAGGACCGACCTCAAGGTCGCGCTCACCGTCTCGCTCGGCGACAAGACCCGCGCCGAGGCGATCCAGCAGTCGCTGGCCAAGGCCGGCGTGCAGGTCACCGTCAACACCACGGACCCGTCCGCCTTCGCCGACACCGTCGGCGACATCAAGAACGCCCCCGAGCTGACCATCAACGGCTGGTGCCCCGACTACCCGTCCGGTGCGACCTACCTGCCGTTCCTCTTCGACGGCCGCACCATCAAGGAGAAGGGCAACCAGGGCAACTACAGCCAGTTCCGCGACCAGGCCACGATGGACCGGATGGACCAGATCGCGGCCATGACGGACGTGGCCGAGGCCAACAAGGCCTGGCAGCAGCTGGACCAGGACCTGATGAAGAAGGCCCCGGCCGTCCCGCTGATGTGGCAGCGCCGCCCCCTGCTGGTCGGCACCAACGTGGCCGGCGCGTTCGGCAACTCCGGCTACGCCGGCATGATCGACCTCGCCGTGGTCGGCCTCAAGGACCCCGCCAAGGGCAAGGGCTGAGGGGCCGGTGCCGATGAGTACCACCACTGAGCCCGACGCCCCGGTGGCGGGCGTCGAGGCGGGTGCCGGGCGCGGGCCGTGGCGGCTGGTCTGGGACCAGCTGTGGGCCAAGGGCTCGGCCCGGTTCGGGCTGATCACGGTCGGCGTGCTGCTGCTGGCCGCCGCGCTGGCCGGGCCGCTGAGCTCGCTCGGCGGCTGGACCCCCGAGGAGTTCGACAAGCGCGCCGTCGACGCCTACCTGGGCGGCCTGCCCCGGGGCGACTTCGGCGGCATCAGCGCCCGGCACTGGCTGGGCGTCGAGCCGATCACCGGGCGCGACCTGTTCGCCCGGGTGCTGCACGGCGGTCAGGTGTCCCTGCTGATCGCCTTCACCGCGACCGCGGTCGTCGTGGTCGCCGGCACCCTGGCCGGGATCGCGGCCGGCTACTTCGGCGGCCGCACCGACACGCTGCTGTCCCGGCTGATGGACCTCACGATGTCCTTCCCCTCGCTGATCTTCATGATCGCGATGATGTCGGTGGCCAAGGACGTCAACCGGATCCTGCTGATCACCCTGGTGATCGGGCTGTTCACCTGGCCCGGCATCGCCCGGGTGGTCCGCGGCCAGACCCTCTCCCTCAAGCACCGCGAGTACGTCGAGGCCGCCAAGGTCGGCGGCGCCCGCTCCTGGCGGATCCTCACCCGGGAGATCCTGCCGAACGTCTCCGGCCCGATCATCGCCTACACCACGCTGCTCATCCCCGGCATGATCGCCACCGAGGCCGCGCTCAGCTACCTCGGCGTGGGCGTCCGCCCGCCGACCCCGTCCTGGGGCCAGATGATCGCCGAGAGCATCGTGCACTACGAGACCGACCCGACCTACTTCCTGATCCCGACCGCCTTCCTGTTCCTCGCCGTGCTCGCCTTCACCCTGCTCGGGGACGCGCTGCGCGACATCCTCGACCCCCGGGGAGGCCGGTCGTGATCCTCTACCTCGGCCGCCGGCTGCTCGGCGTGGCGGGCATCCTGCTCGCCATCTGCGCCATCACCTTCACCATCTTCTACCTGCTGCCCAACGACCCGGCCGCGGCGGCCTGCGGCAAGACCTGCAGCCCCGAGCGGCTGGCCGACGTCAAGGCCGCGATGGGCCTGGACAAGCCGGTCTGGGACCAGTTCCTGGCCTACCTCGGCGGCATCTTCGCAGGCCGCGACTACGGCTCCGGCCCCAGTGCCGTGCACTGCGGCTTCCCCTGCCTCGGCTACTCCTACGAGTACGGGCTGCCGGTGTGGGACCTGCTGACCGACCGGCTGCCGGTATCCGTGTCGCTGGCCCTCGGCGCGGCCGCGCTCTGGCTGGTCCTCGGCCTCGGCGCGGGCGTCACCTCGGCCCTGCGCAAGGGCAGGCCGCTCGACCGGACGCTGATGGTGCTCTCCGTCGGCACCGCCTCGCTGCCGGTCTACTTCACCTCGATCATGCTGATCTGGGGCGTCGTCAGGACGGCCGGACTGCTGCCCTACCCGGCGTACCACCAGTTCACCGAGAACCCCTTCGCCTGGGCCTCCAACCTGCTGCTGCCGTGGACCGCCCTGGCCCTGCTGTACGCGGCCATGTACGCCCGGCAGAGCCGCAACTCGATGATCGAGGCGATGTCCGAGCCGTACATCCGCACCGCCCGGGCCAAGGGCCTGCCGGCGCGGACCGTCACCGTCAAGCACGGGCTGCGGGCCGGGATGACGCCGATCCTGACCATCTTCGGCATGGACCTCGGCGGCCTGCTGGCCGGGGCCGTCATCACCGAGTCCATCTTCGGCCTGCCCGGCGTCGGCCGGCTGTTCTACGACGGCCTGGGCCGCTCCGACCAGCCCGTCATCCTCGGTGTGACCCTGCTCGCGGCCTTCTTCATCGTCGCGGCGAACCTGCTGGTCGACCTGCTCTACGCGTTCGTCGACCCGAGAGTGAGGTACTGATGACCAGGCTGTTGGAGGTCGAGGACCTCAAGGTCGCCTTCGACACCCCCCGCGGCACCGTCCGGGCCGTGGACGGCATCTCCTTCGCCGTCGAGGCCGGGCGGACCCTCGGCCTGGTCGGCGAGTCCGGCAGCGGCAAGTCCGTCACCTCGCTGGCCGTCATGGGCCTGCACCGCGGCGCCACCGTCACCGGCTCGATCCGGCTGCACGGACAGGAGTTGAACGGGCTCGGGGAGAAGGCGCTGGGCACCGTCCGGGGCCGCCGGATCGCGATGATCTTCCAGGACCCGCTGTCCAGCCTGCACCCCTTCTACACCGTCGGCGAGCAGATCGCCGAGCACTACCGGGTGCACTTCAGGGCCAACCGCAAGGCGGGCCGGGCCCGCGCGGTGGAGATGCTGGCCGAGGTCGGCATCCCGGAGCCGGCCCGCCGGGTCGACGAGTACCCGCACCAGTTCTCCGGCGGCATGCGCCAGCGCGTCATGATCGCCATGGCGCTCGCCTGCGAGCCCGACCTGCTGATCGCCGACGAGCCCACCACGGCGCTCGACGTCACCGTCCAGGCGCAGATCCTCGACCTGATCGCCCGGATCCAGCAGGAGCGCGGCCTCGGCGTCGTGATGATCACCCACGACCTCGGCGTGGTCGCCCGGGTCGCCCACGAGGTCCTGGTCATGTACGGCGGCCGGGCGGCCGAACAGGCCCCGGTGGAACGGCTGTTCGCGCAACCCGCGCACCCGTACACCCGCGGCCTGCTGGACTCGCTGCCGCGCCTGGACGACACCGACGACGCCCCGCTGCGGGCCATCCCCGGCAGCCCGCCGTCGCTGATCGCCCCCGCCCCCGGCTGCTCCTTCGCCCCGCGCTGCGCCCGCACCACCGCCGCGGCCGCCGAGGAGCACGCCCGCTGCCTGGCCGAGCGCCCCGTGCTCGGCCCGCTCGCCCCCGGCCACCAGGCCGCCTGCCACCTGCCGCTGGTGCCGGAAGGGGTGCTGTGATGACCGAACCCTCGCTGACCGGACCGCCGACAAGCGAACCCCTGTTGTCGGTACGGGACTTGGTGAAGACCTTCCCCGGCCGTCGCCGCCGCACCGGGCGGCCGGGCGCACCGGTCCGGGCCGTGGACGGGGTGAGCTTCGACGTCGGGGCCGGGGAGACGCTCGGCCTGGTCGGCGAGTCCGGCTGCGGCAAGTCCACCACCGGGCGGATGATCGTCCGGCTGCTCGACCCGACCTCGGGCACCGTCACCTTCGACGGCACCGAGATCGGCGGCCTCTCCCAGGCCCGGCTGCGCCCGCACCGGCGGGACCTGCAGATGGTCTTCCAGGACCCGTACTCCTCGCTCAACCCCCGGCAGACGGTGTCCCGGATCATCTCCGAGCCGCTGCTGGTCCAGGGCGAGAGCGCGACGGCCGCGCGCAAGCGGGCCGCCGAGCTGATGGAGCTGGTCGGGCTGATCCCCGAGCACCTGGACCGCTACCCGCACGAGTTCTCCGGCGGCCAGGCGCAGCGCATCGGCATCGCCCGCGCGCTGGCCACCTCGCCGCGGCTGGTGATCGCCGACGAGCCGGTCTCCGCGCTGGACGTGTCCATCCAGGCCCAGGTGGTCAACCTGATGGAGCGGCTCCAGCAGGAGCTCGGGCTGGCGTACGTGTTCATCGCGCACGACCTCTCGGTGGTCAAGCGGGTCTGCGACCGGGTCGCGGTGATGTACCTGGGCCGGATCGTCGAGATCGGCGACAAGGCCGAGGTGTACGGCAGCCCCGCGCACCCGTACACCCGGGCGCTGCTGTCCGCCGTGCCGCTGCCGGACCCGGAGGCGGAGCGCACCCGGGAGCGGATCGTGCTGCTCGGCGACCCGCCGAGCCCGGCCGACCCGCCGCCCGGCTGCAGCTTCCACCCGCGCTGCCCGAAGGCGCAGGACCTGTGCCGGACGGAGCGGCCGCTGCTGCGGATCGCCGGCCCGGGCACCCGGGAGGCGGCCTGCCACTTCCCGGAGGTGCCGGGAAGCTGAGAGACCCCCGGTCGGGCGCGGCGGGGAACCCTTCGAGGGCCGCGTCCGACCGGGTTCCATCAGTCCTCGTGCGGCAGCAGCCGGCGCGGGCCGGGCCCCTCGGCGGCCAGTTCGTCGCCGGGGTTGAGCACCCGGCAGCGGCGCAGCGACACGCAGCCGCAGCCGATGCAGCCGGTCAGCTCGTCCTCCAGCCGTTCCAGTTCGAGGCGACGGGCGCGCAGCTGCTCGGCCCAGCGCAGGGAGATCCGCTCCCAGTCGTGCTTGCCGGGCATCCGGTCCTCCGGGAGGCCGGTGAACACCTCGGCGACCTCGCTGAGCGGGATGCCGAGCCGCTTGGCGACCAGGATGAGCGAGATCCGGCGCAGCACGTGCCGCCGGTAGCGGCGCTGGTTGCCGGTCGACCGCTCGGAGCTGATCAGCCCCTGGTCCTCGTAGAAGCGCACCGCCGAGGTGGCGATCCCGGCCCGCCGGGCCACCTCCCCGACGCTCAGCAGGTCGACCGGTGCGGTGGTCATGACGGCTCCTTGACTTCAAGCTCTCTTGAAGTCCTACGGTACCCGACACGACCGGATCCGCCGCCGCGAGGACCGGCACGACCGGTCCCCAGCAGGAAAGTTACCCAGCGCAGTCGCCGTCCGAGGGTGCCTCCGGCGTCCGGCGCGAACTCCTCTCCCGCCGGTACGCCGCCGCGGCCTCGCTCCTCGCGAGCTCCCCGGTGGCGGCGCTGGTCCTCGGCTGTGGGCGGCGCCGATCCTTGGGCGTGGGCACCCCGTGAAGCGGGCCCCCGGATCCCCTTCGTCGGGGGGATCCGGGGCCCGCTCACGACCGGCTCAGGAGGCCGGGCCCACCCGGACGGTGGTGATCCGCCCGCCCTGGGACTCCCGGACGACCTCGATCCTCGTGTTGGTGTCCGGCACCTTCACGGTCAGCTGCGGCGTGGCCGGGTCGGCGTACACCCCGCTGTGGTCGTTGAAGACCGGGACGGCCGGCTCGGCCGGGATCCGCACCGCGACCCCGCCCTTGTGCAGGGTGAACGGCGTGGTCGGCTTGAGCGAGAAGGTGGCGTCGAAGGTCTGCGCCCGTCCGTTGACCAGGGTGCCGTCGGCGAAGCGGATCGGCGCCGGGTGGGCGTCGATCGGCAGGATCAGCCCGCCGCCGGGGTGGTCCTTGGTGTTGTTGTCGCCGTACGAGGTGTCCCAGAGCCAGAGCAGGACGCCCTCCTGGTACGGGTAGGTGTCGACCACGTTGGCCTTGCCCGCGACGCCGGTGTAGCCGAAGTTGTACGGCCCGGTCCTCAGGAACGCCCCGTAGCCGCTGTAGCGGCGGTTCTCGGCGAGGTAGGCGCGCGGGTGCTGCTTGACGGCGGCGCGGCCGGTGATGGCCGTGAAGCCGTTGGCCGTCCAGCCGCCGGCCCCGTTCTCGGCGCCGTCGGCGAACAGCTCGGTGCCCCCGGCGGTGGCCTTGACGGCGTCCACCAGCACGCCCTTGCCGTGGGTGTTGCCGTCCGAGGTGACGTGGAAGCGCAGCCGGACCTGCTGCCCGAGGTAGCCGTCCAGCGGGATGTGCAGCTTCCGGTAGGCGCCCGAAGTGCCGCTGAGACCGGGGGTGTTGGCGCTGGTGTTGCCGATCGGCGCGCCGTCCACGGTGCCGCCGAGGGCGGTCCAGTGCTTGCCCTGGTCGGTGGAGGCCTCGACGGTCAGGAAGTCGTAGTCCTGCTCGACGTCGTACCAGACCGCGGCGTCCAGTGCGGCCGGACCGGCGGCGGTGCGCAGGTCGACGTCCCGGGCGAGGGAGTTGTCGAGGTTGTCACCGGTGTCGCTCCACCACTGCTTGCCGCCCTCGTACGGGTCGGCGAGGTCGGTGCTGGTGGTGCCGTCCGGCAGGTGCACCAGGACGGCCTGCGCCTGGTCGGTGTTGTAACTGCTCACCCCGAGGGCGTGGCTGGAGCGGGTGGCGGCCTGCGCCTCGTCGTAGTTGAGCCAGCCGAACTGCAGCTTGCTCCAGGCGTCGAGGTCGCCCGGGTAGCCGCCGGTGGTGTTCGGGCCCTTGCCCAGGTATGAGCCGGAGGACATCAGCGACCAGAAGTTGACGCTGTTGTCGCCGCCGCTGGTGCTGTAGAGGTCGGGCAGGCCGAGGTTGTGGCCGTACTCGTGGGCGAACAGGCCGACGCCGCTGTTCTCGCCGCCCTGGACGTAGTCGTAGACGTAGAGGCCGGTGTCGCCGACGGGTGCGCCGCCGATCCTGTCGCCCTCCGGGCCGGTCTGCCCGGTCGCGTCCGGGAAGGCCCAACTGCGGTGCGCCCACAGCGCGTCGGCGCCCTGGGCGCCGCCGCCCCAGGTCTCGTCCACGCCGGCGTGGACCACGATGACGTTGTCCAGGTAGCCGTCGGGCTGGTTGAACTCGCCGTCCTTGTCGTGGTCGTAGCGGTCGTAGACGTCGTACTGGGCGAGCTGCGCCTTGATGTCGGCGGTGGAGCGGCCCTTGGCGACCTCGCCGTCGTACCAGGCCTTGACGGCGTCCCGGACGAACTCCTGGCCCTGGGTCCAGGCGCCGGAGCCCTGCGGGCCCTTGTTGCTGCCGTAACGGGCCTCGTTGTACGGGACGGTGACCCAGTCGCTGACGGTGCCCTCGACGTCGTACCGGCCGGAGGACTGGGTGCGGTAGTAGTTGCGCATCGACACCGCGCCGGGCGCGTCGTCGAAGAACATCTTCTGGTAGTACGCGCGGTCGAAGTCCTTGGACCAGAGCGTGTGGTTGTCGTCCGAGCCGGGCTTGGGGATCAGGTTGTGGCGCGGGCCGGGGGTGCCGCCGTAGCGGGGCTGGCCGTTCCACTGGGTCGAGTCGTCGACCTGGTCGCCGAACTGGGCGAGGATCACGAAGACCTTGTCCGTGCGCTGGTGCGCCAGTTGGACGTAGTCGTCGCCGATCCGCACCTTCGCCGGGGCCCGCTTGTCGGCGCTCTTGGCGACGGCGCCCTTGTTGAGCTGTTCCAGGGCCTTGCCGCGGAGCGCCTGGCGCTCGCGTTCCTGGGGGACGAGCGGTGCGGGCGGGGCCTCGGCGCCCTGCGGGGCGGAGCCGGCCGCCGCGGCGGAGGTGACGGTGAGGGGCGGCGGGGGAGCGGCCTGGGCAGGGGTGCCCAGCAGGGTGGCCGCTATCGCGCTCGTGGTGAGCGCTGCTGCGAGGGCCGCGGACAGTCTGCGCAACTGACCGGTCCTTTCCGGGGGATGGGGGTGTCTGGGGGTGCTTCGTGGCATGGGCCGGTGAAGCGCAGGTAATATTTCACATGTCACGGGTCACGTGGAAGGGGTCCGGGGCACGTGGAGATTCCGGGGCAAGAGGAAGGGGCGCCGCACCCGGAGGTGCGGCGCCCCTTTCGGTGGGCCTCTGTCGGTGGGCCCCTTTCCGTGGGCCTCGTCTAGCCGTTGCTGAAGTCGAGCGCCAGGCTGAACACCACCAGCGCCGCGAACACCGCCGCCAGGGTGGTCAGTCCGGTCGCGTACAGCGCCACCGCCCCCGCGCCGAGCAGCACCAGCTTGAGCAGCAGCCGGGCGGCGAGCGGCAGTTCGACCTTCGCCCGGCGCTCGGCCAGGAACACGTCCCAGACCGCCCGGGCCGCGGCCGGGACGCCGAGCCCCAGCAGCAGCCGGACGCCCAGGCCGTCGCCGGTGCGGAAGCCCCAGTAGCAGAGCGCGGCCAGGCTCGCGAGCTGTACCCCGAAGCCGAGTTCGGTGCCGGTCCGGGCCAGTGACCGGCGCAGTCGGCGCTCCCTCGGGCCGGGTCTGTCGATCGTCATCCGCGCGCTCTCCCCGCCTCGTCCCCCGCCTCGCGCGCCGCCCGGGGCCGGACGGCGGTATGGGGCGTGTCTGACGGGAGTGTCCCAGCCCGGCCGGGCGAACTCAACGGATCTTCCCGCGGCTGCCGGTCGATGCCTCCGACCTGCCGGTTCCTCAGTTCCGTTGCCGTCAGCGGGTGGTGTACTCGACGGCCACGCTGACCACCACCAGCGCGCCGTACACCACCGCGAGGGCGGTCCGCCCGGTGGCGTACAGGGCCAGCCCGGCGGTGCCGAGCGTCAGCAGCTTGAGCACGATCTCCGCGGGGAGCGGCAGCCGGTACGTCGGGCCGCCCGCGGCCAGGAACAGGCCCCAGATGAGGGCCGCCAGGGCCGGTGCGCCGAGCCCCAGCAGCAGCCGCACGGCCAGGGTGGAGCCGGTCTTGAAGCCCCAGTAGCAGAGCGCCGCCAGCATGGCGAGCTCCAGGCTGAAGGCGAGGCCCGCGTTGCCCGCGGTCAGCGGGGTCCACTGCCGCTGTCCGACCGGTCCCGGTCTGTCGATCCTCATCCGCGCTCTCCCCGTTCCGCTGGTCCGCCCGGGCCGGGCGGCGAACACGCGGAGTGTCGCAGTCCGGCCCGGGCGGGCGCAATGGACCGGCGCCCGCGGATCAGCCCAAGGCGGCGCGGAGGAAGGAGAGTTCGGCCAGCGTCAGTCGCTCGTTCATCCCGTCCGGGGTCATGTGGGTGACGCCCGGCAGCGGCAGCACCGCGTGCGGGCGCCCGGCCGTGGTGAGCGCCTGGGAGAGCAGCAGGGTGTGCGAGGGGTGGACGTTGTCGTCGGCCAGCCCGTGGATCAGCAGCAGCGGCCTGGTCAGGCCGGGTGCGTCGGCGAGCAGGCAGTCGGCGGCGTAGCCCTCGGGGTTGTCCTGCGGCAGGCCGAGGTAGCGCTCGGTGTACGCGGTGTCGTACTGCCGGAAGTCGGTGGGCGGGGCGCCCGCGCAGGCGGCGTGGAAGACGTCCGGGCGGCGCAGGACGGCGAGCGCGGCGAAGTAGCCGCCGTACGACCAGCCGCGGACGCCGACCCGGCCGAGGTCGAGGTCCGGGTGGTGCGCGGCGAGCGCGCGCAGGGCGTCGACCTGGTCGTCCAGGGCGGCCTCGGAGAAGCGGCGGAAGATCGCCCGGGTGAAGTCCGGGGAGACGAACGGGGTGCCGCGGTTGTCGGTGGTGACGACGGCGAAGCCCTGGTCGGCCCACCACTGGCGGAGCTGCCAGCGGCGCGGTTCGGCGGCCACGGCCTGGTAGCCGGGCCCGCCGTAGACGTCCAGCAGGACGGGGAGCCGGCGGCCGGGGACGTGGTCGCGGGGGTACACCACGGCGGTCGGCAGGCCGCGGTCGGTGACCCGGGCGAGGCGCGGGCGGACCGGGTAGGGCAGCGCGGCGCTCAGGTCGGTGAGCGGGAGTTCGGCTCCGTCCTCCAGGTCGCTCGGCAGGACGCCGCGCAGGACGCGGCGGTGGATCCCGTCGGCGGAGGCCGAGGTGAGCAGCAGGGTGTCGGCGGCGGCGAGCGCGGAGTGCACGCCGGGCCCGGTGGTGAGGAGTTCGGGGGCGCCGCCGTCCGGGTCGATCAGGTGGACGTACTGGTCGGCCGGGTCGCCCTGGCCGGTCTCGCAGAGCAGTCGGCCGCGCAGCCGCCCGACCACCCGGCGGATCTGCAGCCCGGTGGTGTCCAGCGGCTTGCCGTCCAGGGCGAGGCCGCGGGCGTGCGGGGTGTCGTGGACGGTGAGCAGCCGGCCGTCGGGCAGCCGGTCGGGGGTGCCGGGCAGGTCGTCGGCCCAGAACTCGTCGGTGGTGCGGGAGAGTTCGCGGGTCCGGCCGGTGGCCGGGTCGGCGGTGAGGAGCAGCACGTTCTGCTGGAGCCGGTCGGCGACGGTGAGCAGCAGCTCGTGGTCGGAGGCCCAGGAGGCGGCGCACAGGTAGGGGAACGCGTCGGCGTCCCAGTGGAGTCGGACCCGGCCGCCGTCGAGGCCGAGGACCCAGAGCTGGACGTCCGCGTTGGGGCCGCCGGCCTGCGGGTAGGCGAAGTCCTCGGGCGCCTCGGCGGGGTGGGCCGGGTCGGCGAAGTAGCGCCGGGGGAGGGCGGATTCGTCCACCCGGGCGGCCAGCAGCGCGCCGCCGTCCGGGCGCCACCAGTGGCCCCGGGCGCGGCCGAGCTCCTCGGCGGCGGCGAACTCGGCGACGCCCCAGCGGGCGCCGTCGGCGGGGGAGAGCGGGTCGGGGCCGGGGGTGACGTACAGGGCGTCGTCGGCGACGTAGGCCACCCGCTGGCCGGTGGCGTCCGGCCGGGGGTCGAACGCGGGCCCGGCGGTGGGGAGTTCGTCGCTGGTGCCGGTGGCGGTGTCGGTGCGGAACAGCCGGCCGTCGAGGGTGAAGACGGCCACCGCGAGGTCGGCGGTGGCGGCGTAGCCGCCGATCCCGGCGGCGACCAGCCGGGTGCGCTCGCGCAGCCGGCGCTCGACGGCGGGCAGGTCGTCGCGGCGGCCGGTGCGGCCGGGCAGCAGCGCGGCCGGGTCGGCGACCGTCCGCTCCTCGCCGGTGGCGGTGTCGAGCAGGTGGAGGCGCTCGACCGGGTCCTCGGGGCCGGCCGAGCGGAGCAGCAGCAGCCGGGTACCGTCCTCGGCGAGGGTGTAGGCGCGGGGCGCGCCGTGGGTGAACCGGCCGGTGCGGGCGCTGAGGGCAAGGAAGGCGTCGGTGATGGTCACGGCCCGATCGTGGTCGCGCGGTGCGTGCCCCGACCAGTAGTCTGTCATGTGAAATGTCACACACCACGTGGGGTGTGCCGTGCGAACGGAGGAAACCGTGACCGAGGACCTGCGGACCGTCGAACCCCCGGCCCCGCTGCCCGCCGCCGACGGGCTGTTCAGCGTGTCGGCGGACGCGGCGCACCTGAACCACGGCTCGTACGGCGCCGTGCCCGTCCCGGTGCAGCGCGCCCAGGAACGGCTGCGGACCGAGCACGAACTCGACCCGGACGGCTTCTTCGCCGACCTCCCGGCCCGGATCGCCGCCGCCCGGACCGTCCTCGCCGCCGAGCTGGGCACCGACCCGGACCGGCTCGCCCTGGTCGCCAACGTCACCGAGGCGGTCGCGATCGCCCTGGACAGCCTCCCGCTCGCCCCCGGCGACCGGATCCTGGTCACCGACCACGGCTACGGCGCGGTCACCCAGGCGGCCGCCCGCAAGGCCGCCGAGACCGGCGCCGAACTGGTCGTGGCGCCGGTGCCGCTGGACGCCCCGGACGAACGGGCCGTCCGGGAGGCCGTGCTCGCCGCCGTGGACGCCCGCACCACTGTCGCCGTCCTGGACCAGCTCACCTCGCCCACCGCCCGCCTGGTGGCCGGCCCCGCCCTGCTCGCCGAACTGCGCGCCCGCGGCGTGACCACCGTCGTGGACGGCGCCCACGCGCCCGGCATGCTGCCCGCCCCGGCCGACCCGCACGCGGACTTCTGGTTCGGCAACCTGCACAAGTGGGCCTTCGCCCCGCGCGCCACCGGCGTCCTCGCCGTCCGCCCCGAGTGGACCGCCCGGGTGCGCCCGCTGGCCCTCTCCTGGGAACACGACAAGGGCTTCCCGGGCAACGTCGAGTGGCGCGGCACCTGCGACTACACGCCCTGGCTGGCCGCCCCGGCCGGCTTCGAACTGCTGCGCGCCCTCGGCCCGGCGGCGGTGGCCGCGCACAACGCCGCGCTCGCCGCGTACGGCCAGCGGGCGCTCGCCGAGCGGGCCGGCCTGGAACCGTTGCCCGCGACGCCGGGGGTGTGGATGCGCACCGTCCGGCTGCCGGCCGGGCACGGCGAGACCGAACCGCAGGTCAAGGCGCTGATGGCCGAGGTGTGGCGGCGGCTGCGCACCCGGATCGCCGTCCGCCCCTGGGCCGGCGGCGGGGTGCTGCGGATCAGCGCGCAGCTGTACAACCGGCCGGGGGAGTACGAGCGGCTGGCGGACGGGCTGGCGGCGGTGCTGAAGGGCTAGCGGGGCGGTTCTCCGGCTGCGGGTCTGCACGAGGCCCACGGTCCGTATGTGGCTCCGGGGCCGCCCGTAGCTCCGCGAGCAGCAGGTTGCGGTCGGCGAGCAGCCCGGTGAGGATCCGCCGGGCCGCCCGCAGCAGGTCCGCGACGTCCCCGCCGGCCAGCGCGTAGACCACCGTGCCGCCCTCCCGGGTGGCGGTGACGATGCCGGACCGGCGCAGCACCGCGAGCTGCTGGGAGAGGCTGGAGGGCTCGACCTCCAGCTCGGCGAGCAGACCGCGGACGGGCGTCGGCCCGGCCTGGAGCAGTTCCAGCACCCGGATCCGGACGGGATGGCCGAGCATCCGGAAGAACTCGGCCTTCGCCTGGTAGAGCGCGACCGTCACGAGGCCCCCCTTCCTGGTGTCGGTGCCGGTTCAGATCTCCAGCGAGCCTTCGATCAGCTTGAGCCGGTGGCGGGCCATCGCGAGGTTGGAGCGCTCGCGGTTGAGCGCCAGGAAGAGGAACAGGCCGCGTCCGCTGGGCGTCGTGATCGGCCGGACCATGTGGTACTGGTTCGTGAGGCTGATCAGGATGTCCTCGATCGCGTTGTCGTGCAGGTTGAGCATCTCCATCGCCCGCATCTTGGCGCGGACCACGTCGGTGTTCCCGGCCGCGGCGACGTTGAGGTCGAGCTCACCGCCGTCGCCGAGGCTGCCGAGCGCCATGCCGCTGCCGTAGTCGACCAGGGCGACGCCGATGGCGCCGTCGATCGACATGGCCTCCTTGAGGGACGTCTCCAGGTTCGCCATCGCGGTTCCTCCCGTGGGTTGGTGGCTGTTTGGTGGCTGTGACGACGAAGGTAGGGAGATCGGGCGGCGGTCCACCGGCGATGATCGAAGACGTTCGAAGTCGACCGGTCCGCGATCGCTTGAAGACATTTGCAACTATGGATCTGAGAGAGGAGTGATCTCCTCGCACGGAAAAACGGTGCTATCGATGTCACTCCTCCCGGGTAACCTCTCGCTGAGATGCCAGATCACACCAACCACACCCGGACGGCGATGAACACCCCCGATCCAGAGCCCCAGGACGATCAGGAGCTCAGCCCCGCCGAGGCGTACGCGGCCAGTCGTCGCCGGGCCAAGGAGCAGGCCACCGCCCTGTACGGCTTCCAGCAGCTGTACGACTTCCCGCTGGACGACTTCCAGCTGGAGGCCTGCGAGACGCTGGAATCCGGCTCGGGCGTCCTGGTCGCCGCTCCCACCGGCTCCGGGAAGACGATCGTCGGCGAGTTCGCCGTGCACCTCGCCCTGGCCGCCGGGCGCAAGTGCTTCTACACGACGCCGATCAAGGCGCTCTCCAACCAGAAGTACGGGGACCTGGTCAAGCGCTACGGCGCCGCCAAGGTCGGCCTGCTCACCGGCGACAACACCGTCAACGGCGACGCACCCGTGGTGGTCATGACCACCGAGGTGCTGCGCAACATGCTCTACGCGGGCTCCAGCACCCTCAACGGCCTCGGCTACGTCGTGATGGACGAGGTGCACTACCTCGCCGACCGCTTCCGCGGCGCCGTCTGGGAGGAGGTCATCATCCACCTCCCCGAGTCGGTCACCCTCGTCTCGCTCTCCGCGACCGTCTCCAACGCCGAGGAGTTCGGCGACTGGCTGGACACCGTGCGCGGCGGCACCAAGGTGATCGTCTCCGAGACCCGCCCGGTGCCGCTGTGGCAGCACGTGATGGCCGGCAACCGGATGTACGACCTGTTCGCCGACCCCGACCGGGACGGCCGCCCCAAGCACAACCTGAAGAACCCCGGCAAGGCCGTCAACCCCGAGCTGGTCCGGCTCGCCCGCTCCGAGGTCGACCGCAACCCGCGCGACCGCTTCGGCCGCGGCCGGGGCCGCTCCATGCCCAACGGCCGCCCCGGCAAGGTCTGGACGCCGGGCCGGGTCGACGTCATCGACCGGCTCGACGCCGAGGGCCTGCTGCCCGCGATCACCTTCATCTTCAGCCGGGCCGGCTGCGAGGCCGCCGTCCAGCAGTGCCTCAGCTCCGGCCTGCGGCTCAACAAGGACTCCGACCGCGCCCTGGTCCGGACGATCGTCGAGGAGCGCTGCGCCGACATCCCCGACGAGGACCTGCACGTCCTCGGCTACTTCGAGTGGCTGGACGGGCTGGAGCGCGGCATCGCCGCCCACCACGCCGGGATGCTGCCCCGGTTCAAGGAGGTCGTCGAGGAGCTCTTCGTGAAGGGCCTGGTCAAGGCCGTCTTCGCGACCGAGACCCTGGCGCTCGGCATCAACATGCCCGCCCGCTCGGTGGTCATGGAGAAGCTGGTCAAGTGGAACGGCGAGACCCACGCCGACATCACCCCCGGCGAGTACACCCAGCTGACCGGCCGGGCCGGGCGGCGCGGCATCGACGTCGAGGGCCACGCCGTGGTGCTCTGGCAGCGCGGCCTCGACCCGGAGGCGCTGGCCGGCCTGGCCGGCACCCGCACCTACCCGCTGAAGTCCTCGTTCCGGCCGTCCTACAACATGGCCGTCAACCTGGTCTCCCAGTTCGGCCGGCACCGCTCGCGCGAGCTGCTGGAGACCTCCTTCGCCCAGTTCCAGGCGGACCGCTCGGTCGTCGGCCTCGCCCGCCAGGTGCAGCGCAACGAAGAGGGCCTGGACGGCTACCGCGAGTCGATGACCTGCCACCTCGGCGACTTCGACGAGTACATGGAACTGCGCCGCCGGCTCAAGGACCGCGAGAACGAGATGGCCCGCGAGGGCACCAGCCAGCGCCGCGCGGCCGCCGTCGAGTCCATCGAGCAGCTCAAGCCGGGCGACGTCATCCACGTGCCCACCGGCAAGTTCGCCGGCCTCGCCCTGGTCCTCGACCCGGGCCTGCCGCCGGTCGACCGCTCCGGCCGGGGCGACCGGCGCCACCCCGACTTCCAGGACGGCCCGCGCCCGGTGGTGCTCACCGCCGAACGCCAGGTCAAGCGGCTCGCCATGATCGACTTCCCGCACCCGGTCGCCGCGATCGAGCGCCTCCGCATCCCCAAGTCCTTCAACCCGCGCAGCCCGCAGTCCCGCCGCGACCTCGCCTCGGCCCTGCGCACCAAGGCCGGCCACCTGGAGCCCGACCGGTTCCGCCGCGGCCGCGCGGCCGCCGCCGACGACCCGGAGATCACCCGGCTGCGCACCGAACTGCGCCAGCACCCCTGCCACGGCTGCTCCGACCGGGAGGACCACGCCCGCTGGTCCGAGCGCTACCATCGGCTGCACCGCGACACCGAACTGCTGGAACGCCGGATGCGCTCGCGCACCCACACCATCGCCCGCACCTTCGACCGGGTCTGCGCACTGCTCACCGACCTCGGCTACCTGCGTGGCGACACCGTCACCGACGACGGCAAGCGGCTCGGCCGGCTCTACGGCGAACTCGACCTGCTCGCCTCCGAGTGCATCCGCGAAGGCGTCTGGAGCGGCCTCGCCGCCGCCGAACTCGCCGCCTGCGCCTCGGCGCTGGTGTACGAGGCCCGGCAGTCCGACGACGCCGGCGCCCCCCGGGTCCCGGAGGGCGCGGCCAAGGAGGCGCTCGGCCAGATGGTCCGCATCTGGGGCCACCTGGACGCCCTGGAGGAGCAGCACCGGATCAACACCGCCGAGGGCGTCGGCCAGCGCGAGCCCGACCTGGGCTTCGCCTGGGTCGCCTACCGCTGGTCGCTCGGCCACGACCTCGACCAGGTCCTGCGCGACGCCGAGATGCCGGCCGGCGACTTCGTCCGCTGGACCAAGCAGCTGATCGACGTCCTCGGCCAGATCCAGGACGCCGCCGGCGAGGACGCCGACCTGCGCAAGACCGCCCGCAAGGCCGTCGACAGCCTCCGCCGAGGCATCATCGCCTACTCCTCGGTCGGCTAGCACGACCCCAACGGGGGCCCGCACGAAACCCTTCGTGCGGGCCCCTTCGGCATCGCGCAGCGGGCGGCCCCACCGGTGACCGGTGAGGGCAAGCCAAGCCTTCGGCCCTGGCTTGCCCCTACCCCCCACCCCCCACCCCCCACCCCCCACCCCTCCTTCCTGTGCGGCTTCGGCATCGCCTCACTGCTTCCATTTCACATAGCAGAAATGCCCCTGCCCCCGCCGGTGGCGGGGGCAGGGGCAGGGTGAATGAAAGCGGTTCCTTCCGTTGCCGCTTCGGCAGAGCCGAAGCGGCAACGGACATGCGGGAGACTGCGTAGGAAGTCGATACGGTCGACTTCCCATGGAGACGGTCAGGACGCGGGGGGCGCCGGCGCGAAGTAGTCGTGGAGCATCGCCGTGGTCCACGCGGGTTGGCGAACCTCTCCGCGCGGGCCGAATTCCTCGAACCAGGGCTTCACTTCGAGGACGGGGGTGCCGTCGATGGCGTCCAGGTCCTCGACGTGCAGGTCCAGGCCGTCGACCTTGAGGAGCCGGCAGCGGGAGGACCCGAGCCAGTTGATGCGCCGCATGTTCCGGTGACCGAACACGCCGACCTCGGGCCAGTCGGGGTTGTCCCGGGGGCGGCGCGCGCCGAAGTTCAGGTCGGCGGGGTCGGTCTTGTGGAACCGGAAGATCACGTCGAGGTGGGAGAACTCGTCCAGCCCCTTCGTCGCGTCGAGCGGAAACCTGTCGCCGTCGAGCCGGATGATCGCGCGGGTCCCACCCCAGTAGTCGTCTGTCGGTTCCGTTCGGCCCCCCACAACGTGTCCGAGCGCTTCCACACCGAAGACCTCACCCATGTGCTTCCCCTCCTGTGAACGAACCGCGCCGGGACGGCGGGTCAGATGGTTGCCGCCAGGTAGTCGGTGGCGAGCCTGTCGACGGCGTCGATGGTCGGCACCTTCCGTCCACGGTAGGGGGACAGCGCACCGCGGATTCGCAGGGCGACGTCGCGGGTGCGGGCGGATCGGACGGTCTGCATGGCATCGAGCGACCGGGACCAGATCGCGCAGGCCTCCTCGATGGAGTGCTGTCGGGCCTTCACGAGGCCCAGGTGGCCGAGCGTGACCGCGTGGGTCCTGGTGAAGGAGGAGGCCTTACGGGTCGCAACGCTGCGCTCGAACTCCCTTGCCGCACCCTCCAAGTCGCCGAGGTCGCGCAACGCCGACGCCGTCTCGTGTGCCAAGGAGGCCTCGCCGAAGAAGAACACCCGGGCCGGCTCCTCGTCACCGGGCGAGGCTGCGGACAGATCGAGCTCGGCCCGGAGAAGCGCGGCGTTCGCCTCCGCGGTGCGTCCCGCAGCGGCGAGAGAGCGTGCGTGTACGACGCCGAGCAGGGAGCGCTCGCGCGGGCTGGCGAGCCCGTACCGGTTGTCAGCCATGGACGCCTCGGCGACCCTCACGGCGTGGTGCGGCTTCCCGAGGTCGACCGCTTGATGGGCCATGGCGCGCAGGACATGGCCGGCCATCGCAGGGTCATCGGCCTCGGCTGCCAGCTTCACGGCGACGGTGTAGTAGTGCTGGGCCGTGGGGTGCTCGCCGTTGTCGAACGCTGTCCACCCTGCCAGGTAGGCCAGTTCGGATGCCGCGGAGAACATGTCCCGCCGAACCTGGTCGGAGGCGAAGGTGCCCTGGAGGAACTCTCCGACGTCAGTGAGGAGGTACTGCGCGACGGCCGTGCGTCCGTGCCCGCCGCCACGGCGCTGGTCGAGCTGGGAGAACAGCTTCGTCATCTCCCGGACGGCGTCCACATCGGCCTGGCCGGCACGGCGCTGTGTGATACCGCGGCTGTTGGTGCGGGCCATGTGTTCCCACCAACTCGCAGGCGGGACGCTCAGCGCCCCGAGCGAGTACGTGAGCGTGCGGAGGAGCTGTCTGCGTTCCACGTCAACGTCGATCCGTCCAAGAGCCGCCAGGGCCTTCAGCGTATCCAAGCTCCAGTCACACAGGTCCGGTTGATCGTCCCCCAGCCCCATCGCTACCAAGGTGATGTCCCGGTTCAGCCAATGGGAGAGCACCTCCGCGAGGTATCGCGGGATGTTTCCGGACGGCATCACACCTTGGCGGACCCACTGCGTGACGGACACCCGGCTCGGTCGTGCCGGATCGTCGTGGCGGGCCGCGACGGCGCACAAGGCCCGGGCGAGGGCTTCGTTCGGCCGACCTGCTTCCCGGATGAGCTGCCCCAGCCGCTCATTGGGTTGGCGAGTACGCCCCATGGGGGTCTCCTGGCGGTGCCGTTTAACCGGTTTAACAACGGACGGTGTCCAACACCTTACTCCCAGCGAACTCGGGCGGTTTGCTGTTCGTGCAAGGCAGCTACAGGCCGCACCGCGAATGTCCCGTCGCGTTCGGGCAGCGGTACGGCCTGTCTTCCGACAACCCCGACCCCGAGTGAGTGAGGCGCCCTCAATGGAGCCTGGATCACGCATCATCATGACGAGGTTCCCCGCCGAACGGGAACGGATCGGCGAGCTCCGCCGCTGGGCGAAGGCGGCCGTCCTACTGCTCGGCCTCGACCTGGACGACCGGCAGTGCGGCGACGTGGTGGACGACGTCGGGCTCGTGCTGTCCGAACTCGGTACCAATGCCGTCCTGCACGGCTGCGGCGGCGACCGGCCGGACGTGGAACTGACCGCCTCTCTGGCGTACGCCCCGGGCGTGCTGCGCGTGTCCGTGACCGACCCGGGTGGCGGCAGGCCCGAGTGCCGACCGGCGAGCGACGAGGCGACCTGCGGACGTGGCCTGAGGTTGGTCATGGCGGTGGCGTCCCAGCTCGGTGTCGGAGACCTTCCCGAGGGCGGCAAGGAGATCTGGGCCGAGATCAAGCTGCCTGATCCGGTTCGGCCGCCGACCGCCATGGTCGAGCAGATCGGCCGGCAGATCGGGGTGCTGTGCTCGGACACCACGGCACGGGAGTTCAGGCACCGGCCGTCCAGAGCGGGGCGAAGCGCCGCTTCCGTTCCGGTACGTACCGGACCGACCTCCCGTCCGGTCCATCCGTCCACTCCGCGCCCGAGGGTCGAACCATGAGTGTCGGGGCGCGCACCGGAACGCTGCTCAAGACCACCACCCCGGCCCGCAGGCTGGACGTCGGAGCATCATTCGAGGCGCTGACACGGGCCTGCGCTGCCATCGCCGCCGACTTTCGGCGGGCTGAACTGGTCAGCGACAGTCCGAACCACCTCTGGTCGCTGCCGGCTTCGCAGGTGCTCGCCCTCGTGCACCCCGACGTGGACGAGGCCCGAGCGCTCATCAAGGGCGCGGAGCTCCTTCGGCAGCACCAGGTCGCCGTCACCTCCCCTTGGAACACTGACGTCCACGTGTCCGCAGACGGCCGGGCCGTGACCTTCTGGCGGGACCCCGGGAAGCCGGGTGCCGACACGTCCCTGTCCGCATGGGTTACCGCCCTCACGCACCGGATCGACCCCAGGGCGGCCCCGTGGCTCAGGGAGCATGACCCGTTCGGCCGCCTGCTGGACGGCCTGGACGCGGCTCCTCTGAACGACGCTGCCCGCTGGTTCCTCCGCGAGCGCGCAGCCCAGCTGCACGAGGAGTGGGCCTACCTCGACTGGCCGACACCGGACGCCGTCATCCTCGGCGCCCTCCGCATGGCCCCCTGCCACGACGACGGAGTCCACGTCGGGCTCCTGCTGCGCCGCCCCCTCCAGCGCGGCCACCGGGAGTGGGACTTGGTCGCCGCCCGCTGGCGCTCCGAGTTACTCACCGGCCAGCGCGAGGATCACAGGACCTACGCCGACACCTACCTCTCGTACGAGCGGGACGACCAGCCCCTGAACCACCCGTACATCGGTGCCTGGTCGGGCTACCAAGTGGTGCGCGACACCGTCGTACTCACCGCGGTGATGGACACGGTGCGCCGCGCTCACCTCGACACCGGTACCCGTCGACAGGCTGCTCACCGCATCGCGTGCCTGCGCGGTGCTCGTTCTGTCCCGTGGAACTGGGGGCCGGGATGACAGCCGGAACGAAGGACGGAGTTCACATGGACGTGACCCGGGGTTTCTTCATCACCCTCGACGGTCTCAGTGCGAGCGGGAAGTCCACCGTCGCCCCGCTGGTCGCCACCTTGGTCAGCGGCGTTCACCTCACCGACGGGGCGTTGCCGACGTTCGACCGCATGCGCGCGGAGGTCGACGCCACCGGCATCCTGCCGGCCCGGTTCCACTGGTGGTTGATGGCTAACCACATCAAGTCGGAGACTGCCCGGGCGCTCATTAGGGCCGGCCGGACGGTGGTGGTCGAGTCCTACTTCCCGCGCACCATCGCCACGCACAGGGCGATGGGTCACGACTGCGTGCCGGGGTACCCGGACACGGCCCTCGTTCCCGACGTTCCGATCCTCTTGGAGGTGGACGAAGTCGTACGCCAGGAGCGGCTTCACCGGCGGGCTGTGGAAGGAACGCTGACCGACTGGCACCAGCGGGAGGAGCCGAACGTGGCGGAGAGCTCCCGTGTGTACCGGGCGTTCGGTCTGAGGCCGGTGGACGGCACCGGCCGTTCGCCCGAGGAGGTGGCGCGTGGCATCGCCGATGTCGTGCGCTCGCATGCTCGCACCGTATCGAGGAAGGCAACTTTCGATGACCGCAACTGAGTTCGAAGCGAAGATCCTCGACATCGAGCCGGAGAGGATCCGTGCGCTGCTTGCCGAAGCCGGGGCCGAGCACCTATGCGACCGGTTCCAGCGCCGCTACGTCTACGACATCCCCGGCCGGCCCGGTGCGTGGGTCCGGCTGCGCGACACCGGCCGCGATGTCACGTTGTGCGTCAAGGAGATTCACTCGGACGCGATCGACGGCGTGACGGAGACGGAGACGGCCGTCGGCGACTTCGACACCGCGAACACGCTCCTCGGCAAGCTCGGTTACCAGCCGAAGGCGTATCAGGAGAACCGCCGATCCTCCTGGACGCTGGGCGGCGCGGCTGTCGAGATCGACGAGTGGCCGCTGATCCCCCCGTACCTGGAGATCGAGGGGGACAGCGCCGATCACGTCCACGCGACGGCGCTCGCGCTCGGGCTCCCGCTCGGCGAGCTGACGAGCGAGAACACCACCAAGGTCTACCGCCGGTACGGGATCGACATCGAGGCGATCCCCCGGCTCACGTTCGAGTGAAAGGGAGGTACGCCTTGTCTGCGACCCAACGCCCGGCGGTCCGAGTCGTCCGGGACAACACCATCCGCGTCAAGGTGATCGACGCCTGCGGGATGGCCTGCACGTTCTGCCACAACGAGGGCACGCCCGTCACCGCCGACAACAAGGGCCGCACCCTGCTGCCCTTCCTGTCGGGGCCCGGCCGGACCGGACGCGTGTCGATCTACAGCGAGACGAACGGCGTCGACTTCCTCTCGGCCAAGATGGCCCCGGACATGTCCTTCCGGCGCGCCGTTCGGACCGTGGCGAGGGCGTTCGACGCCGGAGAGGTCCACCTCACCGGAGGGGAACCCACCCTTCACGCGGAGGTGTCCTCGCTGGTCTCGGTGCTCACCGGCATGGGGCTGAGCGTCGGTATGACCAGCAACGGCGAGCGCGGACGACAGGTGATGCCGGCGTGCTCGGCGGCCGGGCTCAACCGGGTCAACGTCTCGGTCTTCGGCACCACCGCCGAGGAACTCCGGGCCGTCCAGTCCGAGCGCTTCAACGCGGCAGGCCTGGCGGACTCGAAGGTCCGTGCTGCGGAACAGACCATCCGCGCCGCCGTGTCCAACGGCGTGAAGGTCTCCGTGAACATCGTCGTCCCCGGAATGGCCCACGTGGACCGGGTCGTCAACCTGGTCGAGTCGTACGGCCAGTTCGCGGACGTGCGGATGCTCACCAGTATCCAGGACGGAGCGGAGTCGGCCGCAGCGATCTCCGAGGTGCTGGCCCGTGTCGGCGCGGAACCGGTGCTCCGGACGTTCACCGCCGGCACCTCCGATGAGCGCACCCTCTACCGGGCGCTCGGCGGCCGGGCGGTCTACGTGAAGCGGCTGCTGCCCGTACGGCTCCCCGGCACCTGCGCGTCGTGTCGGTTCAACAACGACACGGACTGCGAGGAGGGCTACTACGGCATCCGCCTGTACCTCACCGAGCAGGGGGAGTACATGGTCGGTGTCTGCATCCAGCGGATGGACCTCTGCGTCACCGTGGCCGATCTGCCGAGGAGCGGGATCGTGGAAGAGGTGCTGGCCTTCAAGGACGCCGAAGTCCGGAGGCTGACGAGCGAGTACGGCGCCGCTGCCTGACCCGAGTCCGAGTGGGGCCCGCACGTTCGCCACGAACGTGCGGGCCCCTTCGCATGCCCACCCCGCAACGGCGCGGCGTGGGAAGTCGGCCTGGCCGACTTCCTAGGTGCGGGGGTGGGCGGAGTCGGCGGCGTCGAGGCGGCGGACCAGTTCGCGGAGGGCGCGGAGTTCGCGGTCGAGGGCCTGGGCGCCCTGGGGGGTGAGGGTGATCCAGGTGCGGGGGCGGCGGCCGGCGTAGCCCTTGTTGACGGCGATCAGGCCGGCTTCCTCGAGGACCTTCAGGTGCCGGGAGAGGTTGCCGTCGGTGAGGCCGAGCTGCTCCTTCAGGAAGCCGAACTCGACGCTCTCGGCCTCGCGGGCGACGGTCAGGACCCCGAGCCGGACCCGCTGGTGGACGGTGTCGTCCAGGTCCAGGGTCGGGTGCGGCCGCTCGGCCTCGTCCTGTTCCTCGTCGCCCGTTCCACCGGACGCCTGCGCAGCGCTCATGGGGTGACGGTACGGGACGCCGCCGGTTCGCGGCGGGCCGCGGTCCACTGGGCCAGCCCGGCGGCGAGCAGGATCGCGGCCAGCAGCAGGGCCTTGGGCTGGGGGCCGTCGGCCCAGCCGCCGTCGCTCCGGTCGAGCCACGGCAGCCAGCCGCTCTCCCAGGGTGCTGCGAGGTAGGCGGTGAGCAGCGCGGTGTGGGCGAGGCCGGCGCCGGCGACCAGCGGGCTGCGCTCGGTCAGCCCGAGGACGAGCAGGCCGGTGCCGATCACGTACCAGGGTGAGGCGTAGCCGTTCGCCAGCAGGGAGAGCGTGAACGGCGTCCGGTCCGCGAAGAGCAGCGCGAGCAGTACGGCGGCGACCAGGACGCCGGCCCCGGCGGCGGCGCCGAGCCAGGAGGCGCGGTGCGGGACGATGCCGCGGGCCTCACCGCGCCGCCGGTACCAGCGGGCGAGGGCCAGCCAGGCCAGGGGGAGCAGCGCGAACCAGATTCCCCAGCCGAGGAAGCGGAGGACCGCCCCGTCGAACTCGTGGGCGTCGCAGGCGGCGTCCGGGGCGTGGGCGACGCAGAGGCCCGTCAGCTGCGCGTAGGCGAAGGCCGGGTACGACTCGACGCCGCGCCCGTGGGCGCCGAAGTTGTAGGCCTGTCCGGCAATCGGCGCGGCTGCCAGCGAGAGCAGGCCGAAGCCCAGTAACGGCACCCCCGCGCCGCGCAGTCGGGTGCGGGCGCGGGCCCGCAACCCTTCGGTGGCGGCCAGCAGTTCGGCCGGGTCGTCGTGGTGCGGTGTTGCCATGGTCCACCCCTGTCGAGCTTGATCGTGGATTCACTTTGCATCGCAAAGTAGATTGCGGTCAAGAGTTCACGGGGAGGCAAAGCAACCGGCGGTCCGGTGCGGTCCGGGAACGCCGAAGGGGCCCGCCGCGCGATGCGACGAGCCCCTCTCGGGTACGAGCCCCTCCGGGGTACGAGCCCCTCCCGGGTGCGGCTCAGCGGGTGGCGAGGGCCTCCAGCAGGCGGTCGAGGGAGGTGCCGAGGCCCCAGCGGGTGGCGAGTTCCTCGAGGGTCATGGGGTCGAGCGGTTCGCGGGGGAGGGCCGGGTCGAAGGCGGGGAGGGGGGCGTCGGGGGCGACGCGGACCACGGTCGGGGCGACGTCGAGGTAGGCGGAGCCCTCGACGATGTTGCGGCGGCGGGCCGGGGTGAGCCCGGAGCCGATGTCGAGGGCGGCGGCGCGGATGGCCGCGAGGTCGCCGTACTCGTTGATCAGCTGGGCGGCGGTCTTCTCGCCGATGCCCTTGACGCCGGGCAGGCCGTCCGACGGGTCCCCGCGCAGGGCGGCCATGTCGGCGTACTGGGCGCCGCGTACGCCGTACTTCTCCAGCAGCAGGGCGTCGTCGGTGACCTGCAGGTTGCCCATGCCCTTGACCGGGTAGAGCACGGTGATGCCGCGGGCGTCGTCGACGAGCTGGAAGAGGTCGCGGTCGCCGGTGACGATCTGCACCGGGCCGTCGGCGCGGGCGGTGAGGGTGCCGATCACGTCGTCCGCCTCGTAGCCGGGGGAGCCGACCCGGGCGATGCCGAGCGCGTCCAGCACCTGCTCGATCACCGGGACCTGCGGGGCCAGCGTGTCGGGCACCTCCTCCTCGCCGTCCTGGGCGGCCTCGGCGACCCGGTGGGTCTTGTAGGAGGGGACGAGGTCCACCCGCCACTGCGGGCGCCAGTCGGCGTCCATGCAGGCGACCAGCCGGTCGGGGCGGTGGTCGTGGACCAGCCGGGCGATGAAGTCCAGCAGGCCGCGGACGGCGTTGACCGGCTCTCCCTGCGGGGAGCGCAGGGAGTCCGGTACGCCGTAGTAGGCCCGGAAGTACAGGCTGGCGGAGTCGAGCAGCATCAGTCGCGGTGCGGTCACGACTCAGATCATGCCGTACGGGGGTGACGGACAGGGGCGACGGACCGCGGGTTCTCAGTGTTCGTGCGGGCCGGCGCGGTGGACGGGGCCGTGGGCGTCGGCGCAGTGTTCGGCGGCGGTGTCGCCGGGGGCGGAGATCTGCAGCAGCGCGCCCGCCTCGTCCTCGCCGACGTGGTCGACCTGGAGGGTGCTGTGGGTGATCCCGTACTCGTCGGCGAGGCGGCGCTGGAGCTGGCGGCGGACCGCGTGGCAGTCGCCGCCGGGGGTGACCAGGATGTGCGCGGAGAGCGCGGGCTGGCCGGAGGTGATCTCCCAGATGTGCAGGTCGTGGATCTCCTCGACCAGCGTTTCGGTGACCATCCGGTCGGCGACGGCGTCCGGGTCGATCCCGGCCGGGGCGGCCTCCAGGAAGATCCGCCCGGAGTCCCGGACCAGGGCGATGCCGGCCTTGAGCATCAGCGCGACGACGATCAGGGAGGCGATGGCGTCGGCCCGGGCGAAGCCGGTGAGCAGGACGACCAGGCCGGCGACGGCGGTGGCGATGAACGCGTACAGGTCGGTGAGCACGTGCTGGAAGGCGCCCTCGACGTTCAGCGAGCTGCGGTTGGCCTTGGACATGCACCAGGTGGCGGCGAGGTTGACCACGATGCCGATCAGCGCGGTGACCAGCACCAGCGAGCCGGTGACCTCGGGCGGCTCGATCAGCCGGGCGACGGCCTCGTAGCCGAGCCAGGCCGAGAGCACCAGCAGGGTGACCCCGTTGGCCTGCGCGGAGAGGATCTCGGCGCGCTTGAGGCCGTACGTGTAGCCGCCGCGGGCCGGGCGGGCGGCGAGCCGCATCGCGATCAGGGCCAGCACGATCGAGGCGGCGTCGGTGAGCATGTGCGCCGCGTCGGAGATCAGCGCGAGGGACTGGGCGGCGAAGCCGACCACGACCTCGCCGGCCATGAAGACGACGATCAGGGCGAGCGCGCTGAGCAGCCAGCGGCGGTCGGCGTCGGCGGAGACCCCGTGCGAGTGTCCGCCGTGTCCGCCGCCGTGTCCGCTTCCGTGTGCGTGTCCGTGGGTGTGGCCGGGGGAGTGCTGCTGGTCATGCGCATGATCATCGTGAGAATGCTCGTGGCCGGCCATCGAAGTCCTCTCTGGACGCACGGGTGCTGGTGACGGGGTGCGATCGCCCCGCACCCGAAGTGAACCGCAGAATCGACAAAGATCCAAAGGCTGTACTGGTGACCGTTGTCGTTGCCGTTCGGGCGTCCGTTCAGACGTCCGTTCCGGTGTCCGTGGCGGCCTCCTCGGCGGCCGGCTTGCCGGGGGCATGGGCCCAGGTCAGGACCGCGATCCGGGAGTCACCTGAACGGGTGAGGCGAGCTTGCGCGGCCGTACGCGGTTACACGACGATCATGGCCCGTGAAGATCGCTACCGCGGACGCCCTCCGCTGGCTCTCCGAACTCGAAGCGACCGCCGAGGAGCTGATGAACCGTCATCTCGCGTCGGCGCGCGAGTGGTTCCCGCACCAGTACGTCCCCTGGAGCCTCGGCCGGGACTTCGACGGCCCGCTCGGCGGTGAGCCCTGGAGCGCTGATCAGTCCGCGCTGAGTCCGGCCGTACGGTCCGCCCTGGTCGTCAACCTGCTGACCGAGGACAACCTGCCCGGCTACCACTGGACCATCGGCAGCCGGACCTCCCGGGACGGCGCCTGGGGTGCGTGGCTGCACCAGTGGACCGCCGAGGAGGACCGGCACGCCGCGGCCATCCGGGGCTATCTGCACGCCGCCCGTGCCGTCGACCCGATCGCGCTGGAACGCGCCCGGATGGCGCACCTCGGCACCGGCACCGTCCCGGAGCTCGAAGGCCCCCTCGACGTGATCGCCTACGCCGCCGTCCAGGAGCTCGCCACCCGGGTCAGCCACCGCAACACCGGGCGGCTCAGCGGCGACCCGGTCTGCGAGCGGCTGCTCACCCGGATCGCCCAGGACGAGAACCTGCACATGGTCTTCTACCGGGAACTCCTGCGCGCCGCACTGGAGTCGGACGCCGACCAGGTGCTCGTCACGCTCGACGCCACGATCCGCGACTTCGCCATGCCCGGCCTGGCCATGCCCGGCTTCGGCCGGATGGCCGCCGAGATCGCGGTGGCCGGCGTCTACGACCTGCGGGTGCACCACGACGAGGTGCTCGTCCCGCTGCTGCGCGCCCTCAGGGTGAACGACCTCACCGGGCTCGGCCCCGCCGGGGAGCGGGCCCGCGACCGGATCGCCGCGCACGTCGAGCGGACCGACGCCCGGGCCGCCCGCTTCGTCGAGCGCCGCGCCCAGGCCCTCGCCGTCCGGGCCGGCCGGGCGGAGCCCGCCTGAGCCCGCCTGAGTCCGCCTGAGCCCGCCTGCGTACGCCCGAGCCCGCCCGCCCGAGCCCGCCTGCGTACGCCGCCGCCGAGCACACCCGAGCCCGACCCTCCAGAACAGGACCCGTATGACCATCACCACGGCCGGCACCACCGCCGCCGACATCGCGTTCCACTACGACCTCGGCAACGACTTCTACGCCCTCTGGCTGGACGAGACCCTCGCCTACACCGCCGCCAGGTGGGACGGCATCCCGCCCGGGGAGCCGGACGCCACCGCGCTGCCGCGCGCCCAGCGGGCCAAGCTCGACCACCACCTCGACCTGGTCGGTGCCCGCCCCGGCGACGGCCTGCGGCTGCTCGACGTCGGCTGCGGCTGGGGCGCCATGCTGGCGCACGCCGGCCGCGACGGCCGGATCGCCCACGCCACCGGCCTGACCATCTCCCGCGCCCAGTACGACTTCCTCACCGCCCGCGCCCTGCCCGGCACCGAAACCCGACTGGAGAGCTGGGAGGACCACGCCCCCGAGCGGCCGTACGACGCCGTCGTCTCGATGGGCGCCTTCGAGCACTTCGCCACCGCCGGCATGGACCGGGCCGAGCGGCTGGACGTCTACTCCCGCTACTTCGAGGCCTGCCACCGCTGGCTGCGCCCCAGCGGCCGGATGTCGCTGCAGTGCATCGCCTACGACGGTGCCGCCGACGGCTCCGGCCCGATCGGCGACTTCGTCGGCGCCGACGTCTTCCCGAGCGCCAAGCTGCCCCGGCTCTCCGAGATCGCCGCCGCCTGCGACCCGTACTTCTCGGTGGTCGCCCTCACCGCCTCCGCCGATGACTACGTCCGCACCCTCGCCTCCTGGTCGGCCCGGCTGCTGCGGGCCCGGGTGGAGGCCGAGCGGCTGGTCGGCCCCGAGGGCTACCGGCGGTACCGGCGCTACCTGCGGGCCAGCGAGGTGACCTTCCTGCGCGGCGCCGCCACGCTGTACCGGATCGGCTTCCGGCGGCGCGACGAGCCGCTGCGGCTGTCCGCCTGATGCCCGGGCCCAAGCCACTCCCGGAGTCCCCGCCGTCCACGGAGTCGACGCCGTCCCTGGACAGGACCACCACCCCACGCCACGCCTGGGCGGCCGTCGCGGTGGTCTGCGCCGCGCTGTTCCTGCTCGGCCTGGACTTCACCGTCCTCAACGTGGCCGTCCCCGGCCTGCGCGCCGACCTCGGCCCGACCCTCGCCGAGACCCAGTGGATCGTGGACGGCTACGCCCTCGCCCTCGGCGGCTGCGTGCTGGCCGGCGGCGCGCTGGGGGACCGGTACGGGCGGCGGCGGGCCTTCCTCACCGGGCTGGCCCTGTGCGGTGTGGCCTCCGCCGCCGGGGCGCTCGGCACCGGGCCCGCCCAACTGGTCGCCGCCCGCTGCGGCATGGGCCTCGGCGCGGCCCTGTTCATGCCCGCCACCCTCTCCACCGTGGTGCACGTGCTGCGCGAGCCGGCCGCCCGGAAGCGGGCGATCGGCATCTGGGCGGCGGTGGCCGGGGTCGGCGCGGTGTTCGGCCCGGTCGCCGGCGGCCTGCTGGTCGACCGGTACGGCTGGCAGTCGGCCTTCTGGCTGAACGTCCCGGTGATCGCGGCGATCGGCGTCGCGGCGCTGATCGCCGTTCCCGAGTCCCGTGCTCCCGAGGTCCGGCCGCTGGACCGGCCCGGCGCGCTGCTGTCCTGCGCGGGGCTGCTCGCGCTGGTCTGGGGCGTGATCGAGGCCCCGGGCCGGGGCTGGACCAGTGCCGCCGTCCTCCTCGCGTTCACCCTCGGCGCCTTGCTGCTGGCGGCCTTCGTCCGTCGCCAACTCGGCTGCCCCGCACCGATGGTGCCGGTCCGGCTGCTGCGCGGCGGGCCGGTCTGGCCGGCCACCGTCTCGCTGGCGCTGATGTCCTTCGCGATGTTCGGCGCGATGTTCCTGCTCACCCTCTACCTCCAGCAGGTCCGCGGCCTGAGCGCCTGGCAGGCCGGGCTGCGGATGGTCCCGCTCTCCCTCGGCCTGGCCACCGGCGCGCTCCTCGGGCCGCTGGTGGCACGGCAGTCGGGGGCCAGGGTGCCCTCGGCCGGCGGACTGCTGCTGATCGCCGCCGGATTCGTCCAGCTCGGCGGGCTGGCCGCCGGATCGGGGGACGGGCCGGTGCTGCTGTTCGAGGGACTGTCCGGGCTCGGTGCCGGACTGCTCGCCCCGGTCGCCACCGAGGTGGTGATGAGCGCCGTCCCGGTCGCCGCCGCGGGTGTCGGCTCGGCCCTCAACGATGCGACCCGGCAGGTCGGTTCGACCCTCGGCGTGGCTGTGCTCGGCTCCGTGCTCGCCACCTCGCTCACCGGTACCGCCCCCGGCGACCCGGCCGCCTTCACCGACGGCCTGGCCGCGGCCGCCGTCGTGGGCGGCGCGGTCGCGGTGCTCGGCGCCGTCCTCGCCTGGGCCCGACTGCCCGGGCGGCAGCCCTCCGCCACCGCCCTCGACCTCACCAACCACCCCAGTTGAAAGGAAAATTCACCATGCCCAGCACCTACGAGACGATCCGCGCCTGCCTGGTCGACGAGTTCGACGTGTCCCCGGCCGTGGTCACCCCCGACGCCACCCTGGCCTCACTCGCCCTGGACAGCCTCGCCCTGGTCGAACTCTCCCTGGTGGTCGAGGAGCGGATCGGCGTCACCGTCGCCGACATCACCCCGGACCGCACCCTCGGCGAACTCGCCGCCCACGCGGAAGCCACCCTGGCCAAGGAGTCGGCCAGTTGAGCCCGCGCACGGTCGCCACCCCGCGTACGGCCGCCGCCCCGCGCACGGTCGCCGTCACCGGCCTCGGCCTGGTCACCCCGGCCGGGAACGGGCCGGACGCCGTCTGGGCGCACTTCCTCGGCGCCGGGCCCACCGCCCGGCCCGACCCCGAACTCGACGGCCTCGCCGTCGACTTCTCCTGTCGGCTGGCCGACTTCGAGCCGCCCGCCCTGCTCGGCGGGCGGCTCGCCCGGCGCCTGGACCGCTTCAGCCAGATGGCCGTGGTCGCCGCCCGGCAGGCCGTGGCCGACGCCGGGCTCGACCCGGCGGAGTGGGACGGCGACCGGGTCGGCGTCGTCCTCGGCGTCAGCGCCAACAGCGTGCACACCTACCCCGTCGAGTACGCCCGGCTCGCCGAGGGCCGGGCCGACCGGGTCTCCCCGCTGATGCTGCCCCGCTCCATCCCCAACATGGCCGCCGGCGAGGTCAGCCTCGACCTCGGCGCCCGCGGTCCCGGCCTGGTCGTCAGCACCGCCTGCGCCTCCGGCACCAGCGCGCTCGCCCTCGGCCGCGACCTGATCGCCTCCGGGACCTGTGACCTCGTCCTGGCCGGCGGCACCGACAGCCCCCGCACCCGGATGACCTGCGTCGCCTTCGACCGCCTCGGCGCGCTCTCCCGGCGCCGGCACGACCCGGCCGGCGCCTCCCGCCCCTTCGACGCCGACCGGGACGGCTTCGTCCTCGGCGAAGGGGCGGGCGTGCTGCTGCTCGAACACCCCGAACACGCCCGCGCCAGGGGTGCCCGCCCCCGGGCCCACCTCGTCGGGCACGGCGCCTCCTCGGACGCCCACCACTTCACCGCCCCGCACCCCGGCGGCGCCGGCCTGGCCCGAGCCGTACGGGCGGCGCTCGCCGACGCCGGGCTGGCGCCCGAGGAGATCGGACACATCAACGCGCACGGCACCGGCACCGCGCTCAACGACCCGGCCGAGGCGGCGGCCCTGCGGCAGGTCTTCCGCCGGCCGCCGCCGGTCACCGCCAACAAGAGCGTGATCGGGCACACCATGGGCGCGGCCGGCGCCATCGAGGCGGCGCTCACGGTGCTCGCGCTGCAGCACCGGCTGGTCCCGCCCACCGCCAACCTCGACCGGCTCGACGACGCCATCGGCCTCGACGTGGTCACCAAGGTGCCGCGACCGGTCGACGTCCCCACCGCCCTGTCCGTCTCCAGCGGCTTCGGCGGGCAGAACGCCGCCGTCGTCCTCACCGCCGCCTGACCCGGGAGCCCTGCCCACCATGCGTCGCCTCGCCCTCCGGCTCGCCCGGCTGTACATGCACCTGCTGGCCCACCGCCCGCCCACCGACTGGACCGTCCCGGTCGCCGACGGACGGTACACCCCGCCCGAGCCCGTCCCCGACGGCCGTCCGCTCACCCTGCTGATGCTCGGCGACTCCCTCGCCCAGAGCTTCGGCGCCCACCGCCCCGACCAGACCCTCGGGGCCCGGCTCGCCGCCGGCCTCGCCGAGGGCACCGGCCGGCCCGTCGACCTGCGCGTCCACGCCCGGGTCGGCTCGACCACCGCGGCCGTCGGCCGCCAGCTCCTGCGGGCCGCCCCGCTGCGCCCCGGCATCGCCGTCCTCATCGTCGGCGGCAACGACGTCCTGCTGCCCGCCCCGCTCGGCCGCGCCGCCCGTCGGCACGCCCACTTCGCCCGGTCCCTGCGGGAGGCCGGCTGGCAACTCGTCGTCGTCCCCTGCCCCAACCCCGGCTACGGCCCCGGCTTCCGCGCCCCCGCCCGCTGGATCGGCCACCACCGCTCCCGACGCCTCGCCCGCCGCCACACCCGCACGGCCACCCGTACCGGTGCCCACCTCGCGCCCACCTCCGGCCCGGAGTTCCGCGACCAGGCCCCCCGGCTGCTCGGCCCCGACGGCATCCACCCCTCACCCCACGGGTACGCCGCCCACGCCACCCGGATGCTTCCCACCCTGCTGGCCGCCGCCGAGCACCTCCACCACCCGGCCCCCAGCCCGGCGACCCCCTGAACCGGCCGTTCCCCCCGCGCCCCGACCGGGGAGCGCGGGGGGAACGGCGGGGGTCGTGCCCGAACTTCGCCGCCCCTCAGCGAAGCGCCACCGCGTCCAGGGCCGGGGAGCCCAGCGCCGCCGCGTCCGGGACCAAGGCGTCCAGGGACGCCGGGGTGGCCGCCCGGACGAGGGCGCGCATCAGCCGCAGATCGTCCCCCTGCTCCGGGTGCCACTGCACCCCGAGGGTGAAGCCCGGCCCCTCCACCGCCTCCACCGTGCCGTCCGGCGCGTGGGCGCTCACCCGCAGGCCCGCCCCGAGCCGGCCGACGGCCTGGTGGTGGAAGGTCGGCACCTCCAGCTCGCTCTCCGGCAGCAGCCCGCCCAGCAGCGTCCCCGGCACCGGCCGCACCAGGTGCGAGCCGTAGCGCCCCGGCGAGCCGCCGTGCACGTCCACCGGCACCACGTCCGGCAGATGCTGCACCAGCGTCCCGCCGCACACCACGTTCAGGACCTGCATCCCCCGGCAGACGCCCAGCAGCGGCATCCCCGCCGCCAGGGCCGCCCGCAGCAGCGCGACCTCCCAGACGTCCCGCTCCGGCGAGTCCACCTCGGTCGCCGGGTGGGCCGGCTCGCCGTAGTACGCCGGGTCGATGTCCGGGCCGCCCGCGATCACCAGGGCGTCCAGCCGGGCCAGCACCTCGGGCGCGCGCTCCGGGGCGTCCGGCGGCAACAGGACGGCGATGCCGCCGGAGTTCTGGACGTACGCGGTGTACCGCTCGGGGACGAGGGCCACCCGCCGGGCCCGCCAGTCGCTCCAACTCGCGTCCACCAGGTAGGTGCTGACGCCGATCAAAGGCCTGCGATCCATGGCGCGCATTCTCCTCCCGAAACACCTGATCCATCGTCAACCACGCATATCGGCGCGCCACACCCGTCCGCCCTCTTCCGCCCCGCGAGTCGCAGGCCGTACGGTTCGCTGTGACCGCGTGATCTCGAAGAGTGATCGAGGAAGGAGGGTTCCGCCATGTCCGAGAACGCCGCACCTGAGAACGCCGTACCTGAGAACACCGCCCCCGGGGACGCCGCACCCGGGAACGCCGCACCCGGGAACGCCACCGCCGGTTCGCGCCCCCGGCCGCCGCTGACCCTGGACGAGCTGCGCACCCTGGTGGACGCCGGCGAGGTGCACACCGTGGCCCTCGCCTTCACCGACATGCAGGGCCGCCTGCAGGGCAAGCGCTTCGCCGCCCGGTTCTTCCTCGACGAGGTCGCCGAGCACGGCTCCGAGGCCTGCGACTACCTGCTGGCCGTCGACGTCGACATGAACACCGTGGACGGCTACGCCTTCTCCTCCTGGGCCACCGGCTACGGCGACTTCGCGATGCGCCCCGACCTCGGCACCCTGCGGCTGACCCCCTGGCAGCCCGGCACCGCCCAGGTGACCGCCGACCTCGCCCGGCACGGCGGCCACCCGGTGGACGCCGCCCCGCGCCAGATGCTGCGCCGCCAGATCGCCCGGCTCGCCGAGTACGGCCTGGCCGCCGACATCGGGACCGAACTGGAGTTCCTGGTCTTCCGCGACACCTACGAGCAGGCCTGGCTCGGCGGCTACCGCGGCCTGACCCCGGCGAACCTCTACAACGTGGACTACTCGATGCTGGGCACCGCCCGGGTCGAGCCGCTGCTCTCCCGGATCCGCAACGAGATGGCCGGCGCGGGCCTGGTCGTGGAGTCCGCGAAGGGCGAGTGCAACCTCGGCCAGCACGAGATCGCCTTCCGCTACGCCGACGCCCTCACCACCTGCGACCAGCACAGCGTCTACAAGACCGGCGCGAAGGAGATCGCCGCCCAACTCGGCTGCGCACTCACCTTCATGGCCAAGTACGACGAGCGCGAGGGCAACAGCTGCCACATCCACCTGTCGCTGCGCGACACGGTCGGCGCGCCCGCCTTCGCGGACCGGGACGGCCGGATGACCGACACCATGCGGCACTTCCTGGCCGGGCAGCTGAGGGCGCTGCGCGAGTTCAGCCTGCTCTACGCGCCGAACATCAACTCCTACAAGCGCTTCCGCCCCGGCTCCTTCGCCCCGACCGCCGTCGCCTGGGGCCGGGACAACCGCACCTGCGCCTACCGGGTGGTCGGCCACGGCCCCGGGCTGCGGATGGAGAACCGGGTGCCCGGCGGCGACGTCAACCCGTACCTCGCGGTGGCCGGGATGATCGCGGCCGGCCTGCACGGGCTGCGGCACAAGCTGGAGCTGCCCGCGCCCTGCCTGGGCAACGCCTACGCGGTCGAGGAGTACGCCCGGGTGCCCGGATCGCTGCGCGAGGCCGCCGACCTGTGGGCGGGGAGCGAGCTCGCCCGGGAGGCCTTCGGCGGTGACGTGGTCGACCACTACCTGAACATGGCCCGGGTCGAACAGTCCGCCTACGACGGCTCCGTCACCGACTGGGAGCGCTACCGGTCCTTCGAGCGGATGTGACGCGTGACAGAGGTGGCGCACGAGCGTTGGACGTGACGCATGACGCATGACGCGTGACGGACCACGAACGTCTTCACCCAAAGCGAGGAGTGACAGCCCCATGAGCGAGAAGCACGCCGCGCCGGACGCGGTGGTCTGCCGCCGGCTGGTCGGCCGCACCGCCGTGGTCACCGGCGCGGGCAGCGGCATCGGCCTGGCCGCCGCCCGCCGGCTCGCCTCGGAGGGGGCGAAGGTGGTCTGCGCGGACCTCGACGAGGAGACCGGGCGGGCCGCCGCCAAGGAGACCGGCGGGCTGTTCGTGCACACCGACGTCACCGACCCGTACATGGTCGAGGCGCTGTTCGACGAGGCGTACGAGACCTACGGCAGCGTGGACGTCGCCTTCAACAACGCGGGCATCTCCCCGCCGGAGGACGACTCCATCCTGACCACCGGCCTGGACGCCTGGCGCAGGGTCCAGGAGGTCAACCTGACCTCGGTCTACCTCTGCTGCAAGGCCGCGCTGCCGTACATGCGCCGGCACGGGCGGGGCTCGATCATCAACACCGCCAGCTTCGTGGCCCGGATGGGCGCGGCCACCTCGCAGATCTCCTACACCGCGTCCAAGGGCGGGGTGCTGGCGATGTCCCGCGAGCTGGGCGTGCAGTTCGCCCGGGAGGGGATCAGGGTCAACGCGCTCTCGCCGGGGCCGGTGGACACCCCGCTGCTGCGCGAGCTGTTCGCCGCAGACCCGGAGCGGGCCGCCCGCCGACTGGTCCACATCCCGCTCGGCCGGTTCGCCCGGGCCGAGGAGATCGCCGCCGCGGTCGCGTTCCTGGCCAGCGACGACTCCTCGTTCATCACGGCGAGCGAGTTCCTGGTGGACGGCGGCATCTCCGGGGCGTACGTCACCCCGCTGTAGGCCCGCGGGGACCTTCTCACCGTAATCTCATCGAAAACCGCGGGAATCGGCTGCCGCGCTGATTTCGCGTTTATCCGGCTGCCTTTAGATTCTTTGCTGTGAGTGAGCAGATCCCCGCCGGGTGGTACCCGGACCCGAAGGACCCCACCGGCGACCCGAGGCCGCAGCGGTGGTGGGACGGCAAGGGCTGGACGGCCGACACCCGGCCCGCACCCTCGGACGCCCCGGAGCCCGCTGCGCCCGACGCGTCCGATGCGGCCGGCGCTCCGGGGCCGGAGACGACCGAGCAGTCCAGGGTGCTGGAGGGCGAGGTCCTGGGGAGCGGCCCGACCGTCCGCTACCCGGAGCCGCCGCCCTTCGGCGCCGCCTACGGTTCGCCCGCGCCGCCGCCGCGCAAGCCCTGGCGCAAGCCGTCCAAGCTGGTCGTGGCGACGGCTGTCGCCGCCCTGCTCGGCCTGGGCGCGGGCTCCGGGATCACCTACCTGGCGATGGACGGCCACGGGGACAAGGCCAAGCCGGCGGCCCAGCACGTCCCCAAGGGCGGCTTCGGCCCCTGGGACGGCTACCCGGGCGGCCCCGGCGGCAACGACGGCGGCAGCGGTGACGGCGGAAGCGGCGGGAACGGCAACGGCGGCAGCGGGGACGGCAAGGGCAACGGGAAGGGCAACGGCAACGGCAAGGTGCGGCCGAACGCCGACACCGCGATCGACGTGGTGAACCGCCTCACCCTGCCGGTCCCGAACGGCTGGCAGGCCGGCACCACCGGCAAGGGCTACGCGATGATCACCGTCGGCTCGTACACCTGCGCCGACGGCAACGGCGAATGCACCCTCGGCGGGGTCAACACCGGCCGGATCGACGGCGGCGGCACCGACGTCCAGGCGGCGGCCAAGGCCGACATCGCGGCGGTCGCCAAGGAGTCGTACGGCGACGTCACCGGGCACCAGGAGCTCAAGTCCGAGGCCGTCAAGGTCAACGGGAAGGACGGCTACCTGGTCCGCTGGAAGGTGGACGCGCCCAAGGGCAACAACGGCTACGTGCAGACCGTGGTCTTCCCGTCCGCCGACGGCAAGGGGCTGGTGTCGGTGCACTTCGGCTTCGACATCGCCGACAAGGCGCCGGACGTCGCCGTGATGGACACCATCGTCAAGGGCATCACCGACTACAAGGGCAAGCTGCCGAGCATCCCGGGGCTGCCCGGCTCGGGCTCCGGGGCCGGCGGCGCCGGGGACGCGGGCGGCACCACCACCTGAGCCCCGCGCTCCTCACACGGCACACGGCGGCTGCCCACCCGGAGGTCCTCCCTCCCGGGCGGGCCGCCGCCGTTCGCTTGCTCGCCGTTGGCTGCCCCGCCGTTCGCTTCCTCGCCGGGCCGTGCCGCGGCGCCGCGGGAACCGGGCCGGACGGGGGTGTGACCGGCCCGGCGCCCGCGTCCGGCGTCAGGAGTCGCGTCGAACAGCCTCGACGCGACGGCGCCGGAGCACCATGCCGGCCCAGCCGACGCCGATCGCCGCGGCGCCGGCGAGCAGCAGCGGACCGGTGGCCGAGGTACCGGCCACGGCGGCGGAGGTGGTCGGGACGATCTGGCCGGCCGGGGCGTTCGGGTCCCCGCCGTGCCCGTGGTGGGCGACCGTGGACTTGGGCGCGTCCGCCGCGATCTGGGCGTCGCTGGGCGCGGCCGGGGCGTTGGCGGCGAGCGCCGTACCGGCCGCGTCGGCCTTGCCGAAGTCGACGTCGGAGCAGCTGTAGAACGCCTCCGGGCTGTCGCTGCGCTGCCAGACCATGTACAGCAGCTGGCGGCCGGTGCGCTGCGGCAGCGTGCCGGAGTAGGTGTAGTACCCGTCGGTGGCGGTCCGGGTGACCTGCACCTGGGCCACCGGCGTCGGGTCGAGGTCCGACCACTTCAGCGGCTTGGTGGGGTCGTAGGTCGGCTTGGTGATGTAGACGGTCTGGGTGCCGACGTGCGGCGCGGTGGTGCGGAACTGGAAGGTGAACGCGCCGGGCTTGACCGCGGTGGCCGGCCAGTCGGTGCGCGGCCAGTCCAGGGCCTTGTACTTGTCGCGGTTGGCCGAGCAGAGCTTGCCGTCCGGGATCAGCGCCTGGTGGTTGCCGGCGGCGTTGGCGATGTTGACCTCGTTCCAGTCGTACAGCGGCTGGGTGCCGCTCGCCGCGACGAGGTCCTTGCAGACCTGGGACACCGGGTGCTCGGGGCCCTCCGCGTAGCAGGCGGCGACCCGGCTGACGGGGTTGGTCATCGTGCCGTGGGCACTGGCGGTGCCGGCGGTGGTCGCGGCCACCGCGAGGACCGCGGCGCCGACCACACCGACGGACAGGGCACTTCGCTTGATGGACATGGGGTGGGGACTCCTTGACCGTCGTTCCGGGCGGGTGTGGGGGAACGGGCACGCCTGCCCGTTCGGAGGTCGCCGGCCCGGCGCGCGACCCCCGGCCAGAGCGTAGGATTGGTCTGGACCAGAGTGCAATAGCCGCGCGTGGGCCTCTTGTTGACGGACTGTAGGGCCCCGGGCAGCGCAAAGGCCCGATGGATGACGGTGGTTAGCCGTTCCATCGGGCCCGGTTAAGGCTGGGGAAAGGTCAGCGCTGCATGTTGTGGATGATGCCGGCCTGGATCACGGACTCGTTGTAGGTCCCGTTCTCGATCACGTTGATGATGTACGTCCCGCTGCTGGTCTTGCTGAACTGCCCCGGAGCGAAGTCCGAGAGGATGTCGAAGAGCTCCTCGGCCGCCTGCGGGTTCTCCCGGAACAGCGCGCGCAGCCGGTTACGGATGGCGGCGGCCTGGTCGGCCAGGACCTCCTGATCGCCGTCGGCCTCCAGCACCTCGGCGCGGATCACCTCCAGCTCCGCGCTGGCCTCCTCGTCCCGATCGCCGCGCCCGAACACCCGGGCGATCCGCGAACTGGCCTGGTTCCAGGCCGCTGTGGCCATCAGGCCGGCTACCGAAGTCGCCCCGGACCTCACCATCTCCTGCACGAGCTCGGTGTCCATGTGCCCCCTCCCGGGTCGGACTGCAGTGTCGCCA
Organism: Kitasatospora sp. Ki12; assembly: GCF_054601375.1. Lineage (NCBI taxonomy): Bacteria > Bacillati > Actinomycetota > Actinomycetes > Kitasatosporales > Streptomycetaceae > Kitasatospora > Kitasatospora sp. Ki12. Next base: position 2,577,074 of record NZ_BAAIHT010000002.1, on the reverse strand, counting down.
CCACCGTAGGGCAAAGCCGGACGAAGCGTCAGAGGAACGTCTTCCCCTCGCCCCGGTACGTCGGCACGGTCCGTACGATCCGGTCGCCCTCGACGAGGTGCAGTTCGGCGAAGCGTTCGCACAGTTCGCCCGCCTTGGCGTGCCGGAACCAGACCCGGTCGCCGATCAGCAGGTCGTCCGCGGCGGAGCCGAGCAGGGGGGTCTGCACTTCCCCGGCGCCTTCCATCGGGTCGTAGCGCAGGCCCTCCGGCAGGTACGGCTGCGGTGAGCGGTCGGGGCCGGCCGCGCCGGAGGCGGGGTAGCCGCCGCCGAGCACCGTGACCACGCCGACGCCGGGCCGCCGCACCACGGGCTGGCCGAACAGGGCGGCCGGGCGGCCCCGGAACGAGCGGTAGTTGTCGAACAGCCGGGGCTGGTAGAGCCCGGAGCCGGCCGCCACCTCGGTGACGGCGCGTTCGGCGACAGTGGACTCCACGCTGCCGGTGCCGCCGCCGTTGACGAACTCCAGGTCGGCCACCCGACGCAGCCGCCGGACCACGGCGGCGCGCCGCTCGGCCAGTTCGGTCCGGGACCTGTCCTGCATCAGCCGGATCAGCCGCGAGCGCACCGGCCGTCCGGGCAGCCGGTCGCCCACCCCGGCGACGTGTCCCTCGTACGCCATCAGGCCGACGACCCGGAAGCCCCGGCGCTGCTGGACGAGTTCGGCGAAGGCGCCGAGGTCCTCGGGGGTGCGCAGCGGGGAGCGGCGGGCGCCGACCCGGACCCGTCCGCCGAGCAGGTGCAGCGCGGTGTCGAGTTCCAGGCAGACCCGTACTTCGGCGTCGCCGCCCCGGGCCTTGTCGATGAGGTCGAGCTGGGCCGGGTCGTCGAGGACGACGGCGATCTCCCGGGCGGCTTCCGGGTCGGCGGTCAGCTGGGCGAAGCCGTCCCGGTCGGCGGAGGGGTAGGCGAGCAGGATGTCGCGGACGCCGGTGCGGGCCAGCCAGAGCGACTCGTCCAGGGTGAAGCTCATCACCCCGGTGAAGCCGTCCGTGTTCAGGGTCCGTTCCAGCAGGGCCCGGCAGCGCACCGATTTGCTGGCGACCCGGACCGGCTTGCCGCCCGCCCGGCGCACCAGGTCGGCGGCGTTGGCGTCGAACGCGGCGAGGTCGACGATCGCCACCGGGCCGTCGAGGTGGGCGGTGGCGCGGTCGTACCGGAGGCGGTCGGAGACCGGGGCGGGCGCGGGCGCGTCGAGGATCACCATGGGCGCAGGGTGCCACAGCGGACTACCGGTGGGTAGGGCCTGTCTCGTGGATTTTGGCGCCCCGGGCCCGGCAAGGGTCCGCAGGACAGTCCCTCCGGGGCGCGGGCGGGGAAATGGGGCCGGTCGGGGGAGGTGGCATAGGGTCGGCGGGGTGGACCGCAAAGACTTCTCCAACCCGGCGTTCGTCGGCAAGAACATCCCGAACCCCGGCTTCGGCGACGACGACGGCACCGCCGATCCGGCGCTCGCCGAGGCCCTGGCCCGCTGGTCGGAGGACCGCGCGGCCGAGCCCGCGGTGCTGGCGGCGCTGATCCCCACCCGGCTGATGGTCCCGATCGTCGCGATCCTCGGCGAGGTGGAGGTGGACGAGCACGGGCACAAGCACGACAAGAGCAGCGACATGGCCGTCCCGGTGCTGGAGGCCCCGGACGGGCGCCGCGCGCTGCCGGCCTTCACGTCGCTGGAGTCGCTGGCCCGCTGGCGCGCCGACGCCCGTCCGGCGCCGACGGCCGCCCCGCAGGCGGCGATGGTGGCCTACTCGGAGCGCGCCGACACGCTGGTGATCGACCCGGCCGGGCCGGTGCCCTTCCAGCTGAGCGGGGCCCGGCTGCGGGCGCTCGCGGAGAACCGGCCGTTCCTGCCGCCGGCCCGGGACCCGGAGGTGCGGGAGGCGGTGCGGGCGCTGCTGGCGGCCGAGCCGCAGGTGGTCACCGGGCTGCTGGGGGCGTCCGGGAGCGCGGACGCGGTGCTCGCGGTGGTGTTCGACCCGGCGCTGGACCAGCCGGGGCTGCAGGCGGCCGCGCAGCGGGTCGGGCGGGCGGTGGCGGCCGATCCGCTGCTGCGGGTGCGGCTGGACCGGGGGCTGGAGCTCGCGGTACTGCCGGCGGGCGCGGAGCTGCCGTGGGAGCCGCTGTACAAGCGGTGAGCGGTGAGACGAACGCTGGCACGAACGGGTCCGCCCGCATGCTCACGTGAGCATGCGGGCGGACCCGTTCCGGCGGTCTCAGGCGTAGACCGGCCCGGTGAACTTCTCGCCCGGGCCCGCGCCCGGCGCGTCCGGGACGAGGGAGGCCTCGCGGAAGGCGAGCTGCAGCGAGCGCAGCCCGTCCCGCAGCGGCGCGGCGTGGAAGTTGCTGATCTCCGGGGCTCCGGCGGTGACCAGCCCGGCCAGCGCGGTGATCAGCTTGCGGGCCTCGTCCAGGTCCTTGTCCTTCTCGCCGCCCTCGGCGAGACCGCACTTGACGGCGGCCGCGCTCATCAGGTGGACGGCGACGGTGGTGATCACCTCGACGGCCGGGACCTCCGCGATGTCGCGGGTGAGGTCGTCGAAGCCGATCGCGTCGTCGTCCGGGCCGGGGGTCTGGGTGGGCTCGCTGCTCAAGGGGGGCTCGTTCCGTCGTGCCGTGATGGGTACAGGTGGAGCGTACAAGGGCCCCGGAGCACGTGGACGGGGCAGTGCGCGGGGGCGGAACGGCGGCGGAATAGCGTTCGACAGCGTGACGCTGTAAGCTTCGAGACTGACCGGCCGGGATCCCGCATGGGCGCCTGGCCAGCAAGTGGAGGCTCCACTGAGGAGGCCCGAGAGGGCAACCGCGAAAGTCTCCCACCTGGTCGGCCCGAGGGCCGACGGGTCCCCGGTCCGCGACGGGCGCCTGGCGCCGAGTCGCCGCAGCACCCCTCACCGGGTGCCGCCCCCGGTTGTGTGGAGCCCCGCTTGTACCGAGCGGGGCTTTTTTCGTGTCGCGGTGCACACGGTGCCTGAGGTACCCGGGCAGCGCAGCACGAATGAAGCCCCGCCCAGTGGTCGAGTCCACTACGTGCGACCGCCGTCCGACGGCCGCATCGCAGAAGGTGCAACCGAGGAGGCCCCATCAGCACCGAGCCCCGCATCAACGACCGGATCCGCGTTCCGGAGGTGCGACTCGTCGGTCCCAGCGGCGAGCAGGTCGGCATCGTGCCGCTTGCCAAGGCGCTGGAGCTTGCGCAGGAGTACGACCTCGACCTGGTCGAGGTCGCGGCGACCGCCCGGCCGCCGGTGTGCAAGCTCATGGACTACGGCAAGTTCAAGTACGAGTCGGCCATGAAGGCCCGTGAGGCGCGCAAGAACCAGGCGCACACGGTCATCAAGGAGATGAAGCTCCGGCCGAAGATCGACCCGCACGACTATGACACCAAGAAGGGTCACGTCGTCCGGTTCCTCAAGCAGGGCGACAAGGTCAAGATCACGATCATGTTCCGTGGTCGCGAGCAGTCCCGCCCCGAGCTGGGCTTCCGCCTGCTGCAGCGGCTCGCCGACGACGTCCAGGACCTGGGCTTCGTGGAGTCCTCGCCCAAGCAGGACGGCCGTAACATGATCATGGTTCTTGGCCCGCACAAGAAGAAGACCGAGGCGATGGCCGAGGCCCGTGCCCTCGCGGACGCCCGCAAGGCCGAGCGTCAGGGCCGGGTCGCCGGCTCCGACGCCGCCGCGGACGACGACGCGCTGGCCGAGGACCTGGTGACCGAGGACCTGCTGACCGAGGACCTCGAGGCCGACGACGAGGTGGCCGAGGCGCAGGACGCCCCGGCCGAGGCGGCGGCCGACGAGGCCGACGCTCCGGTCGAGCAGCCGGCCGCCTCCCAGGGCGCCTGAGCCTCACGGCCAGGACGGCCCGGGAGACCGGCCCCCAAGGGTGACGGGCGTCCCGCCCGGTCACCGCAGATCCATCCAGTTCACGCCCGTGTGGCAGAAGCCGCGCGGGCGTGGACGGGACCGACGAGGAGATACGGCGAAATGCCGAAGCAGAAGACGCACAGTGGCGCCAGCAAGCGCTTCAAGATCAGTGGCTCTGGCAAGGTGCTGCGCGAGCGCGCCGGCCGCCGCCACCTCCTGGAGCACAAGCCCTCGACGCTGACCCGCAAGCTGGCCGGGACCGTCGAGCTGGCCCCCGCTGACGCCAAGAAGATCAAGAAGCTTCTCGGCAAGTGATCGCCTTCCCGCCCGGTGCGAGCCGTGCGCGGGGCAGCTGATCCTTCCCGACCCATTCGAATGACGGACCACGTGAAGTAGTCCGTGGTCCAACCCAAGGAGTAATCAAGTGGCACGCGTCAAGCGGGCAGTCAACGCCCACAAGAAGCGCCGGGTCATCCTGGAGCGCGCCAGCGGCTACCGTGGCCAGCGCTCGCGCCTGTACCGCAAGGCCAAGGAGCAGGTCACCCACTCGCTGGTCTACAACTTCAACGACCGCAAGAAGCGCAAGGGCGACTTCCGTCAGCTGTGGATCCAGCGCATCAACGCTGCGGCCCGTGCCAACGGCATCACCTACAACCGCTTCGTGCAGGGCCTGAAGGCCGCCAGCGTCGAGATCGACCGCAAGATGCTGGCCGACCTGGCCGTCAACGACCCGGGTGCGTTCGCCTCCCTGGTCGAGGTCGCCCAGAAGGCGCTGCCGGCCGACGTGAACGCCCCGAAGGCCGCCGCGGACGCCGCCTGATCTTCCGAGATCGGTTGAGCTCTGACCGGACCCGCAGGCTCTCCTGCGGGTCCGGTTCTGCTTTTCTGCCCCTCAGTGACCTCCGTCCGCCGGCGCCCCCGAGAACGCCGGCGCCTCCAGAGAACGAGACCATGCCGAGCACCGAGACCCCCCTGCTGACCTCCCTGCGCTCCCCGCGCGTCGTCGCCGCCCGCCGGCTGGCCAAGCGCAACCAGCGCACCAAGGAGCGGCGCTTCCTGGCGGAGGGCCCGCAGGCCGTCCGGGAGGCCGTGGCCTTCGGCAGGCTGCCGGGCACGTCCGAGCACGCCGTGGTCGAGGTCTACGTGGGCCTGGAGGCCGCCGAACGGCACGCGGACATCGTCGAGGCCGCGCTGGCCGAGGGGCTGCCCGTGCTGACCGCCACGGACGAGGTGATCGCCGACATCTGCGACACGGTGACCCCGCAGGGCATCGTGGCGCTCTGCCGCTTCATCGACACCCCGTTCGCCGAGGTGCTGGAGGCCCGCCCGAAGCTGGTCGCGATCCTCGCGCACGTGCGCGACCCCGGGAACGCCGGCACCGTGCTGCGCACCGCCGACGCGGCCGGCGCGGACGCCGTGGTGCTCACCGACGCCTCGGTCGACCTCTACAACCCGAAGGCCGTCCGGGCCTCCGTGGGCAGCCTGTTCCACCTGCCGGTGGCGGTCGGCGTGCCGGTCGAGGAGGCCGTCGCCAGGCTGCGCGAGGCCGGCATCCGGGTGCTCGCCGCGGACGGCGCGGGGGAGCGCGACCTGGACCAGGAGCTGGACGAGGGCACCCTGGGCGCGCCCGGCGCGTGGCTGTTCGGCAACGAGGCGTGGGGGCTTCCGGAGGAGACCCGCGCGCTCACCGACGAGGTCGTGCGCGTCCCGATCCACGGCCACGCCGAGAGCCTCAACCTGGCCACCGCCGCGGCCGTCTGCCTGTACGCCTCGGCCCGGGCGCAGCGTTCGCCCGGCGGCTGCCGCTCGAACGCCTGACGCACCGGACGGGCGTGCCGTGCGGGTCCCCGCCGGGCCCGCCGCGGCCCGATCCGGCGGAACCCGCGGGACACGCCCCGGGCGCGCCGGGATCACCCCGTTGCAAGCCCTACTGCGGGGGCCTGCGAGGCGCTAGGGTCTGCCTCGGTGGGGGGAACGGCACGGTGGGTAATCGGGGAGGCAACCCATGGTCGGCAGCGGGCCCGAGCTCGACCCGGACGACCTGCCGGACGGCCTGGTGGTCGCCGACGCGCTGGGCCGGGTGGTCTGCTTCAACCGGGCCGCGGCCCGGCTCACCGGCGTGCTCCCGGAGGCCGCGCTCGGCTGCGGGCTGGAGGACGTCCTCCCGCTGGAGGACCTGGACGGCCGCCGCTGGTGGCAGCTGACCGACCCGTACGGCGGCCTGGCCACCCGTACCCGCCAGCCGGAGCGCAACCTGCTGCTGCCCGGGGGCCGGGAGGTGCTGGTCTCCGCCCGGTACGTCCGTACGGCGCCCTGCGGGCCGCTGGAGCGCCTGGTGATCGCCCTGCGCGGCACCGAGGCCCGGCGCCGCACCGAGCGCAGCCACGCCGAGCTGATCGCCACCGTCGCGCACGAGCTGCGCTCCCCGCTCACCAGCGTCAAGGGCTTCACGGCGACGCTGCTGGCCAAGTGGGAGCGGTTCACCGACGGGCAGAAGCGGCTGATGCTGGAGACGGTGGACGCGGACGCCGACCGGGTCACCCGGCTGATCGCCGAGCTGCTGGACATCTCCCGGATCGACGCGGGCCGGCTGGAGCTGCGCAAGCAGGTGGTCGACCTGGCCGCGGCGGTGCGTCGGCACGTCGAGCGCAAGGTGGCCACCGGCATCCCCGAGGAGCGCTTCGACGTCCGGATCGCCGAGCCGCTGACCGTGCTGTGGGCCGACCCGGACAAGGTCGACCAGGTGCTCGGCAACCTGCTGGAAAATGCGGTGCGGCACGGGGAGGGAACTGTCACGATCGAGGTGGCACCGGCCAAGGAGGTCGTCGAGGCACCCGTCTGGGAGCGCTCCGGCACCCCGCCCCGCATCGTGGAAGGCACAGCGGTCACCGTGAGCGACGAAGGCAGCGGCATCCCCGAGGAGTCGATGCCGCGCGTCTTCACCCGCTTCTGGCGCGGCTCCAAGCGCGGCGGCACGGGCCTCGGCCTCTACATCGTCAAGGGCATCGTGGAGGCCCACGGCGGCTCGATCCGCGTCGACCGCGCGCCCGGCGGCGGCGCCCGGTTCCGATTTATCCTGCCCGCCGGCGTGCCCGACTTCATGCTCTGAAAGAGCATGAACGACGAGCAGAGCATGCTCCGAAGGAGCTCTGAGGTCCCGCCGGACGGGCTTCGCGCCAGCGGTGCTACGCGCTGCGACTACACTCGACCTTTGGCGTCGCGCAACGCCCTGCGCGGCTGAGCCGCGGACACCCACTCCCGTGAGCCTCCGGTGAACGGTGACCGGCTGCCCGTGCCCCGGCCCCGCCGGGCGTGACGTGAAGGCGAGCCCACACACCTGAGCACGGACGAGCAGGAGCACGGGAAGATAGAGATGTCGGCACCCAACAAGTCGTACGACCCGGTAGAGGTCGAGGCCCTGAAGCCCGAGGTGGTGGAGCAGGCGCGGGACGAGGCGATCGCCGCCTTCGCCGCCGCCGGCACCCTGGACGAGCTGAAGCAGGCCAAGGTCGCCCACACCGGCGACCGGTCCCCGCTCTCGCTCGCCAACCGCGAGATCGGCGCCCTGCCCCCGCACGCCAAGGCCGCCGCGGGCAAGCTGATCGGCCAGGCCCGCGGGGCCGTCAACCAGGCCCTCGCCAAGCGGCAGGCCGAGCTGGAGGCGGAGCGGGACGCCCGCGTGCTGGTCGAGGAGGCGGTGGACGTCACGCTGCCGTTCGACCGCGCCCCGCGCGGCGCCCGGCACCCGCTGACCACCATGGCCGAGCGCATCGAGGACACCTTCGTCGCGATGGGCTACCAGGTGGCCGAGGGCCCCGAGGTCGAGGCCGAGTGGCTCAACTTCGACGCCCTCAACCTGGGCCCGGACCACCCGGCCCGCTCGATGCAGGACACGTTCTTCGTCCAGGCCCCGGACGGCTCCGCCGACTCCGGCGTGGTGCTGCGCACCCAGACCTCCCCGGTCCAGGCCCGCACGATGCTCGACCGCGAGCCCCCCATCTACGTGATCTGCCCCGGCCGGGTCTACCGGACCGACGAGCTGGACGCGACCCACACCCCGGTCTTCCGCCAGGTCGAGGGCCTCGCGGTGGACGAGGGCATCACCTTCGCCGACCTCAAGGGCACCATCGAGGTCCTGGTCGAGAAGCTGATCGGCGACCACCTGGAGCTGCGCTGGCGGCCCTCGTACTTCCCGTTCACCGAGCCGTCGGCCGAGGTCGACCTGCAGTGCTTCGTGTGTCTCGGTGCGAGCGTCGGCAACCCGGACCGGCCGTGCCGCACCTGCTCCTCCGAGGGCTGGATCGAGCTCGGCGGCTGCGGCGTGGTCAACCCGCGGGTGCTCGTCGCCTGCGGTGTCGACCCGAACCGCTACAGCGGGTTCGCCTTCGGCCTGGGCCTGGAGCGGATCCTGATGAATCGCCACAACGTCGCCGACATGCGCGACATGGTCGAGGGTGACGTGCGCTTCACCCTCCCGTTCGGGATGGAGATCTGATGCGCGTCCCGCTTTCCTGGCTGCGCGAGTACGTCGACCTGCCGGCCGGGGCGACCGGCCGTGACGTCGCGGAGCGCCTGGTCCGGGCCGGCCTGGAGGTCGAGACCGTCGAGCAGATCGGCGCCGACCTCAAGGGTCCGCTGGTGGTCGGCGAGGTGCTCTCCATCGAGGAGCTGACCGGCTTCAAGAAGCCGATCCGGCACTGCTTCGTCAACGTCGGCGCCGCCAACGGCACCGGCGAGCCGCAGGAGATCGTCTGCGGCGCGACCAACTTCGCCGTCGGCGACAAGGTCGTCGTCGTGCTGCCCGGCGCCGTGCTGCCCGGCCCGTTCCCGATCGCGGCCCGCCAGACCTACGGTCACACCTCGGCCGGCATGATCTGCTCCGCCCGCGAGCTGGGCATGGGCGACGAGCACAACGGCATCATCGTGCTCCCGCCGGAGTACGAGCCCGGCACCGACGCCGTCGAGCTGCTCCAGCTCGTCGACGAGGTGCTCGACATCGCCGTCACCCCGGACCGCGGCTACTGCCTGTCCATGCGCGGCGTGGCCCGTGAGGCCGCCGCCGCGTACGGGCTGCCGCTGGCCGACCCGGCGCTGCTCGACGTGCCGCCGGCCAACTCCTTCGGCTACCTGGTCAAGGTCAACGACCCGGCCGGCTGCGACCGCTTCGTGGCCCGTACGGTCGTCGGCGTCGACCCGAACGCCAAGTCCCCGCTGTGGCTGCAGCGCCGGCTGCAGAAGTCGGGCATCCGCCCGATCTCGCTGACCGTCGACATCACCAACTACGTGATGCTGGAGGTCGGCCAGCCGCTGCACGCCTACGACAAGCAGCGCGTGAACGGCCCGATCACGGTCCGCCGGGCGGAGCAGGGCGAGACCCTGACCACGCTCGACGGGGTCGAGCGCAAGCTCGCCGCCGAGGACCTGCTGATCTGCGACAACAGCGGCCCGATCGGCCTGGCCGGCGTCATGGGCGGCGCCTCCACCGAGATCCTCGACCCGGCCGCCGGCCCGGGCACCACCGAGGTGATCATCGAGGCGGCGCACTTCGACCCGGTCGCCATCGCCCGCACCGCCAAGCGGCACAAGCTGCCCTCCGAGGCGTCCAAGCGCTTCGAGCGCGGCGTCGACCCGGAGGCCGCCCGCGCCGCCGCGCAGCGCGCCGTCGACCTGCTGGTCCTGATCGCCGGCGGCACCGACGAGGCCGGGGTCACCGACATCGCGGCCCCGCACCCGGTGCGCACCATCACCATCGCCGCCGACCTGCCCGACCGGGTGGCCGGCACGGCGTACGGCCGCGAGACCGTCACCCGGCGTCTGCAGGAGGTCGGCTGCTCGGTCGCCGGCGCCGACGTCCTGGAGGTCACCCCGCCGACCTGGCGCCCCGACCTCACCGACCCGTACGACCTCGCGGAGGAGGTCATCCGGCTGGAGGGCTACGACAACGTCCCCGCCCGGATGCCGAACGTGCCGCCGGGCAAGGGGCTGACCGAGGGCCAGCGGATCAACCGCCGGATCGGGGTCGCCCTGGCCGCGGCCGGCTACGTCGAGGTCAACAACTACCCGTTCCTCGGCGAGACCGCCTGGGACGCGCTCGGCCTGGAGGCGGACGACCGCCGCCGCCGGACGGTGAAGCTGGTCAACCCGCTCAACGACGAGGAGCCGGCGCTGCGCACCACGCTGTTGCCGGGCCTGCTCGGAGCGCTGCGCCGCAACATCGGCCGGGGCAACACCGACCTCGCGATCTACGAGACCGGTACCGTCTTCCTGCCCAAGGACGAGCTGTCCGTGGCCCCGCGCCCGGCCGTCGACCACCGGCCCAGCGCCGAGGAGCTGGCCGAGCTGGACGCCGCGCTGCCGGACCAGCCGCGCCGGATCGCCGTCGCCCTCGCGGGCGAGCGGCTGCCGTCGGGCTGGTGGGGCAAGGGCTCCGAGGCCTCCTGGGCGGACGCCGTCGAGGCGGCCCGCACGGTGGCCCGCGCGGCCGGCGTCGAGCTGACCGTCCGCCAGGGCCAGCTGGCGCCCTGGCACCCGGGCCGCTGCGCGGAGCTGGTCGTGGCCGGCACCGACCGGGTGGTCGGCCACGCCGGTGAGCTGCACCCGCGGGTGGTCAAGGCGCTCGGGCTGCCGGCCCGGTCCGCCGCGATGGAGATCGACGTCGACCTGCTCACCGCCGACGGCGCCGAGCGGGTCAGCGGCCCGACCGTCTCCGGCTTCCCGGTGGCCACCCAGGACGTCGCGCTGATCGTCGACACGGCGGTTCCGGCCGCCGACGTCGAGGCGGCGCTGCGCGCCGGCGCGGGCGAACTGCTGGAGGCCCTCCGGCTGTTCGACGTGTTCACCGGCGAGCAGGTGGGCGAGGGCAAGAAGTCGCTGGCGTACGCGCTGCGCTTCCGCGCCGTCGACCGCACCCTGACCGCCGACGAGGCCACCGCCGCCCGCGAGGCGGCCGTCGCCGAGGCCGTCGCCCGTACGGGCGCGGTGCTGCGCGGCGCCTGACCGGGTAGCCCGGAGGGGCCCCGCCACGGACCACGAGGTCCGCGGCGGGGCCCTTTCGCGTGTCCGGGGCCCTTTCGCGTGTCCGGGGCCTTTCGCGTACCCGGGGCCCGGCCCGGACCCCCGGCTTTGCCGAGGCTTGACTTGACGGTGCCTCAGTCCGTCCTTTATCTCTTTACCTATGGAAGTAGATAAAGCTGACGACCAGCCCTCTCCCATCGAGTTCCGCCTGGACCCGGCCTCCGGCGTCCCGACCTACCTGCAGCTCGTGCAACAGGTCGAACAGGCGCTGCGGATGGGCTGGCTGACCGAGGGGGACCGGCTGCCCCGGGTGCGCGAGGCGGTGGCCGGGCTGGCGATCAACCCGAACACCGTGCTCAAGGCGTACCGCGAGCTGGAGCACCGCGGCCTCGCGGTCGGCCGCCGGGGCCAGGGCACCTTCGTACGGGGGCTGCCCGCCGGGGTGGTGCCGCTGCGCGAACGGGCCGCGCTGCGGCGGGGGTTGCTGGACTGGATGCGCTCGGCGCGGACCGCCGGGCTGGACGAGGAGGGGATGGTCGCCGTGTTCGAGGACGCGCTGCGCGACCTGCGCGAGGGCCGGGACGGGGTGGTGGCCTGATGGCCGCGGACACGGTGATCGACTGCGCCGGGCTCGGCAGGCGCTACCGCCGCACCTGGGCGCTGCGGGACTGCCGGCTGGCCGTCCCCGCCGGGCACGTGGTGGCCCTGGTCGGCCCGAACGGCGCCGGCAAGTCCACGCTGCTCGGCCTGGCCGCCGGGCTGACCCTGCCCACCGAGGGCGCGATCACCGTCCTCGGCGACCAGGTGCCGGGCTCGCCGAGGGCCCTGGACCGGATCGGGTTCGTCGCCCAGAACGCCGCGCTCTACCCGGGCCTGCGGGTCCAGGACCTGCTCGCGATGGGCCGCCACCTCAACCGCCGCTGGGACGACGCCAGGGCCAGGGCCCACCTGGACGGCCTCGGCATCCCGCGGGACCGCCGGTACGGCCGCCTCTCCGGCGGCCAGCAGGCCCAGGTCTCGCTCGCCCTCGCGCTCGCCAAGCGCCCCGAACTCCTGCTGCTGGACGAGCCCTTGGCCGCCCTCGACCCGCTCGCCCGGCACGATTTCATGGCCGTGCTGCTGACCGCCGTGGCCGAGGACGGGCTGTCCGTGGTGTTCTCCTCGCACGCCGTCAACGAGCTGCGGCAGAGCTGCGACTACCTGGTGGTGCTCGGCGGCGGCCGGGTCCAGGTAGCGGGGGAGGTGGACGACCTGCTCGGCGGCCACCGGATGCTGACCGGCCCGACCGCCGAGGCGGACCGGGTCGCCGATCGGCTGCCGGTGGTCCGCGACCGCCGGGCCGGCGCCCAGTCCCACCTGCTGGTGCGCACCGGCGGGGTGGACGCCCCGGTCTCCGACGGCTGGCGCCAACAGCGCGTCGGCCTGGAGGAGTTGGTGCTCGCCTACCTGCGCGAGCCGACCGCCTCCGCCCTCCCCGGCCCGCGCGGGGCCGTCCGTCCGAACGAGAAAGTACTGCTGCCGTGAGCTCCCTGACCCTCGCGCCGCCCCGCTCCGCCGTCCTGCGGGCGGCCGGGCTGCGGCACCGCCCCGCGCTACGGACCCTGTCGGGCGTCCTGGCCGGGCTGCTCCTGGTACTGGCCGTCACCGGGTACCGGCTCCACGCGGGGCTCGACCGCTCCGGCGCCCAGGGGTGCGACATGGCGCTGCGGAGCTGCAACGAGCACTGGAAGGACTTCCTGCGCGAGTACGGCGCCGAGCTGGCGCTCGGCGGGAACCTGGTCTACTTCCTGGGCGGCGCCCTCGGGGCGTTCCTCGGGGCTCCGCTGCTGGCTCGGGAGTTCGAGCACGGCACGGTCCGCTTCGCCTGGACCCAGGGGGCCGGGCGCACCCGCTGGACGGTCGGCGGGCTGGTGCTCGTCGGCAGCGTGCTGGCCGTGGCGACGGCCCTGACGGCGGTGGTGCTCGACTGGTGGATCGCGCCGCTGGCCGTCCACGGGGGCCGGTTCACCCCGCTGGCGTTCACCAGTGCCCCGCCCGCGCTGGTCGGCCGGGTGCTGCTGGTCTTCGCGCTGTCCGCGCTCGTGGGGGCCGTGCTGCGCCGGACGCTGGTGGCGGTCGGGGTCGGGGTGGCGGCCTCGGTGGCGACCACCCTGGTCGCCGAGTCGCTGCGCTTCCACTACCGCGCACCGCTCGAGGACACGCTGCACACCCTCGCCCAGGCCTCGCTCGACCACCGCTGGGAGGGCGGCCTCTGGGTCACCGACCCGGCGGGGGAGCGGCTCGGCCTCGGCCGGCTCTACGACCTGGGCGGCGACTACTACGGGGCCCAGAAGCTGCTGAGCGAGGGCGGTTACTCGCTGCACGAGTCCTACCAGCCGGACGGCCGCTACTGGACCTTCCAGTTCGTCGAGTTCGGCTGGACGGCCCTGCTCGCCGTGGCCCTGTGCGCGGCGGCGGTCTGGTGGGTGCGGCGCCGGGCGGTCTGAGCTGCGGGTCCGATGATCGCTTGAAGAGTTTCCGTCAAAACCCTTGCGGGAGTGCGGGCGGGACCGCTTTCCTTTCTTCTCGTTAGGAAAGTTTCCTAACCCTACGAGGAATCGGAGCGTCCCATGCGCCCTCAGCCCCGTCGTGCCCTCCGCATAGCCCTCGCCGCGGCCCTGGTGGCCGCGCCCCTCACCCTCGCGGCCACCACGGCGGCCCAGGCCGCCCCCGCCGCGGCCTCGGCCGCCCAGCTCAAGGCCGCCGGCCTGGACGACCCGCACAAGAAGGACATCGCGATGCAGCTGGTGTCCAGCGCGGAGAACTCGTCGCTGGACTGGAAGGCCCAGTACAAGTACATCGAGGACATCAAGGACGGGCGGGGCTACACCGCCGGCATCATCGGCTTCTGCTCCGGCACCGGCGACATGCTGGAGCTCGTCCAGCACTACACCGACGTCAAGCCCGGCAACGTCCTGGCCAAGTACCTGCCCGCGCTGAAGAAGGTCAACGGCACCGACTCGCACGCCGGCCTCGGCTCCGCGTTCGAGCGGGACTGGGCCACCGCCGCCAAGGACACCGTCTTCCAGCAGGCCCAGAACGACGAGCGCGACCGGGTGTACTTCAACCCCGCCGTCCAGCAGGCCAAGGCCGACGGCCTGCGCGCGCTCGGCCAGTTCGCCTACTACGACGCCATCGTCATGCACGGCCCGGGCAACAGCTCGGACAGCTTCGGCGGCATCCGCGCCGCCGCCATGAAGAAGGCGAAGACGCCCGCCCAGGGCGGCGACGAGGCCACCTACCTCAAGGCGTTCCTGGACGCCCGCAAGGTCGTCATGAAGAAGGAGGAGGCCCACTCCGACACCAGCCGGGTGGACACCGAGCAGCTGGTCTTCCTCAACGCCAGGAACTTCGACCTCAACCCGCCGCTGAAGTGGAAGGTCTACGGCGACAGCTACGCCATCAACAGCTGACGCCCGGTCGAAGGTCGAACGGCGGGGCCCGGCGGCCGTCATCCGGTCGCCGGGCCCCGCCGCGTTCCCGCCGTGCTCCTGCCGCGTTTCCGTCGCGTTCGCGCCGGAAGGGATCAGGCGCCGGCGGTGTAGTCGTAGAAGCCGCGGCCGGACTTGCGGCCGAGCAGGCCCGCGTCGACCATCCGGGAGAGCAGCGGGGGAGCGGCGTACAGCGGCTCCTTGTACTCGTCGTACATCGACTCGGCGATCGAGACGATGGTGTCCAGGCCGATCAGGTCGCACAGCCGCAGCGGGCCCATCGGGTGGGCGCAGCCGGCCTCCATGCCCTTGTCGATGTCGGAGGCGGTGGCCACGCCCGACTCGAACATCCGGACCGCGGAGAGCAGGTACGGCACCAGCAGTGCGTTGACCACGAAGCCGGCCCGGTCGCGGGCGCGGATCGGCTCCTTGGCGAGCACCTGGGACGCGAAGGCCTCGACCCGCTCGGTGGTGGCCGCCGAGGTGGTCAGGGTCGGGATGACCTCGACCAGCTTCTGCACCGGCGCCGGGTTGAAGAAGTGCAGGCCGATGACCTGCTCCGGGCGCGAGGTGGCGGCGGCCAGCTTCACGATCGGGATCGAGGAGGTGTTGGAGGCGAGGATCGCGTCGCGGCGCTCGACGACCTGGTCCAGGGTCTGGAAGATCTTGACCTTGATGTCCTCGCGCTCGGCGACCGCCTCGACCACCAGGTCGCGGTCGGCGAAGTCGGACAGGTCGATCGTGAAGGACAGCCGGGACATCGCCTCGTCCCGCTGCTCGGGGGTCAGCTTGCCGCGCTTGACGGCGGTGTCCAGGGAGTTGGTGAGCCGGGTGCGGCCGAACTCCAGCGCCTCACCGGTGGCCTCCGACACCAGGACGTCCAGCCCGGCCCGGGCGAAGACCTCGGCGATGCCCGACCCCATCAGACCGCAGCCGACTACTCCGACGCGCGCGATGTCACTCACTCAGTTGCCCTTCGGTGGTGCTGGGGGTCGCCCAGCGACTGGTGGCCCAGCGAGCTGCTGGTCAGCGGGTCGGTGTACCGGAATGGGTGCACCGGTCACCGCCCCGACGACGTTACTACTCCGTACCGGCCAGTAGGTCACCCCCTCCCCGGCCGAGTGCCACCGCCGAGGACCCCCCGAACGGGTGAGCCGGGGGCCCGGGCCCGTGCGCCCGGGGGCACCGCCGCCCGGTGGCCGACAGAATGCCGCAGACGGGGCCGGGGGGCGGAAGGGAGCACACACGGTGTCGACGGGATCGCTCACAGGACAGGTCGCCCTGATCACCGGCGCAGGCCGGGGCATCGGCCGGGAGATCGCCATCGGCCTGGCCGCCGAGGGCATGGCCGTCGGCCTGGTCGGCCGCACCCACGGGACGCTGACCGACACCCTCAAGGAGTGCGTCAAGCACGGCTCCCGGGGCGTCGCCGTCGCCGCGGACGTCACCCGCCCCGGCTCGGTGCGCGAGGCCGTGCGGCTCGTCGAGCGCGACCTCGGCCCGATCGACCTCCTGGTCAACAACGCCGGCCTGGTCGACCGCGCCGAGGTGCCGATCTGGGAGACCGACGCCAACCAGTGGTGGCAGGTCGTCGAGACCAACCTGCGCGGCCCCTACAACCTGCTGCGCTGCGTGCTGCCCGGCATGGTCGCCCGGCGGCGCGGCCGGGTGCTCAACCTCAACTCCGGCTTCGCGCTGCGCCCGGACGGCCACTACACCGCGTACGCCACATCCAAGGGCGCGCTGCTCCAGCTCTCCGACAACATGGCGGACTCGCTCGCCCGGCACGACGTCGTGGTCCTCGACATCAGCCCGGGCGCGGTCGCCACCGACATGACCGCCGGGATGCCGATGTTCCGGGACATGAAGGCCTGGGGCTCCATCCCGTACATGGTCGCGGTCACCGTGGACGCCGCCCGCGGCCGCTTCGACGGGCTGCACGGGCGGTTCATCCACGTCGGGCGGGACGACCTGCAGGAGCTGGTCGACCGGGCCGACGCGATCCGGGCCTCGGACGCCCGTACGCTGCGGCTGCGCCCGTACAAGGACGACGACCCGATGGTCTGACCGGTCCCGCCCCTGCGGGCCCTACGCGTCCTGCGGGCCCCGCGCGTCCCGCGCCGCCCTACGCGCAGAGCTGGCTGGCGGTCACCGGCTTGAGCCCGGCCTTGGCGAGCCCGTCCAGGATGGCGGGCAGCGCGTCCACCGTGCACTGGTGGCCCATGTGCAGGGCCACCACCGAGCCGCCGCGCACCGCGTTCAGCACCCGGCGCTGGAGCTCGGCGGCCGGGGGGTCGTTGTAGTCGCGCGGGTCGACGTCAAAGGACAGCACGTGCTCGTAGCCGACGGCCCTGGCCTGCTCGCGCACCATCGGGGTGGCGTACTGGGCGGCGGAGGGGCGGAACCAGCGGCCGATCGAGCCGGTGAGCCGCTGCAGCCGCTCGGCGCACTGGGCGATCTCGGCGCGTGCCTGGTCCGGCGTCATGGCGGAGATGTTGAGGTGGTTCTGGGTGTGGTTGCCCAGCTCGTGGCCGCCGTCCAGGATCCGCCGGGCCATCTGCGGCTGCTGGTCGAGCCAGCTGCCGACGACCATCACGGTCAGTTTGGCGCCGCGCTGCTCGGCGATCTCCAGCAGCGCGGTGGCCAGCTTCGGGTCGCCGCTGCCGTGGAAGGTGAGTGCCACGTTCTTGCCGGTCCGCGCGCCGTACGCGACCTCGACCGGGGTGCCGGGCGCGAGCGGCGGCAGCGGGGGCGGGGTCGGCGGGGCGGAGGCCTGGGCGGCGGCCGCGGTCGGCCCGGCGGTCGGTTCGCCGGCCGGTTCGGTGGTGGGCAGGGGCTCGCCCGGGGTGGTCGGGGCGGGAGAGGCCGGGCCCTCGCCGCCGTTCCAGGCCGGGTCGGTGGTGTGCTGCGGGTCGACGGTGCCGGGGTGCGCGGCCAGCGCCCCCGGGTCGGCCCGGCGGTGGGCGCCGGTGCCGCAGGCGGTGAGGAGGCCGCCGGTGGCGGCGAGGGCGGCCAGCTGGGCGGCGGTGCGCAGTACGGTGCGGCGGTCGGCAGTCATCGGCAGCCAGCATAGAGAGGGCGGCTGCGGCGGGCGATCCGGCATGACCGGTGGGACCCGCCTTTGACGTGCACACATTCGGTCTACGGGCGTTGCGTAAACCTGAACTCCCGCTGTTTCCACGGCGTGTCGTTGGATACGATCACCGCGCACCGCGTGTTGACGGGCGGTCGCACAATTCCGGCATTGCGCATGGGGGGCGGACAGGATGCACGAGGACACCGCGGCGATCGGCGAGCCGACCGGCACCGACTGGCACTGGGCCAGAGCGGACGACTGGCGACCGCCGAGCGAGCTGGACACCGGCGTCCCGCACACGGCCCGGATGTACGACTACTACCTGGGCGGCAAGGACAACTTCGAGGTCGACCGCAAGGCCGCGCAGGCCGCGATAGCCGCCTACCCCGCACTGCCGCTGCTGGCCCGCACCAACCGGCAGTTCCTCGGCCGCGCCGTGGAGTCCGTGGCCGGCCGGGGCATCCGCCAGTTCGTCGACATCGGCACCGGCATCCCGGCCGTCGGCTCCACCAGCGAGGTCGCCCAGCGGGTCGCCCCGGACGCCCGCGTGGTGTACGTGGACAACGACCCGATCGTCGCCACCCACGCCCGCGCCCTCCTGGCGAGCCACCCCGCCGGGCACACCTCGGTGATCGAGGCCGACCTGCGCGACCCGGCCTCGATCCTGGCCCACCCGGCGCTGGCCGCCGCCGTCGACCTCTCCCAGCCCGTCGCGCTGATGCTGGTCGCCGTCCTGCACTTCATCCGGGACGAGGACGGCGCGCAGCGCATCGTCAGCACCCTGCGCGACGCGCTCGCCCCCGGCAGTGCCCTGATCCTCTCCCACGGCAGCCCCGACTTCGCCTCCCGGGAGAGCGCCGCCGAGGGCACCCGGATCTACCGGAGCGCCAGCGCCCCGCTCGTCCTGCGCCCGCGGGCCGATGTCGAACCCTTCTTCGGCGACTTCGAGTTCGTCGGCCCCGGGCTCGTCCAGCTCCCGCTCTGGCGCCCCACCGCGGGCCACGTCCCCACCACCGAACTCCCCGAGGGCTGGCAGGACGTCTCCGCCTACGCGGGCGTCGCGTTCAAGCCCTAACAGCCCCGTCGCCCCCGGCCCCGGCGCCTCCCTCCTACGCCGGGACCGGGTCAGCCCAACCTACGCACCGCCACTGACAACGCCTCACCCGGATCGGTGAGGACGCCCCGCGGCGGCTCGGCGTCCAGGCCGGGTACCCCGTACGAACCGGGAGAAATTGACGCGACAGGGCGGGCGGGCCGGTGTTAGCTTCCGGCGCATGGAACCCCTGAGTGAGAACGAGATCCGCGCGTCCTTCGTCAACTGCTCCAAGGGCGAGGCCCGTCGGCTCAACCTGCCCCGGGGTCTGGCCGAACTGCCCTGGGAGAGCCTGGACTTCCTCGGCTGGCGGGACCAGGGCGCGCCCGACCGGGCGTACCTGGTGGCGTCGTACGGCGGCGAGCCGGTCGGCGTCACGCTGCGGGTGCCGACGGTCCGGCGCAGCCTGACCAAGACCAACGTGTGCTCGCTCTGCATCACCGCGCACGCCGGCACCGGCGTCGCGCTGCTCGCCGCCCGCCGGGCCGGGGCGGCCGGGCGCGAGGGCAACACGGTCGGGACGTACATCTGCGCCGACCTCGCCTGCTCGCTCTACGTCCGCGGGCTGAAGAAGTCCACCCTGGTCACCCGGCCCGACGAGTCGTTGCCGCTGGAGGACCAGATCGCCCGGACGAGGGCCAACCTGGACGCCTTCCTCGGCCGGGTGCTCACCGACACCTCCGCAACGGCTGCCTAGCGTCCGGGGGCGTCCTGGGCTCCGGCCGGCGTCGCGGTGCCCTCAGTGGCCGCGCAGCTGGTCGAACTCGCGGCGCTCCCGCTTGGTGGGGCGCCCGGCCCCGCGCTCCCGCTGTCCGGCCGCCGCGACGAACTCGCGCGGCGGCCGCGGCGGGCTGTTGTCGACCAGGCACTCCGCCGCGGCCTCGGCGCCGACGCGCTTGCGGATCAGCTTCCGCACCACCACGACCCGCTCGTGGTTCTCCTCGCGGACCCGTACCTCGTCCCCGGGCTTCAGCGCCTGGGCCGGCTTGGCCCGTTCGCCGTTCACCCGGACGTGCCCGGCCCGGCAGGCGGCCGCCGCCAGTGCCCGGGTCTTGAGCAGCCGGACCGACCAGATCCAGCTGTCCACCCGCACGCTTCCCTCGTGTTCAGCCATCCCCGGAGCCTACCCAAGCGGCCTGCCCGAGCCGGCCTGCCCGAGCGGGTCGACCCAGGCAGCCTCCGTCGGGAGCCCTACGCGGCCGACGGCGCCTCCTGGACCGCCCAGCCGTTGCCGTCCGGGTCGTTGAAGAACACGAAGTTGTTCCACGGCTCGCCGTGCCCGTTCACCCGGGACCCGGCGACGAAGTGCTGGACCGGGCTGACCTGGACGCCCCGCGCCAGCAGTTCGGCGTGCGCCTTCTCGATGTCGGCCACCACCAGCTGGAGGCCCTTGACCGAGCCGGGCGGGGAGTCGATGACCCCCCGGCCCACCACGATCGAGCAGGGCGAGCCCGGGGGAGTCAGCTGGACCACCCGGACCCCGTCCCGCAGGCGGGTGTCGTGGTCGACCGTGAAGCCTGCCTGCTCCTCGTAGAAGAGCTTCGCGCGGTCCACGTCGGACACCGGGACCACGACGACTTCGAGCTTCCAGTCCATCGCCCTCACCCCTCTCGGTCGGGCTCTTCCAGTATCCGTCCGGCGGCACTCATCCAAAACTGTTCCCCGCCGGCCGTCCGATAGCCTGAGAACACGATGAATCCCCAGACCACGCCCGCCGCGACCCCGCAGGCCACCCCGCTGACCAGCCCGTGGGGCACCCTCGACCTCACCCGCTTCCCCGAGGACCCGCGCGAGCGGCTGCGGGCCTGGGACGCCGCCGACGAGTACCTGCTGCGCCACCTGGCGGGCGAGGCGGACAGCGCGGCCGGTGCCGCGACCGAGCTGTCCGGCCGCCGGATCGCCGTCCTCGGCGACCGCTGGGGCGCGCTGACCACCGCGCTGGCCGAGCACCGCCCGGTCCAGATCTCCGACTCGCACCTCGGCCGGCAGGCCACCCGCGCGAACCTGGCCCGGGCCGGCGCCGCCGTCGACGAGGGCCTGCTGCTCACCACCCGGGACACCCCGCCGGACCGGATCGACGTGCTGTTGGTGCGCGTCCCCAAGAGCCTGGCCCTGCTGGAGGACCAGCTGCACCGGCTCGCCCCCGCGATCCACCCCGGCACCGTGGTGGTCGGCGCCGGCATGGTCACCGAGATCCACACCTCCACCCTCCAGCTCTTCGAGCGGATCCTCGGCCCGACCCGCACCTCGCTCGCCGTCCGCAAGGCCCGGCTGATCCTCTGCACCCCCGACCCGGCGCTCGAGCCGGGCCCCAACCCGTGGCCGCACCGCTACGCGCTGCCCCCGGACATCGGCCCCGCCGCCGGCCGTACGGTGGTCAACCACGCCGGCACCTTCTGCGCCGAGCGGCTCGACATCGGCACCCGCTTCTTCCTCGCCCACCTGCCCGTCCCCGCCCTGGGGGCCCGGGTGGTGGACCTCGGCTGCGGCAACGGCGTGGTCGGTACGGCGGCGGCGCTGGCCGGGCCCGGCGCGGAGCTGGTCTTCGTGGACGAGTCGCACCAGGCGGTGGCCTCCGCGGAGGAGACCTTCCGCACCAATCTGGGCCCGGAGGCCCCGGCCGAGTTCCTGACCGCCGACGCGCTCGCGGCGGACGTGGTCGCCCCCGGCTCGGTGGACCTGGTGCTCAACAACCCGCCGTTCCACTCCCACCAGGCCACCACCGACGCCACCGCGTGGCGGATGTTCACCGGCGCCAAGCGGGCGCTGAGGCCCGGCGGTGAACTCTGGGTGGTCGGCAACCGTCACCTCGGCTACCACGTCAAGCTGCGCCGGCTCTTCGGCAACTGCCAACTCGTCGCGGGCAACCCCAAGTTCGTGGTGCTGCGGGCGGTCAAACGCTGATCCGGGAGCGGCCCTGACACCGCCGGCGGGTGGCCGTCCGGCGGTGCTCCGGCAGAGACTCCTTGCATGGATTTTCCTCCACGCGTATATTCATGCCAAGACCTAGGAGGAACGCCATGGCATTGCGAGTCGCCGTCGCCGGCGCCAGTGGGTACGCGGGCGGCGAGGTGCTGCGTCTGCTGCTCGGCCACCCTGAGGTGGAGATCGGGGCGCTGACCGGCGGCTCGAACGCGGGCACCAGACTGGGCGCGCTGCAGCCGCACCTGATCCCGCTCGCCGACCGCGTGCTCGAACCCACCACCCCCGAGGTGCTGGCCGACCACGACGTGGTGTTCCTGGCGCTGCCGCACGGCCAGTCCGCCGCCGTCGCCGAGGCCCTCGGCCCGAACGTCCTGGTGGTGGACTGCGGCGCCGACTTCCGGCTCAGGGCCGCCGCCGACTGGGAGCAGTTCTACGGCTCCGCGCACGCCGGCACCTGGCCCTACGGCCTGCCCGAACTCCCCGGCCACCGCGCCGCGTTGAAGGGCAGCAACCGGATCGCCGTACCCGGCTGCTACCCGACGGCCGTCTCGCTGGCGCTGTTCCCCGCGTACGCGGCCGGGCTCGCCGAGCCGGAGGCCGTGGTGGTCGCCGCCTCCGGCACCTCCGGGGCCGGCAAGGCCGCCAAGCCGCACCTGCTGGGCAGCGAGGTGATGGGCAGCGTCAGCCCGTACGGCGTCGGCGGCGTCCACCGGCACACCCCGGAGATGGCGCAGAACCTCAGCCCGCTCGCCGGTGAGCCGGTCACCGTCTCCTTCACCCCCACCCTGGTCCCGATGCCGCGCGGCATCCTCGCCACCTGCTCGGCCAAGGCCAAGCCCGGCGTGACCGCCGAGGGCCTGCGCGCCGCCTACGCCGAGGCGTTCGCGGGCGAGGCCTTCGTCCACCTGCTGCCCGAGGGGCAGTGGCCGCAGACCAGCAGCGTCTACGGCGCCAACACCGCCCTGGTCCAGGTCGCCCTGGACGCCACCGCCGGGCGGATCATCGCGATCAGCGCGATCGACAACCTGGTCAAGGGCACCGCCGGTGGCGCGGTGCAGAGCATGAACATCGCCCTCGGCCTGCCCGAGGAGCTCGGCCTCCCCGTGAACGGAGTCGCACCGTGAGTACTGCTGGCAACGTGGGCGTGACGGCGGCCAAGGGCTTCCGCGCCGCCGGGGTGACGGCCGGCATCAAGGCCTCCGGCACCCCGGACCTCGCCCTGGTGGTCAACGACGGCCCCTCGCTCGCCGCGGCCGGCGTCTTCACCGCCAACCGGGTCAAGGCGGCGCCGGTGCTCTGGTCCGAGCAGGTCCTCAAGGGCGGCCAGGTCTCCGCCGTCGTCCTCAACTCCGGTGGCGCCAACGCCTGCACCGGCCCGCTCGGCTTCCAGGACACCCACGCCACCGCGGAGAAGGTCGCCGCCGACCTGGGGCTCAACGCGGGCGAGGTCGCCGTCGCCTCCACCGGCCTGATCGGCGTCCGGCTGCCGATGGACATCCTGCTGCCCGGCGTCACCCTGGCCGCCGGGGAGCTCAGCGCGACCGGTGGCGAGGCCGCCGCGATCGCCATCAAGACCACCGACACCGTGCACAAGACCGCCCAGGTCACCAGCCCGGCCGGCTGGACGGTCGGCGGCATGGCGAAGGGCGCGGGCATGCTCGCCCCGAGCCTCGCCACCATGCTGGTCGTGCTCACCACCGACGCCGCCGTCGACAGCGCCGGCCTGGACGCCGCCCTGCGCGGCGCCACCCGCACCACCTTCGACCGGATCGACTCCGACGGCTGCATGTCGACCAACGACACCGTGCTGCTGCTCGCCTCCGGCGCCACCGGCGTCACCCCGGACGAGGCCGAGTTCGCCGAGGCCGTCCGCGCGGTCAGCGCCGACCTGGCCCGCCAGCTGATCGGCGACGCCGAGGGCGCGAGCAAGGACATCCGGATCGACGTCACCGGTGCCGCCACCGAGGACGAGGCGGTCGAGGTCGCCCGGACGATCAGCCGCAACAACCTGCTCAAGTGCGCCATCCACGGCGAGGACCCCAACTGGGGCCGGGTGCTGGCCGCGATCGGCACCACCTCCGCCGCCTTCGACCCGGACCGGCTGGACGTCGCCATCAACGGCGTCTGGGTCTGCAAGGACGGCGGCGTCGGCGAGGACCGCGACCTGGTGGACATGAAGGGCCGCGAGGTCGTCGTCACCGCCGACCTGAACGCCGGCGGCGCGAGCGCCTCGCTCTGGACCAACGACCTCACCGCCGACTACGTCCACGAGAACAGCGCCTACTCCACGTGAGCCGTGCCACCTGATCCGCGACATCCTCCGCCAACCTCCGGCCGGGGGGACCCCCATCGACGAGGGATACCCGTGCAGATCGCACCCAAGGGCGAACAGGCCCGCAACAACACCGCGTTGCCCAAGGCCATGACGCTGATCGAGGCACTGCCGTGGCTGGAGCGCTTCCACGGCAAGACCGTCGTGATCAAGTTCGGCGGCAACGCCATGGTGGACGAGGAGCTGAAGGCGGCGTTCGCCCAGGACGTCGTGTTCCTGCGCTACGCCGGTCTGCACCCCGTCGTGGTGCACGGCGGCGGCCCGCAGATCAGCGCCCAGCTGGAGAAGCTCGGCCTGGAGTCCAGCTTCACCAACGGCCTGCGGGTCACCACCCCCGAGACCATGGACGTGGTCCGGATGGTGCTGGCCGGCCAGGTGCAGCGGGAGCTGGTCGGCCTGCTCAACTCGCACGGCCCGTTCGCCGTCGGGATGACCGGCGAGGACGCGCACACCATGACGGCGGTCAAGCGCTACGCGGTGGTGGACGGCGAGCAGGTGGACATCGGCCTGGTCGGCGACATCGTCAACATCGAGGCCGGCGCGGTGAAGGCGCTGATCGGGGACGGCCGGATCCCGGTCATCTCCTCGATCGCCCGGGGCGCGGACGGCCACGTCTACAACATCAACGCCGACACGGCCGCCGCCGCCCTGGCGGTCGCGCTCGGCGCCGAGATGCTCGTCGTCCTCACCGACGTCGAGGGCCTCTACAAGGACTGGCCGAACTCCGACGACGTGATCAGCCAGCTCAACGCGAGCGAGCTGGATGAGCTGCTGCCGGGCCTGGCCAGCGGCATGCTCCCCAAGATGGAGGGCTGCCTGCGCGCCGTCCGCTCGGGGGTGGGCACCGCCCGCGTCCTGGACGGCCGGGTGCCGCACAGCCTGCTGCTGGAGATCTTCACCGACGAGGGCATCGGCACGATGGTCGTGCCGGACGACGAGCCGACCGTGACCGGGGGACTGGCATGACGCACAACGAGCAGCTCACCGAGCGGTGGCAGCACACCTTCACCGACAACTACGGCACCCCCCGGATCCCGCTGGTGCGCGGTGCGGGCAGCAGGCTGTGGGACGCGGACGGCAAGGAGTACACCGACCTGCTCGGCGGCATCGCCGTGAACGCCCTCGGTACGGCCCACCCGGCCGTCGTCGAGGCGGTCGGCCGGCAGATCGCCACCCTCGGCCACGTCTCCAACCTGTTCATGGCCGAGCCGACCGTCGCGCTCGCCGAGCGGCTGCTGGAGCTGGACGGCCGGCCGGGCGGCCGGGTGTTCTTCTGCAACTCCGGCGCCGAGGCCAACGAGGCCGCCTTCAAGATCAGCCGGCGGACCGGCCGCACCCACCTGGTCGCCCTCCAGGGCGCCTTCCACGGCCGGACCATGGGCGCCCTCGCGCTCACCGGCCAGCCCGCCAAGCAGGACCCGTTCCGCCCGCTGCCGGGCGACGTCACCCACGTCCCCTTCGGTGACGTGGAGGCGCTGCGGGCGGCCGTCACCACCGAGACCGCCGCCGTCTTCCTGGAGCCGATCCAGGGCGAGAACGGCGCGATCCCGCTGCCGGACGGCTACCTCAGGGCGGCGCGCGAGATCACCCGGGCCACCGGCACCCTGCTCGTCCTGGACGAGATCCAGACCGGTGTCGGCCGCACCGGCCACTGGTACGCCCACCAGGCCTTCGAGGGCGTCGAGCCGGACGTGGTCACGCTGGCCAAGGCGCTCGGCGGCGGCCTGCCGATGGGTGCGACCCTCGCCTTCGGGCCGGCCGCCGACCTGCTCACCCCGGGCCAGCACGGCACCACCTTCGGCGGCAACCCGGTGGCCGCCGCGGCCGGGCTCGCGGTGCTGGACACCATCGAGTCCGAGGGCCTGCTGGAGCACGTCCGCAAGCTGGGCGAGCGGCTGCGGCACGGCGTCGAGGCGATCGGCGACCCGCTGGTCTCGCACGTGCGCGGGGCCGGCCTGCTGCTCGGCATCGTGCTCACCGAGCCGGTCGCGGCCCGGATCCAGGCCGTCGCGCAGGAGGCCGGCTTCCTGGTCAACGCGGCCGTCCCGGACGCCGTACGGCTGGCCCCGCCGCTGGTCCTGACCGAGCAGGAGGCGGACGCCTTCCTCGCGGCGCTGCCGGGCATCCTCCGGACGGTGCGGGAGAACGCCCCGGCCGATGCGAGTTGACCGTCGTCCGGGAGAATAATCACATGACCGCTTCCCACTCCGGCCCGTCCGCCGCCGGCCCGACGCCGCAGGTCCCGCAGACCCGCACCGCGCGCCACCGGCGGATCGTGGACCTGCTCACCCGCCAGCCCGTGCGTTCGCAGAGCCAGCTCGCCAAGCTGCTCGCCGACGACGGACTCGTGGTCACCCAGGCCACCCTCTCCCGGGACCTGGACGAGCTGGGCGCGGTCAAGATCCGCAACCGGGACGGCGCGCTGATCTACGCCGTCCCCGCCGAGGGCGGCGACCGCACGCCGCGCGCGCCGATGGGGGAGTCGGCCAGCGAGGGCCGGATGGCCCGGCTGGCCGGCGAGCTGATGGTCTCCGCGACGGCCTCCGGCAACCTGGTGGTGCTGCGCACCCCGCCGGGCGCCGCCCAGTTCCTGGCCTCGGCGATCGACCAGGCGGAGGTGTTCGAGATCATCGGCACCATCGCCGGTGACGACACCGTGCTGCTGATCAGCCGCGACCCGGCCGGCGGCCAGGCGCTCGCCGACCACCTCATGCAACTCGCCCAGGCGAAGGCGCAGTAGCGTCCGGACACCCACGACCCCGGCCGACGGACCCCGTCGGCCGGGGTTTTGTGTTTCATACGCCATCGTGCATACTTATGCCGTCCGCTGTACAGGCATGAAGGAGCCCCGCGATGACCGCCCAGCAGTCCTCCGACGTCCGCCTCTGGGGCGCCCGCTTCGCCGACGGCCCGTCCGAGGCGCTGGCCAGGCTCTCCGCCTCGGTCCACTTCGACTGGCGCCTCGCGCCGTACGACATCGCCGGCTCCAAGGCCCACGCCCGGGTCCTGCACAAGGCCGGCCTGCTCTCCGACGAGGAGCTGGCCGGCATGCTGGGCGGCCTCGACCGGCTGCTCGCCGACGTCGAGGCGGGCACCTTCACCGGCACCGTCGCCGACGAGGACGTCCACACCGCCCTGGAGCGCGGCCTGCTGGAGCGCCTCGGCGCCGAGCTCGGCGGCAAGCTGCGGGCCGGGCGCTCGCGCAACGACCAGATCGCCACCCTGTTCCGGATGTACCTGCGGGACCACGCGAAGACCATCGGCGGCCTGCTGCTCGACCTCCAGCAGGCCCTGGTCGGCCTCGCCGAGGCGCACCCGGACACCGCCATGCCGGGCCGCACCCACCTCCAGCACGCCCAGCCCGTGCTCTTCGCCCACCACGTCCTCGCGCACGTGCAGGCCCTCGGCCGGGACGCCGAGCGGCTGCGCCAGTGGGACGCCCGCACCGCCGTCTCGCCGTACGGCTCCGGGGCGCTGGCCGGCTCCTCGCTCGGCCTCGACCCGCAGGCCGTCGCCGCCGACCTCGGCTTCGAGGGCGGCTCGGTCGGCAACTCCATCGACGGCACGGCCTCGCGCGACTTCGTCGCCGAGTTCGCCTTCGTGACCGCGATGATCGGGATCAACCTCTCCCGGATCGCGGAGGAGGTGATCATCTGGAACACCAAGGAGTTCGGCTTCATCACGCTGCACGACGCCTTCTCCACCGGCTCCTCGATCATGCCGCAGAAGAAGAACCCGGACATCGCCGAGCTCGCCCGCGGCAAGTCCGGCCGCCTGATCGGCAACCTGACCGGCCTGCTGGCCACCCTCAAGGCGCTGCCGCTGGCCTACAACCGGGACCTCCAGGAGGACAAGGAGCCGGTTTTCGACTCCTGCGACACGCTGGAGGTGCTGCTGCCCGCGTTCACCGGGATGATGGCCACCCTCACCGTGCACCGGGAGCGGCTGGAGGAGCTCGCCCCGGCCGGCTTCTCGCTCGCCACCGACATCGCCGAGTGGCTGGTCAAGCAGGGCGTGCCGTTCCGGGTCGCGCACGAGGTGGCCGGCGCCTGCGTCAAGGTCTGCGAGGCCGAGGGCATCGAGCTGTCCGACCTGACGGACGAGCAGTTCGCCGCGATCTCCGAGCACCTGACGCCGGAGGTGCGCTCGGTGCTCAGCGTGCACGGCGCCATCGCCTCCCGCAACGGGCGCGGCGGCACCGCCCCGTCCGCCGTCGCGGTCCAGCTCGCCGAGGTGAAGGCGGACCTGGCGCGACAGCAGGAGTGGATCCGGGTCTGACCCGGGGCCGGGGGAGGGGCGCGGCGGTCCGACCGGCGCGCCCCTCCGGCGTCCGCGCCCCGGCCCGGGCGTAACCGGCCCCGCCCCCGGGCGTCATGCACGGTGTGTGCACAACCCTTCCCCCCGTCCCCTCCGCCGAGGACGTCTACCTCGCCGAACGCCGCCGCCGGGTGGTCCGCGAGACCGTCGCCGCGCTGCCCGGCCGCTGCCCGCAGCTGGTCGCCGCCCTGGCCGAGGACCCGCCGCCGACCTACCGCGAGCTCTCCGAGCGCCTCGGCATGCCCCGCGGCTCCATCGGCCCCACCCGCTCCCGCTGCCTCGCCTGCCTGCGTACGCTGCTCCACGCGGAGCGGTACCCGTGAGGCGCGGGGGCGGCTCCCGCCGCGCCCGTCCGCGCCGCCCGACCGGGCGCCCCGGCCCCTCCCCGAACGGGCGTGACCCTCGCCACGTCCGGCCCCGCGAAGGTTGAGGAAAGCTGACACCCGGGTAGAGCGCTGGCGAACGCAGCTCTTGACGGTGCCGCGATCACTCGGATACTGAGCGTGAGCGCGCCACCCTCTGCGCGCCGGGCACGACGACTGGGGAGGCCCCTCCACATGGGCATGAGCGTGATCATCTCGGCCGCGGCGGCCGAGGACGCGGAGCAGATCCTCAAGCTCCAGTACCTCGGCTACCAGCCCGAGGCCGAGCTGTACGGCGACTGGGCGATCGAGCCCCTGACGCAGAGCCTGGAGAGCCTGCGCGCCGAACTGACCGAACAGCACTTCCTGGTCGCCCGGCTGGGCGACGAGGTGGTCGGCACCGTCCGGGGCCACGTCGGCGCCGACGGTGTCGGCCGGATAGGGCGTCTGGTCGTCCACCCGCGGATGCAGCGCCACGGCCTCGGCGGCCGCCTGCTGGACGCGCTGGAGCGCCGCCTCGTCGAGGACGGCCGGGTGTCCGCCTTCCGCCTGTTCACCGGCCACCGCAGCCTCGGCAACCTGCGCCTGTACGCCCGCCAGGGCTACCGGCAGACCCGGGTCGAGCAGGTCAACAACCGGCTGAGCTTCGTCCACCTGGAGAAGCCCGTCAGCACGCCGCTCGCCGCGACGGCCTGAGCCCGCCGCTCCGCGCCCCCTCGGCGCCGCCACCATCCGGACGGTACGGTGGCGGCGCCGAGCCGTGTTTCCGCAGGTCAGAGCCGAACGTGTCCGTATTGCGGACAGCCCCGTCAAATAATTGGGCGTACCCGGAGCCATCTGTTTTACTGGCTCACATGACTGCGACGACGAACTGCACCCCCACCGGCACAATGCCGGCAGGTGAGCGTGCCATGTGTCGTCGAATGTGTCACTGCTGAGGGCCACCGCCCCCGGCGCCCCCCTGCGGGTGCCCTTCCCCTCGCGCCCCGAAGCGAGACTCCGGCGCCGCTCCCGCCCGTGCGAGCGCGTCCGTCATCCCGTACCCCTCCCCCTGCCGTGCCCGCCCACCCGCGGGCACCGGTGACTCGTAAGGGCCACGCCGTCGCGCGGCCCGGCCGTCCAGCGGCCACGATCAAGGGGTGGCAGGTCCGGATCCCCCTGGCGAAGCGACGTAAGACGCCGCCGACCGCACGCCGGTCGGGCGGTCGACCCACGCCGCCCGCCCCCGACCCACGGAAGCCGCTGTGATCACCACCACGGACCTCACGAAGGTCTACCGCTCCCGAGGCCGCGAGGTGACCGCCCTCGCCGGCGTCGACCTGCACGTCCGCCCGGGCGAGGTCTACGGAGTCGTCGGCACCAGCGGTGCCGGCAAGTCCACCCTCATCCGCTGCGTGAACATGCTGGAGCGCCCGACCTCCGGCACCGTCACCGTGGACGGGCTCGAACTCACCGCGCTGTCCGGTGGCGAGAACCGCGCGGGACGGGAGCTGCGCGAGGCCCGCCGGCGGATCGGCATGGTCTTCCAGCACTTCAACCTGCTCGCCTCGCGGACGGTGCAGCAGAACGTCGAACTCCCGCTGGAGATCATCGGCCTGGACCGCACCCAGCGCCGCCGCAAGGCCGCCGAACTCCTCGACCTGGTCGGCCTCGGCGACAAGGCCCGCAGCTACCCCAACCAGCTCTCCGGCGGCCAGAAGCAGCGCGTGGGCATCGCCCGCGCCCTGGCCGGCGACCCCAAGGTGCTGCTCTCCGACGAGGCCACCTCGGCGCTCGACCCGGAGACCACCCGCTCGATCCTCAAGCTGCTGCGCGACCTCAACCA
Organism: Kitasatospora sp. Ki12; assembly: GCF_054601375.1. NCBI lineage: Bacteria > Bacillati > Actinomycetota > Actinomycetes > Kitasatosporales > Streptomycetaceae > Kitasatospora > Kitasatospora sp. Ki12. The sequence continues at coordinate 2,546,761 of NZ_BAAIHT010000002.1, read as the reverse complement.
GCAGCTCGGCCTCACCGTCCTGCTGATCACCCACGAGATGGACGTCATCAAGTCCGTCTGCGACTCGGCCGCCCTGATGCGCGGCGGGCGGGTGGTCGAGTCCGGCAGTCTCACCGACCTGCTGGCCGAGCCCGGCTCCGAGCTGGCCCGCGAGCTGTTCCCGCTCAGCGAGTTCGGCACCGGACACCCCGGCTCCACCGTGCTGGAGATCACCTTCCAGGGCGACACCTCGGCCCAGCCGTTCGTCTCCCAGCTGGCCCGCACCTACCAGATCGACATCAACATCCTCGGCGCCGCCGTGGAGACCATCGCCGGCCGGATGGTCGGGCGGATGCGGGTCGAACTGTCCGGCGGCCACCAGGACAACGTGGTGCCGATCGGCTACCTGCGCGAGCAGGGCCTGCAGGTGGACGTGATCGGCGCGGCGAACGGAGCGGTGGCATGACCTGGGACCAGATGCAGGAACTGATGTGGCCCGCCACCCAGGAGACCTTCCAGATGGTCGGGGTCGCGACCGTCTGCACCGTCCTCCTCGGGCTGCCCCTCGGCGTCCTGCTGGTGCTCACCTCCAAGGGCGGAGTGCTGCAGAACCAGCCGGTGAACAAGGTGCTCGGCGCGATCGTGAACCTCGCTCGCTCGCTGCCGTTCATCATCCTGATGATCGCGCTGATCTCCTTCACCCGGTGGCTGACCGGCAACTCCCTCGGCTGGCAGGCGGCCACCGTGCCGCTGACCGTCGGCGCGATCCCGTTCTTCGCCCGCCTGGTCGAGACCTCCGTCCGCGAGGTCGACCGCGGCCTGATCGAGGCCGTCCAGTCGATGGGCGGCGGCACCTGGACGCTCGTCCGCAAGACGCTGGTGCCCGAGGCCCTGCCCGGCATCGTGGCCTCCGTCACCACCACGATCATCGCGCTGATCGGCTACTCCGCGATGGCCGGCACGGTCGGCGGCGGCGGCCTGGGCGACCTCGCCTACCGCTACGGCTACCTGCGCTTCGAGACCGCCTTCATGTGGATCATCGTGGCGGAGATCGCGATCATCGTGACGATCATCCAGCTGGCCGGCGACTACGCCGTGCGCCGGCTGGCGAACCGGGGCCAGGGCGGCGGACGCACCCGCCTGCTCCGCCCGCGCGCCGCCACCCCCGAAGCCGACGAATCCGCCGTCGCCTCCTAGACCTCCCCCGTCCGACCCTGGACGCGGCTCCCCGCATCACGCAGAAAGGCACTTTTCGTGCGCAACGTTCTGAAGTTCACCAGCATCCTCGCCACCGCCGGCCTCGCCCTCTCCGTGGCCGCCTGCAGCAGCTCGGGCTCGTCCTCCTCGGACCCGAACGCGCCGCTGAAGGTCGTCGCCAGCCCCACCCCGCACGGGCAGATCCTCAAGTTCGTCAAGGACAACCTCGCGGACAAGGCGGGCCTCAAGCTCGACATCAAGGAGGTCACCGACTACGTGACCCCCAACACGGCGGTGCAGGACGGTTCGGCCGACGCCAACTACTTCCAGCACGTCCCGTACCTGGAGGACTTCAACAAGAAGCGTGGCACCGACATCGTCTCGGTCGAGACGGTGCACCTGGAGCCGCTCGGCGTCTACTCCAAGAAGGTCAAGTCGATCACCGACCTTCCGGACGGCGCCACCATCGGCCTGCCGAACGACGCCACCAACGAGGGCCGCGCGCTCAAGCTGCTCGCGGACAACAAGCTCATCACCCTCAAGGACGGCGCCGGCACCGCCGCCACCCCGGCCGACGTGACGGGCAACCCGAAGAACCTCAAGTGGAAGGAGCTGGAGGCCGCCCAGCTGCCCCGCTCCATCACGGACGTCGACGCCGCCGTCATCAACGGCAACTACGCGCTCGACTCCGGCCTGAAGCCGGCCACCGACGCCCTGGTGCTGGAGAAGGCCGAGGGCAACCCGTACGCCAACATCCTCGCCGTCAAGAAGGGCAAGGAGAACGACCCGCGGGTCAAGAAGCTCGCCGAGCTGCTGCACTCCGACGAGGTCAAGAAGTACATCAACGACACCTTCCAGGGCTCGGTCGTCCCGGCCTTCTGATCCGACGCACCTCCGTCGCGGCGCCGTCGCACCGCCGTCCCCCCGCAACGCCCGACCGGGCCCCCGCCGCACCTCGGCGGGGGCCCGGTCGGGCAGTATGCACCAGGGACGCCCCGGGCAAAGGCGTTCTGACGTACCGTCGTGCGCGCGGCGCACCGCGTGATACCCGGAGTGCGACGGAGGCGTACGGTGTTGTGTTCACGACCCGGCGAGGAGAGACGGCATGGCAGCGAGCTTCCCCGAGACCGCCATCAGCACCGAACGGCTGCTGCTGCGTCCCCTTGCGGAGGACGACGCCCCCGGCCTGGCCGCGATGATGGCCGATGACCTCGTACTGGCCTGGACGGACCTCCCGCACCCCTTCACCGAGGCCTACGCGGCCGAGCTCGTCCGCACCCACGCCCCCGCCCACCGGGCCGCCGGGCGCGGCATCGTCTTCGCCGTCACCGAACACCTGACCCAGCGCCTGGTCGGCCTGGTCGAGCTGCGCAACACCGACTGGCGGCTGCGCAGCACCGAGATCTCCTACGTCACCGCCACCTGGGCGCGCGGCGAGGGCTACGCCCCGGAGGCCGTCCTCGGCGTCGCCCAGTGGCTGTTCGAGGACCGCGGCTTCCTGCGCCTGGAGATGCGCACCGCCGCCGGCAACACCGCCGCCCAGCAGGTCGCCGGGAAGATCGGCGCGATCAGCGAGGGCGTGCTGCGCAGCGCCTGGATAGTGCGCGGCGAGCCCGGGGAGGCCTTCGTGGGGGCTCCCGGCCGCCGGACCGGGGAGGAGAGCCGCAGCGACCTCATCCTGTGGAGCCTGCTCCCGGAGGACCTGGAGTCGCCCGGAGCGCACCGGGGCGGCTGGCACGGCGAGCACCGCTACGTGCTGCGCGACTGACCCGCCAGGCCCGGCGGCGCCCGACCGGACGGCGGGCCGCCACCCGCCCGTCACGGACATGTGTGCGAGATGTCCACCCCGGACGATCACACCCGGTAGCCTCTGACCGGCGCCGCACCGCGCCGAACCGCGCCGCAAGTGAGTGGCGTGCTGAGTGGCGTACCGCGTGGCGCACCGAGTCGAGGGAGAACGGCCGCAGATGGCTGACCGGATCACGGTCATCGGGTGGGACGGCACGCCGCTGACCGAGGCCGCCGGTGCGGCCCTCGCCGCGGCGACCCTGGTGGCCGGAGCCCCCTACCAACTGGGCGCCCTCCCGGTGCCGGACGACGCCGAACGGATCGCCCTCGGCGACATCCGGCAGGCCGCCCGCCGGATCGCCGAACACCGCGGCGCCGCCGTCGTGGTCGCCGAGGGCGACCCGGGCTTCTTCGGCGTGGTGCGCACCCTGCGCCGCCCCGAGTACGGCCTCGAACTCGAAGTCCTGCCCGCCGTCTCCTCCGTGGCCACCGCCTTCGCCCGGGCCGGCATGCCCTGGGAGGACGCCCAGGTGGTCAGCGCCCACGGCGGCCGGCTGCGCCGCGCGGCGAACATCTGCCGGGCCAACCCCAAGGTCGCGGTGCTCACCGCTCCGGGCGCCGGGCCCGCCGAACTCGCCCTGATGCTGCGCGGGGTGCACCGGACCTTCGTGGTCTGCGAGGCCCTCGGCACCCCCGAGGAGGACATCACCGTCCTCACCTCCGACCGGATCGCCGACCACGTCTGGCGCGACCCCAACGTGGTGCTGGTGATCGGCGGCTCCGCCCTGGCCGGCCCGGTGGACCAGGCGGCCGGCTGGCTGGCCGGGCGCCCGGTCGGCTACCCCGGCGCGGAGCGCGGCTGGGCGCTCCCCGGCGATGCCTACGCGGGCGCCGGGCGCACGGGGGGTGAGACGGGCGCGCCGGACACGCTCCCCGCGCACGTACGCGCCCTGGTGCTGGCCCGTCTGGGTGCACGTCCGGGGGACCTGGTCTGGTCGGTCGGCGCGGGCAGCGGAGCCCTCGCCGTCGAGGCGGCCCGGTTCGGCGCCGCCGTGGTCGCCGTCGAGGGCTCCCGCTCGGCCTGCGCCCGGCTGACCGTCAACGCCCGCCGGTACGGCGTCGAGGTGGAGGCCGTCCACGGCAGCGGCCCCGAAGTGCTCGGCGGCCTGCCGGAGCCGGACGCGGCGGTCGTGGAGTCCGGCGGACCGGACGTGGTGCGCGCCGTACTGGCCCGCAAGCCGGAGCGGTTCGTCGCGCTGCCCCGGACCCTCGCCGAGGCGGAGGAGATCCGCCGGGCGATCGGCGAGGCCGGCTACCGGGCGGACGGCGCGCTGCTCCAGTCGACCCCGCTGCGCTCCACCGGGGACGGCGGCGGACTGGCGCTGGGGGCGGACGGGACCGGCGCGCTGGTGCTCTGGGGTGAGCAGATCGTGTGAAGGCCTCGGGTGCGGCCGGGGGGCCGCGCGCGGCGGGACGGTGATCGACGGTGATCCAGGTCGCATCCGGACAATGATTCGAGAGGTGACCGCGCCGGGCCGGTAGTGTGACGTCCTGGGCGGCTGCAGCTGTCGGCGACCCACCCGATTCGGTCGGTTTGTCACCTTTTTGACGTGGTGCAACCCCGTTCCGCTCGGAGTGTGGGCAATTCGACGCGCCTCGTGCCGGACCTGGAGAATGCCGTAGGGTCCGGTGCGGTCGTGCCGGTCGCTCCGGGTTGTCGTTGTTTCAGACGATGCGCCGCCCCCGTGTGGGCGGTGTGCCGGGCCGGGGTGCCGCAGTGCGCCGGAAGGACTCGGGCCGCAGCGCTTCGGCGCGGCGGCCGCGTGTGGTTGAGGGGCGGGTCGGTGCAGGCCCGGCCCGTGCGGATGGGCGCTGCGATCGGTGATCGCGTCGCCAAGGGCGCGGCAGCGGCCTGGAAGGAGCTTTGACAATGACCGATGGCGGCCACGTCCCGGGCGAGGGACTGCCGGAGCACCTGAACGCCGGGCCCGACCCGCTCGGCGGACCGGAGGGCGTCGCGGGCGTTGCACCTCTGCAGGGCGTCGCGACGGACGGCGGAGTGATCCCGAACCCGGCGGCCCCGGTCGGTGCCGTGCCCGGCGGGATGCCCCCGGGCGCCGGCGCCATCCCGCCGCAGGGCCAGCCCGGCTATGCCGTCCCCGGCGAGGGGTGGGCCGTCGACCAGGGCGCCCAGCGCCCGGCCTTCCACTTCCTCGACCAGCCCGACGGCCTGGACGACGAGGACGACGTGCTGCTGATGCCCGGTCCGCAGGGCTCCTGGGGCGAGCCGATGGCGGCCGTCCCGGTCGAGCAGACGCCGCTCGCGCCGCAGCAGGACGGCATGCCGGTCGAGCCCTCCTGGCCGCCGCTGGACCCGCCGGCGCTCGGCGCCGAGCAGTTCCAGCAGCAGCCCTTCCCGTCGCAGCCGCAGGCACAGCAGCCGGTGACGCAGGCTCAGCCGCCGCGCCGCCCGCTGCACGCCGGCCCGCCGATCCCGGACCCGTCGCTGATGACCGGCCAGGTCCCGGTCCGCTCATTGGCCGACCGCGGGCCGTCGCAGGGCGGCACGCCCGCGCACGGCATCCCGGTCGTCGGCCGGCCGCCGATGGCCGAGACCGTCGCCCCGGCTCCGGCCGCCGTGCCGCAGGCCGCTCCGGCGGCGCCGGTCGTTCCGCTGGTCGCGGGGGCTCCGATGGCGCAGGCCGCGGCGGCTCCGGCCGCTCCGGCGGGCCCCATGGCTCCGATGGCTCCGATGGCTCCGGGGGCTCCCGTGGCGGAGGGTCAGCAGGTGCTGCCGCAGGACGTCCAGCAGGTGGCGCAGGTGCCGCTGGCCTCGCAGCCGGTCGAGGCCGTCATGGCCATCGAGACGGTCGGCGCGATCGAGGTGATCGAGGTCGTCGAGACCCCGGACGCCGCCCAGACCGTCCAGGGCGCCCAGCCCGCCGAGGCCGTCGCGGAGGCTTCGGCCTTCGCGGCGCAGGCCGTCGTCGCCGAGCCGGTCCCGGCCGAGGCCGCCCAGCCGGGCGCCGAGGCCCACGCCGCTCCCGGTGCGGTCGAGCCGGTCGCGGTCGGATCCGTCGCGGTGGAGTCGGTGGCCGTCGAGTCGGTCGCCGTCGAGTCCGTGGCCGTCGAGTCCGTCGTGGTCGAGGAGGCCGCCGCCGAGGGTGCCGTCGCCGACGGTGCCGCCGAGCAGGCCGAGGCCGCCACTCCGGCCGGTCAGCCGCGCCGGATCTCCGCCTTCCTCGCCGCGCCCACCCCGCACGGCCTGCCCAAGGTCGCGCCTGTCGAGCAGGCCCCGGCGGCCGGCGAGGCCGCGCCGCAGCAGCCCGCGCCCATAGCGGCCGCCGCCGCGCCGCAGGCCGTCGAGGGCGGCGAGACCGCCGAGGCCGCTCCGGCCGCCGCCGAGCCCGTCCAGGGTGCGGAGACCGCCGAGGCCGTCGCGAGCGCGCCGGAGGCCGTGGCCGAGCCGGTCGCCGAGACCGCCGCCGGCACCGGCGAGATGCCGTCCGGCCAGGCCGTCGCGGAGAACACCGTCGCGGAGAACACCGTGGTGGAGCAGGCCGTCGAGGGCGAGCAGCCGCAGCAGGCCGCGCCCGTCGAGACCCCGGCCGAGGCCGCCGCCGAGCCGGTCGCCGAGCAGGCCCAGGCCGAGGTCCCGGCCGAAGCCCCCGAGCAGGGTGCCGAGGCCGCCGCCGCACCCGCGGCCGAGGCCGCGCAGCCGACCGACGCCGTCCTGCCGGAGGGCGAGCCGCAGCCCGCCGCCGAGCAGGCCGAGCCCGCCGCCGAGGCCGTCGCGGAGCACGTCGTGGCGGAGAACGCCGCGGCCGAGCAGGCCGTGGTGGAGCAGACCGCGGAGGGCGAGCAGCCGCAGGAGGCCGCGCCCGTCGAGGTCCCGGCCGAGGCCACCGCCGAGCAGGCACCGGCCGAGGGCACGGCTGACGCCGCCGCCGAGACCGCGGAGCCCGTCACCGCCGAGGCCACCGAGGCCGTCGAGACCGTCGAGCAGGCCCCTGAGGCCCCCGCCGCCGGGGAGCCCCAGGCCGAGCCGCAGGCCGAGCAGCAGCTCGCCGACCAGCCGGTCGCCGAGCAGCCCGCCGCCGACCAGCCGGTGGCCGAGGACCCGCAGCCCGAGGAGCCCGCCGAGCCGCGCGGCCCGGCCGCCCCCGGTTACGACGAGGCCGGCCGCGAGGCCGTCCACCAGGTGATCCGTGAGCGCCGCGACGTCCGCAACGGCTTCCGCCCGGACCCGATCCCGCACGAGGTGCTGATCCGGGTCCTGGAGGCCGCCCACACCGCGCCCAGCGTCGGCTACTCGCAGCCCTGGGACTTCGTGGTGATCCGCTCCGGCAAGACCCGCAGGCGGATGCACGCCCTGGCCGAGCGCCAGCGCGAGGCGTACGCGGACTCGCTGCCCAAGGGCCGGGCCAAGCAGTTCAAGGAAATCAAGATCGAGGCCATCCTCGAGACCCCGGTCAACATCGTGGTGACCGCCGACCGCACCCGCGGCGGCCGGCACACCCTGGGCCGGCACACCCAGCCGCAGATGGCCCCGTACTCGGCCGCCCTGGCCGTCGAGAACCTCTGGCTGGCCGCCCGCGCCGAGGGCCTGGGCGTCGGCTGGGTGAGCTTCTTCGACGACGAGCAGCTGGTCCGCGAGCTCGGCCTGCCGGAGCACCTGGAGGTCGTCGCCTACCTGTGCGTCGGCTACGTCGACTCCTTCCCGGACGAGCCGGAGCTGGAGCAGCAGGGCTGGGCGAAGAAGCGCCCGCTGGCCTGGGTCGTCCACGAGGAGCAGTACGGCAACCGCGCGCTGCCCGGCGAGGAGCCGCAGGACCTGCTCGCCGAGACGCTGCGCGGCATCCGCCCGCTGGACGCCAAGGCGCTCGGCGAGGCGTGGGACCGGCAGAAGCGGATGACCAAGCCGGCCGGTTCGCTCGGCATGCTGGAGATCATCTCCGCCCAGCTGTGCGGCCTGTCCCGCAAGTGCCCGCCGCCGATCCCGGAGCCCGCCTGCGTGGCGATCTTCGCCGGCGACCACGGCGTGCACGCCCAGGGCGTCAGCCCGTGGCCGCAGGAGGTGACCGCCCAGATGGTCGGCAACTTCCTGGCCGGGGGAGCGGTGATCAACTCCTTCGCCAAGCAGATCGGCACCGAGGTCTGCGTGGTCGACGTCGGCGTGGCCGCCGAGCTGCCCGACGCCGTCCAGCAGGGCCGTGCCACCGGTCTGCTGCCGCGCAAGGTCCGTCCCGGCACCGCCGACATGACCCAGGGCCCGGCGATGACCCGCGAGGAGGCCCTCAAGGCCATCGAGGTCGGCATCGAGACCGCCCGCGACCTGGTCGCGGCGGGCAACAAGGCACTGGTCACCGGCGACATGGGGATCGCCAACACCACCGCCTCGGCGGCCCTGATCTCGGTGTTCACCGGCCTGGACCCGGCCGAGGTCACCGGCCGCGGCACCGGCATCGACGACGAGACCCACGCCCGCAAGATCGAGGTCATCCGCGCCGCGCTGGCCCTGCACCAGCCCGACCCGAACGACCCGATCGGCGTCCTCGCGGCCATCGGCGGCCTGGAGCACGCGGCCATCGCCGGCTTCCTGCTGGGCGCCGCCTCGCTGCGCACCCCGGTGGTCCTGGACGGCGTCATCGCCGGTTCGGCCGCGCTGGCCGCCAAGGCGATCGCCCCCGAGGTGCTGGCCGCCTGCATCGCCGGCCACCGCTCCGCCGAGCCCGGCCACCAGGCCGCGCTGGCGAAGCTCGGCCTGCGTCCGCTGATCGACCTGGACCTGCGGCTCGGCGAGGGCACCGGTGCCCTGCTGGCCCTGCCGCTGGTGCAGAGCGCGGCCCGGGCGATGCACGATGTAGCCACCTTCGACTCCGCCGGGGTCACCGAGAAGGCCTGACGCGCACCTCGTCACCGCTCCGCGGACCGGCCCGAGGGCGCGCCGGTCCGCGGAGCGGCGTCTTGCCGTACCGTCCCCACATCCGCACCCCGATCCAGGAGCACCGCCGATGACCGCGCCCAATCCGCACCCGAGCACCGAGGGCCGCACCCCGTACCCGGTCGGCCTGCTGCTGGCCGGCCGCCGCGTCGTCGTGGTCGGCGGCGGCCAGGTCGCCCAGCGTCGGTTGCCCGCCCTGATCGCCACCGGCGCCGACCTGCACCTGATATCCCCGGCCACCACCCCCGCCGTCCAGGCGATGGCCGACGCCGGGGAGCTCACCTGGCACGCCCGTCCGTACGAGGAGGGCGACCTGGCCGAGGCCTGGTACGTGCTGGTCGCCACCGACGACCCGGCCGTCAACACGGCCGTCAGCGCCGAGGCCGAGCGGGCCCGGGTGTTCTGCTCCCGCAGCGACGACGCCTCCGCCGCCACCGCCTGGACCCCGGCCAGCGGCCGCGACGCGGGCGCCACCGTGGCCGTCCTCACCGGCGACCCGCGCCACTCCGCCGCCCTGCGCGACTCGATCGTGGAGGGCCTGCGGGACGGCTCGCTGGCCGCCCGCCAGTACCGCTCGCACGGCGCCGGCGTCGCCCTGGTCGGCGGCGGCCCCGGCGACCCGGACCTGATCACCGTGCGCGGCCGCCGCCTGCTCGCCGACGCCGACGTGGTGGTCACCGACCGCCTCGCCCCGCGCGAGCTGCTCGCCGAGCTGCCCGAGCACGTCGAAGTGATCGACGCCTCCAAGATCCCGTACGGCCGGTTCATGGCCCAGGAGGCGATCAACCGCACGCTGATCGAGCACGCCAAGGCCGGCAAGTTCGTGGTCCGGCTCAAGGGCGGCGACCCGTACGTCTTCGGACGCGGCGGCGAGGAGCTGCTGGCCTGCGCCGAGGCCGGTCTGCCGGTCACGGTCGTGCCCGGCATCTCCAGCTCGATCAGCGTCCCCGCGGCGGCCGGTGTCCCGGTCACCCACCGGGGCATGACGCACGAGTTCACCGTGATCTCCGGCCACGTCGGCCCGGACGACGAGCGCTCGCTGACCAACTGGGAGGCCGCCGCGAAGATGAGCGGCACCCTGGTGCTGCTGATGGCCGTGGACAAGATCGGCGCGATCGCCGCCCGGCTGGTCGAGCACGGCCGCCCGGCGGACACCCCGGTCGCGATCGTCCAGGAGGGCACCACCGCCGCCCAGCGCCGGGTGGACGCCACCCTGGGCACCGTCGCCGCGGTGGTCGAGGCCGAGGGGGTCAAGCCGCCGGCGGTCATCGTCATCGGCGACGTCGTCAACGTCCTGGCCGCCGCCTTCCAGCGGTAGGGCCGCCCCGAGCGGGAGAGTCGGGAGTGGGAAGTCGGCCCGTCCGACTTCCTACTCCAGCGGCTGCTCCGTCCAGATCACCTTCCCGGTCGCCGTGTACCGCGTCCCCCAGCGGTCCGCGAACTGCGCGACCAGGAACAGCCCGCGCCCGCCCTCGTCCTCGGTCGCCGCGTACCGCAGGTGCGGCGAGGTGCTGCTGCCGTCCGACACCTCGCAGATCAGCGCCCGGTCCCGCAGCAGCCGCACCCGGATCGGCCCCGAGCCGTACCGGATCGCGTTGGTCACCAGCTCGCTCAGGATCAGCTCGGTGGCGAACGCGGCCTCCTCCAGCCCCCAGGACTCCAGCCGCCGCGCCACGTCCGCCCGGACGGTGCCCACGGCCGCCGGGTCCGACGGCACGTCCCACTGCGCCACCTGGTCCGGCGCCAGCACCCGGGTCTGCGCCACCAGCAGCGCGATGTCGTCCTGCGGGTGCGCCGGCAGCATCGCCCCGAGCACGTCCGCGCAGGTCTGCTCGGGGGTGCGCGGCGGGCCGGAGAGCGCCGAGCGCAGCAGCTCCAGCCCCTCGTCGATGTCCCGGTCGCGGTCCTCCACCAGCCCGTCCGTGTACAGCACCAGCCGGCTGCCCTCGGCCAGCTCCAGCTCGGCGGTTTCGAACGGCAGCACCGCCAGCCCCAGCGGCGGCCCGGTCGGCAGCTCCGGGAACACCACCCGGCCCTCCGGGTCCACCACGGCCGGCGGCGGGTGCCCGGCGGTGGCCAGCGTGCACCGGCGCGCCACCGGGTCGTAGATCGCGTACAGGCAGGTCGCCCCGGTCAGCCCGGCGCTCTCGCCGCTCGCCGCCTCGTCCTGGTCTATCCGGTTCACCAGCTCGTCCAGGTGCCCCAGCAGTTCGTCCGGCGGCAGGTCCAGGGTCGAGAAGTTGTGGATCGCCGTCCGCAGCCGGCCCATCGTCGCCGCCGCGTGCAGCCCGTGCCCCACCACGTCCCCGACCACCAGCGCCACCCGGGCGCCCGGCAGCGGGATCACGTCGAACCAGTCCCCGCCCACCCCGGCCTGGGCCGGCAGGTAGCGGTGCGCCACGTCCAGCGCGTTCTGCGCCGGCAGGCTGCGCGGCAACAGGCTGTGCTGCAGCGTCACCGCCATCGCGTGCTCCCGGGTGTAGCGGCGGGCGTTGTCGATGCACACCGCCGCGTGCGAGACCAGCTCCTCCGCCAGCGCGAGGTCGTCCGGCTCGAACGGCTCCGGCCGCTGCGCCCGCCAGAACCGGGCCACCCCCAGCAGCACCCCGCGCGCCCGCAGCGGCACCCGCACCAGCGAGTGCACCCCGTACGCCAGCGCCCGCGCCGACCCCTCCGGGTCCTGCTCCCGCCAGCGCAGGGCCTCCGCCAGATCCGGCTCCAGGCCCGGCTCGCCGCTGTGCAGCGCCCCGGCCAGCGGGCTCGACGGCACCACCTCCAGCACCGTGCCGACCGGGTAGAACGGCCCGTCGTCCCGTACGCCCGCCACCGCCGCGCGCCGCATCCGCCCCAGGACGACGCCCGGCGGCGGCTCCTCGCCCACCAGGACCTGCTCCGCGAGGTCCACCGTGACGAAGTCCGCGAACCGCGGCACCGCGACCTGCGCCAGCTCCTCCGCCGTCCGCGTCACGTCCAGCGTGCTGCCCACCGTCACCCCGGCGTCGTACAGCAGCCGCAGCCGCCGCTGCGCCCCCTCGGCCCGGCCGGACAGCGCCAGCAGCTCGGTGGAGTCACGCAGCGTGGCGACGCAGCCGGGCGGGCCGCCGGCCTGGTCGGTCAGCCGGACGTTCACGGCCAGCAGCCGCTCCCCGGCCAGCACCACCTCGTCGGTCACCTGGCGGTTGGCGGTCAGCAGCTCCAGCGGCGCCTGCTCCAGGCCCAGCTCGGCCACCGGGCGGCCCTCGGCGTCCGGCGGCAGGTCCAGCAGCCGGCGCGCCTCGTCGTTGCAGAGCAGCAGCAGCCCGTCCCCGCCGACGATCATGACGCCCTCGCGCACCGCGTGCAGCACGGCCGCGTGGTGCTCGTACATCCTGGTCATCTCGATCGGGCCCAGCCCGTGCGTCTGCCGCCGCAGCCGACGGCTGATCAGCGCGCTCCCCAGTGTGGCCAGCCCGATCGCGCCCGCCGTCGCGCCCAGCACCACGGGCAGCTGACGCTCGCTCGCCGTGCTGACGTTGGCCAGCGTGACGCCCGCCGAGACCAGCCCGACCACCTGGCCGTCCGGCGAGTACACCGGGACCACCGCCTGCACCAGCGGACCGAGCGTGCCCGTGACGTGCTCGGTCACCACCTGGCCGTGCAGCGCGGGCTCGTAGGTGCCGATGAACTTCTGGCCGATCCGGGCCGGGTTCGGATGGGTGTAGCGGATGCCCTGGTTGTTCAGGACGACGATGAAGTCCACGCCGGACCCGATCCGCGCGGACTGCGCCTTCGGCTGCAGGATCGCGGTCGGGTCGGGGGAGCGGAGCGCGTCCACCATGCCCGGCGAGTTGGCGAAGGTCTGGGCGACCGCCACCGACCGGTTGCGCGCCTCGTTGTCGGCGTCGTTGCGCGACTGCACCACCAGGGCGATCACCGCGGCCGCCGCCAGCAGCAGCACGACCAGGATCTGCAGGGCGAACACCTGCCCGGCAACCGACCGGTGCCACACCGGCCACGCCCGCCTCGCGCGCGGCAGCTGTGGCCGACCGTGTGGGCGGCCACCGGAGGAGCCGGCGGAGCCAGTGGCGTCAGAGGCGCCAGAGGCCGACGGTGCCCAGGATCGGCCCGGATAACGGGCCATACGGTCATATTTGCACTCCGGCTAGCCGGGGACCACCCCGTCCGGTCGGCCGTTTGGCCTTCCCCGCCCCCGCTTGGCAAGATCGCAGGGTGTCCGAACCCAGCACCATCACCGACCCGGCCGACTCCCGCCTCGCCGACTACACCGGCCTCACCGACGTCGAACTGCGCCGCCGCCGCGAACCCGCCGAGGGCCTGTTCATCGCCGAAGGGGAGAAGGTCATCCGCCGCGCCCTCGCCGCCGGCTACCGGATGCGGTCGATGCTGCTCACCGCGAAGTGGCTGGACGTGATGGCCGACGTCATCGCCGAGGCCGACGCCCCGGTCCATGTGGTCGAACCCGGGCTCGCCGAAGCCGTCACCGGCTACCACGTCCACCGCGGCGCCCTCGCCTCGATGGAGCGCAAGCCCCTCCCGGACGCCGCCGACCTGCTCGCCGGGGCCCGCCGGGTCGCCGTCCTGGAGGGCCTGGTCGACCACACCAACCTCGGCGCAATCTTCCGCAGCGCCGCCGCCCTCGGCATGGACGCCGTCCTGCTCTCGCCCGACTGCGCCGACCCGCTCTACCGGCGGGCCGTCAAGGTCTCCATGGGCGCGGTCTTCGCGGTCCCGTACGCCCGCCTCGACCCCTGGCCCGTCGCCCTGGACACCGTCCGCGCCGCCGGCTTCACCCTCCTCGCCCTCACCCCCGCCGACAACGCCGTCGACCTCGCCACCCTCACCCCGCACCGCCTCCCCAAGGCCGCCCTCCTGCTCGGCGCCGAAGGCGACGGCCTCACCCCCCACGCCATCGCCGCCGCCCACCACCCCGTCCGCATCCCCATGGCCCACGGCATCGACTCCCTCAACGTCGGCGCCGCCGCAGCCGTGGCCTTCTACGCCGTCACCACCCCCACCCCCTGAAGGCCGCCCCACGCTGCGATCCACCAGCACCATCACCAGAAGCCGCCTGGCCCGACCTCCCGCGCACTCGCATGACTGGCCCGGCGGCTCTGCCCGCCCGCCCCTGAACCCGCATCCCCCGGCTGGCCCCGGGCACACCGCAGCACCAGAAGTCGATCCGCTCGACTTCCTGTGCGCTCGTGCGGATGGGGTGCCGCTCCCCTTCGGGCCAGGGGTCAGCGGCTGTTCCCCGTAGGTCAGCTGGCTGGGGAGGTGGGCGGGGCCGGGGCGGCGGCGGGGGGTGGGGTGGTGCTGCCGGGGGCGCCGGGCCAGGACTCGTCGAGGGTGCCGTCGGCGCGGACGGTGTAGCGGGTGGAGGTGGTCGCGCCGGTGGCGGCGACGCGTTCCTCGCGGACGACCGCGGTGCCGTCCAGCCGCCAGGTGGCCGTCGCCTGTGGGTCGGCGGCCGAGGTGCGGGAGGTGGTGGCGACCGGGGTGTCCCCGGCGAAGGTGTAGAGCTGGACGAGGTCGACCGGTGCGGAGCCCTCGGCCCGGCGCAGCACGACGACCGCGGCCGGCTGGCCCTTGTACCGGGCCGGCAGCACCGCGCTGAGCGCGACCTGGGGCCCGGCGCCGGCGGAGTGTCCGTCGCGCAGGGCGATGGCGGGTCCGCCGGCCCCGTCGGGGTAGCTGCGGTTCGGCCAGTCGACGGCGGGCAGCGGCCCTTGGGGGGCGGCCAGGGCGCCGTCCGCGGCCCCGCCGCGCGCGGCGGCCGGGAGCGGTGTGGCCGAGGCCTGCGGGGCGACGTCCACCGATGTCCCCGGCACGGCGAGTTCGCCGCCGCCCCGTGCACCGGTGTCCGTGCTCACGACGGCGGCCCCGGTGGACGGCTTCAGTCCCTGGCTGTCCCGGTTCTCGCAGCCCTGTGCCGCGGCGATGGCGAGGGCCACGCCGATGGTCACGGTGACGAAGACCACCAGCCGTTGCCGCAGCAGCCGCTGCCGCGAGGTGCCGGGCCGTACGCCGGGGGCGGGGGTGTGCTGGCGGCCCCGGTCGCGGGGGCCGGGGCGGCCGGGGGGAGGTGTCTGCGGTCGTTCGGGCCGGCTCCGCAGCGGTCGGGTGACGGGGGTGGGCTCGGGCCGGGGGAGCGGGCGCCGCCCGGCGGTGCCCGCGGCCTGCGCGCCGGGGCGGCCGGCGCCGGCTCTGGCCCGTGCCACGCCGGGCGGCTCGGGGGAGCGTCCGGGGGCCGGGACACCCTGCCGGGCACCGTCCTGCGGGGCGGCGGGTGCGCCGCGCCCGGGTCGGGGCGCGCGCGTTCCGGGGCCGGCGGCTCCGGCGGCCGCGCCGCGTGCGGCGAGTTCGCTGAGGCGTTCGTGGAGGGCGGCCGCGCCGGGCCGTTCGGCGGGTTCCTTGGCGAGGCAGGCCCGGATGAGCGGTGCGAGTTGGGGCGGTACCGCGGACAGGTCGGGTTCCTCGTGGACGACCCGGTACAGCATCACCTCGGAGGACGCCCCGGATCCGAAGGGGGTGTCGCCGGTGAGGGCGTACGCGAGGGTGGCCCCGAAGGCGAAGACGTCGGTGGCCGGTGTGACGGCGGCGCCGCGGACCTGCTCGGGGGCGAGGAAGCCGGGGGAGCCGACGGCGGTGCCGACGTGGGTGAGCGTGCTGGCGCCGCGCGACCATGCGATGCCGAAGTCGATGATGCGCGGGCCGCGCGGGGAGAGCAGGATGTTGGACGGCTTGAGGTCCCGGTGGACGACCCCGGCCTCGTGCACCTTGACCAGTCCGTCGGCGAGCGCGGCTCCGATCCGGGCGGCTTCGGGCCAGCTCATCGGTCCTTCGTCGCCGACCCGCTTGTACAGCGAGGGCCCGGGTACGTACGCGGTGGCCAGCCAGGGCCGGTCGGCTTCGATGTCGGAGCCGACCACGCGCGCGGTGCAGCCGCCGCGGATCCGGGAGGCGGCGGCGATCTCGCGGGCGAAGCGGGTGCGGAACTCCGTGTCCTCGGCGAGTTCGGCGCGGATCAGCTTGAGGGCGACGCGCTGGCCGCGGCGGTCGGAGCCGAGGTAGACCACGCCCATGCCGCCGGCGCCCAGTCGCCGGTGCAGGCGGTACGGCCCGACGATGCGGGGGTCCTCACGCCTCAGCCGCATCATCGCCATGTCCGTTCCCCGTCAGCCCGTGGTTGAGGCCCCGTCGGTTGGGCCATCGTCAGTTCCTGTCTGGCACAGCTTACGGACTGCCTGCTGCGGTGTGCTGATACGCAACACCTGAAGCCGCCGTGCGATTGTCTGATCTTGCGCTGACCCGCAGGTCACAGGGGTGCCGGATCGTTTCTCGGGGTTACCCCTCAGGGTTCCCCCGGGGGTCGGCCGAGGCTTCCCTCCCCCTCCGGTAGTAGGCCCTGAGGCGGTCCGTCATCCTCCGGGACGTCCGAGGAACAGTACGACGGCATGACGTCCGCAGGGGCCCCCGACCAATAGCGTTGTGTCCAGCGGTGGACGGGGAGCTCGTCCCCCGAGGTAAGCCGTCCACCGCGCCAACTCGACCGGATCAGGAGCAAGGGCATGGCACAGCTCACGGGAACCCCCCGCCGCCGTCGGCCGGCCTTCGTCCAGACCCGGTCCACCACCGAGCAGCCCACCCGGCACCCCGCGGTGGCGCTGGCCATGGCCCTGCCGTGCGCCGTGCTCCTGATGCTGCTCTTCGGCGGGTGGGACCAGATGGCGAACCAGGCCCAGGCCGTCGCCGATCTGATCGGCCGCTGAGGACGGCGGGGCGAGCAGGGAGCAACTGAGAGCCGGGAGCACCCGAATGCCGGGAGCACCCGAGTAGGACCCGCCGTCCCCCAGGGGGCGGCCACAGGACGGGCATCGATCCCCTGGGGACGGGGAGCGGTGCCGCCGGGGAGGCCGCGGCCGCGATGACACGCGGACGGGCGAGAGCGGTGCGCAGAGCGCCCCGGCAGGCGGAGACGCCGCGTACGGACGTCGGTGAGGGCGTCCGTACGCGGCTCTTCGGTTTCCCTGATGTCCGGTGCTTCGCCACAGAACCGCCAACACGGCCGACACGGCCGGCGAACGCAAGAGGCCGGGGCCGCGACCCTGACGGATCGCGGCCCCGGCCGTTACTGTGCGCGATACTGGGATTGAACCAGTGACCCCTACCGTGTCAAGGTAGTGCTCTCCCGCTGAGCTAATCGCGCCTGGTGAGGCGGTCTTGCAGCAGACCCCGAAGGGCCCGACGTGCGCGATACTGGGATTGAACCAGTGACCCCTACCGTGTCAAGGTAGTGCTCTCCCGCTGAGCTAATCGCGCCTGGTGAGGCGGTCTTGCAGCAGACCCCGAAGGGCCCGACGTGCGCGATACTGGGATTGAACCAGTGACCCCTACCGTGTCAAGGTAGTGCTCTCCCGCTGAGCTAATCGCGCCTGGTGAGGCGGTCTTGCAGCAGACCCCGAAGGATCCGACGTGCGCGATACTGGGATTGAACCAGTGACCCCTACCGTGTCAAGGTAGTGCTCTCCCGCTGAGCTAATCGCGCGCAGGGGGATGCCCCCGGTTGAACCGGGGGACCCTCTTGGAGGTGGAGACGGGATTTGAACCCGTGTACACGGCTTTGCAGGCCGTTGCCTCGCCTCTCGGCCACTCCACCAGGCAACGCATGAAGAACGATCTTACACTGTTCTCCATCGAGCGGACGACGAGATTCGAACTCGCGACCCTCACCTTGGCAAGGTGATGCTCTACCAACTGAGCTACGTCCGCCTGTCTCCCAGGGCCCCGGCCGGTTTTCCCGGCTGCGCTCCCTGGCGACGTGTTGAACTCTAGCGGATTCCCGGGCCAGCTAAAAATCCGTTCCCGCAGCGTGCCGCGGGGATGTCCTCCGCGTGCCGTTCCGTCAGCCACCGCGGACGGCCACCGCCCGCCACCTGCGGCGCTCCCGGACGATCATCCGCAGGCCACCCGACGCACACCCGCACGACGCCCGGAACCGCTCACACCCCGACTCCCGTCCCGGCCGCGCTCCGGCCCGTACGCCCCGTCGCACAGGCGCTCACCAGGGCCGCGCCCGCGCCCCCGACCTACACTTCAGGCACCGCCGCCCAAGCACCGCGCAGGAGAACCGTGTCCGGCCACCCCGACCCCCGCACCCCGCTCGCCCGCTTCGGCGGCCGCCTGGCCACCGGGCTGCGCGACGTCACCTCGGACCCGGCCGCCCTCGACTCCTCCGGTCACTGGGCCGTCGCCTACGACTTCGAGGGCCGGCTGACCTGCGCCCGCTTCGACCGGGTCCGCCCCGCCCCGGCCCCGCCCTCCGGCGCCGGCTGGCGCGGCCCGGACGCCGGCAGCTGGCACAGCTCCCTCGACCGCGCCGCCTACACCGCGGGCGTACGCCGCATCCGCGAGCACATAGCCGCCGGCGAGGTCTACCAGGCCAACCTCTGCCGCGTGCTGACCGCACCGCTGCCCGACCCGGACCTCAGCGACATCGACGCCCTCACCGGCCTCCTCGCCCACGGCAACCCCGCCCCCTACGCCGGCACCATCCGGCTGCCCGAGCACGGCGTCGAGATCGCCACCGCCTCGCCCGAGCTCTACCTGCGCCGCACCGGCCACACCGTCTCCTCCGGCCCGATCAAGGGCACCGGCCGCACCGAGGCCGACCTCCTCGACAAGGACCACGCCGAGAACGTGATGATCGTGGACCTGGTCCGCAACGACCTCGGCCGCGTCTGCGACACCGGCACCGTCACCGTCCCCGACCTCTGCGCCGTCGAGAAGCACCCCGGCCTGGTCCACCTGGTCTCCACCGTCGAGGGCACCCTGCGCGAGGACGCCGGCTGGCCCGAGCTCCTCGCCGCCACCTTCCCGCCCGGCTCCGTCACCGGCGCCCCCAAGTCCAGCGCCCTGCGGATCATCGACGCCCTGGAGACCGCCCCGCGCGGCCCGTACTGCGGCGCCGTCGGCTGGGTCGACGCCGACCGCGGCGAGGCCGAGCTCGCCGTCGGCATCCGCACCTTCTGGCTCGACCGGACCGACCCCGGCGCACCCCTGCTGCGCTTCGGCACCGGCGCCGGCATCACCTGGGGCTCCGACCCCGAACGCGAGTGGGCGGAAACCGAACTGAAGGCCGCCCGCCTGGTCGCGATAGCGTCGGGCAGCGAACCCGACCCGACCGGGGTATGAGCAGCACCGCCCACCGCTGAGGAGCACCCCTCCATGCACAACCGCACCACGAGCTGGGTCAACGGCAGGCTCGTCGACTCCGCCGACGCCGCCGTCTCGGTCCTCGACCACGGCCTCACCACCGGCGACGGCGTCTTCGAGACCATGAAGACCGTCGACGGCCGGGCCTTCGCGGTCACCCGGCACCTCGACCGGCTCACCCGTTCCGCCCGCGGCCTCGGCCTGCCGGACCCCGACCACGACCTGGTCCGCGAGGCCTGCGCCCAGGTCCTCGCCGCCAACCCCGCACCGCTCGGCCGCCTGCGGGTGACCTACACCGGCGGCCAGGCCCCGCTCGGCTCCGAGCGCGGCACCACCGGCCCCACCCTCGTGGTCGCCCTCGGCGCCATCAACCGCCGCCCCGACGAGACCGCCGTCGCCGTCGTCCCCTGGCGCCGCAACGAGCACAGTGCCGTCGCCGGCCTCAAGACCACCTCGTACGCCGAGAACGTCGTCGCCCTGGCCGCCGCCCACCGGGCCGGCGCCTCCGAGGCCCTGTTCGCCAACACCGCCGGCCGGCTCTGCGAAGGCACCGGCTCCAACGTCTTCGTGGTCATCGGCGGCCGCCTGCTCACCCCCGCGCTCGCCTCCGGCTGCCTGGCCGGCATCACCCGCCGGCTCGTCATCGACTGGTGCGGCGCCGAGGAGGCCGACCTCCCGCTCGACGCCCTCCAGGACGCCGAAGAGGTCTTCCTGACCTCCACCACCCGCGACGTCCAGGCCGTCACCCGCGTCGACGACCGCGAACTGCCCGGCATCGGCCCCGTCACCGCCAAGGCCATGGCCGTCTTCACCGAGCGCGCCGGCGACGACCTCGACCCGTGAACCCCACCCCGTGATCCCCGCCCCCGGGCGACGGAACCGGCCGGGTGGACGGCCCGGCGGACGGCCCCGTGGATAACCGTCCGAGCAAGGGGAAGGGAGCAGCACATGACCACCACGCTGCGCCCCGAGGGCCCGGAGACACCCATCGCGGCCGGCGGCCGCACCAGACGCTGGCGGATCCTGTCGAACGGCCACCCGGTCGGCGCGCTGCGCACCACCGCCACCCCGAACGGCGGCCAACTCTGGGGTGAGATATCCGAGTTGGAAGTCTCCGAAGCGCGCGGCCGGGGCCGGGGCACGTTCGGCGCGCTCGCCGCGGAGGAGGTGCTGCGCAGCTGGGGCTGCGTCCGGGTGGACGTCCGGATCCCCGAGCCGGCGTCGATCGCCCGCTCCCTCGCCGCCACCCTCGGCTACACCGAGCGGATGCGGACCATGAGCAAGCGCCTGACCGACGCCCCGGCGCTGCCCACCGGACTTGCCGTGCGCCCGATCGGCGCGGAAGCCCTCAGCGCCTGGCTCGACGAGGGCGCGGAGCGCTTCACCCGGGCGCTCGTCGCCTCCGGCCTCACCGAGACGCAGGCCCGCGCCAAGGTGGACGGCGGACGGCGGCACCGGCTGCCGGAGGGTGTCGGGGCCCCGGGCGTCGTCCTCAGCAGCCTGTACGGCGCCGACGGCGGGCCCGGCCCGTACGGCTCGATCTGGCTGGCCCTGCACCTGCGCGACCTGCCGGACGGCGAACCGCTCGCCTGGGTGATGGTGGTCGAGGTGTCCCCGGCCCACCGGGGCCGGGGACACGGCCGCACCCTGATGCTGCTCGCCGAGCGGGAGTGCCTCGCCGCCGGCGTGCGCAACCTCGGCCTCAACGTCTTCGCCGACAACGCCGTCGCCGTCCGGCTCTACGGCTCGCTCGGCTACCGGGTCACCGAACGCCTCTACGGCAAGGCGCTCTGACGTGCCGTCAGGACGTCTTCGCCGCCTCGACGGCCGCCTCGACGACGGCCTCGATCCGCTCCCGGAGCCCCTCCTGGCTCTTCCCGCCGTCCAGCCGCTCGCGGCCGATCACGTACGTCGGCGTGCCGGTGACCCCGATCGCCTTCCCCTCGGCCTGGTCGGCGTCGACGGTCAGCATGTGCCGGCCGTCGATCAGCGCGGTGTCGACCTCCTCGACGTCCGCCCCGACCTCCCGGGCGACGTCCAGCAGCACCTGCTGCCCGCGCGCGTCCAGCTCCTCGACCCTGGCCAGCAGCGCCTCGACGAACGGCCAGCCCAGGCCCTGGGCGAACGCCTCCTCGGCGGCCTCGGCGGCGGCGTAGGCGTGCTTGTGCTTCTCCAGCGGGAAGTGCCGCAGCTCCACGGACAGGGCGTCGCCGTACCGGGCGCGCAGCGCCCGGACGTCGTCCAGCGCGGTGCGGCAGTCCGGGCACTGGAGGTCGCACCAGAACTCGAGGCGGGGGAGGGAACCATCGATCATTCCCCCAGTGTTCCACTAGTGGGCGCCCGCTCCGGCCGGCGGTGCGTCCGAGGCCGGACCGACAGGGAGGCACCGATGACCGGGACGAACGGACGCGAAGGGGTGGCCCCGTGCTGAGCGCGGCGATCAGCTTCATCCTCACGGCGGGCGGGGTGGCCGTCGCGGGCCTGCGGGCCTACAAGCGGCGCTTCCTCTCGGCGACCCGCTGGTTCGCGGTCGCCCTGCTGCCCGCCGGCCTCTACCTGACCGGCCTGTTCCCGCTGGCGAGCACGATCGGCCGGGCCTTCACCGACTGGGCGGCCAAGCTGGTCTTCGACCCCCGGGTGTGGGTGGGTGTCGTGCTGCTCGGCGTCTCCGCCGCGCTGCTGGTCACCACCCGCTGGGTGGGCCGCCGCGGCAGCGCCGTGGAGGGCGCGCCCGAGCGCCCCGCCGCCGCGGGCCCGGCGCCCGAGCGCCCGGCGGTGGCCCCGGCGCCCAAGGCCCCGAAGAAGCAGGCCGGGGGCAAGCGCGAGGACGGCCTGGGCGACTTCGCCGACATCGAGGAGATCCTCCGCAAGCGCGGGATCTGACCGGGGGCCGAGCGCGGGATCTGACCGAGGGCCGCGCCCAGCGGCCCGACGTGGCGCTCAGGCGGAGGGAACGGACTCCGCCGAGCGCTGCCGCGCCCGGTAGGCGGCGACGTGCAGCCGGTTGCCGCAGGTACGGCTGTCGCAGTAGCGCCGCGAGCGGTTGCGGGAGAGGTCGACGAAGACCCGCGCGCAGTCCGGTGCCTCGCACCGGCGCAGCCGCTCCCGCTCGCCCGCCATCAGGATGAAGGCCAGCGCCATGCCCAGCTCGGCCGCCAGGTGGTCGCCGAGCGCGGCGTGCGGCGCGAAGTAGTGGATGTGCCAGTCGTGGCCGTCGTGGTCGGTGAGCCGGGGCGTCGTGCCGGCGGCCGCGACGATCGCGTTGACCAGCTCGGCGGCGGCCGCGGTGGACTCCATCGCGAAGACCTCGCGCAGCTTGGTGCGCAGCTCGTGCACCCGGTGCAGGTCGTCCTCGGTCAGCGAGTCGATCTCGCTGATCTCCTGGCGGACCACGAAGGCGTCGAGCGCGGCGACGTCCGGCAGCCGCTCGGCGCCGCACACCTCGGGCGCGGTGTTGAGCAGTTCCACGAGGATGCTCAGCGCGCACTCGGTGTCATGGGTGATCAGCACGTTGGGGGCTCCTCGCGCAGGGGGACTCCGATACCCCGCGTCCACGGTTACCCCCAGACCATACCGGGCCTTGTGCCGTAAGGGCGGCGCCTTCTTTCGAAAGCGTGTACGGATCCCGTCAGAGCGTCCGAAACCGGGCACCGCCGGGCCCTCGGAGCCCCACAAAGACATCGGCGCCCGGCATCGGGGCCGGCCACCCGCTTGGGTGGCCGGCCCCGATGCCGGGCGCTCGCGGTGCCGCGGACCCGCTCCGGTGGGAGCGGGCCGTCCACCGGCCCCGAGACCGCGTCGTGCGCGGCTGAGTCCGCTGCCGTGCCCCCGAGTAGGACGGCTGCGATGACGGCAGGGGGTGCGGCCCCGCCGTCGGCGGGGCTTGACCGCCTCCGGTCGAGTTCAGCTTTCGGCGAGGATGTGGGACAGCTCCCGGTCGAGGTCGAAGTGGCGGTGTTCGGTGCCGGGTGGCACCGCGGCGTCCGTCCGCTTGAGGAACGACTCAAGCGCGCGGGCAGGGGCCTCCAGCAGCGCTTCTCCTTCCGGAGAGCTCAACGCGATGCAGACCACCCCTTGCCCGTGACTGCGCGACGGCCACACCCGGACGTCGCCGGTACCGGTGGGTCGGTGCAGCCCCTCCGCGAGGAGATCTCGGGCGAACACCCACTCCACGGTCTCGTCGGCGCCCGTGTGGAACGTGGCGTGCACGGCGTAGGGGTCGGCGGTGTCGTAGCGCAGGCCCGCGGGGACGGGCAGTGAGGACTCGCTGGACACGATGAGGCGCAGGTGCAGCTCGCAGCTGACCGTGGTGTTCATAAGCGCCATGGCCTTTCGCTCAGTGTGCGCTCGGGGAATCGCACGTCGGCGAACGGACCATCCCACCCCCAAGACCGATGTAAACCCCTCTGTCCCGATTCGGGCGCGAGTCGTACCCCTTACGGCGCATTGCGGAATCGTCCCGGTGCGGCCGGGCCGGGCATTACCGAGGCACTTCTTGGTTAGTTTCCTGGCATGACTGTGCGAAACGACAAGACGGGCGGGAACACGAGAACGGGTGAAGGTCTCCATCCGGATGACGCGGCGGGCAAGGGCGGCCGGCTCCCGGGCCCCGGCCTTCGTGCGCCGCTCCCCGGCGCTGCACCGGGCCTGGCAGGCGGCGGTCTTCCTGGCCGGCCTGGTGGTGGTCGGGCTCGGGGTGGTCATGCTGCCGATGCCAGGCCCCGGCTGGGTGGTGATCTTCCTGGGCATGGGGATCTGGGCCACCGAGTTCGCCTGGGCCCGGCTGGTCCTGAGCTGGACCCGCCGCAAGGTGGCGGAGGCGGCCCAGCGGGCCCTGGACCCCAGGGTGCGCCGCCGCAACCTGACGATCACCGCGATCGGGCTGGCCGTCCTCGCCGGCGCGGGCGGCTGGTACTTCGCCCGCTACGGCCTGGCCGTCCCCTGGCGGCTGAGTGAGAGCTGAGCGGCCGGGCTCGGGCCGGGGGAGCCGGGAGGGTGTTCGGACCACCCTCCTGGATGCGGTAATGTTTTCCCTGCACCCGGGCGATTAGCTCAGCGGGAGAGCACTTCGTTCACACCGAAGGGGTCACTGGTTCGATCCCAGTATCGCCCACCGGAATGCATTGTGATACGTGAGGCCCAGCCGATTATCGGCTGGGCCTCACGTGTATTTCCGGAATCCGCCTGAAGGGCCGTCGGTAATCGCCTGAGGCACAGTCACCTTCCGCGCCCGGCGCGAGTTCTGCGGATGCGTCGGCGCACCCCCGGAAGGGCGAGTTGTACGACGACCCCCGAATGGTGCTAGAGTTCATCTCGTTGCCCGGGCGATTAGCTCAGCGGGAGAGCACTTCGTTCACACCGAAGGGGTCACTGGTTCGATCCCAGTATCGCCCACCGGACAGCACGCAGGCCCTGACCAGGAAATCGGTCAGGGCCTGCGGCGCGTTCGGGCCCGATGCCGTCGGAACCGCCCGCTACGCCGCCGCCTCGCAGCCGTGCTCCGGCTCCAGCCGGCGCCCGCAGCCGCACCGGGCCGGCCGCAACGGCCAGGAGAGGTCCACCCGCTCCGCCACCCCCGAGCGGTCGAACCAGCTCTGCAGCCCGCGCGCCTGCGCCGCGTGCCAGACCGCCTGCCGCAGGTGCAGCTCCGCCGCCGTCAGGTCGCCGAGCGCCGCCGGGTAGCGGGCGCCTATTCGGCGGGTCAGCGCCAGCGCCGCCGCCGCGTCCGCCGCCGCCTCGTGCGCCCCGGTCAGCTCCACCCCGTAGTGGGCGCACAGGTCGGTCAGCGTCCGGCGGCCCTTGCGGTAGCGGTCCACGTGCTTGTCCAGCACCCGCGGATCCAGCACCAGCAGCCCGGCCGCCTCCAGGCCGCCGATCAGCGTCAGCCCGTGGTGCCGGCGCAACTCCCGGTCCAGCAGCGTCAGGTCGTACGGCGCGTTCATCACCACCACCGGACGGCCGGCCCGCGCCTGCGCCGCCAGCGCGCGGGTGACCTCCGCCACCACCGTGCGGGCGGGCCGGCCGTGCAGCCGGACCTGTTCGTCGGTGATGCCGTGCACCGCACGGGCGCCGTCCGGGATCGGGACGCCCGGATCGGCGAGCCAGGTGGTGGTCCGCACCGGTGCGCCCGGGGCGAGTTGGACGACCAGGGCGGCCGAGACGATCCGGTCGTTCTCCACGTCCACGCCGGTGGTCTCGGTGTCGAAGGAGGCGAGTGGGCCGGTGTACCAGTGCTGCTGCATGACTGCCCCTCAGGCGTGCGTTCCGCGCCCGGTTGATACCCGGTTCTGACGCTCCTTCAACCCGTTTGGCCCAGGCGGGACCGGGGATCCTGCCCTTGACTGTCCCGTTCGAATCGACCCGCCCGTTCGAATCCGGACGGGCCCGGAGCCGGGGGAGGCCACGGGGCGATGGCACTGACACAGCCGCAGCCCGACGAGGCGGCGGCCGTCCTGCGGGGGAACCTCGCGGTCACCGCCTGCATGGAGACGCTGCAGGTCGGCTACCTGCACGCGGTCGCCGCGGCGGCCGGCTGCTCGCTCTCCCAGCCGTTCCCGGACAACGGCATCGACTGGCAGGTCAACCACGGCTCCCGGGCGCACGAGGTGGACGACGAGGTCACCATCAAGATCCAGCTCAAGGCCACCCAGCAGATCGCCCCCGACCCGGCCGGCCGGTTCTTCAGCTTCACCCTGGACAACGACCACCTGCGCAAGCTCGCCCGCTCCCGGGTCGCCGTGCCCCGGATCCTGGTCGTGATGCTGCTGCCGAGCCGGGTCGACCACTGGCTCCGGGCCCGCCCGGACGCCCTGGAGCTGCGGCACTGCTGCTACTGGGTCAACCTGGCCGGCCACCCGGTCACCGGGCAGCGGCGGACCAACGTCCGGGTGCCCACCGACAAGGTCTTCGACGACCGCGCGCTCTGCGACATCATGGCCCGGGTCGGCGCGGGCGGAAGCCCGTGACCGCGCCCGGCCCCCACAGCGAGGAGCCGACCCCATGACACCGCCGTACGAACCGGGCGAGCCGCCCCGGGCCCTGCCCGACCCGGCCACCGTGGACCCCGCGGTGCTGGCCACCCTGCTCGCCCGGCACGGCTGGGTCCGCCGGGGCGGCCCGGCCGCCCGCTACGGTCGCTGGACCCCGCCCGACGGCGAACCCGGCACCAGCCTCCTGGTCCCGGCCGGGGAGGGATTCGACGACGCCGTCGACCTCCTCGCCGACGCCGTCACCGCGCTCTCCCGCTCCCGCACCCCCTCCGCCCGCTCGATCCTGCTCGCCCTCGCCGTGCCGGGCGACGAACTGCGCTGGCGCCGCGAAGCCCCCGGCCCCGCCGAGGCCACCCCCTGGGACGACGCCGAGCGGCTCCGGCAGGCCGCGCGCGGGATGCTCGCCGCCGGGGCCAAGGCCGCCCGCACCAGGGCCGCCTACTTCGGCGCCCGGCTGGACGGCCCCGCCGGGGACTTCCTGGACCGCGTCCTCGTGGTCGAACAGGGCGCCGCCCTCACCGCCTACACCCCCGCCCCCGAGGGCCGGGCCGCCGTCACCACCCTGGTGCGCGCCCTGGAGGCGCTGCGCGACGCGGTCGACTACCGCCGGGTCAGCGGCGGGCCCGAGGCCTTCGAGAACGCCGTCCAGGCCGGGGTCAGCCGGGAGCTCGTGCAGTCCGTCGAGGAGCTCGTGCGCGGTACGACGGCGGCCCGGCTCACCGTCGCCTGGTCGCCCGCCGCCGGGACACCGGGCGGCTTCGGGGACCGCCGGGTCGTCCTCGACTTCTCGCCCGGCGACCTGCCCGCCCTCACCGAGGCCGCCGAACTGCTGGAACGGATCGAACCCGCCGTCGCCGTCACCGTGGTCGGCGTGGTCACCCGGCTCAAGCGCGCCGACCCGGCCGGACCGGGCTCGGTACGGCTGCGGGTGCTCGGCGGCGCCGAGGTCCGCGAGCTCAAGCTCCGGCTGCCCGACCCCGACTACCGGCTCGCCGCCGAGGCCCACCTGGCCGGCCTCCCGGTCCGGGTCTCCGGCCGGCTGGAGCGGCACGGCGGCTTCCGTCGGCTGACCCGCCCGCACGGGCTGGAGCTGTGCGGCTGGGAGGAAGGGGACCGCGAGCGACTGCTGAAGGCGCTCGGGGAGGGGCCGGAAGAAGGGGGAGCAGGGGCGTAGGTGGACGGCGGGGGCGGCGCTCTCGGTACCATCGTCACGCGCAGCGCAGTGTTGCGTCCTCTGAAATCCAGCACGTCAGGAGAGACCGGTGACGGACGTCCGGGTAATCATCAGCCGCGAACCCGATCGGGAAGAGCGCGTGGTGACGACGGGCACCACGGCCGCCGAGCTCTTCGCCGACGACCGCTCGATCATCGCCGCCCGCGTCGGCGGCCAGCTCAAGGACCTCGCCTACGCCGTCCAGGACGGCGACGAGGTCGAGCCGGTCGAGATCGGCAGCAAGGACGGCCTCGACATCCTGCGCCACTCCACCGCGCACGTCATGGCCCAGGCCGTGCAGCAGCTCTACCCCGAGGCCAAGCTGGGCATCGGCCCGCCGGTCAAGGACGGCTTCTACTACGACTTCGACGTCGAGAAGCCCTTCCACCCCGATGACCTCAAGGCCATCGAGAAGAAGATGCAGGAGATCATCAAGCGCGGGCAGAAGTTCTCCCGCCGCGTGGTCACCGACGAGTCCGCCCGCGAGGAGCTGGCCGCCGAGCCGTACAAGCTCGAACTGATCGGCCTCAAGGGCTCCGCCGCCACCGCCGGCGAGGGTGCCGACGTCGAGGTCGGCACCGGCGAGCTCACCATCTACGACAACCTGGACGCCAAGAGCGGCGAGCAGTGCTGGGGCGACCTCTGCCGCGGCCCGCACCTGCCCAGCACCCGCCACATCCCGGCGTTCAAGCTGATGCGCAACGCGTCCGCCTACTGGCGCGGCAGCGAGAAGAACCCGCAGTTGCAGCGCATCTACGGCACCGCCTGGCCGACCAAGGACGAGCTGAAGGCCCACCTCGACTTCCTGGTCGAGGCCGAGAAGCGCGACCACCGCAAGCTCGGCAACGAGCTGGACCTCTTCTCCATCCCCGAGGAGATCGGCTCCGGCCTCGCCGTCTTCCACCCCAAGGGCGGCATCATCCGCCGGGCCATGGAGGACTACTCGCGCAAGCGGCACGAGGAAGAGGGCTACGAGTTCGTCTACACCCCGCACGCCACCAAGGGGAAGCTCTTCGAGAAGAGCGGCCACCTCGACTGGTACGCGGACGGTATGTACCCGCCCATGCAGCTCGACGAGGGCGTGGACTACTACCTCAAGCCGATGAACTGCCCGATGCACAACCTGATCTTCGACGCGCGCGGCCGCTCGTACCGTGAACTGCCGCTGCGCCTCTTCGAGTTCGGGACGGTGTACCGCTACGAGAAGTCCGGCGTGGTGCACGGCCTGACCCGGGCCCGCGGCTTCACGCAGGACGACGCCCACATCTACTGCACCCGCGAGCAGATGGCGGAGGAGCTCGACTCCACGCTGACCTTCGTGCTCAACCTGCTCCGCGACTACGGTCTGACCGACTTCTACCTGGAGCTGTCGACCAAGGACCCGGTCAAGTACGTCGGGTCGGATGAGACCTGGGAGGAGGCCACCGCCGTCCTGGCGGCCGTGGCCGAGAAGCAGGGCCTGCCGCTGGTGCCGGACCCGGGCGGCGCGGCCTTCTACGGCCCGAAGATCTCGGTGCAGGCGCGCGACGCCATCGGCCGAACCTGGCAGATGAGCACCATCCAGCTCGACTTCAACCTGCCCGAGCGCTTCGACCTCGAGTACACCGCGGCGGACGGCTCGCGCCAGCGGCCGGTCATGATCCACCGCGCGCTGTTCGGCTCGATCGAGCGCTTCTTCGCGGTGCTGCTGGAGCACTACGCCGGCGCCATGCCGCCGTGGCTGGCCCCGGTCACCGTGACCGGCATCCCGATCACCGACGAGCACGTGCCGTACCTGCTGGAGGTCGCGGCCGAGCTGAAGAAGCAGGGGATCCGGGTCGAGGTGGACACCTCGGACGACCGGATGCAGAAGAAGATCCGCAACGCCCAGAAGACCAAGGTCCCGTTCATGCTGATCGCCGGCAACGACGACGTCGAGGCGGGTGCGGTCTCCTTCCGCTACCGCAACGGCGAGCAGAAGAACGGCGTCCCGGTCGCGGACGCCGTCGCGGAGATCGTGGACGCGGTGAAGAACCGGATCCAGGTCTGATCCGGTAGC
Source organism: Kitasatospora sp. Ki12 (assembly GCF_054601375.1). Classification (NCBI taxonomy): domain Bacteria; kingdom Bacillati; phylum Actinomycetota; class Actinomycetes; order Kitasatosporales; family Streptomycetaceae; genus Kitasatospora; species Kitasatospora sp. Ki12. The sequence goes on along the minus strand of NZ_BAAIHT010000002.1, from coordinate 2,517,401 downwards.
ACGACCGTCACGCGCGGGGCAGGCTCTCGATGAGTCTGCCCCGCGCGGCTTTGCATCCACCGTCGGGCGAATATGCTGATCAGCATGACGACTGAGCCGGAACTGCAGCGGGGCGTCGGGGAGCCGGACGGCTTCCGCCGCCTGTGGACCCCCCATCGGATGGCGTACATCCAGGGTGAGAACAAGCCCACCGGCCCGGCTCCGGACGACGGTTGTCCGTTCTGCTCGATCCCGTCGCTGAGCGACGAGGACGGGCTGGTCGTCGCCCGGGGGAGCGCGGTGTTCGCGGTGCTGAACCTGTACCCGTACAACGGGGGGCACCTCATGGTGGTCCCGTACCGGCACGTGGCCGACTACACCGAGCTGGACGGGGCGGAGACGGCCGAGCTGGCGGACTTCACCAAGAAGGCGATGACGGCGCTGCGGGCGGCCTCCGGGGCGCACGGGTTCAACATCGGGATGAACCAGGGCACGGCGGCCGGTGCCGGGATCGCGGCGCACCTGCACCAGCACCTGGTGCCGCGCTGGGGCGGGGACACCAACTTCATGCCGGTGGTCGGCCACACCAAGGTGCTGCCGCAGCTGCTGGCGGACACCCGGAAGATGCTGGCCGAGGTCTGGCCGCAGGGCTGACCCCAGGCATGCGAAGGGGCCCGTCACCGAGGAGATCGGTGGCGGGCCCCTTCGTCCGTCCGGCGCCGGCCGGGCTCAGCCGGCGTTGAAGGTGTCGACGTCGTACGGCCGGGGGCTCTGCGCCTCGGACTTGATGATCGAGGTGCGGGTCTTGAAGAAGCGGTCGGCGTCGAGGTCGTGCTCCCGGAGGAACTCCAGGGTGGCGGTGTGGACGGCGTTGAGCACCGGGACGGAGGCGTTCATGGCGTTGTCGACCATGGAGCGGTTGTCCCAGGCACGGCCGGCCCAGACGTGCCGCAGGCCGAACGGCTCGGGCAGGCCGAGCCCGCCGCCGAGCCAGCCGAGCAGGCCGGGCATCCGGTAGAAGGGGGCGCGGACGGCCTGGCGGACGACCTCGTCGTTGTCGATCAGGGGGAGCTTGATGGTGCGCTCCTCCCAGAACTTCACGGTCTTGGAGACCGTCTTCTCCTTGTCCTTCGGCTTGTCGAAGAAGACGCCCTTGACCGGGCCGAGCGCGTAGCCGGCGACCGAGATGTTCAGCACGTCGGCGAGCAGGGTCACCGTGATGGTGAAGGTGAGGACCAGCTTGCCGTCGTGGGTGATGAACTGGGTGGCGAGGTAGTGCCGGGGGCCGCCGGAGAAGGTCTGCTTGTCGGCGATGCTCTGGACGGCGAAGTCGCGCATCCGGTCGCCGTCCATGTCAGCGTTGCCGGGGCGGCTGATCTCGTCGGCGCCCTCGCCGATGTCGAAGACCACCCACTGCTTGATGGTGACGTTGGGCATGCCGCTGTTGGCGACATGGCTGATTCCGAGGCCCTTGAGGTGGGAGGAGATCCGGCGGATCAGGTCCCAGGGGTGGAAGGCCCGGAAGTCGGCGTGGCCCTCGGCGGGGTGGAGGGTGTCGGCGAGGCGCCACTCGCCCCAGCGGCGGCCGGCGCCGAGGATGCCCTTGGGGCCGGCGTAGTGGTGGACGTTGGTCTCCTGCTCGCCGTCCAGGCGGCCGAGCTTGTCGCGCAGCGCGGTGGCCTTCTTGTCGAGGTCGTCGCGGGGGACGGCCTTGGCGACGGTGGCGGCGACGGCGGAGCCCTCGACCAGGGACTGCCAGCGGCCCCGCAGGTCCTTGGCGGAGCGCTCGACGATCCGGCGGGCGAGGTACCAGCCGATGACCGGGGCGAGCATGGTGACCCGCAGGTAGACGCCGAGGACGCCGGCGGCCGGCGGGCGCAGCACCAGGAAGACGGCGAGGGCGGCGGCCAGGGCGAGCACGATTCCGCCGTAGGCCGCGGCGTTCTTGGGGTTGTCCCGCTTGAGCCAGGCGCGCACCTGGAAGGCGGCGAGCCAGAGCAGGGTGCCGGGGAGGAAGAGCGCGCCGGTGACGAGGGTGACGGTGGTGAGCTGCCGGTCACGGGTGTTGCGCAGTTCCTCGGCGGCGAGGCAGTGTTCGACGACCTGGCGGGTGTCGACGCCGAAGGCGGGGACGATGGGTTTGCGCTCCCCGCCGAGGGCGCGCGAGACCAGGGCCTTGCTGAAGGCCTCGCCGAGGTTGGGGCGGAAGAGGGCGAAGCGGCCCTTCTTCTCCTTGGCGTCGGTGACGGCCGTGACGAAGCCGCCGATCTCGCCGTCGCGGTACGCGGCCGAGGAGAGCGCCTGGGTGACGGCGGTCTGCGGGCCGGCGTCGGTCCGGGGTATCTGCGCACCCGGGGTCATGTCGAGTGTGGTCACGGTGGCGTCCCCTCCTCCCCTTGTCAGCGGCAGGTTACCGTGCTGCGGCACCCCCGCGCGGATGATCGTCTGAAGTACCGTCACGATCGAGCCGCACCGGGCCCGGGAGGCATGATGCCCATGTTCGGGCAGGTCGATACCCGCGGGAGCGGGTCGGTGTGGGGTGGAGGAGGATGGTGGGTGGAGGCGAGGAAAGGGGAACCGCTGTGAAGGATCCGGTGCTGGTCTTCGACGGGGACTGCGCGTTCTGTTCGTCGTGCGTGCGGTGGGGGGAGCGGTACCTGCGGCAGACCTTGGCCTCGGGGGGCTGGGAGCCGGTGGCGTTCCAGTTCGCGGACCTCGACGCCCTGGACGCGCGGGCCGGCGGCCGGGGTGAGGTGTCGGCGGAGCGGGCGGAGCGCGAGGTGCTGTGGGTGACGCCGGCCGGGCGGGTTTACGGGGGCGCGCAGGCGGTCGCGCGGCTGCTGATGCGCTCCGGCGGGGTGTGGGCGTACCTGGGCGCGGTGTTGACGCTGGCGCCGGTGCGGCCGGTGGCGGGTCTGGCCTACCGGTGGGTGGCGCGCAACCGGCACCGGATGCCGGGGGGTACGGCGGCCTGTGCGCTGCCCGACCGCGGCGTCGGCCGGGCGTAGGTGCGGGTAAGTCCGGTCGTCCGTACGGTCGTTCAGCCGGTGTGGCGCTCGGCCAGGGCGGCCGGCATGGGTTCGTGGCGCAGGTAGGCGCGGGTGAACTCGGCGGTGCCGTGGGTGAGGGCGCGCAGGTCGACCGGGTAGCGGGTGAGTTCGAGCTCGGGGACCTCGGCGCGCAGCAGGGTGAGGCCGGGGCCGCCGGTCTCGGTGCCGAGGACGCGGCCGCGCCGGGCGGAGAGGTCGCCGAGGACGGCGCCGAGGTAGTCGTCGGGCGCCAGGACGCTGACGGCGGCGACGGGTTCGAGCAGGCGGATGACGGCGTGTTCGGCGGCGTCGCGCAGGGCGAGGGCGGCGGCGTTCTGGAAGGACGCGTCGGAGGAGTCGACGGAGTGGGCCTTGCCGTCGGTGAGGGTGACCCGGACGTCGACGAGCGGGTAGCCGGTGGAGACGCCCTTGGCGAGCTGGGCGCGGACGCCCTTCTCGACCGAGGGGATGAAGTGCTTGGGGACGGCGCCGCCGACGACGTGTTCCTGGAACTCGAAGCCGGAGCCGGCCGGGAGGGGTTCGACCTCCAGGTCGCAGATGGCGTACTGGCCGTGGCCGCCGGACTGTTTGACGAGCCGGCCGTGGCCGGCGGCGGCGGTGCCGAAGGTCTCGCGCAGGGCGACCTTGGGTTCGACGGTGTCGACGTGGACGCCGTGGCGGCTGCGCAGCCGGTCGAGGACGACTTCGGCGTGGGCCTCGCCGGTGCACCAGAGGACGAGCTGGTGGGTGTCCGGGTTCTGTTCGAGGCGTAGCGCCGGGTCCTCGGCGGCGAGGCGGGTGAGGGCCTGGGAGAGCTTGTCGTCGTCGGCCTTGCTGTGGGCTTCGACGGCGATCGGGAGCAGCGGCTCGGGGAGGGTCCAGCCGTCGAGTTCGACGGGGTGTCCGGGGTCGTGGACGGTGTCGCCGGCCCGGGCGGTGGTGAGTTTGGCGGCGCAGACGAAGTCGCCGGCGACGGCGTGCGGGACGGGGCGCTGGAGTTTGCCGAAGGGGCTGGTGAGCGCGGTGACGCGTTCGTCGCCGTTCTGGTCGGCGGTGTGGGCGGGGCCGACCAGGTGGATCTTGGTGTCGGGGCGCAGGGTGCCGGCGTACACGCGCAGCAGGCTGATCCGGCCGACGTAGGCGTCGCCGGTGACGCGGACGACCTGGGCGGCGAGCGGGGCGTCGGGGTCGCAGTCGGGGCCGGGGCGGGTGCGTTCGGTGGGGTCGGGGAAGGTGTGCGCGATGAGGTCGAGGAGTTCGGCGGCGCCGAGGCCGTTGTCGCTGGTGGGGACGGCGGGGTGGAGGGCGCAGTCGAGGACTTCGCGGCGCAGGCCGGCTTCGAGGGAGTCGGCGTCGAGGGTGTCGCCGGCGAGGTAGCGCTCCATGAGGGTGTCGTCCTGGCCGGAGATGGCCTCGACGAGGCTGTCGTGGGCGGGGCCGGTGTCGGGGAGGGGGGTGGCGTCGCCGTAGGTGTCGCCGGTGAGCAGGTCGACGCTGCCGTCGGGCCGGCCGTCGTGGAGGACGGGCAGGAACAGCGGGCGGAGGGTGTCCGGGCCGAGTTCGAAGGCGTCGTGGCAGGTGGTGAGGATGTCGTCGAAGCCGGTGCGGGCGAGGTCGAGCTTGGCGACGGCGATGGCCCGGGGGATGCCCTCGGCGGCGCATTCGCGCCACAGGGCGCGGGTGGGGGCGGTGACCGGGTCGGTGGCGGAGACGACGAAGACGGCGGCGTCGGCGGCGTGCAGGGCGGCGCGCAGGTCGGCGCCGAAGTCGGGGTGGCCGGGCGGGTCGATCAGGTTGATCTTGACGCCCTTCCATTCGAGCGGCAGGAGCGCGAGCTGGACGGAGCGCTGCTGCTGGTGCTCGATGGGTTCGTGGTCGGAGACGGTGGTGCCGTCGGTGACGCGGCCGGCGCGGCCGGTGGCGCCGGCCGCGTGGGCGAGGGATTCGGCGAGGGTGGTCTTTCCCACACCGCTGGAGCCGATGAGGACGACGTTGCGCAGGTCCCGGGGGCCGGTGACGGCGGGCGCCTGGCCGGCTCGTGCCGTGCTGCGGTCGGGCATCGGGGTCTCCTCCCGTAGCGCCGAGGCTGTCCATCGCAGTCTAGGGTCGGGTCCTGTCCGGGCGCGTGCCGTGCGGCTGACCGGGGTACGTGTCGTACGGCCGGCCGGTGACCGTACGTGTGCGTGTCGTGGCGGGGCGGCGTCCGGCGGTGCGTGCGGTCGAGCGTGTCGTCGGCGTGGCTACGATGGGTGCGCCGGGCGGGCTGATCCGTCGGGCCGTCTGCCGCGTGTGTTGCGCCAGGCGGGTATCTGGAAGATCGGGGCGGCTGGGAAGGCCATGCTCAACAAATACGCGCGTGCCTTCTTCACACGTGTTCTGACCCCGTTCGCCGCGTTCCTGATCCGGCTGGGCGTGAGCCCGGACGCCGTGACGCTGGTCGGTACCGCCGGTTCGGTGGCCGGTGCGCTGGTGTTCTTCCCGCGTGGGGAGTTCTTCTGGGGCACCATCACGATCACGCTGTTCATCTTCTCGGACCTGGTGGACGGGAACATGGCGCGGCAGCTGGGCCGGAGCAGCAAGTGGGGGGCCTTCCTGGACTCCACGCTGGACCGGGTCGCGGACGCGGCGATCTTCGGCGGCCTGGCCATGTGGTACGCGGGCAAGGGCGACAACGACCTGCTGTGCGCGGTGTCGATCTTCTGCCTGGCGAGCGGCCTGGTGGTGTCGTACACCAAGGCGCGGGCGGAGAGCCAGGGCCTGCCGTGTGACGTGTCGGGGCTGGTGGAGCGGGCCGAGCGGCTGGTGGCCAGCCTGGTGGCGGCCGGTGTCGCGGGTCTGCACACGTTCGGTGTGCCGTACGTGGAGTGGCTGCTGCCGGTGGCGCTGTGGCTGGTGGCGGTGGGCAGCCTGGTGACGGTGTTCCAGCGGATGCTGACCGTGCGCCGCGAGGCGTTCGAGGCCGACCGAGTGGCGGCCGGGAGCTGATGGGGGGCGTCCTGCGGTGACGGACCGACTGGTGTACTGGGCGTACGCACTGGGCTGGGGGCTGTTGAAGCACCTGCCGGAGCGGGTGGCCCGGGGCCTGTTCGACCGGCTGGCGGACTACGCGTGGCGCAAGCGCGGCAAGCGGGTGCTGCAGCTGGAGGCGAACCTGCGCCGGATCCGTCCGGGCTTGGACGAGGCCGGGCTGCGGTCGCTGTCGCGGGCCGGGATGCGGTCGTACCTGCGGTACTGGATGGAGTCGTTCCGGCTGCCGGTGTGGAGCCGGGAGCGGGTGGCCCGGGACGTGCGGGTGGACGGCTTCGAGCACCTGCGGGGGGCGCTGGAGTCCGGTCGGGGCGCGGTGATAGCGCTGCCGCACATGGGCAACTGGGACCTGGCCGGTACCTGGGTGGCGCAGCAGGGCTACCCGTTCACCACGGTCGCGGAGCGGTTGAAGCCGGAGCGGCTGTTCGACCGGTTCGTGGCGTTCCGGGAGGGCCAGGGCATGGAGGTCCTGGCGCTGACCGGTGGTTCGGTGAACGTGATCGGCACGCTGGCGCGGCGGCTGCGCGAGGGCCGGCTGGTCTGCCTGGTGGGGGACCGGGACCTGTCGGAGGCGGGCATCGAGGTGACCTTCTTCGGTGAGGCGACCCGGATGCCGGCCGGTCCGGCGGCGCTCTGCCAGCGGACCGGGGCGGCGCTGCTGCCGGTGACGCTCTGGTACGAGGGACCGGTGCTGCGGGCGCTGATCCACCCCGAGGTGACGGTGCCCGAGGAGGGCGACCGCAAGGAGCGGACCCGGGCGATGACCCAGGCGATGGCCGGGGTGTGGGAGCGGGGGATCCGCGAGTACCCGCAGGACTGGCACATGCTGCAGAAGTTCTGGCTGGCCGACCTTCCGGCCCGTGAGACGGTGGAGGAGCCCGCCGCGGTGCGCGCGGAGGCGGCGCCGGAGCCCGCGGCCGAGGCTTCCGGGTCCTGAGTCCGACCTGTCCTGAGCGCGTGCCGAGCCCCGTGCTGAGCCCGACCCGTCCTGAGCCCGTACGACCGTCCGAAGGAGCTTGAGGTATCCGTGAAGATCGGCATCGTCTGCCCGTACGACTGGGACGTCCCCGGTGGGGTGCAGTTCCACATCCGGGATCTGGCCGAGCACCTGATCGGCCTGGGGCACCAGGTGTCGGTGCTGGCGCCGGCCGAGGACGACGAGGCGCTGCCGCCGTACGTGGTCTCGGCCGGGCGGGCGGTGGCGGTGCCGTACAACGGGTCGGTGGCCCGGCTGAGCTTCGGCATCCTGTCGGCGGCGCGGGTGCGGCGGTGGCTGCACGACGGGCGCTTCGACATCCTGCACGTGCACGAGCCGGCCTCGCCGAGCCTGTCGATGCTGGCGGCCTGGTCGGCGACCGGGCCGATGGTGGGGACGTTCCACACCTCCAACCCGCGGTCGCGGGCGATGATCGCGGCCTCGCCGATCCTGCAGCCGGGCCTGGAGAAGATGCGGGCCCGGATCGCGGTCTCGGAGTACGCCCGGCGCACCCTGGTGGAGCACCTGGGCGGGGACGCGGTGGTGATCCCCAACGGCGTGGACGTGGGCTTCTTCGCGGAGGCCGAGGCGGACGAGCGGTGGACGGGCCACGCGGCGAAGGGCGAGCCGGGCACGATCGGCTTCATCGGCCGGATCAACGAGCCGCGCAAGGGCCTGCCGACGCTGCTGGCGGCGCTGCCGAGGATCCTGGCGGAGCGGCCGGGGGTGCGGCTGCTGGTGGCGGGCAAGGGCGACGAGGAGGAGGCCGTCGCGGGCCTCGCGCCGGAGGTGCGCCGGCAGGTGGAGTTCCTCGGCATGGTGAGCGACGCGGAGAAGGCCCGGCTGCTGCGCAGCGTGGACCTGTACGTGGCGCCGAACACCGGTGGCGAGAGCTTCGGGATCATCCTGGTCGAGGCGATGTCGGCGGGCGCCCCGGTGCTGGCGAGCGATCTGGACGCGTTCAAGCAGGTGCTGGACGGTGGGGACGCCGGCGAGCTGTTCCGGGTGGAGGACGCGGACGCGCTGGCCCGTACGGCGCTGCGGCTGCTGGGTGATCCGGCGCGGCTGGAGGAGCTGCGGAAGGCGGCTTCGCGGCACGTGCGGCGGTTCGACTGGTCGACGGTGGGCGCGGACATCCTGGCGGTGTACGAGACGGTGACGGCCGGGGCCGCGGCGGTGGTCGAGGAGGACGTGCGCAGCGGGCGGCGCGGCAGGTTCGGGCTGGCCCGGGACTGATCCGGTGGCCGCCGGCCGGTCGCGGCGGGGTCGGCCTCGGCCCGGCTGTAGGTGGGGTTAGGGTCGGGCGCGACCGTACCGCCTGACCGCATGGGGGAACCGATGCCGCAGATCTCCGTGGACTACTCGGCCGGCCTGGCCGGCACCTTCGACCGCCGGGCGCTGGGCCTGGCGATCAACCGGCTCGCCGAGGAGACGATCGACGCGAAGCCGGAGTCCTGCAAGACGGTGTTCCGGTCGAGCGAGGAGCTGGTGGTCGGGACCAGCGGGATGAGCGGGGACGTCCAGGTGTTCGTGGAGTTCCAGATCTTCCCGGGGCGCTCGCCGGAGGCGAAGGCCGCGCTGGCCGAGGGCGTGCTGAAGCTGGTGGCCCAGTACGTGCGGCCGCGGCCCGGTGCCCGGCTGTTCAGCGCGGTGGACATCGCGGACATCGACCGGGACTGCTACCGCAACGCGGTGGTGCTGGGCTGACGCCGGTCGGGGCGGCCGGTGACACCCGGTAACGTAGCGGCCCGTGACTACCTGGATCTGGGCCGGCGTGGCCGTGGTGCTCTTCGGCATGTACCTGAGTTGGACGGCCGGCCGGCTGGACCGGCTGCACGCCCGGATCGACGCCGCGCGGGCGGCGCTCGACGCGCAGCTGGTCCGCCGGGCGTCGGTGGCGATCGAGCTCGCGACGTCCTCGCTGCTGGATCCGGCGGCCTCGCTGCTGCTGCTGGACGCGGCGCACGCGGCCCGGCAGGCCGAGGACGAGCACCGCGAGGTGGCGGAGAGCCAGCTGAGCCTGGCGCTGCGGGCGGTGCTGGAGGAGCCGGAGCAGGTGGCGGCGCTGGTGGCCGAGCCGGGCGGCGAGGAGGCGGTTCGTGAGCTGACGGCCGCGGTGCGCCGGGTGCCGATGGCCCGCCGGTTCCACAACGACGCGGTGCGGGCGGCGCGGGCGGTGCGCGAGCACCGGCTGGTGCGGTACTTCCGGCTGGCGGGGAAGGCGCCGTTCCCGATGGCCTTCGAGATGGACGACGCTCCGCCGCCCGCTCTCACGCCCGAGGGGGCGCCTGCTTAGGGTGGCCACGGATACGGCCCGTTTGTCGTGTCCCGTCGTCCTGGCTGGACTCGGTGGCGCATGGATGGGCCACCTGTTCCGCCTACCATAGGGCGATAGCACTGGTTCATCTTCGAGTGAGGTCTCACGTGTCCACCACCCCCACCACCGCAGACCAGCCGCAGATCGGCACCGCCCGGGTCAAGCGGGGCATGGCCGAGCAGCTCAAGGGCGGTGTGATCATGGACGTGGTCAACGCCGAGCAGGCCAAGATCGCCGAGGACGCCGGCGCGGTGGCCGTCATGGCGCTCGAGCGGGTTCCGGCCGACATCCGCAAGGACGGCGGCGTGGCCCGTATGTCCGACCCCAACATGATCGAGGAGATCATCGAGGCGGTCTCCATCCCGGTGATGGCCAAGTCCCGCATCGGCCACTTCGTCGAGGCCCAGGTCCTGCAGTCGCTCGGTGTCGACTACATCGACGAGTCCGAGGTGCTGACCCCGGCCGACGAGGTGAACCACTCGGACAAGTTCGCCTTCACCACCCCCTTCGTGTGCGGCGCCACCAACCTGGGCGAGGCGCTGCGCCGCATCGCCGAGGGCGCGGCCATGATCCGCTCGAAGGGCGAGGCCGGCACCGGCAACGTCGTCGAGGCCGTCCGCCACCTGCGCCAGATCAAGAACGAGATCGGCCAGCTGCGCGCCCTGGACAACAACGAGCTGTACGCCGCCGCCAAGGAGCTGCGCGCCCCGTACGAGCTGGTCAAGGAGGTCGCCGAGCTCGGCAAGCTGCCGGTCGTGCTGTTCTCCGCCGGTGGCGTGGCCACCCCGGCCGACGCCGCGCTGATGCGCCAGCTGGGCGCCGAGGGCGTCTTCGTCGGCTCCGGCATCTTCAAGTCGGGCGACCCGGCCAAGCGCGCCGCCGCCATCGTGAAGGCCACCACCTTCTTCGACGACCCGAAGGTCATCGCGGACGCCTCCCGCAACCTGGGCGAGGCCATGGTCGGCATCAACTGCGACACCCTGCCGGAGACCGAGCGCTACGCCAAGCGCGGCTGGTAGTCGCCCCGCAGGTTCCGAGGGCACGGGCCCGCCGCAGCGTTCCGGCGCTGCGGCGGGCCGCGCCACGTAGTCCCGTAGTAACGATCGATTGAGGTTGAAGACCGTGAGCACTCCAGTCATCGGCGTCCTCGCCCTGCAGGGCGACGTCCGCGAGCACCTGGTGGCGCTGGCCGAGGCCGACGCGCTCGCCCGTCCGGTGCGCCGGGCGGAGGAACTGGCCGAGGTCGACGCGCTGGTGATCCCCGGCGGGGAGTCCACCACCATGTCCAAGCTGGCGCTGCTGTTCGGCGTGATGGACCCGGTGCGCGAGCGGGTCGCCGCCGGCATGCCGGTCTACGGCACCTGCGCGGGCATGATCATGCTGGCCGACAAGATCCTGGACGGCCGCGAGGACCAGGAGACCGTCGGCGGCATCGACATGACGGTGCGCCGCAACGCCTTCGGCCGCCAGAACGAGTCCTTCGAGTCCGGGATCGCTTTCGCGGGCCTGGACGACGCGCCGGTGCACGGCGTCTTCATCCGCGCCCCCTGGGTCGAGGCGGTCGGCGCGGGCGTCGAGGTGCTGGCCGAGCTGCCCGCCGCGGACGGTCCGGACAGCCGGATCGTGGCCGTGCGCCAGGGCAACCTGCTGGCCACCTCCTTCCACCCGGAACTGACCGGCGACCACCGGGTGCACGCGTACTTCGTGCGGATGGTCGAGGAGCACCTCGCGGCGGCCGCGCGCTGACCCGCACCGGGCGCGCCATCACCGCGTGCTGACCGTGTGCGCCTCACCGGTGACGACACCGGTAAGATCTCATCTGTTCATTTCCCTTTGGCGACGTAAAGGAGCTGGCGATGTCCGGCCACTCTAAGTGGGCTACCACCAAGCACAAGAAGGCCGTGATCGACGCCAAGCGCGGCAAGCTCTTCGCCAAGATGATCAAGAACATCGAGGTGGCGGCGCGCACCGGCGGTCCCGACCCGGCGGGCAACCCGACCCTGTACGACGCCATCCAGAAGGCGAAGAAGAGCTCGGTCCCGATCGACAACATCAACCGCGCCGTCAAGCGCGGTGGCGGCCTGGAGGCCGGCGGCGCCGACTACCAGACCATCATGTACGAGGGCTACGGCCCGAACGGCGTCGCCGTCCTGATCGAGTGCCTCACCGACAACCGCAACCGCGCGGCCTCCGACGTGCGCGTCGCGATGACCCGCAACGGCGGCTCGATGGCCGACCCGGGCTCGGTGTCGTACCTGTTCGCCCGCAAGGGCGTCGTCATCGTCCCCAAGGCCGACGGCGTGGACGAGGACAAGCTCTTCGAGGTCGTCCTGGACCAGGAGCCCGAGGAGATCAACGACCTCGGCGACACGTTCGAGATCGTCTCCGAGGCCTCCAAGATGGTCGCCGTGCGCACCGCGCTGGTGGACGCCGGTGTCGACTACGACTCGGCCGAGGCCAACTTCCTCCCGAGCATGCAGGTCGAGCTGGACGTCGACGGCGCCCGCAAGATCCTCAAGCTGATCGACGCCCTCGAGGACAGCGACGACGTGCAGAACGTCTTCGCCAACTTCGACATCTCCGACGAGGTCGGTGCGCAGCTCGACGCCGAGTAACGGCACGAGTGGTCGTTCTCACTGCCCGGCCCGGTGGTCCCAGGACCGCCGGGCCGGTGTCGTCGGCCGGGTTGTCGGACCCGGGCGGTAGCCTGCGGAAGTTCACCCGCCACAGCCGGCGGGTCACGGGAGGCGGGGCGAAGTGGTGCGGGTACTGGGTGTGGACCCGGGGCTGACCAGGTGCGGGGTCGGCGTGGTCGAGGGCGCGCCGGGCCGGCCCCTGCGGATGGTCGGGGTCGGGGTGGTGCGCACGCCCGCCGACGCCGAGATCGGTCAGCGGCTGGTCCAGGTCGAGCAGGGCATCGAGGCCTGGCTGGACGAGCACCGGCCCGACCTGGTCGCCGTCGAGCGGGTTTTCGCCCAGCACAACGTGCGCACCGTGATGGGGACGGCCCAGGCCAGCGCGGTGGCGATGCTCTGCGCGACGCGGCGCGGCATCCCGGTCACCCTGCACACCCCCAGCGAGGTCAAGGCGGCCGTCACCGGCTCCGGCCGGGCCGACAAGGCGCAGGTCACGGCCATGGTGCAGCGGCTGCTGCGGCTGGACGCGCCGCCCAAGCCGGCGGACGCCGCGGACGCGCTGGCGCTCGCGATCTGCCACATCTGGCGCGGCGGGGCGACCAACCGCCTGGAGGCCGCCGTCCTGGCGGCCCGCGCCACGTCCGGGTCCGCCACGTCCGGGTCCGCTCCCCGTTCCACCCCCCGATCCACCCCCGTGAGAGGAACAGTCCGGTGATCGCCTTCGTGCAAGGGCCCGTGGCGGCCATCGCCGCCGGTACGGCGGTGGTCGAGGTCGGCGGGATCGGGATGGCCGTGCAGTGCACCCCGAACACCCTGGCCGGTCTGCGGCTGGGCGAGCCGGCCCGGCTGGCGACCTCGCTGGTGGTCCGGGAGGACTCGCTGACGCTCTTCGGTTTCGCGGACGACGACGAGCGCGCCGTCTTCGAGATCCTCCAGGCCGCGCCGGGCGTCGGCCCCAAGCTGGCGCAGGCGATCCTCGGCGTGCACAGCCCGGACGCGCTGCGGGCCGCGATCGCGGGCGGCGACGAGAAGGCGCTGGTCGCGGTCCCCGGCATCGGCAAGGCGAAGGCCGCCAAGCTGCTGCTGGAGTACAAGGACAAGCTGGGCGCCCCGCACGGCGCGGTGCCGGCGCAGAAGCCGATCGCGAGCGGCCCGGCGCCGTGGAGCGAGCAGCTGCACTCCGCGCTGACCGGCCTGGGCTACGCCCCGCGCGAGGCGGACGAGGCGGTCGCGGCCGTCGCCCCGGAGGCGGAGGCCCAGCAGGCGCCGGACGTCGGCGCCCTGCTCCGGCTCGCGCTGCGCGGTCTCAACCGCGCCCGCTGACGCCATCTGACGATCTGTCCGTTTGTCGACTCTGAGGACTCGGGAGCCCGCAACGATGTACGACTCGGAACCCGCCGACCGGCTGGTGACGGCCGCCGCCGACGGTGAGGACCAGGCGGTGGAGGCGGCGCTGCGCCCCAAGCTGCTGGACGAGTTCATCGGCCAGGAGCGGGTGCGCGAGCAGCTGTCCCTGGTGCTCCAGGCCGCCCGCAAGCGCGGCAGCGCGCCGGACCACGTGCTGCTGAGCGGTCCGCCCGGGCTGGGCAAGACCACCCTGTCCATGATCATCGCGGCCGAGCTGGGCGCCCCGATCCGGATCACCTCCGGCCCGGCCATCCAGCACGCGGGCGACCTCGCGGCGATCCTCTCCTCGCTGACCGAGGGGGAGGTGCTCTTCCTCGACGAGATCCACCGGATGTCCCGGCCCGCCGAGGAGATGCTCTACATGGCGATGGAGGACTTCCGGGTCGACGTGATCGTCGGCAAGGGGCCGGGCGCCACCGCCATCCCGCTGGAGCTGCCGCCCTTCACCCTCGTCGGCGCCACCACCCGGGCCGGCCTGCTGCCGCCGCCGCTGCGCGACCGCTTCGGCTTCACCGGCCACATGGAGTTCTACGCCCCGGCCGAGCTGCAGCGGGTGGTCCACCGCTCGGCCGCGCTGCTGGACGTGGAGATAGACCCGGCCGGTGCCGCCGAGATCGCCGGGCGTTCGCGCGGCACCCCGCGGATCGCCAACCGGCTGCTGCGGCGGGTCCGCGACTACGCGCAGGTCCGGCACGACGGCCTGGTCGACGCCGAGATCGCGGCCCAGGCGCTGGCCGTCTACGAGGTGGACGCCCGCGGCCTGGACCGGCTGGACCGCGCGGTGCTGGACGCGCTGCTGCGGCTGTTCGGCGGCGGGCCGGTCGGTTTGTCGACACTGGCCGTCGCGGTGGGCGAGGAGTCCGAGACGGTCGAGGAGGTGGCCGAGCCCTTCCTGGTCCGCGAGGGACTGCTCGCCCGGACCCCGCGCGGCCGGATCGCCACCGCCGCGGCCTGGCAGCACCTCGGCCTGACCCCGCCGGTCCAGACCGCCCGGGGCACTGTTCCGCCCCAGCCGGAGCTGTTCCCGGCCGACGAAGGTTGACCGCCATCGGCTGAACGGGTGAGACGGGGCCGTACGTTCCCGCCCGGTGCGGTCGGCGCACGGCATGGGGGAGCCGGGAAAGGAGCCCGGGGAAACTGTGCAGGCGGAGGGTCGCCACTTTCGGCGGCAGGATGCGATGCTTGGCGTTGTCCGATCAGTTCGGGGTTGCATAGACTCCGCCGGACCGCCCCTCTCACCTGACGGGCCGACCCATACCACACAGGCCGCCGGCCGGCGGCCCGTAAAGGACCCTGGCTGCAGTGAACCTCATCATCCTTCTCCTCCCGATCATCGCGATCGTGCTCATGTTCCGGTCGCAGAAGAAGCGCCAGCAGCAGCAGCAGAGCATGCAGACCTCGCTGGAGCCCGGGGCGGGAGTGCGCACCATCGGCGGTCTGTATGCCCAGGTGAAGGCGGTCAATGACGAGACCGTCGAGCTGGAGATCGCGCCCGGCGTGGTCACCCACTTCACCAAGAGCGCGATCGCGGCCGTCCTGGACCCCCAGGAGTACGACGCGATCATCAACGGTCGCCCCGCCGACGACGAGCTCCCCGAGCCGGAGGCCGAGGACGCCGACGCCGAGCCGGTCGAGGACAAGCCGCTGACGCTCACCAAGGACAGCGCCGCGAAGGGCGACGTCGAGGGCGGGGCTCCCGCGAGCAAGTAGTACGGACGGGCAACCCGCCCGGCCGCGCGGCAACAGTTGCCGCGAGCCCACAGGACCTCAGGGCCGCAGCACCGCCGGACCCCTGTCCCGCCACGAGCCGGACGGGGGTCCGGTCGGGGAAGTGGCATGGACAGGGAGAAACGAGCAAGGTGGCAACACCCAAGTCGCGCCCGCGCGACGGCTACCCAGGGCGGGCGCTGGCCCTCATCCTGGTCGTCACCGTCGGACTGGTCGCCCTCATGTTCGGGACGGGCAACACCAAGCCCCGGCTCGGGATCGACCTCGCCGGTGGCACCAGCATCACGCTGACCGCGAAGTCGACCGACCCCAAGGCGATCAACAAGTCCAACATGGACATCGCCACCGGGATCATCGAGCGCCGCGTCAACGGCATGGGTGTCTCCGAGGCGGAGGTCCAGACCCAGGGCGACAACACGATCATCGTGAACATCCCCAAGGGCGGCGACCGGCAGAACGCGGCGGACCAGGTCGGTACCACCGCCCAGCTGTTCTTCCGCCCGGTCCTGGCCGTGGCCCCCAGCGGCGTCACCGCCCCGGCTCCCACCGGCACCCCGTCCGCGGGCGCCACCGGCACCCCGTCGGCGACCCCGCCGGCCGGTGCCACTCCGTCGGCCACCGCCGGCGCCTCCGCGCCCGGCTCGCCGTCCGCGTCCGCGAGCGCCACCAAGCAGGGCCGCACCGTCGGTGAGGCGCTGGCCGCCGAGGGCACCAGCCCGTCGCCCGCCGCCACCGGCGCGAGCACGGCCCCGTCCGCCGCCGCCACCGGCAGCGCCGCCCCGGCCGCCACCGGCGCCCCGAGCGCCCCGGCGACCCCGCCGTCCGCCGCCGACCTCAGCGCCGCGATGACCCAGGGCACCGTCCCGCCGGAGCTGGCCGCCGCGTTCGCCGCGGTCGACTGCTCCAAGCCCGAGGTCCGCGCCGCCCAGACCGGTCCCGAGGACAAGGCCGTCATCGCCTGCTCCCAGAAGCCCGAGAACGGCTACTACGAGAAGCTGGCGCTCGGCCCGGTGGCCGTGAAGGGCAAGGACGTCTCCAAGGCCCAGCCCAGCCTCGACACCCAGACCGGCGCCGGCTGGCAGGTCCAGCTGCAGTTCAACGGCACCGGCACCGACGCCTTCGCCAAGGTCACCGGCCAGCTGGCCACCCAGGCCCCGCCGACCAACCAGTTCGCCATCGTGCTGGACAACCAGGTCGTCTCGCACCCGCAGGTCAACGGCTCGATCCCGGGCGGCAGCGCGGTCATCACCGGTCGCTTCACCCAGACCGAGGCGCAGGACCTGTCCAACGTGCTGGGCTACGGCGCCCTGCCGCTGGAGTTCGCCAAGAGCGACATCACCACCGTCTCCCCGGCGCTCGGCAGCGACCAGCTCAAGGCCGGCCTGGTCGCCGGCCTGATCGGCATGGTGCTGGTCGTCGCCTACTCGCTGATCTACTACCGCGGCCTCGGCCTGGTCTCGATCGCCGGTCTGATCGTCTCGGCGATCATGACCTACTCGATCATGAGCCTGCTCGGCGGCGGGATCGGCTTCGCGCTGAACCTGCCCGCGGTCTGCGGCGCGATCGTCGCGATCGGCATCACCGCGGACTCCTTCATCGTGTACTTCGAGCGCATCCGCGACGAGGTCCGCGAGGGCGCCCCGCTGCGCCCGGCGGTCCAGCGGGCCTGGCCGCGCGCCCGGCGCACCATCCTGGTCTCGGACTTCGTGTCCTTCCTCTGTGCCGCCGTGCTCTACGTGGTCTCGGTCGGCAAGGTCCAGGGCTTCGCGTTCACCCTGGGTCTGACCACGGCGCTCGACGTCGTGGTGATCTTCCTCTTCACCAAGCCGCTGATCACGCTGCTGGCCCGCCGGAAGTTCTTCCTCAACGGCCACCCGTGGTCCGGCCTGGACCCGAAGCGGCTGGGCGCCCGCCCGCCGCTGCGCAGCAGCCGTCGTCGTAACCCCTCCTCTGCCGCCGTGAAGGAGGCCTGACACCGTGTCGCGCTTCTCCAACCTGGGACACCGGCTCTACCAGGGCGAGGTCAGCTTCGACTTCGTCGGCCGCCGCAAGCTCTGGTACTCCATCTCCGGCGTGATCGTGCTGGTCGCGGCGATCGGCCTGGCCATGGGCCTGCACCTGGGCATCGAGTTCAAGGGCGGCTCGGTCTACACCGTGGCCAAGCCCGGCCTGACCGTCTCGCAGGCGCAGGAGAAGGCCGACCAGGTCGTCTCCTCGCACCCGCTGGTGCAGTCCACCGACAACGGCAAGATCCGCATCCAGGTCAGCACCGAGGAGCCGAAGAGCTCGGACGAGGTGCGCTCGCAGCTCGCCGAGAAGATCGGCGTTCCGCTGGACACCGTCGAGGCCCAGGTGATCGGCCCCAGCTGGGGCAAGCAGATCTCCAGCAAGGCCCTCACGGGTCTGATCATCTTCATGATCCTGGTGACGGTCTACCTGGCGATCGCCTTCGAGTGGCGGATGGCGGTGGCCGCCCTGGTCGCCCTCATCCACGACCTCCTGATCACCATCGGGGTCTACGCCCTGGTGGGCTTCGAGGTCACCCCCGGTACGGTGATCGGCTTCCTGACGATCCTCGGGTACTCGCTCTACGACACGGTCGTCGTCTTCGACACCGTGAAGGAGAACACCAAGGGGCTCACCAAGCAGAACAAGCTCACCTACAGCGAGGCGGCCAACGCGGGCCTCAACCAGACCCTGGTGCGCTCGCTCAACACCACCGTGGTGGCGCTGCTGCCGGTCGCCGCGCTGCTGTTCATCGGTGGCGGCATCCTGGGCGCCGGCACCCTGAACGACATCTCGCTCGCGCTCTTCATCGGCCTCGCGGCCGGTGCCTACTCCTCGATCTGCGTCGCCACCCCGCTGCTGGCGCAGCTCAAGGAGGAGCAGCCGGAGATGAAGGCGCTGCGCAAGCGGGTCCTGCAGCACCGGGCCGCCGCCGCCGACAAGGTCGAGGACGCGGTCGCCGGTGACGAGCTCGCGGACGAGGGCCAGCCCGCGGGTATGGTCGGTCAGCGTGGCCGTGCGGCCGGCACCCGTGCCAAGGGCCGTCCGTCCACCAAGCGCTGACCCGTACCACGACCCCGAGGACTCACCGTGACCACCGCCGACATCGCCCTGGCCGAGCTGCTGAACAGCCGGATCCGGGACGTTCCGGACTACCCGAAGCCGGGCGTGCTGTTCAAGGACATCGCGCCGCTGCTCGCCGACGCCGAGGCTTTCGGCGCCCTGACCCGGGCGCTGGCGGACCGGGCGAAGGAGCTCGGGGCGACCAAGGTGGTGGGCCTGGAGGCGCGCGGCTTCGTGCTGGCGGCTCCGGCGGCCTTCGCGGCCGGGCTCGGCTTCGTGCCGATCCGCAAGCAGGGCAAGCTGCCCGGCGAGGTGTTCCGCCGCTCGTACGAGCTGGAGTACGGCTCGGCGACGCTGGAGGTGCAGTGCGACGCCTTCGCGCCCGGTGAGCGGGTGCTGGTGGTGGACGACGTGCTGGCCACCGGCGGGACGATCGGGGCCTCGCTGGACCTGGTCAAGGAGGCCGGCGCCGAGCTGGCGGGCGTCGTGGTGCTGATGGAGCTGGGCTTCCTGGACGGCCGTGAGCGGCTGGCCGGGCACCTGGCCGGCGCTCCGCTGGAGACGCTGGTCACGGTCTGAGGCACCTGAGTGGAGGGCGGCGGTCGGAGCATCCGACCGCCGCCCTTCCGTTTGCGGCCCGGCCGGATGAACGCCGGGGCGCCGGGCTCGGTACCATGAAGATTCATCCCCTCCCGGTCGGGTCCTCCCGTTCGGACCGCGGCAGGGGCCGGCCCGGTGCCCCGAGGAGTTGTCCTTGCCCGACGAGGTTGTGCCCACGGCCGCAGCGGCCGCCCCCGAAGACCGTCCCGCGCCCTCGGGGGCCACCCCGGCACGTCCGGCGCCGACCTCCTCGCGTTCGCTCGCCCCGTCCGGCCGGGGCTCCACCGGTGGCATGCGCGCCCGCCTGGCCCGCCTCGGCGGCCAGCGCTCCAGCGTGCTCAACCCCGTCCTGGAGCCGCTGTTCCGCTCGATCCGGGCGAACGACCCCAAGGCCGACCCGGCGCTGCTGCGCGACATCGAGAAGGCGTACGCGGTCGCCGAGAAGTGGCACCGGGGGCAGAAGCGCAAGAGCGGCGACCCGTACATCACCCACCCGCTGGCCGTCGCGACGATCCTCGCCGAGCTCGGCATGGACGCCCCGACGCTGATGGCCGGGCTGCTGCACGACACCGTCGAGGACACCGACTACGGCCTGGAGACCCTGCGCAAGGACTTCGGCGACTCGGTGGCCCTGCTGGTGGACGGCGTCACCAAGCTGGACCGGGTCAAGTTCGGCGAGGCCGCGCAGGCCGAGACCGTCCGCAAGATGGTCGTCGCGATGGCCAAGGACCCGCGGGTCCTGGTGATCAAGCTGGCCGACCGCCTGCACAACATGCGCACGATGCGCTACCTCAAGCGGGAGAAGCAGGAGAAGAAGGCCCGCGAGACGCTGGAGATCTACGCCCCGCTGGCGCACCGGCTGGGCATGAACACCATCAAGTGGGAGCTGGAGGACCTCGCCTTCGCGATCCTCTACCCCAAGATGTACGACGAGATCGTCCGGCTGGTCGCCGAGCGCGCCCCCAAGCGGGACGAGTACCTGGCGACCGTCATCGACCAGGTCCAGACGGACCTGCGCGGCGCCCGGATCACCGCCTCCGTCACCGGCCGGCCGAAGCACTACTACTCGGTCTACCAGAAGATGATCGTCCGGGGCCGGGACTTCGCCGAGATCTACGACCTGGTGGGCATCCGGGTCCTGGTCGACACCGTCCGCGACTGCTACGCGGCGCTGGGCACCATCCACGCGCGGTGGAACCCGGTGCCGGGGCGGTTCAAGGACTACATCGCGATGCCCAAGTTCAACATGTACCAGTCGCTGCACACGACGGTGATCGGCCCCGGCGGCAAGCCCGTCGAGCTCCAGATCCGCACCTTCGACATGCACCGGCGGGCCGAGTACGGCATCGCCGCGCACTGGAAGTACAAGCAGCGCGCGGTGGCCGGGGCGTCCAAGGTCCGCACCGACACCCCGACCCAGACCCGCAAGGACGACAAGGCCGGCGCCGTCAACGAGATGGCCTGGCTGCGGCAGCTGCTGGACTGGCAGAAGGAGACCGCCGACCCGGGCGAGTTCCTGGAGTCGCTCCGCTTCGACCTGGCCAGCAACGAGGTCTTCGTCTTCACCCCCAAGGGTGACGTGATAGCCCTGCCGGCCGGCGCGACCCCGGTCGACTTCGCCTTCGCGGTGCACACCGAGGTCGGCTACCGGACGATAGGCGCCCGGGTGAACGGGCGGCTGGTGCCGCTGGAGTCGACCCTGGAGAACGGCGACGCCGTCGAGGTGTTCACCTCCAAGGCGGAGAACGCCGGTCCGTCCCGGGACTGGCTGGGCTTCGTCAAGTCGCCGCGCGCCCGCAACAAGATCCGCGCCTGGTTCTCCAAGGAGCGCCGCGAGGAGGCGATCGAGCACGGCAAGGAGGCGATCGTCCGGGCGATGCGCAAGCAGGGCCTGCCGATCCAGCGGATCCTGACCGGCGACTCGCTGGTCACCCTGGCCCACGAGATGCGCTACCCCGACATCTCCTCGCTCTACGCCGCGATCGGCGAGGGCCACGTCGCCGCGCAGAACATCGTGCAGAAGCTGGTCCAGGCGCTCGGCGGCGAGGAGGGCGCGACCGAGGACCTGGCGGAGACCGCCACCCCGACGCACGACAACCGCCGTGCGGTGCGCCGCCGGGCCAAGGGCGACCCGGGCGTGATCGTCAAGGGCGTCGAGGACGTCTGGGTCAAGCTCTCCCGCTGCTGCACCCCGGTGCCGGGCGACCCGATCGTCGGCTTCGTGACCCGCGGCAACGGCGTCTCGGTGCACCGCGCCGACTGCGTCAACGTGGAGGCGCTGAGCCAGCAGCCGGAACGCATGATCGACGTCGAGTGGGCGGCCACCCAGTCCTCGGTCTTCCTGGTGGCCATCCAGGTCGAGGCGCTGGACCGCTCCCGGCTGCTCTCCGACGTCACCCGGGTGCTCTCCGACCAGCACGTCAACATCCTGTCGGCGGCGGTGCAGACCTCCCGCGACCGGGTGGCGATGAGCCGGTTCACCTTCGAGATGGGCGACCCGAAGCACCTCGGCCACGTGCTCAAGGCGGTGCGCGGCGTCGAGGGCGTGTACGACGTCTACCGCGTCACCTCCGCGCGGAAGTGACGACGGTCTGACGGCGCGTCCGTACGGCGAAGGCCCCCGGGGAGCTCCCCGGGGGCCTTCGCCGTACGGACGGTTCGGCGGGATCAGCCGCTGAACTCCTCCTGGCTCTTGTGCGCCTGCTCCAGCAGGGTCTGCACGCCGGCCAGCTCGGACTCGAGCTTGGCCGTCCGGGAGGCGTTGCCGGCCGCGCGGGCCTTGTCCAGGTCGGCCTGGATCTTGTCGGCCTTGGCCTGGAAGAGCCCGACCATGCCGGCCGCGCGGGCCTTGGCCTCGGGGTTGGAGCGCTTCCACTCGCTCTCCTCGGCCTCGCGGATGGCCCGCTCGACCGTGTTCAGCCGGCCGTCCAGCTTCGGACGGACCTCGCGCGGCACGTGCCCGATCGCCTCCCAGCGCTCGTTGACCTCGCGCAGCGCGGCCTTGGCGACCTTCAGGTCGGTGATCGGCAGGATCGCCTCGGCCTCGGCGGCCAGCGCCTCCTTGAGCTTCTGGTTCTCCACCTGCTCGGCGTCGCGCTCGCTGAACACCGCGGAGCGGGCCTGGAAGAAGACGTCCTGCGCGCCGCGGAACCGCGCCCACAGCTCGTCCTCGATGTCCCGCTGGGCGCGGCCGGCGCCCTTCCACCGCGCCATCAGGTCGCGGTAGGCGGCCGCGGTGGTGCCCCAGTCCGTGGACGAGGACAGCGTCTCGGCCTCGGCGACCAGCGCCTCCTTGGTCTGCCGGGCCTTGTCGCGCTCGGCGTCCAGGGTGGCGAAGTGCGCCTTGCGGTGCTTGGAGAAGACCGAGCGGGCGTGCGAGAAGCGGTGCCACAGCTCGTCGTCGCTCTTGCGGTCCAGGCGGGGCAGGCCCTTCCAGGTGTCCACCAGGGCGCGCAGCCGGTCCCCGGCCTCCCGCCACTGGGTGGACTCGGCGAGCTGCTCGGCCTCGGTGACCAGGGCCTCCTTGGCCGCGCGGGCCTCGTCCTGCGCCTTGGCGCGGGCGGCCTTGCGCTCCTCGCGCCGGCTCTCGATCTCGCCGGCGAGCGTGTCCAGCCGCTTGGCCAGGGCCTCCAGGTCACCGACCGCGTGCCCCTCGACCACCTGCGCGCGCAGGTGCTCCAGCGCGGTCTGGGCGTCCTTGGCGGCCAGGTCGGTGGTGCGCACCCGCTTCTCCAGCAGGCCGATCTCCACCTCGATGCCCTGGTACTTGCGCTCGAAGTAGGCGAGGGCCTCCTCGGGCGAGCCGGCCTGCCAGGAACCCACGACGCGTTCGCCGTCGGCCGTCCTGACGTAGACCGTGCCCTGCTCGTCCACACGGCCCCACGGGTCGCTGCTCATAGCGCGTCCTCCACATGACGTCGCGCCCACGCCGGGGCGGCGCGCGACCGTCGTCCACAGTTGATGTGCGGCGGACCGATGAGTCCGCCGTCCCCGTCCGCCCTGCCCTGCTGCCGAGGGTGACGGCTGGGCGGGTCCGGGCACCCTATACAACGCCAACATAGGCGACCAGGCCCGGTGCTGTCCGCATCCGGGCCGGGCGATTTCGGCCCGGGGCCGGGCGAGCGCGCCGCGCGGGACGGCTGCCGACGGCCCCGGGATCGGTCAACCCTTCGACACCGTAACGGAGTTGAAGGTCACGTCGGCCATCGGGTGGCCGTCCGGGGAGCCCTCCAGGGTGCCGGCCGCGGCGATCTTCTGCACCACGTCCAGGCCGCCGGTGATCTTGCCGAAGGGGGTGTACTTCGGCGGCAGCTTGGTGTCCTTGTAGACCAGGAAGAACTGGCTGCCGTTCGTGCCGGGGCCGGAGTTGGCCATCGCCACGGTGCCCGCCGGGTAGGTCGCGCCGTCCAGGTTCTCGTCCGCGAACTTGTAGCCCGGGTCGCCGGTGCCGCCCGGGACGGTCGCGCTGGCGGTCGGGTCACCGCACTGCAGCACGAAGATGCCGTCGGTGGTGAGGCGGTGGCACTTGGTGTGGTCGAAGTACTGCTCGCCGGCCAGGAAGGAGAACGAGTTCACCGTGTGCGGGGCCTTGGCCGCGTCCAGCGCGATCGTCACCTTGCCGCAGTTGGTGTCCAGCGCCATCGTGTACGCCGAGCCCGGCTCGATCGACATGGCCGGCTCGGCCTGCCACTTCTTGCCGTTGGGGGCGCCCGGCGCCGGAGCGGCGCAGCCCTCGACCGGCTTGCGGGTCGGGGTCGTCGGCTCGGCGGCCTTGGTCGGCGCGGCCTGCGGGCTGTTCGCCGCGGACGCGCTCTTGTCCTTGTCGTCCGAGCTGAACGCGCCGGTGGCGATCAGGGTGCCACCGCCGGCCAGGACCACCACGGCCAGCGCGGCGCCCAGGATCGTGGTGCGACGCTTACGGGCGGCCTCGGCCTCGGCCCGGCGCTCCATCTGGCGATCGTACTTCTCGCGGGCGAGCTGCCGCCGCCGCTGTTCGCTGCTGACCACCGGCCGTGTCTCCTACGGATGTGCGGGGAAAGTGGAGGGGATTCCGGAGCGGATCATCGCATCCCTCGGCGGCCAAGTGTAGGGACCGGGCCCGTAAGGACGCGGTGAACCTGTCAGACGGCCGCGTCCGGGCGCCGATCTGGTTCGCAACCGGAGGCGCACCGCCGGTAGGCTGCCCTTACACCACTTGACTTCCATCCTCGTCGCCACCGACCGCATCACGAAGGACGCGCGTGTTCATCGCCGGATTCCCCGCTGGAGCCTGGGGCACCAACTGCTACCTGGTCGCTCCGGCGGCGGGCGAGGAGTGCGTCATCGTCGACCCCGGCCACCAGGCCGCCCGCGGCGTCGAGGAACTGGTCCGCGAGCACCGGCTCAAGCCCGTCGCCGTGCTGCTCACCCACGGCCACATCGACCACGTGGCCTCGGTGGTCCCGGTCTGCGGCGCCCGCGGCGTCCCGGCCTGGATCCACCCCGAGGACCGGTACATGATGGCCGACCCGGAGAAGGCGCTCGGCCGCTCCCTGGGCACCCAGCTGATGGGCGAGCTCACCGTCGGCGAGCCCGACGACGTGCGCGAACTCACCGACGGCAGCGTGCTGGAGCTGGCCGGCCTGCGACTGACCGTGGACCACGCCCCGGGCCATACCGGGGGGTCGGTGACCTTCCGGACGCCCGGTGCCGAGGACCTCCCCCCGGTGCTGTTCTCGGGCGACCTGCTGTTCGCCGGCTCCATCGGGCGTACCGACCTCCCGGGCGGGGACAGCGAGGCGATCATGACGTCGCTGGCCCGGGTGTGCCTGCCCCTCGACGACTCCACCGTGGTCCTCTCCGGCCACGGCGGTCAGACCACCATCGGCCGCGAGCGCGCCACCAACCCCTACCTCCGACAGGCAGCGGGTGCGGTCGGCGCCCCGGACTTCCCTCGACGAGGAATGTGACGGAAGAGAAGTTGAACACCTTCACCGCCCCCAAGGGCACCTACGACCTGCTGCCCCCCAGCTCCGCGACGTTCCTGGCGATCCGCGAGCGCATCGCCGCGCCCGCCCGCCGGGCCGGCTACGGCTACATCGAGACCCCGGTCTTCGAGGACGTGAAGCTGTTCTCCCGCGGTGTCGGCGAGTCCACCGACATCGTCAGCAAGGAGATGTACACCCTCACCACCAAGGGTGGCGACGAGCTCGCGCTGCGCCCGGAGGGCACCGCCTCGGTGCTGCGGGCCGCGCTCCAGGCGAACCTGCACAAGCAGGGCAACCTGCCGGTCAAGCTCTGGTACTCCGGCTCGTACTACCGCTACGAGCGCGCCCAGAAGGGCCGCTACCGCCAGTTCTCCCAGGTCGGCGCCGAGGCGATCGGCGCCGAGGACCCGGCGCTGGACGCCGATCTGATCATCCTGGCCGACGACGCCTTCCGCGGGCTCGGCCTGCGGAACTACTCGCTGCTGCTCAACAGCCTCGGCGACAAGCAGTGCCGCCCGGTGTACCGCGCGGCGCTGATCGACTTCCTCTCCGGCCTCGACCTGGATGAGGAGACCCGCCGCCGCGCCGAGATCAACCCGCTGCGGGTGCTGGACGACAAGCGCGAGTCGGTGCAGGCCCAGCTCGCCGACGCCCCGATGCTCCGCGACTACCTGTGCGAGGAGTGCAAGGCGTACGACGAGAAGGTCCGCGAGCTGCTCACCGCCAACGGCGTCGCCTTCGTCGACGACCCGAAGCTGGTCCGCGGCCTGGACTACTACACCCGCACCACCTTCGAGTTCGTGCACAACGGCCTCGGCGCGCAGTCCGCGATCGGCGGCGGCGGCCGCTACGACGGCCTGTCCGAGATGATCGGCGGCCCGGCGCTGCCCTCCGTCGGCTGGGCGCTCGGCGTGGACCGCACCTACCTGGCCCTGGAGGCCGAGGGCGTCGCCCTCGACCTGCCGGCCGCCACCTCCGTGTACGCCGTCGCGCTCGGCGAGGAGGCCAAGAACACCCTGTTCGCCAAGGTGGTCGAGCTGCGCCGGGCCGGCGTCGCCACCGACCTCGCCTTCGGCGTCAAGAGCATCAAGAACGCCATGAAGTCCGCCGACCGGTCCGGCGCCCGCTTCGCCCTGATCGCCGGGGACCGGGACCTCGCCGAGGGCGTCGTCCAGCTCAAGGACATGAGCACCGGCGAGCAGAACCCCGTCGCCCTCGACGCACTCGTCACCACCCTGAAGGAGAAGCAGCTGTGATCCGCACGCACGACGCGGGCACGCTCCGCCCGGAGCACGCAGACACCACCGTCACCCTGGCCGGCTGGGTCGCCCGCCGCCGCGACCACGGCGGCGTGGCCTTCATCGACCTGCGCGACGCCTCCGGCACCGTGCAGATCGTGGTCCGCGACCTCGACTCGGTGCACGGCCTGCGCGCCGAGTACTGCGTCAAGGTCGTCGGCGACGTCCGCGTCCGCCCCGAGGGCAACGAGAACCCGGACATCCCGACCGGTGCCGTCGAGGTCGTGGTCAGCGCGATCGAGGTGCTCTCCGAGGCCGCCCCGCTGCCCTTCCCGGTCGCCGAGTACGAGCCCGGCACGGTCAACGAGGAGGTCCGGCTGCGCTACCGCTACCTGGACCTGCGCCGTGAGGGCCCGGCCAAGGGCCTGCGCCTGCGCTCCAAGGTCAACAACATCATCCGCCGGGTGATGGAGGAGAACGACTACCTCGACATCGAGACGCCGTACCTCACCCGCTCCACCCCCGAGGGCGCCCGCGACTTCCTCGTCCCGGTCCGCCTGCAGCCCGGCCACTGGTACGCGCTGCCGCAGTCGCCCCAGCTGTTCAAGCAGCTGCTGATGGTGGCCGGCATGGAGCGCTACTACCAGATCGCCCGCTGCTTCCGCGACGAGGACTTCCGCGCCGACCGGCAGCCGGAGTTCACCCAGCTGGACATCGAGGCCTCCTTCGTCGACCAGGAGGACATCCTGGCCCTCGGCGAGAAGATCGTCGGCTCGATCTGGCGCGACGTGCACGGCTACGAGATCCCGAACCCGCTGCCCCGGATGACCTACGCGGACGCCATGGGCCGCTACGGCTCCGACAAGCCGGACGTCCGCTTCGGCCAGGAACTCACCGACCTCACCGAGTACTTCAAGGGCACCGAGTTCCGCGTCTTCCAGGCCCCGTACGTCGGCGCGGTGGTCATGCCCGGCGGTGCCTCGCAGCCGCGCAAGCAGCTGGACGCCTGGCAGGACTGGGCCAAGGCGCGCGGCGCCAAGGGCCTCGCCTACGTGCTCATCGACGCCGAGACGGGCGAGCTGCGCGGCCCGGTCGCCAAGAACCTCTCCGCCGAGCACCTGGCCGGCCTGGCCGCCGCCGCCGGCGCCAAGAACGGCGACGCGGTCTTCTTCGCGGCCGGCAAGGAGCGCGCCTCGCAGGAGCTGCTCGGCGCCGCCCGTCTGGAGATCGGCAAGCGCTGCGAGCTGATCGACGAGTCCCAGTGGGCCTTCCTCTGGGTCGTCGACTTCCCGATGTTCGAGCCGATCGAGGACGACAAGGGCCAGTTCCAGGGCTGGCACGCGGTGCACCACCCGTTCACCGCCCCGACCGCGGAGTCGCTGGACACCTTCGACACCGACCCCGGCTCGGCGCTGTCCAACGCGTACGACCTGGTCCTCAACGGCTCGGAGCTGGGCGGCGGTTCGATCCGTATCCACCAGCGCGACGTGCAGAAGCGGGCGTTCGACGCGATCGGCCTCTCCGAGGAGGAGGCGGCCTCGCAGTTCGGCTTCCTGCTGGACGCCTTCAACTACGGCCCGCCGCCGCACGGTGGCGTCGCCTTCGGCCTGGACCGGATCGTCACCCTGCTCGGCGGGTACGACACCATCCGCGACGTCATCGCCTTCCCGAAGACGTCCACCGGTGGCGACCCGCTGACCGGTGCGCCGACCCCGATCACCCCGGCGCAGCGCCGCGAGGCCGGTGTGGACGCCCAGCCCAAGGTCCGTGAGGACGCCAAGACCGAGGCTCAGCCCAAGTCCTGACGAAGCGTCACATCCGCTAACCTGCAACGGCCCCGGACGGTCCACCCACCGTCCGGGGCCGGTCCACAACGGTGTGCGACACAGGGAGGGTTGACTCATGCGGGTCACAACGAGAATCGAATGTCCGGAGGACGCCCCGGCGACCAGACGCGTCCACATGGCCGCGTTCCCCGGGCCGGACGAGGCGGACCTGGTGGACGCGCTGCGGCGCGATCCCGCCTGGCTGCCCGGGCTGTCCGTGGTCGCGGTCGACGCGACCGGGCTGGTCGTCGGGCACGCGCTGCTGACCCGGCTGCGGGTCGGGGACGGCCAGGCGCTGGCGCTCGCGCCGGTCGCGGTGGCGCCCGAGTGGCAGCGCCGGGGCGTCGGCGAGCTCGTCGTCCGGGCCGCGCTGGCGGCGGCCGAGGACGCGGGGGAGAAGCTCGTGGTCGTCCTCGGCGATCCGGAGTACTACGGCCGGTTCGGCTTCACGCCGGCCGGGGGCCACGAGGTCGTCGGCCCGTTCGAGGTGCCGGAGCCCTACTTCCAGGCGCTGCCGCTGGCGTCGTACGACGGCGGCCCGCGCGGGCTCTGCCGCTACCCCGAGCCCTTCGTCTCCGTTTAGGGCGTGCCCTGCCCGCTGGCCCGCTGCCGTGACCTCCCGGCCGGGCCCGCCCGTCCCGACGCGTTCCGGGCTCCCCGTCCCTGTCCGGTCCGCCGCACCGACCTGCGAATCCGCGGCCCTGGGCCTACGGTGAGTGTGCATCAGCAGCAGTCGGACGGAGGACCAGAGGGTGGCCGAGGAGCAGCGGACCGCGAAGCCGGGGCGACTGGCGAAGAAGCCGTACGAGCGGGAGCTGCTGCGGCTGCAGCAGGAGCTGGTGAAGCTCCAGGAGTGGGTGCGGGTCGAGGGCGCCCGGGTGGTGGTGGTCTTCGAGGGACGTGACGCCGCGGGCAAGGGCGGAGCGATCAAGCGGGTGACGGAGTACCTGAACCCGCGCATCGCCCGGGTCGCGGCGCTGCCCACGCCGACCGAGCGGCAGAAGACCCAGTGGTACTTCCAGCGGTACGTCGAGCACCTGCCGGCGGCCGGGGAGATCGTGCTGTTCGACCGCAGCTGGTACAACCGGGCCGGCGTCGAGCGGGTGATGGGCTTCTGCACCGACGAGGAGTACTGGCAGTTCCTGCACCAGTGCCCGACCTTCGAGCGGATGCTGATCGAGGCGGGCATCGTGCTGCGCAAGTACTGGTTCTCGGTGAGCGACACCGAGCAGGAACGGCGCTTCCGGGACCGGCTGGAATCCCCGATGAAGCGCTGGAAGCTCTCCCCGATGGACGTCGAGTCGATCACCCGCTGGGAGGACTACTCGCGGGCCAAGGACGAGATGTTCATCCACACCGACATCCCCGAGTCGCCCTGGCACGTGGTGGAGAGCGACGACAAGCGCCGGGCCAGGATCAACATGATCGCCCACCTGCTCTCCACCGTGGAGTACCACGAGATCAAGGCGCGGCAGATCGAGCTGCCGCCCCGGCCGGCCTCGCGCGGCTACCAGCGGCCACCGCGCGACCTGCAGAAGTACGTCCCGGACCACGCCGCCAAGCTCGACTAGCGGGTGCCCCCGGGCCGTCGCCCGAACGGACCCGTGGCGTTGCCGGTGCCCGGGCCGGGCCGTGCGATGGACGTGGCCACACCCGGCGCGGGCGTCCGACGCGCGGCGCCCGCCGGACGTCAGGAGACCCGCCCATGTTCGTGCGCACCGGCTACTTCACCGGCGACCCGGCCCGCCTCGGCAGAGCCCTCGACGGGCTGAGCGCCGAAGCCGTCGGCCTGCTCTCCGCCGAGCCCGGCTACCGGGGCTTCGGGCTCTTCGCCAACCGCGAGCTGGGGATCATCACGATGGGCTCCTGGTGGGAGAGCGCCCAGGCCGAACGGGACAGCGACGCCAAGCTGGGCGGGCGGCGCGCCGAGCTGGTGGCGCCCTTCGCCGGGACGGTGGCCGTCGACGTCTGGGAGGCCGCGGCGTTCGCGCCGCCCCGGGAGGGCGGGCCGGGCGCCGGCTTCCGGCTGGTCCGGGCCGAGTTCGACCCCGCCGCGGCCGACCGGCTGGTCGGGATCTTCCGGGAGCAGGCCCTGCCCGCCCTGGAGCGGATGGACGGCTTCGTCGGCGGCGCCCTGCTGATCCAGCGGGACCGGGGGCGGGGCTCGGTGGGCGCGATCTTCCGCGACCGGGCCGCACTGGCGGCCTCCCGCGGTCCGCAGGCCGAGGCGCGGGCCAAGGTGACCGCCGCGGCGGGCGTGACGGTGCGCTCCGTGGAGGAGTTCGAGGTGGTCGTCCTGGACCGCCGCCCGCCGCAGGGCTGAGCCCTGTCACCGCCCTCGCATAGGCTTCCGGTGTGGACGAACCGGACCTCTTCACCGCCGCCGCCGAGGAACGCCAGGCCAAGGAGCCCGGCCGGGCTCCCCTGGCCGTACGGATGCGCCCGCGCACCCTGGACGAGGTGGCCGGGCAGCGGCAGCTGCTGAAGCCCGGCTCGCCCCTGCGACGGCTGGTCACGGGCTCGCGGGGGCCGGCCGCCACCAGCTCGGTGATCCTCTGGGGGCCGCCCGGCACCGGCAAGACCACCCTGGCGCACGTGATCAGCCAGGCCGTCGAGGGGCGCTTCGTCGAGCTGTCCGCGATCACCGCCGGGGTCAAGGAGGTCCGGGCGGTGATCGACGGCGCCCGGCGGGCGGTCGGGATGTCCGGCCGGGAGACGGTGCTCTTCCTCGACGAGATCCACCGCTTCTCCAAGGCCCAGCAGGACTCGCTGCTGCCGGCCGTGGAGAACCGCTGGGTCACCCTGATCGCGGCGACCACCGAGAACCCGTACTTCTCGGTGATCTCCCCGCTGCTGTCCCGCTCGCTGCTGCTCACCTTGGAGTCGCTGACCGACGAGGACGTCCGGGCGCTGCTGCGCCGGGCGGTGGCCGACGAGCGCGGCCTGGAGGGCGCGCTGGAGCTGACCGGGGAGGCCGAGGACCACCTGGTGCGGCTGGCCGGCGGCGACGCCCGGCGGGCGCTCACCACGCTGGAGGCGGCGGCCGGGGCGGCGCTGGAGAAGGGCGAGCCGGCCATCACGCTGGCCACCACCGAGACGGCCGTCAACCAGGCGGCGGTGCGCTACGACAAGGACGGCGACCAGCACTACGACGTGGCGAGCGCGCTGATCAAGTCGATCCGCGGCAGCGACGTAGACGCCACCCTGCACTACCTGGCCCGGATGATCGAGGCGGGGGAGGACCCGCGGTTCATCGCCCGACGGCTGATGATCTCGGCCAGCGAGGACGTCGGCCTGGCGGACCCGACGGCGCTGCAGACGGCGGTGGCGGCCGCGCAGGCGGTGGCGCTGATCGGCTTCCCGGAGGCGCGGATCATCCTCTCCCAGGCGGCGATCGCGCTGGCCCTGGCGCCCAAGTCCAACGCGGCCTACCTGGCGATCGACGCGGCGCTGGCGGACGTCCGGCAGGGCCTGGCGGGCGCGGTGCCGGCCCATCTGCGGGACGCGCACTACGGCGGCGCGGGCAAGCTCGGCCACGGCAAGGGCTACCAGTACCCGCACGACCTGCCGGAGGGCATCGCCGCCCAGCAGTACGCGCCGGACGCGGTGCACGGCCGGGAGTACTACCAGCCGACCAGGCGCGGCGGCGAGGCCCGGTACGCGGACGTCGTGGACTGGACCCGGGGGCGGCTGCGCGGGGAGCGGCGGAGCGAGAAGCGGGCGGAGAAGATGGCGGAGACGGCGGAGAAGGCGGCCGAGCGGAGCCCCGGGGAAAAGGGCGAGTGATCGGCGGCTATACTCGATCGGAGTGCCATGTCCCGGGACGGCGGCGGGGGAGACCCCACCGACCGGCCGCACCAGCGGGACACCGGCCGTAGGCCCCTTCCGAGGGGCCCGCACCAGGAGCGTCGCGCACCGTTTCGGTGTCGCGTGCAGCCCGCCGGCCTCGGTTCGGTGGGCCACACGTGTGACAAGCACTCTCGTGCCCGGCTCCGGAGAGCGGCTGATCCCATCGCGCAGGCGGCGGGGTTTTCTCCGGGTCGCGACGTGCGACCTCCGTCAACACCTGGTGAAAGCCGTATTCGTAAGCAAGGAAGGTTTGGTTCATGGCGAACCAGAAGCGTCCCAAGGTCAAGATCGCGCGTGCGCTCGGCGTGCCGCTGACCCCGAAGTCCGTCAAGTACTTCGAGGCCCGCCCGTACCCGCCCGGCCAGCACGGCCGTGGTCGCAAGCAGAACTCGGACTACAAGGTCCGTCTGCTCGAGAAGCAGCGTCTGCGCGCTCAGTACGACCTGAGCGAGAAGCAGATGGCGCGCGCGTTCGACCGCGCGAAGAAGGCCGAGGGCAAGACCGGTGAGGCGCTCGTCGCCGAGCTGGAGACCCGTCTGGACTCCCTGGTCCTGCGTTCGGGCATCGCCCGCACCATCTACCAGGCCCGCCAGATGGTCGTCCACGGCCACATCGAGGTCAACGGTGGCAAGGTCAACAAGCCGTCGTACCAGATGAAGCCGGGCTTCGTGGTGACCGTCCGCGAGCGCAGCAAGGAGAAGGTCCCCTTCCAGGTCGCCCGTGAGGGTGGCTACGCGGGTGAGGGCCAGACCCCGAAGTACCTCGAGGTCAACCTGAAGGCCCTGGCCTTCCGCCTGGACCGTGCGCCGCAGCGCAAGGAGGTCCCGGTGATCTGTGACGAGCAGCTGGTCGTCGAGTACTACTCGCGCTGACCCGCGTCCGCTCTTCGCGAGACCGCGAACGAGCCCCCGTCGCCTTTCGAGGCGGCGGGGGCTCGTCCGTTTCTCCGGCCGTTCCGGTCCGGGCGGAGCTCAGAGGTTCTCGCCGGTCATCGCGGCGGCCAGCCGCAGGTGCGGCCGGGCCTCCTCGGCGCGGCCCTGGCGCTCCAGGGTGCGGCCGAGCATCAGCCGGGCGTAGTCCTCGGCCGGGTCGGCCTCCAGGATCCGGTTCAACTCGGCCTCGGCGCGGCGGAGTTGGGCGGAGTGGAAGTAGCTGCGGGCGAGCATCAGCCGGACGGAGAGGTTGGCCGGCTCCTCGGCCAGCACGCCTTCGAGCAGGCGGGCGGCATCGGTGTACGCCTTGGAGTCGAAGTAGAACATCGCCATGCGGTACTCGTCGGCGGTGTTGTGGACGGCCATGGTGCTCCTTCCGGGTGGATCCTTGCCTCCTCAAGCAACGGGCAAGTTTCAACTATTCCGGGGCACCCGCTCCGGCCCGCCTCAGCTGTGGCGGACCGCCGCGGCCGCCGGTGCGGGCGGCGCCGGACAGGGCCCCGGGCCCGGCTCCGGGTCCTCCGCCGAGCCCCCGCCGTCGAGCGCCCGGCAGACCGCCGCGTCCACGTCCAGCCGGGCGCCGGCCTCGTAGCACTCCTCGTACTCCCGCTCGCCGAGCCCGGCCCGGGCCCGCTCGGCGCACTGCTGGTGGGTGCCGAAGAAGCTCCGCGAGCCCAGGAACGGGGTGCCGACCGTGCGCCAGATCCGGTGCGCGGCGCCCTGCAGCACCCGGGCCTCGCGCAGGTTGCCCGGCTCGCCCGGGCCGCTCGGCTCGGTCTCCAGCAGTGCCAGCAGGTCGATGCCCAGCACGATGCCGAGCAGGTCGTGGAAGAGGTGGTTCAGCCGGACGCACTCCCGGGCCAGCACCCGGGCCGGCTGGACGGCGCCGTCCAGCCAGTGCGAGTAGGCCGTCGCGTACAGCACGTACGCGTACGCCCACTGCTCGCCGTGCTCCTCGCACAGCTCGCGGGCCTGCCCGAACCAGAGCTCGCCGCTGTCCAGGTCGCCCTGGAACAGGTAGGCCAGGCCCAGTTCGAGCATGGCCATCACCACGTTGCTGTTGAGCTCGCCGATGGTCCGGTAGTGCCAGAGCGCCTCCTCGAACAGCTCGGCGGCACGCTCCGGGTCGTCGCCGATCAGGGCGACGCAGCCCTGGCGGTGGACGGCGTAGGCGAGGGCCCGGTCGTCGCCGGTGTCCAGGGCCTGGCGGCGGCACTCCTCCAGGGCCGGCCGGGCGGCCCCCAGGTCCCCCTGGAGGGTGGCCATGTAGCCGGTCACCCAGAGCGCCTTGGCGCGGGCCTCGGTCGGTTCGCGGTCCAGGGCGAGCGCGCGGTCCAGCCAGTGCCGGCCCTCGCCGAGGTGGCCGCAGCCGACCCAGTAGAACCAGAGGGTGCCGGCCAGCAGCAGGGCGATCTGCTCCTCGCCCGGCTCGGCGAGGCAGAACTCCAGGGCCGCGCGCAGGTTGGTGTGGGCCAGTTCGGTGCGCTCGGCGGTCTCGGCCTGCCGGGGGCCGAACCACTCGACCTCGCCCCAGGTGGCGACGCCCAGGTACCAGTCCCGGTGGCGGCGCAGCAGCCGCTGCTCCTCGCCGGCGGCGCGCAGCCAGTGGCCGCCGTACTCGCGCAGGGTGTCCAGCAGCCGGAAGCGGACGCCGAAGGCGCTGTCCTCGCGCAGCACCACGGACTTGGCGACCAGCTCGTCCAGCAGGTCCAGCACGTCCTCGGACTCGATGCCGCCGCCGGCGCAGACGTACTCGGCGGCCTCCAGGTCGAAGCTGCCGGCGAAGACCGACAGGCGGGCCCAGAGTAAACGTTCCTGCACCGTGCAGAGCTCATGACTCCAGCCGATCGTCGTCCGCAGCGTCTGGTGCCGCGGCAGGGCCGTCCGGGACCCGCCGGTGAGCAGCCGGAAGCGGTCGTCCAGCCGGGCGGTGATCTGCTCCACCGACAGCGCCCGCAGCCGTCCGGCGGCCAGCTCCACGGCCAGCGGGATGCCGTCCAGCCGGCGGCAGAGCAGGCCGACCGCCTCCGCGTTGGCCTCCGTCACCTCGAAGGACGGCAGCACCGCCCGGGCCCGGTCGGCGAACAGCCGCACCGCGTCCGGCAGCGCGCCTGCGGGCACCGGACCGTCCGGCGCCGGATCGACCGGCAGCGGCGCCAGGGTCAGCAGGTGCTCGCCCGAGGCCCGCAGGGCGGCGCGGCTGGTGGCCAGCAGCCGCAGGCCGGGCAGCGCCCGCAGCAGCGCGTCGGCCAGCTCGGCGCAGGCCTCCACCAGGTGTTCGCAGCCGTCCAGCACCAGCAGCAGGCGCCGGCCGGCCAGCCGCTCGGTCAGGACGTCCAGCGGCGGACGGGCGGTGCCGTCGGTCAGCCGCAGGGCCTCCAGCAGGGCGTGGCCGAGCAGCAGCGGGTCCTGCACCGGGGCCACGTCCACCAGCCAGGTGCCGTCCGGGAACCCCTCGCCCGCCCGGGCCGCCGCGCGCAGCGCCAGCCGGCTCTTGCCCACCCCGCCCGGGCCGGTCACCGTCACCAGCCGGGCGGCGGCCAGCAGCTCCGCCAGCGCGGCCAGTTCCCGCTGCCGCCCGACGAAGCCCGTCACCTCGGCCGGCAGCCGGCCGTGCTCCGGTTCGGGTGGGTCCGCCTCGGGCTCCCCGGGCTGTGCTGTCCAGTCGCCGGCCAAGCGCTGCTCCCGCCGTTCCAGGCCGGACCGTCGCGGTCCGGACGTGCTCGGGCCGTACGCGCGACGGCCTGCCTGGCAGAACGAGGTGACCGGCCGGTAGGTTACGCCCGCGGTTCGCACACCCGGTCGGATCGCCCGCGCCGACGACCCGGTCCGGAAACGGCGCGTGGGCGCGATAGGGTTCCGTCTGGAGAACTGCAAGGTGAGGGAGCGCGCAAAGGTGTCCGTGGGAGAGCTGGCCGGATTGCTCGTCGCCGTGTTCTGGGCGGTCCTGGTCACCCTGCTCGCCGTCGTGCTGGTCCGCCTCTCCCGGGTGCTGAAGGAAGCCACCGTCCTGGTCTCCGCGGTCACCGAACAGGCCGTGCCGCTGCTGGCCGACGCGGGCACCGCGGTGCGCAGCGCCAACGAGCAGCTGGAGCGGGTGGACGAGATCACCGCCAACGTGCAGGACGCCGCCGCCAACGCCAACGCGCTCTCCTCCACCGTGGCCGCCACCCTGGGCGGACCGCTGGTGAAGGTCGCGGCCTTCAGCTACGGCGTCCGCAAGGCCGTCGCCAAGCAGCAGGGCGGCCTGCCGTCCGTACCGCTGCAGACCGGCGAGCGCGAGGAACTGGCCCGGCTGATCCGGGCCGAGGTGCGCGCCGCGACCGCGCCCAGGGGCGGTTTCCTCTCCAGGGTCCGGCGAGCGGTGAGGGGCTGACGGGCATGGCACGCATCTTCTGGATGGCGGTCGGTGCCGGCGCCGCCGTGTGGGCCATGAACAAGGCCAACGGCGCCGTGCAGAAGCTCACCCCGGACAGCCTCTCCGGCACCGCCGCGCGCGGTGCGCTGCACCTGGGCGACCTCGCCAAGCAGTTCGCCCAGGACGTGAAGGCCGGCATGGCCGAGCGCGAGGAGCAGCTCAAGGACGACCTCGGGCTGCACGGCACCGCCGCGGTGGAGCCGCGGCAGCGCCGGGTGCTCAGGGGAGAGCCCCAGTACCGAGCTATCTCGGCGGCGCCCGGCAGCCCGGCCGCCGCCCTGCCCCCCGCCCGCAGTGCCCGCACCACCCCCAGGACCACTGAAGAAACGCCCCGCCGCGCCCTGCCGCAGCGGGGCGGCACCCCGAACCGGAAGGACCAATAATGGAGTCGGCTGAGATCCGCCGCCGCTGGCTGCGCTTCTTCGAGGAGCGCGGCCACACCGTCGTTCCGTCGGCGTCCCTGGTCGCCGACGACCCCACCCTGCTGCTCGTCAACGCCGGCATGGTGCCGTTCAAGCCCTACTTCCTGGGCGAGGTCAAGCCGCAGTTCTCGCGCGCCACCAGCGTCCAGAAGTGCGTGCGCACCCTGGACATCGAGGAGGTCGGGAAGACCACCCGGCACGGCTCCTTCTTCCAGATGTGCGGCAACTTCTCCTTCGGCGACTACTTCAAGGAAGGAGCCATCAAGTTCGCGTGGGAGCTGCTCACCACGCCCGTCGCGGACGGTGGCTACGGCCTGGAGAAGGAGAAGCTCTGGATCACCGTCTACAAGGACGACGACGAGGCCGAGCTGATCTGGCGTGACGTCATCGGCGTCCCCTCCGAGCGCATCCAGCGCCTCGGCATGAAGGACAACTTCTGGTCGATGGGCGTCCCCGGCCCGTGCGGCCCGTGCTCGGAGATCAACTACGACCGCGGCCCCGCGTACGGCGAGGAGGGCGGCCCGGCCGTCAATGGCGAGCGCTACCTGGAGATCTGGAACCTGGTCTTCATGCAGTACGAGCGCGGCCACGGCGACGGGAAGGACGGCTTCGAGATCCTCGGCGACCTGCCGAGCAAGAACATCGACACCGGCCTCGGCCTGGAGCGCCTCGCCGCCATCCTGCAGGGCGTCGACAACCTCTTCGAGATCGACACCAGCCGGATGATCCTCGACCGCGCCGCCGAGCTCACCGGCCACACCTACGGTGCCGACCACAAGGCGGACGTCTCGCTGCGCGTGGTCACCGACCACATCCGCACCGCGCTGATGCTGATCGGCGACGGCGTCACCCCCGGCAACGAGGGCCGCGGCTACGTGCTGCGCCGCATCCTGCGCCGCGCCATCCGCAACATGCGCCTGCTGGGCGCGACCGGAGTGGTGGCCAAGGACCTCACGGACATCGCGATCAAGGCGATGGCGCCGCAGTA
Source organism: Kitasatospora sp. Ki12 (assembly GCF_054601375.1). Taxonomy (NCBI): domain Bacteria; kingdom Bacillati; phylum Actinomycetota; class Actinomycetes; order Kitasatosporales; family Streptomycetaceae; genus Kitasatospora; species Kitasatospora sp. Ki12. The sequence goes on along the minus strand of NZ_BAAIHT010000002.1, from coordinate 2,479,994 downwards.
CCCGGAGCTGGAGACCGAGCGCAAGCGCATCGAGACGGTCGTCGCCGGCGAGGAGGCGGCCTTCCTGCAGACCCTGAAGGCCGGCACCAGCCTGCTGGACACCGCGGTCACCGAGACCAAGCAGGCCGGCGGCGCGGTGCTCTCCGGCGAGCAGGCGTTCAAGCTGCACGACACCTACGGCTTCCCGATCGACCTCACCCTGGAGATGGCCGAGGAGCAGGGCCTCCAGGTCGACGAGGCCGGCTTCCGCCGCCTGATGCAGGAGCAGCGGGACCGGGCCAAGGCGGACGCCAAGGCCAAGAAGATGGGCCACGCCGACGTCGCCGCGTACCGCGAGGTCGCCGACAAGTCCGGCGCGAGCGTCTTCACCGGCTACAACCTGACCGAGGGCGAGGCCACCGTCGTCGGCCTGCTGGTGGACGGCGTCCCGTCGCCGGCCGCCTCCGAGGGCGACGAGGTCGAGCTCATCCTCGACCGCACCCCGTTCTACGCCGAGGGCGGCGGCCAGCTCGCCGACCACGGCCGGATCCGGCTGGAGTCCGGCGCGGTGGTGGAGATCCGCGACGTGCAGCAGCCCGTCCCGGGCGTCATCGTGCACTCGGGCGGCGTGCTGTTCGGCGAGGTCGTGCTGGGCGCAGCGGCGTACGCCACGATCGACACCGAGCGCCGCCGGGCGATCGCCCGCGCCCACTCGGCCACCCACCTGACCCACCAGGCGCTGCGCGACGCGCTCGGCCCGACGGCCGCCCAGGCCGGCTCCGAGAACGCCCCCGGCCGTTTCCGTTTCGACTTCGGCTCGCCCGCCGCCGTCCCGGGCAGCGTGCTGGTCGACGTCGAGCAGAAGATCAACGACGTGCTGGGCCGCGAGCTCGACGTCACCGCCGAGGTCATGACGATGGACCAGGCCCGCAAGGCCGGCGCCATCGCGATGTTCGGCGAGAAGTACGGCGACGAGGTCCGGGTCGTCACCATCGGCGACTTCTCCAAGGAGCTGTGCGGTGGCACCCACGTCGGCAACACCGCCCAGCTGGGCCTGGTGAAGCTGCTCGGCGAGTCCTCGATCGGCTCCGGCGTGCGCCGGGTGGAGGCGCTGGTCGGCGTCGACGCGTACAAGTTCCTGGCCCGTGAGCACACCGTGGTCGCCCAGCTCACCGAGCTGGTCAAGGGCCGCCCGGAGGAGCTGCCGGAGAAGATCTCGGGCATGCTCGCCAAGCTCAAGGACGCCGAGAAGGAGATCGAGCGCTTCCGCGCCGAGAAGGTGCTGGCCGCCGCGGCGGGCCTGGCCGACTCGGCCGAGGACGTGCACGGCATCGCCGTGGTCGCCGCCCAGGTCGCCGACGGCGTGGGCGCCGACGAGCTGCGCAAGCTGGTCCTGGACGTGCGCGGCCGGCTGGGCTCGCGCCCGGCCGTGGTCGCCGCGTTCACGGTGGCCAACGACCGTCCGCTGACCGTGATCGCCACCAACGAGGACGCCCGCGGCCGCGGCATCAAGGCCGGCGAGCTGGTCCGGACCGCCGCCAAGACCCTCGGCGGCGGCGGTGGCGGCAAGGACGACGTCGCCCAGGGCGGCGGCTCCAACGCGGCCGCGGTCGGCGAGGCCATCGCCGCGGTGCGCGGCCTGGTCGCGGAGCGCGCCAGCTGATGGAGCCCGTCCAGGAGGAGCGCCCCTTCCGGCGTGGGCGGCGGATCGCCGTCGACGTCGGTGACGCCCGGATCGGGGTCGCGTCCTGCGACCCCGACGGGGTGCTCGCCACGCCCGTGGAGACCGTGCCGGCGGGGGTGAAGTCGCAGGCCAGGATCGCCGCCATCGTCGAGGAGTACGACGCGGTGGAGGTGATCGTCGGGCTGCCCCGCTCGCTGAGCGGCAAGGAGGGCCCGGCGGCGGAGAAGGTCCGCGCGTACGCGGTGCGGCTGGCCAACCGGCTCTACCCGGTGCCGGTGCGGCTGGTGGACGAGCGGATGTCGACCGTCACCGCGACCCACGGGCTGCGCGCCTCCGGGGTCAAGGCGAAGAAGGGCCGCTCGGTGGTCGACCAGGCCGCCGCGGTGGTGATCCTGCAGACCGCCCTTGAGTCCGAACGGGTGAGCGGACGCCCGCCCGGTGAGAGCGTCGAGGCGGTCGGCTGAGCAGCCTGATCTAACGTCCCGTTGAGGGGTCCGTGCGGACGCGTCCGCACGGACCCCTCTTTCGTTCGTTTCCGATGTCGTCGTGGATCGATGGAGATCGATCCGGACCGATCTGGGACCGCCGAGGGGACGCGCGCCATGACCGACCAGGACTTCCACCCGGGGCTCACCCCCGGACACCTGGGTGCGCCGGTACTGGAGCCGGAGGGCCGCCCGCCGTCCGCGCCCCGTCCGCGCTTCGATGCGCCGGATCCGCACCGACGGCGTAACGGGCTGGCCTGCGGGCTCACCGCGCTCGCCCTGATCGCGGTGTTCGGCGGGATCGGACTGACCGGGTACACCTGGTTCCAGGCGCAGCGCCGGCCGCCGGCCGCCGCCGACTTCGGCGGGCAGGGCACCGGCAGCGTCCAGGTCTCGGTGCCGGAGGGCGCGGGCCTGTCCCAGATCGCGTCCGCGCTGGTCCGCAACGGTGTGGTGGCCAGCTCGCTCGCCTTCACCCGGGCCGCGAAGGGCAGCGCGGCCGCGGCCGGACGGATCCAGCCCGGGACGTACACGCTGAAGCAGAAGATGTCGGCGGTGGCGGCGCTCGCCGTCCTGATCGACCCGGCCAACGCCAACGGCCTGACCATCCCCGAGGGCTGGCGCGGCTACCAGATCTACGCGGCCGTCGACAAGAAGCTCGGCCTCCCGGACGGCACCACCCAGCGCGCCGCCCAGGAGCAGGGCGCCGAGCTGGGCCTGCCCGACTTCACCAACGGCAGCCCCGAGGGCTACCTGTTCCCGGCGACGTACAGCGTCACCGACGGGACCACCGCGATCGACCTGCTGAAACAGATGGTGGAGCGGGCCGGCAAGGAGTACAGCCGGGACGACGCCGGCGTCGTCGCCCAGAACCTCGGGCAGAGCGTGTACGGGCTGGTCACCGTGGCCAGCATGGTCCAGGGCGAGGCCGACAACACCGAGGACATGGGCAAGGTGGCCCGGGTCATCTACAACCGGCTGGCCAAGGGTATGCCGCTGCAGCTGGACTCCACGATCAACTACGCGCTCGGCCGGTCGACCCTGAACACCAGCGTCACCGAGACCAGGCTGGACTCCCCGTACAACACCTACCTGCACCCCGGGCTGCCGCCGACCCCGATCTCCAACCCCGGGCGGCAGGCGGTCATGGCGGCACTGGACCCGACGCCGGGGGACTGGCTGTACTTCGTCACCGTGAAGCCCGGGGACACCCGGTTCACCGACAGCTTCGACGTGCAGCAGCGCAACGTCGCGGAGTTCAACGCCAACCGGGCGGCGGCGAAGCCGAGCGCCCCGGCCTCGGCGCCCGCGTCGGCTGCCGCGTCCGTGCCCGGAGCCTCTGTACCCGCGCCCGGAACGGCGCCCGGGGCTCCCTCCGGCGCGGGTGCGGCGACCCCGTAGTGATCTTGTGTCCCCTCCGTGAGGTCGCCCGCTGACGGCACGTTCGCCCGGCCGGGGGTAAGGCTGCGGTACGGTAACGTCTCTCCCCAGGCGCTGCGCTAGCACGCCGGTTCGAGAATCAGCCGGGACGGATCCGTCCCGGACGGCCGGTCCGATCCGCCGGCCGTCACGTCGGTTAAGGGGATCAATGACCGATCTGGGTGGGGGCTACGCCCCCCAGGGCGAGCCGTGGCACCCCGGTGATCCCGGGTACGACGGCCGGCAGCCGGTCCCCGGCCAGCAGGACGGCCAGTGGCAGCAGCAGTACCCGCAGCAGGAGCACCAGGGCCAGCACGGACAGCACGGCCAGCAGGTCCAACAGCCGTACGGGGACGCGCAGGGGTATCCGCAGCAGCAGATGCAGCAGGGCTACCCGCAGCAGCCCGGCATGCAGCAGCAGGCGTTCCAGCAGCAGGGGTACCAGCAGCAGGGGTACCCGGGCGGTCAGCAGGGCTTCGTCCCGCAGGGCCACGCGCAGCAGGGGTATCCGCAGCAGCAGATGCAGCAGGGCTACCCGCAGCAGCAGATGCCGGAGCAGGCGTTCCAGCAGCAGGGTTACCAGCAGCAGGGGTACCCGGGCGGTCAGCAGGGCGGCATGCAGCAGCCCGGCATGCAGCAGCAGGGGATGCCGCAGCAGCCCGGTATGCAGCAGCAGGCCGTGCCGCAGCAACAGCAGCAGGCCCGGCCGCAGGCGGCGCCGGCGCCCGCGCCCGCTTCGGGCCCCGGTCCGGACGGCATCGACTGGGAGGCCGAGGCCGCCGCGCTGGAGTCCGGTGCCGACCCGGTCGGCGGTGCGCAGGACGGCGCGACGGACGAGTGGGACGGCCACCAGGACGGCCACCACGAGGACGGCGGGTACCTGGAGCAGGAGGCCGAGCACCAGGAGTCCGGCTTCCTCGGTGAGCAGGACGACTCCCGCGAGGCGAAGAAGAAGCGCAAGGAGAAGGGTAAGCAGTCGGGCCGGCGCAACGGCGGCGCCTGCCTGCTGGTCGCCGTGGTGCTGCTCGGCGCCGTGGGCGGCGCCGGCTGGTGGGGCTACGGCTTCTACCAGGACCACTTCGGCCCGGCGCCGGACTTCACCGGCGAGGGCACCGGCTCCGTCCAGTTCGAGGTCAAGAAGGACGCGGTCGCCGGGCAGATCGGCCTGGCGCTGAAGAGCGCCGGCGTGGTCAAGAGCGTCGACGCGTTCTCCGAGGCCTGCAAGGCCGAGCCCAAGTGCATCACCGTCCAGCCGGGCTTCTATGAGATGAAGAAGGAGATGTCGGCGGCCGCCGCGCTCAAGGAGCTGCTCGACCAGGCGGGCGGCGCGGCGATGGTGATCCCGGAGGGCAAGAACTCCTCCGAGATCTACGCCAAGATCGACGACAAGCTGAAGCTCCAGAAGGGCACCACGGCGGGCGTCGCGAAGGCCCAGCTCAACGACCTCGGCCTGCCGGCGTATGCGAACGGCAACATCGAGGGCTTCCTCTGGCCGACCCGCTACAACATCGCCGACGGTATGAAGCCCGAGGACCTGCTCAAGCAGATGGTGAAGAACGCCACCGAGAAGTACGCGGGCCTGGACGCCCAGGCCGCCTCGGTGGGGCTAAAGACCGGGTACGAGGTGATCATCGAGGCGAGCATCCTCCAGCGCGAGGGCAACAACCCGGAGGACTTCGCCAAGATGGCCAAGACCATCCAGAACCGGCTGGCCGCCGGCGGCGAGATCAACCACCGGCTCGGCATGGACACCACGCTCCAGTACTCGCTGGGCCGCAAGGAGCTCAACAAGAGCGACATGGACAACGCGTCCAACAAGTACAACACCTACGTCAACCCGGGCCTGCCGCCGACGCCGATCTCCAATCCCGGGGACGACGCGCTGAACGCGGTGCTCCACCCGGCCGACGGCAAGTGGCTGTACTTCATCGCGATGGACCCGCAGCACACCCGGTTCGCCGAGACGAGCAAGGAGCACTACGCCAACGTCAAGGAGTACTGCCAGGCGGCCGGGCAGGGCTTCGACGAGGCCCGTGGCCACTGCACCACCAAGTAGCCCCGGCCGGACGGTAGTCGATGGAGAGGCAGCGTTGACCAGCAAGCACCGGGCGGCCGTCCTCGGCTCGCCGATCGCCCACTCGCTCTCGCCGGACCTGCACCGGGCCGCCTTCGCGGCGCTCGGGCTGGACGGCTGGCGCTACGACCGCTTCGAGGTCGACGAGGCCGCGCTCCCCGGCTTCGTCGCCGGGCTGGACGAGGCCGAGTGGGCGGGGCTGTCGCTGACCATGCCGCTGAAGCGGGCGATCATCCCGCTGCTCGACGAGGTCAGCGCGACGGCCCGCTCGGTCGACGCGGTCAACACCGTGGTGTTCACCGCCGACGGCCGGCGCACCGGGGACAACACCGACGTCCCCGGGCTGGTCAACGCGCTGCGCGAGCGCGGGATCACCGAGGTGTCCGCCGCCGCCGTGCTGGGCGCCGGGGCCACCGCCTCCTCGGCGCTGGCCGCGCTCGCCCAGATCTGCACCGGCGAGGTGACGGTCTACGTGCGCAGCCCCGAGCGGGCCCGGGAGATGGCCGAGCTGGGCGAGCGGCTGGGCGTGGTCGTGCGCACCGCCGACTGGGAGCGCGGCGCCGAGGCACTGGAGCGGCCGCTGACCGTCTCGACCACGCCGGTCGGCGCGACGGACGGCTTCGCGGCCGCGCTGCCCGCCGCGCCCGGGGCGCTGTTCGACGTGCTGTACCACCCGTGGCCGACGGCGCTGGCCGCCGCCTGCGCCGAGCGCGGGTCGACCGTCCTCGGCGGGCTGGACCTGCTGGTGCACCAGGCGGTGCTGCAGAGCGAGGCCTTCACCGGGCGGACGCCCGGGCCGCTGGCGGCGATGCGCGAGGCGGGGGAGAAGGCGCTCGCCGGGCACTGAGCCCGGCGGCCGGACGGTTCCCGGGCCGGTCGTGGCACCCCGCCGCGCCGCCGGGTGTCCGCCATCCGGACGTCCGGCCGTCGCCGCCCGGCCGTCCGCGGCACGGTTCGTGGCCGGTTGCCGTCCGTCACGCGGACTCTGGCCCCCGGGCGCCGCCGGGGCATGAAAGGATTCGGGCAGAAGGCACGCTCGGGCGGGCCCCGGCGGTGCCGTGGGCCGGCCCGCTGATGAAGGAGCTCCGTTGGGTACGTTGCGCTGGCTGACGGCGGGGGAGTCGCACGGTCCCGCACTCGTCGCGACGCTGGAAGGCCTGCCCGCCGGTGTACCGGTCACCACCGCCGTGGTGGCCGACGCGCTGGCGCGCCGTCGGCTCGGTTACGGCCGCGGGGCGCGGATGAAGTTCGAGCAGGACGAGGTGACCTTCCTCGGCGGTGTCCGGCACGGCCTGTCCATGGGCAGCCCGGTCGCGATCATGGTCGGCAACACCGAGTGGCCGAAGTGGGAGCAGGTCATGTCGGCCGACCCGGTCGACCCCGAGGTGCTGGCGGGCCTGGCCCGCAACGAGGCGCTCACCCGCCCCCGGCCCGGCCACGCCGACCTGGCGGGCATGCAGAAGTACTCGATCGAGGAGGCCCGGCCGATCCTGGAGCGCGCCAGCGCCCGGGAGACGGCCGCGCGGGTCGCGCTGGGCGCCGTCGCCCGCGCCTACCTGCGCGAGGTGGCCGGGATCGAGATCGTCAGCCACGTGGTCGAGCTGGCCGCCGCCAAGGCGCCGGCCGGCGTGCTGCCGCTGCCCTCGGACGAGGCCCGGCTGGACGCCGACCCGGTGCGCTGCCTGGACGCCGACGCCTCGAAGGCGATGGTCGCCGAGATCGACCAGGCCCACAAGGACGGCGACACCCTCGGCGGCGTGGTCGAGGTGCTGGCGTACGGCGTGCCGGTGGGCCTCGGCTCGCACGTGCACTGGGACCGCCGGCTGGACGCCCGGCTGGCCGCCGCGCTGATGGGCATCCAGGCCATCAAGGGCGTCGAGGTCGGCGACGGCTTCGACCTGGCCCGGGTGCCGGGCTCCAAGGCGCACGACGAGATCGTCCCGACCCCCGAGGGCGTCAAGCGCACCTCCGGCCGTTCCGGCGGCACCGAGGGCGGCCTGTCCACCGGTGAGGTGCTGCGGGTGCGCGCCGCGATGAAGCCGATCGCCACCGTGCCGCGGGCGCTGCAGACCCTGGACGTGCGCACCGGTGAGCCGGCCAAGGCGCACCACCAGCGCTCGGACGTCTGCGCCGTGCCGGCCGCGGGCATCGTCGCCGAGGCGATGGTCGCGCTGGTGCTCGCCGACGCGGTCAACGAGAAGTTCGGCGGCGACCACGTCTCCGAGACCCGCCGCAACGTGCAGGGCTACCTCGACCACCTGATCATCCGATGACGCACCCCGTGGTCGTGCTGGTCGGTCCGCCCGGCAGTGGCAAGTCCACCGTCGGGCGGGCCCTGGCCGAGCGCCTGGGCGTCGGCTTCCGGGACACCGACGCCGACATCGAGGCCACCGCCGGCAAGCCCATCCCGGAGATCTTCGTCGACGAGGGCGAGCCCCACTTCCGCGCGCTGGAGGTGACGGCCGTCCGCGAAGCCGCCACCGGACACGACGGGGTGCTGGCGCTCGGCGGCGGCGCGGTGATGGCCGACGCCACCCGCGAGCTGCTGCGCGAACTCCCGGTGGTCTTCCTGGAGGTCCCGCTGGGCGACGCGGTCAAGCGGGTCGGCCTGGACGCCCCGCGCCCGCTGCTGGCCGTCAACCCGCGGGCCCGCTGGCGCGAGCTGATGGAGGCCCGCCGCCCCCTCTACCTGGAGGTGGCCACCGCCGTGGTCGACACCGCCGGGCGCACCCCCGAGCAGGTCGCGGACGCCGTACTGGAAGCACTGGAGCTGAAGACCCCCCATGAGTGACACCACCGTCAGGATCCACGTCGGCGGAAGCGCCGGCCACGACCCGTACGACGTGCTGATCGGGCACCAGCTGCTCGGTGAGCTGGCACCGCTGATCGGGACCCGGGCGAAGCGGGTCGCGATCATCCACCCGGAGGCGCTGGCCGCCACCGCCGACGCCATCCGCGAGGACCTGGCCGGCGAGGGCTACGAGGCCATCGGGCTGCAGGTGCCCAACGCCGAGGAGGCCAAGAGCGCCGAGGTCGCCGCGTACTGCTGGTCGGTGCTCGGGCAGACCGGGTTCACCCGCAGCGACGTCGTCGTCGGTCTCGGCGGCGGTGCCACCACCGACCTGGCCGGGTTCGTCGCCGCCACCTGGCTGCGCGGCGTGCGCTGGGTCTCCATGCCCACCACGCTGCTCGGCATGGTCGACGCCGCCGTCGGCGGCAAGACCGGCATCAACATCGCCGAGGGCAAGAACATGGTCGGCGCCTTCCACCCGCCGGTGGGCGTGCTGGCCGACCTCGGCACCCTGGAGACCGTGCCCAAGCACGACTACGTCTCCGGGCTCGCCGAGGTCATCAAGTGCGGCTTCATCGCCGACCCGGTCATCCTCGACCTGATCGAGGCCGACCCCGAGGGTGCCAAGACCCCGGCCGGGCCGCACACCGTCGAGCTGATCCGCCGCGCCATCCAGGTCAAGGCCGACGTGGTCTCCGGAGACCTCAAGGAATCCGGGCAGCGCGAGATCCTCAACTACGGCCACACCCTCGGCCACGCCATCGAGCGCAACGAGCGGTACAAGTGGCGGCACGGCGCCGCGATCTCCATCGGCATGGTCTACGCCGCCGAACTCGGCCGCCTGGCGGGCCGGTTGGACGACGCGACGGCCGACCGGCACCGCACCGTGCTGGCCTCCGTCGGCCTGCCGCTGAGCTACCGGGCGGACGCCTGGCCGAAGTTGCTGGACGCGATGAAGATCGACAAGAAGTCGCGCGGCGACCTGATCCGCTTCATCGTCCTGGACGGCCTCGCCAAGACCTCCGTGCTGGAGGGCCCCGACCCGTCCCTGCTGGTCGCCGCCTACGCGGAGGTCTCGGCGTGACCCGGGTGATGGTGCTCAACGGCCCCAACCTCGGGCGGCTGGGCAGCCGCGAGCCGGACGTCTACGGCGCCACCTCGTACGCCGGGCTGGTCGAGCGCTGCACCGCGCTCGGCAAGGAGTTCGGCTTCGAGGTCGAGGTGCACGAGACCAACTCCGAGCAGCGGATGGTGGAGTGGCTGCACGAGGCGGCCGACGGGAAGGTGCCCGTGGTGATCAACCCGGGCGCGTTCACCCACTACTCGTACGCGATGCGGGACGCCGCCGCGCAGCGCACCGCGCCGCTGATCGAGGTGCACATCTCCAACCCGTACGCCCGGGAGGCTTTCCGGCACACCTCGGTGATCGCCGCGGTGGCCTCCGGCACCATCGCCGGTTTCGGGCTCGGCTCGTACGAACTGGCGCTGCGCGCGCTGGCCGAGCAGCTGACCACGCGCTGAGAGTGGGCGGCCACGGCCCGGCGGCGGACTGTGCCCGCCGCCGGGCCGCCGTGTAGTGTCCCCGCTGAGAGGTGTCGGGAGGTGCCGTGACGCAGTACGCCGGAGGTGGGCCCGTCCCGCCGCGTCCCGCCGCTCCGCCGGTGCCGCCGGGGAGCGCCGCGGGGGTGAACCCGCCGGTTCCGCCTCCGCCGCCGGTGCGGCCCGCGCCGGCCGGACCGTCCGCTCCCGCGCCCGCCACTTCGCCCGCGCCCGGCCCGACTCAGGCCCCGGTGCCGGCTCCGGCGCCCGCCGCCGCCGTCGCGCCCGCCCCGGTGGCCGGACCGCCGGTCCCCCCGGGCGGCACCGGGCACTTCGTCCTGCCGTCCGGGACGCCGGTCCAGCTGCCCGCCCACCCGCAGCAGCACGCGCCCACCGGGCCGATCGCCGTCCTGCTGATCGGTCCCGCCGGGGCCGGGAAGACCACCGTCGCCCGGTACTGGGCCGAGCGCCGGCCCACCCCGACCGCGCACATCAGCCTGGACGACGTACGGGAGTGGGTGCAGTCCGGCTTCGCCAACCCGCAGTCCGGCTGGAACAACGCCTCCGAAGCGCAGTACCGGCTGGCCCGCCGCACCTGCGGCTTCGCCTGCCGCAACTACCTGGCCAACGGCATCTCCTGCATCATCGACGACGCCGTCTTCCCCGACCGCCCGGCGATCGGCCTCGGCGGCTGGAAGCGGCACATCGGCCCCGGCATGCTCCCCGTCGTGCTGCTGCCCAGCCTGGACTCGGTGCTGCGCCGCAACGCCCGGCGCAACGGCAACCGGCGCCTCGGGGACGAGGAAGTGGCGCGGATCCACGGGCGGATGGCCGGCTGGTACAACTCCGGGCTGCCGATCATAGACAACTCCTACCTGGACGTGGCCGGGACGGCCGCCGAGCTGGACCGCGTCATCCTGGCCCGGCTGATGGGCATGCCGGTCCGCTGACCAGCGGCTTCGCGGGGGTGTCGGAGCCGGCTGCGATGATGGAGGCGTCCTCGGGCCCGCCCAGCGGCCCGTCCTGTCGAACGCCCCGGGGAGCTGACGCCCGTGCCGGAAGGCCACATCATCCACCGCCTCGCCGCCGAGAACCGGAACGCCTTCGGCGGCCGCCCGGTCCGGGTCTCCAGCCCGCAGGGCCGGTTCGCCGACGAGGCCAAGGTGATCGACGGACAGCTGCTCACCGGCGCCGAGGCCACCGGCAAGCACCTCTTCCTCGGCTTCGAGGAGGGCGCCTGGGTGCACATCCACCTCGGCCTCTACGGCGGCTTCACCTTCGGCACCGGCCCGGCGCCCGAGCCGGTCGGCCTGGTCCGGCTGCGGCTGGAGGGCGAGGACGGCTACGCGGACCTGCGCGGCCCCAACACCTGCGCGCTCGTCACCGACGGCCAGAAGGCCGCCGTCGCCGCCCGGCTCGGCCCCGACCCGCTGCGCGCCGACGCCGACCCGGAGGCCGCCTGGCGCCGGGTCACGGGCAGCCGCACCACGGTCGCCGCGCTGCTGATGGACCAGAAAGTGCTGGCCGGGGTGGGCAACGTCTACCGGGCCGAGGTGCTGTTCCGGCACGGCATCGACCCGCACCGGGCCGGGCGCGACCTCACCCGCCGGGAATGGGACGCGATCTGGGCCGACCTGGTCGCGCTGATGCGCGAGGGCGTCACGGCCGGCCGGATCGACACCGTCCGCCCCGAACACACCCCCGAGGCGATGGGCCGCCCGCCCCGCGTGGACGACCACGGCGGCGAGGTGTACGTCTACCGGCGGGCCGCCATGCCCTGCCTGGTCTGCGGCACGGACGTCCGGACGGAGGAGCACGCCGCGCGCAACCTCTTCTGGTGCCCGACCTGCCAGACGGCCTGAGGCGGGGATTCCGGCCGTCGGGCCGGTCCGCAGCCCGTAGGCTGGGGCCGACCGGCCGGAGGGAGCAGGCTGATGGAGCGGCGGGACGTGGCCAACACCGTGTCAGGCACCACGGTGGGCGGCCACCTGGTGCAGGCCCAGCACATCGGCTCGGTGCACCTCCACCAGCCCGAGGAGCTGCCGAGACCGCATCAGGTCCGGCGGCCGCACGGCCCGTTCGTCAACCGTGAGCCGGAACTCGCCGCGCTGACCGCCGCCCTGGGCCGGGTCGAGACGGGCGAGCTCGGTGTGGTGGTGTTCACCGGCCTCGGCGGGGTCGGGAAGACCGAACTGATCGCCAGGTTCACGGAGGAGCACCGGGCGCGCTTCCCGGGCGGGGACCTCTACGCGGACCTCCAGGCCTACCGGCACCAGGGCGGGGTGGATCTGCCGGAGCTGCTGGCGGGCTTCCTGCGCGCACTCGGCACCGAGTCCCCCGCTGCGGAGGCCGAGCGGTTCACCAAGTTCCGGACGGTCACCGCCGGGCGCCGGTGCCTGTTCTTCCTCGACAACGTCGAGCACGCCGCCGAGGTCAGAGCGCTGCTCCCCTCCGGCGGGCTGGTGGTGGTCGCGAGCCGGCGACGGCTGCCCGCCCTGCGGATGGACGGCGCCGAGGTGCGGCAGCTCGGGCCGCTGAGCCCGGAGGCCGGCGCCGAGCTGGTGCGGACCTGGCCGGGCTCCGAGCACGGCACCGAGGAAGAGCTCTCGGCGCTGGTCGAGCTGTGCGGCGGGCTTCCGCTCGCGCTGAGCGTGGTCGGCAGCCAGCTGCTGGACCACGAGAACCTGCCGATCGGTGAGGTGGTGGCCGAACTCCACGACCGGGAGGGCCGGTCGGCCGTGCTGAACGATGAGGACAGTGACCTCGGCCCCACCTACGACGCGGTGTACGAGCGGCTGCCGGAGCAGGGCAAGGCGCTCTACCACCTGATCGGCGTGCACCCCGGCCCGTTCCTGTCGGCCGGACTCGCCCAGGCGGCGGGCATCGAGCGGGCCGCGCGGGTGCTGTCGGAGCTGCGCGCCACCCACCTGGTGGACGAGGTGGAGGACGACGACCCGTCCGAGAAGCGCTTCCGCGCCCACGACGTGGTGCGGCTGCACGCCTACGGCCGGGCCCGGGAACTGCCGGACCGGGCCGAACTGCTCGCCCGGGTGGTGGCGTACTTCCGGGGCCGGGCCTCGCGGGCGGACCGGGCGATGGGGCCCCGGCTGCGGTTGCAGGACCCGAGCGGCGACGGGCTGCCGGGATTCCCGTCCGGCGCCGCCGCGCTGGAGTGGCTGCACGCCGAGCGGGCCAACCTGCGCGCGGTGGTGGAGGCGGCGGCCGAGCAGGGCTGGCACGGCGAGGTGTGGCGGCTGTGCGAGTCGCTCTGGCCGCTGTACCACGGTCGCAAGCTCTACCAGGACTGGATCGCCACCCACCGGCTCGGTGTCGAGTCGGCGCACTGGGACAACCAGCCGGACGCCGTGGTCCGGATGCGCAACCAGCTGGCCCGCGCCCACTACGAGCGCAAGGAGTACCCGCTCGCCGCCGAGCAGCTGGCGCTGGCGGCGGAGCAGCTGCCGCTGGTGACCAGGCGTCAGGTGGCGGGGGTGCTGCACGAGACGGACGGCCTGCTCTGTCTGGCCGACGGCCGTCCGGGCCGGGCGGTGGAGCGGTTCGCGCTGGCCCTGGAGGAGAACCGGGGCGACCCGCACGGCGAGATCGTGCAGAGCTACAACGTGGCGCAGGCGCTGATCGCCGACGGCCGCCCGGACGAGGCGCTGACCGTGCTGGCCGGCGCCGCCGCGCGGGCCGGGGCCACCGGGGACGACGACATGCTGATGAAGCTGCCGCTGGTGACCGCCCGGGCCCACCGGGCGCTGGGGCAGCTCTCTCCCGCCGTCGCCCACGCCGAGGACTGCGTCCGGAGGGCGAAGGAGCGGAGCCAGCACGCCAAGGAGGCCCAGGCGCACACCCTGCTGGTCTCCCTCGCCACGGAACTGGACGACCCGGAGCTGGCCGAGCGCAGCCGGGCCCGGCTGCGGGAGCTGGCGGGCTAGGTATCGATGGTGGCTAGGGACCGGTGGTGAAGGAGACCCGGGTGCGGTGTTCGCCGGTGCGGACGGTGAGGCCGTGTTCGGGCAGGCCGGCTGGGTCGCCGCCGTCGGCGAGCCAGCAGGCGAGTGCCGAGCCGAGCAGCAGCGGGTCGAGGCTGGGTTCGGGGCAGCCGAAGCCCCGTTCGGCGCGGGCCTCCAGCAGCAGGCCGCCGTGCAGCCGGAGCAGGTGGCGGGCCGGGCCGAGGGCGGCCACCGCGACGGCGAGGCCGGGCAGTTCGAGGGCGGTGTCGGCGAGCCAGTCGGCGGCCGGGCGTTCGGCGTGCGGCTCGGTGCGGGCGAGGACTTCGGCGGTGTAGCGCAGGGCGTCGCCCGGGTGCTCGTCGGTGAGGGCGTGGAAGCCGCGCGGGGTGTGGTCGCCCGGGTCGAAGGGGTAGCGCCGCAGGCTGACCTCGGTGCCCTCGGTCGTGCCCTCGACGTCGTACGCGGTGGGCCCGTCGGTGGTGCCGGGGCGGGGGACGGGCTTGGGGTAGGGCGGCAGGAGCGGTTCGCCCTCGGGTTCGTCCAGTTGTTCCAGGAAGGAGTAGAGCAGCGGGCGCAGCAGCTCGGCCGAGCGGCCGCGTCCGCCGAGCGAGCGGTCGGTGAGCGGGCGCAGGGTGGCCGGGTCCTGGTCGCGCAGGGCCAGTTCGAGCTGGGCGGCGAGGTCGCCGTCGGGGTCGAGCACGGGTGCGGCCTGGCCGAAGGCGTAGGTGGGGGAGTGCGGGTCGAGCTCGGCGGCGCCGGTGGCGACGAGCACGGTGGGTCGTTCCAGGGCGGCGCCGTAGACCGAGACCGAGCCGTGGTCGCCGATCAGGCAGTCGGCGGCGACCAGGGCGGCCTGCCAGCCCTGGTGGGGCGGGATCAGGCGCAGGCCCATCCGGCGGGCGCTGTCGAGCAGGGCCTCGGGGTCGTGCCGGCTCCAGATGTTGGGGTGGAGGACGACGGCCACGGTGTACTCGTCGGCGGGCAGTCGGCGGACCAGGCGCCGGGGCAGGTCGGGGCGGCGGCCGAATAACGAGTGCTCGCTCCAGGTGGAGTTGACGACGACGAGCCGCCGCCCGTCGACGGCGCCGAGCGCGGCGCGGTAGGCGTCGCGGGAGCGCAGGCTGCGCAGCATCCGGTCGAAGCACGGGTCGCCGACCACGCGGGCGACGTCCAGGGCCTCGGGGCAGGAGGCCCGGAGCCGGTCCAGCTGTTCGGGGTGGGAGAGGCCGAGGACGTCCACGAACACCCGGCCGCGGTGGGTGAGTTCGTTGCGGGACAGGCCGGCGGAGCTGACCGCGTCGCCGGTGGACTCGGTGACCAGGCGGTTGTAGCCGGCGCCGTGCGGGAGGACGACGAGGCGGGCGTCCAGCCGGTGCATGGAGGCGTGGACGGCGCAGGCGACGGCCAGGTCGAAGCGGTGCCGGACGGCGTCCTCCCAGTCCAGCACGGTGTAGCCGGGCAGGCCGTGGAGGTATTCGTCCAGGGCGCGGTCGGCGAAGGCGGAGCCGGGGTTGACGGTGAAGTAGCGGGCGATGCCGTCGGGGTTCAGCAGGCTGAGGACGTCCAGCACCCGGGTGGCCGAGGTGAGGGTGCGGGCGACCGCCAGCACGCGGGCTCTGACCGGTCGGGTGTTCCAGCGGTCGGCGGGCCAGGCGTGGGGGTGGGACGGCACACCATGATCGTACTCATCCGGGGTGCCGGCCAGGCGGCTGTCGCCCGAGTGTCGGTCAGCCCGCAGCTGTGGTCAGCCCGCCGCGGCGGTGGGTTCGTGGTGCTCGGCGGCGGCGCACTCGTCGAGGAGGGGGCGCATGGCCTCGTCCACGAGCCGGTAGCGCACCACACGTCCGTCCCGGTCGCCGGTGACCACGCCGGCCGTGCGGAGCAGCCGCAGGGCCTGGGAGACGGCGGGGTCGCGCATGCCGGTGGCGACCGCGAGGTCGGTGACGGCGAGCGGGCCGGCCCGGTGGAGGGCGAGCAGCAGGGCGAGCCGTCCGGGGTCGGAGAGCAGCGAGAACCGCTCGGACCAGGACCGGACGTGCGCGGTGTCGCCGATCGCGGCGATGGCCTCGCACACCCGGTGTCCGTCGATGGTGCGGTGGCCCGCGCGGTCGGCCGGTACGAGATGCATGACCGCATTCTTGCAGGCGGGGGGCTGTGATCCTGGACACCTGCGCAGGTGCGCAGCCTTGCACGGGTCGGGGGCGGACCCCTACGGTGTAGCCCGCCGTGGTGCTCGGGAAGACCGGTGACGGACCTTCAGTGGTCCCAGCCCGGAGCGGCCCTCGCCACTGTGATCGGGTGAATTCCTTCGTCCTCGACGGATTTCAGTCCGTGTCCACGAAGCCACTGGGCGCCTCGCGCACCCGGGAAGGCGGACCCGGATGTCCCGTAAGCCAGGAGACCGGCCGCGGCACTTCACGAAGTGATTCCACGAGGTGTTGGAGCGTGATCCGGACATGACCCTGCCCGAAACCGTCGCCGCGGAAGCCAAGGCGGCGCCGTCCGTGCTGCCCAGCTTCAGATGGAAGCGCGAGGACACCGTCCGCACGGCCGGGCTGATGGGGGTGATCCTGGCCATGCACGTGGTGGCCTTCGGGACGCTCGTCTTCCTGGTGGCGCCCGAACGGTACGCGGTCGGTACCCAGGTCTTCGGGGTGGGCCTGGGTATCACCGCGTACACCCTCGGCATGCGGCACGCCTTCGACGCCGACCACATCGCGGTGATCGACAACACCACCCGCAAGCTGATGGCGGACGGTAAGCGGCCGGTCTCGGTGGGCTTCTGGTTCGCCCTCGGGCACTCCTCGATGGTGGTCATCATGGCCGCCCTGGTGGCGGGCGGCGCGCAGCTGGCCAACACCCTGATGGACGACGAGTCGACCACCCACAAGTGGCTCGGCGTGGTCGGGACGACCACCTCCGGCGTGTTCCTCTACCTGATCGGCGCGCTCAACCTGGCGGCGCTGCTCGGCATCGTCAAGGTGTTCCGGGCGATGCGGGCCGGGCAGTACGACGAGGCGGAGCTGGAGGCGCACCTGGACTCGCGCGGCTTCATGGCCCGGGTGCTGAACCGGGCGACCCGCTCGATCACCCGGCCCGGGCAGATGTTCCCGGTCGGCATGGTGCTGGGGCTGGGCTTCGACACCGCGACCGAGGTCACCCTGATGGTGATGGCGGGCTCCGGCGCGGCCTCCGGGCTGCCCTGGTACGCGATCGTCTGCCTGCCGCTGCTGTTCGCGGCGGGGATGAGCCTGTTCGACACCCTGGACGGGACCTTCATGAACTTCGCGTACCAGTGGGCGTTCTCGAACCCGGTGCGCAAGGTGTACTACAACCTGACCATCACGGGGCTGTCGATCGCGGTGGCCTTCGTCATCGGCACCATCGAGCTGGTCGGGGTGCTGCACGAGAAGTTCGACCTCACCGACCCGGTGAGCGGCTGGATCGCGGACATCTCGCTGGACAACGTCGGCTACGCGATCGCCGGGCTGTTCGTGGTGGTCTGGGCGCTGGCGATCGGGTACTGGAAGGTCGCCAAGGTCGAGAAGCGCTGGGCGCCGCAGGAGCAGTGAGCCGCGCCGGCCCCCGTCGTCACACGCCGAACGGCGCCTCCCCGGGTGGGGAGGTGCCGTTCGGCGTTCCTCGGGCTCAGTTCCTCGGGCTCAGTGCTGGTCGCCGTAGCGCCGGCGGAAGCGCTCGACCCGGCCCGCGGTGTCCATCACGCGGGACTGGCCGGTGTAGAAGGGGTGGCTCGCCGAGGAGATCTCGACGTCGATCACCGGGTAGGTGCGGCCGTCCTCCCACTCGACGGTGCGGTCGCTGCCGACCGTCGACCGGGTCAGGAAGGCGAGGCCGCCGACCTTGTCGCGGAAGACGACCGGGCGGTAGGAGGGGTGGATTCCGGGCTTCATGGACGGGCTCCTCTCGGGGGCCTGCGGGGTGCTGGGGTTCTTGTCGGGTGTCGGGTGTCGGGTGCGGGCGCCGCCGGTCAGCGCTCCTCGCGGAAGTCGACGTGCCGGCCCGCGACCGGGTCGTACTTGCGCAGGACCATCCGGTCCGGGTCGTTGCGGCGGTTCTTGCGGGTCACGTACGTGAAGCCGGTGCCGGCGGTGGAGCGGAGCTTGATGACGGGGCGCAGTTCGCTGCGGGCCATGGGGCGTCCTCCTGGCGTCTGGGTCCTGGGTCCTGGGTCCTGGGTTCCGGGTCGCGGGTCTCGGGGTGCTGGGTCGAAACCGTACACCGAAATGGAAGTCATTTTCATCTGGTGTAACGTGAGCCCGGTCCTGCCCATTCCCGGACGCCAGGGAGCATTCATGTCCGCCCGCTGCCAACTCACCGGCCGCCGGCCCGGCTTCGGCAACGCGATCTCGCACTCGCACCGCCGCACGAGCCGCCGCTTCGACCCCAACATCCAGCGCAAGCGCTACTGGCTGCCCAGTGAGGGCCGGTACGTGCGGCTCGTCCTCAGCGCCAAGGGCATCCGCACCGTCGACACGATCGGCATCGAGGCCGCCGTCGCCCGTATCCGCGCCCGGGGGGAGAAGGTCTGATGGCCAAGCAGAGCAAGATCGCCAAGAACGAGCAGCGTCGCGCCACCGTCGCCCGCTACGCCGAGCGCCGCGCCGAGCTGAAGCGGATCATCGCCCACCCGGGCACCGGCCCCGTCGAACGCGCCGCCGCGCAGGCCGAACTCGCCCGCCAGCCGCGCGACGCCAGCGCCACCCGGATCCGCAACCGCGACGCCGTGGACGGCCGCCCCCGCGGCTACCTGCGCGCCTTCGGCCTCTCCCGGGTCAACCTGCGCGTCCACGCCCACGCCGGCCACCTGCCGGGCGTCCGCAAGGCGAGCTGGTGAGCGCGATGGAGGCCATCCCGGGGCGGATCAAGCTGCCCGTGGTCGTCGTCGCCGGACTGCACGAGGGCGAACGCCGGACCGCCGTCGAGGAACTGGCCGCCGCCGCGGTCGACGCCGTCGTCCTGCGGCACGACCTGCGGGACGCCTCGCTCGGCCTCGTCCACCGGGAACTGTGCGACGCCCGGGGGACGTTCGACGCCGACGACGTGCCGCTGACGAACGACTGCCCGTGCTGCGCCCTGCGCGAGGACCTGCTGCCCCGGCTGCTGGAGATCGCCGACGAAGGCCGGTACGGGCTCGCCGTCGTCGAGCTGTGGGGTGGCAGCGACCCGCACCCGGCCGTCGAGGTGATCGCCGGCGGGGAGTCCGAGGGGCGGCCCCTCGCGGACGCCGTCGAACTCGCGGGTGTCGTCACCGCCGTCGACCCGGACCGGCTGATCGGCGAACTCTCCGTCCCCGACGACCTGGTGGAACACGGCCTGCACACCGCCGAACGGGACGAGCGGACCCGTGCGGAGGCGCTGGCCCACCAGATCGAGTACGCCACCACGATCGCCGTCCCGCGCGCCACGGCGCACGCGCCGGGGCTCGCGCTGCTGCGTCAGCTCCATCCGACCGCCCGGGTCGTCCGGCTCGGCACCGGCACCCTCACCCGGGCCGCGCTCGGCGGCTTCGACGTCGCCGCCGCCCGCGACCGGGTCAACCCGGCCCTCGCGCTGCTGCCCCAGGAACGCGACGAGGCGGGCGTCACCACCCTGGTCTGGGAACGCCGCCGGCCCCTGCACCCGGAGCGGTTCCACGAGGCGCTGCACCAGCTCGTCCCCGCCGCACAGCGCAGCCGCGGGCGGTTCTGGCTGGCCAACCGGCCCGACCTGATCCTCGCCTGGGACGCGGCCGGGGCCAACCTCGCGGTCGAGGAGTGCGGGCCCTGGCTCGCCACCCTGCCCGACGCGGCCTGGGAGCTCTACCCGCCGGCCCGGCGGGCCGCCGCCGCCCTCGACTGGCATCCGCTGCACGGCGACCGGGTCCAGCAGCTCAGCTTCACCGCCGAAGGGCTGGACGCCGAGGGCATCACCGCCCTGCTCGACTCCTGCCTGCTCACCGACGCCGAACTCGCCGCCGGCGAACCCGGCTGGAAGGCACTGCCCGACGCCTTCCGGGACCTGCTCGCCCCCCTCCACTGAAGGAGCCCCGACACCATGCGCAAACGAACCGCCCCGCCGAAGGACCGGCCCAACCCCCTGATCGCGGCGGGCATCGAGTACATCGACTACAAGGACACCGAGCTGCTGCGGCGCTTCGTCTCCGACCGCGGCAAGATCCGCAGCCGCCGGGTCACCCGCCTCACCGTGCAGCAGCAGCGGGCGATGGCCCGGGCGATCAGGAACGCCCGCGAGATGGCCCTCCTCCCGTACACCTCCGGTCCCACCCGATAGGAGCCTCCGATGGCCGTACCCAAGCGCAAGACCTCCCGCAGCAACACCCGGCACCGCCGCGCCCAGTGGAAGGCGACGCCCCCGAAGCTGGTCCCGGTCACGATCGACGGCCGCGAGCTGCTCGTCCCGCAGCGGCTGGTCCCGGCCTACCGGCGGGGGCTGCTCGACCCGGGGGAGGCGTAGCGGCGAGGCGCAGGGCCCGTCTTCGAACCCCAGCGGCGGCCGATGGCGGTCGGGCCCGGGCGGGGTGGCGGGAAACGGCCGGTGGTGCGGGGGCGCGTCGGGGGCTCCGGGGGTTCTGCCGGGGGTGCTCGGCGGGCGGTTCGGGCCGGGGGTTCGTAGGCTCGACGCATGGCGGATGCGTACGCGGGGCGGCGGGAGCGGGTGAGGGAGCACTGCAGCGCGGCCGGGGCCGATGCGGCACTGATCACCCGGGCGGCGAACGTGCGGTATCTGACGGGCTGCGCGCCCTGCGGGGCGACGCTGCTGCTGACCAGGGAGCGGGCGCTGCTGACGCTGCCGGACGACCTGCCGCCGGACGACTCCGGGGAGCACCTGATCGCCCCGGACGTCACCCAGGTGCCGGTGGCGGCCGGGGCGGACACCGCGCTGGCCGCCGCGGCCGCCGCGGCGAGCTTCGGGGTGTCCGGCCTGGCGGTGGAGGAGCACGACCTGACCGTCACCCGGCACCGGTCGGTGGCGGGCCTGGCCGAGGGGGCCCGGCTGATCGACCTGGGCCAGGTGGTCGAGGGGCTGCGGGTGGTCAAGGACGAGCACGAGATAGCCGACCTGCGGATCGCCGCCGAGATCGCCGACCAGGCGCTCGGCGAGCTGCTGGAGTCGATCCTGGTCGGCCGCACCGAGCGGCACCTGGCGATGGAGCTGGAACGCCGGATGATCGACCACGGCGCCGACCGGGCCGCCTTCCCGGTGTCCGTCGGCACCGGCAGCCACTCCGGCCAGGCCGCCCACCAGCCGACCGACCGCCGGGTGGAGGAGGGCGACTTCCTGACCGTGGTGATGGGCGCCCAGTACCGCGGCTACGGCGTCTCGACCGCCCGCACCTTCGTGATCGGCGCCGCTCCGGCGCCCTGGCAGGTGGAGCTGCACCGGCTGGTCTTCCGGGCCCAGCGGGCCGGCCGGGAGGCCCTCGGACCAGGGGTGGAACAGTGCGTGCCCGACCGGGCCGCCCGGCAGGTCCTGGAGGCGGCGGGCCACTCCGAGGCCTCTCCGCGCCCGGTGGGCCACGGCATCGGGCTGGAGATGAGGGAGGCGCCGCGCCTCGGTCCGTCGGACATGGGTAAACTGGACAGCCGCGTGCCGGTCACCGTCGGTCCGGGAGTCCACCTCCCGGGCAAGGGCGGCGTCCGGATCGAGGACACGCTCGTCGTGCGCCCCCTCGAGGAGGGCGGGCCCGAGCTGCTCACCATCACCACCAAGGAGCTCCTCGCCCTGTGACCGCGGCCCCGGGCCGTGGCGGCAGGACGCACCCCTTGGTTCCTTGACAGCTATATCCAGGAGTTAGTGCGCCCGTGGCTTCCACGAACGATCTCAAGAACGGCATGGTCCTCAAGCTGGAGGGCGGCAAGCTCTGGTCCGTCGTCGAGTTCCAGCACGTCAAGCCCGGCAAGGGCCCGGCCTTCGTTCGGACCAAGCTGAAGGAGGTCCTGACGGGCAAGGTCGTCGACAAGACCTTCAACGCGGGCACCAAGGTCGAGACCGCGAACGTCGACAAGCGCGGCATGCAGTTCTCGTACAAGGACGGCGAGAACTTCGTGTTCATGGACATGGACACCTACGACCAGCTCACCATCGAGCCGGCCGTCGTGGGCGACGCCGCCAAGTACCTGCTGGAGGGCTTCGAGGCCCTGGTCGCGCAGAACGAGGGCGCGGTGCTGTACATCGAGCTCCCGGCCGCCGTCGAGCTGACCATCGCCGAGACCGAGCCGGGCGTCCAGGGCGACCGCTCGACCGGTGGCACCAAGCCGGCGACCCTGGAGACCGGCGCCGAGATCCAGGTGCCGCTCTTCATCACCAGCGGTGAGAAGGTCAAGGTCGACACCCGCGACGGCAGCTACCTCGGCCGGGTGAAGTAAGTCCGTGTCGGCCGCACGTAGCAAGGCCCGTACTCGGGCCTTCCAGATCCTCTTCGAGGCCGACCACCGCGGGGTCGACCCGCAGCGGGTCCTCGCGGACTGGGTGGCCCGCGCCCGCGAGCCGAAGCCCGACGAGGGCACTCCGCAGGTGGGCGAGTACACCATGGAGCTCATCGAGGGGTACGTCCAGCACGCCCGTCGGATCGACGACCTGATCTCGCAGTACGCGGTCGGCTGGACGCTCGACCGGATGCCGATCGTGGACCGCAACGTCCTGCGGCTCGGCGCGTACGAGCTGATCTGGGAGGACGGCGTCCCGGACGCGGTCGTCCTGGACGAGGCGGTCGAGATCGCCAAGGAGTTCTCCACGGACGACTCCCCGGCCTTCGTCAACGGCATGCTGGCCCGCTTCCTGGAGCTGAAGCCGAGCATCCGCCGGTAACGGTCATGCCCGTCGGGACGGCCGCCGGACCCGGAAATCCGGGTCCGGCGGCCGTTTCGCGTTTCACCCGGCAGGCGTAATGTGGAGTCCTACTCGCCAGTAACTTGAAGGGCAGGTCTCCCCGCATGACCACCACGATCAGCAGCGAGTTCGACCGGGGCATCGCCCTGACCAGACACGCCGAGGAGTCCGGCCGCTACGAGGCCGAACTCGGCGCCGGCTGGCAGATCGGCGGCGGCGTCAACGGCGGGATGCTGCTCGCCGTGGCCGGACACGCGCTGTCGCTGGAACACGGGACGCACCCGGACCCGGTGTCGATCAGCGGTTACTACCTGTCCGCCTCCACCCCCGGGCCCGCCACCGTCCGCACCGAGGTGCTGCGCTCCGGCCGGGGGCTCTCCACCGGCACCGCCTCGCTCAGCCAGGACGGCGTCGAACGGCTGCGCGTGGTCGCCAGCCACGGTGACCTCGCCACCGCCGACGGCGAGGTGCGCACCAGCGCCCGGCCGCCGCAGCTGCCGCCGCCGGACCAGTGCATCGGCGTGGAGCACGCACCCAAGGAGCTGATCGAGCAGGCCGCCCTGCTGGAGCGCTTCGACCTGCGGCTGGACCCGGCCACCGTCGGCTGGGCGCTCGGACAGCCCTCCGGCAACGGCCGGATCCAGGGCTGGTTCCGGCTGGCCGACGGCCGCGAGCCCGACCCGCTGCTGCTCCTGCTGGTCGCCGACGCGCTGCCGCCGGTCACCTTCGACCTCGGCATGCCGGGCTGGGCGCCGACCGTCGAGCTGACCGTCCACCTGCGCGCCAAGCCCGCCCCCGGCTGGCTGCGGGTCACCCACGCGACCCGCAACCTGGCCGGCGGGTACTTCGAGGAGGACGCCGAGATCTGGGACGAGTCCGGCCGCCTGGTCGCGCAGTCCCGCCAGCTGGCCCGGGTCCCGAGGTAGCGGAGGGTCCTGAGGCGGCTGAGGGTCCCGAGGTGGCCGAGGGTCCCACGGGTCCTTCGGGGGCCTCGGGGCCGGTGCTATTACCGGTGGTTACATTCCTGTGACACGCCGTACGTGTGCGGCGTGCGAGGGGTGGGGAGGAAGGCGGTCAGCGGCGAGCCCGCCGCCGACCGTCACCGCCGAAGCCAGGAGCCAGGAGCCAACGATGAGCCGTAAGGGGCGAGCCCGCCGCAACTCCGACTGCACCTCCGGCGGTCCGCGGCCCGTGGTGCGGGCACCGCACCGGCCGCAGCCGGCCGAGGGCGCCGACCAGGCCTTCGTCATCGGGGTGCTCACCAACGCGGCGGACTTCGCCCGGGCCCGGGCCTGGGGGGTCTCGGACGCCCCCGACTTCGAGCGCTACCTGACCGACGCCGCCGAGCTGCTGGCCGACGCGCTGGAGCGGTTCGAGACCGTCCGGGCGCGGATGTTCCACCCCCAGGACTTCGAGGAGTTCTGCCTGCTCAACGGGCTGGACCCGGCCGAGCCCGGCGCCCGGGACCGCTACCTGGTCAACCCGGCGCTGCAGACCCAGCTGCTCGCCTACCAGGGCGAGGAGCTGGCCGGGGACTTCGTGCCGCGCCTGGTCCGGGCCCGGGAGAACGGGCTGACGCTCTGCCACGTCGACCTGCTGCTCGACGGGGGCCTGTACGGGGGCGCGGGCGAACGGGACGAGGATCACACCCGCTGGGTGCGCGCCGCCTACCAGCGCGGGGGCGAGGTCTTCCGCCGGATGCTGGTCGGCGCGGGCGCCGGCGTGTACGAGCTGCGCCTGCGGGTGGACGCGCCGGGCGGCCGGCTGACCGCCGCCGCGCGGGTCCTGCAGTGGGAGGACGGCGTGGTGCGGATCAACGACGAGGACCTGGAGCTGGTCTGCGCGGTGCTGTGCGCCGGGCTGGCCCTGGAGCTGCCGGGGGTCGCGGTGCTGCACGGTTCGCAGGGGTCGGCCGCCTCCTGCGGGGAGTACCTGCCGGCCTCCTGGGCCTGGTCGAGCGGCGGGGCGGACTGGGCGCCGGCGGACCGCCCGGTCAGCCTGGACGGGGTCGCGGCGAAGCCCGGCTACAGCCTGGGCACCGTCTGCTGACGCCACTGACAGCTGCTGCCGCCCTTGCGGCCGAGCCGACCGTCGGCACCGGGTACGAGCGCCCGGAGGCGAGGCGGCGATATAAGAGGCGGCAGGTCGCATACGCGCCGCGGCGCGGCGCCCCACTGGGGTGCCGCGCCGTGACGTTTCTGCTTGTCGGCACTGGAGAACCGAGTGCCGGGAATTGCAAGATCCGCTGGCGGGAGCCGGTGCGGTGAGCCTCAGCTCGCGTCCTCCTCGCGCACCGCGCGGCGCGCGTCGGGGTTGAGCACGCCCCAGGAGATCAGCTGCTCGGTGAGGATCGACGGCGACTGGTCGTAGATGACCGCCAGGGTGCGCAGGTCGTCCTGGCGGATCGACAGCACCTTGCCGTTGTAGTCGCCGCGCTGGCTCTGGATGGTGGCCGCGTAGCGCTGCAGCGGGCCGGCCTTCTCGGAGGGGACCTGGGTCAGTCTCTCCAGGTCCAGGACCAGGCGCGGCGGCGGCTCGGCCGCGCCGCCCGGGGTGCCGCCGGGCAGCAGCTCCTGCACCGGGACGCCGTAGAACTCGGCCAGCTCGGCCAGCCGCTGCACGGTGACCGCACGGTCGCCGCGCTCGTACGAGCCGACGACGACTGCCTTCCAGCGCCCCTGGGACTTCTCCTCGACACCGTGCAGGGAGAGACCCTGCTGAGTGCGGATCGCTCGGAGCTTGCCTCCGAGTTGCTTCGCGTAGTCGCTGGACATTGATCTCCCCGGACGAGATTGCTTCGCGTTCAGTGGTGGGTCACGGGCGATTGCCGACGCCGTTACCGGTGGGTTCGACGTCCGTCTCGTAACTCACTGTGAGGTTACGTAGAGTAAGGTAGTTGCGTCAAGCCGAATGGGGCAGTCGTGCGAATGGCCCGCATCGTCGGCGCGTCCGGGGTGTTAACCGGCGGAAGCGGAATGGTGGACTCCTGTTTGCCGTCCGGGGCACTGCTAGGATGACCCGAAGCCCGCGCCGAGTCGGCGGGGGCCGTCCCAGACATCCTTTAAGGCCCGTCCAGTGAGGCGGGGAAGGAGGTCCGCTTCGGCATGACCGCACACCGAGATTCGACGCCGCAGGACCAGGCTCCGAGGCCGCCGCACCAAGTGCTGGACGGTACGGACATCGCCCGGGTCATCACCCGGATAGCACACGAGATCGTCGAGCGCGCCAAGGGCGCGGAGGACGTCGTGCTGCTCGGCATCCACACCAGGGGCGTCCACCTCGCCCGCCGCCTGCACGGCCGGCTGGCCCAGATCACCGGGCGCGAGATCCCGCTGGGCACCCTGGACATCACCATGTACCGGGACGACCTGCGGCTGAAGCCCGCCCGCGCCCTGGAGCACACCGAGATCCCGCCCGGCGGCATCGACGGCAAGCTCGTCGTCCTCGTCGACGACGTGCTCTTCTCCGGCCGCACCATCCGCGCCGCGCTCGACGCGCTGAACGACATCGGCCGGCCGCGGGCGGTCCAGCTCGCCGTCCTGGTCGACCGGGGCCACCGCGAGCTGCCGATCCGCGCGGACTACGTGGGCAAGAACCTCCCCACCTCGCTGCGCGAGGCCGTGCAGGTGCGCCTCTCCGACTCCGACGGCGTGGACGCCGTCCTGGTCGGGGACCGCGACTTCACCGCGGCGTCGCGCTCCGCGCTCACCGAACAGGGCGCGCAGGCCGCCAAGCCCACCGAACCGCACCTCCCGGAGTAGCCCGCGTGAAGCGCCACCTCGTCTCCGCCGCCGATCTCAGCCGCGACGACGCGCTGCTGATCCTGGACACCGCCGAGGAGCTGGCCCAGCTCTCCGGCCGGGCCGTCAAGAAGCTGCCCACGCTGCGCGGCCGCACCGTCGTCAACCTCTTCTTCGAGGACTCCACCCGGACGAAGACCTCCTTCGAGGTCGCCGAGAAGCGCCTGTCGGCCGACGTCATCAACTTCTCCGCCAAGGGCTCCTCGGTCTCCAAGGGCGAGAGCCTCAAGGACACCGCGCTGACCCTGCAGGCCATGGGCGCCGACGCGGTCGTCATCCGCCACCACGCCTCGGGCGCGCCGGCCCGGTTGGCCCAGTCCGACTGGCTGCACGGCAGTGTGATCAACGCCGGTGACGGCACCCACGAGCACCCCACCCAGGCGCTGCTCGACGCCTTCACCATGCGTCGCCACCTCAACCCGGGCGCCGGCCACGATCTCGCGGGCCGCCGGGTGACGATCGTCGGCGACGTCCTGCACAGCCGGGTCGCCCGCTCCAACGTCCACCTGCTGAACACCCTCGGTGCCCAGGTCACCTTCGTCGCGCCGCCGACGCTGCTGCCGATCGGCATCGAGAACTGGCCCTGCGAGATCAGCTACGACCTGGACCGGGTGCTGCCCAAGACGGACGCGCTGATGATGCTGCGGGTGCAGCGCGAGCGGATGAACGCCGCGTTCTTCCCGACCGAGCGCGAGTACAGCCGCCGCTACGGCATGAACGGCCTCCGGTTGGCCCAGCTGCCCGGGCACGCGATCGTGATGCACCCCGGCCCGATGGTCCGCGGCATGGAGATCACCGCCGAGGTCGCCGACTCGCCGCGCTGCACCGCGGTCGAGCAGGTCGCCAACGGCGTCTCCGTCCGGATGGCCGTGCTCTACCTGCTCCTCGGCGGAGCCACCCTCGCCGACGCCCCCGCCGACGCCCCCCGCACCGAGACCGTGGAGACCGCTCAGTGACCACCTACCTGATCCGCAACGCCCAGATCCTCGGCGGCGCCCCGCAGGACCTCCTCCTCGCCGACGGCGTGATCAAGGAGATCGGCACCGGCCTGACGGCCGTGGCGGACATCGAGATCGACGCCACCGGGCTGGTCGCGCTCCCCGGCCTGGTCGACCTGCACACCCACCTGCGCGAGCCCGGCCGCGAGGACGCCGAGACCGTGCTCACCGGCACCCGGGCCGCCGCGATGGGCGGCTTCACCGCCGTGCACGCGATGGCCAACACCACCCCGGTGGCCGACACCGCCGGCGTGGTCGAGCAGGTCTGGCGGCTCGGCCAGGAGGCCGGCTACTGCGACGTGCAGCCGGTCGGCGCCGTCACCGTCGGCCTGGAGGGCAAGCAGCTCGCCGAGCTCGGCGCGATGCACGAGTCCGCCGCCGGCGTCCGGGTCTTCTCCGACGACGGCAAGTGCGTGGACGACGCGGTGCTGATGCGCCGCGCCCTGGAGTACGTCAAGGCCTTCGACGGCGTCGTCGCCCAGCACGCCCAGGAGCCGCGGCTGACCGAGGGCGCCCAGATGAACGAGGGCCAGGTCTCCGGCGAGCTCGGGCTCGGCGGCTGGCCGGCCGTCGCCGAGGAGTCGATCATCGCCCGCGACGTGCTGCTCGCCGCGCACGTCGGCTCCCGGCTGCACGTCTGCCACGTCTCCACCGCCGGTTCGGTCGAGATCATCCGCTGGGCCAAGGGCAAGGGCTGGGACGTCACCGCCGAGGTGACCCCGCACCACCTGCTGCTCACCGACGAGCTGGTCCGCTCCTACGACCCGGTGTACAAGGTGAACCCGCCGCTGCGCACCGCCGAGGACGTCCAGGCGCTGCGCAAGGCGCTCGCCGACGGCACCATCGACGCCGTCGCCACCGACCACGCCCCGCACCCGGCCGAGGACAAGGACTGCGAGTGGGCCGTGGCCGCGATGGGCATGGTCGGCCTGGAGACCGCGCTGTCGGTCGTCCAGCAGACGATGGTCGAGACCGGCCTGCTGAACTGGGAGGGCGTCGCCGACCGGATGTCGCACCGACCGGCCCGGATCGGGCGTCTCGCCGGGCACGGCCGCCCGATCTCGGTGGGTGAGCCGGCGAACCTGGTGCTGTTCGATCCCGCGTACCGTGGTGCCGTGAACCCGGAGAGCTTCGCCACCCGTAGCCGCAACACCCCCTACAAGGGCCTGGACCTGCCCGGACGGGTGCACGCCACCTTCCTGCGCGGCCGCGCCACCGTGCTGGCGGGCGAGCTGTCCGAGCAGGGCGGCGAGCTGTGAGCGCCTACGCCACGCTCGCCAAGGAGCAGGCGAAGGTCACCAACTGGCCCGGGTACATCGGCTGGTCCGTCGGCCTGCTGGTCCTCATCGCCCTCGTCTACTGGCTGATGCGCCAGGGCTGGAACTGGCGGCGCACCCTGCAGTCCGGCATCCCGCCGCTGCCCGCCGTGCCGGACCGCGCCGGACGCACCATCCTGGAGACCAGCGGCCGGTACCACGGCACGACCACCGCCGGGAACTGGCTCGACCGGGTCGTCGCCCACGGCCTGGGCACCCGCAGCCGGGCCGACCTCACCCTCGGCGAGGACGGCCTGCTGGTCCAGCGTCCCGGTGACGTCGACTTCTGGATCCCGGCCGCCCACCTCACCGGTGCCCGGACCGACTCCGGGATCGCCGGCAAGGTCGTCCCGTCCGGGCTGCTCGTCGTCAGCTGGACGCACGAGGGCACCGAGCTGGACTCCGGCTTCCGGGCCGACCACCCCGACGAGCACGCCGCCTGGGTCGAGGCGGTCGCTCACCTTGCCACACGCACGCAGACGAAGATGACGGAAGAGGCCGCGCAATGACCGCACCTGCCCCCACCACGCAGCGCCAACGGCGGGAGCGTCCGGTTTCGAACCGTGCGGCCGCCGTGCTCGTCCTGGAGGACGGCCGGATCTTCCGTGGCCAGGCCTACGGCGCGACCGGCGAGACCTTCGGCGAGGCGGTCTTCAACACCGGCATGTCCGGCTACCAGGAGACCCTGACCGACCCGTCGTACCACCGGCAGGTGGTCGTGATGACCGCCCCGCAGATCGGCAACACCGGCTGGAACGACGAGGACGACGAGTCCAAGCAGATCTGGGTCGCCGGCTACGTCGTGCGCGACCCCTCCCGGGTCGCCTCCAACTGGCGCTCCCGCCGCTCGCTCGACGAGGAACTGGTCAGCCAGGGCATCGTCGGCATCAGCGGCATCGACACCCGCGCGCTCACCCGCCACCTGCGCGAGCGCGGCGCGATGCGCTGCGGCATCTTCTCCGGCGAGACGCTGGCCGACCCGGCCACCCTGCTGGCCCGGGTGCAGCAGTCGCCCGAGATGAAGGGCGCCGACCTGTGCGCCGAGGTCGCCACCACCGAGCCGTACGTCGTCCCGGCCGTCGGTGAGAAGCGCTTCACCGTCGCCGCGCTGGACCTCGGCATCAAGGCGATGACCCCGCAGCGGATGGCCGAGCGCGGCATCGAGGTGCACGTGCTGCCGGCCGACTCCACCCTGGAGGACGTCTACGCGGTCCAGCCGGACGGCGTCTTCTTCTCCAACGGCCCGGGCGACCCGGCCACCGCCGACCACCAGGTCGCCGTCGCGCAGGGCGTGCTGGAGCGCGGGACCCCGTTCTTCGGGATCTGCTTCGGCAACCAGATCCTCGGCCGCGCCCTGGGCTTCGGCACCTACAAGCTCAAGTACGGCCACCGCGGCATCAACCAGCCGGTGCAGGACCGCACCACCGGCAAGGTCGAGGTGACCGCCCACAACCACGGCTTCGCCGTGAACGCCCCGCTGGACAAGGTGAGCGACACCCCCTACGGACGGGTCGAGGTCTCCCACGTCTGCCTGAACGACGACGTGGTCGAGGGCCTGCAGGCGCTCGACGTCCCCGCCTTCAGCGTGCAGTACCACCCCGAAGCTGCTGCCGGCCCGCACGACGCGGCCTACCTCTTCGACCGTTTCGTGAAGCTCATGGAGGGCCAGCGTGCCTAAGCGCACTGACATCAAGTCCGTCCTGGTGATCGGCTCCGGCCCGATCGTGATCGGGCAGGCCGCCGAGTTCGACTACTCGGGCACGCAGGCCTGCCGGGTCCTCAAGGCCGAGGGCCTGCGGGTCGTGCTGGTCAACTCCAACCCGGCCACGATCATGACCGACCCGGAGATCGCCGACGCCACCTACGTCGAGCCGATCACCCCGGAGTTCGTCGAGAAGATCATCGCCAAGGAGCGCCCCGACGCCCTGCTGCCGACCCTCGGCGGCCAGACGGCGCTCAACACCGCGATCTCGCTGGACGCCAACGGCGTGCTCGCCAAGTACAACGTCGAGCTCATCGGCGCCAAGGTCGAGTCGATCCACAAGGGCGAGGACCGGGAGCTCTTCAAGGGCGTCGTCGAGGCCGTCAACGCCAAGATCGGCCACGGCGAGTCCGCCCGCTCGGTCATCTGCCACACCATGGACGAGGTGCTGGCCGGCGTCGACACGCTCGGCGGCTACCCGGTCGTCGTCCGCCCCTCCTTCACCATGGGCGGCGCCGGCTCCGGCTTCGCCCACGACGAGGAGGACCTGCGCCGCATCGCCGGCCAGGGCCTGACCCTCTCGCCGACCACCGAGGTGCTCCTGGAGGAGTCCATCCTCGGCTGGAAGGAGTACGAGCTGGAGCTGATGCGCGACAAGAACGACAACGTCGTGGTCGTCTGCTCCATCGAGAACTTCGACCCGATGGGCGTGCACACCGGTGACTCGATCACCGTCGCCCCGGCGATGACCCTCACCGACCGCGAGTACCAGATCCTGCGCGACGTCGGCATCGCCGTCATCCGCGAGGTCGGCGTCGACACCGGCGGCTGCAACATCCAGTTCGCCGTCAACCCCGACGACGGCCGGGTCATCGTCATCGAGATGAACCCGCGCGTCTCGCGCTCCTCGGCGCTCGCCTCCAAGGCCACCGGCTTCCCGATCGCCAAGATCGCCGCCAAGCTGGCCGTCGGCTACACGCTCGACGAGATCCCCAACGACATCACCGAGCAGACCCCGGCCTCCTTCGAGCCGACCCTCGACTACGTCGTGGTCAAGGTGCCGCGGTTCGCGTTCGAGAAGTTCCCGAGCGCCGACGCCACGCTGACCACCACCATGAAGTCGGTCGGCGAGGCCATGGCCATGGGCCGCAACTTCCCCGAGGCGCTGCAGAAGGCGCTGCGCTCGCTGGAGAAGAAGGGCTCCCAGTTCTCCTGGACCGGCCCGGTCGGCGACAAGGCCGAGCTGCTGACCAAGGCCGCCGTGCCGACCGACGGCCGGATCAACACCGTCATGGAGGCGATCCGGGCCGGCGCCACCCCGGAGGAGGTGTTCGAGTCCACCAAGATCGACCCGTGGTTCGTCGACCAGCTCTTCCTGCTCGACGAGATCGCCGGCGAGCTGGCCGACGCCGCCGAGCTCACCCCCGAGCTGCTGCGCCACGCCAAGCGGCACGGCTTCTCCGACCAGCAGGTCGGCGAGATCCGCGGCCTGAAGCCGGACGTGGTCCGTGAGGTGCGCCACGCGCTCGGCATCCGCCCGGTCTTCAAGACCGTCGACACCTGCGCCGCCGAGTTCGCCGCCAAGACCCCGTACTTCTACTCGTCCTACGACGAGGAGAGCGAGGTCGCCCCGCGCACCAAGCCCGCCGTGATCATCCTGGGCTCCGGCCCGAACCGCATCGGCCAGGGCATCGAGTTCGACTACTCCTGCGTGCACGCCTCCTTCGCGCTCTCCGAGGCCGGGTACGAGACCGTCATGGTCAACTGCAACCCGGAGACCGTCTCCACCGACTACGACACCTCCGACCGGCTCTACTTCGAGCCGCTCACCCTGGAGGACGTGCTGGAGATCGTCCACGCCGAGCAGCAGGCCGGCCCGCTCGCCGGTGTGATCGTCCAGCTCGGCGGCCAGACCCCGCTGGGCCTGGCGCAGGCGCTCAAGGACAACGGCGTGCCGATCGTCGGCACCCAGCCCGAGGCGATCGACCTCGCCGAGGAGCGCGGCGCCTTCGGCCGCGTCCTGCGCGACGCCGGCCTGCCCGCGCCCAAGCACGGCACCGCCTTCTCCTTCGAGGAGGCCAAGGCGATCGCGGACGAGATCGGCTACCCGGTCCTCGCCCGTCCGTCCTACGTGCTCGGCGGCCGCGGCATGGAGATCGTCTACGACGAGGCCTCGCTCGCCTCCTACCTGGAGCGGCACGCCGGTCTGATCTCCGAGCACCCGGTGCTCATCGACCGCTTCCTGGACGACGCGGTGGAGATCGACGTCGACGCGCTCTACGACGGCACCGAGCTCTACCTCGGCGGTGTCATGGAGCACATCGAGGAGGCCGGCATCCACTCCGGCGACTCCGCCTGCGCGCTGCCCCCGATCACCCTCGGCGGCCACGACATCAAGCGCCTGCGCGCCTCCACCGAGGCCATCGCGCGCGGCGTCGGGGTGCGCGGTCTGATCAACATCCAGTTCGCCCTCTCCGGCGACATCCTGTACGTCCTGGAGGCCAACCCGCGCGCCTCCCGGACCGTCCCGTTCACCTCCAAGGCGACCGCCGTGCCGCTGGCCAAGGCCGCCGCCCGGGTCTCGCTCGGCGCCACCATCGCCGAGCTGCGCGCCGAGGGCATGCTCCCGGCCGAGGGCGACGGCGGCACGCTGCCCGCCGACGCGCCGATCGCGGTCAAGGAGGCCGTGATGCCGTGGAGCCGCTTCCGCGACGTCCACGGCCGCGGCGTGGACACCGTGCTCGGCCCGGAGATGCGCTCGACCGGTGAGGTCATGGGCATCGACAAGGTCTTCGGCACGGCCTACGCCAAGGCCCAGGCCGGCGCCTACGGCGCGCTGCCGACCAAGGGCAAGGTCTTCGTCTCGGTCGCCAACCGCGACAAGCGCAACCTGGTCTTCCCGGCCCGCGCGCTGGTCAGCCTCGGCTTCGAGGTGCTCGCCACGGCCGGCACCGCCGAGGTGCTGCAGCGCGGCGGCATCCCGTCCACGCTGGTGCGCAAGCACAGCGAGGGCGAGGGCCCGAACGGCGAGAAGACCATCGTCCAGCTGATCCACGACGGTGAGGTCGACCTCATCATCAACACGCCGTACGGCACCGGTGGCCGCCTCGACGGCTACGAGATCCGCACCGCGGCCGTGGCCCGCGCGGTGCCCTGTCTGACCACCGTCCAGGCGATGGGCGCGGCCGTGCAGGGCATCGACCGGCTGCTGCGCGACGAGGTCGGGGTGATGTCGCTCCAGGAGCACGCCGAGCTGATCAACGCCGGCCGCAAGTAGCACCACCGCAGTGGGGGGCACCGGAGCCGGATTGGTGCCCCCCACTTCCATGCCCACGTCCCGTCACCGCTCCGGGAGTTGAACCACCCTTGTACAAGCTTCTGTTCGACTTGGTCTTCAAGAAGATGGACCCCGAGAAGGCCCACCACCTGGCCTTCTTCTGGATCCGGCTGGCCTCCTCGGTGCCCGGCCTGCGCTCGCTGGTGCGGCTGGTGCTCGCCCCGCGCGACCGCGCCCTGCGCACCGGCGCCCTCGGCCTGGACCTGCCCGGCCCGTTCGGCCTCGCGGCCGGCTTCGACAAGAACGGCGTCGGCATCGACGGCCTGTCGATGCTCGGCTTCGACTACGTCGAGATCGGCACCATCACCGGCGAGCCCCAGCCCGGCAACCCGGCGCCGCGGCTGTTCCGCCTGGTCGAGGACCGCGCGCTGATCAACCGGATGGGCTTCAACAACCAGGGCTCCGCCCGGGTCGCCGCCCGGCTGGCCGCCCGGCCGCACACCAGCTCCACCCCGGTGATCGGCGTCAACATCGGCAAGACCAAGGTCGTCGAGGAGGCCGACGCGGTCGCCGACTACGTCAAGTCCACCGAGCGCCTGGCGAAGTACGCCGACTACCTGGTGGTCAACGTCAGCTCGCCGAACACCCCCGGGCTGCGCAACCTGCAGGCCGTGGACCACCTGCGCCCGCTGCTGGCCGCCGTCCGCGAGGCCGCCGACCGCACCACCGCGCACCACGTGCCGCTGCTGGTCAAGATCGCCCCCGACCTGGCCGACGAGGACGTCGACGCGGTCGCCGACCTCGCCCTGGAGCTGGGCCTGGACGGCATCATCGCCACCAACACCACGATCGGCCGCGAGGGCCTGCGCACCGACGCCGGGCGGGTCGAGGAGATCGGCATGGGCGGTCTGTCCGGCGCCCCGCTCAAGGCCCGCGCCCTGGAGGTCCTGCAGCGGCTGCGCGCCCGCACCGGCGGCCGGCTGACCCTGGTCTCGGTCGGCGGCATCGAGACCGCCGAGGACGCCTGGCAGCGGATCGTGCACGGCGCCGACCTGGTCCAGGGCTACAGCGCCTTCATCTACGAGGGCCCGTTCTGGTGCCGCAAGATCCACAAGGGCCTGTCCGCCCGGCTCCGGGCCGCGGGCTTCCGCGACCTGGCCTCGGCCGTCGGCAGCGCCGTCAGCGGCTCCTGAGCGGCCGGGCCCGGCCCGACACCCCCGGTACGACCCCGGCACGACCCGTGCCACCCCCGGGCCACTCCCGGACCATCCCCGGACCATTCGGAAAGGACGACATGACCCTCGCCCCGTTCGGCGCCCGGCTGCGCCAGGCCCTCGACACCCGCGGCCAGCTCTGCGTCGGCATCGACCCGCACGCCTCCCTGCTCGCCGCCTGGGGGCTCGGCGACGACCTCGCCGGGCTGGAGACCTTCAGCCGCACCGTGGTCGAGGCGCTGGCCGACCGGGTGGCCGTGCTCAAGCCGCAGGCCGCCTTCTTCGAGCGCTTCGGCAGCAAGGGCGTCGCCGTGCTGGAGAAGACCGTCGAGGAGGCCCGGGCGGCCGGTGCGCTGGTCCTGATGGACGCCAAGCGCGGCGACATCGGCTCCACCATGGCCGCGTACGCCGAGGCCTTCCTGTCGCCCGCGAGCCCGCTGTTCTCGGACGCCGTGACGGTCAGCCCGTACCTGGGCTTCGGCTCGCTGCGCCCGGCCCTGGACCTGGCCCGGGAGCAGGGCTGCGGCGTGTTCGCGCTGGCCCTCACCTCCAACCCGGAGGGCGGCGAGGTGCAGCGCGCGGTGGGCGCGGACGGCGAGTCGGTCGCCGCCTCGGTGCTGCGGCAGCTGGCGGCCGAGAACGAGGGCGCCGCGCCGCTGGGCTCCTTCGGCGCGGTGGTCGGCGCGACGCTCGCCGACGCGGGCGTGGAGCTGGCCATCAACGGCCCGCTGCTGGCCCCGGGGATCGGCGCCCAGGGCGCGACCATGGCGGACCTGCCGCGGGTCTTCGGCGGCTCGGTGATCAACGTGGTGCCGAGCGTCAGCCGGGACGTGCTCAAGCACGGCCCGTCGGTGCCGGCGCTGCGGGAGGCGGCGGAGCGCTTCGCCGGCGAGTTCGCGGACGCCGTCAAGTAGGCGCGGCGGGGGCCGTCGAGGAGCGGAAGGCCTCCTACTGGTAGCCGGTCGGTGACCCTGTGGAGTGTCCGCAGGACGGCGACACCGTCGCGGAGCGGACGTGAGCGCCGTCACATCGAGCCCGTCAAAGTTTCGCAATCGCGGTCATTTTGCCCGGGAAAGTCCTGGTCGGCCTTGGCTGACCAGGACTTTTCGTGTTCTTTTCCTGACGTGGCGCCGCAATCCGGGTAGTGTCCGGCGATAGGTCATCGGCGAGCCGCGAATTGTGCGGGTCCCGCAGGTCAGGGCCCTTGTGGTTCCCCTTGCGGACGGTGTCCTGGGTACCAAACCAGTCATAGCTCAATCCCTTCCATCCACACCTGAGGTGAACGGCGTGGCTCTTCCGCCCCTTACCCCTGAACAGCGCACCGCCGCGCTCGCCAAGGCCGCCGAGGCTCGCCGGGAGCGCGCCGAGGTCAAGAACCGGCTCAAGCACTCCGGCGCCTCCCTGCACGAGGTCATCAAGGCCGGCAAGGCCGACAACGACGTCATCGGCAAGATGAAGGTCTCGGCCCTGCTGGAGTCGCTTCCGGGCGTCGGCAAGGTTCGCGCGAAGCAGATCATGGAGCGCCTCGGCATCAGCGAGAGCCGGCGTGTCCGAGGTCTCGGTACCAACCAGATCGCCTCCCTGGAGCGGGAGTTCGGCGGGGGTGCCGCCTGACCGTGCCCCGGTGGTCCCGTCATCGTCCGCGATCCGGGATAATCGGTGCATGAGTGAGCGTCCGCGGCTGACCGTGCTCTCCGGCCCCTCGGGGGTCGGCAAGAGCACGGTCGTCGCTCATATGAGGAAGATGCACCCCGAGGTCTGGCTCTCGGTGTCGGCCACCACCCGCCACCCGAGGCCCGGCGAGAAGAACGGGGTCCAGTACCACTTCGTCGACAACGACGAGTTCGACAAGCTGATCGCCAACGGTGAGCTGCTGGAGTGGGCCGAGTTCGCCGGGAACCGTTACGGGACCCCGCGCGCGGCCGTGCTGGAGAAGCTGGAGCGCGGCGAGCCCGTGCTGCTGGAGATCGACCTGCAGGGTGCCCGGCAGGTGCGCGAGTCGATGCCCGAGGCACAGCTGGTCTTCCTGGCTCCGCCGAGCTGGGACGAACTGGTCCGCCGACTGACCGGTCGGGGCACCGAGCCGCAGGACGTGATCGAGAAGCGGCTCGACGCCGCCAAGATCGAACTCGCGGCCGAGACCGAGTTCGACACGACCCTTGTCAACACCTCCGTCGAGCAGGTAGCGGCCGAACTGCTAGCCTTGCTCGGTGTAGCCTGACCTGTCTGTCTTTTCCACCCTTTCGGAAGGTTTTCGCGTGTCCTCTTCCATGACCGCGCCCGAGGGCATCATCAACCCGCCGATCGATGAGCTGCTCGAGGCCACCGACTCGAAGTACAGCCTCGTGATCTACGCCGCCAAGCGCGCGCGCCAGATCAACGCGTACTACTCGCAGCTCGGTGAGGGCCTCCTGGAGTACGTCGGCCCGCTGGTCGACACCCACGTGCACGAGAAGCCGCTGTCGATCGCGCTGCGCGAGATCAACGCGGGCATGCTGACCGCCGAGGCGATCGAGGCCGCCTGAGGCGGTCGGTGAAGTTTCCGGGAGGGCCCGGCGGAATCGTTTCCGCCGGGCCCTCCCGCGTACCCGGCCGTCGTTCCCGCTCCGTCGCTCCGGCGCGGGGTGGGGCGCCGCGCGGGGCGCCGCCGAGGGGCCGTAGGGTGGGCGGGTTCCCGATGCGTAGAGAGGTCGGCCCATGACGACTGCGGACGCCCCCCGCGTGGTCCTCGGTGTGAGCGGCGGGATCGCCGCGTACAAGGCGTGCGAGCTGCTGCGCCGGTTCACCGAGTCCGGCCACCAGGTCACCGTGGTGCCCACCGCGGCCGCGCTGCACTTCGTCGGCGAGGCGACCTGGGCCGCGCTGTCCGGCCGCCCGGCCGCCACCGAGACCTGGGAGCGCGTGCACGAGGTGCCGCACGTGCGGATCGGGCAGCAGGCCGACCTCGTCGTCGTCGCCCCGGCCACCGCCGACCTGATCGCCAAGGCCGCCCACGGCCTCGCCGACGACCTGCTCACCAACACCCTGCTCACCGCGCGCTGCCCGGTCGTGGTGGCGCCCGCGATGCACACCGAGATGTGGGAGCACCCGGCCACCCGGGACAACGTCGCCACGCTGCGCCGTCGGGGTGTGATCGTGCTGGAGCCGGCCGTCGGGCGGCTCACCGGCAAGGACACCGGCAAGGGGCGGCTGCCCGAGCCGTCCGCGGTGTTCGAGGCCTGCCGGGCCGTGCTGCGCCGCGGCGGCGCGGTGCCGACCGACCTCGCGGGCCGGCACGTGGTGGTCTCGGCCGGCGGCACCCGGGAGCCGCTGGACCCGGTGCGCTACCTGGGCAACCGCTCCTCCGGCAAGCAGGGCTACGCGCTCGCCGTGACGGCCGCGGCGCGCGGGGCCCGGGTGACGTTGCTCTCGGCCAACGCCGAGCTGCCGGACCCGGCCGGGGTGGACGTGGTGCACGTCTCGACCGCGCTGGAGCTGCGCGAGGCGGCACTGAAGGCCGTCGCCGACGCGGACGCCGTGGTGATGGCCGCCGCGGTGGCCGACTTCCGGCCCGCCGAGTACGCGACCGGCAAGATCAAGAAGGTCGAGGGCATCGAGCCGGCCCCGGTCGCGCTGGTCCGCAATCCCGACATTCTGGCCGAGCTGTCCGCCCAGCGGCCCCGTTCGGGTCAACTGGTGGTCGGATTCGCGGCGGAGACCGACGACGTGCTCGCCAACGGCCGCGCCAAGCTCGTCCGCAAGGGCTGCGACCTGCTCGTGGTCAACGAGGTGGGCAACGGGAAGGCCTTCGGCACGGACGTCAACGAGGCCGTCGTCCTGGGCTCGGACGGCAGTGAGACGCCCGTTCCGGTGGGCCCGAAGGAGGCACTCGCGGACGTGATCTGGGACCTGGTCGCAAAGCGGCTGGAATCGGGCGGCAACTGATCGGAATGGGCTGCAGAACGCTCGAGAATTCCTGGAGCGGGTGACGTTCGACGGAACCGGCCCGTTAGACTCCAGGAATCAAGTCTTTCCGGAGTTCCCCGGGCCCACCGGGGACCTTCAGTCAGCAGCCGCTGCAACCCCAGGGAGCGCTGTGTCTCGCCGCCTGTTCACCTCGGAGTCCGTCACCGAGGGACACCCCGACAAGATCGCTGACCAGATCAGCGACACCATCCTTGACGCTCTCCTGCGTGAGGACCCGACGTCCCGGGTCGCCGTGGAGACGCTCATCACCACCGGCCAGGTGCACGTGGCCGGCGAGGTGACGACCAAGGCGTACGCGCCGATCGCCCAGCTCGTCCGGGACAAGATCCTGGAGATCGGCTACGACAGCTCCAAGAAGGGCTTCGACGGCGCCTCCTGCGGCGTGTCGGTGTCCATCGGTGCCCAGTCGCCCGACATCGCGCAGGGCGTCGACACCGCGTACGAGGCCCGGGTCGAGGGCGACGAGGACGACCTGGACAAGCAGGGTGCCGGCGACCAGGGCCTGATGTTCGGCTACGCGTCCGACGAGACGCCCGAGCTCATGCCGCTGCCGATCACCCTGGCCCACCGCCTCTCGCGTCGGCTGACCGAGGTCCGCAAGAACGGGACCATCCCGTACCTGCGCCCCGACGGCAAGACCCAGGTCACCATCGAGTACGACGGCGACAAGGCCGTCCGCCTCGACACCGTGGTCGTCTCCACCCAGCACGCCAGCGACATCGACCTGGAGTCGCTGCTCACCCCGGACATCCGCGAGTTCGTGGTCGAGCCGGAGCTGAAGGCGCTGGCCGAGCAGGGCATCAAGCTGACCACCGAGGGCTACCGCCTGCTGGTCAACCCGACCGGCCGCTTCGAGATCGGCGGCCCGATGGGCGACGCCGGCCTCACCGGCCGCAAGATCATCATCGACACCTACGGCGGCATGGCCCGCCACGGTGGCGGCGCCTTCTCCGGCAAGGACCCGTCCAAGGTGGACCGCTCGGCCGCGTACGCGATGCGCTGGGTGGCGAAGAACATCGTCGCCGCCGGCCTCGCCCGCCGCGCCGAGGTCCAGGTCGCGTACGCGATCGGCAAGGCCGAGCCGGTCGGCCTGTTCGTGGAGACCTTCGGCACCGAGACCGTGCCGGTCCTCGCGATCCAGAAGGCCGTCTCCGAGGTCTTCGACCTGCGTCCGGCCGCGATCATCCGCGACCTGGACCTGCTGCGCCCGATCTACTCCCAGACCGCCGCGTACGGCCACTTCGGCCGTGAGCTGCCGGACTTCACCTGGGAGCGCACCGACCGGGTGGAGCAGCTGAAGGCCGCCGTCCAGGACTGACGCCCGCAGCGCTCGAAGCGGCGCCCGCCCCTTTCCGGGGGCGGGCGCCGCTTTTTTCGTCGGGGGGGGGGAGTCCTCGCGGCGGCCGCCGGTCCGTGCGCGTTGTCGGTGTGACCTGGTAGTACTTGGTCGCGATGAGCAACACAGGGGAGAACGGGGCCGCCGAGCCGGAGCAGCTGGCGTTCATCCGGGAGACGGTCAAGCGCGCCAAGCCGCGCAGCTGGCGCGGGGCCAAGCGGGCCGAGCACCTGCCGGTGGCCCGGGTCGTGGTGGACAAGGGCGTGCTCACCATCGACAAGTTCTTCGACTACGAGGTGCCGGCCGCCATGGCCGAGGAGGCCCAGCCGGGCGTCCGGGTGCGGGTGCGCTTCGGGGCCCGGGTGGTGAAGGGGCAGCGCGAGGGCGGGGAGCTGCACGACGGGTTCATCGTGGCCCGGCTGGAGAAGAGCGACTTCCCCGGGCCGCTCGCCCCGCTGGCGCAGGTGCTCTCGCCCGAGCCCGTGCTCACCCCGCAGCTGCTGCGGCTGTGCCGGACCGTCGCCGACCGGTACGCCGGCACGCTCGCCGACGTGCTGCAGCTGGCCGTCCCGCCCCGGCACGCCAAGGCCGAGGCCGAGCCCTCGCCGGAGCCGCTGCCGCGCCCGGACGCCCCCGCCCCCGGCGGCTGGCAGCGCTACCCGGCCGGGCCCGACTTCCTCACCGCGCTGGCCTCCGGCGGCGCGCCGCGCGCGGTCTGGGCGGCCCTGCCCGGGCCCGGCTGGCCGTACGAGATCGCGCGGGCGGTGGCGGCGACGCTCGCGGGCGGGCGCGGAGCGCTGGTCGTCCTGCCGGACGGGCGCTCGGTGTCCCGGGTCGACCAGGCGCTGACCGAGCTGCTCGGCCCCGGGATGCACGTGGCCCTGGAGGCCGACCTGGGCCCGCGCGAACGGTACAAACGCTGGCTCGCGGTGAGCCGGGGCTCGGTGCACGCCGTCATCGGCACCCGCGCGACCATGTTCGCGCCGGTGCGCGACCTCGGCCTGGTCGTCGTCTGGTCGGACGGCGACAGCAGCCACAGCGACCCGCGCGCCCCGCACCCGCACGTCCGCGAGGTGGCCCTGCTGCGGGCCGCCGAGGAGGGCGCGGCGGTGCTGCTCGGCGGGCACGCGGTGACCGTGGAGGGCGCGCAACTGGTCAGCACCGGCTGGGCGCGCCCGCTGGTCGCCGACCGGGAGACGGTGCGGCAGGTCGCGCCCCGGGTACGCACCGTCACCGACCAGGACCAGCACCGCGACGCGGCCGCCCAGGCCGCCCGGCTGCCCTCGGTCGGCTGGGAGGCAGCCCGGGAGGCGCTGGCCGCCGGTCACCCGGTGCTCATCCAGGTGCCCCGGCGCGGCTACGTGCCCCGGCTCGCCTGCGGACGCTGCCGCACCCCCGCGCGGTGCCGGAAGTGCGAGGGGCCGCTGGAGGCGCCCTCGGCGGACGCCGCGCTGCACTGCGCATGGTGCGGGGAGCCGGAGAACGACTGGCACTGCCCCGAGTGCGGCTCGTTCCGGCTGCGGGCCCAGGTGATCGGCGCCCGGCGGACGGCGGAGGAACTGGGCAAGGCCTTCCCGCGGATCCCGGTACGGACCTCGGGGCGGGACGCCGTGCTGGCCACCGTGCCGGACGAGCCCTCGCTGGTGATCTCCACCCCCGGCGCGGAGCCGGTGGTCGAGGGCGGCACCGGATACGGGGCGGCGCTGCTGCTGGACGGCTGGGCGCTGCTCAGCCGGCCCGACCTGCGGGCCGGCGAGGAGACGCTGCGGCTCTGGCTGGCCGCCGCGGCGCTGGTGCGGCCGT
Source organism: Kitasatospora sp. Ki12 (assembly GCF_054601375.1). Classification (NCBI taxonomy): domain Bacteria; kingdom Bacillati; phylum Actinomycetota; class Actinomycetes; order Kitasatosporales; family Streptomycetaceae; genus Kitasatospora; species Kitasatospora sp. Ki12. Next base: position 2,437,802 of record NZ_BAAIHT010000002.1, on the reverse strand, counting down.
CCACGGAGGGCGGCGCCGTCGTCGTGGTCGCGGAGCCCTCGGCCCGGCCGGTGCAGGCGCTGGTGCGCTGGGACCCGCTCGGGCACGCCGGGCTGGAACGGGACGAGCGGGCGCAGCTGCACTTCCCGCCGGTGTCCCGGATGGCCTCGGTCAGCGGCACCCCGGCGGCGGTCGCCGACCTGCTCGGGCTGATCCGGCTGCCGGAGGGCGCGGACGTGCTCGGGCCGGTGCCGGTGCCCGCGCTGCGGGGGGAGGAACAGGAGCGCGCGCTGCTGCGGGTGCCGCCCGGGCAGGGGGCGGCGCTGGCGGCGGCGCTCAAGGCGGCGCAGATCGCGCGGATCGCGCTGCGGACGCCGGAGCCGGTGCGGGTGCGGGTGGATCCGCTGGACATCGGCTGAGGCCGGGAGCCGCGGGCCGGGGCCGGGGTCGGGGGTGCGGGCTCGGGGGCTTGCTCGGCGGTGGGGCGGGGTGAGTGGGCCACCCCGCCCCGGAGTGGCCGGTCGTCGGTGCGGCGGTGCGGTGCTGCCGTGCTGCTTGTGCTGCTTGTGGTGCGGTGCTGCTGTGGTGCTCGCGGTGCGGTCAGCCGCGCAGGGGGATACCGGTGCGGTCGACGGGGGTGCCGCGGTCGATCGCGGTGCGCTCGATGGGGGTGCGGTCGATGGGCGCGCGCTCGGGCTGGGGGCGGTCGACGGGGGTGCGGTCGATCGGGGCGCGGTCCAGGCTGCTGCGGTCCAGGCCGCCCTGGCGGGCCGCCGGGACGGTCGCGGCCAGGCCGCCGGTGGGGGCGGCGGGCAGCTCCTCGGAGCGGTCCGGGCGGCTCGGGCCCGGGACGGCCCCGCTGGCGGCGAGGAGTTCGCTGGTCGGGCGGCGCATGCCGTAGCGGCGGTGCACGGCCTGCTTGGTGACCCCGAGGGCGGAGCCCACCGAGTCCCAGGAGAAGCCCAGCGCGCGGTCGAACTCGACCGCGGCCGCCACCAGGGTCTCCACGCTCTCCCGCAGCTCCTGCGCCAGGCGCACGGTCGGCGCCGGCGCCCTCCCGTACACCACGAAGCCGGCCGAGGTGCTGGGGCGGCGCGGACGGTAGACGTTGCCCAGTTGGGCGGTGAGCGTCCGCAGCGCGTCGACCTGGCGCCTCACCCGCTCGATGTCCCGCACCAGCAGGTGCAGGCTCGCCCGCGCCCGGGCGTCGTGGTTGATCTGCTCGGCCATGGCCTACGTGCCACCTTCCGTACGGTTCAGCTCGGCCGGGGCGCGGTGTCCCGTGCGCCCGGCCCCGGTCAATCTCTCTTGACCAACGCCGAAGCGGGGGCCGGGGTAACGCCGCTCGGCAGAGTCGGGATATGCCAGTGCCCTCCGGGCGGGCCCCGAGGGCATGGGGGCCGGCGTCCGGGGGTTGCATAGACTTGGCGGGCACAGCCGTTGCCCGCAGTCCCTCCCCGACGCCCGACACCTCGACGGACAGGAGCCCGCACCCCGTGGCGATCCAGCCGATCCGTCTCTTCGGAGACCCCGTCCTGCGCGCCACCGCCAAGCCGGTGACCGTGTTCGACAAGGAACTGCGCACCCTGGTCCGGGACCTCACCGAGACCATGCTGGACGCTCCCGGCGCCGGTCTGGCCGCACCCCAACTCGGCGTCTCCCTGCGGGTGTTCACGTACCACGTGGACGGCGTCACCGGGCACCTGATCAACCCGGACCTGTCGCTGAGCGAGGACGAGCAGGAGGGTCCCGAGGGCTGCCTGTCGCTGCCCGGCCTGCGCTACGACACCAAGCGCGCGTACGGCGTGGTGGCCAAGGGCTTCAACATGTACGGCGATCCGGTCACCCTGGAGGGCACCCAGCTGCTCGCCCGGTGCATCCAGCACGAGACCGACCACCTGGACGGCATCATCTTCATCGACCGGCTCGACCGCGAGCAGCGCAAGGCCGCGCTCAAGGCGATCCGGGACACCGACTGGGGCGGCGGGCCGGCGCCGGTCGTCAAGGTCTCGCCGCACAGCACCTTCGGCGCGGCGCGCTGAGCCGCTCGGCTCGCTGGGCCGCTCGCCACGCTCCCCGGTCGGCTTCCTGAACTCCCCACTGCAGAAAGGCACTTGATGCGTCTCGTCTTCGCCGGCACCCCCGAGGTCGCCGTTCCCGCCCTGGACGCCCTGCTCGCCTCCGACCGGCACGAGGTCGTCGCGGTGGTCACCCGCCCCGACGCCCCCGCCGGCCGTGGCCGCAAGCTGGTCGCCAGCCCCGTCGCCCAGCGCGCCGAGGAGGCCGGGATCGAGGTCCTCAAGCCGGCGAAGCCCAGCGACCCGGAGTTCGTCGCCCGGCTCACCGAACTCGCCCCCGACTGCTGCCCGGTGGTCGCCTACGGCGCGCTGCTGCGCCCCGGCACCCTGGAGATCCCCAAGCACGGCTGGGTCAACCTGCACTTCTCGCTGCTGCCCGCCTGGCGCGGCGCGGCCCCGGTCCAGCACGCGGTGCTGGCCGGCGACGAGGTCACCGGCGCGTCCACCTTCCTGATCGAACAGGGCCTGGACTCCGGCCCGGTCTACGGCGTGATCACCGAGGAGATCCGCCCGAGCGACACCAGCGGCGAACTGCTCAGCCGGCTGTCCGTCTCCGGCGCGCGGCTGCTCGCCGCCACCATGGACGGCATCGAGGACGGCTCCCTGCACGCCGTGCCGCAGCCGGCCGAGGGCGTCACGCTGGCGCCGAAGATCAGCGTCGAGGACGCCCGGATCGACTGGAACCACCCCGCGCTGCGGGTCGACCGGGTCGTGCGCGGCTGCGCGCCGGCGCCCGGGGCGTGGACCGAGTTCCGCGGCGAGCGGCTGAAGGTCACCGGGCCGGTGAAGCTGCTGCCCGGGTCGGCCGAGCTGACGCCCGGTGAGGTGGCGATGGTCGGCAAGAACAGCGTCCGGGTCGGAACCGGCAGCCACGACATCGAGCTGGGCGAGGTCCGCCCGCAGGGCAAGAAGGAGATGCGGGCCGCCGACTGGGCGCGCGGGGCGCGGCTGGAAGCGGGCGAGCGGTTCGGCGCGGGCGCCGAGGGCTGAGCGTTCGGGGGCGGTCCGGCTCGCCGCGCGGGCCGTTGCGGGTGGGCCTACCTTGGTCCGAGTGGGGGATTCCTCACCAGGAAGGCTGATCCCAATGGCCCGACTCACCTGGACGAGCCCGCGCACCTGGACCGCCGTGGCCGGCGCGCTGCTGGTGACCGCGACCTTCGGGCTGGCGACGGCTCCACCGGCCGGCGCCGTGACCACCACGGTGGTCCGCGGCACACCGGCCGCCTCGGGCACGGTCTCCTCCGCCACCTGCACGGGGGACAGCGTCCTGATCGCGGGAGGCTTCGACCTGGGGACCGTCGCGGTGGATCCGTCCACCGGTGCGGCGCCCGCCGTGCTGGTGACGCTGAACGGCCCCTCGACCGACCGGAGCAACACCTGGGAGGCCGCCGCGGTCGGCGTGAACGGGGCCCAGGCGCTCGCCCTCTGCCAGACGGGCTGACCGGCCGTCACGGAGCCCCCTCGCGCGAGGGGGCTCCACCCCCGGGGCCGCGGGGCGGCGCAGGCTTCGGGCGGCACCTCCCGCAGGGGATATCGTTGAGGCCGATAACCACCGCAGCACTTTGAGGCACACAGGCATGAGCACCCCCGGCAGCACCTCCGGCGCCCCGCGCGCACCCCGCCCGCACCGCCGTCCGAAGAAGGACCCGGCCCGGATCGTCGCGTTCCGCGCGCTGCGCGCCGTCGACGAGCGGGACGCGTACGCCAACCTGATCCTGCCCTCGCTGCTCCGCGAGGCGGAGCAGAAGGGCATGGACCGGCGCGACGCCGCCCTGGCCACCGAGCTGGTCTACGGCACCCTGCGCCTGCAGGGCACCTACGACGCGATCATCGCGGCCTGCATCGACCGGCCGCTGAGCAAGGTGGACCCGCCGGTCCTGGACGTGCTCTCGCTCGGCGCCCACCAGCTGCTCACCACCCGCATCCCCAGCCACGCGGCCGTCTCGGCGACCGTCGAACTCGCCCGGGTGGTGCTCGGCGACGGCAAGGCGAAGTTCGTCAACGCCGTGCTGCGCCGGATCAGCGCCCGTGACCTGGACGCCTGGATCGAGCAGGTCGCCCCGCCGTACGAGAAGGACGCCGAGGACCACCTGGCGGTCGTGCACTCGCACCCGCGCTGGGTGGTCTCCGCGCTCTGGGACTCGCTCGGCCGCTGGCAGCCGGACGCCTCCGGGCGCGGCGCCATGGAGGAGCTGCTGCGGGCCGACAACGAGCGGCCCGAGGTGACCCTGGTCGCCCGCCCCGGCCGGGCCACCGTCGGCGAACTGGCCGACGCGCTGCCCGAGGCCGTGCCGGGCCGCTGGTCGCCGTTCGCCCTGCGGCTCGCCGAGGGCGGCGACCCGGGCTCGGTCGAGGCGGTCAAGGACAACCGGGCGGGCGTGCAGGACGAGGGCAGCCAGTTGGTCGCGCTGGCGCTGGCCGCCGCCCCGCTGGACGGCCTGGACCGGCTCTGGCTGGACGGCTGCGCCGGCCCCGGCGGCAAGGCGGCGCTGCTCGGCGCGCTGGCCGCCGAACGCGGCGCGGCGCTGGTCGCGAGCGAGAAGCAGCCGCACCGGGCCCGGCTGGTGGCACGGGCGCTGGAGGGCAACCCCGGCCCGTACACGGTGATCGCGGCGGACGGGACGCGCCCGGCCTGGCGGTCCGGCGGCTTCGACCGGGTGCTGGTCGACGTGCCCTGCTCCGGCCTGGGTGCGCTGCGCCGCCGCCCGGAGGCCCGCTGGCGGCGCCGGCCCGCCGACGTGGCGGCCTTCGGCCCGCTGCAGCGGGACCTGCTGCGCTCGGCGGTCGAGGCCACCCGGATCGGCGGCGTGGTCGGCTACGCGACCTGCTCGCCGCACCTGGCGGAGACCCGGGCGGTCGTGGACGACGTGCTGCGGGCCGAGGGCGGCCGGGTCGAGTGGATCGACGCGCGCCCGCTGCTGCCCGGCGTCCCGGCGCTCGGCGACGGGCCGGACGTCCAGCTGTGGCCGCACCTGCACGGGACGGACGCGATGTACCTGGCGCTGCTGCGGCGCACCGCCTGAGGAAGCCCGCGGGCTGATCGGCGGCCGCCGCCTGCCGCCGCGCGTCCGGATCGCGTCCGTACGTCGAGGGAGCCCGGGGTCGAACACCCGGGGCGGTCCGGCGTGCCCGGACGCGAATTCCGGTGCCATATCGCGGACCCGCCCGGGGCGATGGGCGGAACGCGTGGTGACCGGGCCGTGCGGCTCATGGAAATGCCACCGGTCACCCTGTCGTGGGGTGTGCGGGAAAAGCGCCGGCGTCTCGCCTGAGCGCGAGCCCGGCGTGGCCGTCGACAACCCGTGCGGCCCGGCCGACGCCCGTGCCGCGCCTGGACCGAGGGCACGGCGGGCTCCTCGGACGAGGAGCCGATCGCGGTACCCGTCGGCAAACCGCTGAAATCCCCCGGGCCCTCCGAACGTACCCGCCGCGACGCCCTCCGGATCGTCCCGGGGCCGGCCCGGTACACGGAACGGGCCGACGGGGCACCGGAATTCGACGACGTATTCCGAAAACCTTCTCCGGCACCCCCGGGAAGACCGTGAATCCACCGGATCCGCCGTCTCCCGCGAGGCGGCGCCGGCCGTGCCGGGAGTAGCGGTCGCCGATGAACCGGCCGGCCGCCGTACGAGGGCGCCGCGGGTCGCCGGGGTCCGTCGGGGTCCGTCGGGGTCCGTCGGGTTTCGTCGGCCGGGCCGGGCCGGGCCGGGCGTCGGCGGGGCGGGGTGACCGGTGTCGTCCGGAACATCCGGAACGTGTCCGGACGGTGCTTTAACTGCGGTTCATGCGGATGGTGCGGTGGAAACGTGTACGCCGCGGTGGTGGGGGAATTGCGCTCGATCGGCTCGATGAGTAGGGTTTCGCCGAATTCCCGGCCTGCGCACCCTCCATCCGTTCTGCGCCTCCTGGGCCGGGCCCGAGTGCGCTTCATTCGTCGGGGTCGAGTCCTGGGCCGAACCCTGCGGCGACAAGGAATGCAGATGTATCTGGTGCACGTCTCGCTGGCTGCTCCGGCTGTTCCGTACGACCCGGTCGATCCGGTGGGGATACGCGGCGCGGTGCTGCGGACGGTGCCGGCGGCCGCGCATGTGACGGCCCGGCTGGACCGGGAGCCGCCGAGCCTGGTGGTGTTCCTGGTGGGGACCGACGCGGGGCAGGCCGAGGCGGCCACCGCCCGTGGCTGTCTCCGGTTGACGATGCCGGGGGAAGTGCTTGACGGGTGGTCAATTCTCAACAGTGAGGCGCTGGTCGTGCGGCAGTACTTCGATCGGCTGCTGGACTGATCCGGTTCCTGGCCGATTGCTGCCGTTGCACGGTCCTGCAGGCCGGAACGGGTGACCGGGGGCGGTCCGGCGCGGAAACATGGCCGGGAGAGAACCGCGGAGCACCGTCCGCGGGTTGCCCGAGACACCTGGGAATCCATGGACCGCAGTCGCAGCACAGGCCCGTATGACCTGCTCGTGGTGGGGGGAGGCCCGAAAGCCGCAAGTCTGGCGGCGAAAGCGCACTGTCTGAATCGGCTGGGAATCGCCGAGGTGCGCATTGTGGTGGTCGAATCGGCGGAGATCGCCGCTTCCTGGAGCGGCCGCCACGGAAATACCACCGGTAGTGAATTCCTCGGCACCCGGCCGGAGAAAGACGTCGGATTTCCGTACCGCAGTTCCCGGCTTTTCGAGGCCGGCGGTGCGGAACTGGACGCCATGATGGCCGGTACCTTCTCCTGGCAGCGCTTCCTGGTGTCCAGGGGGGAGTTCAGCCGCTGGGTCGACTCCGGCGGGCCGGCCCCCACCCACCGGGTGTTCGCCGAGTACCTGGCGTGGGTGTTCGACCAGGCCACCGAGGGTGTCGAGGTGGTCCGCGGCCGGGTGACCGGTCTGCACCGGGGGCCGGAGCGGTGGACCGTCGACCACCTGGACGCGGAGGGCCGGCCGCGGTCGGTCGAGGCGTACGGCGTGGTGCTCACCGGGCCGGGCGAGTCGCGTCCGCTGCCCTGCGACGAGGGCGCCGCGGACCGGGTCGTCCCCGCCTCGGTGGACCGTTCCACCGTCCGTCCGCTGCTCGGCGGCGGCCGTGAGGTGCTGCTGGTCGGCGCGGGGGAGAGCGCGGCGAGCTTCGCGACCTACCTGCTCGGCACGCTGGGTGACGCCGTGTCGACGGTCACCATCGCCTCGCCGACCCCGCCGTACAGCCGGGCCGAGTCCTACCTGGAGAACGGGGTCTACTCGGAGCCCGAGGCCGCCGGCTGGCAGGAGCTGCCGGAGCCGCTGCGCGAGGAGTTCATCCGGCGCACCGACCGGGGAGTGCTCTCGCCCGGCGTCCTGGCCGGCCTGGCCGGCGACCCGCGGCTGCGCTTCGAGACCGGCCGGGTGGAGTACATCGGCTCCGGGGCGAACGGCCGGCTCGGAGCCGAGCTGGACGGACCGTCCGGCCGCCGCAGGATCGACTGCGACCTGGTGGTGAACTGCATCGGCAGCTCGCCGCTGGCCCAGCTGCGCCTGCTGCTCTCCCCGTCCACCGCGCGGGAGTTGGCGGCCGACGCCGGGGTCGACCTCGGCGACCAGCGCTCCGTGATGCGCGCCGTGGCCGCCGACCTGGCCGTGGAGGCCCCCGGGCCCCGGCTGCACGTCCCCGCCCTGGCCGGGCTCGCCCAGGGCCCCGGCTTCGCCAACCTCAGCTGCCTCGGCGCGCTCTCCGACCGCATCCTGCACAGCTACGCACCCGGCGGCCGCCGGGCGGACGGCGAGCAGCGGACGGCGACCGGCGCGGACGGCGCGAACGCCGCGAGCGACCGGTCCCCCGCGGAGCTCGGCGTCCCCGCCTGAGCCGACCGGTGGTTTCGATCCCGGCCCCCACACGCCCGGTGCCCGGCGGCTCCGCGCCCCGGGCCCGCTGACTCACGTACGACCATTCGAGGAGAACCATGCCCACCGCCGACCCGTCGGCCACCGTCCTGTTCGCACCGAGCAACCCCACCCCCAACGGAGACCTGCACGTCGGTCACCTGGCCGGCCCGTTCGTGGCGGCCGACGTGGCCCGCCGCTCCCTCGAGTTCCACGGCGGGCAGGGCCGGCTGCTGCTCGGCACCGCCTGGATGAACACCCATGTGATGTTCGCCGCCGAGCAGGCCGGCGTGCCGTACCTGGAGTACGCGGACCTGCTCGGCGAGCGGATCTGGGAGACCTTCAGGTCGGCCGCCGTCGAGCCGGACGTGGCGCTGCGGACCGCCCAGGCGGACCGGATCGGCACGGTGGTGCTGGAGATGCTGCGGCGGGCCACGGAGTCCGGCGCGGTACGGCCGCGCACCCGGCCCGCGCACTACTGCACGGCCTGCGCGGACTGGCGCTTCCAGGGCTATGTGAGCGGGAGCTGCCCGCACTGCGGCACCGCGGGCGCGGCCGGGATCGACTGCGAGGCCTGCGCGCTGCACCACGACGACTCCGAACTGATCGGCGGCACCTGCACGGTGTGCGGCGGCGAGACCGAACTGCGGCCGCTGCGGCGGCTCTACCTGCTGCTGGAGCCCCTGCGCGAGGAGCTGACCGGCTGGCTCGCCGGGGCGCACCTGTCGCCGGCCGCCCGCCGGTACGCCGACCTGGTGCTGGCCCGGGAGCTGCCCGAGGTGCCGGTCAGCTATGTGTCGGCGCTGGGCATCCCGCTCCCGGAGCTGCCGGTCGATCTGACGGACGGTCAGAGCGTCTACCCCTGCTTCGAGTTGGCCGGGCGCTACCAGGTGATGGTGGAGCTGGCCCGGGAGTCCGGGGCCGCCCCGGAGGGCTCGCCCTCGGCGATGTTCTTCGGCTTCGACAACGCCTTCGAGCGGCTGTTCATCCTGCCGGCCGTGCTGCTGGCCGCCGGTACGGGCGTCGCGCCGCTGCCGAGCTACCTGGACATGTCGTACTTCTACCGGCTGGACGGCGCCAAGTTCTCCACCTCCCGCAACCACCTGGTGTGGGCCCGGGACCTGGTGGCCCGCAGCTGCGCCGACGAGGCCCGGCTGTACACCTCGCTGACCCGCCCGGAGACCGGCGAGACCGACTTCACCATGGCGGAGTTCCTCGCCTCGCCCGCCCACGGGCTGGCCGGACGGCTGCTGGCCTGGGCCGAGGAGCTCGGCGCCACCGCGCCGGAAACCGCCGCCGTGGCAGGGCAGTTCAGCCAGGGGCCGGCCGCGCTGGCGGCGAGCTGCGCCACCTGGGCGCAGGACCTGTGGCGGGCCTACCGGCTGGAGTCCTTCTCCTGCCGCTCGGCGGCCCACGCGCTGCTGCGGCTGGTCCAGGACGGGCGGTCGGCGCTGACCCTGGCCGCCGCCGCGCCGGAGCGGGAGGCCGGCGAGTACCGGGCCCTGGCGCTCCAGGTGCTGCGGACGGTCGCGGTGGCCGGCCTGCCGTTCCTGCCGGAGACCTGCGCGGCGCTCCGGCAGCGGCTCGGCCTGGCGGCGGAGGGCGTGCGCTGGGACGGCACGCTGCTGACCGGCGTCCGGACCGGAGCCACCGTGCCCGGCGACAGCCGGACGGACGGCCCCGGCACGGCCCGGACGGCGGTCGCCGTATGAGGTACGCGGTGGTCGGCTGCGGGCCGATGGGGGCCGCGGCCGCCCTGCGGCTCGCCGCGACCGACCCGGACGCCGAACTGGTCCTGGCCGACCGCGACCCGGAGCGGGTCGAGGAGGTGGCGGCCAGGCTGCGGGCCGGCACCGGGGCGCCGGTCCGGACGCTGGTCGGTGACACCGGCGACGCGGAGTTCCAGCGGACGGTGGGCGGCGCGGACGCCGTGGCGGTCGCCCTGCCCTGGGTCGCCGCCCGTCCGCTGCTGGACCGGCTGGTGGCCTCCGGGACCGCCGCCACCGGCATCGGCCGTCCGCCGGACGACGGGCTCACCGGGCTCGACGAGGCGGCCCGCCGGGGCCGGACCCGGCTGATCCTGCCGGTCGGCCTGGAGCCCGGCCTGACCGAGATCCTGGCCCGCCGCGCCGCGGCCAGGCTCCGCGCCTGCGAGCAGCTGCGGATCTGGTGCGGCGGCATCCCGCTCAACCCCCGTCCGCCGCTCAACCACCTCGCCCTGTACGGGGACCGGCTGACCATCACGCCCCGGGCGACCTGGAGCGTGCGCGGCGGCGCGCTGGTGCGGGTGCCGCGGTTCGGCGGCCTGGAGTCGGTGCGGGTGGCCGGCCTCGGCACCCTGGAGGCCTACGACGACGGGATGCTGCCGAGCCTGGTCGACGACCCGGTGCTGGGACGCGTCCCCGAGGTGAGCCAGAAGACGCTGCGCTGGCCCGGCTACGCGCAGAAGGTCCGGGCCTTCGCCGAGTGCGGACTGCTCGACGAGCAGCCGCGCACCGTGGACGACTCGCGGGTGGCGCCGCGCGCGGTCCTCGACGACGTGCTCGCCGAGCACGTCCGCCGCCGGGACGGCGACGTGGACGTGACGCTGCTGCACATCCGCGCCACCGGCGGCGGCGACGAGGACTTCGAGACGGCCACCACCACCGTGGTGGACCGGCTGGACACCGACGGCCTCACCTCGATGGCCCGGCTCACCGGCTTCACCCTGGCCGCCTGCGTCCGGCTGCTCGCCGCCGGACTGCCCGCCGAGTACGGCCTGCACACCCCGCAGGAGGTGTTCGCCGGCCGGCACGGCGACGAGCTGCTGGCGGAGCTGCGGGCCGCCGGCGTGCGGGTCACCGAGCGGGTCACCGCCGGCCGTCGGCCGGCCGAGGAGTCCCTGCACCACTTCGCCCTGAACCACCCCGATCCGAACCACCCCGATCCGAACCACCCCGACCCGAACCACCCCGATCTGATGGAGACCAACGCATGAGCGTGACCGAGGAGTTCACCGCCCTGCTGCCCGAGGCGGAGTTCAAGCTGCGCCCCTCGGGCGCCCACCTCGCGGTGCTGGACCTGCCCGACAGCCCGGAGCCGGTGGCACCGTTCACCTTCGCGCACATCCACGTCCCGCCGGGCGTGACCACGGCCGCGGACTGCCACCCGGAGCGGGAGGTCTGGTTCGTGCGCAGCGGCTCCGGCGTGCTGTCGGTGGACGGCGTTCCCCGCCGGGTGTCGGCCGGTGAGCACTTCTTCTACGACAGCGGTCACACCCACCAGCTGCACAACGACGGCGAGGAGCCGATCGAGGTCGTCTCGGTGTGGTGGCTGCCCTGATCAGGCTGCCCTGATCCGGGTGGTCTGCGCCGCGGGGTGACGCGGCCGGCGGGCGGCATGGTGTTGCCAGGGCAGCACTATGCCGCCCGTTCGTGCAGACAGCGGGGTGCCCGAGCGGCCAGGCTGGTGAACACAGCCCGGGGCGCGGTGAACGGCCGGCCCGGGCGCACACTCTCCGGTTCCGTCACTCGCAGGAGTCCACCATGCAGAAGACCGCCCGCCCGGCCCTCGTCGTCCTCCTCGCCGTCGTGTGCTCGCTGCTGGGCGCCTCCGTCGTGACCGCCGCCGACGCCGCCGGGCCGGCGCGGGCGGCGGCCGCCGTGACGAACACCGTCACCCCGCAGCCCGGCGACAGCATGGGCTGGGAGTGACCTCCGGCGGTACGGAGCACAGAGAAGCGGTGGGACGGTCCCGATCGGGACCGTCCCACCGCTTCTCTGTCGTACGGAGCCGGCGTCAGGAGGCGTCGAGGCCCAGTGCGGCGACCCGGGCCCGGGCGCTGCGGTCCTGGATGGCCAGCAGCTCGGCACAGGGGTCGGCGGCCGCCTCCGGCAGGGTGAAGTAGGCGCGGCGCGGCACCAGTTCGCAGCCCCGGACGTGCTTGGCCTCGGTGGTGCCCAGCCCGTAGTGGATCCGGCGGATGCCGTTGCGGGCGGCCCACTCCAGGGTGTCGTAGTAGACCAGGTTGAAGTAGCAGTACGTGCCGTCCACGGCCGCGTAGTCGAAGCCGGCCGAGCGGGTGTAGAGCACGTCGCCGGCCCGGAAGGCGAGCAGGTAGCCCACCACCCGGCCGTCCCGGACGCTGCTGAGGACGGTGAGGCGCTCCCCGAGGGTGTCGCGCAGCGCGGCGAACTCGCGGCGGGCCCAGCTCTCCCCGGCGGCGTGGCCGTACTTGGCCCGCAGAGCGACGCGCAGCGCGAGGTGCTGCTCGCCGAGCGCGTCGGGGCCCTCGGCGGCCGTGGTGTGCAGGCCGGCCGCCCGGTACGCCTGCATCTCCTTGCGGAGCTTGCTGCGGCGGGCGCTGGGGAAGCGCGCCAGGTAGCCGTCGAGTCCGTTCTCGGGCACGTCGAGGACCGCCTCCGCGCCGAACAGCGCCCGGACGGCACCGGTCGCGGCGGCGTGGTCGCGGCCGGCGGCGTCCTCGGCCGGGTCCAGGTAGAGCAGGGAGTGTCCGGCGCAGCCGAGTTCGGCGGCGGTGGCGCGGGCCAGCCGGTCCAGGGCGGGCACCAGGGGCGCGGTGTCCGCCGGGCTCGCGGCGTCGAAGGGCCGCAGGCCCAGCGAGGAGCCGAAGACGCCGACGGTCAGCCAGGGGTACAGCGTGCCGCGGACCTCGGCGACCCGCGGTGCGAGGTGTCCGGCGCGGGCGGTGTCCTGCTCGGTGGCGGCCGGCGGGTGGCCGATCGCGGAGAAGTCGCCGATGATCCGGGGCCCGTTGTAGAAGAGCAGCTGTTCGGGGCCCCGGATGAGCAGGGCGGGGGCGACGGCGAGCGGCCGGCCGGTGTCGGCCCGGTTGATCAGCAGGTAGAGGATCTCGTGGTCGTCGTCGGCCTCGACGAACCGCCACCAGTCGGCGCTGGCCCAGACCGGTTCGCCGGGCAGGTCGGTCAGCCCGGCCCGGCGCAGTTCGGCGACCGAGCCGACGACGGTGCCGGTCAGGCCGTCGCCGAGCGGGCAGGACCAGCCGGTCAGGCCGTCGACGGGTGCGTGCATGGTTGTTCTCCCAACAGAACGGCGACGGTGGCCCCGTGGGTCGCGGGGCCACCGTCGGAGGCGGGTGCCGAGGGGGACGTACGGCGGTGGGTGGGGCCTGCTCAGGCGGTGGTGATCCGGGGGCGGGACAGGTCGACCGCGCGGGCGGCGACGTCCCGGGCGTCCTGGTAGTCCACCGAGCGGGTGATGGCGTAGCCGAGCACGGCGCTGAGCGTCTCGCCCGGGGGGAGCACGATCTTGCCGCCGAGCTCGCGCTCGTAGACGAAGTGCTCCAGGCCGAACAGCTCCAGCACGTCGTACAGGCCGTCGAAGCCGTGGAACTGGCCCTCGACCGGGCTGAGCACGCCCCGGCTGGCCGCGAACAGCTCGGAGCGCTTCTCCATGTCCGGGGCCTGGCCGGTGGCGACCCGGACCAGGTTGGCCGGGAACGGGATGCCGGTGCTGAGCGGGATCAGGTGGGAGGTGATGTAGCCGCCGCCGGGGCGGGCGGCGATCTCCAGCAGCTTGGCGCTGCCGTCGGGCAGCACCCGGCACTCCAGGTGGAAGGAGCACCAGTCCAGGCCGATGGCCTTGGTGACGCTCTCCGCGAGGCGGCGCACGCTCTCCTGCGCCTGCTCGCTCAGCGCGGTCGGGTGGACCTGCTCGTACTCGACGTAGAACGGCTCGGTGACCCACTTGTCGGTGATGCCGGCGATCATCGTGCGGCCGTCGTGGACGAAGCCCTCCACGCTGTGCTCGCTGCCGCCGAGGCGCTCCTCGTAGACGAACTGGCCCTCGTAGTCGCCGAAGACCGGGGAGAGCTCGCGGGTCGCCAGCAGGGTCGCCTGGCGGAAGGTGGCGGCCAGGTCGGTCTCGGCGTCGATCTGGAAGATCGACCGGCTGCCGGAGCCGCCGGCCGGCTTGAGCACGGCGGGGGTGCCGATCTCGGCGGCCGCCGCCTCCAGGTCCGCCAGGTCGTCGACCTTGCGGAAGCGCGGGATCAGGTCCGGGTGGTCCAGCAGGGCCGAGCGCATCGAGTGCTTGTTGCGGGCCTTGTGCGCGGCCTCCAGCGGCACGCCCGGCCAGCCGCAGCGCTGGGCCAGCGCCGCGGCCAGCTCGACCCCGGTGTCGGTCCAGGTGACCACGCCGGAGGCCTTGGTCCGCTGGGCCAGCGTCAGGCCGGCCTTGAGCGCGGCCGGCCGGTCGAAGATGTCGACCTGCTCGAAGTCGCTGATCGCCTCACGGCAGAAGGCGGGCGGGGTGGGGCCGAGCAGCGCGACCTTGTACCCGGCGGCGTGCGCGCCGAGGACGGCCGCGTTGACCTCCAACGGGGTTCGCCGGGTACCGATGAATATGATGGTCGGCTTCGACATGGTGTCTCCTCGGAGCGAGATTCATAGGGGTTCGTTGATGACTGGAACGGCCGTGGTCTGCCTGCCCCCCTCGGGAGCGGGGCGGTCCTTCTACCGCGGCTGGCCGCGCCGGATCGACGAGGCCGCGGTCCGTCCGATGTCGCTGGCGGGCCACGAGGAGCGGATGCGCGACGTGCTGCCCGGTTCGGTGGGGGAGGCCGCCTCGGACATCGCGGACCGGGTGCTCGCGCTGGACGCGGCCCGGGTGGTGCTGTTCGGTCACAGCCTGGGTGCGGCGGTCGCCTACGAGACGGCGGCGCTGCTCGCCGCCCGGCCGGACGCGCCGCGGCTGGCCGTGGTGCTGTCGGCCCGTCAGGCCCCGGGCGGGCCGAGCCCGGTTCTGGCGGCGCTCGACGGTGACGACCGGGCGCTGCTGGACACGGTGTCCGCCTGGGGCGGGATGCCGCCCGGCGGTGCGGACGGTGAGCTGGCGGCGCTGCTGGCCCCCGTCCTGCGGGCGGACCTGGCGATGAGCGCCGGGTACACCGAGCCGGGCGGCCCGCTGCGGGTGCCGGTCACCGTGGTCGGGTACCGGGAGGACACCGTGGTGCCGCTCGCCGAGGTCGGGCGCTGGTCCGCGCTGTGCGAGGGCCCGTACCGCAACGAGACGCTGGCCGGGGGGCACTTCGCGGCGAAGGACGCGCCCGAGGAGCTGATCGGCCTGGTCCGCGAGGCGCTGGAGCGGACGGCGGACTGACCGGCGGTCACGCCTGTCACGCCTGTCACGCCCGTCACGTCGGTCACATCGCTCACGCCGTCGCGACGCCGGTGAGGCGGCGGCCCAGGTGGACCAGCGGGTCGCGGTCCGGGCCCGGCTCGGCTTCGAGCACTTCGAGGACGGCCAGCTCGTGGTCGCCGGACTCCACCCAGGCCACCGGACGCGCGGTGATCGCGGCGCAGCCCCCGGCGAGGACCAGCCCGCCGGCCGCGCCGCGGGTCACCGTCCGGCCGCGCAGCAGCTCCTCGCCGTCCGGCCGGGCCGGGTCGGCGAACCAGCGGGCCACCTCGGCCTGGTCCGCCGCGAGGACCGTGATGCCGACCGGGCCGCCGCCCTTCAGCGCCCGCAGCAGCCGGGAGGAGCGCTGGAGGGAGACGGTGGCCAGCGGCGGTTCGAGCGAGGCGCAGACCAGGGTGCTGACGGTCGCGCCGACCGTGCCGCCCGGCGTGTCGCACAGCAGCACCGCCACCCCGGCGGGCAGCCGGGCGAAGGCGGAGCGCAGCTGCGCGGGACCGACCGCGGCGGGTGACGGAGCGAGGGTCGTGCCGCTCACCCGGCCACCTCCGCGAGCGGGCGGTCGACGGCCGCGTCGCGGGCGTCGGTGCCGGTGCTGGTGCTGGTGCCGCTGCCGCTGCTGGTGCCGGCGAGCGTCCGGTCGGTGTCCGCGGGCGTCCGGTCGGTGCCGGGGTAGCGGGTGTCGGCGAGCAGTTCCAGGCTGTCCAGGACCCGTTCCAGCGGCAGGCCGAAGTCGACCAGGCAGGCGATCTCGTCCACGCCGGCCGCCCCGACCCGCTCCAGCATCCGCAGGCACTTCTCGGGTGTGCCGATCAGGCTGGCCTCGCGGTGGAAGCGGCGGGCCCGCTCCTCCAGCAGTTCGTCGATCACGGCCTCCGGCAGGGCCGGGATGCTGACCTCGCGGCCGCCGCTGACCGCGCCGCCGCCGGCCGAGGCGCGCAGCTCCAGCTCCAGGGCGGTGCGCAGGTAGCCGCGCAGCGGGGTCCTGGCGGCCTTCCAGCCGTTGTCGGCGTCTCGGGTGGCGTAGGTGTGCAGCATCAGGGTGACCGTGCCGGGGCCCTGGTGGCCGGCCTCGGCCCGGGCCGCGCGGTAGCGGTCGATCCGTTCGCGCAGGGTGTCGAGGTCCTGGCCGAGCAGGTGGGTGAGCAGGTTGGTGCCGAGCCGGCCGGCCGCCTCGAAGGTGGCCGGGTTCCCGGAGGCGGTGAGCCAGAGCGGGAGTTCGGGGGAGAGCGGTGTGGGCTGGACGGCGACCTGGACGGTCCGGCCGGAGCCGTTGCGGCGCTCGACCGGCCGGCCGGCCCACAGCTCGCGCAGTTCGGTCACCGCGTCCTGGACGCGCCGGGCGCGGTCGGCGTAGCGGTCGGGGGCGAGCACGAAGTCGTTGGCGTTCCACCCGGAGCCGAGCGAGATGCCGACCCGGCCGCCGCCGCTGAGGTTGTCCAGCACCGACCAGTCCTCGGCGATGCGCAGGGTGTCGTGCAGCGGGGCGACCACGCTGCCCGCGCGGATCTGGCACCTGGAGGTGCCGGCCGCGAGGGCGGCGCCCAGGACGGCGGGGCTGGGGAACAGCCCGCCGAAGGCGTCGAAGTGGCGCTCGGGCGTCCACACGGCGGTGTAGCCGAGGCGGTCGGCGGCGGCGGCCGCGCCGCGGACCAGCGCGTAGCGGTCCTCGGACCGGTCGGCCTCGGTCGCGCCGAAGAACATCACGCCGAGTGCGGGCAGCGGGCCCGACGGCAGGGAGGGCAACTCGGTTCTCCTCGGTGGGGTGGTCATCGCGCGGCCAGCAGCAGGTCGCTGTCGGTCGGCCCGGTTTCGGTCTGCGCCTCGGTCTGCGCGTCGGTCCGCGCGTCGGTCTGCGCCTCGGAGGTCGATCCGGTCTGTGCCTCGGACGATGATCCGGACGGCGTCTCGGACGGCGTCCCTGCGTTCTCCTCCCACGGGAAGCAGGGGGCGAAGGCCGGCTCCAGGTGGTTGATCCAGGAGGCGGTCGGGGACCAGTGGGCGAAGAACGACCGTCCGACCAGCGCGGGGTCGCGGGCCTGCAGCATCCGCAGGACGAACACCCGCTGCCCGGCGATGGTCGCCTCGCCGTCGACCGCGATCTTGCCGGGGGTCGCCGACATCACCGGTCCGCGGGCCGAGCGGGCCAGGCCGGAGACGGTGCGCTGGGCGTCCTGGACGATCTGCAGGGCGGTGGCCAGCGGCACTTCGAAGTAGCGGCGGGCACCGGTGTCGCGCTCGACGAAGGCGTAGTACGGGTGGATGCCCAGGTTGACCATCTCGGCCCACATCTCGGCCCAGGTCTCCGCCCGGTCGTTGACGTGGCGGATGATCGGGGCCTGGGCGCGCAGCACCGCGCCGGCGGCGAGGAGTCGGCGGACCGCCGTCCGGGCCTCGGTGGTGGCGAGCTCGCGCGGGTGGGACACGTGCAGCATGACGGCGACCTGCCGGCCGGAGTCGACGATCTCGCCGATCAGCCGCATCAGGTCGTCGGCGTCGGCGTCGGTGGTGAACCGGTGCGGCCAGTACGCCAGCGCCTTGGTGCCGAAGCGGATGGTGCGGATGTGCTCCATGCCCTCGCCCAGCAGCGGGGCGACCCAGCGCCGCAGCACCGCCGTCGACATGATCATCGGGTCACCGCCGGTGAACAGCACGTCCGTCACCTCGTGGTGGCGGCGCAGGTAGGCGGTGGAGGGGTCGAGTTCGGCGCTCAGCCGCAGCTCCGGCATGCCGACGAACTGCGCCCAGCGGAAGCAGTAGCCGCAGTACGCGTGGCAGGTCTGTCCCTGCGAGGGGAAGAGCAGCGCGGTCTCGCGGTACTTGTGCTGGAGGCCCTCGACCACCATGCCGTCCTCGACCGGCACGTTCTGCGCCAGCTGGCCGGAGGGGTGCGGGTTGAGCTCCAGCCGGATGCGCCGGGCGGCCGCCGTGACGGTGGCCCGGTCGGCGCCGCTCAGCAGCAGGTCCGACATCTCGGCGAATGCGGCCGGTGGCAGCATCTCCCGGTCCGGGAAGGTCAGCCGGTAGATCGGGTCGTCCGGGGCGGCCGTCCAGTCGATCAGCTCGTCCACCACGTAGTTGTTCACCTTGAACGGCAGGACGGCGGCGACGGTCTGGATTTCATGACGGGTTTCCGGGTCCATTGCGCGAACCTGTGGAATGTCCGTGAGGCGCGCCCCGGAAATGCTTCTCAACTTCACTGCTGGAATTCTCCCACGGCTCAACGGAGTGGACTCGTGAACGATCGTGCCACAGCTTCGGCGGCTTGGGGCGGCAGGAAGCTGTCAGGGCAACTTGCTGCTGACAAGGCCTGCTCCCGGCCAGCTCGGAGGGCGGTAGCTTCCTTCTGGAACGGTATTTCACGACCGTAGCAAATAACATTTCGCCGGAATCTGGAGTTTCTGCTGTGGATGCGTTGAAGGTAGCCGAGATCTGGGGTGACCTGGTCGGCCGAGACACCGTGGACATCGACGACGACTTCTTCTTCGATCTCGACGGGAACTCCCTGATGGCGGCCGCCGTGGTCGCCCGGACGAGCGAACTCTCCGGCGTTCCGCTGGAACTGCGCGACCTTTATCTGGCGACCACCCCGCGCGAGCTCGCCGAGCACCTCGCGGCGATCGGCGCGCGGCTCGCCGAGCTCTCGGAGACCGCGCCCGCCACCGGGGCGCTGCCCGCCGTCGCGGCCGCCCTGGCCGAACTCAGCGCCGCGGCCGCCGAGCGGCTGCTGCCGCCGGACACGGTCGTCCGCACCGTCGATCCCGAGGCGGAGGAGGCCGCCGGGGGCCGTCGGATCGCCCTGCTGCGCGAGTACCGGGGCGCGGGCCGCTGCGAGGTGGAGAGCGCGGACGCCGAGGAGGCGGTGCTGCGGCGCGGCGACGGCCCCGCCTTCCGGCTGCGGCTGGCCGGCCCGGTCCTGGAGGTCGGCACCGTCGAGGTAGCCAGGCATGGCTGAGCCGAGCGAGAGCCTGGCCGGGCTCGTCGAGGCCGCCCTCGCCACCGCCGACCCCGCCCGGCCCGCCGTGACCGAACCGGCCGGCACCTGGACGTACGGCGAACTCGACCGTGCCAGCGCCGAGTTGGCCGCCGCACTGGCGGCCGCCCCGGGCCGGGAGCCGGCCGTGGACGGTGCCGGGCCCGCCCCGGTGGCGGTCCTGCTGCCCCGGGGCGCGGCGGCGGTGGCGGCGATGCTGGCCTGCGTCCGCGCCGGGCGGCCGTTCCTGCCGCTCCCTCCGGACACCTCCTCGGCCGCGCTGCCCGACCTGCTGGGCGTCCGCGACCTGGTCACCGCCGGCCCGCCGCCCGCCTGGTGGACCGGCCCGGCGTCCCGGGTGCACCGGGTGCGGCGGGAGGGTCCTCCGGCGGCCCGACCTGCTGTTCAGGCCGTCGCGGGTGACGGGACCGGGTACTTCCTCGCCACCTCCGGCACCACCGGTACGCCCAAGGTGGTGCGGGGTTCGGCCGCCGGGCTGGCGCACTACCTGCGCTGGCAGCGCGAGGAGCTGGCGCTCGGACCGGGTGACGTGCTGTCCAACTCCGCCGACCCCTGGTTCGACTTCTCCTTCAAGGAGACGCTCGCCGCCGTGGTGTCGGGCGCGACCGTGGCCGTCCTCACCGACCGCGAACTGCTCGGCGGGGCCCACCTGTTGAGCTGGGCCGCAGAACACCGGCCGACCATGGTGTGCCTGCTGCCCTCGCGGCTGGCCGCCCTGCTCGGCGCGGCCGAGCAGGCCCCGGCGGAACTGCTGGACGCGGCGTTCGGCCGGCTGCGCCTGCTGCTGGTCTCCGGCGAGGTGTTCCCCACGCCGCTGCTGGCACGCTGGCGGGCGGTCTGCCCGCACGCCACCGTGCTCAACCTGTACGGCCCGACCGAGTCGACCGTCATCAAGCTGCGGCACACCGTGCCGCCCGGCGCGGCGGTCGACACCCCGACGGTGCCGGTCGGGACGCCGATCCCCGGCGCCGAGGCCCTGCTGGACGCCGGGGATCCGGCCGAACTCACCCTGGTGTCAGATCAGTTGGCGCTCGGCTACGCCTCCGGCGGGCAGGGCTCCGCCACCCGCTTCGGCACCCACCCGGACGGCCGGCCGCTGCTGCACACCGGCGACCTGGCCCGCCGGACCCCGGACGGCGCGATCGAGATCGTCGGGCGCGCCGACCACGTGGTGAAGCGCCACGGCGTCAAGGTCTCACTGCCGGACCTGGAGGCACAGGCCCGTACCTGCTCCTCGGTCGGCTCGGCGGTCGCCCTGCTGCTGCCCGGGGAACGCGAGCGGATCGTGCTCTGCTGCACCCCGTACGGCGCCGCGGCCGACGGCCCGGCGCTGCGCCGCCTGCTGCGCGAGCACCTGCTCGGCCGGGTGCCGGCGGCCGCCATGCCGGACGCGGTCCGGGTGCTGCCCGAACTGCCGCTCGACCCGCGCGGCAAGGTCGACCGCCGCGCGCTGGCCGCGCTGTTCGAGCCCCGGCCCGAGCCGGTGGCCGCTCATGGCTGAGCCGGTGCCGGGCAGCGCGGCCGTGCGCCGCCGGCTGGCCTTCGGCGCGGCGGTGGACTCCTTCGGCACCGGTCTGCTGCTGTCGACCTCGGCGGTGTACTTCGTCGCCGTGATCGGCTTCGGGGTGGGCGAGGTCGGTGTGGTGATGTCGGTGGCCGGTGTGGCGGGCCTGCTCGGGCCGGTCCCGGTGGGCCGGCTGGCGGACCGGCTGGGCCTGCGCCGGGTGTACTGCGGCGCGCTGCTGCTGCGCGGGGCCGGCTACCTCGGCTACGCGTTCGTCACCGACTTCCGGGTGTTCGTGGTGGCCACCTGCCTGCTGCGGATGCTCGACCAGTCCACGCCGCCCCTTCAGCAGTCGCTGGTCGGCGCGCTGGCCGAGGGCGGCGAGCGGGTGCGGACCATGGCGCTGGTGCGCGGTGTCCGCAACACCGCGCTGAGCGCCGGGTTCCTGGTGGCGGGGCTGGCGCTGGCGGCGCACACCAGGCCCGCCATGATGGCGATGCTGATCGGCAACGGGCTGAGCTTCTTCGTCCTGGCCGCGGTGATCGCCTCGCTGCCGATCCCGGCCCCGGCGGCAACCGCATCGGTGTCCACTGCTGCGGACGGCGTCGCCGGGCCCGAGGCGGGACCGGACGTGGAGCGCTCCGGTCCGCCGCTGCGCCACCGCCGCTTCGTGCTGCTGACGGTCAGCAACGGCCTGCTGCTGCTGCACGACTCGGTGCTGTTCGTACTGCTGCCGGTCTGGATCGTGACCAGGACCTCGCTGCCCGCCGCGACCGTGGCGGGGCTGCTCGCGGTCAACACGGTGCTGACGGTGCTGCTGCAGCTGCTGTTCAGCCGGACCGAGCGGCTCACCCACCGGCCGGGCGCGGTGCTGCTCGCCGCGGCAGGCTTCCTGGTGGCCGCCTGCGCGGTGTTCCCGGCGGCCGCGCGGCTGTCCGGCGGCTGGGCCGTGGCGGGCTGCGCCGCGGCGGTGGCGCTGCTCACGGTCGGCGAGAACCTGCACGCCGTGGCCGGCTGGCAGCTGTCCTTCGACCTCGCGCCGGCCGACCGGCGCACCGAGTACATGGCCGTCTTCAACCTCGGCCTCGGGCTGCAGAACGTCGTCGGTCCGGCCCTGATGACCTCGGTCGTGCTGGGTGCGGGCCCGGGGGGCTGGCTGCTGCTCGCCACCCTGTTCGCGGGCTCCGCCCTGGCCTGCCGCGCGGCGGGCACGGTGCGGGCCCCGCTACCGGTCTCCCAAGGAGGAATCTGTCATGGCTGAACACGTCCTGGTGCTCGGCGGCGGGATGGACATGCCCGCCATGCTGCGCGAGCAGGGTCTCGACGTACGCACCACGGTGGCCTGCCAGCTCGCGGTGCTGCCGAAGATCCGCCGCTCGGCGGAGCACAGCCGGGTGCTCGGGCTGCGGGCCGACGCCCCGGCGGCCGAGTGGGCCGCGGTGGTCCGGGCCGTCCACGGGCTGGACCCGTTCACCAGGGTCGCCGCCTTCGCGGAGCGCGACCAGGACCGGGCGGCGGCGCTGGCCGAGGAGCTGGGCCTGCCGATGCACAGCCCGCGCACCGTCCACCTGGTGCACCACAAGCCCAGCATGCGCGCCCGGCTGGCCGAGGCGGGCGTGGACGACACCCCGTTCGCGGTGGCGGCCGACGTGGCCGAACTGCGCGCGTTCCTGGCCCGCCACGGCGGGCCGTGCATCGTGAAGCCGGCGATCGGCGCGGGCAGCGTCGGGGTGCGCCGGCTGGACGGCGAGGCGGACCTCGACTCCGCCTTCGCCCGGGCCGACCTGGACAGCGAGTGGGCACGCGGCGGCGTGCTGGTCGAACGGCTGCACGCCGGACCGCAGTTCAGCGTGGAGGCGTTCTCCGAGGACGGCGAGCACCAGGTGGTGTGCGTCACCCGGAAGTACTCCGACCCGGACACCTTCGTGGAGCTCGGCCATGTCGCGCCGGCCCCGCTGCCGGAGGCGGACCGCGCGGCGATCGCCCGGCACGTCGCGGCCGTCCTGGACGCCCTGGACATCCGCTTCGGCCCCACCCACACCGAGGTGGTGCTGACCGCCGACGGCCCGCGCACCATCGAGACCCACATCCGGCTGGCCGGCGACGAGATCCCCGCCCTGGTGCGCGCGGCGCTCGGCGTGGACCTGGAGCGGCACACCGTCCGCCAGGTGCTCGGCCTGCCGGTGCTCGCCGAACTGCGGGCCGAGCTCGCCGCGGCGGAGGCGGCCGAGCCCCGGCACGAGGCGGTGTGGTTCGCCCGGCCGACTGCCCTCGGCGTCCTGGACGCCGTGGACGGCCTGGCGCGGGCGCGCGCCGGGGAGGGCGTGTCGGAGGTCCGGCCGCTGGCCGAACCGGGGGCCGAGCTGGCCCCGCTCGACTCCTCCGGCGCCCGGCTCGCCCTCACCCGGGCCCACGGCCCGGACGCCCGGACCGCGGTGGCCCGGGCCCGCGCGGCCACGGCCGAGCTCAGGTTCCGGGTGACCCTGGAGTCGGGCGAGGACCGGCCGCTGGTCTGACCGCGCCCCGGCCCGGCCCCGTCGCGTCACCCACGCCCGGGCCGGGCCGCGTCGGGGGTCAGCCCTGCGGGGCCGCCGCCGCGAGCACCTCGCGGACGCAGACCGCGAGTGCCCGCAGCGCGGTCTCCAGGTCGGCCGGCTCCGGGTAGCTCGGGGCGATCCGGATGGTCCGGTCGGCCGGGTCGTCACCGTACGGGTGGGTGGCACCGGCCGGGGTCAGCGCGACCCCGGCCGCTCCGGCCAGCCGGACCACCTCGCGGGCGCAGCCCTCGGGCACCTCCAGCGACACGAAGTAGCCGCCCTTGGGCTGCGACCAGCGGACCCCCGGCTGGTCGCCGAACTCCTCCCGCAGGATGCGCTCGACCAGTTCGAACTTGGGCTGCAGCAGCTCGCGGTGGCGGCGCATGTGGGCGCGCACCCCGTCCGCGTCGCGCAGGAAGGCGACGTGCCGCAGCTGGTTGATCTTGTCGGGGCCGATGGTGCGCTTGCCGGTGTGGCCGAGCAGCCAGGACACGTTGGCGGGGGAGGAGCCGAAGAAGGCCACGCCGCTGCCGGCCAGGGTGACCTTCGAGGTGGAGGCGAAGACGAACGCCCGGTCCGGGTGGCCGCCGTCGGCGCAGGCCGCCAGCACGTCGGCGAGCTCCACCTCCTCGTCGGTCAGGTGGTGGACCGCGTAGGCGTTGTCCCAGAAGATCCGGAAGTCCGGCGCGGCGGTCGGCATCCCGGCCAGCCGGCGCACGGTCTCGGCGCTGTAGCAGGCGCCGTCCGGGTTGCTGTACTTGGGAACGCACCAGATGCCCTTGATCCGGGCGTCGCCGGCCACCAGCTCCTCGACCACGTCGAGGTCCGGGCCCTCGGGCGTCATCGGGACCGGGATCATCCGGATGCCGAAGCGCTCGCACAGCGCGAAGTGCCGGTCGTACCCGGGGACCGGGCAGAGGAACGCGATCTCCGGCTCCTCCGCCCAGCGCCGCTCCGAGCCGGGCACCCCGCTCAGCATCGCGTGGACCAGGCTGTCGTGCATCAGGGCCAGGCTGGAGTTGTCCAGCGCCACCAGCTGCGCGACGGGCACCTGGACCAGCTCGGCGAAGATCTCCCGGAGCTCGGGCAGGCCCTGCAGACCGCCGTAGTTGCGGCAGTCGGTGCCGTCGGCCGAGGTGTGCCCGACGGGCTTCGACAGCAGGTCCTGCGACAGGTCGAGCTGGCGGGGCGAGGGCTTGCCCCGGGTCAGGTCCAGGGACAGGCCCTGTTCCAGCAGCTTCTGGTACTCCCCGACGGATCGCGACTGCACGGGTGTCACGGACTTCCTCCCTTGGACCGGACCTTGTGCCGGACAGCCTATCGAGGCCTTAAGCTGCGCTTTTAACGGCACTACGATCGTGGACACGCCATCGACAGGATGGCGTCCGAATGTCACCCGGGGGGGAACATGCTGACGAGTCTTGGGCTGGACACCTTCTCCGAGCAGGTGTACCGACAGATGCTGGCCTACCCGGAGCTCGGCCTTCCGGAGCTCGCGGAGCGGCTGGGCAGCTCCGTCGAGGAGATCCAGGAGGCCTGGGACCGGCTCGCCGACCTGTCCCTGCTGCGGCCGACCCGCAGCGGATCGAGCGGCCTGCACGTGGTCAGCCCCGAAGTCGGACTGGAGATGCTGCTCGCCCGCGAGCAGGCCGAGCTGCTGGAACGGCAGCAGCAGATCGAGCGCAGCCGGGTGGCCGCCGCCGCGCTGATCGCCGACCACGCCGACCTGCGCCGGGAGTCCCCGGTCGCGTACGTGGAGCAGCTGCCGGGCGTCGAGGCGGTGCGCGACCGGCTGCGCAAGCTCACCGGTGAGGTCGAGCACGAGCTGCTGGCCTTCGCCCCGGGCGGCCCGCAGAGTCCGGAGAACCTGGCCGCCGCCCGCCCGCTCGACGAGGAACTGCTCAACCGCGGGGTGCGCATCCGCACCCTGTACGTGGACAGCATCCGCAAGGACCGGGCCACCGCCGAGTACGCGAGCTGGCTGGGATCGGCGGGCGGCCAGACCCGTACGGTGCCGAGCCTGCCGCTGCGGATGCTGATCATCGACCGGAAGATCGCCGTCGTCCCGGTCAACCCGGAGCGCTCCGACCAGGGCGCCGTGGTGCTGCACGGGCCGGGGACGGTCACCGGGATGTACGCGCTCTTCGACCAGTTCTGGGCCCGTGGCGTCCCGCTGGACCAGGAGCCGGGGGACGGCGCCTTCGAGGAGCTCAACGGGCAGGAGCGGGAGATCCTGGCGCTGCTCGCCGACGGCATGACCGACGAGGTGCTCTGCCGCCGGCTGGGCGTCTCGGTCCGCACCGCGCGGCGGATCATCGCCAAGCTGATGGACCAGCTGGGCGCGCGCAGCCGCTTCCAGGCCGGCGCGGAGGCCGTCCGGCGCGACTGGATCTGACTCCCGGCTCGCGCGGCCCCTCGGGTTCAGGGCGCGGCCGCGGGTTCAGGGCGTGTCCGACGAGCCCTGGGGGCGGGGGCGCGTGGGGTCGGGGAACCCGGCGAGGAAGGCGTGGGCCTGGGCGCGGAGGTCGTCGACCGGCGGGTCGTCGCAGACCACCTCCAGGCCGAGCGCGGTCGTCTGCCCCCAGTGGAAGTAGGACTGGTAGGCGAGGTAGGGCCGGTGGCCGTCGCTGGGGTCGAGCCCGACGGCGAAGGTCGCGGAGCAGGTGCGTTCCCGCTTCGTCCGCGCGAACTCCGTACGGGAGAGCGCCCATTCGAACTCGTACGGCTCGGGCTCGGCGGGCAGGTCCAGCAGGGCCTGGGCGAGTTGGCGGACCTCGTCCGGGTCCGCGAAGGGCAGCGACTCGGAGCCGAAGGGCGCGGCGGCGAACAGCTCCCACTCCCGGCCGTTGTGGCTGACGGTCAAGGCCCACGGGCCGTCCTCGTCGCGCCAGTGGCAGTGCAGGCTCAGGTCCTCCATGACGGTCAACCTCCCTGTGGTGCTGGGCTGTTCGTAGACCTCCATGGTGGCACAGCGGGTGGCGGAGGGAAGTCGGGTGTGAGCCGTTCTCGGGCCCGTCGCCAGGCGTCCCGCAGCGTGTCCCAGCCGACGACCGTGACGCCGTGCTCGGCGAGCAGACGGCGGGCCTCCGGGGAGACCAGGAACTCGTGGTCGGTGCGGCGCACCAGCCAACCGTCCTGCGGGGCACGGGGGTTCGGCCCGGCCAGGCTGGGGTGCAGCGCCCATTCGGTCAGGCCCGGCGGCAGGTCGGCCAGCAGCCGGGCGTAGTGGGCGGGCTTGTCCTCCGGCGGTACGGAGAAGCTGTCGAGGAAGCCGTGGTCGACGACGGGCAGGCCGCGTGCGCGCGACCGGTCCAGGGCGGGCGGCAGCCAGACCCGGACCGCCAGGCCGTACTCGGCGCCGAGGGCGAGCGTGAGGTCGAGCACGTCCTCGCGGCCGCCGTCGGCGAGGCAGTGGAAGTCGAGGTGGGTCGGGGCCCGGCCGGCCGCCGCCACCGCGTCGATCTGGGCGCGGAACTCCCGCTCCACGTGGTCGAGTCGGGCACGGGCGAGCAGTGCGGCCCGCCCGGCCGGGGTGGGGGCGAAGAACTCCCCGTCGTCGTCGAGCAGGGACGGCACCCGGTCGCGCGGCGACAGCGGGCCCCAGCGCAGGTGCGGCGACTCGCAGACCAGGGTGAGGTGCACGCCGAACGGCACCTCCGGGTGCCGGCGCAGCAGCCGGAGCGCGTGCGGGGCGCCGGCGCAGGGCGTCATCAGGCTGCAGGAGGCGGCGATGCCGTGGCGGACGGCGTCGATCACGGCGCGGTTGACGGACTCGTCCAGGCCGAAGTCGTCGCAGTTGAGCAGGAGGAGCCGGGCCTCGGGCGGGTGGCCCAGGAGGGCGTTGGCGGCGGGTGCGGGCACGACGGCAGTCTGCACCGGAGGCACCGGCGGTGCACGGGAATTACCGCCCGGGGGCGGGGGTTCGGAGACGGGCCCGGGGCCGGGTCAGTCGGCGATGGGGGCCGGGTGCCAGGGGCGGTCGGGGCGGGTCCGGACCGGGGCCGAGGTGAGCCGCAGGGCGTACACCTCGCGGTCGGTGGCCTCGTACGGGACCCGGCCGAGGTACTCGTGGCCGGTCAGGTGGCACCAGGCGGGCAGGTCGAGCGGGGCGGCGGGGTCGGTGGTGTGGATGTGGACCACCGCGCCGGCCGGGAGGTGCGCGATCCGGGCGCGCAGGCGCAGCAGGAGCTGGACGCAGAGCAGGCCCGTGCCGTCGACGGTGAGGTCGGGGGCGGTGCGGGCGGTGTCCGTGCTGCCCGGGGTGTCGGTCATGGGCTGGCCTTCGCGGGGTGGTGGGGCGGTGCGGTGGTGCCGGTTCAGCCTAGGAGACGGGCCGGACGGTGGGTACGGCGGGTGTCCGGTGCGGGCGCCTCGGCGGGCGGCCGGCGAAACTCGCGTGACCCCGCGGACGGCACCGGCGACACTGACGCCATGACTGGTTCCGCACCGCCTCGACTGCTTCGGCCGCGTGCCCTGGGGCCCGGGGACCTCGTCGTCATCGCGGCGCTGTCCGGTCCGCTGCCGGCCGCTTACGAGCCCAACGTCGAGCAGACGGTGGCCGTGCTCGAACGGATGGGCTTCCGCGTGCGCCGGGCCCCGCTCCTCGAAGCGGGACGCCGGCATTGGTGGAGCGCGGCCACGCCGGCGGAGATCGCCGGGGAGCTCAACGGCCTTCTGCGTGATCCCGAGGTGCGGGCGATCGTCGCGAGTGACGGCGGCCAGACGGCGCTCGGCTACCTCGACCTGATCGACGTCGAGGCGGTCAGGGCCGACCCCAAGCCGATCCTCGGCTACAGCGACGTCTCGCTGCTGCACCTGGTGCTCCACGCGCGCACGGGTCTGGTCGGGTTCCACGCCGACATGGCCGTTCCCGGCTTCGGCGGCAACTGGCCGTCCGCGCCCGTGGCGCGCCGGGCCGAACTGGAGGAGCTCTACTCCAGGCTGCTCACCGGTACCGAGGCGATCGGTGTGCTGCCCGCGAGCCCGTCGTGGGAGTGCTGGCGCCCCGGCCGCGCCGAAGGCCCGCTGATCGGCGGGGTGATCAACCGCATCGTGCTGGCGCAGGCGACGCGTTTCGCGCTGCCGCTCGAACGCTTCGACGGTGCGGTGCTGTTCTGGGAGGAGACGGGCGGCCTGGCGTCGCACGTGTGGAGCTACCTCCAGGTGATGCGGCACAGCGGCATCCTCGACCGGATCTCCGGCATGGTCGTGGGCGTGCCGCGCGACATCGCCGGCCTCGAACCCGGCGCGTCCCCGACCCTGCCCGAGCTCGTCCTCGACGTCCTCGGCGACCGTGACATCCCGGTGCTGGGCAACGTCGAGTTCGGGCACGCCGGCCCGAACCTGCCGATGCCGGTCGGCATCCGCGCCGGCCTCGACGCGCGGCAGCGGACGTTGACGCTGCTCGAACCGGCGGTGGGGCCGCCCGCGATCACGGGACCGGTCGGGTGAGCGGCGCGGTCCGGTGGGCTCACGGCCCCCGGCGGCAGCACCACCGGGGGCCGACTCGCGCCCTGCTGATCCCCGGGACCACCGACCCGGAGAACGCGCACGGTCGTAACAACTAGCCGAGTCCCTGGCCGGGCGCGGTGCCGCCGAGGCGGGTGAGCAGGGCGGACAGCAGGGTGAGGTCCTCGGCGCTCCACCGGTCGGCCGCGAAGTGGTCGGCGGCGACCTGGCGGGCGGTGTGCAGCATCTCGGCGAGCCGGTCGCGGCCGGTGGGGGTGAGCGCGGCGTACGCGACCCGGGCGTCGCGGGCGGCGGCTTCCCGGGTGACCAGGCCGATCCGCTCCAGTGGTGCGAGGCCGCGGGTCACTCCGGAGGCGGTGAGGCCGAGGGCCTCGGCGAGGTCGACCCGGCGCATCCGGCCGCCGGGGGCCTGGGAGAGGTGGAGCAGCACGGTGAAGTCGGACAGGCTCACGCCGTGCAGGCCGCCGAGGCTCGCGTCGAAGCGTTTGACCGCGGCCGTCTGGGCGCGGACCAGCCGCAGGGCGGTGTCCAGCGGGTCGGGGCCAGGGGGCGTGCCGGGGTGCTGGGGGTCGGTGTCGGGCCGTTCGGGCCGATCTGTCATTGCCACCTCCTTGACTGCTCAAGTATATCCCTGGGGCGAGCCGTCAAGGAGATGGCGGAGGGGGGAGGGGGTGTCGGTCAGCGGGTGGTGCCGGCGGCGCGCCGCTGACGCTTGCCGAGCGGCGCCTGGGAGAGGTCCTCGGCCTGGGACCGGAGGTTCTTGTGGCCGTAGCCGCGGCCCGTCAGCCAGTCCCGCGCCGCCTGCTCGGCCCGCTCGGTGGCCGCCAGGATGTCCTCCTCGGCCTCGCCCCCGTCGAGGAAGCGGAAGGTGAAGGCGGTCCGCGCCGAGAGGTCGTAACTGAGGTGCCCCTCGGGCGTGAAGGCCGCGTGCAGCACGTCGTGTTCGGGTGCGGCGGTGAGGAGTTCGGCACGCTGCTCGTCGGTGAGGCCGTCGAAGACGCCGCGCACCATGATGCGGAAGGTCCGTGTGGTCATCCCCCGACCATAGGCAGGAGGGGCCGTCGACCGCCAACGCGATTTCCGGGCGCGTCGGCCGTCGACGGCCCCCGCCGAGGGCCGGACGTCAGCTGTTGACGCCCAGTTGGGCCAGCAGGGACGTGTTGTCCTCGATGTGCCAGTCCTCGACGATCCGGTCGGTGCCGACGTGCTGGATGTCGATCGCGTTGAACTCGACGCCCTGGCCCCGGCCGTGGACACCGTCGAAGGTCCCGGTGAAATGCCCGCGGAAGACCAGCCGGGCGGTGATCCGGTCACCGGTGACCAGCACCTCGGACAGCTCGCAGGTCAGGTCCGGTACGGCCGCGCGGAAGGTGCGCGAGGCGAGCACCGGGCCGGTCGGGCCCTGCGGGCGGCCCGGCGGCAGCGTGTTGTCCCGGAACCCCGGACTGATCGACGCGTCCAGGTACCGCTGCTGCCCGGTGTTCCAGAAGGTGTACAACTGCTGGGCCAGGCGCACCTCCTGGGCCGCGCGCCGGGCGCCGATCGAACGGTCCACGGTGAGCGCCTTCGGCTGGACCAGATCGGGCGAGCGGTCCACCAGCCGCTGCGGCCAGGCCCGCGAGGACGGTTGGCGGCCGGCGCCGTGCGGGGGCGCGGCCGCCGCGGTGCCGCCCAGCAGGGCGGCCAGGGCCGCGGCGACGGCGGCCGCGCGGAGCGGGCGGACCGGGCGGCGGGGGCGGACAGGGCCGCGGGACAGGGCCTCAGACAAGGCGGCCGCCCCCGTCCACGTGCAGCACGGTGCCGGTGACGTACGGGTTGTCGACCGCGTACAGCACGGCCTTCACCAGGTCCTCCGGGCTGCCCACCCGGCGGGCCGGGTTGCGCGCGGCGACCCCGCGCAGGAACGCCTCCTTGTCGGCGCCGAGCCCGTCCCAGGAGCCGGTGTCGACGATGCCGGGGGACACCGCGTTCACCCGGACCGGCGCGATCTCCACCGCCAGCGCCTGCACCAGGAAGGCGAGCGCGCCGTTGGTGGTGGCCATCACCGTACGGCCCGGGGCCGGACGCCAGGCCGCCACCCCGGAGAAGAACGTGAACGAGCCGCTCTCCGACACCTGCCCCACCAGGTGCTTGGCCAGCAGCAGCGGCCCGATCACCTTCGCCGCGAACGCCCGCCGGACATCGGCCGCGTCCAGCTCCGCGAGCGGGCCGTTGGCCGGGATCGCGGCGGTGGACACCAGGTGGTCGAAGCGGCCGGCCCGGGCGGCGAAGTCCGCGATCGACTGCTCGTCCGCGATGTCGAGCGCCAGCACCTCGGACGGCCCGGACAACTCACCGGCCGTCCACTCCAGCTTGCGCGGATCCGGACCGGCCAGCACCAGGTCCGCACCGGCGGCCGACGCAGCCTTGGCCAGAGCGCGCCCGGTGCGCGAACCGGCGCCGACCACGACGAGGCGCCGGCCCTTCAGGGAACCGTCATCGGACATGGGAGGACTCCTTCGAGGACAGGGGGAGGGGGTCGGCCGCCGCTGCTCGCCGCGGCCGCTCCACGACTCTCCCCCGACCTGCGGTGATGAGTCCAAGGCTTGTTTTCTACGTCAGCGATAAAATCTGCTCATGGCAACGCTCCGGCAGCTCGAATACCTGGTCACCGTGGTCGACACCGGCTCCTTCACCCGCGCGGCCGAACAGCTGCACGTCACCCAGCCCGCGCTCTCCCACCAGATGCGGGCCCTCGAAGCCGCCGTCGGCGGCCCGCTGCTCGAACGCCTGCCGCGCTCGGTCCGGCTCACCCCGATGGGCCGGGCCGTCCTGCCGCACGCCCGCGCCGCGCTCGCCGAGGCCGAACGCCTGCACACCGTGGCCCGGCGCACGGCCGGGCTGGAGGAGGGCGAACTGGAGGTCGCGGCGATCTACTCGGTCAGCCTCGGCATCCTGCCGCCCGTCCTGCGGGCCTGGCGCCGGCTCCACCCCGGGGTGCGGATCCGGCTGCGCGAGTACCCGCACGCCGACCTGCTCCGGGCCGCGATGGCCGCCGGCCGCGCCGACGTCGCCATCGGGCCCGTCCCGGACGGCTGGGAAGGGCCGATCCGGGAGCTCGGGGTCGAGGAGTTCGCGGTCGTCCTGCCCGTCGACGACCCGCTGGCCGACAGCCCCACCGGCACCGTCGCACTGGCCGAACTCGCCGACCGGGACTGGGTCCACTACGCCCCCGGCAACGGCCTCGCCGACCTCCTCGACCACGTCGCCGCCCAGGTCGGCTTCCACCCCCGGGCGGCCGTCCGTGCCGAACAGACCTCCGCCGCACCGTTGTTGGCCGCCGCCGGGCTCGGCCCCGCCCTGGTCCCGGCGAACATCGTGCCGCCGCACTTCGACGGCGCCGTGCTCCGCCCGCACCCGCCGGTCCGCCGCACCCTGGCCGCCTACACCCGGACCCGGCCGGACGCGCTCACGGTGGCGTTCGCCGACCTGGTGGTCGGGGTGGGGTGCGTGGACCCGGCGGGGTGACCGGAGGACGGGGGCGGCTCTCGGTGGGCTAGGCCCTCTCTTTCGGATCTTGTCGGATCAGCGCGCGGCGTTGGGCGCCCGGCTGGGCGTGCCGGCGGATCGTCCTCGTACTGGGTCGTACTTGGATGATTCGCCGGTGCGTCCAGGCGGGATGCCCGGCGTCGTGCGCCCGGCAAGATCCGAAAGAGAGGGCCTAGGCCCGGGCCGGGAGGCGGGTGCAGACCGTTCCGGTGGCGAGCGTGGCGGGCTCGGCCTTCAGGGTGTCGAGGGTGAAGGCGGTGGTGAGCGCGTTGATGTCGCGGGTTTCGCGGAGGAGGAAGTGGTTGCCGCCGGGGATCTCGTAGCGGGCGAGGTCCGGGACGACCCGGCGGGCGCGCAGCGCGTACTCCAGGGACTGGGTGGCGTTGGCCGCGCTGTGGTCGCCGGTGCCGTGGACGATCAGTACCCGCCGCCCGGCGAGCTGGTCGACGGTGTCGCCGCTGGGCAGCCAGGGGGCGATCCCGGCGACGCCGACGACGGACGGGTGACCGGCGCACCAGAAGGCGGCGCGCCCGCCGAGGGAGTTGCCGATCAGGACGACCGGTGCGCCGTCGTACCGCCGGGTGAGCTCGTCGAGCGCCCACCGGGTGTCGACGGCGGTGTCGGCGTCGTCGCCGTTCCAGCCGCTGTAGCGGTAGCGCAGCAGGTGCACGGCGAGGCCGTGCGGCCGGCCGCGGTCGGCGAGTTCGGCGGCGAGGTCCCGCAGGCCCAGTTCGGCGACCTTCAGCGGTCCGCTCCTGCTGCGGAGGAATCCGCCGGGCAGGAGCAGGGCGACGCCGTTGACCGGTTCGTCCCCCTGTCGCGGGGTCAGCTGCGGGGTGCGCGGACGGTGCGCTCGGAACACGCGGAATCCTCCCAGATCGGTACAGCCGGATTCTACGGTTCCGAGGAGGGGTCCCGGTGCGCGAGCAGGGACCACAGGACCCAGCCGGTGACCCGGGTGCGGGCCACCATGACTTTGGCCCAGCGGGCGCCGAGCGGGGAGGTCCAGGTGTCCACGACCTCCACGACGTCCCCGGAGCGGGCCAGACCGATGACGGTGTCCTCGCCGAAGTGGTCGGTCCGGACGTTGGCGGCGCTGACCGAGACCTCCCACCAGCCCGCCCCGACCTCGGGGGCCCGCTCGCCGGCCGGTGTGACCGCGGCCGGGACGAGCAGGATCGCGAGGGAGAGGACCGCCGCCGTCGCCCGGCCGATCACGGCCACGCGAGCCTCGGCGCGCCGTTGTGCGGAGGTGGTGGCGGCGGTGTGAACAGCGGGGGAGCCATGTACAGCAGAACGACCCGGCCCTGCGTACGCGCACTGTTGGGCACCGAGGCTCACCCGGTCGGGTGAGTCCGGGTGGCGCCAGCGATGCCGGGAAGGTCTGGTAACACTGTTTCCCATGGGTTATGTTGTTACCCATGAGCACGCCCTACCAGGACGCGCAGCGGGCCGGCCAGGACGCCGTGCGCGCCGTGATCCTCGACTGCGCCATCACCCTCCTCGTCGCCGAGGGCTCCGCCGCGCTGACCGTGCGCCGGATCGCCGCCGAGATCGGCTCCTCGACCAAGGTGCTGTACACGATGTTCGGCGGCAAGGAGGGGCTGCTCGACGCGCTGTACCGCGAGGGCTTCGCCCGGCTGCGCCGAGCGCAGGAACAAGTCCCGCCGGGGGAAGGGCCGTTGAGCTACCTGACCGCGCTCGGCCGGGCCTACCGGGAGCGGGCGATCGCCGAACCCGCCTACTACCGGGTGATGTTCGAGCATCCGGTGCCCGGATTCCGGCCCGGCGCCGAGGCCTTGGCGATGGCCGACGGCGCGTTCGACGCCTCGGTGGCCGCGGTGGAGGCGTGCATGGCGGCCGGGGTCTTCCGGCCGGGCGACGCGCACGAGGTGTCCAAGCTCTTCTGGGCGGCCACGCACGGCGTGGTGAGCCTGGAACTCGCCGGCCACTTCGCCCCGGCCGATGCCGGGCCGCGCTACGAGGCGCTGATGGCCGCCCTGGGCCGGGCGTTCGGCGCCGGAGCGCCGGCGACCGACTGACGAGCGGACTGACGGGCCGACGGGCGAACCGACCGACTGACGAGAGGACGACACGATGAGCCGAAACCGCTACCTGTTAGGGAACTTCGCCCCCGTGGTAGAGGAGGTCACCGCCCACGACCTGCCCGTCACCGGGCGGATCCCGGACCACCTCGACGGACGCTACCTGCGCAACGGCCCCAACCCGCTGGGCATCGAGGACCCCGCCGCACACCAGTGGACGCTGGGCGCGGGCATGGTGCACGGCGTCCGGATCCGGGGCGGGCGCGCCGAGTGGTACCGCAACCGGTGGGTCCGCTCCGGAGCCGTCGCCGACCTGCTCGGTGAGCCGCGGCGCGGCACTCCCGTCGACGAGCGGCTGGACATCTCCCCGAACGTGCAGGTCGCGGGCCTCGCCGGGCGCACCTTCGCGCTCACCGAGGGCGGCATCCGGCCGTACGAACTCACCTACGAGCTGGACACGGTGGGCCCGTGCGACCTGGGCGCCACGCCGGAGGGGTACAGCGCCAACGCGCACTCGCTGTTCGACCCGCACACGGGGGAGCTGCACTCGCTCGCCTTCCGCTACGGCTCGGACCAGGTGCAGCACATCGTGATGGACGCGGTCGGCGCCGTCCGGAGCGTCACCACGATCCCGGTGCCGGGGAACCCGTACATGCACGACTTCGCGCTCACCGAGCGGTTCGTGGTGCTGTACGACACCCCGGTGGTGTTCAGCGCGGCGCACCTGGCGACCGGCGTGCCCTTCACCTGGGACGAGCGGCGTGCCGCCCGGGTCGGTGTGATGCCGCGGGCGGGCGGCGGGGTGCGGTGGTTCGAACTGGCGCCGCACCTGGTCGGGCACACGCTCAACGCGTACGAGCGGACGGCGGATTCGCTGGTGGTCGACGTCGTCCGGCACCCGCCCGGCATCGATCTGCGGCGCCTCGGGGCGAGCCGGCCCACGCTCGACCGCTGGACGGTCGACCTGGCGGCGGGGACGGTGAAGGAGGAACGGCTGGACGACCGGGTCCAGGAGTTCCCGCGCCTCAACTCCCGTTTCTCCGGGCGCCCTTACCGCTACGGTTACGCGGCCGCCGTCGAGCTGTACGCGCCGCCGGCCGGGCCGGGGGACGAGCGGCCGGCCGAGGGGTTCAGCAACGCCCTGCTCAAGCACGACCTGCACCGGGGGACGGTGGAGGCCCATGAGTTCGGGCGGGACGGTGCCGTCGGGGAGGGGGTGTTCGTCGCGGCCGAGTCGCCGGCGGCGGAGGACGACGGGTATGTGATGGCGTACGTCTTCGACCCGGTGCGGGGTGCGACGGACCTGGTGGTCCTCGCCGCCCAGGACTTCACCGGCGAGCCCGTGGCCCGGGTGCACCTGCCGGTGCGGGTGCCGCTGGGGCTGCACGGGAACTGGGTGCCGGGCGGGGAACCGGGGGTGCCGGGCAGGGCGTGAGGTGACGCGGCGTCGCGGGTGAGGGGCAAGGGGCCAAGAGTTGCCCCTGGGGGAGCCTCGCGGCATTCGGCGCCTCTTATGTGCAGGTGATGGCCGGGGTTTTCCCTGCTCTTTGTTTCGGATCAAGGCGGGCTCTGCGACGATCCGATGATCGTCGCCCTGTTGTGGTGGGCGGCGCGTCGCAGGGGTGTCGCAGGGGAGAGACCGGCATGGCCGTTGGGCCCGAGGACGACGTGGTCCGGGCGGGGTGGGGTGCCAGGTTCGCCTGGAACAACAGGTTCGTCCGGAACAACGGGTTCGCCTGGAACAAGGAGACCTGGATCGTGGTCTCAGGCGGGGTGCTGGGGGCCATGTTCGCGAGCATGGGGCTGGCGGTGCTGTTGGGGCCGGGGAACGGGTTCGGCGGCGACAACCTCGCGTACATGGGGATCATCAGCATCCTCGGACTGATGCCGTGCGGCGCGGGCTTCGTGTGGGCGCTGATACACCCGCGGCACGGGCTGCCCTCGGCCGCCGTCGGCGCGCTGCTGGGCCTCGGCCTCTTCCTCTCCTTCGCCGGCGGCGCTGTCAACGACGCGTGGCGGGCACCGCTGGACCGGCCGTCCACGACCCGCGCGCTGGGCAGCTGGACGGCCGGGGACCTAGTGGTGCGGGTCCGGCCGGACCAGGTGGTGGCGTACCGGAGCGCCACCGGCACCGTGGTCTGGCGCTGGACGCCGCCCGGGGAGGACTCGGTGTGCGCGATGAGCCGGGGCACCGGCCAGGCCGGCCCGGCGTCGGCCACGGCCTCGGCGTCGGCCGCGGCGGCCCAGGCCGGAGCGGCCGCGGGCGCGGTCGGGCTGATCGGCCACTCACCGCAGAACAAGCCGTGCGCGGCGGTGACCGCGCTCGGCCTCGCCGACGGCCGCTCCGGGTGGACCGCCGCCGTGGACGCGCCCGCCCGGGAGGGCGACTCGGCGGCGCCGGACGTGGTGGCGGTCGCCGGGCAGCAGGCCGTCCTCCAGGAGAGGGACGGCTGGCGGGCGGTACGGCTGGCGGACGGCGGGGCGGCCTGGCGCAGCCCGGTCGACGCCGGCTGCGCCCCGCGGCAGGTCGCGGGCGCGGCGGCGGACGTGGTGACGGTGGCGCAGTGCGGTGGGGCCGCGCCCGTGCTGCGGTCGCTGGAGGCCGGGGACGGGCGGGAGCGGTCGCGGATCGCGCTGCCGGGCGCGGGCGGCCTCAAGAACCTCGCGGTGGTGTCGGTGGCGCCGCTCGCGGTGTGGGTGGACGCCGAGGCCGAGCGGGGGACGCACGCGGTGCTCAGCTACGACCGGGACGGGCGGCGGCGGGCGACGATACCGGTCTCCGGTGACGAGTACGACCTGGACGTGATGCTGGGCGGGCTGCACGCCTTCGACGAGTTCGACGCCCGGCCGCTGTTCGGCGGCGTGGTGGTGGGGGACCTGTTCATCGTGCCGGCGCAGAAGCCCGGCGACGTCAGCATCAGCGGTGGCACGCACCCGAGCCGCAGCGCGACGGGCCGGCTGGTCGCGTACTCGCTCGCCGACGGCGGGCAGCGCTGGACGGCCGGGCTGGACGACCAGGTCACGGGCCTGGTGGTGGACGGCGCCTCGGTGTGGGCGATGACCCGCGCCCGGATCGTCCGGGTGGACGCCGCGACCGGACGCAAGGGCGTGGAGCTGGACGTGAACGGCACGGCGTCGCTGTACCCGGTGGACCTGTCGGTGTCCGGCTCCGAGCGGTTCACGGTGGTGGCGGAGGACGGGACGCGCGACGAGCCCCCGGTGCGCGGGATGCGCTGAGGGGGCTCGTCGCGCGGCCGCCTTCGAGCGCTGGGCAGTCGGGCGCCGGTGCGGCCCCGGCTCGGTGAGTTACTTCGAGCCGGTCCGGGCGCCGCTGCGGAAGTCCGGGTAACCCAGGATGAAGACCTTCTCCGCCGGGTTCCGGACGTAGGGGATCACCTTCCCGGTGTCCTCGAAGCCGAGCCGCCGGTAGAAGGCCAGGGCGCGTCCGTTGCTCTCGTTGACGCCGAGGGTCAGCCACTGGGCGGCGGTGTGGTCGCGCGCGTGGCGGATGATCGCCCGGACGAGCTCGGCGGCGGGGCCGGCGGCGCCCCGGTGGGCCGGGGTGACGTAGACGGAGCGCACGCACACGGTGTCGGGCACGTCGGGGACGGGTTCGACCCCGGCGATCCCCACCCAGGCCCCGGCCTCGTCACGGACCGTGAAGGTGGCGCGCTCCTCGGCGGTGGCCTCGGTGGCGGCCTGCTCCTGCCAGTGGCCGTCGGGCTGGGCGGCGGTGTCGGCGTAGGACAGGTTGAAGGCGTCCGGGGAGTCCCGCAGCGCCTCCAGCGTGATCTCGCGGAGTTCCCGCCACTCCTCGGCGGTGATCCGGCGTACGACGTAGTGCATGCCCCGAGCCTGGCACGGCCGCGGGGCGGTGGGATCACACGTGAGGATGATCTTCGTCCCGGTGCTCCCCCGCGTGGGGGAGCCGCCCGGCGGACCTGAGCCTTCCAGGCGGTTGTGTCAGGCTGGTGGGGGAGCACCGCCGAGATCGGGAGGCTCGAGATGGCCGAGATCAGGGTGAACGGGGTCGCGCTGCACTACGAGACCCGCGGTGAGGGCCCCGGCGTCGTCCTGGTGCACGGCTCGTGGAGCGACGGGGACTCCTGGGCGCGGGTGGTGCCGGGCCTGGCCGAGTCCGTGGCCGTCGTCACCTACGACCGCCGGGGCCACAGCCGCAGCGAGGACCTGCTCACCCAGGGTTCGGTGTACGAGGACGCGGCCGACCTGGCCGGGCTGATCCAGGGCCTCGGCCTCGCCCCGGCCTTCGTCTACGGCGACTCCTACGGCGCGCTGGTCACCCTCCGGCTCGCCGCCGCCCGCCCCGACCTGATCCGGGGGATCGGCGCGCACGAGCCGCCCGGCAGCGGCATCCTGCTCGCCGACCCGGACCTGCGCCCGATCGGCACCGCCTTCGCCGACCGGATCGCCGCCGTCCGCGAGCTGCTGGAGCAGGCCGAGTCGGCGGCGGCCGCCGAACTGTACGTGGACAGCCTCGCCTTCGGGCCGGGAGCCTGGGAGCAGCTGCCCGCGCCGATCCGGCACACGTACATCCGCAACGCGCCCACCTACCTGGACGAGCTGCGCGACCCGGACGCGCTCGACCTCGACCTCACCGGGCTGGCCCGGTACACCGAACCGGCGCTGCTCACGCAGAGCGACGACAGCGCGCCGATGTTCGGCGAGGTGCTGGACCTGGTCGACCTGGCCCTGCCGAAGGCCGAGCGGCACGTGTACACCGGCGCCGGGCACACCCCGCACCTGTCGCAGCCGGAGGAGTGGGTGCGGGTGGTCCTGCCCCGCATCCTGGCCTGAGCGCCGCCCGAGCCGGCCGGCGGGCCGGTCCGCTGGTCCGCTACCGGGCCGCCAGCATCTCCTCCCCGCGCGGCGTCCGCCGGTACAGCACCTCCCGCCCGCTGCGCAGCCGGCTGACCAGGCCCGACCGGTGCAGTACGCCCAGGTGGTACGAGACGGTGCCCGCGCTCAGGAAGTGCCGGGCGGCCAGGTCGGCGGTGGTCGTCGGGTCGACCAGGGCGGCGAGCAGGTCCGCCCGGGTCGGCCCGAGCAGCTGGGCCAGTGCCGGGGCGGGGGTCTGCGGGATGGCGGGCGGATTGCCGACCGGGTACATCAGGGTCGGCGCCCGGTGGCAGCCGTCGACCGGGTCCAGGATGACGTGGAGCCTCCGGCTCACCAGGGTCGGCATCAGCAGCACCATCCGGGCCGGCAGCTCCACGTCGAAGCGGCTCTCCAGCCGGATCAGCCCGTCGGACCAGGAGAGTTGCGGGGAGAGGGAGTTGAACAGCGAACCGGTGCCGTGCCGGGCCAGGAAGCGGCCCCGCTGGTCGACCTCGGCGTCCAGTACCGCCCGGGCGTCCGGCCAGTACGGCGCGAGCGCCGACTCCCAGTAGCGGCCCAGCTCGTCGGCGACCCGCTCGGCGAAGTAGCGCGGGCCGCGCAGCATGGTGCGCAGCACCACGTCCGGTACCTGGCGGCCGGCCAGGTTGGCCGCGGGCAGGCCGTGCCGGACGGTCTCCAGCTCCGCCCGGACCCGCTCGGGGTCGGTCCGGCGGACGGCCTCCAGCTGCTCGGCCACGGTCGGATCCGGTCCGGAGGGGTGCGGGGAGAGGAAGTCCGGGATGTAGCCGCCGGCCTGCTCCAGGGCCAGCCCCGACAGCAGCTCCAGCTTCTCCCGGCGCAGCACCCGGCGGGTACGGCCCACCCAGGCGTACGGCCCGGTACGGGAGTTGAGCGAGAAGGCCATCAGGGTGTTGACCGCCTCGTGGAGTGGTGAGACCACGAAGCGGGTGCGGGCGAGCCCGGTCGAGTCGATCGTGAGCCGGATCAATGCCGTCCTTCCCCGGTCGTCGGAACGTCGTTCCGCTGGACTGTCAGGTGGGTGGAACGCGGAGCTGATATACCGTCAGGTCATCTGGAATCACCGGGTTCGTCCGCCTTTCGGCTGCCTTTCGGTCCCCGACGTTTCGACCCTGGTCGAATCCTGGCACGAATGCTCGCGTTCGAGGTCACCCCGGCCCAAGCTGATTCCCGTGACCGCGTCAGCACGGACGCGGCGCGACGGAAGGACGAACATGACGAGCACGCGCGGTCGCGTGGCCGCCCTGCTGGGCGCCGTCGCGATGGTCGCCGGCAGCACCCTGGCCACCACGCCCGCCCTCGCGGCGCCGGCCGAGCCGGCCCGGCACGGCGGCGGGATCGCCGGGCAGGCGCCCTGCCAGGGCGCGCCCGAGTTCACCTGCGGGACCCTCACCGTGCCGCTCGACCACAGCGGCGCCACCCCCGGCAGCCTTCAGCTCGACGTGGCGATGACCGGGAACGCCGACGCGCCCAAGGGCGACCTGCTGTTCCTCGCCGGCGGCCCCGGCCAGCCCGGTGTGCCGCTGATCCGGCGGATCGCGAGCAAGCTCACGCCCGTCCTCAAGGACTACCGGCTGATCATGTTCGACCAGCGCGGCACCGGCGAGCGGGCGCTGCAGTGCCCGGGCCTGCAGGAGGACATGGGCTCCTCCGACCTCGCCGTGCCGCGCCAGCAGTCCATCGCCGACTGCGCGGCCACCCTCGGCCCGAACGCCCGCTACTACAGCAGTGCGGACACCGTCGCCGACATGGACCTGCTGCGCCAGGCCCTCGGCGACCGGCGCCTCACCATCGACGGCGTCTCGTACGGCACCTTCGTCGCCGAGCGGTACGCCCTCGCCCACCCGGCGCACGTGGCCCGGCTGGTGCTCGACTCGGTGGTGCCGCAACAGGGTTACGACCCGCTCGACCTGATCGCGCTGCCAGCCACCGCACGGGTGCTGCGCACCGCCTGCCAGGCCACCGGCTGCACGACCGACCCGGCCGCCGACCTCGCCGCCACCGTCCGGAGGTACGGCAACGGGGCGCAGATCCTCGACGCGCTCACCAGCTACGAGTTCGCCGACCCCGACTACGGCGGGGTGCCGGAGGCACTGCACGAGGCCGCCGCCGGGCAGCCGGCCAAGCTCCAGGCCTTCATCGACGACGTGCGCAAGAACGACGCCGCGCCGGCCGAGTTCCTCAGCCAGGGCCTGCACGCCGCCACCCTCTGCGCCGACGGGACCTATCCGTGGGGCACCACGGACACCCCGGTCGCGGGCCGGGCGGCGGCGCTGGAACGCACCCGGCAGCGGCTGACCACCGAACAGACCTGGCCGTACGACGCCGCCACCGCGACCGGGCTCGGCAGCCTGCTGGTCTGCCTGGACTGGCCGCGCGAACCGGTGCCGCCGACGCCGCCGGCGCACCGCAAGCTGCCCAATGTGCCGGTGCTGCTGCTCGGCGGGGACCGGGACCTGTCCACGCCGTACGAATGGCTGTACCAGCAGGCGAAGTCGACGCACAAGCCGCAGATCGTGATCGTCCCCGGGGCGGCGCACTCGGTGCAGACCCGCGCGGCCGACCCGGCCGGGCGGCAGGCGGTGTACGACTTCCTGCTGAAGTAGCGCTGCCTAAGTAGCGCTGCAGAAGCTGCGGGAGTAGCGCGGGGGTCGCCGGTGGCGGTCCGTTTCTCACGGGGGTGGGAACGGGCCGCCACCGCGGCTTTCCGGGGAAGGGTCGCTCCGGCCTCCTCGCCGAACAGGCCTTCGCGGGCTCAGAGTTCGGCCGCGCCCCAGCCGTCGTCGGGGAGCGAGCGGTCCGGCTCGGGACAGTCGGCGTGGTCGTAGCCCCACATCACCGCCTTGTGCAGCACCCACTCCTCCGACGGCGGTTCGTCATGGCACTCGCGGTTGGTGAGGACCAGCTCCACCCGGAGCTCCTCGGCGGGCGAGAGCAGCAGATTGCGCTGGTCCGGCAGGTTCTCGTAGGTGATCGTCTGCCAGGGGCGGCCGCCGGCCGTCAGCGCGGCCATCAGTTCGGTCTCGGTGACCCGGGTGGGGAGCGTCACCGACTCGCCCGCCCGCTGCGGGAGTTCGAGCTCGCCGTGCCAGATCGGCAGGGAGAGCGAACGGAGCTCCCGGCAGCGGCAGAACACCGTCTGCACGTCACCGAAGCCGAAGGCGTGCGGCCAGCGCCGGTCGCGGTGGATCCGGCCGCCGTCCCACGGATCGCCGTAGCGGGCGGCGAGTTCGGGCAGCGAGGCACCGTAGTGCAGCTCGCCGAGACGGCCGGTGGTCGCCAGGCCGGTGAGGAGGGTGAGGAAGTCCGTCACCCGAGGCACCCGCGCACCGCGTCGACCAGCCGGGTCGCCCGGGCGTCGCCGTGGCCGATCATCCGGTTGGCGACGTAGGCGAAGCCGACGCCGAACTCGTCGTCACCGAAGGCGAACTGGCCGCCGGCACCGTCGTTGCCGAAGCTCCGCCCGCCGAGCAGCCGGCGGAAGGCCGGGGAGTCGAGCAGCACGCCGGAGCCCCAGCGGGCGCCCATGTCGAAGCCCAGGAAGCCCGCGCCGGAGGAGACCTCGCGCACCGCGTCGGTCACGGTGTCGGCGGAGAGCAGCCGCTCGCCGCCGTCCAGACCGGTCACCGCCGCCGCGTACAGGCCCGCGAGGCCGGTGGCGGAGGCGACGGCACCCGCGCCGGGCAGCTCGATCGCGTGCAGGGCGGGGTCGTTCCAGCCGTGCGGCACGTCCAGCCCGGGGAAGACCAGGGCGCCGTTCATCGTCACGATCCGGGTGAGCAGGTGCTCCGGGCCGGGCATCGGGCGGCGGCCCTCGGCCTCCACCAGCCGGGCCAGCCGCGGCAGTTCGCTCTCCGGAAGACCGATCCAGACCGGCAGGCCGAGCGGCTCGGCGAGCTCCTTGCGCAGGAACGCGCCCGGGGTCAGGCCGGTGATCCGCCGGATCACCTCGCCGACCGCGAAGCCGAACACATGGCCGTGGTACTCGTACGCGGTGCCCGGCTCCCAGAGCGGCTGCTGCGCCTCGACGGCCCGGATCACCGGATCCCAGGCGGCGATCTCCTCGAAGGAGAGCACCGCGTCCAGGGCCGGGAGGCCGGCCCGGTGGCCGAGGATCATCCGGGTGGTGATCGCCTGCTTGCCGTTGCGCGCGAACTCGGGCCAGTAGCGGGCGACCGGGGCGTCCAGGTCGAGCCGGCCCTGCTGGGCGAGCAGGTGCGCGGAGATGCTCACCGGGCCCTTGGCGCAGGAGAAGACCGGCACCACGGTGGACTGGGTCCAGGCGCGGCCGGTGCGTTCGTCGGCGGTGCCGCCCCACAGCTCGACCACCTTGCGGCCGCCGACGAACACCGTGACCGCGGCGCCCAGCTCGGGGAACTCCGCGAAGTTGGCGGCGAAGACGTCCGCGACCGCGCCGAAGCGTTCGTCGGCCCAGCCCTGGTACTGCTGCTGCATGATGGGGTGCCCCGTTCTGACTTCAAGATCGACCGGACCACGCTACGGGAGCCGGGCGGCCGTGACGAGGGGATTTCGGCAGGTCGGGGCTGGTGGGGCGGGTGTGACAGACTCGGCGGCGATCGAGAGGGGGCCGGGGTGGACCGGGAGGCGTTGACCG
Organism: Kitasatospora sp. Ki12; assembly: GCF_054601375.1. NCBI lineage: Bacteria > Bacillati > Actinomycetota > Actinomycetes > Kitasatosporales > Streptomycetaceae > Kitasatospora > Kitasatospora sp. Ki12. Next base: position 2,394,183 of record NZ_BAAIHT010000002.1, on the reverse strand, counting down.
CGCTCTGGGAGCGGCGGTGGCCGGGCAGCGAGCCCGTCGGGTACGAGATCGACCGGGGTGAGCGGGACGTCTGGGTGCGCTTCCACAGCCTGCCGGAGTCCAAGCGCTACGCCGACGACGAGCACGAGTACGCGATCCTGCTGGAGCGCTACAACACCGTGCTGGACGAGCTCTTCGCCGGCGCCGAGGTGTACGTGATGACACCGAGGTGGACGGTCAGGTCGAGCGTCCCCCGGATGCGCCGGGACGCGAAGCACTGGCGGACCTGGCTCCAGACGGACGACCCCGACCCGGAGTTCCGCACCTACTGCCACGTCTTCGTGGAGCGGCGGCGGTGGCGGCGGGGCTGCCTGGACCGGCTGCTGCGCCGGGTCGCCGACGACGTGGAGGGCGGGGTGATCGTCACCGACACCGGCATGCGACGGCTCTACCACCCGTACGACGGCGGCGCGGACGTGTTCCTCACCACCACGGAGGAGCGAGACCGGCTGAAGGAGCGGCACGCCGACTGGCTGTCCCGGCACCCGCGGGGGTTGTGAGGCGGCTTCGGCTCGCCGGCGGAGCGCGCGGCGACGGCTACCGGGACGGCGAGCAGGACGGAGAGCGGGACGGCTATCCGGGCGTCGGGGTGGGCAGGCTCGGGCGGTACGTCCGCACACGCCGTGCCGGCCGGACCGGGTCCCCAGCGGGCCGGCCGGCCGGATGAAGGAGCCCAGGATGACCGCAGTGTACGAATCCGTCCTCGACGCGATCGGCGGGACGCCGCTGTTCCGCCTCGCCCGGCTGGGCGCCGGGATCGCCGCGCCGGTCTACGCCAAGGCCGAGTTCCTCAACATCGGCGGCAGCGTCAAGGACCGCGCCGCGCTGTCGATGGTCCTGGCCGCCGAGCGGGACGGCCTGCTGCGGCCGGGCGGGACGATCGTCGAGGCGACCTCCGGCAACACCGGCATCGGGCTGGCGATCGTCGGGCGGCAGCGCGGCTACCGGGTGATCGCCGGGGTGTCGGACAAGTCGGCGCCGGAGAAGGCGGACATCCTGCGGGCGTACGGCGCCGAGGTGGTGCTCGCGACGACCTCGGTGGCGCAGGAGGACCCCCGGCACCTGTTCAACGTGGTCAGGCGGCTCGTCGCGGAGACCCCCGGCGCCTGGCTCGCCAACCAGTACGACAACCTGGCCAACCCCGACGCGCACGTCCGGACCACCGGCCCCGAGATCTGGGAGCAGACCGGCGGCCGGGTGACCCACTTCGTCGCGGGCGTCGGCACCGGCGGCACCGTCACCGGAACCGGCGGATTTCTCAAGGAGGCCTCCGGCGGCACGGTGACCGTGATCGGCGCGGACCCGGAGTCCTCCTCGTACGGCGGCGGCGACGGCAGCCCGTGGTTCGTCGAGAGCATCGGGCACTTCCTCCACCCCGAGACGGTCGAGGACCGCTGGCCGCAGGCCTACCGCTCGGAGGTGATCGACTCCTTCGAGCGGATCCCGGACCGCGAGTCGCTGCTGACGGCACGCCGGCTCGCCCGGGAGGAGGGCATCCTGGCCGGCCCGTCCTCCGGTGCGGCGGTCGCGGCGGCGCTGCGGGTGGCCCGGCGGCTGGGCCCGGACGGCCTGGTCGTGGTGCTGCTGCCGGACTCCGGGCGCTCCTACCTGTCCAAGGTGCACAGCGACGGGTGGATGCGGGCGTGGGGCTTCCTGGAGGAGGCGGACGGCCTGCGGGACCTGCTCGACGGCGCCGGCCCGCTGGTGACGGTCGCCGCCGACGCGACCGTCGGCGAGGCGCTGGCCGTTCTGCGGGAGGCGCCGGGCGGCGTCGCCCCGGCGGTGCTGGCGCGGCCGGCGCGGCCGTTCGGGGTGAGCGCGACGGAGGTGGTCGGCTCGGTGTCCCGGGAGGTGCTGACGGCGGCGCTCACGGACGGCGGCGCCAAGCCGGACGATCCGCTGGGCGCGCTGCTCGGGCCGGCGCTGCCGACGGTGGGCGTCGGGCAGTCGCCGGCCGAGGCGCGGGCGGCGCTGGGGGAGACGTGGCCCGCCGTGGCGGTGCTGGTGGACGGGCGGGTCGCCGGGGTACTGCCGCGGGCGGAGTTGGCCGACGGGTAGGCCCGTGGCCGCCTGGCGGGGGGAGGCTCAGGGCTTCATGAAGTCGACCTTGACCTTGAGCGCCAGCAGGTCGTCGTCGTCCACCGTGTAACCCCGGACATCGATGCCGAACTTCGCCTGCGGGGTCTCCTTCGGCAGGTCCATCGTGAGGGTCAGCGTCGTGTCGCCCTTCGGGATGGGGTTCTTGCCGTCGCTGGTGGAGCAGCTCAGCTTGAGGCCGCCCTCGCCGCGCAGCTCGGAGAAGAGGTCGAACTGCTTCGTCAGCAGCTTGATCAGGCCGAGCTTGACGGTGACGTGGAGGTAGGCGCCGTCCGCGATGTCCGCGAGTGCCGCGGCCTTGATGGTGAAGACGTCGGCCTGTCCTCTGGTGGGCGGGTCCGGGGTGACCGTGATGCTCTCGATCTGCAGCGGGTCCGTCGGCAAGCCGACGTTCTCGTATTCCCAACCGGTCATCGGAATTCTCCATAGTGGTGAGGGGCGTTGATCAGCACGACGGCGGCTCAGTCTGGTGTACCGGCCGCCGGCGCTCTCGTGACGCGCCCCTCAAACCACTCGAACGGGTGATCCATCCACCCTGCCGTCAGCCCTCCGCCGGGGGCGCCAGGATGGCGGAGATGACCCGGTCCAGGCTGCGGTCGAAGGCCCGGTCCGGGTCGGGGGGCGGGCCGGCGGTGGCGAACGCCTGGGCCAGGTGCGGGTAGGCGCCGCTCATGGCCGCCTGGGTGAGGTAACCCACCATCTCCGCCTGCCACTTGGCGCCCGCGGCGGCCGTCTGCTCGTACTGGGCGAACTGGCAGATGAAGCCGTTGAACATCGCCATCGCCTCCATCCGGGCACCGCCGGCCAGCCCGGAGGGGGCGGTGACGCCGAGGAAGTGGTCGGTGTAGCGCAGGGCGTTGGGGCCGATGCTCGGGCGGGTCAGGACCAGGGCCGCCACCCAGGGGTGCCGGCGGAAGATGGCGAGCTGCTCGTGGCCCAGGCGGGTCAGGTCGACCCGGACGTCGCCGCTGGGCTCGGGCGGCAGCCGGTACTCGCCGCTGACGGCGTCGAGCATCAGGTCGAGCAGGTGCTCCTTCTTCGGCACGTAGTTGTAGAGCGACATGGTGCCCGCGCCGAGCGCGGCCGCGACCCGCCGCATCGAGACGGCGTCCAGGCCCTCGGTGTCGGCGATCGTGATCGCCGCCGCGGCGATCGACTCACGGCTGTGGGCGGGCCGGGGGCCGCGGCCGGTGCGCTCGGGGCGCAGCCAGATCAGTTCCGGGGCCTCGGGGGGCGTGGGCCTGCCGGACGGGCTGGGCGCGCTGGGTTCGCTGGACTGGCTGGGATCGCTGGACGGCACTGGAAGATCACCTCGGTTCCCCATCTTAGATACGTACGCCGTACGTAGTACGATGGCGCCCGCACGCACTTCTACGTACGCTGTACCTAGAGAAGGGCAGAGCCATGTCCGACACCACCCGGCCCGCCATCGAGATGGCGGGCGTGCGGAAACGATTCGGCGCCACCGAGGCCCTGCGCGGCCTCGACCTCACCGTCCCGGCCGGCACCGTCTGCGGCCTCCTCGGCCCCAACGGCGCCGGCAAGACCACCGCCGTACGCGTTCTCGCCACCCTGGTCGCCCCCGACAGCGGCACCGCCCGGGTCGCCGGGCACGACGTGGTCCGCGCCGCCGAGGACGTCCGACGCGCCATCGGCCTCGCCGGACAGCACGCCGCCGTGGACGAGGGCATCACCGGGCGCGACAACCTCCGCCTGCTCGGCCGGCTGCACCGCCTCGGCACCCGCCGGGCCCGCGAGCGCGCCGACGAACTGCTCGCCCGCTTCGGCCTCGCCGAGGCCGCCGACCGGCTCGTACGCACCTACTCCGGCGGCATGCGCCGACGCCTCGACCTCATCGCCAGCCTGGTCACCAGCCCGCCCGTGCTCTTCCTGGACGAGCCGACCACCGGGCTCGACCCGCGCAGCCGGCAGGAGATCTGGGACACCGTCAAGGAGTTGGCCGACGGCGGCACCACCGTGCTGCTCACCACCCAGTACCTGGAGGAGGCCGACCGGCTCGCCGACGACATCGTGGTCGTCGACCACGGCGCCGCCATCGCCACCGGCCCACCGGACCGGCTCAAGGCGGCTATCGGCAGCCAGGTCTCCGTCACCCTGGCCGACGCCGGACAACTCGCCGCCACGGCCGTGGTGTTGTCGGCGATGACGGGCGACGACGCACAGGTGGACATCGCCGAGCGGACCGTCACGGTGCTGACCGTGCCCGGCTTCTCCGTCCTGCTGCCCGCGCTGGTACGGGAGTTGGACGGCGCCGGGGTCGTCGCGCGGGACGTGGCGGTGCGGGCGCCGTCGCTGGACGACGTGTTCCTGTCGCTGACCGGAGGCTCCGCGCGAGGGGACGGCGACTCCGAGCAAGGGGACGGCGCGGGCTCCGCCGGTGCCGTGGGGAGGGCCGCCTGATGGCCACCGTCGTGCTCGCCGCGCCGCGGCCGTCCACTGCCGGCCGGCTGGTCGCCGACACCTGGACGTCGATGCTCCGCGTCCTGCTCAACTACCGCCACTCGCCGGGCTTGTTGGCCGCCTCCCTGGGCGTCCCGGTGGTCATGGTGGTGGTCTTCGGGTACGTCTTCGGCAGCGCCATGCGGGTGCCGGGCGGCGGGGACTACCGGGAGTTCCTGATGCCCGGCCTGTTCGCCATGGTCGCCACCAACGGCGTCATGCCCACCATGGTCGGCGCCGCCCGCGACGTCGGGCGCGGGGTCACCGACCGGCTGCGCTCCATGCCGGTCTCCCGCACCGGCCTGCTGCTCGGGCAGACCCTCGCCGACCTGCTGGTCAGCGTGGTCGTCCTGGCGCTGCTGGCCCTGGTCGGGCTCGCCGCCGGCTGGCGCGCCCGGCACGGACTCGCCGACACGGCAGGGGCGTTCGCGCTGCTGCTGCTCTTCCGGTTCGTGATGACCTGGGCCGGCACGCTGCTCGGCCTGGCCGTCGGCAAGGAGGAGGCGGCCGGCCAGCTCTCGGTCGCGGTCTTCCCGCTGGCGATGATCACCAACGCGTACGTGCCGACCGGCGGCATGCCCGGCTGGCTGCGCCTCGTCGCCGACTGGAACCCGATCAGCTCCGTCGTCCAGGCCTGCCGGGAGCTCTTCGGCAACCCCTCGGCGCCCGGATCCGCCTGGCCGATGCAGCACGCCACGCTCGCCGCGCTGCTCTGGAGCGCCGCGCTGCTCGCGCTCTGCGTGCCGCTCGCCGTAAGGAAGTTCGCCACGCACGGGCGGTGACCGAGGGGTCCGGCGGGGGCGTGCCCGGGGGGTGGGCAGGGGGACCGGCACGCCCGTGAAATGTGCTGGACAGGGGGGCCGGTGTGGTCTTGGGTGGGGCGCCATGGAGTACACCCACCTCGGCCGCACCGGCCTGACCGTCTCCCGCCTCTGCCTCGGCACCATGAACTTCGGCCCGCACACCGAAGAGGCCGACGCCCACCGCCTCATGGACACCGCCCACGACCGCGGCATCAACTTCTTCGACACCGCCAACGCCTACGGCCGCGACGCCGACGGCAACCTCAAGGGCCGCACCGAGGAGATCATCGGCCGCTGGTTCGCCCAGGGCGGCGGCCGCCGCGAGCGCACCGTCCTCGCCACCAAGGCCTACGCCGACATGGGCGACTGGCCCAACGACGGCAAGCTCTCCGCGCTCGCCATCCGCAAGGCCGTCGAGGCGAGCCTACGCCGGCTGCAGACCGACCACATCGACCTCTACCAGATGCACCACATCGACCGGGCCACGCCCTGGGAGGAGATCTGGCAGGCGATGGAGGTCCTGGTCGCCCAGGGCAAGATCGTCTACGTCGGCTCCAGCAACTTCGCCGGCTGGCACATCGCCCAGGCCCAGGAGGCCGCCCGATCCCGCCACTTCCTCGGCCTGGTCAGCGAGCAGTCCCTCTACAACCTGCTCGACCGTGCCGTCGAGCTGGAGGTCATCCCCGCCCTCCAGCACTACGGCCTCGGTCTCCTCCCCTGGTCCCCACTGCGCAGCGGCCTGCTCGGCGGCGTCCTGCGCAAGGAGCGCGAGGGCACCCGCGGCCGCAGCGCCCTGGGCCACGCCTCCGAGCTCCTCGCCGAGCACCGCGACCGCATCCAGGCGTACGAGGACTTCGCCGACGAACTCGGCACCGACCCCGCCGACCTCGCACTCGCCTGGCTGCTCTCCCGCCCGGCCGTCACCGCCCCCATCATCGGCCCCCGCACCCCGGCCCACCTCGACGCCGCCCTCGCCGCACTCGACCTCGAACTCGACCGGAAGACCCTCGACCGCCTCGACGAACTCTTCCCGGGCCACCAGCCCGCCCCGGAGGACTACGCCTGGTAAGCGGCGGGAGGCCCCGGCCCCGCCCCCGGTGGATGGGGGCGGGGCCGACCGGCTGTGGTAGCAAGGCAGACATGAGCGAGACGAGGGAGCGGGCGGCGTACCATCACGGGGCGCTGCCGGAGGCCTTGGTGGCGGCGGCGTTCGAGGTGTTGGACGAGCAGGGGCCGGAGAAGGTCAGCGTTCGGGAGGTGGCCCGGCGGGCCGGGGTGTCGGCCGGGGCGCCGTTCCGCCACTTCGCCGACCGGCAGGCGCTGTTGACGGCCTTGGCGGACCGGGTGCTGGCGGACTTCGTGGGCTGGCAGGAGGCGCAGGTGGCGGCCGCCGGGCCGGACGGCGGCTCGGTGATGCGGGCGGTCGGGCTGGGGTTCGTCCGGTACGCGGTGCGCCACCCGCGGCGGTTCGAGCTGGTGCGTTCGCGGGTGTTCACCGCCGTGCGGGAGCCGGAGCTGCGGGCGCAACTGGACGGGATCGACCGGGCGTTGACGGACGTGGTCGTCGTCGACCAGGAGGCGGGCCGGCTGCGCCCCGGGGATCCGGCGCTGGTCGCCCTGGCCGGGCAGGCGCTGGTGTACGGGCTGGCGCAGATGATCGTGGACGGCTACCTGCCCGCCGAGAAGGCGGAGGAGCTGGCCGCGCAGGTGCTCGACGCCTTCGGGCAGGGGATCGCCAACCGGCCCGCGCAGTAGTCGGATTGGGGCTGTGACGAGCCTTGACCGGGTCGACGCGCGCTGATGTAATCACCGATTACATGGGGTGCGGGTACGGGGAGGCACGGATGCCCTTTTTCGCCAAGCCGCTGCGGGGCTACACCACCGCCGCCGCCACCGGCGACACCGTGGTGCTGCTGATCGGCATGCGGATCAACCGATTCTGGGCCGTGCACCACTGGGGCCCGGTGATGTTCGCGATGTTCCGGATGCTGTACGAGCTGCGCCGGTCGCCCGAGCGCGGCCTCCTCGGCCGGATCCTGCTCACCGCCTCCCCGCGCACCTACTACGTCGTCCAGTACTGGGAGTCGAAGGAGAAGCTGTACGGCTACGCGAGCGCGCCGGACGGCTTCCACCACACCGTGTGGGGCATCGCCAACCGCAAGATGCGGGAGGGCCGGATCCGCGGTCACGTCGGGCTCTGGCACGAGACGTACGTCGTGCCGGAGGGCGGGTACGAGTCGATCTACTTCGACATGCCGCCGTTCGGCCTGGCCGGCGCCACCGGCGCGATCCCGGTGGAGCAGCGCGGCCGGCGCGCGGCCCAGCGGCTGGCCTACCGGTCGAGCGAGACCGGCGGGGCGGGGGACTCCAGCGGTGCCGGGAAGCGGGACGGCGAGGCGGTCGTGGGGGACGGCACGGCGGGTACGGCCGGCGCGTAGGTGGCGGCGGGCGAGTCGGGCGAGTCCGGGCCCATGGTGGCCGCCAGGTAGAGCCACGGCGCGATGAGGACCAGCGCGCCCGCCGCCAGCACGGCCAGCACTCCCACCACCGCCGGAACGACCTTCGCCACCGCTGCCTCCCATGGACTCGGCCGCGCTGTCCGCGGCGTGCCCACGCTACGGAAAGCCGCAGGTCGGGTGCCTGAGTACGGATACTCAAGAGTGTCGTGAGTCGGACGGTCGCCCCGGCGTGAGAGCGTCGGGGGATGGTGGATCTGGGCAGCGCCGCGCGGCCGGCGCGGGTGGTGCACGAGGTGCCGTACCGGGCGCAGTGGGAGTCGCCCGAGCTCGTACGGGAGATCGTCGACGGGCGGCTGGACGCGGCCGCCGACCCCCGGTGGGGGCAGTCCGGGGCGGCCGACCCGGAGGAGTACGCCTGGTGGTCGTGGCGGCTGTGCGGAGTGGCCTGCCTGCGGATGGCGTTGGAGCACTGGTGGGGCGTGACGCCGACGGCGATGGCGCTCGCCGGCGAGTGCACGGCGGCCGGCGCGTACGTGCGGGACGGTGAGAGCCTGCGCGGGCTGATCCACGTGCCGTTCGCCGAGTACGTCCGGCGGCGCTGGGGACTGGCGGCGCGGGCACGGGAGTTGACGCCCGAGGAGGTGTCGGCCGAGGTGGCCGGCGGGCGGCTGGTGATGCTCTCGGTGCACCCGTCGATCCGGGAGCCGGCCGGGCCGGAGCCGGTGCGGCGTGGCGGCCACCTGGTGCTGGCGGTGGGCGCCACGGACACCGCGCTGGTGATCCACAACCCGTCCGGGTTCCCGGGGGAGTCGCAGGCCTTCGCGCGGGTGCCGTGGCGGTCGTTCGGGGCGTTCTACGCCGGGCGGGGGATCGTCCTGGGCCCGCCCGGGACGTAGGGCTCGCCCGGGCGTGGTGGGTCCCCGGCGTGGCCGGCCTACGGGTTGTCGGGCAGCCCCGCCGGGTTGATCGGCAGCTGGCTGCGACAGAGCGCCGAGATCGGCTTCAACGCCGCCGCCAGCCGGTCGAGTTCGGCGCGCGGGTAGTCGTCCCAGACCCGGGTGGCGGCCAGGTCGGTGGCGGCCTCCAGGGCCTGGTGGCCGATCCGCCCGAGCTCGGTGACCGTGCCCCGCTCGGTCAGCCAGCCGCGCTCGACCAGGCGTTCCGCCGCGGCCTCCCACTCGGCGTCCGTCCAGCCGCGCAGCGGCTGTATCGCCTCGCGCCGCATGTCCATCGCGCAGCGGACCACCAGGGCCTCGCAGCCGTCCAGGCCGGTTGCCACCAGTGCGGCCACGTGGCCGTCCCCGCGGTGTTCGCGCATCACGGTGGCGGCCTGCCAGAGCCGCTCGTACAGGCCGCTCGGCCGGGGGAGCGCGGCGTTGGCCGCGGCCAGCACCCGTCCGGCGCAGTCCAGTCGGGACGCGGCCTGCTCCAGGGCGTCCGCGACCAGTTCGACCTGGGCCGGGTCCACGTGCTCCAGCAGCCGGGCCAGCGTCGCCGACGCGCCCTTCAGCCGGGCGGTCAGCGCTTCCTCCGGGCTCGCGAGCGTCCACACCTCCGGCAGGGCGCGTTCGACCATCGCCGGGGCGAAGTTGAAGAACGCGGCGACCACCGGCGCCGCGTCCACCGCGCCGAGCGGGGCCGAACGGTTGGCGAAGTAGCTCCGCAGGCGGCCGTGCAGCCCGGCCTCCTCGAAGGCGGCGCGCCCCTCGGGCTGGAAGTAGCTGACGGCGTGCACCGGCTCGAAGAGCCACCACAGCGCGCGGGCGGGGTGGACGAGATCGGCCATCGGGGGCCCCTTCTCGGACGGAGCTCCGGGTGGGTGCGGGAGCTCGGCTGGTCGGACGGCCCGGCGGGTGCCGCGGCGGCCCGTGGCTCGGACCGCTCGGGCGGGCGCGCGGACCGCTTCAATGGCTGATGACCACGGCGGAGGCCCCGGTAATCCCCGGCGCGCTGTGATGCCCGTCACGGGCGGGTCGCGGTGTGCGGCCGGCGGCACGCGGCGCGAGATGATGGGGCGAGGCGCCCGCTCCCGGGGCGCCACCAGCCCTCGTGTGAAGGTAGTCGGTCATGGCCCAGATCAACCCCAGCATCCTGTCCGCGGACTTCGCCCGGCTCGCCGACGAGGCCGAGGCCGTCCGGGGTTCCGACTGGCTGCACGTGGACGTCATGGACAACCACTTCGTGCCCAACCTGACCCTGGGCGTCCCGGTCGTCGAGTCGCTGGCCCGCGCCACCGACATCCCGCTCGACCTCCACCTGATGATCGAGGACCCGGACCGCTGGGCCCCCCAGTACGTCGAGGCCGGCGCCGGCTCGGTCACCTTCCACGTCGAGGCCGCCGCCGCGCCCGTCCGGCTCGCCCGCGAGATCCGCGCCAAGGGCGCCCGGGCCTCGATGGCGCTCAAGCCGGGCACGCCGATCGAGCCCTACGAGGACCTGCTGCCCGAGCTCGACATGCTGCTGATCATGACCGTCGAGCCCGGCTTCGGCGGCCAGGCGTTCCTCGACATCATGCTGCCCAAGATCCGCCGCACCCGGGAGCTGATCGCCAAGCACGACCTGGAGCTGTGGCTGCAGGTGGACGGCGGCGTCTCCGCGAGCACCATCGAGCGCTGCGCCGAGGCCGGCGCGGACGTCTTCGTGGCCGGCTCGGCCGTCTACGGGGCCGAGGACCCGGCGGAGGCCGTCCGCAAGCTCCGGGACCTCGCCGACCAGGCCTCGGCGGACGCCTGGTGGGCCTGCGGCCACTGAGGCGCCCGCCACCTGTCGCCCCACAAGCCTTTCACCGCTCCACCGCCCTTTCACCGCCTGACCGCCGGATGGCCGGGTGCGGGTGGAGGAACGTCGGACCGTGCCGGATGATCGGTCACGACGGGCCCCTCCGCGCCCGGCCCCCCTCGTACGGTGGTGGAACCGCGATGAGCAACCTCGACCTCAAGCCCACCCCGACCGTCTGCGGCCGCGAGGCCGGCGGCGGCCCGGTGAAGGATCTGCTGACGCCGCGTCACGTCCAGCTCGGCGAGAGCACGGTGGTCCGCCGCCTGCTCCCCAACCTCGGCCGCCGGATGGTCGGCGCCTGGTGCTTCGTCGAAGTCCACACCCTTTAGATGACTCCGAGGGGTATAAGGAACCCCGCCCGGCATTCCCGGGCGGGGCGGGTGGTGCTAGTTGTCGCCGATGGCAAAGACGGCCCGCACGGACGGGGCGCAGTCGGGGCACGCGTAGAGGACCTGTCCCGGGCCGCTCGCGGCCTCCTGGGCGCCCACGGCGGTCACGTGCGCGCCGTTGTCCGCGCAGAGGCAGCAGACGTGTACAGCGGGCTTCGGGGTGTGGGTCATTAGGCCACCGCCCCGATGAGTTCCCGGTCGGCGTTGGTGGCGTCGTCCAGGTAGTGAACCGGGTCGGGGAGGTCGAGGGTTGCGGCGAAGGCGCACGCCCGCCGGGCCGCCATGACGCTCGGCTGCTCCGCCCGCTGGGGTCGCGCGAGGCGGCGGCTCAGTTCGGTGTGCCGCACCTTCTCCCACCGGGGCCACGCCGTCCGGACGTTTGCCTGTCGCTGCGCTTCCTTCGTCTCATCGGGCAGGGCCTCCCAGGCCGCGAGGTATGGCGGGATGAGTCGGGGCGGCGTCAGGGGGATGGTGAGGGCGAGGAGGTGGGCCGGGACCGGTCGGTTCTGTGCGCAGTTTGCCCTCATAGGCGAGGGGGCGGGGTTCGGTGCGATGGTGCCGCGGGTGGCGGGGTGCCGGCCGGAGGGGGTGAGCAGGAACCGGCACACCCGGAGAAGGGTGCCCAGGATAAGGTTGCGCATGGCGAAGATCAGCTCCCAATAGCTGCTCGGATGCCTGCCCCTGGTGACTGTGTCCGCAGTTGCCAGGGGTTTTGTTGTTTGTATCGAGCGTAGTTCGACACGTACAAGATGTCCATACGTTCAACAGGTATAAGTGGCCTAGTTGGAGGGTGTTGACTACGCTCAGCGCATGCCCGACCAGAGCCGCCAGGTCCCGCCGTACATGAAGATCGTCAATGCGCTGTCTCGCGACATCGAGGCGGGCGTACTGAACGTCGGCGACCCGGTCCCGCCGGAGTCGGCCTTGATGGAGACGTTCGACGTCTCCCGGGGGACGGCCCGCCGGGCGATCGGGGTACTTCGCGAACGCGGCCTGATCGAAACCACGTGGGGCCGGGGCTCACGCGTCATCGCGGCGTCTCCTGCCAGCTAGGCTGGTGAGGGTGTTGGAGACGAGTAGGCCCCGCCCAGGATGTTCCGGTTGGGCGGGGCCATTCCCCTCGCGGTAGGGGACTTCCATTACGGGTTGATCACGGGTCGACCTCCGCTCGCGGCGGGGTCTCGCCGGGGTCAAGCCCGGCCAGGCTCAGACGGGCAGATCCCATCCGGGCCCCTCCTTGGCGCCGAGCCAGACCCGCTGTCCGGTCGCCGACACGGTGATCCCGAAGCAATCTTGGTACGGCTCACCGGCGGTCTGCCAGGACTGAACCGCTTGCTCGACCTGGTCCCACAGGGCGACGGGCCCGCGCTGAGTTACGGTCCACCCACCGTTGGGGTTGGGCGCCGTCCGGGCCTGCGATCCGGTGGCCAAGTCCCAGAGGATCTGTTGAGCCCCCACACCCATGCGGATTGCCCCGGGTGCAGCGAGTTGGGCTACCCACCCGGCGGTCCAACTGTCCAGCGTCGCCGGGTCAATGCGGGTCGGACGCTCCTTGCCGGGCAGGAGGTCCAGTGTCGGGCGAGGCGGCCGGTCGTGGGGGCGGGCGATCATGAAACTGGTTTGGTCGGTCAGGAACCGGCCGGTGGCCTCGCCAGGACCAGTCACGTCGAGCAGCACGAGGGCGTTCGCGTAGCTCCACCCGGAGAGGGTGACCAGGATTCGACCGCCGGGCTTGATCTGGTGCAGCCACGAGAGCGGGATGTATCGGACTGAACAGGTGGCGATGAGCAGGTCGTACTGCCCGCCGTCCGGGTCGCCTCGCAGCCCGTCTCCGATGATCAGCCGGGGGGAGAATCCTGCAGCCTTGATCGCCGCTGCGGCTGCCGTGCCGACCGTGGGGTCGTACTCGATGCTGGTGAGGTTGGCGTCCCCAAGCCGGTGCGCTCCGAGGGCAGTCGAGTACCCGGTTCCGGTGCCGATCTCCAGTACCCGGTGCCCGGCCTCGGCGCCGAGCTGCTGCCACATGCGCAGTACGACGGACGGGAGGGTGGACGACGATGACGGGACACCTGTCACGGTCTCCCCGTGGGTGTCCTCGGGCCCGATGCGGCCGTCGAGTTGGGTCACCAACGTCAGGTCATCGTAGATCCCCTCCAGCCATCCGGGCTCGCCCTCGCGAACGGGTCGGTAGCTGGTCGGAACGCTGCCGGCGACCGGAGCGAAGTAGCTTCCGACGAAGAGCTCTCGCGGAACGGCCCGCGCGGCGCTCTCCCACTCGCGTTCGGTCAGCGTGCCGTGCCTGGTCAGCCTGTCAGCCAGAGCGGCGCGGAGTTCAGCCGGTGTGCTCATGTGTCACGGCCTTTCTGTAGCTGGTCGGAGAGGGCGTGGGCAATCGCCTCAGTGGTATCGGCCGGCTGCCACGCCCACTGGCCGTTCGGGTTGCATTCAAGGAAGTACCAGGCGCCCGAGGCGGTCACCGCGAAGTCGAACGCGCCATAGACCAAACGGAGCTGACCGAGGTAGGCGGCGACCGAACGCGCGACCGGCTCGGGTACGTCGATCGGCGTGCACGTCATCCGGTCCTGGCGGCGCCGCCAGTCGAGGTCAGGACTGTCGATCCGGACGCCGAACAGGCGATTGCCGACGGCCGTCACCCGTGCGTCGAACAGCTTCAGCACCTTCGCCTGGAAGAGGTGCGGGCACGCGGACACGGCGTCGGTGATGTCGGCCGGGCTGACCTCGCGCACCCATACGGCGTGGGGCTGCCCGCCGACCGAGTAGGGGGTATTCCACAACGGCTTGTACACCGCCCCGGCGGCTTGGTCCGCCACGAACTCCCGGGCCTCGTCCGCGCTGTTTGTGATCACTGTGTCGGGGACCCGGAACCCAGAGCGCTGCGCGGCCGCCAGCTGTGCCGGCTTGTGCTCGGCTGCACGGTTGGCCCAGGGATGGTTCACGTAGTGCGCGTTGGGGAGTGACGCGAGGATGCCGCCCGCACCCCACAGGGCTTGCGAGGCGGCAAACCGGCGGTCCTGCCCGTCCAGTTCGGACGGGCCTTCGTAGGGCGAGGCCCGGCGTACCCAGACGGACCGGACGGCGGAGAGGTCGAGCTCCCGGCTGGCGGTGCGCAGGGTGCCCCGCTGGTCGCCCGTGCGGTACGTGGCGGTCAGCGAGGCACCCGTGTGCAGGTCGGTGCCGGGGTCGAGACGGACCACCGGAACCCGGCGCTCGGCGAGCACCCGCAGTACCGCATCCGCAGTCACGTCAAGGGGATTGGTCAGTACCAGCACCGACCCGCTTCGGTCGTTCATCAGCCGTTGCTCTGGTCCTGGTCGTAGGACTCGGTGCTGTCGGCGTCCGTCGGCCCGCCCGGGTTACCGTCGGGCGTGGTCGTGGTGGGCGTCAGGCCGCTCGTGCTGGTGCCGTGACCACCCAGCTCGACCGTGCGCCCGTGCTCGTCCACGATCACCGCGATCTGCGTCTCGGGGTCGATGACGGGCGTGTACTGCGGGACCGGAACGGTAGCCGTGAACGGCCCCATGCGGGTGGTACCCCACGGTGCAGTTGCCATCTGTGCTGCGCCTCCATTTCGTGGTGGTGCTGACAGGCTCAACAACTCGTCCAGGCGGTCGAGTTGTGTAATCCCACCCCGGCCGGCTCGACCTGTCCAGGGTGGGGGACGGCCGGGGTGGGGGCTTGGGAACCCGCTCCGAGCGGAATGGACCTCAACCAAAGCTCGGAGCGGGAGTCTGGGGCCTGCGGTGTGCAGGCAGGGGGAAAGCTGGGTACTCAACCTGGTAGCCGAGTAGGAGCCCGCCCTGGGCGCGGTCCGGGGGGATGCACGGCACTCACCTACGGGGAGGGGCGGGCCTGTGTGCGCGCGACCAGGGCGGGCGGTCTTGGGAGGTAGAGCTACCCGCCGCTGTGCTCGACCACGACGGCGTACTGCGGGTGGCGTGCGAGAAACCGGTCGAGGTCCCGCTCCGTCAACCGTTTGCGTCCGCGGGAGGACGCGAGCAGCCACCGCACTCGGCGGCACGCCCCGATCGACCAGTTTCGCGCGCGGTAGATCACGTGATGTGCCTGCGCCCGAACACGCTCACCGAGGTTCACGTGCGGGATCGGCTCGATGAGGATCCGGGCCCACATCTCCGGAGTGCCGTTCTCCAGGATCCACCGAGCGAGGGTTGCCGCCGCGAGCTGTGCGCGGAGCGACTTCCTTCGGTTCACCTGGCCTCCTCTCGGTCGAGTGCCGGAATCCGCCAGAACGGCCGGCGGGGGCGGGGCCGGGCGTGCCGACCACGGGCGGGCATCACCCGAACGTCGCGCGTCCCGGCGTACTCCCAAATTCGGTCGTTGATCTGAGCGATGCACTCGGTGCAGGCGTACAGCGGGGCGGTCAGCCCACCGGGAGAGGTCGCGGGACCGAGCCAGAGCACCGGCAACCCACGGCGTCCGCAGTAGAACCAGCAGTCGCCGGACACCCACTCGTTTCCGTCGTCGGCCTGGGCCGGCAACGGCCGGTCGGCGGCAGCGATGCCCGCCAACACGGTCGTTGCGGCGGCGAGTTCGAGCATGGTCACAGCGGTTCGACCTTCGGTACCATCACCATCGGCAACTCGGCCAACAGGCGGTACGACCGGTGACTCGGGTGGCCCCAGACGTGCCGCCGAACCCACTCTCCGTACCCGGCGTCCGTCTGCACCGTGCCGGAGTTGGCGTGGCACCGCTTGCCGCTCTCGTCCTCGGCCACGCAGGTGAGGATGAACGAGGCCGAGGTGACGTCCGGACCGGGGTCGCGTTGGATCGTCCACTCGCTGTGCCGCGTAACCGTCTCGGACTCGATCCGGGCCACGCCGAGCCGGCGCTTTGCCTGGTCGGGCGTCCACAGCCCGTCGTCCCGGATCACGCGACGTCCGCCGATTTGGTCGAGTCGTGCCGCGGGTTCGGAATGATGTGCTCGACCACCGGAGCGCCCGGCAACGGCTCGACGTCGAACGGATCGATCTCCCGTTCCAGTCCGCCGCCACGGGGTCGGACGTGGGCCTTGCCGCCCCGCGCTTCCATGAAGACGACGTGAAGGCCGGTCGTTCGATCCTTGATCAACTCGCCCATCTGCGGGCGGTACGGCTTGGGCCGGCTGATGGGGGGCGTGGGGGTGCGTCTGCGCGCCATGGTGGCTCCGTTCCGTAGTTCGATGACTACCGGGGGCGCCAACTGTCCTCTACGCTCGGTCGGTGTTCAACCAGACGGATCCGCTTGCTAAGTAAGAAAATTGGTCCCATGAACCGGTCCGAGTTAGACCCTGAGGCTTCTCCGGCAGCAGACTTCGGTGCGTTTCTCCGCAAGTCACGCGAGGCACGAGGGTGGAGGCAGCAGGACGTCGCAGATCTGATCGGCTGCACGCCCACCCACATTTCGCACCTCGAAAATGGTCACCGGCGCGCAACTCCACCTGTCACACGTAAACTTGACAAAGCGTTTGGCATGGGGCGTGCCTTTACGGACAAGGCGCGCGAAGCCGATTCCTCCCCGCTTCTCGAAGGGTTCCCGGCGTACGTGGCCGAAGAAGCTAAGGCGACGGAGCTACGGCTGTTCACCTTGGGCATCGTCCCCGGGGTGCTCCAGACGCTCGACTACGCACGGGAGATCGCAGCGGGCGCAGTACGGCGCGGCAGCATCACACCGGAGACGGCTGACAAGCGGGTTGCTGTCCTCGCGCGCCGACAGGCAAAACTGCGACGAGAGTCGCCACCGGTGATCCACGCTGTCCTGGACGAGAGTTGTATCCAGCGGCCGATCGGCGATGCCGGTGTCATGGCTGACCAGCTAGACGCCTTGATCGAGTTCGCCAGCCTGCCGCACACGATGCTCCAGGTTGCCCCGCTGACCCTCGGTGCTGATCGCGCGTTTGATCTTCCGGTGTACATCCTGACCTTCAAGGACCGGTCGCTCATGTCCTACGCGGAGAGTTCGCAGCAGGGCAACCTGGAGAGGGACAGCGGTGCCGTGCTGCCCATCCTCGGGACCTACTATCAGCTACAGGCCATGGCGCTTTCGCAGGCGGATTCTGTGGCTCTGATCAGGGAGCGAAGGAAGGAACTGCCGTGACCGCCGAACCTGCATGGTTCAAGTCTTCATACAGCAGCAACGGCGGAGAGTGTGTCGAAGTATCGGCCAACGCCATGCCGGGCGCCGTCCCTGTGCGTGACTCCAAAGACCCTGAGGGCCCGGCCCTCGTCTTCCCCCTCGACGCCTGGTCGAGCTTCGTCGCCGCCGTCCGCTCCGGCGAGTTCGGCAACATCTGACGCACGCCTGCCGCCCTGAGGCCCCGCCACTCCTCCCCAGAGTGACGGGGCCTTCTGCTGCTATGCGGCGAGGGCCATGAGTTCAGCCGGAAGCCTGCGGGATTCCCCGGTCGGGGTGATGAACGTCAGGCTCGACGGGTACGACTCCCCGGGGTGCCGGTCGACCAGGTACACGCCGACGGCCTGATCGGAGCGGGTTCCCGGGACCTTCCGGGCCTGCATGCCGTACCGCTCCGTGACGCCGGCCTGCACAAGGACCTGGCCAAGTCGGAGGGCCAGTTCCCATGCCTCCGCGGCCGTGCCGCGAACCGCGATGAAGTGCCGCTTCTTCATGCCATCCGCCCCTCGTACGACGCGTGCTCTCCGGCCGTCCAGCAGAGGGCGGGGCGCCAGAGCCCTGTCTCGACGGAACGGTGCCACTCGGCCAGGCCGAGGAGGATGCCGCCCGGGATGTCGTGGTGGGCCGTAACCCTGTACCCGCTCGTACTCCGGCGCGGGATCAGCCGTCCGGCCATGCTCCCGGTTTGCTCCAGTACCTTCACCAGTTCCCCCCAACTTGCTATGAACAACGCCCGTCCGGCAGCGCCGGGGCCGATTTTCGGACACGCGCGCCAGACGATCTGACCGGACGGGTTGTTCGTAGCGACCTCGACATCCATGCGTACGGTGACGTTCTGCGGCATGAGCATTGACCCTACGTAGTAGTACTGATTCGAACAAGTGTTTTCAGAAAGTTTCCGTGACTCTATGAGTTCGGACGCGTACATGACTTCGGCGGCTGGAACCCACCCATGGCCATGCCAAATGAAGCCGGGCCGATGATGGTCCATTTGCCATGCCTTGGTCCGAGCTTGTCCCCCATGTGATGTATGACGCGTGGGTCGCTAGAAGGTTGCGCACGAACGCAAAAAGCCCCCCGCGCGAGGCGGGGGGCTGTTCGGCTACTTGCTAGTTGATCCCGATGACCTTCTCGGCGGCCGGGCCGGTGACGCGGGCGATGGGCGAAGAGCGCCCGATCACCAAGGTGGTGAGGTCGGCGAAGCGGACGGTGAGCGCCCCTCCCCGGGCCTCGGTGGCGTGGACCACTCGGAATCCGACGAGGCCGCCTATCACCACGTCTCCCTCCTTGAGGATATCGGCGGGAACCTCTTCCATCTCCTCGGCGAAGGTCTTGATCAGGTCGTAGCGCATTCTCTGTCCCCTTTCGCAGCTTGGCCAACTTCTCTGCTGTGGCTCCAGCTTGAAGGAGCTGGTGTCCCAGACTCCAGGCCCTTTGGGGAGAATCTCGAACTGGCTCCGGGTACTCAACTCAGTACCCGGGGAGGGTGGTTCGGCTCACCGGTGGTCCGGAGAGCCGCTCGCCATGAGTATTTGATAGGCCTGATAGGCCTGTTGGGGTACGACGCCGTTTCCGAGAATTCGGATGGCTTGCCAGCGTGGGAGTCCAATTCCCGTTACCCATGCGGGTTCGAGACCCATCATCCATTCCACGAAAAGGGGGCTGAGTCGGTAGTTCCCGAACCGGGTGAGTTCCGTCGGGGGCGGTGCCGGGCGGCCAACTATTTGGCCCCATCGGTGAATCGCCGGGGCATAGTCGGTGCCGTCGGACGATCGCCACTGATGGTTGAGTCGTACGGCCTGGCCGGGGAGGTAGAAGATGCCGTTGCTGTCTCGCTGGTTCGGCGACCCCTTGGGGCCGTCGCTCGCCTTTGGGGTCGGCAGGAGGGTCAGTCCGGGGGCGGTGCCGGTAGCCGGGTGACGGCCGTCCGAAGGTTGAGCCCACCCTGTCGACGGTCGTCGCCGCCGGGGCCGCCCGTGCCGTCGGAGGTTGTTGGGGTCGGTAGTAGTCGGGTAGGCGATGGCGAACCAGCGGTCCCGGGCGTGGCAGGCTCCAACTGCGGGGTCACCAGCACGTAGGCACGTCCATCGCACGTCGTACCCGATCGAGGCCAGGTCGCCGGCGACACGGTCGAGCCCCCTGGTTCGAAGGGCGGCGACGTTTTCCAAGTAGAGGATGCGGGGTCGTAGTGCGCGAACGGCGGCGACGACGTCGGTCCAGATGCGGGAGCGGTCACCGTCGATTCCCTCCTTTCGTCCGGCGTGGCTGATGTTCTGACAAGGGAACCCGGCGGTGATGACGTCGACCAGGCCGCGGAGGAGGGCCCAGTCGATGGACCGGACGTCGCCGAGGTTCGGGGCGCTGGGGAACCGGGCGGCAAGAACGGCGGAGGCGTGCGGGTCGATCTCTGCGACGTAGGCGACGCAGCCCCCGGTCAGCCGCTCCACGGCAACGCCGAGACCGCCGTAGCCGGCGCAGAGTTCAAGTATTCGCACCGCGCGGCCCTCTCAGGAGGAGGGCGGCGAGGGCAAGCGCACTGATCCGAACGGCCGTTGATCGGGCGGCCCGTCCGTGCTGGCCGCACGGGATGCTGGCAGTCGCGGTGGTTTCGCCCGCCGGGTTGTGGAGTTGGACGTCGAGTGTGCCGTCGGCCAGGTGTCGGACGGTGATCACGTGGCCGTCGTCGGTGGTGATCTTCCGCATCACGCCGCCTCGTTGGCACCGGCGAGGTACAGCTCGGCGAACCTCCGGCGGCCGAGGTAGCGGCCCTGGCGGACCTGGCGCTCGGTGATGCCCATGTCGGCGGCGAGGTCGCTGTCCGGGACGTCCGGGCCGTACAGAGGCACGGGGACGATGCCGAAGTCGGCGCGCAGGATGTAGCCCTGCATCGGGCCCATCTTGTTGAGCGTCGCGTGGACGGCGTCGCGGATCACGTACCGGCGGTGGCGCTCCACGTCCCCCTGCTCGACGAGGTCGGCCGGGACACCGACGGTGTCGGCGATGTGGTCGCCAAGGGTGTGGGTGCCACCTCCCGCGGCTGGCGCGTCGAGGGACCAGATGCCCTGCCACGCCATCCGGGCCGCCCACGCGCCCTCGGGGCTGAGGCGGCGGAACCCGGCGGGCGGGTCGGTGCAGAAACGTTCCGCCTCGTACGGGTCACCGCCGCACATGCTGAGTGCGGTCTCGAAGTCCTTGGCAGCCTGCCGACTTGCCCCCTGTCGGGTCATCTCCCGGCGCTTGTCGGCGAGGGCGCCGGCGATCGTGCGGTCGGCGTAGGCGAACCACTGTGCGGGGTCGTCGCCCTCGAATCGCTCGATCGCCTGCCATAGCGCGTACCGGGCGTCCTGAGCGAGGTCTTCGGCGAGGTCCCGATCGAGGCGTCCGCCGTCGGAGGCGTAGTGGTTGGCGTGCCACTGGACGCGGTGGTCCATCGCGGCAAGGACGGCGGTTATGTCGTCCAGATTGTTGTTTCGTGCACCCGCAATCTGTTCCGGGGTGAGGCTGAGCCGCATGCTGTTCGCTCCCGATCGCTAGTTCCGCGATCTCCGGGGAGTGCGCGGGTAGAGCGGACGGAACGAGGCATGCAAATGCCGATCAGCGGCCCGGAGTTGGGCGTGCGCTGCCCCGTTCCAGGACAGGCGCAGACGGGCTGATCAGGCACCGTGTTGCGTGTATCTAGCGATTCATGCGGGCGTGACGAACCGGCCCGGATAACCGGGCGGAATGGGTGCGGATGGGTGGTTTGCCTTGAATGGGGTGGCCGGGTCGTGATCCGGCCCTCATTCCTGAGGATGAGAGGCGACAGGAAGCCCCAAGGCTGCGTTATCTGGCCGTTATATGGGGTCGGGTACTCAACCTGGCACCCGGCCCCACGTGGTGGTCGTCTACGCGGCGGTCTCGTACAGGGAGCCCCAACTCTGGCCTCCGACCTTGGCCTTTGCCTCCATCGGGACTCCGTAGACGTCGAACGACATGCACCGTTCGATCTCGCGGGCGATCTCCTGCGCCTGCCCCGCCGGCACGCTGGCGAGGACCTCGTCGTGGATCGGTAGGCGCGCGTACTGAAGGAGTCCGGCTTCTTCGATGTTCAGCAGGCCCTGGCCGAGAACCTCCCGGGCCGTGGACTGCGTCATGTAGTTCGTGGCGGCGTAGGACCGATCGCGTGAGAGGGGGATGCGTCGGCCGATGGGGGTTGTCAGCCACATTCCGTTCGCGAATGCCTCGGCTTGCCATCTCCGCGCGGCCCAGGAGATTTCTGGGAATTCGCGGTTGTAGGCTGCGATGGCGCGCGCCACATCCTCTACCGGGGCGCCGGATTGACGTGCAATCGTTTCCTTTCCGCCGCCGTAGACTTTTCCCAGTCCGATCTTTTTCGCCAGGGTCCTTTGGCGGGCGGTGAATTGGGGGCCGAACACCAGCTCGGCGGTGTGGTCGTGGAGGTCCCGCCCGGCGGCGACGGCGGCCTTCATCCCGGACACGTCGGCGATGGCGGCGAGGGTGCGCATGTCGACCGCGGAGAGGTCGGTGGACACCATCACGTGGCCGGGCTCGGCGAGGAAGCATCCCCGGACCTCGCTGTCCCCGGCGGGAACGCCGTGCAGTGGAGGCTTCTCCAGTCCCATCCGGCCTGTGATCGCCTCCATGGGCTTGATCACCGGATGGATGCGCCCGTCCGCCCCGACGTGGTCGAGGAACGCGGAGACGAACGACGTGCGCCAGGTGCCAGCGCGACGGGCACGAAGGACGGCGTAGGCCAGGGGGTTGGGGGTGCGGGCGTGCAGCCGCTCCCAGTCGTCGTCCAGGTCGGCAAGTGGGAGGAGGACGGCTTTGTCGAGCCGGAACGCCCCGGAGCGTGTGCGCTCGACCAGCCGCTCACCCATGCCGAGGAGAGCATCCGCGACCTGGGCAGCGGAGTTGACGTTGGCCACGCCGTACCGGTGCGCCCGGGTCGTGAACTCGTCAGCCTGGGCGGCGAGTTTGGTGTCCAGACGGCGGGTGTAGTCGATGTCTAGGATCAGGCCGGTGCGCGCCATGATCGCGCACATCCGCGCGATCTGGTGCTCGTAGTCGCCGAGGGCCTGGCGGACGCCGAGGCGGTTCAACTCGGCGGCGAGCACCGGCTCCAGGCGCGAGGCGAGGACGACATCGAGGCCGGCGTAGACGTTGAACAAGCGGTTGTCGAGGGGGATGTTCGCCCACCCGGTCTCGCTGGTGAAGCCGAGCCGCCGGAACTCCTCGTGGAGTCCGGCCTCCGTGTCCGGTGCTGCGGGGTCGACCCACCGGGCGGACAGGGCTTTCAACTTCCCCCCGACACCGCCGTCCTTCGCTCGGCGCGGGTCGATCAAGGTGGCCATGATCAGGGTGTCGCGGGTACGGGGGGCGAGCTGCTCGATCCGGATGTCCGCGTGGCGGTCGAGGACCTGCCAGTCGTACATGCCGTGGTGGATGATGAACCGGCGGCCGTGGGTGAGGACGGCGCGGGCGAACTGCTGGAACTCTCCGCCGCGTTCCCAGTGGATGACCCAGGCCATGTAGGGATCGCCGAACTGAATGGTCCGAAGGCGGAAGTCGGCGGCGTAGGGTCGGAGCCCCGTCGTCTCGGTGTCGACCGCGATGGCGCCGCGCCGGTCGGCCTCCTGCGCCCAGGCGTAGAACGCGTCCAGGTCTGCCGGGATCTGCGGCACGTTGACGGTGACCGTGTCCCCGGCTATGGAATGCCGATAGGTGAGAATGGGAGCCCCCCAAATAGGAGGGGCGGGTACCGTGTTGAGTACCCGCCCCGCTGCTGTTTCCTACGCCGCGATATCTGCCGATGGAGACCACGGGCCCGCAGACTCCCGGATCCCGACGAGTGCGATTCCCCGAGCGATTCGCTTTCGGCGGACACCCCGCTCCTCAAGCGCCGAATAGAAGGCGCGCCGAGTCCACCGTTCCTTCATCGGGAGATTTTCGGCGTCACACCAGCCGAGGTACTTGTTGAACGCATCCGTGCCGTCCATCTGAGTTCCGTCCGGGCACGGCTCAAGAATGTCTGGAAAGAATCCGGCAAGCTGGTCCGAAGTCTGCTTGAAATCCCGGACCGAGGACGTGATGACCGACGGTTCACGTAGCCCCTCGCGAAACCACTCCACCGATCCACGCACCGCCCAGGCGGCTATTCCCTCTGCCTCCGCCGCGAGCTTCGCATCCAGGTCGTAGTCACGCTCCTCGGGAGCGAAGTAGCGCGTGAACGGCACCAATTTCACGCGCCTCCAGAGGCCTGCGTCCTGGCTTTTGAACTTCGGCTTGTGATTGCTCGAAAGAATCAGCAGGAAAGCTGGCTTGAATTCAAAGAATTCCTTGCGAAGGAACCGCGCGGAAATCATGTCCTTGCCGGTTGAGCGCTTGAGGACGGCCTCGCTCATCGGGCGCCCGGCCTCGCCTTCGGAGGCCAGTACCAAGCGGGCGCCGCGCAGGGCGGCGAGATCGTTCGGGATTCCGCCCGAGGGTCGCTCCTCAAATGTTGAGAACGGCGTCGTGGTGGAGATGGTGCGGAACGTCTTTGTCAGGCAGTCGGTCAGGACAGACTTTCCGTTCGCGCCTCCGCCGTGGAATACGGCGAAACACTGCTCGCTTGTATTCCCGGTGATCCCGTATCCGATCATCCGGCGCATGAACCCGACGAGTTCCGGATGGTCCGGAAAGATCTCGCTCAGGAATTCCTCCCAGCGAGGGGCGCGAGCTTCGGGCCGGTAGTCGATGTCTAGGCAGTAGGTGATCAGATCGTCGGGGTCGTGAGGTCGCAGATGCCCGGTCCGGAGATTCACTGTCCCATTTTTGAAGGAGAGGAGGTCCGGTCGGGCGTCGAAATCGGCGGCGTCAATGTACACCGATGGAACGGACTTGAGTTCCGTCATGAGGTTGTCGATCCCCGATGTGTTCAGAAAACCCTTTGCGGCGCCGGGATTTCCGGCGAGGGCGAGGGCGGCGCCCATTCGATGGATCTCCTGCCGGACCCGAGTCGCTGACTGCTCCCACCGCCGGCCGTCCCAGGCGAAGAACCCGAGGCCAGGGCTGTAACGGATTCGCCCGTTGGTCCAGTTGACGAGCGCGTAGGCATTGATGGCGGCGGAGTCGCCGAACTTGTCCGTCAAGTCCTTGAGCATTTCCAGGGCTTCGAGTCCCTGCTCACGACTGACGAAGTCGGCGCCGGTCCGTTCGGACAACGCGGCGCTACGACGCTCCGCCTCCTGGTCGACGCCCCGCAACGGCCGCGCCGCCTTCACCGCCTGGTGCAACTGGGCCGGGAAGCGGGCCGGGTCGCGGGTCCGCCAGTCGGTGAGGTCGTCGCCGTCCTGGGGGATGTCGAGGAGGTAGGCGTCGATGCCGTGCTCGGCGAGGCCGTCGGCCAGGCGCTGGCTGAACTGAGCGCCCGCCGTATCCCGGTCGCCCGCGATGACCACGTGCATGCCGCGCAACCCGGCGGCGAGTTCGGCCACCAGCTCGGGGTTGCCGGCGAGGGCGGCACCCCGGATCGCGACGGCGTTGTAGCCGACGGCCACCACTGTGAGCGCGTCCCCCGGCCCCTCGGTGATGATCACGGTGCCGTATCCGCCGAGGCCGGGGAACCACCCGTACTGGCCCCACCGCTCGCCTTCCGGGTTGCTCAGGCTCACCCACCGCGCCGGGCACTGGCCGGTGACGTCACGGCCCTGCAACCCCCGGGCGACCCCGGCGAAGTCGCGCATGGGCACGGTGAGGCGCGGATACGCGGTGAAGGCCCGGCTTCGGTAGCGGAAACCAGGCTCGCCGGGGTCGACGCCGAGAAGGAGGTCGGCGGCGGTGTCGAGGGAGAGGCCAAAGCGGTCGAGGTAGGCACGGGCCGCCTGGGCGGTGGCGTCGTCGAAGTCGGCCAGGGCCGCCGAGGTGAGGTCGGCGTACATGGCCAGGGCGGCTATCGCCCCCGGCCCGGCGTGCGCCGGCCGTTCCGCGGTCACCCGTGGTCCGTCCCCGCCGACGTTGAACAGGTCGCCCCAGTTGAACCGCGCGGCACGGCGGACGGCGTCGTTGTCGCAGCCGGTCCGGCACTTGAACCTGATCTTGCCGTCCTCACCGTGCCAGATGCGAAGGCTGGGCGACCGGTCGGTGTGGGCGGGGCATCGAGCGATGTAGCCGCCATCGGCATGGGGGGTGACCTGCTGGAACCGGGACAGGATGTCGGTGATCTGCACGTGCGCTCCTCGGGTGTTTGAGCGCCGGGGAGTGCACATGTAGAGCGTGGAGCTATCCTGGGATCTCCTCAGGGGGTGCCGTGATTTCGAATGAATTTAATGATGGCAGTGCCGAGAACGTTGTTCAGGCGGGAAACGTCTACGGGGACATTAATTTTGTCCGCGCGTCATCCGGTGATGATCTCAGAGTGGCCTGCAGAGAGGTGTATAGCGCGCTTTCCGAACTCGCTCCATACTTCGATAGTATTGAGCATGCGGTAGGGGTTTTGGGTGACAGGGAGTATCATGATGGGCTGGGGCTGATCAGTGATATTTTCAAAGCATCTCCTCTAGGGGCCGTCTTGGCGTCATGCGAAGCGGCGCTCAGGAAGCACAATGCAAGCTTTGAGCTATTTGCCCCGGTTCAGGTTTGGAGTGCATTCTCAAAGTTCTCGACCCCAGTCAGTCGAGCGGCTCGATTGTATCCGGGTGGAGCCCATGGGAGTGGCCATGCGCTAATTCTCTTGGGTGAAAATCGCTCTGAAATTGAGAAGGGAATGGCTGAGTTCGTTGCTGCGGTTCGCAGTCTCGGTGTGGGGGGAGGTGCCTAGGCACTTTCCCGCCCGAACGAATTGCATCCCTAAGCTGCCGGATCAGAACGGCGAGGTGCTCCACGTCGGTAGTGAGGTACCAGCGGCCGGTGTCGAGGCTTCGGATGACGGGTCGCCACGCGTAGCGGTGCCGCATGACGGTTGTGCCGAGACCGAGGGCGAGGCGGAGGCGGGTCCAGGTCCGGACGTCGGCGTGGACCTTGCCTCGGGCGACGGCCGCACGACGTTCCTTCACAGCAACCAGGCCGTAGGGGAACCCGGCGTTCATCGCCTCGGCACGGGCCTGGCGGAGCCACGTGGGGATGGCGGACGAGGTCACGTCCTTGGCCTCGATGATCACTGGGACGGCGTGGAGGTCGCCGACGTCGAGTCGTCCCTCCTGTGCCGCGCGTCGGACGTTGCCCGGGTCGAACGGGTCCAGGAGGTGTCCCTCCTGGTCCAGTTGGCCGAGAGCCGTGTTCAGGTGGTCTCGGAGCGAGCTCTCCCAGCGGGTGCCCTGCTGCTTGTTGCGGTTCGCGATGTTCCCCTCCCGGGGCACTAGGTTGAGTACACGATTTCGTCACGGAACTGATGCGGCCTGACGGTATGGCGGCCAGGTTGCGGAAGACTTGGCGGCATGAACGAACTGATCGTTGCGGCTATCGCCGCCGGGGCCGCCCTTCTAGGGAGTGCCGTCACTGGCTTCTTCACTGTTCGGGCAGCGCAGCGTCAGGCAGACGCCGCCCGTGACGCCGCTCAACGGCAGGCCGATGCGGCGTGGGCTGCTGCTCAGCGTCAGGCGGATGCCGCATTCGCTGCTGCGCAGCGCCAGGCAGATGCCCAGCTTGAAGTTCTGAGGGAGTCGCAGAAAGATCAGCGCCGCCACCGGCTCCGCGAGCTGCGGCGTCAGGCCTATGTTGAGTTCCTGAGCCGGTGTGAGCAGGCAGAGTTCGCGTCGGCGCATCTTGGAACCATTACCCATATCGGAGGGCCGCAATGGGTGGAAGCACATACCGCCCTTCGGGCTGCGCAGGTTGAATGTTCGAAGGCGCTGAACCTAGTGAAGCTGGAAGGCCCGGACATCGTGGCCATCTACGCTGACGAGATGTGGGCGGCCTTCTCCGGGACCTCAGTCGACCACTCGGAGCTCGAACAGGCACGTGCTGGGTTCATGGAGAACGTTCAAGAGGCGATGGCGCAGATGTGATGCAGCAGAGGGGTCGACCGGCGGCGTATGCCACCCGTCGACCCCTCGGTTCACTGCTCCAGGTATCCCGGCATGATCAGCCGGACGTGTTCGGCGGAGACCCAGGTGCGGCGCATGGAGCGGCGCCGGACGAAGCCGCTTTCGACGCCGGTCGGCTGGACCAGCAGCATGGGCCGGAGCCTGCCGTCGACCACCCGGGCCGTCACCCGGCGGACCACGGCGTCGGTCACCCGGACCCGGTTGCGCCGGCGGGCGGCGTAGTTGACCAGGTCGCCGGTGTGGATCTCGTCGCCCGCGTAGTCGCAGACGGTGTTTCGATCGCTGATTGCTACCCCCGGTTCTCGACGCCGTCGGGCGCCGGTGTGATGGATCGGTGCTGTGCGCCGAAGGCGCCGGCGGTCACTCCGCGGCCGGGGCCGGGCCGAGCACCTTGAAGACGGGCTTGCGGAAGGCGACGTCCACGCCGGTCTGGGTGGTGAACTGCACCAGTTCCAGGGAGAGCTGGACGAAGGCCGGGCCGTCGACCTTGTCGAGAGCGTTCTCCAGCTCGTGAAGGACCTTGAGCAGCTCCCAGGAGCCGCTGGTCAGCTGGCCCTTGCCGAGGTCCGGGGAGTCGGCGAGGCGGAACGTGACCTTGATGAGCGGCGACGGGCCCCGGCCGGACTTCGACTGGGCCTTGCGTTCGCTCAGAAGCGCCGGACACCCGCAGGGCGTACCCGCGTCCTCCGGCGGCTCCAGGAACTCGACACCGTCACACACGTGGATCGGCGGACCGGACCGGCCGAAGAGGACGAGCGAGGACTCGACGGCCTGGGCGCCGTCGATGATCAGACGGAGGCTGTCCGTCTCGGTGATGACCTCCAGGGAGTCTTCCTTGGTGGTCTCCCATGGTTCGACCGCGCCGCCCAGGAGCTTGGCGATCGCTTCGGCGACGGCCGGATCGCCGGTCGTGATGCGCCAGGTCGGCAGGCTGATCGGTCGGTCGTTGACGGTCTTGCCCGCGCGCAGACGGTAGGCGAGGTCGTCGGCGAACTGGGGCCGGGCCTTTGGGAACGCGGCGGGGTCGGTCTCGAAAATGCGGACAGCCAAGCTGCTGAACTCCTTGGGATCGGGAAAGGGGGTGGCCGCGGAGCGGCCGGCGGGGCACTACTTCGCGCGGCGCTGGGTGCCGGTGACGAGAGGGCCGACAGAGGCGGCGAGGGCCCGGCCGATGACGGTCCCCGACTGTTCGCGGTCCCAGTCGAAGATGCGGCGGAGGTCGCGGAATACGGCGAACACCTCCTCACCGGAGCGGACCGGCTTGAACGCCCAGCCCTGGTCGGTGATGTGTAGGACGGCGGCGCCGTACACCACCGGCATCGGCTCCTCGCTGCCGTCAGCGTGGATGATCCGCTCGGCGTGCCGGTACGCGCTCAGCTGGAGTGCGACCTCGGGGTAGGTGTCCCGGCTGGTCTTCCAGTCCACAATGAGGAGCTGGGGGACGCCGTCGGGGTCGAGGCTCCCGTCCTTCCCCAGCCGGACGCGGAGGATGGCGTCGAAGGACCCGGCGTAGCCGACGGTGTCGTTCCAGCACACGTCTTCGGCGTGGACCAGCTCCGGGCGGACGACGTCCAGAAACTCAATGAAATGCCGCTTGTACGGCTCAAGGTCGGGGCCGACCCGGTCCACCTGTTCGCCTCGGAGTAGCCTCTCGAACAGGTCGTGCGCATCGGACCCCACGCGGGCCCGGGCGCGGGTGTAGCGGGTCGCCGCTCCCTTGAGGTAGTCGACCGCTCCGGCACGATCCCTGGCCGCCATCTTGGCCACGAAGTCGATGCTGTCGACGGCGAGTTCAGCCACCATCCGGGCGTTCCAGAAGGCCAGGAAGGGCTTAGGGATCATCGACAGGACCGACGTCACGCCGGGGTTCTTGTCGTGCGTTTCCGGGTGCACGTACCACCGTGCCCCGCCTCGTCGGATCGTGCGGACTGTACCGCCCACGTTGCCCCCTCGGGGTTGGGTGCCTGTTCTGACACCGGTAGGGGCGCGCACACGTAGAGGGGCATGGGCATGCGAAAGGGCCCCGCCCGACCGGCAAGGGTCAGACGGGGCGCGGGAGTTGGGGTTACAGCGGGTTGGCGGCGTCGCGGATCTCGGCGAGCAGCTTCTCTATCGCGTCGAGCTGGCCGAGGAGGGCGTCGCGCTCCTCGCCCTCCATCATGCTCACCGGGGCGAGGGGGACGACGGTGAGGGCCTTGGCGACGTCGTCCAGCATGGCCGTCGGGGTGCTGGTCGCCGGGGCGACCGGGGTGGGTGCCGGGGTCTGCTCCTGCTCGGGTTCGTCGGCCGGGGCGGTGTCCCGGGCCGCCTTGTTGGCCTTGGCCAGCTCGCGGCGTCGGGCGGCGTCGGCCTTGCTCAGCTCCTGGCGGGTTTGCCGGGGGATGTTGAAGGCGTCGTGGACGAGGTCCGTCAGCGAGATGGGGCGCTGCGCCAGCTCCAACGTCTCGGTGGCCAGGTCGATGTGTTCCTGGTCGTCCTTCTTGATCGCGGCGTCCAGGTAGGCCTGGGCCGACTCGATGGCCTGGCGCTGCGACTCCTGCGCCTTCTCCAGGAGCGGGGCGTAGCGGGTCCGCTCCTCCTCGTCGGCGGTGTCGAGGGCCTGCACGTAGGGGATCAGGACGGCCGACATCTGGTTCTGCGCCGCCCGCTTGATCTGGTTCCTGATCTCCTTCACGTCCACCTCGTGGACGTCGGAGACCCGCTCGGCGGCGAGGTCGAACAGCTTCTTCACGGCCGCCTGGTACTGGTTGCTCTTGCCGTCCAGGCTCGGCAGGCCGTCCACGAGGATGTACCGGCGGAGCTGGAGCATGGTGTTGGCGACGGCCTTGCCGATGGAGATGGTCGTCCGGAAGGCGTCGGCGATCACGCCCGCCCCGGCGTTTAGGATCTCGGTCATCCCCTCGACCATGTTGAAGTCGGTGGTGGTCACCAGCGCTCGGGTAGGTGCCGCATCCTGGCGGGCCGCCTCCTCCCGGTCCTGCGTGGTCTCGATGACCTCAGGTCCCGGGACGATAACGGTGGGCGCCTCCTCGACGGTGGCCGCCTGGCGCTCGACTTCGGGCGCCTTCTCGGCGGTGACGGGCAACTCGACGGCGGCCTCGCGCTCGGTCGGCGCACCCTCGAAAACCCGGCCGAGCAGCTCGATCAGCTCGGCGGAGCACGTGTTGCACAGCTCGGCTTCCGCGTCCGTCGTCATCTCCACCCGGCCCTTACGATTGCAGAGAGTGACGCCGGTCATGTCGGCCGCGTCGGCCGTCTTGAACGCGTGGGGCTTGGCTCCCTTGCCGACCGTTCCGACGGCGAGGCCGGTGCGAACTACGGCCTTGACCAAGAGAGTTGAGCTCATCTTAGGATCCTTCCCTGCCTGCCGTTCCCGTGTGGCCCGGCGTCTGCTGGAGACCATACGGAGGCTGGACGGCCAGACTCCAGGGCGAATCGGAGGATTTATCTCCGCATTTCGTCACTGGGAGTGCTCGCCAATCGGCGCGCGCCGTCGTTCATCAGGGGGCGTCGGCGTAGTAGCGGCTCCCGTGCGTGTGCGTCGTCGACTGCTCCGTTTGCAGGTTCACCCGTCTAGGGCTGACGCTGGAAATGGGGGAGCTAGTGTCCACTGGCTACTTCTTTCTGAGCTCCAGGAGGCAGAAGTGCCACAGTCATTCCGGATCAGATACCGGGGTCAGAAAGGGCGAATACCTAAGAACTTTGGGCTGCCCAGCGTCATCCACACCCGGCACGCCGTGGTCCATATAACCGCCGGCGAGGTCAGGGACGGAGGTCCCAGCGAAGTCCAAGCTCCTGGCGGCCATACCGTTGAACAGGACTTCATCTACAACCTGGGCGACGCGGACGTGTGGGTCAGCAACATCTCGCCACACGGTGAGAACGACCACTTCCAAGGTGAGGAAGGCGGTGTCGAGTTCATCCTTCATGTGGACTACGGCCATCCAGTTGACGTTGGCGTCACGATCTGCGTTGACGACGAGCCGCCTGTGTTCATCGATAACGACAACTGAGGTTCTTGCGCATCAGAATGGGCCCGTGTTCGCCCATGCTCATGTCGGCACCACGTCCGTACCGGCGTCCCGTGTCTTGCCGTCCTCCACGCGCTGGACGGTCTCGCCGACACCGAGGGTCGCCGCGACGACGCCGAGGATCAGGGCGTCCGGCAGGTCCCGGACGTAGTGGGCGATCAGGGCCAGGACGGTGGTGGCAACGGCGTACAGGCGTGCCGGGTGGGTCTTCAGGAACTGGGTCAACTGCGCTCTCTTTCATGGTGGTCGGGTGCCCGCAGTGGGGTGGGTACCAGGTTGAGTACCGGCTAGCGGAGGAGCTGGACGACGGCGCCGACGACGGTGGCGAGCGTGGCGATCGGGAGTGCGTACTTCCATGCCTCCAGCGTCCGCAACCGTGCCTCATGGTCGGCGAGTTGGTCGCGGACCTCCTGCGTCTGCTCGCCGAGGGACCGGACGTCGGAGCGCATGCCCACGATCTCGTCGTAGATCTCGCGCGGGGACACCCGGACGGACAGGTCGTCGTCGCCCATGCCCCCTCCTTTCTGTCAGCCGGTCGGGACGCGCAGGCGGTCCCACGAGGTCTGGCCGGGAACACCGTCGGCTGCGGAGCCGCCGTATCCCAGGCGGCGCTGCCACGCCGCGTACGACCGCTGATCGGCGGCGCCCCAGTCGGGGCCGGGGCCGACGGCATAACGTCCGCAGCCCTCGGCGACCAGGCGCTCGCCCATGCGCGTGATCACGCCGGAGTGCCGGCCGGGCTGGAAGAAGTCGGCGCCGGGGAACGGCTCGATCCCGCCGGGCAGATAGCCGAGGAGGCGGCGAAGGCTGGTCTCGCCCGGAACACCGTCGGCGTCGGAGCCGGAGAACCCCAGCGACTGCTGGTAGTCCCGGTAGTTGGCCGTGTCGGCGTCGGACCACAGCGGGCCGGGACCCTCGGCGTAGTGGGAACCGAAGCCGGCCCCGACGAGGGCGCGACCCACGGCGGTCACGTGCTCGCCCTGGGCCCCGTACCCGTAGACGAGACCGTTGATCACGGTCTGCGCCCGGGACACGGTGGGCGCGGGGTTCCCGCCACCGTCGCCCCCCGTGCCGGCGGAGCCGCCTGCGGCCCCGAAGAGCGCGGCGGGGTCGATGGCGCCAGGATCGCCGTGGTCGTTCCCGGGCACGTTCGCGTGGCCGTAGTGCCCGCCCTGGTTCAGCCACACCGTCCGGTCCCGACGCGAACCCCCTGGGTAGGCGGGCGGGTAGCCCATCGGGAAGTGGTCGGGGATGCCCCACGACCGGATCGCCGCCATGAGGGCCCGAAAGTTGGGCCCCGGCTGCCAGTAGGAGGTGAACGGCCGCGCGGCGCGGGCGAGCACCTCGATCTGGATGCAGGCCGCCCCGACACGGTTGGTGCGGGTGGCACCGTCGTTGCGCAGGGCCCGCGCGCTCTGGCCGAGCGGGCCGTACTGGCCGATGCGGTCGGTCGTCGGGTCGTACAGGATGTGCGGCTCGGCCGCGATGTTCACCAGGTAGTTGCCGACGCTGTCGAACGCCCCGTCGCCGGCCCCGCTCTCGGTGGTGTGCCACACGACGCGGGCGGGCCCGTCCGGAGTGTCCATGGCGCCGCCGATGGACCCGGAGCCGATCCGCTCCGCTCCGGGAATCCAGTTGTCTCCCAATGCAGTTGCCCCCAAATAGTCGAGGGCGGGTACCAGGTTGAGTACCCGCCCCCTCGCGGGGGGCGCACGGGTCTACTGCGGCCCGGCCACGACGACGCCGGGAAGGAGTGCGATGTCGCCGACGGCGGTCTCGGGCGCGCCGACCGGGACGACGGGCGGGTCACGGCGCACGAGATAGCCGGGCAGCAGGACTGCCAACCGATCGGCGAGCAGGACGAGTTGTTCGTCGGTGAGGGTGACCGGTGCGGGCTCGGCCATGGTGGAGGCCTCCTAAGCGATGGGCGGGTCGGGGGCGAGTCCGGTGTCGGTGGGGAATCCGGGCGAGGCGGCGCCGCGCAAGGTGAGCGTCTGCTTCACCGCGCTGTCGCTGCCTGTGATCCGGTTGCCCACGACCCAGGCCAGGGTGTCGAGTTGGGCACCGGTCCGGTCGATGACCCGGACGACGTCCCCGAGGTGGATGCGCGGGTCGGGCAGGATCTCGACGTCGCCCAGGAGTGGAACCGGAAGCCGCCCGGCGTTGAGCAGATGGACGGCGAGGTAGGCCGCCGAGGTGATCTCCTGCACCCAGCCCCCGGCGTCGTGGTCGTAGACCTGGCGGCCGTACGCCTGCTGGCTCTCGCTGTTCTGCATGGTGACCCACGTGTCCTCGGGGCT
This sequence comes from Kitasatospora sp. Ki12, assembly GCF_054601375.1. Lineage (NCBI taxonomy): Bacteria > Bacillati > Actinomycetota > Actinomycetes > Kitasatosporales > Streptomycetaceae > Kitasatospora > Kitasatospora sp. Ki12. Next base: position 2,360,655 of record NZ_BAAIHT010000002.1, on the reverse strand, counting down.
GTTGTCCGTGGGCAGGGTGGGGGTGAGTACCGAGTACGAGGTCCCCTGTCCCCAGACCGGAGGGCGACAGAACACGTCGACGGTCGCGGTGTTGCGAAGGGTCATGGTGGTGAGGCCGTCGGTGCGCGTCAGCCCGACCTCCACGGCCCCGTGCACGGTCTCCGTGCCGTCGGAGTTGAAGAAGCTGAACCGGACGGACCCGGGTGCCCCGTCTCCGCGGGTGATCGGTGGAATCGCGTCGAGCTGGTCCTCGCCGGACACCCACGAGACGCTGATCGTCCGCCCCGGCGGGATGACCAGGAGGTCACCGGACGTCTTGTAGGTGGTCACGGCCTTCACCCGGGACCAGTTGCGCCACCGTACGCGTATCCAGTTGCGGCAAGCGTCGATCTCCTCCGTGGTCGTGAGCGCGGCCAGCTCGCGGGCCGAGCTGACGGTCAGGTCCGGCGTCGCCGGGGTAGAGATCCAGCGTGATCCGTTGCGCCACCGGAACAGCCCCGACTGGTCGAACTCCGCCGTCGACACCGTCGCGCGAGCGATCGCGGTGATGACGTCCCAAGCGCTCCCACTCACCACCGGGATCACCGTCAGGGGGTAGATGGGCGAGTCAAGGACCGCGCCCCGTTTCCAGTCGGACTGGGTGAGGTCGGACGGGATCGCCGCCATCGGGGTGAACTGCATGTTCTCGACGGCGAGGTCACCGAGGACCACGGACACGTCCTGGACCACGCCGGGCGGAAGCTTGATCTGGGGGATGTCCGCCCCAAGGCCGTAGATCGTGTTGCCGCTCGGCGGGGTGAGCCTGAACTCCACCGTCGTGACACCGTCGTTGGCGACCTTGACCCAGAACCCGACATGCCACCGGCCGGGCGCCTCGGTCCGCATCTGGTCGGGGTTCCACGTGAGCGACGGGTTGTCGCCCGGGAGGGTGTCCGTCGTCCCGCTGCTGACCCTCACCCGCCGGTTCGACCAGTCGATCTCCAGGGCGGTGCGCCAGTCCCGGTCCTCCGTGGCCCAGTGGATCTCCAACCGGGCCTGCTGGTTGGCGGACGCGGGGCCGGTGGTGTCGAACCAGCACTCGTGCCAGTAGCCGGCGCCGCCGAGGTTGCGGTTCAGCCCGCGCACCGTCGGCACGTACCGGGCGATGGCCTGGCCGGTCGCCGGGCCTCGCGCGGCTGCGGTGAAGGGCGGGTTCGGGTGGTCCCACCGGTTCCATCCGCCGGTGAGGGTGTAGAGGGTACCGACGTTCGCGGCGGCGCCCCCGTGGTAGCTCGCGTACAGGGTGCATCCGGGGCGTGGCGGCGGGGAGGTGTGGATCCCGGCGCGCCGCAGGAGGTGATCCATGCACCAGGTCGCCGAGGCAACCCAGTCCGTGGACGCGATCCCGGTCGCCCCCTGGTCGATCCCGCCGGACGGCCGGGGAAGCTGGGCGGGCATCCGCAGGCGCTCGGCGCCGTCGAGCGCGGTGACGCGGACGGTGTCGCCACCGGACTGGGCGGACCGGGACCGGATCTGTCCCCGGAAGGCCGGGAGGGACTCCTCGCCGAGGCCCCAGGAGTGGACGACGGACTGTCCCGGCCGGGCGATGTCGGCGGTGGCGTGGGGTGCCCACGGGCCGTACAACGCTGGTGCCGGCACTCCGCGGGCACCGCCGACGGACAGCTCCAACTGCGCGGACGCAGACCCGGACCACGCGCGCATCGCGTCGGGCAGGTCGGTGCCGTAAGCGGTTTCGAGCGTCCACGCCTGGATCTGCGCTCCGACGTCGACCCCTCCGAGGCGGGTGGCGTGCCGCTCGCTGCGGTCTCCGGCCCGAAGCGCGGCGGTGAGGGCGGCGTTAGCCTGCTGCACTGGTCACCTCCACCAGGTCGAGGGAGACGTCACGGGTATCCGGCTGTCCGGGCACGGTGCCCTGCGAGTAGCCGGTGATGCTGTACGCCGGGGTTCCGTCCCCCGGCGGTACGGTCGGCGTCCCGGTGTGGCGCGGGGCCACGGTCAGGGAGTTGGTGCCGATCTTGACGTTCGTCGCGGTGCTCGCGCCCCACTGGACGGCGGGCGCCACGAAGCCGACGCCGTCGGGCACCACGGCCTGGGAGGTGGCCACGGCGGTCACGGCCTGGCCGGTCGGTGAGAACCACTCCAGGTACGGGTAGCTCGCACCACCGATGGCGGCGAGCGTGGACGAGAGAGCGAAGGCGATCCTGTCCCCGGGCACGACGGGCCAACCGCTCAGGCCCACTGGGGGCTTGAACCGCAGAATGCCTCCGGGTCCCTGCCCGGCGTAGTTGACGACCACGTCGGCGCCGGAGTTGGCCAACCGCAGGTGTGGAGTGGTCGTCCACTGGTTCGGCGCGCCCATGCCGGTGAGCTGGCTGCCGGTGAGGCGTTCGACGGCGGGCGGGTCGGCCACGATGTCCTCGGGCCGGGCGACCCGCAGCAGGGCGGGCCCGGTGGTCGAGACGTCGGCCGTGGCGAACTGCACCGAGGGGGACGCGAAGGCGGCGCCCGCCGGGACGGCCTGGACCATCGGCCGGGTGGTCGCGGTACTGCGGCTGGTCGACAGCACGGTCCCGGCGGGGTCGTACCAGGTGAGTCGGAGCTCGGCGGCGATGGTGACGACGCCGGGCACCCACCAGGCGATTACCTGCCCCGGCGCCACCGGATATCCCGGCCACGATGGGTGGTTCCACCGAAGCGTCAGGCCGGAGGACGGCGTCGCCCCGATGGCGCTGATGACCACCGGCGCCCACTGGGTGCCTCCGCCGATCAGGGACACTCCCATGCTCGCCGTCCACTGGTCCACCGACCCGCGCCCGAGGGCCTGGCCAGCCGACAGCATGTTGTCGCCCAGTGGATCGACCACGACCACGGGGCCAGGGCCGTCGACCCGGCGAGCCAGGCGGTCCAGGTGAACCCAGTCGCCCCGGAGCATCCGCGTCCAGGCGATCTTGAGCCGCCGAGGCTGGACGGGCGCCGTCCACGTGGTCACGGCCCCCGACAACGCCCGGAACTCGGTGACCGTGAGGTCGGGCGTCCGGTCGTACGAGACGGCGGCCTCGTCGATGTCCCGAAGGGCCCCGGGCCGCCCGATCAACATCCCCACGTCTACCTCCTGCTGAGCTGTCGCGCCCCGAGGGACGAGGCACGGGCGATCTCCTGCGCCCCGATCTGGACCACCACATCCCGCCCGGCGACATCGCGCAGCAGCGACACCAGGTCGTCGGTGCCGGAACGGTCGGTCCAGGCGCCGGAGGAGGCCGGGGCCATCGCCGCGCCCGTGCCGACCAGGGCCGGGATGTCCGCTGTCACCCCCGACAACTGTCGGCGAAGGGTTGGAAGTTGGTCCGTGATTCCGGTCTGGAAACCACGGATGATCAGGCGCCCGTTCGGCGCGAGGATCTTGCGGTCCTTGGCCGGCGGGCCCTTCCAGTCCGGCAGCAGGTCCGTCACGGCCTTGAGCTTGTTCTTCACCTTCTCGATGCCGTGGTCGATGCCGCGCAGCAGGCCGCCGAGCAGGTCCTTACCGGCACCGAGCAGGAGCGAGCCGATGTCGCCCAGGGCGGACAGCAGGCGGCCCGGGAGCCCGGCGAAGTAGCTCACGGTGGTGTTGAACCCGCCGTCGATGGCGGCGGTGAAACCGGACAGGGCGTCACCGATGGTGCGCACGATGTCGCTGCCGAGCTGCTGCACGCGCTGCCACGCCGCCTGCGCCATGTCCCCGAAGAACCCGGGGATGCGCGCGAGCGTTTCGCTCACGAAATTCGACATTTCGCGGAGCGTGTTCACAAAGTGCGTCTTGACTCCGGAAATCAGTTGCTTTCCGTGCTCCCAGGCTCCGGAGAAGTCGCCTTGCAAAAGCGCCACGATCACCTGGAGGGCGGGGACGAGAATATTCGTCACCGCCGAGGAGAAGACGTTTGCGAAGACCGCAGCGAGATCGCCGACAATTCCGACCGCCTGAACGAAGAGCGGCAGCAGCGCCGTCAGCGCCTTGGACAGCAGCTCACCCAGGACGACCAGGAGCGGGGACACCGCGACCAGCAGCTCGGCGAAGGACGCGCCGACCTGGATCAGGGACGGCTGTAGTGCCGTGAGCAGCTGTGATGCCAGCTGGGCGCCGACCCCGAGAAGCAGGGCCAACGCGGCCAGGATCGGCCCCAGCAGCGCGGGCAGCTGCGCCAAGATCGGCGAGAGCGCGCCGAGCAGAATTCCCGCCAACTGGCCAAAAAGCTGCCCGGCGAGAATAAGGGCGGGGCCCAAGAAAGTCGCGAGCTGCGCTATCAGCTGTGTGCCGATCGGCAGCACCAGCGCAAGCGCGGAAGCAACCGCTGAGACGGCCGGGCCAAGGGCCTCTCCCAGCGAAACAGCCAGTCTGGAAAGGGCTGGCTGCAAAATGGCCGTTGCCTGCTGAATGGGCCCGGTCAGAACGCCGACCAGAGTGGCCAGCAGGGGAAGCGCCGCCTGAAGGGCGGAGGTCAGGACACCGGAGACCAGTGACCCGACGCCCGCGAGCGTCTGGAACAGCGCCGAGAACGCTGCCTGGGCCTCGGCCGTCCCGGTGAGCTGGGCGAGCCGCTGGGACAGCTCGGCGAGAATCGCCAGAACGCCGGCGCCCGCGGTCGCCGCCGGCCCGAAGACGTTCCCGAGGACGACGCCGACGTTCGCCAGTGTCGCGAACAGCTGGCGGGCCTGGGCGATGGCGCCCTGGATCGAGCGCTCAAGCTGGCCGGACTGGAAGGCCTTCCCGAGGCGGACCGACAGGTCGTCCAACCCCTTACCGGCCCGGTCGGTCAGGCTGGCGAAGCTGGGAGCGGCCGCCGCGCCCAACTGGGTGATCCCCTGAAGGATGACCGCCGGAAGGGCGGACATGTTGGCCAGACCGGCATTCGCCCCTGCGATGGCCTTGCCGAGCTGTCCGGATGCGGCGAGTCCGCGAGCTGTGTCGAGGACGCCGTGTCCCATGTCGTTGAGAGCTGCGGCCGTCCCCGTGAGCCCGGTCTTGAGGACCGGAAGGACGGTCCGTGCAGTGTCGCCCAGGGAGGATCCGAGGTCCTTGAAAAGGCTGGTCTGGACCGACTTGCGGACGTCGTCCCAGGCCGGGCCTAGGGCGTGCAGCTGCTGGACGAACGCCCGCGCGGGCGGGGTGAGCTTCGCGAGCGCGTCGGCGTCGCCGCCCAGGGCATCCGAGACGCCGGACATCCCGGTTTTGAGCGCGCCGAACGCGAGGCCTGCGGCCAGGACGGCGGGGGCCGCCAGGGAGGCGGCGGGCGCCATGGAGACCAGGCTCGACCCGACCCCGGCCAGGCTCGGGACGGTGCCGGCCTTGGCGAGAGTGCCGCCGACGTTGCCGATGACTCCGAGGAGGGCGGCGAAGCGGTTGCGGGCGGGGTCGCTGTCCTTGCCGAGGTCGGCGACGGAGGCCCGAAGGCGGTCCATCTCGGAGCGGTCGGCGTCGACCCGGGCGGGAATCGCCAACGGTGGGGTGAGGCCCGCGAGTTCGGCCCGAAGGCGTCGGACCTCGTCCTCGTCGAAGAGGAGTCGGACCGGCATCAGGATGCGGCCGTCCAGCTCCCGCATGGACTCGCGGGTGTCCGCCACCAGGCGCCGGTGGTCGATCGTGGCCCTGATCCTGACCTGGGCCCGGTTCTCGATCCGGTCCAGGTAGCGCTGGAGCGAGGTCGCGAAGTTCGACGTGTTCGGCAGGACGCGGACGCTCAGACGTCCTGTCTCCCGACCACCGGGTCCGGCCATGGCACCCCCCGGTGGTCGTGGCTACAGGTCGACGGCGAGCGGGTGGTGCGCGAGGTCCAGGGCGGCCCGCTTACGGGTGCCCGGCGTCTTCACCGGCTCGGGGTCGCGCTTGAGCTTGCCGCCGTTGACGCGGACGTTGTTGGCGTCGGCGAATCGGACGGCGTTGAGCAGGTGCGCGAGAAGGTGGGTCTGGAGGGTCCAGCCCCGGTGTTCGGGACCTCCGGCGAGGGAGGCGGTGAGGGCGGACTCCTCGGGGAGGTGCTCGGCGAGCGCCCAGGCACGGCGAGGCGACAGGCGGCCCCGCCAGACGTCGGCGAGGTCGAGGCCGAAGAAGCGCTGGAAGTCGGCCAGCAATGCGGCGCCGTGCCCGGCTTCGATCAGCTCGCCGAGGCCGGAGCTTCCCCCGGCTGGGTGGCCTCCTGCCACGCTTCGATCATGCGGACCTGCATGGCCAGGGGCCAGTCCTTCATCTCCGCGGCCATCGCCTTCGGATCGGAGGCGACCAGGAGGAGGAGGTCGCGCAGGTGCGGCGCGACGGTGTCGAGGTCGCCGTCCTGGCCGTCGCCGATGGAGCCGAGCAACACGCGGGCGGTGGCCATGCCCTCGGTGGGCAGCAGCAGGAGGTTCCGCAGCGTCACGGACACTCCGGCCCGGGTGGCGATCGGCAGGCCGGTGTATTCTCGCTCGACCTCGGCCATCAGGTCGGCGCACGACAGGACAGAACTCAACGGCACTCCAGAGGTGTTGTGGGTACTAGGTTGAGTACCCGGGTCAGGCGGAAGCGAGGGAGGCCCACTCGCCGATCGCGTTGCCGATCAGGGTGGAGCCGAGGAACGTTCCCTTGATCGGGAAGGCCACGAAGTCGTCGTTGCTCAGGCCGACGGCGTCGGAGCCCAGCAGGCTCACCCGGGGGTGCCACAGCGGAAGGAAGCGCTTGCCGTCCACGAGGACGATCAGGAGAGCCCGCGTCTGCGGGACCGGGTTGGCCGGGATGCGGAACGACCCGTCGGCCTGCACGGCCTCGGCGCCGGCACCGAAGTAGAGCTTGTACGTCTCCGCGTCGGCCTGGATCGACTTGAGGGTGACGGAGTAGGTGACGGACGGATTGGTCGCACGGAGCTTGGCGTTCTGCCAACTGCCCTTGACCTCTGGGTCGTCGCCATCGCGTCCGAACTCGGGCAGGTCATCGAGCGACGTGTGACCGACGTTGACCCACTTCGCACCGGGATTCAGCGGGTCCGTGATGGCCGTGGGCTTGGGCTCGTCCGGGGCTGCGGTGAAGATGTAGCCGCCCGCCGGGACGATGACGGAGGCGTCGGAAAGCGCCAACAGTGCACTCCTTAAAGGGTCTTGGGGTGGGGGCGCGTCGTGATGCGGTACGTCGCCTGGAACCGGAACAGGTCCGGCCCGGTCGTCGGGGCGCCGGTGCGCAGCTCGGCCGGTCCGCTCACGTCGGCCCCAGTGCTGAGGTAGCCGTCGGGGCCGGCGAACTGGGCACGGCAGGCGGCAAGGAGGACGGTGCGGGTGGTGCGGGCGAGGACGGAGACCTCGCGCCGGGTGGTGGCCGCGCACTGCACGTCGATGATCGCCGCGTCCACTCCGGCCGGGTTGGTGGCGGCCCCGGCGACCCGGCGGGCGACGACCAGCGGAAGGCGGGTGGACCAGTCGTCGGGCCACAGGACCCGGACGTTCGCCCCCGGGAGCCCGGCCCGCAGGGCGGCGGTGACCAGGGCGTCGGTGTCGGGGAGGACCGGGATCACGACATCGCCGCCTCGATGGCGTGGATCCCGGGAACGAACCGGCCGTCCGGGGTGAGGTGGCCGTAGTTGATCGAGACGACGGCGGGGTCCGCGATGGACACGGTGGAGTCGGTGCGGTCCACCTCGACCTTGAGCGACGAGGACAGGGCGCCAGTCGCGACGTGGGCGGCGACGACGGCCCGGACCAGGGAGGCGCGGCGCTCCAGCTCGGAGCGGATCTCCCGCCGGACTTCCGGGAGGTGGGCGACGACGGCGTTAGTGTTCGGCTTGACCTTGGCCAACCGTGTTCCCCCTCTTGCGGATCATCGCGGCGTCGTAGGTGACGCGGCGGTTGCCCCGGTAGTGCTGGACCTCGCCGACCACCGCCCACACGGCTCCATCCCACTCCACCCGCGACCACGGCCCCGCCGGTAGGGACCGGCTCCAGAGCCGGTACAACGTCTCGGTGGTGAACCCGGCGTCGGCGGACTCCTCCGCGGTTGCGGGTCGGACGGAGGCGCACACGGTCACAGGGGCGCCGGTGCCCGGCTGCGTGCCGCCGTAACCGTCGTCCTCGTCCCGGACGGGGTGGACGACGACCCGTTCCCGTCCCCGGTCGTTCAGGCTCACAGCGACCCGCCGAGACCGGCGATGGGCACGGAGTAGACGCCGCCCGCGACCCCGGCCGCCCCCCGGATCAGCCGCACCTCGCTCGTGGTCAGGTCGACGCCGAGCGGGGTGGAGGCGGGCAACTGGTAGGAGTAGGAACCCTGCTGCTCCATGCGGTAGCCCTCCGGGTTGCGCACCCGGCGCTCCGCGGCCGCGAGGACGACGGAGCGGACCACGTCGGGGACGCGGGCCGGGTCGGGCCAGGCAAGGCCGTGGGCGCGGACCACGGCGGAGGCGTCCGCGAGGGCGGCCTCCGCCATGGTCAGATCGGGCCCGGTGAGCGGGTAGCCGAGGCGGGCGGTCAGCTGGTCGACGCTCGCCAGCGGACCGGGCACTACGGCGCCTTCGGCAGAGTCAGCTTCACCGCGCGCAGGAGGGCGGGGTTGCCCCGGCCGTCCGGCTTGTCGAGCATCGTGTTGAACCCGGCGTAGATGTTCACGATCGACCGGTCGCGGAGCTTCGCGGAGTCGTAGTCCTTGATCCAGCGCATGGAGAGCCCGTTGTAGGACTGCGAGGCGCCGAACGCGACGCCGCCCGGGATGGCGGGAGCGCGGGTGGCCAGGACGAACGCGGACGGGACGAACGCGTAGGCGCTGGTCGGGTCGATCGCGTTGGAGGTGACGACGTTGAAGCCGGCGATCTTGCCCACGGTGGCGTCGCGGAGCGCGGAGTCGTCGCCGCTCTGGTCGACCTTGGACAGTCGCTCGGACTTCAGGAGGTTGACTTCGACGTCGGCGCCCACGAGGAGGGTCCTCTCCTTGAAGTCGACGTTCTGCTTGTTCAGCGTCGCGCGGGCGTCGATCACGCCGGACCACGGGTCCTTCGGGTCCAGGGTGATGGTCGACTTGTACGGCGCGCCCTGGATCAGGTTGGCCACGCCCGAATCGATAGCGCGCGCAACGGCGTTGACCTGGGGGGCGAGGACCTGCGACCCGAAGTCCTTGATGTCGAGGGTGAGTTCCTCGTCGGTGATCTGGACCGCGCTGTAGATGTCCTTGTTGAGCTTGACGTCGATGCTCGACTCGGCGAGGGAGTCGAGCACGATGTCCGCCGGGTTGGTCGCGCGCCAGTCCTGCTCACGGGCGTCGAGGACGGCCGGGACACGGATCGTGACGCTGTCGTTCTTGGCGCCGGTGAAGTCGAAGCCCGCGTTGTTCCACACGAGGTTCGCGAGGACCAGCTCGCGCTCCAGCAGGCCGAGGGCGGTGGCGGCGATCGTCTCCGCCTTGAGGAACTGATTAGCCAAAGGGAACCCTCCGAGGGGGGTACTAGGTTGAGTACCGGTCAGTGCCGGCCACGACGGACCAGGGCGGCGAGAGCGGCCGGGTCGGTCGGGTCGGGCTTTGCGTGAGGGTCGAGGCCGCCGGAACCGATGCCGGAGGACCGCTGGTGGTAGGCCGTCGACAGGGCCTTCGCATGGGCCTCGCGCTCCTCGTCGGTGCCGCCCTGGACCAGGTCGGCGAAGACGGCGGGGAGGTTGTAGGTGCGGCCGAGACGCTCGCGGTGCAGCTCGGTTTCCAGCTCGGTGACACGGGCGGTGACCTGCTCGAACTCCTCGGGGGTCTTCGCGGTCTCCAGGGCCGCCTTGATCTCCTTCGCCCGGGTGCGGTACTTCGCCGCCTCCTTGCGTACGGCGGCCAGTTCGGTGCGGGCCCACTCGGGGAGGGCCGCCTCGTCGTGCTCGCCGTCCGCCCCGGTCTCGTCGGTGCCGGTACCGGGGTTCTCCGGGTCGGTCCCGGTGCCCGGGGCGCCGTCCGGCGTGGTGGTCTCGTCCGTCTCGGTGTCGCCGTCGGCGGGCTCGGACGGGGTGGGCGGGGTGCTCATGGAGGCCTCCAGGGCGGTGTACGGGCCCGCCACCGGGGCAGGCAGGAAGGGGAGGCGTCAGCCGGTGCGGGTACGGCGCTTGGCGCCGTGATGGCGGCGCCAGGCCGCCATGGCCTTGGTGCCGCGCAGACCCTTGGTAACGGTCTGCCACTCCTCGCGGTAGGCCTTCGCCTCGTCCGAGATGAAGAGAGCGCGCGAGTAGACCGGGACGGTCTGGCAATGACACATGGCGTGGAACCTCTCCACGTCCTCCGGATCGGCCGGAAGGTCATCGGAGTCCTTGAGCGCGGCGGACTCGCGGGACTTGTAGACCGCGCCACGGGAGGCGAGCATCGCGCACCAGGAACACGGATTGTCGTCGGTGACACGGGCCCAGCCAAGGACGCGCCGGTCCACCCGGGAGGCGGCGGCGACCAGGTCCCGGCCGCCCCGAAGGGCCTCACGGTCGGCGGCCCCGGCGGCGACCGCCCCGGCGTCGCCCATCGCCTGATCGAGTTCGGCGAGGAAGGCCGGGGCGTCGAGACGGCCGTCGAGGTCGGCGGTCAGCCGGTCGAGCGCCTGCCCGGCCCGCACGGGCCCGGTGACCGCGAGGGAGGTTCGTGCGGCGTCGTCGTGGGCCTCGTCGTCGGCCTCGGGCCAGATGAACGGGTCGAGGACGACCGGGCGGCCGTCGTCGTCCCGGTGCTCCGCGGCCGTACCGGCCAACTGCGCCCACTCGGCCCGCAGGTCGCCCAGGCGAACGGTGTGGGCGTCGTAGCCGCCGTGCAGAGGCGCAACGGTGTGCCCGGTCTCCACGGCACGCTGGAGGCGGTAGAACGCCGCCGCGACCTCCCTCGACCGGGCCCGCTCCTGACGGACGAGGGCGAGTGTGCTCGCGAGCCACACACCCCCGGTGTCCACGAGGGACCGGGGGGAGACCCGGGACCAAGCGGACAGCGAACGGGCGGCGAGACCGGAGCCCAGGCGGGCCTGAGTCTGCCAGTACTCGGTGGTCAGACGGATCGTTTCCGCCTTCACGCCGCGACCGCCGGGACAGGGACCTTGGCGAGGGAGTCGGCCAGGCGCATGGCCGGGTCGTCCTCGGCCTGCATCTGGGCCCACTGCTCCACGTCGGTCGCGGTGACACCGGGAATGCGGCCCCACATGCCGCGTGCGGGCACACCGAGCATCTGGACAGCCTTGCCGAGGGCGTCCACGGTCTGCGACAGCGACCGGGACTCGGCGTCCTTCCACGTCACCTGGCCACGCGGGTCCGGCTCGACGCCGAGCACCTGGGCGCACAGCCCGAGGACCAACTCCCAGCTCTCCCCGAAGCTGTGCTTCCACTCATCGATGGCACGGAACATCGCGGCCTCGGCGGCGTTCAGCGCCTCGGCGCTCATGTTGGCGACGGTGCCGGCCAGGAGGTGCTGGCCGGGGACCTGGGAGACGGCGGCGAGGTGGCGCACGGACAGCTCGATCGCCGAGATGAAACCGTCCAACGGAGTCTCGTCGAGCTGCTGGAACTTGGTGTCCGGGTCCGGGGCGACGAGGAAGCGGGACGCGTCGGCCTGGACCGGCAGCACCTTCGGGCGGCCCGTCGCCGGGTCGTACTCCGGCTCGCCGGTCTCCGGGTCGCGGACGATCTCCGGCGCCATGCCGCTGATCGTGCGGACCTTGAACGACCCGAACGTCTGGGCTACCAGGAGATCGAACACGGACTGGTTGATCCGGTCCTGGATCGGGATCACGCCCTCGATCACCCCGGTGACGCGGCCTTCGAGGTCGATGTCCGGGGCGAACCGGACGACAGGGCACACGCCGAGGCTGTGGGCGGCGAAGCCGAGGACCCTGGTCCCCTCCTTGCCGCCGATCGACAGCGATGTGACCCCGGTGGAGTCGTAGAACCAGCCGAGGACGGCGGTGTCCTTGCTCTGCGGGACGGAGTCGACGCGCAGTGCCCACAGCGGGTGGGCGTCGGAGGCCGGGTCGTCGTAGAAGGCGATCATGCGGCGCGGGGAGACACCCCTGATCACCGGGCGTCGCGGGTCGGCCGGGTGCGGGAGGACCGTCACCCAGGACTGACCGAAGGCCAGGGCGGCACGGTGGACCTGCGCCTGCCGGGCGTCCATCCGCTCGCCCTGCCAGGCCAGCCACTCCGCCGGCGGTGCTGCTTCGGTCGAACCGGACCGCCGGTAGCCCTCGATGGCGAGGGCCTGGGCGGGGGTCTTCACCAGCAGCGGGAGCCAGTTGGAGACGGCGCGCTTGGCGAGGAGCTTGTACTCGTCGGTGGCGTTACGCGGGGTGTAAGGACCGTCGTGGTCGCCCCGTAGATACCTATCGACGCGATCCAGGCGGACGATGTCGGCACGAAGCGTGTCGAGGCCCTTCTCCGCCCCGACGAGGGGGGTGATCATCGTGTCTGCCAAGGTCCCCCCGTGGGTTAGAAGAAGTACACCGCCCCCGACCGCTCCTCGCGCCGGGTCTTGCCGGACTCGATCAGGCGGTGGCGGGCGAGGTCGGCGAGCAGCGAGGCCGCGTAGGCGTCGACCTTGCGGCCGGACTCGCGGGTCGGCTTGCCGAAGGAAATGCCGAAGCGGTTGGGCCGCCGGCGGGCGTTGAGCACGTGACGGCGCAGCGTGCGGCCCAGGGGCGTCGACTCGCCGGGGTGGGAGATCGTGCCGTCCTCGACCGCAGCCATCAGCCGTTCATTGGCGAGCGTCAGCTCCTGGAGCCCGCCGCGCATGTCCCGGCCGACGGCCGACCGCGGGGACGCCCGGATCACGAGCTGTGGCCCGAAGTCCTCGGACCAGGTGTCGATGTACGACTCCCACAGCGCGACGTCCGCGAAGAACGCGAGGACCCGGTACGTGGAGAAGGTGTGGCGGACGACGCCGTCGACCGCCGGACGGTCGACCTCCCACCCTTCGCCCTGCGGGCCGTCCGGGGCCTCCCAGATGCCGAGGGGGACGAGTAGGCGGTCCCGAACGCGCATGGCGCACAGAGCCGTTGCGTCGTCGGTCCGTCCACCGTCGAACCCCAACACGACCTCGTCGCCGGGGGACAGCGTGGCGTCCACCGCGCAGGAGTCCCAGTCGGCCGGGTCGATCAACTGATCCTCGGCGGTGACCAGTTGGTTCAGGAACATGCGCTGCGAGCGCGAGCGCGGCATGTGGCCGCTGTAGATCGTGGAGATGATCCACTCGACGTCCAACCACACCGAGTCGCCCCGGGCGGCGATGATCCCCGCCCGAAGCTGCTCGGGGTCGCTCATGTCGACCGGCGGCGACTCCACCGAGTCGTAGTAGACCCCGGAGTCCCGGGCCTTGCCCTCGTTGATCTTCGACCAGGCGTGCCACGACTGCTCGGCGACCGACTCCTCGCCGGGCAACGGAGCGTTCGTGATTTCCATCGTCCGGGCGCCACCGCCACGGGACTTGCCGACGTTGCCCGCGATGGTCATTGCCATCTCGTGGCCGCCATTGGACGAGATCCAGTGATGGGTCTCGTTCATCAGGACGAACGTCGCGCGCCCGCCCTCCAAGGAGCGCGGGGAGGAGGTGACCGCCTCCAGCACCGCGCCGTTGCGGGCGTAGACGATCTCCTTGCCGAGGTCGATGCCGTACTCGGATATCAGCCGATCCGAGAACATCGCCGGGAACAGCCTGAACGTGTTCCTCGTCTGGTCTTTCGAGACGGCGGCAACCTGCACCCACGGTGCCGAGTGCGGCACCGCGATAGGCGTGCCATCGTCGTCCCACCCGCCGAACCGGCAGGGTCCAACGAACTCGGCCGCGCAGATCCCCGCGAGGAACGGGTCCTTGCCCCACCCCTTGAGCCGTCGGATCGTGCCCTGCCGGCGGACGAACGCGCCGTCGGCGTCGATCTCGTACCAGCGGAGCAGGATGCGGACCTGCTCCGGGGTGAAGCGGAATGGCCGTCCGGCGTCCGGCCCGTCGGGCTGGAGGAGGTATCGGGAGACCCAGTCGAGGACGGCCCAGCCGAGGGTGCGGTCCGGCGGCGGGACCGTGTCGGGCCAGGTGCGGACCGGGGACAGCACCAGCACTGGCCACCCCCTGGGTACTCAACCTGGTACCGGCTACGCGCTCCCGCCCTCGGCGGCCTGCCGGTACTGCTCCATGAGTACGAGGTGCGCGGCCTCGCGGGGGTCCTCGCCCTGATCCAGTCGCTCCAGCTCGACCCTGGCCCGACGGCGCGCGCCCTCGGTCGTCAACAGGTCGGTCATGCCGGACAGGACGGATTGAAACAACTGGGCTGAGAACTTGCCCTGTTGGAGGTTCCGCGACATGGCCTCGGCGATGTAGTACGCCGTGGACCAGTCGGACGCCTCGTAGAACTGCGCCTGCCCCGACTCCTTCAACGAGCGGAACCAGCGGGCTGCGATCGGGTGCCAGTCGCCGGAGGCGCGCGGCACTGCCGGGGCCTTGCCGGTGGAGGCGGTCACCAGGGGTGGGCCGTCCTCGTTGCGGCGTCGCCGCTGAGAGGAACGTTTCGGCACCGGCCCGGGCATGGTCCACCCCCTCTCCGAAATGCATAGTTACCCGGCGTTGCGGCGGTCTCTAACCTCCACGAACCAGCAGGTCAGCCCCGGTCTGGTGTCCACCTGACGACCTTGGAACCCGTACAGAACCCGAGGTGCTATACGCCTGCGGGGGCCGAGACGGCCCGAAGGGGGTCACTCCCCAGGAGTACCAGGGCACCGGGCCCGAGGTCATCGAGCATGGCGATGCGGCCGGGCCTGCAAGCCCATGCCCCTTGGTCACGCACAGTCACAGATCGGCTGGATGGCGACCGACCGGCCTCGCCCGCCCCGCCCGGGGCCGTGCCGCCCGTGCCGCCGCACCCTCGCGCGAGCTCTTGCGGGCGTGGTGCCATCGGCACAGCGCTTGAAGGTTGTCGAGGCTATGGTCGTCACCGGGCCGAATGTGGTCGACGTCCGTCGCCGCCTCCGTGCACCGATCGCCGTCCCGCATGGTTGCCATGCAACGCCATCCGTCCCGACGTAATACCACTTGGCGAACAGTCGGCCAGTTCGCCGGAAGGCGTTCCCGTCGGGTGCTCGTGGACCAGGTCACATCGCCTCCGCGACGCTCGCGTCAAAAAGTCTCCGCTGCGAAGTGTCACCGGATAGGTTCATCCAGTGATTCTTGCTCGCGGCACTGTAAAAGGAAGAGGTTCGGAGAGATACTGAAAGTAGCAGCCTGAGCGCACGCTAGGGAGGCGGTCATGCCTGAATCTAAGCCGCCCGACGGTGATTTGAAGCCGAATACTTTACTTGCCGCTTTCGGTTCACTTATGGTGCTTGTGGCGCTGGCTGGATTCTTCTTGGAGATTAATAGCGCTTTTGCGGGGACTATCTTGACGCTCGGCGTGGTTCTCCTCCTATTTGCGGTTCTTGCGCCAAGGATGGTGGGGGATCAGATAGTATTCGGGGTATTTCGCTTCAGGCTATCTCCTGAGGGTAGACGGGGAATTGAGGAGGGCGAGCGAGAAGTCTTGGAAGGCGAGGTTGAGAGCTTGGACGATATTGGCGACGCAGTGAAGGTGGATTTCCCGCTGTCGGAGTCCGAGTCCAGGGATCTGAAATGAAGACCGCCAAGATAGTGGTAGCAAAGTCGGCGGCCGAGAAGCTCAAGAGACTGCCGAGGTTGAAAGCCCGCAGGGTTGTTGAAACTCTCTCACATGACGTGGATCTGATAGCTTTGGGAGAGAAGTTTCCCGGACGCGGGTCTGTCAAGGTGAAGGGGACTGGTTATTCAGCCGTCGATACGGACGCGGGTATCGCCCTCATTCGCCCCATGAGCCAATCGGAACGCGTGAGGTTCAACGTCGCAAGTCCTCATGGTTACGTAGTGACGGATGTGCTGGCGGTGGAAGATGTGAAGGCATCTGACGCGACATCGATAGAGCGCGCTCTACCTAAGGCGACTGGCGCTTCAGCCTGAACTCCTTACGG
Organism: Kitasatospora sp. Ki12; assembly: GCF_054601375.1. Taxonomy (NCBI): domain Bacteria; kingdom Bacillati; phylum Actinomycetota; class Actinomycetes; order Kitasatosporales; family Streptomycetaceae; genus Kitasatospora; species Kitasatospora sp. Ki12. The sequence continues at coordinate 2,344,716 of NZ_BAAIHT010000002.1, read as the reverse complement.
GTCTTCACCGCATGGCACCCACGGCAGAGGAGCTGAACATTCTCGGCCACATCCTCACCGCCGTGCGCGATGGGCGTGATGTGGTCGACGTCGAGGGCGGTGGCGAGGTGCGATGTCCCGCAACGGGCGCACACACCACCGTCATTGGCTCTCACTGCCCGGCGGAGGTCGGCCCCGGCGTCGTTCCGCCGGGCCACCTCCCTCCACCGCTGGTACCGGGCCCGGAACGACCCACTCACCGTGAACGCTCGATGATGCTCACCGCAACGGCCGCGGTGAGTGGCGGTATTGGCGCACTCGATGCAGGCATGGTTGCTCCGGTCGTAGCGTTGGGTAGGGCCGCACTTCCTGAAGATGGCGTACGACAGCGGGCGGATAGGTCCCTGAATCGTGAATTCCATAGAGTTCCTGATCTAGAACGGCACGGCGGGGGCCAGCCCCTTGACTGCCTCGGTTGCCGCCCGCGGGTCGCCCTTGACGAACGTCAGCACGTACTGGTGGATGCGGCCGAACTTCCGCGACCGGTTCCACTGTGCCGGCAGGCGCATGGCCATGGTCCCGATGGTGTTCATGAGGACGCCGTCGTTGTAGAGGCGGGCCCCGGCACGTTCGTGGGCGGCGATGGTGTGCTGGACGAGACCTCGGATCATCCCGGCCCGGTCCCGCACCTCCCCGACCACCCAGGTCGAGAACCTGTCGTCGGCCAGGCACCGCACCGACTCCGCGATGATTGCCTCGTACGCCTTCGTGAAGTCGTCCCACGACATCGCCGAGAGGTCGGCCGGGTCGTCGGAGTAGACCTCAAGGTCGTGGTACGGCGGGCAGGTGAAGATGTGGTCGAACCCACCGGTCGGCAGCTCTGGAAGAACCTCGGCGGCATCCCCGGTGATCCACTCGGGCTCCGCGGCCAGGAGTTCCCGGGTGCGCCAGTCGTCGGCCGTGTCCCGGTTCACGGCTACCTGGCCGGGGGACAGGTCCACCCCGGTGTACCCGTAGCCGCCGTTCCCGGCAACGAGGCCCCGAACGGCACCGCCGGCGAACGGGTCGAGGATCATGCCGCCCGGCGGGCAGTACCAGTGGTAGTCGGCCTCGGCGAGGACCGGGTCGAAGACGGAGGGGTTCGCCCCGTAGCCGGAGCCGCCGAAGTTCGCCGGGAGCCGGTACAGCTCCACGTCCTCACGACCGGCGGCCCCGCCCAGGCCGTGGGCCTTCCACTCCCGGCGCCGGTTGACCCACGGGCCGAGTTCGCTGCGGTAGATGCTGAACGGCGCGATGCCCGCCACTGGGCCGTACCGGTTCTGAGTCGTCGCCATGATCCCCCTGACTGGGTACGAGGTTGAGTACCCGCAGGGCGGGCGTGGGGGTTCCGGCCGGAATCGAACCCGCGCTACCCCTGGGCAGGGGGGCGGCCTTGCCAGTTAGCCGACGGAACCTGGATGCCCGGTGACGTCACGGGCTGCGCGAGCGGGTCCTCGGACCGCCGGTCCCCGAGGGGTGCGCGGGAATCCCGCTCGCAACCAACGGGGGGTGCACGGGTAGAGCGGGACCACAGCGGGACGGCCCCATGTTGGAGTGTCGAAGTGGCGACGCCCCCGGGTAGAGCTCCTAAGAGATGTGATTTGTATCGGGAGCGGGGTGCACTTCTACACAACTACACAAACCGCAGGTCAGAGCCGGTGTTCGTACCTGTCGCTGTGTAGATGTTCATAGGCTGGGCTGACCGACCCCCAGTGTTCGTTACCGCCCCGTGACCTCAACGCCGGCGGAGGGCCCCCTCGCAGTCCCGGCACCGCCGGTCGGCGAGGGCGGGCGGATACCACGGCTCACCCGGCCGGGCGGGGGCGTAGTGCGCGTGCTCCATCGGGGTGGTGTCCCGGCCGCACAGCGTCCGCTCCAGTGGGTCCTCCGGCGCGTCCGGGTCGGCCCCGGCGGCGTGGACGAGGAGGACGGCCGGGCCCACACCATCGGCCCCGAGGTCCAGGTCGGGCTCCCGCTCAAAGAGGACGACGATCGTGGCCATACCCCGACCCTGCGCCACAGCCACCGCCTGTGCACCTTGGGCATGCGAACGGCCCGCCACCGGATCATCTCCGATGACGGGCCGTTCTGGGGGCTACCCGGCCGTGATCTCCAATCGGCGCTCGGCGGCCGTGACGGGGCGTGTCCGCTTCTTCTTCGGGACCAGCGGCTGGCCCCACTCGATTCGCAGGCGGCCGCCTGGGTGGTCATGCTTGTAGACCGTGACCCGGAGCCCCTTGTCGCGCAGCATCGCGCGCTTGGATTCCTCCGTCGCGTCGGCCCACATCTCGTCGATCGTGATGCCGGTGGGCTGGTACGTGGTCCTGATCTCCGGGTCGTGCTCCGCCTTGAGCCGCTCGATCGTGGCGTCCGTCTCCTGAAGCTTGGCAATGAGGTCCGCCACGCTCGGGCCGGAAACGCTGGTGATGGCCTCCATGATGCGCGACCGGGCGGCGGTGAGGTCGAGGAGGGCGGCCGTGTGATCGACGCCCCCGTGATGAACCGCGCGCATCACCGGGTCGGCCCCGAACCGGGACAGGAACTCGGCCTCGACCTTCGGCTCAACTATGTCGGCATTGATCTGGCCGTGACTGTTGCACTGGTAGGAGAGCTTCTTCCGGGCCTTGCCGCCTGTGAACCGACCGCCGCAGCGACCGCACGCGATGAAGCCGGACAGGAACGGGGACGCCTGCCGGAGGACGTTGGTGCCGCGCGTGAGTTCGTCAAGGCGGGCCAGGATTCGTGCGTGGGTCACGGCGTCGATTACCTCCGGTGCGAACTGCACTGGGGTAACCCCGTCCTCCTTCACGATCAGCTTGCCCTTGAACTTGCGCCAGCCTCGAAGGGCGACACCCATCAGCAGGTCGCGCCACTGCTGACGCCCGATCGGAAGAGGACGAGATGTCGAGGCAAGGTTGCCGCCTGCGAGGAGTTCGCCGATCGCCTTGATCACGAGGGGAACCATCGCGCTGTCGGCGTCGAGGTATGCCGGTGCTTTCGGGTGCTCCCGTACGACCTTGAACGGGAACGGCGCGAACCCACTGCTCCACCGTCCCTGATCCCGCCGCTCCTGGTGCGCGGCGAGGATGCGCTCGGTCATCATCTGCCGCTCCCACTCGGCGAGGGCGACCAGGATGAGGGCGATGAGGCGGCCGCCCGGGGTGGCCGTGTTGAGTGCCCCGTCGGCGGTAGCGAGGATGACGCGCGGGGTCAGGGATTCGGCCCAGGCCACCAGGTTCAGGAACTCGCGAACCGAACGGCTGTACCTGTCCAGCTTCCACGCCCACACATGGGTGGGCCGGTAGGCCATGAGTGAGGACATGCCGTCACGGTCGGTCAGAGGCGTTGCGCCGCTCACGCCGTCGTCAATGAAGACCTTCGCCGTCTCCGGGTCGAACCCGGCGGCACGGATGCTGTCCTTGCAGGCCCGGAGCTGTACGTCGAGGGCGGTGGAGGCGTCGTCACTGCGCGACAGGCGAAGGCTGATCGCGATACGGGCGTCTGGTTGGAATGTGGCCGGGATGGTCATGGTGGCCGGGGAGAGCATGGGTCGTCCCTACTTCACAGAGGGGCGTCGCCTAAGGGGTGTGGAGTTGGGTCGACCACTACGGTCCGGACGACATCGCCGACCAGCCCGGCATGCAGGTCCCGCCGCACCCGCACATGGGCCTGCAGACGGTCAGCTGGCTGCACGAGGGCGAAGTGCTGCACCGCGACAGCCTCGGCAGCCTGCAGACCGTCCGGCCGTACGAGCTGGGCCTGATGACCTCCGGCCGGGCGATCTCCCACTCCGAGGAGTCCCCCCGCCCGCACGCCCGCCACCTGCACGGCGCCCAGCTCTGGGTCGCCCTCCCGGACGCGCACCGGAACACCGCCCCCGCCTTCGAGCACCACCCCGACCTGCCCGTGGTCACCGCCCTCGGTCTGCGCGCCACCGTCATCCTCGGCGCCCTGGACACCGCCACCTCACCCGGCACCACCCACACCCCCCTGGTCGGCGCCGACCTCGCCCTCACCGAGGGCGCGGACCTCCGGCTCCCCCTCGTCCCCGACTTCGAGTACGCCGTCCTCGCCATGTCCGGCCGCGTCGACGTCGACGGCGTCCCCGTCGAACCCGGCTCCATGCTCTACCTCGGCTGCGGCCGCCCCCACCTCCCCCTGCACGCCCGCACCGACGCCGCCGTCCTCCTCCTCGGCGGGGAACCCTTCGACGAGAAGATCGTCATGTGGTGGAACTTCATCGGCCGCTCGACGGAGGACATCGCCCGGGCCCGCGCGGACTGGACGGCCGGTACCCGCTTCGGCGAGGTCCACGGCTACGCCGGCGACCGCCTGCCCGCCCCCGAACTCCCCGCACTCCCGCTGAAGCCCCGCGGGCGCGAGCGCTGACCGGGCGCCGGCCGGACGGGCCTCCCGCACCGGGTGAGGCCTCGGCGGGGCGGAGGTCACTCCGGGGGCTGGTCGGCGTGACCTGAAGGAAAGTTCGCGGCGCGCGGCAACCTTCGCGGCTCCTGCGACCACAAGGGGGTGGATCCGGCCGGTACCGGTGTGCGGATCCGCTCTTCTCTCGTGATCGGCTCGCAAGGAGATCGTCTACCCATGAGCAACCCCACGAACGGCGGGCGCCGCGGGCGTCACCGCCGTCGCTGGAGCGCCACCGCCGTGCTGGCCGCCGTGCCGCTGGCCGCCGTGTCGTACCTGTTCACGCACGAGGACTCGCAGGCCGCGACGGTCGACGCCGGTGCCTACTACCGGCTGGTCTCCGTCCGCAGCGGCCAGGTGCTGGACGTCAACGCCTTCTCCACCGCCGAGGGCACCCGGATCCAGCAGTGGACCGACCAGAACACCGCCAACCAGCAGTGGAAGCTGAGGTCCACCGGCGACGGCTACTACGAGCTGGTGAACCGCAACAGCGGCAAGGTGCTGGGCATAGCGGGCGACTCGACCTCCCAGGGGGCCGCCGCCGAGCAGCAGACGGACCGCTCCGCCGCCTCCCAGCAGTGGAAGGTCGACGGTGTCGGCGGCTCCGACGCCGTCACCTTCACCTCCCGCAAGAGCGGTCGGGTCCTGGACGTCACGGGCAACTCCACGGACCGGGGCGCGCAGATCATCCAGTGGTCCGGGTGGGGCGGTGCCAACCAGCAGTGGAAGCTGGTGAAGGTGGCTGAGGGCAGCGGCGGCGCGCAGACCGGGTCCGGATCGTACGTGTGGCAGAACGCCCCGGTGGCGGGCGGCGGTTACGTCACCGGGCTGGTCTTCAACCAGAAGGAGAAGGGCCTGCTGTACGCGCGCACCGACATGGGCGGCGCGTACCGCTGGGACACCGGGGCCGAGCAGTGGACACCGCTCACCGACTGGGTCGGCGAGAAGGACTGGAACCTGCTGGGCATCGAGTCGTTGGCCACCGACCCGGTCGACCCCGACCGGCTCTACCTCGCGGCCGGCACCTACACCAACGACTGGGCCGGCAACGGCGCGATCCTGCGCTCCTCCGACCGGGGCCGCACGTTCCAGCGCACCGACCTGCCGTTCAAGCTGGGCGGCAACGAGGACGGCCGCGGGGCGGGCGAGCGGCTGGTGATCGACCCCGCGAACCACGACACCCTGCTGCTGGGCACCCGCAAGAACGGCCTGTGGCGCAGCACCGACCACGGCCAGACCTGGAACCAGGTCTCCTCGTTCCCGGTCAAGGACGGCGCGAGCTTCGGCACCGGCGTCTCCTTCGTGACGTACGGCCCGGCCGGCAGCAACACGGTCTACGTCGGCGTCGCCGACAAGTCCACCAGCCTGTACCGCTCCACCGACGGCGGCAGCACCTGGCAGGCCGTCGCCGGACAGCCCACCGGTTACGTGCCGCAGCACGGCGTGCTCTCCGGTGACGGCTCGCTGTACGTGACGTACTCCAACAACCCCGGCCCCAACAACGTGACGGCGGGCGCGGTGTGGAAGTACGCGCCGAACGGCGGGGCGTGGAAGAACATCTCGCCGTCGCAGGGCGGCTACGGGTTCGCCGGTCTGGCCGTCGACCCGCAGAAGCCGTCCACGGTGATGGTCACCACGCTGGACCGCTGGTGGCCGCAGGACGAGGTCTACCGCTCCACCGACGGCGGTGCGTCCTGGAAGACCCAGTCCGACAGGTCCGTGCGGGACGCCTCCATCGCCCCGTACCTCGGCACCGGGATCGGGCACTGGATGACCGCGCTGAGCATCGACCCGTTCGACTCCGGGCACGTGATGTACGGCACCGGCAACGGCATCTGGGCCAGCAAGGACGCCAACGCGACCGACAACGGCGGCACCAGCCACTGGTTCATCGGAGCCCGTGGGCTGGAGGAGACGGCGTACTACGACGCGGTCTCCCCGCCCGGCGCCGCCGCCCTCATCACCTCGCTGGGCGACCAGGGCGGCTTCGTGTACGACGACCTGAAGAAGGAGCCGTCCGGGCGGCTGGTCAACCCGGAGATCTACAACAGCACCTCCGTCGACTTCGCCCAGTCCAACCCCTCGCTGGTGGTCCGGGTCGGCCGGGGCGGCAAGCAGGACGGCGCCCTCTCCACCGACGGCGGCCACACCTGGAACGGCTTCAAGGGCGAGCCGGTGCCCGGCGCGGACAGCGGCCACATCGCGATCGCGGCGGACGGCTCCAGCTTCGTCTGGGCAGAGGCCGGCCAGGCCCCGTACCGCTCCACCGACCGGGGCGCGAGCTGGTCGAGGGTCAACGGCCTCGGCAACGATGCCGTGGTCGTCGCCGACCGGTCTTCGGCCAACACCTTCTACTCGCTGAGCAACGGCAGGCTCTACGCCAGCACCGACGGCGGCGCGAACTTCACCGCCCGCTCCGGCAACCTGCCGGGCGGTAAGCTCAGCGCCGTCCCCGGCATCGCGGGCGACCTGTGGCTCGCCGGCGACGGCACGGGTCTGCTGCACTCCACCGACGGCGGCCGCAGCTTCAGCAAGCTGTCCTCGGTGGAGTCCGCCTCCGCCGTCGGCTTCGGCAAGGCCGCACCCGGCACCTCGTACCAGGCGCTGTACCTGATCGGCACCGTCAAGGGCGTCGCCGGCGTCTTCCGCTCCACCGACCAGGGCGCGAGCTGGGTCCGGATCAACGATGACGCGCACCAGTGGGGCAACTTCGCCGGCTCGCGCATCATCACCGGTGACCCCGACACCTACGGCCGCGTCTACATCGGCACCAACGGACGCGGTCTCCAGTACGGCGACCCTTCCTGATTCCGACACCCGGGCGGGGCCGCAGGCACGACTGCCTGCGGCCCCGCCGCGGTGTGACGGGACCGCGCACCGTCCTCACCGGCTCCCCGCAGATTTTTTTTCGGATCACGGCAACCTTTCCGTGCGCGGCGGCAACCAGCAGTCAGCCGGGGCCGAGATCGAGGCCCACCTGCTTCGGAGGGACAACCGTTGTCAGATCAGAACCGTGCTCATCGCCGTCGTCCGCCCACCCGCCGGGTGATCGCCGTCGCCGTGGCCATCGCCGCCGTGGGCGCCGCCGTGCCGCTGGTCGCCCAGGCCGCGTTCACGTCGAATTCCGGCGCGCCGACCACGCTGGGTGCGGCGGCGGCCGGCAGCGGCCGCTACTTCGGTACGGCGGTGGCCACGGGCAGGCTCGGGGACCCGGCCTACTCGGGCATCCTCGACCGGGAGTTCAACATGATCACCCCGGAGAACGAGATGAAGTGGGACAGCACCGAGCCGTCCCGCGGGTCGTTCAACTTCGGCCCGGCCGACTCGATCGTCAGCCATGCCTCCGCGCACGGCCAGAAGATGCGCGGCCACACCCTGGTCTGGCACTCCCAGCTGCCCGACTGGGTCCGTTCCGTCAAGGACGCCACCACCCTGCGCGGTGTGATGAACAACCACATCACCCAGGAGATGGCCCACTACAAGGGCAAGATCTACGCCTGGGACGTGGTCAACGAGGCGTTCGCCGACGGCGGCAGCGGCCAGCACCGCAGCTCGGTGTTCCAGGACGTGCTGGGCAACGGCTTCATCGAGGAGGCCTTCCGCACCGCGCGGAACGTCGACTCCTCGGCCAAGCTCTGCTACAACGACTACAACATCGAGAACTGGACGGACGCCAAGACCCAGGGCGTCTACTCCATGGTCAAGGACTTCAAGGCCCGCGGCGTGCCCATCGACTGCGTCGGCTTCCAGAGCCACTTCGGCGCCGGCGGCCCCCCGGCCAGCTTCCAGACCACGCTGTCCAGCTTCGCCGCGCTCGGCGTCGACGTCCAGCTCACCGAGCTCGACATCGCCCAGGCGGCCCCCACCGCCTACACCAGCGCCGTTCAGGCCTGCCTCAACGTCGCCCGCTGCACCGGCATCACCCTGTGGGGCATCCGCGACAGCGACTCCTGGCGCGGTGGCGAGAACCCGCTGCTGTTCGACGGCAACGGCAACAAGAAGCCCGCCTACAACGCCGTCCTCTCCACCGTCGGCGGCGCCGGCGGCAGCGCGCCGGACGGCGCCGTCAACTCCGGCACCGTCTACACGCTTTCCGCGATGGGCGCCGCCGGACGCGTCCTCGACGAGCCCGCCGGACAGAACGGCAACGGCACCCCGCTCCAGGTCTGGGACACCAGCGGCGCCACCAACCAGCAGTGGCGGGCCACCAAGAACGGCGACGGCTCCTTCACCTTCACCAACATCGCCAGCGGGCGGGTCCTGGACGATCCGGCCGGCCAGGCCGCCAACGGCACGAAGGTGCTGGTCTGGGACAACAACGGCGGCGCCAACCAGCACTGGAAGGCCGCCCGCAACGGCGACGGCTCCTTCACCCTCACCAACGTCGCCACCGGCAAGGCCCTGGAGACGCCCGGCAACCAGAGCGCCAACGGCATCCCCGTCCAGATCTGGGACTCCTGGGGCGCCGCCAACCAGCACTGGACCCTCCGGTCGACGGGCGCGTCCACCCCGGCGCCGACCCCGACCGCGCCCGCCCCGGGCGGCACGTGCGCCCTTCCCTCGACGTACCGGTGGTCCTCGACCGGCTCACTGGCGAAGCCGGCGAACGGCTGGGCGTCGGTGAAGGACTTCACGGACGTGGTGTACAACGGCAAGCACCTGGTCTACGCGTCGAACGTGTCGGGGTCGTCGTACGGTTCGATGATGTTCAGCCCGTTCACGAACTGGTCGGACATGGCGTCGGCCGGGCAGACCGGTATGGGGCAGGCGGCGACGGCGCCGACGCTGTTCTACTTCGCGCCCAAGAACATCTGGGTGCTGGCGTACCAGTGGGGCCAGTGGCCGTTCATCTACCGCACCTCGACCGACCCGACCAACCCCAACGGCTGGTCCGCGCCGCAGCCGCTGTTCACCGGCTCCATCCCCAAGTCCAGCACCGGGCCGATCGACCAGACCCTGATCGCCGACGACCAGAACATGTACCTGTTCTTCGCCGGTGACAACGGCAGCATCTACCGGGCGAGCATGCCGATCGGGAACTTCCCCAGCAGCTTCGGATCCTCCTACACGACCGTCATGACCGACACGACCGCCAACCTCTTCGAGGCCCCGCAGGTCTACAAGGTCAAGGGCCAGAACCAGTACCTCATGATCGTCGAGGCGCAGGGCTCCGGCGGACGCTACTTCCGTTCCTTCACCGCCACCAGCCTCAACGGCTCCTGGACCCCGCAGGCCGCGAGCGAGGCCAGCCCCTTCGCGGGCAAGGCCAACAGCGGAGCCGGCTGGACCAACGACATCAGCCACGGCGACCTGGTCCGCAACAACCCCGACCAGACCATGACCATCGACCCCTGCAACCTGCAGTTCCTCTACCAGGGCAAGTCGCCGACCGCGACCGGTCCCTACGACCAGCTGCCGTGGACGCCGGGCGTCCTCACCCTGCAGCACTGACCTGCCCGAACCACCACCCCGAATCCCCGCCCCGGACCCCGGTCGGCCGTACGCCGGCCGGGGTCCGGGGTGTCAGCCCGTCACGGCCGCGCTCCTGTAGGCGTCACGCCTCGTCGTCCGCGGGGCGCGGGAGCGGCTTGCCGCGGCGGGCCATCTCGGCCTCGAAGAGGCGCTGGAACTCCTGTGCGGACTCGTTGAGTTCGATCGGGGCGTCCTCGTCCGGGTCGATGCCCCGGGCGCGCAGCTTCTGGTCCAGCACCATGATCGGGTCCTCGGGGTCCTGGTCGGAGGGGCGCGGTCCTTCGGGCCCGTCCGGGCCGAACCGGACGGCCCGTTCCACCCGGATGATCCGCAGGAAGCGTTCCTCGACGGTGAGTTCGCAGCCCTTCTCGGCGTCGAGCCGGTCCGCCGCCTCGGCGTAGCGGGCCCGTTGCCGAGGGGTCAGCCGGCGCTCGACCGGGTCGGTCACGCGCAGCCGCATCGACAGGATGTCCTTGGCGCGGAAGGGCGTGGGCGCGTCCATGATGCCGGTGGGGCGCCACTGGCCGCCGACCCGCTCCGCGACGGTGAAGGCGGCGGGCAGCAGCACGACGCCCGGGTGGGTCACGTCCGAGCGCAGCGCGTCCGCGCGGACGTCGGGCGGGAAACTGCCTTCGAGAGGCACCAGTTGGAGGAGGTCGGCCTTGAGGATGCCCGTGGACACCCCGGTCGGCAGGGCGGGGTCCATCACGAAGCCGGCGGCCGGGTCCAGGGCGTCGCCGAGGTCCCGCTCCTCGTGGTCGTCGGGGTCGCTGGAGCGCGGCGGTTCCGGGCCGTCGGAACCGCTGTTGATGTACCGCTCAGCCCGTACCACGCGGTAGCGGACGTCGACTTCGACCTCGTCGATCTTCTCCCACTCCAACCGCTCGGCCACGGCCAGGTACGCCTGCTGCGCCTCGGTGTCGCCGGCCGTCTCCGCCTCGGCGGCCCGCCGGCGGCAGATCGCGCCCATGTCCTCGCGGGCGGACTGCGGTTCGCATTCGACCATGGAGGTGCACAGCTCCCAGCCGCCTTCGGGCCGCTCGCGGGCGACACCGAAGACCGGGCCGCCGGCCGACAGGATCCGCGGGTACCTCTCGCGCGCCGCCTGCGCCTCGATCTCCGTGATCTCCGCCACCGGGCCGTCGGGGGCGGCCATCCTGATGGAGAGGTACCCAGGAACGTCGTCAGGGAAGTTCACCATGCCCTCATGATGCAACCGGCCGACGGCCACGCACAGGCGAACCACCGGTTCCGTCTCCTCCCGGCGAGTCTGATCGAAAATGGACATGATCATGGCCGGAGTGAGCCGATTCAGGGCCGGATTCTGCACCCTTCCGATCATGCCGATGCCTTCCCGGGCTGTCGCAGGGTTGTGACAGAGCGGTGCCGGTTCTCTGACGAGTTCCTCATGACGTGCACGTAGGGTCCCTCCCATGGCAGAGAAGCGGGCGGGGACGGGTATGCGGAAGTTCGGGCACGGGCTGCGGCTGATCGGGATCAGCGTGGTGGCCGGTGTGGTGGCGGCGGGGATCGCGCTGCCGGCGGTGGCGGCGGCCGGGCTGGGGGCCCAGTCGGCGGCGGACGACTTCCAGAGCCTGCCCGACGACTTCAAGACGCCGGCGCTGTCGCAGGCCTCCACGATCCTGGACGCGCAGGGCGGCACGATCGCCACCGTGTACGACCGCGACCGCACCGTCGTCCCCGCCGACCAGATATCCCCGCTGGTGAAGACCGCGCTGGTGGACATCGAGGACAACCGCTTCTACGAGCACGGCGCGATCGACCTCAAGGGCGTGCTGCGCGCCGTGGACAAGAACGCCTCCTCGGGCACCACCCAGGGCGCGTCCACGCTGACCCAGCAGTACGTGAAGAACGTCTTCGTCGACGAGGCCGGGGAGGACCCGCAGAAGGTCGCGGAGGCGCAGCGGCAGACCGTCGGCCGCAAGATCCAGGAACTGAAGTGCGCGATCAAGGTCGAGGAGACCCTCGGCAAGGACCAGATCCTCGCCAACTACCTGAACATCACCTTCTTCGGGGAGAAGGCGTACGGGATCGAGTCCGCCGCGCGGCGCTACTTCGGCGTCCACGCCAAGGACCTCACCCTGCCGCAGGCCGCGATGCTGGCCGGCCTGGTGCAGTCGCCCAGCGGCTACGACCCGGTGGTCAACCCGACCGCGGCCAAGGAGCGGCGGGACACCGTGCTGCGCAAGATGGCCGAGTTCGGGCACATCACCAAGGAGCAGGCCCAGCAGGCCATCGCGACCCCGCTGGGCCTGAACGTCCAGGCGCCGCAGCAGGGTTGCATCCTGGCCAAGCAGGGCGAGGGCTTCTTCTGCGACTACGTGCGCAAGGTAGTGCTCACCGACCCGGCGTTCGGGAAGTCGGCCGCCGAGCGGCAGGCGGTCTGGAAGCGCGGCGGGCTGCAGATCCACACCACGCTCGACCCCAAGGCGCAGGCGGCGCTGTACAGTTCGGTCACCGACCACGTGAACGCCGGCGACCAGGCGGCGACCGCGATGAGCATCGTCGAGCCCGGCACCGGCAAGATCCTCGCGATGGGCCAGAGCCGCCCGTACGGCGTCGACGACAAGCAGCACCAGACCCAGATCAACTACAACGTCACCAAGGCCATGGGCGGCGGGCTCGGCTTCCCGACCGGCTCGACGTTCAAGCCGATCGTCGCCGCGGCGGCCCTGGAGAACGGCCTCACGCCGAGCCAGAGTTACACCACCGACTACAGCATCCCGTGGCCGGCGATGAAGGACTGCTCGGGCGCCAAGTTCCCCTCGTCCGGGCAGGTGCACAACGACAGCCCCACCCTCACCGGCCAGTTCACCATGAAGACGGCCATGGCGCAGTCGGTCAACACCTACTTCGCGAAGCTGGAGGCCGACACCGGCCTCTGCGGCGTCGCCCAGATGACCAACAAGCTCGGCATCACCGAGCAGGCGGGCGGCGAGAAGCTCCAGGTCGTGCCGTCGATGACGCTCGGCAGCAACGACCTGACCCCGCTGGCGATGGCGAGCGTCTACGCGGCCTTCGCCGCCCACGGCACCTACTGCGCGCCGACCGCCGTCACCTCGATCACCGGCCCCGACGGCAAGCAGCTGGCCCTGCCGCAGGCCGGCTGCTCCTCCGTGATGTCCGCGGACACCGCCGACACCGTCACCGCGATGCTCAAGGGCGTGGTCGAGGACGGCACCGGCAAGGCGGCCGGCCTCGACGGCCGCGACAGCGCGGGCAAGACCGGCACCACCAACGAGAGCCGCCAGGTCTGGTTCGTCGGCTACACCCCGGAGATGGCCGGCGCCACCGTCGTCAGCGACACCGACAACCCCAAGCCGCTGGACGGCCAGCGCATCGGCGGCAAGGTGGTGGGCCAGGCCTTCGGCGGCACCCTGGCCGGCCCGATCTGGCGCGACGCCATGGACGGCGCCCTCTCCGGCGTCCCGGCCGGCACCTTCCCGGCGGTCCCGCTGCCGTAGCGCGGTGGCGGGCCGGTGGGGAGTGGACGAAGTGTGGGTGTGCGGCAGTAGGGTGCGGCGTTCGGGAGTTGACCGGGTGTCCGGTCGACGGGGGGCGACCGCGTGAGGACCTTGGCGTGACCTACGGAGAGCAGAACCCGTACCAGCAGCGGGGGTACGGGCAGGGGCAGGGGTACGGGTACGGGCAGGGGTACGGGTACGGCCATGGGTACGGGCGCCGGGTCCCGCTGTGGCAGCGCTTCCGGGGCGAGGAGTGGCCCACGCTGCGGGAGTTGCTGGCACCGGCGCGCGGCGCGATCCGCGGCTGCGTGCTGCTGCCGCTGCTCTTCTGCCTCTGGCCGTTCCTGCTCTTCCTCGGGCTCTACCCGATGGCGCGCTCGGCGCGACGGCTGGCCCGCCGGGTGTTCGTCGTGCCCGGGCCGCGCGGAATCACCGACCACGTGGTGCTGCGGGTGCAGCGGATCCGGGGCTGGCTGGCGCTCGTGGCGGGCTTCGCGGTCCTCGCGGTCTACGGGACGCCGGACGACTGGAGCGAGGCCAACGACCAGTTCCAGCTCCGGCTGACGATCACGCCCTGGCTGGTCCTGGTGACGGCCCCGGCCGTGGTCGGGGTGCTGTTCCGGCTCGCCGGCCCCGCGGCGCGGCCGGCCATGCGGGCACAGGTCCGCCCGGCGGTGCTGATGGCGCTGCAGTACGTCGGCGCCTGCACGGCGGTGCCGGTGCTGCTCTGGCTCGCCGCCCAGGCGCGGGGAATGGTGCAGGTGCTGCTGGTCGGAAACCTGTTCGACATACTGGTCCTGGCCGCGCCGATCTGGGCGCTGATGTTCGTGGCCTTCGCCTCGCCGACGGTGGTCCGTACGGCCTTCACCCTGGACCGGGTGCACGCCGTCTTCCCGCCGGTGCTGACGGGCGTCCTGGTGTGGGAACTCGCCGTGATCGGCCTGCTGTTCGGTGGCCTGCCGCCCGGCCCGCTGCCCGTCGAGCTGGCCGCCGTCGTCGGCGGCCCGGCGACGGTCACGGCCGTCGCCTGGTGGGAGGTCCGGCGGCTCCGCACCCACTTCGGGGTGACGCTGCGCGGGGCGGCGGGTGCGGGTGGTTCGGGTGGTTCGGGCGGTGCGGGCGGTGTGGGCGGTACGGGCGGCCGGTAGGACGAAGAGGAATGAACCGGGCGGAACGGGGCAGACGGCCACCGCACCCGAGGCCTCCGGGGGAGGAGGCCTCGGGGAGCCGGCCGGGCCGGGCTGTCGGCGGACGGTCCGGCCCGGCGGGGCACGGGCGGGCTCGGTCTCTCAGAGCGCGGTGTGGGCCAGCCAGTGCTGGAGGAGAGCGTGGTCGCCGGTGACCGTCACCCGGCCGTCCGTCGCGGGGAGACGGCGGGAGAGGACGAGGAGGAGGTCGGGGGTGGTCCCGGACACCACCACGTCGGCTTCGACCGGGCCTGGTTCCCAGTGCGGCCCCTGGGGCGTTCTGGTGATCACCCAGCCTTCCGCGGTGCGTGGCCGCAGGCCGATCCGCTGGCCGTGGCCGGGGAGTCGGGCGAGGTCCGGGCGGGCGGCCGCCAGGGCGGGTGTGGTGAGGAGGTCCAGGGTCTCGCTGACGGTGTCGGCCGCGAGGTCGTCCGGGAGGTCGAAGGCGGTGCCGGTCGCGGCGGCCGCGTCGTAGTGGTGGACACAGGTGTCGCTCACCATCCGGCGCAGGCAGAACGCGGCCGGGCGTGGCCCGAGGAAGGTGTGGACGGGGGCGTCCGGGCCGGCGTTCCGGACCGCATGGATCAGGTCCTCCGCGCCTTCGTGCAGCCAGTCGGCCCAACCGGCCGAGGGCCCGGGGTCGGCCCGGGCCGGGTCGGGTGCGGGCAACGGCTGGCCCGTGCGGACGAGTTCGGCCGCCCATCGGTGTTCCTCGCCGAGGTGTCCGACGAGGGTGCGCAGCGACCAGCCGGGGCAGGTGGGCACCGGGGCCTCCGGGGCCTGCCCGGCGACCGCGCGGGCGAAGGCGGCGGTCTGTGCGCGCAGGCCCTCCACGAGCCGTACGGGGTCCAGCGTCGACGTCATGACGACAACTCCTCTCTCGGGGTGACGCCGGTACCGTAGGAGCTCCAGTCCGGTGGAGGTTCAAGTGCCCTTGCTCGATGAGACCTTGGGGATCGGCGAGCTGGCACGGCTGACCGGCCTGCCGGTGCGGACCGTCCGGTTCTACTGCGACGAGGGCATCGTCGACTCGGCGCGCAGTACGGGCGGGCACCGCAGGTTCGACCGGGCCGCCGTGGAACGGCTCGCCCTGGTCCGGCGGCTGCGCGGGCTGGGCCTCGGGCTGCCCGCGATCAGGCGGGTGCTGGTCGGCGAGCACACCGTGGCGGAGGCAGTGGCCGCCGAACGGGCCGCGCTCGACGTCCAGTTGGCCGACCTGGCCTGGCGGCGGGCCTCGCTGCGCGCCGTCGAGGAGACCGGACCGGCCGGACGGGCCGTACGGCTGGACCTGCTGGCGGCCGCGCAGAACGGCCGCGCCGCCCACGACGCGCTGACCGACTTCTGGCGGCGAGCGCTCACCACGCCGGTTTCGGAGGCGATGTTCGCCGCGTTCGTGACCGCCGCCGTCCCCGAGCCGCCCGCCGACCCGTCCCCGGCGCAGGTGGTCGCCTACGCCGAACTGTTCGCCCTGGCCGGGGACCGGGAACTGACCCGGCTCCTGCTGGCGATGGGACGGGCCAACGCCGAACTGGTCGCGGACGAGGTCGGCCTGCTGGCCGGGATCGGCGAGGCCTGCGCGCTGGCCCGCCCGATGGTGGGGACGGGCGAACCGCCCCGCGAGGGCCCCGAACTCGACCGGTTCGTCGCAGCCCACGCCGAGGCGCGCGGAGGCATGGACACCCCGCCCTTCCGAGGCGGACTACTGGCCCACGTGGCCGCCGACCGCGACCCCCGGATGCGGCGCTACTGGCGCCTCGTCGCCGAGGCCGGCGGCGACCCGGCCACACCGGGCGCCGCCCACCTGTGGCTGACTGACGCCCTGGCTCAGTCGGTGGGGGAGAGGACATGAGAAAGCGGTGCCTCGCCCGGCTCGGACGAGGCACCGCTCAGAGGGACGTCCTTACAGGAGCCCGAAGTCGAACTCGCCGGTGGCGACGGCGGAGATGAAGGCGGCGTGAGCGGCGCGGTCGATGGCCAGGGCGGGACCATTGGGGTCCTTGGAGTCACGGATGTAGGAGACCGGACCGCCCGGGATGGCAACCTCGACGCAGTTCTGATTGCCGCCGCTGTAGCTCGATTTCTTGAAGGTCAGCTGGGTCACTTGATCTGTTCTCTCTGTGCGGTGATGAAGGCGAGCGAGGAGTCGACCGGAAGGGCCTCGGCGGTGATCTCCTGGAACTTCGCCCGGTACAACTCGACATCGGCCGGGTCCTCGACCCAGAACGCGTTCAGCAGCCCTTCGACGAACACGACGTCGAGATCCTTCCGCTGAGGGAATCCGAGCAAGGTGAACGCTCCGCTCATGCCCGGGTGGATGGCCGCACCGGCAGGCATGATCTGGATGTTGACGTTCGCCAGCCGGCCCAGCGTGAGCAGCTTGTCGAGTTGCGGGCCCATGATGTCGGGCCGATTCGCGTTCGCACGGAGTGCAGCTTCATGGATGACCGCCCAGACCTCAACCGGGTTTGGGCGGGTGAGGATGGACTGCCTCGCCAGGCGGACCTGCACCAGGTCGTCAACCGTGCCGCCCTTCATGGTCCGGAGTCGATCGATGACCAAGCGGGCGTAGTCGGCAGTCTGGAAGAGGCCCGGGATGAAGGCGGGTTCGTAGGTCTTGAAGGCCGACGCCTCGGTTTCGAGCGTGATCAGGTCGGTGGAGTAAGCGTCGATCACGTCGCGGTAGCTCAGCCACCAGCCGCGCTTGCTGCCGTCCTTGGTGATGGCGATCAGGCCGGCGCGGAACTCCGCGTCGTCGCAGCCGTAGTGGTCGAGGAGCTTGTTGACGTCCTCGATCTTGGCCGCCGTGCGGGCGTTCTCGATCCGGTTCAGCTTGGCCAGACTCATGCCGGTGGCGTCGGCTGCCGTGTCCGCTGCGATCTTCTTCTGCTCCCGCAGCCTGCGAAGCTCCTCGCCCAGCCGACGACGCCGAACGGTTGATACCGCCATGCTGTGCCCCTCCTGACCCATCGGTTGACCAGTCTGCCCTTGTCTGCCGCGTAGGCGCTGCCGACAACTGGCAGAGAATGGCACCGAATTCGGGTTCGATATCGCGCTGGACTCCGCCGCGTGACCGCCGCCGACGGCCGGCCCATCGAGCCGGACGACTCGCTGATGCGCACCTACACCGAACCGGAGGTCGCCTACCTGATCGCCGAACTCCAGGAGCGAGGGCGCGAGTTCGGCCTGCTCTGGCCGTCCGCCACCACGGACAGCGTCGTGGACGGCCGCGTCCTCGTCCGCTTCGGCAACGCGCCGGCCAGCACCGTCCTCAACCTCCTCACTCTCCTTCGCGAGCACGCGAAGCCCGAGGACGGCCCGTGCGACTCCTGATCGGCCTGGCGGCCCTCCTCGCCATCGCCGTCGTCGCGCTCGGCGCCGTCGCCGCCCGGCGGATGCCCCACCACCCGGACCGCGACCGCCAACCGGCGGCCTGACCCCCGCCCCCGCTCCGGCCGCCCGGCAGACCCACCGGGCGGCCGAGGCATGCACAGGAAGTCGGACCCGCCGACTTCTCGTGCACCATCGCCCGAGGGGTCATCCAACGTTCCTCAGAGGAGTCCGAAGTCGAACTCGCCGCTGGCGACGGCGTGGATGAACGCCTGATGCGCTGCCCGGTCGATGGCCAGCGTGGGGCCGTTCGGGTCCTTTGAATCGCGGATGAACGAGACCGGGCCACCCGGGACGGCGACCTCGACGCAGTTTTCGTTGCCGCCGCTGTACGTCGACTTCTTGAAGGTCGGTTGGGACACTCGGTCCTGCCTATCTCTCTGCGACGAGGAGGGCTTTCAAGGGGGACGCCCTCCCGTCGGGCGGCCACGGCATGCACAGGAAGTCGACCCCGCCGACTTCTCGTGCCACAGCCCATCCGACGGACGGCACGTGTGTGAAACGACGTCAGTGCCGCCGAAGGTGACCGGCGTAGCTCTCCGTGCCCATCGCCACCGGCCCGCGGGAACCGGCCCGCCCGGCGTGGGGCCGAACGGTCGAATCTGTTGGCGAGCTGTTCCTGGACGAACCGGTGGTCATGGGGCGGAGGCTATGAATGGGGCGCCTGATCCCTCAAGGACATCGACCTCAGGAGAGACATGATGCGCCCCATCGCAAGGGCCGGTCTCGGCACGGCCGCCGCGCTGATCACCCTTCTCGCCGCCGCCCCCGCCGCGACCGCCACGCCGACCACCGGATCCGCCGACCCCGTCGCCCGGGACCGGGCCATCACGCTCATCGGCAGGCTCGCGCAGCAGACGTTCTTCCCCGTCAACCCCGGTGGCGCCCCCGCCCAGGGAGACCGGACCGTCTTCCGCTCGGTGCTCTCCGATCTGGACGGCAACCAGGTCGGCGAGACCGGCGGCACGTGCACCACCACCCGCACCGACAACGGCGGCGCGGAGGAGTGCACCGTGACCTACACCCTCCCGGGCGGCCAGATCACCGCCCAGGGGATGGTCTTCGGCCACCTCAACCCGGGCCCGCCCCCCTCCTTCGACAACGCGATCACCGGCGGCACCGGGGACTTCGCCCGCGCCCGCGGCTCGATCCACGCCGACACGGTCGCTCCGGGCGCGAGGCGCTTCATGATCGACCTCGACAGCTGACCGCCCCTGCGGCCGGGTGCCGACCGGCGAACGGCCGCAGGCGGTCAGGCATGCAGTGACGCACGGGGCCGGCCGCCGAGGACCTTCGGGGAAGCGGGGGCCATGCCCACGGACACAGCCCCGCCCGGGTTCGCCTGGGCGGGGCTGCGTTACCGGCGCCGACGGTTTGACGATCGAGCCGGACGACCTGCGGCACGTGTGTGACATGGCGTCAATGTCACCGGCTGCGACCGGTGTAGCTCTCCGTGCTCATGGCGATCAGTACGTGCCTGAAGGGGCTTGCGACCCGTGCTCCACGGCGGTTGACTGGAGGGAGACGAATCATCTGCCATCCCACCCGATGCCTTCCGGGATTCGCCGGCCGAGGTGAATCCGCGAACCCCTCAGGCCGCGATGGCCACGTGCGGTGAGCGGAATTCCGATGGGATGCGCTCCCGGTCATGATGCGGGGCCTGTGGCCAGGGGTCCGCGGTTCGGCGCCCGCGAGGCGGTAGCTGATGCAGGAGGTCAGGTCATGACTTGGCAAGTTCCGCCGGCCGGAGCGCCCCGATGGTTCCTGGCCCACGGGCAGGCCGCCCAGTTCGGTTACACGTTCGGCGGCGTCTACCAGGGGCCCCAGTACGTCGAGGCGAAGCTCGACTTCAGCAGTGGTCCCGCGGATCCGCGCGACCTCGTCGTCCAGTGGCACGGCCTGGAGAACCGCGCGGTGTTCGGCGGCGCGCAGGACAACTACATCGTGGGCATCTGGAACCCGTCGAGCGTCGACATCTGGTTCCACCTGGACGGAGGCGGCGTGACATGACGCACGAGAGCGGTACGGCGGCCAGACTGCTCGTCCTGGCGGACGAGCAGGGCAACATCATCGCGGCATCCGCCGTTCCCGAGCCCGGGGCAGCGAGCGCGGACGCCCCTACATCCACCGGAGTCCGCGCGTCGGAGGGCAGGGTGCTGCACGAGGTCTCGCTGCCCGAGGGGCGGCTGCGGGCCGTAGCGGGCGAATCCCTCGGGGACTACTACGTAGCCGTCGAGGGCGGCGAGCCGAGGCTGGTCAAGCGGTCCTCGGGCAACGCGGGGGCCTGACACCCCGACCCGCTCGCCTGCCACCCACCTACGGAATGCGATCCGTGGATCTTCGCCATAGCCGGTGTGGCCGACACCGTCCGGAGACGGTGCCGGCCACACCGGCCGTAGCGGTGGCAGATCTCGCTCGTCAGAGGAGTCCGAAGTCGAACTCGCCGGTGGCGACGGCGTGGATGAACGCCTCGTGGGCCGCCCGGTCGACGGCCAGGGCGGGGCCGTTCGGGTCCTTCGAATCGCGGATGAACGAGACCGGGCCGCCGGGGATGGCGGCGACCTCGACGCAGTTGTCGTCTCCCGCGCTGTGCGTGGACTTCCTGTAGATCGGCTGGGTCACTCGGTCCTGCCTATCTGTGCGACGAAGGGGGGCTTCCAGGTTCGACGCCTTCCCATCGAGCGGCCACGACATGCACGAGAAGTCGATCCCACCGACTTCTCGTGCACTGTCCGTCAGAGGAGCCCGAAGTCGAACTCCCCCGCGGCGACGGCGTGGATGAACGCCTCGTGGGCCGCCCGGTCGACGGCCAGGGCGGGGCCGTTCGGGTCCTTCGAATCGCGGATGAACGAGACCGGCCTGCCCGGGACGGCCGCGACCTCGACGCAGTTGTCGTTTCCGCCGCTGTGCGTCGACTTCTTGAACCTCGGCTGGGTCACTCGGTCCTGCCTATCTGCGCGACGGGGAGCCCTTTCAAAGCCGACGCCTTCCCATCGAGCGGCTGCGGCATGCGCGCGCCCTGCCCCCGCGCTACTCCGCGAGGTCCGGTGTGTCGCTGAGCCCGAGCCGTAGGTGCTCGATGTGGTAGACGGCCTGGTCGAGGAGGGCGGCGACGTGGTTGTCGTAGAGCGCGTAGACGACCTGGCGGCCCTGGCGCTGTCCGACGACCAGGCCGAGGTTGCGGAGCAGTCGGAGCTGGTGGGAGCAGGCGGACTGTTCGAGGCCGACCTCGGTGGCGAGTTCGGTGGCGGCGCAGGGGCCTTCGCGCAGGCGGGAGAGGATCAGCAGGCGGGAGGGGGTGGCCAGGGCCTGCAGGGTGGTGGCCACCCGGGCAGCGCTGGTGGCGTCCAGGCGCGTGTGCGGGACGGCGGTGGTGGGGGCGGCTCCATGACCCATGCGCCAATAGTACAACTGATGCATGAAGGAGCGTTCATATGTTCATGTATGGTGAGTGGGTCATCGGCCCCGCCCTGCCCCGAAGGTCCCCGCCATGCCCTCCACCACCCTCATCGAGCGCCCCGCACCCCCCGCCGCGCTCCGCCCGGACACCGCGCCCCGGCGGCGCACCCGGGTGCTCTCGCTGCCTGAGGCCCGCTGGGCCGCCGCCGCGACGCTGCTGTTCCTGGTCGCGCTGCCGCTCCAGCTGACCGGCGCCCCCGGCTGGGCCTGGGGCCCGCTGTACGCCCTCGCGTACGCCACCGGCGGCTGGGAGCCCGCCTGGGAGGGGCTGCGGGCGCTGCGCGGGAGGACCCTCGACGTCGACCTGCTGATGATCGTCGCCGCGCTCGGCGCCGCCGCCGTCGGCCAGGTCATGGACGGCGCGCTGCTGGTCGTCATCTTCGCCACCTCCGGCGCCCTGGAGGCCCTCGCCACCGCCCGTACCGCCGACTCGGTGCGCGGGCTGTTCGACCTCGCCCCGGCCACCGCCACCCGGCTGCTGCCCGACGGCCGGGAGGAGACCGTGCCGACGGGAGGGCTCGCCGTCGGCGACACCGTCCTGGTCCGGCCGGGGGAGCGGATCGGCGCCGACGGGCGGGTGCTCGACGGCGCCAGCGACGTCGACCAGGCCACCATCACCGGCGAGCCGCTGCCCGTGGCCAAGGAGCCCGGTGACGAGGTGTTCGCCGGCACCCTCAACGGGACCGGCGCGCTGCGCGTGCGGGTCGACCGGGACGCCGCGGACTCGGTGATCGCCCGGATCGTCGCGATGGTCGAGGAGGCCGCCGAGACCAAGGCGCCGACCCAGCTGTTCATCGAGAAGGTCGAACAGCGCTACTCGCTCGGCATGGTGGCCGCGACCCTCGCCGTCCTCGCCGTGCCGCTCGCCCTCGGCGCGGACTTCACCGGCTCGCTGCTCCGGGCGATGACCTTCATGATCGTCGCCTCGCCCTGCGCCGTCGTGCTGGCCACCATGCCGCCGCTGCTCTCCGCGATCGCCAACGCCGGACGGCACGGCGTCCTGGTCAAGTCCGCCGTGGTGATGGAACGCCTCGGCCAGACCGACGCCGTCGCCCTCGACAAGACCGGCACCCTCACCGAGGGCACCCCGAGGGTCGGCGAGATCCACCCGCTGACCGGCTCGGGGCTCACCCGCGACGACCTGCTCGCGCTCGCGGCCGCCGCCGAGCACGCCAGCGAACACCCGCTCGCCCGGGCCGTCGTCGACGCCGCCCGCGGCCGCGGGCTCACCCCGACCCCGGCCGAGGACTTCGCCTCCGTCCCCGGCGCCGGGGTCACCGCCACCGTCGGCGGCCGGGTGGTCGCGGTCGGCGCGCCGGTCCGGCTGATCAACGGCCGCACCGACACCGCCTCGGCCGAAGCCGCCGCGCTCGCGGCCGACCTGGAGGAAGCCGGCCGCACCGTCGCCCTGGTCGAGGTGGACGGCCGCCCGGTCGGCCTGCTCGGCCTCGCCGACCGGCTGCGCCCGGACGCCGCCGCCACCGTCGCCGCGCTGACCCGCCTCACCGGCCGCACCCCGGTGCTGCTGACCGGCGACAACCCGCGCGCCGCCGCCCGGGTGGCCGCCGAGGTCGGCATCACCGAAGTCCGCGCCGGGCTGCTGCCGCGGGAGAAGGTCGCCGCCGTACGGGGCGCGGAGGCCGACGGGCGGAAGGTGCTGGTGGTCGGCGACGGCGTCAACGACGCGCCCGCCCTCGCCGCCGCGCACACCGGCGTCGCGATGGGGCGGGCCGGCTCCGACCTGGCCCTGGAGACCGCCGACGCGGTGGTCGTGCGCGACGAACTGGCCACTGTCCCGGCCGTGGTGGCGCTCTCCCGGCGGGCCCGGAGCCTGGTGGTGCAGAACCTGGTGATCGCCGGGGTGTTCATCTCGGTGCTGGTGGTCTCGGACCTGGTCGTCACCCTTCCGCTGCCGCTGGGCGTGCTCGGCCACGAGGGCTCGACCGTCCTGGTCGGCCTCAACGGGCTGCGGCTGCTGCGCGAGGCGGCGTGGGTCAGGGCCCGCGCGGAGGGCGGGGGCTGAGGGCGGGTTCTGAGGGCCCGCCGGCTCACCCCGGTGGGTGCTACTCGGCCTCGGCGGGGCCGGCCTCCGGTGCGGCGGCCTCGGCGGCCGGGGCCTTCTCCATGGCGGTCATCCGCGGCAGCAGCACCAGTACGGCCACCAGCAGGACGAGCAGCAGGGTGCCGCCCATGACCAGCGGGGTCCGGATGCTGGTGACGGAGGCGATCCAGCCGCTGAGCGCGGCGCCGGTCATGATGCCGAGCCGGCTCAGCAGCATGTAGCAGCTGTTGACCCGGCCGAGCAGCTCCTTCGGCACGGCCTGCTGCCGCAGCGAGATCGCCTGGATGTTCCAGGTGACGATGGCGAAGCCGATCACCCCGTACAGCGCCGCGACCTCGAACACCGAGGTGCTGAACGCCATCAGGATCAGCGACACGCCCATCAGCAGGAAGGACAGCGCGATCCGGGTGCCCCGGCCGAGCAGGCGGCTGAGCCGGCCGGCCAGGGTACTCGCCGCGGTGCCGCCGATCGCGCCCGCCGCGAGGACGATGCCGTAGGAGGCGGCGGGGGCGTGCACGACCTTGGTGACCATCAGGACCATCATGGTGGTGCCCATGAAGCAGGTCAGCGCGCCGAGGGTGGAGAGCACGGCGAGCATCCGCACCTCGCGGTGGTGGAACAGCCAGTCGACGCCCTCGCGGATCTCGGTGAGCACCGGCCGGCCGGCCGCGGCGCGGGCGGCGGTGGAGCGGCCGGTCGCGGCGACCAGGGCGGCGGCGAGCGCGAAGGAGACGCCGTCCACCGTGAAGGGGAAGCCGGCGGCCACGGCGAACAGCGCCGAGCCGAGCAGCGGGCCGATCAGGTTGCCGCCGACCAGCATGTTGGCCTGCATCCGGCCGTTGGCGGCGTCGAGTTGGTCGGGGCGGACCAGCTCCGGGACGGCCGAGGTGGCCGCGTTGGAGAACACCGTCTCGCCGCAGCCGAGCAGGAAGGCCAGCGCGGCGAGCGCGATCAGCGGCGGGGTGGCGAGGAAGACCCAACACGCGAAGCCGAGGACGACGGCGGCGCGCAGGGCGTCGATCGTCCACATCAGCCGCCGCCGGTCGGCCCGGTCGGCGAGCACGCCGCCGTACAGCGACATCAGCAGGAAGGGCAGCGAGCCGGCGACGGAGACCACCGAGACCGCGCTGGGCGAGTCCGAGACGGCCACCGCGAGCAGTGGCAGGGCCGAGTCGCGCATGCCGTCGCCGACCGAGGAGACCGCCGAGGCAGACCACAGCAGGGTGAACTTCCGGCCCAGTTGCGGACGGCTTTTGGATGGCTTCTCGGCCAGGTCTGCTGCGGTCACCGACGCAGTATGTCATGTCCGCGGAGTAACGCTCGGGCGGATTCCGAACTGCCCGGGCTGTCCCGAACTGCCCGTGTCGGCAAGGAAGTCGTGGTCGTCCCGGGCTGTCCGGACTGTCCTGCGGGTTTGCGAACTCTTGAGGCTGCCACGGGCCTTTCTTGGGAGGAGCCCGCGCCCCCGGCCGAGCCCTGGGAGAGACCTGGGAGAGCCCCGGGAAAGCCCTGGGAGAGTCCCGGCCGGCACCCGGCCGACAACCGCGCCGTCCGCGCGCGCGGCGGACGGCGCGGAGGCGCGGTGTCGCGGTGGCGGTCAGTGCTTCGGGACGGCGTCGGCGCTCTCCGGGAGCGGGTAGGCGCCGGGGTCGACCGGTCCGGGGAGGTCGGTCGCCGGGCGGCCGGGGGCGGTCGGGTCGGGCAGCGAGGGCTGCGCGGGCGGGGCCGGGACCTGACTGAACGGGATGCCGGGCGGCGCCTGCACCGGTGTCGTGCGGCCGGCGGGCACCGGGCCGCGGCCCTGGAGCCCGCAGCCGGCCAGGGTCTCCAGGCCCTCCGGGCTCTGTACGGCGGGCCGGTTGCCGGTGAAGCAGTTGGCCGGGTCGACGGAGGCCAGGGTGAGGTCGGTGCCGTTGCCGGTGACGAGGTTGCCCTCGACGCGGTTGCCGCTCGCCGGGTGGCCGGGCGGGTCGGTGATGATGATCCCGACCGCGCGGTTGCCCCGCACGAGGTTGCGCTGCACCTGGTTGGCCGTACCGCCGCCGATCCCGATGCCGATGCCGAAGGCGCCGTCGGCCTGTTCGGGGGTGTCGGCGGCGTTGTTGTCGGTGACGACGTTGCCCGCGATGACCGCGCCGTGCTGCGGGGCGAGCGCCTCCAGGTCGTTGGAGTTGACGGTGACACCGACCCGGTTGCCGGCGACCCGGTTGGCGACGATGCTCAACCCGTCGGAGGCGTTGGTGAGTTCGATGCCGACGGCGTTGCGCTCGACGGTGTTCCCGCGCACCAGGGTGTCGCAGGGCTTGCACTGCCCGACGTAGATGCCGGAGTCCGCCTGCCCCGAGGCGTACGAGTCCTCGATCACGCCGCCGCGCGCGTCGAAGGCGTAGATGCCGTACAGGCCGTTGTCGTACGCGGTGACACGGGTCGCGCGGAAGCCCTGGACGGGCGGGAAGCGGGCGGTGTCCAGCGGGTCGTAGGCGGAGCCGCCGGCGCCGCGCTGCTGCAGCTTCTCGTCGGTGACGCCGGTGAACAGGACGCCGTTGGCGAGGTAGCCGTGGACGGTGAGGTTCTCCACCACCGAGCCCGGGCCGGTGACGGTGACGCCGTTGGCGAGGCGCACGCCGCCGTCCAGGACCACGGTGTTGCGGTCGGTGCCGCGCAGCACGATCCGGGGCTTGGTGATCCGGACGCTCTCCCGGTAGGTGCCCGGATCGACCAGGACGGTGTCGCCCTCGTGGGCCACGTCCACGGCCTGCTGGACGGTCGGGAAGTTCTGCGGGACGCGGACCACCGTGCCGCCCGGGTGCTTCGCGTCGGAGGAGGCCGAACCGTTCGAGGAGCAGCCGGAGAGGACGAGCGCGGCGGCGGTCAGCAGAACGGGGACGACGTGCCGGAGCGCGCTCTTGGGCGGGTGCGGCGCGGTGTCCGTTGTGGCGGAAGGAGATTGACGAGTGGTCAAAAGTTGCATAATGCGTGTTCTATCGTCTCCAATGGCGGCCATGCATGCCGAAAGCGGAAAGGCGCAGGACCGGCCACGAACCGTCGGAACCGGAGTGGACCGACGGGCCCTGCTCGCAGGCGGGGCGGTGCTGGCCGCCGGGGTCGGCGCGGCGGCCACCGCACTGGTCCGCGGCGGCGACGGCGGACGGGCCGCGGCGCCGCCGCCCGAGCCGCCCGTCCCCTTCTTCGGCGCGCGGCAGGCCGGGGTGACGGCCCCACAGCAGCCGGCCACCCAGCTGCTCGCCCTCGACCTGGCGCCCGCCGCCGCCTCGGACGGCCGCGCCGCCCTGCGCGCCCTGCTCGGGGAGCTGACCCGGATCCTGGCCGAGGCGGCCGGCGGCACCTCGGCCGACGCCCGCCTGCACGGCGGGCAACCGGCGAGGCTGGACGGCCTGGTGGGGGTCGGGCCCGGGCTCGCCGCCCGGCTGGGGCTGAACGTTCCGGCGCCGGTCCTCGCCGAGCTGCCCGCCTTCCCCGGCGACCGGCTCGACCCGGCGCGCGGCGGCGGCGACCTGCTGCTCCAGCTGTGCGCGTCGGACCGCTGGCCGCTGTCCGTCGTCGCCGAACAGGTGACCGCGGCGGCCGGCGCGGCGGGGGCGACCGTACGGTGGACGCAGTCCGGCTTCCTGCCGCGGACCGCCGGCGGCGCCACGCCCAGGAACCTGTTCGGCTTCAAGGACGGCACGGCGAACCCGGACGAGGACGCCGCCCGGCAGTGGGTCTGGGGCCCGCCCGGCCCGTACGAGCACGGCACGGTGCTGGTCTACCGGCGGATCCGGATGGACACCGCCGCCTTCGCCGCCCTCCCCGCGGACCGGCGGGAGCTGGCGATGGGCCGCCGCGCGGGCGACGGCGCCCCGCTCACCGGCACGGCCGAGCACGACGAGCCGGACATCTACGCGAAGAACCCCGACGGCTCGTACGTCATCCCGGCCACCGCCCACGTCCGGCTCTCCAGCCCCCGGCTGGACGGCGGCGCCCGGATGCTGCGGCGCGGCTACAGCTACGACGACGGGCCGGGCGACCGGGGCCTGCTGTTCTGCGCCTTCATGCGGGACCCGGCGCAGTTCACCCGGGTGCAGAACCGGCTGGCGGCGCGGGACGCGCTCAACGCGTTCCTGGAGCACACGGCGTCGGCGGTGGTGTACGTGCTGCCGGGGGCGCCGGAGGGCGGGGTGCTGGGGGCGGGGCTGTTCGGGTGAGCCGCCGGACCGCGCCGCCGACGGCTTCGGCGGCGGCGCGCCCCAGCTGAGTCACCAGGTGACGGGGATCCGGGCCGGGCTCCTGGTGGTGGTGCCCAGCTGCCAGGCGACGTCCGCGACCGGCGTGGTCAGCCGCAGGCCGGGCAGGGCGGCGGCGAGCCGCTGGAGGGACTCGCGCATCTCCAGGCGGACCCGCCAGGCGCCGATGCAGTAGTGCGGACCGGCGCTGAAGGCGAGGGTGGGGGCAGCGAGCGGGAGGTCGAGGTCGGCGTCGAGGCCGTCCGGGTAGACCGCCGGGTCGCGGTTGGCGCTGCCCAGACTGATGGCGACGACGGCGTCGGCCGGGATGACGGTGCCGCCCAGCTCGATCGGCTCGGTGGCGCGGCGGATCGTGGCCTCGTCGTCCCCGAGCGGGATGAAGTGGAGCAGGCGTTCGGCGGTGCGTTCGGCGGTGTCCGGGTCGGCCAGGCGCGGCCAGTGGTCGGCGCGCTCGCCGAGGAGGTAGACGAGGGCGTTGCCGAGGGCGCCGGCGACGCTCTCGTTGCCGCTGGCGGTGAGCCCGGCGACCAGGTGGACCAGCGACTCCTCGGGAATGCCGCCGTCGTGGTCGGCGGCCAGGACGAGGCGGCTGACCAGGTCGTCGCCGGGCTCGCGGCGGCGGCGCGCGATCAACTCGGTGGTGAAGGCGGCGTATTCGGCGAGGGCGTCCGCGTTCGTACCGTCGGCGCCCGGGCCTTCCGCGTCCGGTTCGCCCGCGTCCGGTTCGCCGCCCTGGGCGAGCAGGGCGAGGGTCCAGCGGTGCAGCCGCTCCTCGTCCAGGCCGTCCGGTCCGTCGCCGTCGAGCCCCATCAGCCGGGTGGTGACGGCGAAGGGCACCGGCCGGGTGAACGCGGCGGCCAGGTCGGCGGGCGGCCCGGCGGCGACCAGCGCGTCCACGGACTGCTGGATGGCGGCCGCGACCCAGGGCTGCCAGCCGGCGATGGCGCGCGGGGTGAAGGCCCGTTGGACGGTGCCGCGCAGGCGCCGGTGGGCCGGGCCGTCCTGGTTGAACAGGGAGGCCGGGTTGGCGGCCACGTCGGCGGTGGCGCCCGCGGTGCCGACGTCGTGCAGGTCGGCGCGGGTGACCCGGGGGTCGCCGAGCACCTGGCGGACGTCGTGGTAGCGGGTGACCAGCCAGGCGGGGGTGCCGTCCGGGAGGGTGGTCGGGTGGGGCGGCCGGACGGGGGAGACGGGGAGGCGGTGGAGCGGGGGGAGGGCGGTCCGGGTGTCGGTGACGGAGTCCATGGGGCCCTTCGGAGGTCGGCGGGTCGGCGGGGTGGGCGGGCCGAGCGGTCGACGGGAGGAAGGAGTCCGGGGCATCCAACTGTCATATTTTCATAGGGAATTGGACGCTTATGACGCTTCTCCCGTTGTGCCCGATGGTATGCCCACGACCGGACCGGCGGGCAGGAACGGCCGGAGCGCGCCCAGAACGGCGCCGATGCAGGCGTCGCGCAGCTCGTCGCGGCCGCAGGACTCCTCGGTCAGCCAGTCGATGACCAGTACCCGGACGAACACCAGCCAGCTGCGCAGGATCTGCGACACCGCCCGCCGCGCCGTCTCGTCCGCGAGCGGGAGGACGCCGAGCAGCCGGCCGCGCAGGGCGTTGAGCTCCTCGGTGATGATCGTCTGGATCACCTGGTCCCCGGCCAGCACCCGGTTGGCGGCGAGCACGGCGTGCCGGTTGGCGATGAAGTAGTCCAGGTGGGCGTCCATGCCCTCGACGAGCTGCTCGACCAGGGTGTCGGCCGGGTCGAACCGGGACTTGGCGAGCAGCTCGTCGGCGGCCTGCCGGTAGACCTCGGCGAACAGCTCGTGCTTGCTCGCGAAGTGACGGTAGAGCAGCGCCCGCGACACCCCGGCCTGCTCGGCGACCTCCTCCATCAGCACCTCCTCGTACGGGCGGGCGGCGAAGAGCCGGGCGCCGACGGCGAGCAGCTGGGCCCGGCGCTCGGCGGGGGAGAGGCGGCGGCGCGGTGCGTGGACTGGCATGCGCGCCAGGTTACTTGACACATGTCTACTTACCGGCGCTAGCTTAGTAGACACGTGTCAACCAGAGCCGAGGGCGTGCCGAGGACGGCGCGCCCCGGCCGGACCGGAGACGGGTGGGTGGGTCATGGCCAGGACGCTGCGGGTGCTCACGTGGACGATGGGGGTCGCCTGCGTGGCGATCGGCTTCCTCCACATCCTGCTGGGGAACGCCGCGATGCCCGGGACCGCGGACGCGGGGCCGACGGTCGGCAGCTTCGGCCGCTTCATGGGCGCGGTCTTCGCCGGCTACGGCGCGGCCTGGATCCAGGCCGCCCGGCAGACGCCGGTGCCCGCCCGGACGGTGCGGTGGCTGGCGGCGGTCCTTCTGCTGGGCGGCCTCGCGCGGGTGCTCTCCCTCGCGGTGGACGGCCGGCCGCACGGCTTCCAGCTGGTGCTGATGGCGATCGAACTCGGCCTGGCACCGGTCTACTTGCTGCTCGCCGACGCGGACGAGCGGGCGCACTCGTCCGCGCGGCGCGGCATCGGCGGTACGGGAGTTCAGGCCACCGGGGTGTAGCCCCCCAACTGCTCGGCCAGCGCGCCCGGGTCGGCGGTGGCCCCGGTGAGCGCGACGTAGCCGTCCGGCCGGACCAGCACGACGGCGGCGCCGCGCAGCCCGTACGCCCGGGCGGCGTGGCCGTCGGGGTCGAGGACGGCGGCCCGGCGCAGCGGGGTGGGGGTGTGCGGGTCGGCCCCGGTCGGCAGGCCGTCCGGCGCCAGGTGGTCACCGAAGGTCAGCAGCGTGAAGTGCGGGCCGCGGAAGAGGTCGAACAGCCGGGTCGGTGTGCCGTCGGCGGTGGTGCAGGGCGCGTCGGGGGCGCGGTCGCCGGCCCGGATGCCGGTGGTGTCGTCGAGGTCGCGGCCGAGCGGCCCGCCCCGGTAGCCGACGGAGAGGCCGGTGAAGTCGGAGCCCCCGGCGGCCGGATCGACGAACTGCGCGGTGAGCGCGCGGGCACCGTCCGCGCCGAAGAAGGCCCGGTGCTGGGCGGAGGTGGCGGCGAGGACGGCACGGGCGACGGGCAGCCGCTCGCTCTGGTAGCTGTCGAGCAGTGCGTCGGGGGCGCCGTGCAGGACGGCGGCCAGCTTCCAGCTCAGGTTGTGGGCGTCCTGGATGCCGGTGTTCATGCCCTGCCCGCCCGCCGCCGAGTGGCAGTGCGCCGCGTCCCCGGCGAGCAGCACCCGGCCGTCCCGGTAGCGCTCGACCATGCGGACCGTCGGCCGCCAGACGGTGGACCAGACCGGCTCGTGCAGGGTGACCCCGGCCAGTCCGGCCCGTTCGGCGAACAGCCGACGGAAGGTGTCCCCGGTCGGGGCCGCGGTCGTGGTCGCGCCGTGCTCCTCCGGGTCGACGGAGGCGTGCACGGCCCAGTTGCCGTCCGCCCTCATCGGGACCATCGCCAGCGCGCCGACGCCGAACCGGGGGTCGTTCCAGATGTGCATGGCGTCGGTGTCCAGGCCGTCGACCTCCATCGAGGCCATGAGGAACCGTTCCTCCTCCCAGGTCTCGCCGAGGAAGGGGATGCCGGCCAGCTTGCGGACGCTGCTGCGGCCGCCGTCGCAGCCCACCAGGAAGCGGGCGCCCAGCCGCTCGGTGCGGTCGCCGCGCCGGACGGTGGCGAGCACGCCGTCCGCGTCCTGGACGTACGAGACCAGCTCGGTGTCCGTCTCGACGGTGACGCCGTGCTCGGCGAGCCGGTCGCGCAGCACCGCCTCGGTGTGGTGCTGGCCGAGCAGCAGCGTGCCGGCGTACGGGCGGTCGGGGGTCGGGCGGATTCCGGGCGCCGGGTCCACCTCGCGGATGAACCGGCTCCCCTCGTACGTCCGGACCTTGAGGTCGAGCCTGCCGAGGTCGAGGATCGCGTCCACCACGCCGAGGTCGTCGAAGACCTCCAGCGTGCGCGGGTTGACGCCCTTGCCGCGGACGCCGCGGTCGCGGAACCCCGGCTCCCGCTCGATGACCCGGCAGTCGACGCCGGCGCGGGCCAGCCCGAGGGCGAGCGCGAGGCCCACCGGGCCGGCGCCGACCACCAGGACGTCGGAGCGGGCGGTGGTGTGGGCGGTGGTGTGGTGCGTTGTGCGCATGACGGATCTCCCCCTGGCCGGAGGATCCCGACCATAAGATACGGTGCGTTTCTTGTCTTCGACTGTAGACTGCCCTCGATAAGAAACGCAACGTATCTATGAGGGTCGGGTGCGGGACTCGGTGGTGGACCACGACAAGCCGGTGCGGCGGCGCGGCGACGAACTGGAACGGGCGATCCTGGACGCCGTCTGGGCCGAACTCGCCGACCACGGCTACGACCGGCTCACCATGGAGGGCGTCGCCGCCCGCGCCCGGACCAGCAAGCCGGTCCTCTACCGCCGCTGGCCCAACCGCGCCGCCCTCGTCATCGCCGCCCTCGGCCGCAACGCCCCCGACTACCAGGAGCCGCCGGACACCGGCGAGCTGCGGGCCGACCTGATGCTCTTCCTCCGCAGCGTGCTGCACCGCTTCGACGACCTGCCGCCCGCCGCCGTGCACGGCTTCCTGGTCGACCTGCTGCGCGACCCCGAACTGCGGGCCGGCTTCACCGGCGGGCTCACCGCCGAGGGCCCGGTCGGCAGCCTGGGCGTGATGATCCGCCGCGCCGCCGACCGGGGCGAGGTCGACCCCGCCCGGATCACCCCGCGCGTCGTCTCCCTCCCGCTCGACCTGCTGCGGGACGCGTTCCTGGTGGGCGGTTCCGTGCCGTCCGACGCCGTGGTCGCGGAGGTCCTGGACGAGATCGTCCTGCCGCTGCTGCGGGCACCGTCCGGGAGTTGACTGTCCGCCAGGTCTCGATGGGGCGGGTGCGGTGTCCTGCCAGGGCGGGGCCCGCGCCGGTCCGGGGCCTATGCTCGGAGGCGATCGAACGTACGTCCGCGAGGAGGGGCCGAGGCATGAGCGGCAGCGTGGTGGCAGTCAGCAGCAATGCCGAATACTCGTTCACCAAGCCGAACCGGACCAGCATCACCCTGCTCGCCGGACTCGGCGTGGAGGGCGACGTGCACGCCGGGGTGACGGTCAAGCACCGCTCGCGCGTCGCCCAGGACCCGACCCGGCCCAACCTCCGCCAGGTCCACCTCATCCACCGCGAACTCCTCACCGAACTCGGCGAGTCCGGCTACGACGTGGCCCCGGGCGCCCTCGGCGAGAACATCACCACCCAGGGCGTGGACCTGCTCGGCCTGCCGGTCGGCGCGGTGCTGCGCATCGGCGCCGAGGCGGAGGTCGAGATCACCGGCCTGCGCAACCCCTGCGCGCAGATCGACACCTACCGCACGGGCCTGCTCAAGCAGGTCGTCGGCCGCGCCGAGGACGGCAGCATCGTCCGCCGCGCCGGCATCATGGGCGTCGTCCGCACCGGAGGCGCGATCCGCCCCGGCGACACCATCGCCGTCGAACTGCCCGACGGACCGCACCAGCCCCTCGACCGGGTCTGAGGGTCCCGCGGGGAGGAGTTGTCAGGGTGGAAGGGATCACCTTTCGGGCGTGGCGGGGTCCGCACTACGTGACGCTCGCCGAACTGCTGGTCAGGCTCGGCGGTTTCGGGCTGGGGCTGCGGTGGCGGGTGGAGTGCGACGAGGAGTGGGATCTCACCGCGGAGCTGGCGTGCCGGTCCGCGGGTGACGGGATGGACACCCTGACGCTGTTGTCGCTGGTGGCCCCGGGCGTCCAGCTGATCGACGCCGAGGCGCGCGGTTTCGCGGAGGGCGCGCTGGTGGTGGTCCTGGCCGAGGTGGACAGCTCGCTGTGGGACGTCAGAGCGGCCGACGGGCGGGTGCTCGACGAGCTGCGGCGCCAGTTCCCGGACGCCGTCACGCTCCGGCGGGATGCCTGACCGGCCGGCCGGTGCCGGCGGATACCCCCACCCCGTACTGGGGCGGTGGATGAAACGGCCTGGGGCCCGGCAGAGTTCGCTGCCGGGCCCCCGGGGTTGAGCGGGTGTCGTGTTGTGCCCTTCCCTGCCGTGCTGTGCCCTGCCCTGCCCTGCCTTGCCGGATCAGGAGCGGACGAGGCGGGCGATGGCCTGGTTGGCCTCGCGGATCTTGGTGCCCGCCTCCTGGCCGCCGTCGGCGATGGCGTCGCGGACGCAGCATTCGATGTGCTCGTCCAGGAGTTGGAGCGCGAAGGACTGGAGGGCCCGGCTGGCGGCGGAGACCTGGGTGAGGACGTCGATGCAGTAGGTGTCCTGTTCGACCATGCGCTGCAGGCCGCGGATCTGGCCCTCGACGCGGCGGAGCCGCTTGAGGAAGTCGTCCTTGTGGGGGCTGTAACCGGCCATGCCCGTCTCCGGTTCCTGTGCGGTGAGGAGTGCTCTCACTCTACCGGGGCGCGGTGGGAGGGGAGTCAGCCCTCGATGCGGCCGACCAGGTCGTAGCCGGCCTCGTCGATGGCGGCGGCCACGTCGGCGTCGGCGAGCGGCCGGGTGCTGCCGACGGTGACCTTGCCGGTGGTGAGGTCGACGGCGACGTCGGTGACGCCGTCGAGCTTCTTCAACTCCGCGGTGACCGAGGAGACGCAGTGGCCGCAGGTCATGCCCTTGACCTGGAAGGCCGAGGTCGAGGCGGACCCGGTGGCGGGGGCGGTGGTGGCGCCGGTGCCGCACGAGCCGCAGCAGGAGGAGTCCTCGGTGGTGACCTCGAGGGCGGCCTCGGTGGCGGCCGACGCGACGGTGACGGTGGTCTCGCTCATGGGTGTGCTCCTGTCGTCCGTTCCGGCGCCGGCCGGAGTGTCCCGGCCGGCTGCTTCGTTCCGAACATACCATACCCCCCTAGGGTACTGAACAGGCCTGCCCGGCCACGGGTCGTCCGCCCCTGGACGGGATCAACAGCGGGATGTGGCAATCCTGTTGCGGCCACCGGGCAGGGTGGGAGGCGGCCTCCCGCCACCCGGAAACCGGCAGACGACCGACGCCCACCACACGAGGTGAACCCGATGGACCAGACCACTTCCCGCAGCGGTCCGCGCGGCCTGCGCGACACCCTCGCCGCCGGCGAGCGCACGTACTCCTTCGAGTTCTTCCCCGCCAAGGACGAGTCCGGCGAGCGCGCGCTGTGGGCCGCGATCCGGCGGGTCGAGGCGGTCGCGCCGACCTTCGTCTCGGTCACCTACGGCGCGGGCGGCTCCTCGCGCGACCGCACCATCGAGACCACCGAGCGGATCGCCGCGCAGACCACGCTGCGCCCGGTGGCCCACCTCACCGCCGTCGGGCACTCCACCGCCGAACTCCAGGCCGTGCTGCGGCGCTACGCGGACGTCGGGATCCGTGACGTGCTCGCCCTGCGGGGTGATCCGCCCGGCGACCCCAACGGCGTCTGGGAGCAGCATCCGCAGGGGCTGCGGCACGCCGCCGAGCTGGTCCGGCTGGTCAAGGACTGCGGCGCGTTCACCGTCGGCGTGGCGGCCTTCCCCGAGCGCCACCCGCGCTCCGCGGACTGGGACGACGACATCCGGCACTTCGTCGCCAAGTGCCGGGCCGGCGCCGACTACGCCGTCACCCAGATGTTCTTCGAGGTCGAGCACTACCTGCGGCTGCGGGACCGGCTCGCCGCGGCGGGCTGCGGGACGCCGGTCATCCCCGAGATCATGCCCGCCACCGACGTGCGTCAGATCAGCCGCTTCGCCGAGCTGAGCGGGGCGTCCTTCCCGGCCGGGCTGGCGCTGCGGCTGGAGGCGGCCCGCGGCGACCGGGCGGCCGCGCACCGCATCGGCGTCGAGCACGCGACCCGGATGGCGGAGCGCCTGCTGAGTGAGGGCGCGCCGGGCCTGCACTACATCACGCTGAACCGCTCCACCGCCGCGCTGGAGATCCACCGCAACCTCGGACTCGACCGCCCGGTACGGGAACCCGCGGCCGTCGCCCGCGGCTGACCCCGGCCCGCGCCGATACGCCTTGGTCGGGACGTACGGAAAAACCGAGAGGACCCGGGAGCGTAGCCAGCTCCCGGGCCCCTGTTTGCCGCCCAATTGCGCACACCGGCACGTTTAAGGGTCGTGGATCAGATTGAAATCGGCGCGTTCTACCTTTGAACTACCGTGCCACGGAGCGGCACAGACAGGACTTGAACCTGCATTCGTCGATATTCGTCCACACCCGGTCGATCCGGTGTTCGGCGGCGAATGCTGAGACTGGAGCGAGAGTCTGAGATTCACGGGGCCTGCCTCTTCCGAGCTTGGGCTACCCCGGCCGGTGGTGCCGGGGGGAGGACTCGAACCTCCACTGTGACCCCTGGTCAGCTTCAACATCAGTGTCAGCTTTTCGCACCGTGCAGCGCACCCGCCCGGTCTGCCCGGGACGGGTCGTGTTCGCGCTCGGTGCACCCGCCCGGCTCCCCGGGCGGGCGATCATGGGGCTACCGGAACAGGTAGCCGAAGACGGCGTCGCCGACCCGCTGGTCGGTGACCTCGACGGCGTTGGCCTCCTCGCGGGCGAACTTGACGGCCTGCTGGAGCTTCTCCACCCGCTCGGCGAGCTCGTTCACCCGGCGGGCCGGCAGCGCGCCGGAGAACTTGACGGTGGTCCAGTAGCCGACCGCGATGTCCTCGTAGTAGACCTCGACCTGGGCCGGGTGCTTCTCGGTGGCCTCGGCCTTGACGTGGTTGCGGGGCACCTTCTTGGTGCGGATGGTGCGCACCGGCTCGGTCTTCCAGGAGTCGGTGGACGCGTCGAGGTTCCAGGACTCGGAGGCGTCCAGCACCGGGAGCTTCTTGACGAAGGTGAACAGGTCGGTGAGCTGCTTCTCCAGGAAGAGCAGGTACGGCACCGGCACCTGGGCGAGGAGCACCTGGCCGTCCACCACCACGTCGGCGCGGGCGTCGACGTTGGCCCAGTCCTTGGTGGCCGTCACGTCGAAGAGCCGGGTGAGGGTGTTCGCGGTGGACCGCAGGATGTCCTCGGCCTTCAGCTGCACCCGGGTCGACTCCGGCGGGAGCTGCTCGCCCTCCTCGTCCTTGGGCTGGTAGGTGCGGGAGATCCCGGCCAGCAGCGCGGGCTTCTGCAGGTCCTGGTGGGCCTGCGTCAGCTCCTGGAAGGACTTGGACTTGACGCCCTTTTCAACGGCGATGATCTGGTTCAGCTTTGCCACGTCGGGGACGGTACCAGGCTCGAACTGATCGGCGACAGCCAATTCTTGACCGGGTGGCGGGAGGCAGGGCGGGGGCGTCCGCCCGGGTGGACGCCCCCGCCCCGCCGGACGGCGGTCGTCCGTCGGCGCACGGTGACGGTGAAGACCGGGGAGGCGCTGTCCCCGCCGACGATCCGCAGCTCGTTCAGGCCCTTGAGGCCGAGCTTCACGCCGAGCGAGTAGGAGCCGTTGGCGGTGGTGCGGACGGAGGCGGGCAGGGTGACCCACGCGCCGTGCTGCCCGGACATGCCTCCGGCCGGGTCCGTCCCCTGCGCGGACCCGACCGGAGGCCAGGGCGGGTGGGACGCGGTGCGTCGACCGGGCTGGGGTCGGGGGTCGGCGCGCCTGTCCTGTGCCGTGGGGGTCGAGCTTAGGGAGGGGCGGCTTACCGATCGCTTACCGATGGCTTGCCGATCGCTTTACCGATCGCATACCGCCGGTGAGCCGGTGAAAGCGCCCGGTCAGTGGCCGGACGGCTGGGTGTCGCCGAGCTCGCGGGCCTCGGCGAGGACGCGGGCGGCCGAGTCGGGGAGGCCGGCGGCCTGGTAGGCGCGGCCGAGGGCGCGGAGGGCCTCGGCGAGGAAGGAGCGCCAGCCGCGGGCGCGCCAGACCAGGACGGACTCCTCCAGGTGGGCGATGGCGGAGGCGTGGTGCCCGGCGGCCAGGTCGAGTCCGCCGAGGATGCCGAGGGCCTGGGCGAGGTGGTGGCCGAGGTCGAAGCGGCGGGCGATGGCCAGGGCGGCCTCGGCGGTGTCGCGGGCGCGGTCGTCGCCGGTGGCGGCGTAGAGGGTGGCCAGGTAGAGCAGGGAGAAGGCCTCGACGTAGCGGTCGTCGAGGGAGCGGGCCATGGCGAGGGAGCGGGTGAGCAGTTCGCCGCCGCGTTCGGTCTGGCCGGCCCGGGCGTGGGCGGCGCCGAGGAACTGGATGGCGGTGGCTTCGAAGCGGGTGTTGCCGATGAGCCGGGCGAGCCGCAGGGTCTCGGTGAGGTGCTCGATGGTGCGGTCGAGGTCGGTCTCGTTGTGGGCGACGGCGATGATCTGGTGGGCCCGGGCCTGGCCGCCGGGGTGGTCGTGGGCGGTGGCGAGTTCCAGGGCGCGGTGGGCCGCGTCCAGGGCCTCCGGTTCGCGGCCCTGCGCCACCAGGCCCCAGGCGGCGAGGACGAGGGCGTCGGAGGCTCCGCGCGGCTCCCGGACCTGCTCGAACAGGCCGTGGAGGCGGCGCGCGCGGTCCGCCAGGGCGACCATCGTCTGGGTGCCGTCCGCGAGGTCGTCGGTGGTGTCGGCGCCGTCGCCCGGGGCCGTCCAGGTGGTCACCTCGATGAGGCCGCGGGTGAGGACGGCGGTGCCCAGGTCGTCGCCGGCCGCGCGGCAGGCCTGGAGGACGGTGCGGTGCGTGGTGCGCCAGTCGTCGTAGAGGCCGCGCACGTCGCAGTACTTCTCCTGGCAGGCGGCGAGGTCCCAGGCCAGCGGCACCATGCGCAGCGCGGCGGCCTGCCGGGCGCTCGCGTTGAGGGCGGGCTGTTCGGCGTCGAACCAGGCCATCGGGTCGTCGAGCAGCCGGGCCGTGACGGCGGACGGCAGGGGGTGGCGGGGCGCGGGGCCGTGGATCGGCGCGAAGCAGGGCCCGGGGACCTGGTCGGCGGCCTGTTCGGCGAGCCGGAGCCAGGCGCCGAAGGCCCGGGCGAGCGCGGCGGTGCGCGCGGCCGGTTCGTCGGCGGCCTCGGCGTGCTCGCGCGCGTACAGCCGGACCAGGTCGTGGAAGCGGTAGCGCAGGTGCGGCTCGGTGCCGGTCTCCTGGAGGAGCTGGGCGTCGATCAGTTCCTCCAGCTGCTGTTCGGCCTGCTCCACGGGGATGTCGGCCATGGCCGCGGCGGCCCACGGGGCGAAGTCGGGGGCGTCGAGGAGGCCGAGCAGCCGGAAGGTGCGGCGGGTGGGTTCGGAGAGCCGGGCGTAGCCGACGGCGAAGCCGGCCCGTACGGCCAGGTTCCCGGCGGCCAGTTCGTCGAGGCGGCGCCGTTCGTCGCGCAGCAGGTGGGCGAGCCGGGCGAGGGTCCAGCGCGGCCGGGCGGCGAGGCGGGCCCCGGCGATGCGGACGGCCAGCGGCATGCCGCCGCACAGCTCCACGATCTGGGCGGCGGCGACGGGTTCGGCGGCGACGCGGTGGTCGCCGAGGATGCGGCCCAGCATGGTCCGGGCGTGCGGGGCGTCGAGCTCGTGGAGGTCGATGAGCCGGGTGCCGGGGAGGGCGGTGAGCGGGGTCCGGCTGGTGACGAGGACGGCGGGGCGGGCGTCCCCGTGGTCGGCGGGGCTCTGCCGCGCGGGGGTGGCCGGGCCGGCCGGGGTGCCCGGGAGCAGGGGGCCGATCTGCCGTTCGTCGGCGGCGTTGTCGAGGAGGACGAGCGTGCGGCGGCCGGCGAGCAGGGTGCGGTACAGCGCGGAGCGCTCGTCCAGGGAGGCGGGGATCTCCCGGGGGTCGGCGCCAAGGGCGCGCAGGAAGGCGGCCAGGACGCGGCCGGGGTCGGCGGGCGTCTCGTCGACCCCGCGCAGGTCCGCGTACAGCCGGCCGTCGGGGTAGTCGGCGGCGGCGCGGTGGGCGGTGTGGACGGCCAGCGCCGTCTTGCCGATGCCGCCCATGCCGGCGATCACCGGGACCAGGCCGGCCGCCATGGCGTCCAGGGCCAGCCGTACCTGCTCGTCACGGCCGGTGAAGTCCGGAAGGTCCCGGGGGAGTTGGGAGGGGACGCGGGGGTGTCCCGGGGTGCTGCGGGCGCCCTCGCGGTCGTGGGCGAGTAGGGCCAGGAAGACGGTCTGCGCCTGCTCGCCCGGCTCGATCCCGAGCTCCTCGGACAGTCTCCGGCGCAGCGACTGGAAGCGGCGCAGGGCCTCGGCGGAGCGGCCGTCCGCGGCCAGCAGTTCCAGCATCGCGGCGTGCACGGGCTCGTCGAAGGGATGGTCCTCGGCGAGCGCCGTCACCGCGGGGGCGGCGGCGCGGGCGGCGTCGGGCGTCCCGGTGGCGAGGGCGTCCCCGGCCAGGGTGAGGACGGTGGCGCGGACCGTGCCCTCGACGCAGGTCAGCAGCGGGTCCTCGCGGTTCATCCGCTCCAGCCCGGCCAGCACCGGGCCGCGCCGCAGCGCGATCGCCGCGGCCGGGTCCCCGTCGGCGGCGAGCCGGCGGAACCGTCCGAGGTCCACCGCGTCCGGGCCGGTCAGCAGCCGGTACCCCTGGGCGTCGGACTCCAGCACCACCGTCTCGTCCCCGAACCCCCCGAGCCAGGTGCGCAGCCGGGACATGCCGGTGTGCACCGCGCCCCGGCCGATCCGCTCCGCCTGCTCGGCCCAGACGAGTTCCAGCAGGCGGCCGACGGGCAGCCGCTCGCCCTCCGCGAGCAGCAGGGCGCCGAGCAGCCCGCGCAGCACGGCGGCCCTCGGCAGCGCCTGCGGCTCGGAGTCCACGGCGACCGTGAGGGGGCCCAGCAGTCCGAACGTCATCGTCATCCGCATCAGCCCCCAGGGGTCACGGCCGGTCCATGCCCGGGTCGCGCCGCCCGGCCGGTCGGGCGGCGGCCGCCGGGCCGCGGCACGACCATGACCCTAGTACGGGCACGGACTCAGTGGGGACGACCGGGACCGTACGGTCCGGCGCGCGTCCCGGGTGTCGGCGCGCCATCGGTGTCTGATACCCCGTACGGGTATATGGTGGCCGGCGCCCCAGCGGAGTCCCGCGGCACCACGGGAAGGCGGACCACCATGCACGCGATCCTGCACGCGCTGTCCATCGCCGGATCGATGACCTGGGAGATCACCTGGGCCCTCATCCTCGGCTTCCTGCTCTCCGCCGTCGTCCAGGCCGTCGTCCACAAGGCCACCGTGGTCCGGCTGCTCGGCGACGACCGCCCGCGCACCCTCGCCGTCGCCGCCGCCCTCGGCGCGGCCTCCTCCTCCTGCTCGTACGCGGCCGTCGCCCTGGCCCGCTCGCTGTTCCGCAAGGGCGCCGACTTCACCGCCGCGATGGCCTTCGAGATCGCCTCGACCAACCTGGTCGTCGAACTCGGCGTCATCCTGGCCCTGTTGCTCGGCTGGCAGTTCACCGCGGCCGAATTCGTCGGCGGGCCGCTGATGATCCTGCTGCTCGCCGTGCTCTTCCGGCTGCTGCTGCGCGACAGCCTGCTGAGCGAGGCCCGCGCCCAGGCCGAGCACGGCCGGGCCGGCTCGATGGAGGGGCACGCGGCGATGGACATGTCGGTGGCCGGGGAGGGTTCCTTCGCCCGCCGGCTGCTCTCCCGGCCGGGCGTCACCGCCGTCTCGCACGTCTTCGTGATGGAGTGGGCGGCGATCCTCCGGGACCTCGTCCTCGGCCTGCTCATCGCCGGCGCCATCGCCGCCTGGGTGCCCGACTCCTTCTGGCAGGCCTTCTTCTTCGCCGACCACCCGCTCGCCGGCAAGCTCTGGGGCCCGCTGGTCGGACCGCTGGTGGCGATCGCGTCCTTCGTCTGCTCGATCGGCAACGTGCCGCTCGCGGTGGTGCTGTGGAAGGGCGGCATCAGCTTCGGCGGCGTGGTCGCGTTCATCTTCGCGGACCTGCTGATCCTGCCGATCCTGAACATCTACCGGAAGTACTACGGCGGCCGGACGGCCCTCTTCCTGCTCGGCACCTTCTACGCGGCGATGGCGCTCGCCGGCTACGCGGTCGAGTTCCTGTTCGGCGGCCTCGGCCTGGTCCCGAACCATCGGGACGCGGAGATCCCGATGTCGGGCGTGGAGTGGAACTACACCACCTGGCTCAACATCGCCTTCCTGCTGCTCGCGGCCGCCCTCCTCATCCGCTTCCTCCGCACCGGCGGCGCCGCGATGCTCCGGATGATGGGCGGCGGTCCGGACGCCGCGGACCACGGAGGGCGCGACCGCCACTGACCGGGGGAGCCTCCCGCGAGCGAT
Organism: Kitasatospora sp. Ki12; assembly: GCF_054601375.1. Classification (NCBI taxonomy): domain Bacteria; kingdom Bacillati; phylum Actinomycetota; class Actinomycetes; order Kitasatosporales; family Streptomycetaceae; genus Kitasatospora; species Kitasatospora sp. Ki12. The sequence continues at coordinate 2,302,869 of NZ_BAAIHT010000002.1, read as the reverse complement.
GTTGCGCGTTCCACAACTCCCCATCCCTGACAGGACACTGGCCGAATCCGGGCCTAGCGTGGAGATATCGGAAATGTCATGCGAAAACTACGTACAGTGATCGAAAGGAGGGTCGATCATGGCGCCGCAGGACAACCCGGCCTTCCCCGGCTTCGCCAAGTTCATCGACTCCGTCGCCTCGGCCCGGCACGAGGACTTCGTGCGCCGGGGGCTGGCGGGCACGACCAGCGCGGACGACTTCTCCGCGATGGTGGAAAGCATCAGCAACCTCTACGCAGGTGTCGAGGTCACGCACAGCTTCGTCGACGAGAACGGGCAGGTCTTCGACTGTGTCCCGATCGAAAGCCAGCCCGCCCTCAGGGGCAGCTTCAGAGCTCCCGCCACACCCCCGGACGCCCCGGTCGCGGCCGGGCCACGGGGCGCCGGCCAGGGCACGCCGGTCCAGCCGCAGCTGCGGTCCGACCGGCTGGACAAGTTCGGCCACGCGATGTCCTGCCCGCCCGGGACGATCGCGATGCGCCGCGTCACCCTCGAGGAGCTGACGAGGAGCGGCGGCGTGCAGAACTTCCACCGGAAGTATCCGCAGGGGAAAGGCCGCCACCCCAGACTGAGCCCTCCTGAGGAGGCCGCCTCGGGCATCCACAAGTACGCGCACGCCTTCCAGGGGGTGGACAACCTCGGTGGTCACGACTTCGTCAACCTCTGGGACCCCAACGTCGGATCGGAGATCTTCTCGCTCTCCCAGCACTGGTACGCCGGCGGCTCACCCCTGCAGACCGTCGAGTGCGGCTCCCAGGTCTACCCGGCGAAGTACGGCACCACCCAGCCGGTCCTCTTCATCTACTGGACGGCCGACGGCTACCAGAACACCGGGTGCTACAACCTCGACTGCTCGGCGTTCGTCCAGACGAACGGCGCCTGGGCCATCGGCGGCACGCTCGGCCCGGTGAGCGTCTCGGGCGGTGCGCAGTACGAACTGGAGATGTCCTACTACCTCACGGGCGGGAACTGGTGGCTCTACCTGGGCGGCACCTCGGCGAGCAACGCGGTCGGCTACTACCCCGGCTCGCTGTTCAACGGCGGCCAGCTCGCCAGCAACGCCCAGGACATCGACTACGGCGGTGAGGTGGTGAACAACGTGGCGTGGCCGCCGATGGGCAGCGGCGCCTTCGCCGAGAGCGGCTGGCAGTTCGCCGCCTACCAGCGCAACGTCTACTACTTCGCGACCGACAACACCTCCCAGTTCGCGAAGCTGACCGGAGTCCAGTCGTCGCCGAACTGCTTCACCATCGTCGTCGGCAACGCCCCCGACCCGTGGAACGAGTACTTCTTCTTCGGCGGCCCGGGCGGAGGCTCCTGCACCTGACCCGGCCGCACACGACACCGGAGCACCCTCGCGCGAGAAGTCGGCCCGGCCGACTTCTCGCGAAGGGTGCTCATGCGTTGGGGAGTTCGCCGGTCTTGATAGCGGTGACGAAGGCCGTCCACGCGCCGGTGGGGAAGGCGAGCGCCGGGCCGTCGGGGTCCTTGGAGTCGCGGACCGGGATGATGCCTGTGTTGAGGAGTGTGACCTCAACGCATGCGGATTGTCCGTTGCTGCGGGTGGACTTGACCCACACCGCTCCTGTCAGGTCAACCGTGTCCATAGCTTCCTGCCACTTCGGAGATCAGCAGCTTCGACGCCTGCTCGCTGAATGCTGACGACCTGCGCGAGAAGTCGGCTGGATCGACTTCTCGCGCACCGGGGTTCAGGTGTTCGGGAGTTCGCTGGTCTTGATGGCCGTGACGAAGGCCGTCCACGCGTCGGTGGGGAAGGCCAGGGCCGGCCCGCTGGGGTCCTTGGAGTCGCGGACCGGGACGATGCCGGTGAAGCCGTCGGCGACCTCGATGCAGTTCGACACCGGTGAGTTGGTGCTCGGGGAGCTCGTGACCAACGCGGTCCTCCACGCCAAGACCCCGCCGGGGCGGCTCATCTTCATCCGGTTCGAGCTGAGCCCCGACGCCCTCCGCATCGAGGTGCACGACGCCGACGGCAACCGGCCGTCCGTACCGCCGCCCGCCGCCGAGCACGACGAGACCGGGCGCGGGCTCCGGCTCGTCTCCCAGCTCGCCGCCGGCTGGGGCTGCTGTCCGCGCGAGGGCGGCATCGGCAAGGTGATGTGGGCATTGATCGACGGGGGCGCGCGGTGAGCCCCGAACTCCCCTTCCCCGTCACCGTCGAGATCAAGGGCATCGCGAAGGCCGCCACCTTCGCCAAGCTCCCCGACGCCCTGGATGCCGTCCGCACCAGCCTCGCCCGGCTCCCGCTGGACGACGACCAGGCCAGCTACCTCGCCGACTTCTTCTCCCCGGCCTCCGCCGACCGGATCGCCCACCAGCTGATCCACGTCGGCACGGTGCGCCTGCTCGCCTTCGTGGGGATCGAATCCCACCTCGTCGACCTCCGGCCGGCCTCCGAGTGACCGGCCGGCTCACCTGGGCCCGCATCGAACTGTGGTGGTGCCTCAACGCCCAGTTCTCCCGCCCGGTTCGCGCCATCAGCCCCCGCCGCCGGGCCGCCCACGCCGAGATGCAGCGCTGGCTGGCCACCCCGGGTAACGCCGAGGCCCTTCTCCTCTCCGTACTCCGGCAGGTCGCCCGAAACTCGCCCGGGTAAGCAGGGGTGCCGGGCGATCCCGCGTGGATCGCCCGGCACCCCTTCAAACGTTCTTGCTCATTGCAGACCCCGGCTTCAGCTGGGGGTCTGCTCATCCTTGGCCCTGAACCGCGAAGCGGCGCGGGTCGCTGCGTTGTCAGTGACGTGCGCTACGTTGATCGCCGCAACCGATGGGGGTGTTCCCATGCTGTCCGGCCGCAGGTACCGGCTCGAACTTGACGCTGAGCAGGTCGAGTTGTGCGAGAAGTTCGGCGACATCTGTCGTTCGGTGTGGAACACCGCCCTTGAGCAGCGCCGGGAGTACCGGCGTCGCGGGGCATGGATGAACTACGTGCCGCAGGCCGCTGAGCTGGCCGACGCCAAGCGGGAGTTCCCGTGGTTGAAGGACGCGCCGTCGCACGTGTTGCAGCAGACCCTTCGGGATCTGGACCGGGCATGTCGTGAGCACGGGACGTATCGGGTCCGGTGGCGCTCCAAGGCCCGCTGGTCGCCGTCGTTCCGGTTCCCCGCCGGGAACCTGATCACGGTCGAGCGGATCGGCCGGAAGTGGGGACGGGCGAAGCTGCCGAAGCTGGGGTGGGTCCGGTTCCGCTGGTCCCGGCCGATCGGGGGCGAAGTGCGGTCGGCGACGGTTGCCCGGCAGGGATGTCAGTGGTTCGTCTCGTTCCTGGTTGAGGACGGCAAGCGGACGCCGCAGCAGCACTTGATGCCGAAGACCGCCGTAGGTGTGGACCGGGGCGTCAAGGTTGCCGCGACCACCAGTGGCGGTCACTTCCACGACCGTGAGTACATCACCACGGGCGAGACGAAGAGGCTGCGCCGCCTGCAACAGCAGCTCTCCCGCTGCGAGCGCGGCAGTAACCGCCGCCGCTCAGTGCTGGCGAGGATCAACACCGTCACCGGCCGTGTCCGTAACCGTCGCGCCGACTTCTGCGCGCAGACCGCTCACACACTGGCCACCCGTAACGCGGTGGTGGTGCTGGAAGACCTCCGCGCCAGGAGCATGACCGCCTCGGCGGCGGGAACCATCGAACAGCCCGGCCGCAACGTTCGCGCCAAGGCCGGACTGAACCGAGCCATCCTGGACAAGGGATGGCACATGCTCGAACTCGCGCTCCGCAACGCGGCGCGCACCACCGGGACGACGGTCGTCCTGGTCGATCCCGCGTACACGTCGCAGACCTGCCACGCCTGCAAGCATGTGGACCCGAAGAACCGTGAGAGTCAAGCGGTCTTCGAGTGCACCGCCTGCGGGTACCGGGACCACGCCGACGTGAACGCCGCGAAGAACATCCTCAACGCCGCAGGGCATGCGGTGTCAGGGCGTGGAGACCTCGGGGTTGCCCGGTCCGTGAAGCGCCAACCACCGGCGACGCGCACACGCACGGGGCGAAGCCCCCGCGCGGCACGCGTGGCCGGAATCCCCGTGCTGTAGCGCGGGGAGGAAGTCAAGCGGGTCGATCAGATGGAACGCGATGCATCGGTCGTGGATTTCACCTCCCGTCTGCTCTCGGGACTCGTACGGACCGAGAACACCGCCGCCCTGCGCCAAGCGCTGCCCGAAGCCCTGCCGTGGGTCACCTTCCTGCCCGAGGAGGACGTCGACGCGCTGCTCGCCGAACTGGTCGACACGGCACGCGGCGCGGTGGAGCTGGACAACCTCGCCCCGATCGCGGTCCTGCTCACCCAGTGGAAGCACAGCGCCGAGATCCACGCGGATCCCGCGCTGTACGCCCTCCTCACCCGCGAGCCCGAGGGCGACCTCGGGCCAGTGCCCCGGCCCGAGGTTGCAGAGTCGTGAACTGCGCGGTGCCGGGCGATCCGCGTGGATCGCCCGGCACCGTGGTGTTCCGGGCTTGCTCAGTGCTGGTGGCTGGCGGTGGGCTCGGTCGGGTGGGCGGTGGTGGTGAGGGTGAAGGCCGCGGTGTGGACGGTGTCCTGGTGCTTGAAGTCCAGGAAGAGGCGGTAGTCGCCGGGGCTCGGGGCGGTGGTGGTGAAGCCGATCTCCGGGCCCGGGGCGGTGGTGTCCGGGTGGACGTGCAGGTAGGCGAGGTCGCCGGCGCGGAGCGCGACGAGGTGGCCGTACGCGCCGAGGTAGGGCTGGAGGTCGGTGACCGGCTTGCCGTCCTTGCTGACGCTCAGGGTGAGCCGGCCGCTTCGCCCCGGGGTGAGGTCGCCGCCGAGGGTCACGGTGTAGCCGTCCGCGGTGACGGTCCGGCCGGTCTCCGGGAGCGGGGCCGGGCGTAGGTCGCCCGCGGCGTGCAGGTCGGCGCCGAGGGTGAGGCCCTCGGCGGCACCGGCCGGGGTGAAGTCGGCGAAGACCCGGTACTCGCCGGCGGCGGGTACGGCGGCCGGGGCGCTCCAGGTGCCGTCGGCGGCGAGGGTCGGGTGCAGGTGCTGGAAGGTGGAGAGGTCGCGCGGGGCGACGATCAGGTGCAGGTCCTTCTCGTGCTCCTGCTGGTACGCGGTGACCGGCTTGCCGTCCGTATCGAGGATGCGGAACCGCAGGTCGGTGGGGGAGCCGGCGGTGACGAAGGGGTTCTCGACGCTGAGGGTGTAGCCGCGCTCGGAGATCTGCAGCCCGCCGGGCAGGTGGTCGGCGGCCGCCTCGCCCGTCCGTCCGGGCCCTCCGGTGTCGTGGCCCGCGTGCGCGGCGGTGACGGGCCTGGGGGAGGGGCCGCTGCCGGTGGCGTTGCCGACGCCGAGGGCGAGGCCGAAGGCGGCGGCGAGGCCGGCGGTGAAGGCGGTGATGCGCAGCGCGGTGTTCATGGCGGTTCTCCTCGGGGGCGTGGGCGGCGTATGGGGGGAGGGGCTCAGGTGCGCATGAGCCGGGCGATGGCCTGCGTGGCCTCGGCGACCTTGAGGTCGGCCTCGGTGCCGCCGCCCGCGATGGCGTCCTGGACGCAGTGGGCGAGGTGGCTGTCGAGCAGCTGCAGTGCGACGGACTGGAGGGCCTTGGTGGCGGCCGAGACCTGGGTGAGGACGTCGATGCAGTAGGTGTCGGTGTCGACCATGCGCTGGAGGCCGCGGATCTGGCCCTCGACGCGGCGCAGTCTGCGCAGGAGCTGGTCCTTCTCGGTGCGGTAGCCGGTCATGCGGGCCTCCTCGGGATTCCGGCGGGGCGTGCGGGGAGTGCGGGTGTGCGGGTGTGCGGGGCGCGCTGTGCGGCCCCGATGCTCATGAGTGAATACCCCATGGGGGTATCAAGTCAAGCGGATCGGCGCCCCGGAAAATACCTGCCGGGGGTATCGCTCAGGCCTTGCCGACGATACCCCTCAGGGGTATAAATGAACCCGGCGCCGCCCGATACCCCTCATGGGTATGAAGGCCCGGCCGTCGAAGGCAAGGCAACCGACGTCACGAGGAGCGACGATGACTACGCAGGCACCCGCCTCCGCGGAGGTGGAACTCTCGATCGGCGGAATGACGTGCGCCTCGTGCGCGGCCCGCATCGAGAAGAAGCTCAACCGGATGGACGGGGTCACCGCCAGCGTCAACTACGCCACCGAGAAGGCGAAGGTCTCCTTCGAGGGCGGCGTCGAGGTCGCCGACCTGATCGCCACCGTCGAGGCCACCGGCTACACCGCGGCACTGCCCCAGCCCCCGGTCGCCGAGGGCGGGGCCGGCGAGCCGGCCGAGCCGGCCGACGAACTCGCCCCGCTGCGGGCCCGGTTGTTCACCGCGCTGGTACTCGCCGTGCCCGTGATCGCGATGGCGATGGTGCCCGCGCTGCAGTTCGACAACTGGCAGTGGCTCTCCCTGACCCTGACCGCCCCGGTCGTCACCTACGCCGCCTGGCCGTTCCACCGGGCGGCCTGGACCAACGCCCGGCACGGCGCCGCGACGATGGACACCCTGGTCTCGCTCGGCACCGGCGCCGCGTTCCTCTGGTCGCTCTGGGCGCTGTTCTTCGGCGACGCCGGGATGGCCGGCATGCGGCACGGCTTCGAGTTCACCATCGCCCGCAGCGACGGCGCGTCCAACATCTACCTGGAGGCGGCGGCCGGCGTCACCGCCTTCATCCTGGCCGGCCGCTACTTCGAGGCCCGCTCCAAGCGCACCGCCGGCGCCGCGCTCAAGGCGCTGCTGGAACTGGGCGCCAAGGACGTGACGGTGCTGCGCGGCTCCACTGAGGTGCGTATCCCGATCGCCGAACTCGCCGTGGGCGACCGCTTCCTGGTGCGGCCCGGCGAGAAGATCGCCACCGACGGCACGGTGGTCGAGGGCGCTTCGGCGGTGGACGCCTCGATGCTGACCGGCGAGTCCGTGCCGGTCGAGGTCGGGGTCGGCGACAGCGTCACCGGTGCGACCGTCAACGCGGGCGGCCGGCTGGTCGTCGAGGCCACCCGGGTCGGCGCGGACACCCAGCTGTCCCGGATGGCCAAGCTGGTCGAGGACGCGCAGAACGGCAAGGCCGCCGCGCAGCGCCTCGCCGACCGGATCTCCGCGGTCTTCGTACCGATCGTCATCACCCTCGCGGTGGCCACCCTCGGCTACTGGCTGGGCACCGGCGAGGGCTGGACCGCCGCCTTCACCGCCGCGGTGGCCGTGCTGATCATCGCCTGCCCGTGCGCCCTCGGCCTGGCCACCCCGACCGCGCTGCTCGTCGGCACCGGCCGCGGCGCCCAGCTCGGCATCCTGATCAAGGGCCCGGAGGTCCTGGAGTCCACCCGCAAGGTCGACACCGTCGTCCTGGACAAGACCGGCACCGTCACCACCGGCCAGATGACCCTGCTCGCCGTGCACACCGCCGCCACCACCACCCGGGCCGAGGTGCTGCGGCTGGCCGGGGCCCTGGAGCACGCCTCCGAGCACCCGATCGCCCGGGCGATCGCCGGCGCCGCCGCCAAGGCCGGCGAACTGCCCGCCGTGGAGGGCTTCGAGAACGTCCCGGGCCTGGGCGTCCAGGGTGTGGTGGACGGCCACGCGGTGGTGGCCGGCCGCGAGGCGCTGCTCAACGAGTGGTCGCAGTACCTGCCGGCGGAGCTGGCCGAGGCCAAGCGCACCGCCGAGGCCGCCGGGCGCACCGCGGTCGCGGTCGGCTGGGACGGTGAGGCGCGGGCCGTGCTGGAGGTCGCCGACGCGGTCAAGCCGACCAGCGCCGAGGCCATCGGCAAGCTGCGCGCGCTGGGCCTGACCCCGGTGCTGCTGACCGGCGACAACCGGCTGGTCGCCGAGGCGGTGGCGGCCGAGGTCGGCATCGCACCGGAGCACGTGATCGCCGAGGTCATGCCGCAGGACAAGGTCGAGACGGTCAGGCGGCTGCAGGCCGAGGGCCGGGTCGTCGCGATGGTCGGCGACGGCGTCAACGACGCCGCCGCGCTCGCCCAGGCCGACCTGGGCCTGGCCATGGGCACCGGCACCGACGCCGCGATCGAGGCCGGCGACCTCACCCTGGTCCGCGGCGACCTGCTGGCCGCGGCCGACGCCATCCGGCTCTCCCGCAAGACCCTCGGCACCATCAAGAGCAACCTGTTCTGGGCCTTCGGCTACAACGTCGCCGCCCTGCCGCTGGCCGCCGCCGGACTGCTCAACCCGATGATCGCCGGGGCCGCGATGGCCTTCTCCTCGGTCTTCGTGGTCGGCAACAGCCTCCGGCTGCGCCGCTTCCGCTGAGCCGCGGGCCCTCCGGCCGCCCTCCTCCGCCGGGCCGAGGCCCCGGAACCCCGCCAGGGTTCCGGGGCCTCGGCGCGTTCAGCCGGAGGAGAAACGGCCGCCGGAGCAGCAGCCCGAGCCCCCCGTCACCCCTCCGGCAGCTCCACCGCCTGCCACCGGTACGCCGCGTCCTCCTGCCAGACCTGCAGCTCGCCCTCCACCACCGCGGCCAGGCAGAGCCGCCAGTCGTCCCCCATGGCGAGCGCGACCCGGGTCGCCGGGCGCAGCGTCGGCCGCCACCAGCGCGGGCGCCGGGAGGCGCCGCCGGCCGGCAGTCGCAGCCGTACGCCGCCCGCGCCGGCGAGGGCGATGGTCGGGCCGCCGCGGTGGCCCACCATGGCGATGCCGAGGGAGGGTTCGCCGTCGCCGATCTCGGTGCCGGGCCCGGCCGCGCCGAGGGTGTGCAGCTGGACGGAGCCGTCCGGCCGCAGGGTGGCGGCCCGCGGTCCGGCGGAGGTACGGGCCAGCGCCCCGGCGCGCGGGCTGTCGGCCGGGCCGAGCGGGGCGGGCGGCTCGGCGGAACCGGGCCGCCAGCTCAGCACCCGTCCCCGGTGCTCGACCAGGACCAGCCAGCAGCCGGGCCGTTCCTCCAGCGCCGCGAGCACCCGGTCGGCGGGGCAGCCGGACAGTTCCTGGCCGGTGAGGGTGAGGCCGGGCGCCCAGCGGTAGGAGCGCAGCGCGCCGCCGACGGCCGTCCAGACCGTCATCTCCCCGCCCGGGCCGACCGCTCCCGCCAGTCCGTTGACGCCGCGGGCCGCCTCCCACCAGCCGGCCGCGGTACCGACCCAGAGGGTGTTGCCGCGGTCCTCGGCGCAGACCACCAGCTCGCCCTGGCGCCCGGCCCAGCCGGCGGCCAACTCCCGTACCGCGCCGGGGCCCTGGCCGGCCGGCAGCCGGTGGGCGGTGCGGCCGGGGCCGGCCAGCGCGGTGCCGTCGGCGCCGCCGGTGACGACCAGCGGGCGTCCGGAGCGGTCCGGCAGCACCGCCAGGCCGGCGGTGCGGGCCACCGGCCGGTGGGAGCGCAGCAGTTCGCGGCCGCGGCCGGCCCACGGGCCGAGCGGGGCCGGGCGGCGTTCCGGGTCGCGGGCCAGCGGCTCGCACGCCCAGCGCGCCAGCTCCTCGCCGTAGCCCGCCGCGAGCAGCTCGGCGCGGGCCTGTTCGGCGGCCAGCCGGTGGTCGAGCCGGCCGTGGTCGGGCAGCAGCAGGGTGCGGGCTAGGGTGCCGACCGCGAACAGGTCCTTGGCGGTGGTGGGGAAGCCGCCGACCTGCTCGGCCTCCGGCGGGACGTGCCCGGGGGTGAACACCGCGACGGTGAGGGTGTGGTCGAGCGGGGCGAGGAAGGTCAGGTCGATCAGTTTGACCACGCCCTGGCCGTCCACCAGGACGTTGGCGGGGGAGATGTCGCGGTGCACCCAGCGCTTGCGGTGCAGTTCGTCGACGATCCGGCAGAGCCGCTCCAGCACCTCGGCCACCGCCGCCGGACCGCCGCGCTGGGTCCGGGCCCAGGTGTGCAGCGGCACGCCTTCGACCCACGGCGAGATCTGGTAGCCCAGCAGCCCGCCGGAGGACACCGCGCCGGGCCGGTGCGGGGAGGGGCCGAGCAGGAAGCTGGGCACCACCAGGTCGGTGACGCCCAGTCGGTGGGCGTTGTGCGAGACGTCGTCCCAGCGGCCGAGCCAGCGCCGCACCTCGGACGGGTCGCGCTCCAGCATGATCTTCGCGGCGACGAGTTCCTTGCGCCCGTTGTGGCCGGTCCGGACCGCCCGCCACACCTCGGCCTCGCCGCCCCGGTGGTGGAATTCCAGGAGTTCGTACTGCTCGGGGTCGAACTCCGGACCGAACCTGAGCCCGGGCACCCAACGCGACTCGGACACACGACCCCCGACGCTTCCGAACCGTTCGACGGTTCTGACCGCTGCTGATGCGCTTGTTGACGTCCCGCCGACGCGCTTGTCCGCGTCCTGCTGCCGCGCTGACCAGGATAGTGCTCTTTCCTGTTCGTCTGTCCGATCGAGGGCCTATTCTGTTGGCGCTCGAGCAACATCACGACACGACGTCAACTCATGATCATCCAAAGCTGCTTGATCATGGAGCGGACGACATCCTGACACAGGGGGACGGTGCATGGCGCTGCTAGCGGTGCTGCTGATCGTGGTGGCACTGGCCGGTGCGGCCGCCGTCGTGCTGGCGCGACGCCGACGGATCCTGGACGCCGAGGCCGCGACGAAAGCCCTGGCCGCGGCCGCCGAACGGCTCACCGCGGGCAAGGCCGCCCAGGCCCGCCGCCACTACGCCCGGATCGCCGGCCGACTCGCCGCCGGGCCCGCCGAACTGAGTCCGCACCGCGGCCTCGCCCTGCTCGGCCAGGCCGAAGCCACCATCCCCACCGGCGACCAGCAGGCCACCCTCGCCCTGTACCGCGAGGCCTTCCCGCTGCTCACCGACCCGGCCCGCCAGCTGCCCCGCTGGAGCCTGCGCCGCCTCGCCGACGAGCAACTGCACACTGCCGACGGCGACCTCGGACCGCTGCTTGCCCTCCTCCAGGCCACCGCCGCCGGCGCCGAACCCGGCGAGGAGGCCGACACCGCGGCCCGCGCCCTCGACCGGCTGCACCACCGCTGCCGCGAAGGCGCCCCCGCGCGGCGCGAGGACGCCACCGCCCGCGCCCTCGCCGCCCTGCCCGGCCGCGACTGGCCGGTCCTCGCCCGCGCCGCCCTGCTCCAGGAGACCGACCGCGCCGCCGAGGCCGAGGCCCTGGTCGCCGAACGGGCCCCCGGCGGCAGCGGCGAACTCTGGTTCCGCCGCGGCGTCCAGCTGTACGGCCGGCACCAGGACGGACCCGCCGGCGCCGCCTTCGACGAGGCGCTGCGCCTCGGCCCCGGCGAGCCCTCGCCGTGGGGGCGCGGCCCGGCCCTGCGCACCGACTGCCTGCTCTTCCGCGGCCTGGCCCGGCAGCGCCTCGGCAACACCGAGGCCGCCTGGAGCGACTTCGCGGCCGCCACCGCCGAGGCCCCGACCGACCCCCGCCCCCGCTACGCCCTCGGCCGGCTCGCCCTGCTGCTCGGCGCCGACGACCAGGCCCGGGAACAGTTCACCGCCGCCCTCACCGTCCAACCCTCCTTCGCCCCGGCCCGGTTCGGCCTCGCCCTGGTGCACGAACGGGCCGCCCGCCCCGCCGAGGCCGCCGCCGACTACCGGGCCGGCCTCGGCCAAGCCCCCGACTGGCGCCCCGCCCGGGTCCGGCTCGGTGCCGCCCTGCTCGCCGCCGGACGGGCCGACGAGGCCGAACCGCTGCTGCGCGCCGAGTCCGACACCGAACCGGGCACCCGCTGGACCAGGATCGCGGCCTTCCACCACGGCCTCGCCCTCGCCCGCACCGACGACCCGGCCGGCGCCCTCGCCCGCTGGGAGCCGCTGGAGGACGAGGACCTGCGCGAACGCCAGGCCCTGGCCCGCGACCGGCTCGCCCGCACCCGCCTGGCCACCGACCCGGCCGCCGCCCGGGCACACTGGCAGCGCGCCGCCGCCGAACACCCCAGCGCCGCCGGCTACCGCACCGCGCTGCGCGAGGCCGCCCTGCGGGAGGCCGCCCACCTGCTCGTCACCGGCCGCGACCACCCCGAACCCCGGGCCCGCGCCACCGCCGCCCTCGCCCTCGCCGACACCCTCCCCGGCGCCCTCACCCACCGCCAGGCCCGGCTGCGCGCCGCCCTCGCCCTGGCCGAGGGCGCCACCGAACCGGTCACCACCCTGCTGGACGCCTCCGGCGGCCTGCGCGACCGCTACCACCTGGCCGCCCTCGCCCTGCTCGCGGGCCGCCCGGCCCAGACCATCGCCCTGCTCGGCCCGCCCGACCCGAACGGCGACCCAGCCGTCGCCCGGCTGCGCGCCCTGCTCGCCGAACGGGCCGGCAACTGGACCGCCGCGCTCGACTGGTACCGGCACTTCCTGAACGCCGGCCCCGGCACCGGCCGCGCCCCCGGCACCCCGCCGGACCACGCCCCCGGCGGCTGCGCGGTCTGCGACCGCCCCGCCACCGGCGCCTGCGGCGGCTGCGGCCGCGAAGCCTGCGCCGACCACCTGCACACCGCCGCCGACGCCGCCTCACCCCGCTGCGTCCGCTGCGCCGGCCCCGCGCTGCGCGCCGTCCTGGACTGCGCCCGCCGCGCCGGCACCCCCGAACAGGCCGAACCCGTCCTGGCCGGCTGGGCGGCCGCCCTCGGCGACAGCGCCGCCGCGGGCCCGGTCCGCCTCGACCTCGCCCTGCTGCGCGCCGAACTCGGCCGCCACGACGAGGCACTGGCCGACCTCCCGGCGGACGCCGCGGCCTCCCGCGCCGCCGTCCTGGTCCGCAGGGCCGGCGCAGCCCTGGCCGCCGACCGGCCCGGAGCGGCCGCCGGCGACCTGCGCCAGGCCCTCGCCCTCGCCCCCGGCCACGCCCAGGCGGCGGGCACCCTGGTCCTGCTCGCCGAGCACGAGGCGCACCAGCACGCCACCGAGGGCCGGCACCGGGAGGCCTGGACGGCCTACCGCGAGCTGCTCCGCGGGGACCCGGCACACCCCCGGCTGCTGCACGCCCTCGGCCTGGCCGGCTACCGCCTCGCCGCCGGTGCCGACTCAGCCGCCGATCCGGTCGCTGCCGACTCCGCCGCCGACCTGACCGCTGCCGCCGACCCGACCGCCGCGGGGACGACCGCCGCAGGGACGACCGCTTCGGCGGCGGCCGACGAGGAGGTCTGGGCCTGGACGCTCGGCTGCCTGGTCGCCGCCCTGCACCAGCCCGAGCTGTGGGACGAGTCCGCCCGGATCACCGGCCGCACCCCCGAACCGCAGCGGCTGGCCGCCGCCCGTACCGGCCTGATCGACCGCCTCCGGGACGACCTGCGCGCCCTCGACCGGGCCGCCGGCCGCAGCGGCGACGAGGTCACCTCCTGGACCCTGCGCCTCGGCCTGGAGGCCCACGCCGCCGACGCCTTCGCCCAGGAGCACGTCCGGATATCCCTGCCCGGCCGCCCCACCCGCCGGCTGACGGCCGGCCCCACGCTCGACCGGCTGCTCCGCGCCGAGCCCGGAACCACCGGCTGGGCCGAGGCCTTCGAGCAGGCCGTCGGCGCGTGGCGGCGGCGCACCATAGCCGCCGACGCCCCGCCGCTGGTCCGCGCCGTCGGCCTCTTCGGCCCGCTCGGACCGCAGCGCTACCTGCAGCTGCAGGGCCGCCAGGCCGCCGCCGTCGCCGCCCTGGACGAGGTGGCCGAGGGCGAGCGCGGCGAGGACTGGCAGGCGCTGCTCGGCGCGTCCCTGATCAGCCAGGCCCGCGAGCACCACCGCAACCAGGACTGGCGCGAGGCCCTGGACTGCCTCACCCGCGCCCGGGCCGTCCCCGGCGTCGACCTGCCCGCCGACGCCGCCAGGATCGCCGCCGAGTCCGGCGTCCGGGCCGCCCGCGCCCTGCTCAAGAACACCGTCGACGACCAGCCCGGGGCGGCCGAACTGCTGGAGAAGGCCTTCGCGATCGCCCCCGACGACCCCGAGGTGCGCGGCGACCTCGGCGCCACCTACGCCCAGTGGGCCCGCAAGATCAACAATGAGGACAAGGACTACGGCCGCGCCATCGAACTGCTGCGGAAGAGCCAGGAGCTCGCCCCCGGCGACCCGACCGCCCGGCACTTCCTGGAAGCCGCCCTCGGCAACCGGGCCGGCCAGCTCAGCCGCGCCGACGCCCCCGACCCGGAGCTGGAGGAGGCCGCGGAAGCCTGGCGGGCCCTCATCGCCATCAACCCCGACCCCGACCACCGGCTCGGCCTCGCCTTCGTCCTGCGCCAGCTCTCCCGCTCCGCCGCCTTCGCCGACGACCGCGCCCGCGCGGTACGGCGGATGGCCGAGGCGCTCGACGCCGACCCGGAGTGGGACGGCGACATCGACCGCGAAGCCCCCCGCCGGGTCGCGGTGATGATCGCCAACCACGTCGTGGACGCCATGCAGGACCGGCCGTTCACCGCCCAGGCCGCCATGCTGCAGAAGGCCAGGTCCTACGACGACTCGACCGACATCTGCCGCCTGATGGTGAGCATCTGGCGCGGCGAGGCCATCGGCCACTACGAGGCCCGCCGCTACGTCGAGGCGATCCGGCTGCTGGAGGAGGCCCTCGGGCTCTCCCGCAGCCCGGAGGACACCGGCAAGCTGCACCGCGAACTCGGCATCGTCTACGGCTCGTACGCCGTGCAGCGGGCCAACGCCCGCCAGCTGCGGGAGGCCCGCGACCTGGCCCGCAAGGCCGTCGAGCACAGCCCGGAGGACTCCGAGCTGCGGGCCATGCAGCGGCGGATCAACGCGCTCTACTGACGGCAACCGCACGGCACTTGCCGTCGTCCTTCAGCCGAGAGCCCTGTCGCCGACCCCGTCCGTTCAGCCGATCCAGCCGTCCCTACCGATCCAGCCGCCCGAGCCGTCAGCCGTCCCAGCCGTCGTGAGGAGAGACCGCCCGCCATGCCACTGCCAGAACCGTCGCCGTACGAGGTGCTGGGCATCCCGCTCACGGCCGGAGTGCGCGAGATCAACCTCGCCGTCGGACCGGCGATGCGCGCGGCCCGCTACACCCGCCAGCAGATCCAGGAAGCCGCCGCACTGCTGCGCAACCCGGACCGCCGGCTGGAGGCGGACCTCCAGCAGCCGCTCCCGCCGGAGCCCGTCGAGCAGGCCGCCGAGCTGCTGGCCCCGGCCCTCGCCGAGCCGCTGCTGGTGATCGAGCGGCCCCCGCTCCCACCCGTCCCCGCCTTCCTCACCCTCCACCGCGCCGAGCTGGCCGCCGACTTCACCGATCCGGCCCCGGCCGGCACCGACCCCGAACCCCCCGTCCCCGCCCGCTACGCGGCCGACCTCTCCGTCCTGCCGCAGATCGAGGTTCCCGATTGACTTCCTCCCCTCCTGAAGGAGGGCGATTCCCCTCAGCCTCGCGGCTGAGCCGCTGCGCGTCGGCGCTGCGGTGGGACTACTTCCTGCTTCACCGACGACCGCCCGCCCGGAGCGCTCCGTTGAGGTCTTACACCGTCTCCACAGGCCGACACCGCCAGTCCGGCGGCCAGGATGTTCTTGGCTGCGTTCACGTCCCGGTCGTGGGTCGTGCCGCAGCCGCATGTCCAGGTACGGACGTTCAGCGGCATGCTCGCCGCGATGGTGCCGCACGCCGAGCACAGCTTGGAGCTGGGGAACCACCGGTCAACGGTGATCAGCTCGCGGCCGTACCAGGCACACTTGTACTCCAGCATGACCCGCAGCTCGCTCCAGCCCGTGTCACTGATCGCGCGGGCCAGCTTCCTGTTCTTGAGCATGTTGCGGACCATCAGGTCCTCGATCACGATCGTTTGGTTCTCACGAACGAGTCGAGTGGTGAGCTTGTGGAGGAAGTCCCTGCGCCGGTCGGCGATCCCGGCCTGGATCCTGGCGACCTTGGTCCGGGCCTTCCCACGGTTCGCCGATCCCTTGGCCTTGCGGGCAAGCACCCGCTGCGCTGTCGCGAGGTGTCCCCGGTCCCGGCGTTCATGCCGGGGGTTGGTGATCTTCTCGCCGGTGGAGAGTGCCACCAGGCTGGTGATCCCGACGTCGATGCCGACCGCCGCGTTCACCGGCTTGGCCATGGTCGGCCGGTCGTCGCACAGGATCGACACGAACCAGCGGCCCGCACCGTCCTGCGACACCGTGACCGTGGACGGGGCCGCCCCCTCGGGAAGCGGCCTCGACCACACGATGTCGAGCGGCTGATCCATCTTCGCCAGGGTCAGACGCCCGTTCCGGAACCGGAACGCCGAGGACGTGTACTCGGCGGACTTCCTCGACTTCTTCCGGGACTTGAACGTCGGGTACTTCGCCCGCTTCTGCCAGAAGTTCGAGAACGCCCCTTGAAGATGCCGGAGCGCTTGCTGCAACGGGACCGACGACACTTCGCAGAGGTAGGCCAGCTCTTCAGTCTTCTTCCAGGCCGTCAGCATCGCCGACGTCCGGTTGTAGTCGACCCTCTCCTGGCGCAGCGTCCACGCCTCAGTCCGGGCCTGCAACGCCATGTTGTAGACCTTCCGCACGCATCCGAACGTGCGCGACAGCTCAGCTGCCTGCGCATCGGTCGGGTGGAAGCGGTACTTGAACGCCCGCTTGACGTGGGTGGTCGCCATGGGTCACACATTAACACCCATTGTTGTAGCAATATAACGGACAGTCACAATTTGGATATTCCAAGCCGCATTGGCGGCGGTCTGCCTATTCCTGTCCCGCTACATGGGAGTTCGCTCCCTATCCCGGCTGAAGCCGGGGGTATCCATGAAAGGATCCGAATGACCGACGCACCGACCGTGACCCCGCTCGACGGCCACCGGCCGCTGGAGATCCCGCCGGGGGTCGAGGAGGTCGACCTGGAGCGGAAGTTCGTCCAATTGCTGTTCCGGGCATCCCTGTTGGGGAGCAAATTGACGGAGCAGCGGCAGGCCGCCCGGGCCGAGCAGCGGGAACTGCTGGGCGTCCTGGTCGACGTGGACGACGCGCTGGCCGCGCTCGGGCTGGATCGCGAGCTGGTGGCGATGGGCCGGGGCGAGGGCATCGAGGCCACCCGGCGGCGGCTGCTCGGGCGGCTGGCGAAGGCCAAGGTGCGGCCGATGCGGCTGGAGGGGATGACGGCGGACCCGGACCTGGCGGAGATCGTGGGCGTCGAGGCGAGGCCGGGGGTGGCGCCGGAGACGGTGGTACGGACGGTGCTCGCCGGGTTCTTCTGGGAGGACGAGGTGTTGCGACGCGCCCAAGTGGTGGTCGCCGCACCGGAGTCGGAGCAGGACCCGGAGCCGGTGGCGGCGGTGACCGCCGGGGCGGTCGCGGAGCCGGAATCGGAAGCGGAAGCGGAAGCGGAAACGGCCGGAGCGCCCTCGGCCGGGATGACCTCGGCCGAGGTCGAGGAGGCGCTCCAGGGCGCGGAGTCCGAGCAGCCCGAGGGGGCGGGGGAGCCCGAGGCGGTGGTGCCCGTCCGGGCGCAGCCCAAGGCGGCGCCGCCGCGGGCACGCCGGAAGGCCGCGGTGTCGGGCAAGCGGGCCAAGCGCAAGAAGTAGCCAGGACCACGAGGGGCAAGAGGGGAACGACATGTACCGCACACTCGGCATCGACCTGGGCACCACCAACTCGGTGGTCGCCCACCTGCGCCGGGGCGAGCCGGAGATCATCTTCAACCGGCAGAACCAGGAGGGCACGCCCTCGGTGGTCGGCAGCGGCCGCAAGGGCGAGCTGCTGGTGGGCTCCACGGCGCGCGGCCGGATCGCCATCGACGGCGTCAACGTGATCCGCTCGGTGAAGCGCTTCATGGGCCGCAAGTTCAAGGACCCGCAGGTCCAGGCCGCCCTGAAGGAGGTCGACTACAAGGTCACCGCGGGCACCGACGGGGACGTCAACGTCTGGTTCAACGGCCGCTCGTACACGCCGATCGAGATCTCCGCGATCATCCTGCACCGGCTCAAGGAGGACGCCGAGCAGCGCTTCGGCGAGCCGTTCCACCGGGCCGTGATCACCGTCCCCGCCTACTTCGGCGAGCGGCAGGTCGCGGCGACCCAGGAGGCGGGCCGGCTGGCCGGCCTGCACGTGCTGCGGATCATCAACGAGCCGACGGCCGCCGCGCTCGCGTACGGGATCACCTCGGAGGCCGGCGACGAGGGCAAGACCGTGCTGGTCTACGACCTCGGCGGTGGCACCTTCGACATCTCGATCCTGCTGCTGGTGCCCGGTTCGGTCTCGGTGCTCGGCATCGAGGGCGACAACCTGCTCGGCGGCGACGACTTCGACCGGGCGATCACCACCGCGCTGCTGGAGGACATCCGGGAGGAGTACGGCTCGGACTACCAGCCGGACCTGCGCGACCGCCCGAAGATCGCCTCCACCGCCGAGACGATCAAGATCGAGCTCTCCAACCAGGAGTCCTCCGAGGTCATCCTGCCCGGTCTCGGCGCCGGACAGCTGGTGCTGGAGACGGAGTTCGAGCGGGCCCGGTTCGAGGAGCTGATCGAGGCCCAGATCGAGCGCACCATCGAGCTGACCCACAAGGCCATCATGCAGGCCAACCTGACCGTCGGGGACATCGACGAGGTGGTCCTGGTCGGCGGTTCGACCGCGATCCCGCTGGTCGCCAGGCGGCTCGGCGAGGTGTTCGGCCCGCGCCGGATCCGGCGCGGCGTCAACCCGATGCAGTGCGTGGCGCTCGGCGCGGCCGTGCAGTCCGCGCTGGTCGGCGAGGTGGAGTGCCCCGAGTGCCGGGCCCCCGGCGACCTCTCCGCCTCCAACTGCGCCAACTGCGCGACCTCCCTGCTGGGCGGCGACCGGGTGTCCTGCCAGACCTGCCACATCCCGGTCGACTCCGCGGCCGCGGACTGCCCCAAGTGCGGTCAGTCCATGGCCGGTTCCGGCGGCGCCGGCATCCCGAAGCAGACGCAGGCCACCACCGTGGTGCGCGGCGACAACTGCCCGCGCTGCGGCACCCCGGCCGCGCCCGGGGTCACCGCCTGCGAACTCTGCGGCGAGGCGCTCAACTCGGCCGCCCCCGGTCAGACCAGGGTGGCCTCCACGGCGGCCGAGGACGTCGGCCTGCGCTGCGGCTCCTGCGGCCAGGTGAGCCCGCCCGGCAGCGAGATCTGCACCGGCTGCGGGGAGTTGATGCAGGTCACCAACCCCTTCGACATCACACCGAAGAACCTCGGGATCGAGCTCAACGACGGCCGGCTCGCCGTCATCATCCCCAAGAACACCAGCTACCCGACGAGTTCGCCGGTCAGCCGGGAGTTCGTGGTGTCCGGCAGCGGCCGCCAGCGGCTGGAGATCGCGGTCTACGAGGGCGAGCACGAGATCGCCCAGCAGAACGAGCTGATCGGCCACCTCACCCTGCGCCTGCCCGAGGGCCTCGGCGGCCGCACCCCGGTGGAGGTGGCCTTCGGCCTCGACCGGGACCGCACCATCACCCTGTCGGTACGGATCCAGGGCGGCGCGGAGAAGACCGTCAAGCTGGAGCGGGTCACCCTCGACCCGGAGCTGAAGGTGCAGGTCGAGGAGCAGCAGCGGCAGATCGAGACCTTCACCGACCGCTGGGGCGGCGAGCTGACCGAGGCCGAGATGCGCGAGGCCCAGCGGCTGATGGACACCCTGGACGACCTGGCGGCCGGCCAGACCCGCGGCCAGTCGGTGGACGAGGCGCTGGAGCGGGCCCAGCGCCAGCTCAAGGCGCAGCGCTGGGTGCGCGGCTCGGAGGCGTACCTGAGCCTGTTCATCCACTACTGCGAGAAGCTCCTCGACCCGAGCGACCTGGACCGGCTCCGGTCGGTCGCCGCCGAGCTGCGGCTGAAGCGCGAGGCGGCGGACTGGGAGGGCGCGATGCGCGCGGCCCAGCGGGCGGACGAGCTGTGCGACTCGCTCGGCCACACCATGCGGATGCTCACCATGTGCAACGTCTACGTGACCCAGAACATGGTCTCGCCCGCCCTCGGCCAGCTGATCATGGCCGAGCTGCGCGGGCTGGACGCCGCCGTGGAGGCGCCGAACATGGAGGAGGTCAACAAGCACATGTCGAACCTGCTGGCCCTGTACGCGCAGGCGCAGCGGGAGCTGGGCAGCGAGCCGAGCGCCGAGTCGCTGGGTCCGGTGCGCCCGGAGGAGGCCGGTCCGCGATGAGTGTCGTGCCCGAGAGTGCCGTGTCCGAGAGTGCTGTGCCCGAGAGTGCCGTGCCCGACCTCCAGGTGCTCTGTCCGCTGTGCAAGGTGGCGGCGGACCCGGCGAGCCTGTGCTGCCCCTCCTGCCGGGAGGACCTGTCCGTGCTGTTCCGGCTGCGTTACGCCGGTCGGATCGACTTCAACCGGGCGTTGGAGGCCCTGCGGAACGGGGACGCGGCCGCCGCGGCCGCCCTGCTGCGCGCGGCGCTGGCGGCCGAACCGGAGCTGGATCCGGCGCGTGAGCTGCTGGAATCACTGAGCGTGGCCGGGCCCGGCGGGCCGGATCCGGCGAGGCGGGAGGGCGACACGCCCTCTGAGTGACCAATTCGGCCGCTCTCGACCTGCCGTCGAGTTCGATCGGTGCGAGTGTGATCGTCACACGGATGTTCGCCACCCTCACAAGGAGTGACGCAATGCGTCTTCGCACCTACCTCGCCGCCACGGCCGTCGCCGCGGTGTGCGTCCTCGCCGGCGCCGGTACCGCTGCGGCCGGCGGCGCCACCGCCAACGGTGTCGCCTTCGGCTCGCCGGGTGTCCTGTCGGGCAACCAGATCCAGATCCCGATCAACATCGAGGCCAATGTCTGCGGCAACACGATCGGCGTCATCTCGATCCTGAACCCGGCGATCGGCAACACCTGCATCAACGCGTGACCTGAGCTCCTGGCCCCGGGGCCGTCCGTCGCACCGACGGGCGGCCCCGGTGTCGTGCCGGGGCGCGGATGCGAAGGGGGTGTGCCGGGGCGCGGTACCCCCGTTCGGGGGTGGCGCCGGAGCCGCGGGATCGGGACCATGGTCCCCGACCCTCGCGATCCCCAGCCAGGAGGCAGCACGTGCGGACCACGCCGACCAGTCGCAGCTACTCATCCGGCACCTCGGACGTCCCGCTGCTCGGCGACACCATCGGGGAGAACCTCGACCGCGCGGTGCGGGCCTTCCCCGACCGCGACGCCCTGGTCGACCGGCCCACCGCCCGCCGCTGGACGTACGCCGAACTCGCCGCCGACGTCGACGCCCTGGCCCTCGGCCTGCTGCGGCTCGGCATCGCCAAGGGCGACCGGGTCGGCATCTGGGCGCCCAACTGCGCCGAGTGGACGCTCACCCAGTACGCCACCGCCAAGCTCGGCGCGATCCTGGTCACGGTCAACCCCGCCTACCGGGCACACGAGTTGGAGTACGTGCTGAAGCAGGCCGGGATCCGGCTGCTGGTCGCCGTCGAGCGGTTCAAGACCTCCGACTACGCCGCGATGATCGAGGAAGTCCGGCCGCGCTGCCCCGAGTTGGAGCGCGTACTGCTGACCGGCGGCCCCGGCTGGGACGAGGTGCTCGTCGCCGGCCGGCGGGCCGACCCGGCGCTGCTCGCGGAATTCGCCGAGCGCCAGGGCGAGCTGGCCCCCGACGACCCGATCAACATCCAGTACACCTCCGGCACCACCGGGTTCCCCAAGGGCGCGACCCTGTCGCACCACAACATCCTCAACAACGGGTACTTCGTCGGCGAGCTGCTCGACTACACCGAGCAGGACCGGATCTGTGTCCCGGTGCCGTTCTACCACTGCTTCGGGATGGTGATGGGCAACCTGGCGGCCACCTCGCACGGCGCCTGCACGGTCATCCCCGCCCCGTCCTTCGAGCCCGGCGCCACGCTGGCCGCCGTCGCCGCCGAGCGCTGCACCTCGCTGTACGGCGTGCCGACCATGTTCATCGCCGAGCTGGCCGACCCCGACTTCGAGCGCTACGACCTCGGCAGCCTGCGCACCGGCATCATGGCCGGCTCGCCCTGCCCGAGCGAGGTGATGAAGGAGGTCATCGAGCGGATGGGCATGGTCGAGGTCTCCATCTGCTACGGCATGACCGAGACCTCGCCGGTCTCCACCCAGACCCGGGTCGACGACTCGGTCGATCGCCGGGTCTCCACCGTCGGCCGGGTCGGCCCGCACCTGGAGGTCAAGGTCGTCGACCCGGCGACCGGCCGTACCGTCCCGCGCGGTGAGCCGGGCGAGCTGTGCACCCGCGGCTACTCCGTCATGCTCGGCTACTGGAACGAGCCCGAGCGCACCGCCGAGGCCGTCGACGCCGCCCGCTGGATGCACACCGGGGACCTCGCCGTGATGGACGAGGACGGATACCTCGCCATCACCGGGCGGATCAAGGACATGGTGATCCGCGGCGGCGAGAACCTCTACCCGCGCGAGATCGAGGAGTTCCTGTACACCCACCCGGACGTCCTCGACGTCCAGGTGATCGGCGTCCCCGACCCGAAGTACGGCGAGGAGCTGATGGCCTGGATCCGGATGCGCGAGGGCGCCGAGCCGCTCACCGCGGAGGCCGTCCGGGCGTACTGCGCGGGTCGGCTCGCGCACGTCAAGATCCCGCGCTACGTGCACGTGGTGGAGGAGTTCCCGATGACGGTCACCGGGAAGATCCGCAAGGTCGAGATGCGTGAGGCGGCGGTGCGGATCCTGGGGCTGTAGCCCCTCGGGTCCGGTCCGGCGGGCTGCGGGTGTCCGGCGCGCGCCGGGGGAGCGGGGCACGCGTCGGGGGTACGCGCTCGTCCGGGCGGGTGGAACGGCGGCCCGCCGGGAATGCCGCACGGTCGGTGTGCGCGCAGTCCCGGCATGACTGCTCGTACGCCCATGCGATCCCTGGTCGCGGACGCCGCCCTCGCCGCCCTGCTCGCCCTGGCCCTCGCCCACCCGGCCGCGCCCGCCCTCGCCGACCGGGCCGGGCCGACGGGACCGACGGCCGGCTGCGCCGCACAATCCGCGGCACAACCCGCGGCACAACCCGCCGACCGGCCCGGTGGCACCGCCGGTCCCTGCGCCCGCTGACCGGGGTGGTCCCCGCCCCACCACCGGCTGACCGCCCGAACCGCTCGGACGCCCCGGCCGTTCTCCTCCCTCCGGTAGGGTGCGCGGTCGTCCGGGCCCGACGAGGAGAGGTGCAGGTCGATTCGATGAGCGGGGCGAGGACGGTGGCCGGGCCGGGGGAACTGCGGCGGCACCTGGGCGTGTTCGACGCCGTGGTGATCGGGCTCGGGTCGATGATCGGCGCCGGCGTCTTCGCCGCGCTGGCGCCCGCCGCGGCCGCCGCCGGGTCCGGACTGCTGATCGGGCTGGCAGTGGCCGGCGTGGTGGCGTACTGCAACGCGACCTCCTCGGCCCGGCTCGCCGCCCGCTACCCGCAGTCCGGCGGCACCTACGTCTACGGCCGGGAACGCCTCGGCGCGTTCTGGGGCTACCTCGCCGGCTGGGCCTTCGTCGTCGGCAAGACCGCCTCCTGCGCGGCGATGGCGCTCACCGTCGGCTCCTACGTCTGGCCCGGACAGGCCCACGCCGTCGCGGTCGCCGCGGTCGTGGCGCTGACCGCGGTCAACTACGTCGGAGTGCAGAAGGCGGCCCGGCTCACGCGGGCGATCGTCGCCGTCGTGCTGGCCGTGCTCGCCGCGGTGGTGACGGCCTGCCTCACCGGCGGCGACGTCGACACCGGCCGCTGGGCCGTCGGCGCGGACGCCGGCCTCCACGGCGTGCTTCAGGCGGCGGGCCTGCTGTTCTTCGCCTTCGCCGGGTACGCCCGGATCGCCACCCTCGGTGAGGAGGTCCGCGACCCGCGGCGCACCATCCCCCGCGCGATCCCGCTCGCGCTCGGCATCACCCTGGTCGTCTACGCCGCCGTCGCGCTCGCCGTCCTGGCCGTCCTCGGCCCCGACCGCCTCGCCCACGCCGGGGCGCCGCTGGCCGACGCCGTCCGGGCCGCCGGGGCCCCCGGCCTGGTCCCGGTGGTGCGCGCCGGGGCCGCGGTCGCCGCGCTCGGCTCGCTGCTCGCCCTGATCCTCGGCGTCTCCCGCACCACCCTCGCGATGGCCCGCGACCACCACCTCCCGCACCCGCTCGCCGCCGTCCACCCCCGCTTCGGCGTACCCCACCGCGCCGAGCTGGCCGTCGGCACCGTGGTCGCCGTCATCGCGGCCGTCGGCGACGTACGCGGCGCGATCGGCTTCTCCTCCTTCGGCGTCCTCGCCTACTACGCCGTCGCCAACGCCTCCGCCTGGACCCTCACCCCCGCCGAAGGCCGCCCCCCGAGGCTCGTCCCGATCGTCGGCACGGCCGGCTGCCTCCTCCTCGCCTTCGCCCTCCCCGCGTCCGCCGTCCTCAGCGGCGCCGCCGTCCTCGCCCTCGGCGCCGCCGCCTACGGCCTCCGCCGGGCGACGGCCCGCCGCTGACCCGGGCGTCACCCGGGACCCGTCCGAACGCCGACGGCCGGCGGGGCGCGATGCCCTCGCCGGCCGTCGGTGGGTGTGCGGGGTGTTACCGGGCGCCCCACTCCTGGTCGGTGTGCACGATCTCGCGGCCGAGCGGCATCAGCGAGATCGGGATCATCTTGAGGTTGGCCCAGCCGAACGGGATCCCGATGATCGACAGGAACAGCGGAATGCTGGTGATCAGGTGCCCGATCGCCAGCCACCACCCGGCGAAGACCAGCCAGATGACATTGCCGACGCAGGACGCCGCCCCGGCGTCGGGCCGCTCCACCGCCGTCCGCCCGAACGGCCACAGGATGAAGCCGGCGATCCGGAACGAAGCGATCCCGAACGGGATGGTGACGATCAGGACGCAGCAGATGATGCCGGCGAGCGTGTAGGCAAGCGCCATCCAAATGCCGCAGAAAACGAGCCAGATGACATTGAGGATGAACTTGATCGCCTTCATGGGTCGTACCTTCTCACGTCGCTCGTGCTTGCTGCCATGACCGGTGAATGCCCGCTGGCGGGCGCGTCCACGCCCCTAGGGCCCGTCTTCGAACCCCCGCCTGCGGGGCGACGCTCCCCCAGCCTTCGGCCGGGAGGTACCCCCAGGGCACAAGCGCACCTCGCCGCGTTGTCGTCGGTCGCCGATGGCCCCCAGCCTTCGGCCGGGAGGTGCCCCCACCGCATGGACTCTCCCCCAGCCTTCGGCCGGGAGGTACCCCCATCCTCCGCCTTGCGATGCACGCACCCCAACGCCGCCCCGCCCGCCCTGGCGGGCGGACGACGGGGGTTCGAAGACGGGCCCTCGGGGGCGCATATGGGGGACCGGGCCGGGGTGGCCGGATCTCGACGGCCGGGAGGGTGGGCCGAGATTTCTTCGAACCGGCCTGCAACCTCGGCGGGCGGTGCACGGCGGTCCGGGGCGTTGGGCCGGGGCTGTCAGGCCGGGCGGGGGATGTAGGCGAGGCCGTGGGCGCCGGGTTCGGCGAGCTTGGGGACGGTGAGGCGGGAGACGGAGGTGAGGGTGTCGAGGTCGACGACGTCGACGGTGGAGGAGACGACGCAGGAGACGTAGGCGAACCGGCCGTCGGGGGAGGAGGTGATGGTCAGGGGGAAGAGGCCGACCTCGACGGAGCCGAGGCGCCGGTGGTCGTCGGCGGAGAACACGGTGAGCCGGCCGGGGAGTTGGCGGCCGAGCGCGGAGTCGGGGTCGGGGGCCGAGCGGACCTCGCCGGCCAGGATCCTGCCGGTGGAGGTCAGGTGGACCGGGAGCGCGGCGGACTCGGTCGGGAGGACGGCGACGACCGATGCCGTCTCGGTGTCGATCACCCGGATGCCGGGGGCCGCGTCGGGCCGTGCTGCGTAGCCGAGGTACGGGCCGGCGACGTAGACCCGGGTGCCGTCGGGGGAGACGGCGAGGCCCTCGCTGCCGGGGACCTCGACCTTGGTGGTCATGACGCCCCGGCCGAGGTTCACGACCGAGACGAACGGGGCCTCCTTGTTGGTGGCGAAGCCGGTGCGTCCGTCCGGGGAGATGGCGAACCAGTGCGGGCCGGGGGCGCCGGTGTCGATCCGGCCGAGCGAGCGGCGGGTCTCGGTGTCGATGACCACGACGCCGCCGGGGCGGTCCGGGCCGCCCTCCACGCTGACGTAGAGGCGGTTGCGCTCGGCGTCCAACGCCAGTCCGTGCGGGCCGTGTTCGGGGGCGAGGTCGATCACCTCGACGATCCGGCGGGTGTCGGCGTCGATGAGGGTCAGCTCGGTGCGCCGGCCGTTGTGCGCGTGGTAGTAGCCGGAGCTGTAGGCGGTGGTGCACCAGAGCTGGCGCCGGGTCGGGTCGAAGAGCAACTCGTGGGGTTCGGCGAGGATTTCGACGGTGTCGAGGAGCCGGTCGGTGGCGGCGTCGAAGAAGGAGACGGTCGGGCCGCTCTGGCTGACGACGGCGAGGACGTCCCCGGCGAGGTGGGAACGGGAGGTGGTGGACAACGGGTGCTCCTTGCGGCGGGTTTCCGTGTGAACGGTTCCACTCTCGGCGCCCCGGGGCGCCGGCACCATGCAAAGATTGGCAGGGGATAGTTTCCCTATACGCAAAAGTGCAGTTCAGGAGCCGAATCATGGACCTCAACCTGCTGCGGGCCCTGGACGCCCTGCTCCAGGAGAACAGTGTGACCCGGGCCGCCGAGCGGCTCGGCACCTCGCCGGCGGCGGTGAGCCGGATGCTGGCCCGGCTGCGCCGCGCGGTCGGCGACCCGCTGCTGGTGCGGGCCGGCCAGGGGATGGTGCCGACCCCGCGGGCGCTCGAACTCCGCGAGGAGGTGGGCGCGTTGCTGCGGGGCTGCGAGAACGTGCTGCGTCCCGGGGCGGGGTTCGACCCCGTGCACCTGGAGCGGACCTTCACTGTGCAGACCAGCGACGTGGTGCTGGTCCGGGTGGCCGGGTCGTTGACCGAGCGGATCCGCGCGGAGGCGCCGAAGGTCGACGTGCTGTTCCTGCCGGAGGCGCTGGAGGGCGGGCCGGCGCTGCGTCAGGGGCTGGTGGACGTCGAGGTGGGCGTGCTCGGGCAGTTGGACCCGGAGATCCGTACCCGGCCGCTGGTCCGGGCGCCGCTGGTGGGTGTGGCCCGCAGCGGCCATCCGCTGTTCGAGGGGCGGATCACCGCCCGGCGCTTCGCCGCGGCCGACCACATCGGCATCTCGCGGCGGGGCAAGCGGCTCGGGCCGATCGACACCGTGCTGGCCGAGCGCGGACTGCGGCGCCGGGTCGCGGTGGTGGTGCCGAGCCACACCACCGCGATGCTGCTGGCCCGGGACAGCGACCTCGTCGCGCTCGGCCTGTCGGACTGGCTGCCGGAGACACTCGACGCGCTGGGGCTGCGCACCTTCCCGATCCCGCTCGAACTCGCCCCGCTGGAGCTGGGGATGGCCTGGCATCCGCGCAACTCGGCCGATCCAGGCCAGCGTTGGTTCCGCGAACACCTGGCGGCGGCCGTCCGGCAGGTGCGGGAGGAGTGAGCCGGCCGGGCGCGGTACGGACCCCACAGTCCGTACCGCGCCCGGTGGTTGCCGGTGGATTCCGGACGGCTACCGGCGGAGCGGCCCCTCGCAGGTGTAGTCGGCGGTGCCGGCCTTGCCGGTCTTCCAGACGTCGACCTTGCCGAAGGTGCAGTTCATGTCGTTGAGGTTGTTCGCCCCGTCGACGTTCTTGGTGCGGGTGAGGAGGAAGTAGTCCACGGTGTCGGACATGTCCTTGAAGACCCTGTCCGGGTTGGCGGAGTCCGAGAGGTTGGCGGTGATGCGGCCGGTGCAGACGAAGCGCATCGGCTTGTTGGCCCAGTCGCCGTTGTCCTTGCAGGTGGGCGTGGAGGAGGTGGCGGCGGCGAACTCCTCCTGGACGTCGTCGGCCCAGGCGAGGTCGAGGGCGTCGTCGGCGATGAAGGAGGTCGACGGGACGTACAGCTTGTCGACGTTCTTGATCTGCTCGTCGAGGAAGGCCGAGTACTCCTTCTGGAGCGCGGCGTCGGCGCCCGCCCGGGTGCGCCAGGCGTCGAACCCGGCCGGGTCGTCGGCGCGCTCGTAGCCGTACATCTCGCGCAGCAGCGTGGGGTGCTTCTGCCAGAGGAACTCGAAGAAGGTGCCGGCGTAGTTGTAGAAGTGGAAGGCCGGGGTGTCGGTGTACTTGGCGTGCAGGAGCTGGGCGACGGTCATCCGCGGGATGCCGGCGGCCTCGTCGGCGGCGAGCTTGCGCACCAGCGACTTGCGGACCAGGATGCCCTGGTCGCGGGTGGCGCCGTCGAAGAACTCGGCGGTTCCCTCGTCCATCGCGGTGGTCTTGTCGTCGGCGTACCAGCGCGCGTCGCCGAAGTAGCCCGGCACCGCCCAGCGGCCGTTGAGGTAGTGGGTGTACTCGTGGCGGAACAGCTCCTCGAGGGTGAGCTGGGAGTCCTGCGGGACGCGCCGCTGGTAGGTGTAGAAGGTGGCGCCGCGCTCGATGTACATGCCGCCGTTGGCGGTGCTGTAGCCGGTGAGGACCGGCTGGTACACCTCGTAGTCGGCGCGCGAGGCGTACAGGTGGATGTGCAGCGTGGAGTTGGTGTCCCCGGCGAGCGGCTGGTCGGTGCCGAGGACGCGGAAGAACTGGGTCTTGACCTGCTTGCTCGCGTAGTACATCTGGTCGACGGTGGCCTTGTCGAGGGCGGTGCGGACCTCGATGGCGCCGTTGTCGTAGGTGTACGTGTGGGGGAAGAGCCTGGCCTCCAGATCGGACACGCAGACGCCGTACTGGTGGCAGACGCCGTAGGTGGCGGCCCAGCCGATGGCCTTGACCCACGGGTCGGACCACTCGCCGAAGGAGGTCCTGGTGGTGTCGATCAGCGCGCCGAGGCCGGCGACGGTGGCGTCGCGCAGGGCCGGGATCTGGCCGAAGCGGCCGGCCTCGGCGACGGCGTCACGGGCGGTCCAGGCGTTCCGGGTGCCCTTGAGGTGGCCCCAGGAGGCGTACGCGCGGAACGCGGCGCGGTAGTCGGCGTCGGCGGTGACGGCGGCGAGGAAGGCCGGGTCCTGGTTGTAGATGCCCAGGTAGTTGAGGTTGAGCGCCTGGAGGACGGCCTTGCCCCAGGCGGCGCTGTCGGCGACGGTGGTGCCGGGGGCGAGCACGCCGAGGATGCGCCGGGCGAGGCCGAGGTTGTTCTGGCGGAGGCCGTCGGTGCCGGCGGTGATGGCCGTCTCGCGCAGGACGTTGGCGGCGAGGTCGGTGCGGTCGAAGGCGTGCGCGCTGCCCGCGTACGCCGTGACCGCCTGCTGGACCGAGCTGAGCGTGGCGGGGTCGGAGACGTTCAACTCGTGGTGGGTGAAGGCGTGGTAGACGGTCGCGTGCAGGTACGTCCACAGCTCGTAGACGTGTGAGGAGCCGGTGCCGTCGTCGGTGGCGGACAGTTGGGCGATCCGCTTGGCGACCGCCTGGACGTGGGCGTTGTCCATGGTGGTGGTGAAGCGGGCGTCCCAGGTCCAGAGCAGCGTGTTGAGACAGCCGTCGGCGGTGACCGCGGGATCGGTGAGGAAGGCGACCAGTTGGTCGGCGCCGAGGCCGGTGAGCCCGTCGACGGTACAGGGCACGCCCGCGGCGGTGGTGGGCGCGGTGGCGGCCGTGGCGGTGACCGGGCCGGCGGTGGGCGCGGGCGCGCCCACGTGGTCGGGCAGCAGGCCGGGGATGAGCGAGTCGCCGAGCGAGCCGCCGCCGGGGGCCGGGGCGGGGGCGCCGGGCTTGGCGGCGTCGGTGCCGAGGTGGTCGACGTCGTCGTAGGCGGTGCGCCGGTCGGGGTCGGCCTGGGCGGGCGTGGCCGGGGTGGCCGGGGCGGCCGACTGGGCCGTGGGGGCCGAGGGGGACGACGGCGTGGGGGTGAGGGCCTGGGCGGTCTGCAGGGTGGGCAGCGTGAGCGTGAGGGCCATCGCGGAAGCGAGCAGGACTCGCTTGGCAACGCGGGAAGTTGACACCGTAACTCCTGGAGGGGGAAGTGGCAGGGCGGTGCGAGGCGGCAGTGCCGTGGGGGTCCGGCCCGGGACTGCCGGGGGGAGGGGGCGGGCGGTGCGGGGTCGGGGCCGCCCCCGAGTGAGGCGTAACATAGCAATGTGAAATTGCACCTGCCAAGAGGGTGAACGAAG
Source organism: Kitasatospora sp. Ki12 (assembly GCF_054601375.1). Taxonomy (NCBI): domain Bacteria; kingdom Bacillati; phylum Actinomycetota; class Actinomycetes; order Kitasatosporales; family Streptomycetaceae; genus Kitasatospora; species Kitasatospora sp. Ki12. The sequence continues at coordinate 2,272,936 of NZ_BAAIHT010000002.1, read as the reverse complement.
TTGACCCCGGCTCGGTCCGCCGCCGCAGTTCGGGATACCCTGCGGGGGTACGGGATCAGCTAGGACGGTGGGGAGGCGAACGATGGCGCGGTCACCGCGACCGTTCGGGCCCGCCGTCCCGTGGGTGCTGCGCCCGCTCCTCCTCGCCGCGCTGCTGCTGGGCGTCCTGACGATGCACACGCTCGGGCATCCGGTTGCCGGACATGGTGGGCACCACAGGGGTGACGACCGCGTGACGGCGGCGCAGCAGCTTCCCGAACACCACACGATGGCTGCTGAGCCCGTACCGGCCTCGGCCACGGACCCCGCCTCCGCCGACGGCATGGACCCGATGGCGGTCTGCCTCGCCGTCCTCGTCGGCTGGGCCCTGGCGCTGCTCGTCGCCGGCCACCTGCTGCGCCGCAGCGGCGACGCCGCCGCCGAGGTGCGGGCCAGGCTGCTGCGGGCCGTCCGCGCGCTGCCCCCGCCCGGCGGCGGGCGGACACTCCTCACCCGGCTCTCGGTGCTGCGTCAGTAGGCGCGCGCCCGCCGTCCCGTGCCCGCGTGCCCCGACAGGCCCGTGCACGGAACGGCGGACGCGACGTCCCGCTCACCCACACCACACCGCACGAGGTGCACTCCGTCATGCGCACACCCACCCGTCGTACCGTCCTCGGCGCCGCGCTCGGCGCCGCCGGGGCCGGCCTGGTCGCCGCCTGCTCGTCCGACTCGATGAAGGGCATGGACCACTCCGCCATGAACCACGGCGCCACCGGGAGCACCGGCAGCGCCACCGGCTCGGCCACCGCCTCCGGCGCCGCGCCCACCGGCTTCGTCGCCCCGAACGGCCCTGAGGTCGCCGCCGCCGAGGCCCGGCGCAACCCGGGCCCGGAGCGGAAGGTCGCGCTCACCGCCACCGAGACCACCCTCGACCTCGGCGGCCGCACCGTCCGCAGCTGGGCGTACGGGGACCGCCTGCCCGGTCAGGAGGTCCGGGCCACCGTCGGCGACACGCTCGCCCTCACCCTCGCCAACCACCTGCCGCAGCCCACCTCGCTGCACTGGCACGGCCTCGCGCTGCGCAACGACATGGACGGCGTGCCGGGCGTGACGCAGGCCGCCGTCAAGGCCGGCGGGTCCTTCGACTACCGCTTCGCGCTGACCCACCCGGGCACCTACTGGCTCCACCCGCACTCCGGCGTCCAGCAGGACCGCGGCCTGTACGCGCCGCTGATCGTCGAGGACCCGAAGGAGCCCCTGCGGTACGACAAGGAGTGGGTCGTCGTCCTGGACGACTGGGTGGACGGCGTCGACGGCAGTACCCCGGACGCCGTCCTCGCCGAACTCGCCAAGGGCATGGGCGGCACGGGCGGGATGGGCGGGACGGACCACTCGGGCGGCTCCGGCCACGACATGCCGGGGATGCCCGGCATGGGAAGCGCATCTGGTGCGGCGAGCGGAGCAACCGGCCCCTCCCGGATGCTGATGGGTGCCTCCAGCCCCCTGCTCGGCGGCGACGCCGGTGACGTGGCCCACCCGTTCCACCTGGTCAACGGCCGGCTCGCCACCGCGCCCGAGACCTTCACCGCCAAGCCGGGCGACCGGATCCGGATCCGGCTGATCAACGCGGCCGGCGACACCGCCTACCGGGTCGCCCTCGGCGGCCACGAGCTGACCGTCACCCACACCGACGGCTTCCCGGTCGAGCAGGCCACCACCCGGGCGCTGCTGCTCGGCATGGGCGAGCGCTACGACGTCCTGGTCACCGCCCAGGACGGCGTCTTCCCGCTGACCGCGCTCGCCGAGGGCAAGAACGCCACCGCGCTGGCCGTGCTGCGCACCGGCGGAGGCGCCGCGCCCGACGCCTCGGTGCGCCCGGCCGAGCTGGACGGCAAGCTGGTCACCGCCGGGCAGCTCAAGGCCGGCCCGGACGTCCGACTGTCCGCCAAGTCCCCCGACCGTACGGTGGGGTTGGAGCTCACCGGCGGCATGGCGAAGGCCGACTGGGCGTTCAACGGCCGCCGGTACGACCCGGCGCAGCGCTACCCGGTGGCGGCGGGTGAGCGGGTGCGGCTGGAGTTCCGCAACAGCACCGCCATGTGGCACCCCGTGCACCTGCACGGGCACAGCTTCGCGCTGCCCGGCGGCGGCCCGCGCAAGGACACCGCGATCGTGCTGCCGGGCGCGACCCTGGCCGTCGACTTCGACGCCGACAACCCGGGGCTGTGGATGGTGCACTGCCACAACGTGTACCACGCGGAGACGGGCATGATGACGGTCCTCGGTTACCAGGCGTAACCCCCGTCCGCATCCCGGGACGCCGGGGCGGGGAGCCCGCTCCGCACCCCGGCGTCCCGGCCCGCCGCGCCGTGCACCCGCGCCGACCTGCGGCGTCATGACGTTTTCTTAACGCGTCCCGATGACGTGCCCTTAACGCCCGTCGCATAGCCTGGCGCACTGCCGTCGCCCGACGGCGCTTTACGGGGTCTTTAAACAAGAGGTGCAAGGTGGTTTCGTCGGGTTCGACGGAGACGACGACGGACGATCCGTCGTCGGCGCGAATACGGCTCCGCAGCTGGCTCCTGGAGGACGTGTCCGCCTCCAAGACCGCCCCGGACGCGGGCACGGACAGTGACACGGAGACGGGGGACTCCGAGGCACACGGCACGGGCGGTGCGCACGCCGGCCAGCGCTGGTGGCGGGTGATGTGCCTGACCGGCCTGGACTACTTCTCGACGCTCGGCTACCAGCCGGGCATCGCCGCCCTCGCCGCGGGCGTGCTGTCGCCGATCGCCACCATCGTGCTGGTGGTCGTCACCCTGCTGGGCGCGCTGCCGGTCTACCGGCGGGTGGCCAAGGAGAGCCCGCGGGGTGAGGGCTCGATCGCGATGCTGGAGCGGCTGCTGTCGTTCTGGAAGGGCAAGCTGTTCGTCCTGGCGCTGCTGGGCTTCGCGGCGACGGACTTCCTGATCACCATCACGCTGTCCGCCGCCGACGCGAGCGCGCACCTGGTGGAGAACCCGCACCTGAACGGCATGCTCGGCGGCAAGCAGGTGCTGATCACGCTGGTCCTGGTGGCGCTGCTCGGCGCGGTCTTCCTCAAGGGCTTCAGTGAGGCGATCGGCCTGGCGGTGGCGCTGGTCGGCGTCTACCTGGCGCTGAACGTGGTCGTGGTGGCCGTCGGCCTCTGGAAGATCATCGAGGCGCCGCACGTGGTCACCGACTGGACGGACGCGCTGACCGCCCAGCACGGCAACCCGGTGATCATGGTCGGCGTGGCCCTGGTGACCTTCCCGAAGCTGGCGCTCGGCCTGTCCGGTTTCGAGACCGGCGTCGCCGTGATGCCGCACATCGAGGGCGCGCCCGGTGACACCGAGGCCAACCCGGCCGGCCGGATCCGCGGCGCCCGCAAGCTGCTCACCACCTCCGCCGTGATCATGAGCTGCTTCCTGATCGCCACCAGCTTCATCACCACGCTGCTCATCCCGGCCGACCAGTTCAAGCCCGGCGGCGACGCCAACGGCCGCGCCCTGGCCTTCCTGGCGCACGAGTACCTGGGCGGCGCCTTCGGCAGCGTCTACGACCTCTCCACCATCGCGATCCTCTGGTTCGCCGGCGCCTCCGCGATGGCCGGCATGCTCAACCTGCTGCCGCGCTACCTGCCGCGCTACGGCATGGCGCCGCACTGGGCGCGCGCGGTGCGGCCGATGGTGATCGTGCTGACCGTGGTCGGCTTCCTGGTCACCTGGATCTTCGACGCCGACGTGGACGCCCAGGGCGGCGCGTACGCGACCGGCGTGCTGGTGCTGATCAGCTCGGCGGCCATCGCGGTGACCATCGCCGCGTACCGCAAGCGCGAGAAGGGCTGGACGGTCGCCTTCGCGGCGATCTCGGCGGTCTTCCTCTACACCACCGTGCTGAACTGCATGGAGCGGCCGGACGGTCTCAAGATCGGTGCCTGCTTCATCGCCGGCATCATCCTGGTCTCGCTGCTCTCCCGGCTGCGCCGCGCCTTCGAGCTGCGCGTCACGAACGTCGCGCTGGACGATGTGGCGGAACGTTTCATCAGGGACTACGCGCACCGCCCGCTGCGGCTCATCGCCAACGAACCGAGCCGCCGCGACAACGCCGAGTACCGCGACAAGATCCGCCAGATCCGCGCCGACAACGACATCCCCGGCGAGGACGACCTGGTCTTCGTCGAGGTCACCGTCCGCGACGCCTCCGACTTCGAGGCCGAGCTCACCGTCCGCGGCGAGGTCCTGCACGGCCGCTACCGCGTCCTCACCCTGGAGAGCTCCAGCATCCCCAACGCGATCGCCGCCCTGGCGCTCACCGTCCGGGACCGCACCGGGCAGCGGCCGCACCTCTACTTCGAGTGGACCGAGGGCAACCCCTTCGCCCAGTTCCTGCGCTTCTTCCTGTTCGGCCAGGGCGAGGTCGCACCGGTCACCCGCGAGGTGCTGCGCGAGGCCGAACCCGACCGCTCACGCCGTCCGCGGGTCCACGTCGGCTGACCCCTGCCCGTACCCGTACGGCCCGTCCGCTCCCGGTGAGCGGCCGGGCCGTCGGCGTTCCCGGGCCGTCTTCGGTGTGACCGGGCACGGCGCCGCCCACGCCCGGGAAGGGGAGGGCGTGGGCGGCGGGGACGGGTCCAGGCGGCGGGTCAGGAGGGGAGGTCGAGGACGGTGCCGGGCTGGATGAGGTCCGGGTCCTCGCCGACGGCCGTGCGGTTGAGGGCGTACAGGGCCGGCCAGCCGCCCGGGACGCGCAGCCGCTCGGCGAGGTCGGCCAGGGTGTCGTCCTCGCGGACGGTCCAGGTGCCGCCCCCGGGGGTCCCGGCTCCGGTGGGGGTGGCCGCGGCGGCCGGGGGCGGGAGGACGCCGCCGCGGTCGTGGTCCCGGGTGGCGCGGGCGCCGCAGACCGGCCACGGGGAGAGGCCGCGGTGGCCGGCCAGGTGCTGGGCGACGGCGATCTGCTGGTCGCGGGTGGCGAGGTCGGCGCGCGGGGCGTAGGCGAGGCCGCCGTTCTCGCGCCAGGTCGGCTGGTCGAACTGGAGGCCGCCGAAGTAGCCGTTGCCGGTGTTGACGCGCCAGTCGCCACTGCTCTCGCAGGCCGCCACGCTGTCCCAGTCGTACCGGTCGTCACCCGCCCGTCCGGGGTCGGACCCGGTGTCGCGCCCCGGCGGCGCGGCGTGGGCCGCGGGGGCGGCGAGGACCACGGCGAGGGCGCAGAGCGCGGTGGGGACGAGGCGACGGAGACGAGCGGTGGGAGGCATCGGCGGCTCTCAGATCCGGGGACAGGGCGTGCGCCGACCGGAGGCGGCGCACTCCCACCGACGCACGACCAGTGGGGCGCGCCGCCGCCGACACGTCCGGCAGGTCACCCGCACGGCCGCGCGGGACCACCCCGGCGGCCCGCGGCCGATCGGCCGTACCCCGTTCCACCCACCCCCCGTAGGGTGGCCCGGACGTTCCTCGACGAAGGGTACGAACGATGACGAGCGATCAGGGCACCGTACGGGCCGAGTTGGGCGTGATCGGCGGCTCGGGGCTCTACGCGCTGCTCGACGACGTGACCGAGGTGCGCGTCGACACCCCGTACGGGGCGCCCAGCGACGCGCTGTTCGTGGGGGAGGTGGCCGGGCGGCGGGTCGCCTTCCTGCCCCGGCACGGGCGCGGCCACGGGCTGCCGCCGCACCGGATCAACTACCGGGCCAACCTGTGGGCGCTGCACTCGCTGGGCGTGCGGCAGGTGCTCGGACCGTGCGCGGTGGGCGGGCTGCGGCCGGAGTTCGGGCCGGGGACGCTGCTGGTGCCAGACCAGTTCGTCGACCGGACCTCGGGGCGGGTGCAGACCTTCTACGACGGGCTGCCGCTGCCGGACGGCTCCGTCCCCGAGGTGGTGCACGTGTCGATGGCCGACCCGTACTGCCCGGCCGGGCGACGGGCGGCCCTGGACGCGGCCCGCGACGCGGACTGGGAACCGGTGGACGGCGGCACCCTGGTGGTGATCGAGGGACCGCGCTTCTCCACCCGCGCCGAGTCCCGCTGGTTCACCGCCAACGGCTGGTCGGTGGTCGGCATGACCGGCCACCCGGAAGCCGTCCTCGCCCGTGAACTCGGGCTCTGCTACACCTCGTTCGCGCTGGTCACCGATCTCGACGCGGGGGTGGAGAGCGGCGAGGGCGTCACCCACGCCGAGGTGCTGAAGGTCTTCGCGGGGAACGTCGACCGGCTGCGCACGGTGCTGTTCAAGGCACTGGAGAGCCTGCCCGCCGCGCGGGACTGCGTCTGCTCGCACGCCCTGGACGGGGTCGCCACCGGTCTGCCGGGCGTGGTCGCCACCGGCTGAGCCCCGCTGACCGGTCGCCACGGGTCGTGGGGGCGCGGGTCGTGCACCGACGTTTTCCGGCCGACCGGTGTTCAACTGCCGTTCCCCGTACGCACGGCCGGCCGTGGTCCGGCCGTGCGGTTCGGCTGGGAGCCTCCTGGGCGATTCCCGGAGCCCAGGAGGCGGCAGTCGTGGCACACCCTTCGGTCCATCCTTCGACACACCCTTCGACACATCCCTCGCGCAGGACGGTCCTTCGGACGGGGACGGCGGCCGGCGCGCTCGCCGCACTGCCCGCGTCCACCCTGCTGTGGACCCAGCCGGCGGTGGCCGGCACGCCCGGCCCGGAGCAGATCCACCTCCAGTGGGGCGAGGAGCCCTCCCGGGAGATGACGGTCTCCTGGGCGACCGGCGCCTCCGTGCGCCGCCCCCGGGTACGGATCGGCACCCCGCGCGGCGGCGCCGGACACACCGTGGACGCGGCGACCCGCACCTACGTCGACGGTCTCAACAAGGTCGAGACCTTCACCCACCACGTCCGGCTGACCGGCCTGCGGCCCGACACCACGTACGTCTACGAGGTCCTGCACGACGGCGCGGACCCGGTGCGCGGCACCTTCCGCACGGCGCCCGCGCGCGGCCGGGCGGCCTTCCGGTTCACCAGCTTCGGGGACCTGGGCACCGGCGACAACGTGTTCAAGAAGTCCTCGATCCACGGCGCCGCGGCCGTCCGCCAGGTCGAGCAGTTCAACCCGCTGTTCCACCTGCTCAACGGCGACCTCGCGTACGCCAACAACAACACGGACCTCCAGCCGCAGTGCTGGAACGCGTTCATGAACAACCTGTCCACGTCGGCCGCGAACCGCCCGTGGATGCCCGCACCCGGCAACCACGAGGTGGAGGCCGGCGGCGGGGACCTCGGGTACGCCTCCTACCTGACCCGCTTCGAACTGCCCGACAACGGCACCCGCGACCACTGCGGCAACTGGTACAGCTTCCAGATCGGTTCGGTGCTCTTCGTCAGCCTGGACGGCAACGAGATCGCGGTCGAGGACGACGCCAGCCTCGACCCGGCCACCGGGCAGTCCATCTACATCAGCGACTACAGCGAGGGCGCCCAACTCCGCTGGCTGGAACGGGTGCTGTCGCGGGCCCGGCGCGGCCGCTCGGTGGACTGGATCGTCGCCAACATGCACCAGTTCGCGATGTCCTCCTCCTCCGCCAGCCACGGCGGCGACATGGGCATCCGCGAGAAACTGCTGCCACTGCTCGACCGCTACTCCGTCGACCTGGTGCTGGCCGGCCACGACCACGACTACGAGCGCACCCACCCGGTGCGCGGCACCGCCCCGGGCGGGCTGCTCACTCCGGCGGTGGCCGACGACGACCTGCGGCAGATCGACACCTCGCAGGGCACCGTCCACCTGATCCTCGGCGGCGGCGGCACCGCCGGGCACGACGACGTCTATCTGCCCGCCGACGGCGACGGCGTGCGCGAGGCCTTCGTCCGCACCCAGCGGCTCACCTTCAAGGCCGACCCGGACGCCAAGGAGAAGGCCCACTGGTCAGCGGTGACGGATCCGGACACCAAGTACCCGTACGGCGTCGCCGTCTTCGACGTCGACCCGGGCCTGGTGCCCGGCGGCCGCACCACCATCACCGTCAGCTACTACCACTCGGTGCCCGCCACCGCCGCCAACCCCTTCCCGACGCCGGTCCTGTACGACCGCTTCACCCTCCACCGCGACCGCAGCGACGGCTGGGACGACGACCAGGGCGAGGACGAGGACAGCGACTCCCGGGGCGGCGCGAAGGCCGTCGCGCGCTGACCCATTGGCTCCGACTTCCCGGGCCCGCCGTGCAGTTCGCGGCAGGTCCGGGTTGCTTTTAGCGCACCCGGGTGCGGCGGGCAATCCGCAGTTCGTCGTAAGACAGGCCACGGGGCGGCGGGCAGGATTGTCCCCGGCATGTCCATGCCGACAACTGGCAGTTCGGATCACGTAGATCGCGCGGACCACGCGGATCATTCGGATCACCAGCACGCGCCATTCGCACTCCCACACCACCAGAAGGTTGGAAGCGATGCACCTCCGTGCCACGACCCGCAAGCTCCTTCTCGCCGGCCTGGCGCTCGCGCTCGGCGCCGCGCCGTTGCTGGCCGTCCCGGCCTCGGCCACCACCACGTCCGCCGTCGCCCTCGCACCGGTGAGCGCGGCCGCGTCCGTCGCCCTGCCGGGCGCCCAAATCACCGTCTCGACCGCCCTGTTCGCGCTCTCCCCCGACCGCGGCGGTGTCTACAACTGGAACGGCGCCGCCTGGACCCAGGTCGGCGGCCCGGCCGCCACCATCGTCTCCGGCGGCGGCGGGCTGGTCGCCACCAACCCGACCAGCGGGGACCTCTACGTCTACAACTGGAGCCCCAACAGCTGGTCGAGGATCGGCGGCCCGGGCAAGCAGTTCGCCCTGGACGGCAGCCGGCACGTCTTCGGGCTCAGCCCGGACGGCAGTGGTGTGTTCGTGTGGATGGGCGGCACCAGCTGGAACCAGATCGGCGGCCCGGCGGGCAGCATCGCGGCCGGCGGCAACACCCTGATCGCCACCAACCCCGCTACGGGGGACGTGTGGCGCTACGACGGCACCGGCTGGACCCGGATCGGCGGCCCCGGCGCCCAGTTCGCCGTGGACGACGCGGGCCGCGTGTACGGCCTCAGCCCCGACCGCAGCGCCGTCTTCCAGTGGCAGGGCGGCACCAACTGGACCCAGGTCGGCGGCCCGGCCGGCAGCATCGTCGCCGGTGGCGGCGGTACCCTGCTCGCCACCAACCCCGGCACCGGGGACGTCTGGCGCTACAGCGGCGGGAGCTGGTCCCGGATCGGCGGCCCCGGCGCCGAGTTCACCATCGACGGCGCCGGCCACGTCTACGGCCTGAGCCCCGACGGCAGCGGCGTCTTCCAGTGGCAGGGCGGCACCAACTGGACCCAGGTCGGCGGCCCCGCCGCCTGGCTCGCCGCCTCCTGAGGCTTCATGACCCGGGCCCGCCGCGCACTCAGCGCGGCGGGCCCGCTCAGGTGTCGGTGGCCCGGACGTAGATGTCGGCCGCGCCCGGTGTGGACGTGGTGGACGGCCGCGCCACCACGAGGATCTGCCGCCCGGCCTGCCCGCCGGGCACCAGCGAGCCTTCGGCGGGTTCGTCGCCGGGCAGCGCGGCCCGCAGGTCCTCCGGCAGCGGCGCGGGGGCTCCGGGCCGGGCCAGGTCGTACGTGCTGAGGAAGTCGTCGATGTTGACGTCGTCGCCCCCGCCGAGTCCGTAGTGCAGGTAGGCGACCGGCTTCCCGTCGGCGGTTCGGGACAGCACGGCGTCCGCCGGGATGTAGTACCGCCCCTTGGCGGGGTGCTGCTCGTGATGCAGGCCCGCCAGCCGCTCCGCGCGGTCGGCATCGGTCTCGCGCGGATCGAAGGTCCGCAGGACCCCGGCCACACCCCACCAGACGCATCCCACGGTGACCAGCACGCACAGCGCGAGGAACGTACCCAGGAGCCAACGCGTCCACGGCCTGCGAGCGGAACCACCGGACGTCATGTCAGAGCTTCCTGGTCCTGTTCCTACTGCTGCCTCCCATGTCGAACTCCTGCGCCAGACCGGTCCGGTGGAGGCGCTGGAGGTCGTCGTCCGAAACATAGCCGATGCCCGGCACGTCGGTCCCCTTCCGGTGGTCCCAGTTGTACCGGTCGCGGACGTGCGTCTTGTAGGTGACGGTCACCTCCGGCGGAGCACCGGGTGAGGTCGGCCTGACCTCGATCTTCGCTCCGGTGTTGTAGTGGAAGGAACCGACCGCGTAGAACCAGTCCTTGCTGCTCTCGGGCGTCGCGGACATGGGCTGCCAACCGGTCTGCTGAACCGGCGCGACGGGTTTGCCGGTGCGCCGGTACTCCGCCAGAGCCTCGGCTTCCCAGCCCGGGATGTTTCCGTCCAGCGTGGTGGAAACGCTCCCCTGGAAGTCGGGTATGTCCCTCAGCATGTCCTCGACGTTCAGATCGAGCGGCTCGCCGGTGCCGGAGAGGAAGTGCGCCATGTTGGCGCTGGCGCAGACCCGTGACTGGCGCACGCGCCGAGGGACGATCCGATGGTCCAATCGCCGTGTCGGATTGCGGCCGCCGCCGACTCACCGAAGCCGGTGTCGGACTGTGAGACCTTGTCTGCTCCCTCATCCACCTTGGCAGCCGCTACTGGGAGTCGCTCCGGCTCCGATATATACCCAATCATCCCGTGCCTCCCAAACTTGGGTAGCTCTCCTGGTTCTCGCGCTGACGAGAGAGCAGCGGCGGACGCAGGTGAATGGGATGACCCGTGAGAGAGCTCGACCCATGCCTTCGTCGGCAGGCGCGCCATCCGGACGGGCGTGTTGACGGGTGGTGGTTCGCGCAGCCGCGACGGGGCCTCCACGCGAGGTGGAGGCCCCTGCGGGTCTTTCGGATGATCTGTCAGGTGAACAGGCGGGCGTCGTCGTTGGCCGTGATGTTGAGTGATCCTGCGTATCCGTTGCCGTAGGCGTACCAGAGGCCGTCGCTGACCCGGCTGACCCATACGGTGTGGCCGGTGTTGTTCACGATCGAAGCCGCGTTCTGGTAGACGGTCTGGCCGTAGCCCGAGCCGTTCGCCCAGTGGGCGAAGGTGAAGTTGTGCAGGTCGACGTTCTGGCCCGGGGACCAGTTCTCGAACGAACCCCAGCCGTTCCCGGGCGAGTTGTAGTACAGGCAGACGCTACCGCTGGGGCAGGTCTCTGCCCCGCCCGGACCGGCGGCGTAGGCGCTCCCGGTGGCCATGGCCACCGCGCCGGCCGTCAGTGCCGCCACCGCTGCGAGCCTGGCCGCACGCGGTTTGATCGTGATGCGCATTCCGTACTCCCGTCTCAAGTCGACAGTGCAGGAAGGCCGATGGGTGCGGTCAGTGTTCGACCGCTGTCCGCTTGAGGCCTCGAACAGGCTGGCACGGCAGTCTCGTTGGCGCCATGGTTTCGCATCGTTCCGCTTGTGGACACATCCGGAGGCGGCGGCGCTGGTTTCGGAGGGCTCAGGCGGCTTCGGCCCGGTCCAACGCGGCGGCACCCGGCTGCGCGAGCCAGACCAGCCGCGCGGTGATCCCCGGTTGCCCGGTGAAGTGTCGTACGGCTCGCTCGGGTGACGCGAGGGTCATCCGCAGCCGCCCATCGATGCCGATCACGTGCGTCGGCCCGTCGTTGTCGGCGAGCCCCCAGGCCACGACCCACCCGTCGGCGTCGGCAGGGCCCTCGCCGCACACCTGGACGACGGCGAACAGCCTGGGGGCGGTGTCGAGCACGAGCCCGCACAGCTCCTGGTCGAACGGGCGGGGGTTTGGCGAGGGCTGGGCGGTCATGGAAGTCTCCTACGTGAACGGGAGTTGGACGCTTCACTGCCGACACCGTGGGCAGCGATCGTCTCTGACGCAGGATCAAAAGTAGCCAGTAGGTAGTATGTAGTCCACCACCTCTGGAGAAGTGATATCACCGCCACTCCAAAGGATGAACGACGCCGGTCACGGCGAGCGAGGGAAGGGAGCAGCGGATGCCGCCCAGCAAGATCCCGCCGAGCATCCGGCAGCGGCGACTCGGCACGGAGTTGCGCCGGCTGCGCGAGCAGGCGGGATTGTCGGTCACGCGAGCCGGGGAACTTCACGGCACCCCGCAGTCCCGGATCAGCAACATCGAATCCGGCGGGTACCCGGTGAGCGCGGACCGGGTACGGACCCTGGCCCGGCTCTACGGCTGCGTGGATGATGCCCTGATCGAGGCGCTGACCAACATGACCGGCGGTCGCACGCGGGGCTGGTGGGAGGAGTACCGCGAAATCCTCCCGGCCGGAGCGCTCGACCTGGCCGTACTCGAACACCATGCGCAGTCGATGCGGATCGCTTCCGCGATTCACATCCCTGGTCTTCTCCAGACTCCAGAGCACGCCCGCGCGCTCTTTCGGGATGTCGTCCCACGCCTCTCACCGCCGGAAGTGGAGCATCTCGTCTCCCATCGCATCAAGCGGCAAGCAGTGATCTATGGCGAGCAGCCGATCCCGCTGTCCGCCGTCGTCCACGAGGCCGCCTTGCGCATGGGCTTCGGCGGCCCGATGGTCGCGCGTGAACAGCTGGAATACCTGCTGACCGCGAGCGAGCGACCACACATCGATCTGAAGGTGATCCCGTTCGGGACGGGGAGCTACCCCAGCTCTGGCGCCGGGATTGTGTACTTCAAGTCTGAGGTCGCACGATTGGACAGTGTCCAGGTCGACGGCGACAGATCGGAGTTCGTTGACACCGAGCCGCAGTTGATCAAATATCGGGCTGTCATGGATCGGCTGGAGGAGGGCGCGCTTCGGCCGGACGCATCCCGCGACCTTATCCGCCGCATCGCCCAGAGCATCTGAGACAGGACCGAATATGGCCGTTCACAACTGGCAGAAGTCCTCGTTCAGTGGCGACGCCGCCAACTGCGTATATGTCTCAGCAATCGCTGGCTGCGCCATAGAGATCCGCGAGAGCGATGACCCGGACGTCATCATCACCACCTCGCCCGACAGGTTCCGCGCCTTCCTCCTCGGCGTCAAGGCAGGGGAGTTCGACCATCTGACGACGTAGTTCGGTCGGGGCCCGCAGCACTGGGGGCGGTCTCGTCAGATCGCGGGGGCGTCGACCTGCGCAGGCACGGTGCACGGACGCAGGACCATGAGCGAGTCCTCCAAGGCCGCCACCATGGCGAAGGGAAACCGGTCGAGCTCAAGGCAGAGTGCGATGTCGTCGGGGCGCACTCCCTGACGCACCCCCGCCGCAAGCTCGGCGGCGGCGCGCGACTCGGCAGCTCGGCGGAGGAACACAGAAGCGTCCGCCTCGGCGTCGGTCGACCTACGAGCGATGTATTCAGCGCACGCCACATCCTCATCGGCCCGTCCGTCTTCGCCGGTGACTACGAACGTGACACTGCGGCTCTTGCGTGTCCGCAGGAGCCGAGCGGTCGCCTCCGCCACCACGAAGCCGGCGCACAGCACCAACGGTGCGTCCTTCACGGCAAGGGCACCGACCGTCCCCGCGGTGGTCTTCTGCACAACGGTCCGTCCTCGAAGGTCGGCCGACCGCAGCATTCCCGGAGAGTTGACCAGGTCGAACCCAGCAGCGGGCGGACCGTCTTTGAGTGCCACCCAACCCGGGTGGCGGGTCTTCAGTGCCAGGGCGTCGTCCAACGACGCGGCGAGAACGATCTTCTCCGCCCCCTGGGCGAAGGCCCAGGCCGCCACGGTGAAAGCGCGCATGACGTCGACCACGACCGCCACGGACGGGACCTCGACCAGCTCAGCGATACCGACGAAACGAGCGTCCATGCCGGTGCAGTCCTCCGCGCCCCGCGAGAGGCGCCAGATCTGTTCCTCCCCCGTGGCGGCCGGGGTGACGCGCTCGGCGGGACGGCGGAGGTGGACGGTGAAGCCGAGGCGGGCGGGGACGGCGGCGCTGCGGTGGTTGCCGGGGTCGTGCCAGATCTCGACGTGGTCGACGCCGGGCAGCCGGAAGGCTTCGGCGATCATGGCTCGGGCGGCCCGGGTGACGAGGCCGCGGCCGGTGGCGTCGGGGTGCAGCCAGTAGCCGATCTCGCGTACGGCGGGCCCCGATTCCTCGCGCCGGTAGAGGCTGGCGGCGCCGACCATCCGGCCGTCCTGGACGATCAGGTAGGTGTAGCTGTCGCCGCGTTCCCACTTTTCGTCGCGGGTGGCGACGAACTCGGCTGCCGCGGCCGGGGTGTGGTCGGCGATCCAGGACATCCAGGGCCGTACGTGTTCGGCGGACTCCTCGATCAGCCGGAGGAACTCCGGGTAGTCCGCCTCGCCCCTGAAGCGCCTCAGGGTGAGGCCGCCGTCGAGCTCGATCACGTTCAGCGGGAGGTCCATCCTGCGATCATCGGGCAGGCTGTTCGCACGCGCGAAGCATTTTTGGGAACGCCAGGCGCACCAAGGTCGACGGCAAGCTCGGGCGGCGGCTCCGACACCGTCGCTGCTCTCAGGCGCGGTCGGGGAAGATGCGGCCGAGGTGGTAGTGCAGGACGGTGGTCGCTGCATCCGCCGTGCGCTGGTTGAGCAGGACGCTCAGGCCGAGGCCGGCGGAGACGGCGAGGAGGACGACGGCCTCCTGGCGGGGGTCGAGGTGGGGGGCGGCGTCCCCGGCCTGTTGGGCGGCGGTCAGCTGGGCGGCCAGGAAGGATTCCATCTCGTCGGGGGCGGCGAGGAAGGGCTGTCCGCCCAGGGCGGGGTCGGTGACGGAGAGCACCGCGTACTCGGTGTAGACGAGGTGGAAGGTGCGGCTCTCCTCGTCGGTGGGGACGGCTTCGAGGAGCACCGCCTCGATGATGCCGCGGGGGTCGGCGGTGGTGCCGGCTGTGCGGACGCGGTGCTGGACGCGTTCGCCCATGCGGGTGGCCAGGCGGGTCATGGCGGCGAGCAGTAGCTGTTCCTTGGTGTCGAAGTAGTACTGGACGAGGCGTACGGAGACGTCTGCCTCGATCGCGACGGAGCGCATGGTGACGGCGTGCAGTCCGTTCCGGGCCGCCGAGCGGAGCAGGGCGTCGATGATGTGGGCCCGCCGTTCCTCGTGATCCACCAGCTTCGGCATCGGGTTCCCTCCGAATGTTTTTGTGGTACAACCATACCATCAAAACTGGGAGGGGATCATGACCAGGACCAGCGTCGGACACTTCGTCAGCGAGGCGGCTCGGGCGAAGTTCCTTGCGGCGTACGACCGGGCGATGGAGCTGTGGCCGAGTCCGCGCCAGGAGTTCGATGTCGAGACCACGTACGGGAGCGTGCACGTTCACCGCTACGGCGCGACGACCGGCGAACCGATCGTGCTGCTGCACGGCCACGCCGGGCATCCGTCCAACTGGTACCCGCAGGTCGCCGCCCTGGGTGAGCACCACCCGGTGTACGCGATCGACACCCTGGACGACCCCGGCCGTAGCGTCCAACGCGCCGTCGCGGCGGGGTCGGAGGAGAACGCGGCCTGGCTGGAGGAGGTGCTCGCCGGTCTGGGGCTGGAGCGGGTGCACCTGGTCGGGGTCTCGTACGGTGGATGGCTGGCCCTCAACCAGGCCGTCCACGCGCCCGAGCGCCTCGCGTCGGTCGCGCCGCTGGATCCGGGCGGGATCGAGAAGGTGCCCGCGCGGTTCTACCTCCACATGGTCGCTGGTCTGTTCGGGATGCTGGCCCCGCGACCGCTGCGCCCGGCGGTCGGGCGGCTGCTGGCCAACCCGGCGCTGAGCGCGCCGCCCGAG
Organism: Kitasatospora sp. Ki12; assembly: GCF_054601375.1. Taxonomy (NCBI): domain Bacteria; kingdom Bacillati; phylum Actinomycetota; class Actinomycetes; order Kitasatosporales; family Streptomycetaceae; genus Kitasatospora; species Kitasatospora sp. Ki12. The sequence goes on along the minus strand of NZ_BAAIHT010000002.1, from coordinate 2,257,304 downwards.
ATGATCGCGCCGTTGATGCTCGCGATGCGCGGTTACAGGCCGAGCTCCCGGCCGCCGGCCCGGCCGTTCACCGACGAGGAGTTGGGGTCGATCGCGCTGCCCGCGCTGGTGCTGGTGGGCAAGCGCAGCGCGCTGCTGCGGCCGCGCCAGGTGGTGGAGCGGGTGACGGCGCTGATTCCGGGGGTGCGGGCGGAAATCCTCGAACGGGCCGGGCACGGGCTGAACTTGGAGCGGCCGGAGCTCGTCAACGAGCGGCTGCTGGCGTTCGTCGGTGGGGTGTCAGGCGGCGGCGAGTAGGGCTGAGGTGGCTCGGGCCTCGTCGTAGCGGTGGAGGACGAGGCGGGCGACGGCTGAGTGGGCTCCGAGGGGGGCGGTGGTCCAGGTCGCTTCGGCACCAGCGGCGCGGCGGGCGAAGAAGCCGGGAGAGAGGAGGTAGGTGGCGAGGGCGACCCGGGGGTGGCCGGCGCTCTGGAGGGCGGCGACGGCCTGGTGGGGGGTGGGGGTGGCGGCGGAGAGGTGGGCGGGGGTGACGGGGCGGCCGAGGCGGGTGGCGAGGAGGTGGGCCATCCGTTCGGTGTCGGCGAGGGCGGTGGGGTCGGAGGATCCGGCTCCGGCGAGGACCACGGGGGTGTCCGCCGGGGCGCAGCTCTCGGTGAGGCGGTCGGCGAGGGCTTCGGCGAGCAGGGGGTGGGGGCCGAGGGCGGGGGTGAGGCATTCGGGAGGCAGGCCGGCGGACGCGAGGGCGGCGGGGATGTCGACGCGTACGTGGTAGCCGGTGCCGAGGAGGAGGGGGACCAGGATCGGTTGCCGGTCGTCGAGCCGGTCGAGGGCATGCGGAAGGGACGGCTCCGCGAGGTCCAGGAAGCAGCAGCGGACGGTGAGTTCGGGGCGGAGGGAGCGGACCAGCCGGAGCAGGGCGCGAGTCGAGGTGACGGCCGCCGGGTCGCGGCTGCCGTGGGCGACGGCGAGCAGGACCGGCGGCATCAGCCGGCCGCCAGCCGGTAGCCGCGCTTGGGGACGGTGCGGATCAGGGCGGCGTGCGGTCCGAGGGCGGCGCGCAGCCGGCCGACGGCGGCTTCCACGGCGTGCTCGTCGGCCGTGGCGTCCGGCCAGGCGGCGCGCAGGAGTTCGGCGCGGCTGAGCACCCGGCCGGGGCGTTCGGCGAGGGCGCGCAGGACGGCGGCGCCGCGCGGGCTGAGCATGTGGCTCTCGCCGTCGACCAGGGCGGCGTTGCCCTGGAGGGTCAACACCTGGCCGTCCAGCGGGACTTCACGACGCGCCCGGACCGGCAGGACGTCCGCGAGCAGCCGGACCAGCGAGCCGAGCCGGCCGCGCTCGGGGTGGACGGCGGGCAGGCCGAGGTCGGCGAGCGGCCGGGCGCACAGGGTGCCGACGCAGACCGGCAGGACGTCCTCGCGCAGGGCGTCGATCAGCGCCTCGTACAGCCCCTCGGCCTCGGCCGCGGTGAGCAGGGCGGTGATCGCGGGGGCGCTGGTGAAGGTGAGTGCGTGCACCTGGCGGCGGACGGTCTGGTCGATGAGTCTGCGTACCGCGCCCGGGTCCTCCGGGGGTGCCCAGCGGTAGACCGGGACGGAGATCACCTCGGCGCCGCGTTCGCGCAGCGCGGCGGCGAAGCCGTCCAGTCGGACCCCGTGCTCCTGGACGGCGATCCGGCACCCGGCGAGCGGGCGGGCGAGCAGCCAGGTGAGCAGTTCGTCGGTGGCCTCGGTGCCGGGGGAGTAGCCCTCGTCGAGCCCGCTGGCCCGGACCGCGCCGGTGGCCTTGGGACCGCGGCTGAGCACCACCGCGCCGCGGCAGGCCTCGGCGAGGGCGGCGCCCCGGTCCCAGCCCTCGGCCGCGCTCATCCAGCCGCGCCAGCCGACCCCGGTGGTGGCCACCACGTAGTCGAGCGGGGCGGCCAGACAGCGGTCGGTGGCCTCGCGCAGGGCGAGGTCGTCGGCGAGCGGCAGGATGCGCAGCACCGGAGCCTCGACCACCTGGGCGCCGCGCCGGGCGAGCAGGGCGGTGAGCTCCTCGCGGCGGCGGGCGGCGGTGACCCCGACGGTGAAGCCGGTGAGCGGTCCGGGCTGGGTGAGGGTTGCCATGGCGGTCAGCGTGCGGTGCTCCTGTTACGGGGGGATTGCCCAGCCGTCACCTACCGGTAAGCGAAAGTGCCCTTCCGGTTACGGCAGATGTCCGACCGTGCACCCCGGTGACCTGGGACCGTGAGCGAGGCGTACCGCGGCCGCAACACCGGTGACCCGATCGCGAAACAGCGGGCGGCGACCTTTCTCGGCATGACGCCGACCAGCCCGGACGCCGCCGCCCCCGCCGCCGGGGCCGCCACCACCGTCGGGGCCGCCACCACCGCCGGGGCCGCCACCGCCGCCCCCGCCGCGGCCACCGACACGCACTGCCCGTACTGCTCGCTGCAGTGCGGCATGCGGCTGGGCGGCCCCACGGCGGACGCCCCGGTCGAGGTGCTGGAGCGCCCGGACTTCCCGGTGAACCGCGGCGCGCTCTGCGGCAAGGGCCGCTCGGCGCCCGCGCTGCTGGCCCGGGACGTCCGGCTGACCGGCCCGCTGCTGCGGGACCGGCCGGGCGGGCCGCTGCGCTCGGCGGGCTGGCCGGAGGCGCTGGACCGGGTGGCCGCCGGGCTGGCCCGGACCCGGGCCGAGCACGGGCCGGACGCGGTGGGCGTGTTCGGCGGCGGCGGGCTCACCAACGAGAAGGCCTACCTGCTGGGCAAGTTCGCCCGGGTGGTGCTGGGCACCGCCAACATCGACTACAACGGCCGGTTCTGCATGTCCTCGGCGGCCGCGGCGCACCGGCGGGCCTTCGGCCTGGACCGCGGGCTGCCGTTCCCGCTCGCCGACGTCCCGCACACCGGCTGCCTGATCCTGGTCGGCGCCAACCCGGCCGAGACGATGCCGCCCGCCGTCCGCTACCTCCGCGAACTGCGGGAGAACGGCGGCAGGTTGATCGTGGTCGACCCGCGCCGCACCCGCACCGCCGAGCTGGCCGACCTGCACCTGCAGCCCCGCCCCGGCGGGGACCTGGCACTGGCCCTCGGCCTGCTCCACCTGGTCGTCGCGGACGGCCTGGTGGACGAGGAGTTCGTCGCCGGGCGGACCACCGGCTTCGAGCGGGCGCGCGAGTCGGCGATGGCCCACTGGCCGGACCGGGTGGAGCGGATCACCGGTGTCCCCGCGCACCGGCTCCGCGAGGCGGCCCGGCTGTTCGGCGAGGCGGAGACCGGCATGGTGTTCACCGCGCGCGGCCCGGAACAGCAGAGCAAGGGCACCGACACCGTCGGCGCCTGGATCGACCTGTGCCTGGCCACCGGCAAGGCCGGCCGCCCGTACAGCGGTTACGGCTGCCTGACCGGCCAGGGCAACGGGCAGGGCGGGCGCGAGCACGGCCAGAAGGCCGACCAGCTGCCCGGCTACCGCTCGATCGAGGACCCGGCGGCGCGGGAACACGTCGCCGCCGTCTGGGGCGTGCCGGCCGAGAGCCTGCCCGGCCCCGGCAAGTCCGCCTACGAGCTGCTGGACGGCCTCGGCCGCCCCGGCGGCGTCCGGGCCCTGCTGCTGGCCGGCTCCAACCCTGCGGTGTCCGCGCCGAACGCCGGGCACGTCACCGAGCGGCTGCGCGCCCTGGACCTGCTGGTCGTCGCCGACCTGGTGCTCTCCGAGACGGCCCGGCTCGCGGACGTCGTCCTGCCGGTCACCCAGTGGGCCGAGGAGGACGGCACCACCACCAACCTGGAGGGCCGGGTGATCCTGCGCCGCCGCGCCGTCGACCCGCCGGAGGGCGTCCGCAGCGAGCTCTGGGTGCTGCGCGAACTCGCCGCCCGGCTCGGGGTCCCGGCGGGGCGCCAGGCCGACGGCTTCCCGGTCGAAGGCTCGGCGGCCGACGGCTTCCCGGTCGAGCCCGAGCGGGCCTTCGACGAGCTGCGGCGCGCCTCGGCGGGCGGCGACGCCGACTACGCGGGCGTCAGCTACGCCCGGATCGCCGCCGAGGACGGGGTGTTCTGGCCCTGCCCGTCCGAGGACCACCCCGGCACGCCCCGGCTGTTCCTGGACCGCTTCGCCACCCCGGACGGCCGGGCCCGCTTCGCCGCCGTCACCCACCGCCCGGCCGGCGAGGAACCGGACGAGGCGTACCCGCTGTACCTGACCACCGGCCGGGTGCTCGCCCAGTACCAGAGCGGCGCGCAGACCCGCCGGGTCGCCGAGCTCAACGCGGCCGCGCCCGGCCCGTTCGTCGAGCTGCACCCGAGGCTCGCCGAGCGGCTCGGGATCGCGGAAGGCCAGCCGGTCGCCGTCACCAGCCGGCGCGGCCGGGCCGTCGCCCCGGCGCGGGTCACCGACGCGATCCGGCCGGACACCGTCTTCATGCCCTTCCACTGGTCCGGCGCCGGCCGGGCCAACAGCCTCACCAACCCGGCGCTGGACCCGGTGTCGCGGATGCCGGAGTTCAAGCTCTGCGCGGTGCGGGTGGAGCCCGCCCAGAAGGAGGCCACGCCATGACCCCGAGGATCGCCGTGGTCGGCGGCGGCATGGCGGCCGCCCGGTTCGCCGAGCGCTACGGGGCGCTCGGCGGGCCCGGCACGGTCACCGTGTACGGCGCCGAACCGCGCGCCCCGTACAACCGGGTGCTGCTCGCCGAGGTGCTGACCGGGCGCTACGACGCGGAGTCGATCGCCCTGCCGCTCGGCGGGGCGACGGCCCGGCCCGGCTGCGAGGTCGTGGCGATCGACCCGGCCGCCCGGACCCTGCGGCTCGCGGACGGCGGCGTCGAGGAGTGGGACGAACTGGTCCTCGCCACCGGCGCCAACCCGGTCCTGCCGCCGGTGCGCGGACTGCGCCGCGCCGACGGGTACGGCCTGATCGAGGGCGTGCACACGCTGCGCACCCTGGAGGACTGCGCCCGGCTCGCCGAGGAGGCCGTCGGCGCCGAACGGGCCGTGGTGATCGGCGGCGGGGTGCTCGGGGTGAGCGCCGCCCGGGCGCTGGCCGCGCTCGGTGTCCGTACCGAGATCGTCCACCAGGCCCCGCACCTGATCGAACGCCAACTCGACGACGAGGCGGCGGTGGTGCTGCGCGAGCGGCTCCGGTCGCTCGGCGTCGAGTGCTACACCGGCAACCGGGCCCGCGCCGTGCACGGCGGCATCGGGGGATCCGCCCCCAGCCTGACGGCCGGGAGGTACCCCCAGGCCGAAGGCGGGGGGAGGGTCGGCGCCGTCGAGCTCGCCAACGGCTACCGGCTCGACTGCGACCTGGTCGTCCTGGCCTGCGGCACCCGGCCGCGCACCGCGCTCGCCCACGCCGCCGGACTGCCCGTCGCCACCGGCGTCCTGGTCGACGACGGCCTGACGGCCGCCCCCGGCGTGTCCGCGATCGGGGACTGCGCCGAACACCGCGGCACCGTCCACGGTCTGGCCGGCCCCGCCTGGGAGCAGGCCGACGTGCTCGCCCGCCGGCTCTCCGGCGCCGAACCGGACGCCCGCTACCCCGGCACCCGCCCGCGCGCCCGGCTCAGCACCGGAGGCCTGGAGTACGCGGCCTTCGGCACCGTGGACGAGACCCTCGACCCGGGCCTCGACGTCCTGCGGCTCACCGACGCCACCCGCGGCAGCTACAAGAAGCTCCTCCTGCGCGGCGACCGCCTGGTCGGCGCCATCCTGCTCGGCGACCTGGCCACCGTGGACGCGCTGGCCGGCGCCTTCGCCGACGGCGGTGCACTCGCCGGCCACCCCCTGCACCTGCTCACCCAAGGAACCGTGATGACTGGAGACGTGCGTTGACCACAGACGACCGCAGCATTCGAGACCTCGTCCTGGTCGGCCACGGCATGGTCGGCCAGCGCTTCCTGGAGGCCTGGACCGAGCAGCCGGCCGCGCGCGGCTGGCGGGTGACGGTGCTCGCCGAGGAGCCCCGGCCCGCCTACGACCGGGTCCACCTGAGCGCCCTGTTCTCCGGCAGCACCGCGGAGGACCTGACGCTCTGCCCGTCCGGCTTCCTCGCCGAGCACGGCATCGACCTGCGGCTGGGCGACCCGGCCACCGCGATCGACCGCGAACGGCGGCTGGTGGCCACCCGGTCCGGCGCCGAAGTCCGGTACGACGTCCTGGTGCTGGCCACCGGCTCGGTGCCCTTCGTCCCGCCGGTGCCCGGCACGGACGCGCCCGGCTGCCACGTCTACCGCACCATCGAGGACGTCGACGCGATTCGCGCCCAGGCCGGGACCGCCCGGACGGGCGTGGTCGTCGGCGGCGGACTGCTCGGCCTGGAGGCCGCCGGCGCCCTGCGGGCCGGCGGACTGGACACCCACGTCGTGGAGTTCGCGCCCCGGCTGATGGCCGTCCAGGTGGACGACGGCGGCGGCGCGGCGCTGCGCCGCAAGATCGAGGAGCTCGGCGTCACCGTCCACACCAGCGCCGGCGCCAGCGGTGTGCTCACCGGCCCGGACGGCGCCGTCCGCGGCCTCGCCCTCGCCGACGGCCGCGAACTGGCGGCCGACCTGGTGGTGTTCTCAGCCGGCGTGCGCGCCCGCGACCAGCTCGCCCGGGACTGCGGACTGCCGGTCGGTCCGCGCGGCGGTGTCGTGGTCGACGCGCACTGCCGTACGGAGGACCCGGCGGTCCTCGCCGTCGGCGAATGCGCCCAGGCCGTCGACGGCCGGGTCTACGGACTGGTCGCCCCCGGCTACCAGATGGCCGAGACGGCGGCCCGCACCCTCGCCGAGCTCGCGGGCTCCGGTCCCACCGGCACAGGCTTCGTCGGCGCCGACACCTCCACCAAGCTCAAGCTGCTCGGCGTGGACGTCGCCAGCTTCGGCGACCCGCACGGCACCGCCGACGGCGCCCTCGACGTGCTCTACAGCGACAGCCGCAGCGGCGTCTACCGCAAGCTCGTCATCGGCGCCGACGGCACGCTGCTGGGCGGAGTCCTGGTCGGCGACACCGAGGGCTACGGCGCCCTGCGCCCGCTCGCCGTCGGCGGCAAGCCGCTCACCGTCGCCCCCGAACAGCTGGTGCTGCCCGCCGGATTCGCCTCCGCCGGACCGGTCGCGCTGCCCGACGACGCCGTGCTCTGCTCCTGCCACAACGTCACCCAGGGCGCGGTGCGCGCCGCCGTCCGCGAGCAGGGCGCCGACAGCGTCGCCGCCGTCAAGAAGTGCACCCGGGCCGGCACCGGCTGCGGCAGCTGCCTCAAGCAGCTCGGCACCGTCGTCACCGAGGAGCTGGAGGCCGCCGGGGTCAGCACCGCCAAGGGCCTGTGCGAGCACTTCGGCCACACCCGCGCCGAGTTGTACGAGATCGTCCGGGTCACCGGCCTGGCGAGCTTCTCCGAGCTGCTCGCCAGGCACGGCAACGGCGGCGAGGGCTGCGAGATCTGCAAGCCGACCGTCGCCTCCGTCCTGGCCAGCCTCGGCAACGGCCACATCCTGGACGGCGAGCAGGGCACCCTGCAGGACTCCAACGACCACTTCCTGGCCAACCTGCAGCGCAACGGCTCCTACTCGGTCGTGCCCCGGGTGCCCGGCGGCGAGATCACCCCCGAGGGCCTGATCACGATCGGCGAGATCGCCCGCGACCACGGCCTCTACACCAAGATCACCGGCGGCCAGCGGATCGACATGTTCGGCGCGACCGTCGACCAACTGCCGGTCATCTGGCGCAAGCTGGTCGACGCCGGGTTCGAGTCCGGACACGCCTACGGCAAGTCGCTGCGCACCGTGAAGTCCTGCGTCGGCGAGACCTGGTGCCGCTTCGGCGTCCAGGACTCCACCACCCTCGCCATCGAACTCGAGCTCCGCTACCGGGGATTGCGCTCCCCGCACAAGCTCAAGGCCGCCGTCTCCGGCTGCGCCCGCGAATGCGCGGAGGCGCAGAGCAAGGACTTCGGCATCATCGCCACCTCGGCCGGCTGGAACCTGTACGTCGGCGGCAACGGCGGCATGACCCCGCGCCACGCCGACCTGCTCGCCGCCGACCTCGACCGCGAGACCCTCATCCGCACCATCGACCGCTACCTCATGTTCTACATCCGCACCGCCGACCGGCTGGAGCGCACCTCGGTCTGGCTGGAGCGGCTGGAAGGCGGCCTGGACCACCTGCGGGCCGTCGTGCTGGACGACTCGCTCGGCATCGCCGCCGAGCTGGACGAACTGATGGACCGTCATATCGGCGGCTACCGGGACGAATGGGCCGAGACGCTGGCCGACCCCGACCGGATGCGGCGCTTCGCCTCCTTCGTCAACGCCCCCGGCACCCCCGACCCCGCCGTGACCTTCGTCCCCGAACGCGGCCAGATCCGCCCCGCCCGCCCCGGCGAGGCCGGCCACACCCTCGACTCCCCGGTGCTCGTCGCCGGGGCCCGACTGGAGGTGCTCACCCCGTGACCGTACAGATCCACGACGGGACCAGCTGGCGGACCGTCTGCGCCCTCACCGACCTCGAACCCGGCCGCGGCGTCGCGGTGCTGCTCCCCGACAGCGAACAGGTCGCGCTCTTCCGCGACCGCGCCGGCGAGCTCTACGCCGTCGACAACCTCGACCCGTTCAGCGGCGCCCCCGTCCTCTCCCGCGGCCTGCTCGGCAACCGCGGCGACAGGCCCACCCTCATCTCGCCCATGTACAAGCAGGTCTACGACCTCACCGACGGCCGCTGCCTGGACGAGGACACCGCCCCCGACGGCGCCCCCGCCGTCCTGCGGCGCTGGCCGGTGCGGGTCCACACCGAGGAGCGTGCCGCATGACCACCGTCCTCGACACCAGAACGCCCGCCCCGCTCGCCGGATGGGACCCGGAGGACGAGGAGTTCTGGGAGCGCTCCGGCGCCCGGATCGCCCGCCGCAACCTGGTGTTCTCCGTGCTCTCCGAGCACATCGGCTTCTCCGTCTGGAGCCTCTGGTCGGTGCTCGTCCTCTTCCTCGGGCCCCAGTACCACATCGACACCGCGGGCAAGTTCACCCTCACCGCCCTCCCCACCGCGCTCGGCGCCACCCTGCGGCTGCCGTACACCTTCGCCGTCGCCCGCTTCGGCGGACGCAACTGGACGGTGATCAGCGCCCTGCTGCTGCTCATCCCCACCGGGCTCGCCGCCCTCGTGCTGGAACCCGGCGTCTCCTACGGGACCCTGCTGGCCGTCGCCTGCGTGGCCGGCGTCGGCGGCGGCAACTTCGCCTCCTCGATGGCCAACATCAACGCCTTCTACCCGCACCGGCTCAAGGGTTGGGCGCTCGGCATCAACGCGGGCGGCGGCAACCTCGGCGTACCGGCCGTCCAACTCCTCGGGCTGCTGGTCCTGGCCACCGCCGGGGCCGCCCACCCCCGGCTGCTGCCGCTGCTCTACCTGCCGCTGATCGTGCTCGCGGCGGTCGGGGCGTGGTGGCGGATGGACAACCTGGCGACGACCGGCCCCGGCGAGGGGAAGGCGCTGCGCGAGGTGGCCCGCGACCCGTACGGCTGGGCCGTCTCCACGCTGTACATCGGGACGTTCGGCTCCTTCATCGGCTTCGGCTTCGCCTTCGGGCAGGTGCTCCAGGTGCAGTTCCACGAGCGCTTCGACACCCCGGTCAAGGCGGCCGCGCTCACCTTCCTCGGACCGCTCCTCGGCTCGCTGCTGCGACCGGTCGGCGGGCGGCTCGCGGACCGGTACGGCGGGGCGGCGGTCACGCTGTGCACCTTCCTCGGGATGGGGGCCGGGACGGCGGTGGTGCTGGTCGCCTCGCGGGCGGGCTCGTTCCCGCTGTTCCTCGGCGGATTCATCGCCCTGTTCGTGCTCAGCGGCATCGGCAACGGCTCGACCTACAAGATGATCCCGGCGCACTACCAGGCCGTCGCCCGGGCGGCGGTCGTGGCCGGCGCCGAACCGGCGGCCGCCGAGGCCGACTCCCGCCGCCGCTCCGCCGCGCTGATCGGGCTCGCGGGGGCGATCGGGGCCTTCGGCGGGGTGCTGGTGAACCTGGCCTTCCGGCAGTCCTTCCTCGCCAGCCACAACGGGGATGCGGCGTACCTCGGGTTCCTGGGGGCGTACCTGCTCTGCTCGGTGCTGACCTGGGCGGTCTGGCTCCGGCGGCGGTGAGAGCGACGGTGACGCCCGGGCCGGTGCGGCGGTGAGAGCGACGGTGACACCCGGGCCGGTGCGCCGGTGAGAGCGACGGTGACACCCAGGCCGGTGCGCCGGTGAGAGCGGCGGGCGTCGGACCGTTGGGCCGTTGGTATGACGGGCGGACGGCCCCGGCGCGCGCCGCTCCGGCCGGACGGTTAGCGTCGGCCGCAACACGTCCTCAGCCCCGGGAGGTTGCAGTGCAACGGTGGATCATCCTGACGGTCGTCACCACGGCCCTCACCGGCCTCGCCGCACCCGCCCGGGCCGCCCAGGAGGTCGCCGACCCGGCGCCCGCCACCACCGTCGTCACCCTCGACAACGCCACCATCGACCCGAAGATCCCCAGCCGCGTCCGGGTCGACGTCAGCTACCTCTGCTCGGTCGCCGACGACGCCCGCTCGCTCACCGTCTCCGTCGAACAGAAGGACCCGGAGGACACCTCCTCCGTCGCCTTCGGCTCCAGCCGCACCGCCGAAACCGACGTGCTCTGCGACGGCACCCAGCAGCACCGGCGGATCGTCGTCCAGTCCAAGACCATCAACTGGATCCCCGACGCCGACGCCGTCCTCACCGCCATGGTCTCCAACATCGGCGCCACCCCCCAGGCCGCCGCCGACGCCAAGCGCGCCAAGCTCGTCACCGGCCCCGCGAGCTGAACCACGCTTGCCCTACGCGCTTGCCCTACGCTCGTGCCCTGCACTCGGGGAGGGGCGCGAACGGTGACCGACGGCTCGAACACGATCAACAACAGCACCGTGCACGGGAGTTCCGTCCAGGCCGGGTACATCGAGAACCTGTACCTGGACGGACGGCGTCCACCGGCCGGCCCGGACGAGGACGACCCCTGGGTGCGGAACGCCGCCGCGTCACGCGCCTGGCAGCACATCCGGGCCGACCGGGACACCGAGCCGTACCGCGGGGCGGCCCTCGCCGCCGTCCGCGAACTCGCCCGGCTGCGGGACGCGGTGGACCTGGCCGACGACCCCTGGCAGGACCCCGGCATCGCGCTCCGCTTCGCCGACCGGCTCGGCTGGCTCCTCGGCGACCGCCCCCTCGACCTCTACCCGGCCGAGGCCGCGCTGCTGGCGGTCACCCCCTTCCTCTACCGGGTCCGCACCCTGCGCCTCGCCGCCGCCCGCACCGGCGTCCGCCCCACCGACCTGCTGCCCGCACCGGCCCCCGACGCCCACCGCGCGGCCTACGAGCAGTTCACCGAGTCCTACGACCTGCTCACCCACCGCGCCCGCACCCGGCCCAAGTCGGCCGCCCCCCTCGGCTGGTGGCTCTACCACCGCTGGCTCGACCAGCACGAGGACCTCGCCGACCCGGACGCCGTCCGCGAACTCCTCGACGCACTGCCGGCCCTCACCGAACTCGGCGAGACCTTCTCGCCGAAACGCGTCAGCGCCCTCCTGCACGGCCTCCGCCGGGGCCCCGACGTCACCAACCGCGACTACCTCGCCGGCCTCAGCACCGACGACCACCTCCGAGCCCCCGGCGAACAACAGGTCCGCGAACGGCGGTTGGCCCTCCTCCTCGCCCTCGCCCACGGCACCGCCATCGAAACCACCGCCCTCCCCGACATCGTCGCCGAACACCTCGGCATCCCCCACGAAGTCGACCTCACCGCCCTGCGCCGCACCCTCGACGAGGCCGTCTGGGGCGGCTCCTACGACCTGCCCGTCCTGCGCGCCGAATGCCACCACGAGGCCGTCGTCGAAGGCCTCCGCGAATACACCGCCCGCGCCGACGAACTCCTCCACGCCGTCCGCCGCGAACTCACCGACCACCCCCTCCCCACCCGCCTCACCTCCGACGGAGCCGCCCCCGCCACCGGCGCCTTCACCGGCTGGGCGAGGTTCCGGCTGGACGAACGACGCGTCCGCAGCCTGCTGATGGGCGTCGAGCTCTACCGCGACCGCGACCTGGCCGTCCGCGAGCTCTACCAGAACTCCCTCGACGCCTGCCGCTACCGCCGCGCACGCACCGAATACCTGGACCGCACCAACACCGTCGGCGCCAGCTACACCTACGAAGGCCGCATCGAGTTCCGCCAAGGCGCCGACGAGAACGGCCGCGCCTACCTGGAATGCCAGGACAACGGCGTCGGCATGGGCGAGGCGGAGTTGAGAGGCGTCTTCTCCAACGCCGGCGCCCGATTCGCCGAACAGCTCGACTTCAAACTCGAACGCGCCGAATGGCGAAAGGCCGACCCACCCGTCGAACTCCACCCCAACAGCCGCTTCGGCATCGGCGTGCTGAGCTATTTCATGCTCGCCGACGAGATCCAGGTGACCACCTGCCGCATGGACGCCACCGGCCGGCCAGGCCCGCTGCTTGAGGTCTCCATCTACGGCCCCAGCCACCTCTTCCGCATCGTCGAACGCGAGGACACCTGCCGGAAGCCCGGCACCACCGTGCGCCTGTACCTGCGCGACGACATCGAACCGGCGGAGTCCTGGTCGGCCGTCGGTGTCCTCGAACGCCTCCTGGGCATCGCGGAGTTCCCGACTTCGGCGGTGCACGGCGACCGGGCAGCGCACTGGGATCCCGGGGTCCTCCGCTCGCGGAAGGCTCCACAGGGCGAGGCGTTCGGGTTTGACGCCGGAGGGGAGACGGCACCGTGGGTCGGCGCTCCGAAGGGGGCACAGGTGACCTGGTGCGGACACGGTGGCGCGTTGCTGGTGGACGGACTGGTGGTCGAGCCGGAGGTCGTCCGCGGAGTGATCTCGCCCAGCGGGCTGTCCGGCGCGGTGGTGAACCTCTCCGGAAGACTGGCACCGGGGAAGCTGTCGGTGGACCGCCGCCGCGTCATCAGCGATGTGTCGGAGACCGTTCGGGAACTACTCGAGGGAGCGGTGGGCGAGTTCGTGAGCTGTGAGTCGGCCGTACTCACGATGGACTGGCTCCACCGGGTGACGAACACGAACTACGATTTCGCCGATCTGGTGGCGGCCGAATGCGCCCGACAGGGCCGACGGTTCGAATTTCGCGAGGTCGAATACGACACCCGCCGCACGGGATTGTTCCTGGCCGATGATCGAATCCTCAAGTCGCTCGAAGCCCCGGATGCCTATGTTCCGGGGCAGGTGGACGGAGACCCGCTCGATCACGTTCTGCTGTGGCGGATCATGGCTCACGGAAGGGAGTCGCTGTTCCCGGAACTGGGCGATCTCTGTCCGGAGCTGCTCGTGTCCGGGAAGGTACGGACCGCGATGCCGTCTGACATCGCGGTCCTGGCGGAGCGTGACCATCGATTCAGCACTCGATCGTGGCGGAGTCGGACACATCTGAGGGGCGAGTGGATCTCCGGGCTTTCCCAGGAACTCGGCATCACGCCGGAGAGTGCCCGTGTCCGGGCCACTGCTCTGGGGGTTCCGCCTGGCGGCCGTCGAGGCCACATGGTCGGACAGGAGCATGACCGCTCGCCGGCGGTCGTCAATGACCTGCTGGTCATCGCCGATTTGCGCGGGGTCTCGGCGGCAACGGCGGCAGAGTTCTGGACTGGTCTGGGCCGAGAGGTCGCCCGCGAGGTGGTCGATCTCGCGATCGCCGTCGACACCAACCCCGTCTTTCTCTGGCGCCGGTCCGGCAAGGGAGCCTTGTGGGGTGGGCCGCACCCGGGAGGCGATGTCGCGCCGGGGCATCTGGCCAAGGCCAGTCGCCTGCTCGGGCTTTCGGTCGATCGGGTCTGTGCGGTCATGATGGACCACGGCCTCACGGCGGACTCGACGGGCCTGCCGCCCTTCCCCTCCGAGGAGACCGTGGTGCTGTTGAGCTGCTACCTCAACGGCTCCACCCCGTGGCTGGATCGGTCGGAACCGGTCCCGGCGGAGCATCTGCTGCGCGCGGCGCGAGACCTGGGGGCGACGGTGGAACGAGTGGCACAGGTCCTTCGGACCGCCGGATTCCGTGTGCCGCCCTTCCCGGAAGACGCTCATGTCGCGGACTTGGAGCTGTTCCTGAAGCGACCGTCCCAGTGGCCTGCGACTGACCTGACCTTCGAACAGCTCTTTGACCTGGTGAAGTCGAGGAGATCCACGCTGCGCGAGGTGATCGAGCGCTACCGGGCCTACGGAGTGGAGATTCCGATCCACCTGCCGGAAAGGCTCACTCGACGAGACGAAGAGCTCTTCTCGTCCGGCGGCGCGATGAACTGGGACCGCCTGACGGTGAGCGCGCCCGTGCCCTTCGCCCGGTTGATCGCGGCGGCCCGTATGCTTCGACGGCCCCCCGGGGAGCTGGCGCGCCACTTGAGGACGCGCGGACTCGTACCGTCCAGTGACGACCTTCCGGCCGAACTCACCCTGGACCAGGCGGTCGAGCTCCTGAACCGCAACGGGGTCGCGTCGATCGCACTGAGCTGGATGGAGGAGATCGTCCTGGTCGACCTGCTGAAGCTGTCGCTGAGGACGGGACACTCGATGGCGCAGATCGCCGCGTGGTACCGGGAGTGGGGCATGGACGTGCCCGATGTCGGCGAGGTGATCCGGGCCGCGCTGGCGCGGGTGCCGATGGCGGGCCCCTCGGAGGTGTGAATCCGCCGCTCACCAGGGGTGCTGTGGTGCCGTGCGATGTTCTACAGTGCTGTAGAACTGAACGACCGGCGAACGGGGACGCACCATGCACAAGCCGCTTCGGCTGCCGCAGCAGGATCGGGCCGACTTCGAGACGGAGCTCGGGCGGGCGCTCGGTGCGCCGGAGGTGCGGGCGGCGCTGCGGGAGGGCGGGGGCGAGGCGGGCGGGGTGGAGTGGCTGCGGCGGGCGGCGCGGGAGAACGCGGAGTTCGTGCTGGCCGCGGCGGCGCCGGAGTACGAGCGGTACGCGGCGCTGCGGGCCGACGCGGACGCGGTGGCGCGGCTGCCGGTGGATGTGCCGGCGCGGGAGCGGGCGTCGGGGTGGTGGGGGGTGCTGGGGGTGGTGGTGCCGATCGTCGCCGGGGTGGCGGCGGGAGTCTTCCTGCTGGCGGGCTGGCTGCTGGACCTGGTGGAGGACCTGGACGTGTTGGCGCACGCGCTGCTGAGCGCGGGGTGGGTGGCGGCCGGGGTGGCCGCGGCGAGTCTGCTGGTGGGCGGGGCGGGGTTGCTGGGCGCGGCGGCCCGGTCGTCGGCGGCGGTGGGTGCGGAGGCGGACGGGCCGGGGGAGTTGGCCCGGGCGCGGGCGGCCTGGCGGGCGGCGCTGGCGGAGCGCGGGCTGCTGCCGTACCTGGTGGCGCAGGCGAACGCGGCGGCCGGTCAGCGGGGTTGATCGAGGTTCGGGGTGCGGGCGGCGTCGACGAGGAGCTGGGCGGCGTCGAGGGGGATGGCGAGGCGGCGGGCGATCCAGAGGGCGGGGCGGCCGGCCCGGGCGAGCATCCAGGCGGAGTACAACTGGCCCAGCTGGGGCGCGCCCTGGGCGAGCAGGAGGGGGCGGACGGCTTCCATCGGGAAGCCTTCGAGGGCGCGGGCGCTGTATTCGCGGCCGTTGGGGCCGGCGGGTGGCAGGGGGAGCGGGCGGCGGGCGTCGAGCCAGCGGGTGAGGAGGACGGCGCCGACGACGAGGAGGCCGGTGCCGGAGGCGCCGATGAGGATTCCGCCGATGACGGGGCGGTCGTCCTCCTTGGCCATGCCGAGGGCGATCTCCTCCAGGACGAGCAGGCCGAGCACGGTGAGCAGCACCGCCGCTTCGCCGGGGCGAGGACGGGGCCGGGACGTCGACATGCGGAACCTCTTCCTCGGCGGGCTGACCGGGGCGTTCGGGCGGGCGCGGCGATTCACCTCCCGTACAACGGCGGTGGGCGGCGCGGGGCACGCTCGGGCGGGCCTGGTGGTGAAGTGCCGGACTCGCGTTGACGTACCGTCATGGTCCTTGTGTCGTCGGCGGGTTGATCGTAAGGGTGGATGCTTCGGTGGGGCGGGGAGCTCTGCTGCGGGCCTCGGGCCAGGATAGCCCGGGCCCACCGAGCTCGACGGGCTCGACGGCGATGTCGAAGGAGCGGAGCCCGGCCGCACCGGAGGCGTCCCGAGGCCGGGCGGACGGGTGGCCGGGCGGGCGTCAGCGGGCCAGGAGCGGCAGCGGGGCGCCGGTACGGGCCGGGAGTTCGAGGCGGGTGAGGAGCGCGGAGGGCGAGACCTCGACCACGCGGCAGCCGGCCCGGTGGCGGCAGTGGCGGGCGACGGAGCCGTGGCGCAGCCGGTCGAAGCGGCGGCGGGTGGCGGCGCCGAGGACGAGCAGGTCGTCGGGGCCGCTGACGGCGCCGACGAGGGCGGGTCCGGGGTCGGCGTCGACCACCAGCGGGTGGATGACCAGGCCGGACGGGTAGCCGCCGTAGGCCTGCTCGAAGGCGATGTCGAGCCGGCGTCGGGCGGCGTGCTCCAGTTCGGAGCGCGGGCGCAGTCCGTCGCGCTCGCCGGCGGTCCAGGCGGCCACGGGCACGAGCACCGCCTGGTGCCGGGCCGCCTCGCCGACGGCGTGGTAGAGGGCGGCCAGACTGCTCAGTGATCCGCTCAGGCCGACGATCACTCGGGTGGTCCCGGTCATGGCCGTTCGCCTCCGTCTCTCCGGATCGGCTCCGGTGGGGTGACCCGCGGGTTGGTCCGTCGGGGTGGCCCGGTGGGGTTCTCCGGTTCGGTACTCCTCGCTTCGGATGACTCCAGTGAACCCCGGAACGACCTGCTCCGTACCGGCGCTGACACCACCATGACGCGGGCCGCACCCGTCTTGACGGCCTCCTGACGGGTGGGCCGGCCGGGTGGCCTCAGCCGAGCCCCGGGACGAACTGGATCAGCAGGTCGATCGCCTTGATCCCGAGGAAGGGCAGGATCAGCCCGCCCAGCCCGTACACCCGCAGGTTGCGGCGGAGCAGGTCGGTGGCGGAGGCGGGCTGGTAGCGGACGCCGCGCAGGGCGAGCGGGATCAGCGCGACGATGATCAGGGCGTTGAAGATGATCGCGGAGGCGATCGCCGAGGTGGGGCTGTGCAGTTCCATGATGTTGAGGTGGTGCAGCCCGGGGTAGGCGCTCGCGAACATCGCGGGGATGATCGCGAAGAACTTGGCGACGTCGTTGGTGATCGAGAAGGTGGTCAACGCGCCCCGGGTGATGAGGAGTTGCTTGCCGACCCGGACGATGTCGATGAGCTTGGCCGGGTTGGAGTCGAGGTCGACCATGTTGCCGGCCTCCTTGGCGGCGGGGGTGCCGGAGTTCATGGCGACGCCGACGTCGGCCTGGGCGAGGGCGGGTGCGTCGTTGGTGCCGTCGCCGGTCATCGCGACCATGTTCCCGGCTGCCTGCTCGCGCCGCAGGTGGGCGAGCTTGTCCTCGGGGGTGGCCTCGGCGAGGAAGTCGTCCACCCCGGCCTCCTCGGCGATGGCCTTGGCGGTGAGCGGGTTGTCGCCGGTGACCATGACCGTGCGGATGCCCATCCGGCGCAGCTCGGCGAAGCGTTCGGCGATGCCCTCCTTCACCACGTCCTTGAGTTCGACCACGCCGAGCGCGCGGGCGCCGTGGCGGTCGTGGACGGCGACCAGCAGCGGGGTGCCGCCGGCTGCGGCGATCCGGTCGACCAGCGGTTCGGCCTCGGCGGGCAGCCGCCCGCCGGAGTCGGCCACCCAGCGGGCGACGGCGCTCGCGGCGCCCTTGCGGATCAGGCAGCCGGTGCCGTCGGGCCAGTGCAGGTCGACGCCGCTCATCCGGCTGTGCGCGGTGAACGGGACGGGCCGCTGCTCGCCGAGCTCGCCGGGGGAGCGCGGCGGCACCCAGTACTGACGGTTCGTCAGTTCGACGAGTGAGCGGCCCTCCGGCGTCCCGTCCGCGACGGAGGCCAACTGGGCTGCCTCGGCCAGCTGTTCGGTGGTGGCGCCGGGCAGCGGGTGCAGGGCGACGGCCCGGCGGTTGCCGTGGGTGATGGTGCCGGTCTTGTCGAGCAGCAGCACGTCGACGTCCCCGGCGGCCTCCACGGCGCGGCCGGAGAGGGCGATCACGTTGCGCTGGACGAGGCGGTCCATGCCGGCGATGCCGATCGCGGAGAGCAGCGCGCCGATCGTGGTCGGGATCAGGGCGACCATCAACGCGACCAGCACGACGGTGGTCTGGGGCGCACCGGCGTAGATGGCCATCGGCTGGAGGGAGACCACGGACAGCAGGAAGACGATGGTGAGCGAGGCGAGCAGGATGTTGAGCGCGACCTCGTTCGGGGTCTTCTGCCGGTCGGCGCCCTCGACCAGGGTGATCATCCGGTCGATGAAGCTCTGGCCGGGGCGGGAGGTGACGCGGACGACCAGGTGGTCGGAGAGCACCCTGGTGCCGCCGGTGACGGCGGTGCGGTCGCCGCCGGACTCGCGGATGACGGGCGCGGACTCCCCGGTGATGGCGGACTCGTCGACGGAGGCGACGCCTTCGACCACCTCGCCGTCCTGGGGGACGACCTCGCCGGCCGGCACCAGCACGATGTCGTGCAGCAGCAACTGCCCTGCGGGGACGGTCTCGTGGCGGTGGTCGCGGGTACCGACCCGCCAGTGCGGCAGCCGCCGGGCGGTGGTGCCGGCCTGGGCGCGGCGCAGCGAGTCGGCCTGGGCCTTGCCGCGGGCCTCGGCGACGGCCTCGGCCAGGTTGGCGAACAGCACGGTCAGCCAGAGCCAGAAGGAGATCACCCAGGCGAAGACACTCGGGTGGACGACCGCGGTGAGGGTGGTGAGCGCCGAGCTGGTCTCGACCACCAGCATCACCGGGTTGCGCGCCATGACCCGCGGGTGGAGCTTGCGGACGGCGGCGGGCAGCGCCTCGGCGAGCTGCCGGCGGGTGATGAGCCGGCGGCGCCCCGTCGGGCCGGTGGGCCGGTGGCCGGGGTGGTGCGGCGGCTGCCCGGGGGCGGGGGCCGGGGCCGGGCGGCGGAACAGGTTCTGCTGCCGGCTGGTGGCGGCAGGGCTGGTGGTGTCCGGGGTGGTGAGGGCCGAACGGCGCATCGTCTCGGGGGACCTTCCGGGCCGCCCGGTCGGACGGGGCGGCGGTTCGGGGAGCGACGGGGGACGGCGGACAGCCCACCACCGGTGTCCCGCGCGCCATGCCGCTCTTGACACCGGCTTGGCGGCGGAGCGGCCGTCCTTGACACCTCCCTGACACCGCGCCCGGGCCGCCGTCAGGGGGGCATCAAGGTCGGCGGCGGGGGCGTAGGTCCTGCGTCAAGGGCGGGTGCGGTGGGTGTGCGGAGGGTCTCCACTGGAGGGGGCCGGGCGTACGACGCCAGCTGTGCGGCCGCAAGACGCGGGCAGCCCGGCCGTACGGCCCACCACTCGAAGGGACCCCGCCATGACCACCGCCACCCTCGTCATCGACGTCGACCGGCCGCCGGCGCGCGCCGTCCGCCTGGTGCCCGCCACCGGACGCCAGGACCGGCCCGAGCCGCCGGAACCGGCCCCGGCCGCCGAGGCCGACCGCGCCCGCACCCGCCCGGCGAACTGCCGCTTCGCGATGCACTACGAGGACTGACCGGCCGGCGCCCGAACCCACCCGACAGGAGCATCCCCATGACCCAGCTCACCGCCCCACCCGTCACCTCCCCGGCGGCCGCCCCCGCCGACGCCCCCGCCGACGCCCCCGCCGACGCGCTCGGCGGCCCCTGGCCGGCTTCGGCGCGGCCCGGCCGGGGAGCCGACCTGCTGGTCGGCGGGGTCGGACTGGCCGAGGCCGCCGAGCGGTTCGGCACCCCGCTGTACGTGCTGGACGAGGGCGAGGTGCGGGCCAGGGCCCGGGCGTACCGGCGGGCGCTGCCGCACGCCGAGGTGCTGTACGCGGCCAAGGCCTTCCTGTGCAGTGCGATGGCCGACTGGGTGGAGCAGGAGGGCCTGGGCCTGGACGTGTGCTCCTCGGGCGAGCTGTGGCTGGCGGTCTCGGCGGGCTTCCCGGCCCGGCGGATCCTGCTGCACGGCAACGCCAAGTCCCCGGAGGACCTGCGGCTCGCCCGGCGGCTGAGGGTCGGCCGGATCGTCATCGACGGCCCGGCCGAGATCGCCCGACTGGCGGCGCTGGTGGCCGCCGACACCCCGCAGCGGGTACTGGTGCGGGTCGTCCCGGGGATCGCGGCCGGGCACCACGAGGCGGTCCGGACCGGGGTCGGCGGCCAGAAGTTCGGCTTCCCGATCGAGGGCGGGGACGCGGCCGACGCGATCGCCCGGGTGCTCGACCAGCCCGGTCTGGAACTCGCCGGTCTGCACTGCCACCTGGGCTCGCAGATCACCGAGGTGGAGCCGTACCTGCGGGCGGTGGACGCGTTGGTGCGGCTGCTGGCCGAGGTGCGCGAGCGGCACGGCGTGGAGCTGCCCGAGCTGGACCTCGGCGGCGGCCACGGCATCCGCTACCTGCCCGGGGACGCGGAGTTGGACCCGGCCGAGTTCGCCGTCCGGGTGACCGACCGGGTGGCGGTGCGCTGCGCGGAGGCCGGACTGGAGGTGCCGCGGCTGCTGGTGGAACCGGGCCGCGCGATCGCCGGGCCGGCCGCGGTGGCGGTGTACCGGGTGCTGTCGGTCAAGCACACCGCCGACGGCCGCTGCTTCGTCGCGGTGGACGGCGGCATGAGCGACAACCCGCGTCCGGCGCTGTACGGATCCCCGTACACGGTACGGCTGGTGGGCCGCCGCTCGGAGGCGGGCGCGGTCCGCGCGGACGTGGTCGGACGGCACTGCGAGGCCGGCGACGTGCTGGTGCGCGACGCCGTGCTGCCCGCCGACGTCCGGCCGGGGGACCTGCTGGCGGTCCCGGCGGCCGGCGCGTACCAGCTGTCGATGGCCTCCGGGTACAACCTGGTCGGCCGTCCGGCGGTGGTGGCGGTGCGCGACGGCCGGGCCCGGCTGCTGATCCGCCGGGAGACGGTCGAGGACTTCCGGCTGCGCGAGGTCGGACGCTGAAGCGGCTCAGCGCTTCAGCGCCTCACGGCTTCACGGCTTGATGGCGACGCCCGCGTAGAAGGAGACCTGTGCGTCGGTGACGCCGGCGGGGAGCAGCCCGTCGGTGGGGGTTTCGGTGTCGTCGTGGCTCCAGCGGTGGGCGGGGACGATACCGGGGCCGAGGAGATCGAGGCCGTCGAAGAAGGTGGCGAACTCGGCCTTGGGGCGCAGCCGGAGGGAGGTGCCGGCCTGGTTGTAGATCTCCTCCACCCTGGAGGCGCCGGACGGGTCGAGTTCGGCGGTGGCGTGGGAGAGGACCAGCGCGGAGCCGGCCGGCAGGGGAGCCAGGAGGTGCTTGACGATGGCGTGGGCGGCGTCGAGGTCGGGGACGAAGTGGAGCAGGGCCACCATCGAGAGGACCACGGGCTGCGTCAGGTCGAGGGTCTGCGCGACCTGGGGGGTGGCCAGGATCGCGGCCGGGTCGTGGACGTCGCCGTGGACGTAGGCGGTGCGGCCCTGGGGGGTGCTGGTCATCAGCGCGCGGGAGTGGGCCAGGACGACGGGGTCGTTGTCGGCGTAGACCACGCGGGCCCGCGGTTCCACGGCCTGGGCGACCTCGTGGAGGTTCGGAGAGGTGGGGATGCCGGTGCCGATGTCCAGCCACTGGCGCAGGCCGCGTCGGGCCAGGGCCCGGGTGGCGCGGTGCATGAAGGTGCGGTTGGCGTGGACGGCGGTGCGCATGGTGGGGAACACGGTCAGGACGCGTTCGGCGGCCTCCCGGTCGACCGCGAAGTTGTCCTTGCCGCCGAGGAAGTAGTCGTACATCCGGGCGCTGTGCGGTATGTCCTGACGTATGTTCAGTGCGGCCGATTCGGTGGACCCGAACTGGACGGCCGTCACCAAGGTCTCGTCGGTGCTCATTCCGTACTCCCTCATCGGTGATCATGCCAGGGCTCGCCGCATTGTAGCCAGCTGCCGGCCCGGCCGACGTCACCGTCCCGCTGCCCCTGTGGTAGGCGGACGGTGAACAGCTCGACCATCCGCTCCTCCACGCGGCGCACCGCCCAGGTGGTTGCTGCGCCCCGCCCGGAAGCGGGGAAAAGCGGGTGAACGGGCGTGGCGCCGTCGGTAGGGTCCCGCCCGTGACGGACTGGCTGGAGATCTACGAGAGCGACTGCGCCCTTCCCCCGGGGCGCCGGCTGGACGACCTGGTCGCGGAGCTGGCGCGGGCCCTGGGGGACCCGGCCCCGGAGATCAGGGACGGCTACCCGTACGCGGTGCTGGCGACCTGGATCGAGCGCGGGGTGATCGACCGCGACCGGCGCCTGGCGCTCGGCGACCTGATGGCCGATCGGTTCACCGATCCGCGGACCGAGGCCAGGACCTTCGCCGCGCTCGTCCTGGAGATGATCGTGCGCGGGGGCGACCTCCGGCCCGGCTGGGTCGAGGCCTTCGCCGCCTGGTACCGCTCGGAGACCGACCTGCGGGGCCACGACGCCGCGCTCGGCTGGCTGCACGCCGTGGCGCACGGCGCGGACCTGCTGGGGACGTGTGGCCTGCGGCCCGAGGTCGATGCCGAAGCGCTGCTCGCGCTCGCCGCCGAGCGGCTGCTGGCCCCGACCGACTACCTGTTCGCCGAGCGGGAGGACGACCGGCTCGCCAAGGCCGTCGGTCTCGTCCTCACTCGGGGCGACCTGACGGCGGAGCAGTCGATTGGATGGCTGTCGCCGATCGGATCCGCGCTCGCCCCGCACGAGCGAGGGCCGATGCCGGCCTGGGCCTCCAACACCGTACGCACCCTCCGCGCCCTGTACCTCGCCGCGGACCTCGGCGTCTCCGCGCGGCGCGACGGCCACCGCGCCCCGCTCGCCCACGGCGAAGCGGTCAAGGCTCGGCTGGCCGAGGTGCTGGCCCCGGTGTTCCCGTACTCCTGACCCGTCCGGACGGATCTCCCGACGGATCTCCCGAGGATCTTCCGACGCGATATCGGACGAATCGCGGGGTTCGTCATCCGACGGAGCGTCAGGAGGTGGCAGGAAGACGCCAGAAGACGTCGGGAAGTCGGTGCGAACGCGACCACTTCGTGGGCGATCGCTGTTAGGCTGCGCGCCTGAATCCCAACTCACCGGGATTCCAGCAGATTTGGACGAGGGCGTGAACACCCTCCCGCCGGGCGGGATCGGCTGGGGCGGGCCCGCCCCAGCCGACACCCGAGGAGCCAGGTGAAACCCGAAGAGCTGCCCCTGCTGTTCCAGGTGCTGGCCCACGAGTTCACGGACGTGACCGGCATGTCGGTGGCGGCGACCGGCTCGCTGGCCAGGGGCGATCACCGCACCGGGCCCGGCGGCGAGATCGTCTCCAACCTCGACCTGGTCCACGTGGTGGCCGACCGGGCCGACGTGCCGGAGGCCCGCGCGGTGGTCGGCCGGGTGATGCGGCGGATATCCGACGCCTTCCGGATCGAGACGACGTCCACCATCGCCGTGCTCCCGGCGTTCCGGTCCGCCGGGCACGCCCACTACCGGAGGAGCATGCGGCCCGAGTGGTTCTGCGACGGCCTCGGACTCGGGCCGGCGGCCTTCGATCCCCCCGGCCGCGAGGACGGCGGCCCGCTCGCGGCCCTGGCCTGGGCGCTGCAGCCGGTGCCGTACTACCTGGCGAAGGCCACCGCACTGGACCCGCCGACCAACCTGGCCAAGGCCCGGAGGCACGCGCGGCGGCTGGCCGACCGCTTCGGCCTGACGGAGGTGCGGGACGGCCTGGACGACCTCCCGCGCGCCCTGCGCGAGGTGATCGCCGGACACGGTCTGACCCCGCTCGACTCCACCGCCCGCTACCTGGACACCCCGACCCACCCGGCCATCGCGCAGCTCGTGCGGGACGCGGTGTTCGTCGAGGCCATGGGCCTGGTGTCCGCGGATTCGATGATCGCCATGCTGCCCTCCGTACGGCAGCCCGCACGCTCACGGCCCTCCGCCGCACTGTCCGCCGTATCGCTGTCCGCCGTCCCGAACTGACCGGCACCTCCCCGAACCCACCGACTGGAGCGCGCCGCATGTCCACCCGGCAGCACGTGGAGATCCTGCCCCCGCACCCGCTGCGGGCCGGCTACGACCGGGCCCTGGAACGCGGGTCGATCGCCGACCGCTTCCAACGGCGCCTGGAGCCCGCCAACTTCAACCCCGGCTACCTCGGCGATCTGACGGCGCGGGTCGAACGGGCGCTGCGCCTGGACCCGTCGGACGAGACCATGAGGTGGCGCCTGGCGTTCCTCCTACTCCAGAACAACGCCACCGCGGCGGCCGTCGAGCGGGCCGGGGAGCTGCTGGCCGGTGCCAGCCTCCCGCAGGCCGGGCGGCTGGCCCGGCTGGTGGCCGGGATCCGGGGCCGGGCCGGCCGGCCGCGGACCGGCCGTCGGGTCAGACGGGTCAACTGGTCGATCAACAACCGCTGTCCGATGTCCTGCCAGGGCTGCTACAACCCGTTCGCCGCGGAGCAGATCGACCTCGCCCAGGCCGAGCTGATCGTCGGGAAGCTGGCCGCGCACGGGACCAGCGACCTGGTGCTGGCCGGTGGGGACCCGCTGCTGTGGCCGCCGGTCTTCGACGTGGTCGACCGGGCCGTCGCCGCCGGGCTCAAGGTGGGCCTGGACACCACCGGTTACACGCTCACCGCGGCGAAGCTCGCCCGTCTGCGCGGGCTGTCCTCGCTGCGGCTGCCGCTGGACGCCGTCACCCGGGACGTGCAGCGGGCCTTCCGCCGCAGCCCGGACGACCGGCTGCTGGACGCCCTGCTGGAGTCCCTCGCCCTGTGCGACGCCGAGGGCTTCGACCGGGTGCGGGTGCACACCGTGGCGAGCGCCGCGAACCTGCGTCAACTGCCGGAGCTCGCCGAGGAGGTGCTGTCCCACCCCTCGGTGGCCCAGTGGGTGATCTTCCAGTGGTGGGGCCGCCGGGCGTCGCCGGAGACGGTCCGCCGGCTCGGGGTGGAGGTGGAGGCCGTCCGCGAGGTGGTGGCCGGGATCCGGCGCGACCACCCGGACCGGGAGATCCACCTCGCGGAGAGCGGCGAGCGGGAGCTGCTGAACTGGATGATCCAGTCGAGCGGACAGGTCGTCACCTTCGGCTCGGGCGCGGAGGAGGAGTTCATCCTGGGCAACCTGCTGACCGACGAGGTCGAGGAGATCCTGACCCATCCGATCCTGGACTTCGAGGCGATGGCCCGCGGGATCCCGGTCACCCCGGGAACTGTGTTCGGCCCGCCGGACGGCGCACCCGACGGCGCACCCGACGGCGCACCGGACGTCCCGCACGGCTGATAACGGAACGGTTGCGGAGCCCGTCCTTCCCCCGCTCGGGTCTTGACGGCACGGGGAGGGCGGGCGTTTGCTGTGTCCCGCTCGTTGGAACCTGTTCGGTTCTGGTTTGTTTTGTGTATTTGAACGTTCAAAACACCCGGACGGGCACCCATCCCCCACCCCCTTCAGCCTCCACCCTCCAGCGCCGCCCCACCGAGAGGAATGCAATGTCACACCTTTCCCGACGCGATCTGCTCCGCACCTCCGGAGCGGGCTTGCTGGCCCTCACCGCCGGCGGCGCCCTCGCGGCCTGCGGCGGCGGCTCCGGTTCGGGCGGTGCCGGCGGCGACGCCGAGAGCGGCACCGTCACCGTCTGGTCCTGGGCCACCGCCGCCGAGGCCCTGCGCGGCGTCGTCCCGGCCTTCGAGAAGGACAACCCCGGGATCAAGGTCGACGTCCAGGACATCGGCGAACCCGCCATCTGGGACAAGATCACCGTCGGCATGGCGGCCGGCGGCCAGGGCCTCGGCGACGTGCTGCACATCGGCTGCGACTACCTGCCCGGCTATCTGGAGAAGTTCCCCGGCGGCCTCGCCAACCTCTCCGAGTTCGGCGCCGACGCCCACAAGGACGCGTTCGCCAAGGGCCTGTGGCCGGTCGTCACCGGCAAGGACGGCCACGCCTACGCGCTGCCCTGGGAGGTCAACCCGCTCGGCTTCTTCTACCGCAAGGACTACTTCGACAAGGCGGGCGTCGACCCCGAGTCCCTCGCCACCTGGGACGACCTGATCGCCGTCGCCGACCGCTTCAAGGCCGCCAACCCCGGCATCGCCATGGTCGGCCTCAACAAGGCCGCCAACCCCAGCCCCGACCTGGACTTCCTCCAGGGCCTGATGCAGCTCCAGGGGGCCTTCTACTTCGACCTCCAGGGGAGGATCACCGTCGGTTCGGAGGCGGCCGTGCGCGCCCTGACGATCATCAAGCGGCTGGAGGAGGCCGGGATGATCGCCGACACCCCCGGCGTCCAGAGCTGGCCGCCCGTGATGAAGGCCGGCAAGCTCGCGGTGGCCGCCATGCCCGCCTGGGTCGCGCACTACCTGGAGAAGAAGTTCACCGACCAGAGCGGCGACTGGCGCCTCACCAAGCCGCCGGCGGTCACCCCCGGCGGCAAGCGCACCGCGCTGGTCAACTCCACCCACCTGGCCGTCGCCGCCTCCAGCCCGCGCCGCCGGGCCGCCTGGAAGTTCGTCGAGTACGCGCTCACCCGCACCGCCGCGGTCAACTCCATGTTCAACGCCGGCGGCGTCTTCCCCGCCCTCACCGCGGCCTACGCCGACCCGCTGTACGCCGCGCCGAGCGCCTTCTACGGCGGCCAGCCGGTGCTCAAGACCTTCGCCGACCTCGCCACCGACGGCGGCGACCCCACCAACTACTCCGGCGACTACGCCCGCGCCCTCAAGCTCGTCAGCGACGCCCAGACCAAGGTCCTGCTCAAGGGCGCCGACCCGGCGGCCGTCCTCCAGGACGCCGCCAAGCAGCTCGCCCAGCAGACCGGACGCACGATCGCATGACCGCCGCCGTCCCGTCCGTCACCCTCGCGAAGGACGCCGCGCGGGCCCACCGCAACGCCCGCCGGCGCCGCACCGCCGTGCCCTACCTGCTGCTCGCCCCCGCCCTGCTGACCTTCGGCGTGTTCAAGGCCTACCCGGTCGTCGACTCGCTGCTGCTGTCCTTCACCACCGGCTCCGGCACCGCCAGCCACGCGGCCGGACTCGCCAACTACCGCCGCCTGCTGGACGATCCGCTGTTCTGGACGGCCCTGCGCAACACCGGCGAGATCCTGGTCCTCCAGGTGCCGCTGATGCTCGGCCTGGCCCTGCTGACGGCCGTCGGCATCAACTCGGCGCTGGTGCGCTGGCGTACGGTCTGGCGGCTCGGCGTCTTCATGCCCTCGGTCACCGGCCTGGTCGCCACCGGCGTGATGTTCGCCTACCTGCTCAAGGCCGACGACGGCGCGGTCAACTGGCTGCTGAACGCCGTCGGCCTGCCCGCCGTCGACTGGCTCGGCCAGCCCTTCTGGGCCCGGATGGCCGTCGTCCTGGTGCTCACCTGGCACTACACCGGCTACAACGCCGTCATCTACCTCGCCGGACTCCAGTCCATCCCACGGGAGTTGTACGAGGCCGCGATGGTCGACGGCGCCGGTCCGGTCCGCCGGTTCACCGCGATCACCGTCCCCGGCCTGCGCCCGGTGCTGCTCTTCACGATCGTGCTGTCCACCATCGGCACGCTCCAGCTCTTCGACGAGCCGTACGTGCTGACCGGCGGCGGGCCCGACAACGCCACCCTGACCGTCTCCATGTACCTGTACCAGAACGGCTTCCGGTTCTTCGACTTCGGCTACGCCTCCGCCATCGCCTACGCGCTCACCCTGCTCGTGTCGGTGCTCGGCGCGGCCCAGAT
Organism: Kitasatospora sp. Ki12; assembly: GCF_054601375.1. Classification (NCBI taxonomy): domain Bacteria; kingdom Bacillati; phylum Actinomycetota; class Actinomycetes; order Kitasatosporales; family Streptomycetaceae; genus Kitasatospora; species Kitasatospora sp. Ki12. The sequence goes on along the minus strand of NZ_BAAIHT010000002.1, from coordinate 2,229,566 downwards.
GCGCCTGATGGGAGAGCGCGACACATGAATCCGACGAAGCTGCGCGGCTGGCCGCTGACCTTCCTCCTGGCCGGCGTCACCGGGCTGTCGATCGCCCCCTTCTACTGGCTGGTGGTCTCCTCCACCCGCAAGGACACCGAGGTCTTCGACTGGCCGCCCAAGCTGCTGCCCGGCGGGAGCCTCGGCGAGAACCTGAGCCACCTGGAGCAGAAGATCGGCCTGCTCAGGGTGGTCGGCAACTCCCTGCTGGTGGCGGGCGTCCAGACGCTGGGCGCCCTGGTCGTGGCGCTGCTCGCGGGCTACGCCTTCGCCAAGTTCCGCTTCCGCGGCCGCACCCTGCTCTTCGCGCTGCTGCTCTCCACCCTGGTGGTGCCCGAACAGGTCATGCTGGTACCGCTGTTCAAGATGATGATGAACCTCGGCCTGCTCGACACCTACCAGGCGCTGATCCTGCCCGGGCTCTGCGTGCCCTTCGCCATCTTCCTGATGCGGCAGTCGCTGAGCAGTCTGCCGGACGAACTCCTGGACGCCGCCCGGGTCGACGGCGCGGGCGAACTCCGGGTGCTGTTCAGCGTGGTGGTGCCGGTCATGCGGCCGGTGCTGGCCGCCCTGTCGATCTTCCTCTTCCTGGGCTCCTGGAACCAGTTCGTCTGGCCGCTGATCGCCCTGCGCAGCCCCGAGATGCACACCCTGCCGGTCGCGCTGGCGACCCTGCACGGCAACAAGGCCAACACCGACTACGGCGCCATCCTCTCCGGCACCGCGCTGTCCACCCTGCCGATGATGGTCCTCTTCCTGGTCCTCCAGCGGCAGTTCATCTCCGGCCTGCTGGCCGGCGCCACGAAAGGCTGAGCATGACCGAGAGCACGACCGCGAGCACGAGCCCGGCCGAGAGCACCGCCGCGAGCGCGACCGCGAGCACGGCCGAGGTCTGGGAGCCGCACGCCCCCGCCGTCGCCGGAGGCCTGCGCCCGCTCCACGCCCGGGGGCTGGACCTGCGGGTGAGCGGTGCCGCCACCGCCCGGGAGACCGCCGACGGGGTGGTGGAGGTGACCGCCGAGGGCAGCGGCGAGGTCCGGATCGAGTGGCGGGTGCCCTGCGTCGACGCCACCGCGTTCTGGACGCCCGAGCCGCGCGGCACCGGCCGGCTGCCCGCCGCCTGGAGCGCCCCGCGCCGGACCGGCCTCGCCGACGGCGCGCCGATCGCCGCGCTGGTCGGCACCGGCGACGTGGCGCTCTGCGCCTTCGCCGCCGGGCGCCCGGACGTCCTGACCGGGGCCGGCGTGGTCGAGGAGACCGGCGAGTTCCGGTTCTGGGCCCAGGCCGCCGAGCGGCTGACCGTGCGGATCGACACCTCGCGCCGCCACTACGCCCGCTGCCTGGCCGACCTCGCCGCCTGGTGGGGCGCCGACCACGCGGCCGACATCCCCGACGCCGCCCGCCAACCCGCCTACTCCACCTGGTACTCCATGCACCAGGACGTCTCACCGAAGGGAGTCGAGACCCAGGCCGCGCTCGGCAAGGAACTCGGCCTGGACGTGATCATCGTGGACGACGGCTGGATGACCGCCGACCGCACCCGCGGCTACGCCCACTGCGGCGACTGGGAGCCGGTCTCCCTGCCCGACACCGCCGCCCACGTCCGGCGCGTCCACGAGCTCGGCGTCCGCTACCTGCTCTGGTACGCACTGCCGTTCATCGGCAAGGACAGCGCCGCCTACCAGCGGATCGGCCGGTACGCGCTCGCCGAGGTCCCCCGGATGGGCGCGGTGGTCGCGGACCCGCGCCACCCCGAGGTCCGGGCCTTCCTCACCGACCGGCTCGCCCGGGCCGTCGAGGAGTGGGGCATGGACGGGCTCAAGGTCGACTTCGTCGACTGGTTCGCCCGCGCCGCCCAGGGCGGCGACGCCCCGGCGGCCGGCCCCGGGGCGGACTGCGACAGCGTCGACGAGGGCGTGCGACGGCTGCTCGCCGCCATCCGCGACCGGATCACCGCCGCGAACCCGGAGGCGATGATCGAGCACCGCCAGCCGTACGTGAGCCCCGGCCTGTGGCCGTACGCCACCATGATCCGGGCCACCGACTGCCCGCTCAGCCCGCAGGAGAACCGGCAGCGGACCGTCGACGTGCGGCTCGCCGCTGGGCCCGTCCCGGTCCACGCCGACATGCTGATGTGGCACCCGGCCGAGCCGCCGGAGCAGATCGCCTGCCACCTGATCAACGTGCTGTTCTCGGTCCCGCAGGTCTCCGTCGACCTCGCCGCGCAGAGCGACGGGCAGCGCGAGGCGCTCGCCTTCTGGCTCGGCGTCTTCCGCGAACACACCGAGACCCTCCAGCTCGGCGAACTGCTGCCGGCCCGCCCGGACCTCGGCTACCCGATGGTCACCGCGCGCGGCGCCGACACCGTCGCGGTGGCACGCTACGCCGCCCTTCCCGTGGACGCCGCCGGCGAGGACTGGCGCACCCTGCTGGTCGCCAACGCCGACGCCGACCCGGACGTCCGGCTCACCGGCGGCAGCGGGCGGGCCGCGGTGACGGTGCGGGACGCCCGGGGGCATATCGTCCGGCAGGGCGAGGTCGAGCTGGCCGCCGCGGACCCGATCCCGGTACCGCGCGGCGGACTGCTCACCCTGCGCCGCCCCTGACCAGGCCTGGAGGAGACCGGATGCCCGAGGGACCGCCGCGACCGCGCCGCGGCGCCAGCACGATCGAGGAGGTCGCCCGGGCGGCCGGGGTCTCCCGGCAGACCGTCTCCAACGCGCTCAACGCCCCGCACCGGGTCCGGCCGGAGACCCTGGAACGCGTCACCACCGCGATCCGCGAACTCGGCTACCAGCCCGACCAGTCCGCCCGCTCGCTGCGCAGCGGCGCCCGGCGCACCCTCGGCTACCTCGCCCCGGTGGACGACCCGCTCGACCCCAACCCGCTGATGGCCGGCTTCCTGGAGGCCCTGGTCGACGCGGCGGGCGCCGAAGGCCGACGAGTCCTGCTGTTCCGGCCCGCCCCGCCGACGGCGGACCCGACGGCCGCGATCGACGAACTGGTGGCGGCCCGCCAGGTGGACGGGCTGGTGCTGGCCGACGTGCTGGCCGAGGACGCCCGGATCGCGCACGTCGCCCGGCTCGGCGTCCCCTTCGTCAGCTTCGGGCGCACCGGCCCGGGGGAGCCGCAGCACTGGGTGGACATCGCCAACGACGCGGCGATGGCCGAGGTGGTGCGGCACCTCGCGGCCCAGGGCCACCGCCGGATCGGCTACCTCGGCGCCGCCGAGGAGCTGCCCTGGATGGCGGCGCGGCGGGCGGGCTTCCTCGCCGAGGCCCACCGGCTGGGGCTCACCGCGGTGGCGCTGCCGGGGGCGGAGGCGACCGCCCCTTCGGCGGTCGCCGCGGTCCGGGCGCTGCTGCGCGGGCCCGACCGGCCGACCGCCGTCGCCGCGGGCAGCGACCTGCTGGCGCTGGACGTGTACGAGGCGGTCCGGGCGGAGGGGCTGGCGGTCGGGCCCGGCGGGGTGGCCGTCACCGGCTTCCACGACACGCCGCTCTGCCGCCACCTGCACCCCGGGCTGACCTCCGTCCGGCTGCCGCTGCGGGCGATCGCCGCCGCGCTGGTCGGCCGGCTGCTGGGCCGGCTGCGCGGTGAGGCGGAGCCGGCGGCGGGGCTGGAGCTGCCCACCGAGCTGGTGGTGCGGGGGAGCAGCGGGTAGCCGGAAGCGGGCCGCGGGCTGTCGGCCAGTCGGGTCGTCGGTCAGTCGGCGCCCGGTGCGACGATCAGCTCGCCGACCAGGCGGGCGGCCGCGGCCCGCTGTTCGGCGGGCAGGGCGTCGTCGGTGACGAGGACGTCCAGCTGGTCCAGAGCGGCGAAGGAGGCCAGGCCGACGGCGTTCCACTTGGTGTGGTCGGCCACCACGACCACCCGGCGGGCCGAGTGCAGAAAGGCCCGGTTGGTCTCCGCCTCGGCCAGGTTGGGGGTGGTCAGCCCGGCCTCGGGGGAGAGGCCGTGGCAGCCCAGGACCAGCAGGTTGACGTGCAGCGAGCGGATCGCCTGGTCGGCCACCGGCCCGACCAGCGCGTCCGAGGGTGTGCGGACGCCGCCGGTGCGGATCACCGTCGCGGTGGCGGGGCCGCCGTCCTCGTCGGGCTGTTCGAGGAGGTCGGCGATCCGCAGCGAGTTGGTGACCACGGTGAGGCCCTCGACCGCGCGCAGGTGCCGGGCGACCGCGAAGGTGGTCGTCCCGCCGGCCAGCGCGACGGCCGAGCCGGGCGGTACCAGTGCGGCGGCCGCGCGGGCGATCGCCTCCTTGGCGGGCAGCTCCCAGTGCGCCTTGGTCTCGAACCCGGGCTCGCCGGTGGCCGGCGCCTCGATCCGCACCGCGCCGCCGTGCACCTTGTGCACCAGGCCGCGGCGGGCCAGCGCGTCCAGGTCGCGGCGGACCGTCATGTCGGACACCCCGAGCTCCCGGACCAGCTCGGTGACCCGGACCCCGCCGCGCGCACGGACCTGCTCCAGGATCAGCACACGGCGCTGCCCGGCGAGCGGTTGGGCGCTGTCAGCCATCGGGAGGCCTCCTTCCCCTACGTCTGAGGCATGGCATTGGTGGATAATGTTTGAGATTGTAGCTTTCTGTTGATTCCAATGGCTCCACTCGGAGGAAGAAGGCCATGCCCGGGACGACCCTGACCCAGCCCACGACCAGGACCGTGACCGGACTCGCGGACGGCCGGCAGCTGATCTACTACGACCGCGGGGCCGCCGCCCCCCGGAACGCCGTCGACGAACGCCCGCTGGACCCGCAGGCCCCCGGCTCCCAGGTCCGGCTCGACCCGGCCACCGGCGACTGGGTCACCATCGCCGCGCACCGCCAGGCCCGCACCTACCAGCCGCCCGCCGAGGAGTGCCCGCTCTGCCCGTCCCGGGACGGCCGGCTCAGCGAGATCCCGGCCGAGGACTACCAGGTGGCCGTCTTCGAGAACCGCTTCCCCTCGCTCGCCGGCCCGCCCGCCGACCCCGCCGGGGAGGCCGACGGCCTGTGGACCGCGGGCCCCGGCGCCGGCCGCTGCGAAGTGGTCTGCTTCACCGCCGACCACGACGCCTCCTTCGCCGACCTCACCCCCGAGCGGGCCCGGCTGGTCCTGGACGCCTGGACCGACCGCACCGCCGAACTCTCCGCCCTGCCGGGGATCGAACAGGTCTACTGCTTCGAGAACCGGGGCGCCGAGATCGGCGTCACCCTCGCCCACCCGCACGGCCAGATCTACGCCTTCCCGTTCACCACCCCCCGCACCGCCCGGATCGCCGCCCGTGCGGCCCGGCACCGCGCCGCCACCGGCGGCAACCTCTTCGAGGACCTCCTCGCCGCCGAACGCGCCCACGGCGAGCGCGTCGTGCTGACCGGCGAGCACTGGACGGCCTTCGTGCCCTTCGCCGCCCGCTGGCCCTACGAGGTGCACCTGTACCCGAACCGCAGGGTGCCCGACCTGACCGCCCTGGACGAGTCGCAGCGCGCCGAATTCCCGCTCCTCTACCTGGAGTTGCTCCGCCGCTTCGACCGCCTCTTCGGCGCCGGCCGCACCCCGTACATCTCCGCCTGGCACCAGGCGCCCACCGGGCAGCGCGACGAACTCGCCCTGCACCTGGAGCTGTTCACCATCCGGCGCGCCGCCGACAAGCTCAAGTACCTGGCCGGCGTGGAATCCGGCATGGACGCCTTCGTCAACGACGTCACCCCCGAGGACGCGGCCCGCCGGCTGCGGGAGGTCGCGTCGTGAGCCCCGCGCACCCCGTGAACACTGTGAACCCCGAGAACACTGTGAGCCCCGTGAACCCCGTGAACCCCGTGAACCCCGTGAACCCCGTGAACGCCCCCACCTTCGCCGAGCTCTACGGACGCCCCGCCGAAGGCGAGTGGGCCGCCCCCGGGCGGGTGAACCTGATCGGCGAACACACCGACTACAACCTCGGCTTCGTGCTGCCGATCGCCCTCCCGCAGACCGTCCGCGCCGAGGCCGCCCGCCGGGACGACGGACTGCTGCGGCTCTGGTCCGCCCAGGGCCGGGAACTCGTCGAACTCCGGCTCGCCGACCTCGCCCCGGGCGCGGTACCCGGCTGGGCCGGCTACCCGGCCGGCGTGGTGTGGGCGCTGCGCGACGCCGGACACGAGGTCGGCGGCGCCGACATCCGGCTGGACAGCGACGTCCCGAGCGGCGCCGGCCTCTCCTCCTCCGCGGCCCTCGAATGCGCCGTCGCCGCCGCCTACGACGGCCTGTACGGGCTGGGCCGCTCCGCATCCGAACTCGCCCAGCTCGCCCAGCGGGCCGAGAACGCCTTCGTCGGCGTGCCCTGCGGGATCATGGACCAGATGGCCTCGATGTGCTGCCGCCCCGGCGCCGCCCTGTTCCTGGACACCCGCGACCTGTCGGCACGCCAGGTCCCCGTCGACCTCGCGGGCGCGGGCCTCGCCCTGCTCGTCCTGGACACCCGGGTCAAGCACGACCTCGGCGACGGCGCGTACGCCGCCCTGCGGGCCGGCTGCGAGAAGGCCGCCGGCCTGCTCGGACTGCCCGCGCTGCGCTCCCTGGAACCCGCCGGACTCGCCGACGCGCTCACCCGCCTCCCCGAGGAACTGCGCCCCCTGGTACGCCACGTGGTCACCGAGAACGCGCGCGTGGAGGCCGCCGTCGCCCACCTGGACGCCGGCGACCTCCCCGCACTGGGCCCGGTCCTCACCGCCGGCCACGCCTCGCTGCGCGACGACTTCCGGGTCTCCTGCCCGGAGACCGACCTCGCCGTCGAAGCCGCGGTGGCCGCCGGTGCCCACGGCGCCCGGATGACCGGCGGCGGGTTCGGCGGCTCCGTCATCGCCCTGGTCGACACCGGCCGGGCCGACCACGTCGCCGCCGAGGTCACCGCCGCCTTCCGCACCGCCGGCTACGCCGAGCCGCGCACCCTCACCGCCACCCCCGCCGAGGGGGCTCGGCGGATCCGCTGATCAGGCCCGGTGGGCCGCCGGGCGCTCCGGGGAGGCCTCCGCGAGCGCCCGGGCCACGGCCTCGGCGCCGGCGCGCAGCCCGTACACCGGGGTGGACGGCTGCTGGCGCCAGGAGTCGTCGATGCCGCCCGCGTCCACCGAGTCGAAGCCCAGCTCGTCGACCAGCGCCCGGACGACCCGCTTGGCCGCCTCGTCGTCGCCCGCGACCGGCACGGCGATCCGCTCCGGGTCGCCCGCCGGGAGCGGACGGTCCAGCAGGTCCTGCGCGTAGGTGCCGTTGAACACCTTCACCACCGGGTGGCCGAGGTGCCGCTCCGTCCACCGGCTCTCGGTGAGCCCGTCGTCCTCGATCGCGTCGATCCGGCCGTCGCGCTCCTTCGGGTAGTAGTTGCCGGTGTCGATCACGGCCACGCCCTCGGCGGCCCCGTCGAACAGCCCGGCGGGCAGGTCCGGGACGTTCTTCAGCGGCACGGTCACGACCACGACCTCGGCGCCCCGCGCCGCCTCGGCGACCGTCACCGCCGTCGCGCCGGTCTCCTCGACCAGGGCCTTCAGCGTCTCCGGGCCGCGCGAGTTGGCGACCGAGACGTCGTGCCCGAGCGCGGTCAGCCGCCGGGTCAGGTTTCCGCCGATGTTGCCCGCGCCGATGATGCCGATCTTCATAGGAAGCCCCTCGTGTGCGAGTTCCGTACCGGGTCGTCAGGCTCGTACGGCCCGTCCGGCCGCGGTAGCCCGTCGTCCTGGCCCAACCGCGCCGCGACCGCCGCGATTCCCCGCGCCAGGGTGGTTCTCCGGGACCCGGGGTCGGGGCGGGTCTGGTACCGGGTCGGCGGCCGCCGTGAGGGTGGGAGCCATGAACACCGACCGCACCCCCGCCGACCACACCGTCCTCGTCACCGGCGGCACCAGCGGCATGGGCCTCGCCACCGCCCGCCGCCTGCTCGCCGACGGCTCCCGGGTCGTCGTCACCGGCCGCGACGACGCCCGGCTCGACCGCGCCGCCCGGCTGCTCGACGCCGGCGACCGGCTGCTCGCCGTCCGCGCCGACGCCGCCGTCCCGGCCGACCTGGCCCGCCTCGCCGACACCGTCCGCGAGCGGTACGGCAAGCTCGACGGCGTCTTCGCCAACGCGGGCGTGGCCGGCTTCCGGCCGCTGGAGGAGGTCACCGAGGACGAGTTCGACCGGATCACCGGCACCAACCTCAAGGGCGTCCTCTTCACCGTCCGGCACGCCCTGCCCCTGCTGGACGCGGCCGGCGGCGGCTCGGTCGTCCTCAACGCCTCCTGGACCCAGCACCGCGGCCTGCCCGGCGCCGCCGTCTACGCCGCCACCAAGGCGGGCGTCCGCAGCCTCGCCCGCACCCTCGGCAGCGAGCTCGCCGGGCGCCGGATCCGGGTCAACTCGGTCAGCCCCGGCTACATCGTCACCGAGATGTTCCACCGGGCCGTCCCGGACCCGGCCGACCACGAGCCGATCCGCGGCCACGTCCCGCTCGGCCGCCTCGGCACGGCGGAGGACGTCGCCGAGACCGTGGCCTTCCTGCTCTCCGACCGGTCCTCGTACATCACCGCGCAGGACATCGTGATCGACGGCGGCCTCGTCCCCGCCTTCCCCTCCCTCAGGGGCTGATCCACCCGCCGATCCGCCCGCTTCCACCCGCCGCCCCGTGCCTGGTCCTGACAGGGCCAGGCACGGGGACGCCCCGCCGGGCGACAATCCTTCCGTGAACCCGACCAGCGCCCTGAGCGAATTCCTCCGCACCCGCCGCGCCCGGCTGCGCCCCGAGGACGTCGACCTCCCCGACTACGGCGGCCGCCGCCGGGTCGCCGGGCTGCGCCGCGAGGAGCTCGCCCACCTGGCGGGCGTCAGCGTCGACTACTACACCCGCCTCGAACAGGGCCGGGTCGGCAACCCCTCGCAGACCGTGCTCGACGCCGTCGCCCGCGCCCTGCGGCTGGCCCCCGACGAGTCCGGCCACCTCCACCGGCTGGCCCGGCCCGCGCCCCGCCCGCGCCGCCGCCCCGCCGTCCGCCAGCAGCCCCGCCCCTCCCTGCTGCGGCTGCTGGACCAACTCCACGACACCCCGGCCCTGGTGATGGGCCACCGGATGGACGTCCTGGCCTGGAACCGGGCCGCCACCGCCCTGTTCGGCGACTACGGCGCCCTGCCGGCCGAGGAACGCAACATCGCCCGCATCACCTTCCTCGACCCCTCCTCCCGCGAGCTCTACGCCGACTGGGCGAGCTGCGCCCGGGAGAACGCCGCCTTCCTCCACCTGGAGGCCGGCCGCCGCCCCGACGACCCGCTGCTCGCCGAACTCGTCGGCCAACTCTGCCTCCGCAGCGAGGAGTTCCACCACTTCTGGGCCGAACACCCGGTCGCCGACAAGACCTCCGGCCGCAAGGTCTTCCGCCACCCCGTCGCCGGCACCCTGGACCTCGCCTACGACACCCTCCGCCCCGCCGACGACCCCGGCCAGGCCCTGGTCACCTACACCCCCGACCCGGGCACCCCGTCCGACGACGCCCTCCGCCTGCTGCTCTCCTGGGCCGCCTCGCGCTGAGCCCCGCGTTCCCCGGCGCCGGGCCGGTCGGGTGACGGACGGCCCCCGCCGCGGGAGCCGCCCGGTCCGTCACTCGAAGCGCGCGGGGTCTCCGGCCCCCCGTCGGACGACCTCCGGGCTGCCGCTGGAGAAGTCGATGACCGTCGTCGGCTCGGTGCCGCAGTCGCCCGAGTCGACCACCGCGTCGAGCACGTGGTCGAGGCGCTCCTTGATCTCCCAGCCCTGGGTCATCGGTTCGTCGTCGCCGGGCAGGACCAGGGTGCTGGAGAGCAGCGGCTCACCGAGTTCGGCGAGCAGCGCCCGGGTCACGGCGTGGTCGGGGATCCGGACGCCCACCGTCTTCTTCTTGGGGTGCATCAGCCGGCGCGGAACCTCCTTGGTGGCGGGGAGGATGAAGGTGTAGCTGCCGGGGGTCGCGGCCTTGACGGCGCGGAACACGTTGTTGTCGAGCTGGACGAACTGCCCCAGCTGCGCGAAGTCCTCGCACATCAGGGTGAAGTGGTGGCGCTCGTCGAGGCGCCGGATCGTCCGGATCCGTTCGAGGCCGTCACGGTTGTCCAGCCGGCAGCCCAGGGCGAAACAGGAGTCGGTCGGGTACGCGATCAGGGCTCCGGAGCGGAGGCTGTCGGCCACCGTGCCGATGGTGCGCGGCTGGGGGGACTCGGGGTGAACGTCGAAGTACTTCGCCATTGGCCGACCCTACGGGATTCCCGGGGCTCATCGGCGCAGCCGCGTCGTCCCGCGTTCCGACGCTCCCGCGTTCCGGCGTTCCGGCGTTCCGGCGTTCCGGCGTTCCGACGCTCCCGCGTTCCGGCGTTCCCCCGTTCCGGCGTTCCCGCGTTCTGGCGGGCCGCCGGGCCGCGGCGTACGGTCGGTCGGCATGGGCTTCGATCAGGCTGCGGCGAACCGGATCTTCCTCCCCGGGACGTACGCCGAGGGCGTGCCGTACGACCTGTTCCGTGAGCTGCGGGCCGAGGCGCCGGTCTGCTGGGTGGAGGAGCCGGCGGTGGGGGAGTGGCCGGCCGGGCCCGGGTACTGGGCGGTGCTGAGGCACGCGGACGTGAAGCACGTGCTGCGCAGCCCGGAGGAGTTCTCCTCGCACCTCGGCGCGACCCAGATCAGGGACCCGGACACGCCCGCCGACCTGGCCTTCGCCCGCACGATGATGCTCAACCAGGACCCGCCCGACCACTCCCGGCTGCGCCGGGCCGTCGCCGCGGCCTTCACCCCGCGGGCGCTGCACGAGCTGACCGTGGCCGTGGAGCGCCGCGCGGCCGAACTCGTCGACGCGATCCGCCCGTTGGGCGAGGCCGACTTCGTGCCGGTCGCCGCCGAGCTGCCGGTGTGGACACTGGCCCTGATCCTGGGCGTGCCGGAGCAGGACCGGCAGCTCCTGGTCGACTGGTCGAACCGGGTGATCGGCTACCAGGACCCCGACCACGCCCGGTCCAGTACCGCCGACCCCTCCCGGCTCACCGACCTGGGCCGCGCCGCGCTCGCCCACCGCCCCGCCGTCCGGACCGCCGTCCGCACCGCCCCCGGCGGACGCCCGGTCAACCCGCGCTCCCGCGCGGCCCTCGCCGACATGTTCGCGTACGCCCACGGGCTCGCCGAGCAGCCGCCGCCGGGCAGCATCGTCGCCCGGATGCGGGACGCCGGGCTGGGCCCCGCCGAGTTCGAGACGATGTTCTTCCTGTTCGGGGTCGCCGGCAACGAGACCCTGCGCAACGGCCTGCCCGGCGGGCTGTACTCCCTGCTCACCCACCCCGAGCAGTACGGCCGGCTGGCCCGCGAGCCCGGGCTGACCGCTCCGGCGGTCGAGGAGCTGCTGCGGTTCTGGCCGCCGGTCGTGGAGTTCCGCCGCACCGCCACCAGGGACGTGGTGCTGGCCGGGCGGCCGATCCGCCGGGGCGACAAGGTGGTGGTCTACCACGCCTCCGCAAACCGGGACGAATCGGTCTTCCCCGACCCGGACCGCCTGGACCTCACCCGCTCGCCGAACGACCACGTCAGCTTCGGCTTCGGCCCGCACTTCTGCGTCGGGGCACGGCTCGCCAGGATCCAGACGGCGGCCCTGATCCGCCGGGTCGTCGCCGGACTGCCCGGCCTGGAGCTCGCCTCCGACGCGCCGCCGAAGCGGCTGGTCTCCAACTTCCAGAACGGTCTCAAGTCACTGCCGGTCCGCTGGAGGCAGCGGTGAGGAACCCGGGGCGCGGAACCGCCGGCGCGGAACCGGCGGCGCGGGGACGGAGGCGTGGGGCGGTCAGCCCGCGCAGTCGGGGCAGAGCCCGCGGTAGGTGACCTCGGCCTGCGAGACGGTGAAGCCGAAGCGCTGCTCCGCCGGGAGGTCGGCGAGCGGGTTGCCGAGCGGGTGGACGTCGCGGATGGCGCCGCAGCCGGTGCAGATCAGGTGCTGGTGCGGACGGTGGGCGTTGGGGTCGTAGCGCTTGGCGCGCCCGTCGGTGGCGACCTCGATGACCTCGCCGAGCGTGACCAGCTCGCCGAGGGTGTTGTAGACCGTCGCCCGGGAGATCTCCGGCAGGCGCTCGGCCGCCCGGGCGTGCACCTCGTCCGCGGTCAGGTGCACGTGCTCGCCGTCCAGGACCTCGGCCACGACACGCCGCTGGGAGGTCAGGCGCCAGCCGCGCCCGCGCAGCCGCTCCAGCAGGTCACTCATATCGGTTCACCTATTCAGGTCAAGGGGAGGACCGGAGTTTACCAATGCACATCCTGCGCCCTCCGGTTCCCGATGGGATATGGGCTTGGTGCCTTTCTTGACTTGGATTCCGTCCATCGTAGGATCGGCTCCGCGCTAGCCTGGTGAGCAGCAGCACGTGGCTCCCGTTGCTGTGGTGCGCAGCAGCAACACGTGGCACGCGGCTCCGAACGGCACCGACCGGTGCCGTAGGCAGCCAGAGAAGACACCGTGATCCGCCTTGTGAGGGAAGGATTCCCATGTCTGACATCCACGATGCAACCGGCGTAGAGGCGAGTGCGGAGGGCTGCCCGGTGAATCACGGGCGCGCGCCGCACCCGACCCAGGGCGGTGGCAACCGCCAGTGGTGGCCGGAACGGCTCAATTTGAAGATCCTTGCCAAGAACCCCGCCGTCGCCAACCCGCTCGGCGGGGAGTTCGACTACGCGGCGGCCTTCGCCACCCTGGACCTCCCGGCCGTCAAGCGGGACATCCAGGAGATCCTCACCACCTCCCAGGACTGGTGGCCGGCCGACTACGGCAACTACGGTCCGTTCATGATCCGCATGGCCTGGCACAGCGCCGGCACCTACCGGATCAGTGACGGCCGCGGCGGCGCCGGCGGCGGCCAGCAGCGCTTCGCCCCGCTGAACAGCTGGCCCGACAACGCCAGCCTGGACAAGGCCCGCCGCCTGCTCTGGCCGGTGAAGAAGAAGTACGGCCGCAGCCTGTCCTGGGCCGACCTGATCGTCCTGACCGGCAACGTCGCGCTGGAGGGCATGGGCTTCCGGACCTTCGGCTTCGGCGGCGGCCGCGTCGACGAGTGGGAGCCGGACGAGGACGTCTACTGGGGCCCGGAGACCACCTGGCTGGGCGACGAGCGCTACACCGGCGACCGCGAGCTGGAGAGCCCGCTCGCCGCCGTCCAGATGGGCCTGATCTACGTCAACCCCGAGGGCCCCAACGGCAACCCGGACCCGATCGCCGCCGCCCGCGACATCCGCGAGACCTTCTACCGGATGGCGATGAACGACGAGGAGACCGTCGCGCTGATCGCCGGCGGCCACACCTTCGGCAAGACCCACGGCGCCGGCCCGGCCGACAACGTCGGCCCGGACCCGGAGGCCGCCCCGATCGAGCAGCAGGGCCTCGGCTGGAAGAGCAGCTTCGGCACCGGCGTCGGCGCCGACGCGATCACCAGCGGCCTGGAGGGCGCCTGGACCGCCACCCCGATCACCTGGGACAACAGCTTCTTCGAGACGCTGTTCGGCTACGAGTGGGAGCTCACCAAGAGCCCGGCCGGCGCCCACCAGTGGAAGCCCAAGGACGGCGCGGGCGAGGGCACCGTCCCGGACGCCCACGACCCGAGCAAGCGGCACGTCCCGATCATGCTCACCACCGACCTGTCGCTGCGCTTCGACCCGGTCTACGAGCCGATCTCCCGGCGCTTCCTGGAGAACCCGGACGCGTTCGCCGACGCCTTCGCCCGCGCCTGGTACAAGCTCACCCACCGCGACATGGGCCCGGTCGTCCGCTACCTCGGCCCGGAGGTCCCGAGCGAGAAGCTGCTCTGGCAGGACCCGCTGCCGGAGGTCTCGTACCAGTCGGTCGAGGCGGCCGACGTGGCCGACCTCAAGCGCCGGATCGGCGCCACCGGCCTGTCGGTGGCCGAGCTGGTCTCCACCGCCTGGGCGGCGGCCTCCTCCTTCCGCTCCAGCGACAAGCGCGGCGGCGCCAACGGCGCCCGCATCCGGCTGCAGCCGCAGATCGGCTGGGAGGTCAACGAGCCCGACCAGCTGGCCTCCGTGCTGCGCACCCTGGAGGGCGTGCAGCAGGAGTTCAACGCGCAGGCCGGCGGCGGAAAGCAGGTCTCGCTGGCCGACCTGGTGGTGCTGGCCGGCGGCGTCGGCGTCGAGCAGGCCGCCAAGGCGGCCGGCCTCGCCGTCGAGGTGCCGTTCGCGCCGGGCCGGGTGGACGCCCCGCAGGAGCTGACCGACACCGAGTCCTTCGCCGCGCTGGAGCCCAAGGCGGACGGCTTCCGCAACTGGGTCGGCAAGGGCAACCGGCTCCCGGCCGAGTACCTGCTGCTCGACAAGGCCAACCTGCTCGGCCTGAGCGCCCCCGAGCTGACCGTGCTGGTCGGCGGCCTGCGCGTGCTGGGCGCCAACCACGGCGGGTCCGCGCACGGCGTGCTCACCGCCACCCCGGGCGTGCTGACGAACGACTTCTTCGTCAACCTGCTGGACCTGGACACCCGTTGGACGGCCACCTCGGAGGACTCGCACACCTTCGAGGCCCACGACGCCTCCGGCAAGGTCACCTGGACCGGCACCCGGGCCGACCTGGTCTTCGGCTCCAACGCCGAACTGCGCGCCGTCGCCGAGGTGTACGCGAGCGACGACGCCAAGGAGAAGTTCGTGACGGACTTCGTCGCGGCCTGGACCAAGGTCATGAACGCGGACCGCTTCGACCTGGTCTGATCGAGGCCGTCCCGAGCCGGTGACGGCGGGAGCCCGGGAGTCGTCAACCCCCGGGCTCCCGCCCGTCGTTACGGCGTTACGGCTCCTGCGCCGCGGACCCCACGCTGACCAGCCCGGTCTCGTACGCCGCGACCACCACCTGGGCCCGGTCCCGCAGCCCCAGCTTGCCGAGGATCCGGGCGACGTGCGTCTTCACCGTCGCCTCGGACAGCCGCAGCCGGGCGGCGAGTTCGGCGTTGCTGAGGCCGCGGCCGAGCAGCGCCATCACCTCCAGTTCGCGCGGGGTGAGCGTGCCCAGCTCCCGGTGCGGGGCGGCGGTCGGGGCGTCCGGGCGGGCGAAGCGCTCGACCAGGCGGCGGGTGATGGCGGGGGCGAGCAGCGCGTCCCCGGTGCGGACCAGCCGGACGGCGGCGGCCAGGTGCTCCGGGGTGACGTCCTTGAGCAGGAACCCGCTCGCCCCGGCGGCCATCGCGGCGTAGACGTAGTGGTCGAGGTCGAAGGTGGTCAGCATGATGATCCGCGGCGGCTGCCCGGAGGGGTCGGCGAGGATCCGGCGGGTGGCCTCCAGCCCGTCCAGGCCGGGCATCCGGATGTCCATCAGGACGACGTCCGGTCCGGTCCGGCGGACTGCGGAGACGGCCCGCTCGCCGTCCTCCGCCTCGGCGACCACCTCGATCCCCTCCGACTCCAGGATCAGCCGGAACCCGCCGCGGACCAGGGCCTGGTCGTCGGCGACCACCACCCGGATCGGCTGTCCACTCGTCGGCTGTCCACTCATCGGTGGTTCAGTCGTCGGCTGTTCACTCATCGGCTCTCCAACGGGATCAGGGCGGTGACGCGGTAGCCGCCGCGCGGCCGGGGGCCGGACCGCAGGGTGCCGCCGTAGACGGCGAGGCGTTCGCGGAGGCCGAGCAGGCCGCGGCCGTTTCCGGTGGCGGCGGCGCCGGTGGGGCGGCCGCCGGTGTCGGTGACGTCCACCGTCAGGTGGTCGGGGGCGTACTCGACGGTCACCGTGGCGTCGGCGCCGCCCGCGTGCTTGACGGTGTTGGTGAGGGCCTCCTGGACGACCCGGTAGGCGGCCAGTTCGACCCCGGGCGGCACCGGCCGGCGCTCGCCCCGGACCGCCAGCTCCACCGGCAGCCCGGCCCGGCGGACGCCCTCGACCAGCGCGTCCAGCCGGCCGAGGCCCGGCTGCGGGCTCAGGTCGGCCCCGGCGGCCGGGTCGAAGCCGGGCGCCGGATCGGCGGGCTCCGAGTCGATGGTCAACAGGCCCATGACGTGCCGAAGTTCGGTCATCGCCGCGCGCCCGCCGGACTCCACCGCGGCCATCGCCTCGCGGGCCTTGTCCGGGGCGGTGTCCAGGATCTTGCGGGCGGCACCGGCCTGGATCGTCATCATGCTCACGTTGTGGGTCACCACATCGTGCAACTCCCGTGCGATCCGCGCCCGTTCGAGCTCCACCGCGCGGCGCAGGGCGGTCAGCTGCTCGCGTTCCAGGGCGGTCAGCCGCTCCCGCCCCTCGTCGACCCGGCGGCGCCACATCCGCAGTTCGTAGGCGACCGCGAACACCGGCACCAGGACCAGGACGGCGATCACCCCGTTGGGGAAGTGCGGCAGCTTGGCGTCGGTGAAGAGCACCACCAGCGCGGCCGTCGCGACCGGCAGGCTGAGCAGGACGGTCCTCGGGCGGCGCCCGTACGCGGCCGCGCTGTACGCGGCGACGATCACCGCCGTGCCCGCCGAGTACGCGATGTCCTGCGACTGGTGGCGGACCAGCAGCGCGGCCGGCAGCACCGCCCACAGCACCGCCAGCGGATGGCGGCGGCGCAGCACCAGAGGCAGCGGCACGAGCGGGACCAGCAGCAACAGCCAGGTCAGGGTCGTTTCGCGCGGGTTGTCCGCGATGGTGGCGTAGCGCCCGCTGGTGACGGAGAGGAAGAGGGCCAGGGCCACGTCGAAGGCCAGGCCGCGCCGGGTCGGCCGGGGCGGCGGCGTGGCGCCCGGGCCATCGGCCGGGTCGTCGGCCGGGCGGAGGGCCGCGCGCAGCCGTCGCACCGTCGGATGGTTGATCACCGGGACATTGTGGGGGTCGGGCGGCCCCGGGGACAGCCCCGCGGACGGCGGTAGCCGGTACATCCGGCGACTACCTCGCAAGGATGACGCCGCGCCGGATCCGCCGGACGCGGTACGGAAGTTGCCGCGGGCGACGGACGCGGCGGCGCCCCGCCCCTCCGTACCGTCGTGCCGTCCACCAGTGGGAACGTGCGAGGAGCGGGGATGAGCAGCGTGCGAGGAGTGCCGGGGTCTGGGTCCAGGCCGGGGCCGGGGTCGAGCGGCGATCCGGTGATCGAGCTGAGCGGGGTGAGCCGCCACTACGAGGGCGCGCGGGCGGCACTGGACGGGGTGACGCTGAGCGTACGGGTGGGGGAGTCGGTGGCCGTGCTCGGCCCGTCCGGGAGCGGCAAGTCCACGCTGCTGAACCTGGTGGCCGGGCTGGACCGGCCGAGCGCCGGGACGGTCACCGTGGCCGGGGTCCGGGTGGACCGGCTGGGGGAGGCGGCCTCGGCCCGCTACCGGCGCGGCACGATCGGCATGGTGTTCCAGTTCTTCAACCTGCTGGATGACCTCACCGTCGCCGACAACGTGGTGCTGGCCGGGGAGCTGGCCGGGGTCCCGCGCGCCGAGGCCCGGCGCCGGGCCGCGCAGCTGCTGGAGTCGCTCGGCATCGACCGGCACGCCCGCGCCCACCCGGGCCGGCTCTCCGGCGGTGAGCGCCAACGTGTCGCGGTGGCAAGGGCGTTGATGAATCGGCCGACGGTGTTGCTGGCCGACGAGCCGACCGGTGCGCTGGACTCGGCCTCGGGCGAGGACGTCAAGGAGCTGTTCCGGGAGCTGCACCAGGACGGCCAGACCGTCCTGATCGTCACCCACGACCTGACGCTGGCCG
The DNA here is from genome assembly GCF_054601375.1 of Kitasatospora sp. Ki12. NCBI lineage: Bacteria > Bacillati > Actinomycetota > Actinomycetes > Kitasatosporales > Streptomycetaceae > Kitasatospora > Kitasatospora sp. Ki12. Next base: position 2,211,895 of record NZ_BAAIHT010000002.1, on the reverse strand, counting down.
AGGACTGCGCGACCCGCACGGTCCGGATGCGCGACGGACGGGTCGAGGCGGACTGGGCGGCAGCCCCGGCGGTGGGCGCATGAGCGCGCTCGGAAGGGTGGTGCGCGCCGGCGTCCGGCGGCGCCGGACGCAGTCGGTCGCGGTCGGCCTGGCCGCCCTGGTGGCCACCACCAGCTCCGTCCTCGGCGGCTCGCTGCTGGTCGCCTCCCAGGCCCCCTTCGACCGCGCCTTCGACGGCCGGCACGGCGCCCACCTCACCGCGCGCTTCGACGGCACCCGGGCGGACGCCGACCGGCTCGCCGCCACCGCGCACGCCGCCGGGGTGACGGCCGCCGCCGGGCCGTTCCGCACCGTCACGGTCGACCCCGAGCCGGGCCCGGACTCCGGCGTCCCGGCCGGGGTGACCATGGCCCCGATGACCGTCACCGGCCGTGCCGCCCCGGCCGCCGGGGACATCGACGACGTCGAGCTTCTGCAGGGAAGTTGGCCGACCCGGCCGGGCGAGGTGGTGATCGACTCCGGGTACCGGGACCAGGAGCTGGAGACCGGTGCCACCCTGCGCCTGCCCGGTCTGCCGGGGGCACCGACGCTGCGGATCGTCGGCCGGGCCCGGTCCGTCAGCCGTACCTCCGACGCCTGGGTGACGCCCGACGGCATCACCGCGCTCACGGCGTCGGGCAGCACTCCCGGCTACGAGATGCTCTACCGCTTCGCGCAGGCCGGCACCGCCGACGCGATGGCCGTCGACCGGGCCGCCGTCACCGCCGCCGCCCCCGCCGGCTCGCTGACCGGCGCGCAGTCCTGGCTCACCGCCAAGCAGGGCTCCGACCGCAACACCGCGCTGTTCCTGCCGTTCATGGTCGCCTTCGGGCTGCTCGGCCTCGCGATGTCGGTCCTGGTGGCGGGGAACGTGGTGGCCGGCGCGGTCGGCACCGCGACCCGACGGATCGGCGTGCTCAAGGCCCTCGGCTGCACCCCCGCCCAGGTGGTGCGGGCGTACGTCGCCCAGGCGCTGGTCCCGGCCGGCGCCGGCACCCTGTTCGGGGTGGTCGCCGGCAACCTGCTGACCGTCCCGGTGCTCGCCACCACCGGGCAGCTGTACGGCACCGACACCTCCGGCATCGCCCCCTGGGTGGACCTCGCGGTGGCGGGCAGCACCCTCGCCGCCGTCGCCCTGGTCGCCTGGGCGGCCGCCGCCCGGGCCGGACGGCTGCGCACGGTGGACGCGCTGGCCGTCGGCCGTACGGCGGGCGGCACCCGGCGGGACGCGGTCGCCCGGCGCGCCGCCGCACTGGCCGCCCGGCTGCCGCTGCCCCGGCCGCTGAGCCTCGGCCTGGCCCAGCCCTTCGCCCGCCCGGCCCGGGCCGCCGGCATGCTCGCGGCGGTGCTGTTCGGCACGGCGGCGGCGGCCTTCGCGACGGGCATGGGCGGCACGATGACCTGGGTGCAGGAGGCGAAGAACCACGACGTCTCGGACGTCTTCGTGCACCCCCAGCGGCCCGGCGTCTCGCCCGCGCTCTGGTCGGCCCCTGTGGCCCGGCCGGAAGCGGCCGACCCGGCCGCCGTCACCGCCGCCCTGACCGCCCAGCCCGGCACCGCCGCCTACTACGGCACCGGCGTCGAGGACGTCACCGTGCCCGGCGTCGCCGGGAACACCACGGTGACCGCCTTCACCGGCGACAGCGGCCGGGCCGGCTACCGGATGGTGTCCGGCCGCTGGTACCGGGGCCCGGGGGAGGCCGTCGCCCCCGCCACCTTCCTCAGCGAGGCCTCGGCGAGGATCGGCGACCAGGTCACCTTCACGGACCACGGCCGCCCGGTCACCGTCCGGATCGTCGGCGAGGTCTTCGACCCGCACGTCCAGACCAACGAGCTCTTCACCGACGCCGCCACCTTCCCGGCCGGCACGGTCCCGAAGCCGGACGTCTGGTTCGTCACGCTCAAGGACGGCACCGACCGCGCCGCCTACGCGACCGCCCTCGGCCGCGCGCTCGCCCCGGTGCACATGAGCGCCGAGGCCGGCGGGCCGTCCGGCTCCAGCGACATGATCCTCGCGATGAGGTCCCTCACCGCGACGCTGACCGCGCTGCTGGTCGCCGTCGCCGGGCTCGGGGTGTTCAACACCGTCGTCCTGGAGGTCCGGGAACGGCGGCGGGACACCGGCGTCACCAAGGCGATCGGCATGACCCCGCCGCAGACCGTGGGCACGGTGCTCGCCTCGGTGCTCCTGGTCGGCGCCGTCGGCGGCGCGGTCGGCCTGCCCGTCGGCCTGCTGCTGCACCGGGTCACCGTGCCCGCGATGGGCCACTCCGCCGGGCTGAACTTCCCGGCCGCGGCACTGGACGTCCTCGGCACCCCGCAGCTGGTGGTGCTCGGCCTGGGCGGCGTACTGATCGCCCTGCTCGGGGCGCTGGTGCCGGCCGTACGGGCGGCGCGGGCGCGGACGGTGGACGCCCTGCGGGCGGAGTGACGGCGGGGGCGGGAGGCTCAGGCGCCGTCCGGGGCCCGGCCGTTCCCCTCCTGCCGCTCCGCCGCCTTCTCGGCCGCCCGCTGCTCCTCGGCCTTCTTCTCCGCGGCCCGGACCTGCTCGGTGAAGGTGTGCGCGTCGATCCGCTCGACGCTGGCACCGTGCCGGGCGGCCAGCTCGTCGGCCGGGCCGGGGGAGGCCTCCCGCAGCTCCAGGACGATCAGCACGCCGCCGTCCGGCACCCGGGTGGAGAGCACGATCAGGGCGGCGCCGGCCTCGGTCGCGTACCGCTCCTCCGCCGCGTTGCCCAGGGCCGCGCCCGCCGCGAAGCCCAGCAGCACGCCGATCGGCCCGCCGAGCAGCCCGACCACCCCGCCGAGCAGCCCCGACCCGACGGTGGCCACGCCCGCACCCCGGGTGAAGGTGTCCCTGACCTCCAGCACCCCCTCGGTGCTGCGCTCCAGCGCGGCCGCGACCCGCAGACCCGGCAGGTGCTCCGCCTCGTCGAAGGCGGGGCGCCAGCCGGCGGCGTCGGGGAAGGTCAGCAGGACGGCGTTGTGCTGCTCGCTCATCGCACTCCGATCGGGCCGGGACCGGCGGTGGCCGGGCTTCCATCGTGACCCTCGGTACAGGCCGGTGCCACAGGAACGGCGCACTCGAACCCCGGCCGGGTGGCGTCCGGCCGGGGTTCAGCCCTCGGGCCGGTTGAAGAGCGGCCCCAGGTCCGGCGGGAGGTGCTCGACCACCAGGGCGACGGCCTCCTCGGGGCTGGTCGGGCTGCCGAGCACGTCGAGGCTGAACGGGCGGCGGACGCGGTAGATCCCGTTCCCCATCGGGTCGGTGAACGGGATGCCCTCATGGGTCCACGGCCAGTGCGTCGACAGGCTGAAGCACAGGGTGTAGTGGCTGGTCCAGAGGTAGAGCCGGCGCAGCCTCGGCTCGGCGTACACGGCCCGGAGCAGGCGCAGCTGGTCGTCGATCGCGCTGCCGGGACCGCGCCCGTTCGCCAGCTTGCGCCACTCCGAAGCCCGGATCTTGTTCTGCCAGTTGGCCTCCGCAGCGGCCTCCGGTCCGATCGCGCGGGCGGCGGCGACGTCCAGCATGACGGGCTTGGGCGGAAGGTCCTTCAGATCGTCGGATCGCATGCCTGAGAGTCTGCCCTGGCCCCTCCCGGAATCGAACACCAGCAGCTCCGATGATCGGCCGCCACTGACCGGGGCCAGCCCGCCGACCCGCTGGCCCCGGTCGGCGGGTCGGGGGTCAGTGCGTGGCGCGTGCCGTGGCGCGCAGTCGGCGCCAGGTGCGGCCGACGGACCCCAGCCCGGGGCGCCCGGTGCCGGGCCCGCCGGTCTCCCAGGCCCGGGCCGTCTCGGCGAAGCTCTCCGGCCGGGTCGGCGTCGCGGGCGGCAGCGACGCGGCCCGGGCGGCGAGCAGCAGGTCTTCCGGTCCGATCGTGTCGAGCCGCTCCCGGGCCTGGCCGAGCAGTGTGCCGCAGGCGTCGGCGATCGCGGCCTGGCCCAGTGGGCGGGCCGGGAGGGCCGGCCCTTCGGCCAGTTGTTGCGCGAGGGCCGTCCGCAGGTCCTGCAGGGAGAGGTCGCGGATGGTGAGCGACAGGTGGGCGGACAGTCCGGCGGCGCCCACCGCACGGTGCGCGAAGCCGCGCGGGACGTAGAGCAGGTCGCCGGGTTCGAGGACGCGGTGGAGGCGTTGCGGGGAGCGTTCGTCGTCCGGGAGTTCTCCCAGGGACCAGTCCGCCGCGGCCGGCGCGTCGTGGACGTACCAGGTCTTGCGTCCGGCCGCCTGGAGGACGAACACGTCGGCGTCGTCGCGGTGCACCGCGAGGCCCTGGCCGCCGGCCGGGGTGAGGAAGAAGAACGCCTCCACGCGCCGGCCGAGTTCCTCGGACAGCCGGGCCACCAGCTCGCCCGTCGGGCGGTGCCACTGGTCGACGCACCGCAGCAGCAGCGTCGCCCCGGCGCGCAACCGCTCGATGACCTTCGCGCGGTCGGCGAAGCCCTCGTGCGTCACGCCGTTGACCACGCGTGAGGTGGTGTAGGCCTCGGTCGGGACGGTCACCTTGTCGGAGCGGACCATCTCCAGGTAGGGGGTGCGCAGCAACCCTCCGTCGAAGGCGGCGTCCAGCGCGTCGAGGTCGAACGGCGGGGCGAGGGCCTCCGGGGTGAAGACCGCGGGCTCGCGCTGCCACTGGCGGCCGGTGAAGGTCTCGATGTCGCCGACCCAGTCGGCCAGCGTGGGCGATTCCATGATGTGTCCCGTGGTGTCAGGGTGTTCGGTGCTCGCGGCCGGCGGTCTCCGCCCGCTGCCGCCGGGTCATCTCCCCGCCGCCTCGAACCGTGTCGCCGCCTCGAACCGTACGGAGAGCAGGGAGCGCAGGGGGACGGGTGCGTCGTGGCGCGGGCCGCGGATGACGAGGCCGCTGTCGAAGGCGACGGTCAGCAGCCGCTCGGCCAGGGGGACGACCAGGTGCTTGGCCCAGCAGCGCGCGCCGTCGAAGCCGAAGGGCATGAACGCGGGCGTCTTCTCCGGGTCTGCGACCCCGGCCCACCGCTCGGGCCGGAACTCCAGCGGGTCGGACCAGTGGTCCGGGTCGCGGTGCATCAGGAGCGGGAAGAGCGCCACGTCGTCCGTGGGGCGGATCTCGGGGTGCAGCGCGGTGTACGCCTCCCCGCCCGTGCGCCACAGCATCCACGCGGGCGGCAGCAGGCGCAGGGTCTCCCACAGGGCGGAGGTGGGGTCGGCGGGGGCGGTCTCCCGGCCTCCGTGCTGCCGCAGCAGCCACAGGGCGTTGCCGGCCAGTGCGGCCACGCCGTCGCAGAGGGTGGCGGTCGCCCGCCGGTACATCGCGACGGCCTGCTTGCGGTCCAGGGGGTCGGAGGCGCCGCGGATCAGCTCGGCCAGTGCGGTCGACCCGGCCCCGTTCCCATCCCCACCCCCGGGGCCCGGCCAGACGGTGACGGCCCGGTCGACGATCCGGGAGAGGGCGTCGGAGCGCGTGATGCCGCGTTTCGACAGCAGGGAGACCGGCAGGGGGTCGGAGGAGAAGAGCCAGCGGCGCAGGTAGGAGGTGGGCGCGTAGGGCCAGGCGCCGGACAGCCCGCGGGCCGGGGGCGGCGGCGTCCGGATGCCCGCCATGACGTCCTGCCCGAGCGCCCGGATCGTCCGGGTCGCGCTGTCGTGCGGGATGTCGGCTCCCGCGGCGGGCTTGTAGACCGAGCGCTCCGTGGACAGCACGGGGCGCGCCGCGACGATTTCGGCGGTCAGCCGGTGGTCGGAGACGCCGACCGTGGTGGCGTCGATCCGGAATACCTTTTCGGTCCGCTCCAGCAGGTCCCGGATCCTCGGGGCATAGACGAGGGAATGGCCGAGCACGGCGGCCGGCGCCATTTCTTCCACGAGAATCCCGCCTTTATCGGAATGGCGATGACATGCGTAGTGCGCCGCGTCGCCGGGCGGAGGGGGCGGCTCGGCCGCGCCGCGCCCCCGCCCGGCGACGGTGCGTCAGATGACGTGCAGGACCCACGCGTGGGCGGCGAGGTCCTCGTCCTTCTTGAACTTCTTGACGATCGCCTTGAACATCTTCATGGCTGTCCCCATTTCCGTGGTTTCGGGCGCGACACGGCAGTCGCACCTCGATCGTGAGGCGAATTCGGAATTCCGCTGGCGGACTCCGGATGCGCTTCATCCGTCCCTGGACCATAACCGACCGTTCGACGATTTGACACCCCTCGGACAGCCGTTGATCGCATCTCTTCGCAATATTGACGGCCGATATTTGGGGGAATTGTTATAACCCCGCCCCGGCACGTCCGTGGATGGGGGAACATGGCGGTATGGAGCTGAGGATCGAGGCCACCGACCTGCCCGGCCGTGAGTGCGGCGCCACACCGGGCGACCCGGAGTACCGGGACGTCCACGTCGCCGTCCAGCGCCGGGGGAAGCCGGGCGAGCTGCTGGACCCGCAACCCGGGGACGCGGCGCGGGCGGGCTGGTCACTGGAGTGCGCGACGAAGCCGCTGCCGGACGGCGGGGTGGACATCAGCGGGCGGTACGTCCAGGGCGGCCCGGGCGGGCGGTTCGTCTACCTGAACTGGGTGGCGAGGGACGGGGGCGACTGGACGATGTTCCGCCGGGCGAAGCTGCTGCTGGAGGAGATCGACCGGGACACCGCCCGGGAGGCCGCCCGTACCGGCCTCCTGGTCGCCCGACTCGGCCTGACCGACGTCAAGGGGCACCCGCTGTGCGCCGCCGTCCGCCCCCCGCTGGTCACCTGGTCGCCGGCGTAGGCGGGTGTGGCGTAGGTGGGGAAAACGGGAAGGGCCCCGCGTCGCCGCGGGGCCCTCCGGTACCGGTCGTGCAGGGGCGGTCAGTTGTACGTCGTGGTGACGGTGACGCCGCTGAAGGCCTGCTGGCCGTAGAGGCTGAAGTAGACCCAGCCGGACGGCGGGTTGGCGATGGTGAGGGTCTCGCCGTTGCCGCCGGCGGTGGACTTGGCCCGGTAGGAGCCGGTGGTGGCCCACGCGCCGCCGTTGTAGTAGAGGTCGGCGTTGCCGGTGCCGCCGCTGGTGGTGACGGTCAGCTGCTGCACGCCGGCCGGGAGGTACAGGAAGCTGTAGCTGTAGTTCCCGGTGGTGGCGGCCACGTTGTCGCGGCGGCAGTTCTTGTCGTACTGCCGGGCGTCGGCGGCGGTGCACAGTGGCGCCTGGGAGGTGGGCAGCGAGCCGCAGTTGTCGGCGGCGCAGGCCTTGAGCCAGGTGGCGAAGTCGGCGTCGTAGCGGGTGCCGATGGTGGTCTTGAGGATGGTGCGGGCGCCGTTCCAGTCGCCCACGCGGTACTTGGCGAGCAGGGCGTCGACGTCCTGCGGGTGCGACTGGAGCATGTAACGGACGGCCAGGTAGCCCCAGTTGTAGATCCGGGTGGAGTCCGCGTTGTCGTAGGTGCTGTCGAAGAGGGTGCTCAGCGCGTAGGTGCCCTTGCCGGCCTGGGTGACCGCGTCGTCGTAGTGGACGCCCCGGTAGCTGTAGGAGACGTACTCGGCGAGGCCCTCGACCCACCAGATGGTCGGGGTGGTCATGCCGGCGTCGAAGTCGCCGTAGAAGTCGTAGCGGCCGTCGAGGTAGTGGGTGTACTCGTGGTTGAGGTTCCAGATCTGGAACTGGGGGCGCAGCCAGGAGGCCTCGTGGGCGATGAAGCGGGCCTGGTTGCCGGCCGCGTTGGGCTTGCCCTCCTCGTACATGCCGCCGTTGTCCACGGCGATGTGGTACATCTCCCAGGCGTACAGGCTGTAGTTGTAGTAGTCGTCGAAGACGACGACCTCCAGGCTGGTGTTGTTGTCGTCGGCGACCGGGCCGCCGTCCTTGACCAGCTTGTGGAAGAACGCGTCCTGGTTGACCAGGCTGGTGCAGGTGTCGGCGAGCTGCTGCGCGGTCATGTCCTGGGCGCGGATGCGCAGGTTGGCGTTGCAGGTGTGGTCGACGGTGAGCACGAGCGGGACGAGCCGGGTGGGCACGTCACAGGTGCCGTAGTACGAGCAGTTGCCGGCGTCCTTGTTCTCCGCGAACCAGAGCAGGTTCATGGTGAGCGGCCCGGTGTTGCCGACCAGCGGGTAGCGGTTGATCAGGTCCTTGAGGATCGGACGGCCCTGGGCGCGCAGCGCGGTGTTGGCGACCAGGTTGCCGAGCTCCATGCCGATGCCGGTCACCATGTCGGAGCCGTTGAGCTGGGAGCTGTTGCGGGTGACGAAGGACTGCACTGTGGTGGCGAAGGACGGGTCGGCCTGGAGCGCGGCGGTGAAGGCCGGCAGGTCGAAGCCGCGCTCGATGACGGTCTTGGTGTTGGCGACGGCGGCGGCCATCGAGCCGGACCAGGACGGGGTGTAGTCGGTCAGCAGCCGCTTGACGACGCCGGTGTAGCGGGCGTTCTCCTGGGCGCTGTCGATCAGGGTGACGGCCTCGGCGAGGGTGGCGCCGTTGGCCTCGGTGACGTCCTTGCTGTGCGGGGTGGCGAAGAAGGCGTCCAGCGCGCCGCGGGCGGCGGTCTGCAGGGTGGTGCCGTACGCGCCGACGACGTCCGGGTGGTTCCACTGGACGTAGTAGCCGGCGCGCAGGAAGAGCACCAGCTCGCCGGCCGCGGTGGAGTCGTCGCCGGGGTAGGTGGCGGCGGTGTCGCGCAGGGCGTTGGCGACGCTGACCATCTGGGCCTCGTTGAACGCGGCCTTGGCGTCGTTGCCGGTCAGCGTGAACAGCGTGTTGACGCAGTCGAGTCCGGCGGCCTTGACCTTCTGGACCAGCGCGGCACCGGAGTTGCCGGTGAACGCGGAGACGTCGCAGGCGTTGGCGGCGGCCGAGAGCTGCTTCGCCGTCCGGGCGCCGACGGTGCTGCCCGCCGTCGGGGCGGTGGCCTTGGCCTGCGGGTCCGAGGCGAGCGGGCGGGCGTCCTTCGGGGTGTCGGGCGACTTGGGGACGGGGATCGCCCGCGGCGCGGCGGCCTTGGCGGCGGGCGCGGCCGGCTTGCCCGACGGGGTGGGGGCGGGGGCGGCGTGGGCCTGGGGCGCGAAGAGTCCGAGGGCGAGGAAGAAGGCGGCGCCGAGCGCAGGGAGTCTGCGCGCGTTCGCCTTCGCTATCCGGAAGGGACGCATGGGTGGGGGCCTCCGGGGCCGTTGAGGGTCGTCGTGCGGTGATTGGGGCGCACGGGTTCCTGATGTGTGACATGTAAAATGGCACACAGGTTGACGCGAAGGGAAGCCCCCGGGAACGGATTTGTTGTCAGGCCTCGGTGCGGGCCCGCGCTCTGAGATGCCGGCTGCTGCGACCAGTGTGCCCGACGGGGTGTGAGGAATAAGCAGGAGCCCATGCTTCGTTCCTGCAAGTCATACGCAATAGTGTTGTCCCGGCACGATCAGCATCGTTCAACCCGCCGAAAGGGGCCGTGTCCTGATGGGCACCTACACGCTTCCCGACCTCCCGTACGACTACTCCGCGCTCGAGCGGGCCATGTCGGCCGAGATCCTGGAGCTGCACCACTCCAAGCACCACGCCGCCTACGTCAAGGGCGCCAACGACACCCTGGAGCAGCTCGCCGAGGCGCGCGACAAGGAGCAGTTCGGCGGCCTGGTCGGCCTGCAGAAGACCTTCGCCTTCCACCTGTCCGGCCACGTGCTGCACTCGCTGTTCTGGGAGAACCTCTCCCCGGAGGGCGGCGACCGCCCCGAGGGCGAGCTCGCCGACGCCATCACCGAGCACTTCGGCGGCTTCGAGGCCTTCAAGAAGCAGCTCACCACCGCCACCACCGGCGTCCAGGGCTCCGGCTGGGGCATCCTCTCCTGGGAGCCGCTCGGGCAGCGCCTGATCGTCGAGCAGGTCTACGACCACCACGGCAACGTCGGCCAGGGCACCACCCCGCTGCTGGCCTTCGACGCCTGGGAGCACGCCTACTACCTGCAGTACCGCAACGTCCGCCCCGACTACGTCACCCGCCTGTGGGACGTCGTCAACTGGCAGGACGTGTCGGCCCGCTTCGCGGCCGTCAAGAGCGTCTGATCACCCCATCAGGTGACACGAAGGCCCCGGACCGGTCGGGCGGTCCGGGGCCTGTCGTCGTTTCCAGCCCTCGTGCCCGGGCTCAGGGGGCGCCGAAGAAGGCGTCCAGGAGGTGCTGGGCGGCGAGGCCGGCGGGGAGGGTGCCGGCGCGGACCCGGGCTTCCAGGTCGGGGGCGAGGCGGCGGACCTCGGGGTGTTCGTGGAGGCGGGCGTAGAGCTGGTCGTGGACCATGGCCCAGGTCCATTCGACCTGCTGGTCGCGGCGCTTGGCGGCCAGGGCGCCGGTGGCGTCGAGGACCTTGCGGTGCTGCTGGAGGCGTTCCCAGAGGACGTCGAGGCCGGTGTTGTCGAGGCCGCTGCAGGTCAGGACGGGCGGGGTCCAGGCGGCGTCGGGGGCCTGCAGCAGCCGCAGGGCGCCGGCGAGTTCGCGGGCGGCGGCCTTGGCGTCGCGTTCGTGCGGCCCGTCGGCCTTGTTGACGGCGATGACGTCGGCGAGTTCCAGGACGCCCTTCTTGATCCCCTGGAGCTGGTCGCCGGTGCGGGCGAGGCTGAGGAGGAGGAAGGTGTCGACCATGCCGGCGACGGCGGTCTCGGACTGGCCCACGCCGACCGTTTCGATGAGGACGACGTCGTAGCCGGCCGCTTCCATCACGACCATGGACTCGCGGGTGGCCTTGGCGACGCCGCCCAGGGTGCCGGAGGTGGGGGAGGGGCGGACGAAGGCGTGCGGGTCGACGGCGAGGCGTTCCATCCGGGTCTTGTCGCCGAGGATGGAGCCGCCGGTGCGGCTGGAGGTGGGGTCGACGGCGAGGACCGCGACCCGGTGGCCGAGCCCGGTGAGCATGGTGCCGAAGGAGTCGATGAAGGTCGACTTGCCGACACCGGGCACCCCGGTGATGCCGACCCGGACCGCCCCGCCCGCGTGCGGCAGCAGCCGCTGGAGCAGCTGCTGCGCGAGCACGCGGTGGTCGGGCCGGGTGGATTCGACGAGGGTGACGGCTCGCGCGATCCAGGCGCGCGAGCCGTCGAGGACGCCGGTCGCGTAGCTGTCGAGGTCGATCGTCCGGGGTGGCATCCTTCAGCGACCCCGGTTCACAGCTCGTGGCCGAGTTCGGCGGCCAGTGCCGTCAGCAGGTCGTGCGCGGCGTCGGGGATGACCGTGCCGGGGCCGAACACGGCTGCCGCGCCGGCCTCGTAGAGCGCGTCGAAGTCCTGCGGGGGGATGACCCCGCCGACGACGATGGTGATGTCCTCGCGGCCGGCGGCGGCGAGCTCGGCGCGCAGGGCGGGCACCAGGGTGAGGTGGCCGGCGGCGAGGGAGGAGACGCCGACGATGTGGACGTCGGCCTCGACGGCCTGGCGGGCGACCTCGGCCGGGGTCTGGAACAGCGGGCCGACGTCGACGGTGAAGCCGAGGTCGGCGAAGGCGGTGGCGATGACCTTCTGGCCGCGGTCGTGGCCGTCCTGGCCCATCTTGGCGACCAGGATGCGGGGCCGGCGGCCCTCGGCCCGCTCGAACCGCTCGACCAGGTCGCGGGTGCGCTGGAGGGAGGCCGACGGGCCCGCTTCGTCTCGGTACACACCGGAGATGGTACGGATCTGGCCGGAGTGGCGGCCGTACACCTTCTCCAGGGCGTCCGAGATCTCGCCGACGGTGGCCTTGGCCCGGGCCGCGTTGACGGCGAGGTGCAGCAGGTTGCCGTCGAGGGAGCCGCCGCGCTGCGGGCCGGCTTCGGCGGCCCGGGTGAGCGCGTTCAGGGCGTCCTGGGTGGCGGTCTCGTCGCGCTCCTCGCGGAGGCGGCGGAGCTTCTCGATCTGCCGGGCGCGGACCGCGGAGTTGTCGACCTTGAGGACGTCGATCTGCTCGTCGCTCTCGACCCGGTACTTGTTGACGCCGATGACCGGCTGGCGGCCGGAGTCGATGCGCGCCTGGGTGCGGGCGGCGGCCTCCTCGACGCGCATCTTGGGGATGCCGGCGTCGATGGCCTTGGCCATGCCGCCGGCGGCCTCGACCTCCTGGATGTGCTGCCAGGCGCGGGCGGCGAGGTCGTTGGTCAGCTTCTCGACGTAGGCGGAGCCGCCCCACGGGTCGATGACCCGGCAGGTGCCGGACTCCTGCTGGAGTAGCAGCTGGGTGTTGCGGGCGATCCGCGCGGAGAAGTCGGTGGGCAGGGCGAGCGCCTCGTCGAGGGCGTTGGTGTGCAGCGACTGGGTGTGGCCCTGGGTGGCGGCCATCGCCTCCACGCAGGTACGGGTGACGTTGTTGAACACGTCCTGGGCGGTGAGCGACCAGCCGGAGGTCTGCGAATGGGTGCGCAGCGACAGGGACTTGGGGTTCTTCGGGTCGAACTGCTTGACCAGCTTGGCCCAGAGCAGCCGGGCCGCGCGCAGCTTGGCGACCTCCATGAAGAAGTTCATGCCGATCGCCCAGAAGAAGGAGAGCCGCGGCGCGAAGGCGTCGACGTCCAGGCCCACCTCCAGGCCCGCGCGCAGGTACTCCACCCCGTCGGCGAGGGTGTAGGCGAGTTCCAGGTCGGCGGTGGCCCCGGCTTCCTGGATGTGGTAGCCGGAGATGGAGATCGAGTTGTACCGGGGCATCTTCTGCGAGGTGTACGCGAAGATGTCCGAGATGATCCGCATCGACGGCTGCGGCGGGTAGATGTAGGTGTTGCGGACCATGAACTCCTTGAGGATGTCGTTCTGGATGGTCCCGGCCAGCTTCTCCGGCGGTACGCCCTGCTCCTCGGCGGCGACGATGTACAGCGCCAGGACGGGCAGCACGGCGCCGTTCATGGTCATCGAGACGGACATCCGGTCGAGCGGGATGCCGTCGAAGAGCTGGCGCATGTCGTAGATGGAGTCGATGGCGACGCCCGCCATGCCGACGTCGCCGGTGACGCGTGGGTGGTCGCTGTCGTAGCCGCGGTGGGTCGGCAGGTCGAAGGCGACGGAGAGGCCCTTCTGGCCGGCCGCGAGGTTGCGGCGGTAGAAGGCGTTGGACTCCTCGGCGGTGGAGAAGCCCGCGTACTGGCGGACGGTCCACGGCTGGTTGACGTACATGGTCGGGTACGGCCCGCGCAGGTACGGGGCGACGCCCGGGTAGGTCTCCAGGAAGTCGAGGCCGGCCAGGTCGTCGGCCGTGTACAGCGGCTTCACGCCGATGCCCTCGGGGGTGTCCCAGACCAGCTCGTCGACGTCCTTGCCGGTGGACTGCCGCCAGGCGGCCTGCCACTGGGCGTCGGTGACGCCGGCGGTCACATCGGCGGTGGTGTCGGCGGTCAGGTCGGCAGCGGTCGCGTCGCCGGCGGTGTCGCCGTCCAGCCCGATTCCGGTGAAGTCAGGGATCATCGGGCCACTCCGATCAGGTCCAGCAGGGAGGTCAGGACGGCGACCGCGTCTCCGCCCGCGTAGATGAACTCGTCCACGCCGTCGGGTACTTCGCCGGGCCGGCCGGCCAGCAGCACCTTCCGGGCACCGGCCGCCCTGAGGGCGCCGGCGACGGCCGGGGCGTGCTCGCCGTACAGGGCGTCGCTGGAGCAGAGGCAGGCGACGGTGGCGCCGGAGGCGGTGAAGGCCTCGGCGAACGCGGCCGGGTCGACGGACTCCAGCGCGGTGGTCGCGATGCCGCCAGCCTGGAACAGGTTGGCCGCGAAGGTGGTGCGGGCGGTGTGCGCGGAGGCGCCGCCGATCGAGGCGAGGAACAGCTTCGGCCGTTCGCCGGTGGCGGCGAGCGCGGCGTCGGAGCGGTCCCGCAGCGCCTCGTAGGCCTCGGCGCGGCGGACCAGCGGCAGGCCGCCGCCGGGCACGGCCGGGGCGGGCTCGCGGACCAGCGGCTGCTCGTCCAGGTGGGGGAACTCGCTGACGCCGGTGATGGGTTCGCGCCGCTTGGCGAGCTTGGCGGACCGCTCCGCCCAGGTCGCGGCGATCCGCTCCCCGACGAGGCCCGAGCCCAGCGCGGCCTGCTGCCCGCCGGCCCGCTCGATCTCCTGGAACCAGGCCCAGGCGGCCCGGGCGAGCTCCTCGCCGAGCTGCTCGACGTACCAGGAGCCGCCGGCCGGGTCGATGACCCGGGCCAGGTGGGACTCCTCCAGCAGGATCGCCTGGGTGTTGCGGGCGATCCGGCGGGCGAAGGCGTCGGGCCGGCCGACCGCGCTGTCGAAGGGCAGTACGGTGACGGCGTCGGCGCCGCCGACCCCGGCGGCCAGGCAGGCCACGGTGGTGCGCAGCATGTTCACCCACGGGTCGCGGGCGGTCATCATCACCCGGGAGGTGACGGCGTGCTGGCGCTGCGCGGAGGCCTCGGTGGACGCCCCGGAGACCTCGGCGACGCGGGCCCAGAGGCGGCGCGCGGCACGGAACTTGGCGATCGTGAGGAACTGGTCGGCGTCCGCCGCGTAGCGGAACTCCAGCTGGCCGAGCGCCTCGTCGACGGAGAGCCCGGCGGCGGTCAGCGCGCGCAGGTAGGCCACGCCCGTGGCGAGCGAGCAGCCCAGTTCCTGGGCGGGGGAGGCGCCGGCCTCGTGGTACGGCAGGGCGTCCACGGTCAGTGCCCGGACGTTCGGGTAGCCGGCGGCGCAGCGGGCGGCCAGTACGGCGGCCTCGGCGAGCAGCGCGTCGGTGCGGGCGGTGTCGCCGGTGCGGGCCTGCAGGCCCAGCGGGTCGGCGCCGAGGTTGCCGGCGGCGGAGGCGGGGGAGACCTCGCGCTGCTCGTACAGCGCGAACAACCGCGCGGCGGCGTCGGTGAATTCGGGTCCGGCGTCGAGTGCCACGGCGGCCAGGTCCAGGTACACCCCGGTCAGGGCCTCGGGCAGGGCGTCCACCGGAAGGGCCTCGCCGCCCAGTTCCAGCCAGAGTGAGCCGACACCGTGCTCCAGATCGGCCAGGACCGCCTCGTTGGCGCGCCGGCGGTCCGGGTCGGCGTGGCGCTGCCGGACGTCCCAGCCGGCGACGGCGGAGCCCTGCGGGCGGCCGCCGCGGACGAAGGGCGGGAAGCCCGGGTAGCCGGGGTCGACCGCGGTGTCCTCAGCGGTGTACAGCGGGCGTGCGGTCAGCCCGTCCTGGAGCTTGGTGGTCAGTGCCTGCTCGGCGGCGGCGCCGTCCTCGGGCTGGGCACCGGACTTGCGCAGCACGCCCTGGACGAGCTGCTGCCACTGCTCACGGTGCGCAGCCGGGAACTCGGCGGCGAGGGGGAGCCCTTCGGGCGGGACCTTCATGTCCGCAGGTTAGCGCCCGTTCGCATAGCCGCAGGAGGGGCGCCGCGTGTGACCTTTCCCTCGATTTGGCGGATTCTGAGCACTCCACGGGGCGGGGAGTGCCACGGGGTCGCCATCGACGCGATGTGAACCGTCGGCGCGGCGCCGTCCGTAGTGAACACCGATGGCACGGAACGCGATCGATGTCCCGTCATGGCTCCGTAGCGCCATGATCAGGGGGATTGCGGAACCCCACCACTCATCTATTAAGTTACTTCGTAGAAGGTGGGCGGGGCGGCATCCCCCCGTTGCTCGCCCTGCCCGCCTTCGCCCGTCCCCGGCCCCCGCGAAGCCGTCCCCCCGGACTCCGCGGATTCCCCCGAAGGAGCGCCGACCGCCCATGGGAAATCGTCGCAAGCCCAGCCCTCCGAGCCGGGCCCGCATGGCGGTCCTCACCACGGCCATGGCGGCCGGCGGCGCGGTCCTGGCCTCCGGCACCGCCCACGCCGAGCCCGGGCCCACCGTCGCCTCCGTCAAGGAGCAGGTGGACCAGCTCAACGAGCAGGCCGAGCAGGCGATCGAGCGCTACAACGGCTTCCAGGCCAAGCAGCAGAAGCTGCAGAGCGACGCCAACCAGATCCAGGAGAAGGTCGTCCGGGGTCAGGAGGCGATGAACGAGCTGCGCACCCGGCTCGGTGCGGTCGCCGCCGACCAGTACCGGAGCAACGGCATAGACGCCTCGGTCCAGCTGATGCTCGACTCCGACCCGTCCGGCTACCTCGAGCGCGCGGCGGTGCAGAACCAGATCGCCGACTCCCAGGCGGCCCTGCTCAAGCAGGCCCAGGACGAGCAGCGCAAGCTCGACCAGGACCGCGCCGAGGCCACCGCGACGCTCGCCGAGCTCGACTCGGTCGGCAAGCAGCTGGCCACGCAGAAGAGCGACATCCAGACCAAGCTGGCCCAGGCCCAGGCGATGCTGAACAAGCTCAGCGCCGAGGACCGGGCCAAGATCAACGCCCAGCAGTCCGCGGAGAAGGCCAAGGCCGAGGCCAAGCAGGCCGCCGCGGCGGGCGCCGCTGACCGGGCTTCCCGCTCCGACCAGCGCGCCGACCTGAACGCCCCGGTGCCGGCCGCCGGCGGCCGGGCCGCCTCCATCATCGGGTTCGCCCAGGCCCAGCTCGGCAAGCCGTACGGCTGGTCCAAGACCGGCCCCGACAGCTTCGACTGCTCGGGCCTCACCAGCATGGCCTACCGCGCCGCGGGCGTCCGGATCTCCCGGACCTCCCAGGAGCAGTGGAAGGACGGCCCGCACGTCGACCGCGCCAACCTCCAGCCCGGCGACCTGGTCTTCTTCTACGACGACCTGCACCACGTCGGCCTGTACATCGGCGACGGCAAGATGATCCACGCGCCGCGCACCGGCAAGAACATCGAGGTGCTGCCGATCTCGGTGATGCCGTACATGGGCGCGGTGCGCCCGGCCTGACCGGCACATCCGGAGGCCCGCTCCCGCTCCGGCGGGGGCGGGCCGCCGGCGTTCCCCGGTCTGATGAGGGGTCAGAAGTCCTGCATGCAAGGAAAGTTGATACAGCTGGCAGCCCGCAGGCGAGGGTCACCGCGGGCCGCGGGACCTCACCTGTTCGAGGGCGGTGAGCAGGGCGGAGGCCTCGGCGGCGCTGATCCCGTCGACGAAGCGGAGCAGCGCGCCGGCCCGGTCGGGGGTGGTCTCCAGGGCCTGGTGCATCAGCCGGGCGGTGTACTCCTCCCGGGTGCAGGTCGGCCGGTAGACCCAGGCGCGGCCGACCTTGTCGCGGCGCAGCCAGCCCTTGGTGTGCAGGATGTCGGCGACCGTGGTGACGGTGGTGTACGCGACCGCCCGCTGCTGCCGGAGGTCGTCCACGACCTCGCGCACCGTGGCCGGGCGGTCCCAGGACCAGAGTCGGTCCATGATCTCGGCCTCCAGGTCTCCGAAGCCCCGTAGCACCGCCTGTCTCCCTCGCCGAACCCACCGCCGGCGCCCTTCGCCCGCCGGACCGCGGCCCATGGTACGGCGAGCGCCGGGCGCCCGCCCCGGGGTGACGGGGGCGGGCGCCCGGCGGGTGCGGGGCGGTGCCGAGCTGGTGTCCGAGTGGTGTCGGACCGTGTGCGACGGGTGTTCGAGCGGTGTCCGGATCCGACCGCCCGGGTTCCGGACGGTCGCCGTCCGGGCCCGGGACAGCCACCGCCCGGGCCCGGGACAGCCACCGCCCGGGCCCGGGACAGCCACCGCCCGGGCTCAGGACAGCCGTCGTCCGAGCGGGATCCGGGACTTGGTGAACAGCGCCGCGAGCAGCCCCGCGACCACCGGCAGCACCAGGACGACGACCAGCAGCTCGACCCAGGGCGCGGTGATCAGCGCCGGCTTGGCCCCGAACCCGCTGGCCCGGGACTTCAGCAGCCCGACCGCCGGTACGAACCCGTTGGCCGCGCCGAGGAGTGCTCCCAGCAGGGCGATCAGCGCGCACTGCAGGCCGGCCATGGTCCGCCGGATCCGCGGCGGCGCGCCGACGGCGGCGAGGGTGGCCTGGTCCTGCCGGGAGTCGGCGGCCGCGAGGCCGGTGGCGATCCCGGCCGCGCCGAGCACGACCAGCGCGGCGAAGCCGGTGAGCGCCAGCGAGAGCGCGTCGCTCTTGGGCTGGAAGCCGCGCTCGACGTCCAGCGTGGCGGCGCGGTCCAGCCGGGTCGCGGCCGCCTCGGCGCGCTGCTGCGCCTTGCGGTCGGGTGGGGTGGCGGGCCGCCAGACCGCGCCGGTGGACTGCGCGGAGAGCCCGAACTTCGGCAGCGCTGAGGGCAGCAGCATGCCCTGGGCGAACCGGGCGGCGAGCGGGTTGTCGACCAGCACCGCCTCGACCGGGATCTCCTGCACGTCGGGCTTGGGGATCTCGCCCGGCTGCAGCGGCGCGCCGCCCCCGCCGCGCAGCACCAGCACGGCCTTCCCGTCGGCGCCGATCAGGGTGCGGTCGAAGACCAGCAGCTTCCCCGCGGCCAGCGCCTGCTCGACGGCCGGGTCGTGGACGTCGAACAGGTTGTGCAGCACGGTGGTGTCGCCGACGGCCAGGTGCGGCTGGGTGGTGAGGGTGCGCCAGTTCACCGGGCCCTTGAGCTGGGCGGTGCTGGAGCAGTTGGGGCAGAACCGGTACACCGCCTGGGCGAGGTCGCCGCGCGGGCCGAGCCCGGTCAGCTGCTTCTCCGGTTCGGCGCGCACCTGGTCGGCCTGGGTGCCCTCGCTGTAGCTGCTGAGCTGCACGGCGCCGTACGGGGCCTGCGGCCGGTAGTCGCGCCGGTTCTCGGCGTCGGTGCTGGTGTTGTACACGCCGATGGCGACGGCGCCGGCCACCGCGGCCATCACCGCGGCCACCGCGGGGGCGGTGCGCGAGCGGTGGCGGGCGGAGTCGCGCAGCGCGAGCCGGGGCCCGAGCGGCAGCTTCCCGGCGGCCCGGCCGATCAGGGCGACCAGCATCGGGGTGCAGAGCAGCAGTCCGATCTCGGCGGACACCGAGCCGCCGAGCACGGTGAGCGTACGGGTGTCGAAGGTGCCGGCCACCGGCAGGCCGCGCTCCACGGCGGCGGCGCCGTACATGCCGACCGCGCCGCCGAGGACGACCAGCAGCAGGCCGGCCACGGTGGCCCAGCGGCTGGGCCCGCGTACGGTGTCCCGCCCGGTGAGCCCGGCGGTGACGCTGCGGCGGGCCGCCTGGAGGGCGGGGAGCGCGGCCGCGAGCAGGGCGGTGACCAGGCCGATCCCGGCGATCGCGAGCAGGTCCAGCGGGGGGAGCGCGAAGTGGCCGAAGCGTGCGCCGCCGACCCGTTCGATCTGTGTCCGGAGTGCGGCGACCAGGCCGGTTCCGAACACCACGCCGATCAGTGCCCCGGCCGCGCCGAGGACCAGGCCGCCGCCGAGCACCACCGCGCCGACGTGGGCGCGGCTGCCGCCGGCGGCGCCGAGCAGGGCGAGCTGGCGGCGCGAGCGGCGGGCGCCGACCGCGAAGGCGGGCCCGGCGAGCAGGGCGACCTCCAGCAGCGCCATGCCGGTGACGGTGGCGACGACGATCTTGGTGTTGTTGCCGGCCGCCGGGTCGCTGGAGCGGTGGGCGTCACGGTAGTAGGGGACGGCCGGGCGCGGCGGCGGGGCGAGCGCGACCGAGCGCGCGGTGACCGTGTACCCGTGCGCGTTGAACTCCTGGACCTTGGCCCAGTCGAGCGAGGCCCCCGCCGGGAGCCGGACCAGCCAGGCGGAGCGCTGGCCCGAGGCCCGCTCGGCGGCGGACTGGCCGGGGGCCGCGGCGGCGGCCATCGGGTCGAGCAACTCGCCCGGCCGGGCGATGAGTTCGACCCGTCCGAGCTCGCCCGGGTGCTCCACCACGCCGGTGATGGTGAAGGTGGTCCGCTCCAGGCCCTGGACGGTGGTGGTGCCGCCGACCTTGAGCCCGGCGTGGTCCAGGAAGGTCCGGGTGGCGGCGATCTCGTGCGCGGCGCTCGGGGCGCGGCCCTCGACCAGGTCGAGCCGGCCGTGCCAGATCGGGTCGGCGAGGTTCGCCTCGGTGGTGAGGGTGCGGACCAGGCCCTCGGGCGAGGTCGCGCCGGTCTCCGGCCCGGGCCGGGCCGGGGTGAGCGCGCTGCCGGGCGGCAGCAGCGCGCCGACCAGGGTGAGGGGGTCGGTGCTCGCGCCCTTCAGCTGCTCGGCGGTCGGCTGCTGGTCCGGGCGGGACTCGGCGACGAAGGCGCCGTCCTCGGCGACGGGGGCCTGTTCGACGGTGCGGCCCGGGTTGAGCGCGGTGACCAGGGCGTCCGCGCCGCCGACCACCCGTTCGACCCGTTCGGCCGGGGTGAGCTGGCCGCTGCGGTGGACCACGTCGGCGCCGGTGACGCCGAGTACGGGCAGGGCGATCATGGCGACGATCAGGGCGCTGCGGCCCTTGGCCCGGAGCGCGTCGCGGCGGGCGATGCGCAGGGCGACCTTCCAGGCTCCGATCCTCAACGCGTCACCTCGCCCGTCGAGTTGGGGCGGTGGACGGCCGCCGGGCAGGTGGCGGAGCGGTAGCCGGGGCTCTCCGAGGCGACCGCGCCGTCCCGGAGGTGGATGATCCGGTCCGCCCAACTGGCGTGCGAGGCCTCGTGGGTGACCATCATGGCGGCCGCGCCGGCGTCGCAGCGGGCGCGCAGCACGCCGAGCACGGCGTCACCGGTGGCGGAGTCGAGCGCCCCGGTGGGCTCGTCGGCGAGCACCAGCCGCCGCTCGCCGATCAGGGCGCGGGCGATGGCGACGCGCTGCTGCTGGCCGCCGGACATGTCGTCGGGGAAGCGGTCGGCGAGTTCGCCGATCCCGAGCTCCTCCAGGGCGGCCAGCGCCTCCCGGCGGGCCCGGCGGCCGGAGACTCCGTCGAGTTCGCGCGGCAGGGCGATGTTCTCGGCGGCGGTGAGCGCCGGGATCAGGTTGTAGTCCTGGAAGACGTACCCGATGGAGCGTCGCCGCAGGTCGGCGAGCTTGCCCCGGCTGAGGCCGCCGAGCGGCACGCCCTCCACCAGGACCTCGCCGTCGCTGGGCTGGTCGAGTCCGCCGGCCAGGGTCAGCAGGGTGGACTTCCCGGAGCCGGACGGCCCCATCACGGCGACGAACTCGCCCGGGTGGACGGCCAGGTCGATGCCGCGCAGGGCGTGCACCTCGGCGGCGCCCCGCCCGTGGACACGGGTGACGTCGGCCAGGCGCAGGACGGGCGCGGGTCGGGTCGGATCGGCGTGGGACACACTTCCCCCTCGTGGGCTGCTCAACTGCATATGTCGGTGAACTATATATGCCGGAGAGAGAAGCTCAAGTGCGGGGCCGGTTTGGTCAAAGTTCTACAAAGCTGTCGAAGTTCGGTCCGGAAGTCGGACCGGGGCGTTCGAAAGGGGTCTATGCTTGGTGAGGTTTCAAGAGGCACCTCGTTCGGTGAGGCGTCTTCACGGACACAGGCCACTGACCCGACGACGTCGAGAGACGCCCAGGTTCAGGACAGGTCTTCCCGGATTAAGGGTTGATCCCAAGTGGCTTCCGGCCGGTCGGTCGGACACGCCGTGGAGTGCCAAAGCTCTGACGAGTTGGGGTGTGCCGGTCCCGTGCGGGCCGGTGTGCTCCTTGCCGTGTCGCGATGCGGCGCACAGACGGTGCGCCCCCGGCCGGGAGGAGGTGAGAGACATGGACTGCAGTAGTCCGGGCCACAGTCGCCCCTACTCCCGCATGCTCTCGATCACCTCCGGCACGCGGTAACAACCTCCCCTGCGCGTCCACCAGGCGCTTCACCCCGGGCTCAACCGTGCCCGGACGCAAGCCGCCTGACGCACCGTCATGCCCGTAAGGCCGCCGCCACCCGGCGCCGCCGTACGGTCCGGTGCCGTGCGCCCGCAGGAGGGTCGCCGCCGCGTGCCCCCTGACGCCCCCTCAAGGAAGGGGGCAGGGAGGCCCTGCCATGACCAACGCCACGCTGGACCCGAAGGTCCCCGCCACGCCCGCCGCCACCGCCGTACTCGACGACGCCCACGTCGGCGACATCCGGGGCGCGCTCGGCACCATCCGCCTCGACGACACCGCCCCCCGCCACGGCCTGTCGGCCCGGCTGAAGACCCTGCTCGCCGTCGTCGGCCCGGGGCTGATCGTGATGGTCGGCGACAACGACGCCGGCGCCTTCTCCACCTACGGGCAGGCCGGGCAGAACTACGGCACCCAGCTGCTGTGGACCCTGCTGATGCTGGTCCCGGTGCTGTACGTCAACCAGGAGATGGTGCTGCGCCTCGGCGCCGTCACCGGCGTCGGCCACGCCCGGCTGATCCTCGAACGCTTCGGCCGGTTCTGGGGCGCGTTCAGCGTGATCGACCTGTTCCTGCTCAACGCGCTCACCCTGGTCACCGAGTTCATCGGCGTCACCCTCGCCGCCGGCTACCTCGGACTGCCCAAGGCCGCCGCCGTGGTGCTCGCCGCCGCCGTCATCATCGCCTCGGCGTTCACCGGCTCCTTCCGGCGCTTCGAGCGCGTCGCGGTGGCCCTCTGCGCGGGATCGCTGCTGCTGGTGCCGGTCTACTTCCTGGTCCACCCGAAGACCTCCCAGATGGCCCACGACTTCGTGACCCCGACCATGCCCGGCGGCACCGGCGGACTGGCCGCCGTGATGCTGGTGATCATCTCGATCGTCGGCACCACCGTCGCCCCCTGGCAGCTCTTCTTCCAGCAGTCGTACGTCATCGACAAGCGCATCACCCCGCGCTTCATGACCTACGAGAAGGTCGACCTGTGGATCGGCATCGTGATCGTGATCGTCGGCGCCGCGGCGCTGATCGGGCTCACCACGGCCGCCTTCGCCGGCACCGACGGCTTCGGCCAGTTCTCCGACGCGGGCGCCGTGGCCCGGGGCATCGAGGCCAAGGCCGGCCACCTCGCGGGCGTGCTGTTCGCGATAGCGCTGCTGGACGCCTCCGTCATCGGCGCGTTCGCCGTCTCCCTCTCCACCGCCTACGCCATCGGCGACGTCTTCGGCATCAAGCACTCGCTGCACCGCGGGGTCAAGGGCGCCAAGGGCTTCTACGCCGTCTACGCCGGCCTCGTGGTCGTCGCGGCCGCGATCACCCTGCTGTCGACGGACGCCATGCAGGGCCTGATGACCCAGTTCGTCCAGGTGCTGGCCGGAGTCCTGCTGCCCTCGGCGACCGTCTTCCTGCTCCTGCTCTGCAACGACCGCGCCGTGCTCGGCCCCTGGGTCAACGGCCCCAGGACCAACGCCTTCACCTCCGCCGTCGTCGGCGTCCTGGTGACGCTGTCGATGATCCTCACCGCCGCCGTGGTCTGGCCGGACATCAGCTCCGGGGCGATCCTGTGGATCATGACCGGCTGCGGCGTCACCGGCGTCCTCGCCGCCGGCTACGCCTTCACCACCGGCCGCACCGCCACCAAGGAGGACCCCGTCGACCGCAGCGGCCGCCGGGACTGGCGGATGCCCCCGCTGGAGACCCTCCCCGCGCCCACCATGTCCACCACCCGCAAGGTCGGCATGGCCGCCCTGCGCGCCTACCTGCTCATCGCCATGGCGATGGTCATCATCAAGGTCGTCCAGACCGCGCTGAACCACTGACCCCCCGACCGCAGCCCGTACGGGCGGGTCGCGGACAGCGTCCCGCCACCCGCCCGTGCCCCCACCCAGTGAAGGAGGTGCCGTCGTGCACACCCTGACCACCGTCGAGTTCCTGGTCCGGCTCGCCACCGGCGTCGCCTGCGGCGCGCTGATCGGCGTCGAGCGCCAGTGGCGGGCCCGGATGGCCGGCCTGCGCACCAACGCCCTGGTCGCGGCCGGTGCCACCCTGTTCGTCCTCTACAGCGAGGCCGTCGGCGACACCGGCAGCCCCACCCGGGTCGCCTCCTACGTCGTCTCCGGCATCGGCTTCCTCGGCGGCGGCGTCATCCTGCGCGACGGCGCCGGCATCCGCGGCCTCAACACCGCCGCCACCCTGTGGTGTTCGGCCGCCGTCGGAGTGCTGGCCGCCGCCGGCAAGCTGGACCTCGCCGTCCTCGGCACCCTCATGGTGCTCGGCGTCCACCTGGTGCTGCGCCCGGCCGGGCGGCTGCTCGACCGGGCCCCGCAGGCCGGCAGCGACCCGGACTCCACCTGCCGCGCCACCGTCCACCTGGAGTGCGACCGCAAGTCCGAGACCCACATCCGGGCCCTGCTGCTCCAGGCCCTCGCCGGCTCCGGCCTCGCCCCCACCGGTCTGCGCGCCCGCCGCTCCGAGCAGGGCGACCTCACCAGCCTGCGGGCCACCGTGGCCATCACCGGCCAGGTCACCCCGGCGCTCGAACAGGTCGTCTCCCGGCTGTCGTTGGAGCCCGGTGTCCGCGACCTGCACTGGCACCTGGAGGAGGAACCGGATGACCCGGGCAGCGCCGCGCTCGCCTGACGGAGGAGACCCGAGTCCATGGCACGGAAGGACCGTCTCACGAACCGCCCGGGAGGACCGATGCTGACCCACGACCCCGAGCACGGGCCGCTGGTACCGATGCTGCTGGTGCTGACCGTCGTCACCGGAGTGGTGGACGCGGTCAGCTACCTCGAACTCGGCCACGTCTTCGTCGCCAACATGACCGGCAACGTGGTGTTCCTCGGCTTCGCCCTGGCCGGCGCGGCCAACCTCTCCGCCACCGCCTCGCTCACCGCCCTCGCCGCCTTCCTGCTCGGCGCCCTGGCCGGCGGCCACCTCGCCCGCCGCCTGCCCGGCCACCGGGGCCGGCTGCTGACCGTGGCCGTCGGCGGCCAGGCGGCGCTCGTGGCGGCGAGCACCGTCCTGGCGGCGGCCGTCGGCCACACCGCGGACCCGGTCCGCTACACCCTGATCGGGCTGCTCGGCTTCGCCATGGGCGGCCAGAACGCCGTGGTCCGCGCGCTCAAGGTCCCCGACCTCACCACCACCGTGCTCACCATGACCATCACCGCCCTCGCCGCCGACCGCACCGGCCCCCGCCGGCTCGCCTCCGCGGTCTGGATGTTCGCCGGGGCCCTCCTCGGCGCCCTCCTCGTGCTCCACGCCGACGTCCCCACCGCCCTGGCGCTGGCCCTCGTCCTCCTCCTCGCCGTCGGCGCCCTCACCCATCTCGCTGCCAGGCCGACACCCGCCCCGGCGTGGGCCCGGCCGCGCTGAACCCGCGCTGTCGGCGCCCTCACCCACCTCGCCGCCGGGCCGACACCCGCCTCCGCTGAACCCGCGCCGCGCCGCTCACCTGGGGCGTCTCCCGGACGGGTGGCGCGGCGGGCGGCGCTCAGTCCTCGCGGCGGTGGCCCGCGCGGCCGCTCCAGCGGGGCTCCAGGCGGGCCCAGTCGTCGGTCCAGGCGGTGTCGGCGCGGCGGTCGAGGGCCTGGAGGCGCAGGCGGAGCAGGAGGACGACCAGGGCGAGCAGCGTGAGCAGGGCGCCGAGGCCGGTGCAGGCGGCCGAGACGGCGAGGGCGAGGGGATCGAGCGGGGGAGGGGTGGCGTCGCCGGCCGGGTCGATCCAGACCGGGACGGTGCTGCCGGTGACCGCCGAGCGCGGGGCCTGCACGGTGCCGGAGCGCGGGGTGCCGTCCTCGGCCGTCCAGGTGACCTCGACGTCGATCCGGTCGTGGTAGCCGCCGGTGAAGCGGCCGCCGCCGGCGGCGGGGCGCTCCGGCGTGCCGCCGACCACCGCGTCGACCTGGTGCAGCCGGGCGCGTTCCGCCGACGCCCGGGTCGCGGTACCGCGGTAGAGGAGGAGCGAGCCGCCCGTGGAGAGGGCGACGACGAGCACCGCGGCGAGCACGGCGAACAGCCAGGCCCGGGCCCGGGCGCGGTCCACCGGACGGGCGAGCGGCTCGTGCCGGGCACCGAGGGCCCGCCGCAGCTGACGGCCGGTTCGCCGCGGGAGCGACGCGGGCCGGGCCGGGCGAGGTGTGCTGGACACGTCGATGGCTCCTCAGGGGCGCGGTGGCGTACGGCGGTTACGGCGGTTCGCCACCAATTTCCACCCGACGGCCCCTCGCGCACAAGAGTGGTGCGCGCCCGTAGCACCGCCATCGCATCGCCCCTGCAGCCGGGCGGGCCGTCAGTGCACCGCCCCCGCAGCCGGGACGTTCGGCCCGCGGCCGGGACGTTCGGCCCTCGGCAGGGGTGCCCTCGTCGGGGCAGGCTGGGGACGCGGCGGCGCCCCCCGTGCCTGGGTGCGGCCGTTGGCCCGGTCGACCGTGGGGGTGCCGGGCCGAGGTGCGGGCAGGGGGTGGTCGTGGGGCCACCCCCTGCTTTCCGCCTCTTCCCTGTGTCGCGGGGTCTTCGGCGCCCGACCTCAGCGGGTGACGGGGTAGCCGTGCGTCCCGCTGCGCCGTACGCCGTCCAGCCCCGGCAGCCAGCTGCCGAGGACCAGGGCGGACGGGTAGAACATCGGCTCCGGCAGCTCGTCCACCGCGAAGCGCTCCCAGCCGGCGCAGGCGTGCGGCTCGGTGACCACGGCCTCGGCCAGGCTGGGCGGCGCGAGGACGGCGGCGGTCAGCCGCGGCCGGCCGAGCTCGTGGTCCAGGTGGACGGCGAGCACCCGCATCTCCTCGGCGGGCAGCACGATGCCGGTCTCCTCGGCGAGTTCGCGGGCCGCCGTCCCTTCGAAGGACTCGCCCGGGTCGACCTTGCCGCCCGGCAGGCTCCAGGTGGGCGGCTCACCGGCGGTGGTGCGCCGGCCGATCAGCACCCGGCCGTCCCCGGTGGGCACGATGATCCCGGCGCCGAGCATCGGTGCGGTGCTGGCGGGTGCGGTGCTCCCGGCCTGCGGTGCGGTGGTCAACTCGGGCTCTCCTTCGGGTGGTTACCAGTTGGCGCGCTCGTAGTCCTTGAGGAAGCAGCCGAACAGGTCCTCGCCCTGCTCGCCGCGCACGATCGGGTCGTACACCCGGGCGGCGCCGTCGACCAGGTCGAGCGGGGCGTGGAAGCCCTCCTCGGCGAGGCGCATCTTGTCCGGGTGCGGCCGCTCGTCGGTGATCCAGCCGGTGTCGACGGCGGTCATCAGGATGCCGTCGCTCTCGAACATCTCCTGCGCGCTGGTGCGGGTGAGCATGTTGAGCGCGGCCTTGGCCATGTTGGTGTGCGGGTGGCCGGCGCCCTTGTAGCCGCGGGCGAAAACGCCCTCCATCGCGGACACGTTGACGACGTACTTGCGGCGCGACGCGGAGGCGGCCATCGCCGGGCGCAGCCGGCTGATCAGGATGAACGGCGCGGTGGAGTTGCAGAGCTGCACCTCCAGCAGCTCGACCGGGCCGACCTCGCTGACGGTCTGCACCCAGCTGTTGGTGTCCGCGAGGTCGGGCACCAGGCCGCCGGCGTCGATCGCGGTGCCCGCCTCGATCCGGGCGGGGGTGGCGGAGCCGGTGACCAGGGCGAGCGAGGTGACGTCCTCGGCGGCCAGCCGCTGCTCGCCGCCGCTCGCCTGGTGGGGGAGCTCGGGCAGGGCGACGCCGCCGCTGCCGAAGCGGCCGATCGTGGTGGCCTGCGGCAGTTCACCGGCGGGAAGCGGCGCGGACTCGGCGTTGAGCAGCTCGCGGTAGGACTCCGGCGGGCGGCGCACGGTCTGCGCGGCGTTGTTGATCAGGATGTCCAGCGGACCGTCGGCGGCGACCTCGTCGGCGAGGGCCATCACCTGGGCGGGGTCGCGCAGGTCGATGCCGATGATCTTGAGGCGGTGGATCCACTCGGCGCTGTCCGGCATCGCCGTGAAGCGGCGGATCGCGTCGTTGGGGAAGCGGGTGGTGATGGTGGTGTGGGCGCCGTCGCGCAGCAGCATCAGCGCGATGTACATCCCGATCTTGGCGCGGCCGCCGGTGAGCAGCGCGCGCTTGCCGGTGAGGTCGGCGCGGGCGTCCCGGCGGGACCGGTTGAGCACCGCGCACTTCTGGCAGAGGTTGTGGTAGAACGCGTCGACCTCGACGTACCGCTGCTTGCAGGTGTAGCAGGAGCGCGGCCGCTCCAGGATCCCGGCGATCTCGGTGGTCGTGACGGTGGTCAGGCCGAAGGCGCCGGCCGTCTCGTCGTCGATCCGGGTGGGCGCGCCGGTGGCGGTCCGGGCGGTGACCGCGCGGTCGTTGGCGGTCTTGCGGGCCCGGGTCTCCTGGCGGCGGCGCTGCTTGAGGGTCCGGAATATGCCGCCCACGGCCTGGCGGACGGTGATCGCGTCCGGGTGGTCGACGTGCAGCTCGTCGAGCTCGGCGATCACCTCCAGGCAGAGCCTCAGTCGCTCCGGGTCGAGGCCGGGGCCGTAGTCGATCTCCTCCTCGGTGTCCTCGACCCGGTCCTGCTCGATGTCCGTCTGCCCGATGCCCACGCGTGCTGCCGCTTTCCGGTTCGCCTCACCCATTACCGCGTGAATGCTACGGGAGTGGCCCCGGCCGGGGCGAAAGGCGGACGTCGGAGGGGGTCTTTGGATGATCCTCCATGTCTACGCGCGAAGCTTTGATCACGGTTTGTGTACAGCGCCAGCAATGTTCTCCCAACTGGCTTTTGCTCCTACCGTCACGGAGAATCGAACGCTGGGTGCAGGGCGCCCGAGTGCGCCCCGGCGGCATCGCCGCACCCGCACCCGAGGTGTAATTTCTCCCAGCCAGAGAGCCCCCCTTCATGCGCTTCCTGAACGACCTCAAGCCTTCGTACGACCTCACGTACGACGACGTCTTCATGGTCCCCAGCCGTTCCGCCGTGGGCTCCCGGCAGGGTGTGGACCTCGCCTCGAACGACGGCACCGGCACCACCATCCCGCTGGTCGTGGCCAACATGACCGCCATCGCCGGCCGCCGGATGGCCGAGACCGTCGCCCGCCGCGGCGGCCTGGTCGCCATCCCGCAGGACATCCCCACCGAGGTCATCGCCGAGGTCATCTCCTGGGTCAAGGGGCGCCACCTGGTCTTCGACACCCCGATCACCCTCGCCCCCGGCGCCACCGTCGCCGAGGCGCTCTCGCTGCTGCCCAAGCGCGCGCACGGCGCCCTCGTGGTCGTGGAGGACGGCAAGCCGGTCGGCGTGGTCACCGACTCCGACTGCCAGGGCGTGGACCGCTTCACCAGCCTGGCCGACATCATGTCCCGCGACCTGCTGCTGCTCGACGAGTCCATCGACCCGCGCGCCGCCTTCGAGAAGCTCACCGAGGGGCACCGCAAGCTCGCCCCCGTGGTCGACGGCGAGGGCCGCCTGGTCGGCATCCTCACCCGCAAGGGCGCGCTGCGCGCCACCCTGTACACCCCGGCCGTGGACGCGAACGGCAAGCTGCGGATCGCCGCCACCGTCGGCATCAACGGCGACGTCGCGGGCAAGGCCAAGGCCCTGATCGAGGCCGGCGCCGACGTGCTGGTGGTGGACACCGCGCACGGCCACCAGGAGTCGATGATCAGCGCGCTGCGCGCGGTGCGCGGCCTGGACCCGCAGATCCCGATCGTGGCCGGCAACGTGGTCTCCGCCGCCGGTGTCCGCGACCTGGTCGAGGCGGGCGCCGACATCCTCAAGGTCGGTGTCGGCCCGGGCGCCATGTGCACCACTCGGATGATGACCGGCGTCGGCAGGCCGCAGTTCTCCGCGGTCCTGGAGTGCGCCGCCGAGGCGCGCCGGCTCGGCAAGCACGTGTGGGCCGACGGCGGCGTCCGGCACCCGCGCGACGTCGCCATGGCGCTGGCCGCCGGCGCCTCCAACGTGATGATCGGCTCCTGGTTCGCCGGGACCTACGAGTCCCCGGGCGACCTGCAGACCGCCGCCGACGGCCGCCAGTACAAGGAGAGCTTCGGCATGGCCTCGGCCCGCGCCGTCAGCAACCGCACCGCCCAGGACTCCTCGTACGACCGGGCCCGCAAGGCGCTGTTCGAGGAGGGCATCTCGCACTCCCGGATGTTCATCGACCCGGCCCGCCCGGGCGTCGAGGACCTGATCGACTCGATCATCGCGGGTGTCCGCAGCTCCTGCACCTACGCGGGCGCCAACAGCCTGGAGGAGTTCCAGGAGAAGGCGATCGTGGGCATCCAGAGCGCGGCCGGCTACGCCGAGGGCAAGCCGCTGCACTCCAGCTGGGCCTGATCGGGCCGGGCCTGATCGCCCGCGAGCGCACCGCCGGACGTCTCATCGGGTGTCCCGGCGGATCCACCGGCCGGCCGGTTCCTCGTCCCGGGGAGCCGGCCGGCCGGTGCCGTGCCGGGGGTGTCGCGGCGGGTGGGGGCGGGGTCTCCGGAGCGTGCGACCCGTGCGTCGCGCGTGCCGCGTGCATCCCGTGCAGCCCGTGCGTCGTGCGCGTCCTGTGCGTCCGGTCCGGCGTGCGGCCCGAGCGGGAGCAGCAGGGCGCGGCCGAGCAGCCCGACCGAGCCGGCCAGCGCGGCGGCGAAGGCCCGGGCCGCGCCCGGCAGGTGCCGCAGCTCCCAGAGCGCGCCCACGGCGCTCCACGCCCGCTCGCGGGCGACCCCGACCGACCAGGCGCCGAGCAGGTGGGTGAACGGCTCGGCGTGCTCCAGCAGGTCGGGGCCGGGCATCAGCCGCTCCCGGACGGCCGTCTCCACCTCGGCCAGCAGTCCGTTGATCCGGTGGTAGTCCTCCTCGACGTCGGCGGGCGCGCAGCCCCGGCGCCGGCAGGTGTCCACGACGGCCAGCGGCAGGTCGTGCTGGATGTGGGCGTTCATCCCGGCAAGAGCCTGCTATCACAGCGGCTCAGAACGGATACGCTGTGCCGCTGTACGTGACTGCCCGACCTGCGAAGATGCCCGATTCGACTCACGATTACGATCGTGCCATGGACCCTGTGACGCCGTACGACGGGTGCGGTAAATGCCTGCTTGGCGTGCGCCGCCTCTCGCGGATGAAGGACGCCACGTCGTCCCCGGCGCGGCAGCGCGACGAGATCCTCCGGGTTGCTGAGTCCGTCGGCGGGCACATCATCGCGTGGTCGGATGACTGGGAGGTGTCCGGGGCTACAGACCCTTTCACCCGTCCGGCCCTGGGCCCGTGGCTGCGCGGTGAGCGCGGACTGTTCAGCGGGCTCGCGGCGAGCATGGTGGACCGCCTTGGCCGAGACACGTACGAGGGGCTTCGCCTTGAGCGCGAGAATCGGGCTGCGGGCCGCTCGCTGCTCACGGGCGATCATCAGGGCTTCTGGGACATGGACGACCCGAACCAGGAGCTGGAATTCAACATGAAGCTCTTCGGGGCTCAGATCGAGCATCGCGCGATCCGGACCCGAAACCGGCAGGAGATCAAGCGGGCCCGAGCCGCTGGCGAACCACACAACAAGCCGTCGTACGGGTTCAAGTACGCGCGGCTGTCGCCCACGTCGAAGGTGGAACGCGCCGTCTTGGACCATGGTGACGCCAAGCGAGGTATCCCGGACGCTGCCGGAGTCCTGCGGGAGGTGAAGCGGCGCATCCTCGCTGACCAGACAGGGAAGATCACCGTCGCCACGGAGGCGTCCCGCCTCACCCGCGCAGGCGTCCTGTCGCCGAATGACCAGTTGCGTGCGAACTATGGCCGTGAGCCAAAGGGGACGCCCTGGTCCAACAAGAGCCTGAAGCGCATCCTCTGCAGTGAGGCCGCGTTGGGGTACCTCATGCATAGCGGTAAGCCCGTTCTCGGCAAGGACGGCCACCCCGTGCGGATCGGGCCCGCGCTGTGGGACCGCGCCACCCGGGACGCGCTGATCGCGAAGACTGCGCCCAAGCGCACAAAACAGCGGGCGCCCAAGGGAATGTACCGACAGTCCGGACTGATCAAGTGCGGGAACTGCGACCATGCGCTGATCGTCAGCGGCTCGGGCGGAAGCAGGGGCAAGGCATGGAACCGTACCTACGCCTGTACAGCGAAGTTCCGGGGGCTGCCAGGAGCAGAGAACTGCAAGCCCGCGCCGTCCATCCACGTGGCGAAGGCCGACGCCGAAATGGAGGCGTGGTTCCTGGGTCGGTTCGGTCCCGCCGAGTACGTGGAACGGGTCTACGACCCCGGTACGGGCCTTGCCTCTCGAATTGCAGATCTGAAGGCCGACCGTGCCCGGCTCCGGGACGACCGCAAGGCGGGCTTGTACGACGAACCGGACGACGCCGAGTGGTATCGCACCGAATATGCCCGGATGGGAGAGGAATTGAAGGAGCTCAAGGCGCTGCCGGATCGACCGGCCGGGTGGCGCAGGGTCCGCACCGGCAGGACCGTGGCGGCCGACTGGGCGGCAGCGCCGGACGAAGCCGCGCGCCGCGAACTGCTCGATTCCTTCGGAGTGTCAGCGGTGCTGTACCCGAGCACTGTAGAGCGCCGTTACGTGATCACCGCGAACCCAGAGGTGTGGACCCTGGCTGAAGTCCTGTCCAATCCGGCGCCCGCTTTGGGGGCGCCTCCGCGTAGCTCGACCAATGGTCGATGAAACTGTCTGACCGGCCGACGACGCAGCCTGCTGCTGGCCAAGCGCGCTGACCTGTTGATGACCCGCGCCCTCGCCCGTGTACTCCATCGCTCTGTGATCAGGTGCTGACACGCACGTCGCGGTGACCTGCTGCTTGTCGTCTCGGCTGCTCCCGCCCGTTCTCCGGGCCACGGGACGACGGCGCCTTCTGCCGGGCCGATATCGATCGGTACGCTGTGCGGGTGATTCGTCAGTGTCCACACTGCTCGGCAGAGCCTTCTGAGGCGGGTGAGACGCTCACGTCAATCGCGTTCGTGTCGGCACTGTGGAACCCGGGGGGAAGCTGGTGACAGGTACCGTCCTGCCGCAGCAGATCGGCCCGTACGCCGTCGAGCGGTGTCTCGGCACCGGAGGCATGGGGGCGGTGTACCTGGCGTACTCCGTCGCGGGCGACCCGGTCGCGGTCAAGGTCATCAGGCCCGACAAGATCGATCCGCATTCCCGGGCCCGCTTCGAGCGGGAGGCGGAGATAGCGCGCACCATCTCGGGTACGGGCCGGGTGGCGCGCTTCCTCGACGCGGATCCGCTCGCTGAGCAGCCGTGGCTGGCCATGGACTACGTTCCTGGCCGCCCGCTCACCGAGGTCGTGAAGGAGCAGGGCCCGCTGCCGGCACCACTGGTGGCGAGTGTGGGCGCACTGCTCGCCGAGGGGCTGGCCGCGGTGCACGGGGCAGGTCTGCTCCATCGGGACCTCAAGGCGTCCAACGTCATTCTGGGCGACTTTGGCCCGGTGATCATCGACTTCGGTCTCGGCGCCTTCCTGGAGGCGTCGAAGGGCTCCATGAGCCAGCCCGGAACCGTGCTCGGCACGGTCCGCTGCATGCCGCCCGAGCAGGCGCGCGGCGAGACCGAGGTGACGGGAGCGGCGGACGTGTACGGGCTGGGAACGGTCCTCCTGCACGCCGCCACGGGCCACGCACCCTACGACGGTGTGCGGTGGGAGGCGATCGCGGTGCAGGTGGTGAGCCCGGACGTCGGGCCCGACCTGTCCGGACTGCCGGAGCAGCTCACCCCGCTGCTGACCTCGATGCTCGCGTACGAGCCGGGCGACCGTCCCACCCTGGACCAGGTGACCAGGCATTGCGCCGACCTGCTGCGGGAACTGGGCACCAGCCCGGCTCGAGCCCGCCACGCGCTGATCCAGCAGACCAGGCTGGCCGACGGCGCGCCGGTGGCCCTCCCGCAACCGGACGCCCTGATGCTGGACCGCCTAGAGGCCCTCGACAAGCTGTTGCGGGAGCAGCCGGAGGCCGTGCCCGGGGCCGAGGGCGACTCCGCGCCCGCCGAGGAGGGCAGCCCCGCCGCGGGTGACCTCCCTGTCGGACCGACACCCGCACCGGCAGGCCCGCTCACGGAACCCCGGCCCCCCGCCGCGCGCCCCGGCCGTCCGCCCGCGTCCCGGCGGGTGGCTGACGAACTGCGCAAGCGGTACGCGGCCCGTGGGCAGCTGACCTGGTCCGAGCGCCAGAAGCTCTGAGCGCCTCGCCCCGTCCCGACCGCTTGCGGTAGACAGTAGGCACGGATGCGGCGGCACCGCTGAACCGGCCGAGCACACCATTATCGAGGA
Source organism: Kitasatospora sp. Ki12 (assembly GCF_054601375.1). Taxonomy (NCBI): domain Bacteria; kingdom Bacillati; phylum Actinomycetota; class Actinomycetes; order Kitasatosporales; family Streptomycetaceae; genus Kitasatospora; species Kitasatospora sp. Ki12. The sequence continues at coordinate 2,178,156 of NZ_BAAIHT010000002.1, read as the reverse complement.
GCACAACGTGACGACGGCGCCACTGCCCGACGATTCTGCTGCGGGCACCGCCGAGGATTCGCACTTCCCGGCGGGGGCGAAGCCGACCTTCGCCCCCGGCGCCCAGGTCCGGATCCGGGATGAGCAGTGGCTCGTCAAGTCGGTCACCGAGAGCCGCGACGGGCTGATGGTCGAGGTCAGCGGTGTCTCCTCGTTCGTCCGGGGCACGGACGCCGTGTTCTACCAGGGCCTCGACCAGATCGACGTGCTCGACCCGCGCAAGACCGACCTCGTCGCGGACGAGACCTCGAAGCACGCCAAGGCCCGCCTCTACCTGGAGGCGGTGATCCGCAAGACCGCGCTCCCGCAGACCGAGCACGGGCTCGCGCTGGCCGACTCGTTCCTGATGGACCGCCAGGAGCACCAGCTGCGCCCGGCCGAGCGGGCGCTGTCCATGCGCAATCCGCAGCCGCGGCTGCTGATCGCGGACGTGGTCGGCCTCGGCAAGACCCTGGAGATCGGCATCACCCTTGCGGAACTGATCAGACGGGGCCGGGGCGAGCGCATCCTCGTCGTCACGCCGGCCCACGTCCTGGAACAGTTCCAGCGCGAGATGTGGACCCGGTTCTCCCTGCCGCTGGTGCGACTGGACTCCACCGGAATCCAGCGCATCCAGCAGGAGATCCCCGCCGGGCGCAACCCCTTCGCCCATTTCAAGCGGGTGATCGTCTCCGTCGACACGCTCAAGTCGGCCACCTACGCGCACCACTTGGAGAACACCGTATGGGACGCGGTGGTCATCGACGAGTCGCACAACCTCGTCAACAAGGGCACCCGGAACAACCGCCTCGCAGAGCGGCTCGCCAAGAACACCGACGCGCTGATCCTGGCCTCGGCGACCCCACACAACGGCGAGGCCGAATCCTTCGCCGAGCTGATCCGGATGCTCGACCCGGCGGCGATCGCCGACGTCAAGAACTACAAGGTCGCGGACCTCGACCACCTCTACATCCGCCGCACCAAGACCGACCGCGAGGTGCGTGACGGCCTGAAGGACAAGCCGTGGGCGGAACGCGGCCCGTCCCTTCCCGTCCCGGCCCCGGCCACGCCGAAGGAGGTGGCCGTCCTGGAGAAGCTGGCCGCCGAATGGACCCCCGGCGATCCCGCCCGCTCCTCGGTCTGCGCCGAGCCGATGGTGGCGTACGGCTTCCTCAAGGCGTTCCTCTCCTCTCACGTCGCCCTGCGCAAGTCGCTCGCCAACCGCCGTGCCTACCTGGAGCACCCTCGGCGCGCCGAGGCGACTCCCAAGGCCCGCGAGGCGTTCACGGTGGAACACCGGGCCCTCACCGAACTTGAAGCGCTCGTCGCGGAGTTCGAGGACAAGGACTCCGCCAAGCTGGACGCTCTGGTGGACACGCTGAAGAAGGAGCTCGGCGTCGGCCCGCGCTCCGAACGCCGGGTCGTGGTCTTCTCGGAGCGGATCGCCACGCTGGAGTGGCTCGCCCAGGTCGTCCCGGAGCGGCTGGGCTTCAAGGCGAAGCCGGCCCTGGCGGAGAAGGCGCGTCCCTGGAAGGCGTACGGCGGGGCGGTCGAGGTCATGCACGGCGACGCCACCAACGACGACCAGCAGCGGGAGATCGTCGACCGCTTCGGCCGCCGCGACGAGCCCGTACGGCTGCTGTTCACCGGCGACATCGCCTCCGAAGGCGTCAACCTGCACCACCAGTGCCACGACCTCGTCCACTACGACCTGCCGTGGTCGCTCATCCGCATCGAGCAGCGCAACGGCCGAATCGACCGCTACGGCCAGGCCGTCAGTCCCGAGTTCCGCGCGATCACCCTGACCGCCGACGTCCCGTGGCGGCGCGACGAATCGACCGGAGAGCAGCTCACCCTCGACGACCGGCTGGTCGGTGTCCGGCTGCTGAGCCGCGAGGCGCAGGCCCACGAGATCGAGACGGGCGAGGGCTGCGCCGAGGCCGTCACCGGCCTGTACGACGCCAAGAAGGAGGACGACCGCCTGACCCGCGACCTCATCAAGGGCGGTACGGCGGAGCGCTCCATCCAGCAGTCCCGGCAGGAGGCGGGCGGCGTCCTGGCCGGCCTCCTCGCGAACGTCAACGCGCTGATCGCCGATCCGTCGGCCGCGTCGGCCGCCGCGGGGATCCCCCCGGTGGCCAAGGCGGACGTACCGCATCTGTTCGCCGACACCGAGGCGTACTTCCATGCCGCGATGGACCTGGTCTACCCGCAGGCCGAGCGCGAGGCCATGGGCTGGAAGCCCGTCACGGACCGGGGCCGCGTCGAGTTCACGCCGCCGGACGATCTCCAGTATCGGCTGCGCGCACTGCCCGCCTCGTACCTCGACCAGGAGAAGATCCTCACGACGTCCAAGTACGACGGCACGCTGAGCCTCACCTTCAACCGGAAGTACGCGGCGGAGCGGCTCGAAGCGGCCCGCGACGCCAAGCGGGGAAAGACCGAGCAGACCGCGTCGCAGTGGCCGAACGTCTCCTACGTGTCCGACATCCACCCGGTCCTCGACTGGGTGACGGACAAGGTCCTCGCCAAGCTCAAGTACGACGAGGCGTTCGTCCTCGCCCACCAGCCGGACGCTGCCAGGGCCGCCCGCATCCACCCCGATCTGCCGGCAGCCCTGGGCGGCCCCGTCTATCTGCTGCAGGGCGTCCACTCCAACGCCGCCGGCACTCCGACCGTGGTCGAGTGGATGGCCGTCACCGGCCTTGACGGCGCCGACCCCCGGGTCTGGCGGATGGATTCGGCGTTCCTCGCCGCCTGCGGCGTCGGCCCGAACATGCCGGGACGCGACCGGATCCTCGACGAGAGCGGCCTGAAGGCCCTCGTGCCAGCCGCCGTCGACGCCGCGGAGGCCCACCTGCGGGCCCGGCGCGCCGAGTACGACCGGCTGATCGACGGCTACCTCGCCCCGTACGAGGATCGCGTCCAGACCTGGGAGCAGCTCGCGCTGGAAGTCGCAGGAAACCAGCACCGCCGCCGCGAGAAGGTCGAGGACACCGCGACCGACCGCCGCGAGCTCGTCCGACGCATGCGCACCTCCGGCGACCCGATGATCCGGGTCCTTGCCGTCCTCGAACCCCTCTACTCCGCCGCATCTACCGCCGCACCGACCGCCGCCCGCGCCGAGGAGTCCACCCGATGAGCTACACCTTCGACTCCTTCGCCAACCGCGGCGAGTACCTCTCCGCCCACTACTTCAGCGAGGAACTGGAGAACACCCTCAAGAAGAAGTCGGCGGACGACGAGGGCCTGTTCACCCTGTGGACCTACCGCGAGACCGACCAGCACGACACGCAATCCACCCCGCGTGAGCTGCTGCTCGGGCTGCACACCGAATACGCCGGCCGGGTCCGGCCGGTCCTCGCCGCTGACGACGACCCGGCGGGCGAGCGGGCCGAGCGCCTCGCCGCCTGGCACACCGCCCTGCTCGCCGCCCTCGGATACGGCAGGTCGGACCGCGTGCTGCCGCTGCACAATGCCGGCCGCGCGTACGAACTCCCCGTCGCCTGGCACGGTGACGGAATCGTCGCCCTCGACTGCGGGTGGACCGACAGCCTCGACGACGCCCTCGACGCCGACGGCGCGGGCCGCCTGCTGAACCCCCTCAAGACGTCCGAGGGTCTGATCAGTACGGGTGAGAAGCTCGCCGGCTGGCTCTTCCAGAGCGAACTGCACGAGCCGGGCGGCGAGGCGCCGCGGTTCGTGCTGCTGCTCTGCGGCGGCGTGATCGTCCTCGCCGACCGCACTACCTGGTCCGAGGGCCGGTACCTCGCGGCGAGCGTGGACGCGGCGCTGCTGCGCAACGACACCAAGAAGACCGGCGAGCTCGCCCTGCTCGCCGCGCTCTTCTCCCTCGACATGCTGGCTCCCCGCCCAGACGGCAAGGGCCGCCGGATGGACGACCTCCTCAAGGCTTCCCGCGACAACGCGGTCGGCGTCAACTCCGAGCTGCGCAAGGGGCTTCAGCGCTCGGTCGAGATCATCGCCAACGAGGTGCTCGCCCGGCTCAAGGAGAGCGAGGTCACCCCGCGGCAGATCGAGGACCCGGAGCGGCACGGGCCGTTCGCCAAGCAGCTGACCCGCGAGTCGCTGCGCTACCTGTACCGCATCCTCTTCCTGCTGTACGCCGAGGCTCGCCCCGAACTGGGCATCCTGCCCGCCGACGACTCCACCTACGAGGCGGGCTACTCCGTCGCCCGGTTGCGCGAACTGGTCTCCCGCGACCGGAAGCTGGTCGACGAGGAGAGCAAGAAGGGGTTCCACCTCTACGCCTCGCTCGATGTCCTGTTCAACAAGGTCAACTACGGCCACCGCCCGCACGGCACCGAACCCGGGGACCACAAGGCCGCTGGCGAGCGCAGCGAACGGCGCGGTCTGCGCTTCGAACCGCTGCGCAGCGAACTCTTCGACCCGAAGGCCATCACCCTCATCGGCCGGGGCGTCCGCGATCCGCGTGTCGATGCCGACAGCGGCGCGGACGAACTCCCGAAGTGGCTCGACCTCCGGCTGCGCAACGAGGCCCTGCACGAGGTGCTGCGCCTGCTGACCATGAAGGAGGCGAGCGCAAAGGGCCGGCAGGGCGGCTTCATCTCCTACCGCAACCTCGGCATCAACCAGCTTGGCGCCGTCTACGAGGGCCTGATGTCCTACACCGGCATCATCGACGACGAGCGGATGCTGGCCGAAGTCGCCAAACCGGGCGCCGCGAAGAGCGGCACCCAGCAGCACGGCGACCCCGAGAAGGGCTCCTGGCTCATCCCCGCAGACCGGCTGAGCGACTACCCGGCGAACACCCACGTCGTCTACTCCGCGCAGGACGCCGAACAGCACGGCCTGCGCGGCCCGAAGAAGTACGAGCCCGGCCGCTTCGTCTACCGCCTCGCCGGACGCGACCGAGAGACCTCGGCGTCCTACTACACCCCCGAGTCGCTGACCAAGGTCACTGTCGAACTGGCCCTGAAGCACAGGCTCGACCAGAAGACGGACGAGGACGGCAAGGCCGTCCGGACGCGGGCGAGCGAACTGCTCCGCTACACCATCTGCGAACCGGCCCTGGGCTCCGGCGCGTTCCTCAACGAGGCGATCAACCAGGTAGCCGAGGCATACCTGAAGCGCCGCCAGGAGGAGCTGGGCCTCACCCTCGACACCTCGCAGGCGCTGGAGGCGAAGCAGAAGGTCAAGGCGTACATCGCCCTCCACAACGCGTACGGCGTCGATCTCAACGCGACCGGTGTCGAACTCGCCGAGGTATCGCTGTGGCTCAACACCATGCACCCCGGCATGCGCGCGCCGTGGTTCGGCCTGCATCTGCGGCGCGGCAACTCGCTGATCGGGGCCCGGCGTTGGGTGTACGCGGCCGAAGCCGTCAAGAAGGAGCGGACGGTCGCCGCGCAGACGCCGACCAAGCTGCCGTTCCGGTCGGCGGAGGACGGCACGGAGCAGCCGCTGCCGGAAGGCGCGGTGCACCAGTTCCTGCTGCCCTCGCCCGGGTGGGGCGCGGTTGCGGACGCGAAGAAGCTGGTCGAGCAGCTCGCTGGTGAACAGGTCAACGGCCTGAAGGCGTGGCGGAAGACGGTGGTGACGAAGCCGAAGGCCACCAGGGGCAAGAGCAGCCAGCTGGCCCGGCTCCAGGCGGTCGCGGAGCGGGTGGAGTACCTGTGGCGGCTGGTCGCCAAGCGACTGGAGCTCAGTGAGCAGGAGATCGCCCGCACCATAGACGTCTGGGGTGCCGATCGGCGGGAGGACGCCGAGGAGTACGCCTTCCTCCGCCGCGACAAAGAGAACGCGGGCGGCACGCTGCCGCTGACCAAGGAGCAGGTTTTCAAGGACCTGTTCGAGGCGGAGGGCTCGCCGTACTGGCGGCTCAAGCAGGTCATGGACGCCTGGTGCGCGCTCTGGTTCTGGCCGCTGGACAAGGTGGGCCTGCTGGACGGATCGGACCCCGAGTACGCCACTGCGCCGGTCGTCACCCTGGACGCGTTGCTGTCCTCCGGAGTGGCGCCGGTCACCGGGGTGGCTGCGGAGCCGGTGGCCGAAGCCGAGCCGGCTTTCGTGGAGCACGGGCTGCTGTTCGCCCTGCCCGGAGACCAGTTGGCCTTCGGCGAGGGCGGGGACGACCTCGTCGAGCGGCGGGAGATCAAGAAGGCCGGCGCGTCGGGCGGCCGCAAGGGGGGCGTGGGCGGGCCGGTGCGTCGCCGTGACGTCATCGCGCTGACCGGCCTTGATGACTGGCTCGCGTTCCTGGAGTCCATGGTCGGCACAGGTGAGGTACCCGAGGGGACGTTCGCCACGTCCGTCGACTCCCTGGCCAAGCTGAAGGACCTGGAGAAACTGGTCGAGGCCGAGATGGGCATGGACGATGCCCGTAAGGCCGTTGAGACACGGTACCCGTGGATGCGGACCGTTCGTGACATTGCGGCGGAACAGGGCTTCCTGCACTGGGAGTTGGATTACGCTGGGGTCTTCGCAGGACAGTCCGGAGGGTTTGACCTTCAGGTTGGAAACCCGCCGTGGGTGCGGCCCCAGTGGAAGGAAGACCCGGTCCTCGCGGAGTTCGAGCCCTGGTTCATGCTGACGGAAAAGCCGAAAGCAGAAGAAAAGAGTCGACGACAGGCTCTGCTGCTTGAGCGGGAAGAAGTTCAGAAGTACCTGATCGGCGAGTTTACGAACACAATTACTACGGCTTCATATCTGTCGGATTCGGCGGTCTATCCGCTGGTGTCTGGAACTAAGCCGGATCTCTATCGAGCATTTATGTGCGAGGTGTGGGATCACGCGAGCGTCAGCGGGACGGCGGGGATGGTGCACCCTGATACTCATTTCTCCGGCGACAAGGAGGCTCGGCTGAGGGCGGCAGCGTATAGGCGTCTTCGGGTACACGGGGACTTTGTCAATGCGGGAAACCGCTTCTTTCCTCCGCCGGTGGGCAGGTCGAGCCACTTCGGGGTCCACATCTATGGTAGTGCCAGAATTATTGCTTTCGACTCGTTGTCATGGCTGTTTACGGTCGACACATTGCGGCTATCGGCTATCGCTGAGGACAACGAAGAGGCGCCCGGGGTCAAGTATCAAGGGGAGTGGGACGAACGTCCGCACCCTAAACGAGTTATCCGCGTTACTCCGGAGACCCTGCAGCTTTGGAGGCGTTTCACGGGAGACGGCGGTCGTCCAGAGCAGACGCCTATGCTCATGCCGGTAAGCACGGCTGAAGCACCTGCGATCAAGGCCCTTGCGCGTTATCCGCTGCGTATCGGCCAGCTGAGCCCCGAGATTTCTATCGGTTTCGATGAAGGCCAAGCTAAGAAGGCGAAGTTCGGCCCTGGCAAGAACGTGCGGCTCATCGACTACAACACCGGCGTGGATGGCCAGGAGGACTACCATGCGGAGTCCTGGGAGGACATCATCCTCAAGGGTCCGCAACTCGGCGTCGCCAACCCGATGTTCAAGCAACCCAGCCAGGGTGGCGGCGAGACACGCGGCCTGGACCTCCGAACGCTCGCAGACGACGCGGTTCCGGAGTCGGAGTACCAGCGGGTAGCACCGGTCGAAGTGTTCCAGGGAGAACAGGAGCGTTGGATTCACTGGGAGCGCTACGAGGAGCTGCTCGCTTCGGAGGACGAGAGAGCAGCAGCAAGGCTGACGGTCGCTGGGACGCGGAGGATCGAACCCGAAGAGGTCGCAGAGGCGGAGATTGAGGAGTTTCTGCAGGAAAAGGCCGGTGCACCGTACAGCGGGTGGTACCGCTTGGCATGGCGCGAAATGATTGCACCTGACACCGAACGCGCTCTGTACGCGGCACTGATCCCGCCAGGGACGACTCATATTCATGCGGTGCGTTCAGCACGTTTCGTCACACCTCGGCTGACCGCCCTCGCAGCTGGGTTCATGGCTGCGCTACCGGTGGACTACCTCCTCCGGACCATGGGTGTGGGACATCTGGAAGTTGCCCAGGCCAAGCGCCTGCCGCAGGCGCAGCCCGATCACCCCCTTGCCCCCGCCCTCCTCCTCCGCACCCTCCGCCTGAACGCCCTGACCACTGCCTACGCCGACCTCTGGGACGAGCTTTACGACTCTTCCTGGGCTGGTGACGAGTCCTGGGCGATCGAGTGGCCGGGTATGAAGACGGAGCTGCACGCCGTAACCCCCTCCTGGCAGCGGGAAACGCCGCTCCGTACCGAGTACGCGCGCCGCGCTGCGCTCGTCGAGATCGATGCGCTCGTCGCCGTCTGGCTCGGCATTGATGCGGACACGCTCGTCGCCATGTACCGGGCCCGGTTCCCGATCATGCAGGACTTCGACCGGGTGACCTGGTTTGATGCCAACGAGCGGAAGATCGCTGGCGACCGCTACACCTATGGCTTCGACCAGACCAAGGAGCACTGGCAGCAGTTCGAGGCCCACCAGGAGGACCCCGCGGTGAATCCCGTTCCAGACGGTTACGCCGCGCCCTTCTACAAGGCCGACCGCGAAGCCGAGATGGGCCGTGCCCACGCCCACTTCACCGAGCGCCTGAACGACGCCGTGGCCAAGGGCCTGTGGGACCCGACGACGATGGAGGTTCCGAAGCCGTGAGGCCGACTCTCGAAGCACAGGGACTCAAGGAGAGCCTGCTCCAGTACCTCTCCACCACCTACGGCCTGGCCGACGAGGGTGCCCGCAAGGCGCTGCACACCTTCCTCGGGAACGAGGCCACGGGCATGTTCCGTGGCCCGTACCTGCGCCTGCGCACGCCGTTCACGCGCGCGGAGGACGGCTGGCAGCAGCACCTGGACTGGCACCGCTCCGGCGGCTGGTCCCCGTACGCGCACCAGGCCCGCGCTTTCGCTCGGCTCACCACGAAGGACGGCCACACTCCGGAGCCGACCCTGGTCACCACCGGCACCGGCTCCGGCAAGACGGAGTCGTTCCTCTACCCGGTGCTCGACCACTGCGCCCGCGAGCGCGCGGCCGGGCACACCGGCGTCAAGGCCGTCTTCCTGTACCCGATGAACGCCCTCGCCACCGACCAAGCGGGACGCATCAACGACCTGCTGGACGCCGAGAAGGACGCGCTCCAGGGAGTCCGGGCCGGCCTGTACATCGGCGACAAGGCAGCGACGCACTACGACTACGTCTACACCCGCCGCCAGGACATGCAGCTGTCCCCGCCGGACATTCTGATCACCAACTACAAGATGCTCGACCTGCTGCTGCAGCGCTCCGCGGACGCCTCGCTCTGGGACGGCAGCGACATCCGCTACGTGGTGGTGGACGAGTTCCACACCTATGACGGCGCGCAGGGTACCGACGTGGCGATGCTGCTGCGCCGGCTGGCCTCCGCAGTCGGGGCGACGCAGCTCGGTAGCCCGCTGGGGACGATCACCCCGGTCGCCACCTCCGCCACCCTCGCGTCCGGAACCGATGCGGACGGGGTGCGTCAGCTGCTCGACGTCGCCGCGCACGTCTTCGGCACCGAGTTCACCGAGGACGCCGTCGTCGGCGAGGACCGGCTCACCGTCGACGAGTTCATGCTCGACGAGACGGTCCCGGACGCCAAGTTCCTGCCCGGCCGGGTACCCACGCCCGAGGCGCTCACCACACTGCCCGACCCCGCCTCCGGCTACGCGGCACTGGCCGCACTCGCCGAGGCTGTCACCGGGAGCCGGTTCGACGCAACCGGCCCGCTCGACGGCCGGGAACTGGGCGCGGCGCTCAAGCGGAACCGGCTCACCTACGCCGTCCTGTCCGCGTTCGACGGCACGGTGCGAAGCTACGACGAGGTCCTGGATGTCATGCGACGCCAAGGGGCCGCCAGCTGGGATGAGGCGATCACCACCCGGCCCGAGGTGGCGGCACTCGCCCTGGCCCGGTTCGTCGCTCTGCTGTCCGTCGCCCGGGATCCGGACGAGCCCGCCGGGAGCAGCCGTCCGCTAGTGCAGGTGGAGGTGCACCAGTGGGCGCGGTCGGTGACGCGCATGCTGCGCGGCGTCCAGCCGTGGCCCCAGGCGTCCTTCGCCTGGGACGCGGCCGGGGCGCAGGCGCCGTCTCGGACGACGCCGGACACCACCGGCCCCCGTGAGACCCGGCTGTTCCTGCCGGCGGTGTACTGCCGCGAGTGCGGCCGTTCCGGCTGGTCCGTCCTGGCACCCGAGTCGGATGCCGAGGAGCTGAGCTTCGAGTCCCACAAGATCCGGCGCGCTTCAGTGACCGCCGACAAGGCGAAGATCCGGACCCTGATCGCTGCCACCGACAAGGAGGCCATGGAAGGCAGCGGCCGTGCCCCGATGGACCCGGCGGCCCAGCGGTCGCTGACCACCGGCGGTGCGGGCGTGCTGATGGTGCTGGACGGCCCCGACCGCCGCCTCCGGCTGCCGGATCCGGCTGACGACTACACCGCCGAAGGCGATCCCCGACCCCGGGGCGCGGACGCGGCCTTCGTCCTCGTCCAGCTGGGCGAGCGCGCCGAGCGCGCGGCACAGGACGACTGGTGCCCGGCCTGCGGCACCCACAACGCGATCCGCTTCCTCGGCACCGGTGCCGCCGCGCTCGCCGCCGCGTCCGTCACCCAGCTGTTCACTGGCGGGGAGATGGACAAGAAGCAGCGTGAGACCAAGACGTTGATGTTCAACGACTCGGTGCAGGACGCCGCACACCGGGCCGGCTTCGTCGCTTCCCGTTCCTACACCTTCTCGTTGCGCGCCCTGTTCACCAAGCACTTGAGCGAGCACCGGCCCACCGCGCTCAACGACCTGGTGGCCGACGTGGTCGAGGCCACCACCGACCGTGAGACCCTGGCCGCGGTCGTCCCGCCCGACCTGCACGATGACTCGGGTGTGGCCCGCCTGTTGTCGGGTGCCGGCCGTGGTGGGGACAAGCGGACCTGGGACCTGATCGGCGAGCGGTTCGCCTTCGAGGCCGTGATGGAGTTCGGCCACCGCTCCCGCAACGGTCGGACCCTCGAACTCACCCGCACCGCTGCGGCGTTCGCGGCCATCCCCGATGAGCGGGCCGCGATCGCGCTGGTCCGCACTGCCCACGAGGAGACGGCGGACCGGGGCCTCACCCTGACCTCCCACGACGACGACCGCTACCTCGCCTTCCTACGGGGCTTCCTCGACCGGATGCGCACCCGTGGCGCGATCGGCCACCGCTGGCTGGGGAAGTACCTCGACGAGGCCGGGACCAGCCGGTTCTTCATCTGGGGCGGCCGCCCGCGTGGCATGAAGGCCTTCCCCAAGGGCGTCGCCGCCCCGGTCTTCCTGCTCGCCAAACCGAAGCCCAACAGCGAGTTCGACGTCGCGGCCGGACGCCTCTCCTGGTACGAGACGTGGGCGCAGCGCTGCTTGGGCCTGACCCGCGAGCAGGCGGACGAGTTCTGGCTCCGCCTGCTGCCCCGGCTCGCCGATGCCGGGCTGCTCGCCGTCAGAACTCCGGGCGACTCGGCGGCCCGGATCTACGGACTCCAACCCGGGGCCGTGCAGCTCCAGCTGCTCTCAGATGAGCAGGTCAACAGCGCGTACGTGCGCTGCCCCAGGTGCTTCTGGGAGCAGACCGTGCACCCGTCGCTGCTGTCCCGGTACCACGGCCAGCCCTGCCCCGCGTACCGCTGCGCGTCCGGGCGGCTCGTCGCCGGCGACCGCTGGCAGGAGACCGTCGACCGGCACGACCGCGACCGCGACTACCGCGACGACTACTACCGAGGCCTCTACCGGCGGGCCGGCACCTTCCAGGTGATCACCGCGGAGCACACCGGACTGCTCTCCCGGGCCAAGCGCGAACGCGTCGAGGAGGCGTTCCGCAAGGGCGAGGGCTTCAACGATCCCAACGTGCTCTCCTGCACCCCGACCCTGGAGATGGGTATCGACATCGGCGACCTGTCGGCCGTTGTGCTCGGGGCCCTGCCGCGCCGTCCCGCCAACTACACCCAGCAGGCGGGCCGGGCCGGCCGCCGCACCGGCAACGCGTTCATGCTGACCATCCCGGACCGCTCGCGCCGCGACCTGTACTTCCTGGACCGGCCGCGCGACATGATCGACGGGCAGATCGTGCCGCCCGGCTCGTACCTGTCCGCCGTCGAGATCCTGCGCCGCCAGTACACCGCCCACCTGCTCGACCTCGCGGCCCGCGGCCGGCTCCTGCGCGAGGACGGCAGGCCGCTGGCCGCGCTGCCGCGCAGGGTGGACGAACTGTTCGGCCCGTCCGGCTACCTCGCGGACTTCGCCGCCGCCGCCCTCGCCCACGGCGAGGAGCTGGTCCGCGGCTTCCTCGACCTCTTCCCGGTCGGCGTGAGCGAGAACGCCCGGGCCGAGCTGACGAAGTACGCGGTGCGCCGCCTGCGCAGCGCGGTCGAGCGGGCCGAGCGCGACTGGGAGCGGGAGAGCCAGAAGCTGCGCGACCGCATCCGTACGATCCGCTCGGCCATCGACGAGCTGAAGGACGGCGACGAGGAACAGGCCCGGACGAAGGCCGAGTTGGAGGCCGAAGCGCGGGCACTGTCGAAGAAGGGCGGGGCCAGGCTGCGCCAGCCCGCCCAGAGCGTCCTGTGCGACCTCGGGCTTCTCCCGAACTACGCGCTGATCGACTCGACGACCACCCTGTCCGCCACGCTCTACTGGCCGGAGGGGAAGACCGGCACGGGGCAGGAGGCCTACAAGTCGAAGCCGTACACCTACGAACGGCCGCGGTCCTTCGCCGTCGCCGAACTCGCACCCGGCAACACCTTCTACGCGGAGGGCTACAAGCACCGCATCACCGGCATCGACATCGTCACGGGCCAGGACCACGACTGGCGGTACTGGCGGTTCTGCCCGTCCTGCGGCCACGTTCGGACGCACAACGCCCAGCAGGACATCTCACCGTGCCCGCGCTGCGGGGACGCCGGCATCGCCGACTCGGGCAGCCTTTGGCAGGTGGTCCAGCCGACCACGGTCACCGCCCGCGCCAAGCGCGAGGACGCCCGCATCGGAGACGAGAGCGACGACCGCGACCGGCGGTTCTACAGCGTCGTCGACATGGTCGACATCGCCCCGGGCGACTTCGTGCCCAAGACCTCCTGGCGGCACACCAGCGAGGTGTTCGGCGTCGACTACACCCGACGTGCCGTGATCCGGCGGGTCAACGTCGGGCCGCTCAGGATCGGCGCCCAGGAGGGCGACCGGATCGCCGGGCGACCGGTACGGATCGCTCCCTTCCAGGTGTGCACCGCATGTGGCGCGGCGAGTGCGGACGGGCAGCCGGTGTTCGACGACGACCGCGACGCCGTTGACATCTCGGCCAACCGCCAGCGCGCTCTCAAGCACCACACGCCCTGGTGCCCGCACCGGCGCGGCACGAAGGCGGTGGCGCAGGAACAGGTGCTGCTCGCCCACGAGTTGGAGACCGAGGCGCTGCGGGTCCTGCTCCCGGCGGCGACCGTTCTGGTCGACGAGAAGGTGTACTCCTTCCAGGCCGCGCTGCGGCTCGGCGTCGACCGTGCCTTCGGTGGGGACCCGCAGCACCTGGACTCCTGCCTCGCCACCATGCCCGACCGTGACACCGACGAGACGAGGCACTTCCTCGTCCTCTACGACCGGCTCCCGCACGGCACGGGCTACCTCGACCGGCTCACCGCCCCGTCTGCCTTCCGCCAGGTTCTCGAAGACGCGCGGACCCTCCTCGTCGACTGTCCGTGCGTCCAGGAGAACCGGCCCGCCTGCCACCGCTGCCTGTACCGCTACACCGACGAACGGCACATCGAGGCCGTGTCCCGGCAGGCGGCGCTCGACATCCTCGACGACCTCCTCGGCCGGGGCACCGACGCCTGGACCACTAAGGAGGTCGGCAACACGGACCAGATCGGGCTGGACGGACAGGTCGAATCCGACCTGGAGGCACGCTTCCTCGCCGTGCTGCGGGCCTGGGCCGAGAAGCGGGGCAGTGACGCCTCGCTCGACGAGAGCGGTGACAACAGTGGGTACCTCCGGCTCAAGGACTCGACCACGGTCCACGGCTGGCGCCTCACCGCGCAGCGCAGCGAGGGCTTCACCCGCACCGACTTCACCTTCGAACGCACCGAAGGCCCGAGGCGGAAGGTGACGGTGTACCTCGACGGCCGCCGCTTCCACGCCTCCCGCCGCCACAACCGGCTCGCGGGCGACGCGGACAAGCGCAACCGGCTGCGGGCGCAGGGGCATGCCGTCTTCCAGCTCACCTGGGACGATCTGGCCGCCTTCGAACAGCACACAGGCGTGCATGCGGGGGACCGCGACGCGGTCGAGCCGGTGTGGCCGCCGTACGAGCACAGCGCCCGGGCCGTGGCCAAGCAACTGTACGCCGAGCACGGCCAGGACGACCTGGACTCCACTGCTTTCCTCGACCCGATGAGCCAGCTCCTCGCCTACCTGCGCAGCCCCGACGACGCCGCCTGGGGCAGGCGGGCCGCGTCCGTCGTGGGCGGACTGCTCGGCGCCGCCCCCGCGACGCTCGTCGGCAACGGCTCCGCGGAGAAGGCGCACCGGGCGCTCGGGACGCTCCTGGAAGCCTGGGAGCGGAGCGGCGACACCGACCCGGCCCCGGTGACGGGGGGAGGGGCGTTCAACCTTTTCCAGACCGCCGATCGGTCCGGACTGCCCGTCGCCTTCATGGTCGACGGCGCCACCGGCCGCTGGTCGGCGCTGGTGTGCCTCGACGACACGGAGAGCGACCAGCTCGGTTCCCCCGAGCACAAGGCACGGTGGCGGGCCTGGCTCCAGTGGTCCAACCTGCTGCAGTTCCTCACCCACACCGGTGGCGACGGCGTCCAGCTCACCACCTCCGGCGCGGGCCTGTTCGACCTCGGCACGCTCAAGGCGTTCGGCGGGATCGGCGAACTCGAGTCCCTGGTCGTCCAGTACGGCGGGAGCGCGAGCGCACCGCAGGCCGCGACGGCCGAACCGATGGACGAGACCCCGCTGGAGGCCGCACTGCGGGACCTGCTGTGGGACCGGGAGATCCTCGGCTACCTGGACGAAGACGAACCCGACGCCCCCCTCGCCCGCCTCGCCCACGTCCTGGCCGACCGCGGCAGGCGGGCACCCGTCTACGGCTACGAGCTCGGTGACCGAGGCTGGCTCGCCGACCTCGTCTGGGCCGACGAAGGGCTGCGGATCGCCGTCATGGCCGAGCCGTACGACAGCGACGACGAGGAACACCACAAGACCTGGCAGGCCTACCGCGACGCGGGCTTCACCGTACGCTCGGCCGAGGAATGGCTCGGCCGGCTCGACGACCTGCTCGCCGCCCTCCCCGATGCCACGGACCGTCCCGACTCCGCCTCCGACTCCCACGAACCGAGTGCCGCACGATGACAGCACGCCTGAGCCTCTACCAGAAGGCCGAGAACGAGCTCTACAAGATGGACTCGTCGGTCAAGACGAAGTTCTACGACTTCTGCCACCTGTTCCGGAACGATCCGGGGCACCCCAAGCTCGACCTCAAGCCCCTCAAGGGCGACCGCCGCATCTTCCGCGCCAAGATCGATCCGTCGTACCGCGCCCTCCTCGCTCCCGTCGGTGTGGGCCCGGATGGCGTCGAGCAGTGGCTCGTCGTCGCCGTGCGGCACCGCAGGCACGTCTACGAAGAGCTCAGCGTCGCCATCAACCGGATCACCGGCGAGATCGAGTTCGTCGACCTCGGCGTCGTCGGCCAGAGCGTGCTTAAGCGGGCCGGCATCCAGCTCACCCCCGACCCGGCGGAGCGGGGCGCGCCGGAGGCCGACGCCACAGCCGAACCCGTCGCCGCTGCGGCCCCCGCTGTCGAACCCCCCGCCGTCGAACCCCCCGCCGTCGAGCCCTCCGCAGAGCCGCTGCTCGCCGCCTGCACCGCCGACGACCTCCGCCGTCTCGGCGTCGCGGAGGCCCTGGTCGAGGTGGCCCTCCTGGTCACCACCGACGACGAACTCGACCAGCTCGTCGCCGGTGCGCCGCGCCTCACCGCCGAAGTGCTCACCGGCCTGGGAGCCGGCATGAGCGTCGACGAGGTGGAGAGCGAGATCACCCGCCCCGCCGCCACCGTCCTCGAAGCCGGCTTCGAGGACGACATGGGCGCCGCCCTCACCCGTACCGCCGTCACCACCGTCGACGACGACCTGCGCAACGTGCTCGCCGAGGGCGACTTCCGGGCCTGGAAGGTCTACCTCCACCCCACCCAGCGCAAGATCGTCGAACGGAACTACAGCGGCCCGGCCCGGGTCAGCGGAGGCCCAGGCACCGGCAAGACCATCGTCGCGCTGCACCGCACCGCCCGGCTCGCCAGGCAGCTCCAGCCCGGCCGGGACAAGCCGATCCTGCTGACGACGTACACCAAGAACCTCACCGCCGACCTGCGTTCCCGGCTCAGCTCCCTGGTCACCCCCGACCTTCTCGCCCGCGTGGACATCAAGCACATCGACATCCTGGCCCAGGGCATCCTCAACGAGAACAGCGCCGCCGGAGCCCAGCGCTCGCTGATCGGCGACGCCCAGGCGAAGGAGGTCCTCGGTGAAGTCCTGTTCGAGTACGACGCGCAGCGGCGTTGGGACGCGGAATTCCTCTTCGACGAGTGGGAGCAGGTGATCCTGGGGCAGTCGCTCGCCACCCGGCAGGACTACTTCAAGGCCCGGCGCCCGGGCATGGGCCGCGCCCTGACCCGCCCCGAACGCGGCGGCGTCTGGCAGGTGCTGGAGCAGTTCACGCTGCGCCTGAACAGCATGAAGCGCGAAACCTGGGCACAGTCCGCGGAGCGTGCCGCGCGCTACGAGATGGAGCGTGCCCGCAAGATCCAGGACCGCGCCGAGCGGAAGGCCGAGATCGGGGGCGGAGACCTGATTCACCGCGACGACAACAGCTCCGCGGTCCGCTACCTCCGCCACCGCTACCAGCACATCGTCGTCGACGAGGCCCAGGACCTCAGCGCCGCCCACTGGAAGATGCTGCGCGCGATGGCCGCCCCCGGCCCGAACGACCTGTTCATCGCCGGGGACACCCACCAGCGGATCTACGACCGCCAGGTCACCCTCTCCACCGTCGGGATCAACATCCGGGGCAAGGCATCGAAGCTGACCCTGAGCTACCGGACCACGCAGGAGATCCTCGACCAGGCCGCCAAGGTCGTCGGCGACTCCACCTACGACGACCTCGACGACGGCACCGAGAACCTCAGCGGCTACCACTCGCTGCTCCGCGGCCCGGCACCGGAGTTCGTCGCCTGCGCGGACTGGGACGACGAGCTCACCCAGCTCGCCGCCAGGCTGAAGCTGTGGCGTGACGAGATCACCCGACCCGGCGAGGACGGCAGCGTCCGCGACCCGGGCGGCGCCATGGCCGTCTGCGTCGCGGACGGCGACATGGCCGGCCGGGTCGCCGCCGATCTCCTGATGAAGCACGGCATCACCACCGCGACCCTCACCAAGGACGGCCCCCAGGGCGGCGGTGAGGTACACATCGGCACCATGCACCGGTTCAAGGGGCTGGAGTACCAGAAGCTCGCCATCATCGGCGCGAGCGACGGCATCCTGCCGCGCACGGCACTTATCGAGAAGTTCGCGCACACCGACCCCAAGCGCTACGAACGGGAACTGAAGCAGAGTCGCAACCTGCTCTTCGTGGCCGCAACCCGTGCCCGCGACGCACTATTGATCTCCTGGCACGGTGCCCCCAGCCCGTTCCTGCCGGTCCACTGATCGCCCAGCGCCGAGCGGGACAACCTGCAGGAGAAGCATGCCTACGGGCCGGGCGGCGCTCACAACGAGTGTCTTTGGCGTGGCACAGACAACGGATCGCCGGTGCTCGGCCCCAGGAGGAGATTCAAGATAACGGAGTGCTCCTGGAAGATGACCCGCTGGGTTTGGCTGCCAGCCGTGGGATCGGTCGGTGCCTTCGCAGGAGAGTCGCCTTCGCGCAACAGGCTGTCGTTGTGGGGCGCTGGCGAGGGGCGGCTTCTGCACTGGCTCCCACCGGTAGATGCTGTCTGCACCCTGGCTCTCCAGTACCAGGTGCACGGCATGGATGGTGGTGGTCACCTGCTCACGGCAAGGCGTCCACAGGGCTGGCCTTCGAGTCGCTGGGCCACCGCCAGCTCGCCGGTTCAGACGGCGGTGCTGTCCAGGCGCTTGCGCAGCTCCGTGACGGCGCTGACGAGCGCTCGCGTATCGGTCGCGTCCACGGGCTCGTCAAGAGCCGAGGTCCAGTCGGCGTACGTGCCGTCCGTGTTCACGCGGCCGGCCCACATCCTCACCCGCTTGTAGGGGGCGGAGGCCTCGATGCCGATCCACCAGTTGTCGGGCTTCTGGACGATCCGCCGTTGAGAGGGCAGCTGCCCCATCTGAACGGTGGCCAGGTTCTCCCATCCGCATGCGCGGATGATCCACTTTGCCACTGGGTCCGGACCGAATTCCATGGCTCCATCCACCCCTTCGACGTCCTTGCGCCTACCTGCACCCCGGTGGGGCACACCGATCACGGCGTCGGTCCGAGGGTAGCTGGGATCGGGGGATCAGGATCGCCGCACGACCGCCTGATCATTCTGGATCTCTCAGACAGGCCCTGTTGGTGCGGGCGGCGGCGGTCAGGCATTGCCGTGTGGTGATGCCCAGCTGTGGTGCGTCAGGCCGGTGTTGCGGGACAGGATTGCACCGACGCCTTGTTCGTCGAGGGCAAGGTAGGTGGCCGGAGCCGGGTCGTTGGCGTGCTTGGTGATCTCGACGGTCCAGATGGTCACCTGGGCCCGGGCCTCCAGCTGGACGTCGTGCCGGACGATGCGCCAGGTGACGCGGGAGGGCTGCGAGCACGCCTGCAGGTCGATGTCGCACTGGCGGTGGGAGACGGCCGCTGCGATCGTGTCGCGGAGCTGGTCCGGCATGTTCGCGGGGTTGGCACACCGGGCCAGTAGGGCCTCAAGCTCGTGTGCGGCCGGGCGTTCGTCCTCGGGCTGGGGGTCGGAGGCTGGCGCGGGGGCCTCCTTGAACGATCCGGGGGCGCGGCGCGGCCATACAACGTCGTCCGTGCCTGGGGCGAGGCAACCGGCGTCCAGGGGCACCGTGGCGGCGGTGTCGTCGAGGTCGACCTCGTAGCGGGCGACCGGGTCGGCGGCGACCGACTTCTCTTGGTCGTCGTAGTGCCAGAGCGGCTGGTGGACGTAGCCGTGCTGTCCCTCGTACGGGCCAGCGGCGACGCGTACGCGCTGGCGCGGGGAAAGATCGCCGCGTCGGGCCGAAACCTCGATCGCCACTGCGGCGAACGCTTCGGGGAGGAACAGTTCGATGGCGGGGTCCGGCAGCTTCACGTGGGCGTGGCGTTGGAGGCCGCCCCAGCGGAGGCGGTCGCTGCTCCCGTTGGGGCGGCTGAGTGCGCGGTCGTCGTCCACGGCGTCGGATGGTTCGAGGGGCGCCGTCGGGTTCCACGTCCTGGTCAGCCATCGGTACCGGTCGGCGACGTGGTCGACCCCGGGGACGACCTGCCCGTAGTAGTCCGGGCTGGTGTCGTGGCCGGCGGCAGAGAGGGAGTTCTGGGACAACTGCTCGATGAGTTCGTCCTCGCCGGCGCGCAGGTACCACGGCACCTTCTCCCAGGGCACGTCCGTGACCGGCTGCTTCCCGACGACGTGCAGGCAGTACAGCACCATCGCGATGGTGTCCCTGACCGCGAGGTAGTCGAAGCTGCCGAACGGCACTCGGAGGTGGGTGGTCACCACCTGGTGGGCACGGCGGGTCGCCTGCCGCCACGCGGTGTTGCGCTCCCGCCACTGCCGGAACGGGGCACTGCGCTGGCCCTGGGCAAGCGGACGAGGGTTCACCGCGGCGGTGATAGCGCCGACGGTGCCCCAGTCGCACACCGGCTCGGCCAGGAGGTCCACGACGCGGTGGATCTCCAGCTCGCCGACCGGAGCCGTCTGCAACCTCGCCGCGAGGGCCGCGAACTGCTCGTCGGTCAGCTGCGCCGCGACGACGGAGTGCCGAGTGTGGACGAGCGGAGAGTCGCTGCGGTACGGCAGGGTGTTCAAGAGGTGCGGCGTGACGTACAGCCCGAACTCCTCGGCGAGTAGCGCCCAAGCCCGATCCGTGAGTCCGACCGGAGCGCCGCCGTCGTCGATGTGCCAGATGGAGAAGGAAGGCAGGTCGAGCAGAGCGGTGTGCGGGCCGTGGCCGTTGGTCGTTGCAGGCACGAGCAGGACCTCGCTCTCGGTCCACGGGTCGCGCCGCCGGTGGATGACCAGGCTCAGCCGGCCGGGATGGGAGAGCAGCCGGTGCTCGGTGATGGAGTGGTCGCGGTGCCGGAGCCGCACCCGCACGGCCGACCAGGCGACTGTGTCCTCGGTGAGAGCACCGGGCTCGGTCCACTCGACCTCTGCCCCGGCCAGGACGGGCCGCTCGTCGACATGTTGCGTCAGCCAGCCGAAGAAGCCCGGCGACAGGTAGACCGGCAGCGGTACGTGGCGTGCGCCGCCGCTGCGCTCAGCGCCCCGGCCGATCCGGTCGAGGACCTGCGCCACCGCGGCGTCGAGGTCCGTGTGCACCGGCACCCGGTGGCGGTGGGCCCAGGAGACGGAGCCCGGAACGGTGGTGCCTGGCGCGCTGGTGAGGGACAGCCGTGCGCCGTGGCGGGCCGCGTCGGCGCGCAGCCAGTCGCCTCGCCCTGGCAGGCGCTCGACGAGCCGCGGGCCGGCGTCAGTAGAGGGTTCCTCCGGGGTGAGGATCGCGTCTGCCCATGCCGCTGCCGTCTCCACCCATCGCACATGGCCGGGCTGCAGGAGCGCTCCGTCGCGCGGGCTGGGAAGGAGGACGACCAAGCGGCCGGTGTTCCTCCAACCTTGCCGCAGCAGGCCGACCGCTTGCTGCTGCCACGAGTCGTCGCCCGGTGCGGCCACCAGCACGCAGGCGCTCCACTGGTCGGGAAGCTGTTCGCCGACGTGGATCACGGTGAACGCCCGGTCCCATTCCGGCAGCGGCTCCACCAAGTCGGGTTCCAGGACTGCTTCCTCGTAGCGGTCGTGGAACTTAATCGTGTAGGACAGCGGGGTGTCGGTGACCTCGCGCCGCTCTTCGTCCGTCTCCCAGGTGACGGCGTTGACGGTGCCGGTGCGGTCGGTGTGGATGCCTTCGATCACGCGTACTGGCACGGACAGCAGCGGCGTGCCGCCGAGGGGCAGTAGGGCCCCGTCCACCTTCCGGGTGAGCGTGTGCAGCGCGTGGTCGACGACGCTCTCGCCGCTGCTCCAGAAGCGGCCGTAGGCGGCTTCGGTGACCATGTCGGACGGCAGGGTGTCCTCCAACGGGACGCCGTGCCGGGCCTGGAGGGCGTGCCACAGCCTCCAGATCCGCCCCTGCACCGGTGGCGGGCCGGCGAACCCGTCGGGGAATGGGCCGTTGTCGCTGGTGTTGTCGGCCAGGCGCGCGCGGTTCAGCTCGGTCAGGCCGGACTCGGTCGACTGAGCGGTGCCGTCGTGCTCGGGGCCGGGCAGCAGCCGTGCAAGGCTGTCGCGAAGGCGCGGCGGGTTCCCGAGGCGATAGCGCACTGCGCGGAGCGGGACCTGGTCGACGCCGACGGCATCCTCGGTGGCGATCAGGTAGTAGAGCAGCGCCAGGACGTCCTGCTCGTCCCGGTCGAGCGCCCTGAACGCCCGCGCCCGAGACTTGGCGTCGCGCCAGCGCTGTTCCTCGTCACCGCTCATTCCACAGATGGTAGGACGTCAGGTGCCCATGGGCTGAGCTGATCTTGAGAGCGGTGGGGCCAGCGCAGGCGGGCCTTTACCCGATCAACCAGGTGAAGCCGACTGCCGGTCGTTAACCTGCTCCCGGCACACGACGGCATCACCATCACGACCACCGCGGAACACCCGGGAGAAGACCGACCATGCCCGTTGAGGACCAGCTGCCGGCGTGTGGCGCCCGGCACCCGCTGGAGCGCCGCCTCGGAACACAGCCCCGCCCGCCCGGCGTGGCCCGCGACGCGGACTACACCCCGAGCGCCCACCTGCTCGCCGCGCTCTTCGCCGACTGTCTGCCGTGCGTCCTGCAGTGGCGGGAGATCGTCCTCGGCAGCGAACGGCTACTCGTGGCCGATCTGATCGCCACCGCCACCGGGCCCATCGAGTACCTCGACTCCGCGACAAGCCTTGCCACCCGGCAACTCCGCGAGGCCGTCCGGCAGCTCCGGACCAAGAACACCGCCGTCCCTCTCATCACCGCGGTCGACGACCTCAGCCACGAAGACCTGGCCCTCGTCCTCGACGACGCGCTGCGGCACTACCGGCTGGCCGAACGGCTCGCCCCCGGCGCTGACTGGTATCGCCGAAGCACGACGGCCCACCTCTCCGGGCCGCTCGACAGCCCGGCCGAGTATGGCCTCGCCATCAGCAGCCTGACGGTCGGCAGCCGAGAGTTGCCGTTGATCTACCTGGTCCCGAAGAGCGGCACGGCCGGGGTCGGCCACCTGCGCGACCGCTGCCGCTGGTCGCAGTGGGTGATGAAGGACCTGCCGGCCCTCGACACCAGCTGGCAGGTGTTCATCGACACCGACGCCCGCGACCTGGTGGCGATCTGCCAGGCCAACCACACCGGCCTGATCGACGTCGACCTCTGGTACGCCGATCGCATCGGCGACCGTCTCCCTGACCCTTGGCTCGCCCTGATGGAGAAGCAGGGCATGATCCTCCTGTGCGGCCCGGTGCCGGCCGGGCCGGACGAGGTCCGAGCACGGGCCACCGTCGGGATGTTCCACGCTGTGCTGGCTCTCCCCGTGGTCGATCACCATCGCGACTCGGCCAAGCGTCGTCGGCGCTGACCAAGGACGCAGGCGATCGCGCCGGACCTCGGCCACGGCCGCGCCAGATTCACAGGAACCCGGGCGAGCCTCGAAGCGGTGGCGCTGCCGGGAGAACCGGAG
Organism: Kitasatospora sp. Ki12; assembly: GCF_054601375.1. Classification (NCBI taxonomy): domain Bacteria; kingdom Bacillati; phylum Actinomycetota; class Actinomycetes; order Kitasatosporales; family Streptomycetaceae; genus Kitasatospora; species Kitasatospora sp. Ki12. The sequence goes on along the minus strand of NZ_BAAIHT010000002.1, from coordinate 2,155,285 downwards.
CCGGGGAGCCGGGCGGTCAGTAATCGACATCGCCGGTGGCACCGGCGTGCAGCACGGTGAGCAGGTCGCCGAGGGCGAGTTCGGCGTCGAGCAACGCCGGCGGGTTGAACGGGTCCGGGCCGGGCTCGATGTCGGCCACCGTCATGGCGGTGGCAGGGCGCAGTGCCGTGCTGCAGGTGCTGAGCAGCGCGCCGAGACGGCCGGTGGTCATGGCGGCGTACACGGCAAGGGTGCCGAGGTGACGCTGGAGGTCGCGGAGCCGGTCGTCGTCGCTGGGCTCCGTACCAGGTCGGTGCTGACGCCGGGTCTTGGTGAGGAGATCGTGGGCGACGGCCGTCTCGTAGTCGTCGAATGCCCATTCCCTGCGGTTGAGGGCGCGGGCGGCCTCCGTGACCGGCTCGCGGACGGCATCACGCAGTGGTGCCGGGACGGCCGCCTCGGGATCGGTCCGGGCCTCCCGGTAGGTGAGCTCGGCCGGTCCCAGAGCCAGCCGTACGACTTCTCGCAGGAGCGCCCGCGGGGACAGCCGCGGCAGGTCCGGGGTCCTGGTGTGGCCGCATGCGCAGGTGAGCGTGGCAGGACTTCCCCAGCGTCCCGCCACGGTGAGGCCGCAGGCGGCGAGGCACACCGGGCAGTGCACTGGTGCGTACCGCTCGGCCGTCTCCCGCGACAGCCGCGGAAGGTAGAACTCCTGTACCTGCGGTACGTGGTGGCAGATGACCACGTGGAGGTGCCCGGCGCCGTCGTGCCCGAGGCGGCTGGTCACGATCGTCCAACTCACCGGCCACACCGTAGCAGCCGGTACACGCTCTTGGACCGGCGCTGCCGCGCATCCCTGGCCGCTGCCCGGCGGTGCGTCCGGCTGCGAGGCGGAGGTTCTAGCCTTCCACCATGACGCTCACCGGCGCCGAACGGGTGCTCTTCGACTTCATACAGCAGCAGGCCGAACTGGAGCAGTCCTTCGACCGTGAGGGCACCACTGCCTGGGTGCACCGCTCCGTGTACGCCCTCCTGCTCGCCCACGGCCAGTGGTGCACTCCCGCGGTCCTGCCGCCCGGGGTCGACCCGCTGCGGGAGCGATATTGCTACCGCAACGCGCAGCGCACCGAACTGGCCCACCCGGCCCTGATCTACACGGAGGGCTGGGCGCTCGCCGCGACCGCCACGGCTCCCATTCCGCTTCCGCATGCGTGGTGTACGACGGTCGACGGCGACGTCGTCGATCCGACCTGGGCCGGGTTGGGCGGCGGCATCGCCTACTTCGGCATCCCCCTGGCCGATCCCGCCCCGCCCCGGCGCCGCAGGCCACGGTGTGCTGGAAGATCCCGAGACAGCCCATCCGCTGCTGCGCAACGGGCTGTCCCCTGGGGCAGTGGTCGTCGGGGTTGGCAGGCGTGGGAGTGCGCCTGCCTGAGCAGCACAAACGGGCAATCTGGACCGTCGCCGCGACACGTGCGCACAGAGACGATGGCGACACCAATTCTCACCCAGAGAGGGTCATTCGCCGCCGTGCTTCTTCAATTGGCCGGACGTCGTCGACGGGCGATCTTGACGCTCGCTGCGGACGCTGGCCACGGCCGTGACGTCGATCTCGCCCGCCGGCACCCAGTTCGGGAGTCGCCGTCCTGGCCCCGCCCAGCTGTCGCTTCTTCCGGGTTCGGCACCTCAGGTCGTGCCCGCCGCGGGTCCGTCGGGTTCGCCGACGGACTGTGAGCGGGGTGAGGTGATGGCCCGCCCCGGCTGGACCGGGCTCCGCCTTACGGGCAGGACAGCAGCCAGTGGGCAAGGGCGGCGTCGTCGGATGGCTTGTACCGGGGGTGGTGGCGGGCGTCCGGGTCCTGGGCTTCGAAGTCGCGGATGGTGTCGATGACGGCGTCCGGCCCTGCTGTGCGAGAGAGGGCGGCGATCTGTGGCCAGGTGAGGAGCTGGTAGGCGTCGACGGCCTCGGTGATGCCGTCGGTGGCCAGGAGCAGGTCGGTGAGCCCCTCGGCCGGCCAGGTTGCGGCGAAGGCGTTCTGGCCGGCGGCGGGGTCGGCTTCGGCGATCCAATACCCGCCGACGCGGTTGACCTCGGTGTTCTGGAAGTCTCGCAGTTCGCGCAGGATTTCGCGGTGCTGCTCGTCGAAGCCGTGGCCGGCGCGGAGCCGGGACCGATAGAGGGCCGCCTGGGGCTGGGCGTCGACGAGGTGCGCGAGACGGTCGTCCCGGAGCTGAAGGAGGGTGCCGTCGCGCTGGATGGCGGTGATCGGGCTGTCGCCGAGGACGGCGACGTCGATCTGGTGGTCTGCGAGGCGGGCGACGGCGACGGTCGCGGCCGGCGAGCGCCCGGGGATCAGGTGATGGTCGCGGGCGAGGCCGCCGATGGCGGCGGTGAGGACCTCGCGAAGATCGGCTCGGGGCATGCGGGTCAGCAGGTTGGCGATCCGCTCGCCGAGGGCGCCGGCGTACCAGCCACCGCGCGGCTGCTCGTCGGTGACGGTGCTGACGCCGTCCAGGACAACCAGGGCGTGGTCAAGCACCACGATCCGATCCTCGGAGGGGCGGTTGTCCTGTCCGGCGCGCTCGCCCGTGCGGACGACGGGCACGGTGGAGGTGGTCGACATAGGGATGTCCTTCGCGGGTGTGGAAGCGGCGGTCGGAGGTCAGGAGGTGTGCAGGGCCGTGGTGATGATGGCCCGGGCGTCGTCGCCGTACACGGCGGACTCGTGGAGTCGGTCGAAGGCGCGGTGGAAGACCCGGACTCGGTGGTCGGTGATCGTCTCGCCTCCGCGGTAGCCCTCGACTTCGACGCGGGCGCCGTCGAAGATTCCGAAGCCGTCGCCGGGGTACACGGCGAGCCGGGCGCGGGCGGGGATGATGCCGAGGGTGAGGCCGGGCAACTTCATGGCCTCCAGGAGGTGTTCGAGCTGGGCGCGCATGACCTCGGGGCCGCCGATGCCGGTGAGCAGCGCCTGCTCACCGAGCAGGACGTGGAAGCTGCGTCCGCCGACGCCGAAGTACTGGGCGCGGGCGACGCGTTCGGCGGCGCCGGCCTCGATGTCCCGCGGGATGCCGTGCAGGTCGACGACCGGCCGCAGGACCTCCTCGGCGTAGGCGCGGGTCTGCAGGTTTCCCCAGACGAGGTCGGGGCTGTAGCCGTGGTAGTGCGTGGTCTGCTCGACGAGCCGTCGGAACTCGGCCTGGGCCGGCCCGGTTCCCTGCCGGAGAAGACCCGGCCAGTCGATGGCGGCCGGGCCGGCAGCTGTGAGGTCCGGGGCGGGGAGGGTGTGGTCGGACATGCGTTTCCTCCTGAAGACGGGCCGCGGTGTGGGGCCTGGTGGAAGGGCTGTCCCGCCCGACGCGTGCCTGCGTCGGGCGAGACCGCGAACAGGGTGTCAGCGAGCAGGCTGCTACGGCTGGGCGCCGTCGGAGCCGCCAGTGAGGGGGATGGTTGCGACCGGCTCCCAGGACAGCTCCCAGGCCAACTCGCCACCCGGCCGCGGGAGCTGCTCGAACTTCACGTCGAGCAGCTGGAGCGCGCCGAAGCGAACGAGGACGTGGCTGGGCGAGATCCCCCGCAGGGCCGTCTGCAGCGCGTCGGAGGACGCCTCGGCCCAGGCATAGCCGAGCGAGATGTGGTGCCGGCCGCCGTCGTGGAGCAGCGCGCCGGGCCCGCGGACCTCGCGGATCGCGTCGCGTACCCGCTCGCGCAGGTCGACCAGCCTCTCATCGGGCGAGAGGTCCAGGAACGCCCCGACCCGGTTGGCGATCGGAGAGCCGGCCGTGACCTCCAGCGGGCCGGTGAAGGCCAGGTGCGTGTGCAGGGCGGCGACGAGGTTGTCGCGCTCCTCCGGGGTGATCTTGTCGGCGGTGGTGTCGGCGACCATCTCGATGGTGCAGTGCAGCGTGCCGTCGCCGACCGGGGTGATCGGGTAGGGGCTCATTGCGCCGCGGCACTCGCTGACCAGCCGGGCCAGGGGCAGGTCGGCCTGCAGGTTCGGAACGGCGTAGACGTGCAGGACGCGGGCGCCGTCGGGCCACGGCGCGCCCTGGAATTTCGGAACGAACTTCTCCACGATCGCTTCTCCGTCACGTTGGTGCGGCGGCCGTTCCGCGTGGGGCGGCGCGGCCTCGCCGCTGCTGGTCAGGACTGGCCGAGGTGCAGCTGGTGGACGCGCTCGAAGGTGTAGCGGGGGACCGGAGTGGGATGCTGGCGTTCCCACACCAGTCACACGCTGGAGACGGTGGCGTTGGTGCGGATTCCCGGCCGGATCCGGCGGCCGATGTCGGAGGCGAGGCGGTCCGAGCGGGCGGCGAGTTCGGGGGTGTCGGTGTCCTTGATGGTGCAGTCGGGCATCGGAACTCGCCGAATAGGTCGGCCGCCCGCCCGCGGCGGTGAGCCCGGCCCGCACACGCCGGTACAACAGGTCCGGGCCGTGCTCCGGCCAGATGTCCACGATGCCGGCTGAGCCGGAGGCGCGGGCCGGGCCGATCTCGATGGTGAACGGCTCCAAGTAGGCGAGTTCCTTCTGGGCGGCGGTGGCGGCGCTCGCGAGCATCGCCTCGTCGACCCGCGCGCCGGCGGCGGTCAGCGGGTGGATCTTCTGGATCGTCATGTGCAGGTCGTCGTCGGCGATCGGTGCGATCACGTCCGGGTACTGCTCGGTGATTTCGCGCAGCCGGGCGAAGTACTCGAGGACCTGCGGCTGGTCCTGGGGTAGCCACAGGACGTGTGGTCGCACCCAGTCCTCAGCCGGGCCATCCTGGCGTCCCCACCAGCGGCTGGTGGTCATGAACTTCCTCACCGCGTCTCCTGCCGCGCCGGGATAGCGCTGACGTCCAGGTCGGCGTAGACGGGGCGGTGGTCGGCCGCAGCCTCGCTGGCCGGGCTGACATGGGCACGGTAGTGGACCAGGGCGGGGGCCACGGGCCGGGTCGCCAGGATCAGGTCGATCCGTCGCTCGCCCCACGGGTCCGGATCGCCTTGCCCGTCGGCCCAGTAGCCGACGGTCGGCTGCCACCGTGCCGCCAGCTGGGCGGCGGCGTCGACCATGAACCCGCGCCGCAGCAACGCTGCGGTCTGCCGGCGGTCGGCCAGGTTCTCCCCGCCGACGGTCTCGGCGATGCACTGGTACTCAAGGTCGTCGTGGTCCTGGTCGGTGTAGGGCTCGGCGTCGTAGTACACGTGGTCGGACGTGGTGGCGGCGGAGATGGAGTTGAAGTCGCCCGCCAGGATGCCCGGCTTCGCCCCGCCGGTGCGGCGGAAGATCCCCTTGAGCCGTAGAGCCTCGTTCGCGCGGCCGTCGGGCCGGAACGGGTCACCGTGGTAGCTCCCGACAAGGAGGGGCTCCGCCGCGCCGACATCGAGTTGCAGGGTCGTGCAGCTGTGCCAGAAGTCCGGTGCGCCGAACGGGCGGAACCCACCGGGGACCGCGCGCACGGTGTCAGGGTTCCAGAGGATGGCCGTGTACCAGCCCCGGTGCTGGTTGTTCGCCATGGCGATGCCACCAGGCGTTCCGTCCGCACGTATCGTCGTGGCGGTCAGGCCGCAGTCGGCCGCGAGAGATCCGATGATCTCGCCGGCCTCGGCCCGCCACCGCTGCGCGCGGTCAAGCTCCGTCTCGCCTTCCTGCAGGTCCTCGTCGACGAGGACCTCTTGGAGGGTCAGGATGTCGGGCGCCACCTCCCGAATGGCAGTGACGCGGGCTCTCCAATCAGCGGTGTTGCGAGCGGTGAGTTTGAGCTTGTAGGCGTTGAAATTGGTGATGCGGACCAAGGTCGGCTCCTCTGGTAGGACTGGCTGTGGTGTCACGGGTGCTACATCGGACGCCCGTTGTGCAGGACGAGCTGGCGGCTTTCCGCGCGGGCCTGGGTGAGTGAAGACAGCAGGTCGTAGCGGTTGGGCAGCAGGATCGGCTGCCAGTCGGTGAGGCTGCGGAAGGCGTAGCTGTCGTGCTCGTCGGACAGCCGGATCGCTTCGGCCTGGGCGGCGGTGAGCCAGCCTCCGTCGAAGTGGTAGTCCGTCATGGCCGGCCGGTGCTCGGTTGGGTCGCGGAAGTCCGTCGCCAGGGGGCGCAGGATGCCGGTGAGGTCGAGGCCGGTCTCCTCCAGGGTTTCGCGTGCCGCGGCACGGCGCGGGTTCTCGCCGTGGTCGAGGCGTCCTCCGGGGAACAGCCAGCGTGGCTCGGCGCCGAAGGCGTCCCGCTGCTCGTCCGGGGCTTCGTGGAGCAGCAGGACCCGGTTGCTCTGGTCGGTGAGGAACACGGCGCAGCCGTGGAGCGCCTGCGGCATCGTCTTCAGGTATTCGGCGGGGGGAATCCACTGCGGCATCGTGGGCGGTCTCCTGTTCGTTGGCGCAGCCGGGTTCAGGCCAGGCCCTCGGGCTTGTCGCCGCGGTAGAGGACGTGCACGTGGAGGTGCTTGGACTCCTGGTAGTCGCCGAGGTTCGTCACGACGCACGCGGCGCCGTGCTCGGCCTTGACCTGGGCGGCGACCTGCCGGACGACCCGCATCACCTCCAGCAGCAGTTCCTCGCCGCCGTCGCCCAGGTCCTCGATGGAGGGGGTGTGCTGCTTCGGGATCACCACGATGTGTACTGGGTAGCTGGGCCTGGTGTGGTGGAAGGCCAGGACCGAGTCCGTCTCCTGGACGGTATCCACCTTCGTGAGGCCGGTCAGCACCTGCTCGCAGTAGAAGTCGGACATGCTCACGCTCCGATCAGGGCGAGGTAGTGGGCGACGTACGGCGGGGTCTTGAGCGCGGCGACCTCGGCGAAGGGCACCCAGGCGATGCCCACGCCTTCGTCGCCGAGCCGGATCGCGTCCTTCGGGCCGGTGTACACCGCGTGCAGGACACGGGTCATCGCCGAGACGCGCTCGTGGCGGGGGCCGGGCAGCTCCCGGACGTCGGTGATGGTGATCCCGGCTTCCTCGAACACTTCCCGGGTCGCGGTCTCGGACGGTGTCTCGTCGTGCTCTCGCCACCCGCCGATCGGGGTTCGGAATCCCGGCCAGGCGATGCCCTCCTTCTCGTCCCGGTGGTGCACCAGCAGCTCGCCGTCCGGGGTGGTGACGAACACCACGATGCCCTCGAAGTCCTGGTGCTCCGGGGTAGGCCGTTCGATGTAGAGCACCCGGCCGGAGCGGGCGGCGCGCAGCACCTGGAGGTCTTGCCGGTACTCCTCGGGCGTCAGGTAGTGGCGCCAGTTGTACTCGGTCTCAAAGCGGAACTCGCAGTGTTCGGCCGGGTCGAGGACGATGCGGGCCTTCTGCTCCTCGGTGAGCGTGCCACCGTCGAAGACCCATCCGATCGACGGCACGGGGCGGACGTGGTCGGCCTGCTGGTGGATGACGGCGATCAGCCGCTGTCGGCCGACCGGGTCCGGGTTCTCGGTGAGCAGGTCGAGACCGATCTCTTCGCGGGCCTCGCGCAGCGCGGTCTCGAACGGGGACTCGCCGGGCTCGGAATTCCCGCCGGGCCAGTCCCATCGGTCGGTGTCCACGGCGTTGCGCATGCCCAGCACCCGGCCCTGCTCGTCGCGCACGAGAACGCAGGCGTACGTCATCGGCCGGTCGATCGTGGCGAGGTACTGGCTGGCGGGCTTCCATCCGGCGGCGAGGCGGTGGGTGAGCCAGGTGATCACCTCGCGGTAGCCGTCGCTGGTCGGCGGCAGCTCGTCTGGGCGGAACCAGTCGAAGGAGTCGTGCTCGGAGAGGGTCACCGTGGTCTCGTCCGGGACGGTGCAGGTGAAGACGAACTGGCGGGTCAGACACCCCATGACGTTTGAGGTCAAGCGGCATGGAGGTCTGCGTGGTGGGACCAGGCGGTCGCTTCGTCGTAGTGGGTGCGGCTCTTGAGGCATCCGTGGAGGATGCCGACGAGCCGGTTGCCGAGCTGGCGGAGGGCGGGGTTGTAGCCGGCTTCGCGGGCTCGTTGCTTGTCGTAGTAGCGGCGGGCGCCCGGTGAGGCGCGCAGGGCGGAGAACGCCTGGCGTTGGAGGGCGTCGGCGAGCCGGTTGTTGCGCACGTAGCGGGCCTGGACGCTGTGGCTCTTGCCGGAGGCCCGAGTGACTGGGCTGGTCCCGGCGTAGTTCTTGCGGGCCTTGGCTGAGCTGTAGCGGGTGGGGTCGTCCCCGAACTCGGCGAGCACCCGGGCGCCGGTGATCTCGCCGATGCCAGGCATCGACAGGTAGATGTCAGCGTCCGGGTGCGCGAGAAAATGTGCCCTCACCTGCTCTTCCATCGCGGCTATCTGCTCGTTGAGGGCGAGCAGGAGGCGGGCGTGGGCGGTGGTGGCGGCCGCGTAGGCGGCCGTGAGCGGCTCGGGCAGCTCCAGGTATGTCTCGCGCAGTGTGGCCTGGATCGCGCCGGCCTTCTGGTCCCGGTCGCGGCGCCGGGCCCGGGCCAGGACGGCGGCGATCTGGGTGCGGGTCAGCTTCGCCGCCGTCTGCGGCGTGGGTGCCTTGATCAGCAGTTCCAGCGCGTCGGCGCTGGTCAGCTCCAGGGACGCGTATGCGGTCAGCGCCCCGGGGAAGTACTCGCGCAACGTGCTGCGGAGCCGCTGGAAGGTGCGGGTGCGTTCCCAGATCAGGGTCTGGTGGGCGCGGGTGACGACCTTGACGGCCTGGGCCTGGTCACTATCGCCGGCGATGGGCCGCAGCTGGTCGCGGTCGATGCGGACCATGTCGGCGAGCGCGTGGGCGTCGCCCTTGTCGCTCTTGGCACCGGAGGTGCCGTATCGCTCCTTGAAGCGGGCGACCTGCCGGGGGTTGATCGCGTAGACCTGGTAGCCGGCGGCGATCAGGGCCTGCACCCAGGTGCCGCGGTCCGTCTCGATCCCGACGATCACGTCGGCGGGGTCGGGGTCCTCGCCGGCGTGCCTGGCCACGAGCTCGTGCAGTTTGGCGATGCCCTCCACGCCCTCGGGCAGCCGGGCGGCGGCCAGCTTCCGGCCGGTCGGGTCCTGGACCTCGATGTCGTGGCGGTCCTCGGCCCAGTCGTCGCCGATCAGTAGCAACTCGTCCTCCCCGTCGTGTACTTGCCGGTCGTGCAGCCAGCGGAAGACACGGCACGCGGCCTAATGGATCCAGTGCTCACGCCTTGTCCGGCGGGCACGCCACCCCATCAGCGGTCATGGCCTTCCGGCCGACCAGCAGGGGCACGGTCTGACCCCAGAACTCGCAATGGTTCCGGCGACACGAGTGCTCACCTGCTGGCGGCTACGGCACCGAGTCTCTACGACTCAGCAAGTCCCATTAGGCGGCCCCGGGTGTTGACGAAGTCCAGGGCCCGCACGTACTCGATGTCGGGGCAGTGGATGCCGGTCTCCTCCACCAGCTCCCGGATCCCACCGTCCCGGGGGTCCTCGCCGTCGTTCAGCCCGCCGGCCGGGTAGTCCCACAGGCCGGGCAGCACGTCGTCCTGCTTGCGGCGCAGCATCAGCACATGGCCCTGCTGGTCGCGCACCACGGTTCCGGCCGCGAGCTTCTGGACGCCTTCGGCCAGGGCCTGTTCGGCGAGCAGCTTGTACGAGATCATGCGGTGGTCTCCTCCTTCGCACGGTTCCAGTCGCCCCAGGCGGTGACCGGCTGCCCGGCCAGGGCCTCGGCGACCTGCCAGAGCATCCCGGCGCGGGAGCCCTTCACGAGGACGACGTCGCCGGGGCGTACCTCGTTCTGGAGCCAGGCGGCGGCGGTGGCGTTGTCGCGCACGATCGCGACGGTCTCCACGCCCGCCGCACCGGCGGCGAGCGCCAGCTGCTTAGCCAGAGCGCCGCCGACAGCGAGGACCAGGTCCACGCCGAGTTCTCCGGCCTCCCGTCCGACAGCGCGGTGCCCTTCGACGGCGTCCTGTCCGAGTTCGGCCATCTCGCCGAGCACGGCGATCGTCCTGCGCTGCTCGTTCAACGGGGGTCCTCGGTGGTCCAGGTGACGGTCATCGGGGTGGTGGGGCGGGCCAGGACGAAGCGGCCCCGGTCCGGGTCGGCCGCCGGCGGCGAGGCCGGGATAGCGATGACGGCGGGGTGGTTGCGGAAGCGGTGGTCCCACAGTGCGGCTTCGGCGGCGAGCTGGGCGGCGAGGGCGGCGCCGCCGGGGCCGTAGCCGTGGAAGTCGAGTTCGAACCGGTCGCCGCCGTCCTCGGTGAGGTGGTAGCCGAGGTGGGCGAGTGAGCCGCCTGCGGTGGTGGCCATCGTCTGGGCGGGCAGGCCCGGGACCGCGTCCTTGGAGGACCGCAACCACATCGGCGGGTTGGGAAGGCGGCAGGCGAGCCACAGGTACAGCTGCTCGAACGACTCCTGTCGGCCGACGAAAACCCCGGTGGGCACGGTGGTGTGCCGGGTGTTCAAGACCCCGGTCAGGGCGGCCGGGTCGGTGGCGTGGAGGTTGTCCCGGTTGGACTGGAGGGTGGCCGCGCCGGTGCCGGTCAGGTCGATGGTGCTGGAGGCGGCCGGGGTGGTGCCGGGGTCGCGCAGCGGCATGAAGCCCGCCATCTCGCTGCCGTCGCCGACCCAGCCGCCGTGGCCGTCGCTGACGAAGGGGACGGTCCGCGACACCGCCCCGGCCAGGCGCACCGGGACGAGGAGACGGCCGGCGGGGTGGAGCTGGTCCAGCCAGGCCCGAGGGACTTCGAAGGCGCCCACGGTGGCGGTGATCCGGTCGAACGGCGCCTCGCTGGGGTGGCCGAGCCTGCCGTCGCCGAGGACGACGTCCACAGATCCGATGCCCGCCCGGGCGAGGTTGGCGCGGGCACCCCGGACCAGGTCGTCATCGACGTCGATGGTGACGACCCGTCCGGCCGGTCCGGTCAGGTGCGCCAGCAGGGCCGCGTTGTAACCGGTGCCCGCCCCCAGCTCCAGCACCCGGTGGCCGGGCTCGACCTGGAGCTGCTCCAGCATCATGGCCACGATCCGCGGTTGGGACGCCGCGCTGATCGAGGTCCCGGCCTCGTCGGTCTTGATGGACACGATGTCGTCGGCGTAGGCGGTGGTGAGGGGGACGCCGGGGACGAACAGCTCGCGCGGCACGGTGCGCATCGTCGTCTCCACCGCGCTGGTGCGGATCTTCCTGTCGGCGAGCAGCCGATCGGCGAGCTGGTGGCGAAGCTCCTCGGCGGTGCTGGGCCGGGAGGTGGTCTGCTGGTCGCTCACGCGGTCTGCTCCTCGCTGGTCGTCTCAGGGGTCTCGGTCAGTGGCGGCCTCTGCGCGGGCACGCCGCTGCGGTCGTGCTGCAGCGCCCGGAGGTCGGCGAACATCCCGGGTGTGGAGGCGAGTTCGTCGAAGGTGCCTTCCTGGATGACGCGGCCGTGGTCCAGGACGACGATGCGGTGCGCGACCCGGGTGTTCTCCAGGTTGTGGGTGACCAGCACGGTGGCGCGGTCCTTGGCGATGCCGGTCAGGCCGTTGAAGATCCGGTGTTCGGCCCTGGGCTCCATGGCGCTGGTCGGCTCGTCCAGGATGAGCAGGTCGGACTGCCGGTGGAACGCGGCGGCGGTGACCATGCGTTGCCACTGGCCTTCGGACAGGTCGGTGCCTCCCCAGAAGTCCCGCGACACGAGGGTGTCGAGTCCCCGGTCGAGTTCGGCGATCACCTCGTCGGCGCCGGTGGCGGCGGCGGCCTCCATCACGGCGGCGTCGCCCCGGCTGGTGGGCTGGCCGAGCGTGATGTTCTGCCGGGCGGTGAGCGGCCAGTGGGAGAAGTCCTGCTGGACGAAAGCGGTGTGCCCCCACAGCAGGTCCGGGTCCATGTCGCGGGTGTCGCGCCCGTCCCACGTCACCGCGCCGTCTGCGGGCAGCGTCAGGCCGCACAGCAGCCGCATCAGGGTGGACTTCGCGGCGCCGTTCACCCCGACCACGGCGACGATCTCTCCGCGCCTGACGCGGAAGTCCACGCCGCGCAGGGCCTGCTTATCGGAGCCGGGGTAGGTGTAGGTGACGCCCCGGGCCTCGATCACGGCGGTCTCCTCCGGCGGGGCCTGGGTGCCGCGGTTCCGGCGCTGGGCGCCGGCCAGCTCGATGAAGCTGCTCCAGTCGCCGACCCACAAGCCGGTGCGGTGGACGGCGGCCGCGTAGCTCGCCGCGTTGCGTAGGCTCGCCGAGGCCGCCCGCAGGGCGATAACGGCGGTTCCGGCGGCGGCAAGGGAGACCCGGCCCGTGGCCAGGAGCCAGGCCAGGCCGCCCCACACCAGAGCGGCGCCGATGCCGGACACCAACGACCCGTACAGGTTCAGGCGGGCGGAGCGGGCGGCGGCCTCGTCGGTGGTGGCGCTGATCTTCTTCACCGCGCGGGCGTGGTGGCGCAGCAGGAACGGGACGAAGGTGTTGGAGCGGACCTCGGCGGCCGAGCGGCGGTCGCACAGGTACCAGCGCAGTACGGCGGCGGCGCGCAGTGGTCCGTAGATGGCGAGCATCGCGCGGTGCAGGGAGGTCGCGGCGGCGGTGCGGGCCAGCGCCTGGGGCAGGACGGCCAGGACGAGCAGGGGCAGCAGCAGGGGGTGGATCGTGGCGATCACCACGGCGGCGGCGGCCAGCGAGGCGGCGTGGGTGATCAGGTCGCGGACCTGGGAGACGAGGTCGCGGGTGGAGACTGCGCCTCGGTCCCCGGCGTCCCAAGCGGCGTGGAACTTCGGGTCGTCGTAGGCGGACAGTTCGGCGCGCGTCGCGGCCTCGATCAGCTCCATCTCGGCCAGGCGGTTGATCTTGGGGCCGAGCCGGTCGGACACCCAGCCGCCGACGATGTCCAGCAGCGAGCCGGTCGCGGCCATCGCGGCCAGCACGATGATCGAGGGCAGGGAGTCGGAGAGGCGCTGGCTGATCGAACCGGTGCTGGCCAGCAGGTGGGTGATCATGCCGGTGGTGGCCAGCAGGCCGAAGGCGCTCGCCGTCGAGGCGACGACCGCGCACACCAGCATGATCGTGAGGGAGCCCGGGTCGGCCTGGCGGCCGAGGCGCAGCGCGAGGAGGACCAGGCGGGGCAGGGCGCGGGCGGTGGCCAGCACGCTGGCCTTGCGGCCGGAGATGAGTTCGGCGTCGCTCTCGGGCGGGCGGTACTCCATCATCTCGGCCTCGTCCTCGGCCGTGAGGTCGAGCTGCTGCGTGGTGCTCAAGCGGTGCCCTCCCAGCCCTCGGCCTTGGTGCGGATGGTGCGCAGGTGCTCGGTGAGGAACCATTCGGGGTCGCCGCCGAGCATGCAGAGCGTGACGAGGGCGGTGAGGGCGGTGTCGCACGCCTCGGCGCGCACGTGGTCCCAGGTGTGGGAGTGGCCTTTGTTCGGATTGAGTCCGAGCGCTCCGATGATGGCCTGGGCGAGTTCGCCGGCCTCCTCCTGGACCTTGAGCCCTTGCAGCATCCGGAGCTTTTCGGGATCGTCCTTGAAGCGTGAATTCAGCTTATTAGCAACCAAGTTGGCGACTTTCAGCAGCTCTTCCATGGGGGTTGATCCTGCTCCCTGTTCGATTTCGCATCCAAGCGCCGGGAGGTTCCCGGCGGTTCTCGGCGAGCCCGGGTCGAAGACCCCGAAGACCACGTTTTCGATTCGGGCCGGGCCGCTCACCACAAGGTCGCGTCCTCCTGCGGCTGGGGGTGGCCGGGCAGGCCGGGTGGGACAGCGGCGGTCAGCAGGGCGGTCCAGGTGGCGTGGTGCCCGGCGAGGTAGATCAGCAGCAGGGCGGCTGCGTGGGCGTCGAAGGCGGCTCGGTGGCGCTTCCCGGGGACGGCCGACAGGTCGATGCCGCACAGCTCGATCAGCGCGTCCAGGCCGTACCCGCCGGCCTTCGGGTAGGTCGCGCGCGCCAGGCGCAGGGTGTCCAGCACCCCGGCCGGCTGCCACCCCGGCAGGTACCGCAGCAGCACGCCGTAGTCCACGTGGGCGTTGTGCGCGGCGATCCACGCGCCCTCCAGATCGGCGCGCACCCGGGCTCCGATCTGCGGCCACGACGGCGCGGAGGCGACGGCCTGGTTCGTGATGCCGTGCACCCGCACGGCCATCGGGCTGATCGGCCGGGGCGGTCGGATCAGGGTGGAGCGCACGGAGGAGGGCACCAGGCTGCCGTCCACCACGGGGATGGCGGCGAGCTCGACCAGGTCCGGCGGTTGGGCGCCGTTGCCCTCCACGTCCAGGACGATGACGGGGGGCCAAGTGCTGTAATCCATGCGTTCCCTATCGGCTGGCGGTCAGGCAGGCGGTGACCGTTTGGCCGCCCATTGGTCGCCGGGAAGGGTGGCGGCCAGCAGCGCGAGCGCGGCGACGGTGTCACGAAGTGGTCTTGGCGGTCAGTTGGCTTGGCGTGCAGGGACGTCCGAGGTGAGGCGTTGGCCGGGGATGTTGGTGGTGTACTGGCGGGCCTGGAGGAGGTAGGAGGCGCGGTAGCGGGAGGCCGGTTCCTGGGCCATCAGCTCGGCGTGGGTGCCCTGTTCGATGAGGCGACCGTGGTCGAGGTAGAGGCGAACGGGATGGTCGGGCGCCAGTGCCGTCCGGGTTCGGCGTAGCCGTGGGGCGACCGGTGCGGACCGGGCAGGACCGACCTGGCCGGCACTATGCCGGGCGGGCGCACTCGCCCGGCATAGTGCCGGCGGGCGCCAGTCACGTCTCGACGAGCTCCCGCTGTCCGGAGGCGGGGTCGAATCCGTGGGTGGAGAATGCGGGCTTGCCGGCCAGGTACGCCTCCACCGCGGCCTTGGAGGTCGGGAACATCGGGCTGGGCAGGACGTCGGCGGCGGGGTGCCAGCGCACCTCCAGGTGCTTGTCCGGCTCGACGTTGACCAGCTCGCCCGTGAACTCGCTGGTGGCGAAGACGAACAGCACGAAACCGCCGCGCCCGTCCCAGCCCTCCTTGGCCTGGATGGTGTGCACCAGGCGCAGGTCGGACGGTTTGGCGATGAGCCCGGCTTCCTCACGCAGTTCCCGGGCGGCAGCGTCGGGGATCTCCTCCCCAGGGTCGACCTTCCCGCCGGGGATCGTCCACGCGGGGCCTGGGGTCCAACTTCGTTGGGCGTAGTGGACGGTGGCGATCCGGTCGGTGCTCAGGTCGTGGGCGATGACGCCGACCGACAGCCTGCTCGTCTCGTGCATCAGGGGCTCCTGGTTGAAGGTTGAGGGGGCGATGGAGGGGAGGCGACGGTCGAGTAACTGCGCTTCTAGGTGTCGCGCGGGGGCAAATCCGAGAACGCGGTCTCGCGCATGATGCGGTCGACCGTGTCGTGGAGGGTGCTGTCGCTGCCGATGACGGTCTCGATCCCGCCGGGAAGGACGTCGTGCTCGCGGTACCAGTCGCGCAGTTCCCGCTCGGTGACAGCAGCCAGGTACTCGCGATCGGCCTTCGAGGCGTGACGGACCAGCGTCTCGTCGATCGGGATGTCGAGGTAGTAGCAGCGGGTGACGCCGCGGTGGTCGCCCACCAGGCGCGTGAGCATCTCGCCGTAGTGATCGGCGTACAGGATGCCTTCGATGACGACGTGGTAGCCGGCGCCGAGCGCGTACCGTGCCACGGTGTCGATCAGGCCGATGTTCGCGCCGCCGGGCCGGTCCCGCTCGCGCAACACGATGCGGCGGAGGTTGTCCTGCGCGACCACGGCCAGGCCCCGACCGAACCGGTCCCGGATGCCCGCGGCCACCGACGACTTGCCCGACGCCGAGTTTCCCCGAACGACCACGAGCCGGGTCTCCGCGCTCCCCGCAGGCGCCCCGGCCGCCAGGAGTCCTGGGTGGCTCGTGGTGCTCATGCCGGCCATCCGACGACGGACAGCGCGCGGCCGGCGGTGATCTGGGCGAGCGCGTCGGCGGTGTAGCCGACGATCGGCTCCGGAAGGCCGTCCAGCGGCCAGAAGCGGAGGGCGGCGCACTTGTCCGGTTCGCGGTTGGTGATCTTGCCGGTGTACGCGCGCGGGGTGAAGAACAGTTGGAGGCGTCCGGCACCGTCGTCGGCGTCGAGGTGGTGGAGGGTGTGCACCAGGTCGAGATCCTCCTCCCGGATGGTGATGCCGAGTTCCTCGTCGGCCTCGCGGGCCATGCCGGCCAGGACGGACTCTCCCGCTTCGAGGTGGCCGGCTGTTCTCCGGGCATCCGCGTGCTGTAGAAATAACTCTCTGAGCATGGGGGAATTATGGATGGTCTGGGGCACTGGTCCGTTGACTTCTACGAGATGGTGGGGGCAGTTCCGTTTGCGGCCGGGGAGGAGTTCGCGTGGTTCGGCGACGTCCACGAGCGAGCTGCTCGGAACGGGGCTCGGCACGGCACTCCGATCTTGATCGCTCCCACGGGCTATGCGGACCCGCGAGTGAACCTGTTCTTCCGCACCGGCTCGATGGCCGGCGCACCGGTTGGGACCATGCGCCGATACGCGTACTCGCTCGCGGTCTGGCTGACCTTCCTTCACGTCTTCGGTCGTACCTGGGACGAGGCCACAGCGGGCGACATCGAGGCGTTCAAGGACTGGCGCATCACCGACGTCCGCAACGAGGAGCGGGTGAGGGGGACGAGCTTCGACACCGACCGGGCGGCGCTGAACTGCTTCTACGCGTGGGCCAAGCCGCGCTACGGCACTGACAATCCGGTGCTATCGCTGCCGAGTCAGTCGGAGCGCTCGAGGCGGCCGTCCGGTGTGCTGAACGAGGACGGAGTGCCGCTGGCCAGGAACGGGCGAGATCCGATTCGGCCGACCGCGACCCGGCGGCGGCAGGTGAAGTGGCTCTTGCGGATCGGGTTCGAGCAGTGGCGGAACATCGGCCTGCGCGGCTACGGCTTCGACGGGCTGCGGCGGGGCGGCTGGCGCGGATACAACGAGGACCGGGACACGGCCTTCGTCGACGGGCTCTACGGGACCGGACTGAGGGTCCAGGAGTGGGCGAGCATCTTGGATGTCGAGCTACCACTGTCAGAGGAGGGGCGCTTCCCGCGGGCCTGGCTGGCGGCAGCGTGCATCAAGGGGGCGAAGGAGGGCCGGTACTACCGGATCCCGCGCCGGGTGATGGCTTCGGTGGCCTCCTACATGGACGAGTGGGAGGGATCCCGGGCGGAGGTGATCCGCCGTGCCCAGCGCGCCGGGCGGTACGACCGCCTCACCGGGGTGTGGATCGTGACGGGCTACAGCCCGCGTACGCGGGAGCTCCACCTGGAGGGCCGGTCCGGATCGTCGGTGCCGACGGCGCTCGATGTCATCGGCCCGGACCAGCGCAGACTGCTGTTCCGCCGTACGCCCAACGGCCTTGAGCCGCTTGCGGTCTGGCTCTCCCCTGACGGGCTGCCGAAGAAGGTCGGCGGGTGGGAGGACACTTTCCGCGACGCCAACGAGCGCATCGCAGACCTGTGGGTGGACTTGGCCGCCGAGACGCTGACGCCCGAGCAGCGCGAGCGGCGCCGGGCGGAGTGCCCACTGTGGGCACGAGCCCATATGCTCCGCCACTCCTTCGCCCTACGCTGGTTCCTGGTACTGTCGCTGGTCTGGCAACCGCAGGTTCAAGGCTTCACCGATGAGCAACTCATGGACTTGCGCGACCAGTTCGGCGACGTCTGGTACGCGTTGTCGATCTTGATGGGCCACTCGCATCCGGACACGACCCGCGATTACTACCTGGAGCCGTTCACCGGACTGCAGGTCGACTATCTGATGGCGCTGCTGGATGAGGACGAGCAGGCCGGGGTTGACGCCCTGGTCCGCGCGGCTGCCGCGGACAGCGGACTGGTGATGCGCGGTGTGAAGGGGGCACGGTGAGCCGGGGAGGGCGCAGGGCGTCCCTCCCGGAGTCGACTTGGCAGCCGCCGCAGCGTGGAATCCTGCCCAAGGGTGGCGGGACGCTGGTGCGCTTCCTGGAGGAGTCCGGCCGCCGGTCCAGAACATATGACTTCGCGAAGTTCAAGGTCACGCCCGTCATGCAGCAGTGGCTGGCCCGGTCCTTCAGCCGGAGAGTTGGTACGGCCCGGACGTCGAGTAAACGTTTCAGGACCGCCGAGGGGCACTTCTATACCGCCAGCAGCTTCGCCAACGTCCTGGCCGACTGCGATCCGCAGCCGACCTCACCTGATGACCTGACGGGGAAGCACATCCAGGCGTACGTCGAGTGCTACGAGGGCCGACCTGTGCAGCACGACTACGTCAAGCGCCTGCGCACGCTGCTGCGAGGGGATCCCGAACTGCCCGAGGCTGCCTGGCAGGCGCTGCTGAACGTGCGTGTCAAGGGGCCCGAGATCGAGCGGCCCGGCTCGTACCCGGACGCGGACTGGCAGGCGATCATGACGGCGGCGCGCCGCGATATCCGGCTCGCCCGGGAGAGGATCGAGGCGGGTCGCCGCTTGCTGGCCCGCTGGCGTGCTGGCGACCCGGGCCTGAGCCTGCACCAGACGGAGGTCGGCTCGCTCCTCGACAACTTCGACCGCACCGGGGAGCTGCCGCGAACGCCCTCGGGTGACCACACCCGCGCGGTCATGAGGGCCGGTGGCTTTCGGGCCCTGGCCCCACGTCTTTGCCTGACGCGGGCGGAGGCGACGGCGTTCTGCCTGCTGCTGACCGGGTTGACGCAGGAGAACTTCGGCACGGTAGCCACCTGGCCCGCCGCTCACTTCCACCCCGGCGGGGCGCGCGAGGACGCGGAACTCGTGCTGATCGAGGAGGCCAAACCGCGCCGCGGTCCCGAGCGAGAACACATGATCGCTGCCCTTGAGGACCTGCCCGCCGATCTCGCCGATCTGTTCGGCGCGAGTTCCGAGGAACCCCGGCTGATGCGCTCCCCGTTGCGGCTGTACCAACTACTCTTGTCACTAACCGAGTTGGCGCGCCGACACGGCGGGACGTCGGCGGCGTTCGCCTCGCTCTACCTCGGCAGCGGCAAGACCGGATCGTTCTGGGGTGTGGGCACGGACGCCAGCGATGTCCTCGCATGGGCGCGGTCGCACGGGTTTCCCGCAGCCAGGAATGCCGTCTCCGGCGGACCGCCCGCGGTGGACGTGAAGAGGATCCGGCAGACGGCGCTGGAGCGCCGGCGTCACCCGGTCGCGCACTCGCGGCGCACCCTCAACGACCTCTACCTCAACGGCAGCCGCACCGTGCAGGCCGACAGCCGACGGATCGTCGCAACCGCGCTACGCCAGGAGGTCGCCAAGGCCCGCGCGGCGCAGGCCGTCCCGGTCTTCACCGCGGACTTCATCGCGCAGGCCCGCCACGACCTGGCCGGGGCCGCCGCGCAGGTGGGGCTGGAGCCGCAGTCGCTCAAGGAACTCCTCGGTGCCCAGCGTGACACCGTCACCGTGGGCTGCGTCGACCATCTCGCCAGCCCCGTCGCAGAGCCCGGCCAACCCTGTCCGGCCTCGTTTCTGGACTGCCTGAGCTGTGGGAACGCCCGAGCCCTCCCGCACCAGCTCCCGATCCAACTGGCCGTGCGCGACGGAATCCTCCAGCGCCGACCGAACCTCGACCCGGCTCTGTGGCGAGCCCGCTTCCGCGATCACCTGCAGCAACTGGAGGACATTATCGACCACTACACCGACGCCGAACGCGGCAAAGCCCGCGCGGACCTCACGGACGACTACCAGCACCTCATCGACGATCTCCTCGACGGCCGATTGGACCTGCGATGACCACAGCCGCGCTCCTGCCACTCGAGCAGCATGAGAGTCCGTGGCCGGCCGCGGACACGGTCGTCCTGCGCAACCGACCTCTTCGCGCGGGAACCGACTTGGCCACGCTCTCCCGCTTCGGCGATCCGCTCTGGCGCATCAAACCCGCGCACCCCGACGCGCACGTCAACATCGCCTCCCTGATTTGGGTCCGCTATCCGAACGCCCTCCAACTCCCCTTCAAGACCTTCTTCCTGGCCGCACTCGACTATCCCTACCCCGGGGATCCAACCCTGCAGCGCGGGGGTGAGCGCGCCGGCGTCGCCACCTTCCGCTACTGGTTCATGGACTTGGAGGTCTTCGCGAAGTGGCTCGACGGCCACGGGATCACACGCTTGTGCGATGTCACCGCGAAGGACCTGGAGGCCTTTCGCGCGCATGTCCTCGGTCTCGCACGCAAAGAGGGCCGGAAGATCGACATGCTCGCCGCGGTCCGCACGTTGTGGCTCTACGGCCCCCACCTGCCCAAGGAAGGACGCCTGTCCACCGGCTACCCGTGGCCGGAAGCGTCCGACGACGATCCGAAGCGCCCAGCCGAAGGCCGCGAGAACAAGACGCCCCGGATTGCCCCGGAGACCATGACTGCCCTGCTGGCCTGGGCCTTGCACGTCGTGGAGTCAGTGGGCCCGGACGTCCGCGACGCCTGGGTGACCCACCAGCAGATCAACGCAGGCGTTCACCCCTCCCAGGCCGAGTACCGCGGGTCGACCGCCGACCGCTTGCTGCAGTACATCGAGCGGTGCCGTCGCACCGGCGAGTCCCTTCCGGGCCTCCGGCACAAAGACGGCACAGTGACGGTCAACTGCAATGCCGTCAAGCGCATGATCCGCACGCCCGAACTCAAGGTCCGCGTGGGCATCACCCCGAACCAGAAACGGATGCTGAGCAACTCAGGGCTGCCGATCGCACAGGACACCTATCTCGGACAGATCGCCGGACTGATCGACGGCCGGCCCTGGCGCGTGACGCCCATCACCCTCGCAGAGCTGCGGACGCTGGTCCGCATGGTCGCCGCCGCCTGCTTCGTGGTGATCTGCTACCTCAGCGGCGCTCGCCCCGGCGAGGTCCTCAACCTGCGGCCCGGCTGCCGGGAAGTCGATGAAGAGACCGGAGAGCTGCTGATGGTCGGCCGCCGAGGCAAGGGCTTCGACCGCGCCTCATTGCCGCCCGAGGAGGCGACGGAAGACCAGCGCCCGTGGGTGGTCGTCGCCCCGGTCCACGCCGCGATCGCCCTGTTGGAGAGCCTCGGCGACTACCCGTTCCTCTTTCCCGCCAGCTTCACGAACGCGCACGCCGCACGCCCGAACGAGTTCAACGCTCGCCAGGGCTGGTCGATCAACAACGACCTGGAGGACTTCCTGGCCTGGGTGAACGCGACGTTCCACCGCCCCGGTGGAGCCCTGCCGATCCCACCGGATCCGACCAAGCACCTACATGCCAGCCGGTTCCGTCGCACGCTGGCGTACTTCATCGTCCGCCGGCCACGCGGACTGGTGGCAGCCGCCCTGCAGTACGCCCATGTCCACACGAAAGTGACCTTGAGCTACGCGGGGCGCTCCGACACGACGTGGATGGACGACATCCACATCGAGACCCTGGAGTTGGTGCTGGAGCAGAACGAGCAGGACGCGCGCCTGCTCGATGAGGGCGAGCACGTGTCCGGGCCCTCGGCCGACGAGTACCGGCACCGGGTTCGGGCTCGTGCCCGCTTCGCCGGGCGCGTGATCACCGCCGGCAAGAGCGTCGAGCGGCTGCTCGACCAGGCGAACCCGAACATCCACCACGGCGAGGGCATGACCTGCGTATGGCGACGTGAGACCGCGGCCTGCCGCCAGGCCCGGCTCGAGGCCGGCCTGCCCGCCGAGGACGGCCCCAACGAGTCTGAATGCCGCTCGATATGCAGCAACCTCGCTTATACGGACCGGAACATCGAAGAACAGGTGGTCCGGCTGAAGCGGTGGGAGAGCGCGGCGGCCGACCGGCTGACACCCCGACCCCTGCGCGACCGAGCCGCCGCCCTCGCGGCTGGCAGCCGCGCGATCATCGACTCGCACCACCACACGTTCGAAGCCGCCGACCAGACGAAGGAGCCGTGATGGGGCGCCGACCACGTGACCACGAGTCCGACCGGGCGGCGATCCGCGCGGCTGCCGACCGCCTCCTGGCCGGCACCCCGCTTCGGTCCGCGTCCGGGAGGTTGACCGCCTCCGAGCTGATCACTGAGAGCGGCCTGCGGCGCGACGTCGTCTACGGGCACACCGACCTCGTCCAGGAGTTCCAGGCCCGCGCGAAAGCCCAGGACGCGATCCCCACCGCGATGCAGGAACTCGCAGAGGAGAACCAGCAGCTCAAAGCCGAAAGGGATGGGCTGAAGAAGAAACTCGACGGCGAACGGGCGAGGAGCAAGGCGATGCGAATGATCATCGCCGAGCTCTCCCTCGAACTCGAACAAGCCAAGGGGGAACTCGGATCCGCCACCAGGGTGACACAGCTGCCGACACGACGACGGCCCTGATGCTCCGAGACTGGACCACCCAACGCCACTCCGTGGTCACCACCACCTTCACCCATCACGCGTCCCGCTACGCGCCCGGGCCCCTGGACGACCTGTTCACGGCGTGGCTTCGTGATCCGGCCCTTCCGCCGTTGCTGGCGTGACCGGAAGGACGAGCCGCAGCGCGGCACCCGTCAGTGCCGGATGGGAGGAACGGAAAACCTCCACCTCCGCCTCCACCGCCGGTGCCGGCAACGCCTGGAGGAGCTTGCGTACGCGGTGCAGGCCCCACCCGCGATCGGCACCCCGGGTGGTCCACCCGGCCTGGAACACCCGCCGCCCCCGTGCCTCGGCCGGCAGCCCCGGACCGTTGTCCTCCACCTCGACGATTGCCTCGGGTCCCTCGTGGGACACGGTGACCTGCACCAGACCGGTGTCACGACCCTCCAGGGCTTCCGCGGCGTTGTCCAGCACCTCGTAGAAGACGGCACACATCACTGGCGCAGGGACGTCCACCCGCAACGACGGCGGACAGCGCAGGTCGACGTGGAGGCCCGGGTACTGCTGATGGCACTGGGCCGTCAGCTCCGGCAGGACCGTCCCCAGGTCCGCGACCGGCGGTGCCGCTCGCTCGATCAGCTCCTCGGCGGAGGAGGTGCGGAGTTCCTCGGCCGCGAGCTCCGCAAGGGCGGCCAGTTCCCCGGGGCCGGCGCCCCGCCGCTCCGCCTCCAGGCGCCCGGCACAGGCCGGTACCGGCGCGAAGCGGTTGCGGTGCCAGGCCGTCCAGGCACGGTCGGGCACGGGGACGGAAGCCGTGGCTGCCGTGCCGCCGACGGAGCCGGTACGCTCCATCTCCTCCAGCAGGGCGCCCAGTTCCGTCTCCGCCGACGGACGCAGGGCACGCACCGCTCCGCACAGCGGGACGCGCAGGTCCTCGCCCGATGATGCCAGCAGACCCTGTTCCAGTAGCGGGGCCGTTCCCCTGAGCACCTCGGGCCCGGCGCCCGCCCAGCCCGAGCAGATCTCGGCCCACTCACCGAGGTCCGTGGCCGTGAGCAGCCCGTCCTCCTCGTCGCAGATCGACAGGGCTGCCCACCATGCGGCTTGGGCCGCCGGACCACCGCACAGGGCCAGCAGTTCGGACCGCAGCGCGTGCAGGAGCGCGGGATCCTTGCGCCAGCCGCCGGTCTCCGCGGCCCATAGCTCGGTGTGGGCGGAGCGGTCGACGGCGGTCTCGGCGTAGCGGAGCATGGTCCGCAGCAGCCCGGGGTCCATCCCGGTACAGTGCTCCATCGCCTGCACGGTGGGGGCGCCGCCGCCCAGAGACAGGTGGGTGATCCACCGCAGGTTCCGCCAGGCCCCTTCGGGCGAGGTACCGAGAATCCGTCCCAGCGCCGCGGGACTGTCTCCGACTAGGGTGTCCACCGGCCATTGCCGGGCGAGGAGGCCCAGGGTGCGGGCCCCTCGGTCGGTCTTCAGGACCGCGAGCCGGAGCAGATCGCGCAGGCTGAGTACGGCGGTGGCCACACGGTCGCTGTACCCCGTGCTCAGCAGGTTCCGGCCGACCGCCACATGCGGGCGGCCGTGCTCTGCCAGCTCCTGCGGGGGTGTGAGGGTTTCCGGGTCGGCGACATAGAGGTCGATCCGGGCTCTCCGGCCGGTGGGATGCAGTCCGGACAGGGGTTCCTCGCTGAACAGCCCGTCGAAGAAAGTGAAGTAGCCGCCCTCGATCCGGTTCGCCACGGCACCCTCCCCGGTTCCCCCCAGGAAGCGGCCGAGAGCGTTGGCCAGGCCCACTGCTGCCTCGGGCGAGGCCTCCCGGTTCAGCCGGTCGAAGGCGAAGAGCAACCGTTCGGCGGACTCGTCGGCCGCCTTCCACGCGGTGAACTCCGGCGGCCTGCGCGCCGTCGGGTTCAGGTGGTACTCCATCAGGTTGTCCGGGGTCCACGCCTCGTCCCACTCCGGGAGCGGGGCCAGTGCCTCGGGAATGGGGGCTCCCAGCGGCTCCCGGTTCAGTAGCGCCTGCGCGGCCACGAGTTCACCCGACCGCAGGAGCGCCCGCACCCGGGCTGTGGAGAGGTCCTCGCCGGCGTGCTGATCCGCCGGAACCGAGCCGTTGGCGACCGCCCGCTCCTGTTTGGTGACGATACGGTCCAACTGCTCGGCGAAGGTCCTGATCCGGTCCTCGACCCCTCGTTCGAGAACGGTCAGCACCGCTCCCGCGGCCGCCCTCCGCGACCGCGAGCGCTCGATCAACGAGGTCATGTCCGGCTGCTCGAAGGCGACGCCCGCGATCTTCGCACGGCGCTCCAGCTCGTCCACCCGCTGGCGCACCGAAACCGCCTCGGCCTCGCGCGCCTCCTCCAGCTTGCGGATCAGCAGGTCGGCCTGGCGCCCGTCCGACTGCGGCTCGCCGACGAGCACCTGCTCCGCCGCATCGTGTTCCCCCTGCTCCAGCAGGGCCTCGAAGGCCGCACGCGATGACACACCGCCCACGTGGCCGAGTACCGCCCCGGCGAGTAGGTCACCGTCCAGCTCGGCTGGCTCGCCGCGGGGCGCGGCACCATCGCCCCGGCTCCCGTCGCCGGACCGGCCGTGCTCCACCAGCGCGATCAGGACGCCGGGAAACCGGACCCGGCCGGGCCAGTTTTCCAGCAGCGCCCGTGGAATCCCGGTCAACTGTCATCCCTTCCGATCACTGGCAGTGAGGCGAGAGCACCGAGCAGAGCCGTCGCCGGATGGCGGGCCGGCTCTTCCAGCCCGTCGGCCTCCTCCCGGAGGGTGTGCCACATACGGTCGAGGAGTCGTGCGAACTCGCGCTGCTCCGGGGCGAGGGCCGGGAGCAGCACGGCCACGGACCCCGACGTGTTCCTCTCGGCCTCGGCCGCGGACAGCTCCGCGAGACGCCGGGCCTCGGCGAGCATGTCCGCGACCCGCCGCGCGTAGGCACGGTGATTGCTCCACTCGACCTTTTTCAGGCCCTCGTCCGTGGCGCGCTGGTCCATGTGGAGACGTGCGTCGAGCTCCGTGTCCGGCAGCCCGGCGGCAGTTTCCAGCCGGAAACTGTCGGAGGCGTCGCCGTCCGCCATGGCCAGGACCTGGGCGAACAGGCCGTCGGGCGGCACGAACATCGCGCGGTGCATCCGCTTTCCGTCGAGGAACTTGAAGTGCTGGTCGGCCCGTTTGAAGTCCTTCACATCGGCGACGAGGCGGGCCCAGCCGTTCCGGACGTCCGCCGACCGGTTCCGCTGCTCGGCCCAGGCGTTGATGTCCTG
Organism: Kitasatospora sp. Ki12; assembly: GCF_054601375.1. Classification (NCBI taxonomy): domain Bacteria; kingdom Bacillati; phylum Actinomycetota; class Actinomycetes; order Kitasatosporales; family Streptomycetaceae; genus Kitasatospora; species Kitasatospora sp. Ki12. Next base: position 2,129,937 of record NZ_BAAIHT010000002.1, on the reverse strand, counting down.
GAGCGGCACCGGGGCCCTGGTGGCGGCGAAGCAGGCCGCAGCCTGCTTGGCCAGCTCCAGCCAGCCGGGGGGCAGGCCCTCGGCGGTCCCGCCGCCGGAATCGGCCATCGCCTCGCAGACCAGCAGACCGGTGTCGCCGCCGTGCAGCAGCATCTCGGCCACCGCGCCGACCAGGGCCACCGTGCGGTGCTCGGCCGGCGCGTCGGCCAGCTCCATCGCGCTGTAGTACAGCTGTTCGCCGAGCGGACCATGCTCGACCGGTACCGCCACGGCGGCCAGAGGCAGCGGCAGGGTCTCCGCTCCGCCGAGTCGTGGGGCCAACAGGTAGGCCTCTACGAAGGCATGGCGCCGCCATGCGTCGTGCAGGAGCCAGCGTCCCCAGCGCTGTCGTTGCTCCGCGGAGCCCGTGGCACCGTGCAGCAGTCCGGCGGAGTCGGCGCGCAGCCGTTCGGGCACCACGCCGGACGCCAGGCGGTTCTCCAGCACCGCCCAGTCGTCGGCCTCGACGGGCGTGGACGACAGCGAGGGCAACGGGGGCAGATAGCCAGGTCGGACCGCGGCCTCACCGCCGTCACCCGGGCCCCCGAACCAGTCGCGAATGCCCAGCTGTCCGGCGAACTCCGCGGTGAAGGCGGTGTTCATGATGTGCAGGCCGAGGTCGGTGGGGGCGGGCCCCCGGGCAGGATTGACCGGCCGGTTGCCCAGCGGCCGGTAGCTGCCGACGACCATCTCGTGGTCGGACAACACCGCCCGGGCCCGGGCCCGGGTGCTCCGCAGCGTTCCCTCCGCACCGAGACGACGGTGAATCTCCGCGTATCCGTGCGGGGTCCGGCGCCCGTCCCTGAGCGGCGGATGCTGGAGATGGATCACGACGCCCTTCTCGCGCAGGCGCGACAACCGCTGACCGAACGCGTCCGTACAGGTCTCGGCCTCCGCGGAGTCGTCGGTGACCGCCAGCCGCCCGGTGGCTCCGTCGACGGCATGCTGGACCAGATCGGCGTACATCCCGTCCCAGACCGCCCGCACCACCGGCCGTCCCCGGTACACCTCCTCCACCGCCTCCATCAGCAGGCGGAGCACCCGGCCCCAGTCCGCCGCCCACCGGGTGGTACCGGCAACCTCGTCCCGGTCCCAGGACTCGTCCAGCTCCGGCAGCGGGATGACGGGCAGTGCCGGGCTGGCCCCCACCGAGGAATCGGTGGACCGGCGCCTGCCGAAATCGGCTGGCAGCAGGGCGATGTTCCGCCCCACCTCCCAGTACGGATAGGTCCGCCTCGCCCAGCTCAGCAGATCCGCCACACAACTCGGCGGTTCCTCCGTGCCCTCGACCGGTTTCACCAGCACCCCGGCCCCGGTGTTCGCCGAGAGCGGGCTGCTGGACCCCACGTACGCGCACAGGTCGTCGCAGATAACGGCGGATGCCGCGCAGCTGCTGCTGCGCTGTTCGAGCAGGACGTTCTCGGAGAAGCGGGACTGGAGGTCGAACAGTGCGGTGGCGACCTTGCCCTCCAATGTGGCGGAGGGCGTGTCGCCCCAGAGGAACACGACCGTGACACCTCGCTTCGCGGCGAGTTCCAGCGCGGGCAGCACCTCGTGCAGGGCGTCGTACGTGATCTGCGGGAGGGCCAGGACGAGTTGCTGGGTGGCCTGCTCGATCAGCTCCTTCAACACCCATTCCACGCCAGCCCCGGGAGCCACCGGCTCCACCGAACACTGTGCCCGGCGTACCTCGGCAAGCTGACCCAGCACCTTGGCCGCCTTGCCGCGCAGCTCCTCGTGCCGTTCCGGCAGCACGTGCGGCGGGACCCTGTCCAGGCCCTCGGCCAGCTGGTCCAGATCCACCAGCAGCGAGCGCAGGCTGTCGGGCGGGACCACCTTCAGCACCTCGTGGGACAGCAGCCCCTGGACGAACCTGCTGTCCGGCCGGTTGCGCACCAGCTCGCTCACCCTGGCCTGGAAGAGCTGAAGGGCCCGTCTGCCCCAGCCCTGCGGCATCTGGACAGGGGTGGCGGTGACCACGTCGGTCACTGGGTCCCGGTTCACCACGACCTCGACCGTGTTCCAGTGGACCGCCTCGGAAGGGTTCAGCATCGGGTTGGCGAAGGACACGTCCAGCACACGCTGGCGCACCCCGTGCTCCCTGCGGTCGGTGCGCACCGCTTCACGGACCGCGCGCAGCAGTTCGGTCTGCGGGATGTCGATCTCGGAGATACCACGCGCGAGCGGCATGGCGATGGCCCCGTTGGGGATCCGGTTCATGCCCTTGCGGTGCAGCAGGACGGCTGCCGTCACCGGGTCGAACAGGAACTTGCGCATCTGCACCTTGGCCGCGACGGGCCGGTCGGCCTGCTGTTCGCCGAGCCCCGGCTGGGCCGCCCGGGTGTTCTCCAGCGTGTTGGTGCTGAAGTCGACGGCCAGGAACCCCCTGCTCCACAAGCCGTGCACCACGTCCAGCATCAGACGGTTCGGCAGGGAGAACAGCTCACCCAGGTCCCGTATGGTGTTGCGGCCCGCCGCCACGGCCCGGAGCACCAGGTCCTCGAGCGTGGAGGCCCCCTCCTCCGCACCGAGTTCCATGCGCAGGGTGATGACGCGGCAGGGGATCGCGACAAGGACGGTCTCGGTCATCGGCTCTCTCCCGTTCCTGCGCCCGTTCGTGCCGTGGCGTCGACGAGGATCTCTCCCGTCGCGGCGTCGACGATCCTCCCGACCTCGCGGAAGGTCTTGATCACCGACTGCCAGGCGGCACCGCCATAGCGCTCGAAGTGCGGCAGGTTTCCGACCACCACGAGAAGCTGCTGGGCCCGGGACAGCATCACGTTGATCACATCGTCCTGAGCGGTGTGCCCTACGTTCTGCCGCGATTCCGTGCCCCGTTCCGAACTGCGGACCAGTGAGACGATCACCGTCTTCGCCTGGCCGCCCTGGAAGGAATGCACGGTGTGCACGCGCCCCTTGAGGAAACCGCGTTCCAGGTTCTCGCGTTGCTTGCGGTAAGGGGTCAGCACGGCCAGCTTGCGCGGATCGTGCGTGGTGAGCCCCAGCTTCCGGGCCAGATCCTCGACGAGGTCGACCTCTCCGGGGTTCCACCAGTACCCCAGGTCCCCGCATTCCGTGTGCTCGGAGGTGTCCAGCCAGACCAGGGGTGCACCCGCCAGGTAGCTGGGCTCGGTGGCGGAATGGAATTCCCTGATCTCCGGATCAGGGGTGAGGAAGGTGCTGCCGTTGCCGTCCGGGTAGAAGGCCCGTGCGAACGGCTGGGCGATGTCCGGATGCATCCGGAACTGGGTATCGAGGGTGTCCACCGGGCAGGCGGGCACGGCGCGCTGGATCGCGTCGCGGCCTTCGAAGAACCGGCCGAACATCTGGATGAACTTCAGATAGCTGTCACGTGCCGCGTAGTGCAGCTTGATGCGCTCATCCGGGTGCTGCCCCAGGCCGTTGAGGAAGGTCTTGATGTCCTCGGCCCGGTGCGGCCCCAGTTGCAGATGGTCACCCACGAGGGTCCACCGCACCCCGAGGACCAACGGCATGATGATCTCGGTCGGCCAGGCCTTGGCCGCCTCCTCGATGATCACCCAGTCGAACACGTCAGACGGATCGCGGACTTCGTCGGTCAGCGTGCCCGCGATCGAGCAGGTGGCCAGCACAATGTCGGCACTCGCCCGGATCCGATCGGTCAACTCCACCATGTTCGCCTGGGCAACCTCGGCCCACCGCAACATCAGGGCCCGCTCCGACGGGTTGCGGGCCCCGATGTGGCCACCCGCGACCCGCTCGCAGATCCGCTTGACCAGGTCCGCGGCGATCGCTTCGGCGGTGAAGGGGCGCAGCTCCTCCGGCAGATCGTAGGCATCTTTGCGGCGGGACAGTTCCCTGAGCATCAGCACCGACTGCTTGTCGATCACCGGCTTGAGCAACTCCAGGCACTTGCCGGCCAACTGGTCCAGCGCGTCGTTCGACTGCGCGCTCACCAGCACCCGTGCCCCGTGCTCGGTCCTGATGAAATCGCGCAGCGCGTGGGACACTACCGTGCTCTTGCCCGTGCCGGGCGGTCCCTGGAGGGCATAGAACGGGTGCAGCCGCAGCATGTCCCGGATAATCCGGCCAGCCTTCCCCCGCAGCGGTTTCTCGCCAGGCCGTGCCGGAATCTGCAGCGTGGTATCTCGCTGGGCGTGCAGCTCGATGGACTCGGGCGTGTGCAGGATGCGCGCCAGGCCCGCCTTCTGGCGCAAGGACCCCAGTCCCCGGGCCTCCCGCCGCAACTGGACCTCCGTGCCGTAATCCTCCTGCGGCCTGAGCCAGCCCTGGGCGGGAAGCTCCTTGCCCGGCGCGACCTCGACGACGATCGACCGCGCGTCCAGCCGCTCCTTCACCCGGACGTTGAACGAGTCGCCGCCGAAGTACGGGGCGGGCCGGTCATATACCACCGAGACCATTGCCTGGTCGCTCTCGGCCAGTAGCCCCCGGGCGAAGTCCCCCAGCGGCGGCCGGTGCCGGGGATCGGCACAGTAAGCGGTGAGCAGCTCGTCTTCGTGCAGCCACCTGCGTTCCCTGCCCAGGTCCTGGGTGAGGACGAGACGGCCATGCTCAGCTTCGGTGAGGGTGTACGGATACTGGTGGGAGCGGAGCACCACGCCCTGGTAGTCCAGCATGAAGGAGACGGCCCGCAGCATCTCCTGGACCTCGGCGCTTTGCGTGCTCTGCTTGGTGCTCCGGACGGCGTCGGTCAGCTCCTTCCAGGACGGGCGGCCTTCCTGCTTGTCGTCCAGCGGCTGTCCCAGCCTGAACGGCACCAGATCCACCTTGCCGATACGTCGTTTCGGCTTGACCGACAGGATCTCCGACGCGAAGCGTTTGTCCACGAGGTACTTGATGACCAGGGTGTCGGTGTGCGTCACCGTACGACGGCCCATCGCGTCTAGGTCGAAGAGGAACGCGCAGAACCACACGGCCTGCTGACCGATCAGCACCCAGTGGGCGTCACCGAGCGAGCGGGGATCGCCGTCGACGAAGCCGACCGCTCCGCCGTGCCAGTGGACGAGCTCGGCCTCGCGCAGTTCCTCCTCCAGGAAGGCCTGCAGTTCCTGGCAGCCCTGGGGGGTGTCCGGGCTGTGGTCCGTCCAGCCCCGGGTGGTGTGGATGGTGCCCACCGACTGGTCGGGCATGAAGGCGAGCAGGCGGGCCTTGGCGCCGTTCGGCACCGGTTCCAGGGCCAGGCAGATGCTCGACCAGTCCCGTTGCAGGGTCGCGGACGCCTCGAAGGACGTGCTGCGCTGGGTGGGCGAGGGGTCGAGCATGTCGAGCAGTGCCTTGCGCAGCGGGCGGGGCAGCTTGAGCGAGAGGCCGAGTTCGCGACGCATCGCGGCGTGCAGGCGGTGAAGAGCCGGGAGCAGTTCGTCGCCCTCCGCGCCCTCGACCTCGGCGCATTCGCCGGGCAGCCGGTCTGTCAGGGAGCCGACGAACAGCTCCCACCCCAGCACGCCGAGGCCGAAGACGTCGGTGCTGCCGTGGTCCAGGTGGCGCATCCGCACGTCGCAGAAGACGGCGGGGTGGTTCTCTGGGGCCAGATAGGCCAGGTGATGGGCCTTGCCGACACCGGTCGGGGGGGTGAGGAACAACGCCTTCACGGCTTCGTCGTACGTCGCCTTGCCGCTGGGGCCGTGGACCGACTGGAGCAGGTTGTTGAGCAGCGCACTGAGCTCGAACCGCGCCAGGGACAGGGTCGTCCCGGCCGGGTTGTTCCGTTCCGGGTTGACCCGGACGGCGTCCAGGGTCAGGTTCCGGTGCACGATCCGGGTGCCGTGCAGCTGGCTCAACGCGTCCACGAGGAGGCTGAACTGCTCGAACGCGACCACGGGATGCTGCACGGCCCATTCGTCCACCACGGACCGCCACTGCTCGGCGAGCGGTTTGCCTTCGAGCCGGGTCATGATGAAGGCGGCCCGGAAGCTGCGGTCGAATCTGCCCTCCACGATCTCCGGCAGTGCCGGATGGCCGAGCATCTTCAGCCGTAGCAGATTGCGCACCTCGTGGTCCCATAGGTCGCCGCCCACCTGGTCGACGTCGAGGAACAGCGCCACTTCGCGTACGTCCGTGGAGTGGTCGCAGTTGCGCAGAACGAGATGGATCAGCCGCCCCCTGATCAGCTCGTGGTAGTCGCCCACCCGCGTGTAGCGACCGTGCCGGGCCTGCTTCCCCGTGAACAGATCGTCCAGCAGGTCCTCGATGCGCCGGGGTGGCAGTTCGTCATCCATGTGTCTCCTCGGTTCCTCCATCGTCGACGCCCCACACGACGGAATCGAGCCTGAGCACCATCACGCCGTCGTCGGTGGCTATGCCGAGCCGCCCCGATGTCAGCGGTGCGAGCTGGATGCACGGTGACCCCAGCGGGATGCGCCGCACCGGATGCCAGCCGGACTCCGGATCCTCGCGCCACACCACGACGGTGCCCTCCCGGCCGGCGGTCACCCGCGCCTGGGCCGACCGGGGCAGGGAGGCCGGCGGGTCGATCGCCACGCAGTCGACGAGGGAGCCCGAATGCGGGTCCTCGGCTCCCTTCGGTACGCCCAGCCTTGCCGGGTCGTGGCCGGAGGGCCCCTCGGCGGGGGCTGGCACCTCCAGCCGGGCACCGTCCGACGCGCGCAGGACCTGCACGGTCCGGCGCCCGGCGCACTTCTCGGTCACAGCCAGCGTCTCCGTGCCGTCGGCCAGGATGTGCCTCCGTACCGCGCAGACCCAGGACTCGGGTTCCACCGGGGCCGCGCCCGTACGGGCTGCGGCCGCCGGGTCCCAGAAATGGACCCGGGAATCGCGGTCCGCCGCCGTCACCAGGATCTGGCCGCCCAGGGGCCCGCGCAGGACGCCGATCGCCCGGATGGGCCGGTTCCCAGTCGAGGTTTGGAGGAACTCCGGGCCGCCGGGCGGGGCGACCGGACCGGCGATCCGTACGATGCCCCGACGGTCACCGATCACCGGGACTCCGTCCCGGCCGGGTGTCGGCAGCGCGGCCAGGACGGGACCGGCACCGTTGCGCACCTCGGGAAGCCGTCCCTGTGTGTCGGCGCGGATCGCGGGGCGGCTGTTTCCTTTGTGCACCCGCCAGCGCGCGAGACGGCCGTCCTCCGAGACGGTGATCAGCCGGTCGGGGCCCGATGGCGCCGGGACGCCCACGAGCCCGGCCAGCTCCGTGCGCGCGCTCGACCGGTGGACGAGTACGGGCACCGCTCCGCCGACCTCCCACAGCGCGAGTTCCCCGGACTGATACGCCGCCACGACCAGCGGTGCGCCCTCCGGACCGCGGACGGGCACCAGCCCCACCACGTCGCGGTGGGACACCGCGTCGGCGGTCGGCGACAGTGTTCCGTCCGGGCCGAGGAGAGCGAGATAGCCGGCCTCACCACCGAGGACGAAACGCTGGGACCCGTCGGGCAGTGCCGCCATGACGCGCACCATCTCCGTGCAGGCCGCGTGCCGCGACTTGGTCCGGCCGGCACCGGTTTCGGCGTCGGTGCTCCAAAGGCGAACCGTCCGGTCGTCGTGGGCCACGGCCAGTAGGCCGGGTCCGGCACTCCCCTCGCCGTCCTCCCGGCGTACCGAACCGAGTGCGGCGAGCGCGGTCACCGGGCTTCCGTCCCCGCTCAGCAGCATGGTGGGGTGGTGATCGCGCCAGGGTTCCCACACCATCACCGACCCGTCCAGAGAGCCGGTCACCAACCAGGGGGCATCGGCGTGCGCGACGAGTGCGGTGATCGCGGCGGCGGAGCCGCCGAGCTGCAGGTGCAGGGGCACCCGGCGTAACCGTCCCCAGACGACCTCCCAGTCCGCGCCGGGACCGGCGGCATGCAGCAGGCCGGCTGCCCGGACCCCGCCGAGCTGGCGCAGGCCCGGCCGGTCGCCCGGCTCCGACTCCTTGATCAGGTGCGCCGATGCGACCGTGCCCAGCACCTCGATGGGCAGGTCGGTGGGAGCGGTAGCCGTACTCCGCCCCGGCGTCAGCGCCGGAGAGCTCAGTGAGGCCGGCGGCAGCCGGTCGACGACGGCAGGCCGCGCGGCCAGCGCCGCCCAGCCGTCCGTGCCGCAGTCCGCCGCGTACTCCGCCAGCCGGTGGGCCAGATGAGGACTGAGCGGCTGCCCGGCATCCGCCTGTGCCGCTGCGAGTTTCAGCAGGGCGGTGAGCATGGCGTACCTGCGGTCCGGCGAGCCGTCCCGGAGCAGCTGCTCGGCGTAGCTGCGGTGGGCCAGCCGGTACACGCTACACCAGTCCTCTCCGTCCACCAGGAGGTAGGCGGCGGCCCGGCTCAGGAACAGTTCCAGCTGCTCGTCCTCGATGGGGCCTTCTGCCTCCGCGATCCCCGCGGCGGCGTGTGCCCAGATGCCCTCCGCCAGCGGCAGCCCGCGTCCGTGCGCATAGGCCAGGGCCCGCAGCAGAGGCTCTGCCGCGGGGAGCCCTGCCGTGATCCGCTGCACGGCGGCCCCGAAGAGCCCGCTCTGGTCGCGGTCCAGCAGCTCGGCGAGGGCGGCCCGGTCGGCGGGGCTGGGGGAGAGTACGGTCGGCCGCTGCTCGATCTCCTGGACCACCAGAGCCGCCTGGAGAAATTGCCAGGACCCGTCCCGCATATGGGCTTCCACGGCGTCCGCCACGGTGCCGATGACCGTCTCCTGCGAGGCGGCGTCACCCCTGGGGTGCTCGCGCAGGATGTCGCGTAGCCTGCCCTCCGTGTAATGGCGGGCTGCCGACGGATCCGGTTCGAGGGTCAGGATCTGGGCGTGTCCGGAGGCCGATCCGAACAGCTCCGGCAGGCTGGGGTGCCCACTGGCGTCCGCCGGCCCCTGCTCGCCCGCAGGGGCGGCGAACCGAGTCGGCCGGGTACCGATGAGCAGCCGCACCCCGGGAACCGCCGTAAGCTCGCGCAACAGGGCGGCGATGCGGAAGGGATCCCTGGCCTCGTCGAGCGCGTCGGCGACGATCAGCGCCCGCAGTGGCGTCGCTCCGACCGGGGTGTCGTTTCCGGACGTCTCCGCCCGTCCGGTGCCGGCCGATGTGCGCCCGGCATCGGGGTTCCGGGCGAGCCCGGCCAGACGTCGGCGTACGGCGTCCAGTGCCACACTGTCCCGGCCGAGGCCGTCCTGGTGGCCCTGGTCGTCCTCGCCGGGCGCACTGGGGGACAGGTCGAGCTGCTCGCCCAGCTGCCGGACGACGTCGGCGGGCGTGCTCCCGGTCAGCGGCAGCACCGCGACCACCGGTGGGGACGGTTCCGTTCCGTCCGGGCCGGACCATCGCCGCAGGGTCTCTCCCAGGAGCGCGGACTTGCCCGCGCCGGGCGCGCCGGTAACGACGAGCACGGCCGCTCCGGTGTCGTCGGCGCACCAGCCCGCGATGGTCTGCAGATGTGCTGCTCGACCGGTGAAGTCGGTGACCACTTCGAGGAACCCCACCTTGTCCGGCATGGGCCTGCGCGGCCATGCCTCGGGTGCTTCGTCGTAGCGGCTCTGCTGCCGGCGCAGTTCGGCCACCGTGGTCGCCCCGGCGAGCGGCACCCGGTCATGGAGCTGGAGACGGAGTTCGGCACCCGTCTCCGCGCCCACGAGCTCGGCGTAGCAGCGGTGACTCTTGAAGTGGCCCTGGAGTTCCCGAAGGCTGAACTTGTCGATGGAGGCCTTCGTGGCTAGGAACCGCTCCAGCAGACTGCGGAAGGTGCCCAGGTAACCCTGCGCGGCTGGCTTGCCCGTGGCAATCAGCAGGAGGGAGCGGGTCCGCTCCTGATTGGTCCCGTTGAACCTGCTGGCCATGTCTTGGGCGAAGCTCTCCGAGTTGCACGCCTCCAGCACGACCAGCGTCCACAGGCTTTCGTCCCGCTCACGCCTGAGCTGGTCGGCGTGGACGTAGTGGGCGAGCATCTCGGGGGTCACTCGGGCGTTGCCGCGGTCCTTAGAGCCCGGCACGACCAGTACCGAGCCCATTCTCACCGCCCGGCCGTGGCCGAACCACAACAGCGCGGAAGGGCGGGAGGAGTCGTCGCCGCCGTGCTCACCAGCCCAGTGCGCCAGCGCCTCGTCCGCCTCGGTGAGCGACTGCACCGCCTCACCGGCCAGGGGGAGAGCGACGGCCTCCCCGCCCATCCGCCGGAGTACGGCCGAGGTCAGCGCGGCCTCGCCGACCGTGTCCGCGTCCGGGAAGCCGGTCACCGGTCCCACCGCGAGCGCGTGCACCGCGAACGAGTCCGCGACCTCGGCCTCCATGTCATCGAAATCAGAGACCATGCGTCAGGCTTGCCGCTCCGATTCCAGGACGAGGACGAGCCGTGTCACCGGCTCCTTGCCGCCGGTGACCTCGAACTCGTACAACCCTGGTTGGCTGGCCACGCAGGTCGCGACCAGTCGTCCCTCCGGTCCGGGTACCGGCTTGAACTTCGGGTACAGGACCTCGCCGAGCCCGCTGACCTCCTTGGCGCTGCAGGTCAGATCCGAGTCCCCGGTCCAGCCCGACACCTCGACGGTGAAGGGAGCGCCGGGCTCGGCCCACTCCGGGGCGTCCAGATCGAACGTCCCGTCACCGAGCATGGCACCGAGTTCGTCGGCGTGGCGCAGGCCGCGCAACATGCCGCGCGCGAAGTCGAGGACGGACCGGCTGCGGGCCAGGGCCCCGTGTTCCTGGTAGACGTGGACCGGCCGCTCACCGGAGCCCGGCAGATGCGCCGCGAACTGGTACACCGTGCCGTCGCCTTTGTGGTTCTTCCTGCGGGGCCGGCCGTCGGGGTGGAACAGCACGCGGTGGTCGCTGGGATCCCGTTCGAGGATCTCCTCCATGCCCACGGCGGTGTCCCCCGCCATGTGATAGCTCTGCAGGGTGCGTTCGCCGAGCCCGACCACCATCGAGTGGTCGGGCAGAGTGATGTTCTGCCTGCCCTCCCGTCTCCGAAGGGCGTCCTCGACCAGGTCACGCCGGCCGCCCAATGCCACCAGGTCCTCGGCGGTCGGCACCCGTGAATCGAGGCCGAGGTCGAGCGCTCGGTAGGAGGGGAGCAGGTCATACACGCCAGGCATGCTCCGTGCCGCGTCCCGCAGGACGGTCCGGGGCAGCGGGAGCGGCGCTCCCTTGCCCGCGTTGAGCATGACGGCCGCTTTCACCGATCCGGAGAAGGGGGTGCCGACGGTCATCACGGCCCGGATGTCGGTACGGAGGCCATCGTGGCGCATGAGCTCACGGACGAGGAGCCCGCCCATGGAGTGGGCGACGAAAACCAGCCGGGCCGGACCGGCTTCCGGGTGCTGATCCAGGTAGTGGCGGTGGGCGGGGTGCTGACGCCAGGCCTCGAGGTGACGGCGGGCTGTGCCGGCCAGCAGCCCTCCGTTGTGCTCGACCGAGAGCCGCCAGTCGTAGGGGAACGGGAGGACCGCGCTGCGATGCACGGCCGCGTGGCGCAACTCGCTGACGAGCTCGTTGTAGGGCTGCGCACGGCCGAATCCCGGCAGGCACTCGGCGACGTTCAGCAGGCCGGTCGGCTCGATTCTCCCGGTACGCCCGGCGAGTTCCCCGGCGGTCAGACCGAGCGCGCGGAGACGGCCTGTGTGCATACGGGCCGTGTACTCGAAGAGCCGCCCGATTCCCCACAGTTGCTTACCGCTCTCGACATCCCTGAGCGCACTGCCCATGATGCCGGGGACGATGACCACGGCATCATGGAGACGCCGCTCGGGTACATGTAATCCGCCCATGCTCCACACCCTTCGAGCCGCAGCGCCCTTGCTGCTCCCCCACGCACTCTGCGGTGGCGGCAAAAGGCTAGCACGGGGGGATGTGACGCTCGCCACGCCTTGGGGACAGGGCCATCAGCCCCTGGAAGCACGGTCCTTCCTACCCGCGCACCCGTGCGTCCCGACCGGCCGCGGGGACGCGGCACGTCGGCTTCGTCGGGGACCGGTCCGGGAAAGCGGAGGCCGTCAGGTAGGCCAGGCCACGCCGCACGGCCGCCGCCACCAGCGCCGCGTCCTCCAGCAGTGCCCGGCACTGTTCCAGGGGGCAGCTGGCCGGGCGTCCGGCGAGGCTGGCGAGCAGGGCTGCCGAGAACGCGTCGCCCGCTCCGATGGTGTCGACCACCTTCTCGAATTGGAGCCGGATAGACCTGAGGTGGGAAAGCCGACAGCTTCAATCCCGACACATGCCTTGCCCAGTGAACGGCCGGAGTGTGCCAGTGCCCTTCGGCGTAGGTGGTGTTGGCGCGCTGTCCGAGCAGCACCCGGCCGTTCTCGATTAGGACCAGGTGCACTCCGACACCAACGGTGTGCGGCACTCGACGTCTCCTTCCCAGGGGGTGAGGGAACCGGCGCAGGGAGCGCAAACCGGTTCAAGGCATGGCAAAGCTGCGATCAAACTGGTGATCGTTCGTCGTACGTGAGTGCGTGGGCAGGTGTCCCACCGTAGGCGGCCCGGCGGGGCCGCGTCGGCGTGTCGCGGCAGAAGCCACACGATCCGGTGAACAGGCCCAACTCGTCATACTGATACGGCGGTTGCTGGTCGAACAGGGCAGTGTGCCACGGGGTACTGACAATCGCGCCAAGCTCGGCGGGAGGCCGGCGTTCACGTCTTCGCCAGGGCGGTGATCCGCTTCCGGAGGCGCTCGGCGTCGCGGGTGCTTCCGAGGCTCTCGTACTGCCGGAGGCTCGCGGTGTACCAGTCGCAGGCGGCGTTGGGGAAGCCGGAGCGTTCGGCGGCCTGCCCGAGGAATTCAGTGGCGTAGGCCGTCCAGTGGAGGTGGCCGAGGTCCGTGAACTCCCGGTGGGCCTCGCTGATGGTGGTGACGGCGAGGCCGTACTCGCCGGCCAGGGACTGCGCCTCGCCGAGGAAGACCTTTGTCCGGGCCACGTTCAGCGGGTCGGGCGGGGTGAGCGAGCCGAGGTCGGCGATGGCCTGCCGCAGCAGCGGGATGCCGAGGTCGGTGTTGCCCTGGTGGGCGGCGGCGGAGCCGAGGAGGGTCTTGGCGAGGCCGGCACCGCGGAGGTCGCCGAGGTCGGCGTAGAGCTCGGTGGCGCGGGTGAGTTCGGGTTCGGCGGCGGCGTACTGCCCGGTTTCGTAGAGCGTTGCGCCGATTCCGGCGGTGCACTGGGCGATGCCGTGGGGGTCGTGGTCCTCGATTGCGAGGTCGAGGGCCTCTCGGTAGAACCGGCGGGCTTCCTCGTGCTCGCCGACGCGCTTGTGTGAGATGGCCAGGGTGGTGGTCATCTCCCGGATGGCCATGCGGTGGCCCCAGATCCGGGCGGAGGCCAGGCCCAGCTCGTGGAAGGCGATGCTCAGGTCCGTGCGCCGCAGGCGGTGGAACAGGGGCCACAGGTCGTGGACCAGGACGACCAGGGCCTGGTGCTCGCCGAGTTCACGGGCAGCGGAGAGGGCCGACGGGATGGTGGGGGCGATGGCCTCCAGCCAGTCGAGCGCGGGGCGGTCGCCGGTGATGCGCACCGGTTCGGCGGGATGGTGGCGGTGCTGGCGCGGCAGGACGCGGTGGTGCGGGGTGAGGCGCTGGACGGTCTCCTGGGCGGTGGCGATCAGGTAGTCGAGGCAGCGCTGCACGATGAGCAGGCGTGTGTCGTCCGCGCTCCGGAACAGCTCCCGGACGCCGGGGCGGATGCGGTAGACATCACCGCGCACAGGCTGGTGGCCGGCATGCTCCAACAGATGCCGGGATGCGAGCTCTCCGAGCAGGTGCCGGGTGTGGGCGGCGGGGGTGGCGGTGGCAGCGGCCACCGTGAGCGGGTCGAGGTCGGGTGCGGGGATCAACGTGGCGAGCCGGAGAAGGCGTGCTTCGCTGTCGGGCAGCGCCGCGCAGGCGACGGCGATGGCCATCGGAACACTGTCCAGTTCGGGCGCGGCGGTGAGCACCGGGTGGGAGGCGAGCGGGCGATCCGGGGTGAGGACGGCTTCGCCGGCGGCCAAGCCCAGGGCTAGCGGCATACCGTCGCAGGCCCGAGCGAGGGCCTCGGCGGCGTCCGGCTCCGCCCGCACCCGGTCCTCGCCGAGGATTCGGCCGAGCAGCTGGACGGCATGGGCGGTCGCGAGCGGGCCGAGGTGGTGGTGGTGCGCTCCGCGGGCGGCAAGCGCGGGAATCGGTGAGCAACTGGTGACGACCACCAGGCAGTCGGGCTCCGCCGGCACCAGCGGCACCACCTGCTCGGCGCAGGCCGCGTCCTCCAGTAGCACGAGCAGCCGCCGCCCGGCGGTCTCGCTGCGCCACATCCCGAGCAGGTCCTGCTCAGCCCAGGGAAGGGGGACGTGTTCGCCCAGCCCGAGCGAGCGCAGCAGCGACCGTACGGTCTCGGCGGTCGAGGCCGGAACGCCGGGCGTGCTGGCGCGCAGCCGGGCCACCAGCTGCCCGTCCGGGTAGCGGGGTGCGTTCCGATGCGACCACTTCGCGGCGAGGGAGCGCTTGCCGACTCCTTCCGGGCCGGTGACCACGACGACGGGCGCTGTCTCGACGACTGCGCGGCCGAGGACGCCGTCCAGCGCGCGCAGCACCTCCTCCCTGTCGGTGAACACGGAGGGAACCGGGGCGAGTTGTCGCGGCACTGGTCGCGGCGGCGGGCCCGGATGAAGGTGTACGCCGCCGGTGATGGTGGCGGCCTGGACGGCAATGTTCACCTTCGACCCGGTGACGGTGTTGCGGACCTCGCTGGTGCCCACTACGCCACCACGGCGGCGGGAAGTGCCTGGTCGACGACGGCGCGCGCCCCGGGCAGCGCCGGGCGCCGGGGTTGCGGCCGGCTGGCCAGGCGGACGGCCGCGTCCGCCAGGCTCCAGTGGGAGAAGCCCTGCGGGTAGTTCCCGAGCTGTCGGCGGGCGAGGGGGTCGTACTCCTCGGCGAGGAGCCCGAGATCGCTGCGCAGGCCGAGCAGCCGGTCGAACAGCTCGTGGGCTTCGGCGTGCCGGCCGATGGCGGCAAGACTCTCGGCCAGCCAGAACGAGCAGGCGAGGAAGGCGCCCTCGTGGCCGGCGAGTCCGTCCACGTTGCCGCCGGCATCCTCGCGGGTGGAGTAGCGCAGCACCAGCCCGTGCTGGGTGAGTTCGCGCTGGATGGCTTCGACGGTGCGGATGACGCGCTTGTCGTCAGGCGGCAGGAAGCCGACGAGGGGCAGGAGCAGCAGGGAGGCGTCGAGGGCCCGGCTGCCGTAGGACTGGGTGAAGGTGCCGGTCTCGGAGTTGAAGCCGCGCGTGCAGACGTCGGTGTGGATCTCCGCGCGCAGACGGGCGAGGCGGACGAGGCTGGCAGGGTCGGTGGCGCTCCGGCGTTCCAGCAGCCGCAGCGTCCGATCCACGGCGACCCAGCACATGACCTTGGAGTGGGTGAAGTGCCGTGCCGGGCCGCGGATTTCCCAGATGCCCTCGTCCGGCTCGTGCCAGCGCTGCTCCAGCTGTTCGGCGAGCGCCAGGAGCAGCGCGTCGCACTTCGGGGACGGGGGGAGGCCGGCGTCCTCGGCGAGCAGCAGGGTGTCGGCGAGTTCGCCGTAGACGTCGAGCTGGAGCTGGTCGGCG
This sequence comes from Kitasatospora sp. Ki12, assembly GCF_054601375.1. Taxonomy (NCBI): domain Bacteria; kingdom Bacillati; phylum Actinomycetota; class Actinomycetes; order Kitasatosporales; family Streptomycetaceae; genus Kitasatospora; species Kitasatospora sp. Ki12. The sequence continues at coordinate 2,114,414 of NZ_BAAIHT010000002.1, read as the reverse complement.
GCGCCGTTGCCGATGCGCACCGGCCGGGAGCCGTCGTAGCCGGGAAGGTGGTCCAGGACCTCCTCGTCGAGGTCGGCATCGCCGTTGACGCGGTAGATCGGCTGGAGGCGCTCGGGGTCGACGGTGTCGACCAGCCAGTTGCGCCACTGCCGGGCCTCCTCGAGGAAGCCGAGTCGCAGCAGTGCGGCGATGGTCAGCGCGCTGTCGCGCAGCCAGACGTACCGGTAGTCCCAGTTCCGTTCGCCGCCGAGTTGCTCGGGCAGGGAGGTAGTGGGCGCGGCGACGACACCTCCGCCCGGGTGGCAGAATGACTTGAGGGTGAGGGCGGAGCGCACCACGGCCTCGCGATAGGGGCCGCGATAGGTGTAGCCGGCTGCCCATTGCTCCCAGAACTCCGCGGTGGCGTCGAGCTCGGAGAAGGCGTCGGGCGGCTCGGGCGCGGGACGGTGAGAGGGAGCCCAAGTGAGGGTGAGTACGACGATCTGACCGGCGTGGACGGTGAAGTCGGCCCGGCACACGCCCCGCCCGTTGGCGGTGTGCTGGGGGCCGTCGAGCCAGTACGAGTCCGGGTGGGCGGCCACCCACAGCTGCGAGGTTCCGCGGGTGATCCGCTCGATGTGCGGCCTGGTGGCGCTGTAGCCGGGGCGGGGGCGGAAGACGCTGGCGACGCGGACCGCGCCGCTGACGCCTTCGACGATCCGGAAGATCCTCGGCTCCGCGTGGTCGCTGACGGTGGGCGCCGGCATGAAGTCGGTGACCGCGACCGTACCGGTGGGCGTGTCCCACTCCTGGCGCAGGACCAGGGAGTTGCCCGCGTAGTGGCGGCGGTCGGCCTCGGGGGGCGGCGCGCCGTTGTAGACGGCCGGGCCGACGCGCCACAGGCCGTGGTCGGCGGCGCCGAGCAGCGAGGCGAACACCGCCGGCGAGTCGAAGCCGGGCAGGCAGGCCCAGTTGATGGAGCCGTCCGGCCGGAGCAGGGCGGCGGACGCGGTGTTGCCGAGGAGGGCGTGGTCCTCGATCCAGGAAGGGGTGGTGAGGGTGTGCATGGGGTCCTGACATGGGCGGGTGGGTGGGTGGTCAGCGAGGTGCGGGGGCAGGGGTCGCGAGCGCGGCGAGTGCGGCGGCGACGGTGTCGGCGAGCGTGTCGGCTACCGGCAACCACGGCATGAGGGTCGCGAGCAGCACGCGGTTGGCCCGCTGAACGGGGTCGGCCGGGTCGCAGCCGACGACAACCGTCCCGCCGTACGGGGAGAACAGGCCGGCCTCGTAGCAGTCGTGCACGCGCACGTGGCCGATCGGGTTCCAGAACAGGACGACGTCGGTGCGCCGGATGTTGCGGTCCTGCCAGCCGAACGGCTGCCACGCGACGTAGGGATCGACGGTCGGGTTGCGCGACGGCCGGGGGTTGAGCACCGTGCCGTCGAAGCCCGCGGTCGCGAACAGGTCGACCGCTTCGCTCTGCCAGTCCGGGCAGCCGACGGTTGCTCCGGCGAGGAACACGGCCGGGCGGCCGTCCCGCTCGTACGGCTGCGGTGCCTCGACGTATCGAAGGTTCACCGGGCGCCGCCGGAGGGAGTAGGTCCGTGGAGGACGGTGAGGATGATCATCTGTTCTCTGAGCTCGAAGGGGTGCGGCCCTGGCCCGAACGGCCGCCATGGGTTGCTGCGGTTGTGCTGTTCAGCCGGACCGGCGGCGGTCGCCAGGACGATCCGGGTCGTTCGGGGGTGGCTGGCGGTGGCCCACCAAGCGGTCGGCCACGCCGAGAGTGCACAGGGCGACGACGACGAAGGTGCCCAGGTAGAGAGGCTGTCTGAAGGCGGCGCGATGATCCAGCAGGTAGATGGCGCCGCCTCCGACCAGAACGCCGAGCAGGAAGCAGAGCACGGCGAGACCGATGCGCCCGATGCCCCGTTGAGCGCTCACGGGGCCACCGCCTGCGGTTCTGCGGTGGGAACGAGCGGACCGGCCGGCCATGCGGGGTCGATGCAGTTCAGCCAGACCAGCTGGGCGAGGACGCCGACGACGACGGCCTGAGGCTGGGAGTCGACGTTCAACTGGCTGAGCAGGCTCTTGGAGTAGGTACGCATCGTGCTCGGCGCGATGCCGAAGTCGGCGGTCAGCTCGGGCGTACTGCGCCCGCCCGCCCAGCCGCGCAGGATCTGCAACAACCGCGGAGCCAGCTGAGGGTTGATGGTCAGCGCCCCGCTGGGGTGCACCGGCTGGGTGACAATCCGGTGGGCGGTGGCCCAGGCAGCGAGGTGCAGCACAGTGCGGGTGCCGGTCGTGACGAGCAGCACCTCGATCGCGCTGCGGACGTCGTCCCGTTGCAGCCTCGTCTCGGGGTCGGCCGCGATCTGTTCGTGACTGGCGTCGGAGGCGACCAGGACGACCAGCCGGCGCTCGGAGGCAGTGAGGGCGGGCAGGGGACCGATGGCCACGGCGGCGTCTCCAGCGGGATGGTGTGGGCGGGTCACAGCTGCTGAGGGATCGGCATGCCGGGGGCAGCGAGGTGGAACAGCAGCCTCGGACCGAGCCGCTCGGCCTCGCCGGTGCCGACGACCAGGACGAGGTCGCCCTCGGCGGCCACCTCGACGATCCGCTGCTCCTGGGCGGGTTCGCACGGCCCGAGGCGGATGCGGTGGACCGCGCCCTGTCCGAGCCTGTGAAGAGCGGCCTGCTCGACGGCCTCCAGCGGGTCGGGCCCGGCGGCCTCGCTCAGCGGGGTGCTGACCGGCAGCAGCACCGCGTGATCGGCATCGCCGAGGGCGGCACCGATCTCTGCGGCGTGCGCGCGGGTGCGGGCGACGCCGTCCGGTTCCAGAACGACGACCACCGAGCCCTCGGTGAGCATCCGAGCGGCCGTGACGTCCTGCGCGATCTCGCGCGGGTGCCGGGCACGGGAGTCGACGACGGTGACGCCGGCCTGAGCGCCGAGCACAGCCAGCGACCGGTCCACCCCGCGGAAGCCGCCGGCGCGCTGGGCGACGGCCTGCGGGTCCTCCCCGACGACGAGGGCCGTAGCGATGGCTGCGCACACCGCCAGGGCGTGGTGACGGCCGGCGACCGGCACGGTGAACTGGTGCCGCTCCCCCTGGTGGTGGAGGGACAGGAGGTACTCGGTGCCGAGCCAGCGGGGCGGGAGGACCCACACGTCGGCGCTCTCCTCCAGGCCGACCGTGACCACGGCGGGGCCGGGGCGGTCGCTGAGCCGCTCGTGCACGATCTTGGCACCCTTGTCCCACAGTGGCAGTACCACCGTGGCGGAGGCGCGGGCGAGGGCGGTGGCGGCGTCCAGAGCCTCGATGGTGTCCGTGAAGTGCGGGGCGTTCATCGCGGCGGCGGTGATCAGCGTCGCGGCCAGGGTCGCCCTGCGGACGGGCTGAGGGCCGTGCGGGAGGCAGCTCCAGGAGGCGGCCTCGTGCGTGCCGGCGTCCGGGCACAGGTCCACGACCAGGCGCTGGCCGTGGATGCCCTGTCCGGGAACGCCGCCCTGGGTCGCAGCGGTGAGAATCCAGGAGGTGCGTCCGTCGTCGAGGACAGCGGCCAGGGCCGCCGCCGCGGTGGCGGTGTCGTGGCTGCCGTAGACGGCCACCAGCGGGTCGCCGTATTCCCCGGTCAGCGTGGTGAGCGCGAGCGCGCGCGTGAGCACAGGCAGCCCCAGGGCCTGGGCCTGGTCGAGTTCCGGGAGCGGGGCCGTCGTCGCGCCGGACCACACCACGGCGCTTCGGTCGGCCTGGACGTGCTCGGCGTCGAAGCCAGCGACGACCTTCACGCCGGCCGTGCGCAGCCGGGTGGCGGCCGGGCTGTCCTGCTCGGCTTGGGTGATGCTCGCGGTGATGTCGAGCTGGCGCGTGGCCAGCCACAGCGCAAGGCCCTCCATGCCGGGTGCGGTGGCGTCGACCAGGTGGGCCCGGGTCAGCAGATCGGCCCCGGTGGGTCGCGGGCCCGTACGAGTTGGAGGGCGGGTGGTGGTGTCCATAGGAAGGGCTTCCTCAGCGGGGTCGGGGACAGAGAAGTGGGGGTTGGAACCGGGCCGGTCGCGGGTCTCGGGGGTTTGGCGCCGCGACCGGCCCGGGGCTCATGCCTGGGTGAGACCGCGCTCCAGCTCGACATCGCTCACGGCGGCGGCGTGGTGGTCCAGGTCCAGGCGGGCGACGGCGGCCAGGTGGGCGACGACGTGCTCGTCGAGCAGCTCGCCGGCCAGCGGGCTGGTCTCGAACGCGGAAACGGCCTCGGCCAGTGACTGCGGCACGGGATCGGCCTCGCGGTTCAGGTAGGCGTCGCCGCGGGTGGCTGCAGGGGGCTTGAGTCCGGCCTCGATGCCGTGCCGGATTCCGGCCAGGACCGCAGCCAGCGCCAGGTAGGGGTTGGCGTCGGCACCGGGGAGCCGCACCTCCATGCGCAGGCTGCGGCCGTGACCGACCACCCGAACCGCGCACGACCTGTTGTCCCGTCCCCAGGTGAGGCGGGTAGGGGCGAAGGAGTGGTCCCGCAGGCGCTTGTAGCTGTTCACGTACGGCGCCCACAGCGGGCCGAGGGCGGGAAGGGCCGTCAGGAGTCCGGCCACTGCCTGCTCACCCAGCTCCGACAAGCCGCTGCCGTACTCGCGGCCGGCCAGCAGGACCGGCTGGTCGTCGACGTCGTGCAGTGAGACGTGCAGGTGCATACCGCTGCCGACCCCACCCGGCAGGGCCGCCATGAACGACGCCGCCATGCCCTGCTCGTCCGCGACGGTTTTCGCGGCGTGCTTGAACAGCACGTGCTGCTCGCACGCTGTCGTCACCGCCCCGTAGGGGAAGGTGACTTCGACCTGGCCCGGCGCGCCCTCGCCTTTCGCGGCCTCGACGGGAAGGCCGGCGTCGGCGAGGCCCTGCCGAAGACGCCTGCTGAACTCCCTTACCGGCAGCGGCTGGTCGAGGGCGTAGTCGCGGTTGTCCCAGACGGCGGGGCGAAGTCCGCGGAAGCCGGCCGCCGCCGCGTCCCGGGCGGTGCCCTCGAAGAGGACGAACTCCGTCTCCACCCCTACCTTCGCAGTCAGCCCGAGGCCGGCGAGGCGCTGCTGCTGCTCGTCGAGCACGCTGTCCGGGGCGAGCGGGTGCGGCAGGCCCATGCTGATCGGCTCCGCGAGCATCAGGGCGGTGGACGGCAGCCAGGGCAGGACGCGGGCGTGCTGGTAGTCGGGCAGCAGCGCGACGTCCCCGAAACCGGACTCCCACGAGAACGACCCGCTGCGCGCAGCGGTCATCCCCAAGTCAGTACCGAGCACGTACCCGCACATCTCCGGCGAGAGCCCACCCGAGCGCAGCCGATCCACCAGCGAGGCCGCGTCGAACTCCTTGCCCTTGAGACGGCCCTGCACGTCGACAGCCGCCAGCAGCACCGTCGTGATGCCGAAGGAGTCCACCAGGTGGTGCAGCGGCCCGGCGGGCGAGGCCGCCACCGGAGAATTGCCGGCGGCGCGGTACCGGGCGGCCCGCATCGTGGCCCGACTTCCCGGGCGTCGGCGGCTGGTCACACGACCTCCTCGGTCAGCTCGACCAGCTCGGCCGACTGCTGGACCGGCGGCGCGTACGAGCGCCCGGCCTTGAGCCACCACGCCCAGGCCAGCAGCAGCACCACCCCGAGCGCCACGGGCGCGTAGTTGAAGGTGTCGACCGTCACCGGCGAGGACTGTGGCAGGCACACCAGCACGCTCACCACGGCCACCCAGCCCACCGCGATCCACCCGATCACCGGCCCCCGGCGACCCAGATTCCACGGACCGGGCCTGAAGCGGCGGCCCTTGCGCAGCCGGAGGTAGATCGGCACCGCGTACGCCGGCGTCATCCCCACCACGTTGACCGCGGTCACCGCGCCGTACGCGGTCGCGCTGTACAGCGACGGCAGCGCGAGCAGCAGCGCCGCCCCGAGCGAGAGCCACACCCCGGCCACCGGCGTCCCGGTGCGCTCCGACACCCGGCTCCACAGAGCCGACCCGGGAAGCGCGCCGTCCCGGGAGAACGCGAACACCATCCTCGACGCCGCGGCCGTCTCCGCGTTGCCGCAGAACACCTGCGCCACGATCACCACGGCCAAGAGCACCTTCGCCCCGGTTGTCCCGAGTGCGTCGATGAAGATCTGCGCGGGCGGCACGCCGGTGGGCGAGCTGAGGACACTGTCGTAGTCCTGGACGGCGAACAACATGCCCGCCAGCAGGACGGCGCCGGCGATCCAGCTAACCCAGATCGAGCGGACGATCCCGCGGGGCGCCGACACGGACGCCTTGGTGGTCTCCTCGCTCATGTGTGCGGAGGCGTCGTAGCCCGAGAAGGTGTACTGGGCGAGCAGCAGCCCGACCGCGCTCACGTAGATCGGGTTGCTCCAACCGGTGTTGTTGACGAAGTGCCCGACCACCCAGCTGAGGTCCCGGTGTTGGGCGGGCACGAGCGCGAGCGCTCCGACGATCAGCACGACGCCGCCGATGTGCCACCACACCGAGATGCCGTTGAGCACCGACACCAGCCGCACGCCCCGCAGGTTCAGCACCGCGTGGAGCAGCAGGATCGCGGCGAAGATCCCGAACAGCCCGGCAGGCGTCGGCGAGTACCCGAACTGCATGTTGAGGAAGGCGCTGACGAAGCTGGCCGCGCCGTAGTCGATGCCGCAGATGCCGCCCACCAGCCCGAGCAGGTTGAGCCAGCCGGTCATCCAGCCCCACCGGGGGCCGCCGAGCTGGTGGGCCATGAAGTACAGCGCCCCACTGGTCGGGTAGGCGCTGGTGACCTCGGCGAGGGCGAGGCCGACGAGCATGACCAGGCCACCGACGCCGATCCAGCCCCAGATGATCACCGCCGGTCCGCCGGTGTTCAGGCCGAACGCGAGCATCGTCATACATCCGGACAGGATGCTGATGACGGAGAAGGAGCTGGCGAAGTTGCCGAACTCGCCCATTCTGCGGCGCAGTTTGGGCTGGTAGCCGAGCTGGCGCAGCCGTTCCTCGTCGGTCGGTGCTGCTGCCTGGGCAGGGGACATCGGGGACAACCTCCGTGCGGCAAGTCGGGTGGTGGGAACGGGAGTGGCCGGGTTAGGCCAGAGCGGTCGCGCGGCCGGCAAGCGCCTGGTCCCGGGCGGTCAGCAGCAGGGCCTCTGCCTGGTCCGGGGAATCGGCGACATGGGCCCACGGCGCCTTGGACGCGAACTGGCCCAGCGCGCTGAACACCTGTACGGCGGCGCCCATCTGGGCGGACGCCCACAGAGCGTGGGCGAGATGGCTGAGATCGACGACCGGCCACGACCCCGGCGCCGCCATGGACCAGCTCTCGAACGCGCGCCGAGCGCGGGAGAAGTGGGGCTCCCGGAGCCATTGCCGGAGCACGACCGCGGTGCGCCTCGGCTCGTTGCGGTAGTGATCGACCGACAGGTACAGCGGCAGAGCGGCGAGCGGCGATCCCGCCGGAGCCTTCGACATGGCGAGGTGAACGAAGTCGGAAGCCGCCGGCCGGTAGACGTGGAGCCAGTAGCGGAGCATGCGATGGTGGGCCTCCCGATTGCCCGGATCGCGCATGAGCGCCTCGTCGAGCAGCCCCCACGGGCCGCGCGGCAGCATCGGGTCCGACGAGCGATCCTGGTGCTCGGGGCGGTTCTTGGCGCGATCCAGCACCGCCAGGGCGAGCAAGCACACCCACGGCACAGGGTCCGAGCGAACCGCCTCGGCGGCGGCCTGGCACGACTCGCGGGCCTCCTGTTCCAAGGGCTCGGCCTTCGGCGAGCCGGCCTCGGCTGCGGCCAGGGCGTGCTCGACCATCACCCTGGTGCGCAAGATGGCGAGCCCGGGGTCGTCCGGCTCCTCGAGCCCCCACTCGGTGAGCACCGTCGACCGCGCCGCGACCAGCGCCAACACCTGCGTCCGAGACGTCCGCAGGCCGACGTTCTGCGTCGAGGCCAGCAGCCGCTGCGTCGACAACCAGCGTCCGGCCCGCAGGTCGTCCACCGCGGTCCGGAGCGCATCGTCGAACCCAGCAGGGTGATAAGCCGGCCTGGGCTGTGCACCGGCATTGGGCGCGGGTGGCATGACCTGTTCCCCCTTCATGGTCCGCCGGGACTTCAATCCGCCTACTGTCTGCGGGGGCCCGAGCACGTCGGCGTGAAGCTCGGCGGGCAGCTGGGCGCAGCCGGCGGTCGGGAAGACGAGCGAGAAATGACTCGCTCACTTCGCGGACTGCGATTAAGTGATCGGTCACCTACTGTCGCGTCCTGGCCGAAACAGCGCTACGACACCCGGGTGTCATCTGACGCCTTGCGTAGCCATCACCCTGTCATCGAGGTGTCATCTCGTCAGATACAGCTCTGAGAAGCGCTCTTGTCGGGTATGGCTGGACCAGGTCCTCCGCGCGCAGGTGGCGGCTGGGCCGGGGTCGAGACCACAGGGGGCGGAGGCAATGCGGAATGGCGAGTAAGACGCTACTGGGTGCTCTGGTTGAGAAGGCGGGATGGGAATTCCCGGACTTCCACAGGGAACTGAAAAGCGCCGGCAACGAATTGGCCCGCACCCTCAAGGACCCACGGTTTCGCGACCTGGACATGTCGGAGGCGACGTACCGGCGCTGGACCGCCGGGACGGTGAGCCGACCGACCTCCGTCTTCACCCAGACGATCCAGCACATGTTCGACAGGACGATCGCAGACCTCCTCGCGCCGCCGAGTGAGGGAGATCCTGCGGCAGTTACCCAGCAAGACCTCGAAAGAGAGCTCGCGATGACCGCACGCGAAGCATCCGACCACGCCGCTTCCGTGGCGTCCGCCTTTCTCTCAGACCTGTCCATCGACCAGGTCCAGTACGACGTTCGCCACCTCGCCCGCACCTACAACAATCGGTCACCCTTCGAGGTGCTCCGCGAAGCCCGGAAGCTTCGGACGAACGCCGAAGGTCTTCTGGATCGCACCCACATTCCCGAGCAGAAGCAGCTGCTGCTGATCGCGATCGGCCAGACGACGGCGTTGCTCGCCCTGGCCGCCTTCGGACTCGGGGCCCTTGGCGAGGCAAATCGGCTCGCCCGTTCCGCGGGCATGTACGCCGAGGTCACCCGCTTCACCCCGCTGGCCGCGTTCGCAGCCGGCACGCTCGGCATGTTCGCCTACTGGGAAGGGCGGCCTGGTGAGGCGATCCGCTTCATCCGGCAGGCGCAGTCGTTCCCCGGTGTCGGTACGGCCGGCCAAGCACGCATCGCTTCGATCGAAGCCAGAGCCTATGGGCACCTCGGCGACCAGCGCAGAGCCGCAGCGGCGGTCGCGCGCTTCCTCGACGTGGACACCCTCGAACGAGACGACCTCCACGACGATGTGGCCGGCGAGTTCCTACACGGTCCGGACCGGCTCGCCCGGTCGCACGGCACCACGTTCGTGCTCCTGCGTGATGGCGCCAGCGCGCTGGAGCACACCCGACGGGTGCTGGAGCTGCAAGCCAGCCTGCCTGTTGGGCAGAGGATTCCCCGGATCGACGCCGAAGCCAGGACGGACCTCGCCGCAGCGTTGATCCTCAACGGTGAGGTGGAGGAAGCAGCCGAAGTCCTCAAGCCCATCGCAGACCTTGCACCCGACCGGCGCGCCAAGGGCCTCGTCGAGAGGGTCGTCCACGTCGGCAAGCTGCTCACCACCGAGTCCGTCCGGACATCACCGGTCGCTGCCACCCTTCGAGAGGGACTGGAGGAGTACACCCGAGTCGCGGCCCCGCGACAGTTCGGGGGTGCCGCCGCGCGGCTGGCCATCGAGTAGGACAACACAACCGCGACGGACGGGGCGACCGTCACCATGGCGGTCACCCCGACCGTCGCATCCTGCTCAGCGAAGAGAACCGGCAGCCGCCAGAATCGCCCGTTCCCGGTCCGCGTCGATTCCGAGAGCGGCTGCCCGCGGGTGCGGGACCGGGGCATTGCCAGCCTGGAGCCACTCCCAGGTGTCCCGAACCGTCTCCTCCAACGGCCGGCACCGGAACCCGGCTGCGTACGCCGGTTCGGAGTCGACCCGCCAGACGCCCTCGCCTGTCCGCCACAGCGGCACTTCCGTCCACTGCCGGATGCCGTGCTCCAGCAGCACCTCATCCGGGACCCACCGAAGCTCTCCCTTGCCGCCTGTCACCGTGAGACAGGCCCCCAGGAAACTGCTCATCGTGTCCCGGCCGATCGGCGCGGTGGCGTTGTAGACGCCCCCTCCGGGCCGTTCAGCGAGATCGACGGCGAAGCGCGCGACGTCGCGGACGTCGACCGGTTGGATGGTCTTGCTCGCCGATCCGGGCGCAAGGATCTGACCGCCGCGCTCGGCCCTCCGGAGCCACCACGGGAGCCGGCCGACGTACTCGCGGGGCCCGAGGATCACACCGGGACGAACCAGACAGGACCGCTCCGCGCCGAAGGTCTCGACCACTGCCCGCTCGGTGCCGGCCTTCTGCCGCCCGTAGTGCAGATTGGGCCCTCGCCAGCCCTCGGGGTTCCTGCCGTACTCGCGATCGGCGTCGGCGGGCCCGTCCAGCACCTGATCGCCCACCTTGAGCGGGTGGTCCGGCCAGCCGGCGTACACCGACACCGTCGAGATGTAGACGTAGCGCTCGGTGGCGCTCTCCAGCGCCCTCGTCCCAGCGAGCACCACGTTCGGCGGCTGCTCGGCAGCCGACGTGTCGATCACTGCATCCCACGGCCCCTGTGCGGCCAGCCGGGCCAGGTCCTCGACCGACGTACGGTCGCCTATGACGTGCCGCACGCCGGGCAGGAGCGTGCCGGATCGCCCTCGGTTGAACGTCGTCACGCCCCAGCCGCGCCCCAGCGCCTCCTCAATCACGGCCGTGCCCAGAAACCAGCCTCCGCCGATCACCAAGATGTCCATACCCGGAATCCTGCCCAGGACGGGGGCTCGTTGGCCACCCTGTCGTACTAGCGAAGCCGAGGCGCCGCAGCTCGTGGCCGTGATCGTCGTGAAGATGACACCCCGATGACACCTGCGTGCGAATCAACCCGCGAGATGACAGCCGGACGACATGGCCCTGCCACGCCCCGCTCGGAACACTGGGGCACTCAGCCGCTGCGACACCTTCCGGTCCCCGGAACGGCCGAGCAGCGCCAGGAGGAGAGGAGATCCGATGGAGAGCATCGCATCCGCGGTCCAGCCGGAGGAGGAGGGCGGCCTGCTGGTCGGCGTCCACAACATCCAGGCCGCGCGTTCGCGGTCCGACGTGCCGTCCGACAACACGGGCGGCAAGTCCGACCAGAACGACACCTGAGAGACCGCCCACGATGCATAAGACCGCCTCGTGGGCGGTGCGCCTGGGTGGGGACCAGTTCCTCACCCAGGCGCTCCACCGCTCCTACGCCGTGATCCCTGCCGGGAGCACCGACACCGCGCCTCTCCTGTCCTGGGACGACCTGAACACCATCCTCGCCACCCACCGCATCGGCCCGCCGCGGCTTCGGCTGTCGATGGACGGGCAGACCGTTCCCGTCGGCCGGTACTCGACCCCGGCGACCAACCGGCGTGGGGTGACCTGGAACCGGCTGCACCCCGCGCAGCTCCACGCTCAGCTCGCCGAGGGCGCCTCGCTCGTGGTGGATGCGATCGACGAGATCCACCCGCCGATCCGCACCGCCGCCGAAGCGTTGGAGCGCTTCATCGGCACGCCCGTGCAGACCAACCTCTACGCTTCCTGGACGGAGAAGGAGGGCTTCGGCCGGCATTGGGACGACCACGACGTGGTCGTGGTCCAGCAGTACGGGGCGAAGCGCTGGCGTCTGTGGGAGCCGACCAGGCAGGCCCCGACCTTCCGCGACGTGGACTCCCCGGAGGAACCCGAGGGCGAACCGGTCGCGGACGTCGTCCTCCACCCGGGCGACCTCCTGTACCTGCCGCGCGGCTGGTGGCACAGCGTCACTGCTGACCAAGGCAGCGAGTCGCTGCACCTCACGTTCGGACTCGTAGCCCAGACCAGCGCCATGCTCCTGGGCTGGCTGGTGGACGAGCTGCACGAGAGCCCCACCGTGCGGAAGGACGTGCCGCTCCACGCCGGAGCGGACGAGAAGGTCGCCTACCTGGCCGATCTGAGGGCTGCGGTGCTCACCGCGCTGTCGGACCCTGACCTGATCGACCGCTGGGCCACAGCCTCGGGCACCACCCACTTCGGGCGGCCGGCCCCGTCCCTGCCCTTCGTGGACACCCTCCCCGCGGACCCGGAGATCAAGGTGCGGATCACCGCCCCTCGCGCCGAACTCACCAGCGACCCCACCGCCCGGACCGTCACCCTGTCCGCCGCCGGAACCGCATGGGACTTCTCCGAGCGGATCGAGCCCGCCCTCCAAACCCTGCTGATCGGAGAAGCGGTCAGCATCGGGGAACTCGCCGAAGCCGCCGGCCTTGAGGTCAAGGACGTGGCCAGCGTCCTCACCGTCCTTGTCCAAGGCCAGGCCATCGCTGTGGTCGAGGCTGGCCGGTGAACCCGGAACTCGGCCTGGGGACCTACCGGGTGCGCGCCGCCGGCGAAGCGGCGCGCATCGCCCTCACGGCCGGGGCGAAGTGGATCGACACCGCCCCCAACTACGGCCACGGCCGGGCACACCGCAACCTCGCCCCGGTGCTCGCCGATCACCTGACCGCCAAGGTGACGACGAAGACCGGCTTCTACCCGGACGGCAGCCACAGCATCGCCCCCGTGGACGTCCGCACCCAGACCGAGGAATCGCTCGCCGTCCTCGGTCGTGCCGACATCGTCTTCGTCCACAACCCCGAACGGTCCGACCACGACCGGCAGCAGCTGCATCACAACCTCCGCGCCGCGTTCGCTGTGCTGGAGGAGTTCGCGCAGGCCGGCCGTATCGGGGGGTACGGCGTCGCCACCTGGGCCGGCTTCACTAACCAGGCGTTCACCGTCGCCGAACTGATCGCGCTGGCCAGCGAAGCAGCCGGGTCGGCGAGCCACCACCTCGCTGGCGTCCAGCTGCCGGTCAGCCTCGTCATGGCCGAGCCCATCGCCCAGGCCCTCGATGGAGCTGGGCCACTCGTCCACGCTCGCGACGCCGGGATCATGACGTTCGCCTCCGCCCCCCTGCACGGAGGCGAACTGCCGGGCCTGATGACACCCGAACTGGTGAACCTCATCCAGCCGGGATCGACCCCGCACACCGCGGCGTTCCAGCTCATCGGTGCCTGCCCCGCGCTGGACGTCGTCCTCACCTCGACCAGCACCCTCCAGCACTGGGAGGATGCCCGGGGCGCTCTCGCCCAGCCGATCCCCGACGCACGACTCAGGACGGTGCTCGATGTCCTTTCAGCCGGATGACGACACCCGGCACGACCTGACGGCAGCGCACCAGAAGGCCGCCGGATTCCTCGGCCTGGTGTGCACCGGACCGCCGATCTTCGGCACCTCCGGAACCACTGTCGGCCGCCGGGCCGTGAACGTCTGGCTGCGGGTCTCCAGAAGCAGCGGCCGCAGGGCGCCCCGGCCGACCGGCCAGGGCGCCCTCGGCGCTGAACAGCTCGTCCCTGCCTCCGTCCCGCGCCCCCGACTCCACGACACTCTCGACTGGACCGAGGGCGGGTGGTTCTACCAGGCCGACGTCTTCGACCTGGTGGGTCCCGCGGTCTCCTCGACTCCGGACCTTCGCGAAGACCCCGGCCTGGACGACGGCTGGTGGACCGGGCTGCGGAACGCGCTGGCCGCCATTGCGGAAGCACCGGGCGCGAAGATCACTCTGCGCCAGGCGTGGGTCGACGAGGTCTTCCCGAAGTACCTCGGCATCCCGGCCCCGGCCGAGATCGAGCGGACCACCGGGCACGGTGATCTCCAGTGGGCCAACCTGACCGCCCGGCCGCTCAAGATCCTTGACTGGGAACGCTGGGGTCTCGTGCCGGCCGGCTACGACCCTGCGGTCCTATGGGTCAGCAGCCTCCTCGTGCCCGAGGTCGCGGACCGTATCCGCACGGAGTTCGTCGACATCCTCGACACCCCGGCCGGACGCGTGGGTCAGCTCATCGCAATTGCAGAGATGCTCCAGGCCGTTGACCGCGGGCACTACCCGGAACTCGCCCCGCTCCTCGCTGACCAGGCACGTGAGCTGACCGGCGTCACCCCACCGCAGGGCACCGACGCCGGCCTCGTCCGGTAGACCATGGACCTCCGGCAGGAGCCCGTCGATCACGTCCTGGACCAGGTGGAGCAGCGCCTCGGCACGAGGCTGGACCGGCGCAGCATGGTGCGCAAGCGCCGGACGGTCGGAGCCGGCACCGACCGCGGCAGCTGGACCCGGGTCGAACGCCGCCCCTGGGCGCGGGCACGAGAACAGGGCTGGGGCGGATTCGAAGCCGCAGCGGTGTTGCCCGGCGTGGCGATGCCACGCTGGTATAGGTCGGCGACATGGCAGGACCCGGACGACCAGGCGGTCTGGCACGTGGACGAGACCTCGCTGCTGCCCGAACTCCCGATTGGAGCCGCGGTGGTGACCGTCGACCCGGAGCTGCCGGACGATTGGTGGCGCTCGCTGAACGCCTCGCTGGCAGCGCTGGCCCTTCAACGAACGACCCGGGTGGCGGCCCCGGACACCGAACGGATCACGAAGCAGCTGGTCGACGACACAATCAAGGCCGCCTTTCCAGGGGCGCACGACATCCGGGTGGACCAGTGGTGTCCTGCTCACGCCGACCTGAACTGGGCGAACGTCACCGGCCCTGGTGGGTTCTGCATGTTCGACTGGGAGGACTGGGGAATGGCGCCACGCGGACTCGACTCGGCGTCGCTGTACGCCGCCTCGCTTGCCGCACCGGCGCTCGCGGACCGGGTACGCAGGGAGCGCCGGGTAGACCTTGAGAGCCGCGACGGGATGGCGATGCAGCTGTTCGTGCTGGCGAAGATCGTCGGGCCACAGGCCGGTCCGAACGACCCGCGAATTGGGCCGGCGCATCGGGAGGCCGTGCGGCTGATCCACGTTCTTCAAGGGGACTGAACGTCACCCTGCCGGCAAGACGCCAACGTGAGCGAATAGGGAAGGAGAACGCATGGACCCCACCACGCGCCGTCCGGTCGGCCACGACGCCGAGGACATCGCGAGCGCGAAGGAGCGAGGCTGGAGCGATCTGGCACCCATTGACGACGCGTACCAGGCGGGCGAGATCACGGCCATCGAGTGGCACGCCGCCGTCCTGGGCGTCATCGAACCGGCCTACCTCAACGGCGACAACCCGCGGGCCCAGTCTGGCCACAGCGGCGACGAGACCCGCTGGCGAGAAGCCCGAAGCCTGCTCGTCGACCTGCTCCCGCCCCACGGTGGGACGTTCCTCGACATCGGATGCGCCAACGGCCACCTGATGGAGAGCCTGACCGACTGGGCGGCCGAAGCCGGGATCATCATCGAGCCCTACGGGGTGGAGATCTCCACCGCCCTCGCCGACCTCGCCCGAACCCGCTGCCCGAAGTGGGCGCGTCGAATCTGGACCGCCAACGCGATGGGCTGGAAGCCTCCACACCGCTTCGACGCCGTCCGCACCGGCGTGGACTACGTGCCGGCGGACCTGCGGGGAGCGTACGTGGGCCATCTGCTGGACCATGTCGTCGCCCCGGGTGGCCGATTGATCATCGGCGTCTACAACGAGGAACGAGACCAAGTCACAACGGCGGACCTGCTGCGCTCCTGCGGCTACACCCCAGGCGGTTCCACCACAAGAGACCACCGACACCCCGAGATCCGATACAAGGGGCTGTGGCTGGCCAACGCCTGAAGCTCCCAGGTGTCGCTGCCGTGGAGGGCTCTGGGGCTTCCGGTATCAGGTGCTGGCCGATCCCCGGCGATCGAACAGGCCGGCCTTTGCCCCGGCGAGGAAGTCCTCCCACTCGCCCGACGAGAGGAGCAGCGTGTCCTTGGCCTTGTTCAGGGAGTCGCGGAAACCGACCATGCCGCGGTCCAGGAATGCGACTTCGAGGCAGTTGCTTCCGCCGGTGCTGGCTGTGATCCAGTCCGCCCGTTCCAGCTGTTGCTCGACCCATACTGGATCGAGATGGTTCTTCTCGTCGGCCGTGACGATGCTGTCGAAGTCGATGGAGGAGGAGCGGGCGTCGCGAGTCACGAGAGATCCTTGGCGATTTGAGCGAGGAGTTCGAGCGATTCCCTCGGCGGCAGGGCGTCCGTCTTCAGGTGATCGCTTGTTGTGCGGTAGTCCGCGACCGTTGCGGGGTCGTTGAGATGGAGGGCGGTCTTCATGCCCTCGATGGTGACCGAGTCGTGGCCAGTCGGGAACGTCCAGGCCATGAACGGGCCGTCGCAGCCGGCGTGTGCGCCATGCGACAACGGGATGACCTGGATGACGATGCTCCGGTGGGTGCTGGCGAGTTCGATCAGGTGGAGAACCTGCGCGCGGGCCGTCGCCCGGCCGCCGACCTCCTGCCGGAGCTGGGCCTCGGTGAGCACCGCCCAGATCCGGAGCGGAGTCTTGCGGGAGAGGGCGGCACGGCGGCTGTTCCGTCGCACGGTGATGAAGCGCTGGATATCGGCGTCGCTCTTCCAGGCACGGCCGGCGATGATCACGGCCAACTCGTACTCGTCGCCCTGGAGCAGGCCGTGGACGGCCACCGGGGACCAGATGAACAGGCCGTCGGCGATCTCCAAGTTCACCAGGTAGTCGCCGAGGGGATCGTCCGCGACACCTGGGTACTGCTGGTGCCAGTCGCGGTCGCGCGCGTTCCGAACCATCTCGCGCCATGCTGCTTGGACCGCTGGGTCGGTGATCTCCAAGACGGCGAAGAAGTGCGGGAGCTGCTGAAGCTTGATGCCCTGTGTGCCGTTCTCGATCTTCGAGATTGTGGACGCAGAGCTGTACCCCAGCTCGGCGGCGGCCTCCTCGACACTCCAGCCGAGACGCTGCCGGGCGAGCTTGACCTCCATGCCGAGTCGGCGTCGGCGCGGTGTCGGCTCGACGGCCACCCTTGAGCACCTCCTCTTGCTGGGTTGAGGAAAGGCTAGCGCTTGGGCAGCAGCTCGCATATGCCTGTTCGTCGAAAAGGACAGAGTTTCCTTTTCGACCCTCTTGCCGATTGCCTGACGTATCGTCATCATCGGTTCACGGTCGGGATCGGGACCGCGCGCCACCCTGCGACCGGCAGGCGCCATCCTCCGACACGTTGACCTTCGTTACGCCACAGCCCGATTGCCGCCTGTGAGTCCATGCCTGGTGCTGCGCCTGTCGGTTTTGCGACGGCCTGGGACGGCTCTCTTTGTGACGTTCGGGCCGATGGGAGGCAGCAACATGGACCAAGCCACTGTCTTAACGGCGCTCTCCTTGGGAGCAGAGCGCGGAGCCGCGCTCGCAGCCCTGGCCGAAGGGCCTCGGGCCATCGACTGCCCGGACCTGGGCAGCGGTCGGCTTGTCTTCACGCGTCACCAGGAGGTGCGCTACCTGCTCCGGCACTCGGGCTTCGTGTGCGCGCCGACCGCGGCCGGCATGCTGGACGAGATCAGCCCCGTGCTCCGCCCGGTGCTCGAACCGGTCGCATCGTGGGTGCTCTACGCGGACGCGCCGCAGCACCCGCGGTTGCGGGGCCTGCTGGCGAAGGCATTCTCGCCGCGCCGGATCGCTGCCCTGAAGCCGCAGATCGCGGCGGCGGCGGACGCGCTCGTGGCCCGGTTCGTGGATGCCGGCGGCGGGGACGCGGTGTGCAGTATCGCGCAACCCCTGCCGGTCCATACGATCTGCGCACTGCTGGGCATTCCGGACAGCGACCGGGACCTCGTCAAGACCTGGTCCGACGATGTCATCCTCCTCACCGAACCCGCCCTCACGGACGACCAGGAGAAGCAGCTCGCCGCCGCCTGGGCGGGTCTGTGGGACTACTTCACCGGCCTCATCGAGCACCGTCGCGCCCGAGCGGCCGACGACATCGTCTCGGCCCTGGTCGAGGTGGAGGAGCAAGGGGAGCGCCTTTCGCTGGAGGAGGCGGTGGCCAACCTGATCGCCCTGCTGGTCGGTGGCCACGAGACGACCACCGGGTTGATCGGCGCGCTGCTCGCCGCGATGGCCGGTCACCCGGGATTGGCGGAGGCGGCGGCCGGATCGGAGCAGTCCGTCGCCGGGTTCGTCGAGGAGGTCTTGCGCTTGGACGGGCCGGCGCTCATCACCGCCCGGACGGCGTCCGAGGACTGCGAGGTCTTCGGTGTCCCGGTGCCGGCGGGCCGACGGCTGGTGCTGCTGCAGGCGTCCGCGAATCGCGACCCGGAGGTGTTCGAGCAACCGCTGGAGTTCCGCCCCAATCGGCAGCCGAACCCGCACGTCGGCTTCGGCCACGGTCCGCACGCCTGCTTCGGTGCCGCGCTGGCCCGCATGGAGGCCGCCGCCGTGATGCGCTCGGTCCTGCGGCGCGGCTGCCGGCTCCACGTGGAGGACGGGGTGTCCTGGAAGCCCTCGCAGGTGATCCGCTCCGCGACGTTCCTGCCGGTGCGCGTCGAGCGGGAGGCGAAACGGTGATCCTCACCGGCGAGGCCATCCGGCGGTTCATCGACCAGGGCGACATCGTCTTCTCCCCCTACGACCCGGCTGGCGTCAACCCCAACTCCATCAACTACCACCTGGGCCGCGAGCTGAAGGTCTTCGACGACCACACCGGTACGTGGCTGGAGATGGAGCTGCCGGATGAGGGCTACGTACTGGAGCCTCACCGGATGTACCTCGGGCACACCGAGGAGACGATCGGCAGCGACCTCTTCGCGATGCGGCTGATCGGATGCAGCAGCAACGGCCGCCGCGGGCTCTTCCTCCAGCTCTCTGCCGACCTCGGACACACCGCCTCCTGCCACCGGTGGACGCTGGAGATCGTCGCAGCCCTGCCGATCCGGATCTATCCCGGCATGGCTGCCGGCCAGGTCAGCTTCTGGCACAACACCGGGCTCATCGCTCCCACCGCGGCGACCTACGCCCACTTCAACCACGCCTGCGAGTCCCAGACGCTGATCGGAGCGCGCCCGTGATCCTCACCGGACACCAGATCGCCCGGGAAGTCGAACAGGGCCGCATCAAGATCGACCCGTTCGACCAGGCCCGGTGCACCACCAACAGCTACGACCTGGCCCTGGGAAACCTCGTGGGCGTCTATCTGGACGAAGTCCTCGACCCGACACGCGAGCCCGAGGTCGAGTACCGCGAGATCCCACCGACCGGCTACCTCCTCGAACCCGGAGACTTCGTCCTGAGCCACACCGTCGAACGGTTCGGCAGCGACGAGCTCGTCCCCATCGTGCACGCCAGGTCCGGGTTCGCCCGCCTGGGCTGCTTCGTCCACTGCACCGCAGACCTCATCGACCTCGGCTTCTACGGCCGATCCACCCTGCAGCTGTACGCCACCCTCCCCATCGTCCTGCGGCCCGGCACGCTGGTGGCGCAGGTCAGCTGGTGGACGACCTACGGCGAGATCAACCAGCTCTACACCGGCAAGTACCAGGGGGCGGACGGCCCGCTGGCCTCGCGCAGCCACCTCGACGCCTGGGCGGTGGCCGCCCGTGGCTGACGACGGCTTCGCCCGCATCCAGCGCGGATCCGCCTGCCTGTTCGCCGCCAGGGCCCGCATCGAGACGGTACCCGCCTACGGGGGAGCAGACCCGTACGAGGCCGGGCGAGCGGCCGGGCCCGCCGTCGCCGACTTTGCCCGGCGCGTCGAGGGTGAGGAACTCGACGGCCTGGTCCTCCAGCTCGCCGACCCCCGCCACGGCGCCACCCTCGACGCCCTCACCGCTTCGGTCCGGGAGACCGTCACCGGCCTGCTGGCCGTGACCGGCTCAGACCCGGCCGCCGAACTCGCACACGCGGGCGCCGACGGGTGGTGGCTGAGCCTTGCGGGCGTCCGGTGGTTCCTGGTCGTCTTCGCGCCCTGCTACCCCGAGACCTCCCCGCGCTCCACCCGCGGATCGGCCTCCACCTTCCTCCTTCTCCAGCCCGTTCATGCTTTCGACCGGCACGCCACCCCCAAGGGCACCGTCATCGCGCCCGCCATCCGGCAGCGCATCCGCGACGCCCACCACGCGGCAGGCACCCCCTACGACTCCAGCCTCGCCCAACAAACCTGCGAGGCAGCCAAGTTCGTCGCCGCACTCAACCCCGGCGACCCGCCCGTCACCTGGTGGCACCCCGGCCCGACCAACCCGGAGACGACATGACCACCACCAGCCTCACCACCCTGACCGACGCCATCACCGCCACCCACGCCTCCACCCCGCCCACCACCTGGGACGCGCCCACCGACCTGCTCAGCGCCGCGGCCGTCCTGTTCACCACCCACCTCACCGACGGCGCCGACGAACTCCTGGCCGGAATCGCCCGCCTCCTCGGCCACGGCCCGCACCCCGCCGTCACCCTCCACACCGACCCGTCCACCCGGGGCCCGCGCGAACTCGACATCCTCCACCACGCCCTCGCCACCGCCGCCGAACCCGGCCGACCGCCCTGGCCCCATGGCACCGCCGACCCCACCCGGCTGGCCGCCACCACCCGCACCCTCACCGCCACCATCCCGTGCCGCCTCATCGCGCTGCGCGCCGCCGCCGTCCTCCACCTCCTGCGCCTGCTACCCGACACCGGCAGCCTTCTCCACCGAGACCTGCTCCGCCGCACCGCCTGGCTCCTCGACCCCCGCACCGACGACCCCGTCACCCTCCTGCTGACCCTCACCGCCCCCAGCGATCCGCTCGCCCCCACTCCTCGAAGCCGCGCCCGCACCGGCGACCGCAGACCCGCACCGCTGCCGCTCGCGGACTGGGCCGCCTGGCCGGCCCTCGACCAGGTCCTCACCCTGTCCGGCCGCATCACCGCAGTCCGCACCCACAGCCACGTCGCCTTCGCCGACCTCGCCTGGGACCGCCACACCGCCCAGCTCGCCTTCGACCCCGCCACCGCCGCCGGCCTGCACACCGGAGACCTCGTCGCCGTCCGAGGAACCTGCTCCACCAGCCGCACCGGCCGCCCCACCCTCTTCGTCCGCCACCTGGAACGCCACGAACCCGGAGCACCACCGCCGTTACCGCCCGCCACGCACCTCACCCCGGTCCTCGGCCCGCTGCGCGCTCACCTCGCCGCAGGAGGCTTCCGCGAGACCATCAGCCCCGTCCTCACCGACAGCTACGTCGGTGGATCGGCACGACCGTTCACCACCTGGGCGCATGCCGCCGAACGCCGCCAGTACCTGCGCGTCACCAGCGAACTCGACCTCCTCGCCGTCATCGCGGCCGGCACCACCCGCTGCTACGAGATCGGCCCGAGCTTCCGCAACGAGGGCCAACGGGCACGCCCCACCGTCGAGTTCGTGATGCTGGAGGCGTACGCCGCCGACCTCACCCTCGACCAGGCCACCGCATACCTCGCCGACCTCGTGACCGCCGTCACCGGCCTCACCGCCCCGCTGACCCGTCGGACGTTCGACGACGCGTTTCACGAGATCACCGGCATCGACCCCGCCGACACCACCGCCGTCCATGCCCTCGCCGCCGAACGCACCCCCTACACCGCCGAGCGCACCGACGACCCCGACCGTCTGGCCCGACGGCTGTGGCGGCACAGCGTCCGCCAGCACCTACCCGGCCTGACCGCGATCACCGACATCCCCGGCCCCGCCTCACCCCTGATCGCCGGTACTGGCCGCCAGGCCCGGCGCGTCTGGCTCTACTCCGACGGCCTCGAACTCGCCGAGATCGCCGCCAACGAACGCGACCCCGCCCTCCTGGCAGCCGCCTTCAGCGCCCAGTTCGCGGCCGACCGCCATCTCGCCCACCGCACCTACCAGCAGGTCATCGACCTTTACGACAGCGGACTGCCCCCATGCGTCGGCTTCGGCATGAGCGTCACCCGCCTCGCCGGCCTCCACCCCGCCCACGTACCAGCCCAACGCCCAACCTCCACGTCGCCCACCGCAGAGAGGACTCCATGACCACCACGCTCACCTGGCCCCTGCCCACGGTGCCCAGGTCCGCCGACGCCGTCCGGGCCGCCAGCTACCCCGACTTCGTCGCCATGACCAACCAGACCAACGTGATGCCCGGCGCCCATGCCACGCTCAACACCTGGGCCCTGCACTCCCGCCTCGGCCCGCAGCACCACCTGCTCGACGTCGCCTGCACCACCGGCTTCACCTCGCGCGAACTCGCCCGCCTCACCGGCTGCACCGCCACCGGCTTCGACCTCAGCGCCGACTCTGTCGCCCTCGCCCGCTACAACCACGGCCTCCTCGACCCCGCCCTGCGCCTCACCTACCACCAGGCCGACGGCACCACCTACCAACCCGAGCACACCTTCAGCCACATCGCCGTCGGCGCCGCCCTCGGCTTCTTCCCTGACCCGCCCACCGCGGCCAAGCGGCTCCTCGGCTTCCTCGACGACGGCGGATACGTCCTCGCCGCACCGTTCTGGGCCCCCGAACCCCTGCCCGAGCACGCCGCCGCCGTCCGCCGCGAGATCTTCGGCATCACCAGCCCCATGGAGACCCGCGACCAGGCCCTCGCCCTCTTCACCGGCCTCGACGTCCTCCACCAGGCCGACCACACCCTCACCCCCGAGCCCGACGAGGCCATCGAGCACTACTGCCGCTCCACCGTCGACCGCGCCGTCGCCCAGAGCGGCAACACCGACCCCGCCGTCCGCACCGCCATGACCGACCGCCTGCGCGAGATCAAGCACGCCACCAACACCCTGCGCGCCCACCAGCGCTACACCGTGCTCGTCCTGCGCTACGACGCCTACACCTACCCGAACCGCTACGTCGAACTCTTCTGAGCAGAAAGGCCCCACGGCCCGTGATCGTCTTCGTCAACGGCCCGTTCGGCGTCGGCAAGAGCACCACCACCGGCCTCCTCGCAGAACGCCTGCCCCAGGCCCTGATCATCAACCCGGAGGACATCGGCCACATGCTCTGGGCACAACTCCCCGCAGCACTGCGCACCGAGGAGTTCGAGCTGGAGCCCGTCTGGCCGCCGCTCACCCACTGCATGCTCGACCAGGCCGCCCAAGCCTACGACCGCCCGATCATCGTCCCGATGACCATCGCCCGCCACGCCGTCTTCGAGCACATCGTCCACCCCCTGCGCGAAGCCGGCCACGACGTCCGGCACTTCACCCTGCTAGCCCCGGCCGCCACCATCCGCGACCGCCTGCGCGAACGCGGCGAACGCCCGGACAAGTGGGGACCGCTCAGCTGGGAGGGCAACCAGGTCGAACGCTGCCTCGCAGCCCTGAGCCGACCCGAATACGCCGTCCACCTCGACACCGAACACCGCTCGGCCGCCGAGATCGCCGACGAGATCCTCACCCGCACCGGACTCCAACCGGCAGCCTGACCCAACACCGAGGGCCGGGTCGGAGCGCGCTGCTCCGACCCGGCCCTCGACCGCTTCTCCGAGAAGGCCGGTGGCCATCGCCCCGGCCGCCCCAGCTACGCGACGGTCAGCAGCGACCGAATCCGGTCCGCACCGAGCGCCAGCAACAAGGTAGGAAGCCGAGGGCCGGTATCCCGACCCACCAGCAGCTCGTACAACAACACGAACAGCTCCCGCTGCGCGGTCTTCAGCTCCGGCGACGCCGGAGCATCCAACGGCAGCCCTGCCTGGATCTTCGGCACTCCGTACACCAGCGACGTCAACCCGTCGAGCGACCAGCGCTCGTCCAAGCCGTCCAGCAACAGCTTCAGCGCCTCTCGCTGTGCAGGTGCCAGTTGTTCCAGCCGGGCGCGGTCGGGCTCGGTGCGTACCTGGGTTCGGTCTTCAGCCGGGACATAGGTGGTCACCCACGCCTGTGCGCGGTCCAACCGGGGCTGAGCCTCGTCCAAGCTCGCGAGCGGCTCCTCGACGGTGAAGTCCCGAAGGATGCGCAGCGTCTGGTGTGGGTCACCGGCCGCCACGTCTGCCACCGACGCCAGCGTGCGGAACGGCAGAGGCCTGGGCGTGGCCGGCAATGGCCCGGAGGCCGGTCCGACCGAGCGGGTCCGCACCGCCACATCCAGCTCTGTCGCGGTCCCCGCATCCACCTTGCGCCCGAGTGCGTCCCACTCGTCGTAGAGCCGCAAGATCTCGGCATCCAGCGCGATCTGGAACGATTGCCGCGGCTGGCGACGGTTGTACAACCATCGCACCACCGCAGGCTCCAGCACCTCCAAGATGTCGATCGGGGTCGGCACACCGCCGGCCGAACTACTCATCTTGGCCATGCCACTGATCCCGACGAAGCTGTACCCGAGGTACGAAGGCGGCAGCCCGTCGAATACCTCGCGCACCAGCTGCGACCCGACGGTGAAGGACGAGCCCGGTGACGAGTGGTCCACGCCACCGGCTTCGAAGGTCACGCCCTCGAAGGCCCAACGCATCGGCCAGTCGACCTTCCAGACCAGCTTCCCGCCGTCCGTCTCAGACAGCGCGAAGCCACCCGCATGGCCGCACTCGCACCGGTACCGCATCTGCGTGCTGGCGTCATCGAACGCGACGACCGTGGTGGAGTCCCGCCCGCAGACCTCGCAGTACGGCCGGTACGGGAAATACCCTCCGGCGCCGGCGGCGGCCAAGTCCTCGTCGTCCTGCTCCACCTCGGCATCGGACTCGGCCTTCTTCGTCCGGTACCGGCCGAGGACCCCGTCAATCTGCGCTCGGTTCCGCATCGCGTGCACAATCTGCTCGCGATAGGCCCCCGAGGTGTACATCTGCGTCTGGCTGATCTCCTCAACCTCAACGCCCAGCTGCGCCAGCGCCGCGCGCAACGGGGCCTTGAAGTGCTCCGCCCAGTTTTCGTGCTCGCCGCAGGGATCGGGTACCGCCGTCAGAGGCCGGCCGATGTGCTCGGCGAAGCTAGCCGGGACACCAGCCGGCACCTTGCGCAGCCGGTCGTAGTCGTCCCACGACAGCAGATGCCGACACTCCAGGCCCCGGCGGCGGATCTCGTCCGCGACGAAGTGCGGCACCATGATCTCGCGCAGGTTCCCGAGATGCACGGGGCCGGACGGGCTGATCCCGGACGCGCACACCAGCGGAGCCCCGCCACGGCGTTTCCCCTCGGCGATCACCTGGTCCGCAGTTGCGACCACCCAATCACCTTGCTTCACTGCCACGGCACGTTCCTCCGGCTGATGGATATTCAGGTACGCATAGCCTAGAGCGGGTTGAGCAAGATCCAAGCCAAATCGGTCGGTGCGTCATCAGCATCGACTCCTCGAACCGCTAGGCCGTCGCGCCAGTGGCCTCCGCCCAGCACCGTCTCCGCCCCCAACCCATGTCCGCACAAGGCGTCGGACTCAGGGGTGCCGCCACACTCCACTCATCGGGCGGGAGCAGCTGATCGGTCCATGACTGTGACCGATCTCTGTGATCGACGTCGCTCGCGGTCGCCCGTCAGCATCGGCGGCGTCCTGTGCTACGTTCCGTGATCCAACCGAACACAGAAAACCCTCGGCGGGTGCAGCGAACACCATGTGCCGAGGGCCTCTGGCAAAAGGAGCGGTCACTCCCGATGCTCGTACATCGTAGCGCCCACGCGCGCAGCTTCACCGTGCTGCCCAACGCAGCCCTCCAGGACCGGCGGCTGTCATTCACTGCCCGCGGCCTCCTTGTCGACCTCCTGTCGCGGCCGGTCCGGTGGCGCGAAGACGCGCGACAGATTGCCGACTCCAGCACGCAAAGCCGCGCTGCGGTGCGCAAGGCCCTGCAGGAGCTGACCGCGGCGGGGTACTACCGGGTGGATAAGGTTCGGATGCCCGACGGCACGATCCGCTCGGAGGCACACGTCTACGACACCCCACAGATACCTGGGCTGGAGGAGGCGAAGGAGCTGCTGGAGGCGGAAAATCTGCAGGTGGAACCGGGTGTGCCCCGTCCGGCGTCCGGTGCGGCGAACTCCGGTGGTGCTGGCGTCCCTGTTGTAAAGAACCTGATCCAAGAACCCTCCCTCCCCACTCGCGGTGACGACGTACACCGCCCTCCGGCGGCGACCACCCGGCGGCGGAAGCCTGAGGGCGGGTGGGCGGTCGCCTCGCTCGCAGACCTGGACGACGGCCCCCTGCGGGCTGCGGCGCAGACGCTGTACCGGACGCTCAGGGACCAACCGCGCCTGCGGCTGGGTGAGGCGGAGGTTATCGAGCTGGCACCGCTGGTGGCGCGCTGGTTGGCGGTGGGTTGTGGCCCGGCGGAGCTGGCCGCCGCGCTGCTGCCCGGCCTGCCGGAGACGATCCACTCGCCGGCGGGGGTGATTCGGGACCGGCTGTTGCGCAAGCTGCCGCCGTCGCAGCGCCGAAGCGCGCCCGCACGCCAGGAACACGAGTGTGACGTGTGCCGGGCTCCGTTGCGCAGGCCCGGCTTGTGCGGGCCGTGCTCGGGGATTCCCGGCCCGACGTCCACGATCGGCAGCGGGGAGCCGTACGCCGCAGCAGGGGCGGCGAGGGCTCGGGCGGCGATGCGCGGGCCGAAGTCGCTTGCCGCAGCGCGCTAGTGACACGGGATGCCGGACGGCCGTCCCGCAGGGTGTTGCGGGACGGCCGGGGCCGGTATCGCTGGTGGGCTACAGCCGGGCGCCGAGCGGGGTGGCGGTCAGATCGCTGATGTCCCGGGCGGTCCGCACGGTGTGGTGGATGAGCGGGCGCAGGTCGGCCGGCATCATGCTGCTCGGCTTGAGCAGCAGGACGGAACCCATGACCTCTTCGCGCCAGAAGACCGGGGCGGCGACGGAGTCCCAACCGGCCATGCACTCCTGGCGACCGATTGCGTAGCCGCGTTCACGGATGGCGAGGAGGGAGTCGGCCAGCTGGTCGTTGTCGCGGATGACGCCGGGCCCGGCGGTTGGTGGCACTTCCTCGGCGAGGACCTGGTCCCGGACGTCCTGGCGCAAGTACGCCAGGATGGCCCGGCCGGAGGCTCCGGTTCGGAGGGACCGGGAGACCGAGACGACGTCCTCCGCCGTCATGCCGACCTCGGCCGGGTCCAGGCCGCCGATCTCGTAGTCGGTGCACAGCCTTTTCGCGCCGCCGAAGGCGCTGAGCACGTAGAGGAGTGCGAGGCCGCCGGTGGCCTGGTGAAGGCGGACGAGATAGGTGTGGGTGCACGCGGCACCCGGAGTCCGGGTCATCGCCTGGACTCCGGCTCGAGCGGTGCCGGTGCCGAGTCGGTAGGTGCCCCGGCCCACTTGCTCGAAGACCCCGGTCTCGACGCCGGTCTGCAGGATGCGGTGGGCGGTGGCGTCGGGGAGTCCGGCCGTGCGGGCGATGTCCCGCAGGGCGTGGACGTCACCGGGGAGCCGGGTGAACGCTTGCTGGACGGCGTAGGCGCGGGCGGCGAGCGAGGCGGATTTGGCTGGCGGCTCGCTGCTTTGGCGCTGCGCGGAAACGGCGTCCTCGCGCATGGCGCTGCTCTTCATTTGGCAGTTCCTCCCAGAGGGATCGTCGCGCCTTCTTGGGGAGCGACTGCGGATGTCGCGGGCCCGCCCCTGTGCGGGCCAGCGGGGAGGTGGAGACCGCAGGGTCAGTTGCGTACGTCGAGGACGACCTTGCCGGCGGTGAGGCGGGCGGCGAGGTCGTGATGGGCCTGGCGGGCCTGGCCGAGCTTGTAGACGGGGCCGGTGAGCGGCTTGAGCCAGCCTTCCTGCACAGCCGTGAACAGCGCGGTCATCGACTCGTTGATGTGGGTGCGCGACGGGTAGAGGCTGGGCAGCCAGAAGCCGGTGATGCTCTTGGAGCCGGCGACGAGCTGGGTGATCGGGACGAGCCCGTCGACGCCGGTGACCGCGCCGAAGACGGACATACGGCCCCGGGGGGTGAGGGCGTCCAGGGTCTCGTGCAGCACCTGGCCGCCGGTCATCTCCATGGCCGCCGTGACGTGACCGCCTGCGGCCTCCAGAATGCGCTCGGCGAGGCCCTCGACGACGGAGGAGTCCACTACGGCATCGGCGCCCAGGTCGATGGCGGTCTGCCGCTTGGCCTCGGTGCTGGCCATGGCCACCACCTTCGCCCCGATGCGCTTGGCGAGCTGGACGGCGAGGGAGCCGACACCACCGGCCGCAGCAGGAACCAGCAGGGTGTCCTCGGCGGTGAGGCGCAGATCGGTGTGCAGGAGGTGCCAGGCCGTGTTGCCCTGGAGCATGAGCGCCACCGCAGAGTGGTCGTCGACGCCGTCCGGGACCTCGAAGGTCAGCTTGCGGTGGGCGGCGTTGATCTCCGCGTAGCCGCCGCCGCGGCCGAGGGACACGTAGCGGCGTCCGTCCTCGGCCTCGCCGAGGACCTCGTTGCCAGGAATGAAGGGGGCGGGCATCGGGGCCGGGTACGTACCCTCCCGCAGGTGGATGTCCGCATAGTTCACGCCGGCCAGGCGGGTGCGCAGGCGAATTCGGCCCGGCTTGATCTCGGGCTCGGGCATCTCGCACAGTTCCAGGACCTCGGGTCCACCGAACTCTCTCACAGCAATCGCGCGCATTTGGTTCAACCCCGGATATTGCTTGGCAGTTTCTTGGGGAAGCGCCTCGTCGGGGGGCGCTTCGGACAAGGAATATACCCGCCACGAAAACAGCGACTTCGATCGCGCATATAGGTGTCCCGGGTAGGGAAAGCTCAAGATCGTTTACGGAGTGTTCTCTGTCACGTCACTCTGGGTAGCCGACATCGTGATGTTGCTTACTGTGAACAGCGCAGGTGGCGGCCACTATTTTGATCATCGCCACCCATTGCCGAGGGTGAATCGCCCTCGATCTCATGATCGTTTTCCAGCCTCTGAAAAATGACCCACGCTATGCGCGTAGATCGCTCGAATTCGTTGACCGGTATCCGAGCGACTACCTATTGTCTTTCTTGCGACGCAGACCTGCGTCGCCCATTTGATGGAGGGTCACATTTCGATGGCGAACCAGGAGCTCTGGCCGGTCCCGGCGTGGATCGCACAGCGCCCGGACGGTCGTGCGACCGTAGCCATCACGGTCGGTGAAGAAGCCGGCCGAGCGTGCCCTGCACGAACGGTGACATCGCCCGGCCCCGGGAAGGGCCGGACGATGTTCGACAGCGGCTGGCGGTGACGCAGGGCAGCGGCCGGAGTCGGCCCTCGCCCGCGCCCCGGTGGTCACCACCGGGGCGAAAGCACGACGGCGCCTGGAGCGGGAACTCCAAGCGCCGGTCGTAACACCGTGTGAGTCGTGCAACACAACCCAGCAGGTGGGCTGCCTTTTCGACGAGCCTGGCCGACCTGCTACCACACTAGGAGTAGTGAACCATGCCTACGCTTCGGCGTACAGATGGAGCGGCAGGACGCCTGTCCGCACTGCAGAGCCCCGGCGCGCCCGCTGGCCTCTCTGACCGCACCGTCCGCATCATCACGGACAGTCTTCGCGGCGTGGCCCCGGCCGCCGAGATCGTGCGGATCACCGTGTCCGAGCCGGACAGCCTGTGGCTGGCCCGCGCCTACGGTCCGGACGGCGCGGAAATCACCCTTCCCGCCGCACTCGACGAGGCTCTGGCTCGCTGGGTGGCTTGCGACCTGCCCGCACTCGACTGGCGCCACCAGCACGACCTCGAGCTCGCCAGCGGACGCATCGCCCAGGCCGGCGACATCGCGAAGGCAGCGTGATGGCCACCCACGACGGGCGCATCCGCACCCACAAGCCCGAGATGTCCAGGGACTCCAAGCTGGCCGAGGTCTCGTTGACGGCCGAGCGGACCTTCTTCTACTTGCTCAACTACGTTGACGACAAGGGTCGGCACATTGACGATGCCGGAATCGTCCGCGGGCTGGTCTGGAAGCGCAAGAAGAGCTGGGACGGCGGGGTCCACACCGCCGAGCGCGTCGAAGACGACCTGCGGCAGCTCACCGAGGCCGGGGTGGTGTGCCGGTACGTGAACCCGGCCGACGAGGGCGAGGAACTGCTCCACGTCACGAACTTCAACAAGCACCAGCGCATAGACAAGCCCTCGCAGTCCCGCCTGGCCCCCTGCCCGCTGCACCAGACCCAGGAAGTCGACGTCGACAAGTCGGTCCCCGCCAAGCGGATCCGCAAGAAGACCACGGAGACTCACCCGGAGCCGCAACTCACGGCTGTCGCCCCGACCGCGAACACCGCCAGCGGGGGAGCGGCCGACACCAGCGACCTCGATCACCAGGGCCCGTGCTCGGGGAACTCCACGACACCCTCCACGACACCTTCCAAGACCGGATCCAGGATCACGGATCCTGGATCTACCCCTCCGGGGGGCGGCTGCGCCGCGCCCGCCCAGTCCATCTCGTCGGAGGAACCCTCGGCCGAGCAGGTCGCCGCGATGCACCCGCACGCCACCGGGGCCAGCGCCCTTGTCGCCGAGTACGTGCGGGCCTGCCCGCAGCAACCCACCGAGCGGTTCCGCGGGCACCTCGGCCGGGAGATCAAGCAACTGCTCGCTGCCGGATACAGCCCCGAGCAGGTGCGGTCCGGTCTGCGGCTGCTCTCGCAGAACCCGAAGGGCCCCAGCGCCCTGGAGTCGTTCGTGCAGGAGGCACTGACCTCCCGTGGAGCCCGTGCAGGCGCGCCCTACCAGGCGTGGACCAACCCGGTCGCCGGGGCCGCCGCCTACGCCGGGGACCTGTAGTGGCCGGCCGCGACCGAGAGCCGCGCCGTGCCGGCAACGCCCTGCATGGCCTCGTCGAGCGGTTCGCCCGCCTGGGCGTCGACCCCGAGGTGATCGGCGTTCCCGAACAGGCCTCGGTGCCGCAGCCGAACCGGGACGCACTCGAGCTGGCGGCCAGCCGCATCCCGCCGCTGTACCAGAACGCGATCGCCGACGACCCGCAGGTCCTCGCCTGGGTCGAGCACGTCAAGCAGGCCGCCAGCCGAGGCCCGGAGGGACAGCTCGGCATCGCTCGCGCGCACTCCCTGCTCCTGCTCGGCGAGACCGGCACCGGGAAGACGCACCAGGCCTACGGTGCAGTCCGCGCATTGCTGGGCGCCGGCGTCCGGCTGCGCTGGCAGGCGATCACCTCCGTGACCCTGCACGCCATGATGCGACCGCGACCCGGGGCCGACCCGGAACGAGAGATGCGGGAGCTGGAGCGCACACCGCTCCTGCTGGTCGACGACCTCGGCGCCGGCCGCGCGAGCGAGTTCACCGAGGAAACCACCTACCGGTTGGTCAACCACCGCTACGAGCAGCAGCTGCCGACCATTTTCACCAGCAACATCACACCGGCCGAACTGTCCGGTCTCCTCGGTGACCGCACCGCCAGCCGCCTGCGCCAGATGTGCCACAAGGCCGTCCTCGCCGGCCCCGACCGGCGCAGCGCCCCCTCCTTCTAACCTCCCGCGATCCCGCGCGGGGCCGGCCGAGCCGCCCCCGGGAGACGCCCTGCCCGCGTGCCCGCTCACCGAGGCGCGACCGGAGACACCCCCGAATGAACACCGCCGTCAACGAACTCGACGCCGCACACCTCCAGCTTGACCGCGGCTCCCCGCGCTGGCGCCTCAACGCTGCCTGCGTCGGGATCAAGAACCCCGACATCTTCTTTGCCCAGCCCCGGGCGGCCGCCCACCGCCAGGCCCTCGCGCTGTGCCGGCAGTGCCCGGTTCGCCGTGCATGCCTGAACGACGCCATCGAGTGCGGTGTCCGGGACGGCATCCGCGGAGGCCGCACCGAGGAGCAGTTGCGCGAGATCGTCGTGTTCCGTGAAGGCCGCCGCGTCGAACTCGACCGCGTCCGCGCCGTCCTTGCTGGCACCCACCGGCCTCGGCTGACCGAAGCGGAGAAGGGGTCCGTGGTCCGCGTCGCCCTCGACGCCGACCTCCCGATCGACGTCTGGGCCGCTGCCCTGGGCATCGGCTACAAGGCGGCCACGAAGCGCCGTCGCAAGGCGACCACCCAGCTCGACGTCATCCCGGCGTCCATGCGGCGCGAGGAGATCACCCTCGCCGCGGAACTGCGCCGGGCCGCCGCGAGCACCCTGGCGGTGGCCGCGTGATCCCCCGCCGCCCCAAGGTCTCCCAATGGGACATGGCCGCGATCGGTCTGCTCGGCGCGACTGGCTTCGGACTCTCCTACGACGCTCTCCAGCAGATGGCCCAGGCGATCCACGTCCGAGGCCACCTCAGCTACGCGTGGCCGGTCGTCGTTGACGGGTTCATCGCCTACGGAGTCCGAGCCCTCGTCCTTCTCCGTGAGGCACCCTGGACCGCCCGCGCCTACGCCTGGTCCCTCTTCGCCGGCGCTACCGGAACCAGTGTCTGGGCCAACGCCCTGCATGCAGTCCGCCTGAACGAACAGACGGCCAGCCACCTCGGAGAACTACACCTCGGAGACCTCGCTGTCGGAACACTCAGCACAATTGCCCCAATCGCTCTCGCAGGCGCGGTCCACCTCGGCATCATCGTCACCCGCCACGAGGCAACCCAGAGCGGCTCAGACGGCAACGCCCTTCAACTCGCCGACCCAACCCCGGGCGCCGTGGCGTTGAGCCGCGATGCAATGCCCGACCAGTTGGTCTCGCTCGACAAACCGACACCGGTCGATCGAGCGACACCTGCGCTCACCGCAACCCGCACAAGCAGAGCGGAACTCACGGCTGGCAACCCGGAGGCCCGGACCAGAACCGCAGGAGAGAAGCTAGCCGCCCACCGCCACGGCTCACGTTGGCGAGACCGATTTGCCGCACGGATTCTGCGCCGGAGCGAGAACAGCTCCGGCGGTCCGGCCGGCAGTGGTCCGGTTCCTCTGCCGGGTGGTCCGGCTGAGGGCGGCGGTCCGTCCGACGGTGGTCCGGTTCCTCCGCCCGGCGGTCCGGGCGCTGGCGGTCCGGTCGGCAGCGGTCCGTCCGCTGGTGGTCCGGTTTCTCTGCCGGGTGGTCCGGCTGAGGGCGGCGGTCCGTCCGCTGGTGGTCCGGTTTCTCCGCCCGGTGGTCCGGCTGAGGGCGGCGGTCCGGTCGGCAGCGGTCCGGTTTCTTCGCTCGGCGGTCCGTCCGACGGTGGTCCGGTTCCTCCGCCCGGCGGTCCGGGCGCTGGCGGTCCGGTCGGCAGCGGTCCGTCCGCTGGTGGTCCGGTTTCTCTGCCGGGTGGTCCGGCTGAGGGCGGCGGTCCGTCCGCTGGTGGTCCGGTTTCTCCGCCCGGTGGTCCGGCTGAGGGCGGCGGTCCGGTCGGCAGCGGTCCGGTTTCTTCGCTCGGCGGTCCGTCCGACGGTGGTCCGGTTCCTCCGCCCGGCGGTCCGGGCGCTGGCGGTCCGGTCGGCAGCGGTCCGTCCGCTGGTGGTCCGGTTTCTCTGCCGGGTGGTCCGGCTGAGGGCGGCGGTCCGTCCGCTGGTGGTCCGGTTTCTCCGCCCGGTGGTCCGGCTGAGGGCGGCGGTCCGGTCGGCAGCGGTCCGGTTTCTTCGCTCGGCGGTCCGTCCGACGGTGGTCCGCTTCCTCCGCCCGGCGGTCCGGGCGCTGGCGGTCCGGTCGGCAGCGGTCCGTCCGCTGGTGGTCCGGTTTCTCCGCCCGGTGGTCCGGCTGAGGGCGGCGGTCCGTCCGTCACCGGTCCGTCCGCTGGTGGTCCTGTTCCTCTGCCCGGCGGTCTGGTTGCTCGACCCGGCGGTCCACCTGAAGGACTGGATCCGGCGCTCCTAGCTGCTGGCCGTCAGGCCGCAGCACAGGCAGGTCGTATCACGTACCGGACGGTCCGCGAGGGCATCCGTCGCCAGGGGCTCAGTGTGGCGAACGACCGGATTCCGGAGATTCTCGAGGCCTTGCGGACCGACAGGCCACCGCCGCCACGCCGGTGACCGTGCACTATCCCCACCTCCTCACCCCTCCCCAACTCACCCAACGGAGCACCACATGAGCACCACCGTGCTGGCGGACCGCGACATCGTTGCCGACTTCATGGCCGTCCTGGCCCGCCACCATCACGTCCACAGCGCCCAGCCGCTGGGCGACGGCCGCTGGAAGGTCCGGCGGACCGTCGGCGGTCCGGTCGAGATCCTGAGCGGCGGTCAGACGGAAGAGCTGGTCATGGATCACTTGATCTCGGCGCTCGCCGCCCGTGGACTGGCCGGCGACGACGACTTCTGACTACCCGCTCTCCATCCGGCTCCGAGGATGTACCTGACTTCGGCCGCCGCCAACCGCCCCGGAATCCGGGTGCGTTGCCACCTACGGCGGAGCGAGCTATCCCCTTGGAGTGTCCTATCGGACACTCCAAGGGCTCGCCCCCGCCAAGGGGCGGGGGAATGCCGAGTGCCGTGGCCGAGCGGGGGCGCTCGACCACGACACTCGGTTCGCCGCAGCCAGGGGGCATCGGCGGGCAGGACAACCGACAGGAACAGTCCGAGATGACCGCCGCCGAGCCCGTCGCCGACGCCGCCGAGCTCGTCGCCGACGCCGCCGAGCCGACCGCAGAGCGCCGTCCGCGTCGCCGCTTCCACGAGCCGCAGCAGCGCCAGCGAATCCTGACGATCCGCGTGAGCAACGACGAGCAAGCCCTGATCCGCCGCGCCGCCGCCGATCGTGCCGAGACCGTCGCCCGCTTCGTCGCGAGCGCAGCGCTCACTGCCGCGACGCACCCCAACGCCACTCGCAACCCAGACGATCAGCTCGACCGTGCGATCGACGAACTCGCCTCCGCGCGCCGCCAGACCGCCCGCGTCGGCAACAACATCAACCAGATCGCACGGGAGCTGAACGCCGGCGGTCTCCCGCGCCCGGCCGATCTGGTCGCGGCGCTGACCGCGGTCCGCGGCGCCATCGCCACCGTCGACTCCACGGCAGCTGGACTCCTCAAGCAGCGGAAGAAGCACTGAACCCGAACATCACCCGCGGGGAGCGGACGTACGGTCTGCTGGCCTACCTCTACGGCCCCGGGCGTAAGGACGAGCACACCGACCCGCACCTCGTTGCCTCCTGGGACGGCTTCGCACCCGACCCGGGGCGCGATCCGAACGCCACGATCAAGCAGCTCCAGACGGCACTCGACCTGCGGGTCGACCAGCGCGGCTCCCGGCGCCGGTTGAAGAAGCCCGTGTGGCACTGCTCGGTCCGCACCGCCCCCGAAGACCGGCTGCTCAGTGACGAAGAGTGGGCGGTGGTGGCGCGCCGGGTCGTCGCCGCCACCGGTATCGCCGAGGACGGCGATCCCGACGGCTGCCGGTGGGTCGCCGTCCGCCACGCCGACGACCACATCCACATCGCCGCCACCATCGTGCGCGGCAACCTGCTCAAGGCGGACATCGAGTTCGACTTCCGCCGGGCCCAGGCCGAGTGCCGAAAGATCGAACGCGAGTGGGGGCTGCGCGAACTCAACTCCGGTGACGGCACGGCCGCGAAGGAGCCCACCAATCGTGAGAAGCACAAGGCCGCCCGCCTCGGCGAGGCGGACACGAGTCGGCAGCAGCTGCGCGACGCGGTCCGCCAGGCCCTGGCCGGCGCGGTGAGCGAAGCCGAGTTCTTCACCCGGCTGGAGACAGCAGGCGTGCTGGTCAACCGCAAGATCGGCCCGTCCGGCGACACCCTCGGCTACAGCGTCGCCGTCGTCGGAGAGCGCGACGCCACCGGCGAACCGGTGTGGTTCGGCGGGTACAAGCTTGCCCCCGACCTGACCCTGCCCAAGATCCGCCGCCGCCTCGCCGCTCCGGCCCCGGACCGTGGGGAGAATCCCGGTCCCGCGGCACAGGACGGTGGTGGCCGCACTCCGGCTGGCCGCCGGTCTCCGGCGGCCGCCGCCCGGCTCCGGGCGGCGGACACGGTCCTGGAGGCCATCGACCTGCTGGGGGGTGAGCCCGAGGACGTCGCTGGGGTGGTCGAGGCGACCGGGGAGGTGCTCGACGCCCTGGCGGCCACGGCCCTGCCCGCGCAGAGGACGGAGCTGCTCGCCGCGGCCCGGGCGTACGAGCGAGCCTCGCGCTCGCACGTGCGAGCCGCGAACGCCGACTC
The DNA here is from genome assembly GCF_054601375.1 of Kitasatospora sp. Ki12. Classification (NCBI taxonomy): domain Bacteria; kingdom Bacillati; phylum Actinomycetota; class Actinomycetes; order Kitasatosporales; family Streptomycetaceae; genus Kitasatospora; species Kitasatospora sp. Ki12. The sequence continues at coordinate 2,078,571 of NZ_BAAIHT010000002.1, read as the reverse complement.
CCGTGTCGTGCGGGCCGCCGCGCGCGCGGTGCTGTCCGGCGGCTACACCACCAACCGGGGCCCGGACGCCACTGCCGCCGCCACCGTGCTGTCGGCGCTGATCCTGCTCGTGATCGCGACCAGCCGCTGGCACACCGAGCAGGGCCACCGCCAGCAGGCCGCCGCCGCCCGTGCTGCGGCCGACCGCCTGCGAGCGGCTTACCAGCAGGCCGCCGACCAGCCGCTGGCCGCCCTGCGCGAGCGCGGCCGCCAGCTCCCCGCCGCGGTGCGCGCACGCCACGAGCAGGCCGTACGCCGGGCGGTACCCGGTGAGGACGGTCAGCGGATGCTCGCCGAGCCGGAGTTCGACGCCCTGGCCGCCGCCCTCGCCGAGGCGGAGGCAGCCGGGCACGACCCCAACGCGCTGCTGGAGCGCGCCCGTTCATGGCGAGAGCTGGACACCGCGGGCTCGGTCACCGCCGTGCTGACCTGGCGAGTACGGCACATCGCGAAGCTGCCGCACCCCGCTGCGGGCAAGCCGGCCCGGATCACCAGCGCGACGGCCCCGGTCCCGCCCGCCACGACCGCTGCCGCTACGCGGCAGCGCCGCTGACCCGGCCGCCGACGGACGCCACCAGGGCTCCGTCGGCGGCCGAACCAACCCCACTTCGCCGCACCCACGCAGGAGACCGCCCTTGTCCCGCCCGACCGCCGCCGGCCACCAACGGCACCGAGCCACCAGCGCGGCCGACCGCGACTGGATGCTGCGCTGCTACACCCTGCGCGCCAGCGACTCGCTCGCCGCTGCCGTGGTCATGTACGCCGTGCCGCTGCTCGTCCTCACCCTCACCCACTCGCCGGGATGGGCCGGACTGGCCTTCCTACTGGAATGGCTGCCCCGCCTCGCCGCCATCGCGGGCGCCGGCCCCATCATCGACCGGTACAGCCCCCGCACCGCCGTCCTGGCCACGAGCCTGCTGCGCGGCTGCACCGCCCTCGCCACCCTGATCGGACTCGCCGTCGGAGCCGGGGCATGGCTGGTGCTCGTTTTCGGCGTGATCGCCGGCATGCTCGCCGAGGCCGCCTACCTCGCCAACGAATCCGTGGCCGCTGAAGCCAGCCGCCGGGCTGGCGAGCGCGCACACCGTGTCCAGGCCGTCCTCACCGGCACCGACCAGGCCGCCCTCCTGATCGGCCCGATGATCGGCGGCCTGCTGCTGCTCGCCGGACCGGCCCTGCTGCTGGTGGTCGTCGCGATCCTGTCAGCCGTCACCGCCACCGTCGCCGCGAGCGTCCGCAATCATCGCCCGCACTTGCACGTCGTCACCGACACCGTTGCCCGCCACCCGCTGGCCAGCCTCGCCACCGGCATGGGCACCCTGCGCCGTACCCCCGCGCTGGCCTGGCTGGTGGGAGCGCTGGCCTGCGTCAACCTGGCCAGCGGCCTGCTCCAGGTCTCCGCCCCCGTCACCGTCACCCGGATCCTGCACCACTCCAGCGCCGCCGTCGGCGCGGTGTGGAGCCTCGCCGCCGCCCTCTCTCTGGCCGCGGTCGCCGTCGCCCACCGCGCCATCGACCGCTTCGGCCTGTTCGGCGTCGGCACGGCCTCGGCCGCCGCCATGTGCACCGCCACCCTCGCCAGCGCCCTGGCACCCAACCTTCCTCTCTACGCCGCCGCGGTCGGGCTGCTGATGGCCGGCGAGGGCGCGGTGACCGTGGTCCTACGCACCGCCCGCGCCCGCCTCATCCCCGAGCGGGCCTTCGCCGCCACGCTCGCCACCACCGTCCTGTTCGTCCTCGCCCCGCTCCCGCTGGCCGGGCTCCTGGTCGCCCTGTGGCCCGCCGACCACCTGGCCCTGCTGGTCGCCGCGACCGGACTCGTCGTCTCGGCCGGCACCATCGCGTGCTTCCGTGGGCTTCGCGCCCACCGCGCCGCGTGGGAACACCCCCACGACACTGACCGGTCCCTGATGGCCGCTTGATCCGGAGGACACCGTGCCCGACGACCCGATCGCCTACATCGACCACGCCGACCTCACCGCCGAGGACTTCGCGACCTTCGAGTACCTGCGCGCCTACCTTCCCAACACCCACCCGCGCTGGGAGCTCGCGCTCGGCTCCAATTCCGTTACCACCGACGGCCAGTGGGCGAGTACCGAAGTTCTGTTCCGGCTCGCCGAGTCGCCCCCTGGGGCCGGGCGGTTCGCGCGCGTGTACTTCGACGAACACGGCAACGCCCTTCCGGACCGACCGGCAGACCCCGTCACCTCGCCACTCGCAGAGAGCCTGGCCGGCCACCTGCCCGGCTGGTCGGTCCGGCCCCTGCCGCTCCACCCGGGCCGCGACCTCGCCGACCTGCACGACCGGGCCTGGTCCTGGTCCTGGCCCGGCTTCACCAGCACCACCGCTCCGCACACCGCCATCGCCCTCACCGGCCCCGCCGGTGAGCGCCTGCTCGCGGTCCGGCCGGGCGCCGACACTCCGCTCCTCGTCGGCCCGGCCCGGCCCGACGACAGCCACCACCTCTTCGGCGGCGCACCGGAGCCGACCGCACCGGACCGCTTCGCGAAGGAGCTGGATACGGCCACGGTGGCGGCCGAGATCACCGGCACCGTCGCACCGCGCTACCAGCAGGCCCTCTGGCGGGCCCGCTCGGAAGCCACGGCCAACGCCGTCCAAGGCCTCCAGGACCTGAGCAACGCCCTGGTCGGGGAGCACTCCTGGTCGGACACCCGAGACCGAAGGGCCCAGATCTTCGAATCCGAGCACGACCGCAACCGCAGGGCCTGGTACCACGTCGAGGTACTCCTCGACACCGGGCAGCACGTCGTCGCCGGCATCCGATCCGCCACCCACGTCGAGGACCACCTGGACCCAGCCGTCGGACCCGACCTGCGACGCCTCGACATCGTCGAATACGCGCTCGCCCACCTCCAGGAGATCCGGGACGGCTGGCGTGACGCGAGAGCAGCCCTCGTCGGACCGCCCGAAAAAATCGAGCCCGTCCTGCGCCGTGCCGACGACCTGCGCAACCAGGAGGCCTGGCCCGTCGCCCAGCGGCTCGTGCAAGGCCTGCTGCCCGCACTGGCCGTGCACATCACGCCGAGGATCGGCACACCCGTCCCCGACCGGGACCAGCAGATGAAGGCCGCCCTCGCCCGCGCGAGCAACCTTCCCATCCAGCCCTCACCCGCCACTGAGGCCGCGACCGCAGCACCGCCACCAGGCCGGCACCGCCCCACCCGCTGACCACCCACTCGGCCGGTGCACACCGAGCCCGAACCGGGCCGACCGACCACACAACCGACCTGCCGGAGAGACATATCACCCACAGCACCAATGACGCCGACGACGAGATCACCCACGCCCTCAGCACCTGGTACGACACGATCGCCGACGCCCCCGACGACAGCCACCCCGCAGCCCACCCCTCCCGCACCCGGGCGTGGACCGCCGCCTGGGAGAAGCTCACCACCGAGCAGATCGATGCCCACCGCCACCTGCACATCACGGACTTCGGCGCCGGCATCACCGAGACGGTGCCGTACTTCCTCGTCCCCGCCCGCGGCTGCCCGTACTGGTCCAGCCAGGAAACCGACGCGGGCGTCGCACCGGTGTGGCTCGGCCCGGTCCTCTACTCCGGCAGCCCCCACGGCCAGTACGGCGGCGCCGGAGCCGCCACCGACACCAGCGCCCGCCTGGCCACGCTCGCAGGCCTCCACCTCGCCGACGAGTACGGTGCCCACGCCGTCGTCTACTCCGGGCTCACCGCCGACCAGGCCGACCGCCTCACCACCGCCGGACGTCACGAAGGCGCCGCCCGCGTCCTCAACCTGGCCACGGACGTCGCCCACGTGCGCGACCTGCCCACCTGCGCAGGCCTCGACCACTGGTGGGACGACACCCCCGCCGGCCACCGCCGCGACGCCCGCCGCCAGTGGCGCCGCGCCACCGAGGCCGGACTGACCCTCGACCCGCTCACCGGCCCCCGGATGCTGCCGCACCTGGAGGAGTTCACCGCGCTGGCCGTCGGCACCGCCGAGCGCCACGGCACCGCCCTCTACGGTCACGACATGTTCGAGCATCTCGCCCAGGTCCCCGGCGCCGTCCTGCTCGCCGCCCGCCACCAGGGGCGCCTCGTCGGCGGCATGTACGCCTTCCTCCACGACAGGTGCCTCTACCTGTGGGCCTCCGGCATCGACTACCAGCACCCCCTCGGCCGCCACGCCTACACCTGGCTGATGACCGAAGCCCCCCGCTGGGCCATCGAACACGGCGCCCGCCGCATCGACGCCGGACGCGCCAACTACCTGGCCAAGAAGCGCCTCGGCTACCGGCCGACGGTCCTGCGCACCGTCATCCACCTGCCCACTGAGGCTGCCACCACCGCCGACGCCCTGACCACCCTCTCCCGCCGACTCGGCGAACAGGCCCTGCGCCACCACCCCGACCTGCACTGGTGACACCCCCGCACGCTCACCCCCCCGGAAGGACCACCCCCTGACCAGCACCACCCCGACCCTCCTGCTCGTCTCCTCCGGCGACGAGCAGTACCGCCGCTACGCGCTGGAGCAGATCGCCGAGCACCACCGCGTCGTCCTCCTCGCCCAGCACGAGCCGACCTGGCAGCTGCCCTACATCGCCGACCACCGGGTCACCGACACCCGCGACCCGGACCAGGCGCTGGCCGCCGCCGAGCGCCTCGCCATCCGCCACCGCATCACCGGGGTGCTCACCTGGGACGAGTACGCCCAGCACAGCGCCGCCCGCCTCGCCGCTGCCTTCGGCACCTTCGGCAACTCCGAGACCACCGCCGCCACGTGCCGGAACAAGGCCGCCAGCCGCGCGGCCTTCGCCGCCGCCGGTGTCCCCTCCGCCGCCAGCATCCGCGTCGACTCCATCGACCAGGCCCTCGCCGCCGCCGAGCGCATCGGGTACCCCGTCGTCGTCAAGCCGACCGCCGCAGCCGGCAGCATCGGGGTGCGCCGAGCGGACGACTCCTCCGACCTCGCCGACGCCTACACCCAGGCCGCCACCCACGCCGACGACGGCTTCGGCGTCCTCGTCGAGGAGTACCTGGACGGGCCGGAGGTCTCGGTCGAGTGCGTCACCGTCCTCGGCGTGACCACGCCCGTCGCCGTGACCCGCAAGCGCCTCGGGCCCGCACCGCACTTCGAGGAGACCGGCCACAGCGTCGAAGCAGGAGACCCGCTCCTGACCCTGGTCGGGCCTGTCGCCGTGCAGGCCCTGGACGCCGTCGGCTTCGCCAACGGCGTCTCCCACGTCGAGATGCGGCTGACCGACGGCGGCAGCACCCCCCGCCTGATCGAGGTCAACGGGCGCCTGGCCGGAGACCTGATCCCCCACCTGGTCCGCGAGGCCACCGGCATCGACCTCCCGCTCGCCGCCGCCGACATCGCCCTCGGTCTGCAGCCCGACCTCGCCCCCACCAGGCGCCGGGCCGCCGCCATCCACATGGCCTACGCCCCCGCCACCGGCCGCCTCACCCGCGCCACGGCGAAGCCCGCGCTGCACGCCCAGCCGTGGCTGGAACGTCTGGTCTGGGAAAAGCAGACCGGTGACCACGTCGCCCTGCCGCCCGCCGGCGACCTCGGCACCGCCCGCGTCGCCCACCTCGTCGCACGCGACACCACCGCCGAGCGCTGCCTCCAGCACCTCGCCGACGCCGTCCGCCACCTCGACATCACCGTCAACTAACCCAACGAACAAGGCCCGGGGCCGGAACGCACTGCGTTCCGGCCCCGGGCCTTCGTGGTAGCGGGGACAGGATTTGAACCTGCGACCTCTGGGTTATGAGCCCAGCGAGCTACCGAGCTGCTCCACCCCGCGTCGGCGACAGTGACTCTACGGCAGCTACGACGTGGGGCGAAATCAGCGGACGGACACGTTGTACGTGCAGACGGAACTGGGGTGTCCCGCATGCTACTTCCAACTCCCCGGAGCGCCCGGTGCAGGCAGTTGGCTCGTGAAGGTGAGCGTGCCGTCGAAGGCCGCCGCGATCCATGCCGCCCAGGTGTGACCGAGCCGACATCGGTAAAACAGACAATTTGGAACAAGATTCTCTTTGCGGGATGTTCTATCCCGTACATCACGAGAGTTGGGGGCTCCTTGACCATGTCTGACCGCAGCGACGACCTGCCTGGCTTCACCCACTTCCGCTTCGGCCAGGAGCCGCAGCCAGCCGAGCCAGTCCCGAGCACCCTGGCTGTCCCGCACCCCGGCCCCCTGAGCCCTCGCGGCATGCTCATCGCCTGCGCTCAGTGCCAGGCGACCCGCGACTGGCTCCTCATCCACGTCCACCCCGACCTCGTTTTCGTCCGCTGCCGTTGCGCACACGAGTGGCGCGAGACGGACCTCGAGGTTGGCGATGTCGCCGGCGCCTGGGACGACTCCTTCGAGGAACGCGAGTGGGACTCGTTCGAGGAGATGTACCGCGGCCTCGGATTCGACGGCCTCTTCCGTGGGGCGTACTTCCAGTAACGAGCGGTATTGCATCCGATGCAACATTCATCGGATGCCGCGAAGGGTCTCGACCTGGGCTTCATCAAGGGAGCCGATCGAACCCGGCCCCCTTGATTCCCCTTCCAGGCGGGGAGGAGCATCCAACGCAACGATGTTGCGTTGGATTCAACGTGAACCGAGTGCTCGATCTGCCCGGTGCGTCCCATCTGGTGTTGGCGTCCGGGGCCAATCGGTGCGGTGCTCGGGCCCGGAACACACCGGGGTCATGGGCGGAGAGCATCGTCGAGGTACGCCTGCACCGGCGGGAAGAACCCCTGTGGCACGTACTTCGGCAGTGCGCCGTGCTCGACCCACGCCACCTCGGCGATCTCCTCGGGCGTAATCACCTCGGCGACACCGGCCACTACCTGGCACGCCACGTAGAACAGGTACCGGCCGGTGTCCGGATGGCACCGTTCTCCGAGCAGTCCGGAGAAGGCGACGTCGAGCCCCGTCTCCTCCCGGGTCTCGCGGGCAGCGGCAGCGTGTGGTGTCTCCCCGTGTTGCAGCTTTCCGGCGGGAAGTTGCCACAGGAGTGTGCCCTCGCGGTTGCGGCGGCGCACCAGCAGCACGCGGTGGTCCTGAACGACCACCGCGGCGGCGATGTGAGGCCCTTCCGGTGCCTGCGCCGAGTTGGCGCCGACGGCGGGGATCGGTTGGCCGGTGCCGGTCATGATGTGCTCGTCGGGCCGCCTGGTCGGCGCCTTGAGACGCAGCTCGGAGGGGAGTGGCGGGAGACCTGCGAGCCCGGTGGCGAGCCCGGTGTCGTCCAGTCCGGCCAGCGGTTCCAGCTCGATCGCCTTGGCTAGGATCTGCCGCAGCTCGCCTTCGATCGCCCCGAGGTCCAGTTCCTGGCCTGCCACCGTGACCCGCCACGACGCCGCATCAATGCGTTGTGCCGGCGGCGGCGGGAAGGTGGAACCGATCCCCTGCTCCCACTCAGCCGCGGTCGGCCGGGGGTGGTGGACGACCCACTCGTCCAGGTGCTCGTCGAAGTGCTCGGCGGCGTCGCGCACCTTGCGGTCAAGTACCGCAGCGTCGTTAGGCACCTCAAGCAGACCGCACAGGTACTTGCCGCGCTGCCCACGCCAGGCCCGCCCCTCCTTCGTCTGCCCTGGGAGCGGCCTGCCGATGATCGGCTTGAGCATCTTGGAGACCTTCGCGGTGTACATCAGGAAGGACTCCAGCAGCATCCACGCCTTCGGGTCGGGCGGAACCTGGCCGGTGAGGTTGGCCGCTTCACCCAAGGTGGCCAGGGCGTACCGGACGTCCCGGGCCAGCCAGGTCAGGTAGACCCGACGGGTCCAATCGCCCTTGATTGCATCGGTGTTCACGACCGACCATCCTGCCCTGGAACGCAGTCCAGCTCACGTCCTTTTGCCCGCAGCGACGTCCGAGACGTCGTCTACTCCACCGTGAGCAGGGCGAGGAGAAAGGACGGGGCCAGCCGCCGCATCGCCTCGCGGCCGTCGTCGTCGGTGTCCGCGAGCGTGGTGTTGAAGGCGTCGGCCATGAGGATCAGCTGCACGGCGGTGGCGGCCTGCTCCGCTGGCGTAGGGTTCGGCTCGGACAGCCCGGTCAGCAGGAAGGTCCGGCTGGCCCCGAAGATCATGCCCATCGCCCACTGCTCGGTGGCCTCTGCCGGTTGGCCGGCGGACAGCTCGGCCTCGACGGCCGCGCAGCTGGTTTCTGCCCAGGGCGGGATTTCCCCTGCTGCTGTCCAGGCTGCTTGCAGCCGCTCGATCGGGGTTGCCCGGGCCACGGTGTAGAGGTGGTTGGCGATGCTGTCGGCAGGTAGGCCCGGGAGCTGGTGTTGCGGTGGGGCTGCCAGGGCCGCCAGCGGGTCGCGGGGGTCGGTCTCCAGCAGGTGGGCGGCCCACTGCGGGGTGCCGTCCGCGACAGTGCTGCGGGCTGCCCGGGCGAGCGTAGCGGGGGACATCTCGCTGGGGCCGGCCATGGCTGTGATCGCCGAGAGGAACAGGAAGTCGGTCCTGTCCAGTGGGTCGGCCTCGGTTGCTCCCGGATCAAGTTCGGTGGCGAACTGCCACCCTGGGGCGAGGTTCGGCCTTGCCCGGACCTGCCGATCGATCGCCTGGACGCGGCGCTGCACTGCGGTAAGGCGGCGCTCCTGGGTGCCGGCCAGGTCAGCTGCGCCGTCGTACACCCACTCCTGGAGATCACCGTCCACGGGCATGGGACCGAAGCCACGGCGCAGCTGCTTGGCCAGGTCCTCGGCCGGGCGGGCGAAGGCGTGGCGAACGGTCTCCTCGGGCACGGGCAGGCCCGCGCCGAAGGCCCTCAGCGCGAGGTGGCTGCGGTCCGCGCCCTGGCGGCGGTTCTGGGCGAGCCAAACCACCAACGCGACCAACTGCTCGTCCGCCGTCGAGGAGCTGCCACCCGAGGGGCGGCCGGGGTAGTACCGGTGGTGAGGAGGGAGCAGCGGGTTCGGACGGCTACGCCAGCGTTCGAGATGGCGCGCCGACACCTCGGCGCCGTGCTGTGCCGCGAGGTCGATCAACCGTCGGTCGGCGGGGCTGGGGGAAGTTCTGGCCATGAGGCGAACGTAGTGCCGCCGCGTGGGCTCTGGCCGGGCTGTGGCGAACACCAAGTGGACGGCCTCTGCCCGGTGTAGTGTCCACCCGCCGTAGAACCCCCCGAGGTTCCCCCGGTTTGGGCTGGACGCCACTTGCTTCGATGAAGACACGAGGCCGGAGCAACCGGCCGGTGGCGCCAACGCGCGCGGGAGGGGCAGGAGATGGCAATGGACTCGATCGGCGCGGGGCAGGTCCGTGGCGCGGAGGGGGAGTGCCGTAGGACGGCTGGAGTCCGATGGCGGCGGTACCTGCGGATGGCCGGCATCAGTGCGCTGAGAGGCGCGTCGTCAGCGGCGGGGGCGGCGGCCGTCAGCGGTGCGCTGTGGTGGCTGGGGCATCGGTGACGGACCGCGTAGGCGCCCGGATGTTCCCGTTGCCGGGCGTTCTCGGCGCCCGGCTCTGATCAGCGAGGGGAGGGCCATCAGACCAGGCCACAGCGACTGCGGGCCCGCATGGGTCTTCGTGCCCGGTAGGGCGCCGCTCAGCAGGTTCCGTAGCGGACAGTGCGGTTGACGGCGTTGACCGCTTCGACCTGCCCGGCGCGCTCCAGACGGGCCAGGCTGAGCCGGACCGGGCCGGGCTGGCGGCCGAGGCGGCGTGCCAGATTGTCGGCGCTGCACGGCAGGGGGGAGGCGCGCAGCAGGGCGAGGACATCGGCGTCAGTCAGGTCGTCCCAGGATCTGGCGGCGCCGAGCGTGAAGATGGTGAAGGAGCCGCAGACAACGAGGGAGCCTCTGTCGACGGCGTGGTGGGCGAGGGCGTTGTAGGCGCCGAGTGCGCCGAACCCGCTGGTGCCGGTGATTCCGGTGACCAGCAGGCCTCGAACGAACAGCTTGAGGCGGCGGTTGTTCTGGGGGCGGATGGTGGGCTTCACGGGCTGCTGGCTCCCGGGCGAGGGGCAAGAGGGGCGACGGGACCGGAGTGGTGATCAGCTGGACTTGTCGCGCTGGCGGGTGATGCGGCCCGTGGCGAAGGCGATGGTCGTCGCACGCTGAAGCCGCTGGAGCTTGACCTGGAGGACGATCTGCTGAAGACAGGTCAAAAGCAGGGTTAGGGTGAGCAGGGTCGCGTGGAGGCCCACGCAGACCGTGGCGGTGAAGGCAGTGGTGACGGCCCCGGCGATGGCAAGGTACTGCGCGTCCGCGAGGTTCTTGGTGATGTCGGATTCGCTGGTGCTGCTGTCGGCGGTGATGACGAGGCCCTTCGAGGTCAGCGGGTGGTGCGGGTGTACATGGCGGTCAGCAGATCGAGGACCAGCTCGACCGGTGCGTGACGGTCGAAGGCCGCCTTCCAGCCGGGGTCGTGGGCGGTGCCGGTGACCGCGATCGTCCAGGTGTCCGCGGTCGGGTCGTCGGGCGCGTAGCCGAGGTAGACGCGTGTGTCGGGGGACGCGGCGTGGATGGTGCCGCGCGGGTCGATGACCCAGCTCCACTTGTGGAGGGCCAGGAAGTCGCTGATCAGGTAGGGGCTGCCCTCGCCGGTCAGCCATTTCCGGTGCTCGATGCGACCGCCCGGCGCGAGGCCGGGGACGGTGGGTGCAGTGACGGCGACGGTCATGATGATCGCCTTCCTTGTCGAAGGCGTCCATGGTTCCTTGCCGATGGCCGATATGCGTAGTTTGTGGTGTCTGCCGGAGGCGAACAAGGGGCGCTGCGGGACGAGCGACCCCCAGGCCGAGCGGGGCTCGGTGTCCTGTCTAGGTTGTGCCAGCGGGGGAGGCACGGCGGAGGGTTGCCGGCCTGGCTGGGGAAGGGGACCGTGGAGCGGTTGCCCTCGGTCCGGGCCGGGAGTTCGGCGAATCTGGCGGCGAGGTCTGCCACACCGAGCCCAACGCCTCGGCCGACGTCTTAGCGTGTTTTGCGGATGGCTTCGGTGGCGGCCTTGGCGATGGCGGCGGGAGCACTGGAGGGCCGGGGCAGGTGGAGCAGGGTGGTCCCCGGCAGGTGGCGGGATTCTGCGGTGAGGGTGAGCTGGAGCACGGCGCAGCCGGCGGCGGTGAGGCGTTTGATGCGGGTGACGGCTTGAGCGGTTTCGTTGCCGGTGTAGTGGGCGTCGGTGACGATCACGAGGAGGCGGCCGGTGCCGGGGCGGCTGAGGTCGAGGCCGTGGTCGAGTGCGTCGATGGCGTCGCCGAGGTTGTGGTTGCCGCCGTTGGCATCGAACGTCGTCACGCGGTCTGGGGCCTGGTGGGTGGGCCGGGTCAGTGCGGTCAGGTTCATGTCGTAGGCGATGGTGGCGGTGCGGGAGTCGGGGTCGGTCAGGGCCGCTGCGCGGGCCACGATCCAGGCAGCGGATGCGACGGGTTTGCAGGCGGCACTCATGGAGCCGGAGACGTCGACGGCGATGCCCACGCGCAGTGGTGGGGTGGGGGAGTTGCGGCGGCGGGTCTGGGTGAACGGCTCTGCGGTGGGTATCGATCCGGCAGCGCGCTGGGCGTCGCGGGCGAGGGCCCGGCCCATGTTGAGGCGGCCAGGCGGGGTGGGGCTGGTGGTCCGCTCCTCGGTGCGTTCGCGGTAGGCGGCGGCGCGAAGGGCGCGGCTCAGGCGCGCGGCGGCGGTCTGCTCGGCGGCGGTGGGCTTGCGGGTGCCGGTGATCGGGTTGCCGTAGGGCACCGGTGTGCCGTCGGGGCTGACGGTGGTGCCGCGGGAATTGAAGACGGACCGGGCGGTGGCGGCGGCCTGGCGTCGCCGGTCGGCCTGCTGGGCGCGGTCCTTGGCCTGCGCCTTGGCCTGCGCGGCCACGGCGTTGGTCGCGGCGACTTGTGCCGCGAGGTCGGCGGCGTCGTTGGCGTCCATGCTGTCCATGACGACCACCACGGCGCCGGACAGCAGATCGGTGAGGTCCTCCGGCACGGGCAGGGCGGGGGCAGCGGTGTCGAGAGCGTCGCACCACTCCCGGGCGTGCGCGAGCATGGTGGCGGCGTCGTGGTCGGCACACCGATGGGCTGCGTTCCAGATGCGGGTGAGGGTGGCCAGTAGGTCGGCGCCCAGGACCTGTTCGCACAGGTCGGCGACGGCCCGGGTCTCGCCGGCGTCCAGGATGCCGGCGTCCCGGCGGCCGAGGATCAGGGCCGCCACGCTGGCGGCATGCTCGGCGCCCTGGAGAGTGGGGTTGGCGATGTCGGGCATGACCAGGGTCCGGGCGCTGGTACGCAGGTACGTGCGGTCGGTCGGCCGCCTGATCAGGTGGGCGCCTTCGGCACGGCTCTCCTCCAGCAGGAGTGCGGCCTCGACGACGCGGGGGTCCGCACCGGCCGGCTGCCGCCATACGGAGTGGGCCGCGTGGGCGGCCTCGTGGACGAGAACGCCCCAGGCGGCGGGATAGCGCTCCTCGTCGCCCACGATCCGCGGATGGACCTCGTGCGGCTGGAGGGGGGCGAACAGGCCGGAGTCGAACTCGATCTCTGCCAGGCCGGGGTAGAACGCGGCGGGTGCGCCGCTGCGGGTGCCGGGGCGGCAGGTGACGAGCAGATCCTGGCGGCCGGACAGGGCGACCAGCCGATCGCCGAGCTCGGCTCCCACGCGCAGCCACGCGGCCGGGGAGGGCTGGGGTCGTGCGGGTGGGGCGCCGTCGTTGTCCCAGCGCGCCAGGTCGGTGTCGTCGTCGGGCGTGGTGGCGGAGGGCTGTACGTGGTGGTGGGTACTCATCGTGAGGGCCTCTGGTGCGAGGGCCCGGTGCTGGTCGGGGGCTGCTGGGCGGCTGCGGTCGCGGCGGAGAGCTGTCGGCCGAGGGTGAGGGGCGCGACCGATGTGACGCCCGCGACTTTGCTGACGGCGGTGGCGACGGCGTCGCGGTCCTCGATGGGTGCGATGCCGACCAGGTTTGCGAGCGCCGCCTTGGTGCCGAGGACGGCCTCGGTTTTCTGGTAGCTGAGCAGTTCCCGCAGCTGCGGTGCCCAGCCAAGTTCACCGAGTTCGACCTGGCGGGCGAGGTTTCGGGCAACCCGGACCACTCGGGCATCGATCCGCAGGGCCAGGGCGAGGTCGTAGTCCGTGCCGACCTGGATCTGCACGCTGAATCGGGACGACAGCGCCTCCGTCAGCACGGCGCCGTGCACGCCGGGATTGTGGCCCGCCACCACGTAGAAGCCCGGCTCGGCCTTGATCGTCTCGCCCTGGTGGGCCTTGACCTGGATCTGGCGCCGCCCGTCCATCGCCGGGTACAACGCCGCCAGAACCTTCGGCGAGATTAGGCTCGCGTCGTCGATCAGGAGGGCGCGGCCCTCGGTCATCGCGGTGACCAACGGGCCGTACCCGAAGACGTAGGCTCCTGCGTCGTCCTGCGTGTACTCGCCGATCAGGTCGCCGACCGTGGTGTCGCCGTCGCCGGCGACGGTGAGCAGGTCAGGGAACGCGGCCTCCACCAGCGAGGTCTTGCCGGTGCCAGGGGGGCCGTAGAGCAGCACCGGCACGTCGGCGTCGCGTAGACGATTCAGAGCCTCGACGTCGGGCAGGTCGGCCAGCTCCCGGGGGTGGTAGAGCTGGCCTCCCGCGCGGCGGATCGGGCCGCCCTGCTTGGGCGTGTTCGCTGCGGGAGCGGTCGTGCGGGCCGTGGCCGCTTGGGCCCGGGGAGAGTGGGTTCCCGGTGGACTGATCACCGCGGTCTGCGCGGCTGTGGCGGTTTTCCCGTTCGCGTGGAACTGCGGCTGTCCGGTGCCGAGCTGGTCGGCCTCGCCGCGCCGCACCAGGGTGAGGGCGGCGTTGCGGACGGCACCGTGGGAGTGGCCCAGCCGCCGGGCCATGTCCCCGATGGTGAGCATGTCCGCCGGCTGGTCGACCAGCAGTTGGGCCACCTTGGCCCGAAGTTCGCCGCCCTTGGTGCGTGCTGGAGTGCCGGGCGGTCCGGGTGTGGTCAAGGCGAGGATCCTTCAACGGGTGTGCGTGCGGGCGGGGTTGGCAATGTGCTGGAAGTCGGGCCGCTCTCGGAGCGGATCACGGACTGTGCCGACGTCGGCGACCGGCCCGGCAGGGGGCGCACCGGACCGTCCGCTCTCGCAGGCTGGAAACACCGGTGTTCCCGGCAGGGGCGTACCGTCGGCGCTCAGGGGCCGGCCGAGGGCTCGGTCCAGGCACATAGGGTGGCTGGCGGCGAGCAGCTCGCTGGCTGCCGAGCAGGTCCGTGCGTCTGGTCCGTGCTGGTTTCCGTCGCTGGGCAGGCGCAGCCAGGAGCCTCTTCGAAGCCGGCCTGGAGCAGGATCCGCCGGGCAGCGGCGTTGTAGCCGGTGGTGGTGATCTCGCCGGTGCTGGTGTGCCGGATCGTCATGAACGGCTGGGCGCTGCGCTCTGCTGGCGCCCCCGCCTCGTGGACGGGCGAGGGCCCCGGGACGACGAAAGTGTGGGCCGCCGACAGGGATTCGAGCGCCTCCATGCGGCGGTCGTGCAGGTCCTCGTCAATCCTGGCCAGGGCGTGCATCAGCGTGTACGCGGGGACGGAGTCCGGGTCGGGGTGAGTCTCGTCGAGGTCGGGGTCGACCGCGGTACGGGCACGGGCGATAAGCCGCTCGGCGGCGTGGAGCAGGCCGCCGTCCTGCAGGAGGCGTTCCAGGAGTTGGTCGAGCTGATCGGTGTCGGCGGTGGTGAGGCGGTCAGCGAGTTCGTGCAGTGTCGCTGCGCTGGCCTTGACGTTGGCGACGGAGTCGAGAGGATGCGAGATCAGGATTTCTCCGTGTTGTTCGGTTCGGGGGGTTGGAGGGGCTTGCGCGGCCGGTGCCAGCCGTGTTCCGGGTGCGGGACTCGGCGGTGGGGGGCCGTCCCCAGACGACACGGAGCTGGTGTCCTACCAGGTGGAGGGCACGCTCCCGGTTCGGCGTGGGGGACGTGATCGGTCTCCACTGGGACAAGGTGGTGGTCACCGCTGTCCGCACGATCTATGGGCGTGACGAGACCACCGGCCGACCGGTGGTGCACACATCGGTCGACGTTGAGGCCCAGTCGTCAGGTTCTGAGAGCGCCAACGCCGCACTGGGGGACTCCCGTCAGCCGTGAGCCCCAGAATCGCCGTGATCAACGAACGAATCGCAGTCCATCCGCCTCAACGACCACGGCGAACCGCGTGCCAGGGCTTGTGACTCCGCAACCTTCACCGAGACCGGACACTCGGCCTGGGGCACAACACGACGTCGTTGATGTGAGGTTGTGGGCCGTGGCAGTTACCGGGAGATGGTGTGGCGCTCCATGCCGGGGGAGGCCGCTCGCGCTGGGGCGGTGGTTCCTGCGGGCTGCGCCGAGCGGATGAGGGCGCTTCCCGCGTGCGCGGCCAGGGCACGGCTGTTGCCGCGGATCGGGGCTACCGGCTTGGCGGTGGCCCGCGCGGGCAGGGTACGCAGGTCGGCGCCGTAGCGGCGGACGGGGTTCGGGTTGACGACGGCGCCGTACAGGGAGGACACGAGGCGGGTCGGCGTCGCCGAGGACGCGGTGATCCACCAGCGCTCGTCGTCGGTGCCTCCGGTGATCACCCATCGGGCCTTGGTGCCGGCCAGTTCGGCCTCCGCGTCCAGGTCGCCCGGGAGGTGGTGGGCCTCGGCATACCCGTCGGGCGACTGCCACGGGAGGTGGGAGAGCCGTTCGTCCTTGACAGCGTGCCAGCCCGCCGCGACGAGGGTCTCGTCGAGGGCGATCGGGTAGGTGTCGGCCAGGTAGTGCTCGGGGCCTTCTGCGTGGGCGGCGACGAGGTCGGTGGCGAAGTCGGCGACGATCTCGGCGGGGGTGTTGTGATCCATGGTGACGAGCCAGTCCGGAGCGCCGTGGAAGGGGTCCGCGGAGGCCACGACCTTCCACAGAGGTCCGGGGGCTTCGGGGAGGAAGCCAAACCGTATTCGCAGGTCCGGTGAGGCCGCGTACACGTTGGCCGCCGAGTCGTCGCCCATGAGCCAGCGGGCATTGGCGAGTCGGCCGAGCGCGGTGTCTGGCAGGCCGGTGCCGGGGGCGAGGTAGCGGGGGGAGACGAAGTACTCGCGCCAGGCGTTTCCTCTGTGGTGGGGGGAGTTGTTATCGGGCGAGGACGAGATCAGGGAGTTCTCCGGGGCGAGCGCGGGGGCGTGGTGGTGTCGGGCCGTTCGGTCGAGGCTTGGGCCGGCGCGGACAAGCCGGAGGTGGTTCGGGCCGTCGCGGCATCCTGCGGGCGGAACGTCTGGTCGGGCCCGGGGTGTTGGCGGCGGTAGGTGTCCACCAGGACCGGGGCGTGGTCGGCCCACTCGTTCATCTCGTGCCAGATGTCGGCGGCGATCTCCTCGGCCAGTGGGTGGTCGAGGTCGTGGGCCAGCGCGATCAGGTCGTCGATGCGCCGGAAGCTCGAGTGGTAGGCGGTGCTGAGCGCGCGTCTGCTGTGGACGACCTTCGGGTCGGGCGGGTCTGCTTCGACCGCCATACCGACCCGGAGCAGGAAGCCGGCCGCGTACGGGAGGATCGCCTTGTAGTGCTGCCAGGCGGCCAGGTCGCGGGCGACGATGCCGTGGTCCCACCCCTCGGTGTCCACGATGTTGCCGTCGGCGTCGCAGAACCCGTCGTTGATGGCGTCCCAGTCGTCGGCAGCCCGCCGGATGCCGCGGGCCGCGGCATCGACGACGGCGATGTACTCGGAGACGGAGTGGATGGTCGGGTCCTCTCGGGTCATCGGGTTTGGCGTCGGGGGGAGGGCTGGCCGGCCTCTCCGGTCGGTTTCACCGCCGGCGGCTTCGATGGTGCGGCGGTGGTGCGCGTTGCAGCGGCGATCTTGTGTGCGGGCGCGGGCGCGGGCGCGGGCGCGGGGCGATCGTGGCGCAGGGTGTGGAATACCTCCTTGAAGTCGGCTGGGCCGCCGGCGAGATAGGGCGGTGCGATGGCCACCAGACTGGAGCGGGGATCGGAAGTCATCGGGCGGGTCTTCGGTTCTGAGAAGCGATGCTGTCGCGCGCGGTGCCGGGCATCGGAGAGGGCGTGGGGCTGCCAACCGGACGAGGACCTGCGCGGCGGGGGAAGCTTGCGGGCAAGGCGTTCGTGCAAGGGGGAGTTCAGTGCACCGGGGCGACGCGCGAGGTGCTGGCCGACGGTGGTGGTGCCGAAGGCCGGACAGGGCTGGCCAGCAATGGGGCGGCCGAGCGTAGGCGGGCGGCCGAGGGCCTGGGGACGGGTGAAGGCTCAGCGAGGCGGGCTGCGGTCTGCCGCAGCAGGTGGTACTGCTCGGAGCGGGGAAGAGCGGACAGGCTCCGCAGGTGCCGTGGGGCTTCGGGATCGAGGAGGGAGCCGGTGCCGAGCCCTGCGGTGAAGAGCAGCGCCTGCGCGGTCGCGACCTGGACCAATGACGCCCTGTCGTAGCCGGAGACGTACTCGGCGGCGCCGGGGAGGACTTCCGCCAGGCCTCGCGTGTCGTCGTCCAGGCCGTACTCGGTGACGGCGAGCACAGCGCGCACGGAGTCGCGCAGCGCGGCGGGGTTGCTGTCCGAGTACGACCAGGGGCCGCCCCAGGGCAGGTCGGTATCCGGGGAGAAGTCGGGCAGTGCGCCGCGCAGCGCCGTGTCGTAGCGGGGTAGGAGTCGCCCGGTCACGGCTGCGGCGGCGCGGACCGGATCGGGGGCCACGGTGATGCCGTGCGGGGCGAGGTGCTCGACGTCGTCCGTCGTACGGCCGAACACCGCCGGGAGGAGAGGGGCGACGATGTACTGTCCGATGTGCGGGAAGGGGCGGGGAAGGACGAGCAGCTCGCGGCCGGCCGGACCGCGCAGTACCCCGGCGCTTGAGTACACGAACTCGCCCAGCGCCCAGTCGGCGTGGGCGAGATCCCAGAGCCTCTCATGGAGTGCGTTACGGGCAGCCGTGGTTGGCAGATCCATGATGTCGGCGGCCCAATCGCCTGGCAGGCGAGGCGCGAGCGCCTGGGTGAAGGCGGCCAACGCGCGGGCACGTTCGGTGTGTTGTGCTTCGACTGCCCTGCTGGAGTCAGTGCTGCTCATCGGCGACTCCTGGACGAGCCGGTGGTTCCCGGCCGCGAGGCGGCCGCGACAGGGGCCTGCTGCAGTCGTACGGGGCGGGTGAATCGCAGGCCGGCGGCGGATCGCCG
Organism: Kitasatospora sp. Ki12; assembly: GCF_054601375.1. NCBI lineage: Bacteria > Bacillati > Actinomycetota > Actinomycetes > Kitasatosporales > Streptomycetaceae > Kitasatospora > Kitasatospora sp. Ki12. Next base: position 2,060,443 of record NZ_BAAIHT010000002.1, on the reverse strand, counting down.
GTTCAGGGTGGCTGTACTGCCGGGGGCGCGGAGGAAGGGGCGGGCCTGGCCTACATCCTGTGCCCAGCCGTGGCGGAGCATGGGCGTGGTGATGGTGGCGCGGTCGCCGGGACCGGCCAGGTGGACGGCTTGGAGGTGGATGTGCGATGTCGCGGTCAAGGGTGCCCTGGGTGAGGTGGTCGGGGGCGGGATCAGCGGGAGCGGGGCCGGCCTGCGGGCGGCGGTTGAGCTGACCTCGGGGCGAGGCGCGGTGCGCCGGTGGCCGGGATGGTGCTCTGGCGGGCGGCGGCGGCGCGGGCGCTCGGCGAGATGACGGGCGGCAGCGGAACGCTGGTGTCTCGGGTCCACGCGTACGCGGCGTCCAAGCCGGCGAAGCCGCCCTCGCGTACGGTGTACGTGTCGTCGTCGACCTGCCGCCGGCTGTGGAAGGCCCGCACCGGTGCCTCGGCAGAGGACGGCGCGGTGTCCTCGGCGACGACCCAGACGTCGTACGGCTCGCTTCCGTCGGTGTAGCTGTTGCGAACGTTGAACCGGTCACCGGAGCAGCGCAGGAACTCCTCTATCCGCCGGGTGAGTTGGTCGGCAGGGTCGAGGGGTGCGGCAGATTGGGTGAACTGCTTGGGGTCGGCGCCCCGGGCGATGAGCCAGCGTTCGGCGAGCGGCACCAGCGCCTCAGTCTCCATGGCGGCCCGGACGGTTCCGGCGGCCTCGTCGCGTTCCAGGTGGATGGCGACGACGTCGGGTGTGCCGGGGACGTCGTAGATCGCGGACCTGTCGACGGCGATCACGTAGCTGGTGCGCAGCCGGGAGGAGGGATCGGCCCGGTGCTGCGCGGCGAGGAACAGGTACTCACTCTCACGGACGGCGAGCTTCGAGAGAACCTCGTCGCTCTCCTCGTCGGCGGGCTCCAAGTCGTAGATGTCGAAGCCGAGGACGGAGCTGGTGGTGGGGGCGATGGGGGCTCCTGGGTCAACGGTGTCGAGCTGCGGATCGGCTGGTGGGCGTGGCGGAGGCGGCTGCTGGGGCGGGGCTCACCGTGCTGGTTCGGGTGCTGCGCGCTGTGGCGGCGGCGCGGCGGGCCGCCGTCGGGGTAGCGGGGGCGGTCGCCCGCGTTGCCTGGGTGGCCAGCCAGGAACGGGCGTCGGCGGCGTCGCCGGTGTGGTGCAGACGCACGGTGTAGGTGCCGGAACGCTGGTCGCGCGTGATGACGGCGGCGATGTGGCGGCCTTCGACCGAGCCCAGGATGGTGCTGGTCCGCAGACTGTGGGCGTGTTCCACCGCGAAGTCGGCACCACTGTGGTGCAGGACTCGGGCGCCGACGGCGTCGTCCGCGGTGGCGGGGTCCAACCCGACAAGGCCGAAGTCGACACTGCCCGGCGGGGTGGAAGCGGTCACCGGCGCGGGGCCTGGTGCGGGGCCGATGCGCCCTGGACGGACGCGACGGAGCTGCCTTCGGTGTCAGGCGTAGCGGCACTGGTGACGCGGGAGCGGGCGGCCACGGCCCGGGCCGTGGCCGGTGTTCCCGAGAGGCGCTTGGTTGCCTCCTGGTAGAGGTAAGTGGCCTCGGCGAGGTGCTCGGTGGCGAGGTCGAACCTGGCACCGGCGGTTTCGAGGTCCGTTCCGCGCGATCGAAGGGTTCCGAAGTGCCGGACCTCCCGGTGATCGCCGGCACGGATCGGGCTGAGAAGTCCGATGACCTCGGCGGCGGATCGTCGTAGCTCCTGGTCGAGGCCGTCGAGCCGTTCGGCCTGACGGGAGACCAGCGTCGCCAGCGTCCGCAGTTCTCCCGGCTCCGGGTGCATGCGGAGCAAGTCCTCGGGTTCGGCGCCGAGGCGCGCCAGGACGGTGAGCCGGCCCGCGAAGGCGGGGGCGCCGTCGACCAGCTTGGCCGGGGCCGGGCCGGTGGTGGGGCCGCCCTTGCTCATCGTGTCCGCCCCGTGGGCTGTGCCGAGTGCACGCGGGCCGCTGCCGAGGGGGTTGTGTGCTTGGCGGGTGCTGCTGCTCGGTTGGGGGCCGTGGAGCCGGACTGGGCGGCGTGCACGCGGCGTCCGAGCGGGGTGAGGCGGAGCTGGTACCCGGCGCGAGGTCCCGCGTTCTTCTCCTGTACAACGAGGCGTCGGCTGATCAGCGAGTTCACCAGGGAGTCCGCCGTGGCCGGGTGGATGTGGGGAGCGTCGGTCGAGACCGTCCGGATGGTGCGGCTGCCGTGCCTGGAGAGCGTGATCTGGCCGCGGGCGACCGCGTCGAGGGCCCGTCGCTGGGCATCGGTGAGGTCAGTCACCGGCTCAGCCGAGGGGCTGGGGGTGGAGGCGAGGACCAGGTACAGGTCGGTGGCGGCGTCCAGCCGTTCGAGCAGTTCGCCGCGGCGCAGGGCGAGCGCGTCCAGGGACTGGGCGGTGGATCCCAGGAGCCCGTTGGCCTGCGCCAACGTCTCGTCGCGGCCTTCGATGACCAGCTCCATGTCGTCCCGGATCGAGCGGGCGAGGCTCATCAGGCGTTCCTGGACGTGGTCCAGGCGCCTGGTGACGGTGCGGATCTCATCGCTGACCCGGCCGAGTGCGGTGTCCTCGCTCTCCCGCCAGCCGGCCAGGTCACCGAGCCGCTCGACGCCGAGCTTGCGCAGTGCCATGGCGGTGCCGACGCGGGTCGAGGGAGCGCTGGGCGGCTGGGTCACGAGCGGCCAGTGCGGTTGGTGGCGACGGCGGCGAGTCCGACCTCGACGGCCTCGGCCAGGGTGTCCACCAGCGGGGCGCCCACTGCGGCCAGGCGCTCCGGGCAGTGCAGGCCGCCGGTGTGCAGCACCGGGACGGCGCCCACAGCGCGGGCGGCCACGGCGTCGTCGGCGCTGTCGCCGATCACGATGACGTCGGCCGGGTCGATGTCGGGGCCGAGGGCGGCGAGGTGGGCAGCGAGCGCCGGCGCCTTGGTGGAGACGGAGGGACCGATGCGGCCGTCGATCCGGTCCATTAGCTGGCGGATGCCGACATGCTGCACTTCGTGGAGCAGCCGCTCGTGCGGGGCGAGGGAGAGCAGGGACTGGCCGATGCCGCGGGCGCGCAGGCCCAGCATCAGCTGGCGGACGCCCGAGCGGAGCTTGATCGGGCGCTGGTCGAGCACGGCGAGGAAGGCGGCGTCGTTGCTGGCCCACTCCTCGTCGGAGATCACACGGCCCAGGAGATGGTCGTAGAACGAGCGGATCGGAACCCGGTGCTGGGAGCGGTAGGTGTCCACGCTGACCGGCTTGCCGCCGAGGGCGGGAAGAGTGCTGTTGAGGGCCGCGACGTGGTCGCCGAGATCGTCACGGACGGTCCCGTTCCAGTCCCAGACGATGCGGACACGGGCGGCGGCGTTGGTGCTGGCGGTCAAGCGCTTGTCTCCTGAGAGGTGGTGGGGTTGGTGCTGAGAAGGTCGGTGCGGAGGAGGACGGCCGCGGCCAGGACGGCGGCGAACACCGCTACGGTGGCGATGGGTGCGGTGCCGTGTGCGGCGAGACGGCCGGCGACGGCGGTCCCGATGGCCTGGCCGACGCCTATCACCGCGACCAGCCAGGCCGCGGCCTCGGTGGCGGTGCCCTTGCGGGCCAGGCGGTCGCAGAGCAGGAACGCGCAGGCGAGCAGCGGGGAGAGGTAGAGGCCGGGTGCGACGCTGAAGGCGACGGCCGCCAGCGGAACGGTGGCGAACACCATCGGCGTGAACGACAGTGCGTACCCACCGGCCGCCGTGAGCAGCTGGCGCTGAGGCGAGAACGGCCAGGGGGAGCGGGTGTAGGCGATCCCGCCGGCCAGACTGCCGACGGACAGCGCCGCGGGCAGCAGCCCGGTCAGCCAGCTGGCCCCGGTTCGGTCGGCGAGGGCGACCGCCAGGACATTGAAGGCGCCGAGGTTGACGCCGAGGCAGAGCATCGCGGCGAGCAGGACCAGCAGGCCGCGCGAGCGCAGAGGTCCGCTCCAGTGGACCTCGCGTCGCTCGGCGGGCGGCCAGCTGGCCGGCGGTCGGGTGGCGACGATGCCCGTGCCGAAGACGCCGATGACACCGCATGTCCACAACGCGACGGCGGGAGAAAGGAGTTCACACGTTGCGCTTGCGGCCAGGGGCCCCGCGACGAAGACGATCTCCTGGCTGATGCTGTCCAGGGTGAAGGCCACCCGCTGCTCGGCCGGATCGGGCACGAGGCGCGGCCACAGCGCGCGAAGTCCGGCCTCCAGCGGCGGCGTTGCGGCCCCGGCGAGTACGGCGAGAGCGCCGGCGGAGACCGGCCGAGCGGCCAGGTCGACCACGGCGAGCAGGCTGAACGCCACGAACGCCACGCTCGCCGCGACGGCCGAGACCGGTCCCAGCAGTGTGCGGTCGACGAGACGGCCGAGCAGGGGCTGGCCGATGGCGCCCGCCAGCCCGTAGAGGGCTGCGAGGACGGCCCCGAGCAGGACCGGTCCGCCGGCCGCGCGTACGGCGAGCAGCAGCGCAAGGGGCGCCATCGCGGTGGGCAGCCGGCCGATGAGGGTGCCGGCGAGCAGCGCGGGCACGTGGGGGCGGGCGAGGACGTCCCGCGTGGTGGGGCGGTGGCGGGAGCTGGAAGCGGGGTGCATGCGGGCGGCGGGGTCTCCTGGTGGTACGGGTGGCGGTCTCAGCCGGGCGGGGCGGCGCGCAGAGTGGCAGCGGCGGCGACCAGGTGGGCGCTGGCGCTGGTGAGCAGCGCGCCGGCGCGCAGGCGCCCGGCCTGGACGAGGCCGGCCGTGTCGGTGATGGTGGTGCCGGGGGCGGTCAGCTGGTCGAGGACGGTCGACATCGAGCCGCTGGCCGACAGGAGGGCCTGCTGGGCCTGCTCGATCCGCGCCAGGGCACGAAGGTGGGCGCTGGCGGGCGGGTCGGCGGCGTCCACGACGGCGGCGGCCGAGGCGCTGACGGTGGCGAGGTGAACCAGGGTGGTCAGCAGGTTGCGGCTGAGCAGCCGGACCGGGTCCGGGGAGCGGTGGGGGAGGTCGAGGGTGCGGGCGAGGGCCTGAACCTGTTCCGATTCCTCTTGGAGATCGGCGGTCAGCAGTGCGGTCGCCTCGTGGTGGACGGCGGTCAACGCATCCTCCGGGGTGAAGTGGCGGGGGGCTGAGCGGGGGTGATGACGAGGGCGGCCGGACCGGCGGCCAGGGCGGACGGAGAGGTCTGGCGGGCCGCATCGGAGCGGTACGGATCCGGTCCGATCTCCAGGTAGCGGCGCAGTGCCGTCGGCAGATCGGCGGTGCGGCGGCGGGCCGGGGACTCGGCGGCAAGGCAGCCGATGACGCTCTCGATGAGCAGCTCCGGGCAGTCGCCGACCAGTTCGGCCTCCCAGCCCTCGCCGTCCAGGCCAGCGGTGAACAGCCACGCCTGCTGGTCCGGGGGATGCAGGATCTCAGCGAGGTGGTCGGGCGAGGTGATCCGCGTGATCGCCGCGCCGCGGGTGTCCGCGCCGTCCCAGCCGGCCTCGGACAGGCAGTAGAGCGCCCCATCGAGATCGGAGCGGTCGGCCGTCTGGCCCTCGCCGACCCCGGCTACTTCGACCAGCGCCTCGGCAGCCGAGGCGAGGACCTCGTCGGGGGTCTGGACGCTGAACGTGGCGCGCCAGCCGGGCCCTTGAGCGGTGAGCGCCTCCCGCTGGTACGTCTGGTCGGCGAGGTCGTGCAGCAGCACCTGGACGTCGCCGTGCGAGAAGGACTGGTCCGAACCCTGGGCGGTACGGGCCCAGGCCGCCTCCTGCAGAACCCGGCGGGCCCGCACCACAGATGTGTACGAGCCGAGGGCGAGGTAGGGGGGACGGACCCCGACGATCCGGGTGTTCCAGGAGGCCAGCGGAATGGAGGGGGCTACCCGGGGCTTCGGCGCGAGGCCGGGCGGACGGCGCACCCGGGGAGCGCGGGCAGACGGGGTGGAGTTGGTGGTGGAGTCCATAAAGGTCCTCAGCGCCGCTTGGCGGCAGTGGAGTTGGAGATGGCAGGGGCGGGCTGGGCCGGGGTCTCGTGGCTGAAGACCAGCGAGGCGGCCTGGACGCGAGCAGCGGCCTGCTGCGACGGCGAAGCCACGAACTGCGCCACGGCCGCCGGGCCGGAAGCGGCCGAAACCAGCGCCGCCCGGGCCGGTGCCGCGGACGAGGACCTCAGGGCAGCCGCGGCCGGGGACTTCTCGGCGGGAGCGCTGCTGCGCGCACCGGCACGGCGAACGGTCGTCTCGGAGCGCGGAGGCCGCGGCAGATGGCGCTGCGCCCAGCGGCCGATGGCGGCCAGCGGTTCGGAGAGCGCCTTGCCGGCCGTGGTCAGCCCGTACATGTAGTTGCGCGGCTCGCCGGTGCGCTCCACCAGCCCGTCCGCCTCCAGCTGCTGCAGCCGCAGGTAGAGGTTGCCGGGGTTCATGTCGGCCGGCAGGGCGTCGTCGAGGATCTCGCTCGGATAGGCGGGCTCTCCGTAGGCGGCCAGGGCCATGATGGTGGCGACCGTGTTGGTCCGGTTGAGCGTGCCGAGGGCCTGCTCGGTGTACGCGCCCGGACCCGTCCCGTGCTGCGGGAGCGGCTGGTGGGCCGAGGACCAACGGGTGACAGGGATCTGGATGTACGCCACGGCCTCGCGGCCCGCGCGAGTGAGGGAGGCGAAGGTCATGCCGGCCTCCTGCCGACGGGTGATCAGCCCGTTCTCCTCCATCGCGTCGAGCCGCTTGTCGAGCTGGGCCTCGGTCATCCCGCGGGACTTCTCCGCCAGCTCGGCCACCGGCCGGGTTCCGTCGGCCAGCTTGAGCAGGCGCAGGAGCGAGACGGTGTCCTGCGGGCCGAGGATCGACACGGCGGCCTGGATACGCTGGGCCTGGGCAAGGATGGAGGGTGCGGTGGGCATGCTGGTCCTTCGCGGGTAGGAGAACGGGCGGAGGTGGGCGGATCAGGCCGCAGGGAGGGCGGTGAGCAGCTGCAGTCGGCGGGCCGCGGTGTTGTAGACCTGGTGGCCGCTGCGGCGTCCGGCGGCGAGCAGGTAGATCTCGCCGCGGCCGGAGGCAGAGTGGGTCGGGCGCTCCTGGTAGACCAGGCGCCAGCACCGGTCGCGGTCGAGGTAGATCCGGCGGCAGCCGGTAAGGTCCCACAGGCCGCGCCGGCCGAGGACGGGGCCGCGCTGCTGGCATCGGACCAGGCGGCGCAGGTTGTCGACGGCGGCGTCCTTCACGTCCTGCGGGAGCTGGTCGAGGTCGGTGAGCGCCGCCGGGTGGGCATCGAAGTCCAGCAGAGCGGCGGCGGTCACGGGCAGTCCTCGGTCTAGACGGAGATGCGTGGCACCCCGGGCTGGGGCAGGGAGTCCGGGTCGGTGAAGGGGGGATGCGGCAGCAGCCGGTGGTGCGGATGGTCGGGGTTGGTGGTGCACGCACCGAACGGCCCGTCCGGGGCCCGGAGTTTGAGCAGCAGCGGCTCCAAGTGGTCGCGCTGCCACACGGAGGGACCGGTCGCGCCGGAACGGGAGTCGGTCAACTCCTGCCAGGCCAGCCAGCAGTGGTGGATCCTGGCCAGCGCCTCGTCGTGCTCGGGCCACCGGGCGCACCACGGCCTGCCGCTGGTGATCTCCTGCCCGTAGACGCCGAGCAGGATGTGGTCGACCCACGGCACCATCGTGGCCACTTCCACGGCGAGGGCGTCGTCGTCGAAGGCGAGGAGGGTCAGCGACACAGCGGCTTCGGAGTCATCCGGCGCGCCGTCCGCCTTCGCGTCCGGGCCGTCATCGACGAGCGGCTCGGAACCGGGCTGGTCCTCTTCCTGCTCCTCGGCGAGGCGCTCTGCCACGATGGCCAGCGAGTCACGCTCCGCCTGGAGACGGGCCAGGGTTGCGCGCCACTCGGCCACGGTCTCTGGTGAGACCGCCGGGCGGCCGGGCGGGTCGGCGGGCGTGGGGGTGGACAAGGGCGGCTCCTGGGGAATCGGTCGTGCGTCGGTGAACACGACTCTGCCCGCGGGCCAGGTCCTTGCTCGGGAGATATCCGATGAGGTATGCCCGCCAGAAATTCACTTGCGAGGAGCTTGGTGGTTCTCGCACAGAGGAATATCGAGTGTCAGCAACTCGGTTGCAAGGGCGGCTTGTTGGGGAACAACGCCATTTCCTAGAGCGGTCAACTGGGCAGACCTGGAAAGTTCTGTGATCTGCGTCACCCATCCATTTTCGAGGCCCATCACCCATTCCACGAATGCCGGGGAGAGGCGGCCGCGGGAATCCACCGGATCGGGTGCCGGACGGGTCATCCGCTCCCACTGGGAGATGGCGGAGGCGTACTCGCCCCAGCGTTCGCCTCCGGTGGAGGCGGTGACCACATCGGCAGCTCCGGCTGGGGTGGTGGCAGGCTGAAGTCGTTGCGGCCGCGACCGGGCGGGCGCTCCGTGCTGCAAGCCTTCGGTGCCGGGCGGAGCTTGGCCGCCGCGCTCGGCAGGGTCAGATCGCCCCTGGATCCGCGCTGGTTGGGGCCTCCCTTGGTGCCGTCGCTCGCCCGGGGCGTCGGCAGCAGGTGCTCCACCAGGTCGGAGAGATTCGGCCCGTGGCCGCCGGCCTTCCGCCGGGACGGGTGCTGCGAGCCGCCGATCGTGCCGAGATTCGAGGTCGGGGTGAGCAGCAGCGTGACCACGTGGCCGAGGTCCCCCCGGCCGGCATCCGGACCCTTGAAGTCCCGCGCCCTCGGGGTCGGAAGGCTCAGCCGGCCAGGCAGCGATGAAAACGCGCTCCCTTCGGTGGGGGGCTCCGACGTCGGATGCGCGTAGCACCTGCCAGCGCGCATCGAACCCTGCGGAGGCCAGGTCTGCGAGTACGGCACCGAGTGCCCGCAGATGATGTTCATCTCCGGCGTCTCCCAGACACCACGGGCAGCGCTCCACGTCGCCATCGGTATTCGAGCGAGCGGGGGTCGAGAGCAGGCCTCGGACATTCTCCAGAATCACCAAACAGGGCTTGAGAGTTGATATGGCGCGGGCGATGGTGTGCCACAGCCCGGAGCGGGTGCCGTGGGCGAGACCTGCCTGCTTCCCGGCGACGGAGACGTCGGTGCACGGGAAACCGGCGACGAGGACGCAGACCGGTTCGACCTCGGTCCAGTTGACCTGGGTGATGTCGCCCAGGTTCGGGACGGCGGGCCAGTGGTGCGCAAGGATGGCGGCTGCGCCGGGGGCCGGGTCGGCGTGCCAGGCGACCGTGCCGCCGAGCACCGACTGGACGCCGAGGTCGAGGCCCCCGTAGCCGGAGCACAGCGAACCGATGCGAAGACCAGTCATCGCGACGCCCTGCCTCGTGCGCCCGTCGACAGGTCCCTGGCGCGCGGTGCTTCGGCGATCGGCGCGAACGCGGGGGCTGTTCGGCGTGCGAAGGCGGAGCGCACCCGGGCGGCGCCGGCTCGCAGACCGCTTCGGGTGGGCGCGGCGGCACGCTCGGCGGCAAGGCGCAGGCCGTCGGCGGCCCGGTCCAGCACCAGCTCGGAGCGCCGCAGCGACAGGTGGTGTCCGCTCTGGTCGGCGGTGTAGGTGGAGCCGGTGGAGTGGTCGTGCCAGATGTTGCGATTGAGGGCGACGAGGTGCTGGTCGGCCTCGGCCAGTCCCAGGGCGGCGTCCCGCAAGGCCAGGCCAGCAGGATGGGGCGGCTTGCCAGGAGGGCGGGACGCGGTGAGGGCCGCCGCGAAGGACACGATGCTCAGGTGGATCTGGCGCAGCGTCTCGATGTGCTCGGGCGCCGTGCGCAGGGTGTCCGGTCGGCGCAGGGTATCCAGGCCAGTACGGGCGATGCGTATTCGTTCGGCGGCGCCGGACAGCGCCGCGGGCAGGTCGGGGTCGGGGGAGGACAGGAACGGACTCCAGGTGGGGTTAGAGCCTCTTGGCCATGGAGGGGCCGGCGCCGGGCTGGTGGCCGGGCGGTGCGGCCTCGGGGCCGGTGCGGAAGGTGCGGGTGAGGGCGGAGCGCAGACGGGCGGCTGCTCCGCGGGAGGGGCGGGCTTCGGCCTCGGTGGCCTGGCGGGAGGACCTGGCGGCCGATCTGGGCGCCGGACCGTTGTTGCGCAGGTGGCGGGCGGCCGTGGAGAGCGTCTCGGCGGCCTCCCGGTACAACCACTGGGCGTGCTGGCAGGTGAGGGCGGTCGGCGAGAATTGGTGGGCGTCGGCGAGTTCGAGGACCTCGCTCACACGCTGCAGTGCCACCGCCGACATCGAGACCGCCCGGGTGGTGGCCCGGCGTTCACGCCGGGCGGCGGCGGCCTGCTCCGGTGCGGCGAACGCATCCACGGGTCGCAGGGCGGCTTCGATCAGCCCGGTATGGAGTACGTGCAGGGCGAATAGCTGCACGCCGACGGCGCCCGGGGCGGGGAGCGGGCCGTGCGCGGGCACAGCGGGCCACGAGGCGGCGATCTCGTCGAGCATCGCCGCGAGCTCCCACGAGGTGGGGTGCGCGGTGGACAGGGCGGACTCCTGGTGGTCAGCGTCCCCGGCGCAGCGGGATGACCTGCGCCGTGGGTGCGGAGGGAGCGGGTTGGCCGGCGCTCGCGGGCTGGGCGCTGACGATCCGGGGCCTGGCCACGGCGGCTGAGGCCTGCCCTGCGCGGCGCTGGCGCAGCTCGTCGGCGGGCAGCGGCACCACCGGCGCCGGGGCGGTGTCGGTGAGCAGATCTGCGACGGCGCCCAGTTCGCGGGCGGCAGTGCCGGCCAGGGCCTCGGCGGCGGCGAGCGCCTGCTGGACTCCGTCGGCGCCGACCGGGTCGAGGAGCCGGGTTGCGGCACCGGCCACGGCGGCCAGGGCCTCACTGGTGCGCGAGGCGGCGGCGGCGAACGCGGCGAGGGCAAGGCGGTCGGCTCGGGGGTCCGATACCCGAAAGAGGTACTCATCGCTCGCCTCAGCGGCGATCGCCACCAGATGGGTCATCGGCCACGCGGCCTGGGAGGGGTGGTCGGCGATGGCGGGAAGCGTGCGGCGGACGGCCTCCAGCCGGTCGGCCAGCGACCGCATCACGGCCGTGGGGTCGGTGCTGTTCAGAGCGCTCCGATCGTCAGGGGGACATGAGGCAGGTCATCGGCGAGGGGCTGAAGGAGCCGGTGCTGCGGTGGGCGCGGGGGCCTGGAGGCAACGCGGGACGCGCCGGCCCGGCGCGCCGCCGTGCTGGCCGCCTCCTGCCCGGAGACCGGGGTGAGTACCGAGGCCTGGCCCCTGGCCTTCGCGCGTGCGGCGACCGCCCGGGCTGCAGGCCCGGTGGGGTTCGCCACCGCCTGTTGCTCTTGCTCCAGTTCGCGCATGCGGACCTTGCCGAGCCCGGTGCGGAAGCGGCGGATCGTGCTGATGGTCTGGGTGAGCGCCTTGTCAGCTGCGGCGAACTGGGCCGACACGCGTAGATCCAGACCGGCGGAGTAGAACTGCGAGCGGTACTGGCTGCGTGGCCGACTCTGGTTGGCCAGGTCGCAAGCGTCGTCCAGCAACTCGGTGAGCTTGTGCAGGACGGGGCTGGTCCGGGTGGCGGCGAACGCGGGCCCCCAGTCCTCGCCGTAGTTCGCTGGCGCCGGTCCGGTGCGGTGCGAGAGTTCGGCTCGAAGCCGGGACGCGGAGGCGACGTAGTCGGCCAAGGCACTGATGTCCCGGGCCAGCAGATCCGGCACCGCGGACGACGGCCGTCTCGCGGTCTGACGAAGGTTACGGCGGATCACGGCCAGGCGGTCGGCGAGGTCGGTCAGACGCTGGACGTCCTCCTCGCGGACGGAAGTCACCGCCGGCGGCCCGACGCCGCGGCCGGCTGGCCGACGGCGGAAGCAGGTGCCGTGGTGGAGACGGCATGGGTACGCCGGGTACGGGAGGCTGCGGGCGCAGCAGCGGCTGGCAGTTGTCCGCTCAGCACCACCAGCTCGCTCCCCGCGGCGATGGCGGCGTTCCGTCCCTCGGCGACCGCGCACAGCATCTGGTAGTCGAGGCGCCGCTCTCGCTCGACACCCTCGGCGTCGTCTCGTCGAGCCGGAGGTGTGTCGTCGACGAGGATGGCCAGGGCGTGGGCAAGGTGGCGGTGAACGGTGGCGGCTCGCGCCCGCCCGGCGCGGAAGGCCGACGTCGCCGCCGCGAGGCGCCGCGGGTCCTGGGCCGGTGTGGAACCGGCGAGGTCGTGCATCCGGGCTGAGCAGTGCCGCATCACGGTCCTGGCGTGCTCGCACTCCTCGGAGATGGCCTTGACCATGCCGGGACGGCCGGGCACGCGGGCCGTCCTGTCGAGGTTCTCCGCGATGAAGGTGAAGACGGAGGCCATCTGCGCCAACTCAACTTCGTAGTCGACGGATTGGGGTTCCGGTCGGGGAATTAGTGGCTCCTGGGTGAGACTAGCGACGGTGTGCTGCGGCCGGGGTGGGGGTTGCGGTGGAGCTGGTCGGCGAGGCGGTGCGCGACGTGGGGGCGGGTGTGCCAGCGGTGCGGGCAAGGGCGGCCCGGCTGCGCATCGGAGGCAGGGTGGCGCCGTCGCGGCCTGAGCGGGCCTGCTGGCGCAGGGTGCCGCTCGCGCCGGTGAGCGCGAGTCGGGTGCGGGAGAGCGCGAGGTTCAGCTCGTGCCCGGCGCGCTCCCGGACGGCTTCGGCGTGCGGGCCGCTCAGGCCCGCGACCTCGTGGAGGCGAGCGGACATGGCGACGGCCTGGCTGATGCCGTACACGGCCTGGCCGACCTGGGTGCCGGCGTCGGCGAGTGCGCGGGCCGTGGCCCGCCGGGTGCTGTCGGCCAGCGGCGAGGATGCCAACACGTCAGCGGTCGCGACCAGTTGGGTGTGCCGGTCGCTGATGTGGCCGACATGCTCGGCCAGCTCGCGCACGCCGGGAGCGCCTTCCTCTCGGTAGGCACCGGGCAGTGCGGCGGCGACGACATCGATGGCGTCGGCTGCGGCCCGCAGTCGGGTGGCCTCGGGGCTCGGCGGTCGGGGCGAATTCTTGGTGGGCAGGGCTGGACTCCTTCGGAGGGGCTATCGGGACCGGGCGGGACGTTCGGCGTCGGTCAGCGGCTGCTCCTGATGGGTGATCGGGGCGGCGCCGCGGCTTCGGCCGGAGAAGGGAGAGCGGCACCGTGTGCGATGGTGGCGGGGGTTCGGGTGCGCGCGGCCTCGCGTCGTTCGGTGCCGCCAGGGGACGGGGCCAGGGGCGGATCGGACCGGAGTGGGAGTCCGTTGGCGGTGAGCCAGCGCTCCTGGACGGCCTCGGCGCTGCCGAGGGTGTGCAGCGCGCAGCCGAGCAGGCGCGCGGCCGGCAGGGAGGAGTCCCGGGCGAGCAGCCGCACGATCCCGGCCGATGCGGCGCTCTGGCGGAGCACGGAGGCTCGAAGGACCCGCTCGCCCCAGTACTGCGGATCGCCGGTGAAGCCGTCGCGCGTAGCCGCGCGCACGCCGTCGGCGGTGATGGCGCCGGAGGCGATGGCTCCCTGCTTCTGCGCTTCCCACAGCACGGTCAGTGCGTCGATCGGCTCCCCTCGGTGCGCGAGGGCGGCCAGGGCCTGGAAGGCGGCGCCGTGCCCGCGGTCGAGGAAGTCGCCCGGCCGCAGCCACCGGATGATCTCCTTCAGGTCGTCGGGAGCAGCGGTGGCGGAGGAGAGCAGCGCGGTCTCGTCGACCATGGTCGTCTCTCGTACGGCGTCGGGGATTTCGAGCGGCCACGGGCCGGGCAGCGGACGAGGGCGCTCGTCCAAGGTGCCCCAGAGGTCGGCCAGCTCGTGGACGGCCTGGCGCAGCTCGCCGGTCAGTTCCAGCACGCCGTCCAGAGCGCCGGTTCGCGCGGCGTGCTGGAGCCGGTGCGCGCGCTCGTGGACCTGGCGGCGGATCGAGGACTCCAGCACCATCCTGGCGTAGGCGCGGGCGTGGCGCGGGTGCGGACAGACGGCGATCAGCGTCGCGCCGTAGCCCGGGCTCAGTCCCTGGCTGGTCCTGCGCGCGGCGGCCAGCGCTTCCAGCGCGAAGTCCCGGACCTGATCGTCGCCGGCGCCCTCAGCCGCACCCGGGTGGCCGGCTGCGCGCTGATCGAGAAGCACCTCGTACAGCGCGGCGTGGGCGGGGCGGAGGAAGTGGGGCGGCTTCAACCACCCGTTGATGGAGGCGAGTTCCGTGGGGGAGAGGAGTAGCGCTCCGAGGAGGGCCTGCTCGGCCTCCATGCCGGGGCTGAGCGCGGTGGCGGCCACCGTCACCGTGACCGGCGGGTGGAGGAGACGGGGAACGCGTGAACCGTGCCCGCGGCTCGGAGCGGGGCCGGCAAGCCGCGTGGAGCCAGTCCCGTGGCTGGGTCGGTCGCGGGCAAGGGCGGGGTCGTTCCCGTTTTCGCGTCGATCCGGTCGATCCATCGGCGGGCCTGGGCGAGGGTGCGGAAGCCGCCCTCCGTGATGCTGTACGTCGCGCGCCGCATGTGCACGGTCTCCAGCTGGATGAGGAAGCGGCGGCCGACGGCGCGCGAGTGCCGGTCGTGCAGCAGGACGAAGTTGGCCTCCCGCTCGCCGTTCAGGAACGCGGGGAAGGCGCTGTTGTAGCGCAGGATCCGATAGCGGTCTCCCGAGCGGCGCACACGGTCCTCGATCAACCGGGTGGTCCTGGCACCGGGGCGGGCGAAGCCGTAGTCCTCGCCCGAGAGCAATCCCTCGATCCGCTCGCCGGGGCCGAGGTTGTATGGGTCGTCGGGGACGGGCCGGTACTCGGCGACGGCGCGGGGGTCGGCCCCCTGTCCGACCAGCCACCGACCTGCCCAGCCAAAGGTCGGCGCCGGGCGGGTGCGGACCCGGCAGCGGTGGGTCTCCGGGGCGAAGGATACGTGGATGCCGTACGCGCGTGGCAGCCCGGGGGGTCCGCCGATCGTGTCCCAGTTGAAGGCCACGTGGAAGTGCTGATGGCCCATCCGGTGGGAGCTGACGACTTCGGTCAGTTCGGGCGCCAGGCTCAGGAACTCCACGGCGGCTTCGGTCTGCGGGTCGGCGGGTGTCCAGCCGTGCAGGGACTGGGCGATGGTGTTCACGAGCCTCCTGCTCGGATCGGGGGAAGGGCAAGGACCGGGGTCGCCGGGCCGAGCGCCCGCTCAGCGGATGGGCTGTGGCGGGCACCGGGGCGACGCTGGGTCCGCGAGGGCTGGAAGGGCGTCGAGCCCGGGCAGCATCGGGGTCGCGGAGACGATCGCGCCGCGGCGGCGCCGCGGGCCGCCGGCCACCACGGACCTCGCGGCGGCGGCCTGGCTGCGCGGACCGTAGAGGTTCGCGAGGTAGCGGCGCACCGGTTCCTGTGATGGGCGGCGCACGAGCGGCCCCAGGACCCGGGCCGCCTCTGTGGGGGGCACGACATCGCCCGCCTGCTGGAACTGGGCCGAAGGCGAGCCGGCCCACGGGTGGTCGGCCGGCATCCCGACCAGCAGCGCGACCTCCGCCAGCCCGAGCCGTCGCTGCGGATCGCTTGCCCAGTACGCGCTGCGGGAGCGGCCGGTGATGGCCGGGGCGGTCCGGTCCGCCGACCACTCGTTGCCGCCCGGAGTGGAGCGTTGCCCCCGCGTGTTGACCCGTACTCCCGCCGGCCAGCCCAGGGCCTCGGCCGCTGTTCGGGCAGGAACCGGGTCGTCAGGATCCACGGCGTTGAACTTCACGTAGCGGTGGCGCCCGGCGATGAGGTAGGTGCGGCGGCGGTGGGAGGCGAGGCCGACGTCCGCCGCGTCCAGCTTCCACTGGGCGGAGTCGCACCAGTCCGCCATCTCCAGCACCTCACCGATCGCGTCCGGCACGATCGAGGGCAGCGCGCTGGACTGCTCCATCGCGAGCCATTGCAGGTGGTCGTAGCAGGCGGACAGGCTCAGCGCCCAGAGCGCGGACTCGGCCACGAGCCCGATGCCCGGGTCGGTCATCCTGGAGATGGGCTCGCGGGCGTCGTTGCGGGTGATCAGCGGGCCGGTCCACCCGCAGTTGCCGTCCCAGACTGGATCGGTGCAGATCAGACAGCTGTCTGCCTCGTCGCAGTCGCCGTCGCCGTGCCAGTGCCCGAACGTGGCCTCCAGCGCGAGGGGGAGCATGTCGAGCAGCAGCTCCAGGTTCTCGTGGGCGTGGCCCTGCCGGAGTCCCGCGGGGCTCCAGGTGATGCAGGGCGCGCTGACGATCAGACCCTCGACGTACCGAAGAGCCGGGTGGGTGGGGTCAAGGTGACGGACATCGGCGACGATGCGCCGGAATCCGGCCGCCCGCGCGGTGGCCGCCGCGTTCTCGTCCAGCTCGACGCCGACGGTGTCGAAGGGCGTGCCGCCATCAGCGAGGATCTGGAGACCGACCTCCCAACCGCCCGGTCCGGCGAAGAGGTTGACGATCCTCGGCGGGTCGCCGCGCCGCGGCGGGTACAACCAGGAAACCGGCCAGGGGTGCGCGAGCGAGACCAGTTCCCGGTGGGACCAGGGGCCCATCTGCCGCAGCTGGGGGAACCACGCCGGATCCCCGGCCGTGGAGAGGTTGGACCACCGGCGGGGCGGCAGGGACGTGTACTCCTGCCGCGTCACCGCGTCCGGCCCGGTGCGGGCGGTGCCGGTGGCGGTGGCGGTGCGGGAGACGAGCGGAGCACCTCACCGTCTGCGCCCCTCACGGCGTCGGCCGGCGGGGGAGCGGCGGATGGAGCGGTCGCGGAGGTGCTCAGGGCGGCGGCCCTGCGCGGCGAATCGCCCACTGCGGCGACCGGCTGGCGGAGGCCGGTGGTGATCTGCGAGGCGATCTCGTCCAGCGTTTTGACGTGGCGGCGGAACTCGCCGGCCAGGTACGCGTCCGTGACGGAGGGTCTGGCAAGTTCCAGCAGAGAGGACCGAAGGCCGCGCAGGAGCTGCAGGTCGTCCCTGATGGAGGTGGTCCGCGCGCCCTGCACGGCTTCCCACTCGCCCGTGAGGTCTTCGAGATCGTTGTAGATCCCGCCGGCTACCTCGCTCGGGACATCGGGATCGAGGTACGGGAGGGAACGGTCCGCCAGGGCCTGCGGGTAGGTCGCGCGGAGGTCGACGAGATGGTCCGCAAGCCACCACAGGCCGTCGACCTGGTGCATCGCGGTGAACTGCGGGGCCTCCGCCGGGGCGAAGACCCGGACGTAGGTGTCGACCGCTTCACGGACTGCGTCGGGCAGGATTCCCCTGGTACAGAGCAGATCCCGCTGGTTCTCCCGGGTGAGGGTGCCAGGGTCGGAGCGCCCGTCCCGGGCGTCCCGGTTGAACACGGAGTGCTCGTCGAAGCCGAACCAGTTGCCGGGCAGCTCCCCGTACGCAGGCGAGACGATGCGGACGTTGACGCCCGTCCAGGTGTCGTGGACGCTCCCCTGCTCGAGCGTGGCGATGACGACGGTGTCGGCGCGGCGGGCGATCTGCTGGAGGCCGGTGGTGGTGCCGTCCGGAAGGGGACGGATGAGTCGCAGGGCCTTCGCCTGGTCGACGGGGGTGCACGAGGACGTCAGAAATGGCCTCCGAGGAAGGCGAGTGCGGGCGGCGCCAGCCACCACGCCCGGGAGTGAAAGGTCAAGCGGGGCATGGGCGGTGACGTGGCTGACGTCGCGGTGACGTGTGGGGAGTGAGGAGATCAGACGGGGTCGCCGGAGCGGCAGGAGTACGGCGAGCACCCATCGGCGGGGCCGAACTCAGCCTCGTCGGCGGCGACCCGCTCCTCCAGGGCGAGCTGCTCGCGGCGGGTGAGCCGGTCGATGGGAGCCTCGGCCAGCGGCATCCGGGACCGGTGCAGATACGCCTGGCCGAGCAGCGGCCGGCCGTCGGCGTTGGCGCGGGCGTTACCGGCGCGGATCTCGCGGTCGAACTCGACCACGTCCTCCCACTCCGCCGGATCGCCGTCGCGGATCGCCCGCCACTGCGCGTTGCCGTGGTACGGGCACCCCAGGCACGACGACTTGGGGGTGCTCTCCAGGCCGTGTTCGGCGAGCAGGCCCAGGCAGTCACCGCGTGAGAGGCCCAACTCGATCAAGGGGAACCGATTGCGCGTGTATTTGACGTCGGCGTCCTTCGCGCGGTGAAACTCGTCGGTGCTGATGCCGATCCACTGCTCGGCGAAGACGTCGGCCGGTATCCGCGCCGGATAGGGATATCCGAGGATTTCCCGAACCTGCCGCTTAATTGGCTTGATTTTGTATTCGCCGGTACATTGACGGCGCGTCATGCCAGGTGAGCCGTCCTGGTTTAGGATGTAGAGCGGCATGCTGGCGAAGCGGTGGGAAGGGTTCAGGGCGTCGGACCTGATGTTTCCCGAGGATACCCGGAGGATGGGTATTCTGGCGGGTTTCGCTATTTCCTGTTCGACGCGGTCGAGGTGTTCGTAGACCTTCTTCGGCTCCCAGCCGGTGTCCGCGAAAATGGCGTAGTCGAGGCGGGGCAGCTCACCGAGGGCGGACAGTAGCAGCAGGCAGGTCGACTGGACCCCGGCGCCTAGAGAGAGCGTGCGCACGGTCGGGGCGTTCGTGGTGGCGGCGCTCACGCGGCGGCCTCCGCCTTGGCCTTGGCCCGCTCGGTGATCGCCGCAGTCTGCCGGGACGAGGCCTTGCCGATTACGTCGGCGCCGGGCTCCTTGTACCAGGGCCGGAGCTCGAGCAGCGCTGGCTTGATCCCGGTCGCGAAGAGCAGCGCCGAGCCCTTCTTGAGGGCGCGGACCTGGTCGGCGGGCAGGATCCGCTCCTGCCGCATCGAGACCGAGGTGGAGCGTCCGGAGTCGGACGTGGAGTGCGAGACGGTCTCGACGTCGTGGTCGCCGACGAGCCGGCTCAACTTGTCGGCGAAGTCGGCGTCGTCGATGCCGCTGCCGACCAACTTGATCGTGGCGGCGGACCACATGGCGTCCATGCCGACCTCGCCCCAGACCCGCTGGCCCTGCCGGTAGGACTGGAGGATCGTGATCGGGATTACGCCGCGGGAGCCCAAGTGGCTGTACAGATCGGGGAGATCACCGATCTTGCACACATTGGCGGCCTCGTCGAGGACGCACAGCAGCGGCGGGTCGAGGCGTCCGCCGTCGCGCTCCGCCTGGATGACCGCGGTGCGCATCACGCTGTCCGCAGCGGCGGCGATCAGCGCGGACGCGGAGCCGCCGCCGTCCTTCGACAGCAGGTACAGGGTGTCCCTGCGGGTGACGAAGTCCGAGGGCTTGAACTCCGGGAGCGTGTCGTTCGGGGTGACCCAGGCAGCGATCTTCGGGTCCAGAAGGCAGGCCGCGTACTGCCGCGCGGTTTCAAAAATGCCGTCCCGCGTCTCGACAGCGCCTGACACGGTGCCCTGCAACTGTGCTGCGATGGCAGTGAGTTGGTGTTCCTTGAGGATGTCGATCGGGGTGCGGTCGGCGGGCTGGGCGAGCCAGCCGAGCACGTCGGTGATCGGGCGACCGTCCGCGCCGGCAGCGAGGAACAGCGCCGTGAGCGTGTTGGCGGCGGCCGTGGACCAGAAGTCGCCCTGCTCGCCTTCGTCGACGGACGCGGTGACGAAGTGCTGGGCCAAACGCCTCGCGCCGGGGAGGTCCTTGGCGTCGGCCAGCGGATCCCACCACATGGCCTGCTCGGTGTGGGCGATCTGCTGCGGGTCCATCGTCCACACCCGCCCGGCCTCGGACCTGGCGTCGAGCGTGACGGTGTAGGCGTCGCCGGCTGCCTTGTTGCTGGTCAGGAGGACGGGGCCGGGAGCGCGCAGGATCGACGGGACGGCCAGACTGGTCGTCTTGCCGCTTCGGGGGGCCATGATCGCGACCGCGACGTCCTCCCAGGACGTGCGGACCTCGGGTCCGCCGTCGCCGAGGTTGCCGAGGAGGACGCCGGTGTCGTCGGGCTTGATGGATCCCGGCTTGGCGTCGGCGAGGCTTGGGCGAAGGCTCTTGGCCTTGGCCGAGACCTCCTTGGGCAGTAGGACGGCCAGGTCGCGGCTGGTGGCCAGCCCGGCGGCCTTCTTGGAACGGCGGCGCTTGAGCGCCTGGGCCGCGCCGACGGCGGCCAGGGCGGCGAAGAGCAGGCCGGGGGCAATCCTGGCGCCTATCAGGACCTGGAGCGAGCCGAGCGCCGGCCACAGATGGTCGGGGTGCAGGGCGGCGGTGACCGGCTGGTACGGCTGCCAGGGTCCGCTGCCGACGGCGGAGTTGGTGAGGTTGCCACCGACCCAGGCGAGCGAGCCGTAGGCGGCGAGGGCGAGGCCGGCGCCGATCAGGGTGTAGAGGAGGGCATCGGTGCCGGGGCTGGAGGACGGCGCCTTTGGGGAAGGGGAGGAGGGGGAGGGCAGAAGAAGGTCCTTGCGGGAAGCCCGGGCGCGGGGCGGAGCGCGCGGGCGTGGGGAAGGCCGCAGTGCGGGCCTGGGGACGGGCTGGCGGCGGCGCGGTGCGGTCGCGCGCTCGCGGCCGGGGCCGAGATAGCCGCTGGTCAGCGATGGGAGGTTGCCGGGCGGTGCTCTGGCGCCCACAGCCGGGCGGCGGCTGGAGGGGCCGCGGAGCTGACGGCCCGGTGCCCGGTGCGCGCGGCCACGGCGCGGTGGCGGCCTGCGAGGTCGAGGTCCACGAGCTGGCAGGCCGCGCGCGCCAAGGAGTGATCGCGGTGCAGTGGCGGGGTGGTGCCGTCGGCACGCATCAGCGGGGCGATGATCCGGACTTCGTGGCTTCCGGTCCGCAGCGCGATCCAGCGGCAGCTGGCCGACGGGTCGTCGGCGGACACGATTCTGGTGGAGGCCAGGACCCGCCGGGCGGTGGCTGCCCACTGGGCGTCGGTCAGGCGCGGCGCGTCGGGGTGGTCGCGGATGGTGCAGTGCCACACATCGCGGCTGCGGCCCAGGCGCTCGTCCTGGTCCGGACGGTGCGCGCGGAGAAGCTCGTTCAACTCCTCTGCAAGGGCGGCGAGTTCGATGCTTCCGGGCAAGGGGAGTTCGCCGACTTCACGCCAGCCGTCGATGACGCTGACCGGCGGCTCGCCTGGCTGGCGCAGGGCGTGGTGCTGCGCGGCAACGAGCAGGTCGCGGGTGCTCGCGTATCTGGTGATGGAAGGGATCAGAGGGGAAACGTTTCTTCACCGCCCGCGTGAGCGAGCCTGCGGGGCCACGATGGAGGCCGGTGGCGGCTGCTGCCGCTCGGGCCCGGGCACGGTGGCGCCGCTGGTGCGCGCGGCGGCAGAGCGGATTCGGGGCGGGTTGGCGGCCAGTTCGCGGATCTGTGCGGGCAGGTCGGTGATGTCGGCGCCGGCCTCCCAGATGTCGTCCGCGGCTTGGCCGAGCGGCTGCCAGAGATATCCGCCGCCGGGCCGGTCCTTGGCCCACCGGCTCGCGGCGGCCACCACGTCGGACAGCGCCTCAAGGGTGCCGCCATCTCGGGTGATCTCCGCGAGTAGTCCCGCCACTTCGGACGGGTCGGCGGATGCGCGGATTCGTGCGGCGACGTCACGCAGGCCGGTGGTGAGAAGGGCAGTGGGAGTGCCTGAGGTCGCCTGTTCCTGCGGCAGCGGGTTCACCGCGACCTGCCGGGGGCGGCGGCCGGTGCGCTGTGCCGGGTGGTGGTCTCGGACGAGGCTGCCGGGGAAGGCGTGCTGGAGACGATCCGGGCGGCGTTGGCCCGGGGTGCGAGTTCGGGGTCACCGGGACGGTAGTACATCCACGGCCACTGGCCGCCGATCGCGTACAGCCCTCGGTCGTCCGGGACGACGTGCATCCGTCCGCCGTCGCCGTCGTACTCCTTGGGCCAGGTGTAGATCAGCGATCCGTCCGGCTGGAACGCGGCTTCGAAGCCGGCGTCAGCGGCGAGCATGTCGGCGACGACCTGCTCGGCGGCCTGGCGGGTGAACAGCGCGGTGCCGTACGGGTCGGCATAGCCGCGCCGGGTCGGCGCGAGGCCCGGCAGGGGGATATCGTCCGAGCCTTCGGCATGCCAGTAGTACACGCGTTCGTTGCCGCGGATTTCAGAACCGTCCCACAGGGCCTGTTCGGCGGCCAGGGCTACCGCAGCGGCCTCGGCGGGGTCGGCGTGGTCGGCCATCAGCCGGGTCGCTGCGGGCAGGTGGAGTTCGGCCTTCTCCATGGTGCCGAGCACGCTCTCCTCGATCGTGGCGGCCTGGCGGCTGAGTTCCTGCAGGTGCGTGCTGTCCGGGTCGGGGCTGAAGGCCTGGTTCCAGGCATCGAGGTCGATCCGGGCGGTGGCGGCTGCCTCGTGGGTGAGGTTGAGCAGGCCCTGTGGGGCGAGGAGGGCCTGGATCAGGTTCTGGCTCGGCCGGCCGTTGTCGGTGTCGAGCTGGTCGGCAAGGTTCCGCAGCCGCTGTGCGAGGGACAGGTGGGTGGGGTGGGTCAAGCTCGGGTTCTCCGGGGGTAGGAGGTGCGGGGGAGGGTAGGCGCGGCGGCGCTGACCGGGGCGGTCGTGGCTGTGCGGGCGGCCGGGGACCGGTTGCGGGCGGCCGGCGCCCGGGCAGCCGGAGAGGTGTCGGACTGCTGCGGGTAGGGCACGTTGGAGGCGTTCCGTTGGAGCGTGGCGACGGCCTCGGCGCCCGCGTCGAACCAGTCGGCGATCTCCTCCCGCTCGTGCGGGGGGCCGTGGGTGTCGCGCGCGGATCCGGCGGCGGTTCTGAGAAGCTCGCGGGTGCCGTCGGCCACGTTGTGCGCTCCGGCGACCATCTGGGCTGCCACATCGGCGAGTTCACGCAGGTCGTCTATTCGGCTGACCACGTCGGCGAGTTCGTTGAGCTTGCCGCGCAGGTCGGCGAGAACCTCCAAGGCCTCCTCGCCGATCGCGGAGAGCCGAAGGCGCGGATCGACCTCGACCTCGTACCCGGCGCCCTCCAGCCGACGGGCTGCCTCTTCGACGACGGCGCGGAAGACGAGTGGGCCGTCGAGCATGTGCAGGGACATGGGCTGATCGGTGTTGCGCGGTGGCGCGAAACCGAGCTTCGTCAGCATCGCGCCGGCCGCGGAGTCGGCGCCGCTGGCGGAAGCGGCGCCGAAACTGCCCGGCGAGATGCGGATCGGGCCGGTCACCGCCGTGTCGTGTGGCCGAGCACGCTGGTGATCGACGCGGCGGGCACCGGGGCTGGGAGTTGCACGGACCGCGGGGCGTGCACGACCTGGGGCGCAGTGCGCTGGGCGGCGTTGGCCCGGGGCGAGAGGTCGGTGGCGTCGATGGGGAAGTCGAGGTCGAAGCCCCGCAGCCGGGCGGCGATCTGCTCCAGGTGCAGTCGCAGGAGGACGGTGGTGGCGCTGGCCTGCCCGAACTGCTCGGCGGCGGCGTGAGCGGAGCGTGCGGTACTGGCCCCGCCGGCGGCCTCGGCCGCACGCTGCAGCGTCTCCTCGACCTCGTGCAGCACAGGTTCCAGCAGCTCGATCGAGCGGGCGAGGTCCGAGGGCAGGGTGCTGTCGGCGAGGGAGTCGCCCAGCCGCCGCACCGCCCAGGCGGCGACGCGGGAGCTTTCGCCGTCGTCGGGCTGGTTGCGCGAGAGTGCGGTGATCAGGCTCAAGTGATGTCCGCCCCTCGCTAGAACGGGTTCTCGACGACGCGGTCGGCGTCGGTGGCGGCGTCGAGCAGCTCCGGCAGGTCACCGGGGCTGGCCTCACGCTGGTCCACCCACCAGCCGGCGCGGTCGATCGTGCGGGCCAGAGCCTCGACCTCCTGCCACCGTTCCTCGGTGAGATCGCCCTCGGTGACGAGGCTCTGGTAGGCGCCGGTCACGAGCTGATGGCGGCAACGCGCGCCCCAGGCGAGGATCGTCGCCGGGCCGGACAGCGGCGGCATCGCGTACCGCTCGGCCCAGTCGACGGCGGCCTGCTCCTCCTCTGCGCGGCGGGCGGCGACCCAGACGGTGCGTTCCTCGTCGTGGTCGCCTTCGCGCTGGGCGCGCCAGCAGTCTGTGCAGTCGCGTCCGGCGAGCCAGCGGGCGTACCCGGCCCGCCGGTCAGCCGGCCTCGCGCCGAGGTCGTGCTCGTGCTCGTGTCCGCAGGAGTGGGTGACCACCCACTTGGTCTTGACAGCCATGTTGTCTGTTCTCCTTGGCAGTTGGATGGATCAGCGGTGCTGCGGGTGCGCGGACGTCACGGAGCTGCGGGCCAGGACGGCGGCGACGATCTCCGGTTGGACGGCGACGGTGTACCGGCCGCGCCGGAGGCGGGCGGTCGCGCGGGCGGCGGCAGCGAGGTTGTCGTCCTCGGGGCGGTCCGTGACCGGAGCCCGGTAGAGGTCGAGGGCCGGCACGTGCTTCCAGCCGGCTCGGGTGAGCAGCGGGGCTGGGTCGATCGGCAGGCCGGAGGTGACGGCGGCGACGATGCCCAGCTTCGGGTGTCGGCCGATCGCGACGTCGGGCTCGCCGTCGCTGCTGCGGCGGGTGGCGGCACAGGTGTCGAACTCGGGGTCGGCGAGCACTCGGTGGCCCATGGTGCGCAGGGCCCGGACCGCGGCGACGGCCCGTTCCCGGCTGTTGCGCCGCGGGGCGGCGAGTCGGAACGAGCCGAGCGCGGTCGGGTCGGGCTCGAATCCGAGTTGCGGCAGGAGCGCGTCCGCGACCCTGAAGGTCATGCCGCTGGGCGTGGCCGAGATCGTTCCCGTCTGGGCGTGGCGGGAGATCGTGATGTCGACGATGTCGTTGCTCTCGGGGGTCGTGGACACGGTGGACTCCTTGACGTCGTTGAGCAGAAGGGGCGTTGGTCAGCGGGCGTGGATGCTGTAGGCCCGGCGCGGATCGACCGGCTGCGCGGCGGCTTCGACGGGCTGGGCGGCGGTGACGCGGCCCAGCCGCAGGCTTGTGGCGGTGGCTGCCTGCGCGCGGGTGCCGAGCTCGGGGGCGACGGTCGATCGGGTGGCCTGCGCGGGACGGGCGGTTCGAGCCGGGGCCGCGGCTGAGATCGTCGCGAGGTCGCGGCGGACGCCACCGAGGGTGGTCTGCGCATCGTTCAGGACGGCGGACACCTGCGAGGGGTCCAGGGCCCGTGGGTCGTCGCGCAGCTGCTGTGAGAGCCCGGTGAGGATCTCCTGGATCGTGACGAGCGTGTCCTGCCGGTTGCTCAGCAGCGCGCCCATCCGGCTGTCCGCCTGATGTTGTTCGGGGGCCGGGAAGATCCGCGTTGCGAACGGGTCGAGGCCGGCCACCGGTTCGGCGGTGCCCGTTTCCTGCTTCGGCGCCGGGAAGATCCGGGTGGCGAAGGGATCCTGCGCGGGGTCCTGTGACGTGGTGGCGTCGGCGATCTTGACGAGGTGGGTGCGGAACGACTCGCCGGGGTTGCCGGGAGCGTGGTCGGGGTCGAACGCGGCGTCCGAGACGACGGTCAGCCCGGCCGCGCGCAGGCGGGCGACGGTGTCCGTGGCTCGGTCGACTCCGCCCGCCTCCGGCCTGGTCAGGGAGTACAGGGTCGGATGGTCCGGGACCCGGTAGAAGCCGGCCTTCGCCAGGAGTGTCGCCGCGTCCGGGCTTCCCGAGTGGTTGGTGGCGGTGATCCCGTGGTCGGGGTGGTGCCGGACGGCCACGTCCGGCTGCCGGTCCGTGGCGACCTCCGGCGGCTGCGGGGAGACGCGACCAGGGGTGATGATCTTCGCGCCCTGTCCGGCGGCGACCGAGGAGGGAGAGGGGTGGCCGGGATGTTCGGCGTAGTCGAACGCGGGGTCCGGGCGCACCTCAGCACCGGTGGCGCGCAGGGCTGCCACGGTCTGACGGGCGTGGAGGAAGAGGTTGTCGGTCTGGCCGGTGAACGCCAGATCGGCGCTGCCGGGGACCGGCGTGAAGCCGTAGTCGGCCAGCAGCCGGCGCTGCCGGTAGGTGGCGTGCTCCAGGCCGGCGGCGGTGACGCCGTGCTGGGGATGGCGGACGATGTGGATGGCGGGGCTGTCGCTGATGCGGTCTCTCCTAGAGCGTGGCGGCGGTGGCGGGGGCGGTGGCCAGCACTCGGGCGGCGGGCGCGGCCTGGATGATCGGGCCCGCCGGGAGCCCGCGAGCGGTGACAGCGCTTGCCGCAGTCGCGCGCGCACTGCGCGTGGTTGTGATCGGCGCCTCGACGACGCTGCCGACGTCCGCCAGTGCGGCCTGGACGGTGGTCAGGTTCTCGGCCAGGGCGGCTGTCTGGTGCCGGGCGATGCTCACCCGGGCGCCGAGGACCTCGCCTTGGGTCGGGGGGAGCTGGGAGACGAACGCCTGGGTGGAATCGAGCAGCTCCAGCAGGTTCGGCAGCGCCCCGACCCGCGGATCGAGTGCGACGTCGAGCACATCGGCCACGTCCCTGCTGTCGGTGAGGCTGCGCAGGCTGACCGTTTCGACGGCCAGGTCTTCGGCCGCCTCGGCGAGCCGGTCGGCACTGGCCGGCGGTGCGGCCAGCCCGACCGTGGCGACCTGCAGGCCCAGGCCCTGTAGGACCAGGCTCGCCCGGGCCGCCGCGGCCAGGGCCTGCCGTTCGCTCGCGTCCTCGGGCGGCAGGTAGATGTCGCGGTCGGGAGCGCCGCCGTCGTAGCGCCAGCCGAAGGTCCGCAGCACCTCGGGCACCAGGCCCTCGGTGGAGTCCGTCGCGGTCGCCGCGACGATCCCGTCACCCGGGTGGCGGGCGAAGACCACGTCAACCCCGGCCAGCGGCATCGTCCGCGAGGTCGACGGGGCGGAAGCACCGAGCGAGTCCGCCCGGTTGAGCCAGGCGACCTGGGCCGCGCGGGCGACGGCGTCCGGACCGTCGAAGACGTACTCGCCGTCGCGGGGGCCGGGGGTCGCGCCGTTCTGCTGGAGGAGCCGGTGCGCGCTGTCGGGTGCGTCGGGGCCGAGTCGGGCGGTGATGGCACCGTCCGGACCCGGCCCGAAGGAGATGTCGGACATGATCCTCGCTGTCGAAGTGGGGGCTAACGGCCGGGCGGTCAGCGCCGTCGTCCCTGAGCGGACGACGCGAGCCGAGCTGCGTTGGGTACTGAGGGCTGAGCGGGGGGAAAGGGCCGGGAGGTCGCGCTAGCGGCGCTGGCCCGGTCGGAGACCGGTGGACGGGTCTCGCGCAGGATGAGCTGTCGGAAGGAGCGGCGGGTGTGCCCGGCGAACGCCTCGGGCACGTCGCCCGTGACGAACATCGCGCTCTGGGGCAGCCGATGGAGTAGTTCCACGTAGCGGTCCGGGCTGTCGCGCTCGGAGGCGATCATCCACTCGGCGTCGTCGAACGTGCGCCGCGCCTCCACCAGCAGCTCGCCGGACGCGATCTGCTCGGTGATCGACCGCGAATCGGGCGACTGGACGCGGCTGAGTCGGCGGCAGGCCTCCACCCGGGCCGCCGCCGACGTCGCCCCCGCGTTGTGGAACGGGGCCTCGGAGGTCAGCCAGTCGTAGTGCCGGACAACGTCCGAGGAACGCTGTTGTGGTGCATGCCAGTTACCCACCCGGCAGCCGACTTCGGCCAGCTGGCGGACCGCGAGAGCGGCAGCATCGGCCTGCTCGAACATCGTGGTTGCCGGGGACATGCGCCAGGCCCCGAGCGGCTCGGCCCGGTTCACGAAGCCGGCCTCGGCGAGGATCTCCGCGATGTCGGGGGCAAGCTGGTGCGGGGCGATGACGAACTCGCCCCAGTCGAAGTTCCAGCCGAAGGTCGCGCGTTCGGGCCGTCGGGTGGCGCTCACCGGTGGCGGACGGAGAGGGCCAAGCTCGGGACCGAGCGCGTGCTGGGCAGCGGCTGCTTCATCTCCTTGACGCGGGCCAGCAGGTCGGCCTCGGCCTGGTCGCGGGTGGCTGCGGCGTCTTCCAGGATCTCCAGCTGATCGGACAGATCGGCGAGCAGCTGGTCGTCGACCCGGCGCTGCCGGTCGGCGCAGATCACGAGCCGCACTCGTTCGAACGCGACGCGGGTCTCGGCCTTCACCAGCACACGGTGGGCGTCCAGCACGCGGGCGGCACCAGCGCTCAGGCGTGCCTCCTCGGCGTGCAGAGCGGCGATGCTGGTGCCGACAGCCGCCTCCACTCGGTCGTCCAGACGGGTCAGACAAGCAGGCAAGGAGCAACTCCGGGAAAGGGGAGGGGTGGTAGAGGGCGGATGGCCCCAAGGGATTGAGTCGGGTGGGGGCACCGCGGGGACGACGGGGCGGGCAGAGTCCCGAGCCGTCAGCGCGCCCGGCCGGCAGCAGGCTTGGCCAGGGGAGCCGGGCTGAGCGCACCGTCCGGATCGGTTGCTCGAGCGGGCGCGGCGGAGCGGATCTTGCCCGAGGAAGCCCGTGCCGCCGCGGCAGCCGACGACGGCGGCGCGGTCACGGGCAGCGGACCGGTCGGCGACCAGAGGCCGGCGTAGTCACTGAAGACGGAGGTCGGCTCGGTGTCCCAGGGCACCACCGGTCCGCGCTCGTACTCGTACAGGCCAATCACCTCGACGCCCTCCGCGTGCAGGACGTACGCCCAGTTCAGGCCCTCGGTGGTCTGCTCGGTGACGATGTCCTTCGAGGGCGGCGATCCGTCCGAGGTGAGGATGCCGCCGGCGCTGACCTCGCTGCTGGCGACGGAGTCCCTGCCGATCAGCCGGGCCCGCAGCCCCTCAGGGGCTCCGTTCAGCAGATCGACGCCGATCTCCTCCCAGCCGATGGCCGGGGTGTCGATCAGGTGGTGGGACAGTGCCTCGACATCGCCTCGGAAGCGGTGCTGCCGAGCGCTCAGCAGGAGGGGCAGCATGTGGCTGGGATAGCCGTCATGGTGGCAGTAGATGCCCGTGAAGCCGACGTCGGTAGGCCGGGCGATGACAGAGCGGGTGGACAGGAAGCACTCCTGGGGGCGAGCAGAGAGGAAGGCGAGCAGGGAAGTGGGGCTGGACGTGGCTGCTGGGGGCAGGGTCAGCGGCTGCGGTCGTGGGCGGCAGCGGGCCGTTGCGCCGGGCCGGCCGGGGGACTTACGGATGGATCCCGGCGGCGGCCCGCGGCGCTGGCATCCGCGACGACAAGGCCGGATCCGGCAGGACAACCTCGTTGGCGTTCTCGACGTACCGGGTGGAACGCGAGGCGGAGGCAACGGCCCTGCGCGGCTCCGGCTGAGGGAACGGGGAGGTCAGCGGATAGCCCCAGCCGACCACTGCCGCGTCCAGGTCGGGGTACTCCGTGGCGCCGAAGAAGCCGGTGCCGTCAGTGGAGAGGACCGCCGCAGCGCCGTCCGCCGGAAAGCTGGTCAGCAGCTGGGTCGGGCCGTCAGCCTTGCTGAGCCGGGCGTGGACCACGAGTCGGCCTGAGATCAGGTCCGAGGCCAGGTGATGGGCCCAGATCGTCCCGGGCGCGCGGGTCATCGTGGGCTCCTCCGGTGCCGGCTGCGTGACGGACTGCTGCTGCTCCGTCTCGGAGTACAGGCGCAGGACGTCGTAGCCGGCCGCATTGAGCAAGCGGGTAGCTTCGGTGACGAGCCGCGGGGCCAGAGACTCGGCAGTGGTGCGCGAGACCCGGTGCAGACCGGTCGCGTCGTCGCGGACGAAGCCGGCCTGCTCCAGCCGCTGCCGACTGGAGCGGTCTACGGACAGAGCGGCGACCGCGTCGAGAGCGGGGTCGACAGCGAAGGTGATGGTGGGCGAGGGCACGTTCCTCCGTTCGTTGAGTGGTTGAGCGAGGACGCCGGGAAGCGCGGCTACTCCTCGTCGTCGCTCAGGTCCGGGTTGTCGCTCGGGTCGTGGACGTAGCCGAAGACGATCCGCTCCAGCTGGCCGAGCAGAAGGCCGTCGTGGATTCGGAAGGCGTCGAGGCGCTCGGCGACGTAGTCCTGCCGGTCGGCCTCGGCACGTGCCACCCGGGCCAGGTTGCGCGTGGACAGGCGGCCCCACTCCAGGAGGTCAGTCGGCGTGGCGAGTTCCATCCACACCCAGATCCCGGAGCCCAACTTGAGGATCCCGTGGGGGTGGAACATGCCGGACCGACGGCGGGGGTTGGGGCTGCGACGCTCACCCCAGCCGCGCACCAGGCCGTGCGCGAGCTTGTCGAGGGCAGCGGCCTGGACGTGCGTTTCGAGGTCGGCGTCGGAGAGCCGCTGGCGAACCTCGGATTCGAGATCGCCCTTGCGGAAGCGCCCGGTGTCGTCGGTCACGGCTTGGGCGGCTTCCTCCACGATCTCCCACAGCCGCACTTCGGCGGTCACGCTCATGCCGCCTCACGCTCCCGCCAGGCCGCGGCCATCTCGGCGAGCGCCGCCATCGCCTGCTCGATCACCTCGCCGGTGACCGCCCGGCCGACCAGCATGAACTGCTCGTCGTAGAGCTTCACCGTGTCGGTTCCGCGGGCCTGCGCGAGCGGCGGCACCACCTCACACAGGAACTGGGTGGCAACCCGGCGCCGGCGGACCTCCTCCTCGGCCCGTTCCTTGCGCTCCGTCCACGCCGCCGGCAGGCTCAGCTCGCCCTCGACGACCTTGTCGGCCAGCTCCGGGTCCTCCGCGCGAAGCCGGGCAAGCTGGTTCTCCACGGAGTCCGCCTGCGCCTTGGCCTCGCGCGCGGTGTTGTAGGCCTCGGTGAGCCCGAGCGCGCCGTTGATCACCAGCTCCACGAGGTCGGGTGCGTGCCGGAGAACGGTGTTCGCCTGGCCGATGCGCCCAAGGGAGACCCCTGCCTGTTCACTCAGTGAACGGGCAGGCCGTTCACTGCGTGAACGGTCGCTCTGTTCACTCAGTGAACAGGCCTTCGCGGCGATCATCGCCATCTGCCCCTTGGTCAGGTTGCG
The DNA here is from genome assembly GCF_054601375.1 of Kitasatospora sp. Ki12. Classification (NCBI taxonomy): domain Bacteria; kingdom Bacillati; phylum Actinomycetota; class Actinomycetes; order Kitasatosporales; family Streptomycetaceae; genus Kitasatospora; species Kitasatospora sp. Ki12. The sequence continues at coordinate 2,029,882 of NZ_BAAIHT010000002.1, read as the reverse complement.
GCGCCGGATATTGACCGAGAGGGCGAACATCGCGGGGTCGTCCCCGCTGTAGGTGGCGAACTCCGGCGCCACGCCGGCGATCTCGCAGGCCTTGATGCGGTTGCGGCCGTCGAGGACGCGGCCGGAGTCGTCGAGCATGATCGGGTGGTACTGGCCGTTCGCCTTGATGTCCTCGGCCAGTGCGAGCAGCTCGTCGTCGTCGAGCATGGGGAACGAGGCGGCAGTGGGGTGGAACTCGATGATGATGTCCTAGAGTTGGTGGGCGGATGTCGGCAGTGGCGCCAGCGACCGCTACGCGGCGGAGAGTTGGTCTCGCGGGGCATTGGCCTTCATGCGGCTGTCGGTGTCGTAGAGGCTCCGCTCGGCGGGGTGGAGGAGATGCTGCACCACGAAGCTCCGGCCGGCGATCTTGTAGAGGCCGCGTCCCCGGGTGAGCGCCGCGATGGCCTGAGTCTCAACTCCGGTCAGCCCCAGCAAGCTTGCGGTCGCGGCGAGCTGGTCCGGCTCCTGCCGGTAGATGATCCGAGTCGCGCAGTCGGTGAGCAGGCCTTCGGCCAGGGCCCGGCCGCGGGATCCGGCATCGCCGGCCGACAGGAGGTCGGAGAGGCGGTGGATCACCAAAAGGTTGGCAATGCCGAGGCCGCGGCTGAGCTTCCACTGCTGCTGCATTCGTTCGAGCAGCGGCAGGTGGCGCATGAGCCGCCAGGCCTCGTCGTACACCACCCAGCGCCGTCCGCCGCCGGGGTCGGACAGGGCCGCCTCCATCCAGGCGGAGGCACAGGTCATCGCCAGGATGAGCGCGGTGTCATCACCTGCGGATCCGAGCTGGGAGAGGTCGATGCTCAGCATCGGTGACCGGGCGTCGAACTCCACGGTGCTCGGCGCGTCGAACATCCCGGCGAGGTCGCCCTGGACGAGGCGCCGCAGCGCATGGGCGAGGTCCTCGGCGGCGGCGCCGAGGCGGCGGGCGGGATCGCCGAGGGCGTCGTCGAGGCGCCGCGCGTCGCCGAGCATGGCGGCGATGTCGCCAAGCAGCGGAACCCGGCCGGTGCGCTCGGCGTCGGAGACGACCTCGTCGAGCGCGACGTCGAGCGCGGTGTGCTCCATCGGGACCAGGTCGCGGCCGAGCACGGTGCGGGCGAGCGCGCCGAGCAGCAGGAGCCTCCGCTTGCGGACCTCGGTGGTCCAGTCGGCGAGGTTCACGCCGGCCGGGGCGGCGGGAGCGTCCAGCGGGTTCAACCTGCCGCTCATCCCGGGCCCGAGGGCGATGGTCCGCCCCCCGAGCGCCTCGGCCACCCCACTCCACTCCCCCTTGGGATCGCAGGGGATGTAGACCTTGTAGCCGTGCGCGATGCTGCGCAGGGCAAGGCTTTTGGCCAGCGCCGACTTGCCCATGCCGATCACGCCGGCGAGCAACACGTTAGGGTTAGTAAAACCTTCAACTTTCCCGTACAGGCTGAACGGGTCGAAGCAGAAGGACCCTTCGGCGTGGACGTCCCGGCCGATGTAGATGCCCCCTGCGCCGAGGCCACCCTCGGCCAGGAACGGGTAGGCGCCGGCGGCGACGGCGGTGGTCATCCGGTGCGGGGGGAGCTTGAACTTGCCGCCGCGGGCGGAGGCGGGGCCCGGACGCCCGGCGGCCGGGTAGAGCGGGCGCGCGTCGAGTTCGTCGACGCCGGCGGTGAGGGTGCGCCGCCGCGGCTGGTCGGCGAGGCGGGCTTCGCGGCGGGCGGCGGCCAGGTCGCGGCGGGCGCGGCGGCGGTCGTCGCGATCGCCGCCGGTGGGGGTGAACAGCGCGCTGGCGCTGGTGCGTATGCGCAAGGAGGAGTGTCTCTTCTCGTCCGCCGGTCAGCGGCGGATCAGGCCGGCGACGGGGGCGTGCAGGTCGGTGGGGGTCGTGAACTGCCTCACGTGGGCGCTGGTTTTGAGGTGGCGCTGGCAGACGGTGAGGTCGGGAGCGCCTTCGGGCAGGCGTGTCGCACAGGCCTCCCTGGTCGGCAGGCGGCCGTCCGCGCGGGGCGCCGCGTGGTAGGCGGCGTGCAGGTGCTCGCACACCTGCCAGAGCCGGATCCGGGAGTTGTGGAGCTGGTCGCCCTCGGCGGCGGCGTGGGCGCGGGTGCGCGCGGTCGCCCGGTCGAGGAGGGTGTGCAGTGCGATGCTGAGCTCGTGGAGCGCGTCGAGTTCCTCGCGGGAGAGGGGTTGGCGACTCGTCAGCTCGATGTCGCGCTGGGATGCGATGGCGGCGGTGGCGAACCTGATGAGGTTCGGCTCGTCGTGGTCCATGGAGACGGTGCCCTTCGGCGGTCAGAGGCGGGCCAGCGGCAGGGCGGCGGCGCTGAAGGCTTCGGCCTGCTGCATGGTGAGGCGGCGCAGGTCGATCAGGGCGGCGACGGCGGCGGTTTCGACCTGGGCGCAGGCGGAGTTGAGCGCCTCGGCGTCGTCGGCGGAGACGACGAGCAGGCCGGTCATGGCGACGTCCGCATGGCCGGCGATGAGTTGCAGCTCGCGTTCCTTGACGTCGGCGTACTCGACCGTGTCGGCCTCGCTGTCGACCTGGCCGCGACGCACGCGCTCGGCGGCGTCGGCGATGATGGTCGCCTTCTTGCGCTGGACGTCCTTGAGGGCGGCGTCCAGGCCCTGGGGGGTGTAGAGGAGCGAAAGGGTGCGCCGCACGCCGCTGCTGTACAGGAGCTGGTGGAGGAAACCGGCCGACGTCTCCGTCCGGGGCCACTGCTCGATCCAGTAGACCGCGTGGTGGGCGGAGTCGGTGCGGATCTTCTCAGGTTCCTCGACGAGGACGACGGGTCCGGCGGCGGCCACGTCGGCCTCGGGTCGGCCGGAGTCGGACCACCGCTCCAGCGCGCCCAGAACCTTCGGGTCGTAGGCGGTCCGGACGGTGGCAGCGATCTCGCCCGCGGTCAGCCAGCCGCCCGGGGCGAGCCCGGCGCCGCGCAGGGACTGGTCGAGGGAGGATGTGAGCTGCTGGAGAACGGAGAACGAGCCGGCCAGTCCGCCGCCGGCCTGGTTGATGAGGCGCCGGGCGGCGCGCAGATCCATCGAAACGGCGACATACGCCTCGTGGGGGGCTGCGGCTGGGCCTGCTGCGGAGAGCAGATCCTCGTAGATGGGGCCGGCGACCGGAGTGTTGGGGCGGCCGTGCTCCAGCCAGTAGCGCTGCAGGGCGTCCCCGGAGTCGGGGACGGTGCGCTCGACGACCTGGATGCGGGCGATCTGCCCGGAGCGGGACAGCGCCGCCAGGGCCCGGCCCCAGCCGGCCACGTTGTCGGACTGCGTGCCGGGGTCGAGCAGCGCGAACGCGCGGCTGCTGACGCGGGTGACGGCGGTGAGGGTAGCCCGCTGCTGGTCGTGGACCGCGCCGAGTCGGCCGTCCGGAGAGGTGACCGCGCGCAGCGACGCGGCGGTTCCGGGCAGGTGGAGCAGACCTTCGACGCGGGGGCGGGTCGAGGGGCGGGCGAGCCACAGCAGCTGGCCGCGGGCTCGGCGCAGCCAGTAGCGCAAGGCGACAGGCGCCCACTCGGCCGGGGACCGGCCGCGTATTCGTACCACGACCGTGGCGGCGAGCAGCGCCCACAGGGGGCTCAGGGCCACGGCGGCGACGACGCCGGAGGCCATCAGGACGCCGAGCAGGAGCAGGCCGGCGACGCCGACGACGACGAGCTGAGGGAAGGTCAGGCCGAGGAGGATGCCCCGGCGGGAGCGGGTGGGGAACTTGATGGTGGCGGGGGTGCTCAGGTGGTGCTCTCTGGAGTCGGGGAGCTGTCCCGGGGGCCCTCCCGGCCCGCGTGAGTGCGGGCCGGGAGGGCAGGCGGCGGCACGAGATGGCCAGCCGCTTGGGACACGGGAGGGAAAGCGCGGTGGGCCAGTCCGTCAGGACGGCGGGCGCTGCGGGAAGGTGAAGCGCGTACCGGCGTCGGCACCGGTGGCGGCGGGCCCGGCGGGCGGGGCGATCACCGGGTCGAAGGGCGCGGCGGCCCCGGCAGGGGCAGCGGCCGAGCCCGGTGTGGTGATCCGGACCGCGGGCGAGGCGGCGGCCGAGGCGCCGCCCGATGCCGGGGACGGCCCTGCGGGGGAGGCCCCGGACGAGCCGGGGCGCGTGACGAGCGCCTGCCCCTGGTCGCCGTCGCTGCGGTCGGACGCCGGGCGGGAGACCAGCGGGACGCCGCCGTCGCCAGGGCCCGACCGCGTACCCTCCCCGTAGCGGAAGGCCGCCGGGGTGGCCTTGGCGAGGACGGTGGACGGCTCGGATCCCTGCGACCCGCCACCGCCACCGTCGCCCATGGCCTGGCCGGGGACCTGGGCCGGTCCCTGCGGGCTGGCAGCGCCCGCTCCTGCGGCGCCGCCGGCTCCGGCTCCACCGGCGCCTGCGGCTGCTCCGGCGCCCGCGCCCGCTCCACCGGTCGCGGCGGTCATGGCCAGCTGGCCGCCCTTCTTGGCGGTCGAGGTCGCGGCCTGCAGCCCCGCAGCCGTGGAGCGGTGCAGGTCGTGGCTCTGGCCGCCGTCGGCTGACGACCAGTGGACGAACTTGAAGACCATGAACGGGGCGCACAGGACGAGCGCCATCACCACGAGACCGGCGATGATGTCGCTGAGCGCCGCGATGCCGTCCCTGGTATCGCTCTGGCCGATCGCGGACACGCCGACCAGCATGACGATCGTGACTACGAGCTTCGTGAAAACCAGGGTGGCGGTGGCCTCGATCCACTTGCGACGCCAGTCGCGGGTGGGCTCCCAGGGCCCGCCGGCCGCGGCCAGCGGGGCCAGGACGACGAGCACGAGGATCGTCACCTTCCGCATGACCATCATCGCCCAGTAGAGGACCGCGCCGATGGCGCATCCGATGGCGGCGAACACCGGCACGAGCCAGCCGAGCGGGATGATGACACCGAGCTCACCGACCTTGACGATCCTTCGGACAGCATCGGAGATCGAGACGTTGGCGATCTCGAACAGACTGCGGGACAAGGCGTCGACCACGGCCAGGGCTACCGAGGTGAACGTGATCGCCGTGACAGCGAAGAGCACAGAGCTGATGGTGGCCGTGACCGCCTGGCCCAGGGCCTGACCGTCCCGCCGCCAGGCGGCCCGCATCAACTGCAGGATGAACGTCAGTACGATCACGGTGAGCCCGATGGACAGCACCAGGCCGTAGTTGTCGCGGAACCATCCCGCGCTCAGGTCGACCCGGGTGGTCTCGTCGACCGCCCGCGAGGCCATGTCGACGGCGGAGGAGGCGAGTTCGCCGCAGCTCTTCGCGATCCAGTTGCCGATGCCGGAGGTGACGGAGTCGGCGACCGCGCTGGCGCCGTCGCAGAGCAAGTTCACGCCAGGGACATCACAGAACCCGATAGATGATCAGCTCCTCAAGTGGACTCCTGGGGGAAGGAGTGGTTAGGGGTAGACGGTGGGGGCGACGGCGGCCAGCGCGCAGTCCTGCATGGGGCGGCACTGGACGGCCAGGGTGATCGCGCGGTCTTCGGCGCCCCGGCCGCCGCCGTCCCATGCCACCTCGACCTTGCCGGTGACGGTGACGGCGTAGACGTACGCGGCGGTGAGCGCGCCCGGGTTGGCGGCGATGGCTCGCGAGTAGGCGTCGGGCACGTGCGCCTCGCTGATGGCGGCCTTGGAGGTCTGGCCGTTGGCGGACAGACGCGACCACATCACGGGGTCGGGGACCTGGCCCTCGACGGACGCGCCGTCTGCGTACTGGGCCTCGTGGGTGAGCCACCTGCGCAGCCCATTCACGAAGTCCTGCTGGCTGGTGGCCCGGGAGTCGTAGGTCCACAGCGCGCCGACGAAGGCCGCGGCGAACTCGGTGGGGCTGGTGGTGTGTGGCGGGGCGGCCACGGCCGCGCCCGTGCCAGCAGCGGCGGGTCGGCCGGAGGCGGACCCAGCGGCGGAGGCGGGGGAGGGTGAGTGGGCGGGACGCAGGGTGGGTGCGGCAGTGGGCGGCCGGTCGCGGTGTTCGTCGCCGCCCGACAGACGGGCGAGGAGCCCGGCGAGCAGGCCGGCGACCACGAGGACTGCCAGGCCGATCAGAAGCCGCCGGACGGCGATCGGGTCGCCGCTGCGAAACCGCACCGGGGACGGGTACTTGCGCTCTCGCACTACTTGACCTGCGTCCCCAGTGCGGAGAAGAAGCTGACCAGACCGTTAGCGGCGCCGAGCAGCAGCGCGACACCGGCCGCGACCATCGAGCCCTGCTTGCCCTTCGCCTCGGCGCCGTGGCTGCCGGTGTGGTGGCCCCACGCCCACACGACGCCGGCCACGCACAGCGCGCCGACGGTCGCGATGACCGCGAACAGGTTGATGGAGGAGACGACCTGCTTGAGGACGCCGAGGCCGGGCAGGCCGCCCTCGGCGGGCGCCACGCCGGGGTCGAAGGCCAGCTGCGTGGCGGTGGTGGCTGCGAGGATCAAGGACAAACGTTTCTCCTGTAGAAGGCGTGCCGGGGCGCGTACGCGCGCCGTCCGGCCGGAGGAAGGGAAGAAGGGGGAGAGCCCACGTGGGATGTGGGAGAAGGTCTGAGCCGTCGCGGTGGCGACTGGGGTGTCGGCGAGCGACGCCGGTGGCGCCCCGCCCTGCGCGGGTAGACTGGGAACTCCCAGGCTCCGGCGGTCAGGTCAGCAGTGATCAGGGGGCGATCCGCCGGGCGGCGATCACGTCCGTGCGCCAGCTGTCGAGGGTGGCGATCCGTACGACGTCGCCGGTGTGCGGCGCGTGCAGGACGAGCCCCGCGCCGATGAACATCCCCACGTGTTCGGGGCCGTTGGGGCCGGGACGGGTGAACAGCAGGTCTCCGGGCCGGAGTTGGTCGAGTGCGACGGCGGTGCCGTTCTTCACCTGGTCGTACGTGGTGCGGTCGATGGCGAATCCGGCGGCCTTGTAGGCCTGTTGCATGAGGCTGCTGCAGTCGCAGTGCTGCATCGGGTCGGTGCCGTGGCTGTCGGTGCAGGTGCCACCCCACTGGTAGGGGGTGTTCAACTGGCCCAGGCCCCAGCGGATCGCGGCCTGCACCTGTGCGCTGGCGTCGGTCGGGATCTGGTAGCCGGCGGGCAGGGCGCCGGGCGGGATGGTGCCCCAGTTGGTACCGCCGCTCGGCGGCGTGCACGACCCCGGGGAGGCCGCAGGGGCCGAAGGTGGTGCCGCGGTCGACGGGGAGGAAGCCGGTGCCGTGGCCGCCGGTGCGGCGGTGGCGCCGGTGCCGGCGGCGGGGGAGCCAAGGGCCTTGGTGATGGCCTGCTGCAGGGCGGTGGCCAACGGTTCCCACTGCGCGTAGGCATCCGGGAAGCCGCTCTTCTGTACGGCCTGGGCGGCAACGGTGAGCGGCTTGTCCTGCCAGCCAGGAACCTTGAGCAGCTCCTTGTAGAACGCGGTGCTCGCGTACACCGGATCCTGCAGCTGTGACGGGCTGCCCCAGCCCATGGAGGGCCGCTGCTGGAAGAGGCCGAGCGAGTCCCGGTCCCCGCCGGCGAGGTTACGCAGTCGAGACTCCTGCATGGCCGTGGCGATCGCGATCACCTGCCCGCGCGGCGGGACCTGCAGCGCGATACCGGTGGCCGCGATCGTCTTGGCCATCGGTATCTGCACGGACGGCAGGTCGAGGCCCTCAGTCGGCACGGTCGGGCCGGACTGGCCGCCGAGGATCAGCTTCACCGCCGACTCCACCGCGGCGGGGTCCACGCTCTGAGCACCCGCGCCGCCCGCACTCACACAGTCCGCCTTGGCCTTGGCGTCGTGCCCAAGGACAACGAGCAGCGGCAGGATCAGCAGGAAAGGAGCCGCGAGACCGGCCGCGCCGAGACCGGCGACAGCCTTCTTCACATTGCCTGCCGCAGATGCGTGTCCTTTCGGCTCAGACCCGGCGGGGCGCCGGAAGGCATGAAATGGTGAAGTCCCGGCAAGGGGAATCTCCGATCGTTGGAGTGCGCAAGCGGATCGCGAAAAGGCGACTCGATGCGCATCGGGGAAGGGGGCGTCGCGGCCAGCCCGGGATTTCGACGGAATCTGTAGATTTCGTCTGCCCAGGTCGTGGCGCTTGTGGCGACGTCTTCGAACGTAGAGATCCGAATGTCTCCCGTGCAAGGAGTTCGCGAACATTCGTAAAAATTGCCGAAGTCCTTGCACGGGAGACATCCCGACTTCTACCTTCGAAGGAAGCCCCGCAGCCACCCGTGTTCCGGGGCTCACTTCTATGCGCCAGCCGTATCCGGAACCGTCCCCGGCAGCGGCTCTCGCGCAACACCCCCCAAATACCCAAGAGGACATTTGACGACCGACTACACCCTCCTCCGGGGCGACGCCCTGACCCGCCTGAGCGAACTGCCGAGCGGCACGGTCGACTGCGTCATCTGCGATCCCCCGTACAACAGCGGCGGGCGCACGACCCAGGAACGAGTCGGCCGAAGCGCGAAGGCGAAGTACACCACCGTCGGCTCGAAGAACCAGCTCCCCGACTTCCCCGGAGAGAACAAGGACCAGAGGTCGTACGGCTTCTGGCTCTCGCAACTGCTCGCCGAGAGCTTCCGGCTGACCGCAGACGGCGGCACCGCGGCGGTGTTCACCGACTGGAGGCAGTTGCCGACCACCACGGACGCGCTGCAGGCCGGCGGCTGGACCTGGCGCGGCATCGTGCCCTGGTACAAGCCGGCCGCCCGCCCGCAGAAGGGTCGCTTCACCCAGAACACGGAGTTCGTAGTCTGGGGCAGCCGCGGTGCCATGGACGGCGATCGCAACCCCGTCTACCTCAAGGGCCTGCTGGAAGGCAGCCAGCCCAGCGGATCGAAGCGCCAGCACATCACGCAGAAGCCCGTCGCGATGATGCGCGACCTGGTCCAGATCTGCCCGCCAGGCGGCAGGATCCTGGACTTCACCGCGGGCTCCGGCTCGACCGGCGTCGCTGCCCTGCTCGAAGGTCGGTCCTTCCTCGGCATCGAGCTGACCAGCCACTACGCCGACATCGCCGAGGAACGCCTCGCGGAAGCCAAGCGCACAGCCGAGGCCGTCGACCAGGCCTCGGAGTAGGCGCCTCCGACCTCGACTACGGGACGGCGCCCACCCGCGAGCAGCCCGCAGACGGCCTGCGCTCGACACCAGCCCGGCCGTCGCCCACAAGGTCGTCCGGTAGAACGGCCGGCTCGCCGCACGTCCACCGCAGGCGCGCGCACCCCATGGCATCGGAGCCGGCCGTGCCCAGGCGCTCGCCGAGATCCCCAGGCCGAACGTGACCCCGGTCTCCTCGGACACAGCCTCACCTCAGCGGCCCCGGAGCACTCCGGGGCCACCCCACCACCCAACGGAGCCACCACGCCGATGGCGCACACCAACCCGCACACCCACGACATGCCGATGGCGGTCTTCCCGGGCTACCTCGCCGGACCCGGCGAGGACCTCGACACGCTCTTCGCGTTCGGCCGGGGGCGAGACGACTGGCTGCTGACCGTGGTGGACGACAACCTGGTCGCCAGCCACGAGAGCGCGACCGGGCTCGTCATTCTCAACCGAGCTGCGGACAGCCCCTACCCACGGTGGATCATCGGCTCCAGCCGCAGCCCGCTGAGCGACTTCGCCTGGCACGTCACCTTCGACGCGCCTACACCGGCCGAGGTGGTCATGGCCGTGGCCCGTCGTCTCGCCCATGGCACGGGCCAGCCCACCCACCCCGAACGCGAGCAGCAACTGTGGAGCCGCACCTCCCACGCCAACACCCTCAACGCCCTCCACGCAGAGGCAGCTCGCGCCCGCTGGAGTGCCGGCACCCGGTGCTGCGCCGCGACCCTCGATGCGCCCGACGACACCGCCACTGTGCAGATCCACCGCGCCGCCGAGGGCCATGGCGGCACCGCCGACATCGCCTACACCCTCACTGCCGGAGCCCGCGGCCACGAAGGAACCTGGTGGACAGGCAAGTTCAGCCGTGACGTCCCGACCAGCGTCATCATGGCGGCCCTGCGCGCCGTCACCGACCCCGGCCGCTACACGCGCCGGGCCTCCCAGATCCCGATGCTCCACCGCGCCCTTCTGCGCACCCGCCCGGTGGCCCGACGATGCCCGGAGCCCGTCCGTGGCCGGTGACCACTCCAGCCACCGCACTGCGCAGGCCGAGCAGCACGTCGTGGTGAGCCCCGGCTACCTGGCCGGGCCCGGCGACCTGGACAGCGCCAATGCGGCGTTCGAGGCCTTCCTCGCCGAGCACCCAAGCTGGTCCCGATACTCCTGCGACGGCGGAGACACCAGCGTCGCCATCAGCGACTGCCTCACCGGCCGGATCCGGCTCGGCCACGAGCCCGGCGACCGCAACTCCCGCTGGACGGTCGCCGGATACGAGTCCCCGGTTGGTGAACGGTCCTGGCACGCCGCCTTCGACCTGGAGACCCCGTACCAGATCGCGCTTGCCGTCGCCGGAACCCTGTCCTTCGCCTTGTCCCGCAGCAGCCACATCGCGAAGGACGAAGCGCTCTGGGGCCGGGAGAACACCTGCGAGACACTGCTGAACCAGATGCGCGAGGCCGACTGGCTCGACGTCAGCACGGAGTCCAGCATGGCGTTCCAGTCCCCCGACGCCACCACAGGGCTGATCCGCTGGGACGGCGGAGGGTTCTACAACGAGCCCTGGGGCGCGGATCATCCGGCCGAGGTCACCCTGTGGGCCCGCGACCCGCGAACGGGGTGGCGAGCCCGCTTCTCCAAGGACGCACCCACCCGCCTGATCACCGCAGCCCTGGGCCACCTTACCGACCCGCAGCCCGAGATACGGCGACTCGCGGACGTCCCCACTGCCCACCTGGGCGCGGTTGAGATCCGGCCCTACAAGGAGTCACCGCGGCCCACGGCCGCCACCGGGCGCACCACGCTGGCCGACATCGCGGTGGCGCGGTGGGACGCCGCAGCTGCCACGGCAGCACAGGTCGCCGCCACTCGATCAGCAGGGAGGAAGACCTGAGCACCACCCCGCGCCCTCGACACTGGACGGAAGTCGACGGCGACGTTCACGTCCATCCGGTCTACCTGGCTGGAAGCCCGCACGTGGGCGATCCCGCGCTCCAGCCCATCCTCGACCTGCCGAGCGTCGAGCAGCACCACGACGAGCTGGGCAACTTCTTCGCCTTCACGACGGACGGGCGCATCCGGGTCGGATTCATCCCCGAACAGGACTGGGACACCCTGTGGAAGATCGCCGTCGCCCCCGGCGCGGACGCCTTCGAAGCGCCCCGCTGGGTCGCGAACTTCTCCACCGACACCCCGATCGAGATCGTCAAGTCCGTCACGACCGAACTCGCCCGCATGTACCGCACGGACGGCGACACCTGGCTCGACGAGCGGACCGCCGGCCCCTTGGAGTGGGTCGCTCCCTTTGCCCAAGCCGAATGGACCCCCCAAGGCGTGGACCTCAGTCGACTCACGCTGCGCTCGCCGGACGGCCTGGCGAGCATCACCTACCGGCGTGCCGGCCTCCTGCACACCGCCGATACCGAACAAGCTGGCCAAGACGGGCGGTTCAACCGGCCTCGAAGTGAGTCACGGCCTGGTGCCGGACCCGCTCCCGCGCGACTCTCTCAGCGTCGGTCAAACTGCCGCCCTGCGGATATCTCACCGTTCCAGGACTACCGAAGCCACCTGTCCACTGTTCGGCGAACAGCCCGACATCACCCAATCAGGTTCAGCAGCGAGAAGGATTACCCTGCTTAGTTCATCGCACCGTGATTCAACGGCCCCGCTTGGCGGGGCATCAGCCCGGTCAGCACGCTGTGCTGGTAACGGACCAGACCCTCGATTGCAGAATGCTCCTCTTGAGGAGGCCCACTCTGCGTTGTGCCGTGTCTTGGATGCTCTTCCAGGTGGAGAGGTCAGTCCGGCTGACGCTGAGGTGGTTCGGCAGGCGTGGAAAGCCTATACGGCTGTCCTTGTCGCCGATGAATGAGTGTTGATGGAGAGGCGGGGACCGAAGCGCAGGCTCGATCTGGAAGCCGAGTACTGGCGCTTGCTGCAGTCCGGGGTGGGCACGGTCGAGGCGTGCAAGCCTCCCAGATGGGGAGGTGAGTCCGGCCGTCGCCGAGGTCGTTCGGCGGGCGTGGGCCGCCTGTTACGTGCGCCCTGGTCGCTTCGTGAGTGCGCATCCCACCGAGGCCGGGCCTCGCCGACCGGCACAGTCCAGTCCGCGCGAACGAACTCGATCCGAAGCTCTGAGCCCTGGTCAGCCTCCACCCTGGGCTGAGCGCATAACCCACCGTTGTCCGTTCTGCCGCCCACCCATCTGCCCAGCGCCTATTGCGGTCCGCCCGAGGCAGCCCGGCAGCCGAGCTACCGAGACAGCCAGTTGAGATGGCGCCTTATTCCCAGTCGTAAGGCTGACAAATGACAGTGGGATTCTGAATGCCAGCGGGTTCGGGAGCTGGAAAGCCACCCTTTATGGCGCATTCGCGGCAACAGAGCAACGGCAAATCTTCATACTTTTGATGGTTGAAAACTTCGCCAGGTCCACAGTCAAGAAACCTGCTGATCATGAACTTAGCATCATTGGGTGGTATTCCCAGCTTCATCAGGACGCCAGTCAGCCACTTGCCGCCTCCCTGGAGGCATAGGAGTGTGCCAGTAGGTTTCCCGCAGATGGTGCAAGTCGGTTGCATGGCTGGTCCTTAGAATGCTTCTGCTTGCTGATCATTATCTCGTCCACTCCCCAGCTTGCGCTTCACCCAACACCTCCAATTGCCAGCTGCGAGCTGACCTTGCGGCCGATCAGGCCCGACAAGCCGTGCCCGTAGTCGCGCATCCGCCACCTCGGACCCATCCGGCAAAATCGGCGGCCGCCTCATGGGTAGAGGTTGTTGATCTTGCCCCCTCGGATCTCAACCGCACATTCGTCGAAGGAATCGGGAGGATTTCCCGACGCCCCACACCTCCGCCACTTTGAGTCAACCTCGGAGCGCTTAGGAATCGGGCAGACCCCTGCACTTCAGCGACAATTGCGATCTCCAATTAGGGTCCTGTGTGCATATAAGAAGCCCATCGCGAGGGAACATCTGGCGCCTCGTCGCGAATGTGGCGGACGACGTCCCCCAGGGCTGACGCCGTGTGAGCGACTCCCAGTGCGCCGGCTGTGCCGCCAGCGTGGAGAGTCTCATAAATTGCCTCGGTAACCGTTATAGCCGTGCTGACAGTAATGGGCCACAAGGTGCCGACGACATGGGTGTAGCCAGCTAGCTGGAAGGCGGACGCCACATGAATGGCCTCGTCCGCGAGCGCCGGGTTTCCGTGCTGATTGGTGCTACATGCCGACAGGAACGCGAACTCGGCATTTTCGTTCTGGATCCGTGAGACGCTGAGGACCGACAGATTCTTTCCATGAACCATTAGGTGACTAGCTGACGGCTGCTCGGCATCGCTCGATCCATGGCAGGCGAAGTGTACCCAAGCGCAGCGCGGGAGGGCGTCGAGGACGCGGCCAAGAGTCGCCTCTGGCCCGACTAGACACTCCAAGTCGTCCGGAAAGTGTTTGTCGAGTATATCGATCGCTTTCTCTACTTCCGGCAGGTCGGCCTGGCCTGGTGTGTGTGGCATGGCAACGATCAGTTTGTGTGAGCGTCTGCCCGTCGTCGTTCTGGTTCGCGCACGGCTTAGCGCTCGGATGGTGGGGGTGTAGGAGGAGACGACCCGATCTAGGACTGTGCGTGGGGAGGCTCCGTCGTGTTGGTCGTGATGGCCGGCTGCGTGCAGGGGTAGGAAGTTGAGTGGGCCGGTCGGCGACCACCAGACCCGAGGCCACGGCTGGCCGCGCCGGGGAGCAGTGGTGAGGCCGAGGTCGGTGAGAACTGGTTCGGCAATGGTGTCCCACAGCCAGCCGAGGGTACCGGAGGCATTCTCTTCCGCATCGGCGCGCTTCTCGATGTCCGCCTGTTGGTCCTGGGCGGTCCTGACGGCATCCAGGAAGGCGTCCGCTTGCTCGGCGAGGGCTTCGGGTGTGAGTTCGGGTAGTGGTATGACATGCAAGTCATTGCGAGCCAGAATGAGGGCGTCGGAGCCATATTGGCTGACGTTGATGGTGATGATGGGGCCCGAGTGGGCCGCACCGAGCAGTTCGTCATACCCCAGTGGTGATAGGAAGCGGCGCAGTTCGGGTTCCTGGTCGGTGAGTTGGTCCCATTGGAGGGCGAGTGCTTGGCGGCGGTCCACGGCGCCTCTGGTCCTCGCGGGTGATTCGAGGGAGTCTGCTGTCAGTGTTGAGGTGTACACGTCGCTGTCGAGTTCTTGGCGTAGCCAGTCGAATCTGTCGGCCAGTTCGCTGTCTCGCTGGCGTAGTTCGGTGAGGTCGCTGCGAGACTCCAGGGCCTGGGTAATCAGGACTCCCCGCCCCTTCTCCAGCAGTTCGACGGCGCGGGTTGGGTGACCAGCGTGGAGCGCGGCTGCGGTAGCGTCGGATACCAATCCGGGGAAGCGCGAAAGCTGATGTTCCTGGTCTCTTCGCCATAGGTGGCGGGCGGCCACGCGTGGCAGTAGGTCGACAGCCAAGGCCAGTGCGTCGGCCGCCTCGGACCAGTGGCTGGCGGCGGCTTCCAGGCGACCCCAGTCGCGGGCGGCGTCCAGACGTATGTTCGGCGGCGCCTCGTTCATGTGCGCTGCTCGACGCAGAGCGACTACGGCCTCATCGCGTGCTGTGGTGTCCGCCGGAAAGGCGTAATGCCAGGTGTTCAGGGCGCTGCCCAGGTTCGCGAGCAGCCTGGCGCGGTCTGGGTGCGTTCTGGGCGTTACCTCTACTGCTTGCCGGTCCGCTTGGATGGCTTGCGTGAGGGCTGGCAGGTGCCCCGTGTTGTCGTAGACGATCTTCAGTACTGCGCCGAGTCCCGACAGGACCATGCCCCGGTTGGGGTGCGTCTCCGGGGTTGCGGTTACCGCTTGGTTGAGCACGGCAGGTGCCTCAAGGAGGGGCTCCAGGGATCCGGTCTGCTCATACTTGGTCATCAACGCGTTTCCCAGATTGACCAGGAACCCAGCTGTGCGAGGGTCTTGGTCTCGCGTTCCGTCGAGCGCTTCCCGGTCTGCGGCGATGGCTTCGTCGATGGTCGCCTCGTCGGGTGTGCGCCGGTAGAGAACGACCAGGGCGTGGCCGAGGTTGGTCAGAAACCCCTGGCGCAACACCCCGGCTGGCTCTGCCGCGGCTGCATCCCGGAGAATACCGACAGCGTCGTCGAGCGTGCCTAGGTCGCCAGTTGAGTCGTACCTGACGCGTAGGGCAGTGCCCAGTGGCGACAGAACGCTCCCACGGCCTTTGTGGCCAAGCGGTGTAAGGTCGGAGGCTTCTCGGTAGAGCCTGATGCTCTCTTCCAATGCGGCCCGGTCTCCCGAGCTCTTGCGCCACAGGAGCAGAGCGTTGGCGAGGTTGGAGAGCGAGGACCAGCGGAGAACATGGCCGACCGGAGTGGCTTCAAGGGCTTCCCGGCCGAATCTAATTGCCTCTTCCAGCGCTGCGGGGTCGTATACGCGCTCGTGCCAGGCCTGCAGCGCGCTGCTGAGGCCGAGCGCGAAGTCACCCCGGTTCTTCGTTTTCGATCGCCTCGCCACCGCCTCACGGAGTGCGGATATCGCCTCTACGAGCTCCTCTTTGTCATCTACACGCTCGTGGTGAGCGTGTAGCGCCTGGCCGTATCGGGACAAGTAGAGAGCCAGTTCTGCGTCATTGTCCTCGATCTGCCTGCCGGCCAGGACTGACTCCCGGCCTGTCTGAATAGCCTGCTCCAGTGCATCAATGTCCCATGTGTTGATGTGAAGGTCTACGAATGCGGTGCACAAGGTAGACAGGTATCCTGCTCGGATGGGGTCGAGGTCTGCCGTGAACTCAATCGCACGCTGTAAGAGAGCAATCGCCGCCTCAATTTTTGTGCGGTCCTGTGTGTCAGCTTCCTCGAGGAGGTCGACGGCTTGGTCGTGCCACGATGTCACCTCGTCTAGGAGCTCCTGTACCTGAGTCGGGACAACCTCAGGGATCTGCCGATAGACGGGGCTGAGGAACTCGACGGCCTGCTCCAGTTCTTCCCTGCCCTCGCTCTGCGGCAGTGCAAGGTATCTGTCCCAGTGCAGCAGGCCAACAGCGCACAAGGCTTCCCAGTCGGACACGGGATGTGTACGGCTGTCCAGTAGGGCCGCGGCTTCCCCCGCAGCCTTCTCCCCCAGAACCACCTGGGGGTCTTGGCCATCCCGGAACTCGTGCAGCCGTTCCATCACCGTGGCCAGCAGACTCTCCCGCGACATGTCTCCTCCACGTGTCTCGCAGCGGTGCTGAATGCGACTTAACTGACCGTAAGGAAGCAGATGCCACACCACGACAGCGCGCCTCGTGGACAAATGGTATGTACACCACGCTAGTGTGCATCGCGCCGCGTTGCACGCCGCGCAGCCGGACTCGAGCCCCAAGGGGTTTCAGATGACCGATACGCGTCAAGATGTCGCGTTGCTCTGTGAGCAACTCCCCGCCCTCCGCCGCCTGGCCACGAAGAAGGGCGCCGCCCGGGAGCTCGCGGACATCGTCGACACCGCTCGCCAGCAAGGCGAGTTCATGGAACGCCTGAGACACTTCACACTCAAAAGGCTAGGCGTGGACCTGGGCCAGCTGATGTCGAGTAAGCCAAGCCCTCCACCAGTCAATGCTGAAGTGGTCTTCCTGTGTCCTGGCGACCGCTGCTCCCGCTACTGGGCGCCCCGCAGTGACCCAGCCTCGAATCGGCCTCCTCTCTGCGAGATCGAAGGAGAGCCTCTGCACGGGCAGCCGCTTTAGCATGGACACGCTTCTGGCTGAACTCGGCAAAAAGCTCGCCGACCGCTGGCTAACCCTCCTGGTCCTACCCGGAGCCCTCTACCTGGCCGTCGTCGCCGCCTCCCAGCGTCTTGGGCACACCCACCCATTTCGCATCACCGGACTCACCGGGTGGGTGCGCCACCTCGCGACCTCGCCAGCATTCAACGCACCTGCCAGCCTGACCCTGGTCCTGCTCGCCGCGCTTCTCGCATCGTCCACCGCTGGCCTGGCCGCCCAAGCCGGCGGATCCCTCATCGAACGCCTTTGCCTCGCCTCGCACTGGCAAGCCTGGCCGACTCCACTGCGTCAACTCGCTGGCAGGCAAGTTGAAAAGCGGCTGACCCGCTGGCAGGCAGCAAAGCTCGCCTACGATGAGAGAGTCGATGCCGAACGCCGCGCCCGTGCGACGCGCATTAGCGGTGGGACCGAACGCAGTGACCGGATCGCCGCGCAGCTCAAAATGACACGCATCGCCGAGGAGCGGCCTGTCCACCCCACCTGGATCGGCGACCGATTCAACGCCGCCTCCGTCCGCTTCGATCGTGAGTACAACCTGGACCTCGGGACGGTCTGGCCCCACCTCCGTCTCACGGTGCCCGAAACCACGCGAAGCGAGGTCGCTGCCGCGCAGGAAGCCCTCAGTCGATCCACGACACTGGTCGCATGGGGCGCCCTTTACGTTGCACCAGCCGCACTGTGGTGGCCCGGACTGCTCATTGCCGCGGCCATCGCCGCCGCCGGCTGGCGGCGCACCCAGACCGCCACTGACGTGTACACCACACTCCTTGAAGCGGCCACCCGCCTCTATGCCGCAGATCTTGCACGCCAAATCGGTATCACCCACGCCGGACCCCTTAATCGCCAAACCGGCTGGGCCCTCACCTGCCTCCTGCAAGACCAGCCCCACCTCATCGAGCTCACAGCCGGCCACACCCAAGTTAGCCCGCCCCAGCCCGATGCCCCGCCCCGCACGACGAGGCTCAGCCTCCGCCTGGGCCGCTGGCTCCGCGGTCTCCCAGCCCGGCGGAAGGAGATGCTGTTCATCGTCTCGAGGTCGGCGGCGTGCTCCGGCGCCGGCAGGCCGTCGGCCCACCGGGTCTTGTCCTCCCCGGAGTGATGGGGAAGGCGCCGTGCCGGGCGCCGCTCCTGTGGGGGTGCACGCGACGTTGTGGAGTGCCTTGGACACACTTCGCGGATGGGGAGGTGTGTCCGCCGACGCTGAGGTGGTTCGGCGGGCGTGGGGCGGCCTGTTGCGTGCGCCATGGTGGCTTCGTGAGTGACTGTGCTGGTCGGCGAGGCCGACCTCGGTTGGATGCGCCCATTCAGGGGGTTGGTAGGTTGGTGGTATTAATGGATGTTCCTCCCGGCCAGCGCGAACTGCAGTGGGTGCACGCCCGGGTGGGCGCGCAGCGCGAACAGCGGCCGCCAGCAGGCGGGCGGCTCGTGCCCGGCCGCGTCGGCGGCCACGGCCCGCAGGTACCGCCCGGCGAACACCACGTCCAGCTCGGCCATCGCCGGCGGGTCGGCGAAGTACCCGTCGCCGAGCCGGTCGCGGACCGCCTCCGTGACGTCGAGGTAGAGCCGGTTGAAGACCGCCACCCCGTCGGCCGGGGGCAGCTCCGCCGCGAGCCCGCGCAGCCGGTCGACCACCTCCGTGACCGTGGCCGTGACGGTGGCCGTGGCCGCCGTCGCCGTTGCTGTCGCCGTGCGATCCACCGCTGTGCCGGGCATGCGCCACCCTCCGATGTCGATCGTGCACTGATCGCATCATCGTGACAGCGCGCCCCGGCGCCGGCCGGGCGCGGCACGCCGTGGCCCGGGCGGGCCGCGGGCCTCAGCCCAGCTCGTACGCCAGGACGAAGGTGTGGGCGCCGGACTCGTCGACCGTCAGGTGGAACTCCCCGGTGATCCCGGCCAGCTCGCCCGCCCCCGTGCCCGGCACCACGCGTATCGTCGTGCCGCTGGTGTCCCAGGCCGCGTGCTGGAGCACGAACGAGCCCTTGCGCCCGTCCAGTTCACCCGTGACGTGCTCCACCGCGACGTACGACGCCGGGGCGCCGGACGGGCCCCCGACGGAGAGCATCCGCACCTCGCTGGTGCCGCTCAGCGCACCCGTGAAGGTCTTGGCGAGGCGGATCCGCCCGAAGGCGGCGCCCTCCCGCTCCTCCGTCTCCACCGGCTCGAACGCCGTCACCTCGAACGATCCCTCGGCCTCGAACCCCATGGCACCCGTCCCCTCGTCGGCCGATCCGCGCGATCGGCACCCCGCCGACCCTGCCGTGAGCCTTGCACACCCCACTGACAATCGGCCGCCCCGCCGACCCGGGGCCGCCGCCCGTCACGGCTCCCAGCGCACCGCCAGCACCGCCGCGTCGTCCGCCAGCCCGTCGGCCCCGACCCAGCCGCCGACGTCCGTCAGCACGGCGTCCAGCAGGTCCGCCGGGCTCCCGCCGTGCAGGCCCGGCAGCCGCTCCGCCAGCGGGTAGAACCGCCCGCCGGCGTCCCGGGCCTCCGACACGCCGTCGGTGTGCAGGAGCAGCAGGTCGCCCGGCTCCGGGTCGAAGCGCCGCGCCGGGTACGAGTCGCCGGTGAGCCCGCGCAGCCCCAGCGGCGGCGCCGGGAACGGGGGCTCCAGCTCGCTCACCAGGCCCGCCCGGCGCAGCAGCGGGGCCGGGTGGCCGCAGTTCACCACCCGGACCGGCCCGCGGTCCGGCGCCACGTCCAGCAGCACCGCGGTCGCGAACCGGTCCCCGTCCGGCCGGGCCGTGAGCGCCGCGTCCAGCCGCTCCGCCAGCCGCCCGGGATCGGCCTCGGTCCGCGCCGCCTCCCGGAACACCCCGAGGACGTCCGCCGCCGTCTCCACCGCGGGCAGCCCGTGCCCCTGGACGTCCGCGAGCAGGATCCGCACCCCGAACCGGGTCTCCACCACGGCGTACAGGTCCCCGCCGATCCGCGCCTCGGCCGCCGCCGCGACGTACCGCACCGCCACCCGCAGCGGGCCGATCCGCTCGGGCGGCGGCCGCAGCAGGGCCCGCTGCGCGGCCTCGGCCACCGTCCGGACCTGGAACAGCTCCCGCTCGCGGGCCGCCACCAGGACGACGCTGGCGGCACTGGCCAGCGTCGAGGCCAGCACGGTCACCGGCACGCTGATCCGCACGGACAGCGGCAGCTCCGCGTTGGCCGACTCCAGCAGCCCGACCGCGAGCAGCGCCGCCGCGCCGACCAGCAGCGGCACCCGGGCCCGCCGGGTGGTCGCCCCGGCGAGCACGGGGGCCACCGCGAGCAGCGGCGCCAGGGTGGTCCCCGGGCCGATGGCCAGGGCCGCCACCACGGCGGCGACCAGCAGCAGGAGCGCGCCGTACAGCAGGGTCCGGGTCCGTCGGGGCAGGTGCAGCGGCGGCACCCCGTCCGGGCCGTCGGCGGTCACGCGTCCTCCAGTGGTGCGGCGTCGGACGGGTCCGACAGGGGTCCGGCGGTCGGTCGGGCCGGTCGGGCCGCCCGACCGCGGACGGGTCGAAGGCCCCGGCGGAGCGGGGGCCACCGGTCCACTCTCCCCGCCCCGCCCCGGGGCGGCACCTCGGCGGAACCTCGGCGACAGCTCCGACCCGGGCGCCGACCCAGGGCCTGTCTTCGGACTCCCGCCTGCGGGGCGACGCCGGGGCACGCACCTCGCGGCGTTGTCGTCGGTCGCCGATGTCCCCCAGCCTGGCGGCCGGGAGGTGCCCCCACCGCATGGACTCCCTCCTCCGCCTTGCGATGCACGCACCCCAACGCCGCCCCGCCCGCCCTGGCGGGCGGACGACGGGAGTCCGAAGACAGGCCCTAAGCTGGGCCGGGAGATGAGACGCAAGAGCCGCCGCCCGGCCTCCCCCCTCCCGCAGCGCCGGGGCGTGGACCCGGTGCACCTCCGGCTGCCGCTGGAAGGCCCCTGGCCGACCCTGCGGGAGCACCTGGTCGAGCGGCTGCGCGCCGTTCCGGCCGAGCGGATCGACGCGGCGCTGCGCGAGGGCGAGATCGTCGGCGAGCAGGGCCCGGTCGCCCCGGACGAACCGTTCCGCCCCGGTGCCCACCTGTGGTTCTACCGCGACCTCCCGCCCGAGGTGCCGGTCCCGTTCGAGCTGGTCGTGCTGCACCGCGACGAGCACCTGGTCGTCGTCGACAAGCCGCACTTCCTGGCCACCACCCCGCGCGGCCGGCACGTCACGGAGACCGCGCTCTCCCGGCTGCGGCACGCCCTCGACCTGCCCGCGCTCAGCCCCGCACACCGGCTGGACCGCCTCACCGCGGGTCTCGCAATGTTCGTGGTCCGCCCCCAGGACCGCGGCGCCTACCAGACGCTGTTCCGGGACCGCCTGGTCCGCAAGGAGTACCGGGCGATCGCCCCGTACGACCCCGGGCTGAGCCTGCCGCGCACGGTGCGCAGCCACATCGTCAAGGAGCGCGGCGTGATCGCCGCACAGGAGGTCGACGCGCCGCCGAACAGCGAGAGCCGGATCGACCTGCTGGAGCACCGCGACGGCCTCGGCCGCTACCGGCTGCGCCCGCTCAGCGGCCGCACCCACCAGCTGCGGCTGCACATGAGCGGTCTCGGACTGCCGATCCTCGGTGACCCGGTGTACCCGGTGGTGCTGCCCGAACCGGCCCCCGACGACTTCCGCCGCCCGCTGCAACTGCTCGCCTCGACGGTCGAGTTCACCGATCCGCTGACCGGCCGCGAACGCCGCTTCGAGAGCCGCCGCACACTGACCGCCTGGACCGACCCGGAGGACTGGGCCGACCCGCGGGGCCTTTCCGATGGCTCCGGTACGCAGTCCTAGGACCGTCCGATGATCTAGTCCCAAGGTCCGACCGAGTCCCCGTCCCGGCGGCCGATCCGGTGCGCGGCGGGCGGCGGGATCGTTGCGGTATGAACGCAGAACAGCGCACCGCCGTACCGCACTCCGCCCCCGTGGCCGTCGTCACCGGCGCCTCCCGAGGCCTCGGCCTGGCCCTCGCGCGGGCCCTGGCCGCCGACGGCTGGCAGCTGGTGATCACGGCCCGGGGCGCGGCCGAACTCGCCGCGGCCGAGGCCGGACTGGCCGCCGTCACCAAGGTCGTCGCGCTGCCCGGCAGCATCGTCGACGACGACCACCGCGCGCACCTGGCCGAGGCCGCCGAGCGGCTCGGCGGCGCGAGCCTGCTGGTCAACAACGCCGGTACGCTCAACGGCGCCGCGGCCCCCGGGTCCGAGCCGCTGCCCCGGCTGGCGGACTACCCGCTGCCGGACCTGCTGGAGACCTTCGAGGTGAACGCGCTCGCGCCGATCGCGCTCACCCAGCTGGTGCTGCCCCAGCTGCGCGGCCACGCCGGCGCGGTCCTCAACATCAGCTCCGACGCCGCCGTGGTGGCCTACCCCGGCTGGGGCGGCTACGGCGCCAGCAAGGCGGCGCTCGACCTCGCCACCGCCGTACTCGCCCGGGAGGAACCGGAGTTGCGGGTCTGGGCGGTCGACCCGGGCGGCATGCGGACCCGGATGCTCCAGGAGGCCAGCCCGGGCGAGGACATCTCCGGCGAGGCGCTGCCCGAGGACGTCGCACCGGTCCTGCTCGGCCTGCTCCGCGATCGCACCCCGTCCGGCCGCTACCGGGCCGAGGACCTGGCCATCTCCGCTGTCACCGCCGTCCTCGCCGCCCCGGCCGCGGACCGGGCCGGGCGATGAGCGCACCCGCCGATCCCGGCCTCGACCTCACCGTGCCGCCCGAACTCTCCGCCCGCGCCCCGGCGGAGGCCCGCGGCACGGCCCGGGACGCCGTCCGGATGCTGGTCGGCCGGCGGGCCACCGGCGCCGTCGAGCACCGCCGGTTCACCGACCTGCCCGAGGTGCTGCGCCCGGGGGACCTGCTGGTGGTGAACAACTCGGCCACCCTCCCGGCCGCCCTGCCCGGGCGGCTGCCCGACGGCACGCCCGTCGCGCTGCACGTCTCCTCCGCCCAGCCGGACCGGAACGGCACCCACCTGGTGGAGTTGCGCCGGGTGGTGCCGGGCGAGGCGGCGGCGTACTACCCGCCGGAGGAGTCCCCGGCCCGCACGGGGCTGCGGGTCGCGCTTCCCGAGGGTGGTGCGGCGGTGCTGGCCGGGGCCTTCACCGCCCGCCTCTGGTACGCCGAACTCTCCCTGCCCGAGGGGATGTTGTCGTACCTGGCGCGGCACGGCCGGGCGATCCGGTACGGCTACGTGGACCGCGAGTGGCCGATCGAGGCCTACCAGACGGTCTTCGCGACCGTCCCCGGCAGCAGTGAGATGCCCAGCGCGGCCCGCCCGTTCAGCGCCGAGGTGGTGGCCCGGCTGGCGGGGCGGGGCGTGCTGGTCGCGCCGGTCACCCTGCACACCGGGGTGGCCTCGCCGGAGGCGCACGAGGCCCCGTACGCGGAGCGCTTCCACGTCCCGGCTGCCACCGCCCGGCTGGCGGGCCACGTCCGGGCCGGCGGCGGCCGGGTCATCGCCGTCGGCACCACAGTGGTCCGGGCCCTGGAGTCCGCCGCCGAGCCGGACGGCACGCTCGGGGAGGCCGACGGCTGGACGGAGTTGGTGATCACGCCGGAACGCGGTGTCCGCGCCGTCGACGGCCTCCTCACCGGCTGGCACGAGCCCCGCGCCTCGCACCTGCTGATGCTCGCCGCCGTCGCCGGACTGCCCCTGCTCACCTCCTGCTACCGCGCCGCTGTCGACCACCGGTACCTGTGGCACGAGTTCGGCGACGTCAACCTCCTGCTGCCGGACTGAGACCGGGCGCGGCACCGGCCGGTCGGGCCGGCGGGGTCGGGCCGGCGGGGTCAGGCCAGCAGGGTCCGGGCGACGTGGTCGGTGTCGAGGTACTCGCGGACGGCGGTGATCCGGCCGTCCTCGACGGTGAACACGCCCAGGCAGTGGTTCTCGTACGGTGCGCCGTTGGCGGCGGTGCCGACGGTGGTCCACTCGGCGACGGCCAGCGGGCCGTCGGCGAGGACCCGGGTGAGGGTGATGACGGGCAGGCCGTCGGCGGCGAAGTAGGTGCCGATCCGGCCGAGGAAGTCGCCGAAGATCTCCTCCTTGCCGCGCCAGGTACGGGAGATGGCGAGGTGGCCGGGGTAGTCCCAGGTGGCGTCCTCGGCGAACAGGGCGATCGCGGCGTCGAGTTCGCCCGCCGCGATGAGGGTGACGTAGTCGGTGACGACGGTGCGGGCGTCGGGGTGCTGCACGGTGGCTCCCTCTGGTCGGTCCGGTCGGGGCTGTCCCGCCGTGGCACCAGGTAACCGCCGGGGCGGGCCGGCGGGCCAACAACCGTGGCGGCGGCCCGACAACCGTCCGTTGTCCATGCTGTCGGGGGGCTGGTGCGGGTGGTGTTCAGGCGCCCGGGGAGGTGCCCGGGGGCAGCTCCAGCTCGAACCAGACCACCTTGCCGTCCTCGGTCTGCCGGCTGCCCCAGCGGTGGGCGAGCTCGTTGACCAGGTGGATGCCCCGGCCGCCCTCGTCCTCGCTGCGGGCGCGGCGGATCCGGGGCGCCTCGCTCTCCCGGTCGGCGACCTCGACGGTGAGCACCCGGTTGCAGAACAGCCGTAGCTGGGTGGGGGATCCGGCGTGCACTAGGGCGTTGGTGATCAGCTCACTGGTGAGCAGCTCGGCCCAGTCGGCGAGCGCGCCGAGCCCCCAGGCGTCCAGCGTCTCGCGGGTGAAGCGGCGGGAGTGCGCGACCATCGCGCGGTCGCCGGTGAGCGGCAGGGTGGCGATCCGGTCCGTGCCCCGCGGGCGGACCTGCGCCATGATGACGGCGATGTCGTCCTCGCTGGTGCGGCCGGTGAGCCGGGCCAGGACGGCGTCGCAGGTCTGCTCCAGCGTGGGGCGCCGGTCGGCGACGGTGCGGCAGAGCAGCTGGATCCCGTCGTCCAGGTCGCGGCCCCGGCGTTCGACCAGTCCGTCGGTGTAGAGGGTCAGGATGCCCTCCTCGGGGAGGGTGAACTCCGCGCTCTCGAACGGGACTCCGCCGACGCCGAGCGGTGCGCCGGTCGGCAGCTCGATCAGGTGCGCCCGCCCCTGGGTGTCGGCGACCACGGGCGGCAGGTGCCCGGCGCAGGCCGCGGTGCAGCGGCTGTCCACCGGGTCGTACACCACGCAGACGCAGGTGGCGAACTGGCCCTCGCCGACGGCCGTGGTGGCCTCGTCCAGCCGGTGCAGCACCCGCGCCGGGTCCAGGTCCAGGGTGATCAACGTGCGGGCTGCCGTACGGAGTTGGCCCATGGTCGCGGCGGCCCGGATGCCGTGCCCCATGACGTCCCCGACGATCAGGGCGACCCGCCCGGAGGAGAGCGGCACGACGTCGAACCAGTCGCCGCCGACCTCGCTGACCACACTGCTGGGCAGGTAGCGGTAGGCGATCTCCAAACCGAGGGTGCGGTGCACCTCCTGGGGCAGCAGGCTGCGCTGGAGCATCAGCGCGGTGTCCCGTTCGCGGCGGTAGAGCCGGGCGTTGTCGATGGCGAGCGCGGTACGGGCGACCAGCTCCTCGGCGAGTGAGCGGTCGGCCGGGCCGAACGGCAGCGGGTTGCGGGTGCGGACGAACTCCGCGCCGCCCAGCACGTGTCCGCGCGCCATCAGCGGCACCATCAGGTAGGAGTGCACCCCGGCGTCCAGCCCCGGCTGCACCCGGTCGGGGGAGGCGACGATCCGGCGCAGCTCCTCCTCGGTCACCTCGGACACCAGGATCGAGCGCCCGGTGCGCAGGCTCTGCGCGTACAGCTGGGCGGACTGCGAGGTCTCGCCCACCTGGTCGGCGGCATCCGTCATGCTGCCGTCCGGGGCGACCTCGCCGACTGCCACGGCCCGCATCAGCACCCGCCCCTCGGCGGGGACGGGGCCGGGCTCCTCGCCGCTGAGCACCGCTTCGCGCAGGTCGACGGTGATGAAGTCGGCGAAGCGCGGGATCACCACCTCCACCAACTCCTGGGCGGTGCGGTGCAGATCGAGCGTGGTGCCGATCCGGTTGCTGGCCTCGTTCAGCAGCGACAGCCGCTGCTGGGCGGCCCAGGCCTCGTCCAGGGCCCGCTGCCGGGCGGCGGCCGCGTCCCGCTCCCGGGTGAACAGCAGCGCGTTGTCGATCGAGACGGCGGCCCGCACCGCCAACTCCCCGGCGAGCGCCACGTCGTCGTCCTCGTACGGGCGCTCCACGAGCGTGCGGTAGAAGCCCGCGACGCCGACCGGAGTGCCGCGCGCGATCAGCGGGACGACCATGAAGGAGCGCACGTTCTGCTCCTTGACGGCGGCGGTGCGCACCGGGTCGTCGGCGAACCAGGCCAGGCCCTGCTCGTCCATCCGCGGCACCAGCAGCGGCTTGCGGTTCGCCAGGCACCACGCGTACGGCGAACCGGGCCGGAAGCGGTGCACGTTGCCGAGGCGGGCGATCGGCTGCAGGGTCGAGCCGTGCACCGAGTGGAAGGCCATCCGGCGCAGCAGGGCCGAGCCGTCGGCCGGCGCGCGGGCCTCGCGCTCGCCGCGGACCAGGTCCTCCAGCACCTCGACCACCACCGTGTCGGCCAGCCTGGGCGTCGCGACCTCGGCCAGCTCCTGGGCGGTCTGGGCGAGATCGAGCGTGGTCCCGATCCGGGTGGAGGCCACGTTGACCAGCGCCAGGCGTTCCTGCGCGGCCTTCGCCTCGCGCAGCGCCTGCTGGCGGGCCAGGACGGTCTGGTGCTGGCGCAGGTACAGCCGGGCGTTGTCGATCGCGACGGCGGCCCGCGAGGCCAGTTCGTCGCCGAGCGTGATGTCGGCCTCCGCGAAGGACTCGCGCTCGCCGCGCCGCGAGTACACCACCATGCCGAGCGTGGTGCCGCGCGCCACCAGCGGGGTGATCCGCACCGAGCGCGGCCGGTCGCCGAGGTAGGCCTGCCGGCGGCTCTCGTTGATGCCCTCGCTGAGCATCGGCAGTTCCCAGGACGGCGTGACCACCGTGCGGCCGGTGCTCAGCGCGCGGGCGTACGGGGAGTCGGCGGGCAGCTCGTACACGGCGTCCACGGGCAGCGCGTCGGACGGGTAGAGCGGGTCGGCGGTGACCAGCGCCAGCCGGCGCACCAGCTGCGGGGCGTCCGGGGCGGGCGGTTCGACGGTGCGGCCGGCCACCAGGGCCTCCAGCGCGAACACCCCGCTGATGTCGGCGACCCTGGGCACCATCGCGTCGGCGAGCTCGCGGGCGGTCTGCCGCAGGTCGAGCGTGGTGCCGATCGAGGCGGTCGCGTCGACCAGCAGGGACAGCCGCTCCTGGGCGCGGGCCGCCCGGGCGTCGGCCCGGAACCGCTCGGTGATGTCGATGACGGTCGAACTCACTCCGAGGACCCGGCCGCCCCGGTCCTCCAGCCGGAAGTACGAGGCCGACCAGGCGTGGTCGTGCTGCGGATCGCCCGGGGTGCGGCCGTGCGAGCGGGTGTCCACCACCGGCTCGCCGGTCTCCAGCACCCGGCGCATCACCGCCTCGGCCTCGGCGCCGTTGATCCCGGGCAGCACCTCGGTGAGCCGGTGTCCCAGGTGCCGCCCGGGGGACAGGCCGTTCGCCCGGGCCAGCGCGTCGTTCAGCCGGACGAACCGCAGCTCGGTGTCGAAGACCCCCATGCCGACCGGGGACTGCGTGAAGAACCCGTCCAGGACGGCGAGGTCCGCCTGGATCCGGCGCAGCGTGGTCACCTCGGAGGCCACGGCCAGGACGAGCGGTTCACCGTCCGGCCCGACGATCGGATGGGTGCGGAACTCCAGGTTCACCAGGTGCCCGTCGCGGTGGCGCACCGGGAACACACCGGTCCAGGCCCGGCCGCCGAGGATCTGCCGGAACAGCTGCAGCACCTCGGGACGCTCGTCGTCGGTGGTCAGCAGCTTGGCCGCCTTCGCCCCGACCGCGTCCTCCACACGGTGACCGAGCAGTGCCTCCGCGTCGCCGCTCCAGTGCAGGATCCGCCCGTCGGCCGCGATCAGCGCCGTCGCGATCGGCACCATCAGCAGGGCGTCCTGCTGCGGTTCCCCTGCGCGCCGCGCGTTGTGGTTCACCATGGCCAGAGAACCGTCCCAGAACCGTCCGGTGATCGTTCCCACCAGCCCTGCCATCTTCGCACGCGGCCCCGGGAGAGCGCTCACCGTGGCGGCGGGCGAGGTCCGCTCACCGCGGTAGCGGGCGCTCCAGGCAGAACTCCGTCCACCGGCCCGGCTCGGCCTTCTCCAGCACCGGCCCGCGCCGAGGAGGCCGTCGGCGGGCAGCCGACGGCCTCGCCGGTGGAGCGGGGTCAGGAGTGGAAGCGCACCTCCGGGTCGGCGGCGGTCGGGCCGTCGAACAGCGGCTGCTCGACGCCCTTCAGCTGCAGGTCGAAGAAGGCGCCGACGTACCGGCGGGTGAGCTCGACGGCGCGCCCGCTCGCGATGGTGACGCCGGGCCCCCGGGGCAGGCCCAGCCCGTCGATCAGCACCGGGAAGTCGGTGAAGCTGTGGTGGTCGGTGCCGTCGACGGTCAGCCAGCGCTTCCAGCCGTCGAGGTTGGGCCAGCTCTTGACCCAGCTGCTGTCCTCGTCGTCGCCGCCGAGCGGGTGGCCCATCATCAGGAAGGGCTTGCCGCCGATCCCGGAGGCGGGCACCAGGACGTCCATGGTGCCGTCCAGGTCCACCCCGGCCCGGATCCGGTCGTCGGAGAGCAGGGCGGGCACGGCGGCCGCACCCCCGGCGGAGTGCCCGGCCATGCCGATCCGGTTGCGGTCGATCATGCGGGCGGCGTAGCGCCAGGCGGGGTGCGGGCGGCTGGTCAGCCGGTCGATGACGAAGGACACGTCCTTCGCCCGGCTCTCGTCCACCTTCGACCAGTCCTTCGGCTGGCCGCACATCACGCAGGGCACCGTCCGGCCGTCCGGGAAGGTCGTGCCGGTGTTCTCGTAGGTGTGGTCGACCAGTGCGACGACGTAACCGCGGCTGGTCAGGTCCTCGGCGAGACCGGTGATCGCGGTCCGCGGGTCGACGAAGCCGGGGGACAGCACCACCAGCGGGTAGTGGCCGCCCTGCGGGCGCGCGCCGGTCTCCGACCAGGTCCGGACGCCGGTGAGCGTCTCGGTCGGGACGGTGTTGCCCGGCAGCCTGAAGTCCAGCAGCCCGCGGGCCGCCCCGGCGGTCATGTACGGGGCCGGGGTGCCCGTCCCGGCGCGGGCGGGGTAGTAGATCGAGACCATCAGCTGGCGCGGACCGGCGGAGGGCACCCACGGGTCCGGACGGTCCTCGTCCACCAGGTGCAGGACCTCCTGGCCGACGGCGTACGGTCCGGTCGGACGCGGGAGCTCGATGCGGACGGCGGCCGGGTCGCTCGTCGGGGCGGTGCCGGGTGCGGCGGGACCCGCGGTGCTGGTGGCGGGGGAGGGGGCGGTGCCGGGGGCGGCCAGGGCCGGAACCGCGGCGGCGACGGACAGGGGCAGCGCGAGCAGCAGGGCCGCCGCGCCGGCAGTGACGCGAAGTCGTCTCATGTCGGCGACGGTAGGCCGCGCGCCTGGGAGTTGACGTCCACTCAGCGACGGACCGGACCCCTCCGGGAAGAGCCGTTCGCGCCCTTAGGGGCCGGTCCTCCGGAGGCCGGTCCTCCGGCGGCCGGCCCGCGGGCTCCCGCCGGTCGCCCGGAGCTGCTCCAGGAAGTCCGCCGCCGCGCGGGCGTTGGGCACCGGGAAGGTGAGCGGCAGGCCGGCCGAGTGCATCCGGATCTCCAGCTCCCCGAGGCCCGACGTCCGGGTCGACTCCACTTCGGCCCACCGGTAGGACTCCGTCGCGGCGAGCGGGTGCGGCGGGCGGTGCACCAGCCCGCCGGGCGTCACCGTCAGCCGGCCCCGGGCGAACCGGACGCTGCCCTCGGTGCGCAGCGTCTCGTGCAGGGCTGCCCGGAGCCCGGGGGAGAGGCGCTCCTCCAGCTCCCGGAACAGCCCGCCCAGCCCGCGCAGCCGCGCCAGCACCACCGGCTCGTCCACGCCGGCCAGCCATATTCGCCCCTGCTCGTGCTCCCCGCAGCGGCCGCCGGGGGAGTACTCCGTGGCCTCCACCGAGCCCCAGGGGAGCGGGCGCTCGGAGCCGTCCGCACCCACCAGCACCAGCCCGGCCTCGTGGACGCGTACGGACCGCGGCCCGGACGCCGGCCGCAGCCGGCCGAACGCGCTCGCCGCCACCACCGCGACGGCCCCCACCACGGGCGCGGGCCACCACCCGCCGAGCGCCAGACAGGCCGCCACCGCGACGACGACCGCGCAGGCGCCCACCCAGACCCGGACGAGCCGGGGCACCGGCCGGAACCGCCGGTACACGCGCACCACCGGCCCGAGCCGATCGGCCGGATCGACCGGACCAGCCGGGCCGGTGAGGCCGGCCGGACCGCTCGGACGGACCGCGCGCACCGGTGTCGGCGACCACACCACCGCCACGTCGGCCCCCTTTCACTCGGCGGACCCCCATCGGGACCGCAGCTGCCGGATCCCAGCATCGACCGTCCGTCGCACCCGGCAACAGTGCCAATCGGCACCTTTTGGCCTGAAACGACCCGACCATCATCGCTCCCCGCCCGCTGCTCCCCGCGACCGGGGGTGCCGATGAGCAGGGGAAACGGCCTCCGGCCCGCCCAGGCCCGCCCAGGCCCGCCCAGGCCCGCCCAGGCCCGCCCAGGCCGGCCGCAGCCCGCCCCGGCCCGCCCCGGCTGCCCCTCGCCCCCGCCTCACCCAGCCGTCGCGAAGTCCCTCTGCAGCCTGCGCAGCAGCGCCGTGCCCGCCGGATCGGCCGACCGCCGGGTGT
This sequence comes from Kitasatospora sp. Ki12, assembly GCF_054601375.1. Taxonomy (NCBI): domain Bacteria; kingdom Bacillati; phylum Actinomycetota; class Actinomycetes; order Kitasatosporales; family Streptomycetaceae; genus Kitasatospora; species Kitasatospora sp. Ki12. The sequence continues at coordinate 1,999,284 of NZ_BAAIHT010000002.1, read as the reverse complement.
TGGCCAGCACCAGCGCCCCCACCTGCTTCTCCGGGTCGAAGGCCGCGAAGGACCGGAACCCGCCCGTGCCGCCGTTGTGCCAGATCTGCAGGTGGCCGCCCTGCTGGGTGTGCAGCCGGTGCCCGAGCCAGCCCAGGTGCATCCAGGCGAACGGGTTGACCCGGTGCCTGGTCTCCCGGGTGAGCGTGATCGCGGGCGACAGCGGCGCGTCCGGCTCCCGCTCGGCGGCCAGCTGGGCCCGCAGGAGTATCGCCAGGTCGGCGGCGGTCGACCGGAGCCCGCCCATGCCCGGCAACGCCGCCAAGTCCCAGTGCGGCACCGGCCGCCCGCCCGCCGTGTGTCCGTGTGCCAGTCGCCCGGTCCGGTCGGAGCCGCTTCGGTCCGCGTCGGTCCGGTCCGCGTCGGTCCGGCCCGCACCTGACCGCTCCGCGCCGGACCCCTCCGCACCGGTCCGCACGTGGGTGTCCGCCAGCCCCAGCGGCTCGCAGACCTCGCGCGCCACCAGTTCCTCGTACCCGGTGCCGGCCCGGTGCGCGAGGGCCAGGCCGAGCAGCCCGGCGCCGAGGTTGGAGTAGCGGAAGCTCCGCCCGGGGGTGGCCCGCAGCCTCGTCCGGGCGAGCCCGCCCAGCACGTACTCGGCGCTGCAACGGGCGTACGGATCGGGGTCGTTGGGCTTGACCAGTGCCTTCAGCAGCATGCCCCGGGGCAGCCGGGGGAGTCCCGAGGTGTGGGTGGCCAGGTGCCGCAGGGTGATCGGTTGCCCACCCCGGCCCGGGACGACGGCCGGGCCGTCGGGGCCGTCGGCGAGCACCTCGGCGAGCGGCTCGTCCAGCCGGACCGTGTCGTCGAGCACCAGCCGTGCGAGCACGAGCGCGGTGAACACCTTGGTGACGGAACCGATTTCGAACACCGTGTCCGGCCCGGGCACGCCGCCGCCCGGGCCCGTCCGCCCGACGCCCCGGATCTCCGTCTCACCGCCGGCCAGCCCGGCGACCACCACGCCGACGTGCTGGCCCGCCAGCCGGTCGGCCGTCTGCTGCACGACGCGCGCGAGTTCGTTCATGGCAGTGAGCCTAGGCGGGCCGACCTGCATGATCCCTCCGCCCCGAAAACGATTTCGGCCGCTCCTGATGCTCCTCCAGATGTACGCCCGGCTGCGCCCGGCACGGTACAACCCGGCGCGCCGCCACCCGGTCAGCATCAGTCGGTCCGACGGTCCCCGCCCGGCCGCGCGGCAGGACGCCGAGCTCACTCCGCCAGTGCCGCCCGCAGCCTGGCCGCGACCTCCGCGGCCCCCGCCTCGTCCGGGTACTTCCCCCGCGGCCAGAAGAACCCGCGCAGCCCGTCCTTCGGATTGCGCGGCACCACGTGGACGTGCAGGTGCGGCACCGACTGGCTGATCCGGTTGTTCGCCGCCACGAAGCTGCCCGCCGCACCCAGGCCCCGCTCGACGGCGGCGGCCACCCGCTGCACCCGCAGGAAGAACGGCCCGACCTCCTCGGCGGGCAGGTCCGCCAGCGTCCGGTGATGGGCGCGGGGCACGACCAGGACGTGTCCGGGGAACAGCGGGCGGCGGTCCAGGAAGGCCACCGCCGTCCCGTCGTCCAGCACCAGGTGCGCGGGCTCCTCGCCCGCCACCACCGCACAGAAGACGCAGTCCATCCGTCCATTCAAGCCATCGGCGGCCGCCCCGGCACCCCGGCAAACCCCCGCCGCCCCGGCGTCACCCGACCGGCCGCCGACCGGGTGCGGCCGCCCGGCCGCCGGGCGCACGGTGCTGCAGGGGGCCGATCAGCGGGCGCGCCGAGCGCCGCACGAGGAGGTGGCCCGGATGTCGGGCAAGTTCGAGGTCTATCAGGACGCCGGCGGCAAGTACCGGTTCCGGCTCAAGGCGGGCAACGGCGAGATCGTCGCCACCGGCCAGGGCTACGTCAGCAAGGAAGCCGCCCATAAGGGCGTCGACGCCGTCCAGCGGGCCGCCGACGGCGCGGCCGTGGTGGACGTCCCCAAGGCCGCCTGAGCGTACGGGCCCCGGCGGGCGGACACGCCGGTCCGGCCCGCCGGGACCCCGTATGCCCGGCCCGGCCCGGCCCGACCGTCCCCGCCCGCCGGGGCCCGTACGCCCGGCCCGGCCCGCCGCCTCACTCGTACCGGTACAGCAGCGACTCCCGCTCGGTCTGCTCGATCATCTCGATGGTCAGCGACTCGTCCCGCAGGTGCGAGAGCGTGACCTCCGCCGACGTCGGCTGCGCGTCCTTGGCGAGCCAGTTCTCCGGCTTCCAGGCCGAGGCTCGCAGCAGGGACTTCGGGCAGTGCGCGTACACCTCCTCCACCGCGACCACGATCGCACTGCGCGGCGGCTTGCCGACGGCGGTCAGCTGCCGCAGCAGCTCGGGGTCGGTGGAGACGCAGGCCCGTCCGTTGACCCGCAGCGTGGTCTCCCGGCCCGGGACGACGAAGAGCAGCCCGACCCGGCCGTTCTCCAGGATGTTGTGCAGGGTGTCCAGGCGCTTGTTGCCGGTGGCGTCCGGGATGGCCAGGGTGTGCTCGTCGAGCACCGAGACCAGCCCGGCCGGCCCGCCGCGCGGGGAGACGTCGCAGCGCCCGGCGGCGTCGGAGCTGGCCACGAAGACCAGCGGCGAGCAGGCGATCAGGCGCTGGGCGACCTCATGCAGGTGGTCGACCTGCTTGCGGCGCGCGTGATCGCCGGGCTGCTCGTAGATCTCGCGCAGTTGGGCCGGGTCGCGGAGGGCGTCCGCGCGGAGGGCCTCGAACAGACTGGTCGGCCGGTCCGGTCCGGCGCTTGACGGAGCGGCAGTTTCCGGTGTGGTGGTCATACCGGAAATCTAGCCGAGGCCCTCCGGCACCCCGCCGGCCCGGCCGCCCGCGACCCCCGGGAGAAGCCCGGCCGTACCCCTCGCCACCAGCGGTTTTCCGCTGATAATGGGGCCAGGGACTAATGGGGCCGGGGACCCCAGCCAGCCGGAGGTGGTGGTCGTGATCGTCAGAATCTGGGCCGGGCAGGTGCCGGCCGGTCGCATCGAGGAGTTCTGCGCCCACCTGGCCGCCCAGGTGCTCCCGCAGCTGGGGCGGACGGACGGCTGCCTCGGCGGCGAGCTGCTGCGTCCGGTGTCGGAGGAGAACGGGAACCGGGTGCTGGTGGTGAGCCGCTGGCGCGACGAGGACGCGCTGCGCGGGTACGCCGGGCCGATGTGGCGGATCCGGCCGGTCTGGTCGGAGGGCGAGCTCCGCTACCTCGCCCACCCCCCGGAGGTCACCCACTTCCTCCAGGTCACCGCACCCGCCGCACTCTGAACACTCCGCGGGAGCGCTCGCCGAGAGCGCTCCCCGCTCGCACTCCGTAACGCGCCCGTCCCTCTCCTCGCACCGGCGACGGCGCCCTCACACCGACAACGGCACCGGGTGGATCTCGTCCGCCGGGTGCCCGCTACGGGTGTGGACCCGCTGCACGGCCTCCTTGGTCGGAGCCTCGGAGAGGCAGTACACGGTGCCCGAGTCCGGGTCCGCCCACGCCTGCTCGAAGTGGACGCCCTCCTCGCCCTCGACCTTCAGGTCGGCCGCGTGGGCCGCCTTGAGCTGCTCGGCCGTGATCCCGGCCATCCCGTGGTGGACGTCCATGAACTTCATCGCCCTCGCCTCCGTAGCTTCGGTGCGTCACCGGCAGGGCCCCACCTACCAGCGTCGCCCCCACCACGCCTGTCCGCCACCAGACCGCCCCGGCTGCCCTGCAGCCCCCCGCCACGGACCCACCGCACCGGATCCCGACAGCAGCGCGTAGCACCCCGCCGCACATTCCCCGCAAGGCCGTGAAACAGGCCACAGCGAAACCCACTCCCTGCCCTTGCGTCGACCGTGGCAGAATGACCGCAACAGCAGTGACGTTCAGCGCACTCCGGGGTCGGTGAAAATCCGAACCGGCGGTTACAGTCCGCGACCCGTCCGCAGCCAGCGGCCGGTTGACCAGGTGAAATTCCTGGACCGACGGTTAAAGTCCGGATGGGAGGCGTGCGCGGGCGGACGAAGAGCAGTGCCCGTGGTCCATCGGATGTCCCGAACATCCGGGCCGGCCGCGGTCAGGTGAACGACGGGAGACGGGTGTCTCCCGAGCCGGGTGAGCGATCTCCCGGCGGCTTGGGCGCTCCCGGCGACGGGTGCTGCCATGAGCCCGTGCACCGGTGCCCGTCCGCGTCATCTCCCCCTGCCGCCCCGGAGTCCGCGCCCCAAGCGCGAGGAGAACCCGGGTGTTCACCGGCATCATCGAAGAGCTCGGCGAGGTCGTGTCGATCGAGGAGATCGGCGACTCCTCGCGGATCCGCCTGCGTGGCCCGGTGGTCTGTTCGGACGCGGGGCACGGCGACTCCATCGCGGTCAACGGCGTCTGCCTGACCGTTGTCGACAGCCCGGAGGAACTGGCCGCGGGCACCGGCGAGTTCAGCGCCGACGTGATGGCCGAGACGCTGCACCGCTCCAGCCTCGGCGAGTTGAAGCCCGGCTCCCGGGTCAATCTGGAGCGCGCCATGGCGCTCGGCGCCCGGCTCGGTGGCCACCTCGTCCAGGGCCACGTCGACGCCACCGGGCGGCTGCTGAGCCGCGAGCCCGGCGAGCGCGACGCGAACGGCGAACTGCGCTGGGAGGTCCTGCGGTTCTCGCTGCCGGACACCATCTCCCGCTACCTGGTGGAGAAGGGCTCGATCACGGTCGACGGCGTCAGCCTCACCGTGGTGGAGGCCGCCCGTGACAGCTTCACCGTCAGCCTCATCCCGGCCACTCTCGCGCTGACCACGCTGGGCGCCAAGACCGTCGGCGAGAGCGTCAACCTGGAGGTGGACGTGCTCGCCAAGTACGTGGAGCGGCTGCTCGAGTCGCGCACCCTGCCGAGCCTGCCCGGCCTCTCCACCCTTTCCATCCCGCCCGACCCGTCCACCTCGTCCGACCTGTCCGACCTGCCGACCGACGGAACCCCGGGGGAGTCCGAATGAGCTGGCTCAGTGGAGAAGCGTTCACCGTCTTCGGTGAACACGTGAAGTGGGCCGACATGTTCGGCAACCTGCTCGGTTTCGGCGGCCTCGCGCTCGGCTGGCGCCGCTCGGTCTGGAGCTGGCCGGTCCAGCTGCTGTCCGGCGTGGTGCTGATCACCGCCTACCTCGGCGGCCACGTCCCCGGCCTGATCGGCAAGCAGCTGATCGTGATCGCCACCGCCGCCTGGGGCTGGGCCCAGTGGCGGCGCGGCCGCCGCGACACCGGCACGATCGCCGTCCGGTTCGCCACCTGGCCCGAGCGGGCCGCCCTGGCGGCGGGTACGGCGGTCGGCACCGTCGCGCTGGCGATGCTCTTCCAGTCCTACCCCAGCCTGTCCTGGAGTCCCTGGTCGGACGCCTACATCTTCGTCGGCACGCTGGCGGCGATGGTCGCCCAGGCCCGTGGCTGGCTGGAGTTCTGGTTCGCCTGGATCGCGGTCGACGTCGTCGGCGTCCCGCTCGCCTTCAACAGCGGCTACTCCTTCTCCGGCCTCACCTACTCCATCTACTTCGTCCTGGTGCTGCTCGGCCTGCGCTCCTGGTGGCTGAGCACCCGTGAACCGCGCACCGAGTCCGCCACCGTCCCGCAGGGAGCCACGGCATGACCGAGAACCAGTCCGACAAGGGCACCACCGAGGTCGACCTCGTCCTCGACCCGGTCGAGCGGGCGATCGCCGACATCGCCCTCGGCCGCGCGGTGATCGTGGTCGACGACGAGGACCGGGAGAACGAGGGCGACATCGTCTTCGCCGCCTCCGCCGCCACCCCCGAGCTGATGGCCTTCACCATCCGCTACAGCTCCGGCGTGATCTGCGCCCCGATGACCGGGGAGGAGCTGGACCGCCTCAAGCTCCCGCCGATGACCCAGGTCAACGAGGACCGCAAGGGCACCGCGTACACCGTCTCGGTGGACGCCCGCGAGGGGGTCGACACCGGGATCTCCGCCGCCGACCGCGCCCGCACCGTCCGGCTGCTCTCCTCGGCCGGCACCGAGCCCGGCGACCTCACCCGCCCGGGGCACGTCTTCCCGCTGCGCGCGGTCGAGGGCGGGGTGCTGGTCCGCCCCGGCCACACCGAGGCCGCCGTCGACCTGGCCCGGCTGGCCGGGCTGCCGCCGGCCGGCGCGATCGCCGAGGTGGTCAACGACGACGGCTCCATGGCCCGGCTGCCCGAGCTGGTCGTCTTCGCCCGCGAGCACGGCCTCGCGATCATCTCCATCGAGGACCTGATCGCCTACCGCCGCCGCACCGAGCTGCACGTCGACCGGGCCGCCGTCACCTCCCTGCCCACGGCGTACGGGGAGTTCACCGCCGTCGGCTACCGGGGCACCATCGACGGCACCGAGCACATCGCCCTGGTGGCCTCCGGCGGCCCGGACGGCGGCCTGGACGGTTCCGGACGGCTGCCGGACGGCGAGGACGTCCTGGTGCGGGTCCACTCCGAGTGCCTGACCGGCGACGTCTTCGGTTCGCTGCGCTGCGACTGCGGCCCGCAGCTGGAGGCCTCGTTGCAGCGGATCGCCGAGGCGGGCCGGGGCGTGGTGCTCTACCTGCGCGGGCACGAGGGGCGGGGGATCGGCCTGGCCCACAAGCTGCGCGCGTACGAGCTGCAGGAGCAGGGGCGCGACACCGTCGACGCCAACCTGGACCTCGGCCTGCCCGCCGACGCCCGCGACTACAGCATCGCCGCGCAGATGCTGGTGGACCTCGGCGTCCGCTCGCTCACCCTGCTCACCAACAACCCGCAGAAGCTGACCGCGCTCACCGAGCACGGCCTCAAGGTCAAGGGGCGCGAGGCGGTCGAGATCGCGCCCGGCGAGCACAACCTGAGCTACCTGCGGACCAAGCGCGACCGGATGGGCCACGACCTGCCCGGCCTCGGCTCCTGAACACGCCCACCACTCGTACGACGAACAGGAAGTAAGAACATGAGCGGCCACGGAGCCCCCGAGCTGACCATCGACGGCGCCGCCGACCTCAAGGTCGCCGTCATCGCCGCCCAGTGGCACGACCAGGTGATGAACGGCCTCCTGGACGGCGCCCACCGCGCGCTCAAGGAGCTGGGCATCGCCGAGCCGACCGTGCTGCGCGTCCCGGGCACCTTCGAACTGCCGGTCGCCGCCAAGCGGCTGGCCGAGCGCGGCTACGACGCCGTGGTCGCCCTCGGCGTGGTGATCCGCGGCGGCACCCCGCACTTCGACTACGTCTGCCAGGCGGCCACCGTCGGCCTGACCCAGGTCAGCGTCGACACCGGCGTCCCGGTCGGCTTCGGCGTGCTGACCTGCGACAACGAGGAGCAGGCGCTCGACCGCGCCGGGCTGCCCGGCTCCGCCGAGGACAAGGGCCACGAGGCCGTCACCGCCGCCGTCGCCACCGCCGCGGTGCTGCGCGCCGCGCACTGACGAGGGCCCGTACGGTCCCGGACCGCGGACGTCCACCGGACTGTCCACGGTCCGGGACCGTTTACCGTCCGTCCGTCCGCACGCCGTAAGGTGGCCCCATCATGGCTTCGAAGACATTCGAGGAGCTCTTCGCCGAGCTCCAGCAGAAGGCCGCCACCGGCGACCCCTCGTCCTCCCGTACCGCGCAGCTCGTCCAGCAGGGCGTCCATGCGATCGGCAAGAAGGTCGTCGAGGAGGCCGCCGAGGTCTGGATGGCCGCCGAGTTCCAGTCGGACGAGCAGACAGCGGAGGAGATCTCGCAGCTCCTCTACCACCTTCAGGTGATGATGATCGCCCGTGGGCTGACGCTCGACGACGTCTACAAGTACCTCTGAACCCTCAAGCTCCGCCGAGCAGTCCCCTCCAACAGGTAAGGAAGCAACCTCCCATGCTGCGCATCGCCGTCCCCAACAAGGGTTCGCTCTCGGGTCCCGCGGCGGAGATGCTCCATGAGGCCGGCTACCGCCAGCGGAAGGATCCCAAGGAGCTCGTCCTCGTCGATCCGAACAACGAGGTCGAGTTCTTCTTCCTCCGCCCGCGCGACATCGCCGTCTACGTCGGCTCCGGCCGCCTGGACGTCGGCATCACCGGCCGCGACCTGCTGCTGGACTCGCACTCCAACGCCGAGGAGGTGCTCGCCCTCGGCTTCGCCGGGTCGACCTTCCGCTTCGCGCGCCCCGAGGGCGTGGCGGTCGAGGACGTCAAGGGCCTGGAGGGCCTGCGGATCGCGACCTCGTACACCGGCCTGGTGGAGCAGCACCTGGCCGACCACGGGGTGAAGGCGACGGTCACCAAGCTGGACGGCGCGGTCGAGACCGCGGTGCAGCTGGGCGTCGCCGACGTGATCGCCGACGTGGTGGAGACCGGCACCAGCCTGCGCAACGCGGGCCTGGAGGTGTTCGGCGAGCCGATCCTGATCTCGGACGCCGTGGTGATCCGCCCCAAGGGCGCCGGCGACGACCCGCAGGTGGAGCAGTTCCTGCGCCGCCTCCAGGGCGTGCTGGTGGCCCGCCGCTACGTGCTGATGGACTACGACATCCGCGCGGAGAACGTCGGCGCGGCCGTGGGCCTGACCCCGGGCCTGGAGTCGCCGACCGTCTCGCCGCTGCACACCGAGGGCTGGGTCGCGGTCCGCGCGATGGTGCTCCGCAAGGAGGCGCAGCGGATCATGGACGACCTGTGGGGCATCGGCGCCCGGGCCATCCTGGTCACCAACATCCACGCCTGCCGCCTCTGAATCCCACTCGCCCGTGCGCGAGCGACCCGCTCGCCTGTGGGCGCGTGACCCGCTCGTCCGTGGGCGAGTGACCTGCCCGCCCGCCCGCGGGTAAAGAACGGTTCAATGGGGCGGGGACGCCGGCCGGCGTCCCCGCCCCGTCGTGCTGCCGCCACCAGATCCACCCGGAGACCCCCGTGTCCACGCCGTCCGTCGAGTTCCCCGTCACCTGGGCGCCGCGCCGCACCCGCGTCGTGCTGCTGCCGGTCTGCGCCCTGCTGGTGGTGCTGTTCGCGGTGCTGGCCGTGCTGCTCCCGGAGAACTGGCAGCTCAACGACCGGATCATGATGACGGCCAGCGGCGTGCTGTTCGCCGCCGTCGGCCTGATGCTGGCCCGTCCCCGGGTGAGCGCGGACGCGGACGGCGTGACGGTGGTCAACTTCGTCCGCAGCCGCCGGCTGGCCTGGGCCGAGATCGTCCGGGTCAACTTCCGGCAGGGCGACCCGTGGGCCACCCTCGACCTCGCCGACGGCACCTCGCTCGCCGCGGTCGGCATCCAGTCGGGCGTCGGCAAGGCGCAGGCGATCGCGGCCGCCCGGACGCTGCGCGACCTCGTGGAGCACCACGCCGGGGCCTGACGCCGACGTCCACGGACGTGGCGCCCCCGGCGCCGCCCCGGCCTGCGGTTCGTGGGCCCGGCGGGTCCGAACACCCTTCCTACGCCTGTCCGGGTATGGTCTACGCTGGTAAAAGCAGGGCAAAGTCCGCCCTGCCCCGAAGCGCCTCGAGAGCGCCAGACCGTACCGACCTGAGGAGTGACACTCCCCCTCGATGGACGATCCGTCCGGTAGTACCTGCGCCGCCCCACTTCCGGCCTCCGGAAGGCAGGCGGCACTGTGATCACCGCCTGGCTGCTGTTGTTCGCGGCCGTTCTCCTGATCCTCGCCAACGGCCTGTTCGTGGCCGCCGAGTTCGCCTTCGTGACCGTCGAGCGCGGGGCGGTGGAACGTTCCGCCGCGACCGGCGACGCCCAGTCCGCCCGCGTCTCCCGGGCTCTGCGGCACCTCTCCTTCGAGCTCTCCGGGGCCCAGCTCGGCATCACCGTCACCTCGCTGGTGGTCGGCATGCTCGCCGAGCCGGCCCTGTCGACCCTGCTCTCACCCGTCATGTCCGGCCTGGGCGTGCCCGACTCGGCCGCCCGCGGCGTCGCCGTGGTCGTCGGCATGGTGCTGGCCACCGTCGTCCAGATGGTGATCGGCGAGCTGGTCCCGAAGAACTGGGCGATCTCCCGCCCGCTCCAGGTGGCCCGCGCGGTCGCCGCCCCGCACATGGCCTTCTCCTTCGTCTGCCGCCCGCTGATCAGCTTCCTCAACGGCGCCGCCGACCGTACGGTCCGGGCCTTCGGGGTCGAGCCGCAGGAGGAGCTGGGCCACGCCCGCACCCCGGCCGAGCTGGTCTCGCTGGCCCGGCACTCGGCCAAGGCCGGCGCGATAGACGAGGAGTCGGCGCGGCTGTTCGTCCGCACCCTGGGCCTGGGCGAGCTGACCGCCGAGTCGGTGATGACCCCGCGCGTCGACGTGGCCGCGCTCCAGCGCGACGCCACCGCCTCCGACGTCGTCAACCTGACGCGGGCCACCGGCCTGTCCCGCTTCCCGGTCTACTCCGACAGCCTGGACGAGGTCACCGGCATCGTGACGCTCAAGGACGCGCTCGCCGTCCCGGCCGCCCGCCGCGGCCTGGTGCGGGTCGCGGGCCTGTCCTCGCCGCCGCTGCTGGTGCCCGAGACGCTGCCCGCCGAGGTGCTGCTCGACCGGCTGCGCCGGCTCCAGCCGATGGCCATCGTGGTCGACGAGTACGGCGGCACCGCCGGCGTGGTCACCGTCGAGGACATCGTCGAGGAGATCGTCGGCGAGGTGCAGGACGAGCACGACCCCGACGACCACCCCGACCTGTCCCCGCTGCCGGCCGTCGACGGCCTGCCGGTCTGGGAGGCCGACGGCCGCGCCCGGATCGACCAGCTGGAGAGCATCGGCCTGAACGCCCCGGACGGCCCGTACGAGACGCTGGCCGGCCTGGTCGCCGACCTGCTCGGCAAGCTGCCCGAGGTGGGTGAGCAGGCCGGGCTGCCCGGCTGGCGGTTCACCGTGACCGCGGTCGACCGCCACCGCACCAGCCGGGTCCGGGTGGAGCGCACCAGCGCGCCCGGCTCCTTCGGCGAGGACGGGGAGGGCGTCCGATGACCGCGCTCCAACTCGCCGTCGCGCTCCTGCTGCTGCTCGGCAACGCCTTCTTCGTCGGCGCCGAGTTCGCCGTCGTCTCGGTGCGCCGCAGCCAGATCGAGCCGCTCGCGGAGGCCGGGCACAAACGTGCCCGCACCGTGCTGCACGCCCTGTCCAACGTCTCCGCGATGCTGGCCGCCGCCCAGCTCGGCATCACCGTCTGCTCGCTGGGCCTCGGTGCGCTCGCCGAGCCGACCATCGCCTCGCTGCTGGAGGACCCGTTCCACGCGATCGGCGTCCCGTCCGGCCTGATGCACCCGCTCTCGTACGGGATCTCGCTCGCCGTCGTGGTGTTCCTGCACATGGTGATGGGCGAGATGGTGCCGAAGAACATGGCCATGGCCGGCCCGGAGAAGGCCGCGCTCTGGCTCGGCCCGCCGCTGGACCGGCTGGCCCGCTGGCTCGCCCCGGTGATCCGGGTGCTGAACGCCCTCGCCAACGGCATCCTGCGGCTGTTCCGGGTGGACGCCAAGGACGAGGTCGAGTCGGTCTTCACCACCGAGCAGCTGATGTACCTGCTGGTGGACTCCCGGGACGCCGGTCTGCTCGACGAGGACCGCCAGGAGCGCCTGGAGGACGCCCTGGAGCTGGGCCGCCGCCCGGTCACCGAGGTGCTGCTCCAGCCGGAGCAGCTGGTCACCGTGGACACCAAGGCGACCGCCGCCGAGGTGGAGGCGCTCGCGCTGCGCACCGGCTTCTCGCGCTTCCCGGTCACCGACGGGGACCCGGCCGGCCACGGCTACCTCGGCTACGTGCACCTCAAGGACGTCCTCGACGTGGACGACCCCGCGGCGCCGATCCCGGCCCGGCTGTGGCGTCCGATCACGGCGCTGCGCGGCGGCCTCCCGCTGGACGACGCCCTCGGCGCGATGCGCCGCGCGGCCTGCCACCTGGCCGCGGTGCTGGACCAGGACGGGCGCACGCTCGGCGTGGTGATGCTGGAGGACGTCCTGGAGGAGCTGGTCGGCGAGATGCACGACCCGGACCACCGCGCCACCGCCTGACGCGCCCGCCCCGCCTGACGCGCCCGCCTGGTCGACCGGAGACCCGCACACCGGAGACCCGCGCACCGGGGACCCGCACACCGGAGACCCGCGCACCGGAGACCCGCCGACCGGAGTTCCCGCGTTCGCCCGGGGCGTGTCCGCTCACGGCGATTCTGCCCACAGCATGCAGCCGTTCCGTGCCGGCCACTCTCGGAGGAGGGTGGTCGGCATGAGACTTCTGCTGCTGGGTGGAACCAAGTTCGTCGGACGGGTCGTCGCCGAGGAGGCGCTGGCCCGGGGCTGGGAGGTGACGGCCCTCAACCGGGGCACACAGCCCGCCCCCGAGGGCGTCCGGGTGCTGACCGGCGACCGCACGGCCGAGGGCGGGCTCGCCGCGCTCGGTTCGGGGGAGTGGGACGCAGTGGTGGACACCTGGTCCTGGGCGCCGGCGGCGGTGCGCGACAGCGCCCGGGCGCTGAAGGGCCGGGTCGGCCACTACGCGTACGTCTCCAGCCGGTCGGTGTACGACTACCCGCTGGCGGCCGGCGGGGGCGAGGCGGCGCCGGTGGTGGCCTCCTCGCCGGACCTCACCGGTGAGGTGCCCTACGCCGAGGCCAAGCGCGGTGCCGAACTGGCCCTGGAGGCGGAGTACGGCGGGCAGGCCCTGCTGGCCCGCGCCGGGCTGATCCTCGGCCCGTACGAGGACATCGGCCGGCTGCCCTGGTGGCTGAACCGGATCGCCCGGGGCGGCCCGGTGCTCGCCCCCGGCCCGCGCGACCTGGCGCTGCAGTACATCGACGTCCGCGACCTCGCGGTCTGGACCCTGGACGCGGTGGTGGCCCGCCTCGGCGGCCCGTACAACGTGGTCAGCCCGTCCGGGCACGCCACCATGGGGGAGCTGCTGGAGGCCTGCGTGCGGGCCACCGGCTCGGACGCCGAACTGTGCTGGACCGACCCCGAGCGGATCCTGGCGGCCGGCGTCGAGCCGTGGACGGAGCTGCCGATCTGGCTGGCTCCCGGTGAGCTGTACGACTACCTGCACACCGGCACGGTCGAGCGGGCGGTCGGCGCCGGGCTGCGCTGCCGGCCGGTCGCGGAGACGGTCGAGTCCACCTGGGCCTGGCTGCGGGGGATCGGCGGCACCGCGCCGCAGCGCGCGGACCGGGTCACGGTCGGGCTCGACCCCGAGCGGGAGGCCGCGCTGCTCAGGGGGTGAGCCCGGCACCCGCCGGGACCGGCGGGCGCGGATCAGCCGCGGCCGTCCATGCCGTGCGGCCGTCCCTCAGCCGCGGCCGTCGATCAGCTCCCCGTACGCCTGGACGAGGTCCGGCAGGCGCAGTGTGGCCAGGTCCTCCCGGCCGGGCGGTTCGCGCAGCAGCGACAGCCGCAGGTCCCGGTAGGCGCAGGACTTCTCGTACAGGGTGCGGATGAACCGGCCGTTGCCCAGCTCGTCGATCCAGCCCTCGCGGACGACGTGGGCGCAGATGCTGGCCAGCTCCTCGGCGGCGTCCTCGTCCCAGCCGTCGCCGTCCCGGCCGGCCAGCGCGGCGCCGATCGCGGTCAGCTCGCCGGGGCGGTAGCTGGGGAAGTCGACCCGGGTGGTGAAGCGGGAGTTGAGGCCGGGGTTGGTGGCGAGCAGCCGGTTCATGCCCTCGGGGTAGCCGGCCAGGATCACCACCAGCCGGTCCCGGTTGTCCTCGGCGCGCTTGAGCAGCACCTGGAGCGCCTCGTCGCCGTAGGCGTCGCCCTTGGTGTAGCCGGAGTTGGAGAGGCTGTACGCCTCGTCGATGAACAGCACGCCGTCCAGGGCGGAGTCGATCAGCTCGTTCGCCTTGACGGCGGTCTGGCCGAGGAACTCGCCGACCAGGTCGGCGCGCTGGGCCTCCACCAGGTGGTCGCCGGAGAGCAGGCCGAGCGCGTGGAAGACCCGGCCGAGGATGCGGGCCACGGTGGTCTTGCCGGTGCCGGAGGGGCCGGAGAAGACGAAGTGGCGCTTGGGCGGCTGGACCGGCAGGCCCTGCTCGGCCCGCAGCCGCGACATTCTCAACTGGGCTGACAGTGCCCGCACTTGTCGCTTGACGGGCTCCATGCCGACCATCAGCGAGAGCTCGGCCAGGGCGGCGTCCAGCTCGCGCTCGTGACCGCCCGCCCGGGGTGCGGGCGCGGCGGCGGTCCGGGGCTGCGCCTGGCCGCGGACGGGCAGCGGCGGCGCGGTGGGGGCCATCGGGGTGCCGCTGCCGGAGCGCTCCCCGGCGGCCTGCGGTGCGCCGTCCGGTGACGTCCCGTCGGGCAGGACCTCCTCCGCGGTGGAGCCGGCCGCCGGAACGCCGTCCGGCAGCCCGTCGGGCAGGGAGCCGTCCGGCACGGGCCCGTCCACCAGGCTGGCGTCCACCGAGGGCCCGCCGCCCACTCCGCCGCCCGGCAGCCCACCGCCCACACCGCCGCCCGGCAGCCCGGCGCCCGACAGCCCGGCGCCCTGCAGCCCGAGGTCCTGGGTGCCGTCGGTCAGCGGTCCGTCGCCGGAGACGGTCGCACCGCTCTGACCGGCGCCGTCCCCGAACTCCTCGCCGTACCCCGGACCGCCGGGGTAGCCGACCTCGTCCACGAAACCGGCCGCGCCGCCGTCGGCCCCGCCCGGGCGCCCGTCCGCCGGCAGGCCGTCGGCCAGCAGGCCGTCCGCGAGCCCGTCCTCGGCCGAGATGGCCGTCAGCCGGGTCGCGGTGTCCATGAACGCCGGGTCCGCCCGGTGCACCGCCCGGTAGAGCGGCAGCGCCGCCGCGCTGCGCCCGGCGCCCTCGTACGCCCGCGCCAGCCAGTACCGCAGCTCCTTGCGCTGCGGCTGCTCGGAGCGGCAGCGGGCCAGCGAGGAGGCCAGTGGCGCCTGCGCCTGCGCGCACATGTCGAGCCGCACCCGCGCCATGCCGGCGAACAGCCCGGCCTCGATGCCGAGCAGCGGGTCGTCCAGCAGCCGGTCGGTGTCCCGGATCAGCTGCTCCCAGTCCTTGAGCAGGTAGGAGCGGCAGGCGTACAGGAAGCGGGCGGACGGGTCCTCGCTGGGCGCCGGGCACTGCTCCAGCGCCCGGTCCAGCTCGGCCAGGTGGCGGCCGTCCAGCCAGTGCGAGGCGTGCGCCAGCGCGAGGTCGCGGGCGTCCTCCAGGACGGGCTGCACCCACCAGCCCAGCCAGTACCAGGAACTGAGCGGCCGTCGGTGCAGCCGGCGCTGTTCGCCGAACCGCTTCTGGTGGCGGTACATCGCCAGCAGCGCGGCCGAGGTGTCGCTGCGCAGCGCGTGCAGGCCGAGCCAGGCGTCGGCCATGCCAGGGTCCAGCCGGACGGCGGCCCGGAACTCCTCCTCGGCCCGGGCGTACGCGCCGGCCGTGTAGGCGTCCATGGCGCGCAGCCAGGCCCGGTCGGCGAGTCGGTCCGGGCCGCCCGCCGTGCTGTCGGAACTGTCCACCGTCGTCACTCACGCCCCCCGCGGTGTGGCCCGGGGCTCGGCCGGTGAGTCGCTCCGCGCAGCTTGGCCGGTGGTCGTCGAGCCCCCTGCGGCGCATATGCGCCTGCCTGGAATCGTACCGGCGCCGGGCTGATCCGGAAGGGTGCCGCACAGGGTCAAATGCGATCGCGGGAGCGGCTGTTGAGCGGCCGGGCGACGAAGCGGGCGGCGGGGGAGCGAGATTCGGAAGGGGACCGGACGACGCCCCCGGCTCACGGGGGAACAAGCCGGGGGCGCCGGGTCCGAGGCGGCCGGAAGCTTTCGTTCCGGCGGCTGGGGAGAACCTAATTCCTGGTGATGTCGCAGGTCAAGGAGCTTGTTGAAGATTCACCTACAGTGCCCGGCAGGATCCGTCCGGTCACCCCGTCGACCCGCGTCGCGGCGTGCGGGCGGCTCGGGTCGACGGCGAAATGCGCCGATTCGGCCCGGGCCCAGCCCGCCCAGAACTCGGCCAGATCCGGACCGTCCCGCTCCTCCCCGCGCCGCCGGGCCGCCGCCGCGTCCAGCTCCATCCAGATCACCCGGGCCAGCCACGGCCGCACCTCCCGCCGCCCCGCGCCGACCCCCTCGACCAGCACCACCGGGGCGGCCGGCACCGCGGCCGTGCCCGCGAAGCGGCGCAGCGTCCAGTCGTACACCCGGTACCCGGCGTCCCGGCCGGCCGCCAGCGGCTCCAGCACCTGCGCGCGCAGCCGCCCGGTCCAGCCGAAGAGCTCCTGGTGGGTGGCCAGGTCGTCGAGGCGGACCACCGGCGCCCCGTCGAGCGCCGCCGCCAGCCGCCCCGCGAAGGTCGTCTTGCCGGAGCCCGCGTGCCCGTCCACCGCGACCAGCCGCACCGGCCCGCAGGACGGCGGCAGCGCGCGCAGCTCCGCCGCGAGGGCGCCCAGGGCGTCGTCGACGGGTGTGGGGAAAAGTCCTGATGCAGCCACATTGTCAACCCTACGGTGCCGTAGCCCACCACTGCGGCCAGTTCATCTCCGCAGGTCGTGACGGCGGCACCGGATTCGGGCATACTCGCTTCGCCACACATGTGAACGGCCGTTCACCGCGACCCGGTGCCGGTCGGGCCGATCTGCCACACCCCGCTCCGGACCGAGCCACACCCTCGGTCCGGCGCCCTGATCGAGGAGGCGACCGCCGCCATGACCCCCTCCCCTGTGAAAGCCGTGGAGCGCCAGCTGCCCAGCGAGGAGGCCCGCGAGCTGCTGAGCCTCACCCGGGACCTGGTCCAGCGCGAGCTGCAGCCGCGCGCGGCGGAGGACGAGGCCGCCGGCCGCTTCCCGCGGGAGGTCTTCCGCACCCTCGGCGAGGCCGGCCTGCTCTCCCTCCCGTACGGCGAGGAGCACGGCGGCGGCGAGCAGCCCTACGAGGTCTACCTGCAGGTGCTGGAGGAGCTCGCGGCCGGCTGGCTGGCCATCGGCCTCGGCGTCAGCGTGCACACCCTCTCCTGCCACGCGCTGGCCACCTTCGGCACCGACGAGCAGCGCGCCAAGTGGCTGCCCGGCATGCTCTCCGGCGACCAGCTCGGCGCCTACTGCCTCTCCGAGCCGCAGTCCGGCTCGGACGCGGCCGCGCTGCGCACCCGCGCCGACCTCGACGGCGAGGCGTACGTGGTGAACGGCACCAAGGCGTGGATCACCCACGGCGGACAGGCCGACTTCTACAGCGCCCTGGTGCGCACCGGCGGCGAGGGCGCCAAGGGCATCAGCTGCCTGCTGGTCCCCGGCACCCAGCAGGGCCTCTCGGCGGCCCCGCCGGAGCACAAGATGGGCATGCGCTCCTCGCCGACCGCCCAGCTGCACTTCGACGGCGCCCGGGTCCCCCGCGAGCGGCTGGTCGGCGAGGAGGGCCAGGGCTTCCAGATCGCGCTCGCCGCGCTGGACTCCGGCCGGCTCGGCATCGCCGCCTGCGCGATCGGCGTCGCCCAGGCCGCGCTCGACCTCGCGGTCGACTACGCGCGCACCCGGCGCCAGTTCGGCCGCCCGATCGCCGACTTCCAGGGCCTGTCCTTCATGCTCGCCGACATGGCCACCCAGATCGAGGCCGGCCGCGCGCTGTACCTGTCCGCCGCGCGCCTGAAGGACGCGGGCCGCCCGTTCTCGAAGGAGGCGGCGATGGCCAAGCTGTTCTGCACCGACACGGCGATGCGGGTGACCACCGACGCCGTCCAGGTGCTCGGCGGCTACGGCTACACCCAGGACTTCCCGGCCGAGCGCTTCATGCGCGAGGCCAAGGTGTTGCAGATCGTCGAGGGGACCAACCAGATCCAGCGCCTGGTGATCGGCCGCCACCTCACCAAGGGCTGACCCCCCGGGGGGGCTCGCGTACGGCCTCCGGCCGTCACTCCAGGGTGCGGAGTGACGGCCGGAGGCGTTCCTGGCGGAGCGTCGGCCCGGGGCCCCGGGCGGGAGGTCAGCGCCGGACGAGCCGGCGGCGCTGCTCCGGGATCGACCGCAGCGCGGCGACGGTCGGGACGGGCACGGCGGGCACCGTCGCGTCGACCACGGCCATCCGCACCGGGCGGTCCGCCACCGCGTGCGAGAACGGCTGGGTGCGCCAGTCCAGCCCGTTCGGGAGCTTGAACAGCGTGTCGAACGCGGTGGGCTCGGCGTCCTCCGGCGTCTCCACCTCCGCGAGGTCGTCCGTGGGCGTGCCCGAACCGGGGCAGATCGCGGGGGTGAAGGGGTTCCAGGCGGTCGGCAGCAGGGCGTGCTGGGGCAGCCGCTCCTCGTCCGCTACCAGCGCGATCGGGCGGCGGCAGTCGGGGCAGTTGACCCGGAAGACGTCCCAGTTCTCGGCCTCGCCGGGGTCGGTGCCCGGCGCGTGGTCGACCGCGAGGTCGTCGCGGCCGGACACATCGTCGATCTCGTCGGCGCCCAGCGCGCGCTGGTCAGTAGCAGGCATGAGGATCCCCCTAGGATCGGGCCCGGCATGGTCGTCCAGGGCCACAACCAGCACTTCCCTGTGATCCGGGCTCATAACCCTGCGGTGTTGTGCACCGTGATGCACCGGGTGTGTCCTTGGCCACACCTCGCGCCACATTCACCCGGCACGTGCCCGCCTGGCACCTGCGAGCACCGCCCGTGCCACCGCGTGCGCCCCCCGTGCTCCCGACCGGGTAGGTTTGCGGACTGTGGAGGATCTCGACCAACGCATCGTCCAGCTGCTCCTAGAGGACGGCCGGATGAGCTACACGGACCTGGGCAAGGCCACCGGCCTGTCCACCTCGGCGGTGCACCAGCGCGTGCGCCGCCTCGAACAGCGCGGGGTGATCCGCGGCTACACCGCGATCATCGACCCCGACTCCGTCGACCTGGCGCTGACCGCGTTCATCTCGGTCAAACCCTTCGACCCCAGCGCCCCGGACGACACCCCGGAGCGGCTGGCCGGCCTGCCCGAGATCGAGGCCTGCCACAGCGTCGCCGGGGACGAGAACTACATCCTCAAGGTCCGGGTCGGCGCCCCGGGCGACCTGGAGGACCTGCTCGCCCGCATCCGCAGCGCCGCCGGAGTCTCCACCCGCACCACCGTCGTCCTCTCCACCCCGTACGAGGCACGACCCCCGAAGCTCTGAGCGCGAAGGGCCGAGGTGCAGACTTAGCGGCATGACCGAACGCGACACCCGGACCGTCCTGCTGCGCGGCGGCGCCGTCTACAGCCCCGCCGACCCCTTCGCCACCGCGATGCTCGTGGAGGGCGAGCACATCGCCTGGGTCGGCAGCGACGGCGCCGCCGAGGCGTACGCCGCGACCGCCGACGAGATCGTCGAGCTGGACGGCGCCCTGGTCACCCCCGCCTTCGTGGACGCCCACGTGCACGCCACCGCCGCCGGTCTGGCGCTCACCGGCCTCGACCTCACCGGCAGCCCCTCGCTGGCCGCCACCCTGGCCGCCGTCACCGCCTTCGTCGACGCGCGGGCCGAGCCCGGCGGGGTGCTGATCGGCCACGGCTGGGACGAGACCGGCTGGCCTGAGGGCCGCCCGCCCACGCTCGCCGAACTCGACGCCGCCGCCCGGGGCGCCGCACTCTACCTCTCCCGCACCGACGTGCACTCCGCGCTCGCCACCACCGCCCTGCGCGCCCTCACCGAGGGCCTCGCCGAGCGGCCCGGGTACGACGACGAGGCCCCGCTCACCAAGGACGCCCACCACGCCGTCCGGCGGACCGCGCTGGCCCGCCTCACCCCCGAGCAGCGCCGCCGCGCCCAGCGCGCCACCCTGGCCCGCGCCGCCGAACTCGGCATCGGCGCCCTGCACGAGTGCGCCGGCCCGGAGATCTCCTCCGAGCAGGACCTGGCCGCCCTGCTGGACCTGGCCGCCGACCGCGAGGGGCCCGAAGTCTTCGGCTACTGGGGCGAGTTGGGCGGGGTCGAGACGGCCCGCCGGCTCGGCGCGGTGGGCGCCGGAGGCGACCTCTTCGTGGACGGCGCGATCGGCTCGCACACCGCCTGCCTGCACACCCCGTACGCCGACGCCGAGCACACCGGCACCGCCTACCTGACCGCCGAGCAGGTCGCCGACCACGTCGCCGCCTGCACCGAGGCCGGGCTGCAGGCCGGCTTCCACGCCATCGGCGACGCGGCCGTGATGGCCGTCGTCGAGGGCGTCCGGGCGGCCGGCGAGCGGGTCGGCGCCGGCCGGGTCAGGGCCATGCGCCACCGCGTCGAGCACGCCGAGTCGCTGGACGACAAGACGATCGCCGCCTTCGCCGAGCTCGGCCTCACCGCCTCCGTCCAGCCCGCCTTCGACGCCGCCTGGGGCGGCTCGGAGGGCATGTACGTCCAGCGCCTGGGGGCCGACCGGGCGGCCGCCCTCAACCCCTTCGCCGCCCTGCTGCGGGCCGGCGTCCCGCTGGCCTTCGGCTCGGACGCCCCGGTCACCCCGCTCGACCCCTGGGGCACCGTCCGCGCCGCGGCCTTCCACCGGACCCTGGACCACCGGATCTCGGTCCGCGCCGCCTTCACGGCCCACACCCGCGGCGGCTGGCGCGCCATCGGCCGGGACCAGGACGGCGTGCTGGTGCCCGGCGCGGTCGCCAGTTACGCGATCTGGGCCGCCGCCGAGTTGGTCGTCCAGGCCCCCGACTCCCGGGTGGCCGGCTGGTCCACCGACCCGCGCTCCGGCACCCCCGGCCTGCCCGACCTCACCCCGGGCCACCCGCTGCCGACCTGCCTGCGCACGGTGGTCCGCGGCCGCACCGTGCACCAGCGCTGAAGCCCGTTCCGGCGGGCCGGACAGGGCGCTTAATCGGATGAGGGCGCCGGGTACCGGCCCGTAGGTTGATCACCATGACGACCGACCCGCTGGTACCCGCCGACTTCACCGTCCCGCGCGAGCTGCTCGCCCCGGAGTTCCGCCTGGAGCCCCTGGGCGAGCGGCACAACGCCTCCGACCACGCCGCCTGGACCGGCAGCATCGAGCGCATCCGCGCCACCCCCGGCTTCGTCGGCCGGAACTGGCCGCCCGTCGAGGGCATGGCGCCGGAGCGGAACCTGGCCGACCTGCGTCGCCACGCCGCCGACTTCGCCGCCCGCACCGGCTTCACCTACACCGTCCTGGAGCCGGCCGGCGCGGAGGTGATCGGCTGCGTCTACATCTACCCGGACCGCGAGGAGCCCTCGGCGGTCTCGGTCAGCTCCTGGGTCCGCGCCGACCGCGCCCACCTGGACGCCCCGCTCCACCGCGCCGTCTCGGACTGGCTCGCCGACTGGCCGCTGGGCCCGATCCGCTACGCCGAGCGCTGACCGCCCGGGCGGGGGCGAACAGTTCCACTGAACGGGGCCGGTGAACGGGGCCGAACGGGTCGGCCCCGGCCCCGGCACCCTCACCTCACGTCCCACCGATGTTCCGGGGTACCTTCTTCGCACAGCGTCCGAACAGCAAGCCCCAGGAAGATGGTGCGCCGGTGGCCATTCCCGTCACCCAGGAGCGGTCGGGGACCGTGCCCGAGCCCCAGGAACCGGCACCCCGACCGGGCCGGGGCGCCCGCGCCCTCACCAAGGTCCGCGCCGGGCTGCCCCGGACCGGCCTGGCGGCCCTGGCCGGCCTGCTGCTCGCCCTCGCCTTCCCGCCGTACGACCTCTGGCCGCTGTCGCTGCTCGGTGTCGCCGCGCTCTCGCTGCTCACCCGGGGCCGCACCGTCCGCCAGGGCCTGTGGACGGGCTTCGCCTTCGGCCTGCCGTTCTTCCTGATGCTGCTCAGCTGGCTGCGGGTGGTCGGCTGGGACGCCACGATCGGCCTGTCCGTCGTCGAGGCGCTGTTCCTGGCGCTGCTCGGCGGCGGACTGGCCGTCACCTCCCGGCTGCCGGCCTGGCCGCTCTGGGCGGCCTGCCTGTGGATCACCCAGGAGTGGGCCCGTGACCGGCTGCCGCTCGGCGGCTTCCCCTGGGGCCGGCTCGCCTTCGCCAACACCGCCACCCCGTACACCCCGCTGGCCGCGCTCGGCGGCGCGCCGCTGGTCACCTTCGCGGTGGCGCTGTCCGGCGCCCTGCTCGCCTGGGCCGTGCCGCGCCTGCGCGGGCCGCGCAAGGCTCCCGGGGCGGCCGCGCTGGCGGCGTTCGGCGCGGTGGGCCCGCTGGTGGCCGGCTACCTCGTCCCGGTGCCGACGGCCGCGGCCGACACCGTGAAGGTCGCGATCGTCCAGGGCAACGTGCCCAACCCGGGCATGGACTTCCTGGGCCGCCCGATGATGGTCCTCAACAACCACGCCTCGGCCACCGAGCGCCTCGCCGCCGACATCGCGGCCGGCAAGGTCGAGCGCCCGGACGTCGTGATCTGGCCGGAGAACTCCTCCGACCTCGACCCGTTCAGCGACCCGCTGGCCCGTCAGCGGATCGACGAGGCCGTCCGGGCGATCGGCGTGCCGACCCTGGTCGGCACCCTGGTGGACGGCCCGGACGCCCAGCACGTCCAGAACGAGGGCATCGTCTGGGACCCGCAGACCGGCCCCGGCGCCTCCTACACCAAGCAGCACCCCGTCCCGTTCGGCGAGTACGTGCCCTTCCGCGCCCAGCTGATGAAGGTGATCACCCGCCTCCAGCGGGTCGCCCGGGACTTCTACCCCGGCGACCACAACGGCGTGATGCAGCTCGGCCCGGCCCGGATCGGCGACGTCATCTGCTTCGAGGTGGCCTACGACGAGATCGTCCGCGACACCGTGGACAGCGGCGCCCGGGTCCTGGTCGTCCAGACCAACAACGCGACCTACGCCAAGACCGGCCAGCCCGAGCAGCAGCTCGCGATGAGCCGGCTGCGGGCGGTCGAGCACGGCCGGGCGGTGCTGATCGCCGCCACCAGCGGCATCAGCGCGGTGATCTCCCCGGACGGCACCGTCCAGCAGCGCACCGAGGAGCTGACCCCGGCCGAGCTGTCGGCGACCGTCCCGCTGCGCGACGGCACCACGGTGGCCGACCGGGTCGGCGCCGCCCCGGAGTGGACGCTGGCGATCGGCGGCCTGCTGGCCTGCGCCGCCGCGGCGCTGGTCGGCCGCCGTCGGAGGTAGGGGCCCGTCGTCGACGGGCCCCGGCCACCGGAACACCGGCCGGGCGGGAATCGTTGGACCAGGTGGTGCCGTAGCCGGCCCGGACCTCCCGTGCGGCGCGCAGAGCACCGCTGGGAGTGGATCCGTACCGTGACGCAGCAAGCTACCCCCACCCGTCCGGCCCCGCGCGGCAGGCTCCGCCGGGTGCTGCCGCTGCTGGTGACCGCCTGGCTGGTGCTGGAGATCTGGCTGCTGGTCCAGGTCGGCTCGTGGCTGGGCGGTCTCACCGTCCTGCTGCTGCTCGTCGCCGGCGCCCTGATCGGCGGCTCACTGATCAAGCGGGCCGGGCTGAAGGCGCTGTCGGCGGCGATCGAGCAGAGCAAGAACCCGCAGTCCGAGCAGCCGCAGACGGGCACCAGCATGACGGTGCTGGCGGGCGTGCTGCTGATCGTCCCCGGCTTCCTGTCGGACCTGGTGGCCCTGACCCTGCTCTTCCCGCCGACCCGGGCGCTCTGGCGGGCGGCCGGGCGCCGGCTCGCCGACAAGGCGCTGCGCAGCACCGGGGCGGTCGGCGCGGACGCGTTCGCGGACGCCGTGCGGCTGCAGGAGCAGATGCGCATCCACCGCCCGGACGGCAAGGTGATCCAGGGCGAGGTCGTCGAGCCCGGGGCCGGCCCGCGCGGCCCGCAGGGCCCGGACACCACCTACCGCCCGCCGATCACCGGCTGACACCACCGACCGACACCGGTCACCGAACCGCCACCCGTCCACCGGGCGACGCCGACCCCCCGGTCGGCCGTCGCCCGGTCGGCCGTGCGCCGCCGGGGGCGACGGTCGCGCCGGGACCGGACAACGCGAAAGGGACCCTGGAAACCAGGGTCCCTTTTCGCGTCCTCCCGCACGGGGCGGGAGCGAGGTCAGGCGCTCTTACGGGTGTCCCGCGGGTGTACCGCGAGGTTCATCCCGCCGGAGCGGAGCACGGCCAGCCGTTCGGCCAGCACCTCCTCCAACTCCTCGCGCGTCCGGCGCTCCATCAGCATGTCCCAATGGGTGCGCGTCGGCTTGGTCTTCTTCTCTTCCGGCTCGTCGCCGTCGAGAAGCGCTGCCTCCTGGCCACAGAAGCGACATTCCCAGGTCGCGGGGATCTCCGCCTCGACCGAGAAAGGAACCTCGAATCGGTGTCCGTTCTGACATGCGTACTCGACGGTCTGGCGGGGAGCCAGATCGATACCGCGGTCGGTCTCGTAGCTAGTGGCCCCGAGTCGCGTGCCGCGGAGAGCTCGCTCGCTCATGAATCGTGCCTCCCGGGCTTATGGCCCACAGGACTAGTGGTCGCTGTTCTTCGTCGTTCGGTCAACGCTCGGCTTCCGACGAAGATTCCCGTCCCGGGACATGCGTCGTCTGTTGTGCCGCCCCTGTTTGTACCCACCTGCGCCCGATTTGTCACATCTGGCCGGTGATATCACCCCGGGTGTCACCTATTTCACATCTGGTGATCGTGCGGACTTTCTGTGACGAGCGTACCGGGACGGGTTCCGGAGGCTTCAGCCGACCCCGGCCCGGAGCCGGGAGGCCGGTCAGGAGATGGGACGTGAGCGGATCATCGGCTCGCCCTTGGCGAGGTCGACCGGGCGGGTCCGCGGGGCCGGCTCGGCCGGTGCGGCCACCGGCGGGCGCTCCGGGCGGGGCGGGACGCCGGCGGCCGCCTCGGTGCGGGTGTCGCGGTGCGGCAGCAGGGCGATCACCGCGTCCCGCAGCTGGGCCGGGGCCTCGTCGTCCAGCGGGTCGACGGTGGCGGGCACCTGCAGCCGGACCGGGGCGCCGTTGCCGATCCGGGCGTAGCCGCGGCCGGCCGGCGCGTGCGCGGCGGGCACGATGTCCAGCGGCGCGCCGAGCGCGGCGCGGCCCTCGTCCGGCCCGGCCGGGCCGAGCAGCACGCGGGCCCGGGTGGTGGCGCGGACGGTCGGGGTGATCCGGTCCCGGGCCTCGATGTCGTCGGCGATCACCACGGTGACCCGGGCGGCCCGGCCGTGCCGCAGCGGGAGCTCCAGCAGGTCCTGCGGGTCCGGGCGGCCCTCGGCCTGGGCGAGCTCGCTCAGCTCGGTCGGGTGGTCGAGCAGCAGCCAGAGCGGCCGGGTGACGTCCTCGGGCGGCGCGGAGCCGGCCCGCCGGGCGGCGTTGAGCGCGGTGAGCCGGCGCTCGGTCTCCTGGACGGACCACTCCAGCGCGGCCAGCGCGCCGCGCAGGCTGGTCTCCACGGTGTGCACGCCGGGCCGGTTCACCAGGCAGGCGTGCTCCCCGGTGCCCGCGCCGTCGACGATCACCAGGTCGGCGTACGGGAGGGCCTGCAGCGCGATCGAGCGGAGCAGGCTGGAGGTGCCGTAGCCGGTGACGCCGAGCGCCAGCAGGTGGGGCTCGGAGGAGCGCGGGCCGGTGCGCCAGACCACGGGCGGCTGCTGGACGGTGGTGCCGCCCCGGGTGACCGGGATGGTCCGGGCGGTGCCGTCCTCGTCGGTGAAGCCCAGCACGATCTCGCCGGGGGCGGCCACGAAGCGCTGGGCGACGAGGTCGGCGGGCAGCGGGGCGAGCGCGGCGATCAGCAGCCGGTTGGACTCCTCGTCCCAGTCGAAGCGGTACTCCCGGGCCCGCCCGGCCTTGCCCTGGACGACCTGCTCGATCCGGGCCCGGGCGGCGGGCTCGGTGTCGGTGAAGTAGGCCGGGTAGCTCAGCTCCAGCCGGGAGAGCCGGCCCTCGCCGTCGAACTCCCAGGAGGTGAAGGCGTTCTTGTAGCTGCCCTCGAAGTGGTAGAGCGGGTTGGCGTCCTCGGGGCCGCACAGGTACGGGGTGAGCGCGGCGTAGAGGGCGCCGAGCTTGACGTCGGCGACGTCGGGCGCGGCCGGGGCGGGCGGCGCCTTGGGGGACCGGCCGGCCCAGGCGGCGCTGGCCATCAGGGCGATCAGGGCGAACAGCAGGCCGTGCGGCAGCAGGTAGACGCCGACCAGCAGCGCGGCGGTCAGGAAGACCGTCGGGCCGCGGCGCTCCTTCGGGGTGGAGTGCCAGCGGCCCTTGGCCCAGGCGACGTGGTGGCGCAGGCCGCGGCCGATGACGGAGACCGGGGCGAACATGTCGGAGGCGTGGTCCCCGGCGGTCCGGGCGATCTCGCGGCCCTTGCTGAGGTGGCGGTGGAGCGGCATTCCTTGACTCCCCGGGCGAGTGGGACGGGTGGGAGGAGCGGGACGGGCGGGTGCGGCGGTGGGGTACGACGGGGCCCGGGGCGGTGGGATCCGCGCCCGGGCCGGTACGGGGGAGTGGGTGCGGCTAGAACCTGATGCCGCCGAGCAGGCTCGCGAGGCTGGCGCCGCCCGCGGTGATGCTGGGGGCGATGGACGAGCCGGCGATGTAGAAGCCGAGGAGAGCGCAGACGATGGCGTGGGAGACCTTCAGTCCGTCTCTGCGGAAGAAGAGAAAGGCGATGGTGCCGAACAGGACGATGCCGGAAATCGAGAGGATCACGATCCGCTCCTCGGGAGGGGGGACAAGCGGGGGTGGGGGTGTTACGTAAAGTGCACCAATCGTGACAAAAAGTAATAGATGATGGAACGGCGCAAATGGGTGGTTCTGCCGTTCGATGCCGTTCCGGACGCCGGACGGCGGTATGCGAACCGGCCGGTACGGGGCCGGTCACCGGGGGGATTCGGTGCGTCGAGGCATTCCCGGGGGGTGGGCGGGAAGTTTCCGGGGGGTCCGGGAAGTTCGCTCGAATGGCCGCGCAACCCGCGTGGCCGCGTGTCGTGGCCGTTCCGGGCCGTCATCCGGATCACGGACACCGGCTGGCCCGCTCCGGCGCCGGCCGCTACCGTGCCCTGGGCGCAGCCCGTGACCACCCGACGAACCGACCGGAAAGGCCGCCCGCCATGACCGACGCCGCCAGCCAGCAGCCCGCCGACGCCCCCGACGCCGAGGTGATCGCGCTGGCCGGGAAGCTCTTCGACGCCGCCCGCGCCGGGGAGACCGACACCCTGGCCGCCTACCTGGACGCCGGCGCCCCGGCCGACCTCACCAACGACCGTGGCGACACCCTCGTCATGCTGGCCGCGTACCACGGCCACGCCGCCACCGTGGAGGCCCTGCTCCAGCGCGGCGCCGACCCGAACCTCGCCAACGACCGCGGCCAGACCCCGCTGGCCGGCGCCGTCTTCAAGGGCGCCGACGACGTGCTGGCCGCCCTGCTGGCCGGCGGCGCCGACCCGCAGGCCGGCACCCCGAACGCCGTCGACACCGCCCGGATGTTCGGCAAGGACGAGCTGGTCGCCCGGTTCGAGGCCCGCTGAGCGGAGATCGTAGGCTTTTCGACCATGGACACCACCGCCACCGAGGACACCGGCACCGTCGAGTTCCACATCACCGGCTACGCCCACCCCGACGCCCAGGCCCTGTCGGCGGAGGTGCAGCAGGAGTACGTCCGCCGCTACGGCGACCCGGACTTCACCGAGATGAGTGCCGAGGACTTCGAGGCACCCGCCGGGCTGTTCCTGATCGCCTACCTGGACGGCCGCCCGGTCGCCTGCGGCGGCTGGCGGGCCAAGGAGGCCGGCGGCGCGGACGAGCTGCGCGAGGGCGACGCCGAGCTCAAGCGGATGTTCGTGGTCCCGGACGCCCGCGGCCGCGGCCTGGCCCGGGCGGTGCTGCGCCGCCTGGAGCAGACCGCCGTCGAGGCCGGGCGCACCCGGTTCATCCTGGAGACCGGCACCCAGCAGCCCGAGGCCATCGCGCTCTACAAGTCCGAGGGCTACACGGCGATCCGGAAGTTCGGCTACTACAAGGAGCACCCGCTGGCCGTCTGCCTCGGCAAGGAGCTCGTGACGGTCTGATCGGCCGCCCCGCCGGGTAGGCTCCCGTCGCCCTGACAGCCACGTCCTGGGGGACGGGATGAGCCACCGAGCACCCGGAGCCGACCGGCTCCCCGCCCTGGCCGCGCCGGGCGGGGAGCTGGACCGGCTGGTCCGCGCGGGCGTGCGCACCGTCGGCGCGGGCGCCGTCTGGGCCGTCGGCGACGCCGGGGGCACCCTCGGCGGCGGCAGCCACGGCGTGCTCGGGCAGGGCCCGTACGCGCGGCTCACGCCCGGACCGGACACCCGGTACGACCTCGCCAGCCTGACCAAGATCGTCGCGCTCTGGCCCTGCGCCGGGGTGCTGTGGCGGTCCGGGCGGCTGCCGCTGGACGAGGCGCTCGGCCGCTGGTGGCCCCCGGCCGCCGGCCGCCCGACCGGTGCGGTCACCGCCCGGCAGCTGCTCGCCCACACCGCCGGGATGCCGCCGTACACCCGCTTCGAGCGGCTCTACGGGCGCGAGCCCGCGGCGATCCGGGCCGGGGTGCTCGCCGCGCCGCTGCACCGTCCGCCCGGCACGGCCGTCGAGTACACCGACCGCGCCGCCGTGCTGCTCACCTACCTCGTGGAGGACCTCGGCGGCGCCCCGCTGGACGTCCTCGCCGCGCGCTGGACCTGGCGGCCGCTCGGCATGGCCGACACCCGGTACGGGCCGCTCGACGCCGCGCTCCTCGACCGCACGGCGCCCACCGAGTACGACGAACGGGCCGGCGGGCACCTGCGCGGCGTCGTCCACGACCCCTCCGCCCGGCTGCTCGGCGGCGTCTCCGGCAACGCCGGGGCCTTCTCCACCGCCCGGGACCTCGCCCGCTTCCTCACCGCGGTGCTCGCCCCGCCGCCCGGGCCGCCGTGGGGCGGGGCGTGGACCGAGGAGTCGCTGCGCGAGCAGACCGGCGGCCTGCGGCCCGCCCGCGGCCTGTCCTGGCTGTACGCCCCCGGCACCGAGCCGGCCGAGGGCACCTTCGTCCACTACGGCTTCACCGGCACCGGCTTCTGGGTCTCCCGGCGGCTCGGCCGCTGGGCGCTGCTGCTCACCAACAAGGTCCACCACGACCGGGTCACCCAGCCGCTGACCGATCTGCGCAACGCCTACCGGCGGCTGGTGTTCGGGTGAGGAGCGGGCGGCACTCGTTCGGGTGATCGGGTGCGAACCACCGTTTGCGGTGCGGAGATCGCGGCAGATTGTCCTCGACGGACGGCACCCGGCGGAGGAGGCGCGATGACGGACACCTGGACACTCTCGGAGGAGGAGTGGCTCGCCCGGATGGTGCGCGCCTACGTCGGCTGCAGCGTGCTGCTCACCGACGAGTCCGGCAAGGTCCTGCTGCTCAAGGCCAGTTACCGCGACCAGTGGCAGTTCCCCGGCGGCGGGATGGACCCGGGAGAGGCGCCCGCTCAGTGCGCGGCGCGGGAGCTGCGCGAGGAGACGGGGCTGGCCGCCGGGCGCCTGCGGCTGCTCGTGGTGGAGTGGCGCGACGCCATCCCCGACCAGGGCGAACACGCCCACCCGGCCGTGCAGTTCATGTTCGACGGCGGGACGGTCCCCGCCGGCGCGGCGGTCCGGCTGCAGGCCGAGGAGATCGCCGACCACGGCTGGTTCACCCCCGCGCGGGCGGCCGCCGTGCTGCACCCTGCCGCGGCGCGCCGGCTCACCGGGGCCCTGGAGGCCCGGCGGACGGGCGCCGCCGCGCTGCTGCACTCGGCGGGGTACGTGGGGTGAGGGGCGGCAGGACGATCAGAGGAGCGTGCTCCAGTAGAACCAGAACCGGTTGAGCACCAGCAGCGCGATCACCGCCGCCCACAGCACCGGCAGCGCCCAGTGGTAGCGCGCCGCCTCCCGGACCACCACCCGCAGCCGGGGCCCCACCGGGATCACCCCCGTACGGAGGTTGTGCAGCGTCGTGTACCAGAACAGCGCCACCACCGTCGCCCACACCACCATGCAGTACGGGCACAGCGCACCGATGTCGTACAGCGCCTGGTCGATCAGCCAGTGCACGAACACCACACCCAGCGCGGTGCCCGCGTGCAGGCCCAGCCAGAACCAGCGCCGGTACGCGGCGCCCGACAGCAGGCCCGCCCCGATCGCCGCCAGCGCGCCGAACGCGGCCAGGCCCAGCAGCGGGTTCGGGAAGCCGAAGACCTCCGCCTGCTCGGTCCGCATCACCGAGCCGCAGCTGATGATCGGATTGATGTTGCAGCTGGGGACGTAGGAGGGGTTCTCCAGGATGCGGAGCTTGTCGAAGGTCAGGACGGCCGAGGCGGCCAGCCCGACCAGCCCGCCGAGGAACAGCAGGAACGCGTAGGCCCGGCCCGCCCCGATCGGGGCCCGGCCGGCGGCGTCGGGAGCGGGACGGGACAGGTGCACGGTGGTAGCGGCGGACATGGCAGCACACTCCGGTGGCTGGCTGGGAGGAGCCGGCCCGGCCGGGAGTTCGGCCGGACCGGTGGTGCCGTGCGGTGCGGGGGAAAGGGCCTGGCTACTGGAGGCCGGCGGCCTGCTTGACCTGCGCGGTGAACTGCTCCGGCGAGACCACGGCCTTGCCGGCGAACAGCGTCACCGGCTTGCCGTCCACCTTCACCGTCGGGGTACCGGTCACCCCGCTGTCGTTGAACGCGTCGGCGACCTTCGCCGCCCACGGCGCGTAAGTCCGGTCCTTGACCGCCTTCACGAAGGCGTCCGTCTTCAGCCCGGGCACCTGGCCGGCCAGGTCCAGCAGGTGGTCGACGTCGCCGAAGCCGTCCTCGCGCTCGTCGGGCTGGTTGGCGTACAGCACGTCGTGGAACTGCTTGAACTTGTCCACGCCCTCGTTCAGCGCGGCGCCGACGGCGGCCAGCGCGGTGCGCGAGCCCTTGCCGCCGAGGTTCTTGTCCAGGAAGGCCGCCAGGTGGAACTCCACCTTGATCTGCCCGTCCTCGGTGAGCTTCTTGACCGTCTCGCCGTTCGCCGCCTCGAAGTGCTTGCAGATCGGGCAGCGGAAGTCCTCGTAGACCTCCATGGTGTGCGGGGCGTCGGCCTTGCCGTAGGTGATCACCGTGCCGTTCGGGCCGCCGGCGTTCGCCGGCACGACCAGCGGCGCCGAGGTGGCCGCCGCGGCGGCCTTGTCGCTCTTGCCCGAGGCCGAGTTGACGGCGACGGCGGCACCGCCCGCGAGGGCGAGCACGGCGACGGCCGAGACCGTCACCACGATCCGCTGACGGCGCTTGGCGGACTGCTGCTCGCGGCGCTGCGCCTCCTGGATCCGCTCACGGGCACTGACGCGCTTGTCCTGCTGCTTGCTGGGGGCCTGAGCCATGGGAAGTCAACTCCTGTACGCGGCGCGCGGGAGCGCGCGGGAAACCGCACCGGGTGCGGCGGGGCCAGGGAACGCGGGAGTCGTGCGCACTGCCTGCGGGCGCACCGGGGCCGAGGACCGGCGGGGTACGGAAATGACCGGCGTACGGGGGAAAGCCCGGTACGGAAGGGGTCAGCAGGCAGGCGCGAAGGCCGGCGGGCCGCGGCGCGGCGCCGGGCTCAGCACCACGTCCTCGCGGCGCGGCCGCACCCGGTCCGACACCGGCAGCGGCACCCGCAGCACCGGGCGCTCCGGGGCCGGGACCAGCAGGACGAGCAGGGCGCGCAGCGGCCGCCCCAGCGACTCGCGCAGCGCGCGCAGCGCCCGGGCCAGGCCCGACAGCGCCGAGTCACCCAGCCGCAGCCAGGCGGCGGCGGCCAGCGCGATCACCAGGTGCACCAGCAGGAGCAGCAGTTGGGTCAGCGCCGGCGCCAACTGCCCGGCGTGACCCAGCGGGCCCGAGAGCAACGAGCCGTCCACCGAACCGCCGCCGCAGACCAGCAGGTTCACCCCGCGCGCGGGGACCTGCCCGGAGAACACCGGCCCACAGCCGGTCTGGCCCAGGTTGAACGTGGTGTTGAGCAGCAGCTCGACCGGCACCATCACGGCGGAGATGTGCAGCATCCGCCGCTCCCCGCCGGCCACCACGGAGGCGACCAGGAAGACGACGGCGCACGCCGAGGCCACCAGCGACAGCGGCAACGGGCGGCCCGTGATGACCACCTGGCCCAAGGCGGCCATCGGCACGGCGAGCGCGGTGAACACCGCGGCCCGCAGGGCCCTGGTCGCATGGGTGGAGGTCGTCACGCTCCGGAGTATGCCATGACGCTCACACCCGGCACGAGGGCGCATGGACCCTTGCGCTTCCGGCTGACGCGCCCTCAGGGGGAGGCGGGGACGGAGCCGGGGCTGGAGGCGGGACTGGAGGTGGGAGCGGAGGTGGGATCGGAACCGGGGCCGGAGGCGGGGTCGACAGTCGCCGGATAGGACCTAGCCTGGAAGCGTTCCCGGCGACCCCGACGAGGGGATGGACGCGCATGGCGAAACCCGAGACCACCGTCGGCCAGGTCCTGATGGCCCGGATCGAGGCCCAGGCGGAGGTGCTGGCCGGACTGGACGACGCCGTCCGGGCCGACGAACCGGACGCGGTGCACCGGATGCGGGTCGCCTGCCGGCGGCTGCGCAGCGCCCTGCGGACCTTCCGGCGGCTGTTCGCCCCCGGCACGACGGAGCACCTGGTCGCCGAGCTGCGCTGGCTGGCCGGCGCCCTCGGCGGCGCGCGCGACCTCGAGGTGCTGGCCGCCCGGCTCGCCGCCCAGGCCCGGGAGCTGCCTGCCGAGTGCGGGCCGGAGCGGGTCGCCGCCGCCCTGGAACGCTGGGGCGAGGCCGAGTACCACCGGGTCCGGCCCGAGGTGGTCGCCGCCCTCGACAGCCCCCGCCGCCGCGCCCTCGGCGAGGCCCTCACCGACCTCCTCGCCGACCCGCCGCTGCGCCACCGCGCCGCCCGTCCCGCCCTCCCCGAACTGTCCCGCGTCGCCGCCCGCGAGCAGCGCCGCACGGCCGACCGCGTCCGGGTGGCCCTCGCCGCCGGCCCCGAGGACCGCGACCACGCCCTGCACGAGGCCCGCAAGGCCGCCAAACGCGCCCGCTACACCGGCGAGACCGCCACCCCGGTGGCCGGCGGCCCGGCCGAGCGCTACACGGCGCGGATGAAGGCCGTCCAGGAGGTCCTCGGCGAGCACCAGGACGCCGTGGTCGCCGCCGCCACCCTCGCCGCCCAGCCGGTGGCCGCCGCCGAGCCCTTCGGCTACGGCGCCCTGTACGGTCGCCAGCTCGCCGCGGAGCAGGCCGCCCGCGAGCGCCTGCCGAGCGTGTGGCAGCAGGCGGGCAAGCGGACGCTGGCGCGGTTCGGGTAGGGCGCCCGGCCCGGGGCGGGGGCCGCGGTCAGGGCGGGCGGAGAGGTGGCTACGGGTGCGGCGGTGGGGTGTCCGGGGGGCGGGCGGTGGCGAAGGCTCGGCGGGCGGGGCTGTCAGGTGGGGCGAGGAAGGCGAAGACGTGGCGGCCCTCCTCGGGGAGGGGGAGCACGGTGTAGTCCAGGACCCCGGTGGCCAGGTCGGGGTGGCGGATGTGGAGGCGGCCGGGGCGGGGTGGGGCGGCCCGGTGGCGGTCCCAGAGGGCGGCGAAGGCGGGGCTGTCGTCGGACAGCCGCCGGACCAGTGCGAGGAGGGCGCGGTCGTGGGGCCGGTCGGCGTGGTGGGCGCGCAGTGAGGCGACCAGGTCGGCTCCGATCGAGCCGTCGGCGGCGACGTTGCCCTCGGAGCGGTCCCGGTGCGGGCAGCAGAACACCTGCCAGAGCAGGTTGCGTTCGTGCGGCGGCCGCCGGTCCGGCCGGGCCATCAGCAGGGCCGCGGCGGGGTTCCAGGCCAGCAGGTCGAAGGTGGGGCCGGTGACGAAGGCCGGGGCGGCGTCCAGGGTGTCCAGCAGGGCGAGGGTGGTCGCCGGGAGGGCCGGGGGTTCGGCGGGCGGCGGAGCCGGGCGGCCCTGCCGGGCGGCCAGGCGGTGCAGGTAGGCGCGTTCGGGCCCGGCGAGCTGCAGGGCCTCGGCGAGGCCGTCGAGGACGGGTCCGGTGGGTACCCGCTGGCGGCCCTGCTCCAGGCGCGCGTAGTAGTCGGCGGAGATCCCGGCGCGGGCGGCGACCTCCTCGCGGCGCAGCCCGGGTGTACGGCGGCGCCCGGCGGTCGGCAGGCCCGCGTCGGCGGGCACGAGTCGGGCGCGGCGGGCGCGCAGGAAGGCGCCCAGCGGTGTCTCGGGCATGCGCGCCACGCTGCCACAGCCGGGCCGGATCAGCCAGGACCTGGCTGTCCCCGGCAGGCCGTTCCCGGGGAACGCCCGGCCGCTGGTGGGCCGCCGGCCGCGGCGGCAGGCTCGCCGTATGGGACTTCTCGACGACAAGGTCACGATCGTCACCGGGGCCGGCCGTGGCATCGGCGCGGCCGCCGCCCGGCTGTTCGCCCGGGAGGGCGCGCTGCTGGTGCTCGCCGCCCGCTCCGCGCCCGAGGTGGAGGCGCTGGCCACCGAGCTGACCGCCACCGGTGCCGAGGCGGTGGCGGTCGCCGCCGACCTGACCACCGCCGCCGGTGCCGAACGTACGGTGGCCGCCGCGCTGGAGGCCTTCGGCCGGCTGGACGCGGCCTTCGACAACGCGGGCAACGGTGCGGTGCCCGTCCCGCTCGCCGAGCGTTCGGAGGCGGAGTGGGACGACGCCCACGCGCTCAACCTGCGGGGCAGCTGGCTCTGCCTGCGAGCCCAGCTGCGGGTGATGGCGGCGGCCGGGCGCGGCGGCGCGGTGGTGCTCAACTCCGGGGTGGGCGCCCTGGTCGGGGGGTTCGGCGACGGCGCCCAGCAGGCCGCCAAGCACGGCCTGACCGGCCTGGTCAAGGCGGCCACCGCCGACTACGCCCGGTACGGCATCCGGGTCAACGCCGTCGCGCCCGGGGTGGTGCGCACCCCGGGGACGGAGCCGTTCTTCGCGGCGGGCCCGGAGTTCGGCGCGCTGGTGGAGCGGTCCACCCCGCTGGGCCGGGCGGGCTCGGACGTGGAGGTGGCCGAGGCGGCGGCCTGGCTGCTGAGCGACCGGGCGTCGTACGTCGCGGGGGTGACGCTGCCGGTGGACGGGGGGATCACGGCCACCCGCCGGTTCGACTGAAGTCGGCCGAGGGCCGGCTACCGGGGGCTGAGCCCCGCCGAGCGGGCCGCGTCGCGAAGCAGGGCGTGGAGCATCGCGGTGGTCAGGCGGCCGGTGTTCGTGTTGCGCGGGCTGACGTGGTAGCAGCCGTAGAGCCGCAGCGGGGGGCCGCCGTCGTGGGCGGGGAGGACGGCCGAGGCGGCGTGGCCGAAGGCGGGGCGGGGGCGGGGTACCTGCCAGCCGGCGTCCGCGATCACCGGGAGCAGGGCCTGCCAGGCGAAGCCGCCGAGGGCGACCACGGTCCGTACGGTGGGGCGCAGCAGCCGCAGTTCGCGGGTGATCCAGGGTCGGCAGGTGTCGCGTTCGGCGGTGCTGGGCTTGTTGTCGGGCGGGGCGCAGCGGACCGGGTCGGTGATCCGTACGCCGTACAGTTCCAGGCCGTCGCCGTGGCGGACGGATTCGGGGCGGTTGGCGAGCCCGAGGTCGTGGAGGGCCGCGTAGAGCAGGTCGCCGGAGGGGTCGCCGGTGAAGATCCGGCCGGTGCGGTTGGCGCCGTGGGCGGCGGGGGCGAGACCGACCAGGACGAGCGGGGCGTCGGGCGGGCCGAAACCGGGGATCGGCCGGGCCCAGTAGTCCCAGTCCTGGTAGGCGCGGCGCTTGGTGCGGGCGGTCTCCTCACGCCATTCGACGAGGCGGGGGCAGGCCCGGCAGCCGGTGACCACGCGGTCCAGTGCGGCGAGTCCGTCGGCGCGGGCGGCGGCCGCGGCGGGGTGGCGGGGGTCGCCGGGGTCGTCGGCGGGGGACTGCGGGGCGGCCACGGTCGGCATGGCCCGATCCTAGGGCCCTGGGGGTGTCCCGGGTGTCGGGGATTTCGTGCCGTTCTGTTCCGGTTCGACCCGGTCGTGGCCGGGCAGACGTAGCGTGGAGGCGGTTGCTCCGGCGGCCCCCGGCCCGGCGGGCCGGTGGTGGCCGGGCGCGCCGTGCGTGCGGGCCGCGAGGAGGCCGCGATGATCGTCGATGCGGTGCTGGGGGCGCTCGGGGGGCTGGCCGGGCTGGGGGCGCTGTGGGCGGCCATGAGCCTCAGGGTGGTCCAGCAGTTCCAGAAGGGCGTGGTGTTCCGCTTCGGGAAGGTGCGGGACGAGGTGCGCGAGCCCGGGCTGGTGGCGCTGATGCCGGTCGCGGACCGGCTGCGCAGGGTGAACGTGCAGATCGTGACGATGCCGATCCCGGCACAGGAGGGCATCACCCGGGACAACGTCACGGTGCGGGTGGACGCGGTGGTCTACTTCCGGGTGGAGGACCCGGTGAAGGCGACGGTCAACGTGCAGGACTACAACTTCGCGATCTCCCAGGTCGCGCAGACCTCGCTGCGGTCGATCATCGGCAAGAGTGAGCTGGACGACCTGCTGGCCAACCGCGAACCGATCAACCAGGGGCTGGAGTTGATGATCGACAGCCCGGCCCTCGGGTGGGGCATCGAGATCGACCGGGTGGAGATCAAGGACGTCGCGCTGCCGGAGTCGATGAAGCGCTCGATCGCCCGGCAGGCCGAGGCCGAGCGGGAGCGGCGCGCGCGGATCATCACCGCGGACGGTGAGTTCCAGGCTTCGTCGCGGCTGTCGGAGGCCGCGGCGGTGATGAGCGCGACCCCGGCCGCGCTGCAGCTGCGGCTGCTGCAGACCGTGGTGGAGGTGGCGGCGGAGAAGAACTCGACGCTGGTGCTGCCCTTCCCGGTGGAGCTGCTGCGCTTCCTGGACAGCGCGACCGAGGTCCAGCAGCGGAACCTGCTGGCGGCCGCGGCGGTCGCCGCCGGGGCGAAGGCCGTGGAGGAGGCGGTGGAGAGCGGGGAGATCCCCGGAGAGGAAATCGACCAGGAGCCGCCCCGGCACGAACTGCCGCCCTTGGAGGAATTGTTGGGGCAGACGCCGCTGGACGGGCCGGACTCGCCGGGCTCGTCGGACTCGCCGGACGGACGGGCCGAGCGCGGGGCGGCGGGCGCTCCGGCCGACGCGGAGCGCTGAGCGGCCGCCCGGTGGCGTGGGGCACCGGCCCGGCTCAGGATGGACAGAGGAAGCCAGGTCAGGAGGCGGACCATGACCAGAGCCAGCGACATCATGCACCCGGGCGCGGAGTGCATCCGCGAGCACGAGACGCTCGCCGCCGCCGCCCGGATCATGCGGGAACGCGACGTGGGCGCCCTGCCCATCTGCGGGCCGGGCGACAAGCTGCTGGGCATCGTGACCGACCGCGACATCGTGCTGCGCTGCGTCGCCGAGGGCCGTGACCCGGCGTCGGTGACGGCGGGCGAGCTGGCCCAGGGGCGGCCGATGACGGTGGAGGCCGACGAGGACTGCGAGCAGGTGCTGCGGGTGATGGAGCAGTACCAGGTGCGCAGGCTGCCGGTGATCAACCACCCCGAGCACAAGCTGGTCGGCATGATCAGCGAGGCGGACATCGCGCGCGGCCTGCCGCAGACCAGGCTGGCCGAGTTCGTGTCGGCGGTCTGCGCGGAGGAGGCGCCGGCGAAGGCTGACGTGAGCTGAGTCCGCACGTGGTCCGTGGCCCCCGCCCCCGCCGGGCGGGGGCCACGACTGCGCGGCAGGGGCGGGGGGCGCGGGCGGCCCCGGTCACCCCAGGGCGTAGACGGTGGTGGCGTGGGCGGCGGGCTCCTCGGCGCCCTCGGGGGTGAGGGTGATGTCGAGGAAGGCGATCCGGCGGCCGAGCTTGGTGATCCGGGCGTGCACCAGGACGTCCTGGGCGAGGACCGCGCGCTGGAAGGTGGTGGACTGCTGGACGGTGGTCATCGGGCCGAAGCCGCCGCGGGCCGCCGAGAGGGCGATCACGCAGGCCGTGTCGGCGGCGGCCATCAGGGCCTGGCCGGAGAGTCCGCCGCCCTCCCGGGCGAGCCGGTCGGACCAGGGCAGGCGCAGGACGGCGTGCTGTTCGCCGGTCTCGACGGCGGCCAGCCCGAGGTCCCGCACCCAGGGGGCGAAGTGGTCGGCCAGGAGCTTGTCCGCCTCGGCGGTGGTGAGGGTCATCGCGCCATTGTGGCCGGGGTGTTGGCGCGGTGTCAGGAGCTCGGCGCGGCCAGGGTGTCGAGGTGGCGGCGGAGCACCGCGCGCAGCTCGTCCGGGCCGACCAGGGCGGGGTGCTGGACGGCTTGCAGGGTGAGGCCGTCCAGCAGGGCGGAGAGCCGGCGGGTCTCGATGTCGAGGTCCAGGCCGGGGGCGAGGCCGCCGGCGCGGACGGCTTCGGCCAGGACGCGTCGGACCAGCGCGTCCAGGCCGGTCTGCATCTCGGCGGCGCGGGGCCGGAGTTCGGGGCGGGTGCGGGCGGCGGTGACGAAGGAGAGCCAGAGCGCGGACTCCTCCCGGCGCGCGGTGTCCAGCGGGAGGATCTCGGCGAGCAGGCGCGTGGTCTGTTCGCGGCGGTCGGTGCCGGGGGCCGGGGCCGGGTCGAGCAGGGTGTGGGCGTGGGCGCGGATGCGGGTGTCGATCCGGCGGGCCAGCTCCTGCATCGCGAAGATCATCAACTCGGAGCCGCCGGCGAAGTAGTGCCGCACCGAGCCGATCGCGAGCCCGGCCTCCTCGGCGACGTTGCGCAGCGAGGCGTGTTCCAGGCCCTCCCGGGCCGCGACGCGCAGCACGGCGTCGGCGACGGCCTGGCGGCGTTCCACGGGGTCGACGATCTTCGGCATGTTGCCGTTATAGCACGGGTGAGCTAAATTGCTGATTTAGCACGGTCGAGCTATAAAAATCGGGGGGCAGGAATGAGCAACTGGGTGTACGTGACGCTGGTCGTCGCCGTGATCGTCGTGGTGGTGGTCCGCAGGCTGCGCGGGGAACCGCTGAACGTCCGCGACCTCTGCACGCCGCCGGTGGTGCTCACCGGCCTCGGCCTGTGGGCGCTGTGGCAGCGGCACGGTCTCGGCGCGGGCGACTACGCCTGGGTGGCCGCGGGTGCGGTGCTCGGCGTCGCGCTGGGCGTGGCGCGCGGCACCACCATCCGGGTCTACGAGCGCGAGGGGGTGCTGTGGCAGCGCTACACCGGCCGGACCTTCCTGGTGGCGGCGGTCTCGCTGGCGGTGATGGCCGGATTCGCCGCGCTCGCCGGGCGCAACGGCCTGGTTCCGGACGCCCGCCCGGTCCAGCTGTCGATCGGGGTCGGCTTCCTGGGGGAGGCGCTGGTGGTCGGCCTGCGCGGGCTCGCCTCGGGAGTCCCGTTCGCCCCCGAGCGGCCGGTTGCCGGCTCGTCGTTCGGGTTGGACCGATTCCGGCGGTAACTTTGGTTGTCAAAGGCGGATGCGGTAACTATGGTTGTCACCATGACGACCGTGGAGATCACCCATGAGGAGCGGGCGGAGCTGGCCAAGGCCCTCCTCGGCGCGCTCGACCCCCTCGCCGTCGCCGTCCGCACCCGGGCGACCGGCCTGCCCGAGGAGCGGATCTGGCACGCGGAGCCGGCCGAGGTCGCTCTCTCCGTCCTGTCCGCCTGGAAGCTGGTGGACACCGAGGTCAAGCGGCTCACCGCGATCGCGGCCGCCACCGCCGGCTCCTACGGCGCCAGCTACGAACAGCTGGGCGCCGCCTGGGGCATCACCCGGCAGGGCGCGCGGAAGAAGTGGCCGGAGGCGGTCAGCCGCCCGGCGGGGCGCCCCGGCTCACTCGAACTGTTCGGCGGAACCGCCGAGTTGACCTCGGACGGGGCCGAAGGCGGCTGGCGCTGGACGGCCACGGGTGCGGACGGGGAACGCGGCGGCTCCACCACCGGCCATCCGACCCGGGAGGAGGCGGCGGCGCACGCCGGGGCCTTCCTCGCCGGGCACGCGTAACCCGGGCCGCGTAACTTGGGCCCGCGTAACTCGGGCCCGCGCAGCCCGGGCACGCGTAACGTCGGAGCGCGTGACCAGGCCCGCCCGCTCACTCCGCCGCGCGCAGCCCCCTGGCGATCAGCTCCGCCAGGTGCAACGCCTGCCGCCCGTCCGCGAGTTGGGCGATCTGGGTGCGGCAGCTGAAGCCGTCCGCCAGTACCACGGTGTCCGGCCCGGCCGCCCGCACCTCGGGCAGCAGGACCCGCTCGGCGATCGCCTCGGACACCTCGAAGTGGCCCTTCTCGAACCCGAAGTTGCCCGCCAGGCCGCAGCAGCCGGAGTCCAGCACCCGGTTGTCCAGGCCGAGTCGGGCCTCCACCCGGCGGTCGGCGGCGCTGCCGAGCACCGCGTGCTGGTGGCAGTGGGTCTGGGTGACGGCGTCCAGCCCGAGGCGGGGGAGCGGGGCGTCCGGGGCGTACTCGTCGAGGAACTCGGCGAAGGTGCGGGTGCGTTCGGCGAGCGGCCGGCCGTCCGGACCGAGCAGTCGGGGCAGGTCCTCGCGGAGGGTGGCGGTGCAGCTCGGGTCCAGGCCGACCACGGGGGTGTCGGCCGGGAGCCCGGCCGCCGCCAGTGCCCGTAGGCTGCGCCGCAACACCCGGCGGGCGGTGCCTAGTTGGCCGGTGGAGTACCAGGTGAGGCCGCAGCAGACCGGGCCCGCGGGCAGCCGGACGTCGAAGCCCAGGTGCTCCAGCGCCTCGACGGCCGAGCGCGGCACGTTCGGCTGCAGGTGGTCGGAGAAGGTGTCCGGCCACAGCAGCACCGGCCGCGCGCCGGGCGGAGCCGGGTGGGTGGCGCGGTGCCGCCGGTACCAGGCGGTGAAGGTCTCCGGTGGGAAGACCGGCAGCACCCGGCGCGGGTCGATCCCGCCGATCCGTTTGAGCAGCCCGCCGAGCGGCGAGCGGGCCAGCGTGTTGGCCGTCCCCGGCGCGAGCGCGACCGCTCGCAGCCAGAGCGGCAGCCAGCCCATCGAGTAGTGCGGCAGCGGGCGCGGGCGGTGCCGGTAGTGCTGGTGCAGGAACTCCGTCCGGTAGGTCGCCATGTCGACGTGGACGGGGCAGTCGCTCGCGCAGCCCTTGCAGCCCAGGCAGAGGTCCAGGGCCTCCCGCACCTCGGCCGAGCGCCAGCCGTCCGGGATCGCGTCGCCGCGCAGCATCTCGGCGAGCAGCCGCGCCCGCCCCCGGGTGGAGTGCCGCTCCTCGCCGGTGGCCATGTAGCTCGGGCACATCACCCCGGTGGTCGGGTCCACGCACTTGGCCACGCCCACGCAGCGGTGCACCGCCGTGGTCAGGCTGCCGCCGTCCTGCTCGTACGGGAGGGCCAGTGGCAGTGGGCGGCGGGGGGCGGTGACGAAGCGCAGGTCGGCGTCGAGCGGGCGGGGGTCGACCAGGGCGCCCGGGTTGAGCAGGTTCTCCGGGTCCCAGATCCGCTTGAACTCGCCGAACAGGCCGATGATGCCGGGCGGGTACATGCGCGGCAGCAGCTCGGCCCGGGCCTGCCCGTCGCCGTGCTCGCCGGAGAGCGAACCGCCGTACGAGACGACCAGGTCGGCCGCCTGCTCCAGGAACTCCCGGAAGAGCGGCACCCCTCGGGGTTCGTCGAGCGGGAAGTCGATCCGCAGGTGCACGCAGCCGTCGCCGAAGTGCCCGTACGGGACGCCGCGCAGGCCGTGCCGGCGCAGCAGGGCGCGCAGGTCCCGCAGGTAGTCGCCGAGCCGCTCGGGCGGGACGGCGGAGTCCTCCCAGCCGGGCCAGGCCTGCCCGCCGCCGGGCAGCCGGGTGACGATCCCCGCGCCGGCCTCCCGGACGGCCCACAGCTGGCGCTGCTCGACCGGGTCGGTGACCAGGGAGACGGCGGCCGAGCGCTCGCGGCGCACCGCGTCGGCGAGCCGGCGGGCGGCCTGGTAGGCGGCCAGCGGGGTGGCGCCGCCGGTTTCGAGGAAGAGCCAGCACTCGCCCGCCGGCAGCCGGTCCAGCGCAGGCGGACGGGGGCCGGCCGCGAGCAGTGCGGCGATCAGGTCGGCCGCCATGCCCTCGGCGGTCAGCGGCCCGTACGGCAGCAGTGCGGGGACGGCGTCGGCGGCGGCGCCCTCGTCGGGGTAGCCGGCCACCACCAGGGCGCGGGCGGGCGGGTCCTCGACGAGCCGGACGGTGGCGCCGAGCAGCAGCGCGCAGGTGCCCTCGGTGCCGGTGAGCGCCCGGGCGAGGTCGTGGCCGTGTTCGGGGAGCAGGGCGTCCAGCGGGTAGCCGGAGGTGCGGCGCGGCAGCCGGGGCATGTCCTGGCGGATGGCGGCGAGGTTGCGGTCGGTGAACTCCTGTAGCTGCCGGTGGAGTTCGCCGGCCCGCCCGGGCAGTCCGGCGAGCGCGGCGCGCTCGGCGGGGCCGAGCCGGCCGCCGACCGTCAGCTCGGTGCCGTCGGCGAGCAGCAGCTCCAGCCGCTCGACGTTGTCGGCGGTGCGTCCCCAGGCGAGCGAGTGCGAGCCGCAGGAGTCGTTGCCGATCATGCCGCCGAGGGTGCAGCGGCTGTGCGTGGACGGGTCGGGGCCGAAGCGCAGCCCGTACGGCCCGGCGGCGCGCTGGAGGTCGTCCAGGACGGTGCCGGGCCGCACCCGCGCGGTGCGGGCGTCCGGGTCGACCTCCAGGACGTCGCCGAGGTGGCGGCGGAAGTCCAGCACCACCGCGCCCGGGCCGATCGCCTGACCGCCGATGCTGGTGCCGGCCCCGCGCGCCACCACCGGCACCCCGTACGCCCGGCAGAGCGCCAGCGCGGTGCGCACGTCGTCCGGGTCGGCGGGCTTGACCACGCCGAGCGGCAGCTGCCGGTAGTTGGAGGCGTCGTGGCTGTAGACGGTCCGCTCGGCGGCGCCGAAGCGGACCTCCCCGCGCAGTACGGCGGCCAGCTCACGGCCCAGTTCGGCCCCGGGTTCGGCGGACGGACGGCTCACGGGGACCTCCCGGGCGGTGCGA
This sequence comes from Kitasatospora sp. Ki12, assembly GCF_054601375.1. NCBI lineage: Bacteria > Bacillati > Actinomycetota > Actinomycetes > Kitasatosporales > Streptomycetaceae > Kitasatospora > Kitasatospora sp. Ki12. The sequence continues at coordinate 1,956,607 of NZ_BAAIHT010000002.1, read as the reverse complement.
CGGCATGGGCTCCGCCGATGATCGCAGCCGGGGCGCCGTCCGGGTACCGGGCATGACGGGGGTTCCGCCGTCGGGGTGGCGTCCGGCTTCCCGCACGTCGGCCGTGGACGGTCCGTGCCGCGCCCGGGCCCGGCGGGTCACTTGCGGCCGGTGAGTGTGCCCTTCGCGATGTGGGACAGCTTGGCGACCTCGAACGCCGGGTAGGCGCCGCCGGCCAGCAGCGAGAACTTGATCCCCTCGCGGCCGCCGGGCCGGCGGTGGCCGGGCGGCTGGAAGCGGCGGTGGTGCTCGGCGGCCCGGTGGAAGAACTGCGGCCGCTCGGCGCGGGTGACGCAGCCGGCGAGGTCGAAGACGAACAGGTAGTGCCGGATCATCCGGACGAACAGCGCGTCGCGCACCGCGTAAAGGTGGGGCTGGTCCTCCAGCAGGGCGAAGCTGCGCTCGTACTGGTCGAAGAGGTCGAAGACGCTGCTGCCCGGGCCGCCCGCCGGGTGGACGGTCTCCCGGCGGCGCAGCTGGACGCACTCGCGGGCCAGTACGGCGGCCTTCCGGGCGCCGAGCAGGGCCTGGTGCACCACCGGGACCTCCTCGTAGCGGCCGGCCGGGAAGGCGAGCCCCAGCTCCTCCCAGTGGCCGCGGCGGATCAGCCGGTCCCAGATCAGCGGCGGCGCGCCGAACAGCGCGGGCCGGTCGAAGGGCTCGAACGTCTCGGGGCCGGCCTCGGCGAGCAGCGCCTCGGCCCCGCCCGGCCAGTCCCGGTCCTTGTGCCGGCGGGAGTGGCCGAACAGCAGGACGTCCACCGGGCCGGTCTGTTCGAGCCGGTCGGCGAGCGCCCGGAGCGCGTCCCGGGGCAGCAGGTGGTCGGCGTCGAGGAACAGCAGGTAGTCGCCGGTCGCCCGCGCGGCCCCCGCGTTGCGGCTCACCCCGACCCCGACCGCCGCGTTCAGGTGCAGGGCGGTCACCCGGGGGTGCCGCGCCGCGTACGCGTCGGCGATCCCGCCCGCGGTCTCGGGGGAGCGGTCGGCGACCACGATCACCTCGACGTCGGCCAGGGACTGCGCGAGCAGCGAGTCGAGGCAGTCGGCGAGTTGTTCGTGCTGGTCGTAGGCGGGGAGCACGACGCTGATCAGGGGTGAGGGCATGACGCCGGAGCGTAAGAGGGACCGCGAACGGTCGCAAAGCCTTGACGGCCCGTAATTCCGAGCAATTGGCGGCAAATCGTACGACCGTGCGCCATATCTTCACGCCGTCTTCCGGACGCGTCCACGACAGGTGTGAACCGGCCGCTCCGCGCCCCGCGTTCGCCGGAACGCGCGGGGGCCCGCGACGCGGGAGTGCGTCGCGGGCCCCGGGGCCGGTCTTCCGTCCGCAGCTGCGGGGGGCCGGCTCAGTACCAGTGGCTCGGTGCCGGTGGCTCAGTGCCGGTGGTCAGGCACCAGCGGCTCAGTACCAGTGGTGGCTCTGCCAGAACGACCAGGCGCCGCAGGGGCTGCCGTAGCGGGTGTTCATGTAGTCGAGACCCCACTTGATCTGGGTGGCCGGGTTGGTGCGCCAGTCGGCGCCCGCGGAGGCCATCTTGGAGCCCGGCAGGGCCTGGACCAGGCCGTAGGCGCCGGAGGAGGCGTTGACGGCGAGCGGGTTCCAGCTGCTCTCGCGGAACACGATGTTGCTGAAGCACTGCAGCTGGCCGGCCGGGACGATCTGCGCGGCGATCTGCTGCGGCGTGCCGGAGTAGGTGGTCACGAGGCTCTGGCGCTGCTCGGAGCGGGAGGCGGCGGCATCGGCGTCGGCCTTGGCCTTGGCGTCCGCCTGGGCCTTCGCCTCGGCCTCGGCCTGCGCCTGGGCGGCGGCCTGCGCGGCGGCGTCCGCCTGCGCCTTCGCATCGGCCTCGGCCTGCGCCTGGGCGGCCTGCTGGGCGGCGGCAGCGGTGTCAGCCGGGGCCTGGTCCGCGACCTGCTTGCCGTCCACCGAGACGGCGGCCACCGGGGCGGTGGCCTCGGTGGCGGTCCCGGCCTGCGGGATGGCGAGGGCGGCGGTGGCGGCGCTCGCGACCACGAGGGTGGCGACGCCGGTGATCAGGGAGTTGCGGCGGGCATGGCTGAGCTGCATGGAGCGGGCGTTCCTATTCCGTCGGGGACCGTGCCGGGGGTGCCGGGCACGGGGCATCGCGCGGGGCTCCGGGGTGAGCGGGGCCCGCGCGGCCGTCCGGGACGGCCGTGGCGCCCCGGCGCAAGTGGCGGGGCGGGCGGGCTGCACGGCGGATCGGACCGGCCGTGCTGCCTTGGCGACGGACCATTCTTGGCAGCGCCCGAGGCGGGTCGCAAAGGCGGTGGCTACTACGCCGGGTAGTGGTCGCCGGGCGGGCCGGGCCAGGGTCCCGTGGTCGATTTGATGGGATTTGTCCGCTCTGTGCATCTGCGGGTCGGGCCCGCCCCGCACCGACGGAAGGTACGGGCGACAGTCGTGGTGGCCTGCGTTCTTCAGGCCGGGCGGTGCCGGGCCGGGTCCGGCCCGGGCGTGGCCCCGGTGCCCGGCCGGAGCCCGTGCGGCGCCCGTCCACTAGCGGGAGTCGTAGATGCCGAACCCCCTGTGGGCGGGCTCACACGCGGAGCGGCCCGATGTCGACGCGGCGTGACCGCCCGCTCACGGCTTCAGGGGGTCGCGTACGGATTTCCCGGGACGGGCCGCGCGGCGGAAGGGGCGGCGGGGGAAGCCGCCGGCTCCTCCTCTGCGAGGTCCGCCGCGTCCGCCGCGTCCTCCCGCCCGGCCGGGACGAGGTCGCGGGCCAGCAGGGTGGCGCCGGCGACGGCCCCCGGCATGGCGAGCACCGTCACCAGCGGCACCAGGAAGGCCAGCACCAGCGGCGTGCCGAAACCCAGCGCCAGTCCGAGCCGGGCGCGCAGCAGCCGGATCCGCTCGCGCTGCGGCACCCGGCGGCGCTGCAGCGCCACGGCGGTCAGCTCGACGGTCAGGAAGAAGCCGGACACCAGGAAGCCGAGCGCCGGGACGACGGTCTGCCCGACCACCGGGATGAAGCCGCAGCCGAACAGCAGCACGCCGAACGCGGCCACCCGCAGCAGCACGGACCCGGTGTCGCCCAGCGCGGTCAGCAGCTCGCGCCAGAGCGGGGTTTCCGGGGGCTCGGGCGCGTCCCCCTCGGTCTCGTCGACCCGGGTGCTCAGCGCCTCGTAGAAGGGCTGGCCGACCAGCAGGGTGGCGGCGGTGAAGGTGAGCAGGGAGACCAGCAGGCCGCCGCCGAAGACGATCGCCGCGAGCGCGTCGCGCAGCAGGCCCCGCCAGGGCGAACCCCAGTGGTCGGCGAAGGGGGTGGCCCGGGCCGCGAGGTCCTCGGACCAGGCGCCGAGGAAGGCGAGCGCGACGACGTAGCCGACCAGGGCGAGCAGCGCCGGCAGCATCCCGAAGCCCCACCAGCGGCCGTGCCGCCCCACCCACTTCTGGCCCTCGACCAGGTACTTCATCCCCGTCGCAAGATCCCGCATGGGCGATCACCCTAGGGCCTCCGGGTCCGGAACCCCGCATTGCCGTGTTCCTGCCATTTCGAACCGGCAGGGCCGGGCCCTTCCTGTCGCGCCGCCCGCCGGGCCACGCTCGGTCTTCCCCCACATGCAAGGAGGAACCCGATGAAGCGTCAACTCGGCAGAGTCGTCAGCCTGCTGGCGGGCCTGGTGCTCGGCGCCGGCATGCTGGTGCTGCCCGCCGCCGCCTCGCCCGCGCCGTCGCCGACCGTCGTCGGCGGCACCCGGGCGGCGCAGGGAGAGTTCCCGTTCATCGTGCGGCTCTCGATGGGCTGCGGCGGCGCGCTCTACACCCCGCAGATCGTGCTCACCGCCGCCCACTGCGTCGACGGCACCGGTGCCGACAGCAGCATCACCGCCACCGCCGGTGTGGTCGACCTGCGCAGCGGCAGCGCGATCAAGGTCCGCTCCTCGTACGTCTACCAGTCGCCCGCCTTCACCGGCGCCGAGAACGGCGACGACTGGGCGCTGATCAAGCTGGCCTCGCCGGTGAGCGGCGGCCAGGTCACCACCCTGCCGATCGCGACCTCCACCGCGTACGACAGCGGTACCTTCACCATCATGGGCTGGGGTGCCGCGCGCGAGGGCGGCGCCCAGCAGCGGTACCTGCTCAAGGCCACCGTGCCGTTCGTCGACGACGCCACCTGTGCCGGCGCGTACTCCGGCCTCAACGAGGCCGGCTCGCTCTGCGCGGGCTACGTCTCCCAGGGCGGCGTCGACACCTGCCAGGGCGACTCCGGCGGCCCGATGGTCCGCCAGGACGCGGCGGGCCGCTGGGTCCAGGTCGGCATCGTCAGCTGGGGCAACGGCTGCGCCCGCGCCGGCTACCCGGGCGTCTACACCCAGGTGAGCACCTACGCGTCCCAGATCGCCGCGGCGGCGGCCCGGCTCTGAGCGGCTGACCCGTCGCGGCAGGGCCGGTCACCACACCCGCAGGTGGTGGCCGGTCCTGCCGCGCGCGTGGGGCCGGGCGCCGATCGGACCACTCCGTGTGGCCTGCGGCGCGGCGCGGCGGTTGGCTGGGGACCGCGCCGTCAGGAGGTGCGCGCCGTGAGCGAACGGTCGCCCGGTGCGAAGGGCGGGGACGTCACCGGCCTGCGGAACGCGATCAACGCGGCCAACGCGGCCGGCAGCGGCGACATCGGGCCCTCACCCGTGCAGCCATTCCTCGGCCCGCCGCCGCTCGCGGGCGATCCGGCCGGCGGTGTGCGGCGGCAGCCGGGCGAGCAGGGCGGTGGCCGCGTCGGGCCGGCCGGCGAGGACCTGGGCGCCGGCCAGGCGGGCGGTGACCAGGGCGTGGTCGCGCGGGTGGGCGGCCGGGTCGAGCAGTCGAAGGGCGCTCTCCAGCCGGGCCGTCGCGGTGCGGGCGTGGGTGGTGCGGCCGGTGCGCAGGGCGAGGTCCCGCTGGCAGGTGCCGTGGGCGACGGCCAGGACCAGCTCGGCGCGTGCCGTCCAGGGCGTCGGTTCCCCGGTGCGGCGCGCGGTGTCGGTCAGCCGCCGGGCGTCCGCGAGCGTCCGGCGCACCTGCGGCGCCTCGCCGGCCAGCGCGTGGGCGTGGGCCCGGGCGACGGCGGCCCAGGCCTGCAGACCGGGCTGGGGCGGTGCGGTGGTGCGGGCGGCCTCGGCGAGGGCGAGTGCGGCGGCCGGGTCCCCGCGCCACCAGTGCAGGGCGCTCTGCCGGGCGAGCAGGGTGGTGGCGGTGGCCCGGTCGTCGGTCGCGCGGGCCCATTCCAGTCCGGTGGCGTACCAGCTGAGCGCGCGGGCGCGGCGGTCGCCCTCGAAGTGGGCCCAGCCGGCGAGTTCGGCGTACTGGGCGGCGAGCGAGCGGACGGCGGCGAGGGTGTCGCGCGAGGCGGTGTGCTGCCAGCCGGCCAGGGTGCGGGCGTGGTGTTCCAGGACGGCGGCGAGCTCCTCGCCGCCGATCCGGCCGGCGGCGGCGCGGTAGTCGGCGAGCAGGTGGGCGAGCACCTCGATGGTGGCGGCGTCCGGTGGGGCGGTGTCGGTGGTGAGCGCCGGCCGGGTGGCGACGGCGAGTTCGCCGAGGCGTTCGCGTTCCTGCCGGACGGTCTGCCACAGGTGTGCCAACTCGCCGCCGGCGAGCAGGAGTTCGTCGGCCCGGGCGGGCAGCCCCGGCGGTGGCCAGCGGCGGGCGTTCTCCACCCGGCTGATCAGTGAGTTGTGGTAGCCCAGCAGCCGGCCGAGCTCGGCCTGGCTGAGGCCGCGGGTCTCGCGCCAGTGGCGCAGCCGTCGGCCGAAGCGCAGGCGTGCGGACTCGGGTTCCGGGCGGGGCCGGGCAGGCGGGGGTGACGTGCGGGAGGGCAGGGGCGGCACGGGGTCTCCCGGTGGGCGTGGGGGAGCGCTCGTGGGGGAGCGCCATGCCCAGGTATCCCCCTTGACGTGCCTTGGTCAAACTGGCGTGGGGTGCTGGAAACGGCACCGGGCCCGGGAGCCTCCGCAACGGCTCCCGGGCCCGGCGTTCTCGCGCGGGGCGGACGGGTCAGGACTCCGCCGCCACCGCGGCCCGCCGGCGGCGGCCCACCACGGCCGAGGCCGCGAGCACGATCGCCGCGGCGACCAGCGACAGGTACATCTGCTTGCGCCCGTCCTCGGTGGTGAACATGTAGATCATGACGAACCCGATCATGCCCATCGCGGTCCAGGTCAGGTACGGGTACAGCCACATCCGGACGGTGTGCCGCTCGGGCATCTCGCGCTCGATGATCTTGCGCATCCGCAGCTGGGTGGCGCAGATGGCCAGCCAGACGAAGAGCGCGATCGCACCGGAGGAGTTGAGCAGGAAGGCGAACACGGTGTCCGGCGAGGTGTAGTTGAAGAACACCGCGACGAAGCCGAAGACCACCGAGGAGAGGATGGCCACCCGCGGCACGCCGCGCTCGGTCACCTTGGCGAAGGCCTTCGGGGCGTCGCCGCGCTGGCCGAGCGAGAAGGCCATCCGGGAGGCCGTGTACATCCCGGAGTTGAGGCAGGACAGCACCGCGGTCAGCACGATCACGTCCATCACCTGGCCGGCGCCGGGGATGCCGATGTGGGACAGCACCGCCACGTACGGGCTGGCCTTGACCTCGGCCGAGTCCCAGGGCAGCAGGGTGACCACGAGCAGGATCGAGCCCAGGTAGAAGATGCCGATGCGCCAGATCACGCTGTTGGTGGCCTTGGTGACCGCCTTCTGCGGGTCCTCCGACTCGCCGGCGGCCAGGGTGACGATCTCGCTGCCCATGAAGGCGAAGACCACCGTGAGCATGCCGGTGAACACCGCGCCCACCCCGTGCGGCAGGAAGCCGCCGTGACCGGTCAGGTTGCTGGCGCCCACCGAGTGGGTGCCGGGCAGCAGGCCGAAGGCGGCCAGGGTGCCGATCACCAGGAAGGCGGCGATCGCGACGACCTTGATCCCGGCGAACCAGAACTCGAACTCGCCGTAGGAGGAGACCGAGAAGAGGTTGGTGGCGGTCAGCACCGCCATCACGATCAGCGCCCAGCCCCACTGGGGCACGCCGGGCACCCACTGGTTGAGGATCTTCGCGCCGGCCGTCGCCTCGACCGCGAGCACCACGACCCAGAAGAACCAGTACAGCCAGCCGATGGAGAAGCCGGCCCAGCGGCCCAGCGCGCGGTCCGCGTACGCCGAGAAGGAGCCGCTCTGCGGGTCGGCCGCGGCCATCTCGCCGAGCATCCGCATCACGAGCACGACGAGCGCGCCGGCCAGTGCGTAGGAGAGCAGGATGCCGGGACCGGTGGACGCGATGCCCGCGCCGGAGCCGACGAAGAGGCCGGCGCCGATCACGCCGCCGATGGCGATCATCGACAGGTGGCGGTTCTTGAGCCCGGCCTTCAGGTGGCCGTCGCCGTCGTGCCCGTGCGGTCCCGCCTGGTGGGGGACCTGCGCGGCTGCCGCCGACTTGGTGGTGTTCGCACTCATCTGTGGGGTGCCCTGTTGCCTTTCCAGCGCGGCGACCCCGGGCTCGTCGCCACAGGGTGGGGGGACAGACCCGCGCATTGCGGTGCAACCTAACTTCTACGCCCGAGTATCGGAACAATGCTTTGATAACTGTTCGCTTACCGGACATAAAAGCCCAGGTCAGGGTGGGTTTGACCGGGCTCCGGAAAGCTCAGATCTGACGCATCGTCAGGGTGGCGGGGGTCGGCCGAGGTCAGATCTCCCTCAAATCGAGCACCACGACCTCCGGCCGGAACCCCGATGGAAGGGCCGTGAGCCGGGCCGCGAGGATCCGCGGGATGTCGTCCTCCCGCGAGTACCCGGGCACCACGGTGACCTCGTCCTGGCGCACCTCGCCCGAGACGGCGTAGGTCACCCGGTACGCCGTGCGGTCCGGTGGCGGGGCGGGGCCGGTCGGGCTCGTCGCGGTCATCGGCGTCGACCTCCTCGGCCCATTGTCGGCGCGGTGTGGCCGATCGGGGCAAATCCGGGCAGAGTGGGACTCTCGGGGCGATCGTCGGAGCATCCCCCGAGCGTGCGGCGCCCGTCGGTTCCCGGCGCCGGGCAGGAGCGACCCCATGCAGACCACCTGGAAGGGGACGATCAGCTTCGGGCTGGTCAGCATCCCCGTCCACCTCTACTCCGCGACCCAGGAGCACGACGTCCCGCTGCACCAGGTGCACGCCAAGGACGGCGGCCGGGTGCGGATGAAGCGGTACTGCGAGCAGGAGGAGAAGGAGATCCCGTACGCGGAGATCGCCAAGGGCTACGAGTCCCCCGACGGGCGGACCGTCACGCTCAGCGACGAGGACCTGGCCGACCTGCCGCTGCCCAGCAAGAAGATCATCGACGTGCTGGCCTTCGTCGACGAGGGCGAGATCGACCCGCTGATGTTCTCCAAGGCCTACTACGTGGGCGTCGCCGACAAGGCCGCCGCCAAGCCGTACGCGCTGCTGCGCGACGCGCTCACCGAGTCCGGCCAGATCGCCGTCACCAAGATCGCGCTGCGTACCCGGGAGTCGCCCGCGGTGCTGCGGGTGCACGACAACACGCTGGTGCTGCAGACCTGCATCTGGCCCGACGAGGTCCGCCCGGCGGCCGGGATCGCTCCCGAGGAGGACGTCACCGTCCGGCCGCAGGAGCTCAAGATGGCCCGGTCGCTGATGGACACCCTCTCCGAGGACTTCGACCTGTCCCAGCTGCACGACGACTACCAGCAGGCGCTGCAACAGGTGATCACCGCGCGGCTGGAGGGCGTCGAGCTCCCGCACGAGGAGGAGCCCGGCGAGGCGCCGGACAACGTGATCGACCTGATGGAGGCGCTGCGCAGCAGCCTCAAGCAGGCCAGGGGCGGGCACGGGCCGGTCGGCGGACCGGCGGCCGGGGAGCCGGCGGAGGAGCCCGGGCCGCGCAAGCGGGCCGCCCCGGCGAAGACGAGCACGGCGGCGGCCCGGAAGACCGCGGCGAAGAGCACCACCGCCAAGCCCACCGGGACGAAGAAGAGCACCACGGCCAAGAGCACCTCCACGGCGAAGAGCACCTCCGCGGTGAAGTCCACCTCCGCGGTGAAGACCACCTCCGCGGCGAAGAAGACCGCGAGCCGGAAGTCCGCGGCTCCGCGCAAGGCTTCCTGACCCACCGGGCCAGGCTTTCCCTCCCGTCCGGCATTGGAGGAGACCCCGATGGACCTGCTCACCTACAAGGAACTCGAAACCGGCCCAGGCGCCCAGCGGGACCAGGGCTTCGGGCACCAGGCCTGGACCTGGCTGCTCACCCTCAGCCCCACCGTGGTGACGTTCATGATCGCGCTGTCCGTCGGCCTCGGCATGGTCGCCACCCAGGTGAGCCTGCTGCCGATGCTGGTGCTGATGGCGATCTTCTGGGGCCTGACGGTCGTCGCCATGGTCGGCGTGATCGCCCGCTGGATGACGCCCGGCCGGGGCAGGCACCGGATGGCGGCCTGACCCGGTCGGGAGCGCGGCGCCGGGTGAGCGCGGGTCCGGGAGGGCTCAGCCGATCCACACCGTGGTGACGTTGCAGAACTCCCGGATCCCGTGCCCGGACAGCTCCCGCCCGAAGCCGGAACGCTTGACGCCGCCGAACGGCAGCGCCGGGTGGGAGGCCGTCATCCCGTTGAAGAACACCCCGCCGGCCTGGATGTCGCGGACGAAGCGCTCCTGCTCACCCTCGTCCGTGGTCCAGACGTTGGCGCTCAGCCCGAACGGGGTGTCGTTGGCGGCCGAGACCGCCTCGTCCAGGCCGGCCACCCGGTAGACGGTGGCGACCGGGCCGAAGGTCTCCTCCTGGTGGATCCGCATCGCCGGGGTGATGCCGGTCAGCACCGTCGGCTCGTAGAACCAGCCGGTGTCCCAGCCCTCCGGGCGCCCGCCGCCGCACTCCACCCGGGCGCCGTGGGTGCGGGCGTCCTCGACCAGTTCCTCCAGGTCGTCCCGGCCCTGGCGGCTGGCCAGCGGGCCGACGTCGGTGGCCTCATCCATCGGGTCGCCCACCCGCAGGGCGCGCATCGCCGCCGTGAACCCCGCGGTGAAGCGGTCGTAGACGTCGGTGTGCACGATGAACCGCTTGGCGGCGATGCAGGACTGGCCGTTGTTCTGCACCCGGGCCCGGACGGCGGTCGCCACCGCGGCGTCCACGTCGGCGCTCGGCAGGACGACGAACGGGTCGCTGCCGCCCAGCTCCAGCACGGACTTCTTCACCTCGTCCGCCGCGGCGGAGGCGACGGCCCGGCCGGCCGGCTCGCTGCCGGTGAGGGTGACGGCGGCGACCCGGGGGTCACGGACCACGCCCTCGACCGCGCCGGAGCCGATCAGCAGGGTCTGGAAGCAGCCCTCCGGGAAGCCGGCCCGCCGGAACAGCTCCTCGATCGCGACCGCGGTGCGCGGCACGTTGGACGCGTGCTTGAGAAGCCCGACGTTGCCCGCCATCAGGGCCGGCGCGGCGAACCGGATCACCTGCCAGAACGGGAAGTTCCACGGCATCACGGCCAGCACCGGCCCGATCGGGCGGTAGCGGACGTAGGCGCGCGCGGCGCCCGAGTCGGCGACGTCGGCCGGGGCCGGGTGCTCGTCGGCGAGCAGCGCCTCGGCGTTGTCGGCGTACCAGCGCATCGCCTTCGCGCACTTGGCGGCCTCGGCCCGGGCGGCGGCGAGCGGCTTGCCCATCTCCAGGGTCATGGTGCGGGCGACCGCCTCCAGGTCCTGGTCCAGCAGGTCGGCGGCGCGGTGCAGCAACTCGGCGCGGGCGGCGAACGGGGTGTCGCGGTAGGCGCGGTAGGTGGACTCGGCGAGGGCCAGCCGTTGTTCGATGCCGGCCGCGTCGAGCGGTTCGAAGGTCTCCAGGGTCTCGCCGGTCGCGGGGTTGACGCTGGCGATGGGCATGCGGGGCTCCCGAGGGGGTGTGGACCGGTGCCGGTCCGGGCCTGGTGCGTCTGGGCCCTCACACCCTCCCCGACAGCCGGGCGCCGGGCACGCCACGGCGCGCCCGGCGTGTCCCGCCGGGCGCGCGGCCGGGCCCGTCACTCCGGCAGCGACTCCACCCGGGCCGCCGCCTCCCGGGCCCGGGCGCCGGCCCTGGTCCGTCCGGCGGTCACCAGCCGGCCGGGGAAGCGGTGCAGGTACTCGGCCTCCAGCTGGCCGGTGCGCAGGGTGTGCCGCTTCAGCGCCTCCTCCGACCCGTACAGGAAGGTCTCGTGGCGCGTGCGGTGCAGCTGCTCCAGCTCGTGCAGGAGCACGTCGTTGCCCAGGGCGTGCGGGGAGACGCCCTCGGGCCGGATGTGGGTGGCATCGGCGTGCCGCATCTCGGTACCTCCTCGACGGAAGCCCCCTCCTACGGAGTGCCCGGTGGCCGCCGCCGGTACACCCGTGCGACGGGGGGCGGGTGGCGCGGGTGATTCAGGTGGTGCGGGTGATTCGGGTCATCGGACAAGGAGTGTTGTAAAAGAAGTGTCGTACAAGAGTTCTTGTCAGTAGTCTCCCCGGCATGACCGACACGACGGACGAACCGCGCGGCACCCGGGAGATCCAGGACTCCCGGGTGCTCGCCGCCCTCACCCACCCGCTGCGACGCCGGCTGCTGGACCTGCTCAAGGTGGACGGCCCCGCCACGGTCGGGAAGCTCGCCGAGCGCACCGAGCAGGCGGTCGGCAACGTCAGCCACCACCTGAAGGTGCTGGCCGAGAGCGGACTGATCGAGGGGGCGCCCGAGCTCGCCCGCACCCGGCGCGAGCGGTGGTGGCGGCGCGCCGACCGCGAACTCACCTGGACCAGGGCCGACTTCGACGGCGACCCGGTCACCGAGGCCGTCGCCGACGCGGCCGGATCGATCCTGCTGGAGCGCCAGGTCGAGCTGGTCCGTGAGTGGGCCGTGCGGCGTGGCGGCTACCCGCCCGACTGGCGGGACGGCTGCTCGGTGGCCACCCAGACCTGGCTGCGGCTCACCCCGGAGGAGGCCCGGGAGCTGGCGGCGGACCTGCACGAGGTGATCCAGAAGTGGGCGAACCGGCCGGTGCCCGAGGACGGGCGGGAGCGCGAGACCGTCCTCGCCTTCGCCCACAGCGTCCCGGCCAGGCCGTGAGCGCCGTCCAGGCCCCGGAGCGGGCACCCGGGACCGCCCGCCCGCGCTGGGGCCTGTTCGCCCGGCGTGACTTCCGGCTGCTCTGGGCGGGTGAGACCGTCAGCAGGCTGGGCAGCAACATCACCTCCGTCGCGCTGCCGCTGGTCGCGGTGCTGGTGCTGGACGCCGGACCGCTCGCGACGGGAGCGCTGACCGCCGCCGTCTGGCTGCCCTGGCTGGTGTTCGGCCTGCCGGCCGGGGTCTGGGTCGGCCGGGCGCCCCGGCGGACCGTGATGATCGCCTGCAACCTCGCCTCCGCCGCCCTGCTCGCGAGCGTGCCGGTGGCCGGCTGGTTCGGAGTGCTCACCCTGGCGCAGCTGCTGGTGGTCGCCCTGTCGACCGGGATCTCCTCGGTGTTCTTCGACGCGGCCTTCGAGGCGTACCTGCCCGAGCTGGTGGCGCCCGAGGACCTGATCGAGGGCAACGCGAAACTGCAGGGCAGCGCGTCGGCGGCCGCGGTCGCCGGGCGCGGACTGGCGGGGCTGACCGTCCAGGTGCTCGGCGCGACGACCGGACTGCTCGCCGACGCCGTGAGTTTCCTGGTCGCGACTGCGACCCTGCTGAGGATCCGGGCTCGTTCCGGGCTCGACCCGGCCCCGGGCCGGGTCGGGCCCGGAACGAACGGGACGGGCGGGACCCTGAGTCAGGCCCAGGCGGACGGGACCCTGGGTCAGGCCCGGGAGGGGCTCGCCTTCCTGCTGCGCGACCCCTACCTGCGGTCCTTCACGCTCTACGGCGCGGCCGCCAACTTCGCGCTCACCGGCTACCAGTCGATCACCGCGCTGTTCCTGATCCGGGACGCCGGAGTCGCCCCGGGCTGGGTCGGCGGGCTCGCCTCGGCGGGCGCGGTCGGCGGAGTGCTCGGCGCGCTGGCCGCCCGGCCGCTGTGCCGGCGCCTCGGTACGGCCCGTGCGCTACGGATCGTGCTGATCGCGCTGTCGCCCTTCGGCATGCTGATGGCCCTGGCCGGACCGGGCCCCGGGATGCTGCTGTACGTGCTCGGGGCGTTGGTGGTGGTCGCGGCGGTGGTGTTCTGCAACGTCGTGCTCAACAGCTTCCGGCAGTCCTACCTCCCGCCCGCGTTGCTGAGCCGGGTCGCCGCCACGTCGATGTGCGCCAACCACGCCACCATCCCGCTCGGCGCCCTGGCCGGCGGGGCGCTGGGCGCGGTGGTCGGGCTGCGCGCCACCATGTGGGTGATGACCGGACTGCTGGCGCTGTGCGCGGTGCTGCCGCTGCTGTCGCCGCTGCGCACCGTCCGGGAGCTGCCGACCGGAGCGGCGGAGGCGGCGCGGTGATCGCCCGGATCGATCGCGGATCGTAGGATGAATTCATCCGTACCTTCGGGTTCCCCCGCTACCGCTCGGACAGAACGCTGATGCCGCTTCCCAAGGCCGAACTCCACCTGCACATCGAAGGCACCCTGGAGCCCGAGCTCGCCTTCGAGCTCGCCGCCCGCAACGGGGTCGAGCTGCCCTACGCCGACACCGAGGAACTGCGGAAGGCCTACTCCTTCAGCGACCTGCAGTCCTTCCTGGACCTGTACTACGCGCTGATGGCCGTGCTGCGCACCGAGCAGGACTTCGCCGACCTCGCCGACGCCTACCTGGCCCGGGCCGCCGAGCAGGGCGTGCGGCACGCGGAGATCTTCTTCGACCCGCAGGCGCACACGGCCCGGGGGGTGCCGCTCGGCGTGGTGGTGGACGGGCTGACCCTGGCGCTGTCGCGCAGCGAGGAGCGGTACGGCATCAGCACCCAGCTGATCATGTGCTTCCTGCGCGACGAGTCCGCCGAGTCCGCGCTGGAGACCTTCGAGGCCGCCCGCCCGTACTTCGACCGGATCGCGGGCATCGGCCTGGACTCGGCCGAGGTCGGCAACCCGCCGGCGAAGTTCCGCGAGGTGTACCGCCGGGCCGCCGAGGCGGGGCTGCGGCGCGTCGCCCACGCGGGCGAGGAGGGCCCGGCCTCGTACATCACCGAGGCGCTGGACGTCCTCGGCGTCGAGCGCATCGACCACGGGCTGCGCTGCCTGGAGGACGGCGAGCTGGTCGCCCGCCTGGTCCGCGAGCAGATCCCGCTGACCCTCTGCCCGCTCTCCAACGTCCGCCTGCGCTGCATCGACACGATCACCGACCACCCGCTGCGCGAGATGCTGGAGGCCGGTCTGCTGGTCACCGTCAACTCCGACGACCCGGCGTACTTCGGCGGCTACGTCGAGGACAACTTCCGTGCCGTCCGGGAGGCCCTCGGGCTGGACCCGGAGACGCTGCGCCGGCTGGCCGCCAACTCCTTCCGGGCCTCCTTCATCGACGACCGGCGCCGGGCCGAACTCCTGGCCGAGGTCGAGGCGTTCACCTTCGGCCCGGCGGAGGGCTGACCCGCGCGGTTCGGGGAAAGCCCCACCCGGACGGGCCGGCCTGGCTAGCCTGTCCGGGTGACCACCCCGCCATCGGAGCCCCCGGCCCAACTGGGCCTGCTCGACCTCTCCGTCGACCTCTCCGTCCCGCAGGTGTACTCCGGCACGGACTTCACGGTCTACCTGCACATCAAGAACCCGTTCTCGGTGCCGGTGTGGATCGACAAGGTGGACATGAGCCTGCCGACCCAGCTGTTCTGGCGCACACCCGAGCGGCCGGAGACACCCGAGAAGGCGGCGGAGCCGGTCCTCCCGGAGGCCGAGACGGCACGGCTGACGGCGGCCGTCCAGGAACGGCAGGCCCGCATCCGGCAGTTGGAGGAGGAGTCGGCGGCGCTCCCGCCGGAGCGGGCCGAGGAGGCGTGGGGGATCCAGGACGAGATCGCCCTGCTGAACCAGGCGAACGTGCGCGACCAGGCGCGGCTCAGCGGCGCCGACGACGACGAACTCCACCTGTACGCCTACGGTGAGTCGAGGGTGTCCCTGCACGGCCGGGTCCAGGAGACGCGCGTCTACGCGTACGACAGATCGACCGTGGCCCTGTACCCCGACCGTCCGGCCGAGCAGGAACGCGTGCCGCTGATCGGCTCGCTGCCCCGAGGCGTCGCGCTGGAACCAGGGTCGACCGACGTCTGGACCATCCGCCTCGGCACGCCGCGGAACCCGTTCTTCGTCCCCGCGAGCTACCGGCTGCAGCTCAACGTGGTCTACGGGCTCGTACCGGAGCAGCGCGGGGGTCCGCTGCCCGGGGCACCCGGGTCCGCGCGCCGGAGGGTCTTCGCCAACACCACCGCGCTGACCGTGCCGCTCAAGGCCGCGTTGTGGAACGTGATGACCGGCGGGGTGGCGGGCGGCCTGGTCGGCAGCCTCGGCCGGTCGCTGCAGGAGGCGCAGAGCGTGAGCGCGCTCGCCCACCAGCCCCTCGGGACCACGCTCGGCTCGCTGGTGCTGGCGGTCATCCTGACCGGGGCGGCGATCGTCTTCGCCGCGCGGAAGTCGGAGGCGCCGTCGTTCGTCACGGTCGAGGACTTCTGGGGCGGTGTGCTGGTGGGCTTCCTGATCGGCTACTCGGGCACGGCCGCCTTCACCGAGCTCACCGGGCTGCCGGCGTAGTCCCGCGCTCCCGGGCGTAGTGGAGCAGGGTGACGCCGTTGGTGAAGCGGTGGGTGTCCTTCAGGGCCAGCGGGGCGGGGTGGTCGGTCGGCCGGAAGAACAGGGTGCCGCGGCCGAGCACGACGGGGTGGACGTAGAGCCGGAACTCGTCGATCAGGTCCTGGGCGAGGAAGGACTCGGCCAGGTTCGCGCCGCTGAGGCAGAGGTCGCCGCCCGGGCCGGCGGTGAGGGCGGCGATCGACTCAGGGGTGACCTCGCGGACGACGGTGGTGTTCCAGTCGGCGTGGTCGAGGGTGCGGGAGAAGACGACCTTCGGCATCGCGCGCCAGATGCCCGCGAACTCGATCATCGGGGCGTCGGCGGCCGGGTCCTGGTCGGCGGTCGGCCAGAACGAGGCCATCAGCTCGTGCGTCACCCGGCCGGAGAGGAAACCACCCATCCGGGCGAGTTCCCGGTTGAAGTGGGTGTGCACCTCGTCGTCGACGGAATGCCAGGAGAGGTCGTGGTCCGAGCCCTCGAAGTAGCCGTCGACCGAGAGCGAGACGAAGAGAACGATCCTGCGTCGCATGGCGCCCCCATGAGGAGGAGTGGTCCGCCGCCCTCCCCTCCTGGCGGGGCGGGAGGGCGGCGGACGGGATCAGATCAGGGTGCTCCAGTAGTACCAGAACCGGTTGAGGATCAGCAGCGCGATCACCGCGTACCAGAGGCCCGGCACGACCCAGTGGTAGCGGGCCGCCTCCCGGACGACCACCCGCAGCCGCGGCCCCACCGGGATCACGCCGGAGCGCAGGTTGTGCAGCGTGGTGTACCAGAACAGCGGGATCACCGCGGCCCACACCACCATGCAGTACGGGCAGAGCGCGCCGATCCGGTAGAGCGCCTGGTACATCAGCCAGGTCACGAAGCCGACCCCGAAGACCGTCCCGGCCTGCAGGCCGAGCCAGAACCAGCGCCGGTACGTCGCGCCGGCGAGGAGCCCGGCGCCGACCGCGACGACGACCCCGAAGGCCACCAGCCCGATCAGCGAGTTGGGGAACCCGAAGGCCTCCGCCTGGTCGCTGCGCATGATCGAGCCGCAGCTGATGATCGGATTGATGTTGCAATTGGGGACGTACGACGGGTCTTTCAGCAGCCGGATCTTGTCCAGGGTGAGGACCGCCGAGGCGAACAGGCCGACCGCGCCGCCGATCAGCAGCAGCCAGGCGAACGGGCGGCTCGCGCCGTGGGCCGTCCGGGGGGCGGGGGTGAGGGTGGGCGCGTTGGGGGCGGTCACCCGGTCACCTGCTTGACCATCGCGGTGAACTGCTCGGGCGAGACGGCCTTGCCGTTGGTGAGGACGTCCAGCTTCTTGCCGTCCAGCTTGACGGTCGGGGTGCCGGTGACGTCGCTCTTGTTGAACTCCTCGTTGACCTTGGCCGCCCACGGTGCGTAGGTACCCTCCCGGACGGCCTTGACGAAGGAGTCGGTCTTCAGCCCGGGCACCTGGTCGGCCAGGTCCAGGATGTGGTTGACGTCGCCGAAGGCGTCGCTGCGCTCGTCGGGCTGGTTGGCGTACAGCACGTCGTGGAACTGCTTGAACTTGTCCACGCCCTCGTTCAGCGCGGCGCCGGCGGCGGCCAGCGCGGTGCGGGAGCCCTTGCCGCCGAGGTTGCTGTCCAGGAACGTCGCCAGGTGGTACTCGACCTTGTACGAGCCGGCGTCGGCGAGCTGCTGGACGGTCTTGCCGGTGGTGGTCTCCAGCTGCTCGCAGAACGGGCAGCGGAAGTCCTCGTAGACCTGCAGGGTGTGCGCGGCGTCGGCCTTGCCGTAGGTGATCACCGTGCCGCCGTCGCCGGTCGCGTTGGCGGGGACGACCAGCGGGCCGTTCGCGGCGGCGTCCGAACCGGACCCGGAGGAGCCGCCGACGGCGAAGGCCACGCCCGCCGCGAGGGCCAGCACCGCGGCGGAGGCGGCGCCGACCACCACCCGGCGGCGGATCCGGTCCGAACGCTCGGCCTGGGCCCGGGCGACGCGCATCCGGTCGGTGGCGGAGTTCTTCTGGTCGGTCTTGCGGGAGTTGCTCATGGGGTGTCGTCGTCCTGTGCTCTCGGGCGTACGGGGTGCGGGCGCGGCCGGTGGGTCGGGGCCTGCGCGGGGGAGAGGCGGCCGGGTGAGCGGGGGCGCTGCGCGCGAGCGGAGTTGCTGCGCGCAGGCGGAGAGGCTCGGGGCGAGCGGGGGTGCTGCGCGTGAGCGGAGAGGCTCGGGGCGAGCGGAGGCGCTGTGCGCGAGCGGAGGGCTCAGGCGGCCAGGACGAACGGTGGGCCGCGGCGGACGGCCGGACGGACGACGACGTCCTCGGCCGGGACCAGCGCACGGCTGGCCGGGGGAACGGGCACCCGCGCCACCGGACGGGCCGGGACGGGCGCGGTGAGCAGCAGCAGCCAGCGGGCGGCGGCCGGGAGGTGCCGGTGCAGGAACTCGCCCAGCATCCGGACGGTACGGGCCAGGCCGGCCAGCGCGGCGTCCGCGCGGCGCAGCCAGTAGGCGCCGGCCAGCGCGATCACCGTGTGCAGCAGCAGGAGGAGCAGGACGCCCGTCTGCTGGGAGACGCCGTGGCCGAGCAGGAAACCGCCCAGCGAACCGCCGCCGCACAGCAGCGGCTCGAAACCGCGGCCGGTGCCGGGCGGCAGGGAGGGGCAGGTGCTCTGGGCGAAGTCGAACAGTGCGCTGACACCCAGCTCCAGCGGCAGGAACACCGCGGCGACCACCGGGAAGCGGCGCTCGCGGCCGGCGAGCGCGAAGGCGACGGTGAACACGGCGGCCGAGGCCAGGAGCATCGTGCCGACCGGCAGCTCCCGGCCGGTCACCAGTACCTGGCCGAACCCGGCGAGCACCACGACCAGCGCGGCGAAGACCGCCGCGCGGAGCGTCCTGGTGACCGGGCCGATGTCCATGGCATCCGAGTCTGCCACAGGTTGAAAGCGGAACGGTCTTGTCGGCGGGGGGCTGTGAACAGCCTCACCACCCGCGCTGAGCTGGGCTTATGTGCTTCTTACGGGCTCGTCGGGGTGGTCGTGCGAGGTGTCCGGGAGGCCGTCGGCGGCGCCGACCCGAGCCTCCACCAGCTCCCGGAAGTGCCGCAGGTCCTCGCGGACCGTCCGCTCGATCGCCCCGGCCTGGGCGAAGCCGCGCGGCCCGCCGAACGCCAGGTGCACGGCCTCCGGGTCGTACTCCACCCGGATCTGCACCCGGGTGTGCCGGGCGTCCAGCGGCAGCAGCGCGAAGGCGCCGCTGAGCCGCAGCGGGTCCAGCGTCCGCCAGGCCATCACCCGGCCCCGGCCCCGGTCGGTGATCTCGGTGTCCACCGAGCGCTCGGCGCCGTCGATCTCCACCCCGAGGTGCGCGAGGTTCCGCCCGTGCGGATGGGCGCTGCGGACTCCGTCGACGAACCGTGGGTACTCGTGCACCCGGTGCAGCTGCTCCCAGGCGGCGAGGACGGGGGCGGCGATGTCGATCTGTTCCTCAAGGGTGCTCATGGTGGGTCGGGACCTCCCTTGGTACCAGGGTGCGCTTTGGGGTGGGGGTGGGCAAAGGGGGGGTGTGTTGGTGTTCGGGGGGCTCTCGGGAGGGTGGGTGCGGGGGCGGTTCCGGGGGTGGGCGCTCCGAGGGGCTGGATGATTTTCAGACTGCCGACTCTGTGGGGTGGGGGTTGGGCGTCGTTGGCAGTCTGAAAATCACCCGCCACGCCCCTCTCCGCGCCCACCCCCTCCACCGCCCCCTCCCGCAGCGCGTCCCTCTCGCCTGGTGGGGTGGGGGGAGGTGGTGGGCGCGCGGGGCGGTGCCCGCGCGCCCCGGGTGGGGATGGGTAACGGGGTACGGGCGGGTGTGGGGGAGGGTGGTGGTGGGCGCGCGGGGCGTTGCCCGCGCGCCCATGGTGGGGGTCGGGGGAGACTGGGCGCATGCCGGAGTTGCCTGAGGTCGAGGCGTTGAGTGCGTACCTGTCCGAGCGGTTGACCGGGCGGGTGATCGCGCGGGTGCAGCCGGTGGCGATCAGTGCGCTGAAGACGTACGACCCGCCGGTGACGGCGTTGGAGGGGCGGACGGTCGGGCCGGTGACGCGGCGTGGCAAGTTCCTGGACATCGAGGCCGGCGGGCTGCACCTGGTGGTCCATCTGGCCCGGGCCGGCTGGCTGCGGTGGAAGGACGGCCTGCCTGACGAGCCGCCGCATCCGAGCCCCAAGAACCCGTTGGCGTTGCGGCTGCGCCTGGAGGGCGAGGCCGGGGACGGGTTCGATCTGACGGAGGCCGGGACGAAGAAGGGGCTCGCGGTGTACGTGGTCCGGGACCCGGCGGAGGTGCCGGGTGTGGCGAGGTTGGGGCCCGACCCCTTGGACCCCGGGTTCACGGTGGAGGCCTTCGCTGCTCTGGTGCGGGAGGACCGGCGCCGGATCAAGGGGCTGCTGAGGGACCAGAGCACGCTGGCGGGGGTGGGCAATGCCTACTCGGACGAGGTGCTGCACGCGGCCCGGATGTCGCCGTACAAGATCGCGGCCAGTCTGACGGAGGAGGAGACGGCCCGGCTGTACGGGGCGCTCGGCAGCACGCTGCGGGACGCGGTGGAGCGTTCGCGCGGGCTGGCGGCGGGGGAGCTGAAGGCGGAGAAGAAGCTCGGGTTGCGGGTGCACGGCCGGACCGGCCAGCCCTGTCCGGTCTGCGGGGACACCGTGCGGGAGGTGTCCTTCGCGGACTCCTCGCTGCAGTACTGCCCGACCTGCCAGACCGGGGGAAAGCCGCTGGCGGACCGGCGGATGTCGCGGTTGTTGAAGTGAGGCGGGGCACGGGGCCCCGCCTCGGCCGGCGGGCGTCCGGTCAGCGCTTGACGGCGACGCCGCCCCAGTAGTAGGCGGCCTTCGGGTCGGCCGGGGGTTCGCCGTCCGGGCGCCAGGCCAGGACCGGGGCGACGCCCGGCTCGATCAGTTCCCAGCCGTCGAAGAAGCGGACCACGTCGTCGTAGCCGCGCGGGACCAGGGTCATCCCGCCGGCCCTTGCGGCCTCGGCGACCTTGCCGACGGCCTCCGGGTCGAAGTCCGGGGTGGGGGTGGTGAGGGCGATGCAGCTGCCGGCGGGGAGGGCGTCGCGCAGTGCGGCGACCCGGCCCCACGGGTCGTCCTCGTCGGCGATCAGCATCAGCACGGCGATCATCAGCAGGCCGACCGGCTGGGTGAGGTCGAGGGTGGAGGTGAGCGCCGGGTCGGCGAACAGCTCCTCGGGCTTGCGCAGGTCGGCGTGGATGTAGGTGGTCCGGCTGGCCGGGCTGGAGACCATCAGCGCCCGGGCGTGGGCGAGCACGATCGGGTCGTTGTCGACGTAGACCACCCGGGTGCCGGGGCTGACCGTCTCGGCGATCTCGTGGGTGTTGGGCGAGGTGGGGATGCCCGTGCCGAGGTCGAGGAACTGGCGGATGCCGTGCTCCCGGGCCAGGTGGCGGACGGCCCGGCCCTGGAACGCGCGGTTGGCCTTGGCCATCTCCTTGACGCTCGGCACGGCCTGCTCGATGGCCTGGCCCATGGCGCGGTCCGGCGGGAAGTTGGTCTTGCCGCCCAGCCAGTAGTCGTACACGCGCGCCGAGTGCGGGGCGGTGGTGTCGACTCCGAACCGTTCCCACTGGCTCAGCTCGGCGGCGTCGTCCTGCGGGGCATGCTCGGGGGAGTCCTGACTTGTCGTCATGGCCACGTCCTCTGATGGCAGATCATCACACTGGGGAGGCACAGCGTAGCGGTCCTGACGGGTGGTCTGGCGTCCGGTCGGGGAAGGTGGGGGAGGGTCGGGGGCGGGGTGTGCGTACGGGGGTCCCGGGCTTCCTTTCGGGTGTGCCCTTGGGCTGTCGGAGTGGTGATCGGGGCCGTAGGGGGCGCCTCCGGGGAGCGGCGGTGACGGCCGGGGGAAGTATTCCGCATGCTGTCAGATCGTCAGATTACTTCGCGAAGATTGTTGCTGGTCGCGGCCGGGATGTCCCTGCTGGGGGCGGCCGCCGGCTGCCGGAGCCCCTGGAGCGGTGGCGGCGAGGTCGCGGCCGAGGCGGGGGTGGACGAGAGCGCCCTGCCGGTGGCGCCGCCGGCGCCGGGTGCCTTACCGGCCACGCCGCCGCCCTCGGCCGCCGCCCCGAGCGTGGTGCCCGTGCACAAGGTGCTCACGGCGGCGGAGGCCAAGCCGGTGTACGAGCTGGACGCCGAGCGGCGGGTGGTGGCGCTCACCATCGACGACGGCCCGGATCCCCGGCACACGCCCACCGTGCTGGCGCTGCTCCAGCAGTACGGGATCCGGGCGACGTTCTTCCTGATCGGGGAGAACGCCGTCGAGCACCCGGCGCTGGTGCGGGAGATCGCCGACCGCGGCCACCACATCGCCAACCACACCTGGACCCACCCGGACCTGCGGCACATGGCCGACGCCAAGGTGCGGGACGAGCTGGAGCGCACCTCCGACCTGCTGCACAAGACCACCGGGCGGCTGCCCACCTGGTTCCGCGCGCCCGGCGGGGACTGGTCCGACGCCTCGCTCAAGGTGGCCGCGGACCTGGGGATGCGGAACATGGCCTGGTCGGTGGATCCGCGGGACTGGGCCCGGCCGGGGACCTCGGTGATCACCGACCGGATCCTCAAGGACGTCCGGCCCGGGGCGATCGTGCTCAACCACGACGGTGGCGGGGACCGCTCGCAGACGGTGGCGGCGTTGAAGACGTACCTGCCGGTGCTGATCGACTCGGGGTACTTCTTCACGGCTCCGCCCAACTGAGAGCACTCGTGCGGGCGGTGAGGTAGCGGCTTTTCCGGCCAAACCACTCGAATGGGTGGATTGGGAGAACCGTTTCTGCGGATTTTGGGCCTCTAGGGTGATCTCGCACCAATTAATCAGGTACCGCCGCGTACCACCTGAAAGGCCCTCACCCATGCGACTCCGCAACACCTTTCTCGCCGCCGTCAGCGCCGCCGCCCTCGTCCTCGCCGTGCCGACGTCCGCCAACGCGGCCACCGGTGACTTCCTCTACAAGGTCGGCCCCGGAGTTCTGACCGGGCTCGCCGACCCGGAGAGCCGCGTGTGCATCGACCTCCCGGAGCTCGGGAACGGGCCGGGCTTCGCACCCGAGAACCTCACCTCCTCGACGGCCACGGTCTTCCTCGAGGCCCACTGCGACGGTGACGTCTTCTATGTGATGAACCCCGGTAAGAAGCTCGGCGACCGGCTGAAGCTGCGCTCCGTCGTCTTCTCCTGAGGTCGAGCGCACCGCCGACGCGCGGGCGGCCCGGTGGCCGGTGGTGACCGGTCGGCGGGCCGCCCGTTCTGTTGGGGCGGTCGTGGCGGCGGCGTAGCGTGAAGGGGGGAGGATGCCGCTGGTCCCGCCGACGGAGGAGGAAGCGATGTCCGTACGGGAACTGGACGCGGAGAGGCAGGAAGCCTTCGCCGGGCGCGTGGTGGACGTCCTGAACGACGCCTGTCTGGGGCTGATGACCAGCCTCGGCCACCAGACCGGGCTGTTCGACCTGATGGCGGGCCTCGCCCCGTCGAGCAGCGAGGAGATCGCGCGGGCCGCCGGGCTCAACGAGCGCTACGTGCGCGAATGGCTGGGCGGGATGGTCGTCGGCGGGTTCGTCGAGTACGACCCGGAACACGGCACCTACATGCTGCCGCCCGAGCACGCGGCGTCACTGACCACGGCGGCCGGGCCGGACAACCTGGCGGGGATGATGCCCTTCCTCGCGATGATGGGCGAGGTCGAGCAGGAGCTGCTCGGCCACTTCCGTACCGGGGGCGGGATGCCGTACTCGGCGTACCCGCGCTTCCAGCAGCTGCAGGCCGAGGAGAGCGCGCGGGTGTACGACCTGGCGCTGGTGGACGCGATCGTGCCGCTGGTGCCCGGGCTCACCGAGCGGCTGCGGGCCGGCATCGACGTGCTGGACGTCGGCACCGGGGAGGGGCACGCCGTCACGGTGCTGGCGAAGGCCTTCCCGGCCAGCCGGGTCACCGGTATCGACATCGCCGAGAACGGCATCGCCGCCGCCCGTGCCTCGGCGGCCGAACTCGGGCTGGACAACGCCCGGTTCGAGGTGTCGGACTCGGCGGAGATCAGCGGTCCGTACGACCTGGTCACCGCGTTCGACGTGATCCACGACCTCGCCCGGCCGACCCGCACCCTGGCTGCCGTCGCGGGCGCGCTGCGGCCCGACGGGGTCTTCCTGATGGGCGACGTCGCCGCCAGCAGCAGGCTGGAGGAGAACGTCGAGCACCCGCTCGCCCCGGCGCTCTACGCCTTCTCGACCTTCTACTGCATGACGGTCTCGCTCGGCGAGGGCGGCGAGGGGCTCGGGACGGTCTGGGGCGAGCAGACCGCCCGGCGGATGCTGGCCGAGGCCGGGTTCCGGTCGGTCGAGGTGGAACGGGTCGAGGGGGACATCCTGAACCTGTACTACGTGGCGCGGCTCGACGGCGCCGCGGCGGCCTGACGCGGCCGGGGTGGCCCGGGCCGGGCGGTCGGCGTACGTTCGAAGGGTCCGGCCCGTTCGCGGTGCGCCGGTGCGTGCGCGCCCGGAGGTCCGGTCCGTGCAGCCCTGGGCGGAGTGAAGGAGGCACGGGATGACCGGCAACGGCTACGCACACCCCGAGGCGCTGGTCCACACCGAGTGGCTGGCCCACCACCTGGACGACGGCACCGTCCGGGTGGTCGAGGTGGACGAGGACACCACCGCGTACGACCGCGACCACATCCCCGGCGCGGTCGGCTGGAACTGGACCACCGACCTGCACAGCAGGGTCGGCCGAGACTACGCCGACCGCGACGGCGTCCAGCACCTGCTGCGGGCGGCCGGCGTCGAGGACGACACCACCGTGGTGCTGTACGGCGGCAACAACAACTGGTTCGCCGCGTACGCCTACTGGCTGCTGCGGCTGCGCGGCTTCGGGCCGGTGCGGCTGCTGGACGGCGGGCGCAAGAAGTGGGAGCTGGAGGGCCGCGAACTCACCCCCGAGGTGATGGACTACCAGCACACCGGGTACCGGCTGACCGGGCCCGAGCGGCCGGAGCTGCGGGCGCTGCGGGACGAGGTGCTGGCCAAGGCCGAGGTGTTCGCCAAGCCCGGGGCGGACGCGGTGCTGGTGGACGTCCGGTCGCCGGCCGAGTTCCGGGGCGAGCTGATCGCGCCCCCGCACCTGCCGCAGGAGCAGGCGCAGGTGCCCGGGCACATCCCCGGCGCGGTGAACATCCCCTGGTCGCAGACGGCCAACGACGACGGGTCGTTCCGGTCGGCGGAGGAGCTGCGGGCGCTCTACGCGGGCAAGGGCGTGTCGACGGAGCGCGAGGTGATCGCCTACTGCCGGATCGGCGAGCGGTCCGCGCACACCTGGTTCGCGCTCACCGAGCTGCTCGGGTACCCGCACGTGAAGAACTACGACGGCTCGTGGACGGAGTACGGCTCGCTGGTGCGGGCGCCGGTGACGCTCGGGTCCTGAGGTACTGGTGGGGTGGGTGTGGTGATGTGACACCGTCGCGGCCTTGCTGCGACGGTGTCATTTCGGCGCGTTTCTTTTCATGAACATCTCACAATCAGGGAGTGGAACAGGCGCCTCCGGGACAAGGATCGATCCGACCCATCGTTCCGGTGATCCCTGGAGGACCACGTGCGCAAGAGGCTGATCGTCTCCGCCGCCAGTGCCCTGAGCCTGTTCCTGGCCGTCCCCGCCTCGGCAGCAGACTTCCAACCCGGCGCGGCCGGCGCGGGCGACTCCTACTACCCGACCTACGGCAACGGCGGATACAACGTCTCGCACTACGACATCCGGCTGAAGTACCAGCCCGCCACCGACGAACTCGAAGGCACCACCACCATCCTGGCCACCGCCACCCAGGACCTCTCCCGGTTCAACCTCGACTTCGCGCTGAACGTCTCCGAGGTCCGGGTCAACGGGCGGCCCGCGGCGTTCAAGACCAGCGGCGAGCAGGAGCTGGAGATCACCCCCGCCCGGCCGCTCGCCAAGGGCAGCCAGGCCACCGTGGTGGTCCGCTACAAGGGCGTGCCGTCCACCGTGAAGAAGTACGGCTTCACAGCGTGGCTGCGCACGCCGGACGGAGGGGTGGCGGCCGGCGAGCCCGAGGGCGCGTGGTGGTGGTTCCCGAGCAACGACCACCCCAGTGACAAGGCCACCTTCGACGTCTCGGTGCTGGTGCCGGACGGCAACCAGGTGATCAGCAACGGCATCCTGACCGGCACCTCCTCCTCGGCCGGCTGGACCCGCTACAGCTGGCGCGAGAACAAGCCCCAGGCGACATATCTGGCCACGCTCGCGGTCGGCAAGTTCGACGTCTCCACGGACACCACGGCCGGCGGGCTGCCCGTCTACACCGCGTACAGCAAGGACCTCGGCGAGAACGCGGACGCGGCCAGGGCCAGCGTCGAGCGCACCGGCGAACTGGTCGACTGGCTGAGCGGCTACTTCGGCGACTACCCGTTCAGCTCGATCGGCGGCTACGTCCCCAACGTGCCCACCGGCTACGCGTTGGAGAGCCAGACCCGGGTCTTCTACAGCCCCCGGCAGTTCGCCAAGGGCACCAACACCTCGGTGGTCGTGCACGAGCTGGCCCACCAGTGGTACGGCGACAGCGTCTCGGTCGCGCGCTGGAGCGACATCTGGCTGAACGAGGGCTTCGCCCGGTACTCGCAGCTCCTCTGGTCCGAGCACGAGAACGAGGGCACCGCTCAGGAGCTGGCCGACTACATCTACGCCTCGCACCCGGCCGACGACGCGTTCTGGACCGTCAAGCCGGGTGACCCGGGTGCCGACAACCAGTTCTCGGGCGCCGTGTACGACCGGGGCGCGGTGGCCATCCAGGCGCTGCGCAACACCGTCGGCGACGAGAAGTTCTTCCAGATCCTGAAGGGTTGGCCCACCGAGCGCCGCTTCGGCAACGCCACCGTCCAGGACTTCCAGGCGTACGCGGAGAAGGTCTCCGGCAAGAAGCTCGGTGACCTCTTCCAGACCTGGCTGTTCACCCCCGCCAAGCCGGCCGTCGGACCGGTGCCGGCGGGCACCGCCGCCGCTGCGGCCTCGCTGGCGCCGGGCGCGGACCGGGCCGACGGGCAGCTGCCGGCGGAGCCCAAGTCCTGGAAGAAGATCCAGGAGACCAACTCCCTTCACGACAGCAGGCACTGACGCCCGGGCGCGGGGTGGGGTGACGTGAGGTGAGGTCCGGGGGTGGCCCGGCGGGCCGTTCGGGAACGGGCGGGCGGCCGGGCCACGCCGTTGGTGGGCCTGGCTCCTGGCGGGCTACGCCGGGGTCGGGCCGTCCGCGGCCAGCAGCTCGGTGAGGCGGCGGACGGCGAAGGGTATGAGGTCGCGGACCGGGACCAGCCGGCAGGACGCGGCCCCGACCGGCACCGCGCGGATGCCCGCCCGCTCCTCGAACTCCCGCCCCACCACCGGGAAGTGGGTGTCGTTGTCGTCCCCCACGTCCGGCGCCTCGATCCAGACCCGCTCGCCCTGGATCGCCATCGGGAAGCGGCGGAGCTTCAGCCGGCGGTTGGGCGCGAAGGTCTCGGCGTAGTGCAGGAAGGTGTTGCGGTTGTGCCCGACACCGACCAGCAGCACATGGCCGCCCAGGTCGTGCAGGGCGCCGAACGGCGACTCCCGCCCGACCGCGAAGCCGAGCGACCGGCGGGCGGTGACCTCCCGGGCGTGCGCCCCGACGGCGGCCACCGAAACCTGCGGATGGGTGCTGCGCAGGCTCTCCGGCAGGGCGCGCAGGGCCTCCGCCACCGCGCCCGTCCGGGAGGACAGGCCGGGATGGAACAGCGGGACGGCGGCCCGGAGTTCGGCGAGCTCGGGGCCCGGCGGGCCGCCCTGCCCGGGCGCCGGGTCGCGGACCGTGTCGGTGGTGAAGGTGGGCGCCGCGACGGTGCCGGCCGGCCCGACCGCCTCGCGCAGGCTGGCCACCACGGCCGCCGCGCCGCCCTCGACCCGGCCGAGGCTGGAGAGCGAGGAGTGCACGATCAGCGCCATGCCCGCACGGACGCCCACCCGGCGCCAGCCCTCCACGAGGTCGGCGGTGGTGAGCGGGGTGGTGCCCGGTGTGGTCATGGTGCCCCCTGATGGTGCGGGTGGTGGTGTTGGTGGCGCCGGTGGTGGTGCCGGGCCGGTGCGTTGGTGGTGCTGGATCGTTCGGGGCCGACCATAGCGGGTGGCACTGACAACGGGTCAGGAAGGGGGTGTGCCGGGTCAGTCCACGGCCGGGCTGCGCCGCTCCAGCAGGACGACGTCACGCCAGCGGCCGTCCAGCCGGCCGATCCGCTCCCGGGTGCCGACCACCCGGAAGCCGGCCCGGCGGTGGAGCGCGAGGCTCGCGGTGTTCTCGGGGAAGACACCGGCCTGCACCGTCCAGATCCCGGCGGCGTCGGTGGAGGCCACCAGGGCTTCGAGCAGGGCGTGTCCGACACCCAGGCCCCGCGCGGCCGGGTCGACGTAGACGGAGTGCTCGACCACGCCCGCGTAGGCGCGACGGCCCGAGACCGGGGAGACGGCGGCCCAGCCGAGGACGTGGTCGGGGGCGTCGGGGGTTTCGGGGACTCCGGGGGTTGCGGGGGTTCTGCGGGTTGCGGGGGTTGCGGGGCCGAGGGCCACCAGGCGGTGGTCCGGGAGCTTGGCGGCGTCGAAGGCCGCCCAGGTGGGGGCGGTGGTCTCGAAGGTGGCGTCGCCGGTGTCGATGCCGGCGCGGAAGATCGCCAGGACGGCCTCGGCGTGCTCGGGGCGCATGGCGGTGATGCGCGGGGAGAGGGGCCCGGTGGTCATCGGGCGTCCGCCTCGGCCAGGGCCAGGGCCTCCTGCTCGGCGGTGAAGCCGTGGCCGAGCGGCGGCTCGCCGCGGCCCCGGTCCCAGGCGAGCACGTCGGCGACGGTGACGGCGAGCGGCGTCGCCGGCAGGCCGGCGGTCCGGGCTCTGGCCGGGTCGCGCTGCTGGCCCGGCCAGAGCGGCTCGGCCCGGACCAGCGGGAAGAACGGCGGCGGCGCCGTCTCCGGCGGCACCGGGACGACCTCCACCTCGGTGCCCGCGACCTCCGCGCAGGTGGCGATCAGCCCGCCCAGGGTGGTCGGCTCGGCCGGGCCGACGGCGTGGAAGGCGCCCGGCCGGCCGTCCTCGACCAGCCGGAGCACCAGCCGGGCCAGGTCCCGCGCGTCGACCAGCTGGACCGGCTGCTCCGGGCGGCCGGGCAGGGCGGTCCGGCCGCCCCGCGCCGCCCGGCGCGCCCAGTACGTGAGCCCGCGTTGCCCGTCGTGCGGCCCGGCCACCTTTCCGGGCCGCACGATCGTCGCCCGGTCGCCGTAGCGGGCGGTGACGGCCTCCTCGCAGGCGACCTTGAGCCGGCCGTAGGTCTCCTCGGTGAGCTCCTCGGCCTCGCGCAGCGGGGCGCGGAGCGGGGCGGACTCGTCCGAGCCCGGGGCGAGCCCGTCCTGGGCGTAGACGGCGTGGCTGGAGACGAAGAGGTAGCGGCCGACCCGGTCGCCGAGGACGGCCGCGGCCCGGTCGACCTGGTGCGGGTGGTAGCCGCTGACGTCCACCACGGCGTCCCAGTGGCCCTCGCGCAGGGCGGTGAGGTCACCGGTGTCGCGGTCGCCGAGCAGGTGGCGGGCGTCGGGGAACAGGCCGGGGTTGGTCCGGCCGCGGTTGAACAGGGTGACCTCCGCGCCGCCGCGCAGGGCGTCGTCGGCGATCGCGCGGCCGACGAAGGAGGTACCGCCGAGGACGAGGATCCGCATGGGCTCCAGGGTAGGACCGGGCGGCGGGTCTTCTGGTGGGTCTTCGGCGGGTCGGTGGGCTCCGGTCAGTCGGTCCTACGTTGTTGATGGGTTGGACGGGCCAGTCGTATGGTCCTGAGGCCCAGAGACGCCGGGTATGGCTTTCAGTCGGTTGCCCTCGATGGTTCCGGTCACCTGGCCGCCCGGCGCCTCACGACGACTCGGCCGCTGATTAGGAGCTGCGAGCCCCTCGGGTGCATCGCTGAGTAGGACCACGCTGGCGAGGTCGTCCGGAGCACTGAGCACGAGCGAGCGACCGGAGGAACAGGTGGCCCAGATCTGGGCGGGCACGGACATCGGCAAGACCCACCACCACTGCGTGGTGCTGGACGCCGAGGGTAGACGGCTGCTGTCGCGCCGGGTGCTGAACGATGAGCCGGAGCTGATGGCCCTGCTCGCCGACGTCCTCGCCCTGGACGAGGACGTGGTCTGGGCAGTGGACGTCGCAGACGGCATGGCCGCCCTGTGGATCAACATCCTGCTCGGCCACGGCCAGCAGCTCGTCTACATACCCGGCCTGGCGGTCAACCGGGCCTCGGCCGGCTACCGGGGCACCGGCAAGACCGACGCCAAGGACGCGACCGTCATCGCCGACCAGGCCCGCATGCGCCGCGACCTCACGGTGCTGCGGCCGGACGACGAGCACGCCGTCGAACTGCGGATCCTCACCGGCCGGCGAGCCGACCTGAGCGCCGACCGCACCCGCCGGATCAACCGCCTGCGCGGCCAACTCACCGGCATCTTCCCCGCGTTGGAGCGATCCCTCGACCTGGACAACCTGGGGCCGCTGATCCTGCTGACCGGCTACCAGACGCCCGCCGCGCTGCGGCGCGCCGGCCGCACCCGGCTGACGACCTGGCTCCGCAACCGCAAGGTCCGCGGCGCCGAGGCCCTGGCCCAGACCGCCACGGAGGCCGCCGAGCGCCAGCACACCACCGTCCCCGGGGAGAAGATCGCCGCACAGGTGATCCACACCCTGGCCAAGGAGGTGATGGGCCTCAACGAGCAGATCGCCGAGATCGACAAGCTCATTGCGGCCCGGTTTCGCGAACACGACCTCGCCGAGGTGATCGCCAGCATGCCCGGCATCGGCCCGCTGCTGGGCGCGGAGTTCCTGGCCGCCACCGCCGGCGACATGAGCCGGTACGGCAGCCCGGACCGCCTGGCCAGCCTGGCCGGAGTCGCGCCGGTCCCGCGCGACTCCGGCCACGTCAGCGGCAACCTGCACCGGCCACGGCGCTACCACCGCGGCCTGCAACGCGTGTTCTACACCTCCGCGCTGATCAGCATCCGCAGCTGCGAGGCATCCCGCCGCTTCTACGAACGCAAGCGCGCCGAGGGCAAGCGCCACACCCAGGCCGTGCTCGCGCTGGCCCGCCGACGAGTGAATGTCCTGTGGGCCCTGATCCGTGACGGACGGTGCTACCAAGGCGACCTCCCAGTCACATCAGCGGCTTGACAACAGCATTAGGAGGTGAGCTTCGGGTAGTCGGTGAAGCCGGTCGCCGTCTGGCCGTAGAGGTGTGTCGGGTCGACGGGGGTGAGTGGGGCGTGGGCGGCGAACCGTTCCGGCAGGTCGGGGTTGGCGATGAAGGCGCGGCCGTAGGAGACCAGGTCGGCCAGCCCGGCGGCCAGTACCGCCTCGCCGCGCTCCCGGTCGGTGGGGGCGCGGTTCTCCCCGACGTTGGCGATCAGTGGGCCGGACCAGCGGGGGCGCAGGTCGGCCAGCGCCGGGTAGTCGTCGTTGTCGGTGAGGTGGAGGTAGGCCAGGCCGAGGCCGTCCAGCTCGGGGAGCAGCGCCCGGTAGACCGGCGCCGGGTCGGCCTCGTGCATGCCGAACTGCGGGTTGCCGGGGGAGAGTCGCAGGCCGAGCCGGTCCGGGCCGATCGCGTCCGCGACCGCCGTGACCAGCTCGATCGGGAAGCGCAGCCGGCCGGCGAGGGTGCCGGGGCCGTACTCGTCGGTGCGCAGGTTGGTGTTGTCGGCGAGGAACTGGTGGATCAGGTAGGAGTTGGCGCCGTGCAGTTCGACGGCGTCGAAGCCGGCGTCGAGTGCGTTGCGGGCGGCGTCGACGTGGTCGGCGATCGCCTGGCGGATCTCCTCGCGGGTCATCTCGCGCGGGGTGACGGCCGCCGCCTTGGCGCCGTCCTTGACGTGCACCGGGCCCGGCGCGGGGACGGCCGAGGGGCCGGCCGGCAGGTCGCCGAGCAGCCGGTTGAGCGGGTGGCCCTGACGGCCGCCGTGCATCAGCTGGGCGACGACGCGCCCGCCGGCCGCGTGCACGGCCTCGGTGACCGTGTGCCAGCCGGCCGTGTGCGCGGGCGTCTCCAGGCCGGGCAGCCGCCAGCCGGACTGGCCCCGGCTGCTGGGCCAGATGCCCTCGGTGACGATCAGGCCGGCGCTCGCGCGCTGGGCGTAGTACTCGGCGACGACGGGCAGCGGCGTACCGTCCTCGGCGGCCCGGTACCGCGTCATCGGGGCCATGACGACGCGGTTGGGGAGGTCGAGCGAGCCGAGGCGGTACGGGCTGAGCAGGGATTCCGTGGTGGTGGTCATGCCGGTACGGTAAAACTTGACACCGGTGTCAGGTTCAAGCCTCGGCGGCTGCTCCGGTGGCTGCCGTCGCGGCCGTGGCCGCCGTCTCCGTTCCGGCTGCCGCGCCGGCCTCGGTGAGGATCAACTCTTCCATGCCGTACAGGAATCGCTCCATCGCGGGGCGCGGGAGCACGGACGGGTCCGCCGTCATGGTGAGGCTCAGCGCCTCGGGGGACTGCAGGGCGTCCAGGGCGTAGGTCAGGCCGGGGCGCGGTTCGAACTCCACCGGCCAGCTGAGTGTGGTCCGGTCGTCGCCGGGGTCGGGGGTGGGGCCGTCGCCGGGGTCGGGGGCGGCCGGGACCAGCTCCCGGGTGTCGTTGAACACGCAGGAGCGGTCGGCGAGTTCGACCCCCTCGGCGGTCGCGGCCGCGATCTCGGCGGCCAGCGCGAGCTTGTCGTAGTAGGCGTGGCGGTAGGTGCCGATCGCGGCGGCGTGGGTGCGGCGCACCACCTCGCCGAACTCCGCGCCGGCGTCCGGGAGGTGGAACAGGCCGTCGCCGGCGACCACGCTCACCGCGTTGGTCAGCTCGGGCAGGAAGCGGTTGTTGACCACGACGTTCAGCACGGCCTCGGTCGTCCCGGCGAGCCGGGCGGTCATCGTGGCCGCTGCGGCGAGCAGGACGGAGGAAGTGCTCACCCGGTGAGCGCCGGCCACCCGCTCGACCGCCCGGGGCAGGGCGGGGGAGCGGAGCACGGCGTTCGGGAACGTGGCGGCCGGGGGTGGGGAGAGCGGGTCCTGGGCGGCCGGGTCCTGGGCGGTCGGTGGGAACAGTCGCGGCGGTCCGAGCCGCAGCTTGCGGACGAACTGCTTGCGGGCGCCCACGTCCCGGCGGACGCCGCGCTCGGAGGTCTGGAACTCGGCCTCCTCCAGCGGCTGTCGGCCGGGTTCGCGGAGCATTGCCAGCTCCTCCGGGGAGGTGCCGAGGCTGAGTGCGGTCAGGTCCGCGACCAGCCGGCTCATGCCGGAGCCGTCGACCGCGGTGTGGGAGAGCACCAGGCTGATGTGCCGGGCCAGTCCGTCCACTGTCACCACGCCGACCCGGATCGGCCACTGCTCGCCGGTGTCGAACGCGCGGGCCGCCAGTTCCGCGTGCAGTCGGGCGCCGAGCTCGCCCGGGTCGTCGGCCCCGGCGGCGTCCGCCAGTTCGACGGACAGGACCCCTTCCGGGTCGACGACCTGGCGCAGCCGCCCGTCCCCGTCCGGGAGCAGTCGGGTGTGCAGCGAGTCGTGCAGGTGCAGCAGCTGCTCCAGCGCGCCGAGCACGACGGGCAGCGGCAGTCCGGGGTCCAGCGGCGCCGCCGTGGTGATGTTGTAGCGCGGCGCGTCGGCCGGGGGCAGTCGGCGTACGGCGTCCCAGATGGCCTGTTGGCCCCAGGTGGCCGGTCCGGACCCGGACCGTCCGGACGAGAAGGCGATCTCCAGCAGTTGACGAGTGCTCACCGTGAGGCTCTCCGTAGGGCGGTGGTCATGACGTCGTGCCGGTGCGTTGGGAGCGCGGGGTGCTGCTGGGGAGAGTGTGGCGTACCGCCCGCCGCGCGTCGAGGGCCCGGCCCCCGGGGTGGTGGTTCGGGTGGGGGTTCCGTAGGTCTCTCGACATGAAGTATCTTGATGTCGAGATTGACGGTGATCACGCGACAGGGGCCTGCCATGCGGGGGAACGGACTGATGGCGCAGCTGCGGAAGCCGCCGGGCGGGCGCGACGCGCGGATCATGCTGATGGCGCAGTGCGTCGACCGGACCGGCACCGGGGTGTGGGCAGCCGCCTCGGTGCTCTACTTCACCTACGTGTGCGGGATGGACGCCGGACGGCTCGGACTGCTGCTCGGGGTGGGCGCGGTGGCCGGGATCGCCGGATCCCCGCTGGCCGGACGGGCGGCCGAGCGGGTGCCCGTGCGGTGGCTGCTGATCGGCTGCCACCTGCTGCGGATCGGGACCATGGGCCTGCTGCTGGTCGTCGACGACTTCGCGGCGCTGCTCCCGGTGGTCGCCCTGACCTGCCTGGCCGAGCGGGCCGCCAAGACCCTGGAGATGCTGTTCGCCACCCGGGTCGCGGGCGAGCGGCGCAGCACCTACCAGGCGCTGTTCCGCAGTGTGGCCAACGCCGGGTACGCGCTCGGAGCGGGCGTCTCGGCGATCGGCCTGGCCGTCGGCACCACGGCCGCCTACCGGACGCTGATCCTGGCCAACGCGCTCTCCTTCGTCCTGGCCGCGGCGCTGGTCTGGCGCACCCGGG
The DNA here is from genome assembly GCF_054601375.1 of Kitasatospora sp. Ki12. Lineage (NCBI taxonomy): Bacteria > Bacillati > Actinomycetota > Actinomycetes > Kitasatosporales > Streptomycetaceae > Kitasatospora > Kitasatospora sp. Ki12. The sequence continues at coordinate 1,922,309 of NZ_BAAIHT010000002.1, read as the reverse complement.
AACCGGCCGGGCGCGGGCTGGTCACGGCGCCCGCCGGCCCCGGCGGGCAGCCCGCGGCCGGGCCGGACGCCGCACCCAGCCCCTGGCGGGACAAGGGCTACCTGCTGTTCGTCCTGCTGGACATGCCGCTGAACCTCGACGACTCGATCCTCAACGTGGGCCTGCCGCTCTGGCTCGTCCACCACACCGGCGCGCCGCACGCCGTCGTCCCGGTCTTCCTGGTCCTCAACACCGTGCTCGTGGTGCTGCTGCAACTGCGCGTCTCGACGCTCGCGGAGGGCCCGCGCGGAGCGGCCGCGGCCGTGCGCTGGTACGGGGCGACGCTGCTCGGCAGCTGCCTGCTGATCGTGCTCGCCACCGGCGCCGGGCCGTGGACGGCCTCGATCGCGCTGCTGGCCGCCGCGATGCTGGTCACCCTGGCCGAGCTGATGCGGTCGGTGAGCTCCTGGGAGCTGGCGGTCGTCCTGGCGCCGCCGGGCGCCCGGGCCTCCTACCTGGGGGTGGCCGGGATGTCCCAGTCGGTGCAGAAGTCGGCCGGCCCGCTGCTGCTCACCGGAGTGGTGATGGCGGCCGGCCCGGTGGGCTGGCTGGGACTCGGCGCGGCGACCGTCGGCCTCGGCGCGCTCCAGCGCCGGGCGAGCCTGCGCCGGCTGGCGGCGCTGGGGACGCCGGCGGTTCCGGCGGCCGGCCCGGTGGCCGAGCCGTCGAAGCGGGCGGGTGCGAACGCCGGCTGAGTGGGAGGGCGGCTGAGTGGGAGGGCGGCGCAGGGGTTTCCGGTCAGCGGGCGGCGGCCGTGACCGGGCGGGTCCGGAGCATCCAGGCCGCGGCCGGGGCGGCGCAGAGGACCGCCAGGAGGAGGGCCCCGGCGGTCACCAGCCCGACCGGGCGCCACGGCAGCGCCCAGGGCGCCGGTGCGCCGAGGACGGCCAACGCGGCGTGCACGGTGCCGAGTTGGGCGCCGGTCACGGCACAGCCGAGCAGCGCGCCGACCGTCACCACCAGCACCGCCTCGGCGGTCACCAGGCGGACCACCTGGGCCCGGGTGGCGCCCGCGAGCCGCAGCAGGGCGAGTTCGCGGCGGCGGTCGGCGGTGGTCGTGGCGAGGGTGTTGGCGAGCGCGATCCCGGTGTAGACGAGCGCCAGGCCGAGCACGAGGACGGTCCTGAGCCAGGCGATCCGGCCGTTGGAGGGCGCGGTCGCGGCGAGCCAGTCGGCCCGGGTGAGCACCGTCGCCCCGTACGGCCGGGCGGCGGCGCGGGCGTCGGCGAGGGCGGCCGTGTGGTCCGTGCCGGGGGTGAGGCGGAGCTCGATCCGGTCGACGCGGGCGCCCGGGGCGTTGGCGGCGGTGACGTACACGCCGTTGTCGCCGAGGCCGTCGCCGAGCACCGCGGCCACCCGCAGGGCCGTCCGGCTGCCGTCGGCGCGGACCACCGGCACCTGCTCGCCGACCGTACGGCCCCACTCGGCGGGCAGCACCAGGGAACCGTCGTCCAGGGCGGCGGGGTCGCCGGCGAGCAGGGGGAGGCGGGCGAGCGCGGTCAGGCCCGCCGGGTCGGCGGCGCGGGCCTCGGTACGGACCGTGACGCCGTCCGGTTCGGTCAGGGCCAGCCGGGTGGGTGCGGTCGCCGAGAGCGCCGCCAGGCCCGGGACGGCGCGCAGGGCCGCGGTCAGTCGGGCGTCGACCGGTTGGGGTGTTTCCGGCTGGGCCGCCGCCTGCTGGGTGTCGATCGGCCGGGCCGAGGGGGTGGCGGGGACGACGACCAGGTCCGCCGCCGTCCGCGAGCCGGCCTCGGCGGCGCGGGCGGCGCTCACCGTGCCCAGCGCGCCCGCCAGCGAACCGGTCAGCGCCACCGCCACCAGCACCGGCGCGGCCACCGCACCCGTACGGCGCAGCGCGGAGCCGGCGTTGGCCCGCACCAGCCGGCCCGCGTACCCGGCGAGCCGGGCGGGCAGCAGCCGGCCGAGCACCCGCACCAGCGGCGGCGCGAGCAGCGGTGACAGCAGGCCGCACGCGCAGATCAGCCACATCGGCTGGGTGGTGTACGTCTTGCGGTGCAGCAGGTCGGCGGGGTCGGTGGCGAGCGCGGTGCCGGCCAGGACGGCGGCGGTGAGCAGCAGCCCGAGACCGAGCAGGAGGCGGCCGCGGGTCAGCACCCCGGTGTCGAGGTCGGCCGCGCTCAGGGCGTCCAGCGGACCGACCCGGCCGGCCCGGCGGGCGGCCACCGCCACCCCGGCCACGGCGACCAGCAGCCCGGTCCAGAACGCGGCGTGCAGCGGCCAGGCGGAACCGCTCGGGGCGAATCCCGGCGGAGCCATGCCGACCCCGGCCAGCCACCGCACCAGCGCCGGCGCGCCCAGCCGGCCGAGTCCGCAGCCGACCGCCGAGGCGGCCGTGCCGAGCAGCAACGCCTCGGCGAGCACCGTCCGGCGCACCTGCGCGCGGGTGGCGCCGGCCAGCCGGAGCAGACCGAACTCGCGGCGGCGCCGGACGACGGCGTACGAGTACGTGGAGGCGACCACGAACGCCGAGACGAACGCGCTCACCCCGCCCGCCGTGCCCAGCGCGGCCACCAGAGAGACCAGATCCCCGCCGCCGGGCGGCGCGTCGACCGCGGCGGCGAGGCCGAGCAGCATCACGGCGGTCATCGCGACGCCGAGGGCCAGGGCGAGGAAGGCGCCGAGCAGGGAGGGCCAGCGCGTGGCCAGGGAGGAGAGGGCGATCCGCAGCATTCTCATGGCGTCCAGCGAACCGGCCGGGGGCGGCCGCAGTCAGCGGGCCAGGGTCTACTGCGGAGGGTAGGGAGGGCTCTACCGGCGTTGCCCGTAAGGGGCGGGCGGGGGCCGGACGGGCGTCTGACCGGGGCCTGCCAGGGGCGGCCTTGGGCCGAAGGTAGGCCAGGCCCTACCGACGGCGCGCCGGCCCGCTGCCTAGGGTGGGCGGGCAGCGGGCGGTTCGAGGACGGGGGCACGATGAGCGGGCGGACGGCGGTCTCGGCGGTCGCGGGGGACGGGGCGGACGTGGGGAGGGTCCGGTGGCCGGCGGCGCGGGTGGACTTCCTGCGCTCCGGCGCCCCCTGGCGGGCGGCCGGGTACCTGCTGGCCACCGGGCTGAGCGGCCTGCTGCTCTGTGCCGGCCTGCTGGTGTCGGGGGTGGTCGCCGGGGTCCTGGCGGTGGTGCTGGTCGGGCTGCCGCTGGCGGCGGCGCTCGCCCTGGCCGGGGTGCCGACCGCGGCCTGGGAGCGCCGGCTGGTCCGCTTCCTGGACGGCGGCCGCGTCCCGGACCCGCACCTCCTCCCCGAACGCCCTGGCCTGGAGGCCTGGTTGCGGCTGCGCTACCGCGAACAGGCGACCTGGCGGGAGCTGGGCTTCACCCTGCTCGCCGCATTCGTACTGTGGCCGATCGACCTGGCGGTGGTCGGCTGCGCCCTCACCGTGCCCGGCTACCTGATCGCCGCGCTGCCGCTGCTCCTGCTGGACGGCGAGCAGGTGAACGTGCTCAAGCTGGTCGAGGTGCACTCGCCCGCGCTCGCGGCCCTGCTCGGGCTGGCCGGGCTGCTGCTGCTCCCGCTGCTGGCCTACCCGCTGGCGGCGGTGGCCGCAGCACGGGCGGCGCTGGCCCGGCTGGTGCTGGCACCGGGCGCGCAGGAACAGCGGATCGGCGAACTGGTGCGCTCCCGCGCCCGGTTGGTGGACGCCTTCGAGGCGGAGCGGCGCCGGATCGAGCGCGATCTGCACGACGGCGCCCAACAGCGCCTGGTGGCCCTGGCGATGACGCTCGGCCTGGCCCGGCTGGACGCGCCGGCCGACGGCCCGCTGGCCGCCCGGCTGGCCGACGCCCAGCGCGAGGCGGGCGAAGTCCTGGCCGAACTACGGGAGTTGATCAACGGGATCCATCCGCAGGTGCTCACCGACCAGGGCCTGCCGGAGGCCTGCGCGGACGCCGCCGACCGCTCGCCGATCCCGGTCGCCACCCGCTTCGACCTGCCCGGCCGACTGCCCGCGCCGGTCGAGTCGGCCGGCTACTTCGCCGTCACCGAGGCGCTCGCGAACCTGGCCAGACACAGCGGCGCGAGCGCCGCGACGGTCGACGGCCGGTACGCCGACGGGCGGTTGACCGTCGAGGTGCTGGACGACGGCCACGGCGGCGCCGACCCGGCGCGCGGCACCGGACTGACCGGGCTGGCCGACCGGATCGCCGTCCTGGACGGCACCCTGACGGTCAGCAGTCCGCCCGGCGGACCGACCCTGGTGCGGGTGGAGATCCCCTGCGCCCCGATCGACGGAGGAGCAGCGCGACGATGAGTGGAGCGGTGGTGGACGGGCCGGTGACGGACGGGACGGTGGAGGGCGGAACGGGCGCGGCGGTGGGCCTGCGGGTGGTGGTCGCGGAGGACGGCGTGCTGCTGCGGGAGGGCCTGGTCGGCCTGTTCGCCCGGTTCGGGCACGAGGTGGTGGCGGCCGTCGGCGACGCCGAGGCACTGGTCGCCGCCGTCGAGGAGCACCGGCCGGACCTCGTCGTCACGGACGTCCGGATGCCGCCGGGCCAGACCGACGAGGGCTTGCGGGCCGCCCTCGCGCTGCGCGAGCGGCTCCCCGCGCTGCCGGTCCTGGTGCTCAGCCAGTACGTCCAACGTTCGTACGCGGCACGGCTATTGGACGCGGGGGACGGCCGAGGCGTCGGCTACCTGCTGAAGGACCGGATCGGGCAGATCGAGGAGTTCGTGGCGGCCGTCGCCGCGGTGGCCGCCGGCGGCACGGTGGTGGACCCGGAGGTGGTGCGGCAGCTGCTGCGCCGCCGCCGGGACCCGCTGGAGCGGCTCACCCCGCGGGAACGCGAGGTGCTGGCGCTGATGGCGGAAGGCCGGTCGAACGCGGCGATCTGCCGGGAGCTGGTGGTCTCGGAGGCGGCGGTGAGCAAGCACATCGGCAACATCCTGCTGAAGCTGGACCTGCCACCGGCCGAGGAGACCCACCGCCGGGTGTTGGCGGTCCTGGAGTTCCTCCGGGCCTGAGCGCCCGGTCCCGGCGCCCTGGGGTTCTGAGACGGGCCCCAGGCGGGCGGGGCTCAGAGCCGGTCGTAGACGGCGGACAGCCGGTGCAGGACCTCGGCGGCGCGGTCGAGCGCCTCGGCGTCGTAGTCGGCCAGGTCGGCGTGCAGGGCGTCGGTGAGCGCCTCCTGGCGCTGCCGGTGCCGTTCGCGCCCGGCGTCGGTGAGGGTGACCACGACGGAACGCTTGTCCTCGGGCGGCCGGGTGCGGGTGACGTACCCCGCCGCGACCAGGCCGTTGACCAGCTGGGTGGTGGCGGCTCCGGTGGTCTCGGTGCCCGCGGCGAGCCCGCTGATGGTCAGCGGCCCCTGGTCGGCCAGGGTGCGCAGGGCGCGGGCGTGGGTGAGGGAGAGGGCGCCGGGGGTGCGGGTGGCGCGGCCGCGCAGGCGGGCGTCGGCTGCGCTGAGGCGGTAGGCGGCGCGGGACAGGCGGTCCAACGCCTGGGCGCGGTCGGGGGTGGGCGGCTGCTCGGCCATGGTCGGCGCTCCTCGGTGGGGTGGCGGCGGGCGGTCGGGGCGGGCGGGTTGACAGCAGCCTAGTCTAAGTACTTAATGACTAAGTACTTATTCATTAAGTACTTAGCCAACTTCGGGGCGGCTCGACCCCGCCCCCGATCTCAGGAGGAGACCGTCATGACCGTCCGTTCGACCGGCCAGAGCTGGGCCCTGGACATCGCCCTCGCCCAGGGCGGCTTCGACGCGCTGCACCCCGAGGCCGTCGGAACCATGGAGCAGCTCGGCCACGACCACACCGACTTCGCGAAGGTGTTCGCCCTCGTCCGCAGCGGCGCGATGCTGCCCAAGGCGTGGGCGACCGTCGCCGGCCAGGCCGAGGAGCGCGCCGCCCACCACGAGCGCGGCGGCTTCGCGCAGACCGCCGCCGACCTCTACCTGCGGGCCGCGGTGATGTGGGGCCGGGCCCAGTACTCGATCTTCGACGCCGCCGACCCGCGCAAGGCGGCCATGCGCGCGCACGCCGACCACTGCGTGGCCCGCCTCGGCGCCCTGCGCGACGGGCGGGTGCGCAGGGTGGAGCTGGACTTCGAGGGCGGGCGGATCCACGCCCTGCTGCACCTGCCCGCCGGACCCGTCCGGAACGCGCCGGCCGTCATCCTCGGCCCCGGGATGGACATGATCAAGGAGGACTACATCTGGGCCGCCGAGCGGTACTACACCTCCCGCGGGATGGTCGCGCTCTCCGTCGAAGGCCCCGGCCAGGGCGAGACCCGGGCCGGCGGACTCACCGTCGACCTCACCAACTACGAGCGGGCGATCGGCCGTTACCTCGACCACCTGGCCGCGCTGCCGGAGGTCGACGCCGACCGGATCGGCATGTTCGGCATCTCGATGAGCGGCTACTGGGGCTCCCGGGCGGCCGCCACCGACGGACGGCTGGCCGCCCTTGCCGCCTTCGAGGCCGTCACCGGCGACTTCGCGACCATCTTCGAGCGTGCCCAGCCGACCTTCAAGAACAACTACATGTACATGGCCGGGTACACCGACGAGGCGGCCTTCGACCGCGACCTCGCCCACCGGATGCCGCTCGGCGACCTGGTGGCCGACATCACCTGCCCGGTCCTGTACGGCATCGGCGAGTTCGACGAGCTCACCGACCTCGGCCAGGCCCTGGAGAGCTTCGAGCGGATCCGGGCGCCGAAGGAACTGCGGGTCTACGAGGACGAGTTCCACCCGCTCGGCGGCGTGGCCGCCGAGGCGTTCCGGTTCGGCGCCGAGTGGCTGGAGCGGGCCCTGAACGGTGAACTCGCCGAGCCGGGCCGCGATGTCCGCCACTACGTCCACCGCGACGGCCGCACCACCGACGGCACCGCCGACCCCGCCTGGTGGCTCGGCGCCACCCCCGCCCGCCTGGCGGCGGTCCGGGCGTAGGGCGCGTCTTGCGGATCTTTGCCGGGTCCGCGACGACAAGATCCGCAGGACGCGCCCCAGGCGCGGGACTGAGCCCGCGGGAACGGCGCCCGGCGCGCGGGCGGGGCCGTCCCGCGCGCCGGGCTGCCGCCCCTGGGGCGTGTCCTGGCGGCTCAGGAGCGGGTGGCGGTGACGAGGTGGTAGTCGAGGAGGCGGTCGCGCCAGGCGGGGAGGAAGTTGCGGGTCCAGTGGCCGGGTGGGACGGTGTCGACGAGGTAGCGGTCGAGGCCGGGCCAGACGTCGGGGCCGATCGACTCGGTGCGGAGGTCGGTGAAGCCGGCGTCGGCGAGGTCGGCGGTGAAGCCGGCGAGGGGGTGCGGGACGTCGAGGCCGTCGGCGAAGCTGGCGAGGAGGATCTTCAGGCGTTCGGCGACCTCGGGGCCCTCGGCGGTGAAGAAGGTGGTGACGGCGAGGCGGCCGCCGGGGCGCAGGACGCGGGCGGCCTCGTGGGCGAAGCCGGTGAGCTCGCGGAAGTGCTGGGCGGCTTCCACGGAGTAGACGCCGTCCAGGGTGGCGGCGGCGAAGGGGAGTTGGTCGGCCGAGCCGATGGTGTAGGCGAGCCGGTCGGGGTAGGTGGCCAGCGCCTTGGCGTTGACGGCGCGGGCGCGTTCGACCTGGTCGGGGTGGATGTCGACCCCGGTGACGGCGGCGAAGCGGAACTCCCGGAGCGCGAGGGCGGCGCCGAGGCCGCGGCCGCTGCCGACCTCGGCCAGCCGGAGCCGCTCGGGTGGTTCGGGGAAGGTCCGCAGGACGCGGCGGTACAGCTGCTCCTGGCTGTGGATCCGGTCCTCGGGGGTGAGTGAGGTGAGGTCGATGCCGTGCCAGTCGCCGAAGTTGATGAAACCTCCGGCGAAGCTGGCCGCTTTGGAGAGATCGCCCGCGCCGTAAGTCTGGCGCACGGTCGGGGGGATGCGGTTGTGGTCCATGGGCCGCTGGGTCTCCTGCTCGGTGGGCGCCCGGCCGTCGGGCGCGCCGAGGTACGTACCCAAACCGGTGGTCGTCCGAACACGGTACGTGATGGGCCGGTGTGCTCGGTGGGAAAAGGGCGCGGCGGTGTTCCGAGGGGGCTCGGAACACCGCCGCGCGACCGGGGGCGGCTACCGGCGCGGCGGGCCTGCGGCCCAGCGGCCCTGGGGGCTACCGGGTGAGGGCGGCGGGCACGTCGAGCCGGGTCAGCTTCTGCGGGTTGCGGACGATGTAGACCCGGGTGACCAGGCCGTCCGCCACCGCGAGGCTGATCACCGACAGCTCGCCGCCGAGGTCGATCCGGCCGGCCGGCGCACCGTTCAGCCACAGCGTCCCGGTGTCGAACGCGACCGGCGCGCGCTGGGCGCGGGCGAGCAGCGCCGCCACCGCGTCGGCGCCGTGCAGCGGGGCGAGCAGGGCCGCCGCGATCCCGCCGCCGTCGGCGATCAGGACCACGTCCGGTGCCAGGACCTCCATCAGGTCCTGCAGGCGCCCGGTGCGCAGGGTCGCGAGGAAGCGTTCCACCACCCGCTCCTGCTCGGAGCGGGTCACCCGGACCCGGGGCCGGCGGGCCGCCACGTGCCCGCGGGCACGCCGGGCGACCTGCCGCACCGCGGCCGAGGTCTTGCCGAGGGCCTCGGCGATCTCCTCGTACGGCAGCTCGAAGACCTCGCGCAGCACGAAGACGGCCCGTTCGGTCGGCCCGAGGGTCTCCAGCACGGTGAGCATCGCGAACGAGACGCTCTCCGCGAGCTCGACGTCCTCGGCGACGTCGGGGCTGGTGAGCAGCGGCTCGGGCAGCCACTCGCCGACGTACTGTTCGCGCCGGCGGGACAGCGTCCGCAGGCGGTTGAGCGACTGGCGGGTGACGATCCGGATGAGGTAGGCCCGCGCGTCCCGGACCCGTGCCGGGTCGACGTCGGCCCACCGCAGCCAGGACTCCTGCAGCACGTCCTCGGCGTCGGCGGCCGAGCCGAGCAGCTCGTAGGCGACGGTGAAGAGCAGACTGCGATGGGTGACGAAGGGGTCGGTGCCCGTCTCGGTGCCCGTCTCGGCGGCCGGGGCGGTCGTCATGCCGGCCGCACCCCGGTGGCGGGGCGCGCGGCCAGCGGGATCTCGCAGGACTCGGAGAACCCCTGGGAGGAGACGCCGTTGGCGATGTTGTTCCGGGCGGCCATGTTGACGAAGGCGACGTAGGCGGTGAGTTCGACCATCGCCGCCGCTCCGAGGACGTCGAGCAGGTCCCCGTACTGCTCGTCGGTGACGGTCGGCGGCGTGACGGACACGGCCTCGGCGTACGCCATCACGTCCCGCTCCAGCGGCGTGAACAGCTCCGAGGCGCGCCAGTTCGGCACCTGGCTGGCCTTGGCGAGGTCCAGGCCCTTGTGCTGGGCCTGGAAGTAGTTGATGTCCAGGCACCAGCTGCAGCCGACCAGTGCGGCCACGGCCATGTGGGCGTAGGACTTGAGGCTGTCGTCGAGCGCGTCCCAGGCGGCGATCCGGCCGGCGAACTCCGTGTTCGCGGTGGCGACCCCGGGGTTGTGCCAGATCACCTCGGTGGGCTCGAAGACGGCGCCGAACGCCGCGATCATGGACTCGCTGAGCTCGGCGGGCAGCTGGGCCTTGGGCAGGCGGAGTGCCATGGGGGTCCTCCTCGTGTGGTGGTCGGTTCGGACATGAAGACACCGGAGGGCGGGCGGGTGTGACAGCCGGGAGGAAGACCGGGGAGGAAGTCCGGGAGAAAAATCACCGCCGGGCGGGGCGGCCGGTTCGCTACAGTCCGCGAGGATCCCGAGACCTGACGAGATCCGATGCAGGCCGGCGAGATCTGCTGACGAGACCTGACGAGACCGTGACGAACACCCCGAGGAGAGCGATGAACACCCCCGACGAACGCCCCGCCCCGCCGCTGACCGGCGGCGAGCGCGAGATGCTGCGCGGCTTCCTGGACTTCCACCGGGCGACCCTCGCGATGAAGTGCGAGGGCCTGAGCGACGAGCAGCTGCGGCAGCGTTCCAGCCCGCCGTCCACCCTGTCCCTGCTCGGGCTGGTCCGGCACATGGCGGAGGTGGAGCGGACCTGGTTCCGCCGGGTGATCGACGGGGAGTCCGTCCCGCTGGTCTGGTCCGCCGAGGGCGACTACCAGGTGGCGTACGACGACGCCGGCAGCACCCGGGCCGAGGCCTTCGCCGCCTGGCAGACCGAGGTCGAGCACTCCCGCCGCATCGAGCTCGCCGCCGAGAGCCTCGACGTCACCGGCTACCAGGCCCGCTGGGAGGCCGACGTGTCCCTGCGGCTGGTGATGCTGCACCTGATCCACGAGTACGCCCGCCACAACGGGCACGCCGACTTCCTGCGCGAGGCGATCGACGGCGTGGTGGGGGCCTGACCCGACGGGCTACCAGCCGAGGAGGTGGGTGCGGCGGGTGAGCGCGGTGAGGACGGTCTTGGCGGTGGTCTCGACGGTGAGGCCGCTGGTGTCGAGCGTGTGGGAGGCGTCCGAAGCGGCCGGGTCGGCCTGGAGGACGACGTAGTGGAGCGCGGCGCCGGTGGCGCGGCTCTCGCGGCGGAAGGTGTCGAGCGCGGCCGGCACGGCCGGGGACTCCACGACGACCTGGTAGCCGCGGGTGGCGTAGGCGAAGGCGGCCTGGGCGGCGGCGGCCAGCGCGGTGGCGTTCTGGCGGCCGGCCTCCGGCAGGTGGGGCGGGAGCTGGCCGCTGCGGATGACCCGCAGGAAGTCGTCCGTCCGCAGGTGGACGCTCGGGTTCAGCTCCCGGGCGAGCAGCTCCGCGACCGGGCTGTTCCCGGCCCCGGAAGGGTCGACGAGGACGAGGACGCCCCCGGCGCCCCGGCCGCCCCCGAGCTCCGGCCCACCTACGGTCGTACGGTTCACAGCTGCGGATCCCTTCGCGGGCCGGGGACGGTGGGGTAGCCGGGGCGAGACGGTCGGAGTGCGAAGGGGCTGGTCGGCACAGATCCGGACAGCCGACCGCCTCGTCCCTACGACTGATGCGCTTCGGGGATCAACCTAGTCCAAACGGGTGCCCCGAGTCGTCCCCCACCCGGTGCGCGGACGGGTCGCCGGAACCGGCCGGTGACCTCGCGGTGAGCGTTCGGTGACCGGCCGGTGGCCGCGGGCGGGGCCGGTTCAGTGCTCCTCGGTGCGCAGGACGATCGGATTGGTCAGTGCCGCCATCGGCCCCCAGGGCAGGTCCGGGCCCATCGCGTTGCCCTTGCCCGGGGTGCCGTCCGGCTTCGGGTGGCGGACCTCGGCCCGGACGTACGCGGCGAGCGAGGCGGTGGTGCGCCACACCACCGTGCCGGAGCCGCCGGCGGGCAGGGACTCCTGGTGCATCTGCCCCTCGTCGGTGATCAGCCGGACGGTGCCGCCGGGCACCCCGGAGACGTCGAGCCGGACGTCCAGCGGCGCGTCGGCGGGGACGGTCAGCTCCTCGCCGATGCCCGCCTGCCGACCGTGCCCGGTGACGGTGAACTCCAGCCGGACTGCGCTGGACTCGGCGAGCCAGCTGCGCCCGTCGCGCAGCCCGTCGAGGACCGCGTCCCGGGTGAGGTCCTCGGCCAGCACCACGTTGTGCGGGGAGCCGATCACCTGCGGCTCGCTGTGCGCGTCGCTGTTGCCCATGGCGGGCAGCCAGGAGCGGCCCTCGCGCAGGGCGACGGCGAGCCGGCCGTCCCAGGTGTCGACGGCGGACTCGTCGTCGTACGTCCAGGGGCCGTTCCACACCTCGACCGCGTCGGCCTGGTCGTAGCCGAACTTCCACTGGCAGGCGACGTACGGGCAGTACGGGTGCGCGGGCACCACCAGGCCGCCGGAGCGGTGGACCTGGCGGACGAAGCGCGGGAACTCCTCGTCGCGCGAGCGGTAGCGCCAGTCGACGAACTGGCCGCCCTCCAGGCCGAGGGCGAGCCAGTGGCCGTTGCGGGTGGTGATCTCCTCGCCCGGGACGATCAGCAGGTCCGGGCCGGCCAGCGGGCCCCAGACGGCGTGCGAGGAGCTGGTGTTGTGGTCGGTGGAGACGATGAAGTCGAGGCCGGCCGCGCGGGCGCCGGCCGCGACCTCCTCGGGCCGGCGCCGCCCGTCGGAGTGCACGGTGTGCAGGTGGCAGTCGCCCCGGTACCAGGCCCGGCCGCGGCCGCGGGCCCGCTCCGCCGGGTAGTGCGGGGTGAACTGCGGCCCGGGCGCGCCGAACCGCAGGGTGACCTCGACGTGGTAGTCCAGGCCCTGCGGGGCGATCTGGTACGGGCCCAGCACGATGTGCCAGGTGCCGGGGTCGACCGGGCCGGGGAGGTAGCCGGGGGTCGCGGCCGAGCGGGAGAGGCTGAACTCGGTGCGGAAGCCGCCGGACCAGCCGCGGAAGCCGGGCCCGCCGAGGTCGGTGCCGCGCTCGTCGAAGATGCCGATGTCGCAGGAGTTGCCGGGGGTGCCGGCCGGGACCGGGGGCTTGTCGTAGCCGTAGGAGACGGCGATCTCGCGGACGCCCTCGGGGACTTCGACCGGGAGGTAGACGAAGTCGGCGGTGCCGGTGGGGAGATGGCCGGTGAGGGTGAGGGTGCGGTCGGGGTCCGTGGCGGGGGCGGCGACGGCCTCACCGGCGCCGGCGGCTCCGGCGGCGAGGCCGAGGGCGGTGACGGCGCCGGTGGCCAGGCCGGTGCGGAGCAGGTCGCGGCGGGCGGGGCGCGGGGAGGCGGGGCTCGGGGTGTCGGAGTGTGGGGTCGCCGGGTGCGGGGTGGTGGGCTCGGTCGGCATCGAGGTCTCCGGTTCGGGGGCGGGCGGGTCGCTCGCGTGCCTACCCGGGGGAGTGAACCCGGGGTGATTCGGGGCCCACGGGGGTGGGGCGGGTCGGTGAAGAGGGGCCGAGCGGGGGCGGGGGCGAGTTGCGGGGAGTGACGAATGGTCGGTTCATAGTCATGTAATCAGTTGATTCGAGTGCAGATGGGTTGGAGGCGGGCGTGGCGGTGAGTCGGCGGGCGCTGCTCGTGGTACTGGCCGGGGGCGTACTGGCGGGATGCCGGACCGAGGCGGCGTCGACGTCGCTCGCCGGGTCGGCCTCGTCGTCGGGCTCGTCGCCGCTCTCCGCGGCGGCGACGCCGTCCGGCATATCCGGGGCGGCCGCCGCGCCGACCGCGACCGGGACGCCCAGTGCCGCTCCCTCACCCGCTCCGACCCCGGCCCCGACCGCGGCACCGGCGAAGGCGAAGGAGCCGACGCGGGCGGAGGTGGTCGAACGGTACGCCGCCGAGGCCCCGGCCGACTGGGGGCTGGAGGTCGCCGGGGTGATCACCGAGCTGCCCGAGGGCGAACGCGCGACGGCGCTCACCTTCGACGCCTGCGGGGGCCCCGGCGGCAACGGCTACGACGCCCCGCTGATCGACTTCCTGCGGGCGCACGCCGTCCCGGCCACGCTCTTCCTGAACGCCCGGTGGATCGACGCCAACCCGGACGAGTTCGAGCAGCTCGCCGCCGACCCGCTGTTCGAGATCGGCAACCACGGCACCGTCCACCGCCCGCTCTCGGTCACCGGCCGCGCCGCCTACGGCATCGCCGGCACCCGCGACGTCGGCGAGGTCTACGACGAGGTGGCCGGCAACGCGCGGAAGCTCACCGAGCTGCTCGGGCACCCGCCCCGGTTCTTCCGCTCCGGCACCGCGCACTACGACGACGTCGCCACCCGGGTGGTCGCCGACCTGGGCGAACGGGTGGCGGGCTTCAGCGTCAACGGGGACGGCGGCGCCACGCTCGGCGCCTCCGAGGTGCGGCGGGAGGTCGGCTCGGCGGCGCCGGGCGCGATCGTCATCGGCCACCTGAACCACCCCGGCGGCGGCACCGCCGCCGGCGTGGCCGCGGCGGTGCCGGGGATGCTGGCGGCGGGGCGGCGCTTCGTCCGGCTCTCGGACGTGCTGTAGCCCCTGCCCCGTGGGGCAGTGGGCAGGGGCAGGGCCGGGCGCGCTCAGGCGAGCCGGAGGCCGCCCGGGTGCTCCTCCTCGATGATCCGCACCAGCCAGTCGAAGACCGTCGGCCCCTTGCCCGCCCGGGCGGCGGCCAGCTCGGCGGCGACCCGCTCCCGGTTGGTGGGGTGGCAGCGGCCCAGTCGCAGCTCCAGCTGGCGGACCGTCTCCGGGTAGCCGAGGGCGCGGCGGGACGCCTCGTGGTCGCGCCACTCGATGACCCAGTCCCCGTCGTCGGGCGTGCCGTAGCCGCCGCGCAGGCAGTCGGCGAAGGCGTCGAGGTTGCGTCCGAAGTAGCCGTCGGCGCCGATCTCCCGCCCGACGACGTCCCAGAACTCCTCCAGGGAGCCGACCCTGCTGCCGTCGATCACGTAAGTCACCGTCACGGGGTCGAGGATATGCCCGTCAGGTGAACGGCCGGAGGCGGCGCCGGTGGGCGCGGGAGCGGCCGCAGCAGCCACGTCGGCTACGGCGCCACGGCGATCGCGGTGGCGAGCAGCCCGTCCCGGACAGTCCAGCGGCCCTCGAAGCCGTCGAGCCGGCGCCCGCCGACCACCGGGCCGGGGACCAGCAGGCGGGCGGTGAAGGTGCCGTCCGGGGAGAGGTCCAGCTCGGCCTCGCTGAACTCCAGGAACAGCCCGGTCAGCGGGAACCACGCCTTGTACACCGACTCCTTGGCGCTGAACAGCATGCGGTCCCACGGGGTGTCCGGGTGCTCGCCGGCCAGGTCGGCGAGCCGCTTCCGCTCGACGGGCAGCGCGACGACGTCCAGGACGCCCTCCGGCAGCGGCAGCGCCGGCTCGGCGTCGATGCCGACGGAGGCGAGGGTGCCGGCCCGGGCCACGGCGGCGGCGCGGAAGCCGTCGCAGTGGGTGAGGCTGCCCACCACGCCGTCCGGCCAGCTCGGCGCGCCGCGCAGGCCCGGCACGAGCGGGCGGTAGGGCACGCCGAGCCGGGCCAGGGCGGCCCGGGCGCAGTGGCGGACGGTGGTGAACTCGCGGCGCCGCTTGTCGACGGCCCGGGCCAGCACCGCCTCCTCGGCCGGCTCCAGCCGGGCCTCCGGCGGGTCGTCGTACGCCACCTCGGTCGCCACGACGTCCGGCAGCAGCTCCCCGATCACCCGTTCCCCCTTCGGTCGGTCGCGCGGCCGTCGCCGCGCCGGACGAGGGTAACCCGGGCGGGGGTTCCCGGTGGGCGGAACGGGGAGCACCGCCGGAGGTCCGCCGGCCCCGGGGCCTACTCGAAGGCGGCCGCCGCCTCGCGCAGCGCCCGGGCGACCGTCTCCGGGTCGTACGGCGCCGGCTCGCCGGGCAGGTAGGTGACGGAGCGCAGCGCGCCGGTGTAGCGGAAGGCGCGGTGGCGCTGGTGGACCGGCCAGGACACCGGGGACTTGCGGTCGATGCCGACGCTGATGCCCTGGAACGGCGCCATGCCGATCAGCTGGTGGACCGGGCCGAGCCGGCCGCCCCGGTCCGGGGCCTCGGCGCCGTCGACGAGCAGCCGGAACTCCCACTTGAGGTCGGCGACCGCCGTGGCCGCCAGGGTGACCAGCGTGGCACCGGGCGGCACCGGGCCGCCGTCGGCCTCCAGCAGTTCGCCGTACTGGTTGTAGGCGAGGCGCAGCCGGCCGTCCTCGACGTAGAGGCTGTAGCCGCCGCCCTGGTCGCCGTGCGAGACCAGGACGCCCTGGTCGCCCGCCCGGTAGCCGTCGAGCGCGACCTCGACGGTGAAGGAGCGGAAGGAGATCAGCCGGGAGGAGCGGTAGCGCTCCAGCTCGGGGGTGCCGGGCAGCAGGGTGACCGGGCGGCGCAGCCGCTCCGCCTCGGGGCCGCGCAGGGCGAGGGCGCCGCTGCCGTCGGCGAGCGGGAAGACGCCGTTGCGCCAGGCGGCGTCCTCCCAGGCGGCGGACAACTCCTTGACCAGCTCGGGGTGTTCGGCGGCGACGTCGTGGATCTCGGTCGGGTCGGTGCGCACGTCGTACAGCGCCCACTCGCCGTCGTCGTACCCGGCGCCGGGGCGGTGCAGGGTGACCAGCTTCCAGCCGTCGCGGTAGTAGCTGCGGTTGCCGGTCATTTCGCAGTACTGCTCGTGGTGGGTGCCGGGGGCGGCGCCGTCGCGCAGCACGGAGGCGAAGCTGATGCCGTCGAGTTCCTGGACGGGGCGCTCCCGGCGCTCCGACGGCCGTTCCACGCCCGCGAGTTCGAGCAGGGTGGGGAGGATGTCGGTGACGTACTGGTACTGGGCGCGGACTCCGCTGTCGCCCTCGGCGCGCGGCAGGCCGGCGGGCCAGGAGAGCACGAAGGGGACGCGGACGCCGCCCGCGTAGGTCTGGCCCTTGTAGAGGCGGAACGGGGTGTTGGAGGCCATGCCCCAGCCGCGCGGGTAGTGGACCAGGCTCTGCGGGCCGCCGATGAGGTCGATCTCGCGCTGGACGTCCGGGGTCCAGTCGGCCGGGAGGTTCGGGTGGTGGACGAAGCGGCTGAAGTAGCTGCGGGTGCCCTCGGCGCCGCCCTCGCCGGTGCCGCCGTTGTCGCTGGTGAACACGATGAGGGTGTTGTCGAGTTCGCCGAGCGCGGCCAGGGTGTCGGTGAGCCGGCCGAGGTTCTGGTCGACGTTGTCGACCATCGCCGCGTACACCTCCATGTAGCGGGCGTACAACTTCTGCTGTACGTCGTCGAGTTCGCCCCAGGGGCCGACCTCGTAGCCGGCCTCGGAGTTGCGCTCGGGCAGCTCGGTGCCGGGCGGGAAGTGGCCGGCGGCGAGCTGGCGGGCGAAGCGGGTGCGGCGCAGCTCGTCCCAGCCGCCGTCGTAGCGGCCCCGGTGGCGGGCGAGGTCCGCGGGCTTGGCCTGCAGCGGGCCGTGCACGGCGTTGTGGGCGAGGTAGAGGAAGAAGGGCTTGTCGGCGTCGTGGGCGCGCAGCGACTTGACCATCTTGATCGCCTGGTCGGTGATGTCGTCGGTGTAGTAGTAGTCGTCGGGGAACTCGTCGATGTCCAGGGGGCTGTTGTCGCGGACGAGTTGGTGCGGGTGGAAGAGGCTGGTCAGGCCCTCCAGGACGCCGTAGTACTGGTCGAAGCCCTTCTGCAGCGGCCAGTTGGCGCGGTCGTCGGCGGCGTTGGAGGCGGAGTCGCGGGTGAGGTGCCACTTGCCGACGGCGTAGGTGGCGTAGCCGGCGTCGTGCAGCAGCTCGGCGAGGGTGGGGATGTCCCCGGCGACCTCCATTCCGTAACCCGGGAAGCCCGGGTCGGCGTTGGCGACGAAGGAGTAGCCCACCCGGTGCGGGTTGAGGCCGGTGAGCAGGGCCGCCCGGGCGGGGGAGCAGAGCGGCATGGTGTGGTAGTTGGCGAGCCGGACGCCGGTGGCGGCGAGGCGGTCCAGGGTGGGGGTGGGGATCTCGGAGCCGAAGGGGCCGATGTCGCTGTAGCCCATGTCGTCGATCAGGACGACGACGATGTTGGGCGCGCCCTCGCGCGGGCGGACCCGGCGGGGCCAGGCGGGGGTGGACTCGCGGAAGGTGCGGCCGACGGTGCCGGGGAAGCCGGCGTACGGGTCGCGGCGGTGCGGGTGCTCTTCGGGCGCGGTGGTCATGCGGTGCTCCGGGTGGTGGCGCGGGCGGGAGGGGCGGTGGCTTCGCCAGGGGTGGTGGTGCGGGCCGGTTCCAGGTGCGGGACGGCGGGCAGGTGCGGGACGGCGGCCAGTCGCGGCACGGCGGCCAGGAGTTCGGCGGTGTACGGGTGTTCGGGCGCGGTGACGACGCGGTCGGCCGGGCCGGTCTCCACGATCCGGCCGCGGTGCATCACGGCGATCCGGTGGCTGACCCGGCGGACCACGGCCAGGTCGTGGGCGATGAACAGGACGGCCAGGCCGAGTTCGCGCTGCAGCCGGGCGAGCAGGTCGATCACCTGGGCCTGGACCGAGACGTCCAGCGCGGAGACCGGCTCGTCGCAGATCAGCACGCTCGGCTCGGGCGCCAACGCCCGGGCGATGCCGATGCGTTGGCGCTGGCCACCGGAGAAGGCGCGCGGGTGGCGGTCGGCCGTGGCCGGGTCCAGCCCGACCTGGGTCAGCAACTCGGCGACCCGGGCCTCGCGCCGGGCGCGGTCACCGAGACCGTGGGCGATCAGCGGTTCGGCGATGATCTGCCCGGCGGTCATCCGCGGGTTGAGCGAGGAGTACGGGTCCTGGAAGACCAGCTGGATCTCGCGGTGCGGCGCGCCGTGCCGGGCCGGTCGGGCCTGCTCCTCGCCGCGGAAGCGGATGCTGCCCGCCGAGGGCGCGTGCGCCCCGACCAGCGCCCGGGCGAGGGTGGACTTGCCGGAGCCGGACTCGCCGACCAGGCCGAGCGTCTCGCCGGGGTACAGGTCGAGGTCGACCTCGTGGAGCGCGGTGACGGCGCGCCGCCGGGAACCGTACGTCTTGCTCAAACCCCGTACGGTCAGCAGGGGTTCGGCGCCCGGGGTGCTGTTGGCGGCGGCCCGGGAGGGCTCCTCCAGGCGCGGGACGGCGGCCAGCAGTTCGCGGGTGTACGGGTGCCGGGGCTCAGCCGTCAGCTCGGCGGTGACGCCGTGCTCGACCACCCGGCCGTGGCGCATCACCAGCAGCCGGCGGCAGGTCTGGGCGATCACCCCGAGGTCGTGGCTGATCACCACCAGCGCGGTGCCGGTCTCCCGGTTGATCCGGGTGAGCAGGCGCAGGATCTGCTGCTGGACCGTCGGGTCGAGGGCGGTGGTCGGCTCGTCGGCGACCAGCACCTCGGCGTCGTGGGCCAGCGCGAGGGCGATCATGATGCGCTGGCGCTGGCCGCCGGAGAACTGGTGCGGGTGGTCGCGCAGCCGCCCGGCGGCGTCCGGGATGCCGACCAGGTCGAGCAACTCGGCCGCACGGACCTGGCGTTCGGCCTTCCGCAGCGAGCCGCCGTGGGCGCGGAGCGCCTCGTCCAGCTGGGTGCCGATGGTGAGGACCGGGTTGAGCGAGGACATCGGGTCCTGGAAGATCATCGCGATCCGCCGGCCGCGCAGGGCGCGCAGCGCCTCCTCGGGGAGGGCGGCGAGGTCCTGTCCGGCGAGCTCGACCGAGCCGGCGGTGATCCGGCCGCCGGGCGGCAGCATCCGCAGCAGGGCGAGTGCCGTGGTGGACTTGCCGGAGCCGGACTCGCCGACGATGCCCAGGGTGTCGCCCGCCGCGAGCTCGAAGTCGACGCCGTCGACGGCGGTGGTGCCGCCGAACCGTACGGTGAGGCCGGACACCCGGAGCACAGGGCGGGTGTCGGGCGCGTGGGGCAGGCCAGGTGTGTGGGGCGCGTCGGGCACGGTGGTCATCGGCGGATCCCCCGGTTCAGGGCCTCGGCGATCAGCGTGAAGCCGAGCACCAGCGCGGTGGTGGCGGCCAGCGGGGCGGCCGCGAAGGTCGGGTCGGTGGCCAGGTAGGCGACGGACTGGCTGAGGATGCTGCCCAGGGTGGGCTCCGGCGGGCGGACCCCGAGGCCCAGGAAGCTCATCGCGCCCTCGATGAACACGCCGAGCGAGAGCGCCACGGCGGTCTGCACGATCAGCGGGTCGACCGCGTTGGGCACCACGTGCCGCAGCAGCACCCGGGCCCGGGAGGCACCCCCGACGCGGGCCGCCAGGGCGTACTCGCGCTCCCGCTGGACCAGGATCCCGGCGCGCAACTGCCGTCCGAAGCCCGGTACTTCGGCCAGCGCGATGACGATCACCACCGGCCAGCGGCCGGGGCCGAGGACGGCGGTCACGGCGAGGGCGAGGATCAGCCCGGGGAAGGCGAGCAGCAGGTCGAAGGCCCGCTGGACGGCGAGGTCGGCCCACCGGGAGGTGGCCGCGAGCAGCGCGGCCGAGCAGCCGAGCAGGGCGCCGACCGGGACGGCGGTGACGATCAGGGCGAGGTCGGTGCCGATGCCGTGCAGCACCCGGCTGAACAGGTCGCGGCCCAGGTCGTCGGTGCCGAAGGGGTGTTCGGCGCTCGGGCCGGCCAGCGCGAGCGCGCTCTGGGCGTTCGGGTCGGTGCCGGTGAGCAGGGGTGCGAGCAGCCCGGCGAGGGCGGCCGCACCGACCAGGGCGAGGCCGGTCAGGCCGCGCCACGTGCGCAGGGCGGACAGGTAGCGGTTCCGGTCGGTTCGGTCCGTCCGGGGCTCGGGGGGAAGGGTGGCGGTGGTCATCGGGTCACTCCCAGCGGATCCGGGGGTCGAGCCACGCGTACGCGAGGTCGGTGAGCAACTGGACGGCGACGTAGACCGCCACCACGAGCAGCAGCAGGTCCTGCACCACCGGGTAGTCCCGGCGGGCGACGCCCTGCTCGATCAGCTGGCCGAGGCCCGGCCAGGCGAAGATCCGCTCCACCAGCACGGCCCCGGCGATGAGGTGGCCGATCTGCAGGCCGAGCACGGTGACGGCGGAGGGCAGGGCGTTGGGCAGCGCGTGCCGCCAGACGATCCGCCGCCGGGAGACGCCGAGCGCGGTCGCGGTGCGGACGTAGTCCTCGGCGAGGGCGCGCTCGATGCCGTCCTTGAGGTAGCGGGCGAGCACGGCGGCGCTGGGCAGGGCCAGGCAGAGCGCGGGCATCGCCAGGTACTGGAGGGCCAAGTCCGGTGCGGCCAGCAGGGATTCGTGACCGCCGGCCGGGAGCAGCCGCAGCGAGACGGCGAGGACCAGGACCAGCAGCACGCCGGTGACGAAGGGCGGCATGGCCAGGACGGCGGTGGTGACCGCCTGGATCACGGCGGCGAGCGGACGGCTGCGGGTGGTCGCCCCCGCCACCGCCAGCGGCAGTGCGATCAGGACCACCAGGAGCAGGGCGCCGAGGGCGAGTTGGGCGGTGGCGCCGAGGCCGTTGCCGATCAGGTCGGCGACCTGGCCGCCGATCGCGTAGCTCGGCCCGAGGTCGCCGCTCAGCAGCCGGCCGAGCCAGCCCAGGTACTGGCCGAACAGCGGCTGGTCGAGGCCGAGTTGGGCGCGGATCGCCTCGACGGCGGCGGGGGAGGCGTCCGGTCCGGCCAGCGAGGTGGCCGGGTCGCCGGGGATCAGCCGCAGGATGAGGAAGACCAGGAAGGAGGCGAGGGCCAGGACCAGCAGTCCGCTGGGGAGGCGTTTGAGGAGGAAGGTGCGCATGGGGTCGGGTACCGGGCCGTCCTGCTCAGGCCGTCAGGCGGGCGTCGTCGAGGTTGAGGTAGCCGAACTTGTTGAGCGTGGCGCCCTGGGCCTTGCGGCCCGCGACCTCGACCAGCCCGGCGATGGCGAGGTCGATCACGAACTCCTCGTCCAGCAGTACGTCGGTGATCTGCTGGTAGAGGGCCTTCGCCTCGGGGCTGTCGCTGTCGCCGCGGTTCCAGGCCCGCTGGACGACGTCGGTGTAGGCGGGGGAGGTGAAGTGCGAGCTGTTCCTGGCCTCGTTGAAGGGGTAGGCGCTCACCGCGAGGGTGGCCGGGTGCAGTTGGGCGAAGCCGTGGCTGAGCGTCCACAGCGCGGGCATGGACTGGGAGATGAGCTGCTTCTGCATGGTCGGCGAGTCGGTGGGCTGGAGCACCGTGTCGATGCCGACCTGCTGGAGGTCGTACTGCAGGATCTGGGCGGTCGCCGTCGCGCCGGGGTCGTTGGAGTGCGCGAACGGCAGGGTGATCCGCTCCAGGCCGGCCTCCTTGAGCAGGGCGCGCGCCTTCTCCGGGTCGTGGCGGTAGTGGCCGGCGCCGGCCTCGGTGAAGGCGGGGGACGACTTGGGCCAGGGCACCGAGGAGACGCTGCCGTAGCCGCCGAGGGCCTGCTGGACGAAGCGCTCGCGGTCGACCGCCCAGGCGATGGCCTGGCGCACCCGCTTGTCGCCGACGTGCTCGGCGGTGACGTTCACGCCGATGTAGTAGGCGCCGGCGCCGGTGTCGTACTGCTTGATCCGGAACTGCGGGTCGCTGCGGAGCGTCGCGACGTCCTTGCCGCGGACGTTGTACGACAGGTGGGTCTGGCCGGTCCTGAGCGAGGAGAGCAGCGACTCGGCCTGCGGGACGATCCGGATCTCCACGCCGTCGAGGTACGGGCGGCCCGGGTTCCAGTACCGGTCGTTGCGGGTGAAGGTGAGCGAGGAGCCGGGCTTGCGGTCGGTGAAGGTGAACGGGCCGGTGCCGATCAGCCGGGTGCCGGCGACGGCGTCCTCGACGCTGCCGGCATCCGGGACGATCATGAACTCGAAGAGGTCGAAGAGGTTGCTGACCGGGTGGGCGAACAGCAGGGTCAGCTCGAAGTCGCCGTTCTTGCGGAAGTCGGTGACGGCCGCGGCGGTGGACCGCAACTGGGCGGATCGGGCCGGGTTCTGGAGGTTCTTGACCGCGAAGACCACGTCGTCGGCGGTGAACCGGCGGCCGCTGTGGAAGAGCACGTCCTCGCGGAGCTTGAGCGTGACGCCGGTGCCGTCCGGCGCGACCTCCCAGGCGGTGGCCAGCTCGGGCTGCGGCCGGAGCCGGTCGTCGTACCGGGTGAGGGTGTTGAAGACCAGGCGCTGGACCAGGGTGTTGGCACTCTGGGCGAACAGCAGGCTCGGGGTGAAGTCGACGCCGGTGGCGACGGAGAGCACGCCGCCCTTCCGGGGAGTGTCCGAACTTTCGGCGGTGGCCGAGGTGTTGGCGACCTCGTCGACGGCGGACCGGCAGGCCGCGAGCGTCAGCAGGCCGGCACCGGCGAGGCCGGCGCGCAGCAGGGCGCGGCGGCTCGGAGCGGGGGGACGGATGAGCGCGGTCATGGCGGTCCTTCGGGAGGAGGGATGAGGGGGGTGGTCGGGGGGCCTGCGCTCAGTGGCGGTGCTCAGTGCCTGCGCTCAGTGGCGGTGCTCAGTGGCAATGGGCCAGGGCGTGCACCGGCCGGGCGTACAGCTCGCCGAGCACCGGGGTGCCGGCGGCCACCGCGAGCACGTCGGCACCGCGCCGCTGGGCGATCAGCAGCTCGGCGTCCCGGCGCAGGTGCGAGCGGAGGGCGAACTCGGCCCGGACGACGTTGAGGTAGCGGGGGTCGAACAGGGCGAAGGTCTCGGTGAGGACCAGCAGATCGGGGTTGACCACGTCGGCGAGCAGGGCGAGGGCGCGGCCGATGATCCGGGCGCGGTTGCGCACCAGCCGGTCCGCGACCGGGTCGCCGCGCTTCACCGCGGCGATCAGCGCGGCCCGGTCCGGCTCGGCGGTGACCCCCGCGGCGGCCGCCGCCTCGAACAGCGTGGTGTCGGAGGCGGCCACCGACAGGCAGCCGAGTCGGCCGCAGTGGCAGCGCGCGTCGCTCCGCGCGTCCGGGTCGGTGACGGTGCCGGTGACCGGGAGGTGGCCGAGGTCGCCGGTGGCCGAGGGCGGGCCCTGGTGGACCGTGCCCGCGACCGCCAGCGCCGCGTCCACCACGTGGCCGACGAACAGCTGGACCATGCTGCGGCGCGCCGCCGGGTGGCCGAACAGGATCTCGGCCTGGGTCAGCGCCCGGGCGTGGTTGTCCACCCGGACCGGAAGCCCGGTGGCGTCCTGCAGCAGCCCGCGCAGCGGCAGGTCCCGCCAGTCCAGCGGTCCGTGGCGGAGCACCAGCCCGCGCTCCGGATCGACCGAACCGCCGCAGACGGCGCCCAGCCCGACCACCGTGCGGCCGGCGCGCAGCGCGTCGATCAGCCGGGGCAGCCGGGCCGCGAGTGGCTTCAGCACGTCCGGCCCGGTCAGGCCCCGGTTGGCGATCTCCTTGCGGCGCAGCACCCGGCCGCGCAGGTCGAGCAGCGCGACCGTTGTGTACGGGACGCCGAAGTGCACCCCCGCGACCGCGAGTTGCTCGGTGTCCACGGCGAGCGGGAGCTGCGGACGGCCGACCGTTCCGGCCGGGACGCCCGCCAACTCCGGCCGCTCACTGAGGAGTCCGAGCCGGACCAGGTCCACGGTCTGCCGGGAGACCGCCGAGGCGCTGAGCCCGGTGAGCGAGGCGACCCGGCTGCGGGCGACCGGCCCGTGGTCGAGCACCGCGCGCAGGACGGCGGCGGCGTTGGCGTCCCGGCGGTCGTCGCCGGTGCGGAGGGGCGTGGACGTGGACATGGTCTCGGCCGCGGTCGTCTCGTCGGTGGCTGTCTCGTCGGTCGTCGGCGCGTCAGTTGGCGGTTCGGTCGGCGGCGGCTCGGTCGTCGGCGGCTCGGTCGTCGGCGGTTTCGAGCTCCTCGGCGGGCACCAGACCGGCCACCCGCGGCGGCTCGGCGGGCTCCAGCAGGCGGCTCGGGGTGCCGTCCACGCCGACCGGCAGATCGCCGTCCAGGGTGATCCGGCGCACCAGGCGCGGCTCGTCGCCGTAGTCCGCGACCGCGTAGTGCTGGGTGGCGCGGTTGTCCCAGATCGCCACGTCGCCGACCTGCCAGTCCCAGCGGACGGTGTTCTCCGGCCGCTCGACGTAGCGCTGGAAGAGGTCGATCAGCGCCTTGCCGTCGTCGCCCGAGAGGTGCTGGAGGCGCTGGGCGAAGGCGCCCAGCAGAAGGGTCTTCTCGCCCGTCACCGGGTGCACCCGGACCACCGGGTGCTCGGTCTTGAAGGCGGTGGAGACGAAGACGTCCCGGAACAGCTTGGCGACCTCGGGGTTGTTCGCCAGCTCCGGGCGCAGCGCGAGCCGGGCGGCGTAGTCGTAGTCGTTGGTGTGGACGGCGCGCAGGCTCTCGGCGAGCGTCTTCAGCGGCGCGGGCAGGTCCTGGTAGGCGGCCGCGGTGTTGGCCCAGAGGGTGCTGCCGCCGGCCGGCGGGACCTCCAGGGCGCGCAGGATCGAGGCCTTCGGGTAGGACGGGACGAAGGTGACGTCGGTGTGCCAGTTGTTGGCGCGCACGCCCTTGGTGGCGTCCAGCTCGAAGATGTAACGGCCGTCCGCGCTGGGCACGGTGGGGTGGCCCACCGGGTGGCCGAGGAGCCGGGCGAAGGCCTCCTGCCCGGCGTCGTCCAGGTGCTGCTGGCCGCGGAAGAAGAGCACCTTGTGCTCGTACAGGGCGGCCTCGACGGCGGCGACGGTCTCGGCGGGGAGGTCGCCGCCGAGGCGTATGTCGTGCACGACGGCGCCGATGCGGCCGGCGGCGGGGGTGAGGCGGAGGACGGTGGGGGAGGCGGTCGTGGTCATGGCGGAGCCCTTTCGGGAGCGTGGTGACGATGAGTGACGAGGTGTGGGTGCGCGACGGCGGGTGCGTGACGGCGTGCGGGCGCGTCAGGCGCAGGCCCGCGGCGTGTGCCCGGCGAGTGGCGCGGGAGGGACGGCCCGGTCCGGCGGACGGTCAGAACGCGAGCGCGCCGCGACAACAGCGGCGCGGGCAGCGGCGGGGAACGGGGCGGACGACGGTGTGCATCGACCCTCCTTCCGGCTCGCTGCGACTGGGTTCGGAGCTCATGGTGCTGAACCACGCGGGCTGCTGTCAATCGCCATCTTGGCTGGTGGGAAAGGGTGTTGCCGCTTCGTTTCGGCCGTTTGCGGATTCTTGCGGCCCGTTGCGGCCGGTTGCGACGGATGGCGCCGGTGTGACGGCGGGATGGCGGGCGTGCTGCGGCCGGCGCCCGGCCTTGTGGCGCGGGAGCGGGGGTTACTAACGTGCGGAGCGGAAGTAATCCGGGCCGGTGCGGGAGGTTCCCGCACCGGGGCCGAGGCCTGCCCGGAGTCGTGCTGGGCGGCGGCGGTGGCTACCTACGGTGACGGTGCCAGCTCGCTGTTCGACTACCGTCCCTTCACTGCCCGAGCAGGCGGGCGAAGTCCAGGCCGAGGCTGCCGAGGACGGGCAGCGCGCCGAGGTCCGTCACGCCGCCGACCGGGATGCTGTAGCCCTGGTTCACCTCGCGGGGCGCGGCCGCGCGCGGCGCGGGTGCGGCCGTGGCGGGGGCGGCGACCGCCGGAACGAGGGCGGCGCCGAGGAGCAGGGCGGCGAGAGCGGTGCGCATGTGAGGTGACCTCCGGGACAGGCCTGCGGGTGACGGTCTGTCAACACCCTCCGTGGCGGCGCGGTCACGCATCTTCGCCCCTTCGGCCGCATTGGTAAAGATTCTTGCCTTGTGTTCATGCCAACATCGCGGAGGTCTGGACCATCCGGAGGTTGAGCGCATACGTTCCCTTTCCAAGGGTGGACATCGAGTCGCCGAACTGCCTTGCGGATTTGCCGACTTGCATCTGTCATGCCCATGACCAGCAATTCCCGGCATGTTCAGCCGGCACTGCAACCGGAGGGAACGAACCATGCGCGCCATCGGCAAGAACCTCAGGATCCTCGCGGGCGCCCCGCTCGCCGCAGCCGCTCTCATCGCCTTCACGGCCGGCACCGCCAGTGCCGCGATCCCGATCAACAAGCCCATGACCGGCAAGGCCACCTACTACACCGACTCGGGCTACGGCGCCTGCGGCACCCAGATCAACGCCTCCTCGCAGATGCTGGTCGCCGTGTCGCACACCTGGTGGACCACCGCCAACCCGAACAACGACCCGGTCTGCAAGGGCATTTCAGTCAAGGTGACCTACCAGGGCAAGACCATCACCGTCCCGGTGAAGGACCAGTGTCCCTCCTGTGACTCCACCCACATCGACCTCAGCCAGCCGGCCTTCGCCAAGCTGGCCCCGCTCGACAAGGGCGTCATCAGCGGCCTCACCTGGCAGTTCGTCAAGGCCGGCCTGAAGGGCGAGACCGTCGAACTCTCCGCCCCGATCACCGGCTCCACCATCGGCTGACACCGGCGGTGCCCAACCGGCCGTGCCCGCCCCCGACGTATGACGGGGACGGGCACGGCCGGTGGCCGTCGAGGGGTGAACCCGGCCTCCGTGGCCGGTGATGCGCTGTCAGGGGCGTGACAGTCCGGTGACGCGGAACGCGCCATTCCGTCGACTGTTCGTACTACCGTCGATCGTGCGCACCGCCCTGTCAGCCACTCCGGTCCCCGTACGAGAAGGGGCGGGCAAGGCGCGTGCCCTCACCCGAAGTTGGCTCACCGGCTCACCGGCTCAGGAGAAACCGCATGTCCCTCTCGACGATCCGTCGCACGACCCGCACCCGCACGCTGGCCGGCACCGTCCTGGCGGCCGCCCTGCTGCTGCCCGCCGCGACGGCCTGCTCCTCCGGTTCCTCCGGCTCCACCGCCGCCGCCGGCAGCACCACGGCCCCGGCCGCCACGGCCGGTACCACCGCTCCCGCCTCCCCGGCCGCCACGCCGGCCGCGAGCGGCGCCGCCACCCCGGCCGCCACCCCGCCCGCGGCCGGCAGCACGTCCCCGGCCGCCGCCACGCCCAGCGCGCGCCGCACCAGCACCCCGCCGCCCGCCGGCAAGGCGACCTCCCCGGCCCGCACCCAGACCCTGCCCGACGGCAGCACCGCCGAGATCCGGGAAGTCGCCCCCCAGCACTTCGTCGCCAAGATCGTCCACGGCGGAGACGTCCTTGCCACGCTCGAAGCCAAGGAGCACGACGCCGGACTCGACGCCAACGACATGTTCATCGTGCTCTCGCTGGACGGCACGGTCCACGCCTGGATGGGCGGCGCGCACGAGGGCACCGGCACCTTCAAGGTCGCGGGCGACTGGACGGTCAAGGTCACCAAGCTCGGCGAGCTCAAGTACCGCGCGGACATCCTCGGCATGGACAACGCGGTGTACGCCACGCTGGAGACCAACGGGCACGACGTCGGCGTCGACGCCAACGGCGTCTACATCGTGCTCTCGGCCGGCGGCCGGGTCAGCGCCCACGCGTGAACGCCTCCCCGGCGCCGCGCCGGGCCGTCGGAGTGTCCAGCCGACTCAGAACCAGTGCAGACAGTGCGGCGCGCGATCGCCACGGAACAGCGCGTCGGCCAGGGCGGCCGCGCCCGGACGGTGAGCCAGCACGTGCCCGGCCCGCACCAGCGTGCCCGGGGTCGTCCCGCCCAGGTAGACCGCACCCAAGTCGCGGATGTCCAAGGACAGATCGGGCTCCCGCTCGGTCACGGCGCACTCGGCCTTGCCGTCCCGGACGGTCAGCAGGTAGCGGCCGTGCTCCCCGAGGAACGGGTCGTCCACGTCCAGCACCAGCTCCCCGTCGGCGAACCACCCGCGCGAGGTCAGCGCACGCGGCACGTCCAGCAGCCGCACCCAGAGCCAGTCGGTGTCGCCGCTCAGCTGGCCGGCACGGAAGTCCGAGAGCTGCCAGCGCAGCGGATGCTCGGGCGCGACATGCTTGAACACCACCTTGGTGACCAGGTCGTGGTCGAGCAGGAACCGGGCCAGAGCCGTGGCGACCGCGTCGTCCGTGGTGATCGTCTCGTCGACCGACAGGGTGTCATCGCCGACCGAGTAGCTGGCGTACCCGTCCGCGACACCGTCCGCATCCCGGTGCACGGCCACGTAACGCGGCGCCCGGGCGACCGGCGGCTGCCCCGCGCCCAAGGCCCACCACCGGTGCGGCCGCGACAACGCGCCCGGCTGCGCCCGGCGGTACCGGTCGTAGACCTCCTCCAGGACCTCCCCGCACTCCGACCGCCGCAGTACCTCGACCGAACCCGTCGCGGAAACCCCGGCCGCACCGCGCGCCGCCCGGGGGACGGCGAAGTCGCCCTCCCGGCGCGACACCGTCAGGCGCTGAGTGGTGTACGTCGCCGGCCCGTAGCCGAACCGCCCGTAGATCCCCGCCTCGGAAGCCAGCAGGACGGACAGGACCTCCCCCCGCTCCCGCAGCTCCGCGAGCTGATGCCGCATCATCGCCGTGAGCACGCCCCGACGCCGGTGCGACGGCAGCACACCGACACAACTGATGCCCGCCACCGGGACGACGACCTCCCCGGGCAGGGTGAGCTCGAAGGAGTACGCGCTGGCGGTACCCACCGGCTTCCCGCCCGGCGCGACGGCCAGCAGCGCACGGTCCATCTCCAGCGCCGACCACCACAACCCACCGCCGTCCTCGGCCGGAGTCTCCGGGAAACGCCCGAACGCGGCATGGACGGTGTCGACGAAGACCCCGAGATCCTGGTCGGTGGTGGAACGAATCTCCATCGCTTGCGCCGCCTCCCCTGCAACCCGGCACCACGACCTGCGGCACCCGCGCCACAGTCCAGCCCTGCGCCCGCCCCGGTCAACCGATTTACGGCTGCGGCCCGTCGCCGTGCTCGCCCCTGCGACTCCGCGGGGGCGAGCACGGAGAACCGCCTCAGACCTGCCGCTCGATCGCTTTGAAGATGTCGGCGTCGGTCTCCTGCTGCCACTTGGGCAGGTCGTCCCAGTCGGCGACGTAGGCGGGCTTGGGGTCCTCGATGTGCTTGTGGATCTGGGCGATCCAGCAGGTGGCGACGAAGCGGCCCTTCTGCTCGCGGGTCAGCTTCGCGGTGGTGCCGGCACTGACGGCCACGAAGTCGCGGACCTGCCCGAACACGGCTGCTGCGGAGGCCCGTTCCCAGTCGGGCGTGTCCGACCAGGGGGCGACGTAGCCGGGCTTCGGCTCGCCGGGGAAGTGCCTGCGCACCCCGGCGATCCACGCCTCACGGAAGATCCGGCCGTCCTCGGTCATGACTGTCACCCTTCGGTCAGGAGGTACACCTTCTGCCACTCCAACGACGTCATCGTCAAGGCGGCTTCGGCCAGTTGGCGGGCGGACTCGGTCTTCAGCCCGGCCAGGCTGCTGTCGATCCACGGCTGGATGTTGCGGTACCCCTGCTCGCGGTACTCGACGGCCTGGAGCAGGCACTCCAGCTTGTCGGCGTCATGGGCGACGACGACCTCGAGGGAGTCGGCGTTCTCGTACTCCGCGACGACCCGCTGAACGCCCTCGGCGACAGCCGGGTGCGCGGCGCTGACCTGGTCGGCGGTCACCCGCTCGTTGGAGGCGGCCGTGAGGTAGCGGCGCCCGATGTGCGGGATGTCGCCGATCCGGGTCTCCTGGGTGTCGTGGAACAGGCAGAGCAGCGCGACCTTGGCCGGGTCGGCACCCTCCATCATCGCGAGCACCGCCCCGACGACACCGGCACGGAACGAGTGTTCGGCAATCGTCTCCGGATCCTTCACCCCGGCGATCCACCAGCCGGACCGCTTCGCCCGCTTGAGCATCCCCACCTCGAGGAGATAGCCGGCGGTGCCCTTCGCCTGAGTGTCGTCGTCGGATCGGTTCAAATCTGCCACGGCTCTGCTCCGTTGTGTAGATAGCGGGTCTGGCCGTCGGCGAGTGCTCGCAGCGCGGCCTGGAGGCGGGCGCGTTGGCGGGGCCGGAGTCGGGCGGCTGCCTCGGGGCCCGGGAGGAAGAGGGCTTCGGAGAGTTCGTCGTCGTGCGGGCGGAGGGTGGCGGCGATCGTGGGGGAGAGGGTGCCGGCCTCGAAGATGAAGGCGAGCTGGTCGTCCCAAGGCCCGTGCGGTGCGACCCAGTCCACGACGAGGAGGCGGTGGATGGTGATGGTGAGACCCAGTTCCTCTCTCAGCTCGCGAACGGCGGCACGGTCGGGCGGCTCGTTGGCGTCGGCCATGCCGCCGGGCATGTCCCAGCCCTCCTTGTAGGTCGGGTTGACGGTGAGGACGCGGCCGCGATCGTCACGCAGGATGACGTCGGCCGAGACGCGCTTGCGGGCCTGTTTCGCGTTGCCTTCGGCGAGGTAGGCGTTCCAGGCCTCGGCGTCGGTGGGTACTGGCCTCACGATGAACCTCCCCGGAAGGCCGTGATGGGGGCCGTGCAAAGTGCTCGCCCCTGCGGAGCCGCAGGGGCGAGCACGGAGAACCGCCTCAGACCTGCCGCTCGATGGTTTCGAAGATGTCGGCGTCCGTCTCCTGCTGCCACTTGGGCAGGTCGTCCCAGTCGGCGACGTAACCGGGCTTGGGGCACTCGATGTGCTTGTGGATCTGGGCGATCCAGCAGATGGCGACGAAGCGGCCCTTCTGCTCGCGGGTCAGCTTCGCCGTGGTGCCGGCGCTGACCGCCACGAACTCGCGGACCTGCCCGAACACGGCTGCTGCGGAGGCCCGTTCCCAGTCGGGCGTGTCCGACCAGGGGGCGACGTAGCCGGGCTTCGGCTCGCCGGGGAAGTGCCTGCGCACCCCGGCGATCCACGCCTCACGGAAGATCCGGCCGTCCTCGGTCATGTGGAGTCCCTTTCGTCACGCGGCGTGTTGGAGCGCCGAGATGTTGTCGTGCAGATCTGAGATCCGGTGGTCCTTCATCAGGGGGACAAGATGCGGCTTGACTCCGTCGAGCTTCTTCGCGATGTAGCCGGATCCCGTCTCGCCCGCGAGTGCCATTGAGGCCGTGCTGAAGTGGACCACCTGCTCGATGTCGCCGTTGTGGGCGCTGAGAACCGCGAGCTCTGCGAGGACAGAGCCCCGGCGGCGGGGCGAGTGGCTGATCTCCAATGCGGTGAGCAGGGACTCTTCGGCGAGATCCGGTCGACCGAGGGTGAGATAGCAGGTTCCACGTTCCTCGGCCAGACGAGTGCCGTCGAATCGCAGCCAACCGCCGTTCTGTAGTGGGCCGGTGAGATGGTGTACCTGCTCGGCCTCAGCGAGCGCTCGGTCGCATGCCTGGAGTCGGCCCAGGCCCGCATAAGCCTGGGCCTGGACAGCGGCGACCCAGTGACGGGTGGAGAGCTGGTCGTCGCCTCGGTCGGCAATTCGTCGTGCTGCCGTCAGGATCGGTTCGGCGGAGCCGAAGCGACGCTCTGAGAGTTCGACGAACGCGTGCCGAGTCAGTGCGCAAGCCCAGAGGTCGTAATCCGAGGCTTCGCGCGCCGCGGCTGCTGCGAGCGTGTAGCACTGCGTGGCGTCGGTGTACCGGTTCGAGTCGAAGAGGACTTCTCCGGCGAGCTGGTACAGGTCGCCGACCAGGCCGCACAGTCGCGTGCGATCGGGCTCGGATGTGACCGAGCGGAGTTCGGCAGCCAGAACCCCGAGCTGGTACCGGACCAGCGGGTACACATCCTGCTTGGTGCGGGAGGCGGAGAAGATCTGCCACAGATGGGCGTTCATCAGGGCTGCGGAGTCGCCGGACGGGACAGTGGCGAGCGTCGCGGCCGCGCTCTCGCCGCAGGGAAGTGTGATCAGCGCCCCCGTCGCCGCAATGAGCGCGAGGGCCTCGCGTCGCTTCATGTCATCACTTTCGTCGAGGAGCGCAGGTGCCGCCTGGCGAACCGGTGCCAGGAGCGGCGGGTTCAGGAGGTTGTCCAGCTCCGAGGCGGTGACCTCGAGGAGCGCTGCGAGCTTCGGCCTCTGTTGAGGGTGGGGGTCGGCGCGGCCGCACTCCCAGCGGGTGACAGTGGAAGTAGCGACTCCAAGATCAGCAGCAAGCTTTTCCTGACTGTAGCCCAACTCCCGACGCCTTCGGGCGAACAGGTCGCGCTTGCTGCTCATCCGTCCCCGCTCCACGTATGCCATCGTTCCAGCCATCCACGTGCGACGCCTGGGAAACGCCCGGAAAGCGCCACAGGCCCGCTCTGGTCGACGGTAACGCATTGTCGTTCACTGGTCACGCGCTGCTCTGGCTCGTCGTTCTACGGACCTACGCCTGGCGGCGTCTCTGTCTGAGACTCCGATGGCCGAGGGGCTGTTGATGATGAGTGGGCTTCTGATCACTGGCCGCGTGCCGAAGCCGGCTACGGCTCTCCTGCCGTACTTGCCGGAGTCGGCGGCTGCGGCCCGGCGGGTGGTGCGGGAGAAGTTGAGTGAATGGGAACTGCCGGAGCTGGTGGACACGGCGGAACTGATCGTCAGTGAGCTGGTGGCGAACGCGGTGAAGACGGGGTGTCTGACGCGGATGACCGTCTCCGTCCGCCGTGTCACGGACCGGACGGTGCGGGTGGCGGTGCGGGACGGCTCTCGGACGTTGCCGGTGCTGATGGTTGCGGGGTGTGACGAGGAGGGGCATCGGGGGTTGGCGTTGATCCACGCGCTCACCCGGGGGCGTTGGGGGGTGGCGGTGGAGTCCTTCGGGAAGGTGGTGCACGCCGATCTCGGGGTGGGGCGGCTGTGACGGTCTACGGTGTGGCGGCGGTGAGGAGGTCGGCGAGGGTGGTGAGGGAGTCGACGGTCCAATCCGCTTCGGGGGCCTGGGCGGTGAGGCCGATGTGGCCTCGGCGGAGGTGGGCGGTGCGGAGACCCATTTTGCGGGCGGGGGTGATGTCGTTGGCGGGGTGGTCGCCGACGTAGAGGATCTCGTGCGGGGCGCCGGGGGCCCAGGTGAGGACGCGGTCGAAGAAGCCCGCCGACGGTTTGGAGACGCCCCATTCGGCGGAGGTGGCGATGGCGTCGGCGGGTACCTCCAGGCCGGTGAGCAGGCCGGAGACGGCGGCGGGCTGGTTGCCCGCGATGCCGACCCACAGACCCGCCTCGCGCAGGCGGCGGAGGGCGGGGCGGACGTCGGGGTAGAGGTCGGTCTCGTCGAGGTGTTCGCCGTGGCCGGCGGCCCGGCGGGCGCGCCATTCGGCGGCGATGTCGGCGCCCGGGCGGAGGACGCGGATGGCGTCGGCGTTGTCGCGGCCCTGGGCCACCACGGCACCGACGAGGGCGGACATGAGGTGGGGTGAGACGCCGAGCCAGCGAGCCCAGTCGGACCAGTAGCGGTCGTCGGAGATGAGCGTCTCGCCGATGTCGAAGACCACGGAGCGCACCATGCGGGCAGCTTACTGTTCTGGGATCCGCAGGTGGGTCGGGAGAGGGGAATCCAGGGGTGTCGGAAGCGCGGAAGCCGGTGCTGTACGTCGTGGTGTGCGCAGCCGGAGTGGCCGGTGGGGTGGGGGAGTTGGTCGCGGCCGCGCAGGAGCGGGGCTGGGACGTGGGGGTGGTGGCGACGCCGAACGCGATGGGGTTCATCGACGCCGATGCGATCACGGCGCAGACGGGGTTTCCGATCCGGTCCGCGTGGCGGAAGCCGGGCGACCCGCGGCCGCTGCCGGATCCGGACGCGATCGTGGTCTCCCCGGCGACGTTCAACACGATCAACAAGTGGGTCCTGGGCATCTCGGACACGCTCGCGCTCGGCATCCTCTGCGAGTCGTACGGCTGGGGCGTCCCGGTGGCGGTGCAGCCCTGCCTGAGCCCGGCGCAGGCGGCGCACCCCGCGTACGAGGAAAGCCTGGCGAAGCTGCGGCGGATGGGGGTGCGGGTCGCGGACTTCGTGCCGGGGTCGTACAGCTGGACGCGGGCGCTGGACCTGCTGGGGACTGAGAGGGACTGACGGGGACTGACAGGGTGGCTGGTCGCGGCCGGCGATCCTGGCAGTGTGGAGGGTGGTTCGGGCCGATCGGCCGGGGTAGCGTCCGGGCAGGTCAGCGAGGGTGTGGGAGGTTCCGGTGGCGGCGGTCAACGGCGAGGTGTCGTTCTGGTACGCGGCGAGTGGGGTGCCGGAGCCGGGCCCCGCGCTGCCGGGGGACCGGGACGTCGACGTCTGTGTCGTCGGCGGCGGGTACACCGGCCTCTGGACCGCCTACTACCTGAAGAAGGCCGACCCCTCGCTGCGGATCGCCCTGCTGGAACAGCGGTTCTGCGGCTACGGCGCCTCCGGGCGCAACGGTGGCTGGCTGTACAACGGCTTCGCGGGCCGCGGGCCGCGGGGCGTTCGCCGAGCGGTACGGCTGGCAGCGCGCGGCGGCGATGCAGCGGATGATGGACGACGCGGTCGGGGAGGTCGTGGACATCGCCGCGGCCGAGCGGATCGACGCGGACGTGGTGCGCGGCGGCGTCCTCGAAGTGGCGCGCAGCAAGCCGCAGTTGGAGCGGCTGCGGGCCTTCGTCGAGGGCGAGCGGGCGTACGGCGAGGGCCGGGTGGAGCTGCTGGGAGCCGGGGAGGCGGGCGACCGGATCGCCGTGGCCGGCACCCTCGGCGGCTGCTGGAGCCCGTACGGCGCCCGCATCCAGCCGGCGAAGCTGGTCCGCGGCCTGGCCCGGGTGGTGCGGGAGCTCGGCGTCGAGGTGTACGAGGGCACGACCGTCACCGCGATCCTCCCGGGCAGCGCCTACCGCAAGCCGCGGGCCGTGACCCCGCTCGGCACCGTCACCGCCGAGCGGGTGCTGCGCGCCACCGAGGGGTTCACCGCCGGGCTGCGCGGGGAGAAGCGCACCTGGCTGCCGATGAACTCCGCGATGGTCGCCACCGAGCCGCTGCCCGCCGGGTTCTGGGCGGACGCGGGCTGGCAGGGCCGGGAGGTGCTGGGCGACTTCGCGCACGCCTACATGTACGCGCAGCGCACCGCCGACGACCGGATCGCGCTCGGCGGGCGGGTACGTCGGCAGCGGGGTGACCACGACCAACCTGGCCGGGCGGACCTTGCGCGACCTGGTCCTCGGCCACGACACCGAGCTGACCCGGCTGCCCTGGGTGGGGCACACCGTACGGCGCTGGGAGCCGGAACCGCTGCGCTGGCTCGGGGTGCAGGCGATGTACGCCGCGTACCACGCCGCCGACCGGCAGGAGGCGGCCGGGCGGGCGACCACCTCGCCGATCGCCCGGGTCGCGGACCTGGTGGCCGGGCGGTAGGCGCGCGGGCCCCGGGTGGTCCGTCGCACGTCCGGACCACCCCCCGGACCCCCCGGACCACCCCCGGACCGCGCCCGGATCGTCCCCGGCCTGTCCCCGGACGGAGCGCGGCCGTTCGGCGGTGCCGTCGTGCGGGGGCGCCCCGCGGCCCGCACCGTGGGGGCGTGATGCGGAGAACCCTGCCGGCCCTGTGCCTCGCCCTGCTGCTCTGCGCGCCCGCCGCCCTGGCGGAGGCGCGCTCGCCCGGCCGGCAGGTCGCCGTCGTCGACCAGGCCTCCCGCCGGGTGCTGGTGCTGCAGAGCGCCGAGGGGCTGACGGCCTACCGCGGCCCGGACCGGTTGCCGGTGATCTGGAGCTGGAGTGCCGACCGGGCACCGGAGTTGGCGGACCTCGCGCCCGCGCGCAGCTGGACGGACCCGGACGAGGTGAAGAGCCGGATCCGGCAGGGCCGCCGCTACCTGCTGACGACCGCCACCGGCGGGCTGGCCGCCGTGGTGGAGACCGCCACCGGCCGGGCCCGCTGGGCGGCGGACCTGGGGCCGGCCGCCAACCCGCACAGCATCGAGCTGCTGCCGGACGGCAACGTCGCCGTCGCCGCGAGCACCGGCGGCTGGGTGCGGCTGTACGCGGCCTCGCAGGGCCCGCGCGCCGCCGGGTACGCGGAGGTCCCGCTGCCGGACGCGCACGGCGTGCACTGGGACGCGCGGACCGGGCTGCTCTGGGCGCTCGGCGCCACCACGCTGACCGCGCTGCGGGTCGGCGGCACCCCGGCCGCGCCCACCCTGACCGTCGCCCGGAGCACCTCGCTGCCGGACCGGGGCGGCCACGACCTGGCGCCCGTGCTGGCCTCGCCCGGGCGGTTCTGGGTGAGCACGCTGGCCGGCCTGTGGAGCTACGACCCGTCCGAGGACCGCTTCACCCGCGTCCGGCTGGCCGACCGGGCGGCCGAACGGGACGTCAAGAGCGTCGGCGACGAACCCGGCCGCACCGGCCGCCTGCTCACCGTGACCCCCGCGCACACCGGCCCCTGCGACTGGTGCACCGCGGCGATCACCCTGCACCGGCCGGAGGGCACCCGGGCGCTGCCCGGGACGCACCTGTACAAGGCGCGCTGGTGGGGAGCCTTCTAGGGCCGGTCCTCGCGGCCCGCGGCCGCCGAGCGGGTCCCCGGACGGCCGATACCAGATCCGGGCCCGCCGGTAGTTGATCTTGGGCGTCGAGTCGGTGATATCACCCGAATTGCGGACAGCGTTCGGCTGATGGGGCATATTGTGTACCCCGGCAAACTACTCCGATGGAAGTCAGTTTCCCGTCGCGGTCCGAAAACGATCTGCCGACCCCCGTCGACTGGGATAGCGTCGAAGGCGTCGGGGGGCCGACACCGATCCGGTGTATTCGAACGCTAGCTACCTGGCCGTAAAGGCCGATTGAGTCCTGGAGAAAAACATGCGGAATTTCCCCGAGGAAAACCGACCGGACACCCTGGACGATCTGCAGCTCGCGGTGGACTCGCTGGCCGCGTTCCCGTCCCGGAACGCGGCCGGCGGGGCGGTCGTGACCGAGCGGCTCGCGGCCGTCGCCGAGCTGTGCCGGTCGGTCGACGCGGTGCTCGACAGCCTGGTCGTCCAGGCGGCCGCGGAGGCCGCCGAGGAGGGCTGGACCGCGGCCCGGATGGCGGCCGAACACTCCGCCTACTACGCCAGGTTGCAGCGTGCGCTGCTCCCCGCGGTGGCCGGCGCCGGGCTGACGCAGCAGTGAGCGCGGCCTACCTGGGCGCGCACGTGCTGGCCTGCCCGACCCGGTGGAGCGACGTCGACGAGAACGGGCACATCAACAACGTCCGGCTGGTCGGCTACGTCCAGGAGGGGATTTACGACCTGTTCCGCCACCACGCGACCGCCGTCCGGGAATCGCTGTTTTCCGCCGGATTCATTATCGCGCGGCACGAGATCGATTATCTGGAGCAGTTGCACCACCACCCCGACCCATTGTCGGTACGGCTCACCGTGGAACGGCTCGGACGGAGTTCCGCGCATGTCGAGGTGAATGTCTGCCGGGACGCGCTGACGTTTATGCGGGCGCGGACCGTGGTGGTCGCCCGGGACCGCGAATCCGGGCGTTCGCGCGCCCTCAGCCCGGACGAGCGGAGCTTTCTCTCCGCGTTTATGCCGGACCCGGCGCGGGCCGAGGGCTCCCGGACCACCGCGACGGCGACGGCGCCGGCGCAGCGGGTGGTGCCCGGAGTGGTCGGCAGGGGCGCGCCCTCGCGGCGCCCGCGCCGGCGGTGCCGCGCCTCGGTGGGCTGAGCGCCCCCGTACGGCGGGAGCGCCCGAGCGGCGCCCGTTCCCGGGGCGGTGCCCCCGGGCCGGCGGCGTGATCGACAACGGCGTCGATCCGCCAGGCCGGATCCCCGGCGCCCGGCCGGGCCCGATGGCATCGGGCCGGTTCCCGGGGCGCCGGGCCGAGTTACGCTGAGCAGCACGGGCACCGACACGTCCCACGCCGGTCACGGGCTGCGGACGTCACCTCCCGGCCCAGGGGGTGCGGGCCGCCGACGGTCCTGCCGGGCCCCGGCGACCCTGAGGAGGACGCGATGACCATCTCCTGGGAGGACTTCCGCGCCCGCGTCGTGGAGCGCGGCGAGTACCGGGGCGAGGCGGAGGCGGACCACGCCACCCGGGTCGTGCTCGCCCTGCTCGGGGAGCACCTGGTGGGGGCCGACCGGGGCGAGATCGCGGACGCGCTGCCCGAGACGTACGCCTCGCTGCTGCGCGACGCCCGGCCCGCGGCCGAGCCGCTGACCGCCGAGCGCTTCGTCCTGGGCGTGGTCGGGTGGATCGACGGGGCGACCCCGGCGACGGCGCAGTGGGACATCGGGGCGGTGCTCAGCACCGTGGCCGACCTGGTGCCCGGGGACCTGCTCGACCGGGTGATCGAGCAGCTTCCGGAGGGCTACGACCTGCTGTTCGGGCACCCCACCTCGGTCTGACGGGCGCCGGACCCGCTGCTACCGGGTGGCCCGCGGCCGTCCGGTGGTGGCCCGGAACAGCTCCGCGCCCAGCCACAGTTCGGCCTGCGGGGTGGCGTCGGGCTCGGCCCCGGTGAGCGCGGGGATGGCGGTGGCCGAGCCCCAGGCGTACCGGCGGACGGGGTTGCGGAGCGGGGCGAAGGGAGGCGGCACGGTGGCTCCGGGAGGGGGAGGCCCTCAGCGGCAGAGCGCGGCCGCGCCGATCAGCCCGGCGTCGGTGCCGAGTTCGGCGTGGCGCACGTCGAGGCCGCGGATGTACGAGAGGGCGGCGTAGCGGTCCAGGTGGCGGGCGAGCGGGGTGAACAGCACGTCTCCGGCGGTGGCCACGCCGCCGCCGACGACGACCCGGTGGAGGTCCACCAGGGCGGCCGTGCCGGCGATGCCGGCGGCCAGGGCCTGGGCGGCGCGGTCGAAGGAGGCGAGCGCGACCGGGTCGCCCGCGGCGGCGGAGGCGGCGACGGCGCGCGCCGAGCGGTCCTCGCCGTCGGGCCGCCAGCCCCCGGCGAGTGCCCGGCGGGCGATCGCGGTGCCGCTGGCGAGGCCCTCCAGGCAGCCGCGGGAGCCGCACGGGCAGGGTTCGCCGTCCAGCTCGACGGTGATGTGTCCGAGGTGTCCGGCGTTGCCGCTGGGGCCCGGGCGGACCGCGCCGTCGAGCACCAGTCCGGCGCCGACCCCGGTCGACACCACCAGGCAGAGCGCGTTGTCGGCGCCCCGGGCCGCGCCCTGCCAGTGCTCGGCGGCGGCCATCGCGACGCCGTCCCCGGCGAGGCGGACGGGCAGTGCGCGGGCGGCCACCGCGGGGTGCGCGGCGACCTCGGTGACCAGCGGGAAGCCGCGCCAGCCGGGGATGTTGACCGGGCTGACGGTGCCGTCGGCGAGGTCGACCGGGCCGGCGCTGCCGATCCCGAGGGCGGTCACGGCGGGCCAGTCGGCGGTGCCGGAGAGTTCGTCCAGCACCTTGTGGACGACGGCGAGCACGGCCGGGCCGGGCTCGGTCGCCGGGGTGGGCAGCTGGAGCCGGTGCCGGAGCCGGCCGTCGCCGTCGACCAGCGCTCCGGCGATCTTGGTGCCGCCGACGTCGACGGCGGCGAACAGCGGGGTGGAAGGCACGGTGGGCTCCAGAACACGTAGGGGGCGGCGCCCCGGCCGGGGAGCCGGGGCGCCGCACAGCGTAGAACAGGGCCTATCCGGCGGCCCGCAGCCGCAGCGTGACCAGCTCGAACGGGCGCAGCGCGAGCCGCACCGCGCCGTCCGCCACCGTCACCTCGCCGCGGGTGCCGTCCCAGGGCCGCTCCAGCAGGTCGCAGGGGACGGCGTCGGCGAGCGGGAAGGAGGTGGTCAGCCGGCCCCGGGTACGGCCGCCGGAGGCCTCGTAGACCCGGACGATCAGGTCGCCGCTGCGGTCGTCGGCGAGCTTGACCGCGCTCACCACCAGCGCGTCGTGGTCCAGCTCCACCAGCGGCGCGACCCGCTCGGCGGTGCCGGTGACCCGCCGCTCGGGCAGGCCGATCCGGTAGCCCTCGCGGACGGCGTCGCCGATCGCCGCGCCGGGGACGAGGGCGTGCCGGAACCGGTGCAGGCCCTGGTCGGTCTTCGGGTCGGGGAAGCGCGGGGCGCGCAGCAGCGAGAAGCGGACCGTGGTGGTGGTGCCGCCGTCGGTGGCGCGCACGGCGCGGGTGACGTCGTGGCCGTAGGTGGAGGCGGTGACCAGGGCGACGCCCCAGCCGGGCTCGTCGAAGTGGACGAAGCGGTGGTTGCAGGCCTCGAACTTGGCGGCGTCCCAGCTGGTGTTGGTGTGGGTGGGCCGGTAGAGGTGGCCGAACTGGGTCTCGGCGGCGTAGCGCTCGGTGTGGACGTCCAGCGGGAACGCGGCCTTGAGGAACTTCTCGGTCTCGTGCCAGTCCACCAGGGTCTCGATGTCCAGGCGCTGCTCGCCCGCCCGCAGGGTGAGCGTCTGGACGGCGGTGGACGAGCCGAAGGAGCGCACGACCCGGACGGAGACCTTCTCGGCCGTCTCCGCGAAGACGGTGAGCGAGTCCACGCCGGTCAGGTCGGTGACGGTGTTGCGGTAGAACTGGTCGACGTCCCAGGCGTCCCACATGTTCGGGAAGTCCGGGTGCAGTTGCAGCAGGTTGGCGCGGGTGCCGGGGGCGACGGTCTCCCGGCCGCTCGCGACCTCGACCGCCGAGGCGATCAGGCCGTCGGCGTCCACCACGACGTCCAGCAGGCCGTTGCGCAGCAGGTAGCCGCCCTCGGGGCGCTCGGTCAGCGTGCAGCCCTCCGCCGGCGGAGCCACCACGGCGGCCCCGCCGGCCGGGACGGCGGAGCGCGGGTGCGGCGCCGCGTTGAACACCAGCTCGTGCCGGCCCCGGTGATCCCCGGCGAGGGCCCGCTGGGCCGACGCGATCAGCTCCACCAGCTCCTTGGCCAGCGCCGCGTACGTCGCCTCGGCCTCGCGGTGCACCCAGGCGATGGACGAGCCGGGCAGGATGTCGTGGAACTGGTGCAGCAGCACGGTCTTCCAGATCCGGTCCAGCTGCTCGTAGGGGTACTCCGCGCCGGTGCGCAAAGTGGCGGTGGCGCACCAGAGTTCGGCCTCGCGCAGCAGGTTCTCGCTGCGCCGGTTGCCCTGCTTGGTCTTCGCCTGGCTGGTCAGGGTGGCCCGGTGCAGCTCCAGGTAGAGCTCGCCGACCCAGACCGGCGGGTTCGGGTACTCGGCCTCGGCCTTGGCGAAGAAGTCGGCGGGCTTCTCCCAGCGGACGGTGGCCGAGCCCTCCAGGTCCCTCAGCCGGGCCGCCTTGGCCACCATCTCGCGGGTGGTGCCGCCACCGCCGTCGCCCCAGCCGGTCGGGGCGAGCGAGTGGCTGGCCACCCCCTTGTCCTTGAAGTTCCTTGCCGCGTGGGCGATCTCGCTGCCCTTCATGGAGCAGTTGTAGGTGTCCACGGGCGGGAAGTGGGTGAAGATCCGGGTCCCGTCGATGCCCTCCCAGAGGAAGGTGTGGTGCGGGAATTTGTTCACCTGGCTCCACGAGATCTTCTGGGTCAGCAGCCACTTGGAGCCCGCGTTGCGGATGATCTGCGGCAGGCCGCCGGTGAAGCCGAAGGTGTCCGGGAGCCAGGCCTCGTGGTTCTCCACCCCGAACTCGTCCAGGAAGAACCGCTTGCCGTGCACGAACTGCCGGGCCATCGCCTCCGAGCTCGGCATGTTGGTGTCGGACTCGACCCACATGCCGCCCGCCGGGACGAACCGGCCCTCGGCGACGGCCTTCCGGACCCGGGCGTACACCTCGGGGCGGTGCTCCTTGATCCAGGCGAACTGCTGCGCCTGGGACATGGTGTAGAGGAAGTCCGGCTCGTCCTCCAGCAGCGCCGTCATGTTGGCGGTGGTACGGGCCACCTTGCGGACGGTCTCGCGCAGCGGCCACAGCCAGGCCGAGTCGATGTGCGCGTGGCCGATCGCGCTGATCCGGTGCGCGGACGGCACGGCGGGCGCGGCCAGCACGCCCGCCAGCTCCGAACGGGCGGCCGCCGCCGTGCCGTTGACGTCCTGGAGGTCGACCGCGTCCAGGGCCCGCTCGATCGCCCGCAGCAGCTCCCAGCGGCGGGCGCCCTCCACCGGCAGCTCGGCCATCAGCTCGCCGAGCACCTCCAGGTCCAGCACCAGCTGCCAGACCGTCTCGTCGAAGACGGCGAGGTCCATCCGGGCCAGCTTGTACTGCGGCCGGTCGCCGGCCGTCTCCCTGTCGCCCAACTCGGTCGGCAGGAAGGGGTGGTAGTCCAGGATGACCGGGTTGGCGGCGGCTTCGACGTGCAGCAGCACCTGCTCCCCGCCGGCCGCCGGGGCGGCGATCCGCACCCACTGGTTCTGCGGGTTGAGGCCCTTCACCGGGGTGCCGTCCGGGCGGTAGACCAGGCCCTCGCACTGGAAGCCGGGCATGTTGGCGTCGAAGCCGAGGTCGATCAGCGCCTCGACGGTGCGGCCCGCCCAGGCCTCGGGCACGGTGCCGGTGACGGTGATCCAACTGGTGCCCCAGGGCGCGCCCCAGGCGTCGCCGACCGCGATCGGGGCGCGCGGCGCGGCCAGGCCCTCGGCGACCGGGACGGGCTCGCCGGGCGCCGTCCAGATGCCGACCTCCAGCGGGACGGACTCGGGGTACACGGCCGGACGGATGCGCTCGTCCAGGACGCGCTTGAGACGGGACTCGACGAGGGTGCGGTCATCGTGCATGTCAGCGGGCTCCGTTGCGTGGCTGAGGGACAGCGGCGTTCAGGGAGAACGTACGTCTAGAGAGAACGTAGGTGGGAGGGGTGGACCACGTCGGTGATACCGCGCGCGGCCAGGTGCTCGCGGTCCCCGGCGCGTTCGGCGAGGACGGCGGTCGGGCGGGCACCCGCCTCGGCGAGGCGCATGAACGCCTCGTACACCGGGCCGCCGGGGCCGCAGACCGAGCGCTTCGGCGAGGTCACCTCGTCGCCGGTGGCGACCACCACGGCGGTGCCGCGCGGCTTCGGCGGCCGCCAGGAGCGGCGGGCCTCGGCGGCGGCCTCGGCGAGCCGGGCGCCGGCCGGTTTGACCTTCCGGTCGGTGGTCAACAGGCCGAGGCTGTACTCGAGTTCGGGGAAGTCGGCGAGCGAGCGGTCCACGTCGTGCGAGCACCACCAGGTGACGCCCCACAGGTCCGGGCAGTCCAGCACGGCCTCGACGGTGGCGCCGGTGAAGCGGGCCGCGTCGTCCGGGGCGATGTGCGGGGCGGGCGCGCCGACCTCCTGCAGCCAGACCGGGCGGGCCGGGTCGTCCGCCCAGGCCTTGGAGAGCTCGACCAGGTACGCGGCGTGCTGCGCGGTGGCCGTGGAGTGCGGACCGTAGCGCTGCGCGGTGCCGTTGAACACCCAGGAGTGCACGGCGGTGGCGGCGCCGATCCGGGCCGAGTGCCAGGGGGTGAACGGGTGCCCGTCCAGGTACCAGGCGGCGTCGTAGGAGGCGTGCAGGTGCAGCCGGCCGGGGGCGCCCGTCTCGCAGGCCGCCAGCATCCGGCGCAGCCAGGCCTCGGCCTCGGCGGGGGTGGCCCGGTCCGGGTCGGGGTGCGGGTCCCCGGAGAACTGGTTGATCTCGTTGCCGAGCGTCATCCCGAGAAAGTTGGGCCGCTCGCGCAGCGCCCCGGCGAGGGTGCGCAGGTAGTCGGCCTGGCCGTCGGCGACCTCGGGGTCGGTGAAGAGGTTGCGCCGGTGCCAGGTCCGGGTCCAGGAGGGCAGGAAGTCGAAGCTCGACAGGTGCCCCTGCAGCCCGTCCACCGCGACGTCCAGCCCGCGCTCCCCGGCCGCGTCCACCAGGGCGGTCAGCTGCTCGACGGCGCGCGGGCGGACCAGGGCGCGGTTGGGCTGGAACACCGGCCAGAGCGGGAAGACCCGGACGTGGTCCAGACCGAGGGCGGCGATGGAGTCGAAGTCGGCGCACACGGCGTCGAGGTCGAAGTCGAGCCAGTGGTGGAACCAGCCGACGCTGGGGGTGTAGTTGACGCCGAAGCGGGGGGCGGTGGTCATCGGGGGGCTTCCTCGACTCGGTGGGGCGTACGGGGGCGTACGGGGCGTACGGGCCGGCGGGGCTATCCCTTGACGGCTCCCTCCTCGACACCTCTGAAGAAGAAGCGCTGGCAGAGGCCGAACACCACGACGATCGGCAGGAAGGCGATCATGGTGCCGGCCGCGATCAGCCGGGGGTTGGCGGAGAAGGTGCCGTTGAGGTACTGGAGTCCGACGGTCAGGGTGTACTTCTGCGGGTCGTTGAGCACGATCAGCGGCCAGAGGAAGTCGTCCCAGGCGCCGATGAAGGTGAAGATCACGATCACGCTGATCATGCCGCGCACGTTGGGCAGGCCGACGTGCCACAGCCGCTGCCAGACGTTGGCGCCGTCCACCAGCGCGGCCTGGTCGAGCTCGGCCGGCACGGCGGCGAAGGCGGTGCGCATCAGCAGCACGTTGAGCATGGCGATCGAGCCCGGCAGCGCCACCCCGGCCAGGGTGTCGGCCAGGCCGAGGCCGCGCACCAGCACGTACTGGGAGACGATGGTGACCTCGCCGGGCAGGACGAGCGTCGCGAGGAACAGGCCGAGGACGAGCCTGGCGCCGCGGAAGCGCAGCCGGGCGAGCGCGTAGCCGGCCAGGGTGCAGCCGACCACGTTGCCGGTGATGCAGACCGCGGCGACGAGCACCGAGTTGAGCGCGTAGGTCCACACCGGGACGGTGTCGGCGACCTTGCCGTAGTTGTCGAGGGTGGGCTGGTCGGGCAGGAAGACCGGGGTGCGGGAGTAGACGTCCTCGGCGGGGCC
Source organism: Kitasatospora sp. Ki12 (assembly GCF_054601375.1). NCBI lineage: Bacteria > Bacillati > Actinomycetota > Actinomycetes > Kitasatosporales > Streptomycetaceae > Kitasatospora > Kitasatospora sp. Ki12. Next base: position 1,877,630 of record NZ_BAAIHT010000002.1, on the reverse strand, counting down.
CTTGAGGGAGGTGGACAGCTGCCACAGGAACGGGCCGATGACCAGGAGCAGGACGAGCAGCAGGAGCAGGTAGCGGACGGCGATGCCGCCGGGGGAGGGGGTGTTGAAGCCCCGGGCGCCCCTCGTGGCCTTGCTGTGCTTGGTCTTCTCGGTGGTGTCCTGGGCGCCCTGGGGGGTCGTCTTCGTCGGGAGGGTGGTCACGGGTTCAGGCCGCCTTCCGGTTCAGGCGCATCAGGAACAGCATCGGGCCGAGGGTGACGAGGAACAGCAGCAGGCTGAGCGCCGAGGCGTAGCCGAGGTGGCCGTTGAAGCCGCGGCTGTACATCTGGATCAGCATCACCACCGACATGTCCCGCCCGCCGGGGCCGCCCTGGCCGTTGGAGAGCACGTACAGCTCGGAGAAGACGCGCAGCGAACTCACCGAGATCAGCGCCGAGATGAGGATCATGGTGGGCCGCACCCCGGGCAGGGTGATGTGCCAGAACCGGCGCACCGACCCGGCGCCGTCCACCGCCGCCGCCTCGTGCAGTTCGCGCGGGACGTTCCCGAGGGCGGACAGGTAGATGACCATGTAGTAGCCGAGGCCCTTCCAGACGGTCAGGGCGATCGCGCTGAACAGCAGCAGCCAGCGGTCGGTGAGGAAGGAGACCGGGGAGCCGGCCAGCCCGGTCTGCCGGAGCAGGCCGTTGACCAGCCCGCGGTCGTCCAGCACCCAGCCCCAGACCACCGCCACCACGACGGCGGAGGCGATCACCGGGGTGTAGAACGCGGTGCGGAAGAAGGTGATGCCGGGGATCTTCCGCTGGACGAGCAGGGCCAGCAGCAGTGGCAGCACGGTCAGCAGGGGCAGGCAGACCAGCATGAAGACGATGCTGTTGAGCAGGGCGTCGGCGAGCTGTTCGTCGTCCAGGAGGCGGCCGTAGTTCTCCAGGCCGGTGAACCGCCCGCCGCCCAGCGGCTTGGCGTTGGTGAAGGACAGGATCACCGTGTTGACGGCCGGCCAGAGGTTGAACACGGCCAGCCAGACGATCGCGGGCCCGGCGAGCAGCCAGGGGGTGAACCAACGCCGGTGGGTCATGCCGATGCCTTCCTGGGGCCTGGGGTGGTGCGGGTCGTTCCCGGGAGCGCTGTTCCCGGGAGCGGCGGGTAGGGGGCCCGCCGCTCCGCCGTTCCGCCGGTACCGGGTGTGACGGGTCTGACGGTTGTGACGGGGGAGGTCCGTCCGGGGGGCTACGTCCGGAGGTCAGCCCTTGAGCAGCCTGTTGCACTGCTCCACGGCGGTGTCCAGCGCCTGCTTGGAGCTCGCGTCGCCGCTGATGGCCAGGGCGATCTGCTGGTTGATGACGGTGCTCATCGCGTCGTCGACCTGGACGGGCTGGATCAGCTTGGCCTTGGCCAGCGAGGCGAAGGCGATGACCTTGGCGTCGCCCGCGTTGGTGCCGTCGCTCTTGCTGAAGAACGGGTCCCCGGCCGAGGCCTTGGTGGACGGGAAGATGCTGGTCAGGTGGGCGAAGGCGGCCTGGCTCTCGGCGTTGGTGACCCAGCGGGCCAGGGCGACCGCGGCGGCCGGGTTCTTGGTGCTCTTCGGGATGGACACGCCCTGGACGTACAGCGGCGGGGTGTCCAGCGCGGGGGAGGGGACGACCTTCGGGGCGAGGGTCGGGTTGTCGACGGCGAGGCTGGTGATGTGGTTGGCGCCGGCGGTGGTCCAGGCGGCGGTGCCCGCGTTGAACAGCTTGGAGTTGCCGGCGTAGGTGTTGGTCAGCACGTCCTTGGGGAGCAGGCCGTCCTTGAAGGCGTCGCGGTACTTGTCGAGCAGCGCGGCGGCCTCGGGGGTGTTGAAGGTGAAGGTCCGGCCGTCGTCGGACATGATCTTCACACCGGCGTTGTAGAGGTCGCCGATGCCCGGTTTGCGGCTCATCAGATAGGTCTGGCCGCCGGACTTCTCCTTCATCACCCGGGCCTGGGCGATGAGTTCGTCCAGGGAGGTCGGGGGCTTCTTCGGGTCCAGGCCGTACTTCGTGAGGAGTTCCGAATTCCAGTAGTTCACATCGGTGTTGAGGTACCAGGGGTAGCCGAAGGTGCCCTGCTGTCCGACGAAGCGGTAGGCGTCGACGCCGCCGGCGACGTACTCCTCGGCGAGCTTCGGGTCGGCCTTGGCGACGTCCAGCAGGAGGTCCTTCCTCGCGAGCGGGAGGGCGAAGTCGGGCGGGAGGTTGACCACGTCGGGCAGGGTGCCGGCGGCGGCCTGGCTGAGCACCTTGTCGGAGTACCCCTCGCCGGGCTGGTCGAGCCACTCGACCTCGACACCGGGGTACTTCTTCTTGAAGCCGTCGATCACCCCCTGCATGTAGTCGGTGAACTTCGGCTTGAGCGCCCAGGTCTGGAGCGAGACCTTGCCCTTGACCTCGCCGGTGGCGGCCGCGCTCGCCACGCTGTCGCTGTTCTTGGTGTCGCCGGAGCCGAGTCCGCAGCCGGTGAGCGCGGCCGCGGTGAAGGCCGTTGTCGTCAGTGCCGCCCAGATTCTGCGCATGAGGGTCTCCCGGTCCTGAGGGTGGGTGGGGGATCGTGCTGAGCTCGGGGGGTGCTCGGGTCCGTCGGGTCCTTGCCGACACGGGTGTCGGCAGGGCTGTCGGCACGGCTGCCGAGAGGGCCGCAGGCAGCGCTGCGACGTGGCCGCCGACGGGGCTTGTGCCGCATTCCGGAACATGGCTAACTAAACCGGTCTAGCTCTGGCAGGGACTATGCTCCCGCCTAAACTTGGATGTCAAGAGAGGAGTCGGGTCCTGTGGGCAGACCGACGATCGCCGACATCGCCCGCCAGGCCGGTGTCTCCAAGGGCGCGGTTTCCTTCGCGCTCAACGGCCGCCCGGGCGTGAGCGAGGCGACCAGGGACCGGATCCTGCGGGTCGCCGAGGAGATGAACTGGCGCCCGCACAGCGCCGCCCGCGCCCTCGGCGGCGCCCGGGCCGACGCCGTCGGGCTGGTGATCGCCCGCCCGGCCCGCACCATCGGCGTCGAGCCGTTCTTCAGCCACCTGCTCTCCGGGCTGCAGGCGGTGCTCTCGGTCGGCTCCGTCGCGATGCACCTGATGGTGGTCGAGGACACCGCCGCGGAGATCGAGGTCTACCGCCGCTGGGCCTCCGAACACCGGGTCGACGGCTTCATCGTGGTCGACCTGCAGGTCAAGGACCCGCGGCTGCCGGTGCTGGACGAGCTGGGGCTGCCCGCCGTCGTGCTGGGCGGGCCCGGCAAGGGCGGCAACCAGCTGCGGATCTGGGCCGACGACCGGGAGGCGATGCTCTCCATCGTCGACTACCTGGCCGCCATCGGGCACCGCCGGATCGCCCACCTGGCCGGGCTGCCGCACTTCCAGCACACCCAGCGGCGGATCCGCGCCCTGCGCGACGCCTCGCGCCGGCTCGGCCTGGAGGAGGCCGTGTCGGTGCCCACCGACTTCAGCGACGCCGAGGGCGCGGCCGCCACCCGCACCCTGCTCTCCCGCGCCAGGCGGCCCACCGCGATCGTCTACGACAGCGACGTGATGGCCGTCGCCGGGCTCGGCGTGGCCGGGGAGATGGGCGTCGCGGTGCCCGGCGAGCTCTCGATCGTCTCCTTCGACGACTCGGTGCTCGCCCGGATCGTCCACCCGCCGCTGACCGCGCTCAGCCGGGACACCTTCGCGCTCGGCGAGCAGGTCGCCCGCAGCCTGCTGGAGGCGCTGGACGGGGCCGGGCCCGGGCGCGACCTGCAGATGCCCACGCCGCGGCTGACCGTGCGGGAGTCCACCGCACCGCCCGGTGCCGCGTCGTCCGCACCGGCCGGTGTGGTTGCCGCGCGAGTCGTTGACAGCGGTTCTGAACCGGTTTAGCCTCGCTGCGCCGAGGGGGTCCGGTCCTGTGCACCGCTCGTTGTCATGTTCGTTGAATTCCCCTCGATGAGCACCGCCACGCCCGCATGCACCCGGGCGGCCCGCCGCTGCCGGCGGGCCCGCCCCCACCTCCTCCGCTCGATCGGAGCCACCGCATGTCACGACGCCTCCCCCTGCTGCTCGGCGCCGTCCTCACGACGGCCGCACTGACCACCACCGCCCCCGCGGCCCGGGCCGAGCCGAGACCGGCCGCCGCACCGTTATCCCCCGCCGACTCGGCAGCCGCCGCCGGCACCGCCGCCACGGCCGGCCCGGGCAGCCAGCCCTTCGCCTCGTACTGGTACCCCAGCACGATCCTGAACTGGGACCCGGCCACCGACCCGGACGCCCGCTTCAACCGTTCCCGCGTCCCGCTCCAGCCGCGCACCAGCGACCCGGCGCTCAAGGCCAACCCCAACGCCCGCACCGGCGAGGGCAAGATCGCCTCGCTGGTCTCCTTCGGCCCCACCTCCGACAACCCCTCGCAGGGCTCCGCCGACCCCAACTACTACGCCTTCGGCTACTGGCAGTACGTCGACAAGCTGGTGTTCTGGGGCGGTTCGGCCGGGGAGGGCCTGATCCTCGCCCCCAACCCGACCGTCATCGACGCGGCCCACCGCAACGGCGTCAAGGTCTACGGCACCGTCTTCTTCCCGCCCGGCGCGTACGGCGGCCAGCTCCAGTGGGTGCGCGACTTCGTCCAGAAGTCCGGCAGCCGCTACCCCGTCGCCGACAAGCTCGCCCAGGCCGCGCAGTACTACGGCTTCGACGGCTGGTTCATCAACCAGGAGACCGGCGGCGGCGATTCGGCCCTGGCCGGCGAGCTGCGCAACCTGATGCAGTACACCAAGGCGCAGAGCGGCACCGAGTTCATGTGGTACGACGCGATGACCACCGACGGCGCGGTCAACTGGCAGAACGCCCTGACCTCGGCCAACTCGCCCTTCCTGCAGGACGGTTCGAAGCGCGTCTCGGACTCGATGTTCCTGAACTTCGGCTGGTCGGCGAGCGGACTGAGCTCCTCCCGGGCCCTGGCCCGGCAGCTCGGCCGCAGCGAGTACGACCTCTACTCCGGCATCGACACCGAGGCCAACGGCTACAACACCGGCGTGGACTGGAACACCCTCTTCCCCACCGGCAAGCCGCACACCACCTCGCTCGGCCTCTACCGCCCCGAGTGGACCTGGAAGTCCGCCACCGACCGCGCCGACTTCTACGCCAAGGACTCCCGCTACTGGGTCGGCGCCAACAACGACCCGTCCCGGACCGACCTCTCGTCGAGCTGGCCCGGCCTGGCCGGCTACGTCGCCGAGTCCTCGCCGATCACCGCCAAGCCCTTCGTCACCAACTTCTCCACCGGGCAGGGCGACTTCTACAACGCGGGCGGCACCCGGGTCGCCACCGGCGGCTGGAACAACCTGTCGCTCCAGGACGTCCCGCCCACCTACCGCTGGGTGGTCGACTCGGCCGGCAGCAAGCTCACCCCGTCCGTCGACTTCACCGACGCCTACCAGGGCGGCTCCTCGCTGCGGCTGACCGGCACCCTCGACGCCGCCAACACCGTGCGGCTGTACCAGACCAAGCTGCCGGTCGCGGCGACCACCAAGCTGGACCTGGTGGTCAAGACCCCGGCCGCCGGGCCCACCGGGCTCAAGGCGGCCGTCGCGTTCACCGACGCGCCGAACACCTACACCACGATCGACGTCGGCGCCGACTCCGGCACCGGGTGGGAGCGGCATACCCTCGACCTCTCCCCGTACGCGGGCCGCACGATAGCCCAGATCGCCCTGCGGGTCGAAGGGGCCGCCCCCTCGTACGATCTCCGGGTCGGCCAAGTCGCCGTCTACGACGGGTCGGTGGAGAAGCCGGCGGCGCCGAGCGGCCTGACCGTGCTCGGTGCGAGCGACGTGACGGCGGGCAGCAGCCAGTCGCTGCGGCTGTCCTGGACGGCGGCGCCCGGCGGCAACGTCCACCACTACGAGGTGTACCGGCGCAACGCCGACGGCAGCCGGACCTTCCTCGGCGCGACGCCCAACGACGCCTACTTCGTCGGGCGGCTCGACCGGGCCGGCACCGAGAGCGCCACCACGCTGGACGTGGAAGCGGTGTCCACCACCTACGGGCGGTCCAACGCGGCTTCCACGACCGTGAGTTGGACCACGACCCCGCCGGCCTCGACCAACCTGGCGCTGAACCGCCCGGCCACCGCCTCCGGCCAGTGCAACACCAACGAAGGGGCGGCCAAGGCCGTCAACGGCAGCGTCAGCGGCGGCACCAGCGACAAGTGGTGCACCCTGAGCTCCGCCAAGTGGCTCGAGGTGGACCTCGGTTCGGCGAAGCAACTGTCCAAGTTCGTGGTCAAGCACGCCTCGGCCGGCGGTGAGAGCTCCTCGTACAACACCCGGGACTTCTCCGTCCAGGTCCGGTCGAACACCACCGACCCCTGGACGACGGTCGCGTCCGTCACCGGCAACACCGCCGGGACGACCACGCACCCGGTGAACACGACCGCCCGCTACGTCCGGCTGGTGGTCACCAAGCCGACCCAGACCACGGACCCGGCCGCCCGCGTCTACGAGTTCGAGGCCTGGGGCGCGTAGCGCGGCCAGCCCCTTCGGACCTTCGGACCTTCGGGCGCTCGGACCTGCGGCCCCTCGGACCTCCGGAAAGGAACCACCCCGTGCCGGTCACCATCACCGCCGTCGAGACCACCGACCTGTTCGTCGGCCCCGAGTCCGCCCCGCGCCAGATCCTGCGGGTCACGACCGAGGGCCCGGCCGCCCGGATCACCGTCCACGGCCCGGGCGTCCGCGGCGAGGCGACCGGCACGGGACCGGTCGAGGTCCCCCTGGAGATCACCCCGACCGCCCGCCCGGGGGACCGGCTGCCGGTCACCGTGACGGCCGGAGGAGCCGTCGCGGAGGGGCTGGTGGAGGTCGCCGAGCCCGGCTGGACGATGTTCCTGGTCTCGCACTTCCACTACGACCCGGTCTGGTGGAACACCCAGGCCGCCTACACCTCCCCCTGGGAACTGCTCTCCGCCGACGCCACCACCCGTCCGCTCTGGGAGCGCAACGGCTTCGCACTGGTCGACGCCCACCTGGACCTCGCCCTGCGGGACCCGGTGTACAAGTTCGTCCTCGCCGAAGTCGACTACCTCAAGCCCTACTTCGACCAGCACCCGGAGCGCCGCGACACCCTCCGGCAGCTGCTGGAACGCGGACAGGTCGAACTCGTCGGCGGCACCTACAACGAGCCGAACACCAACCTGACCGGCGCCGAGACCACCATCCGCAACATCGTCCACGGCATCGGCTACCAGCGGGACATCCTCGGCGGGGACCCGCGGACCGCCTGGCAGCTCGACGTGTTCGGGCACGACCCGCAGTTCCCCGGCCACCTCGCCGCGGCCGGCCTCACCGGCAGCGCCTGGGCACGCGGCCCCTTCCACCAGTGGGGACCGATCCAGAAGAACTTCCGCGAGGCCAAGGACGACGCCCGGGTGATGCAGTTCCCGAGCGAGTTCGAATGGATCGCCCCCGGCGGCGAGGGCGTGCTCACCCACTACATGCCGCACCACTACTCCGCCGGCTGGTGGATGGACTCCTCGCCCGACCTCGCCACCGCCGAACAGGCCGTCTACGAGCTGTACCGCAAGCTCAAGCCGGTCGGCGCGACCAGGAACCTGCTGCTGCCGGTGGGCACGGACTACACCCCGCCCAACAAGTGGGTCACCGCGATCCACCGCTCCTGGGCGGCCAAGTACCTCTGGCCGCGCTTCGTCTGCGCCACCCCGCGCGACTTCCTGGACGCCGTCCGGGCCGAACTCACCGCCACCGGACGGCGGCCCAGCCCGCAGACCCGCGACATGAACCCGGTCTACACCGGCAAGGACGTGTCCTACATCGACACCAAGCAGGCCCAACGGGCCGGTGAGGTGGCGGCGGTGGACGCCGAGAAGCTCGCCACGCTGGCGGCCGTCCGCGGCCTGGGCCGCTACCCGGCCGCCGCGCTCGACAAGGTCTGGCGCCAACTCGCCTACGGCGCCCACCACGACGCGATCACCGGCTCCGAGTCCGACCAGGTCTACCTGGACCTGCTCGGCGGCTGGCGGGAGGCGTACGACCTGGCCACCGTCGTCCGGGACACCGCACTGGACGCGCTCACCGGCCGGATTGCCACGACCGGAGCCGGATCGGCCGTGGTGGTGACCAACACGCTGTCCTTCGACCGGACCGACCTCGCCTCGGTCGAACTGCCCGACGGCGTCAGGGCGGTACGGGTGCTGGACGACCGGGGTGAGCAGGTGCCGAGCTCCGTCGACCGGGGGACGCTGCGGTTCCTGGCCGCGGACGTGCCCGCGCTCGGCTGGCGCACCTGGCGGCTGGTGGACGGGACGGCGGAGGAGCCCTGGTCGGCGGCCGAAGGCTCGGTGATCGCCAACGCCCGGTACCGGGTGGCGGCCGACCCGCGGCGCGGCGGCGGCCTCAGCTCGGTCCGGGACCTGTGCCACGAACGGGAGTTGATCCAGGACGGCCGGATCGGCAACGAGCTGCGGGTGTACGAGGAGTACCCGCAGCACCCCGACTTCGGCGAAGGCCCCTGGCACCTGGTGCCCAGCGGCCCGGTGACCGGCTCCGGGGAGTCCGTCGCCGCCGTCCGCCGGGAGACCGGCCCGCTCGGCGAGCGGCTGGTGATCGAGGGCACGGTCGACTCCGTCCGGTACGAGCAGACCGTCACCCTGTGGCGCGGCGTCGACCGGGTGGACTGCCGTACGAGGGTGCTGGATTACTCCGGCGCCGACCGGCTGCTGCGGCTTCGCTTCCCGGTGGACGTCCCCGGCGGGCTGCCCGTCAGCGAGGTGGCCGGTGCCGTCATCGGACGCGGCTTCGCCATGCCGGACGTGGACTCGGCGGAGGCGCCGTGGACCCTGGACAACCCGGCCAACACCTGGTTCGGGCTCGGCTCCACCGCGCGCGCCGACCTCACCGACCCGGCCGGGGCGGCGATCGGGTCCCGCGCCCTGGGCGTGGCGGAGGTCATCGTCCCGAGCCTGGACGCCGCCGCCGACGCCCGGCCCCTGGTCGTCGCGCTCGCCCGGGTCGGGGTCACCGCCACCACCTCCGGCGCGGACTGGGCCCGGTACGGCTGGCTGGACGTCGACTCCAACCTTCCGGACTTCCGGATCCTGGTCGGCGGACCGGAAGTCAACGAGGCGGCAAGGGAGTTGATCGAGGGGGCGGGAGCGGAGTACGCCGCCGTCCTGAAGACGCACGGCGCGGTCTGGGTGCCCGCGCTGACCCCGCTGGCCGAGGCGTGGCGGCCGGACGCCGACCTGCGCGACCTGCGGGCACTGCCGGCGCTCGTCGTCGCCGACGCCGCCGAGGTCGACGCGCTGGTCGACGACCTCGCCGACGCCCGGATCACCGCCGTCTGCCCGGCGGCCGCCGCCGACCGTACCGACGGCCCCCTCGCCGACCGTACCGTGGCCCTGCTCAGCTTCGGCCTGCCCGGGTTCGCGGTCGACACCACGGGGGCGTTGCACCTGTCCCTGATGCGCTCCTGCACCGGCTGGCCCTCGGGCGTCTGGATCGACCCGCCCCGGCGGACCCTGCCCGACGGGGCCTCCTTCCAACTCCAGCACTGGACACACGAGTTCAGCTATGCACTGGTCGGCGGGGACGGCGACTGGCGGAAGCAGACCCTGCCCGCGCAGGGGCAGGAGTTCAACCACCCGCTGTACGCCCGGATCGCGCCCGCACAGGACGGCCCGCTGCCGGCCACCCTGTCCTGGCTGCGGGTCGAACCGCAGCGCGAGGTGCTGCTCGGCACGCTCAAGCCGGCCGGGAACCCGATCGCGCACGGATCGGTGGCGGGGGTTGGGCCCCAACTGGCCGTCCGGCTGGTCGAGTCGACGGGGCTGGGGTCGACCGCCGCGCTCGCCGGGGCGCTCGGGCTGGAACAGGTACGGGCCGCGGACCTGCTGGAACGGCCGCTTGAGAGCACCGCCGAACCCCTGGACCTCGCCGGCCCGCTGGACCTCCCCGGCTCGCGGATCGCCACCCTGCTGGCCACCCCCGGCGTCACCGCGGCGGAGGGCGGTCCCGTCCTCGGCCCCACCGCCGAACCCGCCCAGCCCGTCCACGCCCGCTACTGGCTGCACAACCGCGGCCCGGCACCGCTCGGCTACCTGCCGGTGTCCATCGGCGCCTCGCCCGGACTGCTGCGGACGACCGGCGAACCGGTGGTGCTCTCCGTCGCCCTCTCCTCCCAACTGCGGGACGCCGCCGTCGAAGGGACCGCCGTCGTCCTGCCGCCGGACGGCTGGACCGCCGGCCTCGGCAGCCGCCCGTACCGGCTGGAACCCGGCGGACACCTGCGCTTCCCGGTCACCCTCACCCCGCCGGCCGCCGCCGAACCCGGGCTGTACTTCGCGGCCGTCCGGACCGAGCACGACGGCCAGCGGATCGAGGACGTGGTGACGGTCGCCGTCGGCGACCTGCCGTCGCTGCTGCCCGTCGCCGGGGACACCCCCGAGGACTGGACGGCCGCTCAGGGCACCAAGGCCACCGCCGGCCGCGACACCGGCCTCGACGTCGAGGTCTCCCACCAGACCCTGCGACTGGCCCCCGGCGGCCGCGCCACCCTGAGCCTCACCCTCACCAACCGCACCCGCGGCGAGGTCCGCGGCGAGCTTCAACTGGTCTCCCCGTGGGGCACCTGGGAGACGATCGCGGACCCCGTACGAGGCTTCTCGGTGGCGGCCGGATCCGCGACGACCGTGGACTTCGCCCTCGCCGCCCCCGCGACGACCGACCCCGGCTCGTACTGGGCCCTCGCCAAGGTGATGTGGTTCGGCCGCTGCCAGTACGCCCCGACCGTCGCCCTGGTGGTGGAGGCGTGACCCTCGGCCTGCTCGACGGACGCCCCCTCCCGAGGGCGCCCCTGGACCGCCGGCTGGCCGCACTACGGACCGGCCCGCGCGCCACCGCCCTGCCCCAGCCGGGCAGTTCGGAGGACCGGCAGCTCACCCGGTGGGTCGCCCAGGTGCTGCTGACCGAGGCGCTCTGCGAGGCGGTGGCAACTGAGCGTGGGTTGGCGCTCAGCTCCGGCGCCACCCACCTCGACCAGCAAGCCGCGGTCGAACTGGGATCCATCACGGCAGCCGCATACGAAGGCAGTCCGGCCGTCCGCGCTGTCTACGAGTCGGTCACCGCCGACATCGAACTCACGCCCGAGCACGTCGCCCACTACCGTGCGATGACCACCCGCACGCCGGCCGCCCGCTGGAGACTCGCGCTCCCCGGCGGCGAGTCGGAAGCCGACCCCGACACCCTCCCGCGCGCCCTGGCCGAAGCCCTCCGTGCGGCCCCCGTCGGCGAGTGGGTCACCGTAGGCCCCTGGACCGCCGCCCTCCTCGCCACCACCACCCCGGAGGCCACCCCCGACCCCACCCCGCGGCTCCGCGAAGCCGCCCGCCGAGCCGCCTTCGTCCGCTGGCTCGACCACGAACGCGCCCGACGCCTCACCCTCGTCGAGGGCCTGGAACACCCCGGCGACCCCGCCCAACCCGACAACCACCACCGCCACTGAGCCGGAGAGCCGCAGAGCCACCGCACGGGCCGGGCGAAGGCCGCCGTGCGACGGGCCGTACCGTGGGGCACCTGCCTTTGAGGAAGGGAACACGAGTGCGGTACAAGGTGACGGTGAATGTCGCGGCCCCGCCGGATCGGGTGTGGGAGGTGCTGGCCGACGTCGAGGGCTGGCCCCGCTGGACGGTGTCGAAGGCGAGCGTGCGGCTGCTGTCCGACGGCCCGGTGGCAGTGGGAAGCGAGGCGGAGGTCCGGCAGTTCAAGCTGCCGACCGAGGTGTGGGAGGTCACCGGGATGGAGGCCGGCCGCAGCTTCGAATGGCGCTCCCAGAACCCGGCGTTCACCACGATCAGCACCCACCTGATCGAGCCGCTCGGTGCGGACCGGTCCCGGGTGGTGCTCGGCGTGCAGCAGAAGGGGTTCATGGCGCCGCTGATGGCTCTGGCGTACGGCAAGCTGACCCGCCGGTACGTCGACATCGAGGCGGCCGGGCTCAAGCGGTACTGCGAGGCGCCGGCCCGTTGAGCGGCGCGGCAGCCGACGCCCCGCACCGCCCGACCCAGCGGACCGTCAGGTCGCCAGCCCGACGACCACGGCGGCCGTGCCGAGGGCCGCGTGAATCGCTCCGATGATCTTGACGGTACGCAGCGCCAGATCGGACTGACGGTACTGGTAGTTGAGCAGCTGCCACCACTTGGCGGCATTGCGGATGTCGAAGGCGGTGGCGATCCCGTGGAGGGCGAAAGCCGACCCGAAGACGATCAACTCGGTGGTCACAGCGGGAGCATAGGACCACGCCGAGGGGACCGCCAGAGATTGCCGAGGTCGCGAGCCGAACTCGTTCTCCAAGGTCCGTCCTCGAACACTGAGGAGCCTGGCAGCTCGCGTGCCGCGCCCCGGACGCCGGGGCGCGGCAGGCTCAAGCCACCTCAGCGGGTGATCAGATCCCGAACCGCGTCACTGACCGGCGGCAGGTCGTCGGGGCGCGCCCACTGATAGGCATCGTGCTCGGTGACAAGGACGGGTTCGGGCTTCACGACGGTGACCGAGAAGTTGAACTGCCGGGTGGTCCCACCACGACTGTTGGCGTAGTCGAAGTGTCCGAGGTAGCCGTTCACCGCCTCAACGGTCAGTGCGGTCTCCTCGGCGGTCTCCCGCCTGAGGGCCGCCAGGATTCCCTCACCCTCCTCGACTTTGCCGGAAGGGACCTCCCACATCCCGCCCATGAAGTCGTCCGGCTTCCGTCGCAAGAGCAGAACCCGGTCAGTGTCGTCTCGGACAACGGCGGCGGCGACGAAGCCCGTGACACCTTCGAGTTCGGCCGCGCCGACGAGATCGGCCAGGAAGGCATCGGAGATATCGGTCATGGCAGAAGCTCCTCGTGGTGCTCGCTCACTTTCGCGGCCGCGCGGATGTACTGCTCGGCCATCGTGAGATCCTGCTCACGATGCCAGACCGGCAGCTTGATCGTGTGTCGGTGAGCCTGTTCAGCGACGGGGAAGGATCCGGGTCGGTACTGCCGGTGGTGGTGCGGGTGCCCGGGGAAGAGCAGGTCGGGGTGCTGGTACAGCGGGAGTTCGTGAAGCGGGCAGGTGGATCCCGGCCGGTCGAATTCGGCCGCGCCCTCAGCGATCAGCGCCTGGTGGAAGCGCTCGATGGGGAGACCGCCGAGCTCGTCGGGCCGGTAGGTGAGCGTCAACCCGTACCAGGACGCGACCACTCCATCGGGCAAGGGCAAGACCTCCAGCCCGGGTACCCCGCCGAACCGGTCGGTAAGGTGGCGGGCGATCTCGGCCCGTCCCGCCAGGTAGTCGTCCAGACGGCCGAGTTGGTCGAGGGCGAGCGCCGCCGCGAGCGGGTGGATGCGGAGCTTGAGGCCGGACCCGGTGACGGCGAACCGCGCGAGCGGATGACCTCCGGGGATCTCCGACCTGCAACGCTTGTTGTAATGGGCGAAGGTCAGCACCCGGTAGTACGTGTCGTCGTCGTTCGTGAGGACGAACCCGCCCTCGCCTCCGGACAGTGGTTTGGGGCCGTTGAGCGAGAACGCCGAGGCCAGCCCGAATGTGCCGACCTTCCGTCCGTGGATGCCGGCGCCGTGGGCGTGGGAGCCGTCCTCCAGCAGCGCCAAGCCGTGCGTGTCGGCGATTGCGGTGAGTCCGGCCATGTCCGCCGGCCGGCCCCACAGGTGGGTGACCATCAGTGCCCGGGTACGCGGGGTGAGCAGCTTCTCGACGTGGCTCGGGTCGATGTTGCCGTCCGGGCCGGTCTCGCACAGCACCGGCACCGCGCGCAGGTGGAACAGCGGCGAGGCGGTGGCGTGGAAGGTCCAGGCGGGGACGATCACCTCGTCCCCGACCTTGATCTCGGCGGCCGCATAGGCGGCGTGCAGGGCGGCGGTGCCGGAGCTGGTGGTGATCGCGTGCCGGACACCGAAGTAGGCCTTGAGTCCGTCCTCCAGCTCGGCGACGATGCCGGAGCGGTCCGGGATCGACACGGCGGCGTCGAGCTGGGCGGCGACCTTGCTGCGGGTGGTGTCGTCGATCGGCGGCCAGACGAAGTGCGGGCCGGGGACGGTCACGGCGGGCTCGCCGCCGAGCAGGGCGAGAGTGGAACTCACAGCATCCCTTTCGGGTCGATGTAGCGTCCGGCCGTCTTCGACTCGTAGCAGGAGGAGATGAAGGCGGCGTGGGCGAGGTGCTGCTCGGGGCCGGAGTCGTTGGGCCGTTCGCCGTCCAGGACTCGGCAGAAGTACTCGATCTGTGCGGTCGAGGTGCTCGCGGGGGCACGCGGCCGGGTCAGCTCCTCAACGACCGCGCCGGTCAGGTCGAGCCGCTGGACTCCGCCCTTCGTCAGTAGCACCGAGCCGCTGGTGCCGACGACACGCAGCCTCTCGGTCTTCGGGGCCGCCCAGCGCGACAGCAGCACGGAGCCGTACAAGCCGCGGTCGAATCCGAGCTGAATGAGAGCGGTGTCCTCGGCGTCGTATCCCGCCCCTGGCACGGCGGTGGCGGAGAACTCGGCGAGGATCCGGCTCGGCAGGCCGAAGTACCACAGCAGCAGGTCGATGATGTGGTAGCCCATGTCGATGATGCAGCCGCCGCCCGCCTTCTTGACGTCCCCCCGCCAGCCGGCGCCGGGGTCGGCGGTGTGGAAGGTGTACTGGCCGTCGATCAGGAACGGTGAACCGATCTGGTCCAGGAGCCCGGTCACACTGGTGTAGATCGGGTTGAAACGGCGCTGGAGGGTGACCATCAGCTCGATCCGCCCCCGGCAGACGGCGGCTAGCTCGTGGGCCTCGGTGAGCGAGGTGGCGAACGGCTTCTCCTTCATGACGTGCACGCCCCGTTTGGCGCACTCCTCGATCACCGCTCGGCCCGCGTAGTGCGGGACGGCGACAATGACGAAGTCCGGCCGCACGGCGTCCAGCAGGTCGGCGGTTCGGGTGAACGCGGGCACCTGGAGGCGGCTCTCGTGCTCGCGCAGGACGCTGGGGTTGCTGTCGCAGACGGCGACGAGTTCGGCCTGGCCAGAGCCGAGAAGACCGGGGAGGTGATCTTCTGCAGTCTGATGCCCAAGGCCGATGATCGCGGCACGTCGCTTCCTGCGCGGGCTCCTTCCGTTTCGTGAAGGAAGTTCTTCGGTGTGCGTCGAGTACAACCCAACTCCCGCTCTCCGACCAGGCATTGTCGGTAGTCCCGGGGTTGTCCCGCCCGCGTTGTCGGTAGGCTCGCGGGCACTGTCGATGATGGGATTGGCCCGTGGACGACCTGATCCGGCACCCCCTTGCCTATGCGCGCGAACTGCACGGCTGGTCCCAGGGGGATCTCGCCACCTCGATGGACAGGGCCGCCCGCGGTCACGGGCTGCGCTCGGGGGCCGACAAGGCGGCTGTCAGCCGGTGGGAGAACTGGCGCAAGACACCGAACGTGGACTCCCAGCTCCTGCTCGCCGAAGTCTTCGGGGTCACGGTCGCGGACATGGAGGCGTACGGCTGGCCGTACTGGCTGCCCGGCCGCGACGAGCCGCTCGCGCTCGGCTCCGCCCACACCGTCCAAGCACTCCACGACGCACAGAGAGCTCTGATGGATCGCCGCACCTTCATGACGTACAGTGCCGTCTCCCTGGCAGGACTCGCCGCACAGTGGGCCGTGATCGAGCCCGCACGCCTCACGTCCGCGCTGGACGGCAAACAGGTGGACGGCGGGCTCGTGGACTGGCTCGAAGAGACCAGCAAGCAGTTGACGGCCCTGCCGACCGAGCAGCGCCAGCACACCGTGCGGCTGATGGACGCCCAGCTGGCCACGGTGACCGACCTGATCGACGACGGCCGCTACAGCGAGGACATCGGCCGGCGACTCCACCTGCTGGCGGCCACCTTGGCCACCACCTGCGGCTGGTACCGCTTCGACCACGGCCGGCACTGGGCGGCGGGCAAGCTCTGGGGAGCGGCCCTGCAGTCCGCCCACGCCGCGGGGGACCGGGACCACGGCGCCGGGGTGCTATCCGACTTCGCCTACCAGTCGAACTGGCTCGGCGAACCCAAGGTGTCGGTCGACCAGCTCGGGTACGCGTTGTCGGGCACCGGGCATCCCACCGCCCGGTCGCTGCTGTTCCTGCGCCGGGCCCGCGCGTACGCCGCCCTCGGGGACCGGGCGGCCTGTCTCCGGGACCTGTCGGAGGCCGAGGCTGCCCTCGGCGTGGAGGCCGCCGACCCCGCACCGGGCTGGTGTGCATGGATGGGCCCGGCCGATCTTGCCGTGGACTCCGGTCAGTGCATGCTCGACCTCGGCCGAACCGACGAGGCCCACACCCGGATCGCCGAAGGCATGGCCCTGCTGCCCCGCGCCCGCGACAAGACACGTGGAGTCTTCCTGACGTACCAGGCGAACGGCTACCTGCGGTCCAACGATGTCGAACAGGCGCTTGCCGTCAGCCGGGAGTCACTGGACCTGGCCACCCGGATCGGGGCCCCACGCTGCGTCGCCCTCGTGCGCGACCTCGCGCCGGCCTTCAGGCCGTACCGTCAGGTCGACGGCGTCCAGGAGTTCCTGGAGCGGCTCAAGGTCAGCTGATTCGTCGTGGATCGGCCCCTCGCTCTGCGGAGCGAGGGGCCGGTCGTGTCAGCGGGCGGTGAAGGTGTGGTGGTCGAACTCGCCGGCCTTGGCGGCTTGGAGGAGGGTGGCGAAGGTGGCGGGGGCAGTGCGGATGATCATGTCGGCTTCGTCTGACTCGCGGAGTTCGACCGCCCCGTCGGCAGTTCGGACCTCCACGCACTCGTTATTCGCCGCGCTGTAGCTCGACTTCCGCCACTCGGTGTTACGCATACTTGGATTCCACTTCTTTCTTGATGGATCGGATGAAGTCTCGCGACTCATCCTCGGAAAGTGCAGCGGAGTCCACGCGGTCGAAGATGGATCGATGCTTGGCCAGGTCTGCTGGGGCGTCGAAGAAGAGCGTGCCGGGAGAGGTGTCCATCTGAACGGTGTCGAGTTCGGGTACAGGGCCCTCGGCGAGCGTTACGTTCTCGCCAGCACCGGGGAAGGTGTCCACATCGAACGGCACCACCCTGATCGAGATTCCGTTGTCGGCTGAGTCGCCGATCAGGGCGTCAAGCTGGTCGGCGAGCACCTTGGGGCCACCGAACTGCATTCGGAGTGCTGCCTCGTGAACGAATGCGCGAAGCGGGATCTTGCCGGATCGGACCACTTGCTGCCGCTGCACACGGAAGGCAGTTCGGACATCGATGTCCTTGCGAGGCAGCGGCGGATAGACCCGAGCGAACACGGCAGATGCGTAGCTCCCGGTTTGCAGCAGGCCCGGGATGTAGGTGGTGGTGCAGACGGAGAGCGTTTTGGCGTGATGCTCGATCTCGGCTACCTCAAGGAAGTCTGTCGTCAGGACCTCTCGGTACTCCTCCCACCATCCCCGGCCGCGCTCCGTGATGATGTCGGCGAGAGCGTCGATCATCGGGCGATTCGCGTAGTTGCACGCGGAGGCGATGGTGCGCAGGCGGTCGGCGCTGATACCGATCCGTCCCGATTCCATCTGAGTGACTTGAGCGGGGTTCATCCCGACGAGGCGACCGAGCTCTGAGCCGCCATAGCCGGCCTGCTCGCGCATTCTCCGTAGCTCGGTGCCAAACCTGCGTTGGCGGAGTGTCGGGTTGGCGCGTGGCGGCATGGCTTCCTTCCGAGGACGTAGTCGACTCAAGTCTGCCGTGAGGGCTGAGTGGCGGTCTACCAACTACCACGATAGAGGGAAGTTCCCGAAGCGGGGGAAAATTGGCCACCCTCGTGCGCTATGGTCGTTGTCACATCGATCCGACGGATCGTCAGTAATGCCTGCTAGCAAGCACCGCAGAGCAGCCATGCCCATCTGCCTGGCCTGGCTCACGGCGACATGTGTTCCGCCGGTTCTTCCCTCACTCACGCCTCGGGAGAAGTCCCATGCGTCACCTCAACACGCCCTCGATCGCCATCGCCCGTCAGTCCCTCGGCGACACCATGACCCGCGTCGGCTGGTCCCCCTCCGCCATCTTCGACGCGCAGCTCGCGCTCGTCGAACTCCTGGTCAACGCCTGGCGGCACGGCTCGACCCCCGCGCCGATCGTCCAGATCATCTCCGCGAACCAGACCCTCCGTGTCTCCGTCACGGACGAGAGCCCGATCCCGCCCGCCCCGCAGGCGCCCGACCTGCTCTCCGAGTCCGGCCGGGGCCTCCAGTTGGTCGCCGGCCTCACCCACCGCTGGGGCGTCGACCCCCAGGAGCGTGGAAAGTCGGTCTGGTTCGAGCTGCAGAAGGATGTCGCCTGATGTCCTACCGTCGCCACCCCATGAAGCCGACCGATCTCCGGATCCGGCACTACACGGACGACCACATCCGCACCCTCCTGGCCGAAGTCCAGGAGCGCGGACGGAAGTTCGGCCTGATCTGGCCCTCGGCCGGTACCGACAAGACCCTGGACGGCCGCGTCCTCGTCCGCTTCGGCACCGCGCCCGCGTCGACCCTGCTCAACCTCCTCGTCCTCCTCCTCGACGCCGAACGCGAGACCCCGTGCGATTCCTGATCGGGACAGCTTTTGCTGTCCTCCTCGCCCTCGCCTTCGCGACCGTCGCGCTGGGCGTCGTCACCGCCCTCCGCGCGACCCCGCCCCAGGACGAGGACACCTGACCGCCAGCCCCCGCCGCCCGCGCGCCGGGGGCTGCGGCGCTGTCCATCGGGCCGCACATGAACGCGCTGCTACTTGACCAGGCGGAAGCCCGGTCGGGCGACCCAGGCGCGCAGGAACTCGGCCGTGACCAGGGCGGTGTCCCAGCCGTCGTCGGCGACGGCGATCAGCCCGGGGAGGTCGGCGGTCACCGACGCCTGGCCGGAGGCCAGTTCGGCCTTGCAGACGCCGCCGATGACGTCCAGGACGGCGGCCGTGAGCAGGGCGGTGGCGGCGTGGTCGATCGCGCCGTTGCAGGCGGCGCTGACGTTGACGGCCTGGGCGGCGCGGAAGCCGAGCAGGGCTTCGATCTCGTCCTCCTCCGCTTGCTCGGACTCGAATATGGACTCGTCGCCGGCGCCCGCCCCCATCAGGTAGACGTCGAACGGCCGGCGCCGGTCCTCGCGTCGCGGGTTGAACCCCACCAGCGCGGCGAGGCTCGCGTCTGTCGGCTGTCCGGCGAGCAGCGGCAGCGGGTACGGCTTCCGCCAGTCCGGGTCCCGGGTGTCCTCGATGCCCAGCCGCTCGGCGGGCACGTGGACGTCGTACGACCCGGGGCGGATCTCCGTGAAGCGGCAGGAGAGCCCCACCATCAGCTCCCGGAGCGCCTGCATGGCGGCGGGGGAGAGGGGCTCGGGGAGATCGATCACCAGCGTCGGTCCGGACATGCGGGGGAGCCTAGGCCCGCGCCCGTCCGGCCGTCGTCCGATTTTCGGGTGGTGGCGGTCGGGTCAGGCCGCCTTCTTCTTCACCCCGTTGAGCTCCAGCAGGGCGTCGCGCAGTTCCCACACCTTGCTGTGCGAGTACGGGACGCTCAGGATGTCGACGGCCGTCTTGAGGCTCGCCCGGGCGGCCGGGCCGAGCCGGTCGAACTGTGCGTTGGCCAGTTCCGTGCGGTAGATCAGGATCGGCCAGTCCTCACCGCAGATCGGGGCGCTCGGGTAGCAGCGGAGGCCGTGGCAGTTGAGTGCCGTGTAGATGGCCCGGAGCCGCTCGCTCCTGATCCGCTCCTTGCCCGACCAGTCGCGCAGCAGGCGTTGGGGGAACACCGTGGCTCCGCCGCGGAGGTCGACGCGCTCGGCCACCTTCTCGACGAGGGCATGGGAAACGTGCATGCGGAGGCAGATTCCTTGCCTGGGGGGGAGTTGGGACAACGGTGACGCATTGCTCCGGCGTTCGTCAACGACCCTTGTGGTCTCGACCGGCCTGCTGTAGGGGCCGGTGCGACCTCCCGGTGTCCACCGTTCGGTTACCGGCGGTTCCACCGTTCGGTTGTCGGATGGGGGATCCGCGGGCTGGGGCGGGCGCCGGAGAGTGGGGGGAGCCGGGAGGACGGAGAGCAGGAACGTGCGAGTGAACGTGATACCGAGACGGCGGGGGCCGGACACCGGGTGGAGCCGGTGAGGCCGGGGGCCGGTCACGGGCCGGCCGTCGTGGTGTCGGACCTCCGGGTGCGGTACGGCCGGAGGACGGTCGTGGACGGCATCTCCTTCGAGGTCGGGGAGGGCGAGATCTTCGGGATCCTCGGCCCGAACGGCGCCGGGAAGACCACGACGGTGGAGTGCCTCGCCGGGCTGCGGGTGCCGGACGGCGGCACCGTCTCGGTGCTCGGGCTGGACCCGTGGCGGGACGCGGCCGGGCTGCGCCGGGTCCTGGGCATGCAGCTGCAGAGCGGCGAACTGCCCGAGAAGCTGCGGGTCGCCGAGGCGATGGAACTGTACGCGTCCTTCTACGAGGAGCCCGCCGACTGGCGGGAACTGCTCGCGCTGCTGGACCTGACGGAGCGGGCCGACAGCCCGTTCGGCCGGCTCTCCGGCGGGCAGAAGCAGCGGCTGTCGATCGGGCTGGCGCTGGTCGGCGACCCCAGGGTCGCGGTGCTGGACGAGCTGACCACCGGGCTGGACCCGGCGGCCCGGCGGGACACCTGGGAGCTGGTGGAGCGGGTCCGGGACCGGGGCATCACCGTGGTCCTGGTCACGCACTTCCTGGAGGAGGCGGAGCGGCTCTGCGACCGGCTGGCCGTCGTCGACCGCGGCCGGATCGTGGCGCTGGACTCCCCGGCCGGGCTGGTCGCCGCCGTCAACGCCGAGCAGCGGGTGCGCTTCCGGCCCACCACCGCGCTCGACGACGGCCTCCTCACCGCGCTGCCGGAGGTGACCTCGGTGCAGTGGCACGGCGCGCAGGTGGTGGTCACCGGCACCGGCAACCTGGTGTACGCGGTGGCCTCGGCCCTGGCGCGGCAGCAGATCGTCGCGGCGGACCTGCGGGCGGAACCGGCCGGGCTGGAGGACGCGTTCCTCGCCCTGACCGGACGGCGCTTCGACCGCCCCGACCGGCAGCGGTGAACCCGTGCGTACCTCGAAACGGGCGGAGGACCGACCGAAGGACCGACGGAAGGACCGACGGAAGGAGCCCTCGGTGCGGGCGATGAACCGGCTCACCGCCGTGGAGTTCAAGCTGTTCCTGCGCGACCCCGCCGCGTACTTCTGGACGCTGCTGTTCCCGGTCGCCCTGGTGGTGGTCATCGGCAGCCTCCCGTCCTCCCGCGAGGCCGGCGCGGAGCTCGGGCGGCGCGGCATCGACCATTTCACGCCCGTCCTGGTCGTGCTGTCCTGCGCGCTGACCGGACTGTTCGTCACCCCGGCGTATCTGGTGGGCTACCGGGAGAAGGGCGTGCTGCGGCGGCTGTCGGCCACGCCGGTGGGCCCGGTGCGGGTGCTGGTCGCCCAACTCGTGGTCCAGACGGCGGTCGTGGCCACCACGACCGTCCTGGTGCTCGGCACCGCGGCCCTGCTCTGGGACGTCGAACCGCCCGCCAACCCGGGCGGGTTCCTGTTGGCCTTCGCGCTCTCCGTGCCGGCGGTCCTCGCCATCGGACTGTTCCTGGCCTCGGTGATCCGCACCGGCAAGGCCGCCACCGGCGCCGGGAGCATGCTCTTCTTTCCGCTGATGTTCTTCGCCGGGCTCTACGTGCCGCGCGAGCAGATGCCGGAGGCGGTCAACCGGATCGGCGACTACACGCCGCTGGGCGCGTCCGTGGCGGCGTTCGGCGACGCCGCCAGGGGCGACTGGCCGGGCCCGGCCGCCGTGCTGGTGCTGGCCGCGTACGCGGTGGTCCTCGGGGTGGCGGCGGCCCGCCTCTTCCGCTGGGAGTAGGTGGTCAGCCGGTCAGCCGGGGGGCCGGTCGGCCGGGCCGGGCCCGCGTCGGCAAGATCACGTAGGGTCGCAGGGCGCGAAGCGACCGGGGCCATCTGGGGGGGACGAGCATGTCGAGGATGTTGAGCGACGAACCGATCGACCTGGCCCGGGTCCGCCGCTACCTCACCCCGCTGCCCCTGGCGCTGCTGGCCGTGGCCACCGTGCTGAGCTACCTGCAGCCCGACGAGGGCGCGGCGAACGCGCGGGTGACGGTCGGCCCCCTGGTGGCGGTGACCGCCGGGTGGACGCTCGCCATGTACACCCTGCGCCCGCGGGAGTGGAGCGCCCGCACCGGGCCGATGCTGACCTACGTGGCGGTCCAGCAGGTCCTGGCCGCCGTGCTGATGACGCAGCACCCGATCTTCTTCGTGTTCGCCGTGATCGGCTTCGTCCAGGCGTACGACCTGCTGCCGCCGCAGTGGGCCTTCGTCAGCGTCGGCGCCACCTCGCTGATGATCAACCTGATCCCCGGCGGGATCCCCGACACCTCGAAGCGGATCGCGATCGCCGCCGCCTCGGTGGTCCTGCAGACGCTGCTGATCGGCGTGTTCGGCAACCTCTCGTACCGCTTCAACGAGCGCAGCGAGGAGCGCCGCCGGCTGATCGCCAGGCTGAAGAGCGTCATCGCGGAGAACAACGGCCTGCACGCCCAACTGCTGACCCAGGCCCGGGAGGCCGGCGTCCAGGACGAGCGGCAGCGGATGGCCCGGGAGATCCACGACACCCTCGCCCAGAGCCTGGCCGGTATCGTCACCCAGCTCCAGGCCGCCGACCGGGCCCGGGAACGGCCCGAGCGGCGCGACTGGCACCTGGAGCAGGCCCGGACGCTGGCCGGGGAGGGCCTCTCGGCGGCCCGCCGGTCGGTGGCGGCACTGCAGCCGGTGGAACTGGACGAGGCCCATCTGCCCGGCGCGGTCCAGGACCTCGCCCGGCGCTGGTCGGCCCTGCACGGCGTCCCCGTGTCGGTCGAGGCCACCGGGGACCCGGTGCCGCTGCTGACCGAGATCGAGGTGGCGCTCTTCCGGGTCGCCCAGGAGGCGCTGGCCAACGTGGCCAAGCACGCGGCGGCCGGTAGGGTCGGGCTGACCATCTCCTACCTGGAGGACACCGTGATGCTGGACGTCCGGGACGACGGTGTCGGCTTCGGCGCGCTCACCGTGACGGGCCGGGACGAGCCGCCACCGCCGCAAGACGGTGACGACGGTTACGGCGGTGGCCTCAGCGACGGTGGCGACGGCGGTGACGGCGGTGACGGCGGTTACGGCCTCCCCGGTCTGCGGCAGCGGCTGGAGCGGGTGCTGGGGACGCTGACCGTGGAGAGCGCGCCGGGCGCGGGCACCGCCGTCAACGCCAGCGTGCCCGCGATCCGGCGGGGAGCGGGCGAATGAGCGAACAGTCCACACCGGTACGGCTGTTGATCGTCGACGACCATCCGATCGTGCGCGACGGCCTGCGCGGCGCGTTCACCGGCAGCCCCGAGTTCGAGGTGGTCGGCGAGGCCGGCGACGGCGCCGAAGCCCTCGACCTCGTCGAGGAGTTGAAGCCCGACCTGGTGCTGATGGACCTGCGGATGCCCGTGATGGACGGCGTCACCGCCATCCGGCGGCTCGGCCGGACCGCGCCGGCCGTCCGCGTCCTGGTGCTCACCACCTTCGACACCGACAACGACGTGCTGCCCGCCATCGAAGCCGGCGCCACCAGCTACCTGCTGAAGGACGCGCCGACCGAGGAACTCCTGCGCGCCGCCCGGGTGGCCGCCCGCGGCGAGGCGGTGCTCTCCCCGGCCATCACCAAGCGTCTGATGGACCGGGTACGGCGACCGGCCGACGGCGTGCTCAGCGCCCGCGAGCTGGACGTGCTGCGCCTCGTCGCGCACGGGGCCTCCAACAAGGAGGTGGCGCACGAGCTGTTCGTCAGCGAGGCCAGCGTCAAGACGCACCTGCTGCGCATCTACGACAAGCTCGGGGTGCGCGACCGGGCGGGCGCCGTCGGCGAGGCGTTCCGGCGCGGGCTGGTGACCTGAACCGGGTCTCCCCGGCTCTCACCTGCTCTCACCGGCTCTCCGCCGTGGACAGGATCCGCCGCAGGACGGTGAGCAGGAGCGTGTCCCGGCCGGCGGGCGGATGCGGGGCCCGCCAGGCGATGTGGCCGTCGGGGCGGACGAGCAGCGCTCCGCTCCACGGGGCGAACTCCGTCGGCAGCGGACGGACGGTGACGGGCAGACCGGCCGCCGCGGCGGTGTCCGCCTGCCGCTGCCAGAACGCCTGCCCGGCCTCGTCGGTCTCCTCCGCCTTCGCGGCCTCGCCGGTGGGCGCCAGCAGGGTGAACCCGGGCCCGACCAGGTCCAGGGTGGAAGCGGGCCCGGCCGGGCCGGACAGCCTCAGGTGCGGGAGCCGGGTGCCGGGCGCGCCTCCGGGGTGTTTCCGGTCCGGGTCGAGCGGCGGCAGGGCCGGTGCGTGCGGTGCGTCCGGATCGTCCAGGACCGCCGTCGAGCGGTAGGCCGCCGTCAGCAGCAGCTCGTCGTCGATCCGGTAGCCGCTCCGGGCCCGGGAGTTGGCGAGGGAGATGTCGATGACCTGCCGGGCCACCGGGCGGCGTTCGGCCTCGTAGCTGTCCAGCAGGGCTTCGCCCGCCGTCCCGGCCACCACCGCCGCGAGCTTCCAGGCGAGGTTGTCGGCGTCGCCGAGGCCGGTGTTCATGCCGTGTCCGCCGGTCGGGGGCACGGCGTGGGCCGCGTCGCCGGCGAGCAGGACCCGGGAGCGGCGGTAGGCCGCGGCGAGCCGGGCGTCCATCCGCCAGGTCATGGTGTCGTGGACGGTGACCGGCAGTCCGGGTACCCCGGCGGCGTCCCTGACCAGCTCGGCCAGCCGCCGGTGGTCGGTGAGGAGCGCCGTGACGTCCGCGTCCTCGGGGTCGTACGGGTGCTGGTAGATCCAGTGCCGGTCGTTGTCGACGGCCAGGAAGCCGCCGCGTCCCGGCGCGGTGAGGAAGTACGAGGCGCTGGCGCGGTCGGCGACGACTTCGCCGAGCGGTGCCTCGAAGCGGACGCTGAGGTAGTGGCCGAGTCCGGTCGGCCCCTCCATCGGGATCCCCGCAGTCTCGCGGACGGTGCTCGCCGCGCCGTCGCAGCCGACCAGCCAGTCGGCGCGCACGGTGTGCCGCTCGCCGGTGGCCCGGTCCTCCAGCGTGGCGTACACGCCGTGGCCGAGTACGCCGACATCGCGCGCGCCATTTTCGTGCGCGCCATTTTCGTGCGCGCCGATGTCGTGAGCGCCGTCGGGCTGCTCGGCGAAGGAGACCAGTCGAAGGCCGAACCGGACGCCGTCCGGGGCGAGTTCGCGGGCGCGCCGGAGCAGGACGGGTTCCAGGGCGTCCTGGGAGCAGATCAGCCCGGGGGAGGGGGTGCGTTCGGGGCCGCCCGGCTCGGCGGCGACCCCGGTGCGGACGAAGTCCGGGTCGACCAGGTCGCGGCCGCGGTAGAAGTGCACCTGCGCGGCCGGGAGCCCGGCCCGCCGGACCTCCTCCTCCAGGCCGCAGCGGCGGAACAGCTCCATGGAGCGCGCCGACACCCCGCGCGCCTTGGGGTGGCGCGAGGTGCCCGGGTGGGCCTCGACGAGCAGGTGCGGCACGCCGTACCCGGACAGCAGGACCGACAGCGTGAGGCCGACCGGGCCTCCGCCGACGACGAGGACGGACGTTGTCCGCGGGAGTACTTCCGGGAGTACCGCCGGGTTTCGCATGCCACCCCTCCGTAACGTTCAATTCGTCATTTTGACGTTACCATGGTGGGCAGGCGACCACCCGATCCGAAGGCGACCCCATGGCCCAGCCCCGCACCAGGCAGCAGCCCGACGACGGCAACCCCCGCGGCCTGCACTTCCTCACCGACCTCGCCAACACCGTCCACGAGGACCCCGACGCGAGCGCCGCCGACCTCCAGGCGCTCCTGGAACTGCACGGCGGCCCGGCCTTCCGGCTCACCGACGCCGACGCCCGCGAACTGTGCGAGGCCACCGCCCCCGTGATCGCGATCCTCGGCGCCGACGACCCCGACACCGCCGCCGAGGCGATCAACGCCCTGCTCGACCGCTACCCGGCCCGCCCTCGGCTGGTCCGCCTTCCCGGCCGGCCCTGGTCCCTGCACACCCGCGCCCCCGCCGACGCCGGCCTCACCCACTGGCTGCTCTCCACCGCCGCCCTCGCCCTCGGCCTCTGGCTCAGCGAACGCGGCACCTGCGCCTGGGGCCGGTGCGCCGCCCCCGGCTGCGGCCGCTTCTTCATCGACACCGGCCGCCGCACCCCCCAGCGCTACTGCACCCCCCGCTGCGCCACCCGCGTCCGGGTCGCCACCCACCGCGCCCACCGCGTGGCTGAACCCGGCTGAACCCGGCGGATCGCCGGAGAGGCCGTCCCGGCAGGAGCCGGGCCTCGATGGCGTCGCGATCGGAGTACATCGGAGCCCATCGGGGTGCATCGGAGTACGGGGCGGCGGGCCGGCCGCGGATGCGCCGCGGCGGGGGAGAGGTCCGGTCAGGCCGGGGCGGTCGGGGAGCGGAAGGCGCGGCGGTAGTCGGTGGGGGTGACGCCGACGCGGGCGGTGAAGTGGCGGCGGAGGTTGGTGGCGCTGCCGAGGCCGCTGCGTTCGCCGATCTGCTCCACCGGCAGGTCGGTGGCCTCCAGCAGGGACTGGGCGCGGGCGAGGCGCTGGTTGAGGAGCCACTGGAGCGGAGTGGTGCCGGTGGCCGCCTGGAGACGGCGGAAGAAGGTCCGCGGGCTCATCCTGGCCCGGTGCGCCAACTCGCTGGTGGTGATCGGGCGTTCGAGGTTCTCGGTGGCCCAGGCGAGCACCGGGGCGAGGCTGTCGTCGTCGGCCACGGGCACGGCGAGGTCGACGAACTGGGCCTGTCCGCCGGGGCGGTGGGCGGGCACCACGAGTTTGCGCGCCAGCTGGTTGGCCACGTGGGCCCCGAGATCCCGCCGGACGATGTGCAGGCACAGGTCGAGCCCGGCGGCGACACCGGCGCTGGTGAGCACGTCGCCGTCGTCGACGTAGAGCACGCCGTCGTCCACGGTGACGTCCGGGTACCGGCGGGCCAGATCGGCGGTATGCGCCCAGTGGGCGGTGGCCCGGCGACCGTCCAGCAGTCCGGCGGCGGCGAGCGCGAAGGCGCCGGTGCACAGGGAGACCAGTCGTGCCCCGGCCCGGGCGGCCCGGCGGAGTTCCGCCAGCAGCGCGGGCGGCAGCTCGCGCTCGCCGGTCACGCAGGCCTCCGGGACGGAGGTGACGATCACGGTGTCCGCCCCGGCGAGCGCGTCCCAGCCGTACTCGGCGCGAAGCGAGAAGCCGAAGCCGCCGGGAGCCCGGGGTGGCGCCGGGGCGTCCGGGGTCTCGGCGCACAGGCGCAGTTCGTACCAGCGGTCGGCGAGTTCGGGCTGGGGGATGCCGAAGACCGCGCAGGCCATGCCGAGTTCGTACATGTCCCAGAGCGGGAGCTCGGCGTGGTCGATGACGGCGATGGCCACGGTGCCGGGGGCGGTGGCAGTGGCCTTGGCGGTGGCAGAGCCGGTGGCAGGGGCGGGGCCGGGGGCGGGATCGGACATGGCGGAGCCCTTCCTGGCAGGAACCGTTCGGCAAAGGGCAATCCTGCCACTGTCGAGGTCCTTCGGGCTCTGCGAACGTAGGTGATGTCGATCAAGGACCGGCCCGGGGAGCGATCCGCGCCGGTGAACCCGTACGAACAGGAGAACCCCCATGCCGCACGAGCTGCCGCCGGAAGCCGTCACCGTCCTCGGCCTCGGCGCGATGGGCACCGCACTGGCGGACGCCTTCCTCGCCGCGGGACACCCGACCACCGTCTGGAACCGTACGGCGGCCAAGGCCGAGCCGCTGGTCGCCCGCGGTGCCGTCGCGGCCGCCTCGCCCCAGGCCGCCGTCACGGCCCATCAGTTGATCGTCGCCTGCGTGCTCGACTACGACACGCTGCGCGCCGTTCTGAGCGGCCAGGAGGCGGCGTTGGCCGGGCGGACGCTGGTGAACCTCACCTCCGGCTCGCCCGAGCAGGCCCGCGAGCTGGCCGACTGGGCCGCCGGCATCGGCTTGGCCTACCTGGACGGCGCCATCATGATCACCCCGCCCGGCATCGGGGGCCCGGACGCGGTGCTGCTCTACAGCGGCGCACCGGACGTCCTGGCCCGCCACCGCGTGACGCTCGCCGCCCTCGGCGAACCGGTCGACCTCGGCCCGGACGCCGGGATCGCCGGGCTGTACGACACGGCGCTCCTGGGCCTGATGTGGTCCGTGCTGAGCGGGTGGCTGCACGGCGCCGCGCTGGTCGGCGCGGACGGCGTCCAGGCGGCCGACTTCACGCCGGTGGCCACCCGTTGGCTGTCCGGCGCCGTCGTCGGCTTCATCGGCCGCTACGCCGCGCAGCTCGACGCCCGCACCTACCCGGGCGACGACGCCAGCCTGGACATCCACCTGGCCGCGATGGACCACCTGCTCCACGCGAGCCGGGCGCGCGGCGTCGACACCGCCCTGCCGGAGGTCTTCGCCGACCAGGCCCGCCGGGCCATCGCCGCCGGTCACGGCGCCGACAGCTACGCGCGTCTGATCGAGGTGATCGAGAAGTGAGCGCTCCTTCCATCGCTCCGACGTCCACCACGGTTCCGGCCTCCACCGCCGCTCCGACCTCCACCATGCTTCCGACCTCCACCGCCACGGTTCCGATGCCCAACGCTCCGTCAATCGCGTCTTCCGCTGGCACTCTCCTTTCCCCGGCCGACTGGCCCGCGTTGGTGGTCGAGGCCGCCGCAACGACCACCGCCGTCCTCGAAGGGGTGGCCGACGCCGACTGGTCCCGTCACCCCGCCGGAAGCGACTGGACCGCCCGGGCCACGCTGGACCACCTCGCCCTCGGCGTGCTGGGTTACGCGGGCCTGCTGACCGCTCGCCCGACCGACCGCTACATCACCCTGTTCGGCTCGCTGGACCCCGCCGCGCCCATCCCGCACTGCCTGGAGGGCCTGCGCATCGCCGGCAGCCTGCTCGCCGCCACCGTGCGGGACACCCCGCCGACCGCCAGGGCCTGGCACCCCTGGGGCCACTCGGACGGTCCCGGCTTCGCGGCCATGGGGGTGGTCGAACTCCTGGTCCACGGCTGGGACCTGGCCGGTGCCTTCGGGCTGGACTGGCAGCCGCCGGAACACCTCGCCGGCCCGGCAGTGGCTCGACTCTTCCCGGAGGCTCCGACCGGCCACGGCCGCGCCGAAACGCTCCTCTGGTGCACCGGCCGAGCCGCCCTCCCCGGGTACCCTCGCCGCCCGGGCGACGGCTGGCAATGGGACGGCCGGGTGCGCTGAGCACCGGAGGCTCCGCATCGGCGGCGCCCCGGTGACGGCGCCGGACGACCGTGTGGACGGGCCCACCCCTGGTGCGGCGGGCGGCGGAGGACGAGCAGGTGCGGACGGACACGGCAGCCATGACGGGGATCTCCTTCCGGGCCGCTCCCTCGGCGGCCTCCGATGTCCCTCAGCCTTCCCCATCGACACCGCCCCCGGCAGGTGCCGATCAGCACATTTCCGCAGACCGGAGGGCTCGCGACACCTGCCGATCGGCAGGGTCCGAAGCCCGGACGACACCAAGGTCGTCGGGACGGTGCACGACTCCGAGGCGGACGGCCGCTGTCTGTTCGTGCGGGGCAACCTGTCCGGCGGCTACGTGGACAGCGGCTGGGCGGGCGGCAAGGGCAAGTCCCGCGACACCCGTCGGCTACGCGCCCTCGGGGCGGTCCTTCAGCAGCGTGACGGTGCGCTACCTCGGCTGCTGACCCGCCTCCGTCGGGCGGCCGTCCGGGAGCCGGTCGAGGTAGTGCGCCAGGTACGGCGGGGTCCGTAGGTCCGGGAGCTCGGTGAGGGGGACCAGGCGGACGGCCCGGCCCTCGCCGAGGACGAGGGCGGACTCCGGGCCGGCGTACGTCCCGTGCAGGGCGACGGTGGACTCGTGCACGGCCGGGTGCCGGGGGCCGGGGAGGGCGCGCAGGCCGTCGACCCGGATGCCGGTCTCCTCCAGCACCTCCCGGGCCGCGGTCTCGTACGCGCTCTCCCGGCCCTCGCGGTGGCCGCCGATCGGGGCCCAGCACCCCGGGTGGGCGATGCCCGGCTCGTCGTCGCGCAGGTTCATCAGCAGGTGCTTGCCGTCCGGGGTGGTCACGAACACCACGACGCCCTCGAAGTCCCGTGCGACGCCGTGCCGGTCGACGGCGTCCGTCCCCGGCCGCTCGCCGTAGAGGGTGAGCCCGGCGCGGCGGGCGCGGTCGACCAGCAGCAGCCTGCGGTAGTCGGCGGGCCGCATGACGGCGCGCCAGTCGTGGAGGCTGCGGACGGCCCACTCGGTGTGTTCGTGGGAGAGCCGGATCCGGCCCAGCTGCTCGTCGCTGAGCCGTCCGCCCCGGAAGATGTGGCCGACCTGGTGCAGCGGCCAGTAGGCGCCGGGGGAGAAGTGCACCACGGCGAGCAGTTCCCGGCGGTCCACGATCCCGGGGTTCTCGGCCGCGAGGTCCAGGCCCAGCTCCTCCTTGGCCTCGCGCAGCGCGGTGTCCCACGGGGTCTCGCCGGGGTCGGTGTCGCCGCCGGGGAACTGCCAGCGGTTCGGGTCGAAGGCGTTGCGCAGGCAGAGGCCGCGGCCGGCCCGGTCGGTGAAGTAGAAGGCCCCGTACAGGTTCGCCAGGGCGATGTCGTGGACGTAGCGGCTGATCGGCCGCCAGCCCGGCACGGCCCGGCGCCGCCGCAGGAAGTCGAGCACCTCGTGGTAGCCGGCGCTGGTCGGCGGCGGGTCGTCGAGGTCCGCCCACACGTACCGGTCGTGCTCGGTGAGCGTCACCGGGGTGCCGTCGGGCACGGTGGCGGTGAAGACGAACTGCCGGATCGGGCGGCCGTCGGCACCGGGGAAGTCCACCGCCCGGACGTACTCGACGTCCTCGGGTGCCACCGTGAGCCCGGTCTCCTCGCGGAGTTCGCGCAGCGCGCCCGCCCGTACGCCCTCGCCGGGTTCCAGGCCGCCGGCCGGGTAGTCCCAGAGGCCGGGCAGCACGTCGTCCTCGCGGCGGCGCAACATCAGCACCCGGCCGGAGGCGTCGAGGACGACCACGGCGGCCGCGAGCCGCGCGAAGCCCAGGGCGAGTGTGTTCCGGGCCAGGAGGTCGTAGTCGATCACGGGGTGTCGCCTTCCGTCGGTCGGGTCCAGCGGTGCCCTACCCACCTCGCCGCGGGACGCAACGGACCGCCACGCCCGTTTCGCCGGAGGCCGTCAGTGCCACCAGAACGACCAGCACTTCTCCAGGACGAGCTCCTGCGCGTAGTCGGTGAGGCTCTCGGTGTCCCGGATGACGTTGTCGGGGCAGAACGCGACGTGCTCGGCGGCGATCGGCAGGGCCTGGTCCAGGTCGTCAGGGTCGTCCAGCCGCACCGTGGTGCTCAACCGCAGCCCGTCGGGGCCGACTTCGACGACCCGGGCGCCGAACCGCCGCTCCCAGTCGCGCAGGACGGCGGCGAGCTCGCCGGGGTCGTGGTGGCCGCCCGCCGTCCAGCCGCAGACGGCCAGGGCCTCGGCGCCGCTGTCCGCCCGGACGAGTCCGATCCGCAGCGCGGGGTCGTGGCCCAGCAGCCACCGCGCGACCTGGGCGGCTGCCGCCTCCGGGCCGTCCGCCTGCGAGACGTCCGCCTCGCCCGCCTTCGGGCCGTCCGCCTCGGCCGGCTGCGGGGTGGGGGCGAGGCCGGGCCAGTCGGCGCCGTACGGCTCCAGGACCTGGTGGCGCTCCCGCGCCTCCTCCGGATCCTCCGGGCGGGCCACGGCCGGGGAGTCCCACCAGCCGCGGAGCAGGGCGGACGGGTCGTGGCCGGCGGGCGGGGCGGCCTGGGCGGGGTGGAGCTCGCCGGTGGCCCAGGGCCGGAACTCCGGGTCGCCGGTGCGGCGGGTGAGCAGCAGCGGCCACAGCCCCGACCGCGGGTGCTCCCGCTGGAGCTCCTCCCACAGCCCGGCGGGCGCCGGCCCGTCGCTCAGCCACAGCACGGGAGCACCGCCCTCGGCCTCGCCTCCGGCCGGGGTGATCAGCCGGCCGGGCGGCAACGGGGTGGCGAGGGTGGACCGTTCGGCGGCGCCGTCGGGGAACAGTGGGTGGAGGACGGGCGGCAGCGGGAGACGATCGGTCATGCGCACACGGTAGAGGCAGGGTCGGACAGTGCGTCCGACGAGGGCTCGACGAGGGGCGGACAGTGCGTCCGACGAGGGCCCGACGGGACGGATCGCCCACAGCCCTATTATGCGCTGATCGTATGCAATGACTTATCAAATCCCTTACAGAGCCCTTGTGTTGAGGATTTCACCGTTGCTAGCTTCGCCGTGTGACCTCGCCCTATCGGTCCATTCTCGCGGAGTTCTTGACGGGCTCCGATCAAGCCGCCGGCTGGCGCGTGCGCCGCGTCGAGCCGTGGTGGATGGTGACCCCGCCGGACCACCTGCCGCGCCGGCAGGGCTGGAAGCTCCACGTGTCCGCGACCCTGGCCTCCGCGCCGCGGGTGCTGGAGCGCGCCGGACGGGTCCTCGTCGCGCACGGCTGTGCCTTCAAGTTCGCGTCCGGGCCGCAGGTCACGGCCGAGCTGACCGGCACCCGCGCGGCCCGGGCGCAGTCCGGCAAGTTCCTCACCGCCTACCCCGCCGACGACGACCGACTGCGCGCCCTGGCGCAGGAGTTGGACGAGGCGACGGCCGGTCTGCCCGGCCCCGCCATCCTCTCCGACCGCCGCTACCGGCCGGACAGCGTGGTGCACTACCGGTACGGCTGCTTCGCCCGCTCCCGGGTGCTCAACGACGAAGGCTTCTACGAGGGCCGGCTGGTGGCGCCCGACGGGAGCCTCAGCACCGACCAGCGCAACCCCTGGTTCTCGCCGCCGCCGTGGGCCGAGGACCCGTTCGCCCGGCCGGAACCGGCTGCGGAACCGGCTGCGGAACCGCCGTCGGCGACACCGCCCCGCCGCCGCGGCGCACCGGTCCTGCTGGCCGGCCGGTACCTGGTCAAGGAGGCGATCCGGCACTCCAACCGCGGCGGCGTCTACCGTGCCGAGGACACCCGGGACGGCGGGACCGTCCTGCTCAAGGAGGCCCGGCCGCACGTCGGCGCCGACCCCGAGGGCCGCGACACCCGGGACCGGCTGCGCCACGAGGCTCGGGTCCTGGACGAGCTCGCGCCCCTCGGTGTCACCCCCCGGGTGCGGGAGCTGTTCGAGAGCGGCGGCCACCTCTTCCTGGTCGAGGACCTCGTCCCCGGCCGCAACCTCCAGCAGTGGACCGCCGAGCACCTGGAGCGGGGCGACGGGAGCGTGCCCGTCCCGGCGGCCCTCGGGCTCGCCCGGGCACTCGTCGCGCTGATCGGGCGGGTGCACGCCGCCGGGTACGTCCTGCGCGACTTCAAGCCGGGCAACGTCATCATGACGCCGGACGAGCGGCCGGTCCTGGTCGACCTGGAGCTCGCCGTCCCGCTCGGCTCCGCCGCCCACCCGGCGGGCACCCGCGGCTTCACCGACCCCGGCTACCTGAACGCCGGCCACCCCGCAGCCACACCGGCACCCACACCCGCACCCGCACCCGCACCCGGCCCCGAGGCCGACTGCTTCAGCCTCGGCGCCACCCTGCTGCACGTCACCAGCGGCATCAGCCCCGTCCTCGCCGACGACGGCGCACCCGCCCGGCCGCCCGGCGAACGGCTCGCCGCCCTGGTCGCCGCCGCCGACGACCTGCCCGCGCTGCGCGCCCTCGGCCCCCTGGTCGCCGGACTGTCGGCGCCGGCACCGCGGCGCTGGACGCTGCCCCGGGCGGAGGCCTACCTGCGCACCGGACTGGACCCGGGCGGCCGCGAGCACCTGCCCGAACCGCCGTCCGCCGAGCGCCTGATCGAAGACGGCCTCGCCCACCTCGCCGCCACCGCGGACCCCGCCGCCGAATACCTCTGGCCGGCCCCGCGCTCCCTGCCGGACGGCGACCCCTGCAACGTGCAGCTCGGCGCGGCCGGGGTGCTCGCGGTGCTCACCCGGGCCGTCCGCCGCGGGTACGGGGCCGCCCGGCCCACCCTGCGCACCGCCGCCGACTGGCTGGACGAACGGCTCACCGAACCCGACCGGATCCTGCCCGGCCTCCACTTCGGCCGCTCCGGCACCGTCTGGGCCCTGCACGAGGCGGCGACCACCCTGGAGGACCGCCGGCTCGCCGACCGCGCCCTCGACCACGCCCTGCGCATCCCGCTGGACACGCGCAGCGCCGACGTCTGCCACGGCCTGGCGGGCGCCGGGCTGGCCCAGCTCCACCTGTGGCGCCGCACCGGCGACCGGCGCCTCGCCGACCGAGCCCAGGAGTGCGCGGACGGGCTGCTGTACCTGCTGAAGGACCGTGACGGGGTGGACTGGCCGCTCGGCCCGGAGCACCGCGCCGAACTGGCCGGCTCCGGACACTACGGCTTCGCCCACGGCGTCGCCGGCAACGCGGCCTTCCTGCTCGCCGCCGGCCGCGAACTGGGGCGGCCCGAGCTGACCGACATCGCGCTCGGCGGCGGCGAGGCCCTGTGCGCGCTCACCGACTGGCGCGACGGCGCCGCCTACTGGCCCAAGGGCCCGGGCCGCGCCGACCGCCCCGGCCTGGACTACTGGTGCCACGGCTCCTCGGGCATCGGCAGCTACCTGGTGAGGCTGTGGCAGGAGACCGGCGACCCGCGCCACCTCGCCCACGCCGAGGGCGCCGCGCTCGCCGTGCACCGCGACCGCCACCGCCTCGGGCCCGGCACCTGCCACGGGCTGGCCGGCAACGCCGAGCTGCTGCTCGACCTGTACGCCGCCACCGGCGACCGCCGCCACCTGGCCCGCGCCGACGACCTGGTCCGCGGCATCGCCCTGCGCGCCGCGCTCCGCGACGGCCGGTACCTGGTCCCCGACGACACCCTGCGCGAGGTCACCGCCGCCTACAACGTGGGGTACGGCGGTGTGCTCGACCTCCTGCTGCGCCGCCGCCACGGCGGCCCCCGATCGTGGCTGGTCGACCGGCCGGCCGCGGAACCGCACCACCACCCGAGCCCCGGAAAGGGGGGATGACGATGGAGAGCACCGTCCTGGAGCTGCAGGAGCTGCCCGAGACCGAGGAGCAGCCGCTGGAGCCGATGATGTGCTGCGACACCGGCCACCACAGCTACGAGTGGACCGACCTCTGTCTGAGCCCGGTCGACTGACGGCCGGGCCGCGCGGTGCTGTGGGAGCCGGCAGCGGCCTCTCACAGCACCCGATCGACGGGCGTGCGAGCGATCCGCACCGAACGATCCACCGCACCCGATCCGTGGAACGGGGCCGATGACCGGCGACTCCGGCGAGACCCCCTGGGCCGTCCTGCTCGACGGGCCCGCGGCGGAGGCCGCCCGGCGCCTGGTCGACCGGATCGCCGGTCCGCCGCGCCCGGCACCCCGGGCGGTCCGGCCCGACCTCGCGGCCGGCGGCGCGGGCCTCGCGCTCGCCCACCACCAGCTCGACCTCTGCCGGCCCGGCGAGGGCCGGCACGTGGTGGCGGCCGGTCACCTGGAGGCGGCCGTCCGGGGCGCGGAACGGATCCGGTCGCGGGCGCCGGGACTGCTCGGTGGCTTCGACGGACTCGCCTTCACCGCGAGCCGGCTGGGCCTCCCGGTCCCGCTCGGAGCGGCCGGCCGGGGTTTCGACGCCCAGGCCCCAAACAGCCAGCACCTCGACCGCCGCAGCCTCGACCTGAGCTCCGGTCTGACCGGACACGGCGCCGTCCTCCTGGACCGCTGCGCCGAGGACCCGGCCGCCGCCGACCGGCTGACGGCCGTACTTGCCGTGCTCGGCCGTCAGGTGGCGGCGTTCCCGGGCGACTCGCCGGGGATGGCGCACGGCCCGGCCGGTCCGCTGGCCCTGTTCTCGTTGGCGCTGTCGGCGGGCGTGGCGGCGCCGGGTCAGGTCGCGGCGGTGCACCGGGCGGTGGACCGCCTCCTGGCGCACCGTCGGGACGACGAGTACGGCCCGGACTGGGTGCTGATCGAAGGCCCGGGGCCCGAGCCTTCGGCCCTGCCCGCCTCCTGGTGCCACGGCGGCCCGGGCATCGCCCGTGCGCTCTGGCTGGCCGGCACCGCCCTGGACGACGGGTCCCTGCGCGGCCTCGCCCGGGAGACCCTGCTGGCCGCGCTGCGCCGCCCGCCCGAGGTGCGCCGGATCGACCGGCGGCCGGGCCTCTGCCACGGCCTGGCCGGTCTGCTGCTGATCACCCTGCGCTTCGCCCACGACAGCGGGGACCCGGAGTTCCGGTCGGCGGCCCGGGGCCTGGCCACCCGGCTGGCCGACGGGCTGACGGACGGGCTCACCGACAGTCTCGGCGACGGGCGCACCGACAGGCGCACCGGCCGACTCACCGACAACCTCACCGGCCGAAAAGAGAACGCCCGGCCCCTCGGCCCGGGGTTCCTGGACGGCGCCGCCGGTGTGCTGCTGGTTCTGCTGGCCGCGACGACGACGGTGCCGCCCGGCTGGGACCGGGCCCTGCTGCTCTCCTGACGGACGGACCGTTGGCCCGGCGCGCCGGAGGGCGGCAGGGCCCCGCCCGTCAGAGCCGCTCGGGCACCGGGTTGCCGACGGCCTCGATGGCACGGCGGAGCGGGACCTTCACCAGTACCGCGAAGCCGATCACGAAGAACACCAGCAGCGAGATGATCGCCGAGCGGTAGCTGCCGGTGAGCTCGTACGCGAGGCCGAAGACCAGCGGGCCCATCCAGCTGGTGCCGCGGTCGCTGACCTTGTAGAGGCTGAAGTACTCGGCCTCCCGGCCGGGCGGGATGAGGTGGGAGAACAGCGAGCGGGAGAGCGCCTGGCTGCCGCCGAGCACCAGGCCGATCATGCAGGCCAGGGCGTAGAACCAGGCGGGCTGGTGGGCGGGCATGAAGTAGCCGAGGGCGAGGGTGATCACCCAGCCGACCAGGGAGCCGAGGATGGTCCGCTTGGCGCCGTACCGCTGGGCTATCCGGCCGAGCAGCAGGGCGCCGCCGATGGCCACCACCTGGACCAGGAGCACGGCGGTGACCAGCGAGGTCTGTTCCATGCCGAGTTCCTCGCTGCCGTAGAGCGAGGCCTGGGAGACGACGGTCTGGATGCCGTCGTTGTAGCAGAGGAAGGCGGCGAGGTAGAGCAGCGTGAGCGGGTGCTTGCGCATGGCCTTCAGGGTGCGGCCGAGCTCGCGCAGGCTGCCGGCGGCGGGCTCGGCGGCCCTCGCCGCGTCCGCCTTGTCCGCCACGTCCGCCTTGTCCGCCGCGAGCGCCGCGGCCCGTGCGGGGGTGACCCCGGCGCGGGAGGGCAGCCGGAGCAGCGGGACGACGGTGAACAGCGCCCACCACAGCCCTGCCGAGGCCAGGCAGATCCGCACGGCGGTGCCGGAGGACAGGCCGAGCGCCTCGTGGCCCTGGAACAGCGCCAGGTTGGCGATCAGCAGCAGCCCGCCGCCCGCGTAGCCGTACGCCCAGCCCTTGGAGGAGACCGCGTCCCGCTCGTCGGGGGAGGCCAGGCCCGGGAGGTAGGCGTAGGAGAGCGCGACCGACACCGCGTAGGCGATGTTGGCGACCACCAGCAGTCCGCCGCCGAGCAGGTAGCGGTCGCCGTCGAGGAGGAACATCCCCATCGTGGCGATCGAGCCGACGAACGCGAAGCCGCACATCAGCTCCTTGTGCCGCCCGGTGCGGTCCGCGACCGTGCCGGTCAGCAGCATCACCGCGACCGAGATCAGCACGGAGAAGGAGACCGTGTACGGGAAGTACGACCCCGCCCGGATCGACAGGCCGAGCGGGTGCACGTCGCCGTTCGCGTCGGCGGCGTTCTTGGCCACCTCGGTCAGGTACGGCCCGAGGAACACCGTCAGGACGGTGGCGGAGAAGGCCGCGTTCGCCCAGTCGTTGATGTACCAGCCGAACTGCATCCGGCGCAGCGCGCGGCCGTCGTCGTCGGCAGAGGCAGCGGCGGCGGCCGCCGACGGGTCGGTCGGTGGATCGTCCGGCGGGTGCGTGGCCGGGTTCGTGGTGCTCATGGGGTTCCCATCACCGTGCTGGAGCCGGTGCTGCCGTCGGTCCAGCAGCCCCGCTCGCCGAGGACGTCCCGCAGGACGTCGATGCGATCGGCCATGATGCCATCCACACCGAGGTCGAGGAGAGCCCTGATCCGTGTGGGATCGTCCACAGTCCAGACGTGGACCTGCAGGCCGAGGCGGTGGGCGGTCCGGACGAAGGCCCGGTCGACCACCCGCACGCCCCGGTGCCGCTCCGGCACCTGCGCGCAGACGCCGGCGAACGGTGCCGCGGCGCGTCCCCGCAGCAGCGGCCCGGCCAGCGAGCGCAGCCGCAGCCGGGCCACCTCGCGCGGGCCGAGCGAGGTGGCCAGCCGGGGGCCGGCGGCGGCCCGGACGGCGGCCAGCCGGCTGTCGGAGAAGCCGCCGACGCAGACCCGGTCCCAGGCGTCGGTCCGGCGGATCGCCTCGACCAGCGGCGCGACGGCCGGTGCCGCCTTGACGTCGATGTTGAAGCGGGCCCCGGGGAAGGCGCCGAGCAGGTCCTCCAGCAGCGGCACCGGCTCGCTGCCGCCGATCCGGGCCCGCCTGACGCTCTCCCAGGGCAGCTCGGCCACCGCTCCGGCGCGGTCGGTGACCCGGTCGAGCCGGGAGTCGTGGAAGGCCACCAGCACGCCGTCGCTGGTGGCGTGCACGTCGGTCTCCAGGTAGCGGTACCCGAGCGCGACGGCGGCCTCGAAGGCCGCGAGCGAGTTCTCGGGGTGCCCGAGGTCGCCGCCGCGGTGGGCGAAGGCCAGCGGCCCGGGGTGGTCGAGGAAGACGTGCATGTCGTGCTCCGAGCTGCTGGGAGGGGAACCGCGCCGACCGCTCCGCCGCCGTCCCGGACCGCGCGCGTTACAGTATTACGCACCCTGTCAAGCAGTAATGCGCGCGGTCACCGCAGTCCGTCAGCCCGGATCCTCCCCGACCCGCCGGGCGGCGCTCAGGACACCATGTTGATCCGGTACTGCATGATCCGGTAGTTCGTCGGGTCCGGGACGTACCACTGACTGACGATGATGTGGAAGTTGCCGAACGTCGAGCCGGGGACGACGAAACCGCCGTAGGGGCTGAGGACGAGGTTCCCGGCCTCCTGCCCCGGGCCGCAGGGCAGGATCATGGTCTGCTCCGGCGTCCTGGTCAGGTCCGAGGTCGGGAGCGGGAAGACCATCGCCCTGATGGACAGCGGGTTCATGTTCAGCCAGGTGAGGACGTACTTGCCGTCCATGGCGCGGAAGCAGATCTCGCCCCACTTGCGGGTGCCGAAGACGGTCGTCGGCGCGGGCGCGTTCCACCGCCAGTCGCCGTCCCAGCCCCAGGGCTCGTAGGCGCCCGGGTCGCCGAGGCTCTCCTTGCGGACCCGGTGCAGCAGCATGCCCGACTCCACGTCCCGGTTGAAGACCGTGGACAGGACGTAGCAGTAGCCGTCGTCGGCCACCGCGTAGGTCTTCTGCTGGAACTGGCCGCCGTGCAGGTCGCCCGGCCACTGGCAGAGGTACTCCCAGGTCTGCCCGTTGTCGGTGGAGCGCCAGAAGTCGGTGTGGTGGGTGTCGAAGATGACGCCGCGCATCAGGTGCATGTACATCACGCCGTCGACGACGAACACGTCGGAGGGGATCGCGGTCGTGTGCGCGGTGTCGCCGACCGGGGTGTGCGGCTCGTCGACGAGGCTGATGCCGTACGCGCCGCGGACGATGCCGTCGATCCGCAGGTTGTTCGGGTCCGAGTTGCTGGAGCGCAGGCCGACCGGGGCGTTCCACTCGCCGTCGCCCACCCCGTTGCCGCTGAAGGTGTCGCCGCAGACGAAGAGCATGCTGCCGTCCGGGCACCGCACGGGGATGCCGAGGTCCGTCCACGGCGCGCCGAGCGGCCCCGTCTCGGCCGCGCCGCTGAGGTTCTTCACCTTGGTGGCGATCGTCGGAAGGGTCGGGTCGTTCGGCCCGCCGGCGACCGCCGCCGGGGCGCCCGAACCGATCGCCGCCACCCCCGCGGCGACACCGAAACCGATCTTCAGGAGTCGGCGGCGGGACGGCCCGCCGGTCGTCGGGTCATTCCCGCCCGACGGCTCCGAGGGGTTCGATGACTCCGACCGGTCCGACGGGTCCGATGAGTGCGTCATGCTGTCGATGGCCTTTCCGCGTCGACGAACTACTGCGACTGAGACCGCGTCGCGCACCTCGGTGGCGACGGTCGGACCCGAGGCTACGGCGGCCGGGCGCCGGTTCATCGATCGGTGGACAAACCTTCACTCAAATTGGTTATGCGCCACGGAAGTTCACGTTCCGCGCGCGGGTCCCGGCAGGTCCTTCACCCGGTCGCGGCGAAGGCGGCGGCGATCTCCGCGGCCCCCCGCCCCCGGGTCAGCAGGACGCGCAGGAGCAGCCGGGCCTTGTACGGGTCCAGGTCGCCGCCCCGGATCAGCCCGCGGGCGAGCAGGTCCCGCTCTGAGCCCGGGAAGCCGTACGTCCCCTCCAGGACGGGCCCGTTGCCGATCCGGCTGGCGAGGACGACCGGGATCCGGGCCGCGGTCCGCTCCAGCACGTCCACGAAGCCCTCCGGCACGTGCCCGACCCCGAACGCGGCGACGACGAGCCCGTCGCACGCCTGCGCCGTCGCGGCGAGCAGGCCGCCGTCGTCGCCGAGCGTCGCGGTGTACAGCCCGACCCGGACGGCGTTCGCGGGCCCGGTGGCCGGGCCGGCGAGCGCCGTCCGGGGAGCGAGCGGGCCGTGCAGGTGGACGCGCCCCTCGTACAGCCGCCCGAGGGGCCCGGTGGCGGGGGAGGTGAACGCGGCCGGGCTGGTGGTGTGGGACTTGCGGACGCGGCGGGCCGCGTGGATCTCGTCGCCGAGCACGACCACCGCGCCGGCGCCCCGCAACTCCGGTGCCGCGGCGGCGACGACGGCCGCCAGGACGTTCGCCGGACCGTCCGCCCCGGGCAGGGTGGGGTTGCGCATGGCGCCGGTGACGACGACCGGCTGGTCGCCCGGGTGCAGCAGGTCGAGCAGGTAGGCCGTCTCCTCGATGGTGTCGGTGCCCTGGGTGACCACCGCGCCGTCGCAGCCGTTCCGGAAGGCCTCGGCGAGGGCCTCCGAGAGCGCGTCCAGGTCCTCGAACCCGAGCGAGGCGCTCGGCAGCCGCCGGAAGTCCCTGACCCGCAGCTCCACGTCGAGACCCCGCAGGGCCGGCACCGCGTCGAGCAGGTCCTGGGCGGAGAGCGCGGGTACGACCCCGCCGGTCGCCGGATCGGCCGTCATGGCGATGGTGCCGCCCAGCGAGAAGACCGCAACCGTCCTCGTACCCGACGCCGTCGTCCCCTCGCTGCCCGACGCCGTCGTCCCCTCGGTACCCAACGCCGTCGTCCCCTCGTCCGGGCCCCGGAAGCCGCCCCCGCCGACTGCGGGGGCGGGTGGTGGCCGCGGGGCAATCTACCGGTTCGGTGCGCGCCCGGGGCGCCGCGGGCGGGCCACGGCCGCGCACCGGACCGGGCCGGTCAGGAGGGGATGCCGCAGTACTGCTGCTGCTTGCCGATCGCGCGGTAGACGCAGTCGGCGGTCTCCACCAGGCGCAGGACCGCTTCGCGGTTGCGGCTGGTCTCGCGGCCGATCACCTCGTCGGGCGGGTAGAAGCCGTCGCTGCCGTTCTCGCCGGGGTACATCTCGAAGGTGTAGGCGAAGACCCGCTGGGAGCCCCAGAGCCAGTCGTCGATCGCGCCGTCGGTGATGTAGAGCTCGCTGGACTGCTCGGGCGTGTAGCCGTTGGTCGCGGCCATGCTGCGGCCGAGGGTGGCGAAGGTGTTGTACTCGTCGGCGGTCATGCCGGTGGTGGTCTCGGAGGTGGTCCAGCCGAACGGCCAGAGCACCAGCTCGCTGTAGGTGTGGAAGTCGATGGCGGCGGTGATCTGCTGCTTGCCGCCGACGATCCGGCTGCGGACGAAGTC
This sequence comes from Kitasatospora sp. Ki12, assembly GCF_054601375.1. Classification (NCBI taxonomy): domain Bacteria; kingdom Bacillati; phylum Actinomycetota; class Actinomycetes; order Kitasatosporales; family Streptomycetaceae; genus Kitasatospora; species Kitasatospora sp. Ki12. The sequence continues at coordinate 1,835,659 of NZ_BAAIHT010000002.1, read as the reverse complement.
GGCGACGACCTTGGTCTCCTTGGCGGACTCCGGGGCGCTGCCGCGGTAGGTCTCGCTGGAGGTGGAGCCGGAGGAGCCGCCGCAGCAGCCCCACTTGAAGTTCCAGTTGCGGTTGAGGTCGGTGCCGACGTTCCTGCTGCCGGAGTTGGGCTGGCGGTCCTTGCGCCAGCTGCGGTAGCGGCCGGTGGCGATGTCGTACTCGCCGCCGTCGGGGTTGAGGTCGGGGATCACCCAGATCTCGCGGCTGTTGACGACGTTGGCGATCCGGCTGTCGGTGGCGTACTTGTCGCCGAACTCGTGCAGCAGGTAGAGCGACATCTCGACGGTGAGGTGCTCCCGGGCGTGCTGGTGGGCGGTGAACAGCACCTCGGGTTCGTCCTCGTCGGTGTTGACGTTGTCGCTGATCTTCACCGCGACGATCGGCCGGCCCTCGTAGGAGGTGCCGATGACGCGCTTGCTCATGATGTCCGGGTGCGCGGCGACGACGGCGTCGATGTCGGCGGTGGCCTCGGCGTAGTTGTGGTAGCCGGAGTCGGCCTGCGGGAAGTCGTAGACCGCGGACAGGCCCTGGTCGTCGGCGCCGGCGCCGTAGCGGGGGCCGGGCAGGGCGACGGGGGACCAGCCGAGCGCGCGCAGCCGGGCGGCCTCGGCGGGGGTGGCGGTGACCACGACCGCGTCGGGCAGGACGGCGTCGACGGAGGCGCCGGTGGCGGCGACGGCGGTGCGTTCGGCCACGGTGCGGGGGCCGTCGAGCCGGTACTGCCGGGCGGTGTCGGACGTGCTGGTGTCGGCGGTGGTGGAGGTGGACGCCGGCGGCCAGTCGGGGGAGGCGGCCTGGGCGGTGAGCGGGGTGGCGAGTGCGAGGGCCAGCAGGACGGCGGTGGCCGCAGCGGGCTTTCCTCGGCGGGGCAGTCGCATGACTGTCCTCCTGTGGGGGTCCGTTGGGGGCGGAGCAGTGGAGGAGATGGCGCGCCAGCTTGATGGTGCGTCAGTGTCATGCGTTCGTCAAGACGGGGGAAAGCCGGGGGAGGGGCGGAGGCGGGGGCGGTGCCCGGCGAAGGGGTCGAGGCGGAGGGGCGACGGATCCGAGGTGTCCGGCGGCGGTGTCGGACGGTCGGGTCCGGGCGAGGTCGGCGGCCTCAGTTCGTGGACATGACATATATCTGGAGGGATCTGATTCCGTTTCATTTCGCGCAGAGATTGTCCAAGGGTCAACATTTCAGCGGTATTTCGCGCCCTCGATCGAAGGCTCCATCTTCACCTTGTGACCTTTGTCACGGCCCGACCTGCGGTTTTGGTTTCGGCGGTGACAGTATTCGTGGCCGAAACAGTTCGGAGTGGCCTGATGTTGAATGACTATTCGTCAGAAGTTCAGATTTGATGGCAGTGTGTGTGCAGCCGTACCACCTTCTGACCTGGTGCACACCGATCGTGTACACGATGACGAATGGCTGAACTGTGCGCATGACCCGTTCGGATCGCAACGAAGCGACCACGCGGCCCCGTCTCACTGGCGAAAAGCTCACCACCCGGGAGTTCTCCCGGCTCGCCGGCACCGTCGGCGGCTACCCCTACGTGAAGATCGTGCTCGACCGCACCGAATCGGTGCTCCACTTCATCGACAGCGCGGACGGAACGCTCCACGTCAAGTACATCGCGTGCGAGATCCTCGGCATGTCGATCGACGAACTCGCCGGCAGGCTCGATTCGTTCAATGACGACGTCTACCGGAATCCCGACCGCCGTTTCCAGCTCGGCACCCTCGCCCTGCACACCCGCGGCGGCGTGGCGGAGGACGGCCGGACCGACGGCCCCTTCCTGTCCCTGGAGACCGTCGACGTCGACACCATGTCCGGAGACATGCTGCGCGCCTTCTACCACCGGGTGCGCGCCCACATCGACCCGTCGCTCCCGCTCCTCCTCAAGCCGGCCAACCACCGGCAGGAGGGCTACGTCGCGCGGATCCCGGAGAGCGAGATCCCGCGCGTCCTGTCCCACGAGCTCTACTCCACCGCCGCGTTCGTGCCGCTGAACGCCGGGGAGGCCCACGGCCGGCTGCGGGTCTTCCGCTCCGAGGCCGAGTACCGGGCCGACCCCGAGCCGCTGGAGTGGCACGACATCGTGGTGATGCCCCGGGTGCCGGAGGACGTTCCCCGGGTGTCCGGCATCATCCACACCGAGCACACCACCCCGCTCTCCCACATCAACGTGATGGCCACCGGGTGGCGGATCCCCAACGCCGTCGGCATCGGCGCCCTCGACCGGATCGACCGCGCCGGACTGGCCGGCCGGTGGGTCCGCTACCGGGTCGAGGCCGACGGCTCCGACCTGCACCTGGAAGCCGCGCCGCCGCGCGACGACGCGGACCGGCCGACGCCGGCCCCGCCGGCCGAACGCGTCACCGTGGACCGGCCCGACCTCTCGCCCACGCCCGTCACCGCGCTGACCGGACTGCGCGCGGACGACCACGTCCGGTTCGGCACCAAGGCCGCCAACCTCGGCGAGCTCACCCACCTGCTCCAGCACGGCTCGCCGCGCTGGCTCGGCTTCTACCGCGTCCCCCGGCCGCCCCGGGACAACCTGCTGCGCTACCTGGCCCGGCAGCTCGGGCTCCCCGAGGACGCGGACGACACCGAGCTGGCCGACGCGGCGCAGCGGCTGGTCAAGGAACACGCCCAGGTGCCGCGCGGGATCGTGCTGCCGTTCTCCCTCCAGCAGGGCTTCCTGGACTCCTCGGCCGGACTCCGCGCCGCCGTGGACCGGCTCGACGGCGCGCTCCGGGGCGAAACGACGGACACCGCGGACGCCGCGGACGCCGCGGGTACCACGGGCACCACGGACGCCGCGGACACCACCGGCGCCTGCCTCGAAGTACAGCGGCTGATCCGCACCACCCCGCTGCCCGACCCCGTCCGCGCCGAACTCGACCGGGCGCTCGACCGGCACCTGTACGGCGCCGCCGAGCTCGTCGTCCGCAGCTCCTCCAACGCCGAGGACCTGGCCGGCTTCTCCGCCGCCGGGCTGTACGAGTCGGTGGCGCACGTCCGCGGCACGGACGCGGTCCTCGACGCCGTCCGGGAGGTCTGGGCCTCGCTGTTCTCGCCGCGCGCCGTACGGCTGCGGCAGCAGGCCGGCATCCCGCTGGACCACTGCCGGATGGGCGTGGTGATCCAGGAACAGGTCGGCGCGACCGTCGGCGGCGTCCTGGTCACCTGCAACCCGCTGAGCCCGCGGGACTTCCGCGACGTCTACCTCAACATCTCGCCGCGCTCGGTGACCGACGTGGTCACCGGCGAGGGCGCCCCGCTCCAGTACCTGTGCAACACCATGGAGGGCGGCAGCCGCACCGTCTCGCTGGGCAGCGCCGCCACCGACCTGGACGGGCCGACCAAGGAGCTCGTCGGCCGCCTCGCCCTGATCAGCCGCCTGCTGCAGTCGCACTTCTCGCCCGACGAGGACTACGCGGTCCCGGTCGACATCGAGTGGGCGATCGAGGGCGACCGGATCGACCTCCTGCAGCTGCGTCCCTTCCGCACCGCCGGCTGACCCCGGCCGGGTGCGACGGCGCCGGCCCGTGTCCCACCGGCCGCGCACGGCGACACCGCCGTGCGCGGGTGCGGCACGGGCCGGGCGCGCCCGGGGCCGACCGTGCCCCGGGCCCACTGAACTTCCCCCAGGAGAAAGCACCGTGAACCGGATCCTGTACGTCTACGTCAAGGGCGGAGCCCCGCTCGAGTACGCCTTCCCGCGCATCGCCGCGTGCGGGGAACTGCACGTCCTCGCGCTGGCACCGCTGCCCACCACCGCCGAGGAGCTGTGGCGGCCCAGCTGCACCGCCGTCGAGACCGTCCACGACGCGCCGCGCGGCGACGAACTGGTCGACCTGATCGTGGCCCACGCCGAGGCCATCGGGGCCGACGCGGTGCTCACGCTCTCCGAGTTCGCGGTGCTGGCCGTCGCGCACGCCGCCCGCCGGCTCGGCCTGGCCGGCGCGGGCGAGGGGATCGTCCGGGCCCGCGACAAGCGGCTGATGCGGGAGGCCTGGGCCGCCGCCGGGGTGCCCGTCCCCGGGTTCCGCCGCGTCGACAGCCTCGCCGACCTGGACGCCGCACTGGCCGAGTTCACGCCCCCGCTGCTGCTCAAGCCGGCCTGGGGCGCCGGCTCCGTCGCCCAGATCGTGCTCGACTCGGCCGCGGACGCCGCCCCGGCCTGGGAAGAGATCGAACGCGGACTCCGGGCCGGCAGCCGGGTCGGCATGAACGAGCTCTACGCCCCGGACACCGACCGGGACCGGCTGGTCGAGGAGATCGCCCAGGGCTCCACCGAGGGCTGGTACGAGGATCCCGGCTACGGCGACTACGTGAGCGTCGAGGGGATCGTCGCCGACGGCGTCCACCGCCCGCTCGCCATCACCGCCAAGCTGCCGACCGTGCCGTCCTTCGTCGAGGTGGCCAGCACCTCGCCGTCCGTCATGGCGGTGCCGCTGCAGCGCCGGATCGAGGAGGTCACCCGGCAGGCCGTCGACGCCCTCGGCCTGGAGAACTGCGGCACCCACACCGAGCTCAAGCTGATGAAGGACGGCGAGCTCGTGGTCATCGAGACCGCGGCCCGGTTCGGCGGCCTGCTGACCACCCGGCAGGTGCACGAGGTGTTCGGGCTCGACCCGATCGGGATGCTGGTCCGGCAGCTGCTCGGGGAGCCGGTCGACTACCCCGAGGCCATGCTCACCGAGGGCGACCGGGCCGCGGCCTCGGTCGCCGTCGTCCCCGCCGACGCCTTCGGCGTGCCCTGGCGCACCCGGCCGGTCTGGAACCCGCAGGCCGTGGACTGGCAGTCCATGCTCTCCCCGGGCAGCACCATCGAGGCCGTCCCCGCCTTCGCCATGCCCGCCGGACAGCCGGTGCCCGCCTTCGACCCGTCCGCGGGCTCCCGCAACTGGCTCGGGGTCTACCTGCTCGGTGCCGTCGACGCCGAGACCCTGCGGCGCGACTGCAACGCGGTGCTGAACGGCCTGGAAGCCGCCCTGCACCGCGCCGCCGGCTGACCCGCCCATCTCCCGACACTTCCCCGAGGTTCCTTTCGATGCGTGTACTGTTCGCCGGCGTCCCCGGCGTCGGCCATCTCTTCCCGCTGGTCCCGCTGGCCCGGGCGATGCGTGGACTCGGCCACGAGGTCGCGGTGACCTCGATGGACGGCGGCGAGCCGGTCGCCGCCTCCGGACTGCCGTACCTGCCGCTCGCCCCGGGCGTGAGCTGGTACCACGAGATCCGGGCGGCCGGCCGCACCAAGCGGCCCGACCTGCTCAGCCGGGTCGTCGAGACCAACGCGGCCGACCGCGAGGCCTTCGTCCCGCTGGCCGCCCACGTCAACAGCGCGGTGGCCGACGCGGCCGTCGAACTCGCCGCCCGCTGGCGGCCCGACCTGGTGGTGTACGAGTACCAGTTCCCGGTGGCCCTGCTCGCGGCGACCCGCATCGGCGTGCCCGCCGTCCAGCACGACCTCGGTTTCGTCCGCACGCCCCGGCTGCGCGAACTGATGCTCGCGGAGATGGCCGACACCTTCGCCCGGCACGGCATCGACCGCCTGCCCGAACCGGCGGACACCATCGACCTCGCCCCGCCGAGCATGGCGGGGGGCGACCACTACGGCTCCCTGCTGCGGCCGGTCCCCTACAACGGCGAGGTCAGCCTGCCCGAGCAGCTGGCGGCGCTCGCCCGCCGCCCGCGCGTCGCCGTGACGCTGGGCACCGTGCCGCCCAGGATCGACGGCCTGACCCGGATCGAGCGCGTGATCGAGGCGGCCGCCGACATCGACGCCGACTTCGTGCTGGCCACCGGCCAATTGGACCTCACGACGCTCCCGACTCTGCCCGACAACGTCCACCCGCACGGCTGGGTCCCCTGGCGCGCCCTGCTCGACACCTGCACCGCCGCGATCCACCACGGCGGCAGCACCAGCGCCCTCTCCTCCCTGGACGCCGGCCTGCCGCAACTCGTCCTGCCCGACGGCTCCGACCGCTTCATCACCGGCGCCGCCGTCCGCGACCGCGGCGCCGGCCTCAGCGCCACCGCCGAGGAGATCTCCCCGGCCCTGCTCGACCGGCTGCTCACCGACCCCGCGCTCAGCCGGGCCGCCCGCGAGGTCAGTGGCGAGATCGCCACCATGCCGAGCCCGACCGCCGTGGCACAGCGCCTCACCACCCTCCCGGGCCTGGCCGGCTGACGACGGAGGCTGACGCCGGAGGAAGGGGGGCGAGGATGACCCGGAGCGCGCGGGCTCGTTGCACCGGGCATGACGCGTACGAAGCGAATCCTCGCCGCCCTGACCGGCGCCGTGGCAGCCCTGGCCCTCACCCCGGCCCTCCCGGCCCAGGCCGCCGACGGGTACGACCGGTGCCCCGACGGCGCCTACTGCCTGTTCTCCGGCCTCGACGGCACCGGTGACCTGGTCGTCCTGCGGGGCAGCACCCCCGACCTCGCCCCGCTCGGCATGAACGACCGGGCCGAGTCGGACTGGAACCGCACCCCGTCCACCGTCCACCTGTGGTCCGACCCGGGCTACACCGGCTGCACGGCCGTCACCTCCCCCGGCCCGACCGGAAAGGGCAACTTCTTCCCGGCCTACCGGGACTTCTTCAGCTCGGTCCGGTTCGACGGCCCCGGCGGCCCCGGCTGCGGCACCCCGCCCGGCGAGGACCGCTGACCGCCCGCGCCGTCAGCGGACCTCGCCGGGCCGGCCGCAGCGGGGCTCACGCCACCAGGGCGGCCGCCGGGGCCTTCGACAGCCGGTAGGGCGCCCGTTCCGGGAGGTCCCGGCCGAGCGGGAGGAGGGCCTCCGGCGGGACCCCGTACGTCAGGACGCGGTCGGCGTCCCGGGCGTGCTGGGCCGTCGGGTCCAGGACACCGGGGAAGCGGGTGCGGGTGCAGGTGCGCTGCTGCACGGCGGCGACCCAGCCCAGAGCCATGCCGATGCCCGCGTAGGCCCGGGCGCGTCCGTCGGGCCAGGTCGGGTCGAGGGCGCGGCCGTGCTCGTCGGCGCACCAGGCGTGGCGGGTGACGGTGCCGTCGGCCTCGATCACGTAGCCCTCGACGTAGGCCAGGGCGGTGGACCTGCGGGCGATGCGCCAGGCGTTGGGGAAGCCGGCGCCGCCGTTGCTGCGGCGGGGCAGACCGGCCGGCCAGGCGGCCGGGGCCTGCAGGCGCCCCTGGGCGAGGACCACGGCCTCGGCGGTCAGCCCGCCGCGCGCGGCCCTCGCCCGGAGCGCGCCGACAAGGACCCGCTCGTGGAGGGAGGTTCCGGCGTTCACGGTGGAGGACACGCTGGCCAGTCTTCTCAACGCCCAAGGGCCGCGCGAGAAGTACTACGCCATCCGATGCCGGGCCCGCACCGGAGGCCGGGGCGGCGCCCGCGCCGCACCTCCCCGAGACACCCGGGTTCGCCCGCCCCGGCCCGCACGCGAACTCGGCGGCCGACCCGGGGACTTCGCGCACCGGCACGTCCCGCCGACTGGTGGCGCCGGGTCCGCCCGCGCCTCCTCCGACCACAGGAAGGGGTGCACCGCCAAGTCCCGCTCCTCCTCGGGCTTCCGGCTGCCGCTGCCGTGGGGGTCCCTTCAGATGCGGACGACCCCGGTCGGCTGCCGACGGCGGCCTGTCAGTGCCCTGTCGGTGACCTGTCGGTGGTGGCAGCGGTCTGTTCCCGTGCTGTGGGTGGCCGGTCGCAGGGTGGTTCACGACAGCACCAGCGACTCACCGGAGGTCCACCGTGTCGAGCACCGACCCGTCGAAGAGCACCCAGACGAACAGCGCCCCGTCGAACAGCGCCCCGTCGAACAGCGCCCCGCCGGACGGCGGCGGCGCCCGTCCGGTCTCGGTCCTGGTCTCCGGTGCCGGGATCGCCGGCACCGCCCTCGCGTACTGGCTGGAGCGGTACGGCTTCCGGGTCACCGTCGTCGAGCGGGCCCCGGAGCTGCGCGGCGGCGGCCAGCCGGTGGACATCCGGGGCGACGCCCTGCGGGTCGTCGAGCGGATGGGGCTGCTGGCGGAGGTCCGGGCCCGCCGGACCGGCCTGCGCGGGATGTCCCTGGTGGACGGGGACGGCCGCGAGCTGAAGCGCACCACCGAGTGGACGGCCAGCGGAGGGCCGGTCGGCGGCCCGGACGTGGAGATCCTGCGGGACGAACTCGCCGAGCTGATCGCCGGCGCGGCCGGGCCGGGGGTCGAGTACCGCTTCGGCGACTCGATCGACACCCTGGTCCAGTACGGGGACGGCGTCCAGGTCCGGTTCCGCGGCGGGGCCGAGCAGTCCTTCGACCTCGTGGTGGGCGCCGACGGCCTGCACTCGAACACCCGCCGTCTGGTCTTCGGCCCCGAGGCCGACTACCTGCACCCCATCAACACGTACATCGCCGGCTGGAGCGTCCCCAACCACCTCGGTCTCGACCGCTGGGAGGTCATCCACGCGTCCGGCGCCGGCTGGCACTGCATGGCGATGACCGTCCGCGACAACACCGAACTGCGCGTCTTCGTCGGCTTCGCCACCGACGAGCCGCTCGACCGGATGCTGCCCCGGGACCGTACCGAGCAGCGCCGGCTGGTCGCCGACCGCTGCGCCCACCTGCGCTGGGAGGTGCCGCGCTTCCTGGAGGCGATGTGGGAGACGGAGGCGTTCCACTACGACGTCGTCGCCCAGATCCGGATGGACCGCTGGTCCAACGACCGGGTCGCCCTGCTCGGCGACGCCGGCTACTGCTGCTCCCCGTTCACCGGCCAGGGCACCAGCGTGGCCCTGACCGCCGCCTACGTGCTGGCCGGTGAACTGCGCGCCGCGGGCGGCGACCACCGCGCCGCCTTCCCCGCCTACGAGCGGCGGCTGCGCGACCACGTGGCGGCCAACCAGGCCATCCTCGAACTGACCGCCGACCTCTACGGGTCCGATGCCGAGCCCGGGGACGACGGTGCGCCGGGTGACGCCCTCGCGGGCTTCGACGTGCCCGGGGTGGAGATGGAGGCGGCCTTCCGCGCCGCCACCGCCTTCGACCTGCCGGACTACTGAGGGCCGGACGGGTCCGCCGACGGGCCCCGGGCAGGTCCGCCGACGGGCCCCGGACGGGTCTGCCGAGGGGCCCCGGAGGGCTCCCGGGCCGCACCACCCCCTCGGCAGCCTGCGGGGCCCTCCGGCGATCGGCCGACTACTCCGTCGGCGGGGCGAGTTCGGCGGCGAGCCTGCGCAGGTCGGGCCCGTACTCGGGGTTGGCGAGGGCGGCGGCGAACTGGGCGCGGAGGTAGGCGGCGGGGTTGCCGGTGTCGTACCAGGTGCCGGCGATGACCTGGCCGTAGACGGCGCGGCGGGCCGCGTAGGCGTTGATGGCGTCGGTCAGGTAGACCTCGTCCTCCGGCTTCTCGTGCCAGCGGCGGGTGAGTTCGCGCAGCTCGTCGACGATGCCGGGGGTGATGACGTAGCCGCCGATGGCCGCGTACGCGGAGGGGGCGTCGACCGGCTTGGGCTTCTCGACCAGGCCGCTGATCCGCAGGGAGCCGCCGCCGAGGTCCTCCTTCACCACCGGTACGCCGTAGCGGTAGGAGTCCTCGGGGGCCATCGGCATCAGCGCGAGGACCGGCGCGTTGGTCTGCTCGTACGCCCGGATCAGCTGCTGCGCGCGGGGGACGTCGGCCACGAAGACGTCGTCCGGCCAGAGCACCAGGCAGGGCTCGTCGCCGAAGTGGCGGGCGGCGTTGAGCACCGGGGTGCCGTTGCCGTACGGGCCGTGCTGGTACAGGTAGCTGATGTGGCCCCGGCGGGACAGCTCCCCGACCTCCTCGACCGCGTCGGCGAAGGCCGCCTTGCCGTCGCGGCGCAGCTGGTCGACGAGGACGGGGTTGGGGCGGAAGTGCTCCTGGATCATGCCCTTGTCGCCGTTGACGACGATGGTGATGTCGGTGATGCCGCTCTCGATCAGCTCGCGGACGGTGTGTTCGATCACCGGCTTGTCGCCGACCGGAAGCATCTCCTTCGGCGTGGCCTTGGTCAGTGGCAGGAGGCGGGAACCGAGCCCGGCGGCGGGGATGACGGCTCGGCGGATCGTCCTGGGGGCCATGTGCCCTCTCTCGTCTCGACGGTGGTGCGGTCCTCGGTACGCGTCGTGTGGTGCACGAGGTCGTGGTGACGCCACGCTACCAAGGGTTGTGGTGTGATTATTTGCCGTGACCGGGTGGGGAGTTGGGGCATGATCAAGAATTCCTCGGCCGTTCACCAGGGCGCGGCCGACGGTTGCCCCTCGAACCGGGGGGTGGCGGTGTCACCAGGACAGGGCGTCGTCCATGGACTGCTGCCAGTAGGTGACCTTGAGGGAGTCGTCGACGTAGACGCCGGTGGCGGGTAGCGACGGGTTCGCCGGGGTGCCGACGCTCTCGTCGCCGGAGGGGCCGTGGAAGTGGACGGCGAGCGTCGTGGTGGTGTGGCCGTCGGTGTTGCCGGTGCCGTCGGCGGAGGAGAGGTTGACGGAGGCGTAGCCGGACTGGCCGGGCTGGAGGGTGACGACGGCCTGGGGCTTGGAGTCGGCGATGACCGGGGGTACGGACTGGGCCTCGCCGAAGCGGACGGCGGGGTAGCCGTGGAGGTGGCAGGTTCCGGGGCCGGTGTTGGTGACGATGAGCAGCAGGTGGTTGACCGGTCGGTTCAGCGGGGCGGCGGTGGTCTTCGTGGTGGAGCCGGTGCAGGTGACCGGTTGGGCGGCCGGGGCCGGGGGAGCCGCGGGGGACTTCGGTGCGGGGGTGGCGGGCTTCGGGCCGGTGGGCCGGGGCGCGGGGGGCGGGGCCTCAGCGGTGGGACCGGAGGAGGTGCCGGAGGAGGTACCGGTGCCCGTGCCGGTGGTTGGGGTGGTGGTGGGGCCGGTGGGCGCCGGGACGAAAGGGGTGGACGCGGCCGAGGGGGTGGCCTTGAGCGAGGGGCCGGTCGCGGTCGCGATGTCCCCGTGGTCGTCGCACGCGGTCATCGAGAGGGCGGCGAGCGCGATGCCCGCGGCGGCGGTGATCAGACGGGTGCGGGAGGTACGGACGGACATGTGGGCGTGCCCCTTTCGGCATTCGTGCAGGTGGTGCGGTGATCGGATGACCGGAGCTTGCGGGGCGTTCCGTCCCGGCCGCCGGCACCGTCGGCACGATGGGTAAGGTGGAACGGCGTGACCGGCTCTGACCAGGGGAAACGAGTCGAGCCTGGAACGCTGGAACGGGACGCGGGGGGAACGGAGAAGTCGGGTGTCGGACGGAACAGGGGACGCCGGGGCGGAGGAGTTCGCGCGGTTGATGAGCGAACTCAAGACCCGCTCGGGCCTGAGCTACGGAACGCTGGCCAAGCGGCTGCACATGAGCACGTCGGCGCTGCACCGCTACTGCAGCGGCACGGCGCTGCCCAACGAGTACACGCCGGTGGAGCGCTTCGCGCGGGTGTGCCGGGCGACCCCGGACGAGCTGGTGGAGCTGCACCGGAACTGGATCGTGGCGGACGCGGGCCGGGGCCGCCGGGCGGACCGGGCGCCGGTCGCGGAGCCGCCGCCGGCCGTTGAGTCGCCGTCGGCGGTGGAGCCGCCAGCGGTCGATCTGCCGTCGGCCGTGGTGCCGCCGTCGGCCGTGGAGCCGGTCGTCGAGGTGGCGCCGCCGCCCGTACCGCCGCGGCGCCGCCGTACCGCGCTGATCGCCTCCGCCGTGGCCGTCGTGCTGCTGGCCGCCGTGGTGGTCGTGGTGCGCCCCGCGATCTGGGGCGGGGACGACGCGGGCGACCGGCAGGCGGCCGGTGCCACGTCGACGGGCACCGCCACGACGGGTACGGCCACGACGGCGACGGGTGCGGCGGTCGCGCCGGACCCGTCCCCCTCCGCCCCCACCCCGCCCGACCCCGCGCCGCCGCAGAGCCCGACCGCCACACCAACCGCCGGTCCCACCCCCACCCCGTCCGAGACCGCGCCCCCGCCGCTCACGGTCCGCACCCGCCCGTACGTCTACGAGGACCAGTGCAGCCAGCACTTCCTCGTCAACAGCGGTCCCGCCCAGGTCGGTCCGCCCGCCGGCGAGAGCGACGCACCCCGTTGGGCCGCCGCCTTCGGCGCGGTCTCCTCCGGTGAGCAGCTGGTCGCCCTGACCGTCCAGGGCACCGGGGCGGAGACCGTCGTCCTGGAGGCGCTGCACGTGCGGATCGCGGCCAAGGGCGCGCCGCTCGCCTGGAACGACTACGCGATGGGTGTCGGCTGCGGAGGCGGGGTCGAGACCAAGTCCTTCGACGTCGACCTGGACCGGGGCAGCCCGGCGGTCACCGTGAAGGGCGGCCAGCGCGACTTCCCGTACAAGGTCAGCAAGTCCGATCCCGAGGTCTTCTACGTCACCGCGCACACCAAGGCGCACGACGTCCGCTGGGACCTGACGCTGGAGTGGTCCAGCGGCGGCCGCCGGGGCACCGTCCGCGTCGACAACAGCGGCACCCCCTTCCGCACCAGCGCCGACGTCGGCCGCCCCGGCTACGACTACCCGCCGGGCGGCGGCGAGTGGATCAAGCGGACGGGCGGCTGAGCGGCGGCCGGTTCTTGACGGGAAGAATTCGTGCGGGATGTCCGGCGGAGGACGTCAAGACGGCGGCGCCCGCTCCGACCACCGGTCGAAGCGGCCCCGCCGAGGCCCGCGCACCCGAGGGAGTCACGAGTTGACTTCCTCCCCCTCGCAAACGAGGGGGGTTCCCCTCAGCCTCGCGGCTGAGCCGCTGCGCGTGAGCGCTGCGGCGGGACGACTTCCTGCTTCATCGACGAATGCCCGCCCGGAGTGCTCCGTTGAGGTCTTACACCGTCTCCACAGGCTGCAACCGCCAGTCCGGCGGCCAGGATGTTGATCGCCGCGTTCACGTCCCGGTCGTGGACCGCTCCGCAGCCGCACGTCCACTCGCGGACGTTGAGTGGCATCATGCCCCGCAGGATGCCGCAGGCCGAACACAGCTTGGACGATGGGAACCAGCGGTCCACGACCACCAGGTCCCGGCCGTACCAGGCTGCTTTGTACTCCAGCATGGACCGCATCTCGGTCCAGCTCGCGTCGCTGATGGCGCGGGCGAGCGTGTGATTCCTGACCATGTCGATCCCGACCGCCGTGTTCACCGGCTCGGGCATGGCCGGCCGGTCGTCGCACAGCACGGAGACGAACCAGCGTCCGGCCGCGTCCTGCGACACCGTCACCGTCGATGGGACCGTCCCCTCGGGCAGCGGCCTCGACCACACGATTTCCAGCGGCTCGGCCATCTTCGCCAGGGTCAGCGATCCGTTCCGGAAGCGGAACGCCGAGCTCGTGTACTCGGCGGACTTGCGGGACTTCTTCCGCGACTTGAACGTCGGGTACTTCGCCCGCCTGGTCCAGAAGTTGGCGAACGCCCCTTGCAGATGCCGGAGCGTCTGCTGCAACGGGACGCTGGACACCTCGGACAGGTAGGCCAGTTCCCCGGTCTTCTTCCACGCCGTCAGCATCGCCGACGTCTGGTTGTAGTTGACCCGCTCCTGGCGTAGCGTCCATGCCTCGGTGCGGGCCTGGAGCGCCATGTTGTAGACCTTCCGCACGCACCCGAACGTGCGAGACAGCTCAGCCGCCTGCATATCGGTCGGGTAGAAGCGGTACTTGAACGCCCGCTTCACATGGGTGGTCGCCACGGATCACACACTAGCAACCACTGCTTGTGACCATGTGATTGGTAATCACCTACCGAGATGGCACACCGCCTTGACGGCGGTCTGCCTATCCCTGCCCCGCTACGCGGGAGTCTCGTTTCCTGCCCCGGCTGAAGCCGGGGGTATCCACGAAAGGACTCTGATGAAGTTCCTGATCAGTCTGCACATCAACCCGGCCGTGCTGGACGCGCTGACCGACGAGGAGAAGGCGGCGATCGGCGCCGGGCACGGCACGTTCATCGAGGAGCTGAAGGAGTCCGGCGAGCTGATCCTGACCCAGGCGCTGGTCGACCCGTCGCAGGCCGCCGTGGTGAAGGTCCGCAACGGGCAGCCGGTGGTGACCGACGGGCCGTTCCTGGAGGCCAAGGAGTTCCTGGGCGGCTTCTACCTGGTCGACTGCGAGGACAAGGAGCGCGCGATCGAGCTGGCGGCCCGGATCCCGGACACCCGGATCGAGGGCCTGGGCGTCGAGGTGCGGCAGGTGATGTTCTCCGACGGAAACTTGGAGGCATGACAGCACCCGGCATCGAGGACCTGCTGCGTGGGCTCACGCCGCAGGTCCTCGGCACGTTGGTCCGCAAGTACGGCCGGTTCGAGGGCTGCGAGGACGCGGTGCAGGAGGCCGTCCTCGCCGCCGCGGTGCAGTGGCCGTCGGAGGGGGTGCCGGACAACCCGCGCGGGTGGCTGGTGACGGTCGCCTCCCGGCGGCTGGTCGACCAGGTGCGCAGCGACCGGGCGCGCCGCGAGCGGGAGTCGGCGACGGCGGCCGCCGAGGTGGTGCCGGAGGAGGTGCCGGACACCGACGACACGCTGCTGCTGCTGTTCCTGTGCTGCCACCCGGCGCTGACCGCCGCCTCCCAGACCGCGCTGACCCTGCGGGCGGTCGGCGGGCTGACCACGGCCGAGATCGCCCGGGCGTTCCTGGTGCCGGAGGCCACGATGGCGGCCCGGATCAGCCGGGCCAAGCAGCGGATCCGGGCCGCCGGGAGCGCGTTCGCCGCGCCCGCGGGCGCCGAGCGCGAGGAACGGCTGCGGGTCGTCCTGCACGTGCTCTACCTGATCTTCAACGAGGGCTACACCGCGTCCTCGGGCAGCGAGCTGGACCGGCCCGACCTCGCCCGGGAGGCGATCCGGCTGACCCGGTCGGTGTACGCGCAGCTGCCCGGGGACGGCGAGGTGGCCGGGCTGCTCGCCCTGATACTGCTGACCCACGCCCGCCGCGCCGCCCGGACGACCGCCGCCGGCGACCTGGTGCCGCTGGACGAGCAGGACCGTACGGCGTGGGACCGCGAGCTGATCGACGAGGGCACCGCGCTGGTCAAGGCGGCGCTGGCCGGACCGGAGCTCGGCCCGTACCTGGTGCAGGCCGCCATCGCCGCCACGCACGCCGACGCGCCCACCGCCGCGGACACCGACTGGCGGCAGGTGTACGGCCTCTACCTGGTCCTGGAGCGGATCGCGCCGAACCCGGTGGTCACCCTCAACCGCGCCGTCGCCCTCGCCGAGGCCGAGGGCCCGCGGGCGGGCCTGGACCTGCTCGCCACCCTGGACACCGACGCCCGGATGGCCGGACACCACCGCCTGCTGTCGGTCCGGGCACACCTGCTGGAGCGCGACGGCGACCGGGCGGGGGCGTACGAGCACTACCGGCGCGCCGCCAGGGGGACGGCGAGCCTCGCCGAGCAGCGGTACCTGGAGGGGCGGGCGGCGCGGCTCCGGCCGAGCTGACCCCGCCGCCTGCCCGAGCGCCCCAGGGCCCGCCCCGCTCAGAGCCCGATCGCGTCGGCCGTCTGCGCCGCCGTCCAGGTGAAGAAGTCGTCCGCCGGGTCGAGCGAGCCGACCAGGTGGCCGTGGAGCTCGAAGCCGATCAGGCCGATGAGCTGGACCCAGGCCGACACCCCGCGGGCGACGACGTGCGGCGGCAGGCCGGGGGCGAAGGCGGCGGCGAGCGCGGTCAGCTGTCCGGGCAGGGCGCCCTGTGGCGGGGGGCCGGGCGGGGTGGGCCGCAGCGGGGCGTCGCGGACCACGCCGATCAGGGCGAGGGGCAGCCGGGCGGCGGGTTCGACCGTGGTCCGGGGCGCCGCGTAGCCGGGCACCGGGGTGCCGAAGACCAGGGCGAACTCGTGGGGGTTGGCGCGGGCCCAGTCCCGGGTGGCGGTCCACAGGGCGCACCAGCGGTCGCGGGGGGAGGCCTGCTCCGTGCCGGCCTGCGACGTGTCGGCCTGCGACGTGCCGGCCTGCGACGTGCCGGCCAGGGCGTGGTCGGCGGCGTCGCCGAGCTCGTTGTACGCGTCGATGATCAGCGCGGTCAGCAGCTCGTCCCGGCTGGGGAAGTAGCGGTAGAGGGCGGAGGAGGCCATGCCCAGCTCGCGGGCGACGGCCCGGAGCGACAGCTGTTGGGCGCCGACGGACGCGAGCTGGCGGCGCGCCTCCTGCTTGATCTCGCGGGTGAGTTCCTCGCGGGCCCGTGCGCGGGCGGTCCGGATCGCTGGCATGGGGCCAGCCTGCCACATGTCGGAGCGGTGCACACAAGTGAGAGCACTGCTCTTGCTTTGGGTGCCCGCCGGTGCCATGCTGAGGATGTCAAAACGAGAGCAGTGCTCTTGAAAAGAAGCGGTAGTCACAGAATCGAGGCAGGCCGATGTCCAGCACCGAGAACCCGAACCCCCGGCCGACCGACCCCACCACCCGCCTGGTCGCGCCCACCACCCGCCTCGGCGCCGCCGCCAACCGGCTGACCAACCGCGCGGTCGCCGCCCTCACCCGGGCCGGCGTGAGCCTCTGGGGCTCCCGGGTGCTCGCCGTCCGGGGCCGCAAGAGCGGCGAATGGCGCACCAATCCCGTCAACCTGCTCACCCACGGCGGCGAGCGCTACCTGGTCGCCCCGCGCGGCCACACCCAGTGGGTGCGCAACCTCCGGGCGGCCGGCACCGGCGAACTGCGGGTCGGCCGCCGCGCCGAGGTCTTCCACGCCACCGAACTCCCGGACGCCGACAAGCCCGAGGTGCTGCGCGCCTACCTGCGCCGATGGAAGTGGGAGGTCGGCTACTTCTTCGACGGGATCGGCCCGGACGCCCCGGCCGAGGAGCTGCTCCGGGTCGCCCCGGGCTACCCGGTCTTCCGCGTCACCGCCGGCTGACCCGGCCACCCGAGGCGGTGCTCCCGGCCCTTCTCCAGGTACGGGCCGGTGCCGAGGTACGCGATGTGAACGGGCATCAGTTCCCCTCCCCGGGGCTCTCGGTGGCCGGTGCCCGGTCCTCGAACGCCCGCAGGCGCAGCCGGGGCCGGCTGTGGTCGGCGAACCAGAGCAGCCACCGGTCGCGCGCGGCCAGGGCGGCGCGGGCCGTCTCGCACCAGTCCTCGCGGTCGAGGACGGCGAGGTACGCGGCGAGCACGGCGGTGCGCTGCTCCTCGGTGCAGCCGCAGTCCTCGGCGGACGCGGTGGCCAGGTGCAGGGCCAGGGTGGCCACGAACTGGAAGGTCTCGACGGTCGGTGGCGCATCGCCGGCGTGCCGGGCGTGGGCCGCCAGGACGGCGGCGGAGTGGGGGTAGTGGCCCAGGGTCATCCCCATGCCCGAGCTGTGCGTCAGCATGTAGAGCAAGTGTCCGGTGTGGTGGAGGAGTTCGCGGTCCCGCCCGAACTCCGGGACGGCCTCGTGCAGTCGGCCGGCGACGGCGACCCGGCCCGCGAAGTAGCCGTTGAGGAAGTCGCCGTCGATCGCCTTGCGCAGCAGCCAGGGGCGGGCGGCCGGGTCGTCGAGCCGGCAGAGCGCCTCGACGACGTAGACCCGCCCCCAGCCCGCCGTCCGGTCGGCCAGCCAGAGCAGGTGGGCCGTGCCCCCGTCGAGCCGTTCGAGCGCGCGTGCCGCGAGCGGGCCGAAGGTGTTGGACAGCAGTCCGATGGTCCGGATCAGCGGGATGTCGGCCGTGGTGCCGACCTCGGCGAGCAGGGCGAGCCCCGTCACGACGCTGCCCTCGTCGGTCCCGTGGCGCACCAGCCACCGTCCGGTGCGCCGGACGCGTTCCGGGTCGGCCCGGTGGGCGGCCGCGGTGACGGACTCGCGGGGGTGGATCGGGACGTAGAGCTCGCCGAGCGCGTCGGCCAGCTCCCGGAGCGGCGCGGAGGGCCGGGCGAAGTGCCCGTCCAGGAGGCGGGCGACCGGAACGTCCGCCGTCCGCAGGTCGTCCGGCGCCTTGGGGCGGGGCCGCCCGCCGTCCGGGTACGGCGCACCGTCCCGGGGGAGCGGGCCGTCCGGCGTCAGCCGGTGCAGGCGCAGCGCGTGGTCGTGGAAGCTGCTCGGGATGCCGGGCGACAGCGGCCCGGAAGCGGCGCTCACCAGCGGGTGAGGGGCTCGATTCTGAAGATCATGGCGCCGATGGTGACACCCGAACTCCGGTTTCGGCAAGCCCTTTTCCGCTCCGGTTGCAGTGGCGCGGGCCCCGCGCTGGCGGTCCTGAGCGCTGAACGCCGGGCCCCGCCGACCCGTGCGGACGTACGTACGGCCGCGCGGGTCGACGGGGCAGCCGTCAGCCCTTGCCCGCCTTGAGGACCTGGGCCGCCGCCACGCCGGCCGCGCTGTTGCCGTGGCCGCCGCCGTCGACCTCGGCGGCGACGGCGAGGTCGCCGCGGTAGGCGATGAACCAGCTGTTGGTGGACTGGCCGCCGGTTTCGACGGTGCCGGTCTTGGCGCCGATCTGGCCGGTGAGGCCGGACATCGGGGCGCGGGCGGTGCCCTGGGTGGCGGTCTTGGCCATCATGGCGCGCAGGTCCTGAGCGACGCCGGCGGGGAGCTTCCCGGGGGCGGTGGCGCGCTTGGCGTCCTCCCGCAGGACGGGCTGGCGGAACGTTCCGCTCTGCACGGTGGCGGCGACCGAGGCCATCGCCAGCGAGTTGACCTGGATCTTGCCCTGGCCGATGTACTCGGCGGCGGCCTCGTCCTTGTCCGCCGGCAGCGGGATCGTGGCGTCCCGGCTGTCGATGCCGATGTGCCATTCCAGGCCGAGGCCGAACTGGTCGCGGGCCACCTTGGCGAGCGTGCCGGGCTGCAGCTTCTCCAGGCCCTTGTCGATGAAGCCGGTGTTGCAGGAGTGGCTGAAGTCGTCGGTGAGCGTGTACGAGGGGAAGTCGCCCGGCTCGTCGTTGTGCCACGGGCGCGGGGAGTTGGTGGTGTTCTTGCACGGCACCACGGTGTCCGGGGTCACGCCGGCCTGCAGCAGGGCAGCCGAGGTGATCACCTTCATCGTGGAGCCGGGCGGCTGGCCGGCGGAGACCGCGCGGTTGTACCCGCTGGGCGAGAAGGCCATCGCCAGGATGTGGCCGGTGCTCGGCTGGACGGCTACCAGCGAGGCCGGCTTGCCGCCCGCGGCCTGCTGCTTGACGGCCTCCTCGGCGACCCGCTGGAGGTCGGCGTCCAGCGTCAGCTTGACCTGCGGCGCGCTCGGCGGGGTCAGTACGAACAGCTGCTCGGGCTCCTTCCCGGCGCCGCCGGAGAGCACCACGGCCCGCCCGTTGACCACGGTCTCCCCGTCGGCGGGCGCGATCTTGGGCAGGACGGCGGCCAGCGAGGGGAAGCCCTCCAGGGGCTTGCCGTTGCGGTCGGCCGGCTTGGTGACCGGGTCGGGCAGCGCCTTCACGGCGATCGTCCCGCCCGGCCCGAGGCGGGGGTGGAGCACGGTCGGCGCCCAGCGCACGACGGCCTTGCCGCTCTCGCCCCGGACGACGCTGAGCGTGCTGTCGTACTCCCAGGCGCCCGTCGCGCCCTCGAACTCGGCCTTCACCCGGAAGCCGACGGCCGGTTCCTCCGCCGTGCCGGTCGCCGCCGGGCCCGTCCCGGTCAGCGCGAGGGTGCGGGCCGGCACGTTCTCGTGGAAGGCGGCCAGCGCGGCGCGGGCCGTCTCCGGCCGGTTGGTCAGTGCGGAGGCGGCGGTGACGTCCCCGCGGCCCCAGGCCGCCAGGAAGTCCTTGGCGACCGCCGCGGCCTGCTCGGCGGTCGGCGGTGTCTGCGGGGCCTTCGCCGCGGTGTCGGACCCCTGGGTGCCGCTGCCGCCGCTCGACGGGTTGCCGCCCTGCACGGCGTTCACGATGTTGTAGAGGCCGTACCCGCCGACCGCCAGCAGCGCGGCGAACACCCCGCCGACCGCGACCAGCACGGCCTTCCGCGCGCCGGAGCGGCGCGGGGCTTCCCCCTCGTGCCCGGTCCCGTCCTCGTACTCGACGTACTCGACGTGGTCCTCGTCGAGTTCGGTGTACCCGGCGTACCCGTCGGGTTCCCGCTCTTCACGCATGTCTCTCGTCCCCCTGTGTCCTTCGTGTCCCGCGGACCTGCCCCCTCCGGCATCCCGGCCCGCGGGCCCGGACGGACGGGCGGTCGATCGCCAGTCCGTTCGAGCGCGGACCAGCCTATGCGGACACCGGTGATCGGTCGACAGCGGGAGCGCCCGCCGGGCGGAGTTGCCCGGTAGGCGCTCCCGTGGCCGGAAGGGAACGGTCAGGCCCAGGGGTCGGTGAAGGAGCGGCCCGGGACGGGCTTGGCGATCAGGGCGATGGCGGTGAAGAAGTTGACCTGGCCGATGGCGATCATCAGGGTGGCCAGGGCCTCCTCGTCGTAGTGCTCGGCGACCTCGGCGTACAGGGCGTCGGAGACGCGCTCGCCGTGCTGGTTGGGCTGGAGGGCGGCCTCGACCAGGGCGAGGGCGGCCCGCTCGGGGGCGGTGAAGTACGGCGAGTCCTGCCAGGAGGACACCGAGGCGATGCGCTCCTCGGTCTCGTCGGCCTTGCGGAGGAAGCCGGTGTGCAGGACGGTCAGGTAGGTGCTGCCGGCGATCTGGCCGGCCCGCAGCTGGACCAGGCTGATGGTGGTGCGGGGCACCGAGCGGTTGCCGGTGGCCTTGAACAGCGCGGCCGAGACCTCGGCGAGGGCGGGCACGAGCTGCACCGGGTCCTGGGCCATGCGGGGGCGCTGCGGGACCTCGGCGGTGATGGATCGGCTGGTCATCGTGGTGTTCCTCTCGGGAGCGGCGGGGTCGCCGTGATCGGTGCGATCAGCGGTGCCGTCACCTCCCCGACGGATCCCGGCGCCCGGGTGTGACAGTGCGGGCCCGCGCGTTTCGCGCTCCCCGGCGCGGGCCCGCCCGTGTCGCGCTCCCCGGCGCCGGCCCGCTCAGCGCAGGACGGCGGGCGAAGGTCCGTCCGGCCGTACGGTGATGCTGTAGGCGGCGCCCTTCGGCTTGCTGACGTAGGCCAACTCGCCCATCGGCAGCAGGAGTTCCAGCAGTGCCGTGGTCTCCCGGAGGGCGAACTGGGTGCCCAGGCAGGCGCGGGCGCCGAGGCCGAAGGGGAGGTAGGCGCCGAGGTGGCCGGGGCGCTCCGAGCCCGGGGCGAAGCGGGCCGGGTCGAAGCGTTCGGGGTCGGGCCACAGGGCCGGGTCGCGGTGGATGAGGTACGGGCAGACCAGCACGTCCGTTCCGGCGGCGATGTGGTGGCCCTCGATGACGTCGTCCTGCGTGGCGTGCCGGGGGAGCAGCCAGGCGGAGGGATAGAGCCGCAGGGTCTCGCTCACCAGCGCCTGCGGATCGGCCGTCCGGGCCTCGGGGTGCTCGTCGAGGAGCAGGAAGAGCCAGGTGAGCGTGGTGGCGGTGGTCTCGTGCCCGGCGACGAGCAGGGTGACGAGCTCGTCGCGGATCAACCGGTCGGTGTACGCGGGGATTTGGTCGCCCGCCTCCAGCAGCACCCGGAGCACGCCGGGCTCCTCCGTCGGGCCGGCCTCGCGCGCCGCGTCGATGGCGGCGTGCGCCACGGCGTCGACCAGCGCCAGGTCCTCGGCGACGGCGTCCCGGGCGTCCGCCGCGTCGGTCGGCAGCTTCGGCATGGCGGCCACCACCCGTTCGACCGCGCGGAGTTCGCGGTCGGTCCGGTCGTCCAGGGGCAGTCCGGTGAGCGCCCGCCAGACGGTGTCCAGGGCGAAGCGGCGCATCTCCTCGCCGACGTCGAAGGTCTCCCCGCTGCGCCGGTAGCCGGCCCAGCGCTCGGCGGTGCGGCGCGCCGCCGCCGCGATCCGCTGCTCGTACCGGCGCATCCCGGTGCCGGTGAACTGTGACTGCAGCAGCCGCCGTTGGCGCTTCCAGGCATCCCCGGTGGCGGACAGCACGCCGTCGCCGACGAGCATCCGGGCGCGGTGCGAGCGCTTGACGTACCGGTCCGGGTGGCGGCCCAGGACGTGCTGCACCGCCGCCGGGTCGGTGACCAGGACGGTCGGCTCCGGGCCGAGCCGGAACGCGGCGATCCCGCCGACGCCGCGCCGGGCCCGGGCCAGCAGGTCGACGAGCTCGGCACCCTCGGTGCGCCACTGTTCGACGGCCTCGGGTGCCAGCTCCGGTACCGGGCGGGTGTCCGTGCTCACGGTGGGGGTCCTTTCGGTCCGATGACGGCTGACGGGTGCTGCTGACGGTTCGTCCGCTCCGACTCTATGCCGACTCCATGCCCGGCCGTCCGGTGCTCACACGGCTGCGCCGACCGGGCGGCGGGCCTGGCCGGCGACCGCGCGGCGGCCCGCCGGGCCGTATGCGAACGGGTACCGTGCGGCGGGGCCGACCGGCCCACGCTCGCGCGCGGATGGGAGAACGCATGCCCGGGACCCGGCACATCGGAGGCGGCACAGCCGGCCGAGCGGCCCGGTGGCTGGCGGCCGCCCTGCTCGTACCGGCCCTGGTGTCCTGCGGCGGCGGTGGCGGCGACTCGGCCTCGGCCCAGCGGAGCGACAGCGGCCCGAACGGCAACGGCCAGAACGGCGACGGCGGTCAGACCGGGGAGCAGCGGACCCAGGACACCGGGAACCAGGGCGGGTTCCGGACCGCCGGCGAGCCCTCGGCGAACGTCCAGGGCACCGACAACAAGGCCCTGATCAAGCTGTCCTTCCCCGCGAGGACCAGCTTCCGGGCGACGATCAGCAAGGTCGCCGACTGCGGCACGTCGAGGTTCGCCACCCCCGCCTCGCGACCGGTCCAGGTGGTCGACGGCGAGACCGAA
This sequence comes from Kitasatospora sp. Ki12, assembly GCF_054601375.1. NCBI lineage: Bacteria > Bacillati > Actinomycetota > Actinomycetes > Kitasatosporales > Streptomycetaceae > Kitasatospora > Kitasatospora sp. Ki12. The sequence continues at coordinate 1,812,938 of NZ_BAAIHT010000002.1, read as the reverse complement.
CGGGCCGAGTTCACCCTTCCGCGGTGGACGCCCGGCACCACCAGCCGCACGATCTGCCTGACGGTGACGGTCGACGGCGACAGCAAGCAGGTCCAGGCCGTGGGCACCGTGGAGATCATCACCGTCCCGGACGACGGCTCCACCTCCGGCACCGGCTCCACCCCCAGCGTCGAGGCGACCCCGTACGGCGGTGTCAGCCTGTACGGCGGTGCCACTATCGGCGCCGGGAGCAACCCCTGACCACTGCCGAGGAGGAGCCCCCGGACGAACCGAGGCGGGCGCCGGCGGAACAACCGGCGCAACAGTCGCCGCAGCCGCCGGCGCGGCCCTGGACCGACTGGATCGCCAAGCTCGCCACTTGGGTCGCCCCGACCACCCTCCTCACCGCGCTGCTCTTCTTCTTCGGCTACGCCTACACCAGCTCGCTCTACAGCTACTTCGGCATCGACGCGGGCACGATCGGCTTCGCCACCCAGGACCTGCTGCTGCGCAGCTCCCCCGCGCTCTACGTCCCGGCCGGGGTGGCGCTGTGCGGGGCGCTGGTCGGCGCGCTCGGCTACCACCTCGCGACCAGGGCGGCTGGCGGCGGCGCGGATGGCGTCCGGACCGTGCGGTGGGTCTGCCTGGCCGTCACCGCGCTGGTGGTCCCGCTGCTGGTGCTCGGGTTCCTGGCCGGCTTCGAGGTGGTCGACGCCGGCCCCATGGGCACCCCGCTGCTGATCGGCGGCGCGCTGCTGCTCGCGGTGCTGGCCCGGCTGATGTACGTGCGCAGCACCGGCGCGGACTACCCGCTCACCGGGGAGCGCGCGGCGCTGGGCATCAGCGTGGCGATCGTCGTGCTCTGCTCGTACTGGGCGGTCGGCGGCTACGCCCAGCAGAAGGGGACGGCCGACGCCGAGCAGCTCGCCCACCACCTCTACCGGCGTCCGGCGGTCATCCTGGACACCTCGGAGCGCCTGCACCTTGGGTGGGAGGGGGTGCGGGAGACGGTGCTGCCCGAGGTGGCGGAGGGGGCGCGGTTCCGGTACCGCTACGAGGGCCTGCGGCTGCTGGCGCACTCCGGCGGCCGGATGTTCCTCGTCCCGCGCACCTGGACCTGGCAGAGCGGCAACGGGCTGATCCTCCCCTTCGACGCCACCGTCCGGGTCGCCTTCCACCCGGGCTGACCACCGGCCCCGCACACGGCTGCGCCGCGGTCCGTCCCCCTCGACGGACCGCGGCGCAGCGGCTTTCACCGGGCGTCGGTCAGAACGCCCCGGTCAGGTCGTCCTGATCAGATCGCCCCGGTCAGGTCGCCTCGATCACACCGGCTGCCAGAGCGCGGGGACGATCGGCGGCTCCCAGCCGACCTGGGCGGTGTGGCCCTGGACGCAGACGTAGGTGACGCCGTTGTAGGTCACGGTGTCGCCCGCCTTGTAGGTGGTGCCGGCCGTCCAGGTGCCGCTGGGGTCGGGGTTCCCGTTGCCCACGACCAGCGAGAAGGTGGTGCTGTGGGTGGCCGAGCCGGCCCCGGTCAGGGTGATGCTGTAGGTGCCGGCCGCGGTGGAGGCGGAGGTCGCGACGGTGACCGTCGCCGAGCCGCCGGACTGCACCGAGGACGGGCTGAACGAGACCGTGACGCCGGCCGGGGCGCCCGAGGCGGACAGGTTGACCGTCTGGGCGGAGCCGGAGGTGGTCGCGGTGGCGACCGTCGCACTGGCGCTCTCACCGGGCTTGACGGTGGCGCTGCCGGGGTTCACCGAGAGGGAGAAGTCGTTGGTGGGCGTGGTGCCGCCGACCGAGGTCTTCCAGATGGTGTAGGCCACGCCGTCGGCGCTGCGGTTGAGCACCGTCGCGTCGATGTTGCCGGTGGTGTCGCAGGACTGGTGGTAGCAGGAGTCGTAGGACCGGCCCGCCTGACCGCCCCACTTGGCCGCCTGCGAGGAGGACTTGGTGTCGCTGGCGCCGGCCGCGTAGCCCGAGGTCGGGATGCCGGCCTGCTGGAAGGAGTAGTCGTCCGAGCGGCCCTGGCCCTCGACGTTCTCCTCCGGCTGGAGGTTGAGCGAGTCCCAGTAGGCCTTCATCGGCGCGGAGGCCGAGGAGGAGATGTTGTTGATGAAGTAGCCGGCGTTGGGCGAGCCGACCATGTCGAAGTTGTAGTACGCCTTGATCGCGGAGCGCTGGCTCGACCCCAGCTGGCCGACGTAGAACTGCGAGCCCTGGAGGCCCTGCTCCTCACCCGTCCACCAGGCGAACCGGACGTGCCGGGTCAGCGTCGGGTTCTGCTGGGCGAGCACGAGCGCGTTCTCCAGCAGGGTGGCCGAACCGGAGCCGTTGTCGTTGATGCCGGGGCCGGCTCCGACGCTGTCCAGGTGCGCACCGAACATGGTGACCTGGTCGGACGGGCCGCCGGGCCAGTCGGCGATCAGGTTGTTGGACTGGTAGGTGCAGGAGGTGCAGGTCTGCTCGCTGACGGTGTAACCCGCCGCCTGCAGCTTGCCCTTGATGTACGCCACCGACTGGCTGTGCCCGGCGGTGCCCGCCCGGCGGTTGCCGCCGTTCTGGTTGGCGATGCCGTTCAGCTGCGACAGGTGGGCCTGGACCTTGGCGACGTCGATGTCGGGCGCGGGCCCGCCGGGGGTGCCCCCGCCGCCGACGGTCAGGGTGTACTGGGCGGTGTGGGTCGCCGCGCCGGCGGTGCCGGTGACGGTGATCACGTAGCTGCCGGCCGGGGCGCTCGCCGAGGCCGCCAGGGTCAGCGTGGCGGACGAGCCGGTCTGCACGGAGGAGGGGCTGACCGTCGCGGTGACGCCGGCCGGGGCGCCGGAGACGCTCAGGTTGACGGACTGCGCGGTGCCCGAGGTCAGCGCGGTGCCGACGGTCGCCGTGGTCGAGGCGCCGGGCTGGACCGAGCCGGACGCCGGGCCGAGCGACAGCGAGAAGTCGTTGGTGCCGGACGGCGTGCAGCTCGGGTCACCGCTCTGCGCGGGCACGCTGATCGCGTCCCAGGCGGCCTTGGCCCGGGTGAAGAAGGTGCAGGACGGGTCCAGGTTCTTCGCCGCCGTCAGGGTGGCGGTGCGGTAGCGCTTGTAGGTCATGCCGCTGGTCTTGAGCAGCATGCCGCCGTAGAAGACCCGGCCGGCGTCCTTGATACCGATGCCGGTGACCGTGGAGTTGTTGCAGGTCGGGCTGGTGGGCTTGCCGCCGCCCGGGTTGGAGCCCTCGGCCAGCAGGTAGAACCAGTGGTTCAGCGGGCCGGCCGCCGCGTGCTCCTCGGTGTTCGGGATGGAGGAGGAGTAGCAGTTGGGGTTGTTGCCGACCTGCGAGGGGTTGTACATGTTGCGGATCGGACCGCTGCCGACCAGGTTGATCATCTCGCCGACGAGGTAGTCCGGGTTGTCGTACGGCGCGGGCTCGTTGGCGTAGGCCTCGGTGAGCGCGCCCATGATGTCACCGGTGGACTCGCCCAGCCCGGCCTCGTTGTTGGCGCCGCCCGGGGTGTACTGGTCGATGCCGTGGCCGAATTCGTGGCCGACCACGTCGATCGAGGCGATCCACTCGTTGGCCTGGCTGTGGCCGATGGATATCGAGCTGCCGTCCCAGTAGGCGTTGACGTCGTTGAGGCCGACCTTGACCGGCCAGCTGCCGCCGTTGCCGTTGTGCCCGTTGCGACCCAGCCAGTCGCGGAGCATGTCCCATTCCTTCTGGGCCGCGAACATCGCGTCGCCGCAGCCGGTCTCCTTGCTGGTGGGGCTGCCGGTGCCCCAGGAGTCGCTGGACTTGGAGAAGACCTGGCCGGTGCTGTAGTCGGAACAGGTCAGGCCGGGCCGGTTGGGGTCGCGCAGCGAGTACGAGCCGCCCGAGCCGGTGGTGCTGATGGTGACCGGCGCCGGGCCGTTCCACTTGCTGTTGACGGTGCCGGCGTGGACGTCGTCGTAGCTGTCGATGACCTCGCCGCTCGCGGCGTCGACGAAGACGTGCAGCCGGCTCGGGGCGGCGCCCTTGGAGCCGTTGAGCACGGTCTCCCAGGCGAGCCGGCCGCCGTTGCCGTCCTTGACCCGGACGACCAGGCGGTTCGACTCCACCGATTTCACGACGGCCAGCTCGGTGCGCGCGGTCTGCTCCGCGCGCTCCGCGCTGATCTGCGGGGTGACGGAGCCGCCGACCGGGCCGGGGGCGGCGGACTGCAGGCCGCGGACCTTGCCCTGACCGTCGGCGAGCACCACCGCGTCGCCGCCGACCACGGGCAGGCCGCGGTAGCTGCGCTCGTAGGCGACGGAGTAGAGGCCACCGACCCACGGGGTGACGGCCTTGCGCTCATAGGTCTCGTCGGGGCCCTTGGCCAGCGCGTCCAGGCCGGCCGCGGCGGCCGCGTCGGCGGCGTTGACGGCGGCGGACAGGGCGCTCGGTGGTGCTGGGGAGGGGGTGGGCGCGGCGGTGGCCGGCCCCGCAGTGGCGGCGATCAGGCCGGCCAGCACGGTCAGGGTGGTCGCCGTGGTGAGCAACCGCCCGGTGGACATCCTGCGTTGCATCGAGGCTCCTCGTATGTGGGGGTCCTCGACCGCGGACGGCAGTGGCTGGTGGCGCACCGCTGGCCGTGTTCGGGGGACGGCCGTGCGGGCCGTCCGCGCTCGGGTGCCCGAACCCTCACATGGCGTCATGCCCGGGTCAATGGCTGGTGCGGGCGATGCATCGGGTTGGCAAATTCCGTCAAGCGCGTCGTTCGACTTTGCGTCAAGCTGGGGTTTTCTTGAAGTGGTTGAGACCACGTCATATACGCGGCGGGGGGCCGTCCAGTACCGTCGGCGATCGAGTACCGGTGCCGTCCTCGTGGTGGCACCGCGACCGGCCGAGGGCGACGACGCACCCGGGAGGCAGCCGTGGAGCGGAACCGAGTGGCCCCCGACCCGGGGGCTCCGGCCCCGCCGGCCGGCCAGGGCCGCGGCGCCTGGCGGGAGTTCGGCGCCCGGTTGCGGCACTGGCGCCGCCGGGCCGGCCTCACCCAGGCGCAGCTCGGCGCCGGGATCGGCTACGACCACACCGCGGTCAGCAAGATCGAGCACGGTGCCCGCCGGGTCACCCCCAGGGTCGCCGACCGGATCGACCGACTCCTCCGCGCGGGCGGTGAGTTGAGCGCGGCCTGTCTGCGCGCCGAGACCGCCGAACTCTGCGGGCCCGACTCCCTCTCCCTCTCTCCCGCGCTGCTCCGGCCCCCGCTGCCGGGCCTCGCGCCGGCCGAGCCGGTCCTCACCGCCCCCGCCCCGGCGCGGCTGCCCGACTACGGGCTGCTCTGTCCGCTGCACGGCGCCGAGGGCTGCGCCGTCCCGGCGGCCGCTGAACTCGCCGGACTGCACGCCGAGTTCTGCGCTCCCGAGGCGCTCGCCGACCCGGCCGCGGCGCGGCCGCTGGACGCCGCCACCGCGCACGCCCTGACCGGACTGCTCGCCGCCCACCTGCGCTCCGGCGAGACCGGCGGCCGGCCGGGCCTGGCCGCCGCCGTCGAGCGCACCCTGCACGCGGTGCTCGCCCGGCTCGCCGGCGCCCCCGCCGCGCAGCGCGCTCCGCTCGCCCGGCTGGCCGCCGAGCACGCCCACGCGGCCGGCGCGCTGCGGATGCAGGACGGCCGCAACGCCACCGCGATGGCCTGCTACGACCGGGCGCTCACCTGGTCCGGGCTGGCCGGGGACCTGGCCACCCAGGTGGGCACGCTCAGCGATCTGGGCGTCCTGGCCCGGATGGACGGGGACCCGGCGGCGGCCCTCGGCTTCGCCCGGGAGATCGACCGGGTCGCCCCCGGCCGGCACTGGGCCGGTGCGATGGGCCGGATCAGCCGGGCCCGCGCGCACGCCCTGACCGGCGACGTCCGGGCGACCGTCCGGCAGATCGGTCTGGCCCGGGCGCACCTGGACCACATCGGCGCGGCGGACGAGGCCGACGTGCCCTGGCTCTCCATCGCCTCGATGCGGATGCGGGTCGAGTCCGCCGCTGCCGCCGCGCTGCGCGACCTCGCCGCGGCCGGCGACGACCCCCGGCTGGCTCGCCGGGCGCTGAGCGCCACCGAGACCGCGCTGGGCCTGCTGGGCCCGAGCCAACTCCCGTCCAGCCGCCTGCTGTTCATCGTCCGGGCGGCCGACTGCCTGGTCTGCGCGCACGATCCGCGGGGCGCCGTCGAACTCCTCGGCCCGGCGCTGGAGGCGATGCCGGCGGTCGCCCTGCCGGCGCTGGTCGGGTACGAGCTGCGCGGCGTGCGCGACCGGCTCGCGGCGCACGCGCCGCACGCCGCACACCGGTTGGCGGAGCTGGTCCGGACCTGAGCGGCGGGCGGGTGCCGCGGCGCCTCCCGGTACCGGCGCGCGTGGGGGCGCTCGACAGCGCTCACCCGGTGGTGTGATGCCGTGCGCGCCCCGAGAGTCCCCGCTACTGGCACAAAACGCGCCCCCTTCACGCCGTTCGAGCGTCAACTTCGTGCGCGTATCGTCCGCCGATCGGGTCATTCATGGCGTTAACACGTCGAATGACTTCCTCGGCCAGCGGCTCCGGCTAGAGTCTCTGACGTTTCCAGTCGTTAGTCCGCGAAGAACGGGGGGCGCGTGCTTTCAGCCATTGCACGCCGGCTCGCCCATCCGCTTCTGCTGCTGGGCGTGCTGTGCGTCGCCGTCGCGACCCTCCGCTTCCACTGGGCTCCCGACCGGGTCTCCCCGCTCGTCCTGGTGGCCGTCATCGGATACCTGGCGGTCCTGGAGCGGGTGATCCCGTACCGGACCGACTGGCACCCGACGCGTCGCGAACTCGGCTGGTACAGCGTCTACTTCCTGCTGAGCATGGTCGGCGGCGCGCTGGCCCAGGGGCTGGTGACGTCACTGGTGGAGCTGCTCGGCCCGGCGCACCCGGCGCTGCCCTTCGCGGTGGAGATCCCACTCGCGCTGCTGGTCGGCTCGCTCGGCGACTACCTCGTGCACCGCTGGTCGCACCGCAACCGGTGGCTCTGGCGGCTGCACGGCGTGCACCACGTCCCGGAGAAGGTGAACGTCGCGAACAACGGCGTGAATCATTTCCTGGACGTCTTCGTCGCGCAGTCCGTGGTCCAACTTTCACTGGCGCTCGTCGGATTCTCGGCGGATTCAGTGTTCGTGGTCGGAATATTCGTCCTGGCCCAGGGGTATTTCGTCCACGCGAACATCGACGTCCACCTCGGGCCGCTCGGTCACGTCCTGGCCGGTCCGGAGCTCCACCGCCTGCACCACAGCACCGACCTCGGCGAAGCCGGCCACTACTCCTCCGACCTCTCCCTGTGGGACCACGTGTTCGGGAGCTTCACCTGGCGGCCCGGCCGGGTGCCCACCGCCGTCGGCCTCACCGACCCGGCCGCGTTCCCCACGACCGGCGAGCTCGGCGCCACCCTGCTGCACCCGTGGCGCCGGGCGGAGACCACCGAGCCGTCCGTCTGACTCCGGCCGCGCGGCCGCCCCCATGCCCGTGTCCCCGCCCCCATGCCCGTGTCCCGCCCCCATGCCCGTGTCCCCGGCGCCACGCCTTCACCTTCGGATTGGACCATGACCTCCTCGCCCTTCGCCGTGCCCCGCGAGCCCATCGCGATCACCGGTATCGGCTGCCGCCTGCCGGGACACGCCAACGACCACCGGACCTACTGGCGCAACCTGATCGAGGGCCGGGACTGTCTCACCGAGACGCCCGCCGACCGGTACGACACCGCCACCCTGGGCAGCCGCGACCGGGCCAAGCCCGGCCGGCTGATCGGCGGCCGGGGCGGCTACATCGACGGATTCGACACCTTCGACCCGGACTTCTTCGGCATCAGCCCGCGCGAGGCCGAACACATGGACCCGCAGCAGCGCAAACTGCTGGAGGTCACCTGGGAGGCCCTGGAGGACGGCGGCCTGCGCCCCGCCGAGCTGGCCGGCCGGGACGTGGGCGTCTACATGGGCGCCTTCACCCTCGACTGGAAGATCCTGCAGTTCGCCGACCTCGACTTCGACACCATCGCCGCGCACACCGCCACCGGCACCATGATGACGATGGTCTCCAACCGGATCTCGCACTGCTTCGACTTCCGCGGCCCCAGCGTCTCGATCGACACCGCGTGCAGTTCCTCCCTGGTCGCGGTCCACCTGGCCTGTCAGAGCCTGCTCCGCGGCGAGACCGAACTCGCCCTGGCCGGCGGCGCGTTGCTGCACATGGCGCCGCAGTACACGATCGCCGAGACCAAGGGCGGCTTCCTCTCGGCGGACGGCCGCTCCCGCGCCTTCGACGCCTCCGCGGACGGCTACGTCCGGGCCGAGGGCGTCGGCGTGGTGGTCCTCAAGCGGCTCTCCGACGCGCGCCGCGACGGCGACCCGGTGCACGCGGTGATCCTCGGCAGCGGTGTCAACCAGGACGGCCGCACCAACGGCATCACCGTCCCCAGCGCGGATGCCCAGGTCACCCTGATCGAACGGGTCTGCGCCGAGGCCGGACTGCTGCCCGGCAGCCTGCAGTACGTCGAGGCGCACGGCACCTCCACCCCGGTCGGAGACCCGATCGAGGCGGCCGCGCTCGGCCGGGTGCTCGGCATCGGCCGCCGCGACGGGGACCGCTGCTACGTCGGTTCGGTCAAGACCAACATCGGGCACACCGAGGCCGCCGCCGGCGTCGCCGGGCTGATCAAGACCGCGCTCGCCCTCAAGCACCGCCGCATCCCGCCGCACCTCAACCTGGAACGGCCCAACCCCGGCATCGACCTGGCCGCGCTGCCCTTCGAGATCCCGACCGAACCGGTCGACTGGCCCGAGCACCGCGGCCCGGCCCGCGCCGGCGTCAACTCCTTCGGCTTCGGCGGCACCAACGCGCACGTCCTGCTGGAGGAGCCGCCCCGCCCCGAGCCCGCCGCCCCGGTCGCCGAGCCGGTCCGCACCGTTCTGCCGCTGAGCGCCAAGGACGCCGCCGGACTGCCCGAACTCGCCGAAGCCGTCCGGCAGGAGCTCGCCGCCGGGGCCTCGCTCACCGATCTCGGCCACACCCTGGCGCACCGCCGCCAGCACCTGCCCGAGCGGCTCGCGGTGGCCTACTCCACCCGGCAGGACCTGGACGAGGCGCTGGCCGCGTACGCGCGCGGCGAGGAGCACCCGCAGGTGGCCCGGGGCCGCGCCCGCGAGCGCCGACAGCGGCGCCTGGCCTGGGTGTTCACCGGCATGGGCCCGCAGTGGTGGGGCATGGGCCGGGGCCTGTACGAGAGCGAGTCGGTCTACCGGGAGGCCGTGCTGGCCGTCGACCGGGAGATCCGCGCGCAGGCCGGCTGGTCGCTGACCGAGGAGCTGGGCCGGGACGAGGCGGACTCCCGGATGGCCGAGACCTGGCTGGCCCAGCCCGCCAACTTCGCGGTCCAGGTGGGGCTTTCGGCGCTCTGGCGGAGCCACGGCCTGCGCCCCGACGCGGTGGTCGGCCACAGCACCGGCGAGGTCGCCGCCTTCCACGAGGCCGGGGTGTACGACCTGGCCGACGCCGTCCGGGTGGTGCTCGCCCGCAGCCGGCTCCAGCAGCGGCTGGCCGGCACCGGCGGCATGCTCGCAGTCGGCCTGCCGGAGGCGGAGGCGGAGCGCCGGATCCGGCCGTACCGCACCCGGATCTCGCTCGGCGCCGTCAACAGCCCCTCGGCGGTGACCCTGGCCGGGGACACCGAGGCGCTGGGCGAGCTGGCCGAGGAACTCACCCGGCAGGGCGTCTTCGCCCGCCCCCTGGACGTCGAAGTCCCCTACCACAGCATGCGGATGGACCCGATCCGGGACGAGCTGACCGCAGCCCTCGCCGCCGTCAAGCCGCAGCAGGCACGGCTTCCGCTCTACCTGACCGGACGGGAGGGCCTCGCCAAGGGGCCCGAACTGGACGGCGGCTACTGGTGGGAGAACGTCCGCAACCCGGTGCGCTTCCGCGCCGCCGTCGAGCGGATGGCCGAGGACGGGCACACCCTGTTCCTGGAGCTCGGCCCGCACCCGGTGCTCGGGCACGCGATCCGGGAGTGCGCCGAGCGCGCGCACACCCTGCCCTCCATCCGCCGCGGCCAGGACGAGCCCGCGCGCTTCACCCGCAGCCTCGCCGAACTGCACACCCTGGGCGTCGAACTGGGCTGGGACGCGCTGCACCCGGCCGGGCGCCCGGTGCCGCTGCCGGGGTACCCGTGGCGGCGCGACCGGTACTGGGTCGAGCCCTCGCCCGTCGCACAGGTCCGGCTCGGGCGGGTCGACCACCCGCTGCTCGGCCGCCGCACCGCGAGCGCCCAGCCCGGCTGGACCACCACGCTCGACCCCGAGCGGCTGCCCTACCTGACCGACCACCGGATCGAGGGCCAGGTGGTCTTCCCGGCCGCCGGGTACCTGGAGATGGCCGCCCAGGCCGTCCGTGCCCTGACCGGCGGCACCGAGGTGGTGCTGGCCGAGGTCGAACTCAACCGCGCGCTGTTCCTCTCCGAGACCGAGCCCGTCCGGGTCCAGCTCGGCTACGCCCCCGAGGACGCCCGCTTCACCGTCGCCGCCACCCCGAACGGCGGCGAACCGACCGTGCACGCCGGCGGCCGGGTCCGCACCGGCCAGCGGCGCTCCTACGGGCCCGCCCTGGACGTCACGCTGGCGCACACCCACGGGGAACACCTCGACGGCCCGGACTGCTACCGGCGGCTGGCCGAGCGGGGCTACGACTACGGGCCCGCCTTCCAGGCCGTCGCCGAGGTCTGGGCGGGCCCCGGCCAGGCGCTCGCCCGGATCCGGCCGACCGCGGGCCTCGGCCCCGACGCGGCCGGCCACCACCTGCACCCGGTCCTGCTGGACGCCTGCTTCCAGACCCTGCTCACCACCACCCTGCACGCACCCGAGGGCGGCAGCGTCCGGCTGCCGGTCTCCATCGAGGAGGTCAGGCTCGACGAGATCGGCGACCGCCCGCTCTGGGCACGCGCCACCGTCACCCGGGACAGCGGCGAGGAACTCGTCGGCGACATCGCCCTGTACGCCGAGGACGGCACCCCGCTCGGCCGGATCACCGGCTTCCGGGTCGCCGACGTCGCCCAGGCCCCGGCCTCCGTCGGCCTGGCCACCATCGACGGCTGGCTCACCGAGGTCGCGTGGACGGAAGCGCCCGAGCCGACCGCCGAGGAACCCCTCGGCGACCTGCTGCTCCTCGCCGACGAGGGCGGCCTCGCCGAGCGGCTGGCCGCCCTGGCCGCCGAACGCGGCGCCCGCTGCCACCTCGTCCGGCCGGGCCCCGAGTACCGGCACGACGAGCAGGGCTCGACCGTACGGCCCGACTCCGCCGAGGACGTCCGACGGCTGCTCGCCGACCTCGACCCCGGCTACCGCACCGCCGTCCACCTCTGGAACCTCGACCTGCCCGCCCTGGACGCCACCACGCCCGACCGGCTGGACGGGCTCGCCACCCTCGGTGCCTACTCCCTGATCGCCCTCGCCCAGGCCCTGCCCGCCGCCCGCCCGGACGGCCGGCTGCACATCGTCACCCGGGGCACCCAGCCCGCCGCCCCCGGCGAGCGGGTCGAACCCCTCGGCGCCCCCGCCTGGGGCGTCGGCCGGGTGCTCTGGCAGCAGGAACTCGTCGCCCAGCGCGGCAGCCTGATCGACCTCGACCCGGCCGCCGAGGCCGCCGGCCAGGCCGAGGCGCTGCTCGCCGAGCTCACCGCCCGCGACGAGCAGGAGATCGCCCTGCGCGCCGGGCGCCGCCTCACCAGCCGGCTGCGGCAGGCCGAGGGCCTCACCCGGCCGCTGCCGCCCGTCCTGCGGGCCGACGGCAGCTACCTGGTCACCGGTGCCTTCGGCGCGCTCGGCCGGCTGCTCTGCCGCACCCTGGTCAAGCGCGGCGCCCGGCGGCTGATCCTGGTCGGCCGCACCGCCCTGCCCGAGCGCGCCCAGTGGGCGGACACCGACCCGAGCAGCCCCGCCGGGGAGCGGATCGCCTTCCTGCGCGAACTCCGGGCACTCGGCGCCGAACCGCTGCTCGCCCCGGTGGACGTCACCGACGAGGCGGCCCTGGCCGGCTGGCTCGCCGACTACCGGGAGCGCCAGCACCCGCCGATCCGGGGCGTGTTCCACCTCGCCGGGCAGGTCAAGGACACCCTGCTCGCGCAGATGGACCGCACCGCCTTCGACGCCGGGTACGCCCCCAAGGTGGCCGGCGGCCACCTGCTGCACCGGCTGCTGCGCGAGGAACCGCTCGACCACTTCGTGCTGTTCGCCTCCGTCGCCTCGCTGCTCACCACCGCCGGGCAGACCAACTACGCGGCCGGCAACGCCTTCCTGGACGCCCTGGCGCACCACCGCCGGGCCGACGGACTGCCCGCGCTCAGCCTGGACTGGGGGCCCTGGGCCACCGGCATGATCGAGGAGCTGGGCCTGGTCGCGCACTACCGCGACGCCCGCGGTATGAGCTCGCTGCCGCCGGACGCCGGGACGGCCGTCCTGGAGCGCGTCCTCGGCCAGGACCGGGCCCAGCTGCTGGTCGCCACCGTGGTCGACTGGCCGACCTTCCTCGCCTGGTACCCGGCGCCGCCGCCACTGGTCGCCGACCTGGCGGCGAGCGCCGCCGAGCAGGCCCCGGCCGAGACCGGCGGCTTCCTCGACGCCTACCGGGCGGCCGGCCCGCAGACCCGCCGGGAGCTGGTCACCGAGCGGTTCACCGCCGCCGCCGCGGCCGTGTTGCGGATCGGCGCCGAACGGATCGGCCTCGACACCAAGCTCGGCGCGCACGGCCTGGACTCGCTGCTCGCGATGGAGCTGCGCGCCCGGGTGCACGGCGAACTGGGCGTCGCCCTGCCGGTGGTGGCCCTGCTCAGCAACGGCACCGTCGGCGACCTGGTCGACCTGCTCGCCGACGGCCTGACCGAGCGGCTCGATGCCGACGGCGGCCCGGCCCGGGCCGAGGTCGAGCTGTACACCGACGAGTCCCGCTACCCGCTCACCCACAACCAGCAGGCGCTCTGGTTCCTGCGCCAGCTGCACCCGGACGGCTTCGCGTACAACATCGGCGGCGCCGTCGAGGTGCGCGCCGCGCTCGACCCGGAGCTGGTGTTCGCGGCCTTCCGCCACCTGGTCGCCCGCCACCCCGGCCTGCGGGCCGCCTTCACCGCCGAGGAGGGCCGGCCGGTCCAGCGCATCCGCGCGGAGGACGTGGCCGACACCGGCCTGATCGACGTCGAGGGCCGCCCGTGGGAGGAGATCCACGAGCTGATCGTCCGCGAGTACCGGCGGCCGTACGACCTCGCCGAGGACCCGCTGGTACGGCTGCGGCTGTTCCGGCGCGGGCCGGAGCGCTGGGTGCTGATGAAGGCCGTCCACCACATCGTCTCGGACGCGATCTCCACCTTCACCTTCATCGAGGAGCTGTTCGAGGTCTACGAGGCGCTGCGCCAGGGCCGAAGCCCCGAACTGCCCCCGGTGCCCGCCCGCTACCTGGACTTCCTCAACCACCAGAACCGCTTCCTGGCCGGGCCCGGGGCGCAGCGGATGCTGGACTACTGGCGCGGCCACCTGCCCGCCGAGATGCCGGTGCTGGCGCTGCCCACCGACAAGCCGCGGCCGGCCGTGCAGACCCACAACGGGGCCTCCGAGTTCTTCCGGCTGGACGAGGAACTCACCGCCCGGGTCCACGAACTGGCCCGTTCGCAGAACGCCACCCCGTTCATGGTGCTGCTCAGCGCCTACTACCTGCTGCTGCACCGGTGGTCCGGGCAGCCGGACATCGTGGTCGGCAGCCCGGTCACCGGCCGCACCCAGGAGGAGTTCGCCTCGGTCTACGGCTACTTCGTCAACCCGCTGCCGCTGCACGTCAGCCTGGGCGGGGAGCCGACCGTGGCCGAGCTGCTGGCCCGGGTGCGGGAGAGCGTGCTCGGCGGGCTGGACAACCAGGAGTACCCCTTCCCGCTGCTGGTCGAGCAGCTGGGGCTGCAGCACGACCCGAGCCGCTCCGCGGTGTTCCAGGCGATGTTCATCCTGCTCACCCACAAGGTCGCCGTGGAACGCTTCGGCTACCGCCTGGAGTACATCGAACTCCCGGAGGAGGAAGGGCAGTTCGACCTCACCCTGTCCGCCTACGAGGACCGCGCGGACGGCTGCTTCCACTGCGTCTTCAAGTACAACTCCGACCTCTTCGAGCCCGCCACCGTCCAGCGGCTGGCCGGGCACTACCGCAACCTCCTGGACGCCATGACCCGCGCCGCCGAGGACCTGCCGGTGGGACGGCTGCGGATGCTGGACCCGGCCGAACGCCGGGAGATCCTCACCGGGTTCAGCGGCGCCGACCGCCGGATCGAGCACGACACCCCGCTGCCGGAGCTGATCGCCAAGGCCGCCGCCGAGCACCCGGAGGCCGTCGCCGTGGTCGCCCCCGGCCGGGACGAGGCCCGGCGGCTCACCTACGGCGAACTGGACCGGCGCTCCCAGCGCACCGCCGCCCGGCTGCGCGAACTGGGCGTCGGGGAGGGCTCGGTGGTGGCGGTCTGCCTGGACAAGTCACCCGAGCTGATCACCACCCTGCTGGGGATCTGGCGGGCCGGCGCCGCCTACCTGCCGCTCGACCCCGGGCACCCGGCGGACCGGCTGGCGTACCAGGTGGCCGACGCCGGGGCCGCACTGGTCGTGGTCGACGAACGGCGCCCGCTCCCCGCCGGCCTGCCCGCCGAGCCGGTCACCCTGGAGGAACTGGACCGCCCCGCCGCGACCGCCGTACCGCTGCCCGCCGCCGACCCGGACCGGGCCGCGTACCTGATCCACACCTCCGGCTCCACCGGCCGGCCGAAGGGCGTCCGGGTCGACCACCACAACCTGGCCGCCGTCACGGCCGGCTGGCGCGCGGAGTACCGGCTGGACACCGAGGCCCGGGTGCACCTGCAGATGGCCGGCACCGCCTTCGACGTGTTCTCCGGCGACCTCGCCCGGGCGCTCGGCACCGGCGGCACCCTCGTCCTGGTCGACCGCGAACTGCTCTTCGACACCGCCCGGCTGCACCGGGTGATGCGCGAAGAGGCCGTGGACTGCGGCGAGTTCGTCCCCGCCGTGGCCCGCGCCCTGCTGGCCCACTGCGAGCGCGAAGGCCTGACGCTGGACTTCCTGAAGCTGGTGATCGTCGGTTCCGACTCCTGGAAGTCCGCCGAGCACCGCCGACTGCGCGCCCTCTGCGGCGAGCACACCCGGCTGGTCAACTCCTACGGGCTGACCGAGGCCACCGTCGACTCCACCTACTACGAGGGCGCGGCCGAGGAACTGGAACCCGGCCGGATGGTGCCGATCGGCCGGCCCTTCCCCAACAGCGCGCTGTACATCCTCGACCCCTACGGCGAGCCCGTCCCGGCCGGGGTGCCCGGCGAGCTGTGGATCGGCGGCGCCGGCGTCGCGGCCGGCTACCCCAACGACCCGGAGCAGACCGACCGGCGCTTCACCACCCTGGACCTCGACGGCACGCCCCTGCGGCTCTACCGCACCGGCGACCTCGGGCACTGGGACACCGCGGGCACCGCCCACCTGCTCGGCCGGATCGACAACCAGGTCAAGGTCCGCGGCCACCGGATCGAGCCGGGCGAGATCGAGACCCACCTCACCGCCCGCCCCGAACTCGCCCAGGCCTGCGTGGCGGTCCGCCAGGACGCCTCCGGCGAGGCCGTCCTGGCCGCCTACGTGGTCCCCGCCGAGGGCACCGTGCTGGACCGCCGGGAACTCCGCCGCCACCTCGCCGAGCACCTGCCCACCGTGATGATCCCCTCCTACCTCACCGAACTGCCCGCCCTGCCGCTCACCCCGAACGGCAAGGTCGACCTCGCCGCGCTGCCTGAGCCCAAGGCCGACACCGCCGGCGCCCAGCACGAACCGCCCGTCACCCTCTACGAGACCCGGGTCGCCGAGCACTGGCGGAACCTGCTCGGCCTGGAGGAAGTCGGCCTGCAGCACGACTTCTTCGAACTCGGCGGCAGCTCGATCCGGCTGATCGAGCTGATCCACCACCTGCAGACCGAGTTCAACATCGGCATCCCGGTCGGCCAGCTGTTCAAGGTCACCACCCTGCACGGCATGGCCCGCACCGTCGAGCAGATCATCACCGGCGAGGTGGCCGGCGGCCAGTCCCACCTCTGGTTCAACGCCGCGGCACCCGAGGACCGTACGGTCTTCTGCTTCCCGCCCGCCGGCGGCCACGGACTGGTCTACCGGCAGCTCGCGACCCACCTGCCCGAACACCGGATCGCCGCCTTCAACTACCTGACCGGCGACGACAAGACCGCCCGCTACGCCGACCTGGTCGAGGAACTGCACCCGGGCGGGCCGTACGTCCTGCTCGGCTACTCGCTCGGCGGCAACCTCGCCTTTGAGGTGGCCAAGGAACTGGAACACCGGGGCCGGACGGTGAGCTCGGTGCTCCTGGTGGACGCCTACCGGGTGCTCGACGCCTTCGACCTCGGCGAGGAGCACGTGGCCGTCTTCGAACGCGAACTCCACGAGCACCTGCACCGCCACACCGGCTCCCGGATCGTCGCCCGGGAGACCCTCGAACAGGCCAGGGACTACCTGGAGTTCTGCAGCCGTACGCCCAACACCGGCACGGTGCGGGCCCAGCTCGACGTGGTCTGCGAGCGCGAGCGGCTGGCCGTCCACGTCGGCGGCGAGGAGGGCTCCTGGCACGGCGCCTCCACCACCGGCACCGCCGTGTACGCCGGCCACGGCAGCCACGCCGAGATGCTCGACGGCGACCACGCCGCCCGCAACGCCGAACTCGCGGGCGCCATCCTGGCCGGAGGGACCGTCGATGGCCGCGACTGACCGCGGACCGGACTGGTCCACGCGGGAGCGGGCCCCCGGCGGCCCGCCCCGGGTCATCGTGATCGGGGCAGGCCTGGCCGGCCTCGCCACCGGCTGCTACGCGCAGATGAGCGGCCTGGAGACCCGGATCTTCGAGAAGCACGTGCTGCCCGGAGGCTGCTGCACCGCGTGGTCCCGGCACGGCTACCTGTTCGACTACTGCATCGACTGGCTGATCGGCACCGCCGAGGGCACCGGCGCGCACCAGGTCTGGAGCGAACTCGGCGCCCTGGACGGCAAATCGGTGACCCGCTTCGACACCTTCAACCGGGTCGTCGACGAACACGGCCGCGCCGTCACCTTCTACGGCGACCCGGACCGGCTGGAACACCACCTGCTGTCCGTCGCCCCCGGTGACGCCAAGCCGATCCGGGCCTTCTGCCGGGACCTGCGCCGCTTCGCCGCCGTCGACCTGCCCTGGGACCTCACCCCGCCGCCGCTGCGCACCCCCGCGGAACGGCTGCGCACCCTGCGCACCGTCCTGCCGGCCTTCCGGCTGTTCTGGCGGACCGCGACCACCCCGATGAGCGGCTTCGCCGAGCGCTTCCAGGACCCGCTGCTGCGCCGGGCCTTCCCCAACATGTTCCTGCAGGAGCCCGCCGGCTTCCCGCTGCTGCCGTACCTGTACACCCTGGCCGCCGCGCACAACGGCAACGCCGGCTTCCCGCAGGGCGGTTCGCTGGGGCTGGCCCGCTCGGTCGAGGAGCGGTACACCTCGCTCGGCGGGGTGATCGGCTACCGCTGCCGGGCGGAGCGGATCCTGATCGAGGACGGGCGCGCCATCGGCGTCGAACTCCGGGACGGCTCACGGCACTTCGCCGACCACGTGGTCGCCGCCTGCGACGGCCCGACGGTGCTCGACCGGCTGCTGGAGGGCCGCTACTCCAGCCCCGCCACCGACCTGCTGTACGGCGAACTGCTCGACAAGCCGGGCAACCTGTACCCGGCCGTGGTCTCCGCCTTCGTCGGCGTCGACGGCCCGCTGCCGGCCGGCGAGCCGCACAGCACCACCTACCTGCTGGCCCCCGAGGAGGGCGCCCGGCTGCCCGGTTCGCTGCAGAGCAGCCTGGTGGTGCAGCTGCGCTCGTCCTACGCGGAGGGCTTCGCACCGCCCGGCAAGTCGGTGCTGCACTGCACCTACTTCAGCGACTACCGCTCCTGGAAGGACCTGCGGGTCCGGGACCGCCGGGCCTACCGGGCGCGCAAGCAGGAGGTGGCCGCGTTCGTCCGGGGATTCCTGGAACGGACCTACCCGGGGCTCGGCCGGCGGATCGAACTGGTCGACGTGGCCTCGCCGGTGACCACCGAGCGGTTCACCGGCAACACCTACGGCTCCATCCTCGCCTGGCAGGCCTTCTCGGAGGCCGAGGACGCCGCCAACCGGCTGGTCAACCGGGACCGGATGCGGCTGCCCGGGCTGAGCGGCTTCTCCATGGCCGGGCAGTGGACCGCCCTCGGCGGGCTGATCCGGGCGGCCACCAGCGGGCGGTTCGCCGCGCAGTACCTCTGCCGGGAGCTCGGCCGGCCGTTCCGGGCCTGGCCCAGCGACAACCGCGAGCCGTGGCACACGGGCAAGTGGGGCAGCCTGCCGCAACTCGACCGGGTCACCGTGGGGGCGCCGGGAGCGGGCGTGGCGGGAGCGGGCTTGGCGGAGGCGGGAGCGTCGGAAGTCGGAGTCGCGGAAGTGGGAGTGGCGGAGTGACCACCAATCGACAGACGATGGTCGTCATCGGCGGCGGGCTCGGCGGCCTGTCCACCGGCTGCTACGCGCAGATGAACGGCTACCGCACCCGGATCCTGGAGATGCACGAGATCCCCGGCGGCTGCTGCACCGGCTGGGACCGCGGCGAGTTCACCTTCGACTGCTGCGTCAGCTGGCTGCTGGGCAGCGGACCGGGCAACGAGATGCACCGGATCTGGCTCGAACTCGGCGCGCTGCAGGGCAAGCGGATGCGCAACTTCGACGTCTTCAACGTGGTGCGCACCAGGGACGGCGGGGCGGTCTACTTCTACTCCGACCCGGACCGGCTGGAGGCCCACCTGCTTGAGCTGGCCCCGGAGGACGCCCGGCAGATCCGGCAGTTCTGCGCCGGACTGCGCAAGTTCCGTCTGGCGCTGGCCCGTTACCCGTTCCTCAAGCCGGTCGGACTGATGGGCCGGCGGGAGCGGTGGCGGATGCTCGCCTCCTTCCTGCCCTACTTCAACGTGATCCGGCGCTCGATCACGGTGCTGATGAGCGACTACTCGGCGCGGTTCCGGAGCCCGCTGCTGCGCGAGGCGTTCAACTTCGTCCTGTACGAGAAGCACCCCAACTTCCCGGTGCTGCCGACCTACTTCCAACTCGCCTCGCACGCCGGGCAGTCGGCCGGGGTGCCGGAGGGCGGCTCGCTCGGCCTGGCGCACTCGGTCGAGCAGCGCTACCGGCGGCTCGGCGGGGAGATCACGTACAACGCCAAGGTGACCGAGATCCTGGTCGAGGAGGACCGGGCGGTCGGGGTGCGGCTGAGCGACGGCCAGGAGGT
This sequence comes from Kitasatospora sp. Ki12, assembly GCF_054601375.1. Classification (NCBI taxonomy): domain Bacteria; kingdom Bacillati; phylum Actinomycetota; class Actinomycetes; order Kitasatosporales; family Streptomycetaceae; genus Kitasatospora; species Kitasatospora sp. Ki12. The sequence goes on along the minus strand of NZ_BAAIHT010000002.1, from coordinate 1,793,602 downwards.
GCGGGCGGACATCGTGGTCGCCGCCTGCGACGGCCGGACGACCATGCTGGACCTGCTCAAGGGCCGCTACCTGAACGACACCTACCGCCGGCTGTACACCAGGACCATCACCGAGCCCGGCATGGTCTTCCCCGGGTACCTGACCGTCTTCCTCGGCCTGCGCCGCCCCTTCCCCGCCGGTGACCCGTGCACCACCTACCTGCTGGAGGACGAGCTCGCCGGCCGGCTCACCGGGATCCGGCACCCCAGCGTCAACGTCCAGTTCCGCAGCCGCCACTACCCGGAGCTGTCCCCGGCCGGGACCACCGTGGTGTACGCCAGCTACTTCTGCGACATCGCCCCCTGGCGGGAGTTGAGCACCGGGCCCGAGCAGACGCCCCGGCTGCGGCGCGGCGAGGAGCTGCACACCCTGCCGGTCGGCCGGGGCCGGGAGTACCAGCGGGAGAAGCGCCGGGTGCGGGACGCCGTGATCGACTTCCTGGACGTCCACCACCCGGGCCTCAAGGACGCGGTGGCGGTCAAGGACGTCTCCACCCCGCTCACCCAGGTCCGCTACACCGGCAACTACGACGGCACGGTGCTGGGTTGGCAGCCCTTCGTGGAGAGCGGCGAGACCCTGGAGGAGGAGATCAAGCGCAACGGCCCCGGACTGCCGGGCCTCGCGAACTTCTACCTCTCCGGCGTCTGGGCGACCACCGGCGGGCTGATCCGGGCCGCGGCGGCCGGCCGCCACGTCGTCCAGTTCATCTGCCGGGACGACGGCAAGCCCTTCTCCGCCGAGATCGACGACACCGCGCCGCCGCCCACCCTGCTCATCGAACCCGTCGGACCCGCAGGATCCGCAGGCCCCTCAGGAATCGCAGGAACCGCAGGCCCCACAGGACCCGTCGACCGGCAGTTTGGAGTCACCTCGTGAGGATCGAGAAGTGGACCGTCCGGGAGCACGTGGAGGGCGTGCCGGACATCGAGCGGATGTACCGGAAGGTCGTGGAGGAGGTGGACGTCCGGCTCGCCGCGGACGAGATGCTGCTGCGCACCCGGTACGTCTCGGTCGACCCGTACCTGCAGGGCATCGCACTGGACACCCCGATCGGCGACCACATGGGCGCCGACTCGATCATGGAGGTGGTGGAGGCCGGGCCGGCCGCGCGGTTCGCGGTCGGCGACCTGGTGCAGGGGTTCGCCGGCTGGTGCAGCCACGTGGTCAGCAACGGCGCGCCCCGGCTCTGGCAGACCGGGACCTTCCCGATGGTCTTCCCGGCCTACCGCCGACTGGACCCCGGCCACTACGACGAGGCGCTGCCGCTGTCCACCGCGCTCGGCGTCCTCGGCGGGCCCGGGATGACGGCCTGGGGCACGGTCGAGAAGTTCCTCGACGTACGGGCCGGAGCGACGGTGCTGGTCAGCGGGGCCTCCGGGGCGGTGGGGTCGGTGGTCGGGCAGCTGGCCAAGCACCGGGGAGCGCGGGTGATCGGCACCACGGCGACGCCGGAGAAGGCCGAGCGGCTGTGGGAGCTGGGCTTCGACGGGGTGGTGCTGTACCGGGACGGCGACGCCCCCGAGCGGCTGGCGAAGGAGCTCGCAGAGCTGGCACCGGACGGCATCGACCGCTACTTCGACAGCCTGGGCGGGGTGCTGACGGACGTGGTGTTCGGCATGCTCGCGGTGGAGAGCCGGGTGGCGGTCTGCTGGCAGTGGGGGAGCCAGGTGGGCGGCGACTGGGCGGGGCCCCGGCTGCTGCCAATGATCATGTTCCCGCGCACCACCATCCGCGGCATCTTCTCGCTGGAGTGGTTCACCGAGGAGAACTGGGCCGCACTGCGACGGGACGTGGGTGCCCTGGTCCGCAACGGGGAGCTGAGCTACCAGCAGACCGTCCACCGGGGCTTCGACAGCATCCCGGAGGCGTACCGCAGCCTCTACGTGGACCGCGCGGCGAGCCGGGGGAAGGTGCTGGTCGAGCTCTGAGGGGGGCGGTTCTTCGGGTACCGGTGTCCTGTCGTCACCGCAGTGCTTCGCTGTAGTGGTTGACTAGTGTTCTACTTGACCATAACAATTACGGGGCAGGCCTCAATCACCGAGGAGACACCCCGTGATCGAATTCCATGTGGACCGGGCCGACAGCCTCCCGGCCTACGCGCAGCTCGTACGACAGGTGCGGGAGGCGCTCAGGCTGGGAGTGCTGAAACCCGGTGACCGGCTGCCGGCCGTGCGGGACGTCGTCGTCTCGTGCACCGTCAACGCCAACACCGTGCTCAAGGCCTACAAGGAGCTGGAGCACGGCGGCCTGGTCGAAGCGCGCCAGGGTTCCGGAACCTTCGTCACCGGCTCGCTCGGTGCCGTCGAACCGCACGACATGGCGCGGCTTCGCACCGGACTCTCCCGCTGGGTGGCCGAGGCCCGCGAGGCCGGGCTGGAGGACGAGGACGTCAAGGCGCTCGTCACCGCCGTCCTCGCCGAGGAACCGGCCGCCGCCCGGCGCGACGCGGGCCACGGAGCCGCAGCCCGGCGCGACGCGCGTCAGGGGGCCGGAGCGTGAGCGCGGCCCTGGAGGTGCGCGGACTGACGAAGCGGTACGGGAGCGTGACCGCCCTGGACGACTGCGGCTTCGAGCTCCCGGCCGGCGGGGTGGTCGCGTTGGTCGGCGCCAACGGCGCGGGCAAGTCCACCCTGATGGGCATCGTCAGCGGCATGCTCCGGCCCACGGCCGGGGAGTACCGGACGGCGGGCCGAGTGGTACTGCTCTCCCAGGACAAGCCGCTCTACCGCGACTTCAGCGTCACCGACATGCTGAACTTCGGCCGGCACACCAACCAGGTGTGGGACCAGACCCGCGCGCTCGCCTGGCTGGAACGGTTCGGCATCCCGCTCGACCGGCGCTGCGGCAAGCTCTCCGGCGGCCAGCAGGCCCAGGTCGCGCTGGCCGTCGCGCTCGGAGCCTGCCCGTCGCTGCTCCTGCTGGACGAGCCACTGGCCAACCTCGACCCGGTCGCCCGCAAGGCCGTCACCGGCGAACTGCTCGGCGAGGTCGCCGAGACCGGCATGACGGTGCTGCTGTCCACCCACGTCGTCGCCGAACTCGCGGGCGTGGGCGACCACCTACTGCTGCTGTCGCACGGCAGGAACATCCTGGACGGCGACGTCGAGGACCTGCTCGGCCAGCACGCGCGGCTGACCGGGCCGCGGGCCGACCGGCCGCCGGTCGAGGGCGAGGTCGTGCACGAGACCCACACCGCGCGGCAGTCCACCTTCCTGGTACGCACCCTGCTCGGGGCGGCCACCCCGCTCGACACCCCCGGCTGGACCGGACACCCCGTCACCCTGGAGGACATCGTGCTCGGCTACCTCAGGACCTCCCTCGGGGAGACCGGCCGATGAGCGCCCCGACCACGACCCCGCCGCCCGCCTCGCCGGCTGCCACCGCCACCCGGCCCGCACCCGCTCCCCGAGGGCAGCTGTGGCGCGGCATCCTCTGGCTCACCTGGCGCCAGCACCGCTGGCAGCTGATCGGCGGCGCCGTCCTGACCGCCGGCTTCCTCGGCTGGATGGCCGTCAACGCGGCCGACCTCCAGGGCGCGCTCGACCTCTGCCACGGGCCGGACTGCTCCCGGGCCGTCGCCGAGGACCGGCTCGCCCGGATCAGGCACGGCGCCGACATCGCCGGCTACCAGCTGAACCTGGTGGTCTTCCTGCCCGCGATGCTCGGCATGTTCATCGGGGTGCCCCTGCTGGCCCGCGAGTACGAGCAGCGCACCCTCCTGCTCGCCTGGTCCCAGGACATCAGCCCGCGGCGCTGGCTGTTCGGCAAGCTCGCCGTGCTCGGCACCGTGGTCGGCGGGCTGGCCGCCGCGCTCGCCACCGAGTGCCTGCACGTCGCCCGGCTGGTCCACCTCGCCGACCGGCGCAGCCTGTTCGAGGGGACGCTCTTCCAGGCCGGCGGCTGGATGCCGCTCACGCTCGCGCTCGCCTGGGGGATGTTCGGGGTGGCCGTGGGAGGCGCGCTGCGCCGGCTGGTGCCCGCCTTCCTGGTGGTGCTGGGCTCCTTCGCCGGGCGCACCGCGCTGATGGAGCGGCTGCGGCCGCACCTGATGGACCCGGTGACCCGGACGATCCCGCTCCCGCCGGGCGGTGGCGCGGGCGGTGGCGGGGGCGTGGACGCCTTCGCGCCGGTGGCCAACGACCTGGTGCTGGACGGCGGCAAGGCGCCGTTCGTCGACGCGGCGGGGGGCCTGCACCCGTACAACGAGGTGATGGGTCAGTGGTGCGGCAACATTCCGGACGGGCGGGCCGAGGCGTTCAGCTCCTGCCTGCGGCAGCACGGGCTGACCGGCATGCAGCAGAGCCTGCAGCCGGAGGGCCGGATGGGCACCTTCCACCTGATCGAGAACGGGCTCAACCTCGGGTTGTTCGTGGTGGCGCTGGTCGTCACCTGGTGGCTGGTGCGCAGGGCCCGGACCACGGTGTAGCGGGGCGGGGGCCGGTGGCCGGCTCCGCTAGCGACCGGTGTCTTCGGCGGCGTTTTCGGCTCGGGCGGCTCGGGCGGCTCGGGCGGCTCGGGTGGCGAGGAGCGGGCCGAGGACCTGGGTGCCGGGGCCGGTCCGGCCGCCGGGGCCGGGCAGTTCGGTGGTGTTGGCGGCGGTGACGGGCCCGCCGCAGTGGCCGCAGGCCGTCACGGGCGTGGTCTCCTGCCCGCAGTCCAGGTGGCGGATCCGGGCCGGCGGGCCGGCCTCGCCCGCGTACCAGCGGTCGCCCCAGGCCATCAGGGCCATCAGGACGGCGTGCAGTTCGGCGCCCTTCTCGGTGGCCCGGTACTGCTCGCGCGGCGGGTGCTCCTGGTAGCGCTCGCGGACCAGGACGCCTTCCTCGACCAGCCGGGCCAGCCGGGCGGCCAGGACCTTGCGGGAGATGCCCAGGTCGTGGGCCAGGTCGTCGAAACGGTGGATGCCGGTCAGGACGTCCCGCATGATCAGCGCCGTCCAGGCGTCGCCGAAGAGGTCGGTGGCGCGGGCGATCGAGCAGGCGACATCGGCGAGGGAGGTGCGGGTCATGGCGGCCAGCGTATCCGGGGCCGGCCGGGTCGGGTTCCCTGAGGGAACTTCATCGGATAGGTTCCTTCAGGGAACCCGAATGCATCCGGCGCGTCCAGAGGGAGTTCGGCATGGGCACCACCCCGCACATCGAGCTCGATGCGGCGTCCCCGGCGGCGATCGACGGTCGGCACATCCGCGCCCTGTCGTTCCAGGCCGTCCGGATGGAGTACCTGGGCGAGGTCGCCCCGCGCGGCGAGGGCCGGGCCGCGCTGGTGGTCGGCGGCGGGCGCGGCCTGATCGCCGCCGGACTCGCCCGGTCCGGCTACCGGGTGACGGCCGTGGACCCGTCCCCGGTGGCTACCGGCCACGCCCGGGCCGCACACCGGCGGGACGGCCTCGCGATCACCGACCTGGTCGCCCGGGCCGAGGAACTCCCGTTCGGCGATGACGAGTTCGACCTCGTCTACGGTGCCGACACGCTGGAGGTGACCGACCGTCTGGACGACGTCCTCGCCCAGACGGCCCGGGTGCTCGCTCCCGGCGGCACCCTGGTCTACGACACCGTCAGCCGTACCCCGCTCTCCCGGCTGGTCTACCTCGGCGCCTTCCAGGCCGTCCCGATGACCCGGATCATGCCGCCCGGCCGCTACAGCGCCGACCGGCTGCGCCCACCCGCCGAGCTCGCCGCCGCGCTCTCCCGGCACGGCCTGCACAACCGGGACGTCCGCGAGTTCAAGCCGCGGAACCCTCTCGGCCTGGTCCGGGCGGTCCTGGCCCGTCGCGCCGGTCGGATCACCGACGAGGAGATCCCGCCGCTGGTCGACTTCGTGCTCTCGCCGGCCGCCCGACCACTGGTCACCTACCTGGGGTACGCGGTGAAGGGTTAGGGCGTGTCTGACAATTCCCGCCGGGCGCGCGACGCCGGGGCACGCACCTCGCCGCGTTGTCGTCGGTCGCCGATGCTCCGCATGGACTCCCTCCTCCGCCTTGCGATGCACGCACCCCAACGCCGCGCGCTGATCCGACGCGAATTGTCAGACACGCCCTAGGGCCCGTCTTCGAGCCCCCGCCTGCGGGCGGACGACGGGGGCTCGAAGACGGACCCTAGGCGGCCAGCCCCGCGGCGCGCAGGCGGTGGAGGACGGCGTCCCACTCGGGGGCGACGGGTTCGGTGCGGCGGGTGCCGACGCCCAGGTCCTTGAAGCCGCTCGACGTCGACAGGCAGACCACCGGGCCGTCCGAGAGGTCCGGCTCGCCGAGGCTGCGCAGTCCGGCCAGGCCGGCGGCCGCGGACAGCTCGGTCCACAGGCCCGCCCTGGACAGCTCGTGCTGGGCCTCGGCGAGGCTGCGGTCGTCCAGCGTCAGGGCCCGGCCGCCGCTCTCCCGGACCGCGACCACCCCTCGGTAGCCGCTCACCGGCGAGGCGATCGAGTAGGCGTCACTCGGACCGACCGTGACGTGGGCGGCCGGGAGGCCCAGCGCGATGGCCCGGGCCAGCGGGCCGGAGGCGGCCACCTCGCAGGAGTGGATCCGCGGCACCCGGTCGGTGAGGCCCAGGCGGCGCAGCTCGGCGAAGCCCTTCCAGACGCCGAAGAGCAGTTCGCCGTACCCGGTCGGGACGAACACCGCGCTGGGCACGCCGACGTCCTGGTAGATCTCGTACGCGACGGTCTTGTAGCCCTCGGGGCCGTAGGCGTGCCCGGTGTGGGTGGTGGTCAGGTTGCTGACCGGGTGCAGGCCCAGCCGCTCGACCACCTGGCGCAGCAGCGGCCAGCGGGCCTCCCACGGCACCGGGAGCACCACCGCGCCGTAGGCGTTGAGGAAGGCGTCGACGTTCGGCGGGACGTCGGGGCCGGTGAACACCACGCAGGGCAGGCCGGCGCGGGCGGCGTAGGCGGCGGCCGAGGCGCCGTGGTTGCCGGAGGAGGCCACCGCGATGCCCGGGGCGCCGGCGCCCACGGCGGCGCTGGTGGTGCAGCGGTTCAGCCGGTCCTTGTGGCTCCAGGTCGGGTTGCGCGACTCGTCCTTGACGTACACCCCGGGTTCGATCTCGACCAGCGGGGTGGCGCCCTCGCCCAGGCCCGGCGCGTGCAGCGGCGGCAGCAGCGGGGCCCAGCGCTCCAGGCCGCCGCGGGTGGGGGCGGGGGCGAACAGGCTCGCCGGGTCGACCTTGTCGTAGGCGTAGTCGACCTCGACGGGGTAGGAGATCTCCTCCGTCCCCGTCCGGGGGCAGCCCGCGGTGAGCGGGGGCCAGAGCGGGTAGTCGACGTCGGGGTCGCCGAGGGAGCGTTGTCCGGTCGCGAGGGAGTCTGCTGTCGCCATGTAAGCAGCCTAGAACTGTTTCGGATGCTACCGGGTGGGGTTTGTGATTCCCGTGCGCACGGGCACACTCACCGGGTCGGAGGACTCGGACGGAACCGGGGGAGCGATGGACAGCGGCGTGCGGGCGATGGTCGAAGCGGTCGGCGAGGCGCGGCGGCAGCTGCGTGAGAACGCGCTGCCGAAGGCCCGCGAGGGCGGGCGGGACAAGGTGCCGGCTACGGAGGAGGCGGCGCTGCTCGGCGCCCTGGCGGGGCTGGTGGAGGCCGTCGTGGAGCTGGCCGACGCCGCCTCCGACCGGATGACCACGATCGACAGCGGAACGGTGTACCTCAAGGTGGGCAGGCGCTTGCGGGACCAGGCCGGCTACCTGCGGGACGACGAGCGTGGGGTGAGGGCCCGAGTGGCGCCCGCCGGGCCGGCGAAGCCGTCCTGACCCGGCGGGCGGTGGTCACGAGGCGGTGAACAGTAGGGCGACCAGGCGGCCTTCGGCGTCGCGGCCCTCGTAGCAGTCCGCCCCTCCGGCGTTCACCGGGAAGGCCAGCACGTTCGCGCCGGTGCGTTCGTCCACCGTGACGTCCACCCAGGAGGGCGTCCGGCCGGTCGGGTCGGCGGTGGCGAGCTCTGCCTCGACGAGCGTCACGAAGGCGTCGAGGTCCGGGAAAGCGTCCGGGCGGGGGCCGTCGAAGCGCAGGGCGTCCATCGCGGTGCCGTCCCAGAGGAAGCCGAGGTCGGGGCCGAGCGGCTGGTAGTCGTCGAAGGCGTCCTCGAACTCGGCCTCGGCGATCGCCTCGGGCTCGGCGAAGGGGATCAGCGCCATGGTGACGAGCGCCAGCTCCCGTCCGCTCTCGCTGTCCTGCCGACGGACCACGCCGACGTGCACGGGGTGTGTGCCGATGGGCACGTCGTCGCAGGTGAACCACTCCAGCGCGTCGGGGCTGCTGAAGACCAGCCCCGAGGTGACGGTCAGATCGGCGGCGCGGTGGAACTCCTCCGGGCGCTCGCCGAGGGACTCGTCGATGTGCTCGTCGGCCAGGTCGCGGAGCAGGGTCTCTATGTCCATGCCGGTGATGATGGCAGCCCCCGCCGACAATTCGGCGGGGGCTGCCTGCGACGGCTCAGCGGTGGGCGGGGAACTGCACCACCTGCTGGTACGTCGGGCGGTTCTGCCAGGTGGTCTTGGCGTCCGTCACACCGCCCAGCGGGCGCTGGATGATGCTGTCGGCACACCACTGGTCGCCGGCCGGGCAGTCCGCGTCGCCCGGGTAGACCTGGGCCGGGGTCTGGGCGGCCGCGCGCTTGAGGGTGTCCAGCAGGACGGCGCGGCAGGCGGTGAGGTCGCCGCCACCGCAGAACGGACGGGCCAGCGGGCCCCTGACCTGGTCGCCGAGGACGGACCTGAGGTCCTTGTCCAGGTAGCTCCACCAGCCGTACTGGAAGGCTGAACCCTTGTGCGGGATACCCTCGTTGGCGCTCACCGGGCCGCCGCCGGGACCGGTCTGCCCGCCCGAGGGCGACTCGTTGATCTGCAGCGCGTCGGTCAGCGCGCCGAACAGCTGGTCGCCCAGGCCCGGCCGCATGACGCCCTCGGCGACCAACGGCCACCAGGCGTCCGTCACCCGGATCGCGGTCGCGTCCGCGTAGGTGTGGCTGCCGGCCGAGGTCTCCTTCCGCTGGGCGCCGTTCGCGAGCCAGGTCTCCAGCTGCTGAAGGGCGGTGAGGGCGGCGGGGTCGGTGACGGGCGCGCTGCGCAGTACCCGGATCAGTTCGGGAAGCACGTCCTCGGCCCGCAGGTCGGCCAGGGCGGCGCTCTCCATGGCCTGGGTGAGCGCGACCCGGCTGATCTTGCCGCCGCCGCGCAGCAGCGCCTTGACCCGGTCGTCGAGCAGGTTGCCGCGGTGCACCGAGCCGTTGCCGAAGCCGGCCGAGGTGTAGCCGTTCGCCTGCTTGTTGTTCCAGGAGATGTAGTAGTCCTGGCCGACGGACTGCGGGTGCTCGGCCGCCGGGGTGTACCGGGCGGTGTTCGCGACGGGGTCGAAGTCGGCCCACTCGTAGGCGGGTTGGGCGAGCACCGGCAGGCCGGCGTCGACCCCGGGGGCGCGCACCGGGTTGCTGCCGGAGTTGTAGTACGCGATGTCGCGGGAGTCGGCGTAGAACCAGTTGAAGGTGTAGTTGACGTCCTGCGCGGCCCGCTGGAAGCTCGCCGCGTCGTGCACCGCGCCGGGGTCGTTGAGCTCCTGGAAACCGATGATGGAGTCGGCCTCGTGGCGGTAGGTGGAGCGCAGCGAGGTGAAGGCGACGGGCGCGCCGCCGACCGTGCCGCGGGCGGTGACCAGGCCGTACTTCGAGCGGTACATCACCAGGGTGTAGGAGCCGGCCGCGGTGGAGTCGGCGGTGGTGGGGCTCCACGCGTTCTTGCGTTCCAGCCGGTCGAAGGGCAGGCACTGGCCGTGCCAGAGGTAGGCGTTCGCGGCCGTGGTGACCGGTGAGCCGTCGGTGGTGCAGAGCGGGACGGCGTAGCTGTCGGTGATGTCCTGCCCGGCGGAGGTGGCGCTCCAGGCGTAGTCCTGGCCTCGGCCGAGCTGCACGTAGAAGCTCAGGCCGGCGAAGGCCGCGCCGCGCGCGCTGATCCCGGGGCCCTGGATCTCCTCCAGCATCAGCAGCTGCGGGGCGAAGTAGCCGGTCTGCGGGCCGAACACGGCCACCGGGTGGCCGTCGTCGGTGTGCGCGCCGGACACCAGCAGGGCGTTGGACATGCCGTGCTTGGCGGTGAGCAGGTTGCCGGGCAGGACGCCGTCGGCCTTGGTGGCGGCGGTGCCGGCCGAGCCGGTGGCGTCGTAGACCATCCGTTCGGGCACCACCGAGCCGGGGTCGGGCAGCGCCTCGCCCCGCGGCTGGTCGGGCACGGTCGCGTACGGGAAGCTCTGCCCGTCGTGCAGGGTCTGGACGGCCTCCGGGTCGTCGGCCTCGCGCAGCGACTTCCAGAGCGCGTCTCCGGCGTCCTTGCCGTAGCGGGCCTCGGCGGCCGACTTGACCTGGGCGGAGGAGAGTTCGTTGCCGCCGCCGGAACCGAACAGGGCGCCGACCACGGAGGCGAGGGCGGCCAGGTCGGTCAGCTTGAACGGCTCGATCGACCCGGCGTTGGTGATCGGGTCGATGTGCCCGGTCAGGTCGTATTCGCCGGGGAAGGTGCGTGCGTTGTAGGACTCCTTGGCGTACTGGTTGATGCCGTCCAGGTAGGCGGTGGCGTCGGCGAGCGCCTGGGTGGCCCGGCCGCCGCGGGCGGCGATGGCGTCGATCTGCTGCTGCAGCTCCGCCTCGGTGTACGGCGCGGCCTGCCAGAAACTCTGCTCCAGCTGGCGGTTGGCGGCGGCGCCGCCCGCGAAGCCGGAGAGCTGGCCGCGCCCGACGTGCCGGAAGAGGTCCATCACCCAGAGGCGGTCCTGGGCGGCGGCGTAGCCCGCGCCGAACTCGGTGCCGTAGCGGGTGGTGCCGGTGATGTGCGGGACGCCGCTGGCCTTGTCGCGCACGATGGTGACGTCCGGGCGCGGGCTGGTGGTGCTGGCGACCTGGTCGGCGGGGACGCCGAAGGAGGCGTCGTTGAAGAAGTCGCGCAGCTTGGCGTCGGTGAGGCCCGGGTAGCCGGAGGCGAGCGCGGCGTACGGGCCGAGCTGGTCGTCGGTGTGGGCGGGGCGGGTGCCGAACATCCGGTTGAGCAGGATGTCGGCGAGGGTGGCGTTGCCGTTCTCGCCGGGCGGCAGGATGTCGGCGCAGTGGCCGCCGCAGTAGTCGCCGGCGGCGGTGGTCGTTGCGGTGCTCGCGGTGTTCGGCGCGGTGTTCGTCGCGGTGGGGGCGGCGGTCGCGGTCGGGGTGGTGGTCAGGGCGGCGGTGATGAGCAGGGCCGACGCGAGGGCGGCGGCCGCCCGGAAATGGAGGGGGCGTCGGAGGGGGTGGGGGCGTAGGCGCAAGGCGGACTCCTCCGTCGAAGCCACGGAAGCCACGGGGAGTCGACGGTAGGGGCGCTACTGGACGGTTGGCTAGTGGCGTGCATGCCATTTTCCGTCGGGATGGTGAGGACTTGACGGTGCGTCGGGGGAGGCGGTACCGGCGTCCGGGCCGGTTGTCAGTGGTGTCGGTTATGGTCGGTCGCGTCGGAGCAGGACCGTCCGTCGGATCGGCGGGGGAGGAGGGGCGCGGTGGACGAGACAGCGGTGGACGAGACAGGCGTGGAGACGACGCTGATCAGGGAACTGCCCGCCGGGCTCACCCACGGGCCGAGCCGTGAGCGGCTGGCCGCCGGGGGCCTGCCCCGCTCGTTCGCGCACCTGGACCTGGAGGCGTCCTGGTACGAGCCCCTGCGGACGGCCGCCACCTGGTACGACGGGCTCCAGGACGGCGAGGTGGCCGAAGGCCTGATCGTGCTGGGCGAGGCGCGCTACGAGGACCCGTTCGGCCACAACCTCGCGGACGTGCTGCTCGACGGGGCCTCCGGGGAGATCTACCTGGCCTGCCTGGACAAGGACGGGGCCCTGCGGCGGGACTTGCTGGCCAGTGGTCTGGAGTCCCTGGTCGCGCTGATGATCGAGGTCGAGGCCGTCACGGCCGGCGCCGCCGAGCCGTACGAGGCGGATGAGGACGACGCGGAGGATGACGAGGAGGACGGGGAAGGCGAGGAGGGCGGGTCGCGGGAGGAGTTCGAGCGGCGCGGGCCGGGGGCGGTCGCCGAGGCCGCCAGGATCTCCCTGGAGCGGATGCACCGGGCCGATCCGGAGCTGTTCCGGCGGACGGACGGCCGGCCGGCGCACTGGGAGACGGCGATGCGGGTCCGGGCGCTCGCCTGGGGAGCACTGGAGGGCGAGCCCGGCGGCCTGCGGTACACCATCGACGCGTCCCTGGTCGAGGAACTCGCGGCGCTCACCGAGGGCACCGTCCGACGCTTCCACGAGGACGACCTGCCGGCGGTGCTCGACCACCTCCCGACCCGGCGGCTGCTCACCGGGATCGGCCTGCCGGTTTCCGCGCGGGGAGTGTTGCGGGTCGATCCGGCGGGGCCGCTGCGGACGATGGCGGAGACCTTCCCGGAGGACTATGAGCCCGATGACTGGTCCGACTGCTCGGACCGGTCGGACCGCTCGGACCACTCGGACGACTCGGACCCGTCGGACCCCGGCGACGCGGAGGACCTCGACCGGGCCTACCAGGGCGAGTTCCTGGCCCTGGGGGACTGGCTGTACGACCTCACCGTCGCGCTGGACGGTGCCACCGGCCGCCTTGAGCTCCCGGGCTGGTTCGACGACGGAGACCCCGCCGCCTACCTGCACCAGGACCTCTCGGCGATGCTCTACCTGCTCTGGTCGTACGAGCGCCTGCGCGCCGACCGGCGCCGGTGGGACGGCCGGCCCGACCCGGCACCTTGGGCGGCCTTCGACCCGCAGGCGCTGCTGGATGCTGCGGCGGAGGACGCGCTGCGCGTGCTGGACCCGGAGGCCTTCGCGTCGGAGACGCACTTCTGGCCGATACGGATCGACGACGGGCACATGGGAAGCCTGCTGGAGTAGCGGTGGCAGGTGGTCAGCCGGTTCGGTGGGCGCGGCGTCCGGCGAGCAGGGCGGCGGCGGTGGCCGCGTCGGTGGTCGGCAGCTGTGGGGTGAGGTCGGCGAGGTGACGGAGGAGGTGGTCGCGGATCGGGCCGGGTGAGGTGGCGACCGAGCCGGTGAGGACCAGGGGTTCGGCGGTGACGGCGGTGGCGCGGACCAGCGCGGCGAGGTGCTCGGCGGCGGTTCGGGCGATCGCGAGCGCGGCGGTGTCGCCGGCGGTGGCCAGTCGGGTGACCAGCGGGGCGAGGTCGGCGAGCCGGCGCGGCGGGCCGGCGTAGGCCCAGCGCAGCAGCGGGTCGGGGGAGTCGACGGCGCAGTGGGTGCGGACGGCGGTGCCGAGCGGGCCGTCGGGGCTGGCGTGGGCGTGCCGGAGCGCCTCCCGGCCGAGCCAGAAGCCGCCGCCCTCGTCGCCGAGCAGCCAGCCGAGCCCGCCGCTGCGGGCGAGCGTGCGGTCGCCGTCGAGGCGGACGCAGATCGTGCCCGTGCCGGCGATCAGGACGGTGCCCCGGCCGTCGGTGACGCCGCCGGAGGCCAGGGCCGGGACGGTGTCCGGGACGAGCCGGACCGGGCAGTGGAGGCCGAGCGCGGTTCGGACCCGCCGGGCGAAGCCGTCCGGGTCGGGCAGCGCGCGGTACCCGGCGAGGCCGATCAGACAGGCCGCGACCCGGGCCGGATCACGGTGACCGAGCGCGGCCGAGGCGATGGCGGCCAGGGTGGCGACCGTGTCGTCCTGGTCCGGCCCCGCGGGGTTGGCACCGCCGCTCGCGCCCCGGCCGAGCAGGGTTCCGGCGGTGTCGAGGAGGGCGGCGCGGGTGCGGCTGCCGCCCGCGTCGATGCCGAGGAGGAAGGTGGTCACGGCGGCGGCTCCGGTGGACGGAGGAGGCTGAGCACGGAGTTGGGCGGTGGTCAGTCCGCCAGGTGCAGCGTCATGTCCGCCGGCCCCTGGGCGAAGCGGGTGAAGCGGACCTGCAGGCCGTCCCGTTCGGGTGAGGCGCAGAACGGTCCGGCTGCCGCCGGTGCGGCGGGCGGCAGCGGGGCCAGCCGGACCATCCGCCAGGGGCTGTCCTCGCAACGGGCGCGGACCGTCACGGCGTCCCCGCTGCGGCTGGCTCTGACGGTGACTTCTCTGCCGTGCCATTCGGGGACGGGGGCGAGCGACCAGTCCGAGACGCCGCGGGTGACGACCGCGCCCAGGTGGGGGAGGCCGTCGCTCATCTCGACCCCGGCCTTGATCCAGGTCTGCGGGTCGACCCGGATCAGCAGGCCGGCCTGGTCGTACAGGGCGGCGAAGTCGGCGACGAAGGTGACCTCGGTCGCGCTGCCGACCGGGAAGGCGGTGAGCAGCGCGTGCCCGTCGTCGCGGACGAAGCCGTAGCTGGTGGTGCGCCAGAAATCGCTGCGGCCGCGGGCGGTGACCAGGAGGTCGGTGCCGTCGGTCCGCGCCCGCTCGGGCTGGTTGAGCCAACTGCCCTCGTGCCAGGCGATATCGCGGGGCGGGTGCATGGGAGGCCGTCCTTCCGATGTTCCAGCCGGTGGCAACAGGTGGCTGAAATGGTTTGCAGAAAGGCCATTCAACACCCGCCCGGGTGGGCTCGGGGGAGGTTTGTCAGGGCTGCGGCAGGAGGCGGATCGGGTCCGCCCTCCTCGCGCTCCGGCGCCGCGACCGCGAGGGCGGCCCCGGTCGGCGGGGGCGTGCCGCCCACCGAGCGGGCGCAGTGCCGCCCGGGACGGCGCGGTGATGCGCCCCGGGGCGGGCTGTGGTCGGTCGTCAGGCCCGGCGGGTCGGCGAACTCCGGCGGGCGGGCGGGGAGATGCGGACCCGCTGGGTGGCGGGCGCCCGCTCGATGTCGTCCAGCTGGGCCAGGATGGTGGCGCGCAGGTCGTCGTCGTCCTCGAAGTGGTGGTCGTCGAAGAGGGTGAGGCCCGACCACATCAGGTTGGCGCAGACCCGGGCCGGCACCCGGCCGGTCTGGGCGCCCATGCCGACCAGGGCGACGGAACGGATGGAGCCCGGCTCCAGCGCGTTCTGCCGGTGGACGGCCTGGAACGCGGCGGCGCAGGCCAGTGCCACGTTCAAGGTCTCGCTCACGTTCTGCGAGGAGGTCCGCATCGTCGGGGCCGAGATCAGGAACTTCGGGTTGACGGCGCCGGACCTGACGCACACCGCGCTGCCGACCGGGAGCGAGCCGGCGTGCCCGTCGCGGATCGCCTTCTGCACCCGCAGCTGGATGCCGGCGCCCAGGTGGCGCTTGATCGCCGCGTCCGTCCCGCCGTCCATCCGGCCGCGGGCGTTGGTGGGGCTGACCCAGGCGTCGACCTCGGCGGTGAGGATCGAGGCGTGCCGGATCTCCACCCCGGGGGTGTCGGCGAAGGCCGCCCGCCAGGACTCGACCACCGTGGCGTTGAGGTCGGTCAACACGACCTTGAGCGGCGAGTGCGCGCGGTCCGTGGTCATGGCGGGGCTCCTGTCGGTCGGTGCGGTTCCTGCTGACACCGACGAAGCTAGCGGGGGCCACTGACAATCCGTCCGGGTCCCGCGCGGACCGTCGGAGCGGGCCGGATTGTCAGTCCTGCCTGGTAGGACTGTGGTGTCCGGCAGGGGAGCTGACGGAACGTCATCTGCGTTCCGCCTGCTCTCCGTCCGTCATCCGTTGCCATTCGTCTGCCATTCGTACGGTCCCGACCAGTCGGGCCGCCTCTCACCTTGGGGCACCACCATGAGCGCTGTCGACACTTCCTCCACCCAGCCCGACCCGAACGACCCGCTCGCCCTCACGGAGCTGTTCGCGGGCGGCGGCGAGCCGTGGCTTCCGCTGCTGAAGCCGGTCATCGAGGCCCAGGCCGGCGCGGCCTCGTTCATCGGCCCCGGCCGCGGCCCGGACGTCGTCCCCGTCCGCGAGCTGACCTTCCAGGCGCTCAAGCCGCACGCCCCGGACAAGTGGAAGGTCGTGGTCTTCGGTCAGAACCCGTACCCGCGGCCGGAGAGCGCCACCGGCATCGCGATGTTCGACAACACCTTCCACGACTGGAAGGACAGCAAGTTCGGCCGGGTGGTCAGCATCCGCTGCATCATCAAGGCGGCGGCGATGTGGAAGTACGGCATCCCCAAGAAGACGCCGATCGCCGACATACGGGCGCTGCTGAAGGAGCGGGAGACGGTCCAGCCGCCGGAGTGGTTCCAGGCGATGCTGACCCAGGGCGTGCTGCTGCTGAACGCGGCGCTGACCGCCAGCAGTGACGGCGCGATGGGGCCGGACCAGCACACCGCGTTCTGGCGGCCGGTGGCCGAGCGGATCGTCGAGGAGATCCTCCGGGCCAAGGAACAGGCCGCCGAGGAGGACCGCTACGTGGTCTTCGCGTGGTGGGGCGCGCACGCGCGCAGCCTGAAGAACGTCGTGCTGCGGCTGCAGAAGAAGTACCCCGGGGTCGAGGTCCGGCACATCGACCACGCCAACCCGGCGGCCCAGGGCGACATCTTCTGCGACGGCGAGCACTTCGCGACGGTGAACTCGGCCCTCACCGCGCTCGGTGCCGAGGAGGTCGACTGGCTGCCCAGCGCCGGGTGGAACGCGCAGGCCGACGGGGGCGGCGCGGCGGACGGCGGGGTGGCCGAGCGGATGGGCGCCTTCATCGCCTCCACCATGGAGCTGCACCAGCTCTACCTGGACCGCCTCGCGAGCGTGAAGGACGAGGGGCTCGTCCTGCCCGCCATCACCGGTGTGTTCGACACCCCGCTGATGGGCTTCCGGGAGGCTGCGGCCCCGGTCGCCGAGGTGCTGCGCGGGTTGGACCGGCACGTCACGCTGTCGCACGAGTTCGGCAAGCGGCGGGCGGACGAGGCGGCAAGCGCGCTGTCCGCCGACGAGATCGCCGCGCTGTACCTGTACACCTGCGAGTCGGCGTTCTACCGGGAGATCAACGCCGTCCTGCGGTCGCCCGACCGTGCCCGGCTGGTGCCGTACCTCCCGTACCTGCGGCTGCTGTTCGCGGCGGTGTCGCGGCTGCCCGTCCGCACCGAGCCGCTCTGGCGGGGGGTCTCGCTGGACCTGCGCCGGCAGTACCCGCTCGGCCGGACGGTGACGTGGTGGGGCGTTTCCTCCTGCACCTCCAAGCTCGGGGTGGCGCAGGGCTTCCTCGGCAGCCGGGGCAGGCGGACGCTCTTCGAGGTGCGCCCCGCCCGGGCCGCGGGCATCCAGAAGTTCTCGGCGTTCACCGGCGAGGAGGAGTTCATCCTGCTGCCTGGCACGCAGCTGGAGGTCACGGACGTCCGGGCGGAGCGCGGCGGGCTCTGCACCGTCACGCTGACCGAGCTGGCGGAGGCGCCCCTGGTGTCCTGAACCGACGGGTCCGCGTCCCTCTCGGCGGTCACCGCCATCCCAAAAAGCATAACCGAGTTAGATTTTTTACTAGGTTCAGTTATGCTGGATGGTGAGCCACACGGTGATCCCGTTGCGAGGGAAGGGATGCGGATGATGACCTCGGAAGCCCATCAGGCGGTGCCGGAAGCCCGGCCGCTCGACGACGAGCTGCGCCGGGAGCGGGCCTACGTCGAGACCTGCCGGGCGGCGATGGCCCGGCAGGTCGAGGACGCGGGCCACCAGGTTGTCGCCGGAGAGGACGTCTCCGGCGACGGTGCCAGCGCGGAGGCGCTCGGCCGGTACCTGCGCACGCGCGCCAAGCGGATGAAGGAGCTGCCGGAGAGCCCGTCCTTCTTCGGCCGGCTCGACTTCGCCGACACGGCCGAGGCCGGGGACCACCGACGGCAGCGCTACTACGTGGGCCGCCAGCGGATCTCCGAGGACCCGACGGTGCCGCCGCTGGTCGTCGACTGGCGGGCCCCGGTCTCCCGGGCGTTCTACCAGGCGAGCGCCCACGCACCGCACGGGCTCGCGCGCCGCCGCCGGTTCGGCTGGGCACCGTGGAGTCTCGGCCGGCCCGAGGAGCTCACCGGACTGGAGGACGAGCCCCTCGATGCTGCCGGGGCCGGTGCCGGGGCCGGGGCCGGGGCCGGACCGGACGCCGGCCCCGGGGCAGGCGCGGCGGGCGGCGGTCGGGGCGGGAACGGCCCGGGCGGCATCCTCGCCGCCGAGATCGAACGGCCACGCACCGGCCCGATGCGGGACATCGTCGCCACCATCCAGCCGGAGCAGGACGAGCTGGTGCGGGGCGGGCTGAGCGAGTCCGTCTGCGTGCAGGGCGCCCCCGGCAGCGGCAAGACCGCCGTCGGCCTGCACCGCGCCGCGTACCTGCTCTACAGCTTCCCGCAGCGGATCCGGCGCGGCGGCCTGCTGGTGATCGGCCCCAACCGCACCTTCCTCCGCTACATCGCCGAAGTCCTGCCCGCGCTCGGCGAGATCGACGTCACCCAGTGCACCGTCGAGGACCTCGTCGCCGGCCGACCGGTCACCGCGACCGACGACGACCGGGCCTCCGCGGTCAAACAGGACGCGCGGATGGCGACCGTACTGCGCCGGGCGCTCTACGGGCGGATCAGGGCGGAAGGCTCGGAGCCGCTCGTCGTGCCCGACGGTTCCTACCGCTGGCGGGTGTCGCCGGACCGGCTCGACCGGCTGGTCGCCGAACTGCGCGAGCAGGCGCCCCCGTACGCGGTCGGACGGGAGAGCCTGCGCACCCGCGTGGTCGCCGAGCTGCAGGACCAGGCCGAGCGGCGGGCCGGCGTGATGCCCGGCGCCTGGACGCGGAAGACCGGCCGCTGCAAACCGGTCGCGGCCTTCCTGGAAGCCGCCTGGCCCACCCTGCGGCCCGAAGCCGTGGTCACCGCGCTGCTCGGCGACCCAGCCGTGCTCGCCGAGGCCGCCGACGGGGTGCTGACCCCCGAGGAGCAGGCGGCGGTCCTGTGGCGCCGGCCGCCGCGCTCGGAGAAGAGCGCGAAGTGGTCCGAGCACGACCTGATGCTCCTCGACGAGGTGGCCGGCCTGATCGAGCGCCCGGCCGGCTTCGGCCACGTCGTCGTCGACGAGGCGCAGGACCTCTCCCCGATGCAGTGCCGGGCGATCGCCCGGCGCAGCGCCTTCGGCTCCCTCACCGTCCTCGGCGACCTCGCCCAGGCCACCGCGCCGTGGGCCGCCCGCAGCTGGCCCGAGCAGCTCGCCCACCTCGGCAAGCCGGAAGCCGCCGTGGTGCCGCTGACCACCGGCTTCCGCGTCCCGGCCGCGGTGATGGCGCTCGCGAACACGGTGCTCGGGGCGCTGGACGTGGACGTGCCGCAGGCCGTCTCGCTGCGAAGGGACGGCGAGTTGACGGTGCGGCGGGTCGACGGGGCGGGGCCGGGCGGCGGTGGCGACGGGGTCGACGGGGGTGGCGCGGCGGGCCTGGGCGGCGCCGCGGTGACGGCGGTGCGGACGGCGCTGGAGCGCGAGGGCTCGATCGCGGTGATCACGGCGGACGGCACGGTGGCGCGGACCACCGAGGCCCTGCGCGCCGCCGGCATCGAGCCGGCCACGGCCGAGCAGGTCGGCACCACGGCCCGGGTGAGCGTGCTGCCCGCCACGCTCGTCAAGGGCCTGGAGTACGACCACGTGGTCGTCCTGGAGCCGGCCGAGATCGTCGAAGCCGAACCGCGCGGCCTCCACCGGCTCTACGTCGTGGTGACCCGGGCCGTCTCGCGGCTGGACATCCTGCACTCCCGGCCGCTGCCCGCACCGCTGGGCGGCTGACCGTACCGGCCGACGCGCGGGGAGAGCACCGAACCGCTCGCCGGGCCGTTCACCGGGCCGGTCACCGGTCGGCGAGCCGCAGCGGAACGTGCACGACGGCCAGCGCCGCCACCGCCGCCGCGAAACCGAGGACCGCGCCCGCCGCGACATCGCCCGGGTAGTGCACACCCGTGTGGACCCGGGAGTAGCCGACCGCCACCGCCAGCGCCCCGAGCGGCGCCGCCGCCACGGGCAGCACCACGCCGACGGCCGTCGCGAAGGCCGTCGCCGACGCCGTGTGCCCCGACGGGAAGGACGCCGACTCCGGCATCGGCACCTGCCGCGCCACGATCACCCGGGCACGCTCCCGGTCCGGCCTGCGTCGGTGGACCATCCGCTTGCCGAACAGGTTCGCCGCCACCGAGGCCAGCGCGACGGCCGTGACCCCGACCACCGCCGCCTCCCGGGGCCGACCGGGCACCAGGGCCAGGCCCGCGGCGACGGTCAGCGAGATCTTCGAGCGGTCGGCCGCGCGGGACAGCCGGCGCAAGGCCGGGTCCAGGGCCGGGGTGGGGGTGGCGGCCACGGCCGCGTACAGCGCCCCGTCGACCGCCCGCAGATCGGCGAGGACGCCCGCCGGGGGGATGTTCCGCTCAGCCACAGGTCCGCCCCCCGGGCTCCCGCTCGGCCGGCTCCCGTTCGGTCGACTCCCGCTCGGCCGGCTCCGGTCCGCCGCGGCCGAAGGCCAGCGTGGCCAGCTGCCGCCAGTCCACCCGGGGCGTGGCCGACGCGACGCCAGGCCGGTCGCGCGGCACCAGCACCCGCAGCGCCCCCGGGCGCATCGTGCAGACCACCGGTGTGGGCATCCGCAACGCCTCGCCGTCCACGGCCACCGCGATCTCCCGCTCCCCGGACGCCACCTCGACCCGCCGCGCGGTCAGCACGGTCAGCCCGGTCGACTGCGAGCCCCGGACGGCCAGGTCCGCGGCCTGCGCCGCACCCTCCACCCGGACGCCCAGCACGCCCAGTTCACCGCTGTCGAGCCGAGGCCGGCGGCCACCGCCGTCCAGGCCGTCGGGGGAGCCGTACGGATTGTTGCTGACCAGTAGCGCCTGCTGGGCCGAGAGCGAGGCGGGCGCGGTGCCGTCGACCGTGGCGTCGACCCGCCGCACCCCCTCGCCGACCAGCAGGTCCGGCAGGAGGTTGAGCATGGTGCCCGCCTTGTCGTCGCGGTACTCGGGGCGCTGCACGATGTCCGCGTACACCCCGAAGGACACGGTGTTGACGAAGGCCCGGCCCGCGACCTCGCCGAGGTCGACCCGCAGCTCCTCGCCGTCGGTCAACGCGTCCAGGCAGCGCGAAGGGTCGTCCCGGTCGAGGCCGAGGTCCATCGCGAAGTGGTTGCGGGTGCCGGCGGAGACCACCAGGAACGGCAGACCGTGCTCGGCCGCGACCGCCGCGACCAGGGCCTGCGTGCCGTCGCCGCCCGCGACACCGAGCAGGTCCGCGCCGTCGGCCACCGCCTCGCGGGCGAGCTCGGCGACATCGGCGGGAGCCTCCGGGTCGAGCAGCACCACCCGGGCACCGAGCCGCTCCGCCCGCTCGACCAGCCCGAAACGGCCGACCTTCCCGCCGCCGGACTTCGGGTTCATGATCAGCACCGGCTGTCGGGGCCGCGGCGCGGAGGCCGTCCGTTCCGCCCTGGCCGGACGCGCCCGGCGCAGCGCCGCCCGGCCCAGGGCCAGGGCCGCGCCCCAGCAGAACACCAGCAGCAGCGCCGTCGGCCACAGGTCGTGGCGGGCGAACAGCACCACGACGCCGACGGGCGCCGCGACCGCGAGGAACGCCCCGATCAGTCGCACCGGACCGCGGTGCGCCAGGAACCACCAGACACCGGCCGCCCAGACCACCAGCTCCAGGAAGCCGAACACCACCACTTCCAGGCCCCCGTCGCCCAGCGCGAGCAGCAGCACCACCACGGCGCCGGCCGCCGCCAGCAGCGCGCACCGCGCGAGCACCCGCGCGGACCCGCCGCCCGCCGGACCGGCCTGCCGCGTTCCGTCGATGTCGTCCTCCCTGAGCCGTGTCCCCCGCCGGTCGCCGCCGCGCGGCCCGGTCCGTGCCAGCAGCCTGCGCACTCCCGCCGCCGGAGGCATCCCGGCCAGTCTGTCCGGGTGAGCCCCGTTCCGGCCACGCGAACCGCCGACGGGGTTCCGGGGCGGGCGCTGGTGAGGGGCGGGGCGCGGCAGGCGGGGCTGGAAGGGGGTGGGCCCAAGGCGGGGCGGGGCCCGAGGCTGTGGCGGGCTCAATGAGGGGTGGGGCAGACGGGCCGGGAGGGGGTGGGTGGCCGCGGGGGCCCGAGGAGGGGTGGGGCCGAGGCCGCGGCGAGGGCAGGCGGGCCGGGAGGGACAGGGCCCGAGGCTGGGGCGGGCCCGGGGAGGGGGGTGGGCACGTAGCCGTGGCGGGCCCGAAGCGGGCCGGGTGCCTCCGGCGTGGTGGGGCCGGTGCGGGCTCAGTCGTGGGGGACGAGGGCGACGGGGCAGTGGACGTGGTGGATGGCGGCGTGGGCGACGGGGCCCAGGTGGGTGCCGAGGAGGGTGCGGCGGACGCGGCGGCCGAGGACGAGCAGGCGGGCGTCCGCGGCGGCGTCGACGAGGGTGACGGTGGCGCTGCCGCGGATCAGGTCGGTGGTCACGTCGACTTCGGGGCGGCGGGCGAGCCAGGGGGCCAGGAGGTCGGTGAAGCGGGTCCGCTCGACGGAGGAGAGTTCGGTCTGCAGGCCGCCGATGGCGTCGAAGGCCATGTACTCGCTGCCGACCGGCGGCGACCAGACGTGGACGGCGCGCAGCGGGGCGGAGCGCCGGGCGGCGGCCTCGAAGGCGAAGGCGAGGACGTCGTCCATCGGGTGGGCGAGGTCGAGGCCGACCAGCACGGGGCCGTCCGGTTCCTCCTCGCCGGCCCGGACCAGCACCACGGGGCAGCCGGCCCGGCGCAGCACCTCCTGGCTGACCGAGCCGACCAGGAAGCCGCGGACGGCGCCGAGGCCGCGGGAGCCGAGCACGAGCAGGTCGGCCCGGTCGGCGGCGTCCTCCAGGGCTTCGGCGGGGGCGGCGGCGACGTGCACGGAGGTCACCGGGACCTCGACGGTGGCGCGCAGTTCGGCTTCGCGGGCGGAGAGCAGTTCGACGGAGCGCTGGCGGGTGCCCGCGCCGCCGGTGGTGTCCCGTTTCGGCCACGGCCAGGCCTGGAGGAGTTCCAGCGGGCAGTCGCGGCGCTGCGCCTCGTGGGCGGCCCAGGTGCTGGCGGCGACGCTCTCGGGGGAGCCGTCGAAGCCGACGACGACGGGTCCGGTCATGGTCGGCCGCCTCGTCCGCGGAGGGTGTCGAGCGCGGGGTCGCCGGCGCCGGGGGTCTTCCCGCGCTTCTCGCGCGGGGTCGACCGGACGTCGCGGGTCGACCGGGCGCCGAAGCCCTGGTCCTTGAGCGCCGCGGTGACCGCCTCCACCGCCTGGGTGGAGGGGCGGTCGAGCCGTACACCGATGCCGTGGTCCATGGTTCCTCCCGGGGGCGGGGGTCGCGGCCCCAGTATCGGGGTCCGCGGCGGCCGCCGCCTCCCGGGTCGGGCGGCCGCCGTCGGGCCGGTCCGGTTCAGCTCAGGGCGTCGAGGTCGATGCTGTCGGCGACGGCCCGGTAGCCGAGGGGGCTGGGGTGGAGGTGGTCACCGCTGTGGTAGCCGTCCGGGATGGCGCCGGTGCTGTCGGGGTCGATCGCCCGGTCGAAGTCGGCCACCCCGTCGTACGTGCCCGAGCCGCGGATCCAGTCGTTGAGGTCGCGGCGCAGCCGGTCGGCCTCGGGGGTCCAGAAGGGGGCGCCGCCGAAGGGCATCAGGGTGGCGCCGACGGCCTTGACGCCGCGGGCGTGGGCGGCGCGGACGAGGGCGCGGTGGGCGTCGATCAGTCGCTGGAGGGTGACGGGCGGGTCGTCGCGGTCGACGCCGCAGATCTGGTCGCCGGTGCGGAGGATGTCGTTCATGCCGTGGGAGACGATCACCGTGCCGACGTTCGGCTGGTCGAGCACGTCGCGCCGGAAGCGGGACAGGGCGCTGTCCCCGGCGCAGGCGGAGTCGGCGAGCAGCTTGTTGGAGCCGATGCCGGCGTTGAGCACGGGGTGGGGCAGGCCGGCGGCGGTCAGCCGTTCGGCGAGCAGGTCGGGGTAGCGGTCGTCGCCGTCGACGGTGGCGCCGAAGCCGTCCGTGGTGGACTCGCCGAAGGCCACCACGGCCTTCCCGGCCGGCCGCCCGCCGGTGACCTCGATGCCGTCCAGGTAGTACCAGGAGCCGAAGCCGGGGCGGACGGCGTCGGTGAACGCGGCCGGGCCGGGGTCGCCGCGGTGGTCGCCGTCGGCGCGGTAGGTCGTGGTCATGGAGACCTGGTGGTAGGTGGCGGGGCCGGTGGGGCCGTCGAAGTAGAGGGTCAGCGCCAGGCGGTCGAGGGCGGCCACCGGGAGCGCGACCGGGTCGCTGAGGACCTCTCCGCCGGGCGGCACGGTGACCGAGTCGCGGTGGTCGAAGCGCAGCGGGCGCAGCGTGCCGGGGAGGACGGCCGCGCCGTCGGCGGCCCGGCCGACGTCGGCGCCGGTCAGCCGAAGCGGGGTGGTGCCGTAGGCGTTGGAGAGCCGGAACCGGACCCGGGAGCCGCCCGCGCTGAGCCGCACCACCTGCCGCACCGACTGGTGGTCGAAGCCCGCTACGGCCCAGGTCGCGAACCAGGGCGCGGCGGAGGGCCGCATCATCGGCGCGGACCACGCGCCCGACCAGCGCTGCGGGTGCGCGGCGACGGTGGTGGCGGGGGCGGCCGCGGCGGGGAGGGCGGAGGCGGCGATCGACAGTGCGGTCAGGGCGGCGACGGACGCGGCGCGGGTGAGCGGGTGGCGGGTCCTTGCGGGCATCGGTGGCTTCCTCGGGTCGGTGATGGCTGACGGGTTCACAGGCCTTGACCCCTCCCGGCGCGGGAATGTGACACGGCCGCACCTCGGAGCAGCACGCGGCGACACGAGGCAGCGCGCACCGAGCCCGCCGAGCTGCAGGAGGCGGTGGAACTGCACGTCTGCATGGGGCTGAACGCGTGCAAGGGCCACGGCCGCGACACGTCGGGCGAGATGGCCGGCATGGGCGAGTGCGCCACCGTGTTCCACGTCTGTCACGGCGCCAACGAGTGCCGTGCGCAGGGTGGTTGCGGCTACTCGGGGTCGGAAGCGGAGCAGGCCGTGCCGGGCGACCAGAACTGCCGCTGGAACGGCAGCTGCGCCAGTCCGATCAACGAGAGCCGGGTGCACGGCCACGCCGATCTGGGCACCCACGTCATCGACACCCACGACCAGCCGGTCGCCCAACCCGTGTGGGAGCTCTACACCTTGGCGACCTCGCTGACCGGTCCGGTGCCGACCCTGCTCGAATGGGACGACCGCATCCCGCCGTTGCCGGACCTGCTCGCCGAGCTGGACAAGGCGCGACAGCGGACCGCGGCGGGCAGGCTGCGGGCGCGGTGGTCCGTGGCTAGCGGGGCGGCGCCGGGTGAGGCGCAGCGCCGGCTCCAACGGGCGATCCTGGCCGGGCAGTCGGCCGGGCAGTCGGCCGGGATCATCCGGGAAGCCGACGAACTGCTCGATCCTGCGGCGAAATTGACGCCATATCAGTGCCTGGAGGTCTATTGCCGGGGCTACCGGCTGCGGTTGCTGGAGGCGATGCGCGGACTCCCCGGCCTGGACGAGATGCCGCACTACATCAAGTTCAAGCGGATCGCGGACGGCGTCGAACCGATCGGCCCGGTCCGGCCGCTGCCCACGGACCCGAAGGCCGGCCTGTACGGCGAGGACGAGGCGGCCACCAGCATCAACACCCTCTTCAACGCGGTGTACTGCTACGTGCTGCACATGCTCGACGTCATCTACCGGACCTCGCGCGGCGACGTGAAGCCGGGCGCCACCAGCCCGCGCTACCACTACGAGCGGACCTTCATGTCGGCCATGCAGGGCATCCTCGTCACCCTGGCGGAGACCATGGCCGCCCTCCAGGTGCACGGCTCCCTGCCGATGGTCGTGCACGCGGGGCCGAGCTTCGAGTTCCACCGGCTGCCGGCGACCGGGAAGAAGCAGTACCTCCTGCGGCTGTGCGACGCGGCGATGGCCCACTTCCCGCATCTCGGCGGCGACAACAGCGTGCGCCGGCTGATCGGCAAGCTGCCCGACGCGGTGTGAGGGCGGCGCACCGGCGCCGGAAAGTCGCCGCATCCTCCAGGACGGCTTGAAGCGGTCCGGAAACACTGGCCGCCCCCGCGCTGGACGGGACGGCCGACAGGAGGCGGGCGTGATCGCTCTGTGGACGGTTCTGAGGGGCCTGGGTGCCCTGGTGGGGTGGCTCTGGTCGGGGTTGCAGCTGCTCGGCGGGGCGGACATGTACGAGGCCGCCACGCGGGCCGCCGCGGCCCCGGCACCTGTGCCGGAGCCGCGGCGGCTGCGCGGGCCCGCGCCGGGGCACCCCGAGCGGCTCTGCCCGGAGGTGCCCCTGAGCGCGGTGGAGTCGCGGTTGAGCCGGGAGCTCGCCCGGCTCCCGGAGCCGCCCGGTCGGGGTGAGGGCCGGCGGTCGGCTGGTTGAGCGGGTCACCCGGGGTGGTCGGTCCGCAGTGACCGGGTCCGCGGTGACCGGGCCCGTGTGGTGGGCCGGGGGTGGCCGGCCCGGGGTCGGTCAGCCCACGCCCACCAGCGCGGCGGAGACGTCCCAGAGGCGTGCGGCGCGTTCCGGGTCGAGCGCCTCCGGCAGGTAGCCGCGGGGCGGGCCCTGGCCGTCCCACGGTTCGGCGAGCGCGCAGTCCTCGAGGTAGGCCCCGCCGGTCCCGGCCAGTTCCGGGGCGACCGCCGCCCACACCGGGGTGGCCGCGCCCTGGGCGGCCGTGCGCAGCCGCGGGTTGGGCGTGCCGTCGGGCCCGACCAGGCCCACCGCCAGCTTGGTCTCGGCACTGAGGTGGCGCTGGAGGCCGGTGAGGGCGGCGCCGGGGCTGACGGTGTTGGCGAGCACGCCGTCCGCCCGGTGCCGGCCGGTGAGGGCGACGGCGAACAGGGCGTTGGCGGTCTTGGACTGGGCGTAGGCGAGGTACGGGTCGTACGGGCGGTGCTCGAAGTGCGGGTCGTCGAGGTCGAGTCCGCCCAGGTGGTGCGAGCTGGAGCCGACCACGACGACCCGGGCGTGCCCGGCCGAGCGCAGGGCGGGCAACAGCCGGACGGTGAGGGCGAAGTGGCCGAGGTGGTTGACGCCGAGGTGGGTCTCGAAGCCGTCGGCGGTGCGGCCGGGGGGCAGCCCCATGACGCCGGCGTTGGCGATCAACAGGTGGACGGGGTCGCGCTGTTCGAGCAGGGCGTCGGCGAACTCGCGGACCGAGCGCAGGGAGCCGAGGTCCAGGGCGGCGACGGTGACGGCCTGGTTCCCGGTGCTCTTGCGCAGGTCGGCCGCGGCGGCCCCGGCGGCGCGGGGGTCGCGGGCGCCGATGACCACCCGGGCGCCGGCCAGGGCGAGCGCGCGGACGGTCTCCAGGCCGATGCCCGAGGCGCCGCCGGTGACGACGGCGGTGCGCCCGGTCAGGTCGTGCCCGGCGACGACGTCCAGCGCGGTCGGCGCGGGCGGGGTGAGGATCGTCATCAGCCTCTCCTCGCCCCGGAGACGGCGGGCACCCGCTGGACCGCCGGCCCGTCCACCCGCAGCACCTGCTGGTGGACGCGCTGGAGTTCCGCGGACGGGTCGAGCCCGAGCTCCTCGCCGAGCAGGCGCCGCACCCGCTGGTAGGCGTGCAGGGCGTCGCCGCGCCGGCCCGAGCGGTTCAGCGCGAGGATCAGTTGGGTGTGGAACCACTCGTTGAAGGGGTAGGCGGACACCAGGGTCTGGAGCTCGGCGACGAGCTCGCGGTGGCGTCCGAGTTCCATGTCGGTGCGGACCCTGGCCTCCAGGGCGCTGATCCGCCGTTCTTCCAGGTGGGTGGCGTAACTGGCCAGCACCGGACCGCAGGTGACGTTGGACAGGGCCGGGCCGCGCCACATCGCCAGGGCGTCCTCGAGGAGTCCGGCGGCCCGCAGGGGTTCGCCGTCCTCGGTGAGCAGCCGGGCCTCCTCGACCAGCCGGTCGAACCGGGGGGCGTCGAGCTGGCGTTCGTCGATCCGCAGCACGTAGCCGGGCAGGACGGTGGAGATCATGTGTCCGGCCGCCTCCTCGCCGACCTCGGCGGCGAAGGCCTTGCGGAGCTGGTAGATGTACGTCTGCGCGGTGGTGACCGCGCTCCTCGGCGGGCGGTCGTCCCAGAGCTCGGTGATGATCGAGTCGAGGCTCACCACCTGGTTGACCCTGAGGAGCAGCAGGGCCAGCAACTGTCGGGTCTTCGGAGGACTCGGGGTCCGCGAACAACCCAGGTGGTTTACCTCCAGTGGTCCCAGTACCTTGAAATCCATGGGAAGCTCCTCGCCGGTCGGCTGAATCCTCATGAACGCGGGTGGCCGGCCCCTTGTGGCGGCCGGCCTGTGATCAGGACCCTAGAAGCGTTGTCCGGGATCGCTCAAGGCGATTGCCCCCAATGGAGCGCCGGACACCCACCTTCGGGGTATCCGGCGATGTCACTGAAGAGAGATGGCGCGCGGCGCGGTCGCTGTGCGGTCGCCCGTACGGGGGTGACGGGCGGGGCACCGTGCGACCGCGCCGCGGCCGGCTTGCTGGAGTTGACGGTGCGTCAGGAGTGACGCTGCGTCAATCCTCCTTCCCTGCCGCCGGGTTGGGCCGGGAACTCGGCCGTTCCGATCGGATGGACGGTCGCGGTGCCGTGGCCGTCGCCGGGGGCGCCGGGCCCGCTCTCGCCGTCCTCCTCGTCCTCGTCGAGGTCCAGGTGGGCGAACTCGCCCAGCGGGACGCTCTGGTCGAGGTGGACGTTCTTGAGGAAGGCGGAGAGGATCAGCACGCCGATCATGACCGGGGTGAGCCAGAAGAAGACGTCGGTCAGGGCGTCGCTGAAGGCCAGTCGCAGGCCGTCCCGGACCGCCGCGGGGAGGGCGTTGACCACCGTCGGCGACACCGAGCCGTCCGACGGAACGGCCGCGACCTGGGCGGGCGTCAGGTGCTTGGCGAGACCGTGCTCGTACTGGTGGGCGAAGAGGGCGCCGAGCGCGGCGAGGCCGATCGAGCCGCCGATGCGCTGGGAGAACGCCGCGGTCGCGGTGCCGACGCCGAGGTCCCGGCGTTCGACGGTGACCTGCACGGCGATCACCAGGGGCTGCATCATCAGGCCGAGGCCGGCGCCGAGGATGGTGACGTAAACGGCGAGCAGCCACCAGCCGGTGTGCTCGTTCATCGTGGAGAGCAGGAACATGGTGAGCGCGCCGATCACGGCACCCAGCATGGGGGACCACTTGTAGCGCTCGGTCTTGGTGATCATGTTGCCGCCGATCACGGACGAGAACATCAGGCCGACCATCAGCGGCAGGGTCAGCAAGCCGGTGTTGGTCGCGGTGATGCCCGTGACCAGCTGGAGGAACATCGGGATGAAGGTGGCCAGGCCGTTGACCGCGGTGAAGACCAGCATGCTGGCCAGGCAGGCGAACACCACCGTGCGGACGGTGAACAGCCGTAGCGGGATCAACGGGTCGGGGGCGTACCGTTCGGCGACGACGAAGGCGGCGATGCAGACCGCCATGCCGGCGAACAGTCCGAGGATGGTGGTCGAGGACCAGGCGTACTTGGTGCCGCCCCACGAGGTGGCGAGCACCAGGCAGGTCAGCGCGCCGGCCAGGGTGACGAACCCGGGGTAGTCGATCTTCCCGCCGCGGTGGCGCACCGGCAGCTTGAGCGCGGTACTGGCCACGACCAGCGCGACCAGGCCGAGCGGCAGGTTGATGTAGAAGACCCAGCGCCAGGTGGTGTGGTCGACGAAGTACCCGCCGATCAGCGGCCCGGCCACCGAGGACAGGCCGAGCACGGCGCCGTACAGGCCCATGTACTTGCCGCGTTCACGGGTGGGCACGATGTCGGCGATGATCGTCAGGGTCAGCACCATGAGGCCGCCGGCGCCCACGCCCTGGATCGCCCGGAAGGCGATGAGCTGGAAGATCGACTGGGCGGCGCCCGCCAGGGCCGAACCGGTGAGGAAGGCGACCAGGGCGAACAGGTAGAGCTTGCGCCGTCCGTAGAGGTCGGCGAGCTTCCCGTACATGGGCGTGGAGATGCCCGACGCGAGGATGTAGGCGGTGAACAGCCACGAGGTGTACTTGAGGCCGTGCAGATCCCCGACGATCGCGGGCAGCGCGGTGGCGACCACGGTCTGGTCCAGCGCTCCGAGGGACATGGACAGTAACAGGGCCGTCATGACGACGACCAGTTGGCGGCGGCTCAGGGGACTCCGGGCGGCGTCGCCAGCTGTTGGTGGCACGGGTGGCTCCTTGGTGCGGCTGGTCACGGGTACGTGAGGTCTGGATGGTGCCGACAAGCGGTTGGGAGCGGTGCTGTGGTGCTGGGGTGGTGCTGGTCTCGCGGGTCGATCGGGTGCGGCGGTCTCAGAGGCCGATCTCGAGCAGGTCGAAGGCCTCGTCGATGAGGTTGGCCGTGGTCCGGCCGTCCTGGTTGATCCAGGAGAAGCGGACCGCCCACTGGATCACCGAGAACGCCGAGGTGACCACGACGCTCGGGTAGCTGTCCTTCATCGGGTCGGCGCCGACCCGCTCGGCGACCGCGAGGATGAGACTCCGGAACATCTCCTCCTCGCCGCCCGAGCCGCGCTTGGCCAGGAGTTCGGGGTGCCGGCGCCACAGTTCGCGCCAGAGCTCGGACTCCTCGCGGGCCGGGACGAACGAGTCGGCGATCTCCTGGGCCACCACGCGCATCGACCGGAACACCGGCTCGTCGGCGGGGCGGGCCTCGAAGAGGGCCGTCAGGGACTCGGACGACCAGGACGGTCGCATCTGGAGGGCTTCGTCCTTGGTGGAGAAGTAGTTGAAGAAGGTCCGGGGGCTGATGTCGGCGGCCTCGCTGATGGCTTCGACGGTCATCGCGTCGAGGCCCTTGTCGAGGACCAGCCGGACGGCCGTGAGGGTGATCGCGTGTCTCTTGGCCGCCTTCTGTCGTTCTCTGCGTTGGTCCGATGCGCTCATCACGACTGCACTCTATGCAATCTTGGCGCAGACTGCAATAACTGCAGAGGTTGCATACTCATCGGATAATGCAAAAATTGCACGATGTGCAAAGTTCGAGAGTTTCGGCGACTGCTCCAGCAGGCGCGGGTCAGCCTTCCGCGGCGAGGGTGATCGCGGCCGACGCCTCGTCCGGCTGGGCGGGCCACGTCCCGTACTGGCTGCGCCAGTACATGAGCGGCGTGGAGAGCCCCTGGTGGGCGGTGCCGTCCACGACCGCGCCCACCAGCACCGTGTGGTCGCCCGCCCGGACGGCGCCGGCCAGCCGGCAGTCCGCGTGCGCGATCGCGTGCCGTTCGATCCACGGCAGGCCGGTCGCGGGGCTGGGCCGCCACGGCGTCGCCCCGAAGCGGTCGCCGCTGCGGGAGGCGAACAGGTTGGAGACCCCCTCGCCGCGCTCGCGCAGCACGTTCACCACGAAGCCGCCGCGCGCCAGGATCGCCGTCAGCACGGTGCTGCGGTTGTCCAGGCAGGCCAGCAGCAGCGGCGGACGGGCCGAGACGCTGCACACCGCGCTGCAGGTCAGCCCCTTCGGCCGGCCCTCCTCGTCGAGCGTGGTGATGACGCTGACCCCGGTGGGCAGCGTGGCCATGATCGACCGGAACACGCTGTCCTCCACGTGCGCTCCGCTGTCGTCGTAGTCGATCCGCAGCACCCGCTCGTCGGTGTGCGCGCTCCCGGTGTCGGTGTTCATGCTTCCTCCCAGTCCTCGGGTACGTCCCCGCGGTCGGCCGGGGTGGCCGTGCGGTTGGCGGCGAGGCTGGCAGAGCCGTTTCGACCCGGGTTCGAATTCCGGACAACGCGCTTGCCCGGCAGGCGGGTTGACGGCGGCTCCAGGATCCAGGCCATGGGCCTCGAACCGCCCTCCAGGCGGGCCGGGCAGGCTCGCGCCGGGACCGGCGGACGCTCCGCCGGGCCCCCGGAGGCCGGCCCACCGGACACCGGGCCGCAAGGAGGCAGCGTGGAACTCGCAGTCGCGGACCGGGTGGTCCTGGTCACCGGTGCGACCGGAGGGATCGGGCGGGAGATCGCCAGGGCCTTCGCCGCCGAGGACGCCCGGGTCCTGGTCGGCTACCACAGCAAGGAGCGCGAGGCCGTCGAACTGGCCGAGGAACTGGGTGCGGCCAAGGGCCGGGCCCGGGCCGTGCGCTACGCGCTGACCGAACCCGAGCGCACCCTCGACGAACTCGCCGCCGCCGGTGACGGCTGGGCGGACATCGACGTCCTGGTCACCAGCGCCGTACGGATGATGGCCACCCGCCGGGCGCCGGGGGTGCGCTTCGAGGACGTCCCGGTCGAGGACTGGGAACCGGTGGTGCAGCAGAACCTCGCGCCGACGGTGCGGCTGGCCCAGCTGGTCGTGCCCGGCATGCGGCGGCGCGGCTGGGGCCGGATCGCCCTGCTCTCCTCGCACGTGGCGGTCGACGGCCACCGGGGCCAGGAGTTCTACGGCGCGGCCAAGTCCGGACTGCACGGCTTCGCCCGCAGTCTGGCCTGGGACACCGGGGCGGACGGCATCCTGGTCAACGTGGTCTGCCCCGGGCTCACCCTGACCGAGCGGGCCCTGACCGGGCTGCCGGCCGCGGTGCGGGAGCAGGAGAGCGCCCGTACCGCGAGCGGCCGGCTCAGCGCGCCCGCCGACGTCGCCAACGCCGTGCTGTTCGTCTGCTCGGGGGCCAACGGCAACATCACCGGGGAGGTGCTGACCGTCGCGGGCGGGCGCTGAACGCGCTGAACGTACTGAACGCGCTGAACGTGCGGAAGGGGCGGCCGGGGTGTCCCGGCCGCCCCTGATCCGTGCCCGATCCGCGGCAGGATCAGCCCAGTTGCTCCCGGGTGGAGAGCACCGCCAGCTCGGTCACGTGCACCCCGGACGGGGCGTGCAGCACGTGCAGCACCTGCTCCGCCACCTCCGCCGGGTCCAGCCCGACGGCCTCCTGCACCTTGGCCAGCACCCCGCGCAGCGCCTCGTCCCTGATCCGGGCGGCGCCCCCGGTGTGCACCGCGCCGGGTGACACCAGGGTGACCCGTACGCCGTCCCCGGCGAGCTCCAGCCGCAGGCCGTCGCTGAGCGCCACCAGCGCGTGCTTGGTGGCCGCGTACACGCCCTGGATCGCGTGGGACACCGAACGCCCGGCCGTGGAGCCGATGTTGACGATCTGCGGGTGCTCCCCGGCGAGCAGGGCCGGGATCGCCGCCCGGCTGACCGTCAGCACCCCGAGCACGTTCAGGTCGAGCATCGCCCGCCAGTCCGCGGGATCGCCGTCCCGCACCAGGCCCAGCGGGAACACCCCGGCGTTGTTGACCAGGACGTCCAGCCCGCCCAGCTCCTCGCAGGCCCGTCGCACGGCGGCTCCGGCCGCGGCCTCGTCGGCCAGGTCCACGCCCACCGCCGGCGCGCCGAGTTCGGCCGCGAGGCCGTCCAGCTCCGCCGACGGACGGGCCAGCAGGGCGACCCGGCCGCCGTCCGCGGCCACCGCCCGGGCGATCGCCGCCCCGATGCCCCGCGAGGCCCCCGTCACCAGTACCCGTCGCCCGCTCGATCGCGTCATCCTCGGTTCCTCTCCGATTCGCCCGGTTCAGCCGGTTCAGCCGGTGGGGTCTTCCCCGTGGCCCGGCCGATCAGCAGTACCGGGCGTGGCTGGAGAACCGTTGGAAGGCCGTCCGGCGTTCCCAACTCGGCCGCACCGTAAGCCTGTCAGGGGCGGGGCGCGGACCGGTAGGGTCGGTCGGCCGAACTTCCGGGCGTCGGGGGAGCGCAGCCGTTCTCCAGCAGCGCAGCCGTTCTCCAGCACCGTTCGAGGCGGACCGGCCAGGGTGTGGGCGCGGGCGCGGGCGGCACCGACCTCCGCGCCCAGCCATCTGCACGTTCAGGTACACGCTCGGACGAGGGAGAGTCATGGACGACGAAGAAGTGTCGGTACTCGTGGTCGGCGGCGGCCTCGTCGGGCTGTCGGCGGCCGCCTTCCTGCGCGGCCACGGCATCACCACGACGGTGGTCGAACGGCATCCGGGCACCTCGGTGCTGCCCCGCGGCCGGGTGATGAACTCCCGCTCGATGGAGATCTACCGGTCCTCCGGCCTGGAGCCGGTGATCCGGGCGGCGCCGCCCTCGGTGTTCGACCGGTACCCGGAGCTGGCCCGGGTGGAGACGCTGGCCGGGCCGGAGATCTACCGGGTGCGGCGCGAGGCGCCCGGCTCGGTGGCGCACCTCAGCCCCTGCGAACCCGCCTTCGTGGACCAGCAGGTGCTGGAACCGCTGGTCCTCGACCACGCCCGCAAGCTCGGCGCCGACGTCCGCTTCGCCACCCGGATGGTGGAGTTCGAGCAGGACGCGGACGGCGTCACGGCGCTGGTCGAGTCCGCCGGCACCGGCGAGCGCCGGCGGATCCGCGCCCGCTACCTGATCGGCGCGGACGGGCACCGCTCCCCGGTCCGGCAGGCCCTGGGCATCACCACCCACGGGCCCGGGGTGCTCCACCACGTCGCCAACATCGTCTTCGAGGCCGACCTCACCGCGCTGCTGCGCGGCCGGCTGATCTCGGTCTGCTACATCGACAAGCCCGAGGCCGGCACCCTGCTGGCCATGTTCGAACGCCAGGACCGCTGGCTGCTGATGGTGCCGTACCACCCCGAACGCGGCGAGCACCTGGACGACTTCACCCCCGAGCGCTGCCTGGAGCTGGTCCGCACCGCCACCGGGGACCCGGCGCTCGACGCGGAGATCGTCCCGACGCTGGCCGACGCGGCCCGGCCGGTGCAGGGCTGGGAACTCGCCGCCCGGGTGGCCGACCGGTTCCGCGACGGGCGGGTCTTCCTCGCCGGGGACGCCGCCCACGTGGTCTCGCCGGCCGGCGGCTTCGGCGCCAACACCGGCGTCCAGGACGCCCACAACCTGGCCTGGAAGCTCGCCGCCGTCCTGAACGGCTGGGCCGGCCCCGAACTGCTCGACTCCTACGAGGCGGAACGGCAGCCCGTCGCCGAGACCACCAGCGCCTTCTCCGCCGCCAAGCAGCACGAGCGCAGCCGCTCCGACGGCGAGGGCGGCGGCGTCTCACCACTCGCCCTGACCTTCGGTTACCACTACCGCTCGGCCGCCGTGATGGGCGGGGCACCGGCCGGGACCGAACCCTGCGAACCCGCCGACCTGGCCGGCCTCGCCGGGACCCGGGCACCGCACGTCCGGCTGACCCGCGAAGGCGCGCCCGTCTCCACGCTGGACCTCTTCGGCGACCGCTTCGTCCTGCTCACCGGCCGCGACGGCACCCCCTGGGCCGAGGCGGGCAGCCGCGCCGCCGCCCGGCTCGGGACGCCGTTCGCCGCCCACCGGATCGGCACCGACCTCGCGGACCCGGACGGCGAGTGGGGCGCCCGCTACCAGCTCGGCCACACCGGGGCCGCCCTGGTGCGGCCGGACGGCTTCGTGGCCTGGCGCTCGGTGGACCACGGCGGCCGGTGCGGCGCCGCGCTGGAGGGCGAACTGGCGCACGTGCTGGGCCGGTTGGTGGCCCGTACGGCGCCCTGACCGGCGCCCTCGCGGCGCTCGCGGACATGACGGAGGCGGCCGGCCCGGGAGAGCTCCCGGGCCGGCCGCCTCCGTCATGCTGAGGGCCTCTCTCAGGCCCCGCCCCCGTAGTCGTAGTCGTCCCCGTGTGTGACAGGCTGCCCGTCGGCCCGCGCCAGGACCTCCAGGACGGCGCCGGACCAGGTGAAGCCGGCGCCCACGCCCAGCAGCAGCACCCGCTGGCCCGGCTCCAGCCGGCCGGTCCGCCACAGCCGGGCGAGCCCGGCGAACTGATCGGCCGGCCCGAGGTGCCCGACCGTCCGGCCCCACTCCCAGGTGGAGCGCTCCACCGGGATCCCGTAGCGGCGGAAGTAGCCGGAGTCCAGCCGGTGCATGCCCAGGTTGGGCAGCACGAAGTGGTCGATGTCGGCCAGGTCCGTCCCGGCCTCGGCCAGCACCGACTCCAGCGAGGTGCGCCCGCCGCGGGACACCCGGGTGGCCGTGTACGGCATGCCGTGGCGGGCGATGAACGCCTTCTGCCAGACGCCCATGTCGATCGGCCGGCGATGGGTGAACGGCGCGTCGGAGAACAGGTCGTCACCCCGGTGCATGGCCTCCAGGCCGGGCTCGGAGTGCGACACCAGCGCGACGATCCGGGCGAAGCCGGGCCGGCGGGTGACCACCACGGCGGCCGCGCCGTCCGCGTAGAACGTCCCCGGGTCGGTGCGCCAGCGGTCGAACCCGGGCGGGCAGAAGCGGTCCCCGGCGGTCAGCAGCGCGGCCCGGTCCTCGGGGGCGCCGTCCAGGTAGTGGCAGGCGAGGTCCAGCGCGGCCATGCCGCCGTTGGACATCTGCCGCACCTCCATCGCCGGGCAGTGGCTCGCCCCGGCGACCTCCCGCTGCACGAAGGAGGGCGCCGGCCACTCGTCCAGTCCCTGGTAGTACGCGGTGGCGTGCAGCAGCAGCGCGAGGTCGGCCGGATCGCGCCCGGCCGACCGCAGCGCGGCGCGCGCCGCCCGTACCGCCATCTCGGGCGCCGAGAGCGTGTCGGAGACGCGCACCGACAGCATCCGGGTGGACGCCTCCAGCTCCGGCTCGCACCAGCCCGCGCGGACGGCGTCGCGTACGGCCACGGGCGGTGGCAGATGGAAGGCGGCGCCCGCGATGAACAGGCCCTCGAACCTCATCCTCACCTCTGATCTCCCAGGATGCCCCGGCCTTCAGGCCGGGGAGGAATGGGGGTTTGACGCGGAGCCGCGTAGCGGCGGAGCGGTCTCCGGAGGTTCTGACTTACCGGAACTTCTTCGACTCGGTGTCCGGTAAGCGCGCCGGTCGGCCGATCGGGCTTCCCCGGTTCAAGTCGAAGCGCGATGGCCGGCAGTCGCTGCGGTTCACCCGTAACGGGTTCCGTCTCCGGGGCAACGGGAAGCTGAACCTGGCGAAGATCGGCGATGTGCGGGTGAAGTGGTCGCGCGCTCTGCCCGCCGACCCGTCCTCGGTGACGGTCGTGCTGGATGCGGCGGGCCGCTACCACGCGAGCTTCGTGGTGGACGTCGAACCCGGCCACCTGCCCGAGGTCGATGCCGAGGCCGGCATCGACCTCGGGCTGACCACCTACGCGGTCCTCTCCGACGGCAGCGTCATCGACAACCCGCGCTTCCTGCGCAAGGCCGAGAAGAAGCTCAAGGCCGCGCAGCGGGAACTGTCCCGCAAGGCCAAGGGCTCGAAGAACCGGGCCAAGGCCCGCAGGAAGGTCGCCAAGGCGCACGCCAAGGTGGCCGACACCCGCAGGGACTGGCTGCACAAACAGACCACCAAGTTGATCGGCGAAACCCAAGCCGTCTACCTGGAGGACCTGAACGTGCGCGGCCTCGCCCGGGGCCGACTCGCCAAGTCCGTCCACGACGCCGGATGGGCCGCCTTCCGGCGACTGCTCGAAGAGAAGGCAGCCCGCTACGGACGGCACGTCGGCATCGTGCCCCGTGCGTTCCCGTCCTCCCAGCTCTGCTCGGCGTGCGGACACCGTGACGGGCCCAAGCCCCTGCACGTGAGGGAATGGGCGTGTGGTGCGTGTGGCGTGCTGCATGACCGTGACCTCAACGCTGCTCGGAACATCCTGGCCGCCGGGCAGGCGGACAGGCTGAACGCCCCTGGAGGGCCGGCAAGACCCGGCGTGGCGATCCCACGCCGGGCACGGCCCGTCGAACGGGGAACCCGCCTCGGCGACCCGCCACGCACGGGTGCCCGTGCCACGGGCGCGGGAGGAATCCCCGTCCGCTAGGGCGTGTCTGACAATTCCCGCCGGGCGCGCGACGCCGGGGCACGCACCTCGCCGCGTTGTCGTCGGTCGCCGATGCTCCGCATGGACTCCCTCCTCCGCCTTGCGATGCACGCACCCCAACGCCGCGCGCTGATCCGACGCGAATTGTCAGACACGCCCTAGGGCGGGGAGGATGTCAATCCGTTGTCGATGAGTCGATGAGTCGGTGTCGGTATGTCGGTGTCGGTGTGTCCGTGCGCCCACGGGCGTCCGTGGGGCGGGGTGCCGGACCGGGCGGTGGGCGCTGTCGGCCCCGCCGGCCCGGCACCGTGCCGTGGTGATCGGCCAGGACGAGGCCGGACAGCGGCTTGTGGCGCGCGCCCGGGGTCGTCCTCCGTCGACCGTCCCGCGGGTTCCGCGTGGTCGGTCGACCTCCATCCTGGGCCGGGCGCCTCGACCTGACGTGGAGCGAGGTTCGAGGCCGGACCGGGCCGGTCGACCACCGGTCGAACGGCGGTCGAGACCGCCTCGACCCGGCCCGGCCAGCATCGGCGCCACGAGGGCGCGTCCCAGGGCGCGTCTGACCGAACCCTGGAAGGACGGACCGCGATGACGACACTCCCCGGCCGGACCACCGCCACGACCACCGGCGGAGCGGACTCCGGCCCCCGCCCGGTGGTGCTGCTGCTGCCCGGCCAGGGCGCGCAGTACGAGGGGATGGCGGTGGGCCTGTACGGCACCGAGCCGGTGTTCACCGCCGCGATGGACAAGGTCTTCGGGCTGATGGGCCCGGAGGGCGGGCGGGTGCGCGCGGACTGGCTGAGCGAGCGGCCCGCGGTGCCGCTGGACGACGTGACCCGGGCCCAGGCCCTGCTGTTCGCCGTCGACCACGCGCTGGCGCGGCTGGTGCTCAGCTGGGGGATCCGGCCGGCGGCGGTGCTCGGGCACAGCGTCGGCGAGGTGGTGGCCGCCGTCCTGACCGGGGTGCTGGAGCTGCCGGACGCGGTCCGGCTGCAGATGGACCGGATCGCCCGGATCAGCACCGCCCCGCCCGGCGGCATGCTCGCGGTGGCCGCCCGGCGCGAGGAACTGGCGCCGTACCTGAGCGAGCAGGTGGTGGTCGGGGTGGTGAACGGCGCCAAGCAGTGCGTGCTGGCCGGGCCGGAGGACGAACTGGCCGGGGTGGAGGCCCGGTTGCGGGTGGACGGGTTCCTCTGCCGGCGCACCCGGGCGGTCCAGGGCTTCCACAGCCCCAGCCTGGCGGCGGCCGCGGCGCAGTCGCTCCCGACGGTGGCCGCGCTGCGGCTGTCCCCGCCGGACCCGGTCCTGTTCTCCGGGTACACGGCCGGGCCGCTCACGCCCGGGCAGGCCACCGACCCGGCGTTCTGGGCCGGGCAGCCGGCCGCGCCGGTGCTGTTCGGGCCGGCCCTCGGGGCGCTGCTGGACTCCGGCCGCTACGTGCTGGTCGAGGCGGGCCCGGGGCAGGGCCTCACCGCGCTGGCCCGCCGCCGGCCGGCGGTCGTCTCCGGCCGCAGCGCGGCCGTCCCCACCCTGCCGGCCCGGCGCGGCGCCCCCGCCGACGACCGGCGGGCGGTGCTGGCGGCGGCCGGCTTCCTCCGGGCGGAGGGGTACGAGGCCGCACCCGCGGCGGCGGCCCGGGCCTGACACCGGGTCGGGCCCGGCCCGCTCACCAGCGGACCGGGCCCGATCGGGAGGACGGACGCTACGGCTGGACGACCAGCTCGCTGCCGGTCACGCCGCCCTCGGCCACGGCGCGCTCCAGCAGCCCCACCAGCCGGGCGGGCGACGGCATGGCGGCGTTCTCGTCCCGCAGCCGGGCGGCGCTCGTCCGGTGCCCGGGCACGGTGAGCAGTGCGGTGACGGCCTCCGCGACGGCGTCGGGGTCCGGACCGTCCGGGACGTCCAGGGTCAGGCCGGCGCCGACCTCGGTGATCCGCTCCGCCCAGTGGTCCTGGATCGCGGTGTGCGGGACCACCAGCTGCGGCAGCCCGGTGACCGCGCTGATCATGCCGGTGCCGACGCCGCCGTGGTGGATCACCGCGTCGCAGCTCGGCAGCAGGGTGCTCATCGGGAAGGCGCTCAACAGCCGGACGCCGTCCGGGAGGTCGGCGGGGGAGACGTCGTGGTGCCCGGCGACCGTCAGGACCGGTTCGGCCCCGGCCCGCAGCACGCCCTCGGCCAGCCGGCCCAGCAGCCCGGTCAGGGCGGTGGTGGTCACCCCGCCGGTGACGCAGACCCGGGGGCGCTCCGGCCGCTCCAGCAGCCACTCCGGCAGCACCAGCGGCCCGTTGTACGGGACCAGCCGCATCGGCGCCCAGGGCACCGGGTGCGGCGAGCGCAGGGTCTGCGGGCAGGGGTCGATCCAGGCGTCCGGCGCGAACCGGGGCTCGACGCCGAAGCGTTCGAAGAGCCCGGCGAAGGGCTCCCGGAGGTCCTCGTCCCGCTCGAAGTCGAAGCCGAAGGAGAAGCCCCAGGTGTGGCCGAAGGCCGGGACCTTGAGCGCCGCCGCGGTGACCAGCCCGGCCAGCGCGACGGTGTCGTACACGACCACGTCGGGGCGCCAGGCGCGGGCGAGGGCGACCAGGTCGTCGGTCATCGCGTCGGCGGAGGTGATCTGGCGGGTGCCGAGCAGCCGCCGGGTGTCCCGGTCGAGCCGTTCGGGGTTGCTGACCCAGCCGGAGGCCAGCCGGCGGGGGCCGCCGGTGGAGGCGAGGCCCCGGTGGGTGGCCTGCGCGGCGCGGATGGCGTCCTCGTCGCCGACCTGGGCGACGGTGAGCCCGGCCGCGGTGAGGAAGGCGGTGGCGGCCGGACGGGAGGCCACCAGCACCTCGTGCCCGGCGACTTGGCAGGCCCAGCTCAGCGGGGTGATCCACGGCAGGTGCGCCCCTGCGGTGGCCACGAACAACACGCGCATCCGCTACTCCCATCGGTCGGTTCTGCGTCGACGTGCGCCGGCCAGCCTGGACCGGCGCGATCGCGGCCCGGTCGAGGGAGCCCGCCCGCTCGAACGGGCCGCGATCCGTGCCCCAAGGCGGCCTGCCACGGTCCCCGTACCGGGTGCGGGTCGCACCCACCGGACGGAGGAGGAAGACCCTTGACCACGTCCAGCCCAACTGCCCGCCGGAGCAGCGCCGTGGCCGGCGTTCCGCTGGCCACGATCGCGGACCGGCTCGGCGGACCCCGGGTGGATCACCTGCTGAGCCGCGCGGCGGCCCTGGCCCCGGACCGCGCGGCGCTGCGCAGCCCCGACGGGTCGGTCCTGACCTTCGGCCGGCTCGACGGGCAGGTCGACGCCTTCGCCGCCGCCCTGCACGCCCTGACGCCGGGCCCGGAGGCCGTGGTGGCGGTCGCCGCCGAGCTGTCCCCGGCGTTCCCGGTCGCGTACTACGGCACCGCGCGGGCCGGCCGGATCGCCGCCCTGGTCAACCCGCTGCTGCGGGAGGAGGCCCTGGTGCACGTGCTGGCCACCTCCGGCGCGCGGACCGCGGTGCTGACGCCCGAGGTGTACCGGCGGGTGCGCACCGTCCGGGACCGGCTGCCGCGCCTGGAGACGGTGCTGCTGACCTCCGCCGCCGCGGAGGACGAGGGGGTGCCGGTGCTGGCCGAGGTGCTGGCGGCCGCGGCCGGGAAGCCCGTCCCGGAGGCCGCCGGGGATCCGGAGGCGGTCGCCAACCTGCTGTTCACCAGCGGCACCACCGGCGCGCCCAAGGCCGTCGAGCTGACCCACCGCAACCTGACCGTCAACGCGGCGCAGACCGCCCACGCGCACGGCCTGGACGCCGGGTCGGTGGTCTTCAACTACCTGCCCACGTACCACCTGATGCACCTCAACGCCGCGGTGCAGGCCGCCGCGACCCAGCTGCTGTGGACCGACCCGGACGTGCCGGGGTCGCTGGCCGCGGCGCGCGAGGGCGGCACCACGCACTACTACAGCCTGCCGATGCGGCTGTCGCGGCTGGCGGCCGATCCGACGGCGGGTGGGACGGTGCCGACGCTGCGCGCGGTCCTCTCCGGGGGGTCGGCGCTGGCGCCGGAGGCGACCCGGGGCCTGACCGCCCGCTTCGGGGTGCCGGTGGGCCAGGGCTACGGGCTGGCCGAGGCGTCCCCGCAGACGCACTTCGACCGGCTGGACGATCCGCGGGCGGGCTCCTGCGGGCCGCCGTCGGCCGGCACCGAGTCGCGGATCGTCCACGTGGACACCCGGGCGGAGCTGCCGGTCGGGGAGCGTGGCGAGATCCAGGTCCGCGGGCCGCAGTTGATGAAGGGGTACCTGGGCGCGGAGCCCACCGCGCACCTGGACGCCGAGGGCTGGTTCTCGACCGGCGACATCGGCTACACGGACGAGGACGGCTACCTGTTCGTCGTCGACCGGATCAAGGACGTCTTCAAGTGCGACAACTGGCTGGTGTCGCCGACCGAGGTCGAGGGGGTGCTGCGGGGGCGGCCCGAGGTCGCGGACAGCGTGGTGGTCGACCGCCCGGACCGGTTCAGCGGTGCGGTGGCGTACGCGCTGGTGGTGCTGGCCAAGCCGTACGCCGACGAGGAGGGGGCGGCGCTGGCGGCGGTGCGCGGGGCGAACGCGCTGATGCCGTACTACCAGCACCTGCGGTACGTGGAGGTGGTGGAGAGCATCCCGCGCTCGCAGAACGGCAAGGTCCAGCGCCGGGAGATCCGGGACGCGGTGCACGGCCGCGAGCTGCCGGAGCCCTCCGCGGAGGGGCCGCTGGAGGTGACCGGGGCGGCCCGCCCGGTGTGAGCGCGGACGCGGGACCGGCCCGGCGACCACCGTTGGTCGCCGGGCCGGTCACCTCGTCGCCGGCCGTTCGCAACCGGCTGCCCCGGCAGCGCGTCGGCCGTCCTCGGGGTCGGAGGGGTCAGGTCTGGAAGGGGTCGGGTCTGCCGGAGCGGTCAGGGCTGCCGGAGCGCGGTCAGCGGGGCGCCCCGGGTGCGGGTGGGGACGGGGATCAGCGACGCGGCAACCGCCTTGTTGACCGCGTCGATCCGGGACACCGCGCCCAACTTGCCGAAGACGTTGCGCAGGTGGCGCTTGACGGTGCCCTCGGCGATGCCGAGCCGGGAGCCGATCTGGAAGTTCGTCAGCGCCTGGGCGGCGAGGACGAGGACTTCGAGCTCCCGTTCCGACAGGGTGACCGTGGTCTGCGTGCTGAGCTGGGCGAGGCTGTGCTGGGAGACGGCCAGCGTGGACTGGTCCCGGCTGTACAGCCCGCGGATGGCGGCGAGCAGTTCGTAACGGCTCACGCTCTTGAGCATGAAGCCGCGTACGCCGAGGTCCAGCAGGTCGCGGACGGCGGCGGGCCGGTCGCTCATGCTCAGCACGATGACCCGGGCGTCGGGTGCCACGGAGGCGATCCGCCGGACCGCCTCCGCGACCTCCGCGTCGAGCAGTTCGCCGCCCAGCAGGACGACGTCGGGCGCGGTGGCGGCGGCGAGGGCGACGGCCTCGTCGACGTCGCCGGTGTCGCCGACCACCGCGAGGTCGGGTTCGGCCGCGAGGACCTGCCGCAGCGACTGCCGCAGCAGGGTGTGGTCGTCGATGAGCAGTACCCGGGCGGACTCAGTCGGTTTCATCTCGATACCGTTCTGCCGTTGGGACGGGCCGGGTTACTGACGATCTTTCCAATAGTTCGGCCGGGAGCGCGTCGAAGGCCGTTGGCTGGTAATCCGCTTCGTCGGATAAGAGGAGCCTCCGCGCATTTTGTGGTCGACATGACGGTTCTTCTCCCCCGCTCTGGTCTCTGGGTCGAGATGCGCCGATCTTGTCGGCCTGACCCTGCCATGAAGTCGTATTACCTGACAATACGAAGACTGTCTGATTGTCAACCTGCGTGCGTCATGAGCTTGGCAAAAACCGAACGTCCGTTAGGGTCCGGTCCGGCCCGGTCGCCGCTCAGGCGAGATCGTCCCGGGTCACCCGGCGGTCCACCACCACCCAGCCGCCGCCGGCCGGCGCCAGCAGGTCGACGCAGACCGTGGAGCGGTGCACGGTGGCCTCCCCGCCGCGCGGCACCTCCAGTACCAGCGCGTAGCAGGTCGCCCGGAGCAGGCCGTCCTCGGCGGGCTCGGTGGTCAGCATCCCCACCCAGTGCCGGTGCACCACACCCGCCTCGGCGAGTCGCCGGGACGCCTCCTTTGCCGCCGCCGCGATGTTGCCACGGCCGCGGACCGGAGCGGGCAGGCCGTTGGCCGCGAACACCCCGTCCTCGGCGAAGGTGGCCGCCCAGTCGTCGGTGGCCCCGGTGTCCAGCAGCCGCATCTGGCGGGCGTAGAAGTGCTGGACGCGCAGGTAGGTGTCGGTGTCGGTGAGCGCGGTGGCGTCGTGAGCGGTCATCGGGATTCCTCTCGGGGCAGATCGGGGCAGAGCGGCGTGCACGGTCGTGCACGGGCGCGAAGGGGTGGTGAAAGGGCGCGGACCGGCGCGCACCGGGGCTGGTCGCGCGGGGGCCGGGGCCGGGCGCGGACGGTCCGGGGGGGGGGTGAGCGGCCGGGACCGGCGGGCACGGGGGAACGGGGCGCGCCCGACTCTCGCAGCGGAGCCTGGAGAGCGCTTGGAGCTGCCGTCCAGCCGGGCCGCCGGAGGCCGGCCGTTCCGCCGCGCCTTGAGGGTGTCTTGAACCGTTCCCGGGAGAGTCCGCCGGAGCGTGACGACGTACCAGCCCCCGCCCGCACCCGGCGGCGGGGGA
The DNA here is from genome assembly GCF_054601375.1 of Kitasatospora sp. Ki12. Taxonomy (NCBI): domain Bacteria; kingdom Bacillati; phylum Actinomycetota; class Actinomycetes; order Kitasatosporales; family Streptomycetaceae; genus Kitasatospora; species Kitasatospora sp. Ki12. Next base: position 1,749,304 of record NZ_BAAIHT010000002.1, on the reverse strand, counting down.
CACCGGCGGGAAGGCGGAGACATGGCGGAACACAGCAAGCGGGTCGCTTTGGTGACCGGCGGGACGAGCGGCATCGGGCTCGCCGTTGCCGAGCAGCTGGGGCGGCGCGGCGACCGGGTGTTCGTCTGCGCGCGCACCGAGGACGACGTGGCGGTCACGGTCGAGCGGCTCCGCGAGCAGGGTCTGGACGTGGACGGCGTCAGCTGTGACGTCCGCTCCGGCGAGCAGGTCGCGGTGGCCGTGGCGGCGGCCGTGGAGCGGTTCGGGCCGGTCGAGATCCTGGTGAACAACGCGGGCCGGGGCGGTGGCGGGATTACGGCGGAGATTCCGGACGAGACCTGGTGCGACGTGATCGACGTCAATCTCAACGGCGTTTTCCGAATGACCCGCGAGGTGCTCGCCCGCGGCGGCATGCGCGAGGGGAGCTGGGGGCGGGTCATCAATATCGCCTCGACCGGAGGAAAGCAGGGCGTCGTCCTCGGAGCGCCGTATTCCGCCTCCAAGCACGGCGTCGTCGGATTTACCAAAGCTTTGGGGCTGGAACTGGCCAAAACCGGGATCACGGTGAACGCGGTGTGCCCCGGATACGTGGAGACGCCGATGGCCGGCCGGGTCCGGCAGGGCTACGCCGCGCACTGGGGCGTCACCGAGGCCGAGGTGCTGGAGAAGTTCGAGGCGAAGATCCCGCTCGGCCGGTACAGCACCCCGGAGGAGGTCGCCGCGATGGTCGGCTACCTGGCGACCGAGGCCGCCGACCCGGTCACCGCCCAGGCGATCAACGTCTGCGGCGGGCTCGGCAACTACTGATCCCGGCTCCCCGGCACCCCGGGCCGACCGCGTCCGGGCGGACCGCGTCCGACCACCCGCGTCCGACCACCCGAGTCCACCCCATGGAAGGAGGGCCACCGTGCCCGCGCAGGACATCCGGCACACCGATCACCGCATCCTCGTCTCCGCGCCCGCCGAGACGCTCTACCGGCTCGTCGCCGACGTCGGCGGCTGGCCGCACCTGTTCACCCCCACCGTCCACGCCGAACGGGTGGACGGCGACGACCGCCGGGAGCGGATCCGGATCTGGGCCTTCGCCAACGGCGAGGTGCGCAGCTGGACCTCGCTGCGCGAACTGGACCCGGACACCCGGCGGGTGGAGTTCCGCCAGGAGGTGTCCCAGGCGCCGGTCGCCTCGATGACCGGTAGCTGGACGATGGCCCCCGCCCCCGACGGCCGCACCGAGGTGGTGCTCGGCCACACCTTCGCCGCGGTGGGGGACAGCGCGCCGGACCTCGCCTGGATCGACCAGGCCGTGGACCGCAACTCCCGCTCCGAGCTGGGCTGCCTCAAGGAGATCGCCGAACGCAGCCCCGGCCTCGACGAACTGCTGCTCTCCTTCGACGACACCGTGCTCGTCCGGGGCCCGCGCGAGGAGGCGTACGACTTCATCCGCCGCTGTGAGCTGTGGCCCGAGCGGCTGCCGCACGTGGCCCGGCTGGAGCTGACCGAGCCGGAGGACGGCGTCCAGAAGATGGTGATGGACACCCGGGCACCGGACGGGACCACCCACACCACCGAGTCGGTACGGGTCTGCCTGCCGGAGCGGATCGTCTACAAGCAGACCGTGCTGCCCCCGATCATGGCCGCCCACACCGGCGCGTGGACCTTCGAGGAGACCGCGGAGGGCGTCGCGGCCACCTCCCACCACACCGTGGTGCTCCGGGCCGACGCCGTCCCCGCCCTGCTCGGACCGGACGCCACCCTGGCGCAGGCCCGCGACAAGGTGCGCGCCGCCCTCGGCGCCAACAGCCGCACCACCCTGGAGCACGCCAAGGCGCTGGTCGAGCGCAGCGCCAGGGCCGGCCGGTGACCGACCTGACGGCCGAGGTCTGCGTCGTCGGCGCGGGCCCGGCCGGCCTCACCCTCGCCCTGCTGCTCGCCCGCTCCGGCGTGGACGTCGTCGTGGTCGAGCGCTCCCGCTCGTTCGAGCGGCAGTTCCGCGGCGAGATCCTCCAGCCCGGCGGGATGACCCTGCTCGACCGCCTGGGCGTGCTGGCGGGGGCGCGCGAGCGCGGCAGCCACGAGCACGACCGGTTCGTGCTGTCCGAGCGCGGCCGGACCCTGATCGACGGCGACTACCGGCGGCTGCCCGGCCCGTTCAACTGCCTGCTGAGCATCCCCCAGCGGCACGTGCTGGAGGAACTGCTCGGCCAGTGCCGGGAGCTGTCCGGGTTCCGCTACCTGGAGGGCGCCAAGGTGGGCGCCCTGCTGACCGAGGACGGCCGGGTCCGCGGCGTGGTCGCCGGCGGCCGCGGCGGCGAACAGGTGGTCCGGGCCCGCTGGACGGTCGGCGCCGACGGCCGCTACTCCAAGGTGCGCCGGCTGGCCGACATCGGGGCCGGCCGCCTCGACGTCTTCGACCAGGACGTCCTCTGGTTCAAACTGCCCTCCGACGGACGGCCGTTGAACGAGGTGCGGATCTTCCGCGCCGGCGGCAACCCGGTCCTCGCGTACACCGCGGTGCCGGACGCCATCCAGGTCGGCTGGACCCTGCCGCACGGCGGCTACCGCACCCTCGCCGCCCGGGGCACCGAGCAGGTCCGCGAACTGATCTGCGCCGCGATGCCGATGTACGCCGACCAGGTCCGGGCGCGGATCACCGCGCTCGGCGACCTCACCCTGCTGGACGTGTTCTCCGGCGTCGCCCGGGAATGGGTCCGGGACGGGCTGGTGCTGATCGGCGACGCCGCCCACACCCACAGCCCGATCGGCGCGCAGGGCATCAACCTCGCGGTGCAGGACGCCGTCGCCCTGCACCCCGCGCTGCTCGCCTCGCTGGCCGCCGACGGGCAGAGCGCGCCGGTCCACGCGTACGCCACCGCCCGGCAGCGGGACATCGCCCGGATCATGCGCATCCAGGTCCTGCAGAGCCGCGGCATGCTCTCCAACGGCCGGGTGGCCGGCGCGCTGCGGCCCGTCCTCGCGCCGCTGCTCTCCCGCTCGCCGGTCTACCGCAAGGTGCTGGCCGAACTCGCCTTCGGCAACCGCGCCATCACACCGGCGCCGTCCGCGGTCGTCCGCGATCCGGGAGCCGATCCGGGAGCCGGCGCGGAAGTCGGCGTGGAAGTCACCGCGAAAGCCGGCGCGGAAGTCGGCGTGGAAGCCGACGCCAAAGCCAAAGCCAACGCCAACTCGGAAGCCAACTCCGAAGCCCAGGGGTAGAGATGCAGCTGATCGACCTGTCCTCACCGGTGGACGCGACCTTCTGGGAGCCCGACCCGGTCACCCACGTCACCATGTCGCCGCGCGAGGGCGCCCTGCACATGGCCGAATCGATGCGGGAGCACTTCGGCGTCGACTTCGACGTCGACGTGCTGCCCGACGGCGAGTTCCTCAACAACGACACCTTCACCCTCACCGTGCACACCGGCACCCACATCGACGCCCCGGCGCACTACGGCAGCCGCGCCTCCTACCGGGACGGCGGCCCGCGCACGATCGACCAGCTCCCGCTCGACTGGTTCCACCGGCCCGCCTTCGTCCTCGACCTCACCAAGGCCGGGACGGGCGCCGTCGGCGCCGACCAGCTGGCCGAGGAGCTCGACCGGATCGGCTACGCCCCGGCCCCGATGGACATCGCCCTGCTCAACACCGGCGCGGACCGCCACCTCGGCACCCCCGCCTACTTCTCCGACTTCGCCGGCCTCGACGGCTCCGCGGTGCACTTCCTGCTGGACCTCGGGGTGCGGGTCATCGGCACCGACGCCTTCAGCCTGGACGCCCCGTTCCCGTACATCCTGCGGACCTACCAGGAGACCGGCGACCGCTCGGTGCTCTGGCCGGCCCACTTCGCCGGCCGCGACCGCGAGTACTGCCAGATCGAACGGCTCGCCAACCTCGACACCCTGCCCCGCCCGTACGGCTTCACCGTCTCCTGCTTCCCGGTCAAGCTGGCCCGGGCCGGGGCCGGCTGGTCCCGCGCCGTCGCGCTGCTGGAGGACTGAACCGTGCGGACCACCACCCTGGGCCGGACCGGGCCGGCCGTCTCCGCGATCGGCCTCGGCGGGCTGCCGCAGGCCGGCGCCTACGGACCGGCGGACGACCCCGCCGGGATCGTCGGGCACGCCCTCGACCTCGGCGTGACCCACTTCGACACCGCCGACTACTACGGCCGCGGCGTCGGCGAGCAGGTCCTCGGCCGGGCCCTCGCCCACCGCAGTGACGGCGTGGTGCTCGCCACCAAGACCGGCATCCTCCACCGCGACGGCGGCCCGCCCGGCCTCGACGGCAGCCCCGAGCACCTGCGCCGGGCCTGCGAGGACTCGCTGCGCCGGCTGGGCACGGACCGGATCGACCTCTACTACCTGGCCCGGATCGACCCGCGGGTGCCGGTCGAGGAGTCGATGGGCGCGATGGCGGAGCTGGTCGCGGCGGGCAAGGTCGGCCGGGTCGGCCTGTGCGAGGCCGCGCCGTCGACGCTGCGCCGGGCGCACGCCGTCCACCCGGTCAGCGCGCTGCAGACCGAGTACTCGCTCTGGGAGCGGCACGTCGAGGCGGAGATCCTGCCCGCCTGCCGGGAGACGGGCGCCACGCTGGTCGCCTACCGGCCGCTGGGCTCGGGCCTGCTGGCCGGCCGGCGGACCGACCCGCGGACGCTGCCGCCCGGTGACTTCCGCCACCGCGACCCCCGGTTCGCCCCCGGCAACCTGGACGCCAACCTGGCGCTGGCCGAGGGGCTGGCCGAGCTCGCCCGGAAGGCGGGCGCCGAGCCGGCCCAGCTCGCCCTCGCCTGGCTGCTCGCGCGGGACGGCGTCCTGCCGATCCCCGGCACCCTGGACCGGGCCCACCTGGCGGCCGACCTCGCCGCCGCCGAGCTGCGGCTGGACGAGGACCTCCGGCAGGCCCTGGACGAGCTGCTGCCCCCGGACGGCCCGGCCGGCGACCGCTACCCGCCGGGACTGCTGGCCACGGTCGACCGGGGCTGACGGTACGTCAGAAGCGAGGGCGTGACCCGTGGTTCCCGGGTCACGCCCTCGCTTCGTGGGTCGGTCAGGACGCGGGGACGGTGCTCTCGAAGCAGTGCAGGTACGGGCCGATCTGCCGCACCCCGCCGAGCTCCAGCCCGGCCTCCTCGATCAGCGCGGACAGCCCGGCCCTGGTGTGCTTCTTGCCGCCGACGTTGAGCAGCAGCAGCAGGTCCATCGCGGTGGTGAACCGCATCTCCGGGCTGCCGTCCACCAGGTTCTCGATCACCACGACCTTGGCGCCGGCCGGCGCCGCGGCCCGGACGTTGCGCAGCGTGGTCACGGTGCTCTCGTCGTCCCACTCCAGGATGTTCTTCAGGAGGTAGAAGTCGGCCTTCACCGGGATGCTGTCGCGGCAGTCGCCCGGCAGCAGGGTGGCCCGCTCGGCGAGGGCGCCGCCGGGGCGCAGCCGCCCGTCCGCGCCGGCGATCACGTCGGGCAGGTCGACCAGGGTGCCCCGCAGCCCGGGGTGGCGCTCCAGCAGGGTGGCCAGGACCAGGCCCTGGCCGCCCGCGATGTCGGCGAAGGTGGTGGCGCCGCCCAGGTCCAGGACGTCGGCGACGGTCTTGGCGGAGAGGCGGCTGGACTCGGTCATGGCCCGGTCGAAGATCTCGGCGGAGTCGGGCGCGTCCTCGTGCAGGTAGGTGAAGAACTCCTTGCCGAAGACGTCCTGGAAGACGCCCTTGCCGGTGCGCACCGACTCGTCGAGCAGGCCCCACACCGCCCAGGTCCACGGCTCGGTGGCCCACATGACCATGTTGCGCAGGCTGCGCGGGGCGTCCTCGCGCAGCAGCCGGGACGCGTCGGTGTGCGCGAAGCCGTCCGCCTCCTCGGTCAGGACGCCGTGGGCGACCAGCGCCCGCAGCAGCCGCAGCAGGGTCCCGGGCTCGGCGCCGACGGTGGCCGCGAGTTCCTCGGCGGTGGTCGGTGTGTCGCCGATCCCGTCCGCGACGCGCAGCCGGGCCGCCGCGCGGACGGTCGCCGCGTACGCGCCGCTCATGGCCAGTTCGCGAAGTCGCATCACGGCGGTGAAGCCGGAGGCCTCGGTGTCGTTCATATGTGCTGCCTCTCCTCAACTCGGGGCGGAGTCCTGGGTGTTCGGACGTACGGGCGGGGACGTACGGGCGCGGCGGCCGGGAACGCGCGGGCTCCCGGCCGCCGCGGTGGGGGCGGTGGCTACTGGCCGGCCGGGAACGCCGGGATCTCCAGGCAGGGCTCGAACTCGGCGGTGGCGAGCTTCATCAGCAGGCCCACCCGGTCCCGGAAGCCGGCGCCCTGGAGGGCCGCCGCGTGCGCCTCGCGGCTCTCCCAGGTGCCGGTCTCGATCAGGACGTTCTCGTCCTTCAGCGACTTGTACAGGGTGTGCGAGACGAAGCCGGGCTGGCTCTTCATGTAGCCGGTGATCTCACCCAGCAGCTTCTCGAACTCGGCCCGGTCGCCGGTCACGGTCAGCTTGTTGACGATGGTCAGCATGGTTCCTCCTGAAGGGGGTTGGGACGGACGGGCGAGCGGCCTGGGAGGGGCTCAGTCGAGTTCCCGGTGGCCGATCGCGAGGTACTCCCGCAGCTCCTTGCTGGGGTGGGTGCGGGCCCATTCGCCGACCTCGCGCATCTTGGCCGGGGTCGGGTCGATGAAACGGGTCCCGGGGTCGGTGAAGCCGAGGGCGGGGAGCATCCAGTCGGACTCCTGGATCCGCCGCTGCATGCGCTGCGCGGCCTCCTCGCTGCTGATCCCGCCGGCCTCCACCAGCTCGCAGACCTCGACCAGTTCGCTGAACAGCTCGTGGTAGAAGTCGGTCGGGCACCAGAGGCCGGGGTAGCGGTCGTCGTCCAGGGCGCGGCAGTGCGCGTCGTCGCCGGTGGCGACGGTACGGGCGATCGCGGTGGCGAGCCGGCGGCCGCCGAGGATGCTGGCGCTGCCCCAGAGGCGGAACACGCAGTCCCACAGCCGGTGGTCGGCGAAGGCGATGAACGAGGAGTTGACCAGCTTGTCGTTGTAGTCGAGCAGCCCCTGCTCCAGGCGCTCGACGTACTCGAAGCGCTCGGGGGCGAAGTCGTCCTCGCGCAGCGCGTCCATCAGCCGCCAGGACAGGGTGTTGATGATCTCGCAGGTGTTGGCCAGGCCGCGGGAGAACAGCGGGTCGAGGAAGCCGGCCGCGTGCGACATCAGGCACCAGCGGTCGCCCACGGTGCGGCTGGAGGAGTACTGCATCCGGCCGGTGCGCACCCACTCGCGCACCGGGCGGGCGCCGGCGAGGTGGCGCTCGACCGCCGGGAAGCGCCGGACGTGCAGCCAGAACTCCTCCTCGGGCGTGAGGTCGGAGCGCTCCGGGTACATCCGCGGGTCGATCTGGATGCCGACGCTGCACAGCTGGTTGGTGGCGTTCTCGTGGTTGTCGAAGGGGATGACCCACATCCAGCCGCGGTCGAAGATGTGGTGCATCGTCCCGTCGTTCCAGCGCACCGGGGGGCGCTCGCCGACGGGCACGTCGATGTGGTCGTCGTACGGCTGCACCCCGATGAAGTGGGTGAAGATCGACCGCGCCTGGTGCTTGAGCCGGGTCGGGACCTCGCGCAGGTCCTCCTGGTGGGCCAGCGGGGAGCGGAAGCCGCTCGCGTCGACCAGGTAGCGGCCCTCGTAGACGGTGCCGTCGGCACCGGCCACCGAGACGCCGTCCTTGCGCAGGTCCAGGCGCTCGACCCGGAAGTTCTGCCGGGCGTCGCAGCCGTAGCCGACGGCGGTGTGGAACATGTAGGCGTCGGTGTCCTGGCGGAAGTAGTGCGCGGCGTAGCCGATGACCTCGGGGATCCGCAGCTGGTTGCTCTGGGACGGGTCCGGCTCCCGGCCGTCCTGGTGGATCTGGAAGCCGAAGTTGGTCTTCTGGCCGTGCGAGCTGCCGACGTGCTTGATGGTGTCCGGGAAGCTGGCGAGGTAGCCGATCTCCGGGACGTCGTAGCGCTGGGCGATCAGCCGCAGCAGGGCCAGGGTCTGGCCGATCGTCGACTCGCCGATGGCGAAGCGGGGGTGCTGGGCGCCGTCCAGCAGCAGGGTGCGGAATCCGTGCCGCGCGAGGATCGAGCCCAGCATCGTGCCGGAGAGCCCGGTGCCGACGATGATCACGTCGTACGGTTCGGCGGTTCCGGTGGTTCCGGCGGGGTCGGCGGGTTTCACGGGCGACTCCAGTCTCGTGGTCGGGTTCCTGACATCGGGTGCGGGGCGGTCGGGGGCCGTCGGGGGATCAGGGGAAGCGGGTGAGGCCGGCCCGGCCGGCGGCCTCGGCGAGCGACTCCTCGTCGAGCCGGTCGCCGCGGGCGGCCACGTACGCGTCCGGCCGGACGAGGATCCAGCCGCCAGGGCGGCCCCCCAGGGCGGCGGTCAGCCGGGGGTCGTGCGGCAGCGGGGCGGGGTGGCCCTCGCCGTCCTGCGCCGACCAGGGCACGGTGCGCACGGACAGCCAGTCCTTGTGCCGGTCGGCCAGGGCGGCCGCGGGCCCGGCGGTGTGCGCCGTGCCGGGGCCGGCGAAGACCAGCAGCGTCCAGCCGAGGTCCCGCAGTTCGGCGAGCAGCGCCGGCCAGCCGGGCGACGCGGCCCCCGCCTCGTCCACCTGGGTGATCCGCTCGCCGGGCGCCGGCCCCGGGCCGGCGGCGGCGGACGGTACGGTCAGCGGGCTCTCCCCGTACCGCAGGTTGAGGCCGGAGATGCCGCCCAGGAAGCCCCGCTGCACCCGGGCCCGCAGGGGGTGGACGGTGCGCAGCACGCCGAAGAGCAGCGGGAGCAGCCGGTCGGCGACCGGGTTCTTCAGCTGGATCATCCGGGTCGCCCGCTTGGTGGTCGCCAGCAGCGCGGCGCCGACCGGCACCCGCTCGGCGGTGTAGCTGTCCAGCAGGCCGTCCGAGGCCTGGCCCTGGACCACCATGGCGAGCTTCCAGGCCAGGTTGTACGCCTCCTGGATGCCGGTGTTCATGCCCTGGCCGGAGGCCGGGCTGTGCACGTGGGCGGCGTCGCCGACCAGCAGGCAGCGCCCGACCCGCATCCGCTGGACCATGCGCTGCTGGAAGGTGAAGACCGAGGTCCACCGGGGCGGTGCGACCCGGAACCCGGTGCCGGTGCCGGCCGAGAACATCCGGGTCAGCCGGTCGGCGACGGTCTGCGGGTCGGTGCTGCGGTCGCGCGGCGAGGTGTCCAGCATCCGCCAGCGGCCGGGCTCGGTGAGCGGCACCGCCATCAGGGTCACCCCGCCGGTGCGCACCCAGTAGATGCTGTCGGCCGGCAGCGCGGTCTCCACCTGGGCGTCGGCGAGCATCCAGGTCTCGGCGCTCTCGCCCTCCAGCGGGACGCCGAGCGTCTTGCGGACCAGGCTGTGGCCGCCGTCGCAGCCGAGCAGCCAGGGGGTGCCGATGTGCTCCTGTGCCCCGCCCGGCAGCTCCAGCCGGGCCCGGACGAAGCCGTCCTCCTGGGCCAGTTCGGTCAGCCGGGTGCCCCACTCCACCTCGACGCCGAGCCGGGCCAGGGCCCCGCGCAGGACCCGCTCGGTGTCGGCCTGGTCGACGGCGAGGGTGAACGGGTAGCGGGTGGGGGTGGCCGAGTAGTCGGCGTCCAGCCGGGTCATCCGGCGGCCCCGCTGGTACAGCGTGAAGGCGGTGATCCGGCGGCCGGCGGCCAGCATCTCGTCCACGATGCCCATGTGGTCGTAGACCTCCAGGGTGCGCGGGTGCGTGGCGATGGCGCGGCTGGTCGTGGGGGGTTCCTCGCGGGCGTCCACGATCCGCACGCGCAGCCCGCGGCGGGTCAGTTCATGGGCCACCGCCAGGCCGACCGGGCCCGCGCCCACCACGAGCAGCGGGGCGTGCGGCCGGCTGGTCGGATCCGTCGTCATACGGCTCACCTCTCGGCAACGTTCGCGGTCCGGCCGATGCTGGCGACGGCCGTTCGAGGGACGGACGAGACCGGATGGGCGAGGGGTGGACTCCCGTGAGCAGCCGGGAGAGTCACCTCCCTCCACCAGCGCTCGATCGCGGGTTGAGCTCCACGGCCCATCGTCCGGAGACACAGATCCGACGGGGACTCGGGGCGGTTCGCACCGGACGCGGGTCACTGCCATGAGGAGGTTGCCGGTGGACCGGCTCGTCGCGATTACCGGAATAGGCGTGGTGGCGCCGGGAGATCCAGGGACGAAGGCGTTCTGGGACCTTGTCGTCTCGGGGCGCACCGCCACCCGGACGATCTCCGGGTTCGACCCGTCGCCCTACCGTTCCAGGGTCGCCGCCCAGTGCGTCTTCGACCCGCTGCAGGCGGGCCTCGGCCTCCAGGAGGTGCGCCGGCTGGACCGCGCCGCGCAGCTGGCGGTCGTCGCCACCCGCGAGGCGATGGCCGACAGCGGACTCGAACTCGCCCAGGAACGGCCCGAGCGGATGGCGGTCTGCCTCGGCAGCGCCGTCGGCTGCACCATGAGTCTGGAGGCCGAGTACGCGGTCGTCAGCGACAGCGGCCGCCGCTGGGAGGTGGACCACACCTACGCGATGCCGCACCTGCCGGACTACTTCGTGCCCAGCTCGCTGGCGGCCGAGGTGGCCTGGACGGCCGGCGCGGAGGGGCCGGTCAACATGGTGTCGGCGGGCTGCACCTCGGGCCTGGACGCCGTCGGCTACGCCTGCGACCTGATCCGGGAGGGCAGCGCGGACATCGTCGTCACCGGCGGGACGGACGCCCCGATCTCGCCGATCACGGTCGCCTGCTTCGACGCGATCAAGGCGACCTCGACCCACAACGACGACCCCGAGCACGCGATGCGGCCGTTCGACCGCACCCGCAACGGCTTCGTGCTCGCCGAGGGCGCGGCCGTCCTGGTCCTGGAGGAGGCCGAGCGGGCCCGCCGGCGCGGCGCCCGGATCTACGCGCTGATCTCCGGCTTCGCCGCCCGCAGCAACGCGTACCACATGACCGGGCTGCGGGCCGACGGCCGGGAGATGGCCGCGGCGATCGACGCGGCCCTGGCCGAGGCCAGGCTCGCCCCGGAGGCGATCGACTACGTCAACGCGCACGGCACCGGCACCCGGCAGAACGACCGGCACGAGACCAACGCCTTCAAGCGCGCCCTCGGCGACCACGCCTACCGGACCCCGGTCAGCTCGATCAAGTCGATGATCGGGCACTCGCTGGGCGCGATCGGCTCGATCGAGATCGCCGCCTGCGCGCTGGCGATCGAGCACGGGACCATCCCGCCGACCGCCAACCTGACCGAACCGGACCCGGAGCTGGACCTCGACTACGTCCCGCTGACCGCCCGCGAGCGCGACCTCGACGCCGTGCTCACCGTGGGCAGCGGCTTCGGCGGCTTCCAGAGCGCCATGGTGCTCACCCGCCCCGGGGCGGTGCGCGCATGAGTGAGCGAAGCGAGCGAATCATCAAGAGGTGCGTGTGGGCGAATGCCCCTGCCGAGCGTAGCGAGGTGGGCGCATGAGTGCGGTGATCACCGGGCTGGGCATCGCCGCCCCCAACGGCCTGGGCACCGAGGAGGTCTGGCGCAGCACCCTGGCCGGCACCAGCGGGATCGGCCCGATCACCCGGTTCGACGCCTCCGGGTACCCCGTCCGGCTGGCCGGTGAGATCCCGGGCTTCGAGGTGTCGGAGCACGTGCCGAGCCGGCTGGTCCCGCAGACCGACCGGATGACCCAGCTGGCGCTGGCCGCCTCGGGCTGGGCCCTGGAGGACGCCGGGGTCGACCCGCAGCGGTTCGACGACCTGGAGATGGGCGTGGTCACGGCCAACTCCTCGGGCGGATTCGAGTTCGGCCAGCGGGAGTTGGAGAAGCTCTGGGCGCAGGGCCCGGAGTACGTCAGCGCCTACCAGTCCTTCGCCTGGTTCTACGCGGTCAACACCGGCCAGCTGTCGATCCGGCACGGCATGTCCGGGCCGACCGGGGTCACCGTCGCCGAGCAGGCCGGCGGGCTGGACGCGCTCGGCCAGGCCCGGCGCCAACTGTCCAAGGGCGTACGGCTGGTGCTCACCGGCGGGATGGACGCCTCGCTCTGCCCGTGGGGCCTGGTGGCCCAGCTCCCGTCCGGCCTGCTCAGCGAACAGCCGGACCCGGAGCGGGCGTTCCTGCCCTTCGACACCGGGGCGAGCGGCCAGGTGCTGGGCGAGGGCGGCGCGATCCTGGTGATGGAGCCCGCGGCGTCCGCCCGCGAGCGCGGCGCCCCGCAGCTGTACGGCGAGATCGCCGGCTACTGCGCGACCTTCGACCCGCGGCCGGGCTCGGGGCGGCCGTCCCGGCTGGCCGCGGCGATGCGCGGTGCGCTGGACTCGGCCGGCCTGACCCCCGAGGAGGTCGACGTGGTGTTCGCCGACGCCTCCGGGGTGCCCGAGCTGGACCGGGCCGAGGCCGAGGCGATCACCGGCCTGTTCGGCCCGCGCGGGGTGCCGGTGACCGCGCCGAAGACCATGTTCGGCCGGCTCAGCTCCGGTGGCGCGCCGGTCGACGTCGCGCTGGCCCTGCTGGCGCTGCGGGACGGGGTGATCCCGCCGTCCGTCAACGTCACCGCGCCGGCCGAGGAGTACCGGCTGGACCTGGTGACCGAGGCCCGCCCGGCCCGGCTGCGCACCGCCCTGGTGGTCGCGCGGGGCTACGGGGGATTCAACACCGCCCTTGCCGTACGCCAGATCTGACGTCCGGTCAACACTCTTCAGCCACAGCCCTGACCACTGGAAATGCGACGAGAGGATTCATTATCGTGAGCGCGTTCACCATCGAGGACCTCAAGCGGATCATGCGCGACTGCGCGGGAGAGGAGGAGTCCGTCGACCTGGACGGCGACATCCTGGACCTCCGCTTCGAGGAGCTGGGGTACGACTCCCTGGCCCTCATCGAGACCACCAGCCGGATCTCGCGCGAGTTCGCCGTGCAGCTCCCCGAGGACGAGCTGGGCGAGATCGGCACCGTGCGCGACCTGCTCGCCCTGATCAACCAGAGGCTCTCGGTCAGTTCCTGAGCCCCTCCCGCACCACCCCTGCACGACCCGCTCCCTGATCCGTCACCCGGGGCCGGTGGCTCGGCGATCCGCCGGGCCACCGGCCTCCGGTGATCCGCCGTGCCCTCAACCACCCCGCCCCGCAAGGGAGTCACCATGCCGTTGGCCGCTGGACCGGTCGCGCCGCTCGCCGCCCATGACCTGATGGTCTTCCTCCTCCAAGTGGGCCTGCTGCTCGGGCTCGCCGTCGCGCTGGGACGCCTCTTCACCCGGATCGGGCTCTCCGCCGTCGTCGGCGAACTGTTCGTCGGCGTGCTGCTCGGACCCTCCCTGCTCGGGCACCTGTCACCCGGGTTCTCCGCCTGGCTGCTCCCGCACGACCCCGCGAGATTCCACCTCCTCGACGCCTTCGGGCAGATCGGCGTCATCCTGATGGTCGGGGTGACCGGCCTGCAGATGGACCTCGGCCTGGTCCGGCGCCGAGGGGCGACCGCCGTCCGGGTCAGCGTCCCCGGGATCCTGGTGCCGCTCGGCCTGGGCATCGGACTGGCCTACCTGCTGCCCGGCTCGCTCCTCGGCACCGTCTCCGACCGGCCCACCTTCGCGCTGTTCGTGGGGGTCGCGATGGGCGTCAGCGCCATCCCGGTGATCGCCAAGACCCTGATGGAACTCGGCCTGGTGCACCGCAACATCGGCCAGCTGATCCTCTGCGCCGTCACCGTCGACGACATCGCCGGCTGGCTGCTGCTCTCGGTCGTCTCGGCGATGGCCACCGTCGGCGTGTCCGGCGGCCAGATCCTGCACTCGGTGGCCAACCTGGCGGTCGTCGTGGCGGCGGCCCTGGTGCTGCGCCGCGCGAGCAAGGCGGCCGGGCCCCGGATCGAGGCCCACCCGGCCCTCCTGGTCACCGCCCTGCTGCTCGCCGCGGCCGGCACCCAGGCGCTGGGCCTGGAGGCGGTCTTCGGCGCCTTCCTGTGCGGACTGGCGCTCAGCGGCACCCGGCTCGGCGACCCGCAGAAGCTCGCCCCGGTGCGGACCGTCGTGGTCTCCGTGCTGGCCCCGGTGTTCTTCGCGACCGCCGGGCTGCGGATGGACCTGACCGCGCTCGGCCGGCCCTCGGTGCTGCTCGCCGGGGTGGCGGTGCTGGCGGTCGCGATCGCCGGCAAGTTCGGCGGCGCCTACCTGGGCTCGCGGCTCAGCCGGATGAGCCACTGGGAGGGCCTGGCGCTCGGCGCCGGCATGAACGCCCGGGGCGTGATCGAGGTGGTGGTCGCCATGGTCGGGCTCAAGCTCGGGGTGCTCAGCCAGGAGATGTACACCGTGGTCATCCTGGTCGCCATCGTCACCTCGCTGATGGCGCCGCCGCTGCTGCGCCGGATGATGGCGCGGATCGAGGAGACCGCCGAGGAGCGGCTGCGCGAGCAGACGCTGACCCCGGGGGCGGTCGCCGCCCACCTCTGAGGCGCCCGGCTCCGAAGCCGGAGTGCGAGGGGGCCGGAGCACGAGGAACCCGACGCACGACTGGACCGCCGGGCCCGGTGCCCCGCCGCGAGGGCGGGGACCGGGCCCGGCGGTCCGTCGTCGCTCAGCCGACGTCGCGGCCGTTGCTGCCGGCCTGCCACGGCGCGTCGACGCCCCAGGCGATGACCCGCGCCGGGGTGATCCGGATCAGCTCGTCGGCGAGGTTCGGGTTGTGGGCCCGCCCGCCGGTGGGGAGCGCGACGGCCTCACCGCGGATCTCGATCCCGCGCGCCACCCACGGGTCCGTACCGGCGATGTCGTCGACGACGAAGGACACCGCGGGGTGCTTCGCCACGTCCCGGTACTTGCGGCTGCGGGCGAGGTCGCGGCCGGTGACGTCGATGGTGCCGTCGTCGTTCAGCCGGAACCCGACCGGGACGTTGTGCGGGCGGCCGTCGGGGCCGACGGTGGCGAGCCGGCCGATGCGCTGGGACCGCAGGTAGGCGGTCTCCTTCTCGGTGAACGGCACGGGTGTTCCTCCTCGTCAGTGGTGGGAGCGCGGTTCAGAGCGTCGCGAGCAGGGCCGCGATGAGCGTGCGGGCCTGCACGTTGAGGTAGCCGTCGTAGCGCAGCAGGGTGCTCGCCTGGTGGACGCTGATCCAGGCGAAGTCCGGCGGGACGTCCAGCGGGAAGTCCTCCGGGACCTCGACGATCCGGTACCGCGAACGGGCCTCGAAGAAACGCCCGCCCTCCTCGGAGAGCACGGTGTTGTAGCGCACCAGGCTCCCGGTGGTGGTCAACGCCTCGGTGAGGAAGCGTGGTTGGCGCTCCGGTGGCAGGCCGGCGTAGTTGTCCGGGCAGCACTGCACGGTCGGCGCGATCTCGGCGACGTTCGCCAGCCCGGCCTCCACCCGCGCGTGCGCCAGCAGGTGCAGCACCCCGCCGATCGGCCGGACCAGGAAGGCGGTGACGCCCAGCCCGATCGGCTCGAACAGCGGCTGGGTCCAGCTGGCGACCTCGCGGTTGGCGGCGCTCACCGCCGCGGCGATCACCTGGAAGTAGCGCCCGTCCCGGTGCCCGATCCGGTCCTCGGTCAGCTGCCAGCCCTCGACCTCGCGCAGCGGCCGGTACCGCTGGGAGAGCTCGCTGGTCGCCCGCACCCGGGTGAGCCAGCTCAGCACGTCGGTGAGCGACTGGTAGGCGCCCTGGTCCTCGACCCGGGGGCCGAGCGGGATGGACGACAGCACGGTGCGGGCGTCCATGTTGACCACGTCGTCGAAGCCCAGCAGCCGGTGGATCTGGCCGAGGGTCAGCCACCGGAAGTCCGGGAGCTCGGGCGGCTCCTCGGTGATCTCCACGACGATGTTGCGGTTGCGCTTGCGCAGGAACCACGCCCCCTGCTCGGACTGCAGCGAGTCCACCAGGACCTGCCCGGCGGTGGGCGGGACGAAGTGCTCCAGGAAGGTGATGGGCCGGCCGCGGTGCACCCCGGTGTAGTTGCTGCGGGTGGCCTGGACGGTCGGCGAGAGCTGCACCGAGTTGATGTTCCCCGGCTCCATCTTGGCCTGCATCAGGAAGTGCAGGACGCCGTCGAACTCCTTGGCCACGAAGCCGAGGATGCCGATCTCGGGCTGGTTGATGATGGGCTGCATCCAGTCGTGCACGTCGGTGTGGATGCGCAGCCCCTCGACGGTGAAGAACCGTCCGCTGTCGTGCCCGAGGTCGCCGCTCGCGGCGTCGAAGCGCCAGCCGGCCAGGTCGGCGAAGGGGATCCGGGTGACCTCGTGGCGGAAGATCCGCCGGTTCTCCTCCAGCCAGGAGAGGATCGCCCGGTTGGGGGTCACCGGGCTGTCGGTGGTGGCCGCGGAGCGGGTGAAGCGGCGGATCAGCTCGGTGCGGTAGGTGACGTCGGAGCCGTGCCGGGAGCCGGTGGCGGCGAGCGGGGCGAGGGTCATCGGGCCACCCGCACCTTCGCCAGGTCGCCGACGATCAGCCGCTGGCTCGCCGCGGCCGGTTCGGCGTGCAGCTCGGCCCGCCGGCCGATCAGGGAGCCGTCCAGTCCCCGCACCCCGGTGATGGTGGTGCCCTCCAGGACGATCGAGTTCTCGATGCCGGTGGAGTCCAGCGTGCAGCCCGGGCCGACCGAGGTGTACGGGCCGAGCCGGCTGTCCCGGACCACGGTGCCCGCGGCCACCGTGACCGGCCCGGTCAGCTGGGAGCGGACCACCTCGACGCCTTCGGCCAGGACGACGTCGCCGGTGAGCACCGAATGCCGGTCGACGCTGCCGCGGACGTCCCGGCGCAGGGTGTCCAGGACGGCGCGGTTGCAGTCCAGCAGCCCTTCGACGGTGCCGCTGTCGCGCCAGAACCCGGTGTACTCCAGGGCCCGGACGTCACCGCCGGTGGCGATCAGCTCCCCGATGGCGTCGGTGATCTCCAGCTCGCCGCGGCGGCTGGGGCGGATCGCGCGGACGGCCCGGTGGACCGCCGCGGTGAAGAAGTAGACGCCGATCAGCGCCAGGTCGCTCGGCGGCCGCTCGGGCTTCTCCACCACGGCGTTCACCCGGCCGTCCGCGCCGAGCGAGGCGACCCCGTAGTCGGACGGGTTCGCCACCTTGGTCACCAGCACCTGGGCGTCCGGCCGGTCCGCCCGGAACGCCCCGGCGGCCTCGGCCACCCCCTCGGTCAGCACGTTGTCGCCGAGGTACATCAGGAAGTCCTCCTCGCCGAGGAAGTCCGCCGCGACCGTGACGCAGTGCGCCAGGCCGAGCGGCCGCTCCTGCTGGAGGTAGGTGAGCCGCAGGCCCATCGCCGAGCCGTCGCCGAACACGGCGGCGACCTGCTCGGCGTGCGGCCCGACGATGACGCCGACCTCCTCGATCCCGCAGTCGCGGATGTTCTCCAGGCAGTGTCCGAGCACGGGCTTGTTCCCCACCGGGACAAGCTGCTTCGGTATCGAGTACGTGAGCGGGCGCAGGCGGGTGCCTGTCCCTCCGGACAACAACAGAGCCCTCACGGTTGCCTTCTCCTCACCGCCGCGGCACGCAGTCCGGGCAGGCTCCGGAGCCTCTTGCCCCGGCTGGACACGGAAAGCATGGGTCCGCAGCTGTGCGCTCCCGGTGGAGCGCACACCAGCCCCAGGCGGGACGATGCTTGGGGCTCGCGTTCGAGGGCCGTTCAAGCCGGGTGGTTCGCGACGGCGGGCGTCCGGGCTGGACGGCGCCTCCAGCGGGCGCCCCCAGGCTGGCCCGAACACAGGCCAAGCCGGACGGCGCGGGCCCGGTCACAGCGGAGGCGACCATGGACCAGAACCGACTCGAGCCGCCCGCCCTGAGGATGGGCGTGCTCGGCTGCTCGGACATCGCGTGGCGCCGGGCCCTGCCCGCGCTGGCCGCCGACCCCTCGGTGGAACTGGTCGCGGTGGCCAGCCGGGAGGAGGGCAAGGCCCGCCGGTTCGCCGAGCGCTTCGGCTGCGAGGCGGTCACCGGCTACCGCGCCCTGGTGGACCGGGCCGACGTCGACGGCCTCTACGTCCCGGTGCCGGCCGCCCTGCACGAGCCGTGGGTGGAGGCGGCGCTGCGGGCCGGCAAGCACGTGCTCTGCGAGAAGCCGCTGACCGTCGACGCGTCGGCCACCCGCCGGCTCGCCGCGCTCGCCGCCGCCCGCGGGCTGGTGCTGCTGGAGAACTTCATGTTCCAGTTCCACGCCCAGCACCAGGCCGTCCGGGACCTGCTCGAACAGGGTGTGATCGGTGAACTGCGCGGCGTGCGGGCGGTGTTCACCATCCCGGCGCTGCACCCCGACGACATCCGCTACCGGCCCGAACTCGGCGGCGGCTGCGTGCTCGACGTCGGCGGCTACCCGGTCCGCACCGCCCAGCTCTTCCTCGGCCCCGACCTGCGGGTGGCCGGCGCGGTCGCCGTGCGCGACCCCGGTTCCGGCGTGGACGTGGCCGGCGCCGCCCTGCTGGTCTCCACCGAGGGCGTCAGCGCCCAGCTGACGTACGGGATGTCGCACGGCTACCGCTCGGCGTACGAGCTGGCCGGCAGCGAGGGGCGGATCGTCCTGGACCGGGCGTACACCCCGCCGGCCGACCACCGGCCGGTGCTGCGGGTGGAGACCAAGGGCGGGTCCGAGGAGATCACGCTGCCCGCCGACGACCAGTGGGCCGAGCTGGTGCGTGTCTTCACGGAGGCCGCGCGGGGCGCCCGGAACCTCGATCGCTACAGCGAACTGACCCTCCGCCAGGCCGAATTGGTGGAGGGGATCCAGCGGGCCGCCGGCCTCCGCTGAGCCCCGGCCCGGGGGGACTCCAACGGGCTTCGACCGACCGTCCGCACCATCGACCGCGAAACGGGCCCCGCGAGGCGGGCGAACCCGCGGCCGTGCCTACTGCCTGGAGGAATGACGGTGAACGATCGCCGCGATCTACTGATCGAACAGGTCCGGGAGTACCATCGCGAGATCAGCGTGGAGCAGGAGTTCGTGCCGGGGGTCACCCCGCTGCTGCCGGCCGGCGCCGTGCTGGCGGAGGAGGACCGGGTCGCGCTGGTCTCGGCCGCCCTCGACCTGCGGATGACCTCCGGGGACATCTCGGTGCGCTTCGAGCGCGCGCTCGCCCGCCGCCTCGGCCTGCGCAAGGCCCACATGGTCAACTCCGGTTCCTCGGCCAACCTGCTCGCCCTCTCGGCGCTCACCGCGCACGAACTCGGCGAGCGCCGGCTCCGCCCCGGCGACGAGGTGATCACGGTGGCGGCCGGCTTCCCGACCACGGTGAACCCGATCATCCAGAACGGCCTGGTGCCGGTCTTCGTCGACATCGAACTGGGCACCTACAACACCACCCCGGAGCGGGTCGCCGCGGCGATCGGGCCGCGCACCCGGGCCATCATGATCGCCCACCCGCTGGGGAACCCGTACCAGGCCGAGGAGTTGGCCGACCTCGCCCGCGAGCACGGGCTGCACTTCGTCGAGGACAACTGCGACGCGCTCGGCTCCACCTACCGCGGCCGGCTCACCGGCACCTTCGGCGACCTCAGCACGGTGAGCTTCTACCCGGCGCACCACATCACCACCGGCGAGGGCGGCTGCGTGCTCACCCGCAGCGTCAAGCTGGCCCGGCTGGTGGAGTCCTACCGGGACTGGGGCCGGGACTGCTGGTGCCTCCCCGGCAAGGACAACACCTGCCTGAAGCGCTTCGAGCACCAGATGGGGACGCTGCCGCCCGGCTACGACCACAAGTACATCTTCTCCCACATCGGGTACAACCTGAAGTCGACGGACCTCCAAGCGGCCCTGGGGGAGACCCAGTTGACCAAGCTGGACGAGTTCGGCCGGCTGCGCCGCCGCAACTGGGCCCGGCTGCGCGAGGCGCTGGACGGGCTGCCCGGCCTGCTGCTGCCCCGCCCCACCGAGGGCAGCGACCCGAGCTGGTTCGGCTTCGTCATCACGGTGCTGCCGGACGCCCCCTACACCCGGGCCGAGCTGGTGGCCTTCCTGGAGGCGCGGGCGATCGGCACCCGGCGCTTCTTCGCCGGCAACCTCACCCGCCAGCCCGCCTACGCCCACGCGAACTACCGGGTCGCCGGGACGCTGGAGAACAGCGACACCGTCACCGAGCACACCTTCTGGATCGGCGTCCACCCCCGGCTCACCCCGGAGATGGTGGACTACCTCGCCGAATCGGTACGGGAGTTCGTGACCTCCCGGCGCAGCCCGGTGCTGGCCGTCCCGGACCTCCCCGGGCGGGCCGGAGCCTGACGAGCCGGGGAACGGAGCCCGGTGCCCGGGGCCGGAGAGCAATGACCGTACCGATCGAGGAGCTGCTGTGCGTGTGATCGTGAATGCCCTGGTGCTCACCCATCTGATGCCGATGGTGCCGGTCGCCTGGGGTCTGCGGCTGGCCGGCCACGACGTGCTGGTGGTCGGCGACGCGGAGGTGGCCAGGGCGGCGGGCCGGGCCGGACTGCCCAGCCGCCGGGTCGGCCCGGCGGACGGCGGCGCCGAGCGCTGGAGCCGGCCGCTGGTCGCCAAGTCCCCCTTCGCCGTGGCCGGTTCGGGCAGCAAGGGGCCGAGCGAGGAGCCGCCGTGGGCGCAGATGGGGCAGCGCTGGCTGGCCCGGCTGGACACCTACATCGACGAGTACCTGGAGCTCGCGCGGGCCTGGCGGCCCGACCTGATCATCACCGACCCGCTGGAGTGGGGCGGGCTGGTGGTCGGCGGCGCGCTCGGCGTCCCGGTGGTGGTGCACCGCTGGGGCCTGGACAACATGAGCTCCTCGCTGCTCGTGCCCGGCAAGCTGGCGCTGCACGAGCTGTGCGTCCGGCTGGGCTCGCCGGACGGCCTGCCCGATCCGGTGCTGGTGGTGGACCCCTGCCCGCCCAGCGTGCAGTCCCCGAACGTGACCCCGGCCGAGCCCGTGCGCTTCGTGCCGTACAACGGGACGGCGCCGCTGCCGGACTGGGTGCTCGGGCCGCGCCCGGAGCGCCGGGTGTTCGTCAGCCTCGGCGCCTGGGGGACCGGACGGCTGGCCGAGCAGGGCAAGCTGGACTCGATCGTGGACAGCATCGCGGCCGCCGTCCACGAGGTGGACGAGGTCGAGGCGGTGCTCTTCCTGGAGGAGCGCTTCCGCGAGACGCTCGGGCCGCTGCCCTCGACGGTCCGGGTCGCCGACCCGCTGCCGGTCAACCTCTGCCTCCCGTACGGCGACGCGATCATCCACCACGGCGGCTCCGGCACGGCGCTCACCGCGTTCTACTACGGCGTGCCGCAGCTGGTCCTCGCCCAGGACGGGCCGCTGCTGGTGCCCAACGCGGAGCGGGTCGAGGCCAGTGGCGGCGGGCGGGGCATCGTCGACGAGCGGGAGCGCGACGACCCGGCGGCGATCGGCAAGGCGCTCGGCGAGATCCTCACCGAGGAGCGGTTCCGGGAGGGGGCCGAGCGGATCCGCCGGGAGATGGCCGCGATGCCCTCGCCCGGGCTGCTCGGCGACCTGCTGGAGGGCATCGCCCTGGGGCGTGTCTGACCGCGGCCGGACCGGGTACGACAGCGCCGCCCGCCCGGGATCCGGGCGGGCGGCGCTCTCGTACCGGAGGAGGCCCTAAGGCGTGTCTGACAAATGATCATCTGGCCGGTTCGCGGAGCCAGAGGATCAGGGAGGCCAGGACGACTCCAGCGTGGTAGCGGTCGGCGAGCTTGTCGAACCTGGTGGCGATCGCGCGGAACTGCTTGAGGCGGGCGAAGCATCGTTCGACCACGTTCCGATCGCGGTAGATCTCCTTGTCGAAGGCGGGCGGCCGACCGCCGAGGCGCCCGCGGCGTCGGCGATTGGCCACCTGGTCGCGGCGTTCGGGGATCGTGGCAGCGATGCCCCGACGCCGCAGCAGATGCCGGATCGCCCTGCTGGAATAGGCCTTGTCGCCCAGCACCCGCAACGGTGTCGTGCGCGGGCGGCCTGTTGCGGCTCGCGGGACGTGGATCCCGTCCAGGACCTCGGCGAACGTGGTGGCGTCGTTGACGTTGCCCGGGGTGAGCACGATCGACAGCGGCAGGCCGCGGCCGTCGACGGCGAGGTGGACCTTCGTGGTCAGCCCGCCTCGGGACCGGCCGAGGGCCTGGCGCGTCTGTGAGCGGCCCGGATCTTCCAGTTCGTCCCCGTCCGCGTCCCCTTTTTGCGGGCGCCGGCGGCGTGCTGGTGGGCCCGGTTGACCGTGGAGTCGACGGCGACGGTCCACTCCACCCGGCCCACGGCGTCGTCGCGGACCTGGACGTGCTCCAGCAGCCTCGCCCAGGTGCCGTCCGCTTCCCAGCGGGCGAACCGCTCGTAGACGGTCTGCCACGGTCCGTACCGCTCGGGCAGGTCGCGCCACGGGGCCCCGGTCCGAAGCCGCCACAGCACACCGTTGACCACCTGCCGGTGATCACGCCACGGGCGGCCACGCCCATCCACCTGCGGCAACAGGGGCTCTATCCGCTCCCACGCCGCGTCCGTCAACTCACCTCGACCTGCCACGAGATCAATTATCAGACAGGCCTTAGGGCGCGTCTTCAAACCCCCGCCTGCGGGGCGACGCCGGGGCACGCGCCTCGCCGCGTTGTCGTCGGTCGCCGATGCTCCGCATGGACTCCCTCCTCCGCCTTGCGATGCACGCACCCCAACGCCGCCCCGCCCGCCCTGGCGGGCGGACGACGGGGGTTTGAAGACGGGCCCTAGCCGACCGGGCGGCCGGCGACCAGTGAGACCTGCTCGGCGATCCGCTCCAGCGGGGTGCCCGGGCCGAAGATGGCCCGGACCCCGGCCTTCTCCATGGCGGGCCGGTCCTCGTCCGGGATGATCCCGCCGAGGACGACCGGGATGGACTCGGCGCCCTGCGCGCGCAGGGCCTCGAACACGGCGGGCACGATGGCGTGGTGGTTCCCCGACAGGCTGGAGATCCCGAGCACGTCCGCGTCCTCCTGCACGGCGGCCCGCACGGCGCCGTCCGCCAGCTGGTTGCCCAGGTAGACGACCTCCATCCCGCGTTGGGTGAGGTAGCGGGAGACGACCAGCGCGCCCCGGTAGTGCGAGTCGAGGCCCGGTTTGAAGATGACGACCTTGATCGGCATGACTGACCCCTCGGTTCGTCGACTGCTGTTCGGTTGCCGCTCGGTGCCGCTCGGGTGCCGCTCGGCTCAACGGGTGCCGCTCAGCTCAGCGGCTGCTGCCAGCCCCCGTGCCGGTCCCGGAAGACCTGGCAGCACTCGCCCAGCGTGGCGCCCGCCCGGGCCGCGTCGATCAGCACGGGCATGGTGTTCCCCTCCGAGACCACGCAGGCGTCGAGCCGCCGCAGGGCGCGGGCCACGGCGGCCTCGTCCCGGGAGCGCCGCCACCGGTCGAGCCGGGCGCGCTGACGGGGCAGCGTCTCCGGCACCGCGAAGGTGCCGACCGACTGCGCGGAGCCGGTGTCCGCGGTGTTCACCCCGACCACCACGCGCTTGCCGCTGTCGACGTCGCCGACGTCGCGGTAGGCCCGGTCGAGGATCTCGGTGTGCACCCAGCCCTGCTCGACGGCGGCCACGATCCCGCCCAGGGCGTCGATCTTCCCCAGCGTCTCGCCGATCCGGCGGTCGAACTCGTCGGTCAGGCTCTCCACGAAGTACGAGCCGGCCAGCGGGTCGATCGTCCGGGCGGCGCCCGTCTCGGCGAGCAGGATCTGCTGGGTGCGCAGCGCCGTCAGCGCGGCGTCCTCGGACGGGATGCAGAGCGCCTCGTCGTAGGCGCACAGGTGCAGGGACTGCGCGCCGCCCAGCACCGCGGACAGGCCCTGCAGCGCGGCCCTGGCCACGTTGTTGAGCGGCTGCTGCGCGGTCAGCGAGGACCCGGCGGTCTGCACGTGGAACCGCAGCCGGGTGCTGCGCGGGTCGGCGGGGGCGAAGCGCCCGGTCAGCTCCCGGTGGTAGACCCGGCGCGCCGAACGGAACTTCGCCGCCTCCTCGAAGAAGTCCCCGGCCGCGGTGAAGAAGGCCGACAGCGAACCGGCCACCTCGTCGACGGCCAGGCCGCGCGCCCGCATCTCCTCGATGGTGGCCACCGCGTTCGCGACGACCAGGGCGACCTCCAGCACCGCGTCCGCGCCGGCCTCGCGGTAGTTGTAGCCGGTGAAGCTGACCGGGTGCCAGCGCGGCAGGTTCCGGGCGCAGTACTCGACCACGTCCATCGCCAGCCGGAAGGAGAAGTGCGGGGCGAGCGTGTTCGGCGCGGTCAGGACGACCGTCTCCATCATGAAGTCGTTCTGGAGGGTGCCGGAGAGCGACGCCGGGTCGTACCCGGCCTGCTCGGCGGCGGCGAGGTACATCGCCAGCACCGCGCCCGCCGCGACCGGGTGGGACAGCACCAGCGAGACGCTGACCCGGTCCAGCGGCACGCCGTCGTACAGCGCGAGCATGTCGCCCACCGAGTCGACGGCCACGCCGCCGAGCCCGGCGTCCGCGCTGCCCCAGGCGTCGTCGCTGTCGTAGCCGCGGTTGGTGGGGTAGTCGAACACCGTGTTGACGGCGGTGGCGCCCTCCGCCAGCAGCATCCGCATCCGGCGGTTGGTGTCCTCGGCGGTGCCGAACCCGGCCAGCGGGCGGATGCTCCACCGCCGCCCGGAGTACATCGTGGGGTACACCCCGCGGGTGTACGGCGGGGCCCCGGGCACACCGAGGCCGGCGGCGTGGTCGGCCGGCAGGTCGCCGGGGCCGTACAGCGGCCGGACCGGCAGGCCGCTGTCGGTGACGGTGTCACCGACGGCGGCGCCGTGCTCCGCCCGCCAGCGGGCGACGTCCGGGTCGGCCGCCGGCGGGCGGCCGGGGCCGGCCACTCAGGCCGACCAGGGCGGTGTCGACAGGTACTCCAGCACCGCCGTGCCGAAGTGCAGGCCCGGGCCGACCCCCGCCATCAGGTAGGTCTCGCCCGGCTTGATCAGCTGCTGCTCGATCAGCCGGTCGAAGCCGATGATCTGGTCGCCGGTGCCGACGTGGCCCAGGTCGCGGCCGAGCCGGTAGGTGGAGCGCTCCTCGGTGAAGCCGAACAGCGGCAGGAGCCGGTCGGCCACCACGGCCCGGCTGGCGTTGATGTGCCCGATCCAGGAGATCTCCGACATCGATTCCAGCCCGGCGTCGGCCACCGTGCGGTCGTTCAGCTCCTGCTGCCCGTCGACCAGCAGGTCCTTCAACTGCCCGGCGACCGGCGAGTTCTGGACGAAGTGGGCGCTGCGGGTGCGCAGGTCCATCGGCTGGCCGGTGACGGCCGTCGGCGGCCAGATCGGCACGCCGGAGCGGTGCAGCTCCTCCAGCTGCGGCACGGCCTGCAGGCCCACCGACCGCAGCCGGGCGAACCCGGGCCGCTTGGTCAGCAGCACCGCCACGGCGGCGTCGCCCAGGACCATCCCGTTCAGGTGGGACCAGCGGTCGACCAGCGGCTGGGCGAAGTTGTCCGCGCCCACCACCAGCACCGAGGCGTTCTCGGGCGCCGAGCGCAGCTGCCCGACGGCCAGCTGCAGGGCGCTGAACATGCCGGTGCAGTGGGCGCGCAGCTCGACCGCCGGCGCCGAGCCGCCGATGGTGTTCTGCTGGATGTACGAGGCCGGGCTCCAGCCGTTGGGGCCCTGGTGGAACCCGGTCGCGTACAGGACGAAGGAGACGTCCGCCGGGTCCGCCCCGGACCGGTCGAAGGCGTGCCGAACGGCCCGCACCGCCATGTCCGGCGGCGCCATGTCCCCGGCGACGGGCACCTCGTCGATCTCGTTCGCGGCGAAGTCCTCGGCCGAGTAGACGCCCTCCTCGACGGCCCTGGCCGCGTTGTACTTCTCCGGCAGGTAGATCCCGATTCCTTCGATGAAGACATCGCCAACCCGCATCTGGCCTCCTCCTCCGCAGTGATCACTTCCCGGCAGTCGCCGCCAGCCTGCTGGCGACGGCTGGAGGGCCCGTCCAGCACCGCTGGAGGAACGCCCGGCCCTGCCGAGCGCCCAGGATGCCGTCGGGCCCCTCCGGGCTCAAGTCCTGGCGGATAAAGATGAGTTGGCGACGGCCGGGAGACGAGTGGGGCTACGCCAGAGGAAGTAGAGGCGGTTCGGCCGCACGGGGTTGCCGGGGGCGCGGGGCGGTGGGGTCAGCCGGCGGGCTGGTCGTGGGTGGAGCAGTGGATGCCGCCACCGCCGGAGGCGATGGTGTCGATCTGCAGGGGGACGACCTCGCGGCCCGGGAACTGGTCCCCGAAGAGCTCCTGGGCGTGGCCGTCGGCCCGGGCGTCGCCGAACTTCGGCAGGTAGACGCCCTTGTCGCCGATGTAGAAGTTCATGTACGAGGAGACGAAGGCGTCGCCGCGCCCGGTGATCCTGTCCGGGTCGGGCTGGTCGACCTCGACCACCTTGAGCTTCCTGCCGGTCGCGTCGGTGGCCTCGGCGAGGACGGCGCGGGCCTGGTCGGCGGAGCGGGACCAGACGTCCGGCGGGGTGCCGGGGAAGGCCCGGTCCAGGAAGACGACGCCGGGGGCGACGAAGCGGGCGAGGCAGTCGACATGGGCGTCGGTGATGTCCTTGCCCTTGACGCCCGCCAACCAGATCACCTTGGTGACGCCGAGCGCCTTCCTGAGCTCCGCCTCGACCTGGTCGCGGCTGCGGCCGAGGTTGCGGTTGTCGTTGACGACGGAGCTCTCGGTGACCATCAGGGTGCCCTGGCCGTCGGTCTCGAAGGAGCCGCCCTCGGCCGTGATCGGGGTTTCGAGCCGCTCGATCCCGTACTTCTCCAGGACGGCGCGGGCGATCCGGGCGTCGTTGGTGTGCTCCTGCTTTCCGCCCCAGCCGCTGAAGTTGAAGTCGATGCCCTTGACCTTGCCGCCCTCCTCGACGAACACCGGCACGGTGTCCCGGGCCCACAGGTCGTCCACCGGGACGGAGAGCAGCTCGACGTCCGAGCCGCAGGCGTTGCGGGCCGAGGACTCCTGGCCCGGGCGGACGAGCAGGACCACCGGTTCGCGCTCGCCGACGGCCCGGGCAACGGTGGCGATGTCCTTGCGGACGGCGCCGAGTTGCTCGGCCCAGACGTGCTCGGAGGCGGGCCAGGCCATGAAGGTCCGCTCGTGCTTCTCCCATTCGCCGCCGAGCCGGCGCCCGTGCGCGGGGGCCGGGGCGGGGGGCTGCGCGGGCGCGTCCCCGGCCGGGGCGGTGGTGGGGGCGGCCGGGGCCGCCGGGTCGGCCGGGTCGTCGCCTTCGGCGGCACAGGCGGTCAGACCGAGGGCGAGCACACCGGCTCCGGCGAGGCAGCGCAGCACCGTGCGGCGGGCGAGGGGGGACTGGGACACGGTGTCCTCCGGTGGGGCTGGGGGTGGAACGGCGGGGGTGGGCCGGCTGGGGCGCGGGGACCGGGGTGGATCCGTGGCCGTGGGTCGGGGTGGATCCGTGGACCGGTTCGTCCGGTATCGCCGGAACCGAACTCTCGCATTGACTGAAAAATCAGTCAAGCTTTACGGTGAAGTCAGCCGAACCACCCCGAGACGACCCGGGCCGCCGACCGCGCGGCCCCGGTCACGACGACGAAAGGCCGGGTGAGCGGCGATGCTGCGCAATGGTCTGGAGCCCTGGCACCTACTGATCATGGTGGCCGTCCTGGTGCTGCTGTTCGGCTCCAAGAAGCTGCCCGAGATGGCGCGCGGGCTGGGCAAGTCGATGCGCATCCTGAAGAGCGAGACGGCGGCCATGCGGGAGGAGTCGGCGGGCGGAGCGGCGGCCGAGCCGGCGGCGGGCCCGGCGGTGCAGCCGTCCGCGGGCGCGGCGTCCCCGGCGCACCCGGCGACCCAGGCAACCCCGGCGTCCCCGGAGGTGAAGCGGCCTGCCTGAGCGCCGCACCCGGGCGTGCTGCGGAGAGCCGTCGTCGCCCCCGCCACCCGGTGGGGGCCGGCTTTGTTCACGAGATTCGACAGCGTTTGTTCATGACTTCGGACAGCACCCCGGTCACCCCGTGTTCGATTCCTGTGGGCCACTGCGGCGGCACGGCGGTGGGTCACAGCTCCGCCGAGAGGGCCCACTCCTCGGCGAGCGGCTCACCACGGCTACGGTCGTCGGCACGGGGCTGATGTTCGTGGCCGTCGCCAGCCTCGCGGCCGCCGAGTCGCGACCGGACGCGAAGAGCTGACCACCGGCGAGGTGACATGAGACGAGGGTGGTGCGCCAGACCATGGTCTGGCGCACCACCCTCGTGCCGCCGGAAGCCGGTGGACGTTCCGGCGCTGCCGCCGACGGACCTGTGCTCTCACGGCGCGGGCACGGCACCGATCTGCTGCATCACCCCGAGGAGGTCGGGCTGGCCCCGCTCCTTGATGATCCTTCCGTCGGCCAGGTAGTAGAAGTTCATGGCCTGGACCGAGATGGTCTTTCCGCTGGCCGGGACTCCGAAGAACTCGCCCTGATGCGTTCCGCGCATGGTGAACCGGGCGGCGACCGTGTCGCCCTCGGTGACGGTCTCTTCCAGAGTCCACCGGACATCCGGGAACCCCGCGCGCATCATCGCGATCAGCTCCAGGTAGCCCTCGGGGCCCCGCAGCGGTTCCGGGTGGCTCGGCGCGTGAAACTCGGCATCCGGGGCGATGACCTCGCGGGCAAGGTCCTCGTCGGCTGTGTTGATGAACTCGACGAAGCGACTCATCACGGATTCGGTGGATTGCGGCGACATGTCGTCCGCCTCTCTCTTCGTGCACTGCCCCTCGCGACGAGCGAGCGGAAGAACCACAGTACATCGATTCGATGTGTACATCGAATCGATGAGGTGTGGGACGATAGGGCCATGCTTGACCTAGCGATACTGGGCTTCCTGGCCGAGCGGCCTCTGCCCGGACACGAACTGCGCCGCCTGCTCACGGAGCTGACGGGCTACACCCGGCCGGTGAGCGACGGCAGTCTGTACCCGGCGATCAAGCGTCTCGCCGCGGCGGGCCTGCTGGAACGGCGCGCGGACCCGGCCGCGGGCCCGGCCCGCTACATCCTGAGCGTGACCGACGCCGGGCGCACCGACCTGCTGAATCGGCTGCGCGCGCCCGCCGACCACGAGATCAGCGACTTCACGCGGTTCTTCACCGTCCTGGCGTTCCTGTCCCTCCTGCCGGACGTCGCCGAACAGCACGCGGTGCTTCGGCGGCGACTGGAGTTCCTGGAGGAGCCGGCGAGCTTCTTCTACGACGGCGACCGGCCGCTGCGTGCCGAGGACATGACCGACCCCTACCGGCGCGGCATGCTGCTGACCGCCCGCGCCATCAGCAGCGCCGAACGGGCCTGGTTGCACCAGGTTCTCGACGGTGACCAGCCAGTCACCGCGCGCACCGGGACGGACCCCTCTACGCTCGGACAACCTGTGCGCTGACCAGCCCCCGGAGGTAGCCGCTCATGCTCGCGTCCTGGTACGACCGACAGGGCCCCGCCGCCGACGTGCTGCACGTCGGCGAGCTGCCCGACCCCACCCCCGGCCCGGGCGAGGTCCGCGTCCGCGTCACCCTCTCCGGTGTCAACCCCGGCGACACCAAGAAGCGGCGCGGCTGGCTCGGCTCGTCCATGCCCTACCCACGGGTGATCCCGCACAGCGACGCCGCCGGGGTCGTCGACGCCGTGGGCGAGGGGGTCGACGGGCGTCGGGTCGGACAGCGGGTGTGGATCTACGGCGCCCAGTCCTACCGGCCGTTCGGCACGGCCGCCCAGTACACCGTCGTACCCGCCAATCTGGCTGTTCCGCTGCCCGGCCACCTCAGCGACGAACTCGGCGCGGCCCTGGGCATCCCCGGCATCACCGCCCACCGCGCCGTGTTCGCCGACGGACCGGTCGACGGCAAGCTCGTGCTGGTGCACGGCGTCCTGGGCGGGGTCGGCTCCCTGGCCGCGCAGCTCGCCCGCTGGGGCGGGGCCACGGTACTCGCCACCGTCCGGCGCGGCGCGGATCTCGCACAGGTCGACCCGGCCGTCGTGTCCCACGCCGTGGCCCTGGACCAGGGGGACCCGGCGGCGGCGATCCGCGCGTACGCGCCCGAGGGCGTGCACCGGATCGTCGAGGTGTCCCTGTCCGACAACGCAGACCTCGACAACGCCGTCATCGCGAACGGCGCGGTCATCACCGCCTACGCGACGAGCGCGGACCGGACCGAGATCCCCTTCTGGCCCCTGCTGTTCAACAACGTCACCCTGCGCCTGATCGGCAGCGACGACTTCCCCGAAGAGGCGAAACGCCAGGCAGCACGCGATCTGACCGCCGCGGCCGCCGTGGGCGCCCTGACCGTCGAAGTCGGCGACCGTTACGACCTGGCGGACATCGCCAAGGCCCACGACCGCGTCGACGCCGGCGGCCGCGGCCGCGTCCTGGTCACCCTCCCCCAGTGACCCCGCCCATCGCTCACGGCCAGCCTCATTCGGTTGGGTGACCAAACGGGCAGCAGGACTGCGCTGTTCGAATCGCCTGACCAAGCCCCGCTGTCTGAAGTCATGAACAAACGCTGTCGAATCTCATGGACAGAGCCACGGTGGGGGCCGACGACGGCTCTCAGCCGTTGCGGCGGTAGTGGTCCACGGAGACCCGGACCGGGCCGTCGCCGGGCGCGGTCGACAGCACCCGCACGACGGCGAGGTCCCGGCCGTCCGCGGACCGGACGCAGAACGCCCCGCGCGGCCCGACGGCCGCGAACGGGATCCGCCCGGCCGGCCGGCTGCCGAGCCCCTTGAGGCAGTCGGCGACACCCAGTCCGGCGTCCCGGCCGATGAAGGAGTCGGCGCTCTCCGGTACCAGGAACTCGCTCTCGCCGCGGCTGACGTACCAGGTGACGCTGTCGACCGGGACGACGGTGCCGGTGGCGAGGTCGAACTCGTAGCCGGAGTCCGCCGAGGTCAGCTCGGTCCCGCGGTAGACGGCGGCGTAGTCGGCGGCGGGTGCGGGCGGCGGCGTGGCGGTCGGGGTTGCGGTGCCGGAGCGGGTGGGGGAGGGCGGGGCCGTCGGCGTGCCCGGCGCCGGGGTGGGCGCCCCCGGCGTCGTCGGGCCGGCGATCGGGGCCTCGTCGGCCGCGGCCTCCCCCGCGTCCGGGTCGTCGAGCAGCAGGACCGCCGCCGCGGCGCCGACGGTCAGGGCGACGGCGGCGGTCAGCGCGGTGCGCCCGAGAGAGCGTCCGCGGCGGCCCCGGCCGTGGGCGCCCCCGCGCGGAACCGGGTCGCCGCCGGCCTGGCCGGGCACCCGGGCGTATCCCGGCGAGGGCGGCTGGGCGGACCCCGGCGAGGGCGCCTGAGCGGTCGCGGGCACGGGTGCGAGCACCGTCGGCGTCGGCGCCGCCGCCGGGGCGAGGACGGTCAGCGCGGAGTCCAGGCCCGGCCGGGCGGTGGCCTCGGCGGCCTCGGCGGGCACCTGGGGCAGGTCGGCGTGCCGGTCGATCTGGCTGGTCAGCGACTGCGGCAGCCAGTCCTCGGCGAAGCGGAGGTGGCCGCCCACCGCCGGGTGGCTACGGGCGGCGGCGATCACCTCGGCGGTGGTGGGGCGGTGCTCGGGCCGCTTGGCGAGGCAGCGCAGCAGCAGCTCGCGCAGGCCCTCCGGGACCCGGCCGAGGTCGGGCTCCTCGTGGACGGTGCGGTAGAGCGCCCCCAGGTCCGGGCCGTCCCCGAAGGGCGGGGTGCCGCCCGCGACGTGGACGGCGAGGGCGCCCAGCGCGTACACGTCGGTGGCCGCGGTCGAGGGCCGGCCGGTGGCCTGCTCGGGGGCCATGTAGGCGGGGGAGCCGATGCGCAGGCCGGTGCCGGTGAGCGGGACGGCGTCGGCGGCGCGGGCGATGCCGAAGTCGATCACCCGGGGGCCGTCGGGGGCGATCAGCACGTTGCCGGGCTTGAGGTCGCGGTGGACCACGCCGGTGGCGTGGATCGCCTGGAGGGCTTCGGCGATCCCGGCCATCAGCAGCAGGACGGTCCGTTCCGGGAGCGGGCCGAAGCGCTGCACCACCTGCTGGAGCGAGGGGCCCGGCACGTAGGTGGTGGCCAGCCAGGGGGTGGCGGCGTCCACGCCCGCGTCGACGACCTGGGCGGTGAACAGCCCGTGGATGCGCCGGGCGCTGGCCACCTCCTGGGCGAAGCGGGCCCGGAAGTCCGGGTCCCCGGCGAGTTCGGGCCGCACCACCTTGAGCGCCACCGGCCGGCCGCCGGGGGTGTAGGAGAGGTAGACCCTGCCCATGCCGCCGGCGCCGAGCCGGGCGTACAGCAGGTGGCCGCCGACCTCGCGCGGGTCGTCCGCGGTCAGTTCCTGGAAGACCGGCTGGAGGGTGAAGGGGGATCGGTCGGCGGACATGCGGTGGCCTCTCTGGCGGACGGGGAGGGTGGGGGCCGTATGGCGACGACGGCGTCCCCCCGGGCGGCCACGGCGCTGGGCGGCGTGGGCGGCAGCGCTGACGGCATCGCGAAGTTTAGAGGTAGGGTCAGGATAGCGGTGACGCGCTGCTCCGGGCCTCGGCGGCCGGCGCTACGGCAGTTCGGTCTCGACCGCGCTGCGGAGCAGCCGGCGGGCGTGGTCGAGGGGCAGCGAGCCGCTCAGCCACCGGACGCTGAGGCCCTCGACGAGGGTGGTGAGCCGTTCGGCGGCGGCCGCGTGCGCGGGGGCGGTGCCGGTCGGGTCGGCCCGGGCGAGGAGTTCGGCGATGTCGTGCACCCAGGTGTGGGTGGTCCTCGCCAGGTCCTCGCGGAGGTCGGGTTCGAAGACCGCGGTGGCTCTCAACTCGCCCCAGGCGGTGGAGTTCTCGCGGACTTCGGGGTGGTCCTGGAGCTCCCGGAGCAGCACCCGTCCGAGGTCGGCGCGGGGGTCCTCGGTGCGCGGCGCGGGGCCCTCGTCGGCGGTGTAGTGGTCGGCGCGGTCGCTGATGAACTCCAGCGTCCGGCGCAGCAGGCCGGCCCGGTCGGTGAAGTGGTAGTAGATCAGCGAGGTGGACACCCCGGCCTCGGCCGCCAGTTCGCCCACGCGCAGTCCGCGTACGCCACGGCGGGCGATCACCCGGGTCGCTGCTTTGAGTATTTCCGTCCGACGGTCCGACATGGTCGCTCACTCTACCGGGCCTCCTGGCTGGTCAGACAGGTTCCTGATGATCGTTTCAGGGAGTTGCCCCGGCTTTGAGCCAAAAGCTTGACTGAATTTTCAGTACGGTAGAGGATGCGGGGCAACCCTGCGGGGCAACCCCCACACCTCCCCCCTCATCCAGGGAGTGCCATGCGATCCCCCACCCCCTCCCGACGCGGCCTGCTCCGGTTCGGCGCCGCCGCCGTCCCCCTGGTCGCCCTCGGCGCCGTCCTGCCGGCGACCGCCCGGGCCGCCACGGCCGCCGGCACCACCGACGCCTCAACGGCCGGCGCCACCACGGTCGGCACCGCCACCACGGCCGGAGCCACCGCGAGGCTGCGGATGCCCGCCGAGAGCGACCGGCACGTCCGCACCTTCATGGCCTGGCCGGCCCTGTCCTCGATCTGGCAGACCCAGCTGTCGGCGGTCCGCGACGACATCGCGCGGGTCGCGTACGAGATCTCCCGCTACGAACCGGTGGTCATGGTCGCCCGCCCGGGCCAGGCCGCCGACGCCCGGTACTACTGCGGAGCCGGCGCGTACTACAGCATCACCGTCGTCGAGATCGCCAACGACGACCTGTGGATCCGCGACTTCGGCCCGACCTTCGTGGTCGCGCCGGGCGCCGTCGCCGGTGTCGACACCAACTTCAACGGCTGGGGCAAGTCCGGGACCCCGTACTACCAGCGCTACACCGAGGACGCGGCGGTCGCGGCCGCCCTCCTCGCCGAGTACGGCGTCGAGCGCGTCCGGGCCCCCTTCGTCGGCGAGGGCGGCGCGCTGGAGACGGACGGCCAGGGCACCCTGCTGGCCACCGTCAGCTCGCTGGTGAACCCCAACCGCAACCCCGGCATGTCGCAGGACCAGGTCGAACGGGCCCTGAAGACCGGCCTCGGGATGGACAAGGTGATCTGGCTGGCCGGGCTCGCCGGCCAGGACATCACCGACGACCACATCGACTGCCTGGCCCGCTTCACCGCACCCGGTCGGGTCATCCTCGACAAGCCCGGCCCCGGCACCGACCGGATCTGGGTCCAGGTCTACGAGCAGGCCAAGCAGGTGCTGCGGACCGCCACCGACGCCCAGGGCCGCCCGCTGACCGTGATCGAGCTCCCCGGCCCGGACCGGGCGCGGATCCGCGGGCGCGGCAAGGACTTCCTGTCCAGCTACACCAACTTCTACGTCGCCAACGGTGCGGTGTTCGTCCCCCAGTTCGGCGACGCCTACGCCGACGGCCTGGCCTGCACGATCCTCCAGGCCGAGTTCCCCGGCCGTGACGTCGTCCAGCTGAACATCGACACCATCGCCTCCGGCGGTGGCGGCATCCACTGCGCCACCCAGTCCCAGCCGGCCGTCCCGCCGGTGCGCTGAGACTTCCCGGCGGCCCGTCCGGTACCCCCCACGGAGACGGGCCGCCGGGGACTCGCGTTCCCACCACTCTCCCTCCCGACCGTCCCCGACCGTCCCCGGTCGGCCCCGGCCGGCCCGCGCAGCGAAGCGCCGGCCCGGCCGGACCCCAGGACCCGAACAGAAGAGGTATCCCGTGACGTACCGCATGCCGGCCGAGTGGACCGAGCACGAGGGCTGCCTGATGGCCTGGCCCGTCCGCCCGGACCTGTGGGGCGACACCCTCGACGAGGTGCAGGGCGAGTACGCGGCGGTCGCCCGCGCCATCGCCGAGTTCGAGCCGGTCACCATGGTGGCCCCGCCCGGCCACGGCGAGGAGGCGAGCGCCCGCTGCGGCGAGGGCGTCACCGTCGTGGAGCTGCCGACGGACGACTCCTGGTTCCGCGACTCCGCGCCGATCTTCGTCCTCGACGGCGAGGGCCGCCGGGCCGGCGTGGACTTCCGCTTCAACGCCTGGGGCCGCAAGCACAGCCCCTGGGACGCCGACGACCGGATCAGCGGCCTTCTGCTGGAGCACCTCGGCACCCCGGCGATCCGCTCCGAGATGATCCTGGAGGGCGGGGCGATCACCGTCGACGGCGAGGGCACGCTGATCACCACCGAGCAGTGCCTGCTGCACCCCAACCGCAACCCGGACCTGTCCCGGGAGGAGATCGAGGCGGAGCTGAAGGCGCGCCTCGGCGTCACCAAGGTGGTCTGGCTGCCGTACGGCGGCGCGCTGGACACCGAGACCGACGGGCACGTGGACGGCGTCTGCGCCTTCGTCGCCCCCGGCAAGGTCGTGGTGCAGCTCCCGGCCGACCCCGCGCACCCGGACTTCGTGCGGATGCGGGCCAACCGCACCGTGCTGGAGCACTCCACCGACGCCCAGGGCCGGCCGTTCGAGATCGTCGACCTGCCCCAGGCCGCCTTCGTCGAGGTCGACGGCCGCGAGGTGGAGGTCGGGTACCTCAACTTCTACCTGGCCAACGGCGGTGTCGTCGTGCCGGTCGCCGACCACCCCGAGGACGAGGGCGCGCTCGCCGTGCTCGCCGCCGCCTGCCCGGACCGGAAGGTCGTCGGGGTCCGGGCCCGGGTGATCGCCTACGGCGGCGGCGGCATCCACTGCATCACCCAGCAGATCCCGGCCGCCCGCGCCTGACCGCCGCGCCCGCGCCCGCGCCTGACGCCGCCCCCACCCGCGCCCGACCTCACCCGCGCCTGACCGCACCCCCGTCAGCGAACGGAGAACACCCTCATGACTCCCACCGCGCCCGCGAGACGCGCCACCGTCCGCGGTCGGTTCGTCCTCGCCACCGCCCTGCTCTCGACGGCCGCCCTGGTCGCCGCGTGCTCCGGGCCGCCCCGCGGCGGCTCCGGCCAGGCGGCGGTTCAGCTGTCCGCCGACACCCCGCCCGCCAAGGGCGAGCTCGACTCGTTCACCTGGGCCACCTACGCCGAGCCGCCCACGCTCGACTACGTCCAGGCCTTCGACTACCCGCAGAACACCGTGCTCGCGAACGTCTGCGAGAGCCTGATGCGGTGGACCCCCCAGCTCACCCTGGCCCCCGGCCTGGCCGAGAAGGCGTCCAACCCCGACCCGACCACCTGGGTCTACGACCTGCGCTCCGGCGTCCACTTCCACGACGGCTCGGTGATGACCGCCGACGACGTCGTGTACAGCCTCGGCAGGCAGACCAACCCGGACAACGCGGCGGCCTGGGCCCAGGTGTTCCAGAACGTCGACGCCGTCACCAGGACCGGCCCGCTGCAGGTCACCGTCAAGCTCAAGCAGCCCGACTCCCAGTTCCCGCAGTACATGGCGACGGCCGCCGGCGTGGTCGCGGCCAAGGCCGGGGTGGAGGCTGCGGGCAAGGACTACGGCACCGGCGGCAGCCTCGACTGCACCGGGCCGTACCAGCTCGGTACCTGGGCCAAGGGCCAGTCGATCGAACTCCGGCGCTTCGACGGCTACTGGGGCACCAAGGCCAAGTCGAAGAAGGTCGTCTTCAGCTTCCTCACCGACCCGTCCGCGCGCACCAACGCGATGCTCACCGGTGACGTCGACGGCGGCTACCTGATCCCGACCGAGAGCTACGACCGGCTGCGCGGGAGCGGCGCGGGCACGCTGTACTTCGGCGAGGGCCTGAGCACCGTCAACCTCAACGTCACCAGCATGCGGGGACCGCTCGGCGACCTCCGGGTCCGCCAGGCGCTCTCCCTCGCGCTCGACCGCTCCGGCTTCGTCAGGACCGGCCTCGCCGGGGCCGGCACCGTCACCGGCTCCCTCACCACCCGGGCCGCCTGGGCCGGCGCCCCCGAGTCCGTCCGGAAGTCGGCCTTCGAGCACCTCACGCCGACCGCCCAGGACGTCGACCGGGCCAAGGCCCTGGTCAAGGAGGCCGGCGCCGAGGGGAAGACGATCACCGTCGCCACCAGCACCATCGGCCAGGACGTGTCCCTGCTTGCCACCGCCGTCCAGGCCGCCGGGGCGAGGATCGGCCTGGACGTCCGGCTGCGGACGATCGCGCCGAACGCCTTCACCTCGCTGTTCACCGACCCCAAGGCCCGCGAGGGCCTGGACCTGTTCCCCGAGACCTACTACGACTCGGTCACCGACCCGCTCGACCTGCTCACCAACTTCAAGACCGGCGCCTACCAGAACTTCGCCGGCTACAGCGACAAGGGCTACGACGACCTCGTCGACCGGGCCACCGCCGAGTACGACCCGGCCGAGCGCGGCGCGATCGAGGCGGAGCTCCAGCGGACCGCCTCCGAGCAGCTGCTCTGGATCCCGGTCGCCGAGTGGCCCACCGCCGTCTTCCTCAACAAGCGCATCACCGGCGCCCCCACCACCATCGCGTACATGTACTACCCGTGGGCCGCCGACGTGGGAGCCGCACGGTGAACTTCCTGAGATTCGCCGCCCGGCGGCTGGCCGAGATGGCCGCCACCCTGCTCGGCGCGTCCTTCGTGGTCTTCGGCGCGATGTACCTCGCGCCGGGGAGCCCGGCGAGCTTCCTGCTGTCCGGCCGGTCGGCCTCGCCGGCCGCCCTGCAGGCGATCAACGAGCAGTACCACCTCGACGACCCCTTCCTGGTCCGCTACCTCCGCTGGCTCGGCCAGGTGCTGCACGGCGACTTCGGGCGTTCCATCACCTACCGCACCGACGTGTCCACGCTGCTCGCCGACCGGCTGCCCGCCACCCTGACCCTGGTGGCCATGGCGCTGCTGGTGGTCGTCGTGATCGGCCTGGCGCTCGGCTGGATCGGCGCGGTGCGCGGCGGCGCCACCGACTCGACGATCCTGCTGACCACCACGCTCGCGGTCGGCACCCCCTCCTTCGTCGCGGCCGTCCTGCTCCAGGGCCTGTTCGCGGTCAAGCTGGGCTGGTTCCCGACCAGCGGCACCGGCGACGGCTTCGCCGACCTGCTGTGGCACCTCACCCTGCCGGCGGTCGCCCTCGCGCTGTACCTGATCGGGATGCTCGCCCGGGTCACCCGCTCCGCGATGCTGGAGGCCCTGGACGGCGAGCACGTGGCCGTCGCCCGCAGCCGCGGCGTGCCGGAGCGGGAGGTGATCCGCCGCCACGTGTTCCGCAACTCGCTGGGCACCGTGCTGACCACCGGCGGCCTGATCGTCTCCACCCTGCTGGTCTGCACGATCCTGGTGGAGTCCGCGTTCAGCATCGGCGGCATCGGTCAGCTCCTCGAACTGTCCACCAGCACCAAGGACTTCCCGACCGTCCAGGCCATCTCGCTGCTCATCGTCGCCCTGTTCATGACGGTGAACCTGGTCGTCGACCTGCTCCACCCGCTGGTCGACCCCCGGGTCACCCTCGGCGCGAGGAGGTCCGAGGCATGAGCGCCGTCCTCACCCGCCGACCAGGCCTCGGCCGGCTCAAGTCCGCCCGCGCCCCGCTCCACCTGGCCTGCCTCGGCTTCGTCGCCCTGGTCGTGCTCGCCGCCCTGCTCGCCGCCTGGGCGGCACCGGACGACCCGAACGCCGTCGACCTCGGCAACGCCCTCGCCGGGCCCTCGCCCGACCACCTGCTCGGCGTCGACGCGGCCGGCCGGGACACCCTCTCCCGGCTCCTGCTCGGCGCCCGCACCTCGCTGCTCGGCCCGCTCGGCGTGGTCGCCTTCTCCACCGTCGCGGGCGTCCTGGTCGGCGTGGTGGCCGGCTGGCGCGGCGGCTGGCTCGACTCCGTCCTGTCCCGCAGCACCGAACTGGTCTTCGCCTTCCCCGGCATGCTGCTCGCCATCCTGATCGTCTCGGTGTACGGGGAGGGCCTGCTCGCCCCCGTCCTCGCCCTGGCGATCGCCTACCTGCCGTACGTCTCGCGGCTGACCCGCTCCCTGGTGCTGGCCGAACGGGAACGGCCCTACGTCAGCGCCTACCGGGTGCAGGGCCACTCCGCCGCGCAGATCTGCCTGCGGCACGTCCTGCCCAACATCGCACCCGTCGTCCTCGCCCAGTCCACCATCAACTTCGGGTACGCCCTGATGGACCTGGCCGGCCTCTCCTTCCTCGGGCTGGGCGTGCCCGCGCTCACCCCCGACTGGGGACGGATGGTCTTCGACGGCCAGACCGCGATCCAGCACGGCTACCCGCTCTCCGCCGTCCTGCCCTGCGTCCTCATCGTGCTCACCGTCGTGGCCTTCAACGTCGTCGGCGAGCGCTGGGCCGACCGCGTCGCCCGGAGGACCCCGTGAACCACCCGGAGGAGCGCGTGAACGCCCTCGACATCCGCGGCCTGCGGCTCCACCTGCCCGGTGCCGCCCGGCCCGTCCTCGACGGGGTCGACCTGACCGTCGCCCCCGGCGAGACCGTCGCCCTGGTCGGCGAGTCCGGCTCCGGCAAGAGCCTCACCTCGCGCAGC
The DNA here is from genome assembly GCF_054601375.1 of Kitasatospora sp. Ki12. Taxonomy (NCBI): domain Bacteria; kingdom Bacillati; phylum Actinomycetota; class Actinomycetes; order Kitasatosporales; family Streptomycetaceae; genus Kitasatospora; species Kitasatospora sp. Ki12. The sequence continues at coordinate 1,710,020 of NZ_BAAIHT010000002.1, read as the reverse complement.
GCCCTCGGCCTGCTGCCGCCCGGCGCCACCACCGGCGGCAGCGTGCTCGTCGACGGTGAGGACGTCCTGACCATGGGCCCCGACCGGCTGCGCGCGCTGCGCACCGGCCGGGCGGCGATGGTCTTCCAGGACCCCCGCGCCGCCGTCAACCCGCTGCGCCGCATCGGCGACTTCCTCACCGAGGGCGTGCGCCGCACCGGCGTCCTGGGCAAGGCGGACGCCGACCGGCGGGCGGCCGAACTCCTCGACGCCGTCGGCCTCGGCCCGGAACTGCTGCGCCGCTACCCCGGCCAGCTCTCCGGCGGCATGCTCCAGCGCGTCATGATCGCCGGCGCGCTGATGGGCGACCCGGTCCTGCTGCTCGCCGACGAGCCCACCACCGCGCTCGACGTCACCAGCCAGGCCGAGGTCATCGCGCTCCTCGGCCGGCTTCGCGAACGCTTCGGCACCGGCCTGCTGTTCGTCACCCACGACCTCGGGCTCGCCGCCGCCATCAGCGACCGGGTCCACGTGATGTACGCCGGGCGGATCGTCGAGAGCGGCCCCGCCGAGGCGCTGTTCGAGCGGCCCCGCCACCCGTACACCGCCGCCCTGCTCGCCGCCACCCCGAGGCTGGACGCCCGGCCCGGCCGGCTCGCCGCCATCGACGGCCAACCGCCGGACCTGCGACAGGACCTGACCGGCTGCGCGTTCGCCGCCCGCTGCCCGTACGCGACCGGGCTGTGCCACGAGGAGGCCCCCGGGCCGTGGCCGGTCGCCTGCCACCACCCGCTCGAAGGGAACCCCGCCGATGACTGAGGCCGTCCTGCAGGTCACCGGGCTGTGCCGGGCCTTCGGCAGCGTACGGGCCGTCGACGAGGTGTCGTTCAGCCTCCCGGCCGGCGGCTCGCTCGGCATCGTCGGCGAGTCGGGCTCCGGCAAGACCACCACCGCCCGCATCGTCGTCGGCCTCGAACAGGCCGACGCGGGCGAGGTGCTGGTCCGCGGCCGGGCCAGGACCGGGCGGGCCCGGGGCCGGGCCGAACGGCTGGCCCGCGCCCGCGAGGTGCAGATGGTCTTCCAGGACCCGTACCTCTCGCTGGACCCGCGCACCAGCGTGGAAGCCGTCCTGCGGGAGACCCTGCGGCTGCACTTCCCCGGCACCGACCACACGACCCGGATCCGGGAACTCCTCGACCAGGTCGGCCTCGGCACCAGGGCGGCCGACGCGCTGCCCCGTCAACTCTCCGGCGGCCAGCGCCAACGCGTCGCCATCGCCCGGGCGCTGGCCGTCGAACCGGCGGTGCTGGTGCTGGACGAGGCGGTCGCCGCCCTGGACGTCTCGGTCCAGGCGCAGGTGCTCAACCTGCTCGCCGACATCCGCGAACGGACCGGCGTCGGCTACCTGTTCATCACCCACGACCTCGGCGTCGTCCGCTGCGTCACCGACGAGGTGGTCGTGATGCGCCACGGGCGGATCGTCGAGGCGGGCCCCACCACCGAGGTCCTGGACGCCCCGCGGCACGCCTACACCCGGCTGCTGCTGGAGTCCGTCCCCCGGCCCGGCTGGGATCCCGACCGGATCGCCGCCGCGCGCCGCGCACTGTGAGCCGGCCCGGGTCCGGCGGCGCGAGCGGGAGGTGGGCCGGAGTGTGAAGCGGGCCCCAGGAGGGGATTCCCTCGATCGGCGGAGGCGTGCCGCGCCGGACCCTGACCCTCCAGTCAGTAGCCTGCGGAGCCGGACCAGACACCTACCGGAAGAGGCCCCATGGCTCACCCCCGGCCGTCCCGCCGTTCGATCCTGCAGTCCGGCGCCGCGCTCGCCGCACTGGCCCTGACCGGCGGCTGCTCCTCCGACGGCGGCGGGGAGGAGCCGCCCGGCCCGAGCGCCACGGCCCCGGGCGCGGCCGCCTCCGGCAGCCCGGCGGCCGGCCGGTGGGCGATGCCGGCCGAGTCCGCCCCGCACACCCGCACCTTCATGGCCTGGCCGGCGCTGGAGGAGGTGTGGGGCGACCAGCTGGCCGGCGTCCGGCAGGACATCGCGGGCCTCGCCCAGGCCGTCGCCGGCTTCGAGCCGGTGGTCCTGCTGGCCCGCCCGGACCAGGCCGACCAGGCCCGGCAGGCCTGCGGCACCTCGGTGGAGGTGCTGGAGCTGACGGTCGACGACCTGTGGGCCCGGGACACCGGCCCGACCTTCGTCACCGGGCCGCAGGGGCTCGCCGGGGTCGACTTCGACTTCAACGGCTGGGGCGGCAAGCAGACCCACGCCAACGACGCCAAGGTCGCCCGCTACCTCCTCGACCACTACCGGATCACCCGCGTCCAGGCGCCGATCACCGGCGAGGGCGGCGGCATCGAGGTCGACGGCGACGGCACGCTGATGGCCACCGAGAGCTCCTGGGTCAACGACAACCGCAACCCCGGGAAGTCCCGCGACCGGATCGAGGCGGACCTCAAGGAACTGCTCGGCGTGGAGAAGGTGATCTGGTTCAAGGGCGTCGCCGGTCAGGACATCACCGACTGCCACGTGGACGCCCTCGCCCGCTTCGTCGAGCCCGGCACCGTCGTCCTGCACCGCCCCACCGCCGACACCCCGCCGGACGTCTGGACCACCGCCTCCGCCCAGGCCCTGGAAGTGCTGGGCTCCACCACCGACGCCAAGGGCCGCACGCTCAAGGTGGTCGACCTCCCCGAGCCCGACGTCGAGCGGATCCCGGGCGCGGGCAAGAACTTCCTCGCCACGTACATCAACTACTACGTCTGCAACGGCGGCGTCATCGTGCCGCGCTTCGGCGACCAGGCCGCCGACGACCGGGCTGCGGGCATCCTCGGCGACCTCCACCCCGGCCGGAAGGTCACCCAGGTCTCCATCAACCACATCGCCGCGGGCGGCGGCGGCATCCACTGCGCCACCCAGCAGCAGCCCGCCGGGTGAGCCCGCCGGGGCCGGGCCCGGTCCGCCGACCGGCCCGGCCCCGAACGGACCCGCCCCGAACGGAGGCCGGGCCCGGGGAACGCTCCGGGCCCGGCCTCCGTTCGGTCAGCCGAGGGCGGGGATGTCGTGGGTGGCGCAGTGGATGCCGCCCCCGCCGGCGGCGATCGCGTCGATCTTGACCGGGACGATCTCCCGGCCCGGGAAGTACTGCTTCATGATCTGCTGCGCCCGCTCGTCGGCCCGGGCGTCGCCGAACTTCGGCAGGTAGACGCCCTTGGTGCCGATGTAGAAGTTCATGTACGAGGAGACGAAGGCGTCACCGCGCCCGGTGATCCTGTCCGGGTCCGGCTGCTGGAGCTCCACCACCTGCAGCTTCCTGCCGGTCGCGTCGGTGGCGTCCTTCAGGACCGAGCGGGCCTGGTCGGCCGAGCGGGACCAGACGTCCGGCGGGGTGCCCGGGAAGGCCTGGTCGAGCAGCACCACGCCGGGGGCGACGAAGCGGGTCAGGCAGTCGACGTGGGCGTCGGTGATGTCCTTGCCCTTGACGCCCGCCAGCCAGATCACCTTGGTCACGCCGAGCACCTTCCTGAGCTCCGCCTCGACCTGGTCCCGGCTCATGCCAGGGTTGCGGTTGTCGTTGACGACCGAGCTCTCGGTCACCATCAGGGTGCCCTGGCCGTCGGTCTCGAAGGAGCCGCCCTCGGCGACCAGCCGGGTCTCGATCCGCTCCACGCCGTACTTCGCCAGCACCGTCCGGGCGACCTTGGAGTCGTTGCCGCGCTGCTGCTTGCCGCCCCAGCCGTTGAAGTTGAAGTCGACGCCCTTGACCTTGCCGCCCTCCTCGACGAAGACCGGCAGGGTGTCCCGGGCCCACAGGTCGTCGACGGCGATCGGCACGACCTCGACGGCCGAGCCGCAGGCCTTCTGCGCGGCGTCCTTCTGCTCGGGGCGGGCCATCAGGACGACCGGCTCGCGCGCCGCGATGGCCTGGGCCAGGCCGGCCACGTCCCGGCGGACGTCCGCGAGCTGGTCGCCCCAGACGGACTCGGAGGCGGGCCAGGACATCACCGTGCGCAGGTGCTTGTCCCACTCGGCGCCGAAGCGGCGCGGGCCGGGGGTGCCGCCGGGCTGGGGCGGCACGGCGCCCTCCGGGTCCTCGATGCCAGTGGGGTCGCAGGCGGTGAGGCCGAGGGTGAGGGCGCCGACACCGAGGCCGGCACCGGCGAGGGAGCGCAGCAGGGTACGGCGGGGCAGGGCGTTGGTCATCCGGGAACTCCAGCTGAGGGTCTGGGTGGTGGACAGGGTTTGAAGACGGGCCTACGGCAGCGGCTCGTGCATGGTCGAGCAGTGGATGCCGCCGCCCCCGGCCATCAGGCGGTCGACGTCGAGCTGCACCACCTCGCGGCCGGGGAACGCCGCGGCGAGCGCGTCCCGGGCCGCGGCGTCCTTGTGGGCGTCGCCGAACTGGGCGGTGATGACGCCGCCGTTGACGAGGTGGAAGTTGAGGTAGGAGTCGACGAACTTGGAGCTGCGGGAGCGGACGGTGTCCGGGCCGTGCACGGGGACGACCTGGAGCCTGCGCCCCCGGGCGTCGGTGGCGGCGGAGAGGATCGCGAACTGCTCGCGGGCGTCCCGCGCCCAGGCGTCGTTGCGGTCGGGCGGCGGCAGCTGCACCATCACCACGCCGGGGCGGATGAAGCGGGAGGTGACGTCCACGTGGTCGTCGGTGATGTCCTGGCCCTTGATGCCCGGCAGCCAGATCATGGTGTCGGCGCCGTAGGCCTCCAGGACGGCCTCCTCGATCTCGTCCCGGCTCATGCCGCGGTTGCGGTTCTTGTTGACCAGGCTGCTCTCGGTGGCCATCACCGTGCCGTCGCCGTCGGTCTCGATCGCGCCGCCCTCGCCGACGAAGTCCGCGTAGCTGTGGCGCAGGCCCCGCCGGGTGGCGATCAGCTCGGCGGCCCGGGCGTCGTCGTGGTGCACCTGCTTGTTGCCCCAGCCGTTGAAGTTGAGGACGACGGCGTCCAGGCCGCCGTAGCCGTCCCGGCGGAAGACCGGTGCGATGTCGCGCATCCAGAGGTCGTCGGTGGGGACGGCGGTGATCACCTCCACCCGGGGGCCGCACCGGTCCTGGGCCTTGCCCGCGGTCCTGTCGTCGGGGGCGCACATGACCACCGGCTCGAACTCGGCGATCGTCCGGGCGATCAGGGCGATGTCCTCCTGGACGCCGCCCAGCCGCAGGCCCCACACGCCCCGGCGGGAGGGCCAGGACATCCAGGTCCGCGCGTGCGGGACGTCGTCCGCCGGCACCCAGGGGTACGGCTCGGTGGAACGGTCATCGCGGTAGTGGGTCATGAGGGCCTCCAGATCGTGCGACGGTGCCGGGAGGGGTGCATGGCCGCCAGGTCCACTCTTCGCGCCGGGGCAGACCGGCGCACCACGGGGGAGGGACCGGCGGGAGCGCCCCGCCTGCCCGTTCAGGCTCGCACTGACTGAAAAGTCAGTCAAACTCGCGGGCGTGGCGTCACGCATCCTCGACGCCGAGGGTGCGGAGCGTGACGCCGACCGGCGCAAGCGTGGGGATTCCGTGCGGATTCCGCGTGACCGGGAACCGGTCCTGGCCGCCGAAAACGCGGGATCCGGCCCAGGAAGCGGACCCGGCTCAGGAGCCGAGCCGGGCCACCTCGGCGTCGATCGCGTCGGCCAGCAGCGTCCGGGCGTGCGCCAGCGGGAGGCTGCCGCTGAGCCAGCGGGTACTCAGCCCCTCCAGCAGCGCGGTCAGCCGCTCCGCCGCACCGGCCAGCGCGACCGCCGAGGACATCGGCCGCACCACGCCGAGCAGTTCGGCGATCTCCTGCACCCAGATCCGGGTGGCCCGCGCCAGGTCCTCGCGCAGCGTCTCGTCGAACACCGCGCTCGCCCGCAGCTCACCCCAGGCGGTGCTGTTCTCCCGCACCTCGACGGTGTCCTGGAGCTCCAGCAGCAGCGTCTGCTCCAGCTCCTCACGCGGAGTCGGCGGCGGCGCGTCGGCGGGGCGCTCGGTCGTGTAGCGCTCCGCCCGGTCGTTGATGAACTCCAGGGTCTGACGGAGGATCCCCGTACGGTCCTTGAAGTGGTAGTAGATGAGCGCGGTCGACACACCCGCCTCGGCCGCGAGCTCTTCCACCCGCAGCCCGCGCACGCCGCGCCGGGCGATCACCCGTGCCGCTGCTTCCAGGATCGACGTTTTACGACTGGCCACGATCGACCACCTTACCCGGGCACCCCGGCACGATCGGCACCGCGTCTGAGGAACCGGTCAGCCGGGGCGCGTGGAGACGGCGGCCGGACGGGGTGTCGGTGGCCCGGCGGACGGGAAGATCCCCGCTGCCCGTACGGTGCCCCTGCCCCTGCCCCTGCCCCTGCTGCGATCGGATGCCCGGCCTTGGACTCCCTGCTGCTCTCCCGCCGCGACCTCGACTTCCTGCTGCACGACTGGCTGGACGTCACCGCGCTGACCAGGCGCGCCCGCTTCGCCGACCACGACCGGTCCACCTTCGACGCGGTGCTGGACCTCAGCGAGACCGTCGCGACCCGGCACTTCGCCCCGCACAACAAGAAGAACGACGCCGAGGAGCCGCGCTTCGACGGCGAGCGGGTGCACCTCGTCCCGGAGGTGGCGCAGGCCCTGGCGGTGCACGCCGAGGCCGGCTTCATCGGCGCGGCCATGGACGAGGAGATCGGCGGGCAGCAGCTGCCCCACGTGGTCGCCAACGCCTGCCGGGCCTGGTTCCAGGCCGCGAACATCGCCACCGCCTCGTACCCGCTGCTCACCGTCGGCAACGCCAACCTGCTGCTGGCGCACGGCAGCCGGGAGCAGGTCGACACCTATGTGCGGCCGATGGTCGAGGGCCGCTTCTTCGGCACCATGTGCCTGTCCGAGCCGCAGGCCGGCTCCTCGCTGGCGGACATCACCACCCGGGCGGTGCCGCAGCCGGACGGCGGCTTCCGGCTCTTCGGCACCAAGACCTGGATCTCCGGCGGCGACCACGAGCTCGGCGAGAACATCGTCCACCTGGTGCTGGCGAAGATCCCCGGCGGTCCGGCGGGGGTGAAGGGCATCTCGCTCTTCATCGTGCCCAAGTTCCTGGTCCGCCCGGACGGCACGGCGGGGGAGCGCAACGACGTGGTGCTCGCCGGCCTCAACCACAAGATGGGCTACCGCGGCACCACCAACGCCCTGCTCAACTTCGGCGAGGGCCGGCACACCCCCGGCGGCGCCCCGGGCGCGGTGGGCCACCTGGTCGGCGAGGCCCACCACGGGCTCGCGTACATGTTCCACATGATGAACGAGGCCCGGATCGGCGTCGGCCAGGGCGCCACCGCCCTCGGCTACACCGGCTACCTGCACGCCCTCGACTACGCCCGCACCCGCCCGCAGGGCCGCCCGCTCGGGGGCAAGGACCCGGCCGCGCCGCAGGTGCCGATCATCGAGCACCCGGACGTGCGCCGGATGCTGCTCGCGCAGAAGAGCTACGTCGAGGGCGCGCTCGCCCTCGGCCTGTACTGCAGCCGGCTGCTCGACGAGGAGGCCACCGCCGAGCGGGAGGACGACCGCGCCCGGGCCCACCTGCTGCTGGACGTCCTGACGCCGATCGCCAAGAGCTGGCCCTCGCAGTGGTGCCTGGCCGCCAACGACCTCGCCATCCAGGTCCACGGCGGCTACGGCTACACCCGGGAGTACGACGTCGAGCAGTTCTACCGCGACAACCGGCTCAACCCGATCCACGAGGGCACCCACGGCATCCACGGCCTCGACCTGCTCGGCCGCAAGGTCGTCATGGACGGTGGCGCCGGGCTGCGGCTGCTCCTCGACACCCTGGCGGAGACCACGCTGCGGGCCCGGGCCGCCGGGGGCGAGGCTGCCGGGCTCGCCGATCGGCTGGACGCGGCTGCGGCCCGGGTGGCCAGGACCACCGCCGTGCTCTGGTCCACCGGGGACCCGGCGACCGCGCTGGCCAACGCCACCGTCTACCTGGAGGCCGTCGGCCACGTGGTGCTGGCCTGGATCTGGCTGGAGCAGTACCTCGCCCTCGGCGGCGGCACGGACGCCTTCCGGGAGGGCAAGCGGCAGGCCGCCCGCTACTTCTTCACCGTCGAACTCCCGCGCACCGGGCCGCAGTTCGACCTGCTGGACAGCCTGGACCGGACCGCCGCGGAGTGCCGCCCCGAGTGGTTCTGAGGAATCGGTGCCCCACCCTGGCCGCTGCCTCCCCGGATCGGCGGCGGCCCCGGGTCACCCTCAACGATGATCTTTGTACTGATCGTCATCACCACCGTGGTGGCGGCCTGGTCGCTGGTCGCCGGACGGCTGGAGACGTGGCACGTCCGGGCGCCGCTGGTACTGGTGCTCGCGGGGGTCCTCACCGGGGTGTTCACCCACAGCCACCTCGCCGCCACCATCAACTCCGAAGTCGCCCAGCACGTGGCCGAGGTCATCCTGGCCGTCCTGCTGTTCGTCGACGCCACCGAACTGCCCGGCGGACGGCTGTTCGGCAACGACCCCGCCTCGGTGGCCCGGGTGCTGCTGGTGGCGATGCCGCTGAGCCTGCTGGCAATGGTCCTGCTCGGCGCGCTCGGACCGCGCGGCACCACCTCCATCGTCTTCGGCCTGCTCGCCTTCAACGGCCTCCCGGACGGGCTCTACGTCGTCCTCGCCCTGGACACCATGACGCTCACGGTGGCCGGCAGCGTGGTGCTCCACGGGGCCGGCTGGGTGGCCATCACCCGGCTGCTGCACGGCCCGGCCCCCGCCGCCGCCGAGGCCGGCGGTGCCGCCGCGGCGGGTGCGGCGGCCGCGCCGTCCGCGGGCCGGGAAGACGGGAAGGGCGGCGGATGAGAGGGTCGTCCCCATGGAACAGCGTGTACTCGGCCGCACCGGACGGCCCGTATCGATCATCGGACTCGGCACCTGGCAACTCGGCGCGGACTGGGGGGACGTCCGGGAGGAGGACGCCCTGGCCGTGCTGGAGGCCTCCGTGGCGGACGGCGTCACCCTCTTCGACACCGCCGACGTCTACGGCGACGGCCGCAGCGAGCGGCTGATCGGCCGCTTCCTCAAGGAACGCCCGGACGCGGAGGTGTTCGTCGCCACCAAGTTCGGACGCCGGGTCGAGCAGCGGCCCGAGCACTACCGCCTCGACAACTTCCGCGCCTGGGTCGACCGTTCCCGGGCCAACCTGGGCGTCGACCGGCTCGACCTGGTGCAGCTGCACTGCCCGCCGACGCCGGTCTACTCCTCGGACGAGGTGTTCGACGCCCTGGACACCCTGGTGGCCGAGGAACGGATCGCCGCGTACGGGGTGAGCGTGGAGACCTGCGCGGAGGCGCTGACCGCGATCGCCCGCCCGGGCGTCGCCAGCGTGCAGATCATCCTGAACGCCTTCCGCCTCAAGCCGCTGGAGCGGGTGCTGCCCGCCGCCGAGGCGGCCGGGGTCGGGATCCTGGCCCGGGTGCCGCTGGCCTCGGGGCTGCTCTCCGGCCGCTACAGCGAGCGCACCGTCTTCGCGCCCGACGACCACCGCAGCTACAACCGCCACGGCGAGGCCTTCGACCAGGGCGAGACCTTCTCCGGGGTGGACTTCGCGACCGGCGTCGAGGCGGCCGCGGAGTTCGCCGCCCTCGCCCCGGAGGGCGCCACCGCGGCGCAGACCGCGCTGCGCTGGATCGTCCAGCAGCCGGGGGTGACGACGGTGATCCCCGGCGCCCGCAACGTGGCGCAGGCCCGCGCCAACGCGGCCGCCGCCGAGCAGGCGCCGCTGCCGCCGACCACCCTGGCGGCCGTGCGGGAGCTCTACGACCGCCGGATCCGGCCGCAGGTGCACGACCGCTGGTGACGGCGGTGCGCGTACGCCCGTGACGTCCCGGCGGCGCGGTGGCGCGGCGGCGTCAACCCGCGCCGCCGGGACGGGTGGTGAGGTCGAGGAAGCGGTCGCGGTCGGGCAGGGTGGCCGGCAGCGGGTAGTCCAGCAGGACGTGCAGGTTGCAGGCGGCGAGGACGTAGGAGTGCAGCAGCAGGTCCGCGGTGCGGTCGGCGCCGAGCTTGCGCAGCACGGTCGGGGTGGTGCGGCTCCTGGTCGTGAGCTCGTCCCAGCGGGCGCGCCGGCCCGGGTCGTCGCCCAGCAGCTCCAGCACCTCCTTGGCCCGGGCGGCCCGGGCGGCGCGGTCCGCGTCGTCGGCCCCGGCACCCCCGCCGGCCGCGTCGGCCGCGCGCGCGTACGCGTCGGCCACCCGGTACGGCGACTGCGCGATGTGGACCAGCGCACCGGTCGGCCCGCCGGTCAGCCCGGCCCGGGCGGACCACCGGACCAGCTCACTGCGCCGCAGGCTGGTGCCGACGTCGTACATCACGCTCTTGATCCGGACCAGCGCGAGCAGTTCGCCGACCGCGGGGACCCACGAGGAGCGGAACGGCTTCCAGGTCATTCCGGCCGAGGCGTTGACCACGACGATCTCGTCCAGCTCGTAGTCGACCTGCGGGTGGTCGGGGCGCCGCACCCGCTCGGCCAGCCCCACCAGCCACTGGTCGGCCATGTTGTCGTACACCCCGCCGTCGGTGAGCACCAGGTCGGCGGCCGGCCCGGCGGGCCCGGCGGGCGGCGGGAAGCGGTGGCGGGCCGTGGGGAGCCGGCGGACGGCGAAGGCGCCCGGCAGACAGGCCGAGGCCTGGACCGCCGTGGACAGCGGGAGACCGCCCGGCACGCCGGTGCCGAAGCGGAACCCGTAGACGAACCCGGGCGAGAAGTAGAAGTGGTCGCCGCTCTGCAACTCGGTGGTGCAGAAGACGTGGTCGACGGAGCGTCGCACGGCGGAGAGCTCCGTCGGGCGGCCGTCGCGGTGGAAGAACGCCCCGGCCAGCGCCCGGTCCACGACGGCGCTGCGCCGCCCGAACACCGCCAGCGCCCCGACCAGGAGCAGCAGCCCCGCGCCCAGCAGCACACCGGCGAGCAGCCGCAGACCGTCCACCGCGGTGACCACGACCCCGGCGAGCAGGGTGGCCAGCGCCAGCGCGGCGAGGGCGAACAGCGAACGCACGTACCGGTTGGTCGACGGCCCCCAGAAGAACAGGCCGGTACGGGCGCAGTGGTGGACCAGCGGGCGGACCCGCTCGGCGAACCCCTCACCCGGGTCCTGCCGGAAGTCGGTCTCGTGGGCGACCACCCCGTTGGCGACCGAGCCGCCGGACACCGAGGAGATCGCCACCACGTCCTTGTTCCGGCCGTGCTCGGCGAGGTACAGCAGGGCGCCGAGGCCCCACATGGTGGCGCGGTAGCCACCGCCGGACAGGGCGACTCCGATGCGGGCCATGACTCAGACCTCCACGGTCGTGCCGACCGCCGACGTCGCCGGGTAGACCGCGGTGTAGCGGCGCTCCTGCTGGAGCGCGGCGTCGGCCCAGGGTTCCGTCGTCGGGCTGCGGTAGTTGAAGACGATCTCGGCGGTCCCGGCGCCGCGGCTCCCGGCCGTGATCATCCGGTCGACCGCCGCCTTGTCGGGGTGCTTGAAGACGGCGCCGTTGGTCGAGACGAGGAAGCGGCGGGTGTCCAGCCGGGACAGCAGGCCGTCGGTGTTGTTGGCCGCGCTGCCGTGGTGCGGGACCTTCAGGGCGTCGACCGTCACCGTGTCGCCGCCGCGCTGCGCCATCAGCCGGTCCAGGCCGCGCCCGAGCACGTCCCCGTGGCTGTCGCCGGTGAGCAGCAGCCGGTGCCCGTCGTGCTCCAGCAGGAAGGCGATGCTGGAGCCGTTGGGGATCGAGGTGTCCGGCCGCTCGCCGCCGAGCAGGTCGTGGGCCAGGCCGCGCAGCCGCTTGCTCTCGGCCAGCAGAGCCAGGGCCTGGTCGGGGTTGCCGGGGGTCATTCCGAGGCTGCGCACCGTCTTTCCCCATTCCCCCATCAGCTTGTCCAGCTCGGGGCGACCGGGGGAGAGCAGGGTCGCCCGGGCGCCGCCGGGCAGTTCGGCGGTCGGCAGGTCCCCGGTAGCGGGGAGACAGAGGGCGTGCGGCGGGTCGCCGGGCGGGGACTTCCCGAAGGAGGCGTTCCAGGACAGCTGCTGGCGGTCGATCATCGCCTGGACCATCTCGCCCTGGGCGGGGCCGAGCAGGTCGGCCTCCTCGAAGATCTGCGGCCAGCCGTTGAACCAGACGTCGTCGATGGCCAGGCCGAGTTTGGGGCGGTCCAGCAGGAGGCGCACGACGCCCTCGATGTGGTCGGCGTCCACATGGGTCACGACCAGGACGTCCAGGTGGCGGCTGCCGGCCGGCAGCGCCTTCACCTTCTCGAAGACCGCCCGGTAGACCGTGCTCGGGCCGCCGTCGACCAGCATCCGGTGGACGTCCGTACCGCTGCCGGGCCACTCGACCCACAGCGCGTCGCCGTGCGCGGCGGGCAGCATCTCGATGGTGATCACGGCGTGCCTCCCGGTGGAGTGTCGGTGACGGCCCCCCGGTTGCCGACCAGCCAGCGGGCGTCACCGAAGGCCACCACCGCCATGGCGAGCGTGCAGCCCCTGAGCAGCAGCTGCCGCCGGATGTCGCGTACCAGCTCGCCGATGCTCAGGTCCTGGCGGGTGTTCCCGGCGAGCATCCCGCCGGCGATGCTCGCCATCACCGTCGCCTGGCGGCCGAGAGTCGGGACGAGCGTCCCGACCACCACCGGGGCGCTCTTCTCCAGGAACCGCGCCGCCACGTTCTGCCAGCTGATGTCCTCCTGCGCGGTGTTGCAGCCGAGCAGCATGACCACCGGGCCGACCTCGTGGTCGTGCCGGTCGGAGACGATGTGCCGGCGGTCGATCAGGAGCGACGGCAGCTCGCTCTGCTTGCCGATCACCAGGACCGGGATGCCTCCGGCGTCATGGGTGTTGTGGGGAACGGCCAGCAGCAGCGGGGGGCCTTCCGCCTCGACCACCGTCAGCCAGTGCCGCCAGCTCTCGGCCCGGTGCAGGGCGGTGCCGCCGAGGGAAGCCAGCAGGGCCTGGACGGCCTGGTCCAGGTCGGGCTTACGGCACTTCCGGCTCGCCGCGAACAGGGCGCTGTCGACCGGGCGCAGGGTGCTGCGGGTGCCCTGCGGGGCCTGTTCCACCACGGTGCGGTCGAGCCCGGCGCGTTCCACCCGGCGCTCGATCACCATCCGCAGACCCCAGAAGCCGAGCGGGCAGATCGTCCGGTGGCCGTGCTCGGGACCGCCGTCGGACGCGCAGCAGGCGCAGGTGCCGGTCTCCAGGCCCTGCCGCCACCCGGCGCAGAGGGCAGCGGTGTCGAGGGGATAGCCGTGGTCGTAGACGAACTCCAGCGGCCAGAGCTCGGCCGCCTCGGTCGAGACCAGCTGCAGCGCGACGGCGTCCTTCAGGTCGCCGAACCCCGAGTCGTCCAGCTTGCGGTAGAGGGCGCTGCCCTGTTGGGCGAGGCCGAGGAGCAGCCGGAGCGGGGCTGGTGCGTCGGGCCCGACGGCGGCGGCGTCCTTGTTCACGGAGTCACCGAGCAGTTCCCGGACCCTGGCCCGGAACGTGCCGAGCTCCGAGATCCGCACCCGGTTGTTCTCCCCGACGCCGACCACCAGTTCGCTGTCGCTCTCGATCCGGATCGTCTCCGAGCGGGTCGCCGCGGCCTGGTCGGGCTGGGGCTGCGGCGCGGCGAGCACGTCGAAGGCCTCGGTGTTGACCGCGATCTCCCGTCCGTCGACCGCCTCGTCGGACGCGGCGACGGGGCCGGTGATCACCAGCCGCTGCAGCTGGCGCTTGCGGTAGAAGACGCGGGCCGTGCAGCGGATCGTCCGCTCCCGCGCGCGGACCTCGACCGGGAAGACGGCCTCGCTGGACGCGCCGCGCGGCGGCAGGAAGACCTTCACCGGATCGTGGAGGGAGGCCTCGTCCCGCTCCTCGTCGAAGGTGACCGTGAGCCGCGCCGCCCCGCCCTTGAACTCCAGGCCCTGCTCGGGAAAGGCAGCCGTCGTCCGCCGCCACTCGGCGCTCTCCGGCCCCACCCGGATATGGATGTCGTTGGTCGCGTCGGGACGGAAGGCGTGCCGACGTGGGGTGCCCGTACCTCCGTCGGTGACGGACGCCTGGAGGTAGCGGTCCTCGGCGGGGGCGGTCGCCGCCTGGGCACTGCGGACCTTCCGGCCGGCGGCCGTCTTCTCGCTGAGCCTCGGCCGGGCGGACCGGACGGCGGCGCCGAGGCGGCTCCCGGCCTGGCTGAGGACCCTGGCGGCGCCCCGCAGCCGGCCGGAGGGCCCGGAGAAGCCGGACCCCTCCCCGCGGAGGTAGGCATCCGATGGCGCCGGAGGGAGGTTCGGCAGCGGGGGATTCGCGGTCCCACCGGCCGGTGTGTCCCTGAGCGCCGCGTGGAACTCCATTTCGTAGGGGTGGACCACCGTCAGCCAGGAGCCCGCGTGGTCGGCCGCCTCGTCGAGGGCGGGGTTCTCGCTGAGACTGCGGACGAACCGGGCGAGCCAGTCGGCGGCGTCGGTGTCCGAGAGGTCCGCGACGACCCAGCCGGTGGCGTCGAGGTGGCGCGCGGTCACCGCGAGTCGGGCCAGTTGGTGCGGATCGGGCAGCTGGGAGGCGCACCAGACCAGACCGGTGACACTGAGGCCGCTGTCGGTCGACAGCGTGTCGAGGTCGGCGGTGTCGGAGACGGCCAGGAGGTCGCAGTCCTCGTCCGGTTCGCCGAGGGGGTGCGCGTCGATCCCTCGCGCGACTTCCTGGGCAAGGCCGCCGAACAGCTCCTCGGCGGCCTGCGGGGTGACGGCGCGGACCCGCAGCGGCCACTGCCAGTTCGGCTCCGGCCGCAGGGTGTGGTCCGCGATGACGATTGCGCCGATCTCGGGGCGCGCCTGCGCCAACCGCGTCATCAGCACGTGCCGCTTCGTGCGCGGCACCCCGTACAGGGCCAGCCGCACCGGATCGGGGTCGCGCTCCGCGGCCTCGACCCAGCTCCGGCTCAGGTTTGCCTGCAGTTCGGCGTCAGCGGTGAGCCGGTCCAGGAGACCGGGGGACCAGCGCCAACGCCAGGGCCGCCCCGGATCCGGGGGCTCGATCGAGGCGCGCCCGCCTCCGACCCGCCGGCCCAGCACGCCCACGGCCGCGAGGGCCTCCGGGGCGATGGAGCGGAGGTCGTACTGCTGTGCCATGGGAGACCTCGGCAAGGACTCCGGGGGAGGTCGGCCACCGCTCAGGTCGCTCTCCCGGCCCCTCCACTCTGCCACGGATCGGGCGCGGCGGGGAGGGTGGCCGGCTGGTGCCGTGACCACGAACGTTCACGGTGGCGGCTGCCACGCCGTGGGCCGTTCCGGGCGCCCAGCTCGACCGCGCGGTGTACGTCGGCGGCGTAAGCCTCGGGCTGTTCCCAGGCTGCGAAGTGGCCGCCGGCACGGTGTTCCACGTAGTCGCAGACGTTCAGGAACGCCTCGGCGTAGCTGCGGGGTTCCGGTTTGATGTCGCGCGGGAACACGGAGAGCACGGTCGGAGTGTCGATCCGGTCAGGGAGGACGGCCGGTTCGACATAGGTGGTGAAGGATGTGCCGATCGTGCCGGTGACCCAGTAGGCGGTGACCCAGGTGAGAAGGTCGTCCGGCGTGAAGGCCGACTCGTCGGACCAGGACTCCAGTTTCTCGATGATCCAGGCCGCGAGGCCGGCGGGTGAGTCGCCGAGGGCGACGGCGAGTGTGTTCGGCCGCGTGGACTGCTCCGCGATGTACCCGCCCTCGGTCCGGAACCACTGCGCCGACCGGCGGAGGTAGGCCGCCGCGTCGGGCGCGAGCTTCGCCGGGTCCGCCGTGAGCGCACGCTGCGGGGCGATGTTCGTGAGGTGCAGGGCGGCCACCCGGTCCGGGTGTTCGGCCGCGAGGAGTTCCGCGACGGTGCCACCCACATCGCCGCCGGACACCGTGTACCGCGAGTAACCGAGTTCGTCCAGAGCGTCCGCGACGATCCCGGCGATCCGGTTGACGGACATGCCGGGAGTGGTGAGCGGGGGCGCGAACGGGAAGCCCGGCAGTGCGGGAACCACCACGTGCATGTCCGCGAGCAAGGGCAGGACACGCTCGAACCGCAACACCGAGTCCGGCCAGCCATGGAGCAGCACGACAACCGGAGCACCGGGACTCGCGGACCTCTGGTGGATCACCCGCAGGTCGGTGTCGCCTGCCCGCACCGTCGCCCAGGGGAACTCGCTGATGCGGCGCTCGTGCACGCCCCAGTCGTACCCGTTCACCCAGCGTTCGAGCAGTTCGTCGAGGTGGGTGCCGCCGATGCCGCGCGTCCCGTCGTCACTCCACGGGGTCGCGACACGCCGCGTTCGCCGGAGTCGTTCCCGCATCTCGTCATTCATGTGTATCAGCGTACACATGATGTGTATGCTCGTACACATGAATTCGCGCAATGCTGCCGCCACCAGGCAGCGGATCCTGGAACACGCGCAACGCCAGTTCGCCCAGCACGGGTACGCGGCGATCACGGTCAAAGGCGTGGCCGACGCGGCCGGGGTGTCGCCCAACCTCATCACGCGCTACTTCGGCGGCAAGGACGGCCTTTTCCTGGCGGCAACCCGGGTGGAGATCCCGGTCTCCACCTCCTTCGACGGCGACCGTTCCGCGCTGGGTTCGCGCCTTGCGGCGAGCATCGTCCAGCGCTGGTTCGGCGCACCCGGAGAGGATCCACTGCTCGTGCTGCACCGCGCGTCCGGCGAACGCCCGGAGGCAGCGGAGGCGCTGGCCGCCTTCCTCGACACGCACTCACTGGAGCCGCTGCACCGCTACCTGCGCGACAGCGGCCTGGACGACGCGGACGCCCGCAGCCGAGCCGCAGCGATCGACGCCTTCGTGCTCGGCGTCTCGACCCGCCGCCGGGTCCTACGTTCCGAACTCGGCGACCCCGCCGATCTCCAAGCCTGGCTGAGCGCCACCATCCAACGCCTCGCCGACGGGTGAGCACGACAGCAAGAAGTACTGGGACTCCGCTTCCGGTCAGCACCTGCGGTGCGGTCGTCGGCGTCTGTCCGACCATCGCGGTCACGGTACTGGCAGGCTGAAGGTCGAACGGTCGACCACCGTCGGCCAGGGGCCGCCGGGGGCCGGCCGGTTCGCCGTGAGGCCGTGGCGTTCGGCCAGTACGCCCGCCTGGAAGCGGCTCTCGGCGCCCAGCGCGCTGTACAGGCCGGCGATGTGGCGGCGGCAGTTGCGCAGGGAGAGGCCGAGCCGGCGGGCGATGACCTCGTCCTTCAGCCCGTCGGCCAGCAGCCGCAGGATGGTGGTGCGCAGTTCGTCGGAGACGGCGCGGGCGGCGGCCGGTCCGCTGCGGAAGGCGGCGCCCTGGTGCCAGAGCGTCTCGAAGGAGTCGGCGAGGTGGGCCACCACGGAGGGCTGGGTCACCAGGACCAGTCCGGCGGCCCGTTCACGCTCCGGCAGGAAGACGCACTCCCGGTCGACGACCAGCATGGCGCCGCAGCTCTCCCCGGTGGTCCGTACCTCGGCGCCGACGCCCGCGGCGGTCCGGGCCTGGTGCTGGGTGGTGAGGTGGAACCGGGCGGGGTGCTGGTGGACGATCCGGGTGCGTGAGGCGGGCCGGCCGCGGGGGAGACCGGTGAGCACCAGCTCGGCCAGCGCCGCGCCGGTCGGGTCGCCGCCGGGGCAGCAGAGCGAGACCTCGCGGGCTCGCGCCAGCCGCTCGCGGACCGCCGTGCGCGCCGCCGTCGGATCGAGGGCGTCGTGGTGGATCCTGGGGGCGGGGGCGGTCTCCGGGGCGGGGTCGATGGAGAACCGGGTGTCCATTCCGTGGCTCCCTTGGTGGGGGTCGGGGGACGGCTCCCGCGGGGTGGGGGAGCTCGGGGAGTGCCGGTGGCCGGGCCGGGCGCGGTGAACGCGGCGCGGACCCTTCTCCGTTCTTTCCTGGCACCCCTCGTGACAGCCGGGGCGATCCGCACCGTGTCCGGTGTTCGGTGCGATGCCCTGGCGGCTGTTCGATAGTCGCCACCGCGGGCGGCGGACGCCAGGGGCCGGAGGGTGACAGGAAGATGTTGGCCGACTGAGGAGGGGTGGATGAATCCGACCAATGCGGGCACGGTTCGGCCGTCGGGGCGTGCGGCGCTGCTCGATCACGAGGCCCGGCTGGTCTACGAGTGGGCGGTGCGGCACCGGGGGTTCGAGCCCGCCGACCGGGGGCGGATCGCCGACGAGCTCGGGCTCACCGAGGCGCAGTGCCGGCGGGCCGTCGACCTGCTGGTGGCGCTCTGCCTGCTGGTCCAGCGTCCGGGGGAGGGGCCCGGCCGCCTCGCGGCGGTCGGCCCGGAGGCGGCCGCGGCGCGGCTGACCGGGCAGGCGGAGGCCCGGTTGCGGGTCGAGGAGGCCGAGTTGGGCCGCCGCCAGGCCGAACTGGCCAGGCTGCGCGCCGAGGTGGCCTCGCTGGAACCGGTGTACCACTCGCAGGGCGGCGGCTCGGACGGCTCGGTCCGGCTGCTGGAGGACCGGCACGTGGTCCGTTCGGCCCTCGACTCGGTGCTGGGCGCCGCGCGGGAGGAGGTGCTGGCGGTCCAGCCGGGCGGCGGGCATCCGAGAGCGGCCCTGGTGGAGGCGCTGCCCCGGGACCTGGACATGCTGGAGCGGGGCGTCCGGCTGCGGTGCGTCCACCAGCACCTGACCCGCTTCGACCACCCGACCCGCTCCTACACGGAACTGGTCATCGCCGCGGGGGCGGAGATCCGGACCAGGGCCGAGGTGCCGGGCCGGCTGGTCGTGGTGGACCGGACGACGGCCCTCGTACCGGCCCGGCCGGCCGGCGGCGCGGCGCTGCTGGTCCGGGAGCCGTCCCTGGTGGCGTACTTCGTCCGGCTCTTCGAGCACGAGTGGAGCCAGGCCGTTCCGTACGACACCGCGCAGACCGCGGTCCGTACGGTGTCCCGCGACGTGGAGGACGTGATCGCCGTGCTCCTCGCGGCGGGGGAGAAGGACGACACGATCGCGCGCCGGCTGGGCATGTCGACCCGCACCTGCCGGCGCCACATCGCCGAGCTGCTGCAGCGGCTCGGCGCGCAGAGCCGGTTCCAGGCCGGGGTGCTGGCCGAGCGGGAGGGGCTGACCTTCCCGGCGGACGCCACGGCGCCCTGCTGACACCGGCGGGCGCGCGGGGCGGGGGATGAGCCGGGACGGGCGGCTGCCCGCCGGGTGGGGCCGGCGGGCAGCGACGTCGTCGACTGGGCGGTCGGTCCCGGGCGCCGTCAGGGCCGGGGGAAGTCCGTGAGGCCGGGCAGCGGCACCGGGCCGAGCACCGCCTCGTGCAGGGCGGTCAGGATCCCGGCGGCGCCGGTGGCGAGGTCGGCCGAGAGCCGCATCGAGCGGCCGCCCGGGGATGCCGGGCCACCCCGGTGGTTCATCACCTGCGACTCCAGCAGGCGCAGCTGGCGGTCGGCCTCGGCCGGGTGCCCGGTCCGCAGCAGGTGCAGCAGCAGCCCGGCCCGGCCCTCGAACAGGCCGGGCGCGGCGACAAGGTCGGGCGCGGTGACCGGGTCAGGCCGGCAGAAGAGTGCGGCGGCCGCCAGCGCCTCGGCTAACCGGGCGGGCAGCCGGTCCGGGCCGGTGCGCAGGGCCAGTTCGGCGATCAGGCCCGCGGTGCCGACACCGCCCGCCGCCAGGTACGGGAGCTTGCGGCGGTAGCGGTCCTCGACCAGGACGAGCATCCCGTCGCCGATGTCTGCGCCGTCGAGTTCGCGGCCCAGCGCCGTCTCGGCCGCCGTGAGCCAGCCCGGGTCGCCGGTGTGCC
The DNA here is from genome assembly GCF_054601375.1 of Kitasatospora sp. Ki12. NCBI lineage: Bacteria > Bacillati > Actinomycetota > Actinomycetes > Kitasatosporales > Streptomycetaceae > Kitasatospora > Kitasatospora sp. Ki12. The sequence continues at coordinate 1,690,321 of NZ_BAAIHT010000002.1, read as the reverse complement.
CGTGCAGCCGCAGGAACAGCGCGGCCTGCCCGCTCCAGCCGTCCAGCGGACCGCGCAGCCGTGGCGCGGGCTCCTCCCGGGCCAGCTCGTGTCCGAGCGCCAGTGCCCAGGTGGCGAGGCCGCGCCGGCCGACCGCCTCGGCCAGGTCGAGCAGTCCGAGCGCGAGGCCGGCCCGTCCGGAGCCGAGCCCGGGGTCGGCCGGCGGCTCGGCGGCGATCACCCGCTCGATCATCGCGCAGGCCGCCTCCCGCCGGCCCAGCCGGGCCAGCGCCCAGGCGATGCCGGTCAGCCCGTCGTACAGTCCGGGCGGCAGGTCCGGCGCGGCGGCGGCGCGGGCCACCAGCCAGTCGACGTGCTCGGCCGGGGCTGGGCGGCCGCAGGCGTGCAGCGCGTACAGCACGCCGGCCGCGCCGTAGGCGAGGCCGAGTCCGCCGTGGCCGGGGTCGAACTGCTGGACGTCACTTGGGAAGAGACGGTCCGTCCGGTCGGGCGTGGCCGTCGCCAGGATGCCGTCCGCCAGCGAGTCCAGTACCGGGCGCCAGGCCTCGGTGTCCGACGCCGGGGCCTTCGGCCAACTCTCGTGCGGAGGTGTGGAGTTGCGCTCGGTGGTGGCGGTGAACCGTCCGTCCGGGCGCTCGGCGCGGGCGGGGGCGTGGTGGCGCGGCGGGTCGGTGAGGCGGTGGCGCTCGGAGCGGTCGTCCACGGTGCCCGCCTCAGCCCGCGGTCCGCGGCCGGGGGCCGCCCGCGCCCGGTCCGGCGGCCGCCCGGGTGTCGGATGTCGTCGTCATGGGTGCCCCCCTGCCTGCAGTGGATCCCGCCGGTCGCGGGCTGCTTCCGACCCTGCCACCCGCCGTCCGCGGGGTCGACGGCCCCGATCCGCCACCTTCGTGCCAACCGGGGTGGGGGAAGTGCCGGTCGTCGGCGCGCCCCTTCGGCTCGCGGGCCGGGCGTGGGGCCGGGGCAAAGGTTTGGCGGGCGGGCCGGGGAATCTTGTATGGTTCCTGGCGAATCATCCAGAGGGGTGGAGGGACCGGCCCTACGAAGCCCCGGCAACTCCCCGTTCGACCCGGCGTCCGAAGTACGCGCCGTGCCGTCCGGGTCAGTGCCAACTCCGGCCTGTCGCCACTGTGGCGCGGGAAAGATGAGGAGACACGGTGCTCTCTGTGCTGTCCTTCGCCCGGGCGCTTCCCGCCCCGGCCCTTTCGCGTACCCGTCTCGTGCCCGGCGCAGGCTCTCGGCCGACTTCCCCGGCCCGTCCGCGCTGACCACCCCCCAGGCTCCCCGCGTGGAGCCTCCGTGAGCCGGACCCACCCGCCGCTCACGGGACTTGAGACGGAGTACCCATCCCATGCAGAACACGAGTGGCGTCGGCGTGCTCGACAAGGTCACCTCGATCCTCGGCACCCTGGAGGCCGGTCCCGCGACCCTGGCCGGGCTCGTCGCCGCCACCGGCCTGGCCCGGCCCACCGCCCACCGGCTCGCGGTCGCGCTCGAACACCACCGGCTGGTCTCCCGGGACCTGCAGGGACGCTTCGTCCTCGGCCCCCGGCTCTCCGAACTCTCGGCGGCCGCCGGCGAGGACCGGCTGCTGGCCGCCGCCGGCTCGGTCCTGACCCACCTGCGGGACGTCACCGGGGAGAGTGCCCAGCTCTACCGGCGGCAGGGCGAGGTCCGGATCTGCGTGGCCGCCGCCGAGCGGCTTTCTGGTCTGCGGGACACCGTCCCGGTGGGCATCACCTTCCCGATGAAGGTCGGCTCGGCCGCCCAGGTGCTGCTGGCCTGGGAGGAGCCGGAGCGGCTCCACCGGGGCCTCCAGGGCGCCCGTTTCACCGCCACCGCGTTGAGCGGCGTCCGGCGGCGCGGCTGGGCGCAGTCGATCGGCGAGCGCGAGCTCGGGGTGGCCTCGGTCTCCGCGCCGGTCCGGGGTCCGTCCAACCGGGTGGTGGCCGCGGTCTCGGTGTCCGGCCCGATCGAACGGCTCACCCGCCACCCCGGCGCCCAGCTGTCCCAGGCCGTCATGGAGGCGGCCACCCGGCTCACCGAGGCGCTGCGCCACCCCTGACCGGCCCCGCCCCTCCCCGCCCCCGCCCGAAACTCGCCGTCGCGCCGCCCGGTTCAGGTCCGGGGCCGGGCGACGGCGAAGGAGGGGCGGGGGATCCGGCTGACCACGGCGCCGATCAGGGTGCCGATCGACACCCCGAACACCGCCGAGACGGCCGCCAGCACCGACTGGGCGCCGTTCCCGACCTCGATCTGCGCGGTGTTCAGCAGGCCGAAGGAGCCCGGCACCACGATCCAGAACGCCGGCAGGTAGAGCACCTGCCAGAGCGGGCCGCCGGGCAGCCAGTGCACCAGGGTCGCCGCGACCGCCGCCGAGACCGCCCCGGCCAGGCCGCCGATGGCCGCGCCGTGCACCGATCCCACCACCACCTGGACGGTCACGCTCACCGCGATCACCACGACGATCCACGGGACGGCCGCGGGCGGGGCGTGGACGTTGACCACCACTCCGGCCACCGCGACCGCCAGCCCCAGCCCGATCACCCACCAGCTCGGTTTCGCCACCTGGACGTTGGCCAGCGCGGCGGCCGGCAGGCCGATCGCCGTCGCGGCCGCCGCCACCCCGGCCAGGAAGAGCGCCAGTTGCACCGCGCCGGACACCAGCCGGGCGGTCCCCGCGCTGGCCGCGCCCGCGGCGATCTCCGACAGGCCGGTGACCAGCAGCCCGCCCGGCAGCAGGATCGCCAGGGTGGCCACGATCGTCCGCAGGGGGCCGTCCAGCAGGGAGGCGCGGGCCAGCGACAGGACCAGCAGCGCCACCAGGAACCCGGCGGTGACGGGCAGCAGCGGCCGCAGGTACGGCAGGCGCCGCGCGAGCACGGTCAGCCCCACCACGATCAGCGAGCCGAGCCCGGCCGCCAGCACGTTGGCCGCCGCCGGCTGCAGGAACAGGCAGACCCCGACCCCGACGGGCAGCGCCCCGAGGTCCGCCACCCAGCCGGGCCAGCGGGCCGGCGCCCGCCGGATCCGGTCCAGTTCGGCGAGCGCCCGGGGTCCGTCCAGCTCGCCCGCCCGCAGCCGGTGCACCAGGTGCAGGACGTCCGCCGTCTGCTCGAAGCGAAGCGCGGCGCCCACCGGCTGGAACCGGGTGCCCTCGTCGGCGGTCAGCGCGACGAACAGGCCGTTGGTCAGCGCGGCGACCCGTACCTCCGGCGCCCCCAGCGCCCGGCCCAGTCCGCGGAGTTCCTCCTCCACCTCGTGGACGGGCAGACCACCGCCGAGCAGGGCTTCCCCCAGGTCGAGCAGCAGACGGCGGAGCGGATCGGGCGGGGCGGCGGCGTCCCGGACCGGCGGAGACTTTCTGGACATGGCAGGTATCGTCCCACCCCGCCCGCTTCGGTCCGCCTGTGCCCCGGTCCGTCCGCTTCCCTCCCGGCCGTGCCCCCGTTTCCGGAGGGCCCCGCACGGGATGTGGGGCAGGCGTGAAGGTCGCGGGTGGGGCCGGTGATCGGCCGTTGATCGCGCGTAGACGCCGAGCCTGGAGCATCGGGAACCGGAGGGAACCGGTTCGGAGGCCACAGCCTGACCACCGGGTCCCGTACGGCCGGACCACGGGCCGTACGGGTGCCCGGTGCTCACGCCGCCGGACCGGGCCTCCAGTGAGTGTCCGAACCACGGAAGGGCAGACGAGGCATGGACAGCGGGCAGTCGGTGCAAGCGGTGAGGACGGCGGCGGGCTTCGGAGAGCTGCTGCGGGTACGGCGCGAGCGGATCGGGCTGACCCAGCAGTGCCTGGCCGACCACGCCACCCTGAGCGTGCGGGCGATCCGGGACATGGAGGCCGGCCGGGTCCGCCGGCCCCGCAACGAGACCGTGCGGCTGCTGGCGGACGCGCTGCGGCTGGAGGGCCGCAGCCGGACGGACTTCGAGGAGTCCGCCCGCCGGCACCCGCTCGGCGACGATCCGGTGGCGCTGCCGGTGCCGGCCGCCCCGCCGGTGGCGCGCGGGGCGATCGTCGGCCGGGAGATGGAGACCGAGGTCCTGGTCGACGCCTTCGCCGTGCACGGGGACCGGCTGGTCTCGCTGGTGGGCCTCGGCGGGGTGGGCAAGACCCGGCTCGCCCTGGAGGTGGCCCGGCGGGTGCACCTGGCCGCCCGCTGGTCGGTGCGGTGGGTGGAGTGCGGCGGCGGCGCGCACCCCTGGCGCGGCCGGGCGGACGAGCTCGTCCGGGAGATCGGCGACCGCCCCGCCCTGCTGGTGCTGGACGGCGCCGACGGCGGAGTGGACACCGGACAGCTGGACGCGCTGTTCCACCACTGCCCCGGGCTGCGGGTGCTGATCACCGCCCGGGAAGCCCGGCCGCTGCCCGGCTGCCAGGTCATCCCGCTCGCGCCGCTGCCCGTCCCGGCGCCCGAACTCGACGCCGATCCGGAGGCGCTGGCGCAGGTCGGAGCCGTCCGGCTGCTGCTCTCGCACCTGTGCCGGCTGCGCCCCGGCTACACCCTGGAGCGCTCCGAGGCGCCCGCCGTCGCGGAGCTCTGCCGCCACCTCGACGGCCTGCCGGGCGCGCTGGAGCGCGCGGCGGGCTGGGCGCTGGTGCAGTCCCCCGGCCAGCTGGTGGACCGGCTGGCGGCCGTCCCGTTCACCCTGGCGGCGCCGCCGCTGGTGTACGGCGCGCGCGGTGACGTCCGGGACGAGGTGGAGCCGGCGATCCGCCGGCTGACGGAACGCCAGCGCGCCCTGCTGGAGGTCCTGGTGGACGGGCCGGGGGACTGGTCCGGGGAGGACGCGGTGGTCCGCAGCGGCTGGGCCCTGCAGACCTGCCTCGCGACGGTGCACGAGCTGCTGTCGCGCGGACTGATCCGCAGCGTGCCCGCCCGGGACGGCGTGCGGTTCACGGTGCTCAACCTCTGCCGGCGCCTCGTCCGGGAGGAGCCGGGGCTGCGGCTGGCCGCGGCCGGGGACGTGCCGCTGCTGGCGGTCGCGGGCTGATGCGGGCCGACCCGGCGGCAGCGCCTCCGGCGGCTGTGCCTTCGGTGGTCGTGCCTTCGGTGGCTGTGCCCCCGGCGGCAGTGCCTCCGGTGGGCGCCGATTCTGCCGCATTGTGCCGCTGGAGCTGCCGCTCACCGGGCCCGATCGTTCCTAACGTTCTCCGTGGGGCTGGGCCGTCGCGGAACGCGCGCCGGAGTTCCCGGACCGCCGGCCCGGGCGTCGGCGGAATTCCATCGACGATCTCTACCGATGAGGGCTGAGTTGTGGAGCACGGAAATGCCGAAGACGGCGGGTTGGACGTCGTCGTGACGACGCTGGCCTCGGATTCGCACACCTGGAACCTGGTCTTCCTGCAGCTGCTGCTGGAGGAGATGGGCCACCGGGTGACGAACCTGGGCGCCTGCGTCCCGGACGCGCTGCTGCTCGCCGAATGCCGCCGGATCGTGCCGGACCTGATCGTCATCAGCAGCGTCAACGGGCACGGCCACCAGGAGGGCCTGCGGGTCATCCCGGCCCTGCGGGCCTGCCCGGAACTGCGGCGCACGCCGACCGTCATCGGCGGAAAGCTCGGCATCGCCGGGGCCGACGACCCCGACCGCGAGCGGACCCTGCTGTCGGCCGGCTTCGACGCCGTCTTCGAGGAGGGCGGCTCGGTCGCCCCGTTCCGCGAGTTCGTCGACGGGCTGCGCTCCCGGGTCCTGCTGTGACCGGCTTCGGCGCGTTCGTGGCGCAGGCCGCCGACGCCGGGGCCCTGGTGGTCCAGCCCCGGATGGGCATGGCGGAGGCGGCCCGGATGCGGGACGGCCTGCTCGCCACCCGGGGAGCGGCCGCCGTCACCGTCGGCACCATCACCCTGGACAGTTACACCCGCACCGGCGACCTCGACGCCGCGCGGCGCGCCCTGGCCCTCGGGGCGGGCCTCAACGGCTACCCGATCGCCACCCACCCGGTCGACGTCACCCGGGCGGTGCTGCACGGCGTCGCCGACGCGGGCTTTCCCGTGCAGGTCCGGCACGGCTCGGCCGCGCCGGAGCGGATCTTCGAGGCGCTGCTGGCGGCCGGCCTGGACGCAACCGAGGGCGGACCGGTCTCCTACTGCCTGCCGTACGGCCGCACCCCGCTCCACGAGGCGGTGGCCTGCTGGCGGCGCAGCTGCGAACTCCTCGCCTCCATCCGGGAGTTCGGAGCGGAACCGCACCTGGAGACGTTCGGCGGCTGCATGATGGGCCAGCTCTGCCCGCCCTCGCTGCTGATCGCGATCAGCGTGCTGGAGGCGCTGTTCTTCCGCCAGCACGGACTGCGCAGCATCTCGCTCAGCTACGCCCAGCAGACCAACGCCCGGCAGGACGAGGAGGCGCTGGCCGCGCTCGGCCGGATCGCGGACGAGCTGCTCGCGGACGTCGACCGGCACCTCGTGGTGTACGCCTACATGGGCGTCTACCCGCGCTCGCCCGGTGGCGCGCGGCTGCTGCTGGAGGACGCGGCGCGGCTCGCCGTGCGCGGCGGCGCGGCCCGGCTGATCGTCAAGACCACGGCCGAGGCGCACCGCATTCCGACCGTCACCGAGAACGTCCGGGCGCTGGAGGCCGCCGCCGCGGCCGCCACGGCGGAGCGCACCCGCCCGCGGCCCGCCGCGCCGCCGGACACCGGGATCGAGGCCGAGGCCAGGGCGCTGATCGGTGCCGTGCTCGACCTGGACGCCGACCTCGGGCGGGCCCTGGTCCGGGCGTTCGCGGCCGGCTACCTGGACGTGCCCTACTGCCTGCACCCCGACAACGCCGGGCGGACCCGCAGTTCGCTCGGCCCCGACGGGCGGCTGTACTGGTCGGCCGTCGGCTCGATGCCGATCGCCGGGCTGGTCGAGGGCGGCCGCCCGCCGATCCTCGGCTCGGCCGGGCTGCTGTCCGCGCTCTCCCACGTCCAGCGGCGCTACGACGGCCGGGACCCGCGGCCGGCCGCCACGCCGCCCGTACCCCGGGGCCTGCCGGCCGCGCGCTGAGCCGACCGCCCGCTGAGGCAACCCGAGACCCCCGCTTTCCGAGCACAGACCCGCCTTTCCGAGCACAGACCCGCCCCGAGAGATGAGGACCCCGACCATGCCCGACGCCACGCCCCTGCCCCCGACCGACCCGGGCCGGCACCTGACCGCGCCGGCCACCCGCAGCGCGCTCCGCGTCCAGCAGCAACTGCTGACCGCCGCCCGCGAGTTCCTGCGCGGCCGGGGCTTCACCGAGCTGCTGCCGCCGATCATCGGCCCGGTCACCGACCCCGGCGCGCGCGGCTCCAAGCAGGTGGACATCGACTTCTACGGCCATCGCTACAAGCTGATGACCAGCGCGATCCTGTACAAGCAGGCCTCGCTGCTCGCCTTCGACAAGATCTTCTGCATCGCCCCGAACGTCCGCCTGGAGCCCCTGGAGACCGCCGGGACCAACCGGCACCTGGCCGAGTTCCACCAGCTGGACGTGGAGGTCGCCGGCGCGAGCCGCGACGAGGTCGTCCAGCTGGCCGAGGAGCTGGTGGTGCACATGGTCGACAGCGCGGTGCGCGAGCTGCCCAAGGAGTTCGCCGAACTCGGCCGGGACCCGCAGGCGTTCGCCGAACTGCTGAAGGGCTCCTTCGGGCGCATCCGGCACGCCGAGGCGGTCACCGAGCTCCAGGGCATCGGGCACCCGCAGAGCGCCGACGCCGAACTCGACTGGGAGGGCGAGGCGTTGCTGTCGGCCCGGCGCGACCGGCCGTTCTTCGTCACCGACTACCCGAAGGGCTCGCGCGGCTTCTACGACCGCGAGCACCCCGACGACCCGGGCCTGCTGCGCAACTTCGACCTGCTCGCGCCCGAGGGCTACGGCGAGCTGTGCAGCGGCAGCCAGCGCACCAACGACTACGCGGAGATCGTCACCCGGATGCGGGAGACCGGCGAGAACCCGCAGAAGTACCGCTGGTACCTGGACCTGGTGCGCGAGGGCGTGCCGGCCAGCGCGGGCTTCGGCATCGGGGTCGAGCGGCTCACCCGCTACGTCGCCGGGCTGGACGCCGTCTGGCAGGCCAGTGCCTTCCCGAAGCTCGCCGGGGTGGTGTCGCCTTGAGCGATCTCAGCGCACCCGGTTTCCCGGAGGAGGAGGTCCGGCGGCGGGCCCGGGCCGGGGCGGCGGCCGCGTTCCCGCCCGCCGAGGAGTACGGGCACGTGCTGTTCGGTGCGGGCGGGCCCGACACGGCCGACCGGTTCGTCCGGCCGGACGCGCTGGACGCCCTGCGGATCGTCCCGCCGCTGTTCCTGCCGCAGCGGCTCGCCAAACTGATCGACCTGGGCCGCGAGCCCGACTACCGGGACGTCGAACTCACCACCACCATCGGCGGGTTCACCTCCGCGCTGCCGGTGTACGTATCCGCGACCGGCTCCACCCGGGCGGCCGGCGGGGACCTGGGGCTGGCCCTGAGCCGGCAGGCCGGCGCGCTCGGGATCCCGATGGTGATCGGCGAGAACGTGGTGCCGGTGAACGGATACGGCCGGCTCGGCGAGGCGGCCGACCGCACCCTGCTCGGCCGGCTGCGCGCCTACGGCGAGGAACTCCCGGACGGGCTGGGCGGCGTGGCCGTCCAGCAGAGCACCGAGGACGCCGACGCCGAGGTGTGGAACCTCGTCCACAGTGACCCGGCCGCCCTGCCGCTGCTCGAATCCGGGCGGCTGGCCTTCGAGTTGAAGGTCGGCCAGGGCGCCAAGCCGGGCCTGGGCGGGATGACCGTGCTGGAGGCGGAGGCCGCCGCCGCGCTGGGCGACCGCTTCGGGCTGGATCCGCTGTTCGGCGACGGCCGGGTGCTGCGCGCCGCGACCCCGGGCACCTTCACCGCGGAGATCCTGCGCCAGCAGATCCGGCTGATGCGCAACAACTACCCGAGGGTGCGGATCTGGGTGAAGCTCTACCCCGGCCGGGACGTGGCCGAGGCGGCCCGGGTGGCGCACGAGGCCGGCGCGGACGCCGTCGTGGTGGACGGCGCCGAGGGCGGCACCGGCTGGGCGCCCGGGGTGTTCCTGCCGCACGTCGGACTGCCGCTGGCGGAGTGCCTGCGCCGGCTGGCGGCCGACCCGCCGCCGAGCCTGCTGGTCTCCGGGCGGATCTGGGAGGGGGCCAGGGCGGTCAAGAGCCTGGCGCTGGGCGCCCGCGCGGTGGGCCTCGGCCGGGCGGCGCTGCTGGCCGTCGCGGAGGACCGGGAATCCGGGCTGCGCCGATTCGCGGAATGCCTGGCGCTGGAACTCCGACTGCTGATCAGTGCGCTCGGAAAATATGCGCCGGACGCCCTCGACCGGGCTGACGTATGGTCTTCCGAGGAATTCTGAACCACCCCGGCCGGTAGCCCTGGCCTGCTCGGAAAGCGGCATGATGAAACTGCCGATTTCCTTCCGCTCGTTCTGCCGATAGGGCCTTCGAATTCCCCCTATCGTTGATTTCGTCGCCGATTTCTCTCACGATCTGGGGTTGGATGATGTCCTCTCGCGGTTTCCCCGTCGAATTCACGGCGCCCGAATTCGGGCCGTTCGCCGCCGCCGTCCGCCGCTTTCCGGAGCGGCCGGCCGTCCGATCCGGCGGCCGGACCGTCAGCTACCGGGAGCTGGACGGCCTGACCGCCGCCCTCGCCGCCCGGATCGCCCCCGGGCGGACGGTGGCCGTCACCGGCCGCGACCGGCTGGACCACGTGGTCGCGCTGCTGGCGGTGCTGCGGGCGGGCGCCACCTATCTGCCGCTGGACCGGGAGGCCCCCGAGGACCGCAACCGCTGGATCGCCGAGGACGCCGGGGCCTCCCTCGCCCTCGACGGCGAGACGCTCACCGAGCTGACCGCACAGGCGGATTCCGCCGCCGCCGGCTACGTCATCTACACCTCCGGCACCACCGGCCGCCCCAAGGGCGTGCACGTGCCGCTCGCCGCGCTCACCGGCCACCTGGCCGCGGTGGTCGAGACCTTCGGCCTCACCGAGCGGGACGTGGTGCTGCAGTTCGCCCGTCCGACCGTGGACGTGGCGGTGGAGCAGGTGCTCGGCGCCCTCGCCGCCGGGGCCTGCCTGGTCCTGCCGGAACAGCAACTCCTCGCCCCGGCCGAGCTGCTGGACCTGCTGGACACCGAGGGCGTCACCGTCGCCAACCTGGCGGCCGGCTACTTCCAGGACGTGGTGGCGGCCCTCGGCGGCCGGGTGCCGCGCACCCTGCGGCTGATGGTCTCCGGCAGCGACAAGCTGGAGCCGGCCACCGCCGCCGCCTGGTGGGCGGCGACCGGGGTGCCGCTGCTGAACGCGTACGGCCCGACCGAGACCGTGGTCACCGCCACCACCCACCGGCTGGCCGGTGAGCAGCCGGCCGCCCGGGTGCCGATCGGCACCGCGCTGGGCGCCCGGCGGCTCTACGTCCTGGACGAGCGGCTGCGGCCGGTGCCGCCCGGCGAGTCCGGCGAACTGTACGTCGGCGGGCCGCTGTTGGCCTCCGGCTACCTGGGCCGTCCCGGCCTCACCGCCGACCGCTTCGTCGCGGACCCGTTCGCGGCCGGGCCCGACGGTCAACAGGAACAACCAGGCGGCGCGCGGATGTACCGCACCGGCGACGTGGTGCGCCGCACGGCCGAGGACGGCCCGCTGGAGTTCCTCGGCCGCAGCGACCACCAGGTGAAGATCCGGGGCTTCCGGGTCGAGCCCGGGGAGATCGAGCAGGTGCTGGCCGGCCACCCCGGCGTCACCGGCTGTGTCGTGGTGGCGTACGAGGGCCGGCTGGCCGCGTACGTGACGGGCGCCGTGCCCGGGTACGCCGAGGTCCGGCCGTGGCTGGCCGAGCGGCTGCCGGAGCACATGGTCCCGGCGACGCTGACCGCCCTGGAGGCCTTCCCGCTGACCGCGGGCGGCAAGGTGGACCGGGCCGCGCTGCCCGAGCCGCAGGCCGCCGCCGAGGGCAGGCCGGCCGGCCGTCCGCCGCGCACCCCCGCCGAGCAGCTGATCGCGGCGGTCTGGGCGGACGTGCTCGGGGTGCCGGAGGTCAGCGCCGACGACAACTTCTTCCACCTGGGCGGCGATTCGCTGACCGCCGTACGGGTGGTGGGCCGGGTCTTCGACGTCTTCGGCATGGTGTCGCCGTACACCATCTTCGACGCGCCGACGCTGGCCGAGTTCGCCGCCGCGGTGAGCTCCGCGACCGGGGGCGAGCGCCCGGAGCTGGTCCGGTCGGGCGCCACCGAGGCCCCGCTGTCCAAGTTCCAGCGCGGCCTCTGGTTCCTCGACCAGTGGAACCCGGACGCGCCGACCTACGTGGTGCCCTGGGTGTTCCGCTTCGCCGGGCCGGTCGACCCGGAGCTGCTGCGGCGGGCGCTGGCGGGGGTGGTGGAGCGGCACGAGAGCCTACGGACGACCTTCGAGCTCGCCGAGGACGGTCCGCGCCAGGTCGTCCACCCGTCGGTGGAGCTGCCGTTCACGCTCACCGAGACCACCGCCGACCGGGTGGACGAGCTGGTCGCCGAGGCCGCGCTGGTCCCCTTCGACCTGGAGCGGGGGCCGCTGGTGCGCGCCCGGGTCTTCCGGGCCGACGGGGCGACCACGCTGCTGCTGCTCTTCCACCACATCGTCTGGGACGAGGGCTCGCTGGCGGTGCTGGAGGGCGAACTCCAGGAGCTGTACGCCGCGGCCGCCGAGGGCCGTCCGGCCGCGCTGCCGGAACTGGCCGTCCAGTACGGCGACTACGCCGCCTGGCAGTACCGGGACGACACCGCCGAGCGGCAACTCGACTACTGGCGTGAGCAGTTGCGCGACGCCCCGACGGAGCCGGCGCTGGCCACGGAACACCCCAGGCCCGAGGAGCAGGCCTTCCGCGGCGCCTTCCACCGCTTCGCGATGCCGGACCCGGTGGCCGAGGCCGTCCGGGCGCTGGCCCGCAGCGAGGACGCCACCCCGTTCATGGTGCTGCTGGCCGGGCTGGCGCTCACCCTGCACCGCCGCTCCGGGCAGCGCGACCTGGTGCTCGGCTCGCCGGTGAACGTCCGGGGCCGGGCCGAACTCGACGGCCTGATCGGCTACTTCGTCAACCTGCTGCCACTGCGGCTGAAGCTGGAGGAGGGGGCGTCCTTCCGCGAGCTGGTCCGGCACGTGCGCGAGGTGTCGATCGGCGGCTACCGCCACCAGGAGGTGCCCTTCGACGACATCGCGAACGCCGTCCTGGAGGAGCGCCCCGAGGACCGCAACCCGCTCTGCCAGGTGCTGCTGGAGCTGCACCCGCTGGACACCCGGCCGTTCACGGTCGGCGGCCACCAGGTGACCCGCGCCCTGCACTCCAACCCGGTCTCCCGCTTCGACCTCTCCGTCTCGGTGGACGACCTCGGCACCGGCTTCACCGGCCGCTTCGAGTACGACAGCGACCTCTTCGGCCCGGCCGCCATGGCCGGCCTGTGCGAGGAGTGGCTGGGCACCCTGGCCGCCGCCGTCGAGGTGCCGGTGCACGCGCTGTTCGAGGCGCGGGCCGCCGGCGCCCCGCACGCCACCGCCCTGGTCTCCGGCGAACGGACCGTCGGCTACGGCGAGTTGAACGCCGACGCGAACCGGCTCGCCCGCCACCTGGCGGGCCTGGGCATCGGCCGCGGCGACACCGTCGCGGTGCTGGCCGAGCGCGGCCCCGAGCTGGTCACCGCGCTGCTGGCGGCCCTCAAGACCGGCGCCGCCTACACCCTGCTGGACCCGGACTTCCCGGCCGAGCGGCTGGCCGGCGCGGTCGCCGAGACCGGCGCCGCCACGGTGGTCACCCACCGGCGCGCCACGGTGCCGTTCGCCCTCCCGGAGCGGGTGGGCCAGGTGGACCTGGACGCCTCGGCCGCCGAACTCGCCGCGTACCCGGCGCACGACCTCGGCCTGCCGGTCGGCGGCGCCGACCTCGCCTGCGTGATGTTCACCTCCGGCTCCACCGGCCGCCCCAAGGGCGTGGCCGTCCCGCACCGGGCGCTCACCAGCACCTACCTCGGCCAGGACTACGCCCGCTTCGGCCCGGAGGAGGTCTGGCTGCAGTGCTCGCCGGTCTCCTGGGACGCCTTCGCGCTGGAGCTCTACGGCGCCCTCTGCTTCGGCGGCAGCTGCGTCCTGCAGCCCGGCCAGCGGCCGGACCCGCAGACCATCGCCGAGCTGACCCGCCGCCACGGCGTCACCCAGCTCCAGCTCTCCGCGAGCCTGTTCAACTTCCTGCTGGAGGAGTTCCCGGAGACCTACGACGGCCTCAAGCTCGCCTTCACCGCCGGTGAACGGGCCTCCGTCACCCATGTGGCGAAGGCCCTGGAGAACCACCCCGGCCTGGCGGTCGCCAACGGCTACGGCCCGGTCGAGAGCCTCGGGCTGACCACCTGCCACCGGGTCGCCCCCGCCGACCTGGCCGGCGGCTCGGTGCCGATCGGCGCCGCGCTGAACGGCAAGGGCGTCCACGTCCTGGACGAGCTGCTGCGTCCGGTCGAGCCCGGCGTCACGGGCGAGCTGTACGCCGCCGGCGGCGGCCTCGCCCACGGCTACCTCGGCCGGCCCGCGCTGACCGCCGAACGCTTCGTCGCCTCCCCGTTCAGCGAGTCCGGCGAGCGGCTCTACCGCACCGGCGACCTCGGCTTCGTCAACGCCGAGGGGCTGCTGGAGGTCACCGGCCGGGTCGACGACCAGGTCAAGGTCCGCGGCTTCCGGGTCGAGCCCGGCGAGATCGAGGACGCGCTCACCCGCCACCCGGCCGTCCAGGAGGCGGTGGTCACCGTGCACGAGCCCGCCCCGGGCGACCGCCGGCTCGCCGCCTACGTCACCGTCGGCGCCGATGCCCCCGACCCGGACGCCCTGCTCGACCACCTGGCCGCCCTGCTGCCCGAGCACATGGTGCCCGCCACCCTGGACGTCCTGGACGCGCTGCCGCTCAACCACAACGGCAAGGTCGACCGCCGGGCGCTGCCCGCCCCCGTGGGCCGCCGGGCCGCCGCGCCCGACCCGCTGACCGAGGCCGAGCGGCTGGTCGCCGACGCGATGCGCGAGGTGCTCGACCTCGCCGAGGTCGGCCGCGAGGACAACTTCTTCCGGATCGGCGGCAACTCGCTGGCCGCCGTCCGGGTCGCGATGCGACTGTCCCGGGAGACCGGTACCCGCGTCCCCCCGCAACTGGTGTTCCGGGCCCGCACCGTGAGCGCCATCGCCGAACGGCTGGCCGCCCGATGACGGGCCGTACTGCACAGGAAGGGAACGAGCCCGTGGGCCCGTCACAGGAAGGGAACGAGGCCGTGCGCCCGTCCGACCACCCGGCGCGCACCGCGCCCGTCTCGGGGCTGCAGCGCGGCCTCTGGTTCCTCGACCGCCTCGACCCGAAGGCCGTCACCTACTGCACCCCCTGGACCGTCGAGGTCACCGGCCCGCTCGACCTCGGACTGCTCCAGGGCGCGCTGGACGCCGTGACGGCCCGGCACGAGGTGCTGCGCACCACCTTCGCCCTGCACCCGGACGGCCCCCGCCAGGAGGTGCACCACGCCCTGCGGGTGCCGCTCGCGGTGACCGACCTGCGTCCCTCGGCGGGCGTCGGCCTGGAAGAGCGGCTGGAGGAGCTGCTGGCGGCCCGCTGCGCCGAGCCCTTCGACCTGGCCACCGGCCCGCTGCTGCGGGCCGAGGCCTTCCGGCTGGCGGACGAGCGCACCACCGTGCTGTTCACCGTCCACCACATCGTCTGGGACGGCTGGTCCGCCGAGGTCTTCGGCCGCGAACTCGCCGAACTGTACGGCGCCGCGGTGGCGGGCCGGGAGGCCGTGCTGCCGGAGCTGACCGTGCAGTACGCCGACGACGTGCGGGAGCGGCTCGGCACCTCCTACGAGGACCACCTGACCTACTGGAAGGAGCAGCTGGACGGCGCGCCCGGCCTGCTGGAGCTGCCCACCGACCGGCCCCGGCCCGCCGAGCGCGGCGCGGCCGGCGGCACCGAGGGCTTCGGCCTGGCCCCCGGGACGGCGGCCCGGGTCCGCGACCTGGCCGAGGCGGAGGGCGTCACCCCGTTCACCGTCCAGCTGGCGGCCTTCGCCCTGCTGCTGAACCGCTGGACCGGCGCCGACGACCTGGTGATCGGCACCCCGGTCACCACCCGCGACCGCCCCGAACTGGAGCACCTGCTCGGCTACTTCGTCAACCTGCTGCCGCTGCGGCTGCGGCTCTCGCCGACCCAGACCTTCCGGGGCCTGCTGGAGCACGTCCAGGACGTCGCCTTCGACGCCTACGGCTACCTCGACGTGCCCTTCGACCAGCTGGTCGACCACCTCGGCGCCGCCCGTACCGCGCAGCACCCGCCGCTGGTCCAGGTGGTGTTCGGCGCCCACGGCGAGGACCGCACCCCGTTCGCGCTCGGCCCGGCCACCGCGGAGAGCCGGGTCCGCTCCAACGGCACCAGCAAGTTCGACCTCACCTGGTCCCTCTTCGACGGCGGTGACGGCGGTGAGCTGCGCGGCGAGGCCGAGTACCGCAGCGAGCTGTTCGACCCGGGGACCGTCCGGCGCCTCGCCGCCGAGTTCGACGCCCTGCTCGGCGCGGCCCTGGCCGAGCCCGACGCCACCGTGCTGCGGCTGACCACCAGGAGCGACGACGGGCCCCGCGCCACCGACACCCCCGGCCACTGCCTGCACCACCTGTTCGAGCGGGCCGCCGACGCCCACCCGGACCGGCCCGCCGTCAGCGACCAGGACCGCACCCTGAGCTACGCCGAACTCGACCGCCGGGCCAACCGCCTCGCGCACGCCCTGCGGGCCCGCGGCGCCGGCCCCGGCGACCGGATCGGCATGCTGCTGGACCGCACCGCCGACGTCCTGGTCACCGTCCTCGGCGTGCTCAAGACCGGCGCCGCGTACGTGCCCGTCGACCTGGCCGCCCCCGCCGACCGCGCCGCGCTCGTCTTCGGCGACACGGACGTCACCCTGGTGGTCACCGACCGCGCCGACCGGGTGCCCGAAGGCCCCTGGCAGGCCTACGACCTGGGCGCCGAGGCCGCCGACCTGGCCGCCCGGCCGGACACCCGCCCGCCCGCCGCCGGCCGGCCCGGCGACGTCGCCTACGTCATCTTCACCTCCGGCTCCACCGGCCGCCCCAAGGGCGTCGCCGTCGCCCACGAGCACGTCAGCCGGCTCATGGCGGACGGCGAGCGGCACTTCGGCTTCGGCCCGGAGGAGACCTGGACGCTCTTCCACAGCTACGCCTTCGACTGGACGGTCTGGGAGATGTGGGGTGCGCTGCTGCACGGCGCCCGGCTGGTCGTCGTCCCGTACGTGACCAGCCGCTCGCCGGAGGAGTTCGCCCAGCTGCTGGAGGAGGAGCGGGTCTCCTACCTCTGCCTCACCCCCTCGGCGCTGCGCCAGCTGGAGCCCGTGCTGCGCCGCAGCCCGCGCGCCCTGCCCGCGCTGAAGTGGATCATGCTCGGCGGGGAGGCGCTGGACCCGGCCGTCGTCCAGCGCTGGTTCGAGCTCGACCCGCCGCCCCCGGCCCGGCTCTGCAACCTGTACGGCATCACCGAGACCACCGTCCACGTCACCACCCACGACCTGGCCGGCAGCGAGGGCTTCGAACGCAGCCTGATCGGCGCGCCCATGCCGCACCTGACCGCGCAGGTCCTCGACGACTGGCTGCGGCCCTGCCCGCCCGGTGCGGCCGGCGAGCTGTACATCGGCGGCGGCAGCCTCGCCCACGGCTACTGGGGCCGCCCCGGCCTCACCGCCGGCCGCTTCGTCGCCGACCCCTACGGCCCGCCCGGGTCCCGGCTCTACCGCACCGGCGACGTCGCCCGCCGGCTGCCCGGCGGCGGGCTGGAGTACATCGGCCGCGCCGACTTCCAGGTCAAGCTGCGCGGCTTCCGGATCGAGCTCGGCGAGATCGAGAACGCCCTCGCCGCCCACCCGGACGTGGACGCCTGCGTGGTCACCGTGCACGAGGACCGCCTCGCCGCGTACGTCACCGGGCGCGAACCCGCCGACGTCCGCGCCTTCCTCGGCCGCTCGCTGCCCCCGTACATGGTCCCGGCGAGCTACACCGTGCTGGAGTCGCTGCCGCTCACCGTCAACGGCAAGGTGGACCGGGCCGCGCTGCCCGCGCCCGGCCAGCGCAGCACGGCCACCGGCGGCCGCCACGTCGAGCCGCGCACCCCGGAGGAGGAGGCCTTCGCCGCCGTCTGGACGGAGGTCCTCGGGGTCGACGGCATCGGCGTCCACGACGACTTCTTCCACCTCGGCGGGGACTCCATCCGGGCCGTCCAGCTGGCCGGCGCGCTGCACGAGCGCGGCTGGGGGGTGAGCCTGCGGGACGTCTTCGACGCCCCCACCGTCGCCGCCCTGCTGCCGCTGGCCAAACCCGTCGCCGGGGGAGCGGAGGCCCGCGAGCCCTTCGCCCTGATCACCCCGGAGGACCGCGCCGACCTGCCGCCCGGCCTCGCTGACGCCTACCCGATGGTGTCCATGCAGCTCTCCATGGTCTTCCACATGGAGATCGCCGGCGGCACCGACAGCTACCACAACGTCAACTCCTACCGGATCTCCGGCGACCTCGACGAACCGGCCTTCCGCCGCTCCGTCGCCGAGGCGATGGACCGGCACGCGGTGCTGCGCACCGGCCTCGACCTGTCCGGCTACGGCGAACCGCTGCAACTCGTCCACGGCCGGCTGCCCGCCCCCGTCGAGTTCGCCGACCTGCGCGGCGAACTGGACCAGGACACGGCCGTCCGGGAGGTCTTCGACGCCCACCGGCTGACCCCCTTCGACCTCACCGCGCCGCCGCTGTTCCGGATCACCGTGCAGCGCCTCGCCGACGACGTCTTCCAGCTCACCGTCTCCGAGCACCACGCGATCCTGGACGGCTGGAGCTTCACCTCGCTGCTCACCGAGATCCTGGAGCGCCACACCGCCCTCGCCGCCGACCCGCTCGGCGCCCCCACCCCGCCGCCGCGCACCGCCTTCCGCGACTTCGTGGCCGTCGAACGGGAGGCCGCCCGGGACGAGCGCTCGCTGGTGTACTGGCGCGAGCGGCTGTCCGGCGCCAGCGGCCAGCTGTTCCCCGGCAGTGAGGACGTGCACGAGCTGTCGCGCACTGTCGAGCGGGTGCTGCCCGAGGCGCCCGGACAGCTGCGGCTGGTCGCCGAGGCGCTCGCCGTCCCGGTCAAGTCGGTCGCGCTCGCCGCCCACCTGCACGCCCTCGCCGCGATCACCGGGCGCTCCCGGGTCACCACCGGCCTGGCCGTCAACGGCCGGCTGGAACGGCTCGGCGGCACCGAGGTGTACGGGCTGTTCCTCAACACCGTCCCGCTGAGCTGCGAGCCCACCGACGACCTGCTGGCGCTGGCCCGCGAGGTGCACCGGGAGGAGCTCGACATGCTGCCGCACCGCAGGGTGCCCTTCGCCCGCCTCGCCCGGCTGATGACCGACACCGCGCTGGACACCCAGTTCGGCTTCCTGCGCTTCCACGCCCTGGGCCGGCTCAGCTCGGCCCGCATCGTGGACGGCCGGATCGGCTGCGAGCCGACCCTGCGCCACGAACCCAACAGCTTCGCCTTCGGCGCCTCGCTGATCCAGGACCCGGTCTCGCAGCGCGTGCTGCTCGCCGTGGACCACCAGCGCTCCCTGGTCACCGACCGCACCGCCGAACAGTTCATCGACACCTACACGGCCGCCCTGCACGCCATGGCCGCCGCCGCCCGAGACCTCTGAGGACCCGCCATGACCGACCTGCTGCAGCGCCTGCGCGACACCGTCGCCGCCCACCCCGAGCGCACCGCCGTCCTCGCCGGCGCCGACCGCCTCGACTTCGCCGCCCTCGACCGCCGCACCGCCGCCCTGGCCCGCGCCCTGCGCGCCCTCGGCGTCGGCCGCGGCGACCGGGTCGGCGTCCACCTCGGCCGCACCGCCGACCTGCCGGTCGCCCTGCTCGCCGTCTGGCGGGCCGGCGCCGCCTACGTCCCGCTCGACCCGGCCTACCCCGCCGAGCGGCTCGCCTTCATGGCCTCCGACGCCCGCCTCACCGCCCTGATCAGCGCCGACGGCCTGCCGGCCGCCGAGGGCGTGCCGGTGCTGCGCCCGGACGCCGCCGCCGACGGGCCCGAGCTGCCCGAGCGGACGGACCCGCTCGACCCGGCCTACGTCATCTACACCTCCGGCTCCACCGGCCGCCCCAAGGGCGTCGAGGTGCCGCGCGGCGCCGTCGCCGGACTGATCGAGGGGCTGGAGGCCACCGGCGCCTTCCGCGCCGAGCCCGGCGTGGTCGGCTGGAACGCCAGCATCTCCTTCGACGCCTCCGTCCCGCAGTGGACCAGGATCTGCCGCGGCGACACCGTCCTGGTCATCGGCGACGAGCACCGCGCCGACCCGGCACGGCTGGCCGCCCTGCTGACCGAACACGCCGTCACCGACTTCGACCTGACCCCCTCGCACTGGGAGCTGCTGCGCGAGCCGCTGGCCGGCGCCCGGGTGCCCCGGCTCTTCATGGGCGGCGAGGCCGTCCCCGAGCGCACCTGGCGGGAACTGGCCGACGGCGGCATCGACGCCCTCAACCTGTACGGGCCCACCGAGTGCACCGTCGAGGCCGTCACCGCGCCGATCAGCGGCCCCGGGCCGCACCTGGGCGCGCCGATGCCCGGCGTGGTCCTCCACCTGCTCGACGAGAAGCTCGCCCCGGTCCCCGACGGCGTGGTCGGCGAGCTGTACCTGGCCGGGCCCGGGCTCGCCCACGGCTACGTCGGCCGGCCCGGACTGACCGCCGAACGCTTCGTCGCCGACCCGTCCGGCGGGCCGGGCGCCCGGATGTACCGCACCGGCGACCAGGCCCGGCGCGGCCAGGGCGGCCTGCTGGAGTACGTCGGCCGGGTGGACCGCCAGGTCAAGCTGCGCGGCTTCCGGATCGAGCTGGGCGAGGTCGAGCACGCGCTGGGCCGGCTGGACGGCGTCCAGGCCGCCGCCGTCACCGTGTACGAGCCGGCCCCTGGCGACCGCAGGCTGGCCGGCTACGTCACCGGCGCCGTCACCCCCGCCGAGCTGACCGAGCGGCTGCGGGCCACCGTGCCCGCCCACCTGGTGCCCTCGGTGATCACCGTGCTGGACGCCATGCCGCTCACCCCCAACGGCAAGGTCGACCTGGCGGCGCTGCCCGTCCCGGCCGCCGCCGAGGAGGCGGAGCCGCAGGAGGCCACCGGCCTGGCCGGCCAGGTCGCCGAGGTCTGGAGCACCGTCCTCGGCGTGTCCGGCCTGGTGCCCACCGACGACTTCTTCTCGCTCGGCGGCCACTCCCTCGCCGCCCTGCGGGTCGTCCACCTGCTGCGCCGCCGGCTCGGCATCGAGCTGCAGCTGCGCCACCTGCTCGACTCGGCCGACCTGGCCGCCTTCACCGCCACCGTCGAGGGGGCCACCCGGGCCGGCACCGCCGCCCCCCGGCCCGCCCTGACCGCCCGGGCCCGGTGAGCGGCGGATGACCACCGCCACCCGGGTCCGGCCCCGGGTCGAGGGGGACTGGCTGTTCGTCCCCGTGCCCCAACCGCGGGCCCCGTTCCGGCTGTTCTGCTTCCCGCACGCCGGGGGCGACGCCACCGCCTACACCCCGCTGGCCCGCGCCCTCGCCCCCGCCGCCGAGGTCTGGGCGGTGCGCCCGCCCGCCCGCGGCGGCCGCCTCGCCCACCCGATGCCCGCCAGCTTCGACCTGCTGGTCGACGCCGTCGTGGAAGCCCTCACCCCGCACCTGACCGGGCGGTTCGGCTTCTACGGGCAGAGCTTCGGCGCCCTGCTGGCCTACGAGGCGGCCCGGGCCCTGCCCGCCGAGCGGCGGCCCGAGCTGGTCGTCGCCGCCTCCGCCTCGCCGCCGGCCGCCTGGGCCGGGCGGGACCGCCCCCGGCACACCGCCGACGACCTGCTGCGGCTGGCCGGCATGGGCGAACTCGTCGAGGGCGAAGCGGACCTGAAGGAACACGCGCTGCGCGGCATCCGCACCGACCTGGACGTGGTCGCCACCTACCGGCCGCGCCCCCACCCGCCGATCGGCTCCCACCTGCACACCGTCGTCGGCGTCGAGGACCCGCTCCTCGCCGCCGGCGGGCTCGAAGGCTGGGCCGTCCACACCCGCGGCGACTCCGGCCACCACGTCGTCCCCGGCGGCCACCTGCTCGCCACCGTCGACGGGCCCGGCCCGGTCGACCTCCTGACCTCGCTCATCGCGCGGCCCGGCGCCGCCACCCAGTCCACGACGGAGTTCTCATGCTGACCACCACCGCGGTCGACCTCACCGACCCCGACCTCTGGGCCCGCCCCGACACCCCCGGCCTGATCGCCGAACTGCGCCGGGAGGCCGCCGTCCACCGCACCGACACCGTCGACGACGGGCCGGTCTGGTCGGTGCTCTCCTACCGCCACTCCGCGCAGGTGCTGCGCGACGCCGCCCTCTACAGCTCCGAGCAGGGCTCGCTGCTCGGCGCCGGCGAGGGCAACGTCCCGGTCGGCTCCGGCCGGATGATGGCCCTCACCGACCCGCCCCGGCACCGCGAACTCCGCGCCCCCGCCAACCCGTTCTTCGGCCCCGGCCCGGTGCGCGGTGCCGCCCCCGGCATCACCGGCCTCGCCACCGCGATCGTCGACAAGGCCGTCGAACTGGGCGAGGTCAACCTCGTCGACGCCGTCTCCGCCCTCCCGCTGTCCGTCATGTGCGACCTCCTGGACGTCCCCGAGCAGGACCGCGAGATGGTCGAACGGGTCTGCGACGTCGCGTTCCTCGGCAACACCCCCGAGGAGCGCCGGGCCGGCCACCAGCAGCTCATCCCGTACCTGCTGCACCAGGTGATGCTGCGCCGGATGAACCCGAAGGACGACCTGATCAGCAAGATGGCGACCTACCGGGTCGGCGGCAAGCTGCTGCCGGTCGAGGACGTCGTGCTCAACCTGGACAACATCGTGGTCGGCGGCGTCCAGACGGTCCGCCACACCGCCGCCATGGGCCTCTACACCCTCACCCAGAACCCGGAACTGTGGCGGAAGCTGCAGCGGGGCGAGGTCGGCATGGACTCGGCCCTGGACGAACTCCTGCGCTGGACCTCGGTCGGGCTGCACACCCTGCGCACCGCGAGCCGGGACACCGAACTCGACGGCCACACCATCCGGCGCGGCGACCGGGTCGCCGTCTGGGTGTGGTCCGCCAACCGGGACCCGGAGGCCTTCGACCGGCCCGAGGAGATCCTGCTCGACCGCAGCCCCAACAAGCACCTCGCCCTCGGCCTCGGCGCCCACTACTGCATCGGCGCACCGCTGGCCAAGGCCGAACTCGGCGCCCTGTTCACGGCGATGCTGGAACGCGTCGACACGATCGAGCCGACCGGCCCGGTCACCCACAACCGCTCGATCATCAACTTCGGCCTGGACCACTTCCCGGTCCGCCTGCTCCCGCGCTGACCGCCCGACGCGCTGACCGCCCCCCGACGGCGGCAGTCGCCCGCACCTTAACTGCCGCGTACCTGCCTCGCCTCCTGCCGTTACGGGCCCCGGGCCGCCCGTACCTTCGAATCAACCCAAGGAGGACACCATGAGCAACCCGTTCGAGGACGACAACGCCGGCTACCTGGTGCTGGCCAACGACGAGAACCAGCACTCCCTGTGGCCCGTCTGGATCGACGTGCCGGCCGGCTGGACCACCGTCCACGGCGAGGACACCCGCCAGGGCTGCCTCGACTACATCGAGGCCAACTGGACCGACATCAGGCCCGCGAGCCTGGTCGCCTCCCTCGCCCACCAGTGAGCGCCGCCATGCCGACCTGGGAACTGAACCCCGGCCGACCGGCCCTCGCCCACGCCCCGCGCACCGCCGACCTCGGCGAGGCCTGCGACTGGCTGCGGGAGAACGAGGCCGAGCTCACCGACGCCCTGCACCGCCACGGCACGATCTTCCTGCGCGGCCTGCCGGTCGCCAGCACCGAGGACGTCGCGGCCGTGCGCGACGTGCTCATCCCCGAGCGCACCCCCTACCGCGAGAAGGCCACCCCGCGCAGCGACTACGGCAACGGGGTCTTCTCCTCGACCGACCTGCCGCCGGCCCAGCCGATCCGGATGCACAACGAGAACAGCTACACCCTCACGTTCCCCGGCCGGCTGCTCTTCGCCTGCCTCACCGCCCCCGAGGAGGGCGGGGCCACCCCGACCGCCGACTGCCGCAAGGTGCTCGAGCACCTGCCGGCGCACCTGGTCGAGCGGGGGCGGACCTCCGGCTGGACGCTCACCCGCAACTACTCGGACTACGTCTCCCTCGGCTGGCGCACCGCCTTCGCCACCGAGGACCGGGCCGAGGTCGAGGCCTACTGCCGGGAGAACGGCATCACCTGCGAGTGGCGCCCCGACGGCAACCTGCGCACCAGCCAGCTGCGCCCCGCCACGATCCACCACCCGCGCACGGGTGAGGAGGTCTGGTTCAACCACCTCGCGTTCTGGAACGAGTGGTCGCTCGACCCCGACATCCACGAGGCGATGACCGAGGAGTTCGGCCCGGACGGCCTGCCGTTCAACACCGGATTCGGTGACGCCGAACCGCTCGGACGCGCCGACGTCGACGCCCTCAACGAGGCGTACCACGCCGCGACCGTCCGCGAGCGGTGGCAGGTCGGCGACGTGATGCTGGTCGACAACGTGCTCTGCGCGCACGGCCGGGACCCGTACCGCGGCGACCGCAGGATCGCCGTCTCGATGGGACAGCCGGTCGACGTCCTGGACTGCCGGCCCAGCGTCCGGCCGGACCTGGCCGCCGTCTGACGGCCGTCCGCGAGACCAGCCCCCACCACCCCGTGCCGTGTCGTGTCGTGTCGTGAGTAGAGGAAGCACCGTGATCCCGGTTTCGTACGCCCAACAGCGTCTCTGGCTGATCGACCAGATCGAGGGGCCGACCGCGCTGTACAACCTGCCGTTCGCCCTGCGCCTGCGCGGCGAGCTCGACACCGCCGCGCTGCGCGCCGCGACGGTGGACGTGGTCGCCCGGCACGAGGCCCTCCGCACGGTGTTCCCGGTGGTCGGGGGAGTCCCGGTGCAGCGGATCCTGCCCGCCGAGGAAGCGCGGCCGCGCTTCCAGGTGGTGGACCGCGCACCGGCCGACTACCCCGCCCACCGGGACGCGGCCGCCGCCGAGACCTTCGACCTGAGCCGCGAACTGCCCATCCGGGTCACGGTGTTCACCCTCTCCCCGACCGAGCACGTACTGCTGGTCGTGCTGCACCACATCGCCGGTGACGGCTGGTCGCTCGGCCCGCTGCTGCGCGACCTCGCCACCGCCTACCGGGCCCGGCTCACCGGCCGCGCCCCCGACTGGGAACCCCTGCCCGTCCAGTACGCCGACTACGCGCTCTGGCAGCGCGACCTGCTCGGCGACGAACACGACCCCGAGTCCCTGCTCGCCCGCCAACTCGACCACTGGCGCACCGCCCTGGCCGGCCTGCCGGAAGAACTGGAGCTGCCCACCGACCGACCCCGACCCCCCGCCCCCACCGGCGCCGCCGACTCCGTGGACCTGGCCTGGGGCACCGACCTGCACACCGCCCTGCTCGACCTCGCCCGCACCCACCGCACCACCCTGTTCACCGTCCTCCAGGCCGGCCTGGCCGCGCTGTTCACCCGGCTCGGCGCCGGCACCGACATCCCGCTCGGCACCGGCCTCGCCGGCCGCTCCGACGAGGCCCTGGACGACCTGGTCGGCTTCTTCGTGAATTCGCTGGTGCTGCGGGCCGACACGTCCGGAGACCCGAGCTTCGCCGAGCTGCTCGGCCGGGTCCGGGAAGCCCAGCTCGACGCCTTCGCCCACCAGGACATCCCCTTCGAGCGCCTGGTGGAGGAGCTCAACCCGCCCCGCGCGCTCGGCCGCCACCCGCTGTTCCAGACCCTGCTGGTCCTGCAGAACCACGGGCAGGACGCCGAACTCGACCTGCCCGGGCTGGAGTCCGCCACCGAGCCGATCGGCCTGCGGGTCGCCAAGTTCGACCTCAACATCGGCATCGCCGAACACCACGCCCCCGACGGCGCCCCCGCCGGGCTCACCGGCTCCATCGAGTACGCCGCCGACCTCTACGACCGCACCACCGTCGCCGCCCTGGCCGACCGGCTGGGCCGGCTGCTGGCCGGCGCCGCCGCCGCCCCGCACGCCCCGATCGGCACCCTCGACGTCCTCGCCCCCGAGGAGCGCACCCGCGTCCTCGTCGAGTGGAACGCCACCGAGGCCCCCCGCCGGACCGGCACCCTCGCCGAGTCCTTCGAGCGCCAGGCCGACCGCACCCCGGACGCCGTCGCCCTCGCCCACGACGGCGGCACCGTCTCCTACGCGGAACTCGACGCCCGCGCCAACCGCCTCGCCCACCACCTGACCACCCTCGGCGTCGGCACCGAGACCCCCGTCGCGATGCTGATGGAACGCTCCGTCGACGTCGTCGTCGCCACCCTGGCGATCCTCAAGGCCGGCGGCTGGTACGTCCCCATGCACCCCGGCCTGCCGCCCGAGCGGATGGCCGACGTGCTCGCCGACACCGGCGCCCCCGTCCTGCTCACCGACCGGGCCGACCCCGGCTTCCCGCACGCGGCCGCGGTGGTCCGCCCCGGCGACGAGGCCGGCGCCCCCGACCACCGCCCCGGCCTGCCCGTCCACCCGGACCAGCTCGCCTACGCGATGTTCACCTCCGGCTCCACCGGGCGCCCCAAGGGCGTCGCCGTGCGCCACCGCGACGTCCTCGACCTCGCCGCCGACCGGCGCTGGCAGGACGGCCGCCACCGGCGGGTCCTGCTGCACTCCCCGCACGCCTTCGACGCCGCCACCTACGAGATCTGGACGCCCCTGCTGGCCGGCGGCACCGTCGTGGTCGCCCCGCCCGGGGCCCTCGACGCCGCCGCCCTGCACGCCGTCACCACCCGGCACGAGGTCACCGCGGTCTTCCTCACCAAGGCCCTGTTCGACCTCGTCGCCGAGCAGGCCCCGGAGACCTTCGCCGCCCTGCGGACCGTCTGCACCGGCGGCGAGGCCGCCTCCGGCGTGCTGCTGCGCCGCGTCCTGGACGCCTGCCCCGACCTGCTGCTCGCCCACGTCTACGGCCCCACCGAGACCACCACCTTCGCCACCCACCACCCGCTCACCGCCGCCGACCTGGCGGGCCCCCGGGTCCCGATCGGCGGCCCGCTCGACAACATGCGCTGCCACGTCCTGGACGCCCGGCTGCGGCCCGTTCCGCCCGGGGTGCCCGGCGAGCTGTACATCGCCGGGGCCGGCCTGGCCCGCGGCTACCTCAACCGGCCCGGCCTGACCGCCGAGCGCTTCGTCGCCTGCCCGTACGCGCCCGGCGAGCGGATGTACCGCACCGGGGACCTGGTACGGCTGCGCGCCGACGGCGCGGTGGAGTTCCTCGGCCGGATCGACGGCCAGGTCAAACTGCGCGGCTTCCGGATCGAACTCGGCGAGATCGAGGCGGCGCTCTCCCGCCACCCCGCCGTCCGCCAGGTCATCGTGATCGCCCGCGAGGACCGGCCCGGCGACCTCCGGCTGGTCGCCTACTGCACCGCCGACCCCTCGCTCACCGCGGACGGGCTGCGCTCCTTCGCCGGCACCACCCTGCCCGGCTACATGGTCCCCGCCGCCGTCGTCCTCCTCGACGCGCTGCCGCTCAACAACAACGGCAAGGTCGACCGCCGGGCCCTGCCCGCCCCCGACCTCGCCGCCGACGGCGACGGCCGCGCCCCGCGGGACGAGCGCGAACGCGCCCTGTGCGAGCTGTTCGGCGAGCTGCTCGGCATCGACGACATCACCATCGACGACGACTTCTTCGCGCTCGGCGGCCACTCCCTGCTCGCCACCCGGCTCACCGGGCGGGCCCGCACCGACCTCGGCGTCGAACTCTCCATCGGCGACCTCTTCCAGGCGCCGACCGTCGCCGGACTGGTCGAGCGGCTCGCCGACCGCGACCCCGGCGCCACCGGCCCGGCCCGCCCGGCGCTGCGGCCCGCCGCCCGGCCCGAGCGGGTGCCGCTCTCCTTCGCCCAGCGCCGGCTCTGGTTCCTCGACCGGGCCGACGGCCCCTCGGCCACCTACAACGTCACCCTCGCCCTGCGGCTGACCGGCCCGCTCGACGCCACCGCCCTGGCGGCCGCCCTCGGCGACGTCGTGCACCGGCACGAGGCGCTGCGCACCGTCTTCGGCGAGCAGGACGGCACTCCGTACCAGCGCGTCCTGGACGCCCCCGACGGCGGCCTGCTCACCGTCACCGACCGGCCCACGGACGAGCTCGCCGGGCACACCTTCGACCTCGCCGCGGACCTCCCGGTCCACGCCTACCTGCGGCCCGAGGGCGCCGAGGAGCACGTGCTGGTCCTGGTGGTCCACCACATCGCGGGGGACGGCGCCTCGCTGGGCCCGCTCTACCGCGACCTCGCCGAGGCCTACGCGGCCCGCCGCGACGGCGCGGCCCCGCGGTGGGAGCCGCTGCCCGTCCAGTACGCCGACTACGCGCTCTGGCAGCACGAGCTGCTCGGCGACGAGGACGACCCGGAGAGCCCGCTCGCCCGCCAGCTCGACCACTGGCGCGAGGCGCTGGCCGGCGCCCCCGAGGAGCTGCCGCTGCCGGTCGACCGCCCCCGCCCGCCGGTCGCCTCGCACCGCGGTGCGATCGTCCCGCTGGAGTTCGACGCGGACCTGCACACCCGGCTGACCGCGCTCGCCGCCGAGCACGGCGTCACCCTCTTCATGGTCCTGCGGGCCGCGTACGCCACCCTGCTGCACCGCTTCGGCGCGGGCACCGACCTGCCCATCGGCACCCCGCTGGCCGGCCGCCTCGACGAGGCGACGCACGAGCTGGTCGGCTTCTTCGCCAACACCCTGGTGCTGCGCACCGACCTGTCCGGCCGCCCCGGCTTCGCCGAGCTGCTGGGCCGGATCCGGGAGAGCGACCCGGCCGCCCACGCCCACCAGGACGTGCCCTTCGAGCGGCTGGTCGAGGAGCTGAACCCGACCCGGTCGACCGCCTGCACCCCGCTGTTCCAGGTGATGATCGCCTTCGCGGGCGCCGCCGAGGACGGCCCGGCCTTCCCCGGGGTGACGGTGACGGAGGAGCCGGTCGACTTCGGCACCGCGACCTTCGACCTGACGCTGCGGCTGGTCGAGCGCCAGGGCGAGGACGGCGCCGCCGCGGGCCTGGCCGGAGTCCTGGAGTACGCCACCGACCTCTTCGACCGGGAGACCGGCGAACGGCTGGCCGCCGCCCTGGAGTCGATCCTGCGCCAGGTCGCGGACGACCCCGCCCGGCCGGTCGCCGAGCTGGACGTGCTGTCGGCGCGGGAGCGGGCCGAGGCCGCGGGCGGCCACACCCCGCTGCCGGAGGAGGTGCCGCTGGTGCCGGCCGCGTTCGAGGCGCAGGCCGCCGCGACGCCGGACGCCGTGGCCCTGGTCTGCGGCGAACTCTCCCTGACGTATGCGGAGTTGAACGTCCGGGCGAACCGGCTGGCGCACCGGCTGATCGCGGGGGGTGTCGGCCCCGAGTCCGTGGTGGCGCTGGCCCTGCCGCGCTCGGCGGAGACGGTGGTGGCGATCCTGGCGGTGCTCAAGGCCGGCGGCGCCTACCTGCCGCTGGACGCCGAGTACCCGGCCGACCGCACCGCCGACACCCTGGCGCAGGCGGGCCCGGCGCTGGTGCTGACCGACGGGCGCTGGCCGCTGCCCGAGGTCCTCGACGGGCACCCGGTGCTCGACCTCGCCGAGGGCGGGGCCTTCGCGGAGACGGACCCGGCCCCGCGTTCGTCCGCCGAGGACGCCGCGTACGTGATCTTCACTTCCGGTTCGACCGGGCGCCCCAAGGGTGTGGTGGTCCAGCACGGCAGTATCGCCGCGCTGTTGGCCGCTCACCGGACGGGTGTGATGGCCGGTGTCTCCCGGCAGCGGGTGGCGCTCACCGCCTCGCTCTGCTTCGACGCCTCCTGGGACGGTCTGCTCTGGCTGGTCGCCGGGCACGAGCTGCACCTGATCGGCGGTGAGACCCGGCGCGACGCCCGGGCGCTGGTCGGCCACGTACGGGAGCGCGGCATCGGTGTGCTGGAGGTGACGCCGTCGTACGCCGAGCAGTTGATCGAGGAGGGGTTGCTGGAGGAGCCCGCGCCCGCCCTGGTGCTGCTCGGCGGCGAGGCCGTCGGCCAGGCCCTCTGGACCCGGCTGCGCGAGGCGCCGGGCACCGCGGCCCACAACCTGTACGGCCCGACGGAGTGCACGGTCGACGCGCTGACCCACCCGCTGGACGCGACCGAGCGGCCGGTTCTGGGCCGTACGGTCGCGGGTACCCGGGGCTACGTGCTGGACGAGTACCTCAACCCGGTCCCGGTCGGGGTGCCGGGGGAGCTGTACCTGGCGGGTGCCGGTCTGGCCCGCGGCTACCTGGCCCGGCCGGGCCTGACCGCCGAGCGCTTCCTCGCCTGCCCCTTCGAGCCCGGGGCGCGGATGTACCGCACCGGGGACCTGGTCCGCCGTACCCGTGACGGGGGGCTGGAGTACCTGGGCCGCACCGATCACCAGGTCAAGATCCGCGGCTTCCGGATCGAACTCGGCGAGATCGAGCGCGCCCTGACCGCGCACCCGCGGGTCCTCCAGGCCGCCGTCCTGCCCGACGGGGACGGGCTGCGCCTGGTCGCCTACGTGGTCACCGACGGCCCGCTCGACCCGGCGGAGGCCCGGGCCACCGCCGCCCGGACACTGCCCGGCTACATGCTGCCCGCCGCGATCGTGGTACTGGACGCCCTGCCGCTGAACGCCAACGGCAAACTCGACCGGACCGCCCTCCCGGCACCGGACTTCGGCGCCCTCGCGGCGGGCCGGGCGGCGCGCACGCCGCAGGAGGAGATCCTCTGCGGGCTGTTCGCGGAGGTCCTCGGCCTCGACGGGATCGGCATCGACGACGACTTCTTCGACCTCGGCGGGCACTCGCTGCTGGCCACCAAGCTGCTCAGCCGGATCAGGGCGGCGCTCGGCGCCGAGCCGGGCATCCGGGACGTCTTCGAGGCGCCCACCGTGGCCGGACTGGCCGCCCGGCTGGACACCGGCTCGGACCGCCCGGCGCTGACCGCGGCCGGTGACCGGCCGGAGCGGGTGCCGCTCTCCTTCGCCCAGCAGCGGCTCTGGCTGATCGACCGGATGGAAGGCCCCAGCGCCCTCTACAACGCGCCGCTGGCGCTGCGCCTGGCCGGCGAACTGGACACCGCCGCCCTGGAGCTCGCCCTCGGCGACCTGCTCGCCCGGCACGAGAGCCTGCGCACCCTGATCGCCGAGGAGGACGGCACCCCGTACCAGCGGATACTGCCCGCCGACGAGGCCGCGCTCCCGTTCGACACCCTGGACCGCCCGGCCGCCGAGGTGGCCGCCACGGTCGCCGGACTGTGCCGCCGCGCCTTCGACCTGCGCACCGAACTCCCGGTCCGTGCCGCCCTGTTGACGGTCTCGGCGGAGGAGCACGTACTGGTCCTGGCGCTGCACCACATCGCCAGCGACGGCTGGTCCCTCGGCCCGCTGGTCCGCGACCTCACCTCCGCGTACGCGGCCCGCACCGGCGGCGCCGCCCCCGGCTGGGCGCCGCTGCCCGTCCAGTACGCCGACTACGCGCTCTGGCAGCGCGAACTGCTCGGCGAGGAGACCGATCCGGAGAGCCTGGCCGCCCGCCAGCTCGCCTACTGGCGCGAGACCCTGGCGGACCTCCCGGAGGAGGCCACGCTGCCGCTGGACCGCCCCCGCCCGCCGGTCGCCTCCCACCGCGGCGACCGGGTCGCGCTCAGCCTCGGCGCCGAGTGCCACCGCGAGCTGCTCGGGCTGTCCCGGGCCCACCGGGTGACGATGTTCATGACGCTGCAGGCGGCGCTCGCTGCGCTGCTGACCCGGCTCGGCGCGGGCACCGACGTCCCGATCGGCTCGGTGGTGGCCGGGCGCTCCGACGAAGCCCTGGACGACCTGGTCGGCTTCTTCGTCAACACCCTCGTGCTGCGCACCGACACCTCGGGCAACCCGAGCTTCGCCGACCTGCTCGGCCGGGCCCGGGAGACCGCCCTCGGCGCCTACGCCCACCAGGACATGCCCTTCGAACGGCTGGTGGAGGAGGTCAGGCCGACCCGCTCGCTGGCCCGCCACCCGCTGTTCCAGATCATGCTGGTGCTCCAGAGCAACGAGCAGGCCGAACCGTCGACGGCCGGCCTGCGGGTCGAGCCCCTGGCGGCGGCCACCGGCTCCGCCAAGTTCGACCTCAGCCTGATCGCCGAGGAGTCCTTCGGCCCCGACGGCGAACCCGCCGGGATCGACTGCGCCCTCGACTACGCCGTCGACCTGTTCGACCGGGAGACCGTCGAGGCGATCGCGGCCCGGCTCGGCCGGCTGCTGGCCGCGGTGGCCGCCCGGCCCGAGCTGCCGATCGGCCGGATCGAACTGCTCCCCGCCGAGGAGCGGGCCGCGCTGCCCACGGCCGGCCCCGCCCTGCCCGCCGGACTCCCACTGCTGCCCGCCGCCTTCGCCGCCCGGGCGGCCGAGACCCCGGAGGCCGTCGCCCTGGTCTGCGGCGACACCTCGCTCACCTTCGCCGAACTGAACGCCCGCGCCAACCGGCTCGCCCACCGCCTGCTGGCCGCCGGCGCGGGCCGGGAGTCGGTGGTCGCCCTCGCCCTGCCGCGCTCGGCGGAGACGGTGGTCGCCATGCTGGCCGTGCTCAAGGCCGGCGGCGCCTACCTGCCACTGGACGCCGAGTACCCGGCCGAGCGCACCGCCCACATGCTGGCGGACGCCCACCCGGCGCTCGCCCTCACCGACGGCCGCTGGCCGCTGCCCGAGGTGCTGGACGGACTGCGCACCCTGGACGTCACCGAGCCCTCCTCGGAGAGCGCCACCGACCCGCAGCGCTCCACCGACCCGCGGTGCGCCGTCGACCCGGGCGACGCCGCCTACGTCATCTACACCTCCGGCTCCACCGGCCGCCCCAAGGGCGTGGTCGTCCCGCACGGCGCCGTCGCCGCCCTGCTCGCCGCCCACCGGGCCGCCCTGATCCGGGGCACCGAGCAGGCCCACGGCCGGCAGCGGATCGCGCTCACCGCCTCGCTCTGCTTCGACGCCTCCCTGGAGCCCGTGCTCTGGATGTACGCCGGGCACGAGCTGCACCTGATCGGCGACGAGCTGCGCCGCGACCCGGCCGCCCTCGTGCGGCACACCGCCGCGGCGGGCATCGACGCCCTGCACCTCACCCCCTCCTACGCCGAGCAGCTGATCGAGGAGGGCCTGCTGGACGCACCCGCGCCGCGCCTGCTGCTGCTCGGCGGCGAGGCCGTCGGCCAGGCCCTGTGGCAGCGGCTGCGGGAGCACCCGGACACCGCGGGCCACAACTTCTACGGCCCGACCGAGGCCACCGTGTACGCGCTCACCCAGCCGCTCGACGCGGCGCGGCGCCCGGGGCTCGGCGGCCCGATCGCCGGCGTCGAGGCCCACGTCCTGGACGGGTACCTCAACCCGGTCCCGGTCGGGGTGCCGGGGGAGCTGTACCTGGCGGGCGCCGGTCTGGCCCGCGGCTACCTGGCGCGGCCTGGACTGACGGCGGAGCGCTTCGTCGCCTCGCCCTTCGAGCCCGGCGCGCGGATGTACCGCACCGGCGACCTGGCCCGGCGCACCCGGGAGGGCGGCGTGGAGTACCTGGGCCGCACCGACCACCAGGTGAAGATCCGCGGCTTCCGGGTCGAACTCGGCGAGATCGAGCAGGTGGTGGCGCGCCACCCCGCCGTCCGCCAGTGCGTGGTCACCGTACGGGAGAGCGACAGCGGCGACCGCCGGCTGGTCGGCTACTGCACGGTGGACCGGGAATCGCCCGAACTCGCCGCCGAGCTGCGCCGGTTCGCCGCCGAGTCGCTGCCCGGCTACATGGTGCCGGCCGCCGTCGTCCTGCTGGCCGCGCTGCCCCTGACCGGCAGCGGCAAGGTGGACCACCGGGCGCTGCCCGCACCGGACTTCGGCGCGCTCGCGGCGGGCCGGGCGGCGCGGACGCCGCAGGAGGAGATCCTCTGCGGGCTGTACGCGGAGGTGCTCGGACTGGAGGGCGTCGGCATCGACGACGACTTCTTCGACCTCGGCGGGCACTCGCTGCTGGCCACCAAGCTGCTCAGCCGGGTGCGGTCGGTGCTGGGCGCGGAGCTCGGCATCCGGGACGTCTTCGAGGCGCCGACGGTGGAGGGGCTGACCGCCCGGCTGGGCAGCGGCCCGGAGCGCCTGGCGCTGACCGCGGCCGCCGAGCGGCCGGAGCGGGTGCCGCTCTCCTTCGCCCAGCAGCGGCTCTGGCTGATCGACCGGATGGAGGGCCCCGGCGCCCTCTACAACCTGCCGCTCGTCCTGCGGGTGGCGGGGGAGCTGGACACCGCCGCCCTGGAGCTCGCGCTCGGCGACGTGGTGGCCCGGCACGAGAGCCTGCGCACCCTGATCGCCGAGGAGGACGGCAGCCCGTACCAGCGGATCCTGCCCGCCGGGCAGGCCCGCGTCCGCGTCGAGCTGCTGCCGCCCGGCACCGCGCCGGCGGGCTGCACGGCCCGGCCCTTCGACCTGGCCGCCGACCTCCCGGTCCGCGCCCACGTCATCCCGGCCCCGCCCGGCGAGCACCTGCTCGTCCTGGTCCTGCACCACATCGCCGGTGACGGCTGGTCGATGGGCCCGCTGCTGCGCGACCTCGCCGAGGCCTACGCGGCCCGCCGGGACGGCGCGGCCCCGCAGTGGGAGCCGCTGCCCGTCCAGTACGCCGACTACGCGCTCTGGCAGCGCGAGCTGCTCGGCGAGGAGAGCGACCCGGAGAGCCTGCTCGCCCGCCAGCTCGACCACTGGCGCCAGGCCCTGGCCGGTCTGCCCGAGGAACTGTCGCTGCCCGTCGACCGGCCGCGCCGCGCGGCCGCCAGCCACCGGGGCGAGCGGGTCGTCGTCCCGTACGGCGCCGAACTCCACCGCGCGATAGCCGAGTTGTCGCGCGAGCACCGGGTGACGATGTTCATGACCGTCCAGGCCGCGCTCGCCGCGCTGCTCACCCGGCTCGGCGCGGGCACCGACGTCCCGATCGGCTCGGTGGTGGCCGGGCGCTCCGACGAGGCCCTGGACGACCTGGTCGGCTTCTTCGTCAACACCGTGGTGCTGCGCACCGACACCTCCGGGAACCCGAGCTTCAGCGAGCTGCTGGCCCGCGTCCGGGAGACCCAGCTCGACGCCCACGCCCACCAGGACGTGCCCTTCGAGCGGCTGGTCGAGGAGCTGAACCCGGCCCGCTCGCTGGCCCGTCACCCGCTCTTCCAGGTGATGCTGCTGCTGGAGGGCCGGGGGGAGTCGGCACCGCTGGCCCCGGCCGGTCTGGACGCCCGGGTCGAGTCCTCCGACGGGACGGTCGCCAAGTTCGACCTGAGCGTCGGCCTCGGCGAGTCCTTCGACGCGGACGGCGCGCCCGCCGGCCTGGAGTGCGCGATCGACTTCGCGACGGACCTCTTCGACCGGGAGACCGTCGAGGCGATCGCCGTCCGGCTCGGCCGGCTGCTGGCGGCGGTGGCCGCCCGGCCGGAGCTGCCGATCGGCCGCATCGAACTCCTCTCGGCACAGGAGCCCGTCACGCTGCCCGCGGCCGGGGCCGCCCTGCCGGAGCGGGTGCCGCTGGTGCCCGCCGCGTTCGAGGCGCAGGCCGCCGCGACGCCGGACGCCGTGGCCCTGGTCTGCGGTGAACTCTCCCTGACGTATGCGGAGTTGAACGTCCGGGCGAACCGGCTGGCGCACCGGCTGATCGCGGGGGGTGTCGGCCCCGAGTCCGTGGTGGCGCTGGCCCTGCCGCGCTCGGCGGAGTCGGTGGTGGCGATCCTGGCGGTGCTCAAGGCGGGCGGCGCCTACCTGCCGCTGGACGCCGACCACCCGGCCGACCGCACCGCCCGCACCCTCGCCGACGCGGCCCCCGCCCTCGTCCTCACCGGGGACGACTGGCCGCACCCCGAGGCGCTGGCCGGACTGCCGACCCTGGCGGTCGCCGGGGCGAGCGGCCCGGAGACGAACCCGACGGCGCGTGCCTCCGCCGAGGACGCCGCGTATGTGATTTTCACTTCCGGGTCGACCGGGCGTCCCAAGGGTGTGGTGGTCCAGCACGGCAGTATCGCCGCGCTGTTGGCCGCTCACCGGACGGGTGTGATGGCCGGGGTGGATCGGCAGCGGGTGGCGTTGACGGCTTCGCTCTGCTTCGACGCCTCCTGGGACGGTCTGCTCTGGCTGGTGGCCGGGCACGAGCTGCACCTGATCGGCGGTGAGACCCGGCGCGACGCCCGGGCGCTGGTCGGCCATGTGCGGGAGCGCGGGATCGGTGTGCTGGAGGTGACGCCTTCCTACGCCGAGCAGTTGATCGAGGAGGGGTTGCTGGAGGAGCCCGCGCCCGCCCTGGTGCTGCTCGGTGGCGAGGCCGTCGGCCAGGCGCTCTGGACCCGGCTGCGCGAGGCGCCGGCCACCGCGGCCCACAACCTGTACGGTCCGACCGAGTGCACCGTCGACGCGCTGACCCACCCGCTGGACGCGACCGAGCGGCCGGTCCTGGGCCGTACGGTCGCGGGCACCCGGGGCTACGTGCTGGACGAGTACCTCAACCCCGTCCCCGTCGGGGTACCGGGGGAGTTGTACCTGGCGGGTGCCGGTCTGGCCCGCGGCTACCTGGCCCGACCGGCCCTGACCGCCGAGCGCTTCCTCGCCTGCCCCTTCGAGCCCGGGGCGCGGATGTACCGCACCGGGGACCTGGTGCGCCGCACCCGTGACGGGGAGCTGGAGTACCTGGGCCGTACCGACCACCAGGTCAAGATCCGCGGCTTCCGGATCGAACTCGGCGAGATCGAACACGTGCTGACGCTCCACCCGGAGGTGACCGCCGCCGCCGTGCTGCCCGACGGGGACGGGCTGCGCCTGGTCGCCTACGTGGTCACCGACGGCCCGCTCGACCCGGTCGAACTGCGCGCCTTCGCCGCCGGCCACCTGCCCGGCTACATGCTGCCCGCCGCCGTCGTCCCGCTGGCCGCGCTGCCGCTCACCGGCAGCGGCAAACTGGACCGCGCGGCGCTGCCCGCACCGGACTTCGGGCAGCTCAGCGGCGGCCGCGCCGCCCGGACGCCGCGGGAGGAGATCCTCTGCGCGCTGTTCGCGGAGGTCCTCGGCCTGGAGACCGTCGGCATCGACGACGACTTCTTCGACCTCGGCGGCCACTCCCTGCTCGCCATGAAACTGCTCGCCCGCATCCGCGCCACCCTCGGCGCGGACCCGGGCATGCGGGCCCTGTTCGAGGCGCCCACCGTGGCCGGGCTGGCCCGCCTGCTCGACCGGGGCCCGGCCGCCGACGCCCTGGACGTCCTGCTGCCGCTGCGCACCGGCGGCGACCGGGCCCCGCTGTTCTGCGTCCACCCGGCGGCCGGCATCAGCTGGGTCTACTCCGGGCTGCTGCGCCACCTCGGCCCCGATCAGCCGGTGTACGGCCTCCAGGCCCGCGGCCTGCGCGGCGGCGCCCCGGCGAGCGTCGCCGAGATCGCCGAGGACTACGTGCGGCAGATCCGCGCCGTGCGCCCCGACGGCCCGTACCACCTGCTGGGCTGGTCCTTCGGGGCCGTGGTCGCCCAGGAGATGGCGGTGCGGCTGCGCGCCGAGGGCGCCGAGGTCGGCCTGCTGGCCCTGCTGGACGGCGCCCCGGCGGTCCGTACCGCCGCCGCCCCGATCGTCGAACCCGCCGACACCCTGGACGAGTTGCTGCGCTCGCTCGGCCACGACCCGGCCGACGACCGCGGCCTGGCGAGCCTGAAGGCCGTGCTCGGCGAGGCCGTGGCGGTGCTGCCCGAGGTCTTCGACCGGCACCGCAAGCTGATGGCCGAACACGTGCCGGACCGCTACCGGGGGGACGCCGTCTTCTTCGGGGCGACCACCGGCAAGCCCGCGGACTGGCCGTACGAACAGGCCTGGCGCCCTTACCTGGACGGCCCGGTCGAGACCCACCGCCTCGCCTGCGCCCACGGTGAGCTGACCCAGCCGGAACCCCTCGCACGGATCGCCGCCGTGCTGACCGAGAAGCTCGGAGCGTGACCGCGATGACCACCACCGTCCCGATCGAATCCCCGGCGCCGCCGGAGCGGCCGCGCGGCCGCTGGGGCCTGTGGGCCCAGGGGGACTTCCGCCGGCTCTGGCTCGGCGAGACCACCAGCACCCTCGGCACGGCGGTCGGCAGCGTGGCGCTGTCCCTGGTGGCCGTCGTCACCCTGGGTGCCGGCCCGCTCGCGGTCGGCGTGGTCAACGCCGCCGCCTGGCTGCCCTGGCTGTTCCTCGGCCTGCCGGCCGGCGCCTGGGTGGACCGCTGGCCCCGGCTGCGGGTGATGCTGGTCTGCGACCTGCTGCTGCTCGTGTTCTTCGGCAGCGTGCCGGTGGCCGGCTGGCTGGGGGTGCTCTCCCTCGCCCAGCTGGTCGTGGTGGCCCTGCTGACCGGCGCGGTGAAGGTGTTCTTCTCCACCGCGTACGGCGCGGTGCTGCCCACCCTGGTGGCCAAGGCCGACCTGCTGGAGGCCAACGTCAAACTGCGCTCCGGGGCCTCGGCGGCGGACATCGCCGGCCCGGGCGTGGCCGGTCTGCTCTCCCAGGCCTTCGGCGCCGCCAGCGGAATGCTCGTCGACTCGCTCACCTACCTGGTGTCGGCGGTCTGCCTGCGGCGGATCAGGACCGAGGAGCACCCCCCGCCGGTGTCCGAGCGGCGCGGCATCCAGCGCGAGATCGGCGAGGGCGTCCGGTTCCTGCTGCGCGACCCGTACCTGCGTACCTTCGCCTGCTTCGCCGCGATCGGCAACCTCGGCCTGAACGGCATCCAGGCCGTGCAGACCGTCTTCCTGGTGCGCACCGTGGGGATCGAACCCGGCGCGGTGGGCGGGGTGTTCGCCCTGGTGAGCGTCGGCGGACTGGCCGGGGCGATGCTGGCCGGGCGGATCGCCCGCCGGCTGGGCACCGCCCGCGCCCTGCTGGTCTGCGAGCTGGTGGTCGCCCCCTTCATCCTGCTGCTGCCGCTCGCGGGCGAGCGGCTGCCGCTCCTGGTCTCCGCGCTCGCCTGGGCCGTCGCGGTCTGCGGCGTGGTGGCGGGCAACGTGCTGGCCGGCAGCTTCTCCCAGGCCTACTGCCCGCCGGAGCTGATCGGCCGGATCCGGGCCAGCTCCGCGACCGTCAACTACAGCGCGATCCCGGTGGGCGCCCTGCTCGGCGGCTGGCTCGGCGAGGTGATCGGCGCCCGCGCCACCATCTGGCTGATGGCGGGCGTGCTGCTCTCGGCCGGCCTGCTGCTGCTGGCCAGCCCGCTGCGCGGCCTGCGCGACTTCCCCACCCGGCCGTCCACCCCGGCCGCCTGACCCCGTCCTTGTGCACGTCCGCTTCCCGCACCGCCGCTTCCCGCACCGCCCCGACTTGGAGGACCCGATGACCCGCACCGCCCGTCCGCGCCGCTACCTGATGTGCCGTCCGGACCACTTCGACGTCACCTACGCGATCAACCCCTGGATGGACCCGGCCAAGCCGGTCGACACCGACCTCGCCGTCGCCCAGTGGG
Source organism: Kitasatospora sp. Ki12 (assembly GCF_054601375.1). Classification (NCBI taxonomy): domain Bacteria; kingdom Bacillati; phylum Actinomycetota; class Actinomycetes; order Kitasatosporales; family Streptomycetaceae; genus Kitasatospora; species Kitasatospora sp. Ki12. The sequence continues at coordinate 1,651,743 of NZ_BAAIHT010000002.1, read as the reverse complement.
AGCGGCTGTACGCCCTGTACGCCGAACTCGGCCACCAGGTCGAGCTGATCGAGCCGCTGCCCGGCCTGCCCGACATGGTCTACGCGGCCAACGGCGCCACCGTGGTGGACGGCCGGGTGCTCGGGGCGCGCTTCCGCAACGCCGAGCGGGCCGCCGAGGGCCCCGCCTACCTGGACTGGTTCCGCGACCGGGGCTTCGCGACGCACGACCCGGAGTTCGTCAACGAGGGCGAGGGGGACCTGCTGCTGACCGCGAGCTTCGTGCTGGCCGGCCGGGGCTTCCGCAGCGTGGCCGAAGGGCACGCCGAGGCGCAGGAGTTCTTCGGCCGCCCGGTGGTCGGGCTGGAGCTGGTCGACCCGCGCTTCTACCACCTGGACACCGCGCTGTCGGTGCTCGACGGCGACGAGATCATGTACTACCCGGAGGCCTTCTCGCCCGGCAGCCGGACGGTGCTGCGCCGGCTCTTCCCGGACGCCCTGCTGGTGGACGAGGCGGACGCCGAGGTGTTCGGTCTCAACGCGGTGAGCGACGGCCTGCACGTGGTGCTGCCGGAGGCGGCCGTGGGCCTGGCGGCGCGGCTGCGGGAGCGCGGGTTCCGGCCGATCGGGATGGACCTGAGCGAGCTGCTCAAGGGCGGGGGCAGCGTCAAGTGCTGCACCCTGGAGATCCGCGGGGCGGCCTGATCACCGCCCGGTGATCAGCGGTGCTCCGCCGTAGATCGGCCGTTGACCGGCCCCCGCAAGACTGGTGCCACACCACGAAGGACACCTTCCCTCCACAGGGAAGCCACCGAAGGAGCACCAGAGATGACGCAGCGTCCGGCCACCGCCTCCGCCCGCCTCCGGCTGTTCACCGTCGGCCTCGGGGTGGTCGTCGCCCTGGGCGCCGGCCTCTCCGCCACGGCCGCGGTGGCGGAGACGGCCGGCGGCGGGACGGCGACGGTGGTGGTCGGCGACGCGACGCCGACGCCCACCCCCGTCACCCCCGCCCCGACCGCCACCACCGGGCACGGCAGCTCCGGTGACTGGAACAGCACCGGCTCCTGAGCGGCCGGGCTGCCGCAGGATCGATTCCTCACGGCCGGTGATCAGGCCGTGAACCCCGTCAGTCAGCCGTAGCCAGCAGTAGCCAGCAGTAGGGCCGCAGTGCGAGGCCGGAGCGCGTCAGCGCCGACCGGTCACCGGCACCCCGGCCGCCTCCCGGTCCGCCGACCGCCCGTCCCGCGCCGACGGGACGCCGTCCCGCCCCCGGGCCAGCAGCCCCGCCACCTCCTGGGCGTCCGGCAGCCCCAGCCGGACGAAGATCGCGTGAGCCTCCCGCCACCGGTCCCACGCCTCGGCCTCGCGCCCGAGGTCCGCCAGCGTCCGGCCCAGCACCACCAGCGCCTGCGCGTGGTCCCGCTCCGCCCCCAGCTCCTCGCACAGGGCCAGCGCCTGGCCGGCGTGCTCCAGCGCCTCCTCGGTCCGGCCCAGCGACCGCAGACTGTCCGCCAGCCGGTAGCGGGCGTGCGCGGCCCGGGCCTGCAGACCGGCCGCCGTGGCCACCGCCAGGCACTCGCCGAACCAGGTCACCGCCTCCTCGTGCCGCTCCAGCCCGTGCAGCGCCAGCCCCAGCACGTACAGGGTGTACGCCCGGCCGGGATCGTCGTTGCGGGTGCGCAGGTCGGCCAGCGCCGCGTGGCAGATCGCCACCGCCTCGGCGGCCCGGCCGCTGCGGACCCGGGCCAGTGCGGCGTTCACCGTCGTCACCAGCTCCCCCGAGCGGTGGCCGAGCCGGCGGGCCAGCAGCAGGGCCTCGTCGTACAGCTCGACGGCCTCGTCGTAGCGGCTGAGGAACTGGCAGACCAGGCCGAGGTCGTTGAGCGCCTGACGCAGGATCACCGTGTCGCCGGCCGACCGGGAGGCGGCCACGGCCAGCCGGGCGGCCGCCTCGGCCTCCTCCAGCCGGGTGGCGGCCAGCGCGACGTTGCCGCGCAGGAAGTGCGCGCGACCGGCTGCCCGGTGGTCGGCGCGGTGGGTGGCCGCGGCCGCCAGGGACTCCGCCGTGGCGGCGAGTTGGCGACCGGGCGGGGCGAGGGTGAAGGGGGTGAGCGCGATCAGCAGGTCGATCGCGGCGCGCAGCGGGTCCGGCGGGGCGTCCTGGCCGTCCGGAGACGCGGGGGAGTCGCCCGCGGCGGCTGCGGCTGCGGCTGCGGGGGCGGGGGTCTCGGCCATCGTCCAGGCGGCGACCTGGGCGGCCAGCGCGATCGCCCCGGTGGACTCCGCCTCGGCCCAGGCCCGGGCGCCGTCCGCGCCGGTCAGCTCCACCCCGGCGCTGCGGGCGGGCCCGAGCGCACCGGCCGCCGGATCCCCGGGTACGGCGTGCTGGAAGGCCGTGCACGCGGTGGCGAGGAGGTGGTCCAGCAGCCGGTCGCGGGCCTCGACGGCCGCGCCGGGGCCGTCGGGCCGTCGCCGGGCGAAGGCGCGCAGCAGGTCGTGGTAGCGGTAGCGGCCGGGGAAGGGCGACTCCATCATCGCCACGTCCACCAGGGCCTCCAGCAGGTCCTCGGCGTCGTACTCGTCCAGGTCCAGCAGGGCGGCCGCGGCGGCCAGGCCGATGTCCGGGCCGTCCACCGAGGCGGCCAGCCGGAAGGCCCGGGCCTGGGCGGGCGTCAGCTGGCGGTAGCTGAGTTCGAAGGCCGCCTCCACCGCCAGGTCGCCGATCCGCAGCTCGTCGATCCGCCGCCGTTCGACCGCGAGCCGGCGGCCCAGCGTCTGCACCGTCCAGCTGGGCCGGGCGGCCAGCCGGGCGGCCACGATCCGCACCGCGAGCGGCAGGTGGCCGCAGACCTGCAGCAGGTCCCGGGCGGCCTCGGCCTCGGCGGCCAGCCGTTCGGCGCCGATGGTGCGGCCGAGGAGTTCGAGCGCCTCCCCGGGTTCGAAGACGTCCAGGTCGGTGTGGACGGTCGCGGGCAGGCCGGACAGCCGGGTACGGCTGGTGGTGAGCACGGCGCAGCCGGTCGCGCCCGGCAGCAGGGGCCGGATCTGCGCGGTGTCGTGCACGTTGTCGAGGAGCAGCAGCAGCCGCCGGCCGTCCACCACCGAGCGGAACAGCGCCGAGCGGGCGTCCAGTCCGTCGGGCACAGCGTCGGCCGGCACCCCGAGCGCCAGCAGGAAGCCGCTGAGCACGGCCTCCGGGTCGGCCGGGGTGGGGTCGGCGCCCCGCAGGTCGACGTAGAGCTGCCCGTCGGGGTAGGTCTCGCGGACGCGGTGGGCGACGTGCAGGGCCAGCGCGGTCTTGCCGACCCCGCCCATCCCGACCACGGTGGCGATCACCAGCGCCTGCTGCCCCGAGCTGCCCAGGGCCTCGCCGAGCCGTTCGACCAGGACCGTACGGCCGGTGAAGTCGGCCGCGTCCGGCGGGAGTTGGGCCGGTCTCGGGGCCAGCGCGACCGCGGGCTCGACCGGCGGCTCCGGCAGCGCGGGCACGGCCGCGGCCGGCTCCGCCGGGCCGGCCGGGGCGGCGGCGGGCGCCGCGACCACCGCCGGGGCGGCGGGCACCGGGGCGGCCAGCGCCGGGTCGCCCTCCAGGATCCGCCGGTGCAGCTGGTCCAGCTCGGCGCCGGGCTCCACCCCCAGCTCGGCCAGGAACAGCTGACGCACGCTCCGGTAGACCGCCAGCGCGTCCGCCTGCCGGCCGGCCTGGTACAGCGCGCGCATCAGCAGCCCGTACGCCCGCTCGTGCAGCGGGTGCTCGGTGGTCAGCGAGGTCAGCTCCGGGATGCACCGGGAGAACCGGCCCAACGCCAGGTCCAGGGCGATCCGCTCCTCCAGCAGGGTCAGCCGCAGCTCCTCCAGCCGCTGCCGCTGACGCTGCGCGAACGGCCCCGGGATGCCGGCCAGCGGCTCGCCCTGCCACAGGTCCAGCGCCTGGTTCAGCAGGTCCCGCGCCTGCTGCGGCTGCCCGGCGGCCGCCGTGCGCTCGGCCTGGGCCGCCAGCTCCTCGGCCTGCGCCGCGTCCACGGCGTGCTTGGGCAGCACCAGCCGGTAGCCGTCCCCGACGGAGGTCAGCACGGTCGGCGCATCCGGCTCCTCCCCGTGCAGGATCTTGCGCCACCGCCAGGCGTACGTCCGCACCGTCGTCATCGCGGTGCCCGGCGGCTCCTCGCCCCACAGGGCGTCGATCAGGTCCGTGGCACTCGCACCGTGCCCCGGACGTAGCAGCAGCACCGCCAGCATGGCCTGCTGCTGCGGACTTCCGACCTTCAGTACGGCGGTGCCGCGTTGTGCCCGCATCAGTCCCAGCACCGAGAACCGGAAATCACCCATTAGTACCGCACCTGCCCGCATTCGTGTGCTCGCCCCCGCCCGCGCACGTGCTTCCCCCCGATTGATGAGCCCCTATCAACCCACGCCACCCCTCCGGCTGTCGAGAGATCGTCGAGCCGGTGGTGATCGGGTGTTGATCGGCCGTCACCACAATCATGGGTGTGGCTCCCCTGCCGTCGGCCCGGCACCAACCGCCGGGCCCGCCACACCCCCGGTCGCCGGACCGCACCCCGGCGGCCACCACAGCTCTCGGAGGCGGACGCCCGTGAACACCGACCTGCTCCACCGGTTGCTCGACCTCGGCCCGGACGCCGGACCGGTCGAACTGCTCCAACGCGCCCGCGGCCTCCGCGACCTGCCCTACCTGGTGCTCGCCGCGCTCGCCCGGGAGGACGTCCGGATGGGCGAGCACGCCCGGGCCGAACTGCGGCGCGCCCGGGACCGCTCCGACTGCTACGCCCGCCTCGCCGGCGAGCTCGCCGACGCCACCGGCGTCCGCCCGATCCGCGACCTCCCGCTGGCCGGCTACTACCCGGCCGACCTGCCCCGGCCGCTGGGCGAACTCACCCTCGTCAGCCCCACCGAGGCCGCGCTCTGGCAGGCCGTCAACCGGCTGGTCACCGACCACCCGGTGGAGTCCGTCGAGGTCGCCCTGCTCGGCGACCGCCCCCGGCACACCACCGTCACCCTGCGCTGGCCGGCCGAGGACCCGCTGCTCGACCCCTGGTACCAGGTGCGGCTCGGCACCGCCGCGCTCACCGGAGACCCGGAGGCCGTCCCGGTCCGCCCCTACCTGGCCGCCGACGACCACGTCGAGTGCCTGATCGCCCTCGCCGAGGAGGGCCTCGGCCGCCCCTTCCACCCCGGCGACGTGCTCGACGTGTCCCAACTGGCCGGACAGCCCTTCGAACCCGTCGAGACCGCCGCCGTGGTCGCCGCTTACCGGCTCGCGCCGGAGACCGTCGCCCTGCTCGACCTCGCCGCCGCGCACGTGCCGCTGGGCCCGCTGGCGGGCGTGCGCACCGTACTGGAGGCCGAGGTCGGCCCCGAGCTGCGGCGCCGCACCACCACCCGCCCGCTCCGGCCGCGCCACGGCACCCTGCTGCGCCGCACCGTCACCCGGCACGAGTGGGACGAGGCCGTCCTGCTCCCGTCCGGCGCCGCCACCCTGCTGCTCACCCCGGTGGCCGACTACCTGCTCGGCCCGGCGGGCGCCCGGCCCACCGTCTCGGAGCGGGCCGCCGCCCACGCCGCCCTGCGGGCCTGGGACGCGCTGGCGCCCGGCGTCGCGGCCCCGGCCTCCTGCACCGGCCTGTCGGAGCCGCGCCACCGGTGACCGCCGCCGCCGGTGAACCGTCGGAACCCGGTGAGGGGAGGCCGCGCTGAACGGATGCCGTGCGCCCCGGGGTTCAGTTCCGGACCGGGGCGGGTCGAACCCCGGTGGGCGCGCCGTCCGTGCTACCGACTGAGGCCGGCGGCAGCCGGCACGAGGACGGACGCGGGAGGACGACGATGGCCTGGTACCAGGGGCGGAGCCGGATCACGGTGACGGCGGTCGAGGGGCAGTGGCCGCAGCGGGCGGTGGTCACGGTCCGGGGCGGCGCGCGGCTGGAGCTGCCGGGGGAGGTCGGCGCGGTGCGGGTCGTCGAGGGGGAGAGCTGGCAGCTCGACCTGGAGCACCGACACCAGGGCGAGTGGTGCCCGAACATCCGTGCGGTGCAGGGGCGTTGGCAGGAGATCGGGGGCGTCTCCACCCAGGTCGTGCACAGCCGCAACCGCGACCAGGCCGGTGACCGGCAGGACCGCAACCTGGTGCTGCGGATCGAGCGGCTCGCGCCGGCCGGTACGGACGTCCCGGCGGTGACCGCCGCCGCCCGCCGGACCACCGTCGCGCGGCACTCGCCGGGGGCCCCGGCCGGCCCGGCCGCGCCGCGCACCTCGGCCGGACCGGCGAACGGACCGGCGAACGGACCGGCCGTCCCGGGCGTACGGACCTCCGGCTCGGGCGGTGCGGAGCAGTACGGGGCCCGGCCGACCACCTCGACCGGCAGTTCCTGGAACGGCTGACCGGGCCCGGGCCCGGTGCGGGATGGCACCGTTGGGAAACTTTCCTAACCAAAGTCATTGACCCCCGGGCCCGGTGCCCCGATTCTGTGAGACACCTCCCTGACCTGCCGTCACCGTTCCACTGGATCGACGAAAGTGAGTTGGCATGCGCAAGTCCATCGGAGTCCGTCTCACCGCCCCGCTGCTCGCCGCCGCCCTCGGGCCGGCCGCCCTCCTGCTGGCCCCCGTGACCTCCGCGGCCGCCGCCCCTGCCGCCGCGGCGGCCGTGCCCGGCATGGCCGCCGCGCCGTACGAGTACCTCGGCTGGGGCAGCCCGCAGAAGCCGACCGACGTGATGAAGGCGACCGGGGTCAAGTGGTTCACCCTGGCCTTCGTGCTCTCCGACGGCGGGTGCACCCCGAAGTGGGACGGCACCCGGGCGCTCACCGGGGGCTCCGACCAGGCCGCGATCGACTCGATCCGGGCGGCCGGCGGTGACGTGGTGATCTCGGTCGGCGGCTGGAGCGGCAACAAGCTCGGCGAGAAGTGTTCGAGCGCGAGCGCCCTGGCCGGCGCCTACCAGAAGGTGATCGACGCCTACCGGCTGAAGGCGCTCGACATCGACATCGAGGACACCGAGTTCGGCAACGCGACGGTCCGTCAGCGGGTGGTCGACGCGCTGAAGATCGTCAAGACCAAGAACCCCGGCATCGTCACCTACGTCACCCTGGGCACCACGCCCAGCGGCCCGGACGCCAACGGCAAGGACCTGATCAAGCGGGGCGCGGCCGCCGGCCTGGCCAACGACGGCTGGGTGATCATGCCCTTCGACTTCGGCGGCCACAGCGGCAGCATGGGCCAGGCGACGGTCAGCGCGCTGGAAGGGCTGAAGGCCGCGGTCAAGAGCGCGTACGGCTACGGCGACGACGCGGCGTACCGGCACATCGGCGTCTCCTCGATGAACGGGAAGACCGACGAGGCGGGGGAGAGCGTCAGCACCGGCGACTTCCGCACCATCCTCGGGTACGCCCAGCAGCACCACCTCGCCCGCTTCGCCTTCTGGGCCGTCAACCGGGACCGCGCCTGCGGCTCCGGCACGGACGCCGACGCCTGCAGCGGCGTCGCGCAGTCCCCGTACGAGTTCACCAAGATCGTGGCCCAGTACCGGGGCTGAGCCCGCCGGGACGGGCTTCCCCGGCCCGAACGCCGAGGCCCCGCACAACGGGTGTGCGGGGCCTCGGCGTTCAGTCGACGGCGTCCGGACGACAGACGGGTATCACCGCTCGTGGAGCGCCCGCGGGTCGCCGTCGACCGGGGTGGTCCCGGGCAGGGCGATGAGTTCGGGCTTGAACAGCGGCGGTGCGCTCATCGAGGGCTCCCAGGTCGCCAGCCGCTCGTCCTGGGGGACCTCGATCCGGCGGTCCGCGGCGAGGTCGGTGACCACCTTCAGCAGCAGCCGCACGCCGAGCGGCGCCAGGTGGTCGCGCCACAGGCTCCGCGCGGTCGAGCCCGGGGGCACGATCAGGTGCTCCTGGGCGGCGAGCGGGCCGGCGTCGGTGCGCTCGGTGAGGTGGTAGACGCTTCCGCCGGTCACCTTGTCGCCGTCGCGGACGGTCCACCGGATCGCGTCCCGGCCGCGGTGCAGGGGCAGCAGGCTGGGGTGGTAGCCGATGGTGGCGACGGCGGCCCGGGCGCGGGTCTGGCGGCCCAGGAAGGCGTGGGAGTGCGCGGCGACGATGACGTCCACCCCGTCGGGGACGTGCCGCGCGCGCAGTTCGGCCGAGTCCGTCCACGGGATGTCCCGGGGGTACGCCCAGGCGCGCAGGCGGTCCCAGGACATCGCGTCGCCCTCGTCGGTGCGCCCCTTGCGCAGCCGGGGAGCGGCCGCGCCGACGATCTTGTGACCTTCGTCCAGCAGGGCTTCGGCGACCTGCACCGCGAACGCCCCCTGTCCCGACAGGTAGATGTTCATCCGCGATCGGCCTCCTTCAGACCGCAGGGGTCGGGTTCGAACCGCAGCGGCATGGTGGCGAACCCGGTCAGGAAGTTGGACCGGATCCGTCGTGCCGGGCCGGTCCGCTCGAAGCCCGTGGTGAAGTCCCGCAGGGCCTTGAGCAGTTCGGCGATCTCCACCTTGGCCAGGTACGAGCCGACGCAGAAGTGCGGGCCGTAGCCGAAGGCCAGGTGCTTGTTGGGGGTGCGGCCGAGGTCGAACTCCCCGGGCCGGGCGAAGACCCGCTCGTCCCGGTTGCCGGAGGCGTGCCACAGGGTGACGACCTCGCCCGGCCGCAGCCGTACGCCGTGCAGTTCGGTCTCCCGGACGACGCTGCGCCCGAAGTGCATCGTGGGCGAGGCCCAGCGCAGCACCTCGTCGACGGCGGTGCCGACCGCGACCTCGCCGTGCTTGAGCCGCCGCCACTGCTCGGGCCGGTCGGCGAGGGTGCGGACGCAGTCGATCATCGTCAGCCGGCTGGTCTCGTCGCCGCCGATGATCAGGCTGTAGCAGTTGAGCACGATGTCCTCGTCGGACAGCGGCACGCCGTCGACGGAACTGTCGATCAGCAGGCTGATCACGTCCTCGCCGGGGGACTCGCGCCGCTCCTCGACGACGTCCATGAAGTACATCAGGATCTCGTTGCGGGCCATCTCGGAGTCGAGCTCGGAGTCGACGTCGGAGCCGGCCCCGTCGACCCCGTCGCCGTCCTCGTGGTCGGCCGACAGCGCCGCCTTGGTCAGCCCGAGCAGGAGGTCCCGGTCCCGCTCGGGCAGTCCGAGCAGCTTGGAGATGGTGGTCATCGGGATCCGGCCGGCGATCCGGTCCGCGAAGTCGCAGCCGCCGGACTCGACGGCCTCGCGGATCCACTGCCGGGTGTTGGCCCGCACCGCCCGCGCGGTCTCGTCCAGCACCCGCGGGGAGAGCACCCGCTGGAGGATCTTGCGCAGTTCGTGGTGGCGGGGCCCGTCGGTGACGGCCAGCATTCGGCCGGCCCCGGCGTCGCCGCCGCCGAGCAGCGTGACGAGCACGTTGCCGCGCTCGGAGGTGAAGTGGGTGTCGTCGCGGTAGACGGCCATGATGTCCTCGTGGCGGGAGACCACCCAGAACCCCCGGCGGCCGTCCGCCGGAGGGTTCCAGTGCAGCGGGGCGGTGTCCCGCAGGGTGCGCCAGAAGCCGTCGAGGCCGGGGCCGTGGTCGGCGAAGGTGCCCGGGTCGCCCAGGTCCACGGTGTCCAGTGCCCGTGTGCTCACGGTCACCAGTCCGTTCGCCAGAACCGGCGCGGCCGGAACGGGTAGGTGGGCAGCGGCACGCGGTGGCTGGCCTCCCCCCGGTGCAGGGCGTCGAAGTCCACCTGCCCGCCGGTCACCCAGACGGCGGCCAGTTCGGACAGCGCCCGGGGGTCCGCGCCGGACGGCACGATCCCGGCGTCACCCCGGGAGAACGCGCCTGGGTCACCGGCCGGGGCGGCGGCGGTCGAGGTGGCGGCCGGCCCGGTCGCCTCCCCGGCCAGCGCCGCGATCAGCTCGGCGCGGCTGCGGACCACGGCCGCCCACCGGCGGGGCATGACCTTGCGGCCGAGGTTGAGGCTGTAGCAGACGTCGTCCAGCCGTAGCCCCGGGTCGGCCTCCAGCCGCTCCTTGAGCCGGGCGCGCTGACGGGCCAACGCCTCGTCGTCCAGGGCGGAGAGGGTGGCCAGGCGCGGCCTGCCCGTCTCCTCGGGGGCGCGCCGGGCGGGCGTCGGCGGCTCCTCCAGCACCAGGTGCGCGTTGTAGCCGCCGCCGCCGATCGAGGTGATGCCCGCGCGGCGGACGCCGGCCTCCGGCTCCCAGTCCGCGCCTTCGAGCTGCGGCACGAAGGGGGTGGCGGGGAAGTCGAGGTCCGGGTTGACCTCGGTCAGGTTGATCGTCGCCGGGAGCTTCCGGTGGTACAGGGCCAGCGCGGCCTTGATCGCGCCGAAGCCGCCGGACACCACCCCGCCGTGGCCCACGTTGCCCTTGACCCCGCCGATCGAGGTGGTCGCGGTCTGCTTGCCGAAGGCCATGCTGGCCGCGTGCACCTCCAGTTCGTCGGTCATCGGCAGGCCGAGGCCGTTGGCCTCGTACATGGACACGGTGTCGGGTGCGACGCCGCCCACCTCCATGGCGGCGGCGATGCACGCGCTCAGCCGCTCGGGCTGGGCCAGGCCGTACGCCACCGCGCTGACCCCGTTGTTGTTGACGGCCGAGCCCTTGACCACGGCGTAGACGTGGTCGCGGTCGGCGACGGCCCGGTCGAGCGGCTTCAGCAGCACGGTGACGACGCCGCTGGACAGCGCGGTGCCGGTGCCGTTGGCGTCGAACGGGCGGCAGTGGCCGTCCTTCGACAGGACGCGGTTCTCCTCCCACAGGTGGCCGCGGGGGTGCGGCAGGCGGACCATCGCGCCGCCGGCGACCGCCAGGTCGGTCTGGCCGAGCAGGAGCGACTGGCAGGCCAGGTGCACCGCGTAGTGGAAGCCCGCGCAGACGGCGGCGACGGTGACGGCCTCGCCGGTGAGCCCCAGGTAGTACAGGGCGTTGGAGGTCATGGTGTCCGGCGACCACGCCAGACTGGCCTCGATCGCCTCGGGGCCGACCGACACCCGGTCCGGCGGGGAGCTGTAGAGCGCGGCGGTCTGCGGGTTGTTGGCGCCGTACATCCCGACCTCGGCCTTCAGCCGGTCCGGGTCGTAGCCGCCGTCCTCCATGGCCTCCCAGGCGCTCTCCAGGAACAGCCGGTTCTCCGGGGTCATCGCGGCGGCCATCCGGTCGCTGATGCCGAACACCGCCGGGTCGAACTTGTCGTAGGTGTCGAGCAGGCCGCAGGCCCGGACGTAGAACGGGCTGTGGATCAGGGTCTCGTCGACGTGGATGTCGTCCTTGGCCAGGAACGACACGGACTCCCTGCCGTGGACGAGGTTGTCCCAGAACTCCTCCTTGGTACGGGCCCCGGGTGCCCGCAGGGACATGCCGATGACGGCCACGTCGCCCGGGTCGTAGTCCTGCGGGGCGTGGTCCTGTGCTGGTCGGTCGGTCATGGGGAGGCTCCTGTTCGGTGATCGGGTGGGGTGACGGGGACGAGTGCCGAGGGCTCAGCGGCCGGTGCCGGTCGCACTGCTGCTGCCGCCGCCGCGGCCGCGCAGCGCGGCCCGACGGGCCCCGGCGCGCTCGCGGGCCGACCGGACCACCTCGGGGGCGGCGCCGCTCTCGTCGTCGAGCCAGCCGGCGAGGGAGGAGATGTCGCGGAAGCTGAACAGGTCGGGCACCCGGACGCGCCGGTCGAAGCGCCGGGTCATCAGCCGGGCCAGCCGGACGAGCAGCAGCGAGTCGCCGCCCAGGTCGTAGAAGGCGGACCGCACGTCGATGCTGGACGGTTCGAGGTCGAGCAGCTGGCCCCAGATCTCCGCCAGCGCCACCTCGGTCGGCGTGCCGGCGGCCGTCCGGGGCCCGCCGGCGTCGGCGGCCGGCGGCTCGGGCAGCGCGGCGCGGTCGAGCTTCCCGCCCGGCCCCAGCGGGAGGGCGGGCAGCAGGACGAGCGTCGCGGGCACCATGTACTCGGGCAGTTCCGCGGCCAGCCGGGCGGTGACGGCGCCGCGGAGCGCGGCCTCCGGCGCCGTGCCGTCCGCTGTCGGGCCGCCCGACGTCGGGCCGTCCGCCGGGGCGCCGTCGCCGGCCGGCACCACGTACCCGACGAGCCGGTTGCCGCGCACGGCGGCGGCGGCCTCCCGGACCCCGGGGCAGCCGGTCAGCCGGGCCTCGACCTCCTCCAGCTCGATCCGGTAGCCGCGCAGCTTGACCTGATGGTCGGTGCGGCCGAGGAACCGGAGTTCGCCGTCCTCGGTGAACCGGACGAGGTCCCCGGTGCGGTACATCCGCTCGCCGGCGCGGAACGGGTCAGGCACGAACCGTTCCGCCGTGGTGGCCGGCCGGTTGACGTAGCCGTGGGCGAGGCCGGCGCCGCCGAGGTAGAGCTCACCGGGCTCACCGTCCGGGAGCGGGCGCAGCTCCCCGTCCAGCACGTAGACCCGGTCTCCGGCCGTCGGCGGGCCGATCGTCGGCTCGTCCGTGCCGCCCTCGGGCACCAGCCCGAAGGAGCAGAACACCGTCCCCTCGGTGGGGCCGTAGGCGTTGAACACCCGTTCCGCGCCGGTCTCCCGGTAGACCCGGTCCGCCAGCTTGCGGTGCAGGGCCTCGCCGCCGAACACGACGCTGCGCACGTTCGGGGGCAGGGCCCCGGCGTCCAGCAGGCTGTTCATGACCGACGGGACGACGTTCAGGTGGGTGATCCGGTCGGCGTGGCGGCTCTCCGCCAGGTGCAGGGCGCTCTCGACGAGCACGACGGCGCCGCCGCGGCACAGCGCGTTGAAGAGCTCCATCACCGACATGTCGAAGCAGATCGAGCTGGCCGCCGAGACCCCGCTCAGGTCGCAGCCCGCGAGGGCCCGGTCCAGGTCGGCGAGCATCGCCACGCAGGCGCCGTGCCGGACGGCGACGCCCTTGGGACGCCCGGTGGAGCCCGAGGTGTAGATGACGTACGCGGTGTCCTCTGGCACGACCGCCACCGGCTTCGCGCCGGGCTCGGTGGTCACGGCCTCGCCGAGCACGACCACGGTCGGCCCGGGCGGGCAGGCGGCCCGGGACGCGGGCGTGGTGAGCAGCAGCCGGGTGCCGCTGTCCCGGACCATGAAGGCCAGCCGGTCGGCGGGGTAGTCCGGGTCCAGCGGCAGGTAGCAGGACCCGGCGCGCAGGGCCGCCAGGACGGCGACCAGCAGGTCGGGGGTGCGCTCGACGCAGATGCCGACCGGGACGCCCGGCCCCGCGCCGTCGGCGACCAGCCGCTCGGCCAGCACCCGGGACCGCTCGTCCAGTTCGCCGTAGGTCAGGACGCCGGCCTCGGAGTGCACGGCGGTCGCGTCGGGGTTCTTGGCCGCGTGCTCGACGAACGCGGAGTGCAGGGTTTCGGTCACGGTCACTGGTCCGTCTCCTGGGGGAGGCCGGACGGCGCGATGGCGCCGAGGGCCAGGTCGGGTCGGGCGATCGAGTCGAAGAGGACGGTGCGGAACAGCGCGAGCAGCGCCGTCACGGTCCGCCGCTCCAGGTAGCTCGGCTTGAACTGGACGTGGCCGGCCACCCGGCCGTCGATATCGGCCATCGAGATCTCCAGGTCGAACTTGGCGAGGTGCCTGCGGACCTGGAGCGGTTCGAGCGGCAGCGCGCCGTCCGGCGCGATCGTGTCGCCGACGCCGTGGAAGAGCTTGACGGAGCGGGGGAAGGCGTCCGAGGACAGCCAGTTCACCACCACGTCGAACCACGGGGAGCGGCCCTCGGCCCGCGGCGGCTTCAGCTGCGAGGCCAGCAGGTCGAGCGGGTAGTTCATGTGCTCCAGGAGGCCGAGCGAGAAGGCGTGGACCTCGCGCAGCAGCTCGCGGAAGCCGCGGTCACCGGTGGGGTTCGCCCGCACCAGCACCGTGTTGAGGTAGTAGCCGACGGCGGACTCCCAACCGGGCTCGGCCCGTTGGGCGATGGCGGTGGCCAGGACCGAATCCTCGGTCCCGGTAGCGCGGTTGAGCGTGGCGAAGAACCCGGCCAGGACGACGGTGCTGGTCGACACGCCCTCGCGGACCGCGAACTCCCGTAGCAGGCGCGTCTCTTCGGCGCTCCAGCGGAACGCCAGGTCGCGGCCCTCGTAGGTGACGCCCGGCGGCCGCTCCTTGGCGGACAGGTCCAGATGGGCGGGCGGGTCGGCCAGCTTCCGCGACCACCAGTCCAGCGCCGCCTCGGCCGCGGGCCCCGCGAGCCACTGCCGCTCCCAGGCGACGAACTCCGTGTACGGGGCGGCCGGCCCGCGGTCGGCGGGGACGGACCCCTCGTAGTGCTCCTGGAGTTCGCGGATCATGACGTCCGCCGAGGCGGCGTCCGAGGCGATGTGGTGGACCAGCACCAGCAGGGAGTGGTCGGCCGGACCGCGGGTCAGCAGGACGATCCGCACCAGCGGCCCGTCGTCCAGGTCGAGCGGACGGTGCCCGTGCCGGGCCAGTTCCTCGTGGGCCTGCTCCTCGTCCAGCCCGGCGCCGTCCACCACGAGGAACTCGTACACCGGCTCGTCCAGGACGACCTGGTACGGCCGCCCGCCCGCCTCCACGAAGAGGGTGCGCAGCGCGGGGTGCCGGGCCAGCACGGCCCGGACGGCGCGCTCCAGCGCCTGCTCGTCGACGGCCTTCCGGATCCGGGCGGCCACCATGAAGTTGTACGGGACGGCGTCCGGCGCGACCATCTGCATGAACCAGAGCGAGGCCTGGCCGTGCGAGGCCGGCGCGAGGGTGAGGCCGAGGTCGTCGGCGCGCAGCCGCTCCGGGGCCGGGGCGTCGGAGGGCTCCAGGAGTCCGCGGGCTTCCAGCTCCTCCACGACCTCCTCGGCGTCGAGTTCGGAGAGTTCGGCGAGGCTGTCGAGGAGGGGCCGGTCCGGCTCGGGCATCGGGGCGGGGGCCGGAGTCGGCGCCTGTGGGGCCGGTGCCGGTGCTTGAGCGGCCGGTGCCGGTCCGCCGGTGAGCCCGACGACGTGGCCGACGACCTCGGAGATGGACCGGCCGTCCAGGAACACCACCGGCGACACCCGGTGCCCGAACAGCGCCTGCAGGCGGTTGACGAGGCGGATCGCCAGCATCGAGTCCAGGCCGAAGTCGAGCAGGCTGGCGTTCGGGTCGAACCTGCTCACCGGTACGCCCAGCGCGTCGGCGAGTTCGGCGAGGACGACGTCCGCCACCGGCCGGTCCTCGACCGGCTGTGCCACGGTCTGTGCCACGGCCCGTGCCACGGGCGCGGCGTCGACCGTCGGAGCCGCGGTCGGCGCGGGTGCCAGACCGGGTTCGGTGTCGATCCAGTAGCGGTCCTTCTGCCACTGGACGAGCGGTGTCTCCACGACCTCGGCGTCGTCGGTGAACAGCGGGTCGAAGGTCAGCGGGACGCCCCTGACGTACAGCGAGGCGGCGGCCCTCAGCAGGCAGCGGAGGTCGCTCTCCGAGCGCCGCAGGGAGTTGACCGCGTGCACCTCGGTGCCGCGGCTCAGGGCGATCTCCTCGACCGCGCCGCGCAGGGTCTCGTGCGGGCCGATCTCGATGAAGGTGTCGACGCCGCGGTCGACCAGCGCGCCGATCGTCTCCGCGAACCGGACCTGGTTGCGCAGGTTGTGCACCCAGTACTCGACGTCGGTGACCGGGTTCACCGTGTCGGCCAGGGCGGTGGAGTGGAAGTCGAGGCCGGGCGCCAGCGGGGTGATGCCGTCGACGCGCTCGCGCAGCGGCTGGAGCAGCGGGTCCATGCCGGGGCTGTGCACCGGCCGTTCGACCCGGATCCGCCGGGTCGGGACGCCGTCCCGCCGGAGGTCGGCCTCCAGGGCGTCGACGGCTTCGGGCGAGCCGGAGACCGCCGCGCTGGTGGGGCTGTTGACCACGGCGACGGCCGCGTGCGCGGCGTACGGGGCGAGCCGCGGCAGCAGCTCCGCCTCCGGCAGGTCCACCGAGATCATGGCGCCCGCGGCGGCCTCGCGTTCCAGCAGGTGCGAGCGGGCGACCACGACCCGGGCGGCGTCCTCCAGCGACAGCGTGCCGGCGACGCAGGCGGCGGCGACCTCGCCCAGGCTGTGCCCGACGACGGCGGTCGGCCGGATGCCGAGCTCCAGCCAGACCTTGGCCAGCGAGACCTGGAGGGCGAACAGCACCGGCTGCTGGACGTCCATCTCCTCGTACCGGGCCTCCTCGGTCGGCGCGGCGAGCTGGTCGAGCACCGAGCAGCCGCCGGCCGCGCGCACGGCCTCGTCGCAGGCGGTCATCCAGGTGCGGAAGCCGGCGTGCGAGCTCAGCAGTTCGCGGCCCATGCCGACCCACTGGGTGCCGCCGCCGGAGAACACCAGGGCCACCCGGCGGTCGGTGCTGCCGGAGAGCGTGCCGGTGACCACGTCGGGGTGCGGCTGCCCGGCGGCGACCCGGGCGAGTCCGTCCAGCACGTCCTGGCGGTTGCGGGCGAGCAGCGCGATCCGGTGGTGGTGGTGGGTGCGACGGGTGGCGAGGGTGTAGGCGAGGTCGGAGACCCGCAGGCCCGGGTCGCGTTCGAGGTGGTTGGAGAGTTCGCGGCAGGTGTCGGTGAGCGCGTCCGCGGTGCGGGCCGTGACGGGGACGAGCTGGACCGGCTCGTCGGCCGCCACCTCGCCGCGGCTCGGGGCGACGTGCCGGCCGCGGTCGCCGGCCAGGAACGGGTGGGCCGCGACGGGGTGCCCGGCGGCGTACAGGGCGCCGAGCGAGCCGAGCAGGGTCGCGGCCTCGTCGGCGCCGCGGCGCAGCGAGGGCAGGGTGGCGGCGGTGAGGATCTCGGACGCCGACTTGAGCAGCAGGGGGTGCGGGCTGAGCTCGATCACCGCGTCGACGTCGTGGTTGCGCAGGGTGGTGAGCGCGTCGACCACCCGGATCTCCCGGCGCAGGTTGTCCGCCCAGTAGTCCGGTCCGAGTTCGGCGCCGTCGACGAGCGCGCCGGTGACCGTCGAGATCATCGGGACGCGGGTGGTCCGGGGTGCGATGCCGTCGAGTTCGAGCTTCAGCGGGGCGAGGACGTGGTCGACCAGCGGGGAGTGCGGGGCGTGGCCCATCCGCACCCGGTGGCTGGTGACGCCCGCCTCGGTGAGCCGGTGGACGAGGTCGTCGATCTCCTGCGGAGTACCGGTGACCAGGGTGGAGTTCAGGCCGTTGTGGCCGGAGACGGTGAGCCCGCCGGTCAGGTGCGGCTCGACCCCGGCCGCGGGGGTCATCACCACGATGCCCTCGCCGCGCCCCACGGCGAGTTGCTGGAGCAGCCTCCCGTGGTGGGCGGCCAGCCGGGAGGCGTCGGCGAAGTCGAGCGCGCCCGCGATGTGGGCGGCGGCGAACTCGCCCACGCTCTGCCCGACGACGACGTCCGGCTCCACCCCCAGTGAGCGCCAGGCGTCGGCCAGCGCGACCTGGAGGGAGAACAGCAGCGGCTGGAAGACGTCCATGTCGTCGAGGCGTCCGTCGGGGGAGAGCAGCTGGTCGACCAGGGAGAAGCCGAGCAGTTCGCGCATCCGCCGGTCGGAGCGCAGCAGGGACCGGCGGAACACCGGCAGGCCGGCGAGCAGCTGCCGCCCCATGCCCGCCCACTGCGAGCCGTTGCCCGAGAACAGGAACGCCACCCGCGGCCGGCGGCCGGTCCTCTCCCCGACGCTCAGCCCGGCGGCCGCCCTACCGCTGCCGAAGGCGTCGAGCTGGGCCCTGAGTTCGGCCATGTCGCGGGCGGTGGCCGCGAGGCGGAACGTTTCATCGCCGGGGCTACGGCCGCAGAGCGCGCGCAGGTCGGTCTCGTCCCGCAGCGCCAGCGCCCGCTCCGCCAGCTCCTCCCGGGAGTCCGCGGCCAGCAGCAGGAGCGAACTCTCCGGGCGCGGCAGCTCCTCGACCGCGACGTGGCAGATCGCGCCGCCGAACCCGAAGGAGCTCACCCCGCCCCGGCGGGCGTCCGAGCGCCGCGGCCACGGCGTCAGCCGGTCCTGGACGGTGAGGCCGTACTCGTCGAACAGGATCTGCGGGTTCGGCGCGCTGTAGTGCAGGCTCGGCGGCAGCACGCCGTTGCGCACCGACATCGCCAGCTTGACCAGGCCGACGATGCCGGCCGCCGCCTCCAGGTGCCCGACGTTGGACTTCACCGAGCCGAGCCGCAGCGGCTCAGCCCGGTCGCCGCCCAGCACCGCACCGATCGCGTTGGCCTCGATCGGGTCGCCGAGCGGCGTCGCGGACCCGTGGCACTCGACGTAGTCCACCAGGTGCGGGGCGATGCCCGCCCGCCGGTACGCGGTGCGGAGCATCTTCTCCTGCGCCTGCGGGTTCGGCGCCGTCATCCCGTTGCTCAGACCGTCGTTGTTGGAGGAACTGCCCTTGATCAGGCAGTACACCGGCAGATCGCGCTCCAGCGCCACGCTCAGCGGCGCGAGCACCACCACACCGGCGCCCTCGCCGCGGACGTAGCCGTTCGCCCGGGCGTCGAAGGACTTGCAGCGGCCGTCCGGGGCGAGCGCGCCCATCTGCTCCATGGCGGTGTAGTAGTCGGAGACGAAGCTCAGGTTCACGCCACCGGCCAGCACCAACTCGCTCTCGCCCAGCCAGATCGACTGGCACCCCACGTGCACCGAGACCAGCGAACCGGCACACGCCGCGTCGATGGCCATGCTCGGGCCCTGCAGACCCAGGACGTAGGAGACCCGGTTGGCGATGATGCCGTCGTGCATGCCGGTGGCGGTGTGCGGGGTGATCCCGCTGTCCGGCCCGCGGTAGTGCGCCAGCGCGGCGTAGTCACCCCAACAGGAGGCCATGAACACGCCGGTGTCGCTGCCGACCAGACTGTGCGGCGCGACCCCCGCGTCCTCCAGCGCCTCCCAGGCCAGCTCCAGGATCAGCCGCTGCTGCGGATCCATCTGGACGGCCTCCCGGGGCGAGATGCCGAAGAACAGCGGATCGAACCGGTCGATGCCGTCGATGAACCCGCCCCAGCGCACCCGGTCGTTCAGCAGCGCTCTTCGCCCGGCCGGCACCGGCCCGACGGCGTCGCCGCCCTCGACCAGCAGCCGCCAGAACGAGGACGGGTCCGGCCCGCCGGGGAAGCGGCAGCCGATGCCCACGATCGCGACGGGCTCGCGCGCGGACGCCCGGCGCTCCAGGCCCGGATCGGGCTCCTCGGCCCCCGGGCCGTCGACCAGCGCACGGGCCAGCCCGTCGACGGTCGGGTACTGCCACATCCAGGTGGCCGGGACCTGCCGCCCGAGGAACTCGGACAGCGAGGCCGCGAGGGCCACCGCCTTCGCCGAGTCCAGCCCGTACCGGTGCATCGGGGCCCAGCGGTCCAGGGTGTTCGCGGGAATGCCCAACAGTTCGGTGGCGCGCGAAAGCAGGAAATCCGTGACGGTGGGCAGGTCTCGCGCTGCGCGTTCTCGAGGCATGGCGACTCCCTCAGCGGGGCGGATGGAATGGAGGGTGAAAGGAGTGGAGGGCGACGGGAACGACGGGGCGTTCGAGGGCCCGAGGCGGCAGCCGCACGGTTCAGCGCCGTTCCGCGGTGCCCGGGTGGCGTCCGGAGGGTGCCCGGCGTGAATCGGGCCTCCGGTGACGCGCACGGTCGTCGGGAATCGGACCGTCGTCGTGAATCGGACGGTCGGACTCGGGTCGGGGAATTCCGTCGGGGGACGAGCCGCCGTCAAGTCGTCCTGACTCAGGGGAAAATCTCCCCGTGCGTGCGTCGATCACGGGATCACGCGTCGCGTGGAATCCTCACCTGCGCGGCCACTGCCGGCGAAAGCCGAGGTCCATGGGGTCAAGAGTGACGATGATGTGGATTGGTGGGGGACCGGATCGCGTACTGACCCGACCGGCGGGCATCAGCGTGCCACCGGGGGAATGGCGAAACAAGGGTAATTCGAGCAGTGGTCCGGGCAGTGGCGGAATCCGATCTCCCCGGTGTCCGATTCGATCTCCTCAGGAGCGGTAAACGCGCAGTAATTTGGATGTCCTGGCCGAAATCAGGCACCCGGCCCCACGGCCGTCCCCGCAATCCGTCCACGAGATGAACTCCGTTTCCACCGGCCCCCCCTTGTGCCGCTCACTGCGACGAGCCGGAGGAATCGACCGGAGCCGAACCACCCGGCGCCATATCCGGAACGGCGGGGTAGACAGCGGATGAGTGATCAATGCAAGCTGACCGCATGGCAGTTGAGACTCTTGACGCGTCGTCGGCAGGCACCGACGGCCCCTTAGCCGGATGTGACCTCGCCGTACGTGACCTCGCCGGCAGGCCCGCATGACCGACACCACGGGCACCACGGGCACCGCAGGTGGTGCCGACAGCAACGACACCGCGGACAGCAACGACAGGGCCGGTGGGCCGGTGCGCCGGCCGGGACTGGCCCTCGGCGTGCTCGCCGGGGCGCTCGCGCTGGACGTCAGCGGCCTCGGCGTGCTCAACGCCGCCCTGCCGTCGATCGGCACCCGCTTCGACCTCGGCGACACCACCCTCCAGTGGGTCATGACCGCCTACGCCGTCACCTTCGCCGGCTTCCTGCTGGTGGGCGGCCGGCTGGCCGACGTGCTCGGCCGGCGGCGGGTGTTCGAGGTCGGCGTCGCGCTGTTCACCGCCTCCGCGCTGGTCGGAGCGGCCGCCCCGGACACCGCGGTGCTGTTGGGCGCCCGCGCCGTCCAGGGCATCGGCGCCGCCCTGTCCGGCCCGGCCGCGCTGGCCCTGCTCACCGAGACCTTTCCGGCGGGCCCGGCGCGCAACCGGGCGTTCGGCGTGTACGCGGCCGTCGGCGCGGCGAGCTTCAGCGGCGGGGTGATGCTCGGCGGCGTCCTCACCCAGTTCCTCGGCTGGCGCTCGGTGCTCTGGTTCTCGGTGCTGCTCGGACTCGCCGTCCTGGCCGCGACCCGGGCCGGACTGCCCGGCGGCACCGGCCACAGCGGCCGGCTGGACCTGCCCGGCGCGATCACCGGCACCCTCGGCCTCACCCTGCTCGTCGTCGGCGTCAGCACCGACGGCGCCTCCGCCTGGGCTGTCCTCGCCGCCGCGGCCGTCCTGCTGGTGCTGTTCGTCGTACGGGAGCACCGCACCGCCGACCCGGTGCTCCCGCTCAGCCTGTTCCGGATCGCCTCGGTGCGGGCGGCGAGCCTGGCGGCCTTCCTCCAGTACACGGCGTCGGTCGGGATGCTGTTCTTCGCGCCGCTCTACCTGCAGGGGATGCTGGACTACTCGCCCTTCGCGTCCGGCCTCGCCCTGGTGCCGATGTCCCTGGCGGTGTTCCTCACCGCCAACTTCGCCACCGGCCGGCTCCTCGCCAAACACGCCCCGCGCACCCTGATGGCCGTCGGCCTCGTCCTGATCGGCGTCGGCACCGCCCTGTGGGTCGGCACCCCGAACGACGGCGGCTACGTGCAGCACGTCCTGCCCGGCCTGGTGCTCAGCGGCATCGGCCAGGGGCTCAACTTCCCCTCCATGACCTCGGCCGGCCTCACCGGCGTCCCGGAGCGACAGCACGCCGTGGCGGGCGCGGTCAACGTGGTCACCCAGCAGATCGGCGCCAGCGCGGGAGTGGCGGTGATGGTCCTCGTCGCCGAGACCGACGACGACCACCTCTCCGGCTACCACCTCGCCTACCTCACCGCCGCCGTCGCCTGCGTCCTCGGCGCCGCCCTCATCGCCCTGCGCCGCGAGCCCCGGCCGGTCCCCGCCGCGGACTGACCCGTTCACTCGCTCACCATCGACGGCGACCCGGAACAGGACGGCGAAAGCGGACCGCCCGGTGGCCGGCTCGGCTGAGCGGGCGACCGGGCGGTCCGGGGTGTCGGGGCGGTCAGACGGTCCTACGTTGTTGATGGGTTGGACGGGCCAGTCGTATGGTCCTGAGGCCCAGAGACGCCGGGTATGGCTTTCAGTCGGTTGCCCTCGATGGTTCCGGTCACCTGGCCGCCCGGCGCCTCACGACGACTCGGCCGCTGATTAGGAGCTGCGAGCCCCTCGGGTGCATCGCTGAGTAGGACCACGCTGGCGAGGTCGTCCGGAGCACTGAGCACGAGCGAGCGACCGGAGGAACAGGTGGCCCAGATCTGGGCGGGCACGGACATCGGCAAGACCCACCACCACTGCGTGGTGCTGGACGCCGAGGGTAGACGGCTGCTGTCGCGCCGGGTGCTGAACGATGAGCCGGAGCTGATGGCCCTGCTCGCCGACGTCCTCGCCCTGGACGAGGACGTGGTCTGGGCAGTGGACGTCGCAGACGGCATGGCCGCCCTGTGGATCAACATCCTGCTCGGCCACGGCCAGCAGCTCGTCTACATACCCGGCCTGGCGGTCAACCGGGCCTCGGCCGGCTACCGGGGCACCGGCAAGACCGACGCCAAGGACGCGACCGTCATCGCCGACCAGGCCCGCATGCGCCGCGACCTCACGGTGCTGCGGCCGGACGACGAGCACGCCGTCGAACTGCGGATCCTCACCGGCCGGCGAGCCGACCTGAGCGCCGACCGCACCCGCCGGATCAACCGCCTGCGCGGCCAACTCACCGGCATCTTCCCCGCGTTGGAGCGATCCCTCGACCTGGACAACCTGGGGCCGCTGATCCTGCTGACCGGCTACCAGACGCCCGCCGCGCTGCGGCGCGCCGGCCGCACCCGGCTGACGACCTGGCTCCGCAACCGCAAGGTCCGCGGCGCCGAGGCCCTGGCCCAGACCGCCACGGAGGCCGCCGAGCGCCAGCACACCACCGTCCCCGGGGAGAAGATCGCCGCACAGGTGATCCACACCCTGGCCAAGGAGGTGATGGGCCTCAACGAGCAGATCGCCGAGATCGACAAGCTCATTGCGGCCCGGTTTCGCGAACACGACCTCGCCGAGGTGATCGCCAGCATGCCCGGCATCGGCCCGCTGCTGGGCGCGGAGTTCCTGGCCGCCACCGCCGGCGACATGAGCCGGTACGGCAGCCCGGACCGCCTGGCCAGCCTGGCCGGAGTCGCGCCGGTCCCGCGCGACTCCGGCCACGTCAGCGGCAACCTGCACCGGCCACGGCGCTACCACCGCGGCCTGCAACGCGTGTTCTACACCTCCGCGCTGATCAGCATCCGCAGCTGCGAGGCATCCCGCCGCTTCTACGAACGCAAGCGCGCCGAGGGCAAGCGCCACACCCAGGCCGTGCTCGCGCTGGCCCGCCGACGAGTGAATGTCCTGTGGGCCCTGATCCGTGACGGACGGTGCTACCAAGGCGACCTCCCAGTCACATC
This sequence comes from Kitasatospora sp. Ki12, assembly GCF_054601375.1. Classification (NCBI taxonomy): domain Bacteria; kingdom Bacillati; phylum Actinomycetota; class Actinomycetes; order Kitasatosporales; family Streptomycetaceae; genus Kitasatospora; species Kitasatospora sp. Ki12. The sequence continues at coordinate 1,628,570 of NZ_BAAIHT010000002.1, read as the reverse complement.
AGCGGCTTGACAACAGCATTAGGAGGTGACCCTGCCGACGGGCTGCTCGACGGAAGCGGCGGCGGGGGTGTTCTCCTGCGGCGCGGGGAGCACGGCCATGATCACGCCGGAGATCACGATGGTCGCCGCCCAGGCGAGCCCGTACCGGCCGACGGGGGTGTCGGAGAGCGGGCCGGCGAACCAGTCGCACGTGGTGAAGGCGAGCCCCATCACCAGGGCCAGCACCCAGGACACCATCGCCTGCCAGCAGAAGCCGCCCACGTACCAGTACCGGCTGTTCCTGGTGGTGTCCATCAGCGCGTCGGCGTCGTAGCGCACCGCACGCGACCGGCGGCGGAACATGTCGACCGCGTAGACGCCGATCCAGGCCGAGAAGGAGACCGCGAGCAGGATCAGGAAGGTGATGAAGGAGCCCAGGAAGCTCTTGGCGACCAGCATCAGCAGCAGGCCGCCGACCAGCGAGATCACGGCGTTGATGCTGACGGCCATGGCGCGCGGCAGCCGGACGCCCATGGTCTGCGCGGTGAAGCCGGCCGAGTACATCGAGAGGCTGTTGATCAGCAGCATGCCCACGATCGCGGTCAGCAGGTAGGGCACGGCCAGCCAGGTCGGCAGCAGGTCGCCGAGGAAGGAGACCGGGTCGGCGGCCTCCGCCAGCCCGGGCGAGGCCACCGCCATCACGGCGCCCATCAGCACCATCGGCACCATCACCAGGCCGGCCCCGGAGACCGTCACGCCGACGATCTTCCGGCCGGAGGCGGCGTGCGGCAGGTAGCGGGCGAAGTCCGGGCCGGTGGGGACCCAGCTGATGCCGCCGGCGGCGATGGTCCCGACCCCGGCGACCATCATCGCCGTGGTGCCCGCGGGCTTGGAGAAGACCTCGTTCCAGTGGATGGTCGCGATCAGGTAGCCCAGCACCAGGACGCTGAAGACGCCGAAGAGGTACGTCGACCAGGTGTTGCAGACGTTCAGCGCCTTCCGGCCCATCCCGGAGACCAGGAAGGTGCAGGCGACGAAGGCGAAGAGCGTGATCACGATCAGGACGGTGTTGCTCTTGACGCCGAACATCAGGTCGAGGACGGTCAGCACGGCGTAGGCGCCGGTGACGGCGTTGATCGTTTCCCAGCCGAACCGGGCGATCCAGAGGATCGCGCCGGGGAAGAGGTTCCCGCGCACCCCGAAGGTGGCCCGGGACAGGGTCGCGCCCGGCGCCCCGCCCCACTTCCCGGAGACCGACAGCACGCCGACCATGCCGAACGACACGAGCGCGGCGCAGGCGGCGACGACCAGGACCTGCCAGAAGTTCAGCCGGTTGAACACCACCAGGGCGGCACCCATGGTGAGCAGCAGCACGCTGATGTTCGCCGCGACCCAGGTCGGGAAGAGCTCGCGGACTCTGCCCCGGCGCTCGTGGTCGGGGACGGGTTCGATACCGCGGGTCTCTATCGCGCTGCCGGTGTCGACGGCGGACGGGTTGTCCATGAGGGTGGCTCCGGGCGTGTGAAGCGGGAGATAAATCGGGCAAATGGAACATCTATGGAACTCTTCGCGCGTAGCGCGGAAGTTGAGTCATCCTACTTGTTCCTGATGTGCCCGATTGATGCGCCCGCTCGCCCGCCCCGTGATCCGGCACCGCTCGCCCGTACCGCCGTCCGGCCCCGCCGTGCCGGGTCAGGCCGCCGCCCCTCCGGCGGTGTGCCACGGCACGAAGGCGTTCGTCAGGCCCGCGAGCGCCGTCCGCAGCTCCGGGTAGTGGCGCAGCAGCACCGTGACCATGGTGTTGTCGTCGATCCAGGCCAGACCGGCCTTCGAGTAGACCTCGGGGGTGTAGTACTCGGTGAAGAACCGGTCGCTGTTCAGCCGCCGTGAGGCCATCAGGACGAAGATCCGGAAGGCCGTGTCGCTGAAGGCGAATCCGGTGGGCAGCTTCTCCGCGTACATCCCGACCGTCACGTCGACCTTCTCGATGTCGCCCTCGTAGACCCGCTCGATCTCCTCGGCCCACTCCGCGTTGTCCGTCAGCTCCCGGAAGCTCCGCGCGGGCTCCAGCCGCAGCAGGCGGCGGAACTCGTTGTAGCGGGGGATCCCGAGTTCCCTGCTGCGCAGGATGTCGGTGGCGGCGAGGTCCTGCAGGTTCCCGTCCGGGCGCCGGTACTCCTGCAGGAACCTCGGGAAGTTGTGCAGGGTGACCAGGCCCGGCGGGAGCGTGCCGAAGCTGTACAGCAGGTCGGCGGTCCGCAGCGTCCCGAGGACCTTCAGCGCGTCGGGCCCCGAGATGTCACGGAAGGTGCACTGCCGCAGGCCGGCGTCGTCGTCGGCGGAGCGCAGGTCCCAGTCGTCGCGGACGAGGGGGTGCATCCGGTAGACGGCCACGAACTCCTCGGTGAGCGAGTACGGGACGCCGTAGTGGTCGGTGTCGCCGCCGGGGATGCCGCTGACGACCTCGCTGTCGCTGATCCGGCCGAACAGCCCGTGCACCCGTTCGCCCGCGACGCCCCACCAGTTGGCCCGGAGCGCGGCGACGGTGGTGGGGTGGCTGATCACGGCCGGCGTCCACTCCACGGTGTGGATCTTGGCGAGGAGCGCGGCGTTCACGAGCCTGGCCCGCTGGAACAGCTCCTCGTCGTCCCAGGACGGGTAGGCGCCGTGCAGGTGGTCGCAGATCGCGTTGTGCTCCCGGACGAACAGGGCGTGCATCATCGCCAGGCCCAGCCAGAAACCGGGAAGCCGGGCGGGGTCGCGGGAGGGGTCCGAGGCGAACGGGCTCTGCCCGTTGTCCCAGGTGTGGAGCCGGCCCAGCTCCCCGGTGCGCAGCAGGCGCTGCTCGGCCTCGTCGGTCCCGTAGATCTGGGAGGCGTCCCACCAGTGGGAGGAGACGTTGACGCGGGTGTCGGGGGTCCCGGCGGGCGCCCGTGGGTCCCGGGTCGGGTCGTCCGGGGTCCGCATGATCCGCATCGGCCGCTCGGGCCACGGGTCGTCGTCCAGGAGCTGCACCTCCCAGGGGCGGTCGGTGGGGCTGGTGCCGTGGCTGAACCAGTCGCGGATCATGAACTGGAGCCAGGCGGCGACCAGGGAGTTGACCGACCCGGCCGGGATCAGCTCGTGCCGGGTCAGCAGGACGCGGCTGACCTCGCGCGGGCTGGGCCCGGTCAGGACCGACTCGGCGGTGGCGGGGGCGATCCGGTCCAGCGGGATGTTGCGGCCGAAGCGCATGCCCGCCATGCCCATGCGCGGCTCGCCGAGGTCGTTGTGGCTGCCGTCGGCGGTCCGGTTGACCTTGTGCTTCGCGGACGGGGGCGCGGGGTCGGGCAGGTCGACGGAGGGCAGCCCGCCGGTGTCGTACAGGTTCTGCTGCCGCAGCCGGACCCGCAGCCCGAGGAGGGTCAGCAGACCGGGGACGACCGGCAGCCGGTCCCAGCCGAGGTGCCGGTCGACGTACTCGGAGGCGCTGGTCACGATCCGCCAGGGGAGCGAGGTGCGGTATCCGCCGCCGGTCCGGCCCGGGGCGGGGTGGTGCGGGTCGCCGGGCGTCGTCATGATGACTCCCCGTGATTGCGGTGACGGGCCGTAAGTGCGGTGACGGGCTGTGATGCTGCGCACGGGGCACCGGGAATCAGCGCGGACCCCTCGGCAGGTGCGCTTCCTCTGTGGACGTCTGATTTCCACGATAGGAGCGTCTCCCCCCGCCCGCGCGCCGGGAACGAGGCCGTCGGCGGCCAACCGCGGCCCGGAGTGACGGCCCGCGCCGCGGTGCGGTGCGCGGCGAGCCGAGGACGGGTCCTCGACCGGGTCCCCGATCGGGCGGGGGATACGAGGTGATCCCCAGTCAACACCGTTCCACGGTCCTATAGTTCTCTCGTCGGACGGGCGCTCGCGCCGGGTTCCGGCCATGCACAGGACTGAGGGGAGTCGGCTCGTGGGGGACGTCATCACGGTGGATCTCGGCGAGGGCGCGTTCGTCCACGCCGAGGTGACGGTGCTGGACCGGGCGGAGACCGGGTTCACGCCGGCGGCCGGTGAGCCGGGCGGGGACGCCGGGGTCCGGGACACGGCCGCGCGGGCGTTCGCGGAGCTGCCGCAGCGGCTGGACGCGGTGCGCGAGGTGGTGCGCAACGTCGGGCGCTGGGCCGCCGACAGCGTCTCGGGCACCGGGCCCGCCGTGCCGGACACGCTGGAGATCGAGTTCGGGCTCAAGCTGGCCGTCAAGTCGGGTGCGCTGGTGGGCGTGCTGGCCGAGGCGGGCGGCGAGGCGTCGTTCACGGTGCGGATGAGCTGGGACACCGCCCGGGTGGCGGCGGCCAGGGCCGCGCGGGCCGCGACCCCCGACGGCGACCGTTGACCGGCCCGGCCGCCCGGGCCGCCGCGGTCGAGGTGCGGGACGGTCACTCCTTCCTGGGCAGCGGCTTCCTGGTGGCGCCCGGCACCGTGCTGACCGTCGCCCACGTGGCGCGCCGGGCCCTGAACGGCCCTTCGGTGTCCGGAAGCTGGGGGAGCGCGAAGACGGCGGGACCGGCCCGGCTGTTCCCGGCCGACCCGGGGACGGGCCGCTTCCACGCCTTCCCGGACCTCGCCGTGCTCACCCTCGAAGTCCCGGTCGCGCCACCGGAGCTCGTCCTGGACCCCGAGGTGCCGCCCGCCGGAACGCCGGTGCTGGTGGCCGGATTCTCGCCCCACACGCCGACGAACGGCGTCCACGACGACTCCCTGCTGCTCACCGTGGCGGGACCGGCCGCCGACTACGTCCGGGTGACCGGCGACGAGGTGCGGGACGGCTTCAGCGGCGGCATGGTGATCCGGCTGGACACCGGGGCCGTCTGCGGGGTGCTCAAGGGCAGCCGGGACTTCGAGGGCGTGCGCGGCGGCTGGTTCACGCCGCTGTCGGCGCTGGCCGCCGTGCTGCCCGCCGACGACCCGCTGCGCGCACGCCTCGCGGCACCGCCGGTCGCCCCGACCGCCGCCCTGCCCGTCGCTCCGCCCGTCGCTCCGCCGGTCGCCCCGCCCACCGCGCGTCGGCTGCTGCCCGTCCTGCTCCGGGTGCCCGGCATGGACGACCCGGACTTCCGCCGCGGGGTCGTCCGGACGGCGAACGAGACCCTGGCCGACCCGCTGAACGTCGCCTACCGGGCCCACGACACCGACCATCTGCTGGAGTTGGCGCAGGCCTGCCTCTCCCACCGGGACCCGTGGGCCGCCCTGGCCGCAGTGGTCGAGGCGCTGGACCTGCTGCGCCCCGGCACGGCCGCCGTCGACGACCTCCACGCGCTCACCGGCCTCCCGGAGGGCGGTTCGTGAAGGACGTCCGCATCCTGCTCGCCAAACTGAGACTCAAGGCCGATGCCGAACCGCCCCCCGGCGAGCCGGCCGGCCGGGAGCCGTGGTCGGCCGGCGCGGACGCGGTGCTGCACGACTTCCTCTGCCAGGTCCCCGACCTCCACCAGCCGGACTTCCGCCACCTCGTGCTGGCGGACCTGGGCCGCCGGCTCGGGCTCGCCACCCCGTTCGCCGTCGCGGACAGCGCCCAGGCGGTGGACCACCTCATGGACCTGGTCCACGCCTGCCGCCGCTGGCAGGACCCGCTCCGCGCGCTCGCCCGGCTCGCCGACAGCATCCGCACCCTGCGACCCGGCACCGCCGCCGTCGGCTGGCTGGACGCCGCCGTCGACGCCGTCACGGAGAAGGGCCTGCTCACCCCGGACGCGCAGCACGCCCTGCTCCGGACGCTGCGCTCGCTGAGCCCCCAGCCCCGGCCGGCCGAGGTGCTGCGCCTGGTGGAGGCCGCCTGCGCCGGACGGACCCACCCGGTCCGCGCGCGGGACGGTCTGGCCGAGGCGGCGAGCCGGCTCAACCAGGCCCGGCTGGACGACGCGCCCCCGCTGCTGCTGGGCTTCCTGGCCCGGCTCGCCGCGACGCGCCCCGGGCCCGAGGGCGCCCAGCTGAAGGAGCTGGTCAAGCGCCACGCCCATGAACTGGGGCTGACCGAGGGCGACCTGGCCGAGCCCGTGACGTCGTGCGGGGGCGCCTTCAGCGCCCGCACCGGCCCCGCGCAGCGCCACCCGCTGGTCCTGCAGATCGCCCTGGACGACGTCTCGCCGGTCGGCTCGGAGGCCGAACCCGTCTACGCCTTCGAGGCCGCCCTCTACGACACCACCGAACAGCCCTGGCGGCTGATCTCCAAGCGCGCGGGCGACGAACCCGTACCGCAGTCCGCCCTGCGCGCCCGCGGCAGCCGCCACCTGACCACGTGGGGCGAACTCGCCGCCGCCGCGGCCGACGCCGAGGGCCTGCGGGTGGAGTTCCTGCTGCCCTGGTCCCTGCTCGGCCACCCCGCCGAACTCTGGCCGATGGACGAGGACGACTACCCCGTCGGCATGCACTTCCCCGTGATCGTGCGCTCGCTGGACCGGATCAGGGCCGCGTTCTGGCACACCGCGTGGAAGAACAAGTGGCGGGCGCTGGAGGCCACCCTGGAGAACTGCGGCCAGGACACCGTCGCCGACCTGCCCGGCTGGTTCGTCCACACCGAGGGCGCGGCCCCGCTCGACGCCGAGGTGACCGGACGCACCCTGCACATCGGCGGCACCAAGGGCGACGTCCGGCGCTGGCTGGACAGCCGGCCGCTGACCGCCGTCCTGGCGCTGTCCTTCCCGTACGCCTACCACCCGAAGCGCCGGGCCGTCCCGTACCAGGCCGTCAAGGACGCCGTCCGCGAGGGCATCCCGGTGATGATCTGGCGGCGCGACACCGACGGAAGCCCCACAGAACTCCACGTACTGCTGGGAGAGTTGGCCGCCGGCCAGCTGGCCGGGCTGGCCGCCCACGTGCAGCGCCGGCGCCGGGCCGCCAGCGAGGACGACCGGACGGACCTCGGCCACCACATCACGCTGCTCTGGGACGAGCCCGGACACGCGGCCTGGCTCACCCCGGCCCCGTTCCGCGCCCCCGTCCCCGCCTCGGCCGCCCCCACCGCCGCCCCCACCGCCGTCCCCGCGCCGCCCGGCGCCGGCGCACCGGCCCCGCTCGTTCCCGCGACACCCGCCCCCGCCCCGCCCGTCTCCCCGACACCGGAAGGACCCCACGCATGACCACCGCCCAGGACGACGCGGCGATCCCGGACTGGTGGATCTACCGCTCCACCGGCGCCCCGCACGACGGCATCCGCGACCTGCCCGACGCCCCGCCCTGGCGCTCCTTCCGCCGCGAGGACGAGGAGCGCGCCGACCTGCCCGTGCCCCCGGAGATGGACACCACGACGGCCGCCCGCAAACTCGGCCGGGCCCACCAGGCCGCCGCCTACCAGGCCGACGAGAAGGAGATCCACCTCGTCAACATGGCCCTCCACCTGCGCCGTCCGCTGCTGGTCACCGGCCCGCCGGGGGTCGGCAAGTCCACGCTCGCCTACAGCGTCGCGCACGAGCTGAAGCTCGGCCCGGTGCTGCACTGGCCGATCACCAGCCGCTCCACCCTCCGCGAGGGCCAGTACCACTACGACGCGATCGGCCGCCTCCAGGACACCGGGCTGCGCCCCGCCGACGCCGACGGCCGGCCCGGGCCGGCCCCCGGCATCGGCCCCTACCTGCGGCTCGGCCCGCTCGGCACCGCGCTGGTGCCCTGGGACCGGCCCCGGGTGCTGCTCGTCGACGAGATCGACAAGGCCGACCTCGACCTGCCGAACGACCTGCTCACCGTCTTCGAGGAGGGCGAGTTCGTCATCCCCGAACTCAGCCGTCTGGACGAGGAGCACGCCCGGGTGACGACCGCCGACGACGAGGGCTGGGCCGCCCTGCACCGGGGCCGGGTCCGCTGCAGCGAGTTCCCGCTGGTCATCCTGACCAGCAACGAGGAGCGCGAGTTCCCGCCCGCGTTCCTCCGCCGCTGCCTTCGCCTGGAGATCCCCCGCCCCGGCCCCGACAAGCTGGCCCGGATGGTCGCCGCCCACCTGAGCGGTCCGGCGGCCGTCCCCGCCGAGGTCCGCGAGCGGCTGATCGCCCGCTTCCTCGCCAAGCAGCACGAGGAGGGCGCCGACCTCGCCAACGACCAGCTGCTCAACGCCCTGCTGATGGCCACCCGCGGACTGTGGGACGACGACGCCGGACGGCGGCTGGTCGACCGTCACCTGCTGCGTTCCCTGGAAGAGCGCTGACCTCGATGCCCGCCGCCCGCCCCGTGCCCGCCGAGCTGCTGCGCCAGCTCGGCCGCCTGCTGACGGCCGACGGCGCCGAGCCGGGCGGCAGCACCGACCCGCGCGACCTGGCCGACGTGCTGTGGCTCGCGCGGGTCTGCGGGATGCGGCCGGACGAGTCGCCCGGCACGACGGGTGATCCGTCGGTGCCGCCCGCCGAGCTGCCGCCGCTGCCCGCGATCGACGCGGAGGCGGACGAGCGGGCGACGGCGGCCTGGAGCGCCGCGCTGCGGGCGGCGGTCGACCGGGTCGTGGAGGAGCAGGCGGGGGAGGGCGCTCCGGTGCCGGCCCGGACGCCGCGGCAGGGCCTGCCCGAGGGGGCGGCCGGGGCGGTGCCCGCCGCGGCGGGGGCGCCGGTGCCGGAGCCCGTCGTCCCGTTCTTCCTGCCGTCCGTCCCGGGCCCGTCGGAGCCGGCCGACGCACCCGCGGCCACCGTCCGCACCCCCGCCCGGCCCGCGCTGACCGGCACCCTCGCCCTCTCCCGCGCCCTGCGCCCGCTGCGCCGCACCGTCCGGTCGGCCCACGAGTTCGTGCTGGACGAGGAGGCCACCGTCTCCGTCTCCGGCCGGGCCGGACTGCTGCTCCCGGTCTGGCGGGGCGCCCCCGAACGCTGGCTCGACGTGGACGTGGTGGTCGACGGCGGACCGACCATGGCGGTCTGGTCCACCCTGGGCGACGAGCTGGTCGGGCTGCTCCGCCGCCACGGCGCGTTCCACCGGGTGCGCGTCTGGTCGGTGCACGACCGCGCCGGGGCACCCGTCCTGACCCCGCGCGGGGTGGGGGCGGCGCAGGGCGGCGGCATCGGGCCGGCCGCGGATCCGCGCGGCCGTCGGATCGTGCTGCTGCTCACGGACGGCGTCGGCCCGCTCTGGCACAGCGGCGCCCTCGCGGCGGCGATGCGCGAGTGGAGCCGGCAGGCGCCGGTCACCGTCCTCCAGGTGCTGCCGCGGCGGCACTGGCACCGTACGGCCCTGCGGCCGGTTCCGGCGCGGGCCCGGGTACGGCCGGGGGTTCGGCCGACGGTCCACTACGCCCCGGACGACGAGGGCTGGGCCGACCCCGGGACGGCCTGGGCCGGGGTCCTGGAGCTGCGGGCGGACTGGCTGGCGCCGTGGGCCCGGATGCTGTCGGGGCGGGCCTCGGACTGGACGCCGGTGCTGGCGGTGCCGTTGGACGGCCCGGCGCGTTCCGGCGAACCGGACCCGGCCGGAGCGCCGGCCCCGGTGGCCGAGGAGAAGCCCGCCGACCTGCTGGCCCGGTTCCGCCGGGAGGCCTCGCCGACCGCGTACGAGCTCGCCGGGTTCCTCGCCGCCGCGCCGCTGAGCCTGCCGGTGATGCGGCACGTCCAGGCGGCCATGCTCGGCGACTCGTCGGCGACGCACCTCGCCGAGATCTACCTGTCCGGGCTGCTGGAGCGCCGCTGCCCGGAACGGCCCGGGGAGGACCCGGAGGCGGTGCTGTACGACTTCCGCCCCGGTGTCCGGGACCGGCTGCTCGGCACGCTGACGAGGCGCGAGTCGGCGACGGTGCTGCGCGTGCTGGCGGGGGTGTCGCAGTCCGTGGCGGGCGCGTTCGGCGGGACGCTGGACTTCCGCGCGCTGGCGGCGCTCGCGGACGCGGGTACCGGCGGTGGTCCCGGACTGCCGTCGGAGAGCGTGCCGTTCGCCGAGGTGGCGGTCGAGGTCCTGCGGGGCCTCGGCGGCGCGGACCGTGCGCTGGCGGAGCGGCTGGCGGTCAGCCTGCCGGCGGGGTCGCGGGTGCGGGAGGCGGGGGCGGCGGCCCGGAAGGGGGAGCGGCGGCCACCGGAGGCGGCGCCGGGGGAGGGGAGGACGGAGCAGGCGGGAGCGCCCGTGCCGCCGCCCCCGGCCGGCACCGACCCAGCGGGGTGGCTCCCCCCGTCGGACGAGGCGGACGCCGCCCGCCCGGAGCGGCGCTGGTGGCAGCGGCGCAGGACCACGACCACCGGGGCGACCGCCGGACCGCCGCCGGCGTCCGCGCCCGAGCCCGCCCCGCCGACCTGGAACAACCTGCCGCCGGGCCTGCCCGACATGACGGGCTGGGAGAGCCGGCTCGTCCAGGTCGAGCGCATCCTGCACCCCGGCCGCTCCGCCGCGGACGTCCGGCGGGCGGCCCACCCGTCCGAAGGGCGTTCGCTCTGCCTCGTCCAGGGCCAGGAGAACACCGGCAAGACCACCGTCGCCCTCGCCTATGCGCACCTGCACCTGACCGACTACTCCCTGGTCTGGTGGGTGGACGGCCGCAGCCACGAGACCATCGCGCAGTCCCTCGACCACCTGGCCACCCTCCAGGGCCTGCCGCTCGACGGCGACGTCGCGGGCGCGCTGAACCAGTGGCTCGCCGAGCACCCCGGCTGGCTGATCGTCATCGACGACCTCGCCCGGGAACTCCCCGAGGACGAACGCTGGATGGCCGGCTACTCGCCGCGCGCACTGGTGGGCGACCGCTGGCCGCCCGACGGCTTCGGCAGCGTCCTGATCACCTCACGGGTGGCGACCAACACCGGTGCCGTCCTCCAGGACCACACCCTCCACCTCCTCGCCGACCAGTGGCGGCCCGAGCCGCTCGCCACCGCGGACACGCCGGACGACGACCTGGCGGCCCTGCCCGGCCTGCTCGCCCGGGCCACCGACACCGCCGCGCCGCCCAGCGCCGGGTCCCGTCCGGCGCCTCCGTCACCCGAGCCCGAAGAGCGGGTCGCCTACGGTCCGTTGCTCGACCAGCTGGCCGGAGAGGACGGGGAGGCCCTGGACGTCCTCAAGGCCTGCACCTTCCTCGCCGCCACCGGCCTGTCCATCGAGCTGATCAACCAGGGCCTGCTGGCCGCCGGCGGTGAGCCCGGCACCGGCGTCGAACGGGAGGTGCCCCGGCTCTCGGCCGCGGTGATCAGCAAGCTGTCCGCCCGGCGACTGCTCCGGGTCGCCCCGAACCACCGCGGATCGGCCGCCCTCAGCGTGCCCGTCCCGCTGCAACAGTCCGTCCGGGCCCGGCTGACGGCCGGTGAGCGGAAGGCCTGGGCGATGGCCGCCGTACGAGCCGTGGTGGCGAGCTTCCCGTCGGACCCGACACCCACGGAACGATGGCCCGCCTGCACGGCCCTCCTGCCGCACGCCCACACCGTGCTCCAGCAGCCCGGCCTCGACGACCGCTCGCTGCGTCTGCGCGCCGAACTCCTGCACCAGCTGGCCAGGTTCCGGGCCGCCCAGGGCGAGTTCGACTCGGCCGAGGCGTACCTGCGCCAGCGCCGCTTCCTGGTCCGTGAACTGCCGGCCGGGTCGGCGGACGTGGACGCCGCCCTGCTGATGGCCAGGGTCCTGCACGGAGCCGGTCGCTACGCACACGTCCTCGAGTACGTCGAGGAGGTCCTGGGCGGCGACGGCGAGCGCGACCTCAGGACCGTGCAGGCCCACCGGCTGGCCGCCGCGGTCCTCCGCGAGTCGTACCTGCTGGAGGAGTCCAGGACGCAACTGCGGGCCGCCCGGGCGACCCTGACCCCGACCTCACCCGCCGGCCTCCTCACCCGCCTGGAGATCCAGCGCGAAACGGCCCTGACCGAACTGGAGGCCGGCCGGCTGGCCGAGGCCGAGGAGCAGCTGGAACTGGCGTGGACCGGGCTGCTCCGCCTCGGATCGGACCGGCCGCGCAACGCGGACCTGCTGGAGGTGACGATCCGTCAGGACCGCGCGCGGATCTCCCTCCTCCAGGGCCGCCCCAGCCTCTCGGTCTGCGAAGTCCTCGCGGCGAGCATCCGCAAGGCCGGGAAGCGGCACGACACCGAGGGCCTCGACGTGATCATGAGCGCCAGCGAGACCCTGGTCGACATCACCCGGGCGGCCCTCGACGAGCTGAAGCCCCGTGAGCAGGCCGGGATGGACACGTACCGGAGCCTCTGGCAGGGGCGGGTGACGGCGCTGACGGCCATCGCCGAGGCGGTCCTGGCGTACCGTCGGGAACACGCCGGGGAGCAGCCGCACCGACTGGCCACCGCCCTCGACATGTACGGCATGCTGCTGTCCGCGCTGGGCCGGTTCGGGCCGGCGGAGGAAGTCCTCGGCGAGGCCGCCGGTCTCCACCTCGCGGTGCACGGCGACCACCACCCGGCCTGGGCCGAGAACCGCTGGCGGCTGGCCCAGGTCCTGGCCGCCGCCGGCCGTCGGCAGGCCGCTCGGCAGCTCGCGCAGCACGCCCACGTCCTCCTCGGCTACCGCCTCGGCGACGACCACCCCCGGCTCACCCCCGTCGCCCGGATGCTGTGACGGGTTCTCGTCTCACCCTGCGGTGGCGGGCCGTGCCACCGGGCTGAAGCGCACCGGGGTGCCCGGGGCGGCCTGGGCGGCGGCGGGCAGGGCGGTGGCGGGGACGACGCCGACGACCGGGTAGCCGCCGGTGGTCGGGTGGTCGGCGAGGAAGATGACCGGGCGCCCGCTCGGCGGCACCTGCACGGCGCCCAGCACCATGCCCTCGCTGGGAAGTTCACCCTCCCGGGCGCGCTCCAGGCCCGGCCCGTCCAGGCGCAGCCCGATGCGGTTGCTGGTCGGCGAGACGCGGTAGTCGGCCCGGGCCAGGGAGGCCAGCGAGCGCGCGGTGAACCAGTCGTCGCGCGGGCCGAGGAGCAGCGGCAGCACCACCACCTCCGGCGCCCCCGAACACGGCACCACGTCCGCCCCGCCCGACGCGCCCGACGGCTCCCCGAGCGGCAGCGCGTCCCCGGCCGCCAGCGGCGGCGGCCCCAGCCCCGAGAGCAGGTCGGTCGACCGGCTGCCGAGCACGGGGACGACGGCGATCCCGCCCGCGAACGCCACGTAGCTGCGCACGCCCCGGGTCGCGGGCCCGACCTCCAGCAGCGCCCCGGCGGGCAGCCGCACCGGGGCGGCCCAGGCAGCGGGCCGCCCGTCCACCCGTACGGCGCACGGCGCCCCCGTCACGGCCACCGTCACCGCGCGCTCCACCCGCACCGCGCAGCCCAGCAGGGTGGTCTCCAGCGTGGCCGCCGTCTCCGGGTTGCCGACCAGCCGGTTGGCCAGCCGGTGCGCCGGCCGGTCCAGCGCGCCGGAGCGCGGCACCCCCAGGTGGGCGTGCCCGGGCCGGCCGAGGTCCTGAACGGTCGTCAGCAGGCCTGGGCGGGCGACGGTGACCGTCATCGACTCTCCTCGATCGCGAACCGGACTCCGGTGCCCGGCGCGAGCGGCGCGACGGGCTCCCGCGCAGGGTCCCACAGCTCCGCGCCGGTGCGGCGTCACCGATGAGTGCCCGTCATACGTCGGGCCTCGTCACCGCCGGACTCCGTCATGGCCGGGTCTCCGTCATCGCCCGGACGATCACCGCGCGCGCGTCGTCCAGGTACCGGGTCAACTCGACCTCGGCGTCGTCGATCTCACCGGACTCCAGCAGTCCGGCGAGCGTCTGGTTGCGCCGCAGGAACGGCTCGTGCAGGGCGTGCGCCGAGGGCACCGCCGCGAAGGCCAGGCGCAGCTCCGCCACCAGGTGCGCCATCGCCTCGTCGATCCGCGGGCTGCCCGCCAGCCCGGCGACGGCCTGGTGGTAGTGCAGGTCCGCGGTGCCGACCGCCACCCAGTCGCCCAGCGCCTCGGCGGCCTCCGCCCGGGCGAGCGCGGTGCGCACCGCGGCCAGCCGCTCCGGCGCGGCGCTGTGCAGCGCGCGGACGCCCGCGGTCTCCAGCGCGAGGCGCAGCGTGTAGATGTCGGCGACGTCCTGCGGGTTCAGGACCTTGACGAACACGCCGCGGTTGAGCTCGTGCACGACCAGGCGCTGGTCGGCGAGCAGTCGGAACGCCTCGCGCAGCGTGTTGCGGGAGACGGCGAGCGCCTCGCCGAGCGCCTCCTCCGACAGCCGGGTGCCCGGGGCGAGGCGGCCCTCGGTGATGTGCTCGCGCAGCACCTCGGCCACCCGCTGGGCAGCGCTGGCGCGTTCGATCCGGCTGCGATCGGCCGCGAGCGCGTCGAAAACCCCTGCCATGTGCTGTCTCCCGCCTTCCGCCGGACGGGGGCCGCCGGATTCCCCGGGGCCGCCCGGGAGTTGCCGCCCCATGGCCGTCCTGGAAGCCGTCCTGGGAGCCGCCCGAACCGAACACTGACCGAACTATTGCCGGATTGTTCCACAATCCCCTAGCCTCGCGGCAACCCCCGCAAGGCCGCCGCCCCAGGGCCCCGGCCTCCTCCGCCGGTCGGCGTCCCGAACGGTCGCCCACCGGGCGGATCCCCCTTTCCGAAAGGCGGCCCGGAACATGATCGTCCTTGTCGGCATCCTCGTCGTGGTGGCCGGGTTCGCCACCCGGCGGAATCCGCTCCTCGTCGTCGGCGCCGCCGGCGTCGCCACCGGCCTGCTGGGCGGCCTGAGCCCGATGAAGGTACTGGACGCGTTCGGCACCGGCTTCGCCTCCAGCCGCTCGGTGACCCTCTTCGCCGTCACCCTGCCGGTGATCGGCCTCCTGGAGCGCCACGGCCTGCAGGAACAGGCCCGCACCCTGATGAACCGGCTCGCCAAGGTCAGCGCCGGCCGGGTGCTCGCGCTCTACCTGGTGATCCGTCAACTCGGCGCGGCCCTCGGGCTCACCGCACTCGGCGGACCGGCCCAGGCGGTGCGGCCGATGATCGCGCCGATGGCGGAAGCCGCGGCCGAGCGCCGCCACGGCCCCCTGACCGAGAAGGCCCGCGAGCGGCTGCGCTCCTTCGCCGCCAGCGCCGACACCGTCGGCCTGTTCTTCGGCGAGGACTGCTTCCTCGCCGTCGGCTCGATCCTCCTGATCACCGGCTTCGTCAACGCGACCTACCACACCGCCCTGGAGCCCGTGCAGCTCGCCCTGTGGGCCATCCCCACCGCGGTCTGCGCCACCCTCGTCCACGGCACCCGCCTGCTGCGACTGGACAGCTCCCTCGCCTCCCTCACCTCCCGCACCGGCGACCTGCCGGCCGCCGCCGAGGGCCGTACCGGCCGAGTCACGGAGGGCTCCAAGTGATCAAGGTCGAGTGGCTGTACTGGCTCGTCGGCGCCGTCTTCCTCGCGATGGCCGCCCAGATGGCCGCCGACCGCGGCAACCCCAGGCGCTACGGCAACGCCGCCTTCTGGGGCCTGCTCGGCGCGAGCTTCGGCTACGGCACCTGGGTCGCCGACAAGAGCGCGCCGGCCGCGCCGCTGGGCGCCGCCGTGCTGGCGATGATCTGTCTGGCCGGCTTCGGCCTCACCGGCCGCGGCACGCCCACGACCGCCGCGCCCGAGCGGCGGGCCGCCTCCGCCGCCCGCCTGCGCAGCAAGCTGTTCATCCCCGCCCTCACCCTCCCGCTGGTCGCGCTCGCCTGCGGCACCCTGCTCAAGGACGTCCACCTCGGCGGCGGCCCGCTGCTGCAGAGCGGCAGCGAGACGCTCCTCGGCCTCGGCATCGGCTCGATCGTCGCCCTCGTGGTCGCCCTCGTCCTCACCCGCGAGCGCAACCCCGCCGTCGCCCTGACCGCCGGCCGCGGGCTGCTGGAGGCGATGGGCTGGGCGCTGCTGCTGCCCCAACTCCTCGCCGTGCTCGGCTCGATCTTCCAGAGCGCGGGCGTCGGCACCCAGGTCGGCAAGATCGTCACCCACGTCCTGCCGGACGGCAGCAGGTACACCGCCGTGGCGCTCTACTGCCTCGGCATGGCCCTGTTCACGCTCATCATGGGCAACGCCTTCGCCGCCTTCCCCGTCATGACCGCCGCCATCGGCTGGCCCGTCCTGGTCGCCCAACTCCACGGCAGCGCACCGGTGGTCCTGGCCGTGGGCATGCTGTCCGGCTTCTGCGGCACCCTGGCCACCCCGATGGCCGCGAACTTCAACCTCGTCCCGGCCGCGCTGCTGGAACTCAAGGACCAGTACGGGCCGATCAAGGCGCAACTACCCACCGCGGCGATCATGTTGGTCTGCAACATCGCCATCATGTCGTTCTTCGCCTTCTGAGCCCTCTGAGCCCTCTGAGCCCTCTGAGCCACGCCGCTCCGACCCGCATCACGCCGTCCGACAGAAAGGGCCAGCCCGCCCATGCCCCGGGTCCTGCTCACCGGTTTCGAGCCGTTCGACGGCGCCGCCCTCAACCCGTCCTGGGAGGCAGCCCGCCTCGTCGCCGCCGACCCGCCGCGGGGGCTGGAGGTCACCTCCACCCGCCTGAGCTGCGTCTTCGGCCGGGCCGTCGACGAACTGCGGGCGGCCGTCCGGGAGACCGGCCCGGACGTGGTGGTCTGCCTCGGCCAGGCCACCGGCCGCCCCGACATCAGCGTCGAGCGGATAGCCGTCAACATCGACGACGCGCGCATCCCCGACAACGCCGGCCGCCGGCCCGTCGACCGGCCGGTCGTCCGGGGCGGCCCCGCGGCCTACTTCGCCACCCTGCCTGTCAAGGCGTGCGTGGCCGCCGTCCGGGAGGCCGGCCTGCCCGCCTCGCTCTCCCACACCGCCGGGACCTTCGTGTGCAACCACGTCTTCTACGCCCTGATGCACCAGCTCGCCACCGAACGCCCCACCACCCGCGGCGGGTTCGTCCACGTCCCGGCCCTGCCCGAGCAGGTCCTCGACCGGGCCCAGCCCTCCCTGCCCGCCGCCACCACCGCCCACGCCCTGCGCGCCCTGCTCACCGCCTCCCTGCGCCCCAGCGACCTGCACACCCCGGAGGGCATCACCCACTGACACCGGACCGGACCGCACGCCCCGAGGACGGGGCGAAACGCCGGATGGCCCGTCGGATTCCTCCGACGGGCCATCCGTACCGGTCCTGGGGCTGGTTGTCAGCGCGCGACCTGCTGCTCCAATGTCTCCTTCATGACCTGGGCGCCCCGGACGACGCGCGGCCGGACCTGCTCGATCATCTCGTGCGGCAGCACATCGGTGGTCCAGACCAGCCGGCAGCGCCCCGGCCCCTCGGGAAGGACCTGGAACGAGGCGTGGTGGTGGGTGAGGGGGATCTTGAAGCCCTCGACCGCCGAGTAGGCGAGCCGGCGGAGGCCGTCGTCGATGCCGACGATCAGCTCGCGGATCACCGCGCCGCCGGGCACGGTCAGGTACCGGGTGTCGCCCTCCACGCGGGCGTCGAGGACATAGCCGGGAATGAGGCGCTTGTGCACCGCCGCCACGTCCCGGACCGCGTCCCACACCTCGTCCGCCCCGGCTTCGATCACGATGTCCTGAACGATGGTGGCGATGGCCGTTCTCCCCTCGGATGTGGATCGTCGTCGGCACCCTGGTGCCGCTGTGGGCTCGGCGGTGTCAGTGCGACCAGTACGGCTCGTCGACCGTCGCGCAGTCGGCGGCGTAGTTCAGTGGTCCCCGGACGAACCCGCCGTTCCCGTTGCTGTCGGTGGTGTCGGTGACATCGGTCAGGGTGGCCCGGACCTCGGCACAACCGTTGACACCGACGGCGAACCAGAGGCCGAACCCCTGGGCCCTCACCTCCACCGAGCCCTTGTTGCGGTCGACCGCGTAGCCCTTGCCCCTCCAGAGCGCCTGGACGGTGTCGAGCGGCTCCTGATCGTGGGTGGGGGCGATTCGGACCCGGGCTGCCTGTCTGACGATCATCTCCGTCCGGCCCGTTTTCCTGCAGCCGGACGTACCGCAGAATCCGGTCAGGTCGGGGTCGCTCTCGTACTTCGGCTCGGCCCACTGGAGCCCCGGGTGGAAGACCCCGGCGACATCGGCGAGTTCGGCCTCGACCCGGTGCTGCGCCTGGTCGACCGGCACGGTGGGCTTCTCGGGCTCCGGCCAGGCGTACCAGCCGGCCAGGAGCGCCAGCAGCACCCCTGGCACGCCCACGCGCCATACCGTCGCCTTCACCTCGGGTCCTCCCTGGTGATCGTGTTCCCGTGGCCGCTCACGATCTTCCCGATGTTGGGGAGCGAGTCGCCGCCCTTGCCGTGCTTCCCGAAATAGTTGTCGTGGGAGTCGGTGACGGTCCCGTCCGCCACCGAGAAGCGCTGCCCGCCGAAGCTCTCGCTCGCCGGGTCAGTGCCGTGCCAGGAGCCGTCGGGATTCGTGATCGCCTCGACCGCGGCCCAGCCGGGGATGAGCATCCCGGGGGACGGCGCGTCCGCGACGGGGTCGTACTTGGCCGTGCCGACGTACACGTGGTCCGCACCGATCCCGAGCTGTGACGCCTTGTCCACCCCGACACCCGGGCTGCCGACCAGGACGATGTCGTCGACCGGCAGGCCGCCGGGCTGCTGGGTCGCCTTCCCGACCACCAGGGAGCCGTAGCTGTGCCCCTGCGCGGTCATGTGGGCCGGCTCGCCCTCGTGGGTGGCCCGGAGACCGGTGAGGAACTTGTTGTACGCGGCCCCGCCCTCCTCCGCCCGGTCCTGCATGAGCACCGAGGGGCCGTCCAGTTGCGGCGCGTCGTACCCCAGCCAGAACACGGACGCGACGCTCGGCGTCTCCTTGTTGTCCGTCGCGCTCGTCACCGCGGCATCGTAGACGCGCTTCGCCGTCATGGCGTCGCCCCCTCCGACGCCGGACACTGTGCTGTTCAGCCCGGGCACCAGGGAGGAGACGTTGCGGGCCTTGTCCGGGTCGCCCCAGGACACGATCGCGCGGCCCTGCCCCTGATCGCCGATCCCCAGCAGCAGCAGCGGCGGGTCGGAGTTCGGCCCGCCCACACCGTTGTCCAGTTTGCCGTCGAGCCGGTTCTGGATGGACTGGAAGCCGTCGAGCTTCTCCTGCAGGGCGTCGCGCTTGGCCTTCCACTCCGTGTAGGCGGGGTTCGGGCGGATGAACCTGCCGGTACCGATGGTGGCGGCCGGCGCGGGGCCGAGGTTGGCGAGCTGGATCTGGCGGTCCTGGATCAGGTTCTTCAGGTTGGTGCGGTTGGCCTGGTCGCGGGCGGCGGCGGGGATGCCGTCGAGGTTGCCGATCAGGTCCGGGTGGTTGAGGATCATCCGCTGCTGCTGAGCGTCGGTCAGGCCGTTCCACCAGGTCTTGACGCTGTTCGGGTCGGTGCCGGCGGCGGGGATCTGGTGGAGCGCGTTCGCGGCGTCCGTGTCGGCCTTCGCGGTGGCGGCGTCGAGGCCGGTTCCGTTGCTCGCGTTGGTGGCGAGGTGGTTGAGCCGGGCGCTGATGGTCTGGTCGGTGTGGTCGGCCTCGGTGAGCGCGGCGGTGATCCGCTTGCTGATCGCCTGGGCGGTGGCCTCGGCCTTGTCACCGGCGTAGTTGGCGGAGTTGGGGTCGTTGTCCCAGGTGATGCGGCCGTCGGGGGCCACGGTCATCTTGTTGTTCTTCGCGTCGTCCAGCGCGCTGATCAGGTGGGCCTGGGCCGCCGCGATGCCCTCGGCGGCGTCGGCGAGCGCCTTGCTGACGAGGTCCAGTTCCTGCTTCGCGGACTGGAGTTCGGTGCCCAGGAACTGGATCCGGGTGTTGGCGTGGCCGGCGGCGGTGCCGGTCCACCCGGAGTGGTTGAGGCGGTCGACGACCTCGTGCTGCCAGGACTCGATGTGCTGACCCAAGGCCGAGTAGAGCGCGTCGAAGGCGTTCTTCGCGGTGGTGATGTTGTTGATGTTGGCGTCGTAGAGCGTCTTGATGTCCATCGGGCTACTCGGCCGCCTTCGCGCTCGAAGGCTTGACGGGGCCCGGGACGACGACCGTGCCGAAGGGGTCCGGCTCGGCCGGGGCCGGGGCGGCCGGGTTCCGCATGCTCGTGTGGACGTCCTTCTCGACCTGCCGGTAGTAGGTGGCCGTCGTGCCGAGCTTGGTGCCGACGTCCCCCATGTCGCCGGCGAGCTTGTCCAGCAGCGTCTTCCAGTTCGTCCCGCAGTTCTGGACGGCGGTTGCCGTGAGCCAGCCCTGCAGGGTGCCGGCCGCCTGGTTGCACGGCTCCGCGAGTTTCGACGTCTCGCCCGGTATCAGACCGCCGATGTGCTGCGCGCTCTGCCCGCAGCCGTCGAGTTCGGCCGGCTTGACCTTGAACTGCAAGCCCGCGTCAGGATCTGCCATGCATGCCCCCCATGCGTTCGGGCCGGTGACCGGCCCGCCCGTGCGTTCGAAAACCGACCACGCATGCTAACGGATCCGATCCGGAGGAAGATCGCCTAGGGCCGGAAGGTGCGCCGGTAGGTGTCCGGCGGGACGCCGACGCTGCGGTGGAAGTGGCGGCGCAGGGTGGTGGCGGTGCCCATGCCGGTGGCCGTGGCGATGGTGTCGACGGTGGCGTCGGTGGTTTCCAGCAGTTCCTGGGCGTGGCGGATGCGCTGGGTGTGGAGCCACTGCAGTGGTGTGGTGCCGGTGAGGTGCTTGAAGTGGCGGCCGAGGTGGCGTGAGCTCATGCGGGCCTGGCGGGCCAGGTCTTCGACGGTGAGCGGCTGGTCGAGTCGCTTGAGTGCCCAGGGGAAGAGTTCGCCGAGGGGGTGGTTGCCCGGGGCGGGGAGGGGGGTGGCGATGAACTGGGCCTGGCCGCCGTCCCGGTGTGGTGGGACGACCAGGCGGCGGGCGATCCTGTTGGCGTTGGCGGAGCCGTGGTCGAGGCGGACCAGGTGGAGGCAGAGGTCCATGGCGGCGGCCTTGCCGGCGGAGGTGAGGACGTCGCCGTTGTCGACGTAGAGGACGTCCGGGTCGACGGTGGCGGCGGGGTGGCGCCGGGCCAGTTCCCGGGTGTGGGCCCAGTGGGTGGTGGCGCGTCTGCCGTCGAGCAGTCCGGCCGCTCCCAGGACGAAGGCGCCGGTGCACAGTGAGACGACGCGGGCGCCGGCCTGGTGGGCGGCGCGGACCGCGTCGACCAGCTCGGCGGGCGGTTCGCGGTCGGTGTCGGCCCAGCCGGGGACGATCACGGTGTCGGCGTGGGGGAGGTGGTCGAGTCCGTGGTCGGGGTCCAGCCGGAAGCGGTCGAGGCGTACCGGGCCGGGTCCGCAGAGGGAGAAGTCGTACCAGGGGTCGACGAGGTGGGTCAGGTCGGATCCGAAGACCTCGACGGCGACGGACAGTTCGTAGTGGAGCATGCCGTCGGTGACGGCCAGTGCGACCCTGTGCATGTCCGAAAGTGTACGCGTCATGTCGTTTCCGACACTCACATGGGGTGCCGCCGGACGGACAGGATTGGGGGTGTCGGGCCGCGGCGGATCAAGACCGCGGCGGACGTTCGAGTACAGGGGAGCGGTTCCATGGGGGCAGGCCAGTCGGTGGCGGTGTTCGGCGCGTACGGTCACACCGGGCGGTTCGTGGTCGCGGAGCTGGCCGCGCGCGGATTCGTCCCGGTGCCCTCCGGGCGCAACGCGCAGGCGCTGGAGGAACTGGCCGCCGCGCACGGGCTTCAGGCCCGGGTGGCGTCGGTGGACGACCCGGCCTCGCTGGACCGCGCCCTGGCGGGCACGGTGGCGGTCATCAACTGCGCGGGCCCCTTCGCCTCGACCACCGGCCCCGTGATCGAGGCCGCGCTCCGCGCGAGGATCCCGTACCTGGACGTGGCGGCCGAGATCGAGGCCAACCTCGACACCTTCGCGCAGTACCGCGAGCCGGCCCGGGAGGCGGGAGCGGTGGTCGTCCCGGCGATGGCCTTCTTCGGCGGCCTCGGCGACCTGCTGGCCACCGCTGCGATGGGCGACTGGGCCACGGCCGACGAGGCGCACATCGCCTACGCGCTCAGCAGCTGGCACCCCACCGCCGGTACCCGGCTGTCGGGCGCGGTCTCCCGCGAGCGGCGCGGCGACCACCGGCTGCGCTACCGCGGCGGGCAGTGGGAGCGGCGCACCGATGCCGCGCCCACCCTGGAGTGGACCTTTCCGGACCCGGTGGGACGCCGCCCGGTGATCGGGGAGTTCACGATGGCGGACGTCGTGACCGTCCCCCAGCACCTGTCCGTCTCCGACGTGACCACCTACATGACCACCGAGGCGGCCCGCGACGTCGTCGCCCCCCACACCCCGGCCCCGACCGCCACCGACGCGGCCGGGCGCTCGGACCAGACCTTCCTCGTCGACGTCCTCGTCCGCTCGGGCGGGGCCGAGCGCCGCGCGACGGCCGGCGGCCAGGACATCTACGCCGTCACCGCGCCCCTGGTCGTCGAAGCCCTCGACCGCGTGCTGACCGGCCGCACCAAGGCCGTCGGCGTGGCCTCCGCCGGCGAGATCTTCGACGCCCCCGACTTCCTGCGCGCGCTCGCCCCCCACATCACCCTCGACCTGCACCCGCGGAAGGAGACCGCCTGACCGAAGCTCCTCTCAGGGCGCCGGCAAGGACGGGCTCAGCTGGCGTCCTCCCGAGACGCGGGTGAGCGTCTCCAGCGGCCGGGTGAGCACCTCGGAGAACGCCAGTTCGGCGGCGCCGATCAGGACGGTGTCACCGCCGAGTTCGCTGACCCGCAGTCGCAGGTTCTCCCGCACCGCGGCGAGGGCGTTGGTGTTGATCCGGCTGCGCACCTGTGCGGCGGATCCGAGGAAGACGTCCCGGAGGGTGCCGCCGAGGATGACCAGCTCCGGATCGAAGAGGTTGGCGAGGTTCGCGATGCCGATGCCGAGCCAGTCCCCGACGCGGTGCAGAGCCGCACGCGCGGTGACGTCCCCGTGGTCGGCGGCGACGACCACCGACCGTACGGCGTCGACCCCGGTGACGCTGCCGTCCCGGCCGGCGGCTTCCAGGAGGGCGCGCTCACCCGCCTCGGCTTCCAGGCAGCCGTGGGCGCCGCAGCCGCACGGCCGTCCCTGGTACGGGTTGACGTTCATGTGGCCGATCTCGCCGGCGTATCCGCGCTCGCCGCGCAGGAGTTCACCGTCGGTGATCACGCCGGCGCCGATCCCGACCTCGCCGTGGAGGTAGACGAGGTTCTGGCTGCCGCGGCCGACGCCGCGCCGATGCTCGGCGAGCGCGCCGAGATTGGCCTCGTTCGCGACGAGGACCGGGACGTCCAGGCGGAGTCGGTCGGCGAACGCGCCGCCGAAGTCGATGCCCTTCCAGCCCATGTTGGGAGTGAGGCTGATCAGCCCGTCGGGGTGGCGGACGATGCCGCGTACCGCCACGGCGACGCCGACGCACGAACTGCCGGTCGGTGCGCGAGCCAGCATCTCGTGGGCGAATCCCGCGAGGATGTCGGCCACGTGCGCGGGGTCCTGCGGGTGCCCGCCGGGCCATGGGCACTCGCGCCGGTCCAGGAACACGCCGCCGAGTCCGATGAGGGCCGCCGCCAGGCGTTCCACGCCCACGTCCGCCGCGAGGACGTGCACGCGGGTGGACTCGGGCTTCACGACCAGCGAGGGCCGCCCGGCCCGGCCGGTCTCCTGCGGCAACTCCTCACGGACCAGGCCCGCGGCCGTCAGATCGCCGACCAGGCCCAGAATGGTGCTGCGGTTGAGGCCGAGCCGGGTCGCCAGGACGGCTCGCGAGGTGGGCCCGCCGAAGTGGACCTGGCGCAGCAGGGCACTCAGGTTGTGCTGGCGGACCTCTTCCTGGGAAGGACCGGCTTTCATGGCTGGCGACCCTCATCGTCGGGGCTGGCGCCCCTCATCGTTGGGCTGAGCGGCGGCGGGACATCGCGTCCACACCGGCGGCCACCAGCAGAACCGATCCCGTGACAGCGTACTTGACGCCCGAGGAGTAGCCCATCAGGCCCATGCCGTTCTGGATCACCGCGACGACCAGGCCGCCCAGCACGGCGTCGACGACGCGGCCGCGGCCGCCGAACAGGCTCGTGCCGCCGATGACGGCGCTGCCGACGGCGAGCAGCAGGACGTTGCTCCCGCCGGTGTTGGGGTCCACGGAGTTGCCCCGGGAGGCGGCGATGATGCCGCCGACGGCCGCCAGGCAGGAGCAGATGACGAAGGCGGAGGTCCGGATGAAGGCGACGCTGATCCCGGCCCGGCGGGCGGCTTCGGCGCTGCCGCCCACGGCGTAGATGTGCAGGCCGAAGCCGGTCCGCTGCAGGGTGAACGTCCCGAGCAGCAGAAGGGCTCCGATCACCGGCACGACGATGGGCACGCCCTTGAGGGAGCTGACGATGACGTTGCGGCTGCGCTCCTGGTTGAGCAGGTAGACGGCCGCGCCCCCGAGGACGACGACGGCGCCGGTGCGGACGGCGAGGAGCGCCACCGGGGTTCCGGCGAGGCCCCGGCCGAGCCGGTCGCGGCTGCGGCGCAGTTGCAGGACGGCGTAGCCGACGGCGCAGCCGGCCAGCAGGACCCAGCCGAGGACGGGGCTGAGGTTGTCGTTCGCGATGGCCAGGATGGTCGGGTCCTTGACCGAGACGTTCGTGCCTTCCTTCAGCAGGATCAGGACGACGCCCTGGAAGCCGAGGAACGCGGCCAGCGTCACCACGAACGAGGGGATGCCGACCTTGGCGACGAGCGTGCCGATGAGCAGGCCGATGACCGCGCCGGTCAGCATGGCGGCGGCCACGGCGCCGTACCAGGGCCAGCCGTGGTTGGTCAGCAGGATGGCCAGGACCGCGGCGCACACACCGCTGGCGTATCCGGCGGACAGGTCGATCTCGCCGAGGAGCAGGACGAAGACCAGCCCCATGGCGATGGCTATGCTGCCCGCGCTCTGGGTGAGCAGGTTGGCGAAGTTCAGGTTGGACAGGAAGACCGGGCGCAGCAGGGAGAAGAACACGCACAGGACGACCAGGCCGGCGACGGCGGGAAGGGCGCCGAGTTCGCCCGCGCGCACCTGGTCGAGGTAGCGGCGGCCGATGTCCCCGAGGCCGGCGGTCGGGGGGCGGCCTTCCTCGGAGTCGGTGGGCCGGTTCGGCCGCTCGGGCTTCTGGGGGGCGAGGGCGGAGGTCATACGGCGGCTCCGTTGGGGGTGGTCCGAGGGCCCAGGTCGCCGCTGCGGCCCGAGGTGATCAGTTCGACGACCTGTGCGTGTGTCACCTCGGAGGCCTTGACCTGAGCGGCCATCCGCCCGAGGTGCAGCGCGGCTATCCGGTCGGAGACCGCGAAGACGTCGTTCATGTTGTGCGAGATGAGCACGACGGCCAGGCCGTTGTCGGCCAGCCGGCGCACGAGTTCCAGGACCTGCGCGGTCTGGGCGACGCCCAGGGCCGCGGTGGGCTCGTCGAGGACCACGAGCTTGCTGTTCCACAGCACCGCCTTGGCGATGGCGACGGTCTGGCGCTGGCCGCCGGAGAGGCTGGAGACCTTCTGGCGAAGGGACTTGACCGTGCGTACCGACAGTCCCCGGAGCGTCGCGGCGGCCATCTCCTCCATGGTCGAGTCGTCGAGCACCAGGCCGCGGCGCTTCTCCCGCCCCAGGAACATGTTCTGCACGATGTCGAGGTTGTCGCACAGCGCGAGGTCCTGGTAGACGATCTCCACTCCGAGCGCGGCGGCGTCGCGCGGGCTGTGCACGTGGACCGGCCGGCCGTCGAAGAGGTAGTCCCCCGCGTCGATGGGGTGGATGCCGCCGATGCACTTGACGAGCGTCGACTTGCCCGCGCCGTTGTCGCCGACGAGTGCGGTGACCTCCCCCGCGTGGGCGCTGAGCGCGATGTCGTGCAGGACCTGGACGGGGCCGAAGCTCTTGTCGATCCCGCGCAACTCGAGAGTCGGTGTCTCTGTCATGGGTGAGGCTCCTGGGGATTGGCGGGGTGGGCCCCGCGCCGCGGGCGGCCGGGGCCCACTGGTGAGGCCGGTATGCGCGCTACTTGATGCCGGCCTTCGTGCACAGCGCGTCGTAGTCGCCGGTGCACAGCTGCGCCTTGGTCACGTAGCCGTCGTTGATGACGTCCTGGATGTTGTTCTTGACGATGGCTTCGGGCGTCAGCAGCACCGACGGGACGTCGCGGTTGCCCGTCGGGTCGTGGACGGTGGCGCTGGTCTGGCCCTTCTTGCCGCCGGCCAGCTCGACCGCGAGGGCCGACACGGCGTCGGCCTCCTTCTTCACGGCCTTGTAGACGGTCATGCACTGGTCGCCCGCCAGGATGTTCTGCAGGCCCTGCACCGAGGCGTCCTGGCCGGTGATCGGCACCTGTCCGTTGCGGTGGTTCTTGCGCAGCACGGCGATGGCCGCGTTGGCGAGGTTGTCGTTGGCCGCGAGCACCCCGCCGATGTTCGGCTGGCTGGTGTTCATCTGCTCGAAGATCGTCTGGGCCTGGGCGCTGTCCCAGTCGGGCACCGCCTGGTCGGGGCCCTTGGTGTACTCCCCGGAGGCGAACAGCGGGTCCAGCACGCTGTTGTAGCCCTTGGCGAACAGGGTGGCGTTGTTGTCCGTCGGTGAGCCGTTGAGTTCGGCCACGACGGGGTTCTTGGCGCCCATGTCGGTCAGGCACTTCGTCAGGCCCTGGCCCTGGAGCTTGCCGACCTGGTCGTTGTCGAAGCTGACGTAGTACTGGGCGGAGCCGCCGAGGGTGAGCCGGTCGTAGTCGATGGTGGCCACGCCCTGGGTCTTGGCCTTGTCCAGGACGGCCTTGCCGGTTCCGCTGTCGAGGTTGACGATGACCAGCACGTTCACGCCACTGGTGATCATCTGGTCGGCGATCGTCTGGAACGCCTGCTTGTCGCCCTCGGCGTTCTGGATGTCGTAGTCCACACCGGCGGCCTTGAAGGCCGCCGCGAGGTACGTCCGGTCCGCGGTCTCCCAGCGGACGGACGACTTGCTGTCCGGCAGGATCACGCCGATCTTCGGCTTCTTGGCGCCTGACGAGCCGGAACCGGAGCCGGAGCCCGAGGAACTGCAGGCGGTGACCGTGGAGAGCAGGGCTGCTGACAGGGCAGCAGTGGCGAACAGGAGCCCCTTGCGCATGGGCAGGGTCCTTTCGGAGGCGTGTCCGACCTGTGCCGGACGTGCGTTGGCCGATGAAGGGTGGGGATGGGCACGAGCACGAAGCGGGGGCGGGGGAAGCATCCGGCCGCTGTTTGTTGCCCGCGACAACATACGGCTTGTGATGAGGTCCGCCAAGCCCTTGCGCCGACCCGCGTGCGTAACGATCGAATCACCGGAGCCTGGCCGCGGCGCCGAGCGGGCGCGCGTTTGCCGGTCTCCAAGTCGATCTGTCCATCGGCCAGTTGCTCGTGCGGCAAGGCGCCGGGGCGACGGCGAGGCCGGGTCCACCTGCGGGGTTGCCGCGGGCCGGCGGCTCCGCGGGACCTCCGGCGGCTCCTCGGACCGGACCGCGGCACGGTGATCAACTCGGCCGCCGGGGCGGGCCCGCTCCCGGGCCGGCTCGACCGACGCGTCGGGCCCGCTCCCGGGCCGGCTCGACCGACGCGTCGCCCCTGCGGCCGGCCGCTTCCGCAGACTCAGGAAGAAGGCAGCTCGCCGGACGCGAACATCGGTCCGCCCCGACGGCAGGAGTCCCGCTCCTGCCGTCGGGGCATCACTCTCCGGGTGGAAGTCAGCCGAGCTTCCACTGCTGGTTGCTCTGCCCGTTGCAGGCCCACAGCTGGACCAGGGAGCCGTTCGCCGTCGACGCTCCACTGACGTCCAGGCAGAGTCCGGACTGGGCGCCGGTGACGGTGCCGTCGGCGTTCCGGGTCCACTGCTGGTTGGGCTGTCCGTTGCAGGGCCAGATGATCGCCTTCGTGCCGTTCGAGGTGCCCTTGTTGTCGGCGTCCAGGCACATCTGGCCGCTGCCGGAGTACACCGTCAGCCGGCCCGAGGAGGTGGCGGTCCACGTCTGGTTCGCGGCTCCGGAGCAGGAGTAGATCTGGGCCTGGGTGCCGCTGGTGGTGCTGGAGCCAGGGACGTCCAGGCACTTGGCGGCGCCGACGGCGTGCAGCGGGCCGGTGCTGGAGCCGCCGCCGGAGCCGGGGCTGTACCCGGCTGCCGCGATGTTGGCCTGGACGGCGTCGTCGGTGGCGTCGGACGGGTAGCCGCTGACGACGGCGCCTTCGTAGAACGTGCCGAGGCTCTGGTTGGTGTTGCCGGCGCAGCAGTCGCCGCCGCTGCCCAGGATGACGGCGCCCTGCTGCTTCATCGGGCTGTAGCCGGGCGGGAGCGCGCCGTTCCAGAGCGTCGTGAGCCCGCCGGACTGGGCGTCACCGCCCTTGAGCGCGAACCGGGAGGTGCCGTTGTTCTTCAGCATCGCGGTGACGTAGCGGCTGGAGAAGGCCCGCTGGTTCTGGTTCCAGGACGAACTGCCGCCGGAGTACAGGCCGTACTCGAGGTCGGCCTGAACCCACGGACCGGTCCCCGAGCAGCCGCCGAACCAGCAGCTGGTTCCGAAGTAGATGGCGTTCATGGCGCCCGCACCGTCCGCCTTGCGGTCCGTCTCGCTGTTCCCGTAGTCGAAGCAGCAGCCGCCGTTGACGTGGGTTCCGCTGGTCACCATGTACGCGCCCTGGGGGGCACTGCCGCGCGGCATCCCGGAGGAGGACCCGTCGTGCCAGTAGCTGTTCCCGGGGTTGATGTAGAGCGAGTACGCCTTGGCGCCGCCGACCGTGAGGGCCTCGCTGGTCGCGGTGGCCGGGGTGTCACTGCCTCCGGCACCCCCGGGGCCCTGGTAGGCGAGGTCGTTGCCGTGCCCGGACTGGTCGAAGACCACTGTGACCACGCACGAGGTGCCCGCGCAGAAGGCGTCCTGGGCGGACGCGTCGGCGACGCCCCCGGCGCTGACGACGCCGATGTTCCGCGTCCTGCCGTCCGAGCTCCGCACTTGGTAGAGCGCTCCGCTGTACGTCGAGTAGAGCGCGCGGGTCGTGGAGTGCGCGGCCACGCAGGGGGTTCCGCCCGCCGCGTAGATGTCACACGGGCCGGCGGTGGCGGCCCTCGCGCTGGTAGTGAGGGGGCCCGCACCGGTGAGACCGGCGACGACCAGGAGGATCGTGGCGGCCACGCGGATCAGCGTGCCGAGCCGGTGGTGAGGCGAGGGCGTGGTCCTCGGTCGTCGTTGCGGGCCTTGACTGTCGCGCATCTGAGCTCCCTGCGGCTCGTCGGGGGATACGGGGCGTGCTGGACGGGCGGTGCGACCGCCGTGCTGCCTCAGGAGGTGGGGAACCCGGAGGCAGCACGGCGGTCGCGCCTGGCGGTGACCGCTCAGACGGCCCACTGCTGGTTGGTCTGGCCGTTGCAGGTCCACAGGTCGATCAGGGCGCCGTTGGCGGTGGACTTGGCGGTGACGTCGAGGCAGAGTCCGGACTGGGCGCTGGTGACGGTGCCGTCCGCGTTCACCTTCCACTGCTGGTTCGCCTGGTCGTTGCAGGTCCAGATCTCGACCTTGGTGCCGGGCGCGGTCTGGCCGTCGTACGCGTCCAGGCACATCCGGGTGCCGCCCGAGGTGACGGTCAGCTGGCCGGAGGAGGTGCGGGTCCAGGTCTGGTTCGGCTGGCCGTTGCAGTCCCAGATCTGCAGCTGGGTGCCCGGGGTGGTGGTCGAGTTCGGCACGTCCAGGCACTTGCCCGCCCCGACCGCGCGCACCGGGCCGGTCCGGTCCGTTCCGCCGCTGGTGCCGCCCGCGACGCGGAACATGGTGGTGCCGTGCGCCGGAACCGAGGCGCTGATGGTGCCGGTGGTGGTCGACGTCGCGCCGGACCACAGGTCGGTGAGGCTGTAGCCGGCGGCGCCGGTCTTCCCGATCGCGGCGGCGGAGGTGCTGATGGTCGCGGTCGATCCGGTCTCGTTGAACAGG
Source organism: Kitasatospora sp. Ki12 (assembly GCF_054601375.1). NCBI lineage: Bacteria > Bacillati > Actinomycetota > Actinomycetes > Kitasatosporales > Streptomycetaceae > Kitasatospora > Kitasatospora sp. Ki12. The sequence goes on along the minus strand of NZ_BAAIHT010000002.1, from coordinate 1,598,871 downwards.
GCCACCGAGACGTCACCGTTCGCCAGCGGCTTGGCCAGTACGTCGAGGCCGCCGACGGAGGACACCAGGGTGCCCTGCTTGCCGAGCGGGTCCTGGTCCACCGCGATCACCCGGGCATTGGTGAGCGTGGCCAGGGTGGCCGGGCTAGCAGAGACGATGTTGGTACCCGCGATCAGCGGGGCCGCCATCTCCGCCCACAGGCTGAACTCCGAGCGGGCCTCGGTGTCGGTGAGCGGGCCGTTGCCGACCTCCAGCATGTCCGGGTCGTTCCAGTGACCGGGCCCGGCGTAGGCGGCCAGGTTCACGTTGCTGTGGAAGATCGACAGCATGCTGGAATAGCTGGCGTTGATGTCGCCGGTGGTGCGCCAGCTGTTGCCGACGCCCGCCCCCCAGGTCCACACACTGTCCTCGCCCCAGATGGACATGTTGAACAGGATGGGCCGGCCGGTCGCGGCCAGCGCGTCGCGCATCGTGGTGTACCGGGCCTGCGTGGGCGCCTTGTTGCCGTTGGGACAGGTGTTCAGCCAACAGCCGGGCCCTGCATAGCAGTTGTCGTACTTGAGATAGTCCACGCCCCAGGCGGCGAAGCTCTGCGCGTCCGTGGTCTCGTGGCCCAGGCTGCCCGGGAAGCCGGCGCAGGTCTGCAGTCCGGCGTCCTCGTAGATGCCCAGCTTCAACCCCAGCGAGTGGACGTAGTCGGCGGTGCCCTTGATCCCGTCCGGGAACTTGGTCGGATCGGGCACCAGGCGCCCGTCGGAACCCCGGGAGTGGGTCATCCAGCAGTCGTCGATGTTGACGTACTCGTACCCGGCGCTCTGCATGCCGTTGTTGTGCATGGCCGACGCCGTGCTCTTGATCAGTGACTCGGAGACGTTGCAGCCGTAGGCGTTCCAGTCGTTGAAGCCCATCGGCGGCGTGGCCGCCAGACCGTTGCCCACGGCTGCGGGCACCGGGGTCGCGCCCACGGCCGCGGCCGGCGGGGCCGCGCCCAGGGAGAGCAGCGGAATCGCCAAGGACAGGAGTAACGCCGAGAGGACGCAGGCGAGCGTCCTCCGCAGCCGTGGGCGCGCCGGTGGTCGGGTGGCGCGCGGGTCCGCGTGGAGCATGTGGTCGCCTCCTGATGGAGTGGTGGGGGAGGTGTCTGTTTCTCGCGGTTCGGCATTCACCCAGGATCTACGTGAGCATGACAAACGCGTTTTCGGTGAATGGCCGCACGGTTGCGGAGCGGGGACTCCGAGAAGACTCGATCGGGCGACGAGGTCGCCGCGTGAAGAAATGGAGGAATGCGCGCCGGTGTTTCCGGTGTGACTTCCCTGGCATATCGGGGCGGCGAATCCGGACCGGATCTCCGGTTGTTAGCGCTAACAATCACTCGTAAAAAAGATCACCGAGGTGAATGTCCCCGGCGTCGGCCAATGGGAGCTTCCAATACCCCGCCCGCAGTGTCAACCCTTCTTGCAACAATGCGGCGCCGCTCGGTGGCCCTGAATCGCCCCGGGCTCGGTGGAGATTTCACCGGCGTACTCGCACCGGTGCGAGTACGCCGGTGGGGCAACGCGGGAAGCCCGCCAGGCTGATCCCGCATCGGTGCCACACGGCCCTACCGGCTCACGCACGTGCCGATCCCACGGCCAGGCACTGGTAGTGGCTCTCGAAGTGCACCAGGGGGTCGGCGGCGCCGTTCCGGTCGCACCACACGGGCTGCCCCAGCACGAGCAGGTGGTCGGCGGCGGCGACGGTGCGCTCGACCCGGCACACCAGGGCCGCCATCGCCTCGTCGATCACCGGGACGTCCCGGACCAGCCGGTGGCCGATCCCGGTGAACCGCTGCTCGGCCGGTGCGGTGGCGAACCGGTCGGCCAGGTCCTGGTGACGGCGGCCGAGGAGGTTGATGCCGAAGGCACCCTGGCCGGTGATCGCGGCCAGGGTGCTGCTGCTCCGGTACAGCGACACCAGCACGAGCGGCGGGCTGAGCGAGACCGAGGTGAAGGAGCTGGCCGTGCAACCGGTCGGCCGGCCCTGGGCCGTGGCGGTGACCAGGGCGACCCCCGTGGCCCAGCGGCGCATGACGCTCCGCAGGGCCGGTCCGGTGACGGCCGGGGTCTCCGGCCGGGGCGTCGCCGGACCGGTCACGGTGCCGGGATCCGGCCCGGCCGTCACGGCACCCTCACCGGATCCGCGACCTCGTTCGGCGGGCTCGCGGCCGACTCGGCTGCCGCCAGGTCCGCCTGATGTGCCGTCGGGTCCCCCAGTGCGAGGTGGCATTCGGCGCGCTGTCGCAGCAGGTCGGCCCGGTCGGCGCCGGGCAGCAGCAGTGCGGCGGTGTAGTCGCGGCGGGCCGGCTCCCAGTCACCGGCGCTCTGGTGGACGTAGCCACGGTTGTAGAGCAGGTCCGGATTGTCGGCCTCGATCGTCAGCGCCCGGGTGAGGTCCGCGACCGCGGTGCGGTGGTCGCCCGTCTCCAGGACCAGGGCCGCGCGGTTGGCCAGCGCGCTCACCAGGTCCGGCTCGGCGGTGAGCGCCAGGTCGAAGTCGCGCAGCGCCTCCTGGTCGGCGCCCGCGTCCAGCGCCAGCAGCCCCCGGGCGCACAACAGGCGGGCGTCGCCCGGATGGTGGCGCAGCCCCTCCTCGACCTGGGTCAGCGAGCCCGCCGCGTCGCCCTGCTCCCGCAGCAGGCTGGCGAGGTTGATCCGGGCGTCCAGCTCGTCGGGTTCCAGGTCGAGCACGTACGACAGGTCCGCGATCGCGCCCGCCAGGTCACCCAGTTCCAGGCGCAGGTCGGCCCGGTTGTAGTGCATCTCCCAGAACGGCGCGGCGAAGGTGATCGACTCGCTGTAGTCGGCCAGCGCTCCGGGCAGGTCGCCCATCCGGCGCCGCAGGTCGGCCCGGTCGAAGTAGTAGTCCGGGTAGTTGGGATCCAGCTCGATGACGGTGTCGATGTCGGCCAGCGCCTCCTCCAGCCGGCCGAGCACCGTGTACACCCGGCCCCGGTTGTGCACCAGCACGGAGCGGTGCAAGCGGTGCTTCTCGGCGGGGAGTTCGCGGTCGATGTCGGCCAGACCGGTGCTGACCAGGCGCAGCGCCTCGGCCGGGTTGCCCAGCTGGAGCTCCACCAGGGCCAGGCCGTTGCGGTTGAAGACCGACTGGAAGACGCGCTGGTCGTGGTCCGGCAGCAGGGAGGCCATCGCGAGCACGTTGTTCAGGTGGGCCTTGGCCAGCTGGTGGTCCTTGTGCTCGGCCGGGTAGTAGCGGGTGTAGAGCATGGCGAGGGCGTAGCCGGAGAAGATGTGCAGCATCGGCTGGTCGAACATGGCGCGCAGCTCGATGTAGCGCCGTTCGGCCTCCTCCGGCCGGCCGAGGATCGACAGCGCGGTGGTGACCTTGGTGCCCAGCATCCAGTACTTCCGGGGGTCCTCGGCCGGGTCCATCAGGGCCGTGCCACGTCCGGCCACGTCGAGCAGCGCGTGGTAGAAGCCCATCGAGACCAGGTACTCGGCGGCTTCGAGGAACGCGTCGGCGGCCGCTTCCCGGTCGCTGCCGTGCTCCAGGTGATAGAGGATCGCCCCGAGGCACAGACTCCAGTCCCCGCCGCGGCGCAGCTCGGCCGCCCGCCGGTCGTGCAGTCGGGCCCGCTCGGCGGCGTCGAGGCGGCGGTAGGCGGCTTGTTCGGCGGGGTCGTGGGAGGTGCCGTCGGACTCGACGTAGGCCAGGGCCGACTTGTGACGGTCCATCAGGTCTTCGTGCTCGCCGGGTTGTCGGGCGAGGGTGTGGGCGAGGGTGTGGGTGGCGTGGGCGGCGAGAGCCGTGGTGAGTTCGGGGATCAGGTCGGCGCCGCCGGTGTGCACGGTGACCGTCACCAGGTCCGGCAGGGCCCGGCGCAGCAGGATGGAGAGGAACTCCTGGTCGGTGTGATCGGCCTCGTCGACCCGGTCGAAGCGCAGGGCCAGCGCGTGGCCGCGCCCGCGGGCGTGGCCGTGCAGGAACTCGATGATGCCGTGGGCGAGACGGCGGGTGCGCTTCGCCGGGTAGAGGCGGGTGCGCTCGTTGGGCACGGCCAGTGAGGTGAGGGTCTGCGGTCCGGCGCCGATCAGGTCCTTGAGCTCCGGAGCGGCGGACAGGATTTCGACGGCGTGGTGCGCCACGAGCTCCGGGCGGGCCCGGTGCGCGTCCGGCACCAGTGCGCGCAGCAGGGTGCCCAGACCGGTGTACGGTCCGCGCAGCCGCCGGTGGCAGTCGGCTCGGGCGTCGTACCGGTCGTCGTACCGGTCGTCGTGCGCGGTGCCTTCGGGCTGGACGCGCCAGGTGTGGGAGGTCACGGGTTTTCCTTTCGTGAGTGCGCGGGCGGGTCACGCGGCGGCGCGGCGTTGCCTGCGGCCGACCAGCAGGGGCAGCACGACGACCTGGACGACGATGACGAGCAGGGCGACGGCGGCGTCCCAGAGCCGGCCGTCGCCCAGCGAGCGGTGCGCGATGCCGTCGGCGAGCCGCCGGGCGAACGTCACGGCCGGCAGGACGACGGTGAACACGGCGGTGACCAGCAGGACGGCGGTGCCGATCGCGGTCAGCAGGGCGTACCAGGGGGCCAGTGCCCGCTCCCGCGCCGTCCAGCGGTCCTCCGCCCAGCCGCCCCGGCCCAGGCGGTGGCGCAGATAGGCCGAACCCACCTCGTGCAGGTCGGCGCAGCCCAGGGCCGTGGCGAGGACGTAGTAGAGGTCGGTGCGCAGGAAGATCAGGAACTGCCAGGCCAGCCGGGGCAGGATCACGTACGCCACGGCGAGGGCGAGCCGCCCGGCCCAGGACGGTCCGGTCGCGAGGTCGGCCGCCGCCGCGAGGGTGAGCGCGCCGAAGAGCACGACCTCGCCGAGCATCCCGGCCAGGAAGGGCAGGTAGCGCTGCGCGGGCCGCACACCGAACAGCGCGTTGAGCCGGGTCTCGAAGACCACGAAGTAGAGCCGCCGCCCGACGCCCAGGCCGGTGGGCAGGCCGAGCCTGCGGCCGGCCAGGACGTGCCAGCCCTCGTGCCAGAGCATGAGCGGCATCTGCAGCGCGGCGAGGGTCACCTCCACCGCGACCAGGGACGGGACGAAGAACAGGTTCCGGGTGTGCGGCTGCAGTCGGGGCTCGTGGATCATCGCCGCGATCGCCAGTGCGGTGATCAGCGCGTAGCAGCCCCAGGCGAGCGGCGAGAACATGGCACGTCCCCAGGCCTGGAGGCGTACGGGCACGGGCTCGGCGGCGGCGCCGGGCTCGTGGACGAAGCCGAGATCGCGCATGGTCTCGATGAAGTCGGCCAGGTCGACCGGCTCTCCGTAGACCGCTTCGTACCAGGCGGCGGCCTCGGCGGGCGGCATGCCGTCGGCCAGGCGTCGCAGCAGCGCCGCGCCGTCCTCCGGGAGCAGCGCGAAGGACCCGGTGTCGGGCCGGCCCACCAGCGTGCCGTCGCGTTCGGTGACGAAGGTGAGCGGATGGAACGCGAGGTCGGCGGTCGCCATGGTCTCTCCCTCGGAGGGGTGCGGGCCGCTCGGACGGGTGCGGCCCGCTCGGGCGGGTGCGGCGGTACGAGCCCGGGCCCGCGTGCTGTGCCGCACGCGGGCCCGGGGGTGTCACCGGGTCAGCAGACCGTGAGGATGTAGGACGCCGGCGAGGTGAGCTTGATGGAACCGGTCTTGCGCACAGTGATCTTCTTCATGGTTCGACTCCCTTGATGAAGAGGCGGGTTGGCGCCGCCCGCCCTGGAGGCGGATCGGCGAGTCCGACGATGGCACGGCGCCCGGTGGGCGGACATGGGTAGTCGGTCCCCGTCTTCCTGCCGGGAGCCGGGACGGAAAACGGGGGCCCGATCCCCATACCGGGGCGGCCGGGCTCGGACACCATCCATGACATGCGAAACGACGCCCTCTCCGTGATCGCCTGCGGCTCGATCGCGGCCAAGGACCTGCCGAGCTACCTCGTCTTCCTCCGCCAGGAGATCGACCTGCCGTTACGGGTCCTGCTGACCGCGAGCGCCGCGCGCTTCGTCCAGCCCCAGGTACTGGCCTGGCACGCGGACGAGGTGTACGTCGCCGACGACCCGGCCCTCAACCCCACCGAGTTCGCGCACCGCTCGCTCGGCCTGGTGGTGCTGCCCGCCACCGCCAACACCCTGGCCGCGGCGGCACTCGGGCTGGCCGCCACGCCGGCCCAGACGGTCCTGCTGGCCCACGAGCGGCCCGCACTGTTCTTCCCGAACATGAACGGCTCGATGTGGCGCAAGCCCGCGACCCGACGTCATGTCAGCACGCTGCGCGCCGACGGCCACACCGTGGTCGAGCCGACCGAGCGCGAGATGTTCCTGCTCTGGCAGAAGGAGAACGGCGTCGGGCCCGCCATGCCGGGGCCGGACGAGGCCGCCGAGACGGTCGTGACGTGGCTGGAGGAAGCCCTCAACGGCGACGACGAGCCGGCTTAGGGTCCCCCTTGATCGGATCGGCCTTGATCGGATCGGCAGACCGGAGGGGAGCACGATGACGGAACCGCGTGTGGACCGATCCAGTGGACTCGTCGGACGCGAGGACGAACTCGCCCTGCTGGACCGCGCCCTGCGGGACGCGCGGACGTCGCGGGGCGGCACGGTGTGCGTGATCGGAGAGCCGGGTATCGGGAAGACCAGGCTGGCCGGCGAGGCGATCACGCTGGCCCGGGAGGCCGGGATGACCGTGCTCAAGGGCCGCTGCGTCGCCACCGGCCCGGCCGTGCCGTACCGGTCGCTCACCGAGGCACTGCTGTCACTCGCCCGTGCCGGCGGCGCGCCGCCCACCGACGCGCTCGGACCGTACCTGCCCGTGCTCGGCCGCCTGGTGCCCGAGTGGGCGATCGGGGACGCCTGCGACCGGTCGCCGATCGTGCTGGCCGAGGCCGTGCTCCGGCTGGCCGCCGCCTGCGGACGGGAGCGCGGCTGCCTGCTCGTCATCGACGACCTGCACGACGCGGACCTCGAGACGCTCGCGGTCCTGGAGTACCTGGCGGCCAACCTGGCCCTGCTGCCGGTCGCTGTCGTCGCCACCCTGCGGGACACGCCGGGCACCGCCCACGCGCTCGCGGACACGCTGGCCCAGCGCGGGGAAGCCGGCCTGCTGAGACTCGGCCGGCTCGGCGCCGCGCAGGTGCACGCGCTGACCGCGAGCTGTCTCGGCTGCCCGCCGGACGAACTGCCGGTGGCGGTGTCCGACCGGGTGCTCGCCGACAGCAGCGGAATCCCGTTCACCGCCGTCGAGTTGATCCGTGGCATGCGCGTCGAGGGCCGACTCGTCCGCACCGAGGACCGCTGGCGGCTGGTCGGCACCAGCCGCGCGGCCATCCCGTTCACCCTGGTCCGGGCGGTCGAGCAGCGGGCGGAGCGGCTCGGAGCGCAGACGCTCCGGCTGCTGTCGGCCGCCGCGGTGCTGGGCCGCAGCTTTCCGCTGTCGGTGGCGGGGCGCTGTGCCGCGCCGGACGGCCACGAGGCCGCCGGCTCGCTGCGCTCCGCCGTCGTCGACGGCCTGCTGGTGCCGGACGACGAGCGTGGGCCCGACTGGTACGCCTTCGAGCATCCGCTGACCCAGGAGGCGTTGCTCGACCGGCTCACGCCGGCCGACCGGGCCGAGCTCGCCGCCCGGGCCGTGGCGGCCATGAACGAGCTCGAGCCGAGCCTGCCCGGCACCTGGTGCCTGCTGGCCGCGCGGCTGCACGCGCAGGCGGGGGACCGCCGGACCGCCGCCGTCCGCTACCTGGAGGTGGCCCGCCGTGCCCTGGCCGGCCACGGGCCCGGAACGGCGATCGCGGTGCTGCACGAAGCCCGGTCGGCCCTGGGGCCCGTCGACGGATCGGACCTCCACCTGCCGGACGACGCCGTGCCGGCCGGCGTGCGACGGGAGTTGCTGGAGACCCTGCTGCTCGCCCTCGCGGACGACGGCCGGTTCGAACGGGCCACCGAGGTGGCGCGGCAACTGCGCCGGGCCGATGTCGAGGCCGATCCGGGACGCCGGGTCGAGCTGCACGTGCGGCTGGCCTGGGCGGCGCAGGTGGCCGGGCAGTGGGACGCGGGACTGGAACAGGTCCGCGCGGCCCGGGAACTGCTGCCCGAGGGGGCGGGGGCGCGGGACACCGCGGGCATCGACGTGGTCGAGGCCTACCTGATGGTGTCGACGGCGGAGCAGGGGCGGATCGGCCGCAGCGAGCAACTGGCCCGCCGGGCGATCGAGGGCGCGGAACAGCGCGGTGACCACGCACTGGCCTGCCAGGCGTGGTACGCGATGGGTTTCGCGACCCGTGGGCGCTCCCTGGCCGAATCCGACCGGTGCTTCCGCCGCACGCTGCGGATGGCCGCCGAGAGCCGCCAGGTGAGCTGGCACAACCACGGGCTGATCGGCCTGGGCAGCAACGCCTGGCTCGCCGAAGCCGACCTGGACGGGCTGCACCACGCGCACCAGGAGACGATGCGAACCGGTTGCGTGAGCCTGGCGCACAACGTCGGGGCGATGCTGGCGCTCGACGCGGTGCTGCGAGCCGACTTCGACCGGGCCGCGGCCCTGCTGGACGGCTCCAGGGCCGAGACCGAGCGACTGCAGTTGCACTCGGTGACCCGGTACGCCCTGATGGTGGGCGCGGTGGCGGCCGCCCACCGGGCCCGCAGGCCCCAACTGCGGGCGGCGCTCGCCCGGTTCCGGAGCAGCGGTGGGAACGAGTCGCGGGAGGCACCGCTCGTGCTCGGCCTCGCCGAGCTGTTCTGCGCGCTACTGGAGGAGGACCACGAGCAGGCGGCGGAGCTGGCCGCGCGGCTGACCGCCGCGGTCCCGCCGGACGAGGAGAACTACTTCCACCTCGCCGGCAGCCACGGGCTGGTCCTGCTGCTGTCCGTGCTGGCCGGGCGAGCCGACTGGGCGGAGGTCGAACGGATCACCGCGAGCCAGGCGGGCCGGATGCGGTGGAACCGGCAGTTCGTCGGCTTGGCCCGGGCCGTCCTGTACGGGCGGGAAGGCCGCCGGGCCGAGGCGGTGGCGGCGTGCCGCGCCGCACAGGCCGACGCGGTGGTCTTCCCGACGGCTCGTCACCTCGGCCTGCGTCTGGTCGCCGACGCCGCGGTCACCGACGGATGGGGGGCGGTCCGTGACTGGTTGACGGAGGCCGAGACGTACTTCCACCACTCGGGTGTCGACGCCGTCGCCGCCGCGTGCCGTTCCCGGCTGCGTTCGCTGGGCGCTCCGGTCGGGCAGCGCCGCACCGGCACGGACCGGATTCCGGCCGAACTCGTCGCGCTCGGCGTCACCCCGCGCGAGTACGACGTCTTCTGCCTGCTGGTCGAACGGGTCGGCAACAAGACCGTGGCCGCCCGCCTGCAGATCTCTCCCCGGACGGTCGAGAAACACATCGCCAGTCTGATCGGCAAGACCAACTCCGCCACCCGCGCCCAGCTGTGCGATTTCGTGGCGGACTTCCTCGCCGCACGCTAGGGCCCGTCAGGGCCTGCCGAGGCCTGCCGGGAATCCGACGCACCCCCCTGTCGAAAGTGGGTGATGGTGTGCCAGAGTCGTGGAGTGACGGTGAAGGCGACTCGGTCGGTTCCGCTGCCCGCGGCGTGCGGCGCCTGGTGGCTGCCCGCACTGTCCCCGGCCGAGCGCGATGCCCTGCCGCCCGGACGAACGCCACGCTGGGCCGAGTCGGTGGAGCAGACGCTGCGCCGCGCCGAGTCGGCGCCCGGCGGGCGGATCCGCTCGCTCCCCGGGACGGGCCCCGAGGGCCGACTGCTGCATCCACTGCGGCCGTTCCTGCTGACCGCCTCCCGCCAGTTCGCGGCGGCGAACCCTGCCGCGGCGGACCGGCGAGTGGTGTGGGCCGGTGCACGGCGCCACCTGGCCGACGGCTTGGTGCGACTGGCCGGACGCACACTGGTGCGGGAGCTGGGACAGGCGCGCCGGGCCGGAACCTTGACCGGGCAGGACGGCCGGGAGCGGTTCGACGCGTTCCTGCGCGAGATCGCCGCCGGGCCGGCCCTGGGTGCGGTGCTGCACCGTCATCCCGTGCTGGCCCGGCTGCTGGCCGAACGGTGCATGCGTACCGTCGCCGCGGCCACCGAACTGCTGGAGCGGCTCCACGTGGACCGGGAGCAGCTCGCCGCCGCCCTGCTCGACGGCGAGCCCGGTCGTCTGACCCGGGTCCGCTTCGGACTGGGGGACCCGCACGCGGCGGGCCGGTCCGTCGCCGTGCTGGAGTTCGACGGCGGGCGGCACCTGGTGTACAAGCCGCGCCCGCTCGGTCTGCACGCCCGGTGGAACGAACTGCTCGCCTGGTTCGGCGAACGCCGGCCCCGACTGGCGGCGCGAGCCGTTCGGTTGCTGCCGCGGGCGGGGTACGGCTGGGCCGAGTACGTCGAGCCGCGCCCGTGCCGGGCCCACGCCGACGTCGGGCGGTTCTACGAGCGGCTCGGCGCCCAACTCGCGCTGCTGCACGCGGTGAACGCGGTCGACATCCATGCCGAGAACCTCATCGCCGCGCGCGACCAGCCGGTCGTGGTGGACGTGGAGACGTTGTTCCACCCGTGCTGGGTGCCCGTCACCGACGGCGGCGCCGATCCGGCCGCCCGGGAGCTCGCCGCGTCCGTGCAGCGGACCATGGTGCTGCCGAACCGGCGCTTCGGCGAGGGCGGTTCACTCGACCTCTCGGCACTCGGTGGCCAGGCCGGCCAGTGGACGCCGGACCCGGTGCCCGGGTGGGCGGACGCGGGCACCGACCTGATGCGGCTGGTCCGCCGCCCGGCCCGCTGGCCCGGTGCCGACAACCGCCCGATGCTGGCCGGGAGACCCGCCGATCCGGCCGACCAGCTCGACCGGCTGCTGTGCGGATTCCGTGCCGGCTACCGGGCGATTGCCGCACACTCCCATGAACTACTCGGTGAGCAGGGGCTGTTGTCCCGCTTCGCGGATGAGACGATGCGCCTGGTCGCGCGGCCCAGCCAGAGCTATGCGACGCTGCTCGCCGAGGCGACCGAACCGGAGCTGCTGCGCGACCACTCCGGTCGGGAGCGGGCCTTCGCCGCACTGGACGACGAGACCGGCCACCCGCACCTGCACGTGCTGGCACCCCACGAACTCACCGACCTGCTCGCCGGCGAGATCCCGTACTTCACCGTGACCCCCGCTGCCCGCACCCCGCGGACCTGGGACGGTCGTGAACTCCCTTTCCGGCTCGACGAATCCGGGACAGCGGCCGCCGCGAGGACGATCCGGGGGATGTCGGAGGGCGACCTCGACCGGCAGGCATGGCTGATCCGCGCCTCCCTGGCCGCCGGACGACGGTCTCCGGGCCGCTGTGCTCCTGGGCGCCGTGCTCCTGGGCGCCCCGCTGCCGAATTCAAGGACGCCCACGACGATGACCTCGGTGCCCGGGCGCTGGAGCTCGCCCGGGGGATCGGGGAGGACCTGCTCGCCCGGGCCTGCCGGGGCGAGGGCCGGGTGAACTGGCTCGGGCTGCAGGAGACCGGGCCAGGACAGTGGGCGGTGCTGCCGATGGGCATGGCGCTCGGCGACGGCTACACCGGCCCGGCGCTGTTCCTCGCCGAGCTGGGCCGACTCACCGGGGCGGTCCGCTATCAGGAGGCCGCCGACCAGGCCGTCCGCGCCCTGCCCCAGCTCCTGAGGCTCCTGGCGGAGCACCCCGAACTCGCGCGTGCCGTGGGGCCGGGCGGTTTCTCCGGGCTGGGCGGCATCAGTTACGCCACCGCCCGGCTCGCCGCCCTGCTGGACTCCCCGGAGCTGAGCGCCGCCCTGCCCGCCGGCCTCGCCGCACTGCACACGGCCGCCGTCGATCCGGCGGCCCCCATGGACATCGCCGACGGCCTGGCCGGTGCCCTGCTCGCGGCCGAGGCCGTGCACGCTCAGACGCGGCTGCCGGAAGCCGCCGAACTCGCCTACACCGTCCGGACCTTGGCGGGCCGTCGGCCCCGTCCTGAGCGGCCCGGCTTCCTCCACGGCCACGAGGGCGTCGCGTGGGCCCTGCGGGAGCGAGCGGCGGTGGACCCGGCGGACTCCGACGGCCCCGGCCGGTGCCCGGACCGGGTCGGCCGGGCGCCGCGCGCCCGCGAGGCGGACCAGCGCCTCGCCCTGTTCGCCGACCGCGGGCCGATGCCGGACCACTCGCTCCGCCACGGCGAACTCGGCCTGCTGGAACCGCTGGTGGAGCCGGCGTCGACCGATGCCGGCCGGCGCCGTACGGCCGCTCGACTGGTGCGGTCCGTCGAACAGCAGGGCGCCCGTTGCGGGACCCCCGGTGAGGTGCCCACACCCGGCCTGCTGACCGGACTGGCCGGCATCGGCTACGGCCTGCTGCGGCTCGGCTTCGGCCCCAGGATCCCCTCGGTGCTGCTGCTGCGACCAGCAGCGGCACCGGGGCCCGTCGAACGAGAAGGAGGGCATCACCATGATGGACGGCGGACTGCTCGAAAGAGTGGACAACGAGCCGCAGGAGACCGACGAGCGTCGTACGGCGGCTGACCACGCGGCCCGCCGGGCCCGGCTGCGGGTGGCGATCCTCGCCGGCCTGACCGTCGGCTCGGCCGGCGTGGTCGTCCTGGACCAGGGGGAGCCGATCACCACCACCGTGTCGAGTTACACCATCTGAGACGGCGTCACCGTCCGGGACAGGTGGTGGGGCCGCCCTCGGGCGGCCCCACCACCGAGCAGGCCGGCCGGCCTCCGACGTGTCCGGGCCGCCGTCGGGTGGTCAGCCCGCCAGCGGGAATTCGCACCAGACGTTCTTGCCGCTGCCGAGCGGCTCGACGCCCCAGCTCCCGGTGAGGGCGTCCACCAGCAGGAGACCGCGGCCGGAGGTGGCGGTCTCGCCAGGGGTCCGACGGCGCGGCAGGACGCTGGAGCGGTCCCGGATCTCCAGACGGATGCAGGGGGTGCCGCCGGTCCGCAGTTCTATGGTGAGCAGTGCGCCCCCGTCGGTGTGGACGAGGGCGTTGGTGATCAGTTCGTTCGCCGTCAGTTCGACGGCCGGCAGGAGGTCGGTCGCACCCCACGCGGCCAGTGCCTGGCGGAGCATGGCCCTGGTCTCCGTCAACCCTTCCGGATCGGCCTGGTGGACGTGCTGGGTCATCCGCCGGGTGGCGTGGGCGCCGGGTACGGCGGTGCGGTGCAGCAGCAGGAGCGCCATGTCGTCGCTGCTGCCGAGGCGGCTCGGATGGCCGCCGCAGAGGTGGTCGGCGAGCGCCTCGGTGTCCTGTGGGCCGTCGCGCAGGGCGGCGGCGAGGGCTTCGATGCCGTCCGCGATGTCCCGACCGGGGTGTTCGACCATCCCGTCGGTGCACAGGAGCAGGGTGTCCGCGGGGTTGAGGTCGAGACGGGTCTCGGGGTAGCCGTCCTGGCCGAACACCGTGGCCACGCCGAGCGGCAGGCCGCCGCGGACGCTGACCCAGCCGGTGACGCCGGTACCGCGCCGCACGAGTGGTTCGAGGTGGCCGGCCCGCACCAGGCGCAGTGTTCCGGTCTCCAGGTCGGCGTCGACGTAGATGCAGGTCGCGGACCGCTCGGTGTCGAGATCGGCGAGGAATCCGGAGGCGCGGGTCATGACCGTGGCGGGGGTGTGTCCTTCGGTGGCGTAGGCCCGTAGGGCGATCCTCAACTGCCCCATGATGGCGGCCGCGTGGCTGTCGTGCCCCTCCACGTCGCCGACCACGAGACCCACCCGCCGGCCCGGCAGGGGGATGACGTCGTACCAGTCCCCGCCCACCTCGCGTCCGCTGCGGCCGGCCCGGTAGCGGACGGCCACCTCACCGCCGTTGATCTCGGGGATCCGGCGGGGCAGCATGGTGGTCTGGAGCGTGGTCGCGAATTCGCGTTCCTGGTCGAAGAGCATGGCGCGTTGCAGGGACTGCGCGACCGCACTGCTGAGCGCGATGCAGATGTTGCGGTCCTCGGTGCTGAAGTGGTGCCTGTCCCGGTAGAACAGGCCGAGCGCGCCGATGGAGCGGGCCTGGGCGGCCAGGGGCAGGAAGGCCGCCGCCTCGATCCCCATCTCCTCGGTGTAGGGCAGCAGGCGGGGGTAGCGGGTGGTGAGTTCCTCCCTGGTGCCGAGGAATCGCGGGCGTCGGGTGAGCACGGCCTCGGACAGCGGGAGGCCGTCCCCCAGATGGGTCATGGACAGGTCGTCCCGGGCCCTGAGTTCCGCCGACGGCTGCTCGGTCGCGGCGACGAGGCGCATGACGTCGCCGTCCACCAGCCCGAGGGCGAGCCCGTCCGCGCCGAAGCGGCGCAGGCCTTCGCTGTCGGTCAGCACGTCGGTCACGTCGCGGACGGTGACGGCGCGGGCGAGGGCTTCGGTGGTGGCGCGCACGGAGTCGGTCTGGCGGCGCCGGTCGGCGGCGAGCGTACGCATCCCCTCGGCGTGGGCCAGTTCCTCCTCGGCGTTGCGGACGATGCCGACGATGCGGTACGGGCGCAGCTGCGGGTCGCGCAGGATGCGCCCCTGCGTGTGGGCCCAGCGCAGGGTTCCGTCGCGGCAGATCAGGCGGAAGTAGGACGCGAAGGTCAGGTGTCCCTCCCGCAGCGCGAGTGCCACGGCCTCGTCGAGCCGCTCGCTGTCCGTCGGCACCACCCTCGCGGAGAGTGACGCGGGATCTCCGTCGAACTCGTCGGCCCGCAGGTCGAACACTTCCAGGCCCGTGTCGTCCAGATGGTAGGTGCCCTTGTCGAGGTCCCAGTCGAAGCTGCCCATGCCGTTGAGCGCCAGCCGGTCGTTGGCCGCGGTCGGCTCGGTGTCGTTCCGGGGGGCCGATGACGGCGCGGGGGTGCCGACGGACACGCGGCCGGTGATCTCGGGGTCGTGGCCGCCCGGAGACCTGGACGTGTTCGCCATGGCAGGGCTCCCGTCCGATCGATGGCCCGCTGCCGGATCATCCGCGACCCGTTCCCGCCGCTGCGGTCACGCGGTGGAGTGGTGTACGCGCGCGACCACGGGGCGCGGCGGGAGCTCTGTCGCCCGCGCCGGGTCCGTTCCTGGAACGCCTGGTCAGTCTATCCACGGGGCGAAGGCTCGGCATGGACGCGTGAGCCGTGGGGCGGGCCTCCACGACCGCCGTGGCGGGCCGGGCCTTCCCGGCTCCCGGGCCGACCAGGAACGCCGCCGCCGGTTGCTGATCGGCTTTAAGGCCCGCCTCTCGTCTTTGCAAGTGCACGCTGACGTCAGTCCACGGGCGCACGACACATCGGTGCGAGAAGCGAAGCCTTGGCAGCCAACTGCCGGAGCACAGCGCTTGGGCCAAGTGCTCGGCGCGGCGCCCCAGGGCCTCCGTCATCGGACTTCGGGTTCGGTCAGCGGTGGACGCGGATCGGCAGGCAATGCTCCGGCAGGCTTCGCCCAGCTGCTGTCCGCCTCCAACCGCTCGGCGAGGGTCTGCCACGGTCCGTGTCGTTCAGGGAGATCGTGCCACGGAGCCCCGGTCTGCAGCTGACTGTCGCGAGGGCGGCAACTCAGGCATCGGCGTCGGGGGCTTGGCGCGGCGCGCGGAAGAGGCACCCGGTGGCGGCGGCGAGCACGATGACGGCGACGACGACGAGGGAGGCCGACAGGCCGCTGATGAAGGCGTCCTTGACGGCCTGCGCCAGGGCGGGGCCCTGTGCGCCGGCGTGTTGGGCCACCTGCAGGCCGGCGGCCGCGGAGTCGCGGACGGAGTCGGCGGCGTGGGGCGGGAGCTGGTCGATGCTCGCGGGGAGGGCGTCGCGGTAGTGGCTGCCGTAGACGGAGCCCATGAGGGCGATGCCGATGGCGGAGCCGACTTCGCGGGTGGTGTCGTTCATCGCGGAGGCCACGCCCTGCTGGCCGCGGCCGAGGGACCCGGTGATGGCGGCGGTTCCGGCGGCGCCGGTCAGTCCGATGCCGAGGCCGCACAGGACCAGCCCGCCGAGGAAGGGCAGGTACCCGGAGTCGGCGTGGATGCGGGAGATCGTGAACAGGCCGCCGCTGAGCAGGGTCAGGCCCGCGACCATGACGGCTTTCATGCCCAGGCGGGCGACGAGGTGGGGGGTGATGTGGGAGGTGGGCAGGACGACGACGGCGACGGGCACGAGGGCGACGGCGGCCTTCAGGGGGCTGTAGCCGAGGATGAGCTGGAGGTACTGCAGGCCGACGAAGAAGAACCCGAAGACGGCCATGAACTGCACCAGCACGGTGACGGCCCCGGCACGGAAGCCCGGGATGCCGAACAGGTGCGGGTCGAGGAGCGGTTGGTCGTTGCGCAGCCCGAAGAAGGCGTAGGCGGCGAAGCCGACGACGGTGACGGCCAGGGTTGCGAGGACGACGGGTTCGCTCCAGCCCTGCTCGTTGCCCTCGACGATGGCGAAGACCAGGCAGCCGATGGCGACAGCCGTGCAGGTGGCACCGATGACGTCGGGCCGGTGGGGGTGGGGGTCCTTGGTGTTGGGGGCCAGTGCCGCCGCGGCAGCCCCCGCGACCAGGGCGGTGACGGCGCTGGCGACGAAGATCGAGCGCCAGGAGAACTGCTCCAGCTGGGCGCCCGCGGCGAGCATGCCGATGATGGCGCCGGCCGCGGCGAAGCCCGACCACACCGCGACGCCCTTGGCCCGCTGCTCGGGCGGGAAGGCCGCGGTGATCGTGGACAGGGTGCCGGGCATGATCATGGCCGCGCCGATGCCCATGACGATCCGCCACACGATCAGGTGGGCGGTGGTGTCGGAGAAGGACGCCGCGAGGGAGGCGGCGCCGAAGACGACGGTGCCGGCGACCAGGACGTGGCGGCGGCCGATGCGGTCTCCGATCGCGCCGAGGGGCAGGACAAGTGCGGCAAGCGCGACGGTGTAGGCGTCGGCGATCCAGGTGAGCGAGGCGTTGGTGGCCGACAGGTCCACGGCGAGGTCGGGCAGGGCCAGGTTGAGGGCCGAGACCGACGCGACCACCAGGACGAGCGCCAGGCACATGGAGAACAGGACGCCGCGGTGGCCGGCCCGGCCTGCGGCGGCCTCCTCGGATGCCTGAGCGGGGGTACGGGGAGTTGTGGTCATGTCGGGTCACGTCCCTTGGAAGGGTGGCCGGTCGGTGAGGCGGCGAGCCTCGATTTCCGATGAGAGCATCAACTTCGATGGAGGCATGCAGGGTGGGGCGTGTCCTGGTCGACTGTCACCGTTTCGGGGGTCGCGGAACGCGTGGGGCTCGGGCCTGGGGGCCGTGATGGCCTCGCAGCGTTATGCGCCGACGGCGGGTGCGCCCGTGCGGAAGGTGACGTCGTCGCCGGCGAGCCGGGCTTCCAGGCCGCCGGCGCTCGTCCGGAGGGCGTCGAGGTGAAGGCCCTGGGGGATGTCGTGCAGGGGAATCGGCTGGTCGAAGATCTTCGCGAGCAGCTGCGTCCCGGGGCCGGGCAGGTTGCCGGACACCGGATGGAGGTCGGTGAAGACGATGGTGTTGCCGGTGCCCGCGGAGACCTTGGCGGTGAGGGTGGCGGCCCCGACCAGGGGCAGGAGGACCTGCGCGTCGACGTAGCCGGGCCGGTCGCCGGCGGTGATGCCGAGGCCGAGGGCGCTGGAGAGGTCGTCGTAGGACAGGAAGGCGCTGGCCTCGGCGGAGTCGGCACGGGCCGCCCGCTCGTCGCCCGACTGCCGCACCCCGGTGAGGTCGAGGTCGAGGCGGGTGACGGGCAGGCGGCCGTCGTGGGCGGGTATGCCGTGGGCAGTGATGCCGACGTGGTCCAGGCGTCCGGCGACGACCTGGCTCAGGACGGGGAAACCGTCGATGGTGACCTGGGGCGCCCGGGAGGTGCCGGTGGCCTGCTGGAAGGCGTCGGCAGTGCGGTGCTGGACGTACTGGGCGACTGCGCGGTCGGCCCCGGTCGTACCGAGCGCGAGGGCCGCGAGGGCCGCGGTGGCGGCAAGGGCAGGGTGGCGGCGCGCTGCGAGAGGCAAGAGGGGCACGGGGGCTCCTTGTGGACAGGCGGGTGAGGTGCGCCCGCGTGGTGTTGCCGAAGCCGGGCTGGGCTGGGCTGGTGCAGGACCTCGAGGGCGGACGCGCGGCGGGTGAGGGCGATCACGTACTCGGTGTCGCCGCCGTCTGCTTGGCCGCAGCTTCGCGATCGGGCTCGGGGTCGGTGGACCAGTGGGGCTCCGGGGTTGCGGTCCGGGCCTTGCCGCCGGGGCGCGGTGCGATCGCGGCGCAGGCGATGGCGGCGACCGCCAGAATCGCTGCGATGACTTCCATCGCGGAGGTGAAGCCGGACATGAAGGCGTCGCGGACCGCGGTGGCCAGCGCGGACCCCTGGGCGCCGAGGTGGGCCGCGACTTCGAGTCCGCCGGCGGCGGAGTGGTGCACGGTCTCGGCGGCCTGGGCGGGCAGGCGGGACAGGTCGTCGGGCAGTGCGGAGCGGTAGTGGCTGGAGAACACCGAGCCCATCAGTGCGATGCCGATCGCGGAGCCGACCTCGCGGGCGGTGTCGTTCATGGCCGAGGCCACCCCCTGGCTGTCGGGGCCGAGGGAGTCGACGATGGAGCTGGTGCCGGTGGCGCTGGTCAGGCCGATACCGGCCCCGGCGAGGATCAGGGCGCCGAGGAAGGGCAGGTAGCCGCTGTCGGCGTGCAGGCGGGTCAGCCAGAACATGCCGCCTGCCAGGCACAGCAGGCCTGCGGGCATGACCGCCTTGACGCCCAGGCGCTGGGCCAGGCGCGGTGTGACCACTGAGGTGGGCAGGACGACGGCCGCGACCGGGACCAGTGCGACTGCGCTGCGCAGCGGGCTGTAGCCGAGGATCAGCTGGAGGAACTGCAGGCCGACGAAGAAGAACCCGAAGACGGCCATGAACTGCACCAGGATCGCCAGCGTGCCCGCGCCGAAGCCGCGCAGTTTGAAGAGGCGCGGGTCCAGCAGCGGGTGTCGGCTGCGCAGGCCCAGCACCACGTAGGCGGCCAGCGCCACCGCGGCGACCGCGAACGCGGCGGGGACCTCCGGGCGGGTCCAGCCCCGGTCGTTGCCCTCGATGATCCCGTAGACCAGCGCCCCCACCGCCAGTGCGGTGGTGGCCGACCCGGGGAAGTCGAAGCGCTCCCGCACCGAGCTGCGGGTCTCCGGGGCCAGCAGCAGCGCGGCGAGCGCGCACGCCATGGCGGTGGCCCCACTGGTCCAGAAGATCGACTTCCAGGAGAACTGCTCCAGCAGGCCGCCGGCGACGAGCATGCCGATGATGGCCCCGGCCGCGGCGAAGCCGGACCAGATCGCGACCCCGCGGTCCTTCCTGTCCGCGGGGAGGACCGCGGTGATCGTCGACAGCGTCCCCGGCATGATCATGGCCGCGCCGACGCCCATCACCACCCGGCACACGATCAGGTGCGAGGTGGAGGAGGAGCAGGCTGCGAGGGCCGCGGCGGCGCCGAAGACGACGTTCCCGGCGATCAGGACCTTGCGGCGCCCGATCCGGTCACCGAGCGCACCCAGCGGCAGGACCAGCGCGGCCAGGGCCACGGTGTAGCCGTCGGCGATCCAGGTGAGCGCCGAGTTGGTGGCGCCCAGTTCCACGGCGAGGCTCGGCAGCGCGAGGTTCAGCGCGGAGACCGAGGCCACGACCAGGACGAGGGAGAGGCACATGGCGAAGAGCACGCCGCTCTGGCCGCCACGACCCGTTCGGACAGGGGAGTTGCTGAACGCGGGCGTTTTCATGCCCTCATCGTAACTGATGGCTTCATCAGTTACGACCAAAGAATCAGGTGCGCTCACAGGGCTGGGGAGTACGGCAGGCCCCCGCGCCGTGGAACGGTGCGGGGGCCTGGAGTGGGGTTCTGGCCGGCAGGCCGGGGTCAGGGGAGGTCGGGCAGGGGGCCGGTGGCGATCTCGCACGCCTCCTCGGCGGGGAGCCCTAGCATGCGCAGGATCATCTCGGCCGTCTGCTCGCCGGCGGCTGCGCCGAGGTCGCGCGCCGAGTTGAGCTGGAGCAGGCCGATCAGCGCGCCGCCGACCGCCGACAGGGCCACGAGCGGGTCGTCGAAGGTGAAGCGCCCGGACGCCTTGCCGACCTCCAGGTCGCGCAGGGCACGCGGCCCGAGCCCGGTGGCGGCGTTGATGTGCGGCAGGCCCCGCAGGCGCAGGATCTGGGTGATCTCGGGATGCGAGGCGGCCAGCCGCAGCGTGAGGCGGACGCTGATGGCGAAGACCGCGGCCGGGTCGTCGATGCCTTCGGTGACGCTGTCGAGCAGCTGGCCGTACTCCTCCAGGGCGTCGCCGACGGCGGCGTCGAAGAGGTCGTTCTTGGTCTCGAAGTGGTTGTAGAACGTGCCGAAACCCACGTCGGCGCGTTCGGCGATCTCCTGGATGCTGGCCGAGGTCTCGCCCGTCTCGGCCAGGATCTGCCGCGCGGCGGCGATCAGCGCCTGGCGAGTGCGCGCACGGCGGCGCTCGAAGCGATTCGCACTGGCGGGGCCGTCGGTGGTGTCGAGCTGGTTCGGCATACCGCCAGTCTAGGCGCATTCAGATCTGATGACTCCATCACTCTGGGCCTTGACGATTGCTCTGCCAAGACTGATGCTTCTATCAATTCAGAGCTTCTCATCAGAAGCGTGTCCGTTCGAGCCACCCTGACGGAGCCACCACATGGCGAAGGACCGCGCCCGTCCACCCGGGCCCAGCACCGCCCACCAAGACCTGCACAGCGAGCACGGGCCGCTGCGCGGGGAGCACCCCGGCCGTGCCCGGCAGCCCGTGATCAAGGTGGCGGACCTGGCCTGGCTGGAGTTCGAGAAGCCCGACCTGTCCCGCGCCGAGGTGTTCGCCCGCGACTTCGGCTTCGCCGTCGCCGCGCGCACCGCCCAGGCCCTGTACCTGCGCGGCACGCTGCCCGGTTCGGCGTGCGTGGTGCTGCGCCGCGGCCGCACCTCGCGGTTCCTCGGGCCGGCGTTCCGGGCCGCCGAGCGCGCGGACCTGGACCACCTGGCCCGGGCCGCCGGCCGTCCGGTCCGCGACCTCACCGAGTTCGGCGGCGGGCAGGTCGTGGACCTGACCGACCCGTCCGGCTTCCCGGTCCGCGTCGTCCACGGCACCGAGCAGCTCCCGGCCCTGCCCGAACAGCCCCCGCTCCTGCTCAACTTCGGTGGCAGCCGGGCCCGGACCAACGCCACCCAGCGCCCGCCGCGCGAACCCGCCCGCATCCAGCGGCTCGGCCACGTGGTCCTGGAGACACCGAGGTTCACCCAGGCCCTGGACTGGTACCTGGAAACCCTTGGCCTGATCGTCAGCGACTTCCTGTTCCTGGACGGGCGGCGCGACCGCGGGCCGACGATGGCGTTCATCCGCTGCGACCGGGGCAGCACCCCGGTCGACCACCACACCCTCGCGATGCACCTGGGCCCGCGCACCGGCTACGTCCACTCCGCCTACCAGGTCACCGACCTCGACGCGATCGCCGCCGGCGGTCAGTACCTCGCCGAGCGCGGCTACAAGCGCAGCTGGGGCATCGGCCGGCACATCCAGGGCAGCCAGCTCTTCGACTACTGGCGCGACCCGGACCGGCTGATGGTCGAGCACTTCGCCGACGGCGACCTGTTCTCCTGCGACCTGGAACCCGGCTGGGCCCCGATGTCCGCGAGCGGCCTGGCCCAGTGGGGCCCGCCCGCCACCCGTGACTTCCTCGGCGCCAACCCCACCCCCGCCCTGGTCCGCGAGGTGATGCGCGCCCTGCGCGCCGACAACGAGATCGACCCCGGCCGTCTGCTGGGCCTGATGAAAGCGATGAACCGATGAGCGTCAACGTCCTGCGCACCACCGACGGCTGGTACGCCGTCCGCGAGCAGCGCGCCGTCCGGGTGCAGAGCACTGCCGCCACCACCGCCGAGCTGCTGGCCGACCGGGACGCCGTCACCGCCGCCGCGCACAGCACCACCCCCGGCGTGCCGGTCGCCGACCTCGCGGTGCTCTCCCCCATCACCCCAGGGCGCCGGGTCGTCGCCCAGATGACGAACTTCGCGTCGCACGCGGCCGACGCGGGACTCGACCCGAAGAACGTCCCGCTCACCTTCTTCCGCAAGGCGTCCGGGTCGATCAGCGGCCCGTACGAGGACATCGTCAAGCCCGCCCACGTCCGGTTGCTCGACTACGAGGTGGAGATCGGCCTCGTCATCGGCGCACCGCTGCCGGTCGGCACCGAGGTCTCCGCCGCGAACCTCGCCGACCACGTCGCAGCCCTCGTGGTCACCAACGACGTCTCCGCCCGGGACCTGCAGCTGCCCAAGACCCAGTTCTACGAGGCCAAGTCCTACCCCACCTTCACCCCCACCGGACCGGCGCTGGTGCTGCTGGAGGAGGGCGACCTCGACCGTTTCGCGCAGCTGCGGCTGCGCCTGTGGGTCAACGGCGAGCTGCGGCAGGACATGCCCGCCTCCGACATGATCTACCGGCCGCTCGAAGCCCTCCGGGCGCTCAGCGGCTTCCAGCGGCTCGACCCCGGCGACCTGCTGCTCACCGGCACCCCGGTCGGCACCGCGCTCAGCGCGCCGCCCAAGCCGGTCGAGGTCCTCGGCTCGCTGCTGCCGGCCGCGACCAAGTGGCGCCTGTTCTTCAAGGCCCAGGCCAAGAACCCCAAGTACCTGCGACCCGGCGACCTGGTGGAGGCCGCCGTAGCCACCGACGACGGCACGCTCGACCTCGGCCGCCAGCGCACGACGGTGAGGTACGCCCGGTGACCGAGGACCTGCTGTGGCCCCGCTACGCCGCCCCCGACGACCTGGCCGCGATCGAGGCCGTCCCGCTCCAGGCGCGCGGTCTGCCCGGTTCGACGTACGACCTGCTCGTACGCGCGGCGAGCAGGTGGCCGGACCGCACCGCGCTCACGGTGCTGCCCGAGGCCGCCCGGTGGCGCGAGCCGGTGCGGCTGACCTTCGCCGACCTGCTGGAACGGGTGCACCGCTACGCCAACCTGCTGCACCGTCTGGGGGTACGGCGCGGCGACGCGGTGGCACTGATGGCGCTCAACTGCGCGGACCTCGTACCGGCCGTGCTGGCCGCGCAGCTCGCCGGGATCGCCGTGCCGCTCAACGGCGCGCTCGCCCCGGCCCACCTGGGCGAGCTGCTGCGGCGTTCCGGCGCCCGGGTCCTGATCACTGCGGGACCGGAGCTGGACCCGCAGGCGTGGGCGAAGGTCCCCGAGCTGACCGGCGCCCTGGACGCGGTCCTGGTGCTGCGCCCCACGGACGCGCAGGCCCCAGCGGCGCCGCTGCCCCGACTCGACGGAGTATTGGTCGGCGAACTGGCGGAGTTGTCCCAGGACCAGGACCCGTCCGGCTTCTCGGGCGACGAGCCCGCGGCGGGCGACCTGGCCGCGTTCTTCCACACCGGCGGCACCACCGGAACCCCGAAGCTCGCCGCCCACACCCACGAGAGCGAGGTCGCCAACGCCTGGATGATCGCCGCCAACTCGCTGCTCGACGGCGACGCGGTGATCTTCGCGGCCCTGCCCCTGTTCCACGTCAACGCCCTCGTGGTCACCCTGCTGGCGCCGCTGTTCAAGGGCCAGCAGGTGGTGTGGGCAGGGCCGCTCGGCTACCGCGAACCCGCCCTGTACGGGGAGTTCTGGTCGATAGTCGAGCACTACGGCATCGCGGCCATGAGCGCCGTGCCGACCGTCTACCAGGTGCTCGCCCAGTGCCCGGTCGGCACGGCGGACATCAGCAGCCTGCGGTACGCCATGGTCGGCGCGTCGCCGCTGCCCGACGCCGTCCGCGCCGCGTTCGAGGCCCGCACCAAGGTGACGCTGGTCGAGGGCTACGGCTTGACCGAGGCCACCTGTGCCAGCGCCCGCAGCTTCCCCGACGCGCCGCGCCCCGGCGCGGTCGGGCAGCGCATGCCCTACCAGCGGCTGAAGGTCGTCCACCCGGAATCGGGGGCGGAGCTGCCCGCCGGGCAGACCGGCCTGCTGGCGATCGCCGGCCCGACCGTGTTCGCCTGCTACGTCACCGGCCGCGACGCCCAGGGCCGTCCGGTCCTCGACGGCCTGGGCAAGCTCGTGGACGGCTGGCTCGACACCGGCGACCTGGCCCGACTCGACGCCGACGGGTTCGTCCACCTGGCCGGCCGTGCCAAGGACCTGATCATCCGCGGCGGCCACAACATCGACCCGGCTGTCATCGAGGACGCGCTGCTCACCCACCCGTACGTCACCGGTGCCGGCGCGGTCGGACGCCCCGACCCGCACGCGGGCGAGGTCCCGGTGGCGTACGTGACCCTCGCACCGGCTGCGGAGGTGAGCGAGGACGAGCTCCGCCGGTGGGCCGCCGAGCGCGTCCCGGAACGCGCGGCCGCACCGAAGTCCGTCACCGTCCTCGCCGCGCTGCCGGTGACGGACGTCGGCAAGCCCTACAAGCTCGCCCTGCGGGCGGACGCCACCCGGCTGGTTGTCGCAGAGGCCCTGGCCGGTCAAGGCTTCGGCATCGAAGTCGACGCGGCGGTCGAGGACGGGTCCGTCCTGGTCTCCGTCACCCTCGGCGCCGGTGACCGCGAGGCCATCAGAGCGGTCCTCGACCAGTACGCCCTGCGATGGACGTGGTCCCCGGCGACGCCCGGACCGGTGGCGCCATGACCCCCGACATCGTCCCGGTGGTCGTGATCGGCGCCGGTCCCACCGGCCTGACCGCGGCGACCCTGCTGGGCCAGTACGGCATCGAGACCCTCGTGCTGGACCGCTGGGCGTCGGTCTATCCACTGCCGCGGGCGGTGCACCTCGACGACGAGATCTACCGGCTGCTCGCCCGCCTCGGCACCGCCGAGCAGTTCGCCGCCATCTCCCGCCCCGCCCACGGCCTGCGGCTCCTGGACGGCGAGCTGCGGGTGCTGGCCGAGTTCCGGCGCGGCGCCGACCTCGGCCGCCACGGCCACCCCGAGGCCAACATGTTCGACCAGCCTCAACTGGAGGAGCTGCTGCGCGCCAACCTCGAACGGCACCCGACCGTCACCCTGCGCGGCAACACGGAGGTCACCGCGATCGAGCAGTCCGACGGCGGCACGGTGCGTGTACGGTTCACCGACCGGAGCACCGACGAGACCAGCACCGTGACGGCCGGCTACCTGCTCGGCTGCGACGGCGCCAACAGCCTGACCCGCGCGACGATCGGCTCCAGCATGCACGACCTGGCCTTCACACAGCGCTGGCTGGTCGTCGACGTCGCCACCGACGCCGACCTGGCCCAGTGGGAGGGCGTGCACCAGGTCTGCGACCCGGTACGTGCAGCCACCTACATGCGCATCGGCGCACGCCGCTACCGCTGGGAGTTCCAGCTCCTACCCGGCGAAACCGCCGACGACTACCGCGACATGACCCGCCTGCAACCCCTCATCCGACCCTGGACGCACAACGTCCCCGCAGACGAACTGGAGATCGTCCGCACGGCCGAGTACACCTTCCGCGCCCAGATCGCCGACCACTGGCGCAAACAGCACGTCTTCCTGCTCGGCGACGCCGCCCACCTCACCCCGCCCTTCATCGGCCAGGGCATGGGCGCCGGCCTGCGCGACGCCGCCAACCTCACCTGGAAACTCGCCGCCGTCCTCGACGGCCGCCTCCCCGAACACGCGCTGGACAGCTACGAGGCCGAACGCAAACCCCACACCCGCTCGATGATCACCCTCGCGAAGCTGATCGGCACCGCCATGACCGCCGGCGGGGACACCGGCAACGCCCTGCGCCGCATCCTCTCACCCCACCTGTACCGGGTACCCGGCCTGAGCAACCGCATCCTCGACAGCCGGACCCCGGCCCTGCACCGGTCCATCCTGGTGGACCGTAGGCGGCTCGGGCTCGGGCTCGGGCTCGGCCTCGCCGGACATCTGTGCCCCAACGCCCAGCTACCGGACGGCCGACGCTTCGACGACCTGGCCGCCGGCCGCTACGCGCTGGTCACCTCCGCAGCCGCCACCCCCTCCCTGCAAGCCGAGGTCCACGACCGCGGTGCCGTCCTGGTCACCGTCACCCCCGGCACCGCCCTGCACCGCTGGCTCCACCGTGGCCACACCACAGCGGCGCTCGTCCGCCCCGACGGCACCGTCCAGCGCACCGCACGCGACCCGAATGCCCTGTGCGAGTTCCTCCCTTCACCGCCCCCCGCAGAGGTGTCTCGTGATCGATCTTGTGACTGGTCGAGACGAGTTGACGGACGCGGCATGGGAGCCGGCTGAGCCCCTATTGCCGCAGTGGACACCGCGGCTGTCCGTGGCGCGATCACCGCCAAGCGGTTGGCTCTCACCTCTGCACGAGTGAAGCGGCTCCACGCCGACCTGCGGGGTGACGCGGCCGAGCTGGTCGCCGCGTAGTCCGGAGAGCTCTACGTAGCGCCCTCCGGCGAGTAACCGGGGGCACTCGCAGCGGGTGCGCGTGGCCTCAGTAGCAGACCGAGAACGTGGCGTCGGCTCGGCCGGTGGTGGTGGAGATCGGGTCGATGCGCAGCTGATAGGCGTAGTGGCGGATGTAGCGGTCAGGGAAGTTGTACGACTGGAACGACGACCAGGTCGGGTCGGCGAGGCCGGCGACCTGACGGAACGTCGCGTCCTCCGCGAACCGGGTGGTGCCGTCGTTACGGACGAGCTGGAAGTCGTAGTTGGAGTGGCGCAGGAAGTAGCCGGGGAAGTTCACCGACTCGAAGGAGACCGTTCCGGTGCCCGCGAGACCCGGGCGCAGCCGGAACCGGGAGTCGTCCAGCGGGCTGACGTTCGGGTCGATCCGGACGTCGAAGTTGCTCTGGCGGACGTACCGGTCCTGGAAGTTGAAGGACTGGAGCCGCTGGGCGGGGGTGTTGGGCCAGCGGGCGAGCACCCGGCTCTCCTCGGCCGCCGTCAGGGTGGTGATGGCACCGTGGCGCTTGGCGGTGCCGCCCATGTCGTAGGCGGTGGAGGGCTGGAGCCGGTAGGTGCTGACGTCGAACGGGTTGGTCGTCAGGATCGGCCGGTACTCGCGTACGCCCTGCGGGTTGTTGTAGTCGATGTAGAGGGCCCACTCGTTGCGGTCCCTGAACTTCATCCAGACCGGGCCTTCGACCACGTTGCCGGTGAGGCCGATGCTGGAGAGGTTGCCGAGGTTGGTCCACGTCCCCAGGATCGAGTTGCTGCCCTCGACGTTGTTCTGGCCGTCGCCGGAGACCCGCAGGTAACGGTAGGGGCCGGTACCTGCGGGCACCTCGGTCATCTGGGTGTCGACGACCGGCGTGGCGCCGGGCGGGTCGATCCAGATCTGCGGGGTGGTGATGGTGCGGAAGTCCGTGGTGCGGGCGGAGTAGATGCGGTACTTGAAGACGCCGTTCACGGTGGCGTTCGTCGCCCAGTACAGGACGAAGTCGTTGGTCTCGGGGTTCCAGATCGCCTCCGGCGCCCAGGCGTTCTTCCCACCGGGGATCAGTCCGGCGGCGCCGAGCAGCCACGGCTTCGACCACGTCACCAGGTCCGTCGACTCCCACACCACGAAGTCGGGGCTGCCGTTCTGGTAGGTCGAGCCGCAGCGGATGCACAGGTCGGTCGCGATGATCCAGTACCGGCTGCCGTCGGGAGAGCGCACCAGTGCGGGGTCGCGCACTCCCTTCGTGCCGATCGTGGAGTCCAGGACCGGCGCCCCGCCGTTGAGGTCGCTCCAGTGCAGGCCGTCCGTGCTGTGCGCGAGGTACAGCATCTGACCGGTCGCGGAATCGCCGGTGAAGTGGACCATCAGGTAGCCGGGATCGGCGGCGGCCGCCCGCTGGGCTGCGGACAGGGCTTGGCCTGTGAAGAGGAGGCAGACGGCGAGCAGCATCACCGACAGCCGGGCGCGAAGCGCGGACATGGACATCTCCTGATCGTTCTGTGCGTGCACCAGGGCGAAGGGAGGAACTGGGGTGGTGGGCGGGCTCGGTCTCGGCGGGGCGGGACACGGTCGGCCCCGCACCACACAGCGGGAACAAGGCCGCCGGCCGACCGTCCCTTCCGAGAGCGACACGTGTCGGCGTGGTGACGGCAGGAGTGCGCAGCCCGGATCGTGAGCGGTCGGGCAACGCCCTTTCCAGGTCGCTCGTGTGAACCGGAAGTGACGCCGCTGTTTCGCTCCGGTGAGATTGTTAGCGTTAACAATTTGGTCGACAAGAGGAAGTACTCGCTGTTACCCGATCTTGATCTGCTTGGCCCTGCCCATCGCCAACGGCGCCGTGACCGTTCTCCTGACGGTCGGTCAGTGAGCACCGCCGGCGAAGCGGGCGTGAGCTCGCGCCCCGGTGCGCGGGTTCACACTTGTCCACTGGTCACGCCCACGGCACCGAGCCCCGGGCGGCGCTCAAGCGGGCGCTCCAGGTCGGTCTTCGCCCGCACACCCTCCTGCGCGGTGAGGGCGGTGGATCGAGGCAGGCCCATCCGAGTTCTTACGAATCGAGTCGTTTCCTTGCCGGTGTCCGGCCTGTCGGGTGTGAACTGTGCGACCTCCGCTGTGTGGTCTGCGGTGGGGTGTTGCGCAGGCGAGCGCCGCAGGGCTCCCGGCTTCGCCGAGGAGGCGGGGAGCCCTGAGGTCGGCCCGGGGGAGGCAGCCCGCCGGACCGGGCTGCGTCCTTCGCGGACCAGGTCAGTCCACGTCGACCACCTTCCACAACTGGCTGTCGGCGTTGGTGTCCGTCGCCTGGACGAGCTGAGTGCCTCCCGAGGACACGTCGAGCACCTTGCCGCTGTTCACGTTCTTGATCTTGTAGTAGCCGTTTCCGGTGGCGACCGGTGTCCAGTGCTGGTCCGCGGCGTTGGTGTCGGCCGACTGGACGACGGACGCGCCGTCCGCGGTGGAAGCACCGCTGACGTCCATGACCAGGGCACTGTTCCGGTTGGTGACCTTGTAACTGCCGTCACCCACCGGGACGAAGCGCCAGTTCTGGTTCCCGGCTCCGGAGTCGGTCCACTGGATGACGTCGGCTCCGGCGGACAACGATCCGCCCGAGACGTCGACCGCCTTGGAGCCGCTCTTGTCGACCATCTTGTGGTTGGCGTTCGTCGCGGGGAACGAGATGGGGGCGAACGCGTCCACCGCGCAGACGGCGGAGGAGGCGGCGGTGTTCTTCGTCCCTGTGCACACCACCCTGATCGTGTGCGGGCCCGCGGCCAGGTCCGTCTTCTCGAACAGCGGCACCTGCTTCGTCACGGTCGGGGCGTACGCGTCGATGCCGGCCCGGGCCAAGGTGCCGTCGATGTAGACGTCCACCTTGCCCATGTTCGGCTGCGTCATGCCGAGGTACCGCACGCCCGAGCCGGTGAACGAGAACTCGGCGTAGTCGCCCGCGGTGCTCGTGAACTTCTCGGACCCGTTCATGTCCTTCGTGTCGTTCCAGTTCGACCAGGTCCCGGAGTAGGTCACGCCCGCGGCCTTGTCGTCGACGTGGTTCCAGCGCTGTCGCACGAGGGTGTTCGACGCGGCGGACGCGTTCCCCTGGGCGTCCACGACGTAGAGGCGGTAGTCGCCCGCCGCCTGCGGAACGCTGATCCGCGTCGAGGCGCCGCTCGCGCTGGTCATGGTGGGACCGGCGGCGAACGTCGTCGTACCGGCGGGAGCCAGCCAGAGCGTCTTGGCCGCGTCCCCGGGGCTGCGCACCGGAACACTCATCACGCCCGTGCCGGCGAACGTGCTCGCGGGCAGGGTGTAGTCCTGGAGAGCCGCCGCTCTGCTCCGGGGGACGAGGTTCTTGTAGGCGTCCTCCAGACCCGCGTTCAGGGCGATGCCGTACGCCTGCGACGGCCACACGTTGTCCCCGTACCCCCGCACGTCCTGGATCGTGCTGTTCGGGACGTTCCTGCCGGCGATCTTGTTGACGGTGCCGTAGTTGTTGGTGATGGTCAGGTCGTGTTGCCGGCCCCAGGTGCCGGAGTTGACGGTGTACGCCAGACCCGGGTCGACGTCGAACACGTTGTCGTGCTCGTTGATGAAGGCGGAGCCCTCATCGGGGTGCAGGCCGTACTTGTGGCCCGCAGGGACACCCTTGATGTAGTTGCCGCTGATCTCCGTTCCCGGCTGGCTGCCCAGCGTGTAGATGGGAGCGGAGTCGCCGAGCACCTGCATCGTGTCGAGGATCTGGTTGTACTTGACGGTGTTGTTCTTCGCCGTGGTGGTCGGGTTCCCGGGATTGACGGAGTTCGTCGAACCGTCGAAGTTCCACCAGCCCCAGCCGAGGGTGATGCCCGCCCACGGGGACTTCTCGATCCGGTTGTGCTGCACGGACAGGGACTCGACGAAGTACGCCGACACGGGGCTGGAGCCCTGGAACAATACCGCGCTGTCGTAGAGGTAGTTGTCCGTGATCGAGATGTTCTTGCAGAGCCCCTCGACGTTCACCGGGTACTTCTCGTGGTCGGCCGAGGTGTAGTCCCCGATGTACACGTGCTGGGGGTGCCCCACGGTGATCGCGGAGCCGGCTGTGTCATTCGTGACGTTGCCGGTCAACTGTGAGTCCGTCACGTCGTTGGCCAGGGTGATCCCGTCGGCACCGGTGTGCTGCACCGTGTTGCCCTGCAGGACGATCCCGTCGGCGTTCTCGAGCTGGACGGCCGCGGGCGGCAGGTCGACGTTGCGGTAGGTGTAGGCGTGGAAGTTCTTCCTCGCGTACACGGTCGAGCTCGCGTTGCCCTGTGTTCCCTGCCGGAAGACGGAGCCCGCGACATTGACCAGGTTCCAGTCGGAGTGCTCGACCGTGAGCCCGGAGAACGTGATGTTCCGCGCGTGGTCGGTGGTCGACGTGCCGGCGATCTTGAGGAGGGTGGACAGGTTGTTCGGCGCGAAGACCTTCGCCGTGGCCATGTCCTCGGAGCCGGACTTGTAGTAGTACAGCGTGTGGGTGCTCTTGTCGAAGTAGAACTCGCCCGGCTGGTCCAGGAACTCGTACGCGTTCATGAACGTGTGACTGCCGCTGGCTTTGAACGGGCCGTACGGCGGTGCCTGGGCGATGGCCGCACCCGGCTGCTGGAACAGGGCCACGCGGTTGGCACCGTCCGGGCTCGTGGTGATCTGGCGGACACCCACGATGGCCGTGGTCCAGGTCGTCGCCGACTCGATCTCGACGTCGTCCTGGTTGGACGCGACGGCCGGCAGGTCGGAGAGGCCGTACTTGGCCCCGTCGCACTGCGAACCCGACTCCCAGGCCCAGGGAGCCTGGCCTGCCGTGACCGTGTAAGTCCCGTAGCAACCGGTCGTGTTGATCGTCTTCGACGCCATCTGGGCGCGCTTGTCGTTGACGTAGAGCGCGCGGAGCTTGTCGTCCCGGTCGAGGGTGGCCTTCCAGATGTTCCCGCTGTGCTGGGTCCACCCCGACACCTGAACGCCTCCGTCCAGGACCGGCTTCTCGCCCGGGAAGGCGGCGTACACGACACGGTGACCGTTCGTGCCGGAGTCGGCCGAGGTGAAGTCGACGGTGCTGCTCATCGGGTAAGTACCGCCCCGGAGAAGGACGTTGATGTCCCCGGTCATGTTGCCGTCGACCGTGCGCACGACGTCCCGCGCGTGCTGGAGGGTCCTGAACGGCGCCGTGACGGTACCGGGGTTGGCGTCGTCACCGCCGGGGGCGACGTAGTACGTCGCCTGGGCCGAGGCCGAGGCCGGGGGCGGTGCGGCGAGGGAGGTCAGTAGCGTTACGGAGACGGCCGTCGCAAGCGCCACTGGCGCCTTGCGGACGACGGAGCTGAGGGGTTTCATCCTGATCCATCCTGGCGGCTCGGACGGTCGAGCAGACGCTCATAGCGGCTCGGCGACTTCTGTGGGTGAAATTAGCCGACCTATCATGAGCCCAGTCAAGGGTTTATGCAGGGTTCATTTCGACAGCACGGTGCGGTGAGACTATAAAGGATGGGATTGTGTCTGGTAAATCCCTGGATGCCCCTTATCGCTCGGTGTCATTGACAGGCAATCTCGCTGGCAAATGAGTAGTACTCATAGCTGACGTGCGAACAAGTCGGCCGCGCTGCCCATCGGGCGGCGGGGCCGGCGGGGGAGCGTCAGATCACGGTGGTGGTCCTGGAGCGCCGGACGCCCGGCTCCGCGTAGGCGGCCGCACAGCGGCACAGCCCGGCGAACTGCCCGTCGGCGCGGCCGTCCGGCCCGCGAACGCCGTGTACCCGGCCTCGGTGACCTTCGCGTCGAAGACCGGCTCGCCGGTATCGGGATCCACGAACGCTTCCGCGTCCCGGATCGGCGTCCACGCGGCCTCGGGAATGGCCGCGGTCTTGAGGACCGCCCCGGCTGTTCACGGGTGGTCGGTCATTCCTCGGTGGGGCCGAGGTCGGGCTGCTCGCGCAGTTCCACCGTGCGGTCGAGGCTCGTGGTGTGCAGTTCGAGTACGGTGATCTCGTTCGGCCCCGGGCGCAGGACGGGGCCGGGTACGTACAGGGAGCGCTGGGGGCCGCGGGACCAGTGGCGGCCGAGGTGGAAGCCGTTGATCCAGACGTTGCCCTTGGTCCAGTCGGGCAGGTGGACGAAGGCGTCGGCCGGTTCCTCGACGTCGAAGGTGCCCCTGTGGAAGACCGGCCCGACGGCGGGCCCCTCGGTGGGTGCGAAGGCGAGGCCGCCGAGGTCGGTCAGGGGCAGCGGGCGGTTGGTCCAGCCCGTCAGTTCGGTGCCGTTGAGCAGGACGGGGCCGAGCAGGCCCTTGCGGTCGTGCATTCCTCGGCCGTAGTTCACGCGGCCCTGGTTCTCCACCAGGACGCGCAGCACGCTTCGGGCAGCGGGGGCGGTGAACGCGATGGCCCGTTCGTGGTTCTCCCGTTCGAGCACGCCGATGGGCTGTCCGTCGACGAAGACCTGGGCGCGGTCGCGGACGCCGTCCAGTTCCAGCAGCGCGGGGCCTGCGGTCGGCAGGGTCGCCTCGTAGAGGACGTAGCCGAAGCCCTGACCCAACCGCTCCATGGTGAGCGGGTGTTCGGACGTCTCTGCGCTGCCGAGGGCCGACAGGACGGTGAACAGTGGTGCGGTGTCGGTGAGCGTCACCCTGGCCGCGGGGAGCTTCGGCGCGGGGGCCGGCACCGGCCCGGCCGGTACCGGGGCGTACTTGGCGATGACGTCGCGGAAGGCGTGGTACCCGGGGACGAGCGCGCCTGGGACGTCGACGATCAGTTCCTGCTCGGGCCCGACGTGCTGGCGGCGCCCGTGTACGAGGCGGGCGCCCGTTCCCGCCGGGTGTACCTGCCGTCCGGCGCCCGCTGGCTCGACCCGGCCACCGGGCAGGTGTCCCAAGACGGTGGCACCCTCGACGTCGACGCCCCGCTGGAACGCATCCCCGTCCTCGTGCGCGAGGGAGCCGACCTCGCAGCGGTCCTGTGCTGACGGGCCATCAGGCCCACGGGAGGGCTTCTCCCGAACGCAGGTGCTCGCTCAGCCACTGGGCGGTGTTGCTGACGTGCAGCAGGGCGGCGGCCTGACTGAGCGAGGCGTCGCGGATCGACAGCGCCCGGAGGATCGCCTCGTGCTCGGCGATGGTCCGGTCCGAGGCCTGGGCGTCGACCAGACCGCGCCAGGTTCGGGCGCGCAAGGTCCGCCCGGAGATGCCCTCCAGGAGCGTGAGCAGCGTCTCGTTGCCCGTGGCCGCGATGACGGCGCGGTGGAACGCGGCGTCATGGGCGTTGAGCAGCTCCACGTCGTCACGGGCTTCGCGCATGGCCTCCAGGTGCCGCTCGACCTCGGCCAGCTGCTCGTCGGAGATCCGGGTGGCGGCCAGCGCTGTGGCGACCGGTTCCAGGAGCCGCCGCACCTCGAAGAGGTCCTGCACCGCGGCGGAGTCGCCCTGCAGCAGTTCCACCGCACCGCCGAGCCCCTCCAGGAGGAGGCTCGGCTGCAGGCTGGTCACGTAGGTGCCGTCGCCCCGTCGGACCTCCAGGACCCGGGCGACGGCCAACGCCTTCACGGCCTCCCGTGCGAGATTGCGGGAGAGGCCGAGCTGGGCGGCCAGCTCCTGCTCCGGCGGGAGCTTCGAGCCTGGGGGCAGCGCTCCGCTGCGGATCAGCTCCCGGATCCGCGCGATGGCCTTGTCCGTCAGCGACACCGTGCGCTCCTTCCGGCCCTGATCGCGACGGGCACGTCCGACCTGATGAGTTCCTGGGCGCGCAGATCGTCCCAGAGGGCCTGGGGGATGTGCTGACTGTGGAGTTCCACGTTCCGTCCGACCTGTTCCGCGGTCCGCATGCCGAGAGTGACGTTGATGATACTGGGATGGCTGTACGGGAAGGCGACCGCGGCGGCGGGCAAGGTCGTACCGTGCTCCGCGCAGACCTCGGCGATCGCCCGGGCGCGGGTCACCACGGCCGGGGGAGCCTCCCGGTAGTCGTACTTCATGCCGTCGGCCGGCCGGTCGCGGGAGAGCAGTCCGGAGTTGAACGCGCCGACCGCGACGACGCTCTTGCCGCCCTGGAAGCTGAGCAGCGAGGCCGTGAAGATGATCTTGCCCTGGCCGCGGGCCACGGCCCGGCCGATGCCGCGCCGGCGCCGGTGACGACGGCGAGCCGGCCGGTCGGGTCGAAGGCGCTCATGCCGAAACCTCCTGGGTGTCGTCGGTGCAGTCCACGAGGATCTTCATCACGTCGCCGCCGCCCTCCAGGGCCTCGAACGCCGCGGGTGCCTCGGTGAGCGGCACGACCTTGCTGATCAGCCGCTCGGCCGGGATCGTGCCGTCGGCGACCAGCGCCACCGCCCGCTCGAAGTCGCAGCGGTCGTACAGCCGGGCCCCCACCAGGGTGAGCTCGCGCCAGAAGAAGCGGTGCAGGTTGACCTCGCGGGGCCGGGGGTGGATCGCCACCAGGCACAGCCGGCCGCGTACGCCCAGCACCTCCACCGCGGTGTCGACACCGGCCGCCGCACCGGACACCTCGAACGCGACGTCCGCGCCCGCGCCGCCGGTCCACTCCCGGACCGCCTCGACGACGTCCCCGTCCGCCGGGTCCCAGGTGGCCAGCCCCGACTCCTCGGCCAGCTTCCGCCGGTGGGCGCTCAGCTCCACCACCCGGACCTCGGCCCCGGCCGCCCGCGCCACCAGCGCGATCAGGATCCCGACCGGACCGCCGCCGACGACGACGACCCGCTCACCGGCCCGCACCTCGGCCCGCCCGACATCGTGCACGGCCACCGCGGTGGGCTCCACCAGCGCGGCCCGGTCCAGCGCCAGCGAGTCCGGCAGCCGGATCAGCGTGTCGGCGGGGACGGTCCAGCGCTGCTGCATGGCGCCCGGCGAGTCGATGCCGATGAAGTCCAGGTTCTGGCAGACGTGCCGGTGGCCGCTCAGACACGCGGGGCAGGTGCCGTCCCAGCGCAGCGGCATCACCGTCACCGCGTCCCCGGGCCGCCAGCCCTCCACCCCGGCGCCCACCGCGAGCACCCGGCCGGACATCTCGTGGCCCAGGACCGCCGGCGCGGCGACCCGGGCGTCCATGTCGCCGTGGAAGATGTGCAGATCGGTACCGCAGATCCCCACGTACGCGGGAGCCAGCAGCACTTCGCCGGGGCCGGGCTCGGACGGCTCGACCGGAGCCGTGTCCAGCGTACGAGCGGCCGTGTAACGGACAGCAAGCGTCATTTCCTCAGGGTCCCTTCAGCGCGGACGCCGATGGTCAGCAGCAGGTTGGCATGAGTGCGGGTGCCGGCGGCGAGGTCAGGCGCGGGCGGTCCAGACCGGGCCGTCGGGGTAGGTGTACTCCTTGAGTGAGGCCGGGTGCATCTGTGCGCTCAACCCGGGCAGGGTCGGCGCGAGGTAGCGGCCCTCGGCGATGCGGACGGGGTCGACGAAGTGCTCGTGCAGGTGGTCGACGTACTCGATGACCCGGTCCTCGGTGCTGCCGCTGACCGCGACGTAATCGAACATCGACAGGTGCTGGACCATCTCGCAGAGCCCCACACCACCGGCGTGCGGGCACACCGGGACCCCGAACTTCGCGGCCAGCAGGAGGATCGCGAGGTTCTCGTTGACGCCGCCGACCCGTGCGGAGTCGATCTGCACGATGTCCACCGCGCCGGCCTGGAGCAGCTGCTTGAAGACGACCCGGTTGGCGATGTGCTCGCCGGTGGCGACCTTGATGGGGCTGACGGCGTTGCGGACGGCCGCGTGGCCGAGGATGTCGTCGGGGGAGGTGGGCTCCTCGATCCAGTACGGGTCGAAGGGGGCGAGGGCGCGCATCCAGTCGATCGCCGGTGCGACGTCCCACCGCTGGTTGGCGTCGACGGCGATGCGGATGTCCGGGCCGACCGCCTTCCGGGCCGCACGCATGCGCCGGACGTCGTCCGCCAGGTCCGCGCCGACCTTCAGCTTGATCTGGGTGAAGCCGTCGGCGACGGCCTCGTTGGCGAGGCGGGTCAGCTTCTCGTCGGAGTAGCCGAGCCAGCCGGGGGTGGTGGTGTAGGCGGGGTAGCCGCGCTCCAGAAGACGGGCGATGCGCTCCTGTCGGCCCGGTTCGGCGCGGCGCAGGATCTCCAGCGCCTCCTC
The DNA here is from genome assembly GCF_054601375.1 of Kitasatospora sp. Ki12. Lineage (NCBI taxonomy): Bacteria > Bacillati > Actinomycetota > Actinomycetes > Kitasatosporales > Streptomycetaceae > Kitasatospora > Kitasatospora sp. Ki12. The sequence goes on along the minus strand of NZ_BAAIHT010000002.1, from coordinate 1,562,449 downwards.
AGGGGTGAGGGCGTCGCTGAGCCAGCGGAAGTCGACCTGGGCGACCAGGTCCTCGGGGGACATCTCGGCGAGGAAGCGCCAGACCGGCTGGCCGGCGCGCTTGGCGGCGAGGTCCCAGGCGGCGTTGACGACGGCTCCGGTGGCCATGTGGATGGCCCCCTTCTCCGGCCCGAGCCACCGCAGTTGGGGGTCGTGGACGAGAGTTCGGGCGAACTCTCCGAGGTCGGCGCAGACCTCCTCGACGGACAGGCCGACCACGTACGGGGCGAGGGCCGCGATGGCGGCGGCCTGCACGTCGTTGCCGCGTCCGGTGGTGAAGGCGAGGGCGTGGCCGTCGAGCCCGTCGCCGGCGTCGGTGCGCAGCACCACGTAGGCGGCGGAGTAGTCGGGCTCGGGGTTCATCGCGTCCGAGCCGTCCAGGTGCTCGGAGGTGGGGAAGCGGACGTCCAGGACGTCCAGGGAGGTGATGCGGGCGGATTCGGGCACGGCGGCAACTCCTGGGAAAAGGAAGGGATTTGACCCTGATGGCGGGTGGTGGGCGTGACGGCGGACGGGTGGCCGGCGACGGCCGCCCGGGTCACTCCTGGACCTTGCCGCCGGTGATGCGGGAGATGGCGAGGGCGACCAGGATGATCAGGCCGTTGAGGGCGCCGATCCACTGGGCGGGGACGCCCGCCAGCGTGAGCACGTTCTGGATCATGAAGAGCAGCAGGATGCCGCAGAACGCGCCGAACATCGTGCCCTTGCCGCCGTTCAGGCTGATCCCGCCGATGACGGCGGCGGCGAAGACGGTGAAGATGTAGCCGTTGCCCTGGGCGGAGGCGACCGAGGCCAGGCGTCCGGACAGCATCAGCCCGGCCAGGGCGGCGAGCGCGCTGCCGCTGACGATCACGGTCCACAGCACCCGGTCGGTACGGATGCCGGCCGCCTTCGAGGCGTCGACGTTGCCGCCGATCGCGTAGAGGGAGCGGCCGAAGCTGGTCCAGCCGAGAACCACGATGGCGATCGCGAACAGGGCCAGGCAGGTCCAGATGGAGGCGGGCATCCCGAACCACTGGGCGGTGCCGAGGTAGAGCATCGACTCCGGCAGTTGGAAGAAGGTCTGGCCGCCGGAGACTCCGGTGAGGATGCCGCGCAGGACGATGAGCATGCCGAGGGTGACGATGAAGCCGTTGAGGCCGAAGCGGATGATCAGCAGCGAGTTGATCACGCCGACGAGTACGCCGACGCCCAGGGTGACGGGGACCGCCCAGGCGCCGGGAAGCAGTCCGAGGCCGTGTCCCGCGCCGGCCGGGACGACCAGCCAGGCCGCGATGCCGGGCGCGAGGCCCATGGTGGACTCCAGCGACAGGTCCATCTTCTTGACGATCAGGATCATCGTCTGGGCGAGGACCAGCAGGGCCATCTCGGACATGGTCTGCAGGACGTTGACGAGGTTGTCGGCCTGCAGGAAAACGGGATTGACGATCTGTCCGACGATCGCGATGACGACGATCGCGGGGACGAGGGCGAGGTCGCGCAGCCGGGCCAGGGGTATCCGGCCGCCGAGCAGCGCGGTGCGCGGGGGCTTGGGCTCCGCGGTCCCGGCGGCCGCGTCCGCGAGGACGGTTTCAGGCATCGAGGTCCACTCCTTCCATCGCGGCCACGAGCTCGTGGTCGTGCCAGCCGCGGGCCATCTCTGAGGTCACCCGGCCCTGGAACATCACCAGGACCCGGTCGCACATACGGAGGTCGTCGAGTTCGTCGGAGGCGATGAGCACGCCCGTGCCGGTCTGCGCCGTCTCCTCGACTTTGCCGAGGAGGAACTCCTTGGAGCGCACGTCCACCCCCGCGGTCGGATTGATCAGCACCAGCAGCCGGGGGTCGTCCGCCAGCGCCCGGGCCATGACGACCTTCTGCTGGTTGCCGCCCGAGAGCGCGGAGACGGGCAGCTCGGGGCCGGGCGTCTTGATCGCGAGCTTCTCGATCATGTCGCCGGCGAGCCGGTCCCGCCGCTCGCGGCTGAGGAATCCGCTCCGGCCCAGCCGGTGCGGCACGGACAGCGTGGCGTTGTCGGCGATCGACATGTCGGGCACGAACCCCTGGTGGTGGCGGTCCTGCGGGACGAACCCGGTACCCGCGGCGAGCGCGGCGGGAACGCTGCCGGGCCGGGGCCGCCGCCCGGCGATCGCCACCTCGCCGGCCTGGGCCGCCCGCAGTCCCACGACCGTCTCGGCGACCTCGGTGCGACCGCTGCCGGCGGCACCCGCGAGTCCGACGATCTCCCCTGCGCCCACCTCGAAGGTGACGTCACCGTAGGCACCGCCACTTCCGAGCGCCCGCACCGACAGGGCCGGCACGCCGGTGCGGTCGATGCCGCCCGACCGCACCGGCGGCCGGTCGCCCGCCGCCTCGCCGGTCATCGCCGCGACCAGCTCGTTGCGGGGGAGCTCCGTGACCGGCGCGGTCACGACGTGCCGGGCGTCGCGGAACACCGTCACCATGTCGCAGATGTCGTAGACCTCCTGGAGGTGGTGACTGATGAAAAGGAAGGTCACGCCCTGGCGCTGCAGGTCGCGGATCCGGTCGAAGAGGCGGGTGATGGCCGCGCCGTCGAGCTGGGCGGTCGGCTCGTCCAGGATGATGAACCGGGCTCCGAAGGACAGCGCCCGGGCGATCTCCACGAACTGCCGCTGTTCCACGTTCAGTTCGCCGGCCGAGGTCTGCGGGTCGACGTCCACGGACCACGTCGACAGCAGCTCCTTCGCCCGCCGGCGCACTCCCTGCCAGCTGATGAGCCCGCCGCGGCCGTGGTCGTGGCGGTTGAGGAAGAGGTTCTCGGCGACGGTCAGGGTGGGGATGATCGTGGACTTCTGGTACACGCAGGCCACGCGCTGCCGCCAGGCGTCGCGGTCCGCCAGCCGCGGTGCGGGGCTGCCGCCGAAGCCGACCGTCCCCTCGTCGGGGGCCTGCAGGCCGGTGAGGACCGACACGAGTGTCGACTTGCCGGCCCCGTTACGGCCGACGAGCGCGTGGGTCTCGCCGGCCCTGATGGTGATCCGGGCGCCGTTGAGCGCCACCGTCGGACCGAATCGTTTGACTATGCCCGTCGCCTCGACGACGGGTGGGCCCGCCTGGGGCCGTCCGCCGTCCGCCGGGGCGGGCGCGGGGCTGACTGCTCGCTCCCCGTCGCTCATCACAACCGCCTTGTACTCGTTAGCCGTTGGGTCCTGATCAGGGCAGGTCAGCCGTTGCTGTTGCCCCACAGGGAGGAGTCGTCGCTCTTGACGCTGGGGACACCGCCGTAGGTGCCGCCGTCGGCGGTGACCAGAGGAGCGGAGAGCTGGTCCTCGAGGAGACCCGGCCGGACCTGGATGATGGTGCTGTCGTGGTCGGTCTTGCCGGGCTGGAAGGTCTTCCCGTCGATGGCGGCCTTCAGGTAGTGCAGCGCGTACTTGGCGTACAGGTCGGCCGGCTGGGAGACGGTGGCGTCGATCTTGCCCCCCGCGATCGACTTGAGCTCCTCGGGGATGCCGTCGTTGGACACGACGAAGACGTGCTTCGGGTCCGACGGGTCGACCAGCAGGCCCTTCTGCTTGAGGACCTGGAGGGTCCCGGCCAGGGCGAAGCTGGACTGCATGTAGACGCCCTTGATGTCCGGGTTGGCCGTGAGGTCGGTCTGGAGTTTCTGCGCGGCGACCGCGCCGTCCCAGTTGGTGGCCTCGCCGAGCACCTTGATGCCGGGGTAGTTCTTCGTCATGCAGTCGTTGAACGCCTCTGTGCGGTCCCGGCCGTTGATGGAGTCCAGGCCGCCCTGCAGCATGACGACCTTGCCCTGGCCGTTCAGCTTCGTGCCGAGGAACCGGCAGGCCTTCTCGCCGTAGGCACGGTTGTCGGCCCGCACCACCATGAACACCTTTCCGCTGTCGGGGCGGGTGTCGATGGTGACGACGGGTATCTTCTTCGCCTCCAACTGCGCCAGCGTCGGCGCGATGGCGGCGGTGTCCTGCGGCGCCATCGCGAGCCCCTTCACCCCCTGGCTGATGAACGTCTGCGCGTTGGCGGTCAGCTTGGCCACGTCGTTCTGCGAGTTCGTCGTCTTCAGCGACAGGCCCAACTGCCCGGCGTAGCCGGGGGTGTACCTGATGTACGAGTTCCAGAAGTCGGTGTCCGAACGCGGGTAGTCGACGCCGACCAGCGGCGCGCCGCCCGACGTGGACGAGGTGCCCGCGCCGCTGCCGCAGGCGCTGAGCAGGACGAGGGCGGACAGGGCGGAGGCGGAGGAGCGGAGAGCGGTTCGGAGTCTCATCGGTACGACCTCGCTGGTTCCTTGTGCGACTGCATCGGAGAGATGGGATGTATGTATAGGCGGCAGTCGGGGTCCTGTCCAGGCTTCGCGCAGAATTGCTGGAAGTGGGCATGATGCGGTTCCGCCGGGATGCCGCAGGGGTCGAATCAATCCCATCAATGAGCATCAGGGTGCGGCGGCAGGTTCTCCGTGCGAGGCCACAGACATGCCATGTCTGCCGAGAAAATATTGGGGTAAAGCATGACAACTGCTCACAGATCGAGGCTCGATGACTTCCAATCATCCCTGCACGCCCGTTGACACCGGGGCGTTACATGGACGAACTTCGTGCGTAACCTCCGGCGCTCAAGGGGCGTGCGCGTCGCGCGGCCCTTGGCCCAACGTGCCTCTCGTGCCCACCACTTCAGGGGTGTCCTCATGCCGAGTTCTCTCAACAGGCGTCAGTTCCTGTCCGTCGCCGCAGGCGTAGCGGCGGCAGCCATGGCCGGCGGCGGCCTCGTGGCCGGTGTCGCGCACGCGGCGCCGAGCACCTACACACCCGACTGGACCTCGGTCGACCAGCACCCGGCGGCTCCGGAGTGGTTCCAGGACGCCAAGTTCGGGATCTACTTCCACTGGGGGGTCTTCAGCGTTCCCGCGTACGACAACGAGTGGTACCCGCGGAACATGTACAAGGCCGGCAGCAGGGCCAACCAGCACCACATCGCGACCTACGGCCAGCCGTCGGCCTGGCCGTACCACAACTTCATCGACGGAGCGCGGGACCTGGCGGGCAACACCGTGCAGTTCGCGCCGAAGCTGAAGTCGGCCGGCGGGAACTTCGACCCCGACGAGTGGGCGCAGCTGTTCGTCGACGCCGGCGCCAAGTTCGCCGGGCCGGTCGCCGAGCACCACGACGGCTTCTCGATGTGGGACAGCCGGGTCAACGAGTGGAACTCGGCCGCCAAGGGCCCGAAGCTGAACCTGCTGCAGCTGTTCGCCACGGCGATCCGCGCCAAGAACCTCAAGCTGCTGGTGGCCATGCACCACGCGTTCAACTTCAACGGCTTCTACGAGAGCGCCCCCGCGCAGTCGGATCCGAGCCTCAAGAAGCTCTACGGGCAGCTGGACCGGGCGCAGGAGAACCAACTCTGGTACGACAAGCTGAAGGAGGTCGTCGACCGCGCCCAACCGGACATCCTCTGGCAGGACTTCGACCTGAACGTGGTCGACGAGACGCAGCGCCTCAACTTCCTGTCCTACTACTACAACCAGGCCAACTCCTGGGGCCGCGAGGTGGTCGCCACCTTCAAGGACGGCTTCGACAACAAGGGCGAGGTCTTCGACTACGAGCGCGGCGGCCCGGCCGACCTGACCAGCCCGTACTGGCTGACCGACGACAGCATCTCCAGCAGCAGCTGGTGCTACACGCAGGGCATCGGCTACTACAGCGTCCAGCAGATGCTGCACTCCTTCGTGGACCGGGTCAGCAAGAACGGCAACGTGCTGCTGAACATCGCGCCGATGGCAGACGGCACCATCCCCCAGGGGCAGAAGGACGTCCTGCTCGGCATGGGCGATTACCTCAAGCGCTTCGGCGAGTCGATCTACTCGACCCGTGCCTGGACGGCGTACGGCGAGGGCCCGACGAAGATGGGCGGCGGCTCGTTCACCAACCCGACGGCCGGCACGGCCCAGGACATCCGCTTCACCCGCAACAAGGCCGGCAACGTCCTGTACGCCACCGTCCTCGGCTGGCCCGGAAGTTCACTGACCATCAAGACCCTTGCCGCGGACCGGATCGACCTCTCCTCGCTGACCTCCGTCAAGCTGCTCGGCTCCACCTCCGGCACCTACATCGACCTCCCCGCGCCGGCCCAGAGCTCCTCGGGCCTGACGGTCACCCTGCCCTCCGCCGCGGCGCCGTACGGCGCCCACGCGTACGTCCTGAAGCTCGCCTTCTCGGGCCCCATCCCCAACCTGGCGCCGCCCGCCGCCGCCGTCGCCTACGCGGACGTCAACTACACCGGCAGCACCGCCGCCCTGAGCCTCGGCGACTACACCGCGGCCGCCCTGACCACGGCCGGGCTGGGCCCGCGCAGCATCTCCTCGCTCCGCCCGTCCCCCGGCTATCAGGTCATCGGCTACTCCGGAGACAACTTCACCGGCGCCGCCTGGACCTTCACCGCCGACAACCCCGACCTCAGGGCCACCGGCAACAACGACCAGATCACTTCGCTCAAGGTCCAGTTCAACCCGTCGGCGTACTTCCGGCTCACCAACGTGACCGACGGCCTCGTCCTGGACAGCGGCGGCAACGTCACCTCCGGGTCCGACCTCAAGCAGTGGGGCTGGAACGGCAGCACCAACCTCCAGTGGCAGGCCGTGGAGGTGGGCGAGGGCTACTACAAGCTGGTCAACCGCACCAACGGCATGGTCGCCGACGGCTGGGGCGCCACCGCCAACGGCTCCGCCGCCAGGCAGGCGGAGTGGAACGGCGGTACCAACCAGCAGTGGCGGATCACCCCGCGGGGCAGCAACACCTACTCGATCGCCAACCGCACCACCGGCCTGGTCCTGGACGGCGGCGGCAACGTCGCGGCCGGCGCCGTCACCAAGCAGTGGAGCTACAACAGCAGCGCCAACCTGCTGTGGACGTTCACCGCCCTCTGAGCCCCGCCGCCGTCTGACGGCGAGGACCAGCCGCTCACGGCAGCGGTGCGGGCGGCGTCCTCACAGCCGTCCGCGCCGCTGCCAGCCCGCCCGCTGACACACTGTCACCACCTGTCCGGGCAGCACGTCATGTTTCGCTCGAAGAGACCGCCGATGCCGGTGACGGCCGGCGGGTTCCCCCTGACCAAGGACGGAAACCGTGGACATCACCAGACGTCAGCTCGGTAGGATCGCGGCGGTCGGCGCGGGGGCGCTCGTGCTGCCGGGGCTGCTGCCGCCGGGCAGGGCGGCGGCCACCACCCCTCCGGCCGGTACGTGGGGCGACCAGGGTGACGGCACCTACGTCAATCCGGTTCTCCCGGGTGACTTCAGCGACTGGGACTGCATCCGGGTCGGCGACGACTACTACGGCATCACCAGCACGTTCGGGTACTCGCCCGGCGTGGCCGTCCTGCACTCGAAGGACCTGGTCAACTGGCGGACGCTCGGAGGTGCGGTCGACGACCTCACCGGCATCGGCCCCATGCTGAACTGGGACCGGATGAACCGCTACGGCCGCGGCGTGTGGGCCGGGGCCATCCGCTTCCACGCGGGGCGGTACCGGGTGTACTTCAACACGCCCGACGAAGGCTTCTTCATGTCGTCGGCCCCGTCGCCGGCCGGGCCGTGGGATCCGCTGACGGCGGTGTGGCGGACCTCCGGCTGGGACGACCCGTGCCCGTTCTGGGACGACGACGGGCAGGGCTACCTGGTCGCCACCCACTACTCGGACGGCTACAAGATCCATCTGTTCAAGCTGTCGGAGGACGGCAGGTCGCTGGTCGGCCCGTCCACGGTGATCCACCAGTCGCGGGGCAGCGAGGCCAACAAGCTGTACAAGATCAACGGCCGCTACTACCACCTGTACAGCGAGGTGAAGCCCGAGGGCCGGGTCCTCATGATGAACCGCGGCTCCAGCCTCACCGGCCCGTTCGAGACCAGGCAGCTGGAGCACGTCAACGCCGCGGTGGACCGCGAGCCCAACCAGGGCGGGCTGGTGCAGACCCCGGACGGCACGTGGTACTTCGTGACCCACCACGGCCACGGCGACTGGGAGGGACGGGTGCTGTCCCTGCTACCGGTGACCTGGGCGGACGGCTGGCCGATCCTGGGCCAGGTGGGCGCGGACGGCATCGGCGGCATGGTGTGGACGGGCCAGGTGCCCGCCGGCGGCACGCCCGGTCTGCCGGTCGACGCGCTGCCGGCCGTGGTGACCAGCGACCTGTTCACCGACAACCGGCTCAAGCCGCAGTGGGAGTGGTACTACCAGCCGCGCGCGGACCACTGGTCGCTCACCGAACGCCCCGGCCACCTGCGGCTGAAGGCCTTCGCGCCGCTGGTGGCCGACAACCTGACCAAGGTGGGCAACACCCTCACGCAACGCGTCCTGCGGACGGCCGGCGGCGCGACGGTGACCGTCCGCATCGAACTGGCCGGCCTCGCCGACGGGCAGCACGCCGGGCTGTGCCACTACGCGGCCACCTACGCGGGGTTGGGCGTCCGGCGCTCCGGGACCACCACCACGATCTCGCAGAACGTCAACGGCACCCTCACCGACGGTCCGGAGATCACGCAGAACGCCGTGTGGCTGCGCACCTCGTGGGACGTGAACGGGGTCAGCCGGTTCTCCTACAGCCTCGACGGGGACGCGTTCACCTCGTTCGGTGGCACCTACCAGCTCACCTGGGGCGGTTACCGGGGCGACCGGGTCGGCCTCTACAGCTACAACCCGAACGGCACCGGCTACGTCGACGTCGAGTCGGTGCAGTACACCCTCGGGGCCGCCAAGGGGTACACGATGGTCAGCGTGCGCAGCGGCAAGGTCGCCGACGTGGCCGGCGCTTCGAAGGCGGACGGCGCCGGCCTGGTCCAGCGGTCCGACAACGGTGTGCAGAGCCAGCAGTGGACCTTCCAGTCCACGGCGGACGGCTACCACACCATCACGTGCGCCAACAGCGGCAAGGTTCTCGACGTGACGGGCTCCTCCGTGGCGGACGGCGCGCGGGTCGTGCAGGCCACCGCCGACGGCCGGACGAGCCAGCAGTGGCAGCTGCGCCCGCAGACCGGTGGCGAGTTCGTCCTGGTCAACCGCAACAGCGGCAAGGTACTCGACGTCAGCGGAGGCAGCACGGCCGACGGCGCCGTGCTGATCCAGTACTCCGACCGGGGCAGCACCAACCAGCGGTGGACCTTCCAGCGCGTCACCGGCTAGACGAGTAGTTCCGAAGTCGGTCAGTGGTCGTAGGCGATCAGTGAGCGGGTGACGGGTCGGCCGGTGGTGCGGTTGTGCCAGATCGCGCAGGTCAGCGCCAGCAGCCGCTGGCCGACTCGTGTGCCGACGCCTTCGATGGTGCGGCCGCCGTGCTGTTCGAGGCCGAGCTGGCCCTTGAGGGTGTCGTTGACGGACTCGATCAGCTGGCGGACGGACTTCAGCAGGCCCTCACCCGGGCGTGGGGCCCGGTTGCGGTAGGAGGGCCGCAGCAGCCCGATGCCGTACTGGTCGAGACAGCGGTCGAGTTCGGCGGAGACGTAGCCCTTGTCGGCGAGGATCAGCAGGCCGGGCCGCTCGCGTGCGAGATGGGGTTCGGTCTCGACGAGCGCGGCCAGGACCTCGCGCTCGTCGACCCTGGGACTGGCCAGGGCCCAGGTGACGGGCAGCCCGACCGGGGTGCAGACCAGGTGCAGCTTCAGGCCCCAGAACCAGCGCGAGTGGGAGCGGCTGTAGCCGTAGCCGGCCCAGCCCGCGAGTTCCGAGCGGCGGACGGTGTCGCGGGAACGGCCGCACTCGACCGGCGTCGAGTCCGTGATCCAGACCGGGTCGGCCCACAGGTCGGTCGCCTTCGCCAGGTCGCGGATGGCCTGCTGGAGCAGTGGCCGGGCGGCCCTCAGACGCTTGTTGTAGGCCGGGCGTTGGGGCAGGCCCGGGAACATGTCGCGCAGGTGAGCGTGGGCGAAGCGGATCCAGCGGGCCTCGGAGTGGAAGCCGAGCAGGACCTGGGCCACGGCCAGGCAGACCAGCTCGGAGTCCGTCAGCCGCGGCGGGCGGCCCAACCACCGTGTTCGGGGCAGGTGATCATCGATCTGCACGTAGAGTGCCGTCAGGAGGGTGTCCAGCTCTTCGGTCGTCACAACCCGATGCTGGACACCCTCCCTGCATGTCCGGAGCAGATCCGGCAAATCCAGCCGACTTCGGAACTACTCGTCTAGGTGGCCCCGCCGCACAGCACCAACCGCGGTACCGTCACGGCGCCGCGAGGAAAACAGTCAGCTGTGAAGGCGAAGAACGTGGACTGATCCGGTCCGCCCGCGCCGGGCCGTGCACCCCGCTCAGCCACCTCGGTGCTGTCGCGGGGTGCACGCGGGGGGAGCGGGGTCACGCCCGCGGGGTCGGCCGTCGTGCCCAGGCGGGCAAGGTGACTTCGGGGGAGGCGAGCTCGGGGCGCACCCGCAGGGTGTAGCGGGTGCCGGGGGCCAGCGCCCGCACGTGGACGGTGCCGCCCCGGCCGTCCTCGGCCTGTACGGCGACCGGTTCGGTGACCTCGAATCGAGTCGTTTCCCTTGCCGGTGTCCGGCCTGTCGGGTGTGAACTGTGCGACCTCCGCTGTGTGGTCTGCGGTGGGGTGACGGGCGGGCGAGCGCCCTGGTTCTGCACCGGTCGGATGTGGCTGTGACCGAGGGGCCTCACCAGGGCGCGTCATCTTCCGTCAGCGCTAAGGCCTGTCTGATAATTGATCTCGTGGCAGGTCGAGGTGAGTTGACGGACGCGGCGTGGGAGCGGATAGAGCCCCTGTTGCCGCAGGTGGATGGGCGTGGCCGCCCGTGGCGTGATCACCGGCAGGTGGTCAACGGTGTGCTGTGGCGGCTTCGGACCGGGGCCCCGTGGCGCGACCTGCCCGAGCGGTACGGACCGTGGCAGACCGTCTACGAGCGGTTCGCCCGCTGGGAAGCGGACGGCACCTGGGCGAGGCTGCTGGAGCACGTCCAGGTCCGCGACGACGCCGTGGGCCGGGTGGAGTGGACCGTCGCCGTCGACTCCACGGTCAACCGGGCCCACCAGCACGCCGCCGGCGCCCGCAAAAAGGGGACGCGGACGGGGACGAACTGGAAGATCCGGGCCGCTCACAGACGCGCCAGGCCCTCGGCCGGTCCCGAGGCGGGCTGACCACGAAGGTCCACCTCGCCGTCGACGGCCGCGGCCTGCCGCTGTCGATCGTGCTCACCCCGGGCAACGTCAACGACGCCACCACGTTCGCCGAGGTCCTGGACGGGATCCACGTCCCGCGAGCCGCAACAGGCCGCCCGCGCACGACACCGTTGCGGGTGCTGGGCGACAAGGCCTATTCCAGCAGGGCGATCCGGCATCTGCTGCGGCGTCGGGGCATCGCTGCCACGATCCCCGAACGCCGCGACCAGGTGGCCAATCGCCGACGCCGCGGGCGCCTCGGCGGTCGGCCGCCCGCCTTCGACAAGGAGATCTACCGCGATCGGAACGTGGTCGAACGATGCTTCGCCCGCCTCAAGCAGTTCCGCGCGATCGCCACCAGGTTCGACAAGCTCGCCGACCGCTACCACGCTGGAGTCGTCCTGGCCTCCCTGATCCTCTGGCTCCGCGAACCGGCCAGATGATCATTTGTCAGACACGCCTTAATGGAGTTGGTCGAAGTCGAAGACTGCGGTGACGGGAGCGTGGTCGGACCAGCGCTCGGCATGGGAGGCTGCTCGTTCGACGTAGGCCTCGACGCATTTCTCAGCGAGGTTTCCAGTACAGACAACCAGGTCGATGCGCCAGCGGAACGACACCTTTTCGAAAAAGGTCCACCCGTTCGAGCGCAGCCTGTTCGAGGGTGCCTGCTGGCCTGGACGGTAGGGGACCTCCTGTGAGCATCATCACGGTTTCGGTGCCGGTTCGGGCGGTGGTGGGTTCGCGTGTCTCGGACACGCACGGTAACGAGGGCAAGGTGTCGCACCTGATCCAGGCGGAGACGGCGACCCGGCACGCGCTGGCGAAGGAGTGGGAGATCGTCGGGTCCTTCGAGGATCTGGACGTCTCCGCGGAGGTCACGCCGTGGAAGCGCCCGGATCTGGGTCCGTGGTTGACCGAGCGGCAGGGTGAGTGGGACGCGTTGGTGTGGGCGAAGGTGGACCGGGCGTTCCGGTCGGCGAAGGACTGTGCGGACGTGGCGCACTGGGCGGAGGAGAACCACAAGGTCCTGGTGTTCACGGACGACGGCATCACCCTGGACTACCGCAAGGGTCAGGAACGGTCGTTCGGGAACGAGCTGGCCAAGGTGTTCCTGATGCTGGCGTCGATCTTCGCTGAGATGGAGCTCAAGCGGATCAAGGCCCGCGTCACGGCCGCGCACAGGCACCTGCGCAAGACGGACCGCTGGGCCGGAGGGCAGCCGCCGTACGGATACCGGATCGTCGACCGACCCGGCGGAGGACGAACCCTTGAACCGGACCCGGTCACCTCCGAAGCCGTCCAGTACATGGGCAAGCTCCTGCTGGAGGAGCAAAGCCAGTGGATGATCGCCACCGCCCTGGAAGCCGCCGGCTTCGACACCCCGGCGACCCACGCGTACAAGAACCAGGGCGATACCTACTCGAGCAAGCGCAAGACGCCGCCGTCGAACCACTGGAACCCCACCAGCGTGGGCAAGATCCTTCGCTCGCCGGCGACGATGGGCCTGAAGCTGACGGGCCGCTCGGTGAAGGCACGGAAGATCGCCCGCGACGCCAAGGGTCTGCCGATCCGGATGGCCAAGCCCCTGTTCTCCGAGGAGGAGTGGGCCGCGATCCAGGCCGCGCTGGACGAGCGGTCCATCACCAAGGAACGATCGAACGGCGCCTCGCCCTGGCTCGGTGTTCCGCACTGCGACCGCTGCGGCGACCGGTTCTACCGGCAGGTGAACCTCGCCAAGAACGGCAAGATCTACGAGTACTACCGCTGCGCGAAGACGGCCGGCAAACCGGCCTGCAAGGGCCAGGCCATCAAGGGCGAGCGCGTCACGGCCGCGATCACCGCTCTGGTGGAGCGGTTGGCCAGGCTGGCGATGACGGTGCGCAGGTTCATCCCCGGCGAGGACCACACCGAACAGCTCAACCACGTCACCCAGGCCATGCGCGACCTGCGCGAGGAGAAACGACGCAACCTGTTCGACTACCCCGGCGGCGACGACGAGTACTCCGAAGCCCTCGAAGTCCTCGTCGACGAACGCCGCCGCCTCGCCGCCCTCCCACAACGCCCCTCCGCCTGGGTCAACATCGAGACCGGCCAGACCTTCGCCGACGCCTGGGTCGAGGCCGACCAGGAACACCGTCGCCAACTTCTCCTCGGCCTCAAAGCCCGCCTCTACATGACACCCGACACCGAAGGCTGGTACCTACCCGCCGAACTTGAAGCACGCGTAGAGCAACTGCAACGCGCTGGAAGCTCGGCGTAGTTCGCGAAGCGGACGAGCAACTGGCGGCCGTCATCGACAGGTTCGACGAGCCGCTTCCGCGTGGGGGGAGCGGCTTCGGCGCGAGCCTCCACCCTCGGCTGCTGATAGCAAACAAGTCGAAGGTAGGCAATATGTTGGTCGAGCGTCAGGCACTGTAGTCATCGAAGAGTCGGCCACGATCAAGACCGGATCTGCCGAATCCTCCAACCGAGGAGTCCTGGGCTGGCAGGATGGCTGGACCGGTAGTTGACGCCGGTGCTGGACGAGGAGCGTGTGTGGGACCGCATGTGATCAACGATCGCTTCCTGCTGGTGGGAGACAGCGCGCGCAGCGGCGGTCTGTCGGAGGTGCGCAAGGCCGTCGACACGGCAAATAGCGACAGTGACAGGCAGTTCGCGGCGATCAAGTTACTCAAGCGGCGCGACGACGAAATTATCAAGGTCTTCCTGGAGCGAGAGACCGCCGCGCTCAAAGCTGTTGAGCACCCTCATATCGTGCGGATGCTGGAGTCGGGCTGGGACCCGGTTCTGGAGCGGTACTACATCGCCCTGGAGTGGGTGGAACGCAGTCTGAAGGACGATCTGCAGGCTCGGCGGCCCGTCGGCTGGGACGCCTACTTCGAGAAGATCGGCAAGCCCCTGGCGAGCGCGCTGGCGCACGCGCACTCCCTGAACATCGAACATCGTGACCTCAAACCGGGCAACGTCCTGCTCACCGAGGCCGGAGTGCCCAAGCTAGCGGACTTCGGCATCGCCAAGATCCGTTCCAAGGTCGTCGTGACCGACGAGACCGTGGCCGAGTACCGTTCGAACCTATACTCCCCGCCTGAACACGAGGATGCCGTGCCCTACGTGCGGGACGTCTTCGGCTACGGTGTCCTCGCCGTTCAGACGCTGTCCGGTAGCAAGGCCCGTGATTACCCGGACCTCAGGCCTGTCCTGGATGAGCTCGACCTTGCCACCGAGTTCCGCGAGATTCTGGGCTCGTGCATCGACTTCGACCCGAGAAAGCGGCCGGCTAACGCCGCAGTGCTCGAACAGCGCCTTCTTGAGGCCGAGTACGTCTGCGCGGGTCGCCAGTCCCGCAAGAGCAACTTCTTCTGGCTCAAGCTCACTCGCTCCGCGGCCGCGAAGCTCGCCGAGACGCCCGAGGACGCGGAACCAGACTGGGACCGAGCCAAGAATGCAGTCCTCGCCGATCTGTCAGGCATCGTGCACGTCGACTACGGCTACAACCCGCAAACCGATGAGGTCGACCAGAGCACCCTACGTCTGTTTGGCAAGTCCTGCTTCCTGCGGCTGCGTTCTGACGATCAGTACCCCGAGCGTTCCGTGATCGTCCAGGCTCTCACCAAGCCCGACGAGTGGATGAACCGACAGCGCAAGCACGTCCTGGCTCTTCCGCCGGTCCTTACCTGGATCTTCGACGACCCGGGAGAGGAACCCGCCTATCAGGGCCGCAACCTTCTGCTGGACCACCTCGACGACCACCTTGCCCGCCGGAAGGAGGAACACCAGGACGAACAGCCGCGCAGCCTCGGAGATCTCTTCGAGGGGTGGCGCAGGCTCCTGGACGCCCGCGAGGAGGTCGCGGCTGGCGGACGCCAGGTCCTCGAATACGACCGGGTCACCGGAACCGGCCGCACAAGGGTGTTCCATCTGGCCAAGCCGGGTACCGCGCCTCCGGTCGGCGAAGAATGGTCCATCGCTCCATTCGCACAGGCCAGGCCGGTAGAGCGCGGCGAAGTCACGGCCCAGTCTGAGGAGACTGTGGCGATCCGCTTCACCCGCCCCACCGCCAGGGTGCCGGACCGGGGTGTGCTGTTGCCGTTCCTCGGCCCCAGCCAGCAAGCCCTGAACCGGCAGCGGGACGCACTGACGACCGTCATGGCTGGGCAGGGTACCAACCAACTTCTGCGCGACATCATCGACAATCCCGCTGCCATCGTGTCCCAGCCGCCCGCCGAGATCACTCGTTGGTTCCGCGAGGATCTGGACAAGAGCAAACGCGACGTGGTCAAGCACGCTCTCGGCTCCCAGGACCTCCTGCTGGTCGAAGGACCGCCAGGAACGGGCAAGACGACCGTCATCGCCGAGATCGTCGAACAGACCCTTGAGCGTGATCCCAACGCGCGCATCCTCATCGTCAGTCAGACCCACATTGCTATCGACAATGCACTGCGCCGCATCGAGGAGGCCGGTGTCCAGGGGCTGGTGCGCCTCGGACGGCCCGACGACCCCAGAGTCGCTGAAAGCGCCCAGCACCTTCTGCTGGACCGCCAGGTCAAGAAGTGGACCCAGCAGGTACGGGCCCGTGCAGAGTCCTACCTCGACGGCGTTGCCAACCGGGGCGGCGTGGAAGCGCGCCACCTCAAGGCTGCCCTCACTCTGGAAGAGCTCGCCTCGGTCGCCGCCGACCTGAACCACGTCACCCTCAAGCTCGAAGAGCTCAACAGCCGACCCGCCCCCGAGCGCACCACCTCTGCGCGCGATCTCGGCGAAGAGCTCGTTACTGTCCGAGCCCGGCGCGACCAGCTCCTCGACCAGCGCCACGAGTTGTACGTCGAGGCGCAGCGGGTTCTCGCAGGTGACCTCACTTTGCGGGAGAATCTCACTCCTGGCGAGGCCCGGGACGCTGTGGAGGCCCTTCTGGGCCCGACCGGAAGCGGCCGGGATCTGATGCGGTTGCTGCGGCTGCAAGGACAGTGGCTGCAGCGCATCAGCACCGACCAGGACCTACTTGCCGAGTTCCTGCGCACACGGCAGGTCGTCGGCGGAACCGCGATCGGCTTCCTGGGACACCCGGCGGCACGCGACCTGGAATTCGATCTGTGCATCTTCGATGAGGCCTCCAAGGCCACCGCGACCGAGGCCCTCGTACCTCTCGCCCGGTCCCAGCGGTGGGTGCTGGTCGGTGACACTCGCCAACTGCCGCCCATCGACGAGGACCTCCTTCGCGATAAAAAGATCATGGCGGACTACCAGCTCATCCCCGAACTGGTAACCACCACCCTGTTCCAGTACCTGGCCACCCATACCGCCCATCCCATCCAGCACCTGCTGCGTGAGCAGTACCGCATGACCCCCGCCATCGGGAACATGATCTCGACCTGCTTCTACGGCGGTAAGCTGCTGTCGCCCAACCCCCACACGCTGCCGGGCTACGACCAGATCAACAAGCCCGTCCTGTGGCTCGACACCACCAAACTCCCCAGCCGCCGCGAGTCCGAGCGCACCAGCACCGAGACGAGCATCTCCAACCGCACCGAGGCCAAGCTCGCGGTCAAGCGCCTGGAGACAATCGACAAGGCTATTGACCGACAGCTGATCAAGACCCCGCCCGGCCGCAAGCTGGACGTCCTGGCCATCGCCCCCTACGGCCGACAGGTCGAAGAACTTAATCGGCAACTCGCCGAGGTCCGGCTCAAGCACCTGGCAGTCGAGGTGCTGTCCGTCGACGCGGTGCAGGGCCGAGAGTGTGACCTGGCCGTCTTCTCCGTCACCCGCAGCAACGACCGGTCAGATTTCGGCTTCCTCGGCGAACCGTACTGGCGGCGCATCAACGTTGCGCTCTCCCGTGCCCGCTTCGGCCTCATCGTCGTGGGGGACGCGGCGTTCTGCCGCAGCAAACGCGGCGCGCTGCGCGATGTCCTCGACTACATGTCTAGCCACCCGCAGGAGTGCGAGGTCCGCGATGCCTACCTTTAGCGAGAACAGCCTCCTGCACATCCGCTTCCACAACGACCGCCAGGGACTGGAGCTCGTCGCCATCGTCGACGCCGGCATCCCCGTTGCCCTGGTCACCGCCGACATCCTCGCCCAGGACCGCAAGCCACTGCCCCTGCTCCAGGAATTCGTCCTCCACCTCGTCGGCGAGAACGTCGAGACCGAGGAAGCCATCGCCGGCATCCTCGGCCTGCCCCAGCGGATGGTCACCCACACCATCGCCCGGCAGTTCTCCGACGACCTGCTCACCTACACGGCAAGCCGGCTCAGAAGCGGTGCTGAGCCGGCTGCCCAAAGGCTGCGCCTGACAGCCCGCGGTCAGCAGACCGCCCACGACATGGCCGCCATCACTCCCGTGCAGGTCGGTCAGCCACTTGTCTACGATCAGCTGCTCGGTAAGGCCAAGCCATATGACCGCCACACGGTCATCCCCCATCGCCAGGCCGAGGAAGAAGGCGTCGTCGTGCTACCCGCGCCTCATTCCGGGGTCTTGGAGACCAGCGACATCCCGGTCTCCGACATCAACGCCCTGCTGCGCGAGCGCGGGACCACCAACCGCGAAGTCCTACTGGTCCGCGGAATCACCCAGGCCAAGGCCCGCCGCGTCATGCCGGCCAAACTTCTCGTCTACGCAGACCCTGAGCGTACTGACATCCAACTCGGCGTCGTCGTGGACGGGGAGCTCAGCCATGCCCACGAGATTGCTCTACTCAACCACGGCGGTGCCAAGGCTCTCGGTATCCAGGTCGAACCCGCGTCCGAACGTCCCGCGCTGGCCCCGGACCTCGAGCGCGCTCGTATCGACCTGTCGCAGGCCACCCGTCAACGCGCTGACCAGGCAGCAGCCCAGCTCGGTATCCAACAATCGGATGACCAAAGCCAGACTGGAGGAGCCGCAATACGGCGCGATCAGGTCCGCGCGATCAGCGTTTTCGAGCACCCCGACCTGCTGGACGAAGCCCTCACCCAGGCTCGACAACGCATCCTGATCATCTCCCCCTGGATCAAGAACGCCATCATCACCACCGATTTCCTCACCAAGCTCGAGAATCGGCTCAAGCGCGGCACCACCGTCCACATCGCCTACGGCTACCAGGACAACGACACCAAGACCGACCCTGCAGCCGTCCGCAAGCTCGAGAACCTAGCCCACCGCTACCCTGCCAAGCTCACAGTCGCCCGCCTGAAATCCACTCACGCGAAGATCCTCATCTTCGACGACACCTGGATCGCCACAAGCTTCAATTGGCTCTCCTTCCGTGGCGACCCCGACCGCACCTACCGCATGGAAGAGGGCACCCTCGTCAGCAACAGGCAAGCCGCCGACGATCAGTACCGTCGCTACATCGAGCTGATCGATCAGGAACGCCGGTAACGGACGCAGTTGTGTTGGACCGTTCCCCGTCCAGATGGTCGTCCTGCTGTCGGCCACCTTCGTGTGAGCGGAGCCGTCTTTCCGAGGCCGACTGCGGGGAGGTGGCCCACGTCGGCGCCGAAACCCGTGCCGCGGCCAAGAGCGGGCTCGAGTGGAAGTACCATCCCGCGGCGAGCCATCACTGAAGGCTGTCTTACCAGTTGCCTACTCGTCGTCGGCCAGGCGGGTCGCTTGGGCTCATCCGCGCAAGCGATCGGAATCGCCTCCAATGTGGGCTGGGCTGATTGGAAACCTCCGTGTGCCGACGGATGGCGCTGCCCTGGTACTCGCCATCCGCTGAAGCTCCGGCTCACCGCCGCTGCTTGGGGCCGGCAGGTCGCAGTGGATCGTGACGGACATTTGGTTGCTGCGGCGTTCGATGGGGGAGGCCAGCCGTTCAGTGTAGGTTTTGACCCGCTCCCCCCGCGATATCTTCTGCACGGATAAATTGGCCTAACCCTCCAGTCGGAGGTGCTCCTCAAGGGCAATGCGGATGCGGGAAATACGCGCTTCGGCTTTCCGAAGCGAAGCGGCGACCTCCGAGCCTTTATCGGCCAGGACTTTGGGAGGGGCCTCGGACTCGTCCTCAGCGTCTCCCTCGCGAATCAGCCGGAGGATTTCTTGAAGGGCGCGGTGCTGGTCGTCGTCCTCAAGGTGATCGGAAAGTTCCATCCACTTCGCCTCGGTGCCAGCTGCCTCCTTGGCAGCAAGGAGAACGACGCCCCGAACAACCCCACGGACGATGTCCTCAAGCTCAAGGGCGTGCTGGAGCAGGGGGGTCACTCCCACGTCCGCATCATCGGGCTGCTGGCCTGATCTGAACATTCCATAGAAGTGCCAGGGATCTTGCTTCTCGCTCAGGCGTGCCAATGCTTTGAAAACGGGCCCGAAGGAGGACATCGGCGGATCCTGGGTGTTCAGGGAGGCCCGATGGCTCCAAAGCTTAAGAATGGTATTTGCCGCTTCGCGTCGAGCGCTGTCGATTTGCGAGTCATCCGCTGCCTGGGCGCGGATGATCAGATCGCCGATGTGATGTGCCATCCAGCGGCCGAGAACGTCGTTGCTTGGCAAGCTCTGCGCGATCTCTTTGCCGAGTGCGAGCGTTTTCTCAAAGCTCGCCACATCCTCCGGAGGCATCGAAGAGGTAAATCTTGAAGGATCGCTCGGGGAAGGGGAGGTGTTCGTCATCGTCGTCGTCCCGAATGCTGGAGTAGGAGGGCTTGTGGTCGTCGTGGGTGCGGTCGATCATCACCTCGACGATCAGACTTCGGTCGGTCGCGGCGAGCAGTTCGAGGAGGGCGTCGCGCCGGATCTCAAGTCGCTCGCCGTGTTGTCCGATGCTGGCGCGCCGCCCGGATTCCGTACGGTCGCTCCAGACCACGCTGCGAAGGGCAGGACCATCAGCACGTCTCCAGATGCGCATGTCGGAATCCGGAACGAGGCCGAGTATCGAAGCGAACTCATCGGCGGGGTGAGCAGGCGGGTATCCGACAGAAGCGGCAACAGGGTCCCTCACGTCCTGGCCGTCGCGCTTGTATTGGTCCACGATCCAGCCGTTCAGCTCGAAGCCGTCGGCCGAGAACCGGTCGTCCTCGGCCTCAGGGAGACAGAAGCCCATGTATGACGGGGCTGTTTGCAGAGCGAGGGCCAGCGCCCGCGCGTTGGTGGAGCCGGCCAGAGCGCTTCGGACGGAGACGTTCTGGGCCGCTCTGTCGGTGGCATCGTCCGACCTTTCCCATACCGTGATCCAGCCGTCGTCTGAAATGAGCCGTTGACTGAAGTGCTGGCTGTTGAGGCGCCAGATCCATTCCTGGCCGGGAGCATGGTCCGGCCCGGTAAAGATGCTTCCTGGTGACGGGTCGCGTCGGTCAGCAAGCCATCGGCCATCATCACGGCTGATGAGGAACTTGCCGAGCCAATCGGCGAATCGGTCGGTGTGTGAGTCCTCATCCTGGAGGGCGGGGTGCTTCGTGACCAGTTCTCCGGCCGCAGCCCACAGCGCATGGGTGGACAGGTAGAAACGAAGGTCCTCTTCCTGTGGCCATTCCGATTTATAGGCGAAGCTTGAGTCTCGTGGATAGAGCCTCAATGTATGGCGAGGGTCCTCATCTCGATAGAGAGGCTTCAGCCGATCGATGAGGACGTGATCGGCGAGCCTTTCGACTTCTTCCTCGCTGATTCCGAAGACTTCTGCGAGGGGTCGGCACCAGTAGTCGGAGAAGTCCAGAAAGAAGCGAAATCGGACGGACTCAGTGCTGGAGACGGCGGAGGTCTCGCCTGAACCTGCGTGGTTGTCCTCGGTTGCGGGCAATTTCTGCCGCCGAGTTGTCTGGTTCCGCCAGGAGTGGCGGATGATCTCCGTCGGCACATTGACGGACCGGCAGGTGTGGAGCTCGTCCGACGTCAGTTGAACGGTGTCGGAGGACGCCAGCGAGATCAGGGTGGTCCTGGCGCTCTCCTGCATGACGACGTGGGGAACATCGTCGAAGACGACCTTCCTCAACAGCGGTGCGAAGAGCGCGATCTGGTGGTGTGCGGCAGGGTCCTGAGCTGCCCGTGCCAGTGCGAAGAGGAGCCACTGGCGCGCGTGCAGGTCGTAGAAGGGAAGACGGGTGTCCCTGAACGGGGACACATCGAGGACACCTAGGGCGAGGCGGTGCAGGGCATCGAGTTCATCGGTGCAGCCGAAGGCCGCGAGAAGCCTTACGCAGTGGGCTGCCTGCCAGCGCGTGCCAGGTGCGGGATCACCGAGGGCGGTCCACACGTAGCCGGCCACGCATTCGCTGATTCTTGATGGGATGACAGGGAGCCGGGCGAACTCACCATCGCCGGAGTCTGTGGGTGCAACGTCGGCGAGCATGGTGGCCAGGTCATCGAGAAGGACTGCTGCTTGAAGGTGTGGAAGTCGCTGTGCCAGCCGCCCCGCCAGGGCGTAGCACTCCTCGGAGGTGAGTGCGACCTGATGCGATCCGAGTTCCTTAAGGGCTGCTCCCAGCAGGTCTTTGTTCGGAGTGCCGGCGAGCTCGGCGAGTGAATTCAAGTCGAGGGTGTCATAGCTCCGGGTCGTGAGTTCTCGGCAGAACCTGGTGGCGACCGTCCGGCCGAGATGACCGATTTGCCTGCGGGAAGCCTGCGGGAGAAGCGGCTGTTCGGCTAGCTTCTTGATCATCGCCGCATGGTCAAAGATGGAGAAGTGGGGGTTGCCTTCAAAGGCGGCCACCACGTCGTCGAGCTTGGGGAGCGGGACACGAGCGGCCCGGTCGACCACACTTTCCCATCTCAGCTGCGCCTTGGAGTCGCGGACCAATGCGCGGGCTGCTTCCCAGCCCTCGGCGGTGGTGAGGTCGTACGCCGTTAGGGCTTCCTCCGCCTGCTGTCTGTGCGCGACTCGGGCCTCGTCCTCCTCCTCGTACCAGTGTCGTGAACGCTTGGCGGTCGAGGAGAAAGCAACGTGACGTGCGGCAGGAGCGAGTGGTGTCCCGTCGAGATCGATGCCAAGCTCGTTGGCAGTCTGATCGAGGCGGTCAAAGGCCTCGGCGTGAAATCGCTCAGATCGGAGGAACTCCCCGACCGCCTGGGCGATGAGTTGGCCGCGGGCGGGCACATGGCGGAACGCCCGCTCGACGAGCTGAAGGGGGTTGACGCCGTGGCCGTCGAAGGGCAGCAGCCCCAGCTGTACGGTGGCGGTGAGCGGACTGTTGGTCTCGGAGGTGGCCGCTCGCATGAACGGCAGTTCGGAACAGAAGCGCCGGTCTCGCCAGCGAGAGGCTATGGCTGTTGCCGATCGTCCGCTTAGGCGGCTGATTGCGGCGAGCGCCTCGGAGGGGTCAGCGGCATCTCCGACGAACGGGTCGAGGCCCTCAACGATTTGCGCGACGCGGTAGGCGCGGGCATCGTCGCTCTCGGTCTCTGATGAGGCAGCCCGTGTGAGAGCGACAAGTGCCCGCCACACCGCATGGACATCGTCCCCCACGCGATCCGTCAGATCGATGGCGTGAATGAAGTAGGCCTGGGCCTCCCTGGGATCGAACCGATAGACGGCCCGGGCCAGATCGACCATCTGCTCCGCCTTGAGCTCCGCGCTCTCGTGGGAGGCGTCGAGTACCTTCGCGGCCAGCTCCGCCACGCTCACCGTGATGTGTGCCAGCTCCGGGATGCCGGCTGCTGTCCGCACCACGTCGATGAGGCTGGTGACACTAATGTGACGTTCCGCCTCTGAGTACCAGTTCAGGAGCAGCTTCCGCGATTCCTCTGACGAGCCGAAGGCGAGGATCCGGGGGCCGAAGTGCGAGGCACCTCGGATAAGGAGGTGGGGGGTCTCGTAGTCGGAGTAGCTCTTGAGCCTGGTCACCGCCAGCTCCCGGAACCGGGCATCTGTGTCCTCGGCGGCGCCGACCAGGCAGTCGACCCAGAGGGCAGCCAACCCGGCCAGGGGAATCACGCTGTGCTCATGCTCCGTCAGTTCTCGGGAGTGGACGTAAGGGTGGCGACGTGCCTCGATCACATCGGCCCCGGTGATGTCATCCAGCTCGAACGGCTCGTGCCGAACCCTGGCGAGCAACGAGAACCCGCAAAGCAGGGTCTCCGTACCGTGACCATATCGACTTCCCGCTGCCCGTCCCAGGTCCCTTGGCAGATTCAGCCGGAGGATCCGTTCGGCTTCGCTGTCGGGCAGAACGCCATGCCGAAGCCCCATTGCGACGATCCAAATGACTGCCTGGAGTGCGAGGTTCTCCTGCCCGTAGTGGTGGCGGAAGGAGATCGGTCTCCGCTGCCTCCTCAGTACCCTGACCAAATGCTGCGCGAGCGGCCTTCGACAGACGACGTTGGCATTCCAGGCGGCCGCAGCGACCGCGAATCGCAAGTACTTCACCCGTGTCGCGGCTCGGCCGAGCTCTTCAAGTTCGACGACGCGGCCAGCGTCGGCGAGCCGGGTTGCGATGATCAGTCCCGTGTCGAACGCAAGATGCTTGGGGCGCCACCGGGCTAGGTGGTCGATGCAGGCCTCCACCCCGTCGGTATTCAGCAGGCCGAAAGCGATTTCGGCGATGTCCGCGGAGCCGACGCCGTGATCTTGGCGTTCTTCGCGGGGTTGCCGCACCCAGGCACGGATCCAGTCGGCAGCACTGCGCAACCTGCTGCGGGCGAAGTCCGTTCGCCCCTCTGCCGCGGAGAGCAGCGCCCCTTCGTAGTGCAGGTTCGATCCCGGCCAGTCCCCCGCAAGACTGCGCGTGGCAACCATGTCCTCGATGGTCCGAGCATCCAGGAACTGCCCGGCCAGATCGGTGTTCCGACGCAACAACTGGATCCTGCGGGAGTGGCCCGCGGCCAGACCGGCGGCCTTGAGTGCAAGCCGTGCTGCCTCGAAGTCCCGCCCTGCGCGGAGGGTCGCCTTGAGGGCGAATTGGGCGCGTTGCTGAGCGATCTCGTGCTCTTCCAGGTCGTTGCCCCGAGGTAGAGCGCCGTCGGTCAACGCCAGATCGACGAGGGTGTCGACCTGATCCGCCTCCCAGAGCAACTGCGGCAGGGACGCTGCCACGTACGGTTCCGTGGCGGCGAGCGGGGTCAGCCGGTCGAGGAAGTCAGTCAGGGCTTTGCCAGTTGGGCGGCATCTGGTCCGGAACCAGGTTTCGGTCGGTTCGTCGCGGAACTGCAGGGTGTCGCCGTCCACGAGCAGCGGTCGTCCGAGATCCGCCACGAAGCTATGGATCAAGGCAGGCGGTACTGAGCACAGTTCTGCCAGGACACGGACGGGGATCCGCGGCCGCAGCGCGGCGAGAGCCTCGCACAACCGGTCGATCTCATTGGCGGAGTGGTGGGCGTCCTTGCATTTGTCCACCAATCCCTGCAGCAGCCCGTCCAGCATGGTGCCGTCGGTCTGCCGCACTCCGCCGAGAGAGGAGAGGCAGGCCTCGATGTCCGTGGCCGAGTCGAGCGCGAGGGCTTGCACCCGGGGGTTCCCGTCAGTCAGACGGTGAAACTCCGACGCCTGCTGGTCGGTGACGGCGCCGAACACCGACGCGAGGAGCTGCTTGGTCTCCCCGGCATCGAAGCCCACGAGCTCGATCCGGCGCGCCAGAGGCGGTGGATCAAGCAGGTCGATGCGCTCGGTCCGGCAGAGCATCAGCAGACGCACGTTGCCGGGTAGAGGTTCGCGCAACAAGTCGGTGACGAAGGTGCGTTCGTCGCAGTCCTCGGCGAAGAGGGCCGCGTTGTCAGCCGCATCCACAATCACGGCCAGCAGCGCCTGTGGGGCCGTGGCAGACAGGGTCTCCGACGCGGTCCGAACCCGGGCCAGAAACGCCTTGGCGTAGTCGGAGGGCAGGGCTGTAGCCGAAGGAATCAGAGGGTCGCACAGAGCGTGTGAGGCCAGCTCGTTCGACAGTTGCACCAGACCCTGCCGGTGCTGGTGCCGCGGCGCGCTGGCACGCCGGTATCCGCCGTTGCCGAAGCAGTCATAGACCAGCGTGACGGAGCCGTCCGGGAGGTTTTGTTCGACCTGCGTGGCGAAGACCGACTTCCCGACGCCGCCGGCTGCGTGCACGATCACGGGCTGCCCGGCGAGCGCCACGACTTCGTCGACGATCTCACGGGTCTGCGCGGTGACGATCACGGAGCTGGGACGGCCGATGAGGTTCGGCGCGGGGAGGAGTAGATCGGGTGCGGTCCTGAGCGAGGTTAGGACCGTGAGTCTGGTGATGACGGGGTCAGATTCGAGGGATGTGGCGCGCCTGGCGACCATCTCCTTGAGCAGCACGTGCTCGACGTCAGGAGCTCCGGGGAGGAAGCCCGCGAGATCCATCCTGAAGTGACCCTCCAGGCGTAGCAGGCCCGGAGCTCTGGAATCGACTTCGAAACGACCGAAGAACAGGGCTTCGCCATCCGGATCGTCGTTGAACGCCGCGTACTGCTTGAGGAACTTGATCTCGCTCTTGTGCTCCTGCGCTGCACTCTTCGAAGCGAGGGCCTCGATCGCCTTCAGGACCGAGCTGCTCATCGGCCGATTGGAGAGGAACTCGAATGATACCTTCTGCTCGGCTCCGGAGAGCTCGGATCTGATGCGGCGGAACTTCTCGGCGAACCCCTTGACGGTCTTGGAGAGCCCCGACACCGTCCATTCCTTGTCCGCCTGGACAGTCGAGTGCTTGAGCTGTCGGTACACCACGCGGCTGGCATCCCTAAGACCGCTCGCCCCGTAGTACTCGGCGATGTCGATGACATCCTCGCCATCGTCGCGCGCGGTGTCATCCGGCGAAACGCCCTCGACGACGATCGCCGTCAGGTCCGTGTCGGGCGACAGCAGCTTGAGTGCTTGCCGAGCGCCCCAGTGGTAGTGGAACTGGTCGCCGTCCCGACTCGCACGAAGGCGATCGGTCTCGGTCATCCGTTGACCTGACGGAGCTGGGTATCGTTGCGGCTCGGCAAGGCTCTCTCCTCAACATCGCAGGAGGTGGGACAGGACGACGTCTGCACAACGTAGCACCGGGCAGACAATCTGCAGGCTGCGTATCTTGGTGCTTGCCCGGGTAGGTCAGTCCTCCGCGGTGGTGTCCGTCCAGGAGCAACCTCGTAACACGAGGAGCGGCGAACAGCACGCCTGTCTGAATATCCAACGGGGATATGGCGCTTTGCTCGCCAAGTTGCAAATGTATCAACTGATTTATTGAACAAATTACATAGAGATGGTGACTGGACGCCCCTTGGTGGCAGCTCAGCTGCTGCCGGGAGGTAGCCCCGCCTGTGCGGCATGCTGCAAGACGGGGCCACCTCCAGAATGGTCAAGAGACCCTATCTGAAGGTCAGTTGTTCACATCGAACGCTGCGGTGACGGGCGCGTGGTCGGACCAGCGCTCGGCGTGGGAAGCCGGCCGTTCGACGTAGGCCTCGACGCACTTCTTAGCGAGGATTCCAGTAGCGATAATTAGGTCAATTCTCCAGCCGGAGTCGTTGTCGAAGGCGCGGCCGCGGTAGGACCACCAGGTGTAGGGGCCGGTGCGGTCGGGGTGGAGGGTGCGGACGACGTCGACGTAGCCGGCTTCGTCGTAGACGCGGGAGAGCCAGGCGCGTTCTTCGGGGAGGAAGCCCGCGGACTTCTGGTTGGCCTTCCAGTTCTTGAGGTCTTCGGGGCGGTGGGCGATGTTCCAGTCGCCGCAGACGACGACCTCGCGGCCGTCGGCGGCGGCGCGGGTGCGCAGGGCGGTGAGGTGGACGAGGAATTCCGCCATGAAGCGTTCCTTCTCGTCCTGGCGGTCGGTGCCGACTTCACCGGAGGGGAGGTAGAGGCTGGCGACGGTCAGGCCGGGGAGGTCGATTTCGACATACCTGCCCGAATTGTCGAATTCCTCCGAGCCGAATCCGATGACGGTGCGCTGTGGCTCCGTCCGGGAGAGGACGGCGACGCCGGCGCGGCCCTTGGCGACGGAGGGGGCCCAGACCGCGTGCCAGCCGTCGAGGTCGCGCAGTTCGACGGGCAGCTGCCCGGGCTCGGAGCGCACCTCCTGCAGGCAGATCACGTCCGCCTCGGTGCCGGCCAGCCATTCGACGAAGCCCTTCTTGGCCGCCGCCCGGATTCCGTTCACATTCACACTCGTCACCACGATCACCCGGGCAGCCTACCGACTGGCCGTACCCGACCCGAACCCCGGCGCGCGGTGGTGGGGCCGGTCGCGACGGATTCCGACAGCGACTGACAGGAGCTGTCGTGAACGCGGCATGAATATGTGCGACAGTCGCACCAAGCGACGCCATTGGTCTTGACCATCTTCGGATGGAGCCCCTAGGGTCACTTACTGCAAGGACCTTTAATAAAGAAGGACGGATAAAGGCTCGCTCTCCCACCTGCCGCAACAGCGGACAGCGGGCCCGGGATCCGCCCTCCTTGTCGTAGGGCGGACAGGACAGACAGGTGGAGGCCACGGTGGGGACGACAGGACAGCTTTCAGCGGTGCCGGAGCCGAAGTACTGGCACCTGCGCACCGTGCTGCTGCGAGCCATCGACTCGGAGTTCTCCACCGGTCAGGTGCTGCCCAACGAGCGTGAGCTCTCGGCCCGCTTCGGCGTGGCGCGGGCGACGCTGCGCCAGGCGCTCGACCAGCTGGAGCTGGAGGGCCGCCTGGTGCGCCGCCGGGGTATCGGCACCCTGATCGCCGCCCCGCGGGTCGGCGTCCCGGTCAACCGGCAGGAGGAGGGCTGGCCCGGCGCCGCCCGCAGCCAGTCCTGGCGGACGATCGACTGCACCACCGCCCCCGCCACCGCGCAGCTGGCCAAGACCCTGGGCATCGCCGAGGGTGCCACCGTGCACACCGTCCGCCGGGTCCGCCTGGTGGAGGGCACCGCGGTGGCCGGCGAGTCGCTGCACGTCCCGGCCGCGGCGCTGCCGCACCTGCCGGGCTTCCGCGCGGAGAGCGACCGGGCCCGCTCGGTGCTGCGCCAGCTGGAGCGTCTGGAGGTCGACGGCGAGTCGCGCTCGGTCGAGCTCGGTGTCGCCGAGGCCGACGAGGCCGCCCTCCTGGAGCGCCCGCCGGGCACCCCGGTCCTGGTCATGACCACCCAGTACGCCTCGGTCGGCCGCCTGGTGGCGGTGGCCGTGGCCACCTACCGGGCGGACACCTGCAAGCTGACCTTCGGCGAGGCCGGACTGGTCGAGGTCACCCCGGTGGCCGCGAACGCCGAGGTGCGCACCGCTTCCTGAGGCACCGCTTCCTGAGGCACCGCTTCCTGAGGCACCGCCTCCTGAGGCACCGCCTCCTGAGGCAGGCACCGCCTCCTGAAACACCCCTGATCCATTTGCCGGAAACCCTCAGGCCGAGGCCCGGACGCCCGTCGGCGTCCGGGCCTTTGCCGTCTTGCCGTCGAGGGGTGGCGTACGGATGACCGCGGGCGAGGTCCGAGACCTCGGAGCACGATGCCGCGTTCCGGGCGGACGGAACGGCGCGCGGCCGCGGCGTGGGGGACTGAGCCCCCGCCGCCCCGCGCGTCAGGTCCGGGGGCCCGTCAGGTCCGGGGCGGGTCCACCGCGAACAGCTGCTCCTCGACGTGGTCGAGGGCGACGCGCAGGGCGCCCATCGCCACGACCTCCGAGCCGAGGGCCGCCAGGGCGACCTCGGGGGAGCGCAGGGTGAACTGGGCGAGGCGTTCGCGCAGCGGGTCCAGGACGCCGTCGAGTCCGGCCGCCCAGCCGCCGATGACCACCAGTTGGGGGTCGATGGCCAGGACGAGCGCGGCGACGCCCTGGACGAGGCGGGTGAGGAAGCGGTCCATGGCGACCTTGGCGACCTCGTCGCCCTCCCGGGCCAGCCGCAGGACGCGGGCGACGGCGGCCTCGTCCAGCGGGTTGAGCGGCTTGCCGGTGGTGGACAGCAGGCGCTCGGGGGTGACCTCCTGGCCGAGCAGGTGCAGGGCGCCGATCTCGCCGGCCGCGCCGCCGAAGCCGCGGTGCAGCCGGCCGTTGATGAGGGAGCCGGCGCCCGGGCTGAGGCCGGCCATCACGAAGACCACGTCGTGGGCGCCGACCGCCGAGCCCTGCCAGTGTTCGGCGATGGCGGCGAGGTTGGCGTCGTTCTCGATCAGGACCGGGCAGCGGAAGGAGCGGCGCAGCCGGGCGCCGAGGTCGAGGCCGGTCCAGCCGGGCATCGCGGTGCCGAGCTGGACGGTGCCCTCGCGGTCGACGATGCCGGGGGTGCCGATGCCGACGGCCCAGAGGTTGTCCCGGGAGATGCCGGCCTTGCGCAGCACCTCGGCGACGGCGGTGCGGACGGCGGTGAGCCGCTCCTCGGCCTCCAGGGTCTCGTCGACCGGCTTGAAGTGACTGCCCACCACCTCGCCGGTGAGGTCGGCCAGGATGACCCGGATGTCGTGCACACCGATCTCGATGCCGAGGATGTGCCCGGCTTCGGCGCGGAACCGGAACCAGCGGGCCGGGCGGCCGCGGCGGCCGGTGCCCGGCTGGCCGTCCTCCCTCGGCTGTTCGACCTCGGCGACCAGCCCGGTCTCGACCAGGCCCTCGATCACGCCCTCGACCGTCGGGCGGGAGAGCCCGGTCTCGCCGACGAGCTGAGTGAGGGTCACGGAGTGGCCGTTCCGCAGCGCCCGGAGCGTGACCGCCGCGTTGATCCGCCGCAGCAGTGAGGAGTCTCCTCCGGTGAGCCGATCCGCCAATGCGATGCCCTTCGCCGTTCGCGCGACTGCCCTGGCGCGCGGTGTCGAGTGCGCGGTGCCCACCGAATGGCCCGCGGGGTGCGCCCCCGGATCGCGGCACGGCGGCAGGGGGCCGCCTGCGCGGGGGCCGGAGGACAAGCGGAGCCTACCCGGGGACCGGCCCGGGCGGCGAGGATCCTCGCAGCTCACCCAGGCTTCGGTATCGAAATGGTACGGATCGGGTGGCGGTGCGTGACCCGGGCTTCACCGCGCGGCCACGGACGGTCCTGGCCCGGGCCGCCGGGACGGTGCCGACCAGCGGGAACGCGGGGGCAGCAGCGAGCCGAGGCCGCGCCGGGAGCCGACCGACAGGGCGCCGAGCACGGAACGGACCGCCCCGGCCGAGCCGACGGACAGCAGGCTGCCGACGGAGAGGACGGAGCCGGCCGACCCGATGGACAGCACGGAGCCGGCCGACCCGATGGAGAGGACGGACCCGACGGAGCCGATGGACAGCACCGAGCCGATGGAGCCGATGGACCGGAGCGAGCCGATGGACCCGATCGACCGGAGCGAGCCGAGCGAGCCGCGGGCGGGCCGGGCCGGACGTACTGAAGCGGAAGCGGAGCCGGAGGCGGTCATGGCCCTTGATCGTAGCCAGCCCGGCCGCGCACGTCCCGTCCCCGTCTCAGTCCACCCGGAGTCTCAGCCGACCCGGGGTCTCAGTCCACCCGGGCCGCGAACAGCCGGTGCCCCAGCAGCCCCATCGGGTGTCCGTCCTCCGGCAGGGTGTGGACGGCCGGGCAGCCCGCCGCGGTGAGGGCGGCCTGCCAGTGGTCCGCCGGGTGGGCGGGGAGGTGCTGCCGGGTGTGGCCGGTGATGAGCAGGTCGAGCTGTTCGGCGGTGGGGGCGAGGAGCAGCAGTCGGCCGCCGGGGGCGAGCAGTCGGACGAGCGCCTCGGCCTCCTCCTGCGGGGGCCGGGTCGCGGTGGCGACGACGAGGTCGTAGCGCCCGCGGTCGGGGGTGGCGTGGTGGTCGGCGCTGGGCCGGGGCCGGGCGGCGAGGGCCCGGGCGACGGTGGTGTCGACGCCGTCGGGGTCGAGTTCGAGGACGCGCAGCGGCGTGGGCCGGTCGTGGGCGTCGGCGGTGGCGCGTACCAGGGCGCCGAGGGCGGTGCCGAGGTAGCCGCGGGCGGCGGACCAGCGGACGGGGGCGGCGGCGGGGTGGGGTGCCGCTTCGCCGGTGATCAGCTTGGGCAGGGACAGGGCGCCGCGCCGCACCCGGTCGAGGGCGGCGGCGGGGCCGAGGCCGTCGGCCCAGGCCTCGGTGACCGGGCGCCAGGACTCGCGGACCTCGGCGGCGGCGAGTTCGGGGCCGCCGTGGAAGACCGGGCCCTGGGCTCCGCCGTCGTGTCGGGCTATCAGGCCGTGCCGGGCGAGCGCGTCGAGCCAGCGGGTGACCCGGGGGCGCTGGGCGGGGGTGACCATGGCGGTGGCGAGCAGTTCGGCCGCGGACCAGCCGCGTCCGGCGTCGGTGAGAACTCCCTGCTGCTGGAGGGCGAGCAGCAGGGAGGTGAGCACGGCGCGGTCGAGGCGGGCGCCGAAGTCGCGGAGCTGCGCGGCGGTGACGCCGATGCTGTGCTTCCAGGCGGCGGCCGTGGCGGCTTCGGTGTCGGCGCGCAGTCGGCGGTCGGCGGCCTCGGTGTCGCTGTCGGGGGCGCGGACGTGGGCGAGGACGGCGCCGAGCGCGTCGACGGCGGCGTAGACGTCCTCCTGGCGGGGTTCGGGGCCGATGTGCAGGACGAGCCGCAGCGCGCCGAGGTCGTGGTCGGGGAGCCGGGGCTGTCGGCTGAGGTGCCAGAGCAGGGCGGAGGGCAGGCTGAGGTGGGTGATGCGGTCGGCGGCGACGGCGGCGAGCAGGTCGTCGGGCCGCTGCTCGGGGTCGCCGCAGTGGACGGTGCCGCCGGCGAGCAGGGTGGCGAGGGCGAGTTCGACGGCGAGGTCGTTGACGGGGTGGAGCACGGTGTGCCGGATCGGCGGCGGGCCGAGGATGCCGGCCCAGTACCGCAGCCGCTGCTCGGCGGCGCGGGCGGCGGTGGGGGTCAGCGCGGAGTGGCCGGCGACGCGTTCGGCGAGGGCCCGCGGCAGGCCGCCGGGCGGGGAGACGCCGAGCAGCAGTCCGATGCCGCTGATCGCGCGCCCGTCGGCGACGACGGCGGGTCGTTCGCCGAGTTCGCGCAGCGCGCTGACCAGGGCGGGAGTCGTGGGCACGGTGATCACTCCGGGGTGCGGGGGAAACCGCACCACTGAACCACGGGGCCGGGCCGGTGGATCACGCCTACGGGTCAAGCTTCCGTAATGATTTTCATATCGCCTAGCCAAGCGGTTGGGGCGAAGTCGGGGCGAAACCGTCGGAACTCTCCCATTGCGGCCCCCGGTGCGGGGTCGATGGCAGCCCGGTGTGATCCCTTGACACTCGGTTCGGGTACTGGATTACTGGCCCTGACTGCGCCTGACCGAACGATCGGTAGGCACTCTCCGGAGTTCAGGCAGGCCCCCGAAGCCGGGTGACCGCCCACGGCTCCGGAGCGGCCGACCAGCGAAGGAGCGACGATGACCGGCACCGCACCCGTCCCGCGCCGACACCTCGGAGAGCCGATCCCGCCCGGGCTCCTGGACGCCGGCGAGCGGATGGGCCTGGACGAGCTGCGCGCCCACCAGCTCACCCGGCTGCGGGCCACCCTGCGGCACGCGTACGACAACGTCGAGCTCTACCGGCGCAAGTTCGACGCGGCCGGCGTCCGCCCCGAGGACTGCCGCGCCCTGGCGGACCTCGCCCGCTTCCCCTTCACCACCAAGGCCGACCTGCGCGAGGGCTACCCCTTCGGCATGTTCGCCGTCCCGATGGAGCGGGTCCGCCGGATCCACGCCTCCAGCGGCACCACCGGCCTGCCGACCGTCGTCGGCTACACCGAGAACGACCTCTCCCTCTGGGCCGACGTGGTCGCCCGCTCGATTCGCGCGGCCGGCGGCAGACCCGGCCACAAGGTGCACATCGCGTACGGCTACGGGCTGTTCACCGGCGGGCTCGGCGCGCACTACGGCGCGGAGCGGGCCGGCTGCACGGTCATCCCGGCCTCCGGCGGCATGACGGCCCGGCAGGTGCAGTTGATCCGGGACTTCGAGCCCGAGATCATCATGGTCACGCCGTCGTACCTGCTCACCCTGCTCGACGAGTTCGAGAAGCAGGGCGTCGACCCGCGCGGCACCTCGCTCAAGGTGGGCATCTTCGGGGCCGAGCCCTGGACGGAGGAGATGCGGCGGGAGATCGAGGAGCGGATGGACCTGCACGCCGTCGACATCTACGGCCTCTCCGAGGTGATCGGCCCGGGTGTGGCGCAGGAGTGCGTGGAGACCAAGGACGGGCTGCACATCTGGGAGGACCACTTCTACCCGGAGGTCGTCGACCCGTTCACCGACGAGGCGCTGCCGGAGGGGGAGGGCGGGGAACTGCTGTTCACCTCGCTCACCAAGGAGGCGCTGCCGATCATCCGCTACCGCACCCGGGACCTCAGCCGCCTGCTGCCCGGCACGGCCCGGCCCGCCTTCCGGCGGATGGAGAAGGTGACCGGGCGCAGCGACGACATGATCATCCTGCGCGGGGTCAACGTCTTCCCGACCCAGATCGAGGAGATCCTGCTGCGCACCCCGGCGGTCGCGCCGCACTTCCAGCTGCGGCTCACCCGGGAGGGGCGGCTGGACCGGATGACCGTCCGGGTCGAGGCCCGGCCGGACGCGCCCGCCGAGCAGCGGGAGGCGGCGCGGGAGGCGATCGTCCGCGCGGTGAAGGACGGGGTCGGCGTCACCGTCGCGGTCGAGGTGGTGGAGCCGTACACCCTGGAGCGCTCGGTCGGGAAGATCAAGCGGGTGGTGGACGAGCGGGGCTGAGCGCCCGGGCGACACCCCGGAGGGAGACCGGCGACACGCCAAGGGCGAGGCCGGAGGGAGGCCGGAGGCGCACAGCTGTCCGGGGGGTGATGCCGTGCGCCTCCGACGTCTACAGAAATGTAGACGAACAGCCTCCGGGTCGTCCAGCCCGATGGGGGCCCGGAGGTCCGGGTGCCCCCGTTCGGCGCAGCAAGGATCGTGCGGACGGGCGGAGCTGCGCAGACTCGGATGCGTGGGGGTGGACTCGACAGGAGAGGCATCCTCATGAGCATCCGGCTTCGCCGCGTCCTCGCGGTCACTGCAGTGGTCACCCTCGGCCTGGGCGCCGCGTCCTGCGGCAGCGCCAAGCAGTCCTCCAGCGGCGGATCCTCCGGTGGCGCCTCGGGCGGCGCGAGCGGCAGCGCCGCCGTGGGGGCCGTCCGGATCGGCCTGCTGCTGCCGGAGACCAAGACGACCCGCTACGAGCAGTTCGACCGCCCGCTGATCGAGGCGAAGATCAAGGAGCTGGCACCGCAGGCGCAGATCGACTACTACAACGCCAACCAGGACGCGACGACCCAGCAGACCCAGGTGGACACCGCCCTCACCAAGGGCGACAAGGTGCTGATCCTGGACGCGGTGGACTCCAAGTCGATCCAGTCCTCCGTGCAGAAGGCCCATGACGCGGGCGTCAAGGTGCTCGCCTACGACCGGCTCGCCCAGGGGCCGGTCGACGCGTACGTGTCCTTCGACAACCACAAGGTCGGCGAACTGCAGGGGAAGGCCCTGGTGGACGCGGTGGGCGACAAGGCGAACGCCGGCTCGATCATCATGATCAACGGCTCGCCGACCGACCCCAACGCGGCCGACTTCAAGGCCGGCGCGCACAGCGCGATCGACGGCAAGCTGAAGATCGGCAAGGAGTACGACACCCCGCAGTGGGACCCGAACCAGGCCAACCAGGAGGCCGCGGCGGCGATCACCGCGATCGGCGCGAGCAACGTGGTCGGCGTCTACTCCGCCAACGACGGCATGGCCGCCGGTATCGCCACCGCCCTCAAGGCGGCCGGCCTGAGCGTCCCGCTCACCGGCCAGGACGCCCAACTCGACGCCATCCAGCGGATCCTGGCCGGCACGCAGACCATGACGATCTACAAGCCGTTCAAGCCGGAGACCGACATCGCGGCCCAGATGGCCGTCGCGCTGGCCGCCGGCAAGACCCTCGACTCCACCCTCGCGCCGACGACGGTGACCAACGGCAGCGGCAACAAGGTGCCGGCCAACCTGATCACCCCGATCGTCGTCACCAAGGACAACGTCAAGGACACGGTGGTCAAGGACGGTCTCTACACCGTCGACCAGATCTGCACGCCGGACTACGCCGCCGCCTGCAAGTCCGCCGGCCTCCAGTAGCCGACGCCTCCCCGAAACCGCCGTCCCCCCTCGAACCCGAACAGGCCCCGCCTCCACGACGGAGGCGGGGCAAGGGAGTTGGTCACTGTGGCAGGTGAGACCGTACTGGCCCTGCGCGGGGTCTCCAAACGGTTCGGCGCCGTCCAGGCGCTCACCGACATCGAACTGGAGGTGCACCGCGGCGAGGTGGTCGCCCTGGTCGGCGACAACGGCGCCGGGAAGTCCACCCTGGTCAAGGCGATCGCCGGGGTGCACCAGCCCGACGAGGGCGTCATCGAGTGGCAAGGCAAGGCGGTGAGCATCCACCGGCCGCAGGACGCCCAGCAGTTGGGCATCGCCACCGTCTACCAGGACCTCGCGCTCTGCGACAACCTCGACGTGGTCGGGAACCTCTTCCTCGGCCGCGAGATCCGCCGCTTCACCGTCCTCGACGAGGTCGCGATGGAGAAGCGGTCCCGGCAGCTGCTGGACACCCTGTCCATCCGCATCCCCAGCGTGCGCATCCCGGTCGCCTCGCTCTCCGGCGGTCAGCGCCAGGTCGTCGCGATCGCCCGCGCGCTGATCGGCTCGCCCAAGGTCGTGATGCTGGACGAGCCGACCGCCGCCCTGGGCGTCGAGCAGACCGCCCAGGTGCTCGACCTGGTCGAGCGGCTGCGCGAGCAGGACCACGGCGTGATCCTCATCAGCCACAACATGGCGGACGTGATGGCCGTCGCGGACACCGTCGCGGTGCTGCGCCTCGGACGCAACAACGGCGTCTTCGACAAGCGCTACACCAACCAGGAAGAGATCATCTCGGCCATCACCGGCGCCACGGACAACGCCGTGACCCGCCGGAAGGCCCGCGGCCAGGAGGACTCCCAGTGAGCGAGAACAATCCGGGGGGCGCGCCCGGCGGCGGATCCGGCGGCGAACCCGAGCGCCGCCACGGCCCGCTGCCCGAGGACAGCATGCCCCTGGGCGGCGTCAACGCCCCCGTCCCGGTGGCCCCGGAGGCCACCCCCGCGGTCGACCCGCGGCTGATCGTCCGGCAGGAGGGCATCAAGGGCTACCTGGGCGAGTTCCGCCGCCGGATGAGCAGCGGCGAGCTGGGATCGCTGCCCGTGGTGCTCGCCCTGATCGTGATCTGGGCGGTGTTCGGCAGCCTGAACAGCAGCTTCCTGTCCGCCCAGAACCTCTCCAACCTGTCCCAGCAGATCGTCGGCACCGGCATGATCGCGATCGGCGTGGTCTTCGTGCTGCTGCTCGGCGAGATCGACCTGTCGG
The DNA here is from genome assembly GCF_054601375.1 of Kitasatospora sp. Ki12. Classification (NCBI taxonomy): domain Bacteria; kingdom Bacillati; phylum Actinomycetota; class Actinomycetes; order Kitasatosporales; family Streptomycetaceae; genus Kitasatospora; species Kitasatospora sp. Ki12. Next base: position 1,526,147 of record NZ_BAAIHT010000002.1, on the reverse strand, counting down.
TGGGCTCGGTCAGCGGCCTGTGCGCGGCGATCTTCGCCGTCCTGAACGTCACCAACGGCGTCAACCAGTGGCTCGCGCTGATCACCGCCATCGTCGGCGGCGCGGTCGTCGGCGCGATCCACGGCATCTTCTTCGCCAAGGTCGGCGTGCCGGCCTTCGTGGTCACCCTGGCCGGCAACCTCGGCTGGAACGGCCTGATGCTGCAGGTCCTCGGCACCAACGGCACCGTCAACCTGTCCGGCAAGGACATCGTCTCCAGGCTCTACAGCACCATCTACGGCCAGCAGATCGCCGGGTACGGCGTGGCGGCGATCGGCGTCCTGCTGTTCCTGTTCGCCTCGCTGATCGACGCCCGCCGGCGCCAGGTCGCCGGTGTCCCGTCCCGGCCGCTCGCCGACATCGTGCTGCGCACCGTGCTGCTGGCCGTCGTCGCCTTCCTGGCCGCCTACACGCTCAACCAGTACAAGGGGCTGCCGCTCGCGCTGCTGATCTTCCTGATCTTCATCGTGGTGCTGGACTTCGTGCTGCGCCGCACCGCGTACGGGCGACAGGTGTTCGCGCTCGGCGGGAACATCGAGGGCGCCCGGCGGGCCGGTATCAACGTGTCCTGGATCCGGATCAGCGTCTTCACCATCTGCTCCACCATGGCGGCCGTCGGCGGCCTGTTCCTGGCGGCGCAGATCCAGTCGGCCAGCCAGACCTCCGGCGGCGGGAACCTGCTGATGAACGCCATCGCGGCGGCCGTCATCGGCGGCACCAGCCTCTTCGGCGGGCGCGGCAAGACCTGGTCGGCGCTGCTCGGTGCGCTGGTGATCGCCTCGATCCAGTCCGGGATGAACATCGAGGGCCTCAGCAACGCCATCCAGTTCATGATCACCGGCGCGGTGCTGCTGGCCGCCGTCGTGGTCGACTCGCTGGCCCGCCGCACCCAGAAGGCCGCCGGCCGCGCCTGAGCACCCCCGACCGGCCCTATGCTGCGGAGCATGCCGAATGAGCTGCGCACTCTTCAACCGGCCGAGGACCTCGCCTTCATCCGGCGCGAGACCGAGCTGAAGCCCGTCCCCTTCGTGCCCGAGATCAGCCTGTACATGGCCGAGGACGCGATCGCCCTCTGGGAGACCACCGAGCGGGCCCGCGGGGAGGACGGACTGCCGCCGCCGTTCTGGGCCTTCGCCTGGGCGGGCGGGGTGGCCGTCAGCCGCTACGTGCTGGACCACCCCGAGCTGGTGGCGGGGCGGACGGTGCTGGACGTCGCGGCCGGGTCCGGGCTGGTCGGCGTCGCCGCCGCGCTGCGCGGGGCGTCCGCCGTGCGGGCGGCCGAGATCGACGGCTACGCGGTGGCCGCGATCGGCCTCAACGCCGAGGCCAACGGGGTGCGGGTGGACGGCGCCCTGGTGGACCTGGTGGACGGCGACGGCGCCCCGGCCGAGGTGGTGCTCGCGGGCGACGTCTTCTACGAGCGGGCCATGGCCGCCCGCTTCCTGCCGTTCCTGGAGCGGGCCGCGGCGCGCGGGGCCACGGTCGTCGTGGGCGACCCGGGCCGCGCCTACCTGCCCCGGGAGCGGTTCACGGCGGTCGCGGCGTACCAGGTGCCGGTGGTCGCGGACCTGGAGGACACGGCGGTGAAGACCACCACGGTGTGGAGGCTCGGCTGACGGTGCCTCAGGGGCGGGGGATGGTCAAGGGGTGGTAAACGCTGACGCAAGATCATGCCATGATGGTTACTGACTGGTAATCCGATGATGTCCAGTCAGTGAACCGTGCACCACCGTAAGGAGTCACCCATGCGTCGACGCATCCCCGCCCTCGTCCTGACCGCCGCCCTGGCCGGCGGCGCCCTGGCGACGGTCGCGCAGGTCGCCACCGCCCAGCCGGCGGCCGCCGCCTCGATCACCGTTGACCTCAACCAGATGCGCCAGCAGGTCGCCGACCTGCGGGCCAAGGCCAACCGCCTGGACCGCGAGGGCGAGCGGGACGCCGCGCGCCGCGCCCGCGCCCAGGCCGACGCGCTGCAGCGCCGGATCGACCAGATCGAGAAGTCCGAGCGCGAGAGCGGCCGCCACTTCTGACGGTCGCCGCCCTCGGCGGCCGCCACTTCTGACGGTCGCCGCCCTCGGCGGCCGCCACCTCTGACGGCCGTCGCGCGATCAGGCGCCGCCCGCTTCGCCCCTCCGACGGAGGGCCGGGGCGGGCGGCGCCGCCGTTCCGGGGCTCGCTCCCGCCCGAGGGCCGAGCCGTCCAGGGTGTGGAATTCCCGGTGCCGGAGCCGAACCGGCTGCTAGACAGGCCGGCATGACCGACCAGATCGCCCTGCGCCCCGCCACCCCCGACGAGATCCCCGCCCTGCTCGCCCTCTGGGCCCGGGCCGCCAAGGGCGCCAGCATCACGGACGACGAGGCGGGCGTGGCCGCGCTGCTCGCCCGCGACCCGCAGTGCCTGATCGTCGCCACCCCGGCCGACGACCCGGCCGCCCTGCTCGGCACCGTGATCGCCGGCTGGGACGGCTGGCGCTGCCACCTCTACCGCCTCGCCGTCGACCCCGCCCACCGCCGCCGGGGCATCGGCGCCGCCCTGCTGGCGGCTGCCGAGGAACGCTTCGCCGCGCTCGGCGGCCGCCGGGCCGACGCCATGGTGCTGGACGACAACGCGCTCGGCCACCGCACCTGGCAGGCCGCCGGGTACGCGCCGGAGCCGCAGTGGAGCCGCTGGGTCAAGCCGCTGGAGAGCCGCTGAAGGTCGGCCGGATCGGGGCGGGCCTCAACGGGACCAAGCGGTCGCTGTCAGTCGAGCCATCCACGTTGGGCTGCTTTGAGGCCGGCCTCGAAACGGCTGGACGCGCCGAGGCGTTCCATCAGCGCCGCCATCTGACGGCGGACGCTCCGCGCGGAGATGCCCAGGCGCCGGCCCGCGACCTCGTCGGTGAGGCCGGACGCGAGCAGGGTGAGCAGTTCCCGCTCGGACGTGCTCAGGCCGGTCTCGGCGTCCTTTGACCGGTCGGCGCCGAGTGGGACGGCAGCTCGCCAGGTCTGTTCGAAGAGGGCCACCAGCGGGGCCACTATCCCGGGTGCGTCGGTGCACAGGGCGCCGCGCTTGGTGTCGGCGGGATCGATCGGGACGACGGCGAGCTCGCGGTCGAAGAGCAGCATGCGGGGCGGGAGTGTCGGGCAGGTGCGGACCTCGCCGCCGCTGTCGGTGAACCACCGGGCGTAGGCGAGGGTCGCGGGATCCCGTCGCGCACTGTCCTGGTAGAGCGTCATGAGGGTGACACCGCGCTGCATGGCCGCCTCGTCCAGCGGTTTCGACGCATCGAGGCTGGCCTGGGACTGGGCGCCACCGGGCATGACCGCCAGGCATTCCCCGGAGACCTTCTGGGCGAGGGTCTCCAACTTGAACTGGATGGCGTCGAGGCCCTCCAGGCGCTCGGTCGCGGCGGCCTCGGTGGTCATACCGGACGTGGCGGTCGAGCCGTCGGGCGACAGGCCGGCATACTCGGCAACCACCTGCGCAGCGGCGGCCCGACTCAACTCCAGTTGTGCGCGCCGGAGTTCGATCTCATCTTCCTCCTTCTGCAAGATGAGGTCGAGGGCGCGGCCCGGGCTGACCGGCCATAAGGTGCCGGGCAGGTCTCGCGACGGGCGCAGGAGTCTCAGATCGGCGAGCCGGTTCAGCGCCTCACGCACTGTGCTTTCGGGCAGGCGCACCTGCCCGCAGAGTCCCTGAACGCTCCCGCACGGATCGGTCAGCATGGCCCGGTACACGGCCTCCGCCTCGCTGTCCAGCCCAAGTCTGTCGAGCATGATGCGACCTACCCCCCGGTAGTTCGGCGATTTAAATCGCCACCAGCATAGGGCTCAGTGTCTTTTGCCATCAAGTGAGCGTCCGTGTGGCAACGAACCATCGGGCAGTTCGCCCATCACGGGAGGAAACGCAAGGAAGTAGCTACTATGATCGCCGACGCTGTTCACGATACGCTGGGCCACCGGACGATCGGAGGTGTCCAGGTGGAGTCAGAGGGGCGTAGCGGCCGTCCGCATTCGTGCTCCCCGTCCGGCCGTGCCCGCAGGATAGCGGAGCGACTTGACGGGCTGATGGCTGCGGAGGCCACCAGGACCGGTGACAAGGCACCCGGCTACCGGGAGTTGGCCGACCGGATCAACCGGATCGCCGGACGGAACGTGATCTCCAAGGACACGATCCGCAATCTGCACCAGGCGGCGACCCAGAAGGGGCAGTCGCCCAACCCCACGGTCGAGACGCTGGACTGGCTGGGTCTGGCGTTCGGAATCCGGTCAGGGGCCACGTACTTCCTGGACGACGCGAAGGCCGCGGCCGTGGACGAGCAGTTGCGGGGGCTGGGCAAGCTGGCCGCGCTGAACGGCGCGCTGGGGAACGCGGAAGTGATCGGCCTTGCGCAGCGCGCGTCGGGACTGTCCGACAACAGCCTGCACATGCTGGTCGCGCTCGCCGACCGCTTGAAGGCCCTCGAAGAGGAGGCAGCCGGTGGGGCGGTCGTCCGGACGACCCCCGACGGCGATGGCCGCGGTGTTCGCGAGTAGGGTGACTGACGGACCGTCGCCTTACGAAGGATCTCACGCTCGCGATGCCTGTGCCCCGGAGCCTGCGTAGGCGGTGCGAGAGGATCCTCGCGGAGACGGCACTGCCCGACCCGTTCACGGTCGAAGCGTTTCGCGAGGCGTTGGCCCGGAGCCGCGGCCGGCCGATCGTCATGGAAGGGCTTCCGGAGCTCGGTGACGACGCCCCGTGCGGTCTGTGGATCGCGCTGCCGAGCGTGGACGTGGTCTTCTACGAACAGCACACCAGCCCCGCGCACCAGGACCTGATCAAGCTTCACGAACTCGGCCACGTCCTCTGCGGTCACACCAGGAACATCGAACTCGGCCGGATCGCCGAGCACTTCACCGACCTGACGCCGGAACTCCTGGCGCAGGTCTTCGGCATGGCGCGCAGCAACTTCGACACCGTCGAGGAGCAGGAGGCCGAGATGATCGCCCTGCTCCTGGCCGACCTGGCCGGCGCCGACCGGGTCGGAACCCCGTCCTCACGCCGCTTGGCGGCAAGCCTCGCTCATCCGATCCGCCGGCTGCGACGCTGGCGAGGAGACTGATGTTCACCGTCTACTGGATCACCCTGGCCGTTCTGCTGTGGACGCTGGCGATCTGGCGCGCACCCTCCGCGCTCAGTGGCTCGCGTCCCGCCCGCTGCCTGTGGGGATTCCTCACCTCGATGGCCGTCACGGTCAGCACCGTGCTTCCGGGCGTCGAACCGTTCATCCGGGCCTGCACGGGATCCCCGGACGTGATCGTCCTCATCAAGCACATCGTCGGGCTGGCGTCGAGCTACTTCACCCTGGAGTACGTCATCGCCGTCCACGGCCGGAGGCCACGGCGGCAGGCGTCCGAGCGGTTGCGAATAGGCCTGGTGGTGGCCGCCGCCCTGGCCCTGACCGTGCTGTTCGTCTTCTGCTTCGAGCACGACCCGACGGTCGACGCGACCCTGGTCACCGATGCGCACCTCGGGGATCCGGCCGTGAAGCTCTACGAAGGCATCGTCTACGCCTACCTCGGCACCTCCACCGCGCTGTCGGCCAAACTGTTCTGGTCGAACCGGCGCAGCGTACCGCGAGGACTCCTGCGGGCGGGCCTCCTGTGCATGGCGGCCGGGTGCGGATTCGGCTTCGTCTACACGCTCTACCGGATCTACTTCCTGGCGGGCCAGAAGCAGTCGCCGACACCCGTGGCCGCACCGACCAACCTCCCCTCCCTGTACCTGCCCGTGGCCGCCATCGTCCTGATCTTCGTGGGCCTCACCCTGCCACCGCTGCGGACGGCCGTCCGCTACGCGAGGGACCAGTGGGCCCTGTGGCGGCTCTACCCCCTCTGGTCCGACCTGGTGGAGTCCGTGCCGACCGTGGCCTTCGGCCGGCGGACCGGGCGGACCCGCGATCTCTTCATGCTCGGGGACCGGACCCTCGACGTGGCCCACCGCGCCTTCGCGATCCGTGATGCCGCGCTCGTGCTGCGGGACCGGTCCGAAGCGGCCTCCCCGGGCACCGGGCGGGCCGTGGCGGTGGACGAGCTCAGCGGGGACGAACAGGCGCGGGCGCGGGCCGAGGCGGCCTGGCTGTTCGCCGCGCTCCGGCCCGGCCCGGGTGCGGTCGACGCGGGCCCGCCCCCGGCCCCGTCGGACGCCAGGACGCCGAGTGAGGAGGTCGCGTGGCTGCTCAAGGTCGCGGCAGCGTACGAGTCGCTGCGGAGCGCGCGGATGACGGGATGACGCCGGACCGGCCCGTCGCCGGCAGGTGATCGGTACCCGGCCGACGGCGCGTCCTGAAACGGCCAGACCGGATGAGGACGGTCAGGTGACCTTCCGTCACCACCCGCACGCCAGCAGGATGGTGCTCACCGGAACGGCGGCGCACCGACAGGGGCCGCCGCCGCACCGGGGACGCGGATCGGTCCTTCCGGTCCCGTTCCTTGCCACACGGATCACCATCATCTCTCCGGGAGTACCGACTTGTCCGAGAACGCCCGTCCCAGGGTTACCGCGTTCGTCTCCACCGTGCCGTCCGGCGTGGCCGTGTGCCTCGTGCCCCTCGCCGCCGCCGAGCCGAACTCCGGTGGTTGCATCGGCTGGGACTGACGCATGCTTCCCGTCCATCTCACCCTGATGCCGACGGGGGCGAACCGGCCCACCGAGGACGTGCTCCAGGCCCTCGAAGACACCCTGTGGGCGCACGCGACTCCAGAGTCGGCCATGGAGCACCTGCGGGTGCGGGCGATCCCGGAGGGGATCGGCCTCGTGCTCTTCATCCGTGCGGCGACGCCCGACATCGCGCGAGCCGGGGCCGAGCGCCTGGTGATCGACGCGCTCGCCGCTGCGGGCAGCAGCGTCGACGGGTACACCGTCATGGTCCAGTGCTGATCGACCCTTTCCGGCACTGATCCCCGCACCGATTTCCGCACGGATCCCCGCGCTGATCGGACCCGCTCACTCGGATCGTCCGGGTCGTCACCGCACACCCGCCCCGAGCGCGAGTCCGTCCCTCGTCACGCCCCCGAGCAGTACCACGCAGCCGGCGTAGCACGCGAGCCCGCACGCCGCCGGCACATTCACTCATGCCCAGATGGGAGACAGCCATGCCGTTCATACGAACAGCGACCCGCTCGACCTCGATCCTCCTCGCCGCCGGCCTGTCCGTCGTCGCCTTCGGCGTCGGCCCCGTGCACGCCCAGCCGGGCGGGAACGGTGACCCGGCACCGTCCGTCGGTGTCGTCGACAACGACAAGGGCGGCGCGGGCCAGGGGCCGAGCATCACCCCGATGACGGCCGCGCCGAAGATGACCCGGGCCGAGGTCATCGCCCGCGCGGAATCCTGGGTGGGCCAGAACCTCAAGTACACCAAGACCGGCGAGACCTACCAGGGTTACCGCAAGGACTGCTCCGGCTACGCCTCGATGGCCTGGAAGCTGGCCACCCCGGGCATGGACACCACGAGCTTCGTTCCCAGCGGAGTCGCCTCCTGGCTCGGCAGCAAGGAGGAGCTCAAGGCCGGGGACGCGATGCTGAACGATGCCGCGGGATACAGCGGGCACATCGTCATCTTCGATCGCTGGACCGACAGTACGCACACCAAGTACGACGGCTACGAGTTCACCAGTAGCGGCGTCTGGCACCGTCCGATCCCCTACCCCTACTTCCCTGGATACGGGACGTTCAAGCCGGCCCGCAACAACAGCGTCGTCGACGGTGTGACTGCTGCCCCGTCGACGGTGGGTGTGTATCGGGCGTCGGATCAGACGTTCTACATGGCGGACGGTAGTGGTTCGTCGGTGGTGGGTGTGTCGACGTTCGGGAATCCGGGTGATGTGCCGTTGACGGCGCATTGGTCGTCGACGGGGAAGGACACGGTGGGTGTGTATCGTCCGTCGGATCAGACGTTCTTCCTGACGTCGGACAATCTGAACCTGTATTTGCAGGCGTCGTTCGGTGTGGCGGGTGATGTGCCGTTGGTGGGTGACTGGGACAACACGGGTCGGCCGTCGATCGGTGTGTATCGTCCGTCGGATCAGACGTTCTACCTGAGTTCGGACAATCTGACGGTGAAGTACGCGGTCAAGTTCGGGAATCCGGGCTGGGTTCCGATCGTGGGGAACTGGGGCGGTACCGGTAAGGACACGATCGGGGCGTACGACCCGGATACGCAGACGTTCTATCTGTCGAACTCGAACACGTCGGGGTCCGCGGACCATGTGGTCAAGTTCGGGAGTCCGGGGGATCGTCCGATCAAGGGTGACTGGGACGGGTCGGGCCGGGACAAGATCGGTGTCTACCGGCCCGGGACGCAGGAGTTCTTCGGTGCGGGTTACGACACCGACCAGGTCATCTACGGGGCCAAGTTCGGCAACCCCGACGACATCCCCATCACCGGCCACTGGCGCTGACGGACCGTCCTCGACCCGAACGGCACCCACCGACCACCTCCAGCCGGCCGGGGCCCCACCCCGGCCGGCTCCTTCCAGGGAGTCCCATGTCCGAACAGCACCGATCCGGCCCTCCTCTCGGCCGGATCATCGGAGCCCTCACCGTCGCGGCCGCGCTCTGCGGCACCTTGTCCGGAACGGCGAGCGCCGGTACGGGACAGTCCTCCGGTCTGCGCGATGTCTCCTACCGGGGGCACCACTTCGCGGTCCCGTCCGACTGGAAGGTCGTGGACCTGACCGCGGCCCCGAGCACCTGCGTCCACTTCGACCAGCACGCCCTCTACCTGGGTACCCCGGGAGCCCGGCAGGACTGCCCGGCCCATTTCCAGGGCGGACGTACCGAGGCCCTGCTCGTCGAACCTGACGAGACCGGGGTCCAGGGAGCCACTGAGAACACCACGGCGCAGGAGATTTCGGCCGGAACCGACGGTCTGCGGGTCACCGCGACCTACGACACGGACCGGGCACTGGTCCGCACCGTCCTGGAGAAGGCGGGATTCCCCGCCTCCGCACCTGCCCGACTGCACACCTCCGCGCCCGAGGCCGTGAGCCCCACCGCGACTGCGGCTGCCGCACTGCCGGGCGGCCTGACCACGTTCACCGGCAAGGGCTTCGACACCTGCGCCGCCCCCGATTCCGCGACGATGAACACCTGGCGCGCCAATTCGCCCTACGGCGCCGTCGGGATCTACATCGGCGGACCGAGCCGGGTCTGCCCACAGCCCAACCTCTCGGCCTCCTGGGTCCAGCAGCAGGCCGGCGCCGGCTGGCGGTTCATGCCCATCTACGCCGGCCTGCAGGCCACGCGGATCACCGCGCCGGCCAGCCAGGGCGCCGCAGCGGCCGACGACGCCGTCGCCAAGGCGGCCGCCCTCGGTTTCGGCCCGGGCAGCGTGCTCTACGAGGACATGGAGTACTCCACCGTCAACCCCGCAGGTGTCCTCGGCTACCTGTCGGCCTGGACCGCCGAACTGCACGCCAAGGGCTACAAGTCGGGGGTGTACGGCAGCTCCGACGCCGTGATCACCGATCTGGCCCGCAACATCGGCGGCGGTTACAACCTCCCCGATGTGATCTTCAGTGCCAGGTGGAACGGCGCCGCCGACACCAATGAACCGAACGTGCCGAACGGCGCCTGGGCCAATCACCAGCGGGTGCACCAGTACGCCGGCGACGTCACCGAGAAGTGGGGCGGCGTCAGCATCTCGATCGACCGTGACTACCTCGACGTGGTCGCCGAGGGGCAGCCCGCGGCCGGCTCCCCGTCGACGGTGGGTGTGTATCGGGCGTCGGATCAGACGTTCTACATGGCGGACGGTAGTGGTTCGTCGGTGGTGGGTGTGTCGACGTTCGGGAATCCGGGTGATGTGCCGTTGACGGCGCATTGGTCGTCGACGGGGAAGGACACGGTGGGTGTGTATCGTCCGTCGGATCAGACGTTCTTCCTGACGTCGGACAATCTGAACCTGTATTTGCAGGCGTCGTTCGGTGTGGCGGGTGATGTGCCGTTGGTGGGTGACTGGGACAACACGGGTCGGCCGTCGATCGGTGTGTATCGTCCGTCGGATCAGACGTTCTACCTGAGTTCGGACAATCTGACGGTGAAGTACGCGGTCAAGTTCGGGAATCCGGGCTGGGTTCCGATCGTGGGGAACTGGGGCGGTACCGGTAAGGACACGATCGGGGCGTACGACCCGGATACGCAGACGTTCTATCTGTCGAACTCGAACACGTCGGGGTCCGCGGACCATGTGGTCAAGTTCGGGAGTCCGGGGGATCGTCCGATCAAGGGTGACTGGGACGGGTCGGGCCGGGACAAGATCGGTGTCTACCGGCCCGGGACGCAGGAGTTCTTCGGTGCGGGTTACGACACCGACCAGGTCATCTACGGGGCCAAGTTCGGCAACCCCGACGACATCCCCATCACCGGCCACTGGAAGTAGGGGGGACCGGCATGTCGAAGTCCGCATTCCGTCGGCGATTGATGAGCCTCGCCGCCGTGCTGGCGTTCACCGCGGGTCCGCTATCCGCGTTGAGCACCCAACAGGCCGCCGCGGCCTCGGTCGCCACCTGGGACAAGCTCGCCCAGTGCGAGAGCACTGGCGACTGGTCCAACGTCCACCACACCTCGACCACAACGTACTACGGCGGGCTGCAGTTCGACGCGGCCACCTGGAACGCCTATGGCGGCCAGCAGTACGCACCGTACGCGAACCAGGCGTCCAAGGTGCAGCAGATCCTGATAGCGGAGAAGGTGCTCGCGAAGCAGGGGCAGGGAGCCTGGCCGTACTGCGGGCCCAAGGTGGGGCTCGGATCCGATCATGCGGTGCCGTACCCCGCCTCCAAGCCGTCGATCGGTGTGTATCGGGCGTCGGATCAGACGTTCTACATGGCGGATGGCAGTGGTTCGTCGGTGGTGGGTGTGTCGACGTTCGGGAATCCGGGTGATGTGCCGTTGACGGCGCATTGGTCGTCGACGGGGAAGGACACGGTGGGTGTGTATCGTCCGTCGGATCAGACGTTCTTCCTGACGTCGGACAATCTGAACCTGTATTTGCAGGCGTCGTTCGGTGTGGCGGGTGATGTGCCGTTGGTGGGTGACTGGGACAACACGGGTCGGCCGTCGATCGGTGTGTATCGTCCGTCGGATCAGACGTTCTACCTGAGTTCGGACAATCTGACGGTGAAGTACGCGGTCAAGTTCGGGAATCCGGGCTGGGTTCCGATCGTGGGGAACTGGGGCGGTACCGGTAAGGACACGATCGGGGCGTACGACCCGGATACGCAGACGTTCTATCTGTCGAACTCGAACACGTCGGGGTCCGCGGACCATGTGGTCAAGTTCGGGAGTCCGGGGGATCGTCCGATCAAGGGTGACTGGGACGGGTCGGGCCGGGACAAGATCGGTGTCTACCGGCCCGGGACGCAGGAGTTCTTCGGTGCGGGTTACGACACCGACCAGGTCATCTACGGGGCCAAGTTCGGCAACCCCGACGACATCCCCATCACCGGCCACTGGAGCTGAGCCGATCCGGGGCGGAGATACCCTGGCGGGCCGCCCGTCGATCTTTCGACGGGCGGCCCGGGCGGCACGGCATCGGTCCGTGCCGCTGATCCCCTGACTCTCGCGGCGGGCCCGGGTCGCCGGGTGCCGACCGTACCTTCGACCTGGAGTCGACCTGATGAGACTCACTCAACGGATGGGCCGCGGGCTGGTGTCCGCGGTTCTGATCGCACTGACCTCCATACCCGCCGGCTTCGTCGCCGCACCGGCGGTGGCCGCCGGCGCGGCTCCGACGCCGGTGGACCTCAGCGTCGCCGGTCCGTTCACCGACACGTTCCGGCAGAGTCCGACGCTCAACACGGCACCGCTGCGCGGACTCAACGTCGGTCTGGCCCAGCGTCAGCAAGGCAGTGTCCGGCCGGTCTCCTGGACCAGGACCTCCGGCCGCTGGGACACCATCGCGCAACCCGACTCCTCCTACGCGCAGGTCAGCACGGCGGATCAGCCCAACCGGCTGGTCTTCACCACGGGAGTCTCGGCACTCATGCTCGGTGCCCCCGTGATCGCGGACACCGACGGGACGTACACCGTCTCGACGGTGGTGGACCCGTCGGTCGGTGAGCACACCGGAAACGACTGGGCCTCCGTGGTGCTCAGCCGCAGCCATCGCGCCTCCGGGTACGTGACCAACGGTGACGTCGATCTGGGGCTGACCGTCGGATCCTCCGGCAGGCTCGCCCTGTTCCACGGCGGAGGCGGCGAAACGCCGTTCTGGCAGGGGACGGTGACGCCCGCCGACCGGTACGCGGTGTCAGTGCGAGTGTCGACAGGCGCCGACAAGGCCATCACCCTGACCGTCAACGGGACCGCCTTCCCGATCACCGGTCCGGCCTCGGTCAACCGCTGGCCGAGCAGCGCGTTCCTGTACCTCGGCACCTACCTCTCCACCTCGGACCGGATCACCACCTTCGGAGACGGCACCGACACCGGCCTGAACGTCAGCCGGATCGACGCGAGTGCCACGGCCGGTGCCAAGCCCTTCGTCGACACCTTCGACGGTGCCCCGGCCGGCAGCGACAACGGTCTCAACGACGACCTGAGCGCGCGTCAGCCCACGCTGGTCTCCGCCGGCTACGCCGCGGTGTCCGGCGTCAAGGGCCTGGCGGCCACGCCTTCGGCGAGCTCGGTGCGGGTCAACAGCCAGACCGCCCCCAACGCGCTGTCCTTCCCGCAGGGCACCGCCGCCGTACGGTTGAGCAAGCCTGCCACCGCCGACCTCTCCGGCTCCTACACGGTGCACGCCCGGCTCACCCCGGCGGTCGGCCGCACCAGTGGCGGCGACGCCGCGACCCTGCTCGTCAGCAACGCCTCCGGATCGACGGGCGCGGTCGACGCCGGCGACGTCGCCCTCGGCCTGCGGGTGCAGGCCGACGGTTCGATGAAGCTGTACCAGGCGGGCCGGACACTGCCGTTGCTGACCGATACCGTCCCGCCCGGTTCCGGGAGTTACGAGGTCTCCCTGGCGTTGACCGGCGGCGCCGCCCGGCAGGCGACCGTCACCGTGAACGGCAGCACGCTGTTCGCCGGCCAGGTGCCCGCGGACCTGCCGCGCGACGGCTACGTGCACCTCGGCTCCGAGCGCGCCACCCCCGGTACCGTCGGCGCCGTGGACGACCTGCGGGTCAGCATGCTCGGCGGGCTCGACTACTACGGCTACTTCGACGTCATGGACCCGGACGACCCGAACTACAGCGTGGATCACAGCGCCGAGGTGGCGCCGTGGACGAACCTGAACAACTTCATCGGCCAGGACCTCACGGACCCCCGCTACGCCGGTTTCCTGGACTACTGCCGCCCCGCCGCCTGCGTCATCGACGTGAGCAGGCAGGTGATGCTGACCGGCCCGGTCCGGCCCAACCCGGACGCCCCGGCGGCGCTGGCCGGCCTGGTGTCCCGGATCGGCTCCAACCTGGACAAGATCTCCGCGGTCTACACCCTGGACGAGCCCTACTACCAGGGCTTCGACGCCACCCAGGTGCAGACCGAGGCGAACCAGGTGCGGGACGCCTTCCCCGGCAAGATGCTCGCCTACACCACGGACCTCTACCACCTGACGTCGCCGGTGCCGAGCGGGGTCGACCTGGTCGGCTTCGACAACTACTGCGCCGGCCGCGGCACCAACGCGCAGAAGCTGGCCGAGCTGCAGGGCGCCCTCGCCTCTCCCGACCAGCACCTGGTGCTGTTCCCGGAGAGCGTCATTCCTCGTGTCGTGGGGTGCGGGACGGCCACCGACTCTGTCCTCGCGGCCAACAATGCGGAGTACCGGGCCATGGCGGCTCAGAACCCCCGGGTGGTGTACCTGGAGAACTTCCGCTGGATCAACGCCCAGCAAGCGACGGACATGCCGCTCACCACGCGCCGACAGCAGAGCATCGGCGCCGCCGTCATCAACGCCACCCCGGCTCCGGCGGCGGCAGGCGTCGGCGTCTACCGGCCCGGTGACCGCACCGTGAGCGAGAACAGCCACAACGACGTCCTGGTCGGAACCTCTGACACCTCGCAGCTGGTCAGCGGCCCGGACGACGTCGTGCTGACCGGCCACTGGAACGGCCCGGGCATCGACACCGTCGCTGTCTACCGGCCCGGCGACCAGACCTTCGTGCTCCCCAACGGCGACGGCACCACGTCCTCCTACAAGTTCGGCAACCCGGGCGACCGTCCGATCGTCGGGGACTGGAGCGGACGGGGCCGCACCACGATCGGTGTCTACCGGCCGGGCAACCAGACCTTCTACCTCAGCGACGACAACACCAGCGCCACCTACACGGTCAAGTACGGCAGCCGGAACTGGACCCCGTTGGTCGGCAACTGGAGCGGCAGCGGCCGTACCACCATCGGTGCGTACGACCCCGACACCCAGACGTTCCACCTGCGCGACACCAACACCCCGGGCACCGATGACCACCGCTTCACGTTCGGAAGCCCCGGCGACCTCCCGATCAAGGGCGACTGGGACGGCGCCGGGATCGACACCGTCGGTGTCTACCGGCCCGGTGACCAGACCTTCTACGGCTCGGGCAAGGAAGGCGCCCTGACCGTCTACGGCACCCGGTTCGGGAACCCGGGCGACCGGCCCCTGGTCGGCAACTGGGGCTGAGACCACGGGCACCAGCGGGCCCCGCCGGAGGGGTCCGCTGGTGCCGCCGGCCGTCAGGCGCGCAGGGCGGCCAGCCAGGACTCGACCTCGTCGGCGTGGCGGGGGAGGGCCGCGGAGAGGTTCTCGTTGCCGTCCTCGGTGACCAGGATGTCGTCCTCGATCCGCACCCCGATGCCGCGGTACTCCGCCGGCACCGTCAGGTCGTTCTCCTGGAAGTAGATCCCCGGCTCGACGGTGAGCACCATGCCCGGCTTCAGCGGGCCGTCCACGTGGAGCTCGGTGAGCGAGTGGGCGCAGTCGTGCACGTCGATGCCCAGCATGTGGCCGGTGCCCGCCAGGGTGAAGCGGCGGTGCAGGCCCAGCTCGTACACCTTGTCGGCGGTCAGGTCCCCGAACAGGCCCCAGGAGGTGAGGTGTTCGGCGAGCTCGCGCTGGGCCGCGTGGTGGAAGTCGCGGAAGTCCGCGCCCGGCCGGACCGCCGCGATGCCCGCCTCCTGCGCGGCCAGCACGGCGTCGTACACCCTGCGCTGCACCTCGGTGAACCGGCCGCTGACCGGCAGGGTGCGGGTGACGTCCGCGGTGTAGAGCTCGTTGGTCTCCACGCCCGCGTCCAGCAGCAGCAGGTCGCCCGGCCGGGCCTGCCCGGTGTTGCGCACCCAGTGCAGGGTGGTGGCGTGCGGGCCGGCCGCGGCGATGGTGCTGTAGCCGACGTCGTTGCCCTCGATCCGGGCGCGGACGAAGAAGGTGCCCTCGATCAGCCGCTCCGGCGTCGCGGAGTCGGTGCCGAGGACGCGCACCACGTCCTCGAAGCCGCGGGCGGTGGCCTCGCACGCGAAACGCAGCTCGGCGATCTCGAACTCGTCCTTGACCAGGCGCAGTCCGGACAGGAAGACCTCGAACTCCTCGTCCCGTCCGGCGTCCGCCCGGCCGTCGAGGGCCCGCTCCACGCCCGCGTCGTGGCGGCGCAGCACCCGCACCGGGCCGGTGGACGCCCGCAGGTCGTCGCGGACGGCGCGCACGTCCCGGCAGGGCAGGCCGAGCAGCCGCTCGCTCTCGGTCAGGCTGTTGCGGCGGCCGTCCCACAGCTCGCCGTGGTTGTCCAGCCAGAACTCGCCGTTGTCGATCTCCGAGCGGTTGCGCAGGTAGAGGACGGCGGTGTGCCCGCTGTCGCCGGTCGGCTCCAGCACCAGTACGGAGTCCTGGGACTGGTCACCGGTCAGGTAGACGTAGTCGGAGGACGGCCGGAACGGGTAGTCGGTGTCGTTGGCCCGCACCTTGGGGTTGCCGGACGGGACCACCAGCAGCTCGCCGGGGAAGGCGGCGGAGAGCTCGGCGCGGCGGCGGGCGGTGTGCGCGGCCTGCCGGATCGGCTCCAGGGCGGTGCGCTCGGTGTCGGCCCAGCCTCGCTTCATGCTCTCGGCGAGCTCGTCCGTGACGCCACGGGTGAGGCCGTTCTTCCGGTACTTGATGGTGTCGGCGGGCTCGGTCACTACGGTCTCTCCTCGTGAGGGTCGTGGACGCGACGCGCTTCGCTACGCTGCTCCGTCCGTCGGCATGCGTCCCGTACGGTATATCGAACGTTGCCGGGAGAGAAGAGGTCGAGGGTGAACGACGCCGAGGAGTCCGGTCCGCACCGGGCGGGTGAGCAGGACGCGGAGACCGTCCGGGGTGTCCTCGCCGCCAACCTGAAGCGGGTACGGGCGCAGCGCGGGCTCTCGCTCTCCGAGCTGTCCCGGCGGGCCGGGATCGGCAAGGCGACGCTCTCCCAACTGGAGTCCGGGGCCGGCAACCCGACCCTGGAGACCGTGCTCGGGCTCTCCCGGGTGCTCGGCGTGCCGATCTCCGACCTGGTGGAGGCGCGGCCCGTCGACGAGGTGACGGTGGTGCGGGCGGCCGACGCCGAGGTGCTGAGCGGCCGGGGCGTGGACCTGCGCCCGCTGCGCCGGATCGAGTCCGGGGACGTGGTGTTCGAGATCTACGACCAGCAGGTGCGCACCGACGGCACCCAGATCTCCGCCGGCCACATCGGCACCGAGCACACCGTCGTCCAGGCCGGGCGGCTGAGGGTCCGGGCCGGGCGCCGGGAGGTCGAGCTCGGCCCGGGCGACTACGTCGGCTTCGACGCCTCGCTGCCGCACTCGTACACGGCGGTGGGCGGCGAGCCGGTGCGCTCGGTGCTCCTCCTGCAGTACCGGGCGGAGCAGCGGCTGCACCTCGCGGGCGAGGGGGCGGGGGAGGGGGCGGACGGGGCCGTCGGGCGGGCCGCCCTGGAACCCGCCGCGCAGCCTGCCCTGGGGCCGTCGCAGGGCCCGTTGCAGGGGCCGTCGCTGGGGACTGCGCACTGAGCCGGTGCGGTTCGCCAGGGACGCCGGATGTTCGGTTTACCGAACAAGCGGCCGGGGATTTTGCTCCGGCCCCCACTCCCCTCGTGGTGGGGGCCGGAGCGGGCTTCCCCCGTGCCGACGGAGAGAGCATGCCAAGCGCGGCGGCCGGACGGCCATGCATTAGCCTCTGGGCCTAATAGTTGAGAACGCGCCAGGTCAGGGCGGCTGCGGGGGAGCGGGAGGACGATTCGTGATCGCATTGAAGTTCGGGGTCGCGGATCTCGCGAAGACCCGGTTCGTCATATCGCCGCTCGACCACCTGATGGCCGGCTCGGCCAGGCAGGGCGTGCACCAGGGCACCGGGTCGCGCAGCGAGCGCTGGTGGCGGGACGTCCGCCGCCACGTGCCCGACCGGGCCCGGCGCTTCCTCGACGTGGTCAACGCGAGCCCGATCGGCGTCCCCGACTTCATGGTGGCCGACCTCGACGCCGTCCGCCGGCAGCTGGACGACGAGCTCGACGCGCTCCTCGCCGTCCCGCAGCAGGTCGTCGAGGAGGGCGTCGCGCCGTTCGGCAGCGGGACCGGACTCCCGACCGCCCTCGCCCGGTTGTGCGACGACGGCACCCGGGGCCTGCGCGAGGTCAGCGACGGCGCCTGGGCACTCTTCCGCACCTGCCTCGCCCCGGACTGGCCCGAGATCCGCCGCGCCCTGGAAGCCGACATCGCCGTCCGGGCCCGCACCGCCGCCCGCTCCGGGATCGGCGCGATGCTCGACTCGCTCCACCCGAACGCGGTCTGGCGGGACGAGGGCGTCCTGGAGTGCACCCTCGGCGAGCTGGAGGGCTGCTTCGACCTGGGCGGCCGGGGCCTGGAGCTGCGGCCCAACTTCTTCGTCCAGCAGAGCATCGGCCTCCTGGCCGGACCGGACCGCCAGAGCCTGCTGCTGCACCCCCTCGGTGCCCCGGCCGCCGAATCCCCGACCCGGCCGTCGACCGCCGACGGCCTCGCCGCCGTCCTCGGCCCCGCCCGGGCCCGCGTGCTGCGCGTGATCGCCGGCGGCGGCTGCTCCACCGCCGAACTCGCCCAGCGCCTCGGCGTCACCCCGCCCTCCGCCTCCGCCCACGCCGCCGCCCTGCGCGCGGCCGGGCTGATCGGCACCCGGCGCGAGGGCAGGCAGGTCCGCCACACCCTCACCGACGTCGGCCAGGACCTCCTCCTCGACAACCCGCAACCCCCGGCCCCGACCTCGGCCCCGGCCTGAGCGGAGGCCGGTCCGGGCCGCGCCAGGCCGCACCGGGCCGTCAACCGGGCGGGCTCCCGTCCGCCCCGGGGTGCGAACGGTGTGGAAACGGGCCGTGAACTGTTCCCCCGTCGGGGTCCTCTCCGTGCCGCGCCGTCGACCGCGCGGTCCCGCCCGGGCGCGGTGGTGAGCGGCGCCCGGCGGCCGGCCGTCCACGACGGGCCTGGGGCCGAAACGCCCAGGACACGGGCCACGAGCACCGCCTTTCACAGCGCATACCCCCGGGCGTCACCGGGGGTTGGCCCGCCGGTCGGTCATCCCCCGGAGGCTCGGGGCCGGGCCCGGCGATGATCGGCGAACCGCTGCCGTCCGCCACCGGTCCGGGCATCATGGGCCAGGACGGGTCGTCGCGGAGCGGGCGGAAGCGGGAACGCGGAAGCGGAACAGGAGTCGACCGATGAGAAGGCCGATGGTGGCGTTCGGCTGCGCGAAGTGTTACGGCGAGGACGCGCACGCGGTGTGGCGCGGCCAGCGGGAGGGGTTCGAGCACGAGACCGATGTGGTGGACGGCTCCCGCTTCTCCGTGGACGTCCGCCGCTGCCGGGACTGCTCGCAGCGGTTCGTCTGGATCTTCACCGAGCTCGTCGACTGGATGGGCGGCGACGACGCCCAGTACGTGACGGTCATGCCGCTCACCCCCGCCGAGGCCACCGGCCTGATCACCGGCACGCTGCGCCCCCTCGACCTGGGCGCGCTCGGCCGGGACCGCCGACGGCTGAACCACGACTGGCCGACCGGCGGCCCGGCCGTACTGCACTGGAACTCCGGGCCGTTCCGGGTCACCGGAAGCCGCTGAGCCGCGGCGCGGGCGCCGTCGGCCGGGGCGCCTGGTCGGGCGGCCGCGGCCCGCGTGTTGATCGGCTGTCTACCGACCCCTGCGAGGGTTCTGACGCTTGATCACACGTGAGTAGGGAGCGTCAGCAGTGTTTCGAACGGTTGTGGTCCGCGCGGCGGTTGCCGGTGCGGCGGTCCTGGCGTCGGTGGTGGGCGCCGTCGCATGGGGTGCCGGGGATCCCGGACGGGGGCACGGCTCGCCGGCCGAGCCGCCGGCGAAGGCCTGCGGCGGGTCGCCCGACGTGCGGTGCCTGGCGAGCAAGGTCGCGTGGAACGGGACCGGCCTGATCATCGGCGATTCTCGCCGGGGGTGACGACGGCCCGGTCGCCCGTGGCGAGCGCGGTCAGCAGCAGCCCCGCGTCGGCGGACTCCGGTGCGCTCAGCCTGCCGAGCAGCAGCTGGGCCTCCGCCTCGTGAGTCCGTGCGGTGCCGTGGTCACCCCGAGCGGTCATCGCGTTGGCCAACACCAGGTGGGCGAGAGCGCGTTCGCGCTGCCGCCCGCCTTCCGTCGCCAGGACCAGGGCGCGTTCCGCCTGGTGCACCGCCTCGTCGACCCGCCCGAGCAGGCGCAGGACGTCGGCCAGCCGGCTCCGGGCGGCCGACTCCCGGTCCAGGTCGCGGGCGGGGTGCGCGCGGTCGATGCAGAGCCGCAGCTGCGCGGCGGCGTCGTCGAGCCGGCCCAGTACCTGGTAGGCGAGACCGAGGACGTAGTGCACGTACGCGGTCATCGCCGGATCGGCGGCCCCTCCGGCCGGCTCGTCGAGGAGCAGCCGGCAGGTCTCCGCCGCGATCGCCGCACGGCCGCTGCGGATCCGGGACAGCGCGGCGTTCGCCGCACTCGCCACCTCGCCCGAACGGTGACCGAGTCGCCGGGCGAGCAGCGCGGCCTCGTCGAAGGCGGCGATCGCCTCTCCGTGCCGGCCCTCGGCCTGGGCGATCAGGCCCAGGTCGTTGAGCGCCTGCCGCAGCACGGCCCGGTCGCCCGCCTCCTGGCAGGCCCGGGCGGCCTCGCGGGCCTGCGCGCCGGCCTCGTCGAGCCGGGCCCCGGCCAGCAGGATGGTGCCCAGCAGGAACCGGGAACGGCCCTCCGCGGCGCGGTCGCCGCAGGCCACGGCGGCGCCGATCAGCAGGCGGGACGCCTCCTCCGCCCGGCCGCCGAAGGCGCCCAGGCCGAGCGGGCTGAGGGCGATCAACAGGTCGACGGTGGGCCGCAGTTCGCCCGGGCCGGCGGTCGCGATCGCGGCGGCGAGGGCCACCGCGCTCGGCGTCTCGGCCCGCGCCCACCGGCGGGCGTCCGCCAGGTCCGCGAAGCCCGGGTGGGCGGCGGGGCGCGGCGCCGGCTCGCCGAGGACGTCGGCCACCGGCGCGCCGAGGACATCGGCGACCGGCGCGCCGAAGACGTCGGCGACCGGGTCGCCGGGCACGGCGAGGGCGAAGGCCGTACGGGCGCGGGAGAGCAGCAGCGTCAGCAGCCGATGGTGAGCGGCGGTTCGTTCGTCGGGGTCCAGCCGCCGGGACGTCCGGCGGGCGAAGGCCCGTACCAGGTCGTGGTAGCGGTAGCGCCCGGCGCCGATCGATTCGAGGAGCGCCTGGTCCACCAGCGACTCGGCGAGGCGTTCCGCCTGCTCCTCGGGCAGGCTCAGGACGGCGGCCGCCGAGGCGAGGCCGATGTCCGGCTCGATCCAGGAGAGCAGTCGGAACGCCGACGCCAGGGCCGGGGGGAGCAAGCGGTAACTGAGGTCGAAGACCTGCTCGATGGCGACATCGCGGGTGCGGAGCGCGGTGATGCCCTCCCGGTCGTCGGTGAGGCGCCGGACGAGCGCGGCGATCGGCTGGTCCGGAGTCGCGGCGAGCCGGGCGGCGGCGATCCGTACGGCCAGCGGCAGCCGGCCGCAGGCCTCCACCAGCAGCTCGGCGTCAGCCTGTTGGGAGCAACGGCGGGCCCTGCCGATGACCGCGTCCAGCAGGCTCAGCGCTTCGCCCTCGCTGAACACGTCCAGTGCGACGTGCAGGACCGACGGCACGCTGTAGAGCACCGTGCGGCTGGTGACGATCACCGCGCAGTCCGGGGAGCCGGGCAGGAGCGGCTGGATCTGGGCGTCGTCCCGCGCGTTGTCCAGGAGGATCAGCAACCGCTTGCCGGCGGTGGCGGTCCGGAACAGGGCGGACCGGCCGGGCAGGTCCTTGGGGACGGCCGCGGGCCGGATGCCCAGGGCGGTCAGGAACTCCGCCAGGATGTCGGACGCGCTGGCGGGCACCAGGTCGGCGCCGCGCAGGTCCGCGTAGAGGCGGCCGTCCGGGAAGTGCGGGCGCAGGGTGTGGGCGGCCCGCACGGCGAGGGCCGTCTTTCCGACGCCGGCCATGCCGGTGACGGTCGCCAGGCGCAGGCCGGGGCCGGTCCGGGAGGTGAGGGCGTGGCCGAGGCGGGCGACGTGGTCCCGGCGGCCGGTGAAGTGGGGGAGCGGTGAGGGGAGTTGGTCCGGGTCCAGTTCGTCGCGCAGGGCGGCGAGTTCGGGGCCCGGCTCGATGCCGAGGCGCTCCACGAGCCGTTCGTGGAGGGTGTCGTAGACCGTACGGGCCTCCGGCGTGCGGCCCTGGCGGTGCAGCGCGCGGATGAGCAGGGCCTGGAGGCGCTCGCGGAAAGGGTGGTCGGCGGTGAGGCTTTCCAGCTCGGGCAGGTAGTCGGCCGGGTCGGCGAGGGCGACGTCGAGGGCCAGGCGCTCTTCGAGGAGGGTGAGGTGAAGCTCGGAGAGGCGTTCGCGCTCGCGGTGCATGAGCGGCCCGGGGAGGTCGGCCAGTGGCTCGCCGTGCCAGAGTGAGAGCGCCTGCCGGAGGCGGGCCCTGGCCTGCTCCGGCTGTTCGAGGGAGCACCGGCCAGCCAGCTCGTGAAGCTGCTTGGCCCGCCAGAGGTCGACCTGGTCCGGATCGACCGCCAACCGGTACCCGCCCGCCTGGGAGAGGAGGACGGTGGGGGTCTCGCGGGCCGGCTCCAGCAGCTTGCGCAGCTGGGAGACGTAGGAACGGAGGGTGATCAGGGGCGAGCCGGGCGGCTGGTCGCCCCACAGGTCGTCGATCAGCTCATCGACCGTGACGACCGCGTCGGGCCGCAGGAGGAGCGAGACCAGCACCGACCGCTGCCGAGGAGCCCCCAAGGCGATGGCGGAACCGGAGCGCTGCACCTGCAACGGGCCGAGTAACGCGAAGCTGAGCGGATTCGGATCACCGGCTAACGGCAAGAGAGTTCCCCCATGGATGCAGGCCGGCCTCGGGGTGCCGACTGGCCTCACATCTTCGCTGGCATGGCACCCGTTCACAAACGCGCTATCGGCTCTCGGCCAGTTCATAGCGACCGTTTGGCCTGGATCGCGCTGAGGGTGTCGGTGAGAGAGAGCGCGCTGTTCCGGAGATGCCTCCAATCCCTCTCCCAGCGCCTGACTTCATCGGGGTCCTTTGAGAAGAGCGCTCCGAGTTTGGACTCCGAGTAGAGCATGGTTGAGTGGTCGGGGAGCGTGAGCATGATTGCCGACCATGCAAAGGGGCACTCCTCGCCACGCGTGAACGGGAAGACTTGCAGTGTGACATTCGGCAGCTTGGCGAGATCGTCAAGGCGCTGAAGTTGGGCGTTTGTTACGGCGTCGCCGCCGATCCGGGTGTGGACACAGCTTTCGTCCAGGATGAAGTGGAAGTGCGGGGCATCCGTTCTCGTGAGAAGGCGTCGGCGAGAGACGACGAAGGCGGTTCGTTCCTCGGCCTGACTTTGACTGATTTCGCCGCGATCCGCAGCGGCATTGTGAAGTGCTGCGGCATATTCCTGGGTCTGGAGCAGTCCAGGAACGAATCTCTCCTGGAAATGTCTGATCTCGATGGCCTTCGACTCGTATGAGGCGTACTTGAAGAATCCCTTGAGCATGGAGGTCTCTTGGAGGTCTCACCACAACGACTCCAGAGTGTCGTTGGCGTCCAGTGCGGCATCGGCGCGAGTGGCAAGAGGGAAGGGCGGTGGGCGATCCCCGAGTTCAACATAGGAGACGAACGCGCCAGAGTAGTTGATCAACTTTCCTAGCTGGGTCTGCGTGAGGCCCCGGGCCTGCCGGAGGCTTCGGAGCTTCCTTCCGAAGGCGACCCGCCGAGACTCGGGCGGTTCCGTTGCTTCGCTACTCATGATCACCTCGGTTCAACTGATTGGGTGTTGAGTTGAAACGTCTTCCGATCGTAGAGCCGCGCACCGATCCTTGGAGCGCGATCGCCGATTCCTTGCGGTCGCTCAGTGTGTAATGCGCCCATGAGTGAGACATCGAGGACAATATGACAAAGGGATATTCTGGCGAAAGCCTGATCCTTCGGCGGAACTTCCCGCCCTGCCGGTGTGCGCGGTGCGGCGAATCCGTCCCGGAGGCCCGCATGACCTCCGCCGCCATCGCCCCGGCGGCGCCGCCCGTGCGACGGGTGGCGCCGCCGTCCGTGCCCTACCGCCCCGCCTCCACCGGTGAGCGGGTCTTCGACGTCCGCTCCGGGCGCTGGGGTGCCTTCATGGGTTGGGCGCACGGCCTCGCCTTCCTCCGGCCCCTCAACGGCGGCATCGAGTGGGACACCGAAGCGCGTTGGATCTCGAACATCGAACAGTGAGATGCCCCATGAGCAGCATGATCGACAAGATCACGGCCGAGGACCGTCGCACCGCAGCCGACATCCTCGACGACCTCCAGGCCGTCCTGAACGCCGCGAACGTGAGACTCCCGTCCCTCGGCATCGACTGGCGCTCGGCCAAGGCCACCGGCGTCATCCTGATCGACCTCGAGGCCGCCCGGCCGGACGTCATCGAGCAGCTGGTCGTCGTCCTCCGCAGAGGTATGCGGCCGTAGTGGCAGCCGGTGTCATCGTCGCCGGCTCCCTCGCGCTCGCCTGTGTCGCCGTCCTCCTGATCCCGGAGGGCGTCGGCTCTCCTGCGACCGCCCTGGTGTTCGCCCTCACCTTCCTGGCCTCCTCGACGGGCGGATTCGCGCTCGCCGCCGGGTGGTTGAGGGTTCCCGCCTGATCGCGCGGGCTTCGAGGCTCCTCGAAGCCCGCGCCGAAAGTCACCGGCCGGTCGTTCTCCGTGGCTGCCGCACGACCACACGACCGAACCTCTTCGTGCCGGTCAGCTCGACGCGTAGGGCGATCGGCGTACCGCGGTCCGAATCCTGACGGTTCTTCACCTTGCTGAACTCCAGGCACAGGCCATCGGTATCGACCAGAATGCCGGGGCCGACGATCAGCGTCAGGGTCTTGCCGCGCATGTCCAGGTCGATCTGCACGGTGTCCTGTGTGATCACCGCCTGCGTGAAGTCGAGTGTCACCTCGCAGAATTCCACCGCGAGTTCCAGCCGGCGCGGCACCACCCAGCGGCCCGCCCGCTTGACCGGACTGAACCGCTGCTCGATCCGGAGGACGTCCTTGGCCGCCGCCAGGACCCCGCCAGGGAAGACCGACGCCGGTGGCAGGTCGGCGGTGAGTTCGGTCAGCTCGCCGATCGTCCGTGCGGACAGGGCGGCTTCCAGTCGCTGGCCCAATTCCTCTGTGGTCAGCCGGCCTTCGCCCGCCGCGATGCTCAGCTGGTCGGCCACCCGATCCCGGTCCGCATGGGAGGCCCGAATCCCTGGCTGCGAGCCGTGGCCGGAAGGAATCCCAGCGGTCGAACGGTCTCCGGGCATGCTTCCCGTCCTGGGTTCGAAGAAGGTCCTCGCGCGACGCGGGCAGCAGCGCGGACAGGGATACACGATAGGTCGCGACAGGTGTTCCCGCCAGGCCAAGCCAGGCCGGGTCCGGCCGGAAGGAGCGAGGTGGCTCGCCGGTCGCCAGCGGAGGCTACCGGGTCGTCGACCGCGGGAAGCGGACGAGGCCCCAGACCAGCATCACGGCGGCGACGATGTAGCTGTACGCACCGCCACCGAGCTCGCCGAACTCCCGCCAGCGCAGGATCCTGACCAGGTAGAAGACGAGCAGCCCGGTGTTGACGACCGCGGCGAGCCCGTGCACGTACCGGGGCCACCGGGGAACGCGACCCGTACGGCCACGGCGTGCGAGGGACAGTGCCGCCGCGCAGGTGGCGAGGCCGATGGCGGCGGCCACGACGACGGGCCAGGAGCCGTGGGCCATGCTCGTGATGGCGACCGTCGAACCGGGCACCGGGGGCAGCACCATGGCGAGCGCCAGTGCCGTGATCGCGGCCCAGAACGGGAAGAGGGGGCGCTGCCGCTCGGTCGGGACCGTGGGGGCGGACGGGGCCGCCGGGGCGGGCGTGGCGGCGGGCGTCGGCATCCACGCGGTGACCGGCGGGACGACCTCCGTGGGCAGCCCGCTGTCGACCGGGACCAGCGCGAGTTCCTGGATGAGCGCCGCCACCGAGGGCCGTTGCGCCGGGTCCTTGGCCAGGCAGCGTCCGATCACCTCCAGGCCCCGCGGCAGCAGCGAGAGGTCCGGTTCCTCGTACGCGATGCGGAAGTTGAGCGCCTGCGCCGAGCCGGTGCCGAAGGGGCCGGTGCCGGTGGCCGCGTAGGCCAGGACGGCCCCGAGGGCGAAGACGTCGGTGGCCGGTGTGACGGGCCGGCCGAGGAGCTGTTCGGGGGCCATGAAGCCGGGGGTGCCGACGATCATCCCGGTGCGGGTGAGCGCGGTGGCCTCGGCGGCCACGGAGATGCCGAAGTCGACCACCCGGGGGCCGTCGGGGGCGAGCAGGACGTTCGAGGGCTTGAGGTCCCGGTGCACCAACTCGGCGGCGTGGATGGCCTCCAGGGCCTCGGCGAGGCCCGCGCCCAGTGCCCGCACCCGGTCCACCGGCCAGGGGCCGCCGGTCGCGATCGCCAGGTCCAGGGGCGGGCCGGGGACGTAGGCGGTGGCGAGCCACGGGGTCGCGCTCCCGGGGTCGGCGTCGACCACGGCGGCCGTGAAGAACCCGTTGACCCTGCGGGCGGAGGCCACCTCGCGGGCGAACCGGCGCCGGAACTCGGGGTCCTGGGCGAGTTCCGGCCGCACCACCTTGACCGCGACCGACCGTCCGCTGGGCGACTGCCCGAGGTAGACCCGGCCCATGCCGCCGGCGCCGAGGACCCCGGTGATCCGGTACCGCCCCACCTGCCGCGGATCCGTCGTCTGCAGCTCGTCCACCAGCTCTCCCCTCCCGCCACCCCGGGTGCCCCGGTCCAGCGCGATTACACACCACGGGAGTTCAGGTGTGCAGCCTTACCGCAACTATCGACGGGCCGGACGGGGACGGCACCGTCGTCCTCGGCCTCAGGGCCGGGCCTCGTCGGCGGACGGCGGGCCGACCGGGAACTGGACGGGGCTGAGCAGGTAGGGCATGCGGCCCGGCGCCGGCCGGTTGGCCAGCCGAGGGGCCAGCACCGCGCGCAACTGGGCCGTCATCTCTGCGAGTTCGTCCGGGGTGAGCCAGAGTGTGCCCTGCCGGTAGGAGACCGCGTCGGCCACCGGGTCGGCGCCGTCGCGGTCGAGGTAGGCGTTGAACTCGGCGATGAGCACGGCCATGGCGGCGGCGAAGCCCCGGCGGTGGTCGTCCGGCGTCATCGCGGCGGCGGCGTCGGTGTCGACGACCGGACGGTCCTGGCGCAGCCGGTAGTGCCGCTCGACGGCTCCGCGCACCCGCTGCTCCCCGGCCACGTCCAGGAAGCCCGCCTCGGCGAGCAGGGCGACGTGCCGGTACATGGTCACCTTCGGCACATCGGGCATCCGCTCGCACAACTGGGCGGTGGTCAGCGACCGGCCGCCGGCGAGCGCGTGCACCACGCGCAGGCGCACCGGGTGGAGGAGTACGTCGGTGGTGTCCATGGGCTTCACAA
Organism: Kitasatospora sp. Ki12; assembly: GCF_054601375.1. Lineage (NCBI taxonomy): Bacteria > Bacillati > Actinomycetota > Actinomycetes > Kitasatosporales > Streptomycetaceae > Kitasatospora > Kitasatospora sp. Ki12. The sequence goes on along the minus strand of NZ_BAAIHT010000002.1, from coordinate 1,499,194 downwards.
TTCCATACTCGATACTATTATCGAAAGTGGAAACGGTGGAAACGGTGAGCCTTGGAGGGGGCATGCGACAGGCAACGGGGCGCGCGGTGCCGGTGAACGGCCGGACCGTCCACGTGGAGGAGACCGGCAGCGGGACGGACTGGGTGGTCTTCGAGGCGGGCGGCGGAATGGGACGCACCTGCTGGGACCCGGTGACCGCGCTGCTCGCGGACCGGACGAGACTGGTCGCCTACGACCGCGCCGGCTTCGGCCGCAGCGGCCGGACGGCGGCCCGGCTGAGCATCGACGACCTGGCCGCGGACCTGGTCGCGCTGGTCGAGGCGGTCGTCCCCGGCGGCTTCGTGCTCGTCGCGCACAGCATGGGCGGGCTGGTCGCCCGCCGGGCCGTGGAGGGGCTGGGGCCGCGGCTGCGGGGGCTGCTGCTGCTCGACCCGGCGGCGGAGAGCGCGCCCGTCTACGACACCTTCGACCGGACCGCGGCGAAGGTCGACCGGTCCCTGGGCGTCACCCAGGCGCTGTTCCGCTCCCGCCGGCTGGCCCGCCTGGCCAGTCGTGACCTCCGGCGGCTCTTCCCGGCGGACACCTACGAGGCCATGCTCGCCGAGGACTTCGTCCCGGCGGGCATCGCGCAGACCCGGAAGGAGATCAAGGCCGTCGCCGAGGCCATCCCGCGCTTCCGCGCCGAGCCACCCGCCCCGCCGGCGTGCCCGACCGTCCTCCTCTCGGCCGCCCGCCCCCAGAAGGGCCGGGGCCGGCACCACACCGCCCTGGCCGAGCACCGGCGGCGCTGGGCCGAGTCACTGCCCGACGGCCGGTTCGAGACCGTGGACTCCGGCCATCTCATCCAGGCCGAGCAGCCGGGGATCGTCGCCGACCGCGTCGAACACCTCCTCGGCCGGACGGGCGGGACCGGCAGGCCCGGCCGGACGGGCTGAAGAGGCGCCCGGAGAGCCTGAGAGCGCGGGCCCCGAGGGGTTCGGGGCCCGCGCCGGATCGGCCGTCGCTCAGGTGCCGTTGAGGGCGTAGCTGCGGAAGGTGGCGAGGAGGGGCAGGACCTCGGTCTTGCTGGGGTCCTCGGTGACGGCCCGCATCGCGTCGATGACGGTGCGGGCGATGATCTTGGTGACGGTGTGGTCGTCCGGGGCGGCGAGGGTGCCCCAGGTCTTCAGGGTCTGGGTGAGCAGGGCGCTCATCCGGGCGCCGATGTTGGAGCTGACCGCGTCGGAGATCTCGGCGAGTTCCTCGTCGCTCATGGTGGAGCGCAGCCCGAAGGCGAGCGCCATCAGCGTGTCCATCGCGTGCTCGCCGTACGCGGCGACCAGCGCCGGCAGCGGCTGTTCCTCGACGCTGCCCGCCGCCAGGGCGGACAGCGCCTCCTCGTCGTCCTTCCACGCCGCCTCCAGGGCGGCCAAGGCCCGCAGGGCCTCGTCCACGGTCAGCCCGTCTGTCATGGGAGGAACCGTATTCAGCCGGTAGCCGCCGCACCCACGGTTCGGGCGCGGAGATCACCCCTTCGAGCGAAGCCGGGCCTATTCCGCCCGGTGGGTGTCCGCGAAGTGCTCCGAGAACCGCTCCGCGAAGTGCTCCGCGTTCCAGGTCCCGCCCAGCTCGGGGGCGAGCGAGGCGAGCGCCAGGGCGGCGAAGTCCTCGGCGGTGCCCGCGCGTTCCGGCAGGGCGCCGAGCAGCGGGGCGCCGGCGGAGCGCGGCAGGTCGGCGAGGTTGCAGCGCTCGGCGAGGCCGGGGTCGGCCGGCCAGGAGCCGACGAGGACGCCGGTGAGGGGGAGTTCGCGGGCGGCCAGGGCCTCCGCGGTGAGGGAGACGATGTTCAGGGTCCCGAGTCCGGCGGAGGCGACGAGCAGCACCTCGGCGGGCAGCCCGGCGTCGAGGACGGCCCGGGCCTGGTCGGCGAGGGTGCGGCCCTCGTCGTCGTAGCGGACCAGCAGGCCGCCCGCGCCCTCGACGAGCACCAGGTCGTGGGCGGCGGCGAGGCCGGCGACCTCGGTGACCACCTCGGCGGGGGAGAGGTACGGCAGTCCGGACCGCCGGGCGGCGGTGTCGGGGGCCAGCGGCTCGGGGTAGCGGGCCAGCTCACGGTAGGTCAGTTCGCCTGCCAGGCGCCGGACTTCGTGGGCGTCGCCGGGCTCGTCCGGGGTGACGCCGGTCTGCCCGGGCTTGAGCACGGCGACCTTCAGGCCGCCGCGCAGCGCCACCGCGGCGAGGGCCGCGGTGGCGACGGTCTTGCCGACGTCCGTGTTGGTGCCCGTGACGAAGAGGATCCGCGCGTTCACGGTGCCAGTGCCAGTGTCTGTGTCCGCGCTCATGCCGCCACCGCCGCGGCGGTCACGGCGGCCGCGATGCGTGCCACGTCCTCGTCCTCCGTCACATAGGGCGGCATGGTGTAGATCAGGTCCCGGAAGGGGCGCAGCCAGACGCCCTCCCGCGCGGCGGCCTCGGTCGCCGCCGCTACGTCCACCGGATGGTCCAACTGCACGACGCCGATGGCGCCCAGGACCCGTACGTCGTGGACGCCCGGGACGTCCGCCGCTGCCGCGAGGCCGGTCCGCAGGCCGTCCTCGATGCGCTTGACCTCCACCGCCCAGTCCTGCCCGAGCAGCAGGTCCAGTGAGGCGTTGGCGGCCGCGCAGGCCAGCGGGTTGCCCATGAAGGTGGGGCCGTGGGCGAGCACCGGCATCTCGCCGCGGCTGATGCCGTCGGCGATCTCGCCGGTGCACAGTGCGGCGGCCAGGGTCAGGTAGCCGCCGGTGAGGGCCTTGCCGAGGCACATCACGTCCGGGGAGACGCCCGCGTGGTCGGCGGCGAACAGGGCGCCGCTGCGCCCGAATCCGGTGGCGATCTCGTCGAAGACCAGCAGCACCCCGTACCGGTCGCAGAGTTCGCGCAGCATCCGCAGGTAGGCCGGGGAGTGGAACTGCATTCCGCCCGCGCCCTGGACGACCGGCTCGACGATGACGGCGGCCAGTTCGTCGGCGTGACGGGCCATCAACTCCTCGAAGCGTGCGGCGTATTCGGGGTCGAGCGGGGCGTCGAACCCGGCCGGCGGCTGCGGCGCGAAGAGCTGCCCGGGCAGCACCCCGCCCCACAGGTGGTGCATCCCGCCGTCCGGGTCGCAGACCGACATCGGGTGGAAGGTGTCACCGTGGTAGCCGCCGCGCCAGGTCAGCAGCCGGCGCTTGCCCGGCCGGCCGATGGACTGCCAGTACTGCAGGCACATCTTCATCGCGACCTCGACGGCCACCGAGCCCGAGTCGGCGAGGAAGACGTGCCGCAGCGGTTCCGGGGTGATCTCCACCAGCCTGGCGGCCAGCCGGACGGCGGGCTCGTGGGTGAGCCCGCCGAACATCACGTGGCTCATCCGCCCCAGCTGCTCGCGGACGGCCTCGTCCAGCACCGGGTGCCGGTAGCCGTGGATCGCCGCCCACCAGGAGGACATCCCGTCGACCAGCTCGCGCCGCCCGCCCGCGACCGGTTCGGCCAGGCGCAGCCGCACGCCGGAGGCCGACTCCACCACGTACGGGGCGACGGTTCCGGGCATCGGTCCGTACGGGTGCCAGACGTGGGCGCGGTCGAGGGTGAGCAGCGTGTCCGCGGACAGCTGGGGCATGATGGGCGACTCTCCAGAGCGGTGGGACGGTCAGGCGTTGGGCGCGAGTTCGGTGCCGGCGCCGCGGCGGCGGACCTTGACGAGGTCGCTGCGCAGCTCGTCGCCGTCCTCGGGGGTCTCCTCCGCCGGCTCGGCGGAAGCGGTCACTGCGGGCGCGTGGGAGTGCCCGCCGCACGGGCCGCAGCCGCCGCCGCTGCCGCAGGCCGAGGCCGCGGTGCCGCAGCCGCCACCGGCCTGGGCGGCCTCGGCGACGTCGGCGCGGTGGCGGGGCAGGGTGGCCTCGCCGGCGCCCTCGACCTCGAAGCCGGCGTCCTTGATCATGTCGAGGTCGGCCTGGCCGGCCTGGCCCTCGCTGGTCAGGTAGTCGCCGAGGAAGATGGAGTTGGCGATGTGCAGGCCGAGCGGCTGCATGGTGCGCAGGTGCACCTCGCGCCCGCCGGCGATCCGGACCTCGGTGTCCGGGTTGACGAAGCGGACCATCGCGAGGATGCGCAGGCAGCGCTGCGGGGTGAGGTTCCACTCCTTGGCGAGCGGGGTGCCCTCGAAGGGGATGAGGAAGTTGACCGGCACGGAGTCCGAGCCGAGCTCGCGCAGCGCGAACACCACGTCGACGAGGTCCTCGTCGGTCTCGCCCATGCCGGCGATCAGGCCGGAGCAGGCGGACAGGCCCGCGCCGTGCGCCTTCTGCACGGTGTCCACGCGGTCCGCGTAGGTGTGGGTCTTGGTGATGGCTCCGTAGGTGTTCTCGGAGGTGTTGAGGTTGTGGTTGTAGGCGTCGGCGCCGGCCGCCTTGAGCCGCTCCGCCTGGTTGTCGGAGAGCAGGCCGAGGCAGACGCAGATCTCGACCTCGGGGTCGGCGTCCTTGATGGCGGCCATGGTGTCGGTGACCCGGTCGATGTCACGGTCCGTCGGGCCGCGGCCGCTGGCCACCAGGCAGACCCGCTTGGCGCCGCCGGCCACCCCGGCGCGGGCGGCGTCGGCGGCCTGGTCCGGCTTGAGCCAGGTGTACTTGAGGATCTCGGCCTTGGACCCGAGCCGCTGCGAACAGTACGAGCAGTCCTCCGGGCAGAGCCCGCTCTTGAGGTTCACCAGGTAGTTGAGCTTGACCCGGCGGCCGAACCAGCGGCGGCGCACCTTGCCGGCCGCGGCGACGACGTCGAGCAGCTCGTCGTCGGTGGTGGCGAGGACGGCCAGGGCCTCCTCGCGGGTCGGGACTTCGCCGCGCAGGCCCTTGGCGGTGAGGGTATCGAGCAGATCCATGGGGTGATCCTGCCTGCTGCCGATCGAGCGGCGCCAGAGCAAACCCGCCAGAAGATCGGTGTGAGGATGTGCCGATTGCCACAGTGTCGAAGCTCACGGCTCCGTCGCTGGTCACGGGCTTGACGCGGGGCCGGGGCGAAGATTACCGGCGGGTAGGGGTCGACCGGCGCCGACCGCACGGGACACGCCGCCCGGACGATGATCCACAACCCCCGACCCCGTGACCCAGGCCACGCCCGGGGTGCTTAGAATCTGCGCCATGACCACGCAGGGGGAGCGCACCCCGACTCCGGGAGACGGCCGGGAAGGCCAGGCAGGACAGCGGACCGGCGGGGGCGCCGACCCGAGGGGCGGCGACGCCGAGGGTACCGCCGACCGGACCGGCACCGGCGCCGCCGACCGGACCGGCACCGGCGCCGCCGACCGGACCGGCACCGGCGCGACGGCCGCCCGGCGACGCGGCCGGCGGCTGACCGGCCGTCGGGCCGCGGGCTGGATCGTCGTGGTCGGCGTCGTCGTGGCCGGCGGCTGGATCATCACCCGCCCGATGCCCGGCGACTACATACCCGGGCTCGGCCCGTCCACCAAGGACTCCGCCAAGACGCCGCCCGTGGTCGGATCCGCGCCGGCGCTCACCGACCCCGAGGCCCTCAACGTCGACAACATCTTCCCGGCCCAGCGGCCGGTCGAGGTCGGCGCCTACAAGGCCCGGCGCAACGGCGCCCGGCAGGGCGAGAACTGCGCCGAGGTGCTCCAGGACCGCGCCCAGGACCCGCTGAAGGACAGCGGCTGCCAGGCGTACCTGACCGTCAGCTTCACCGGCCAGGACCGCCCCGTGCTCAGCAGCGTCACCCTGCTGCGCTTCCCCGACCAGGCCGCCGCCACCAGGGCCGCCGACGCCCTGCGGGCCAAGCCCGGGTCGGTCGCCTTCATCCTCGAGAACGCCGTCACCGCCCCCGCTCCGCCCGCCGGCACCAAGCCGGGCGGTGAGCCGCGGGTCGAGGCCGTCGGGCACTACGTGACGGTCACCAGCTCGCGGGCCGGCGACGGCCGCCCGGCGTCCGCCACCCCGAGCGGTACGGGCTCGCCCGCCGCCCAGACCCCGACCCCCACCGGCACGGCGGCCGGCACCGAGCAGAACCTGGACGAGGCCACCCGCGCGATCTCCTACGCGGCGGGCCAGCCCTTCGTCTGGATGTAGAGCGGCCGGACGGAGAAGACCGGACGGAGAACGGCTGAGGGGGCCCGGCGAACGCCGGGCCCCCTCACGCCGTCCGACGGGCCGTCAGCCGCCGAGCCGGTCCACCGCGGTGACCCGCACGACCGCCCGGCCCTCCTCGTCCGAGCCGAACAGGTCCACCTCGGCGCTGATGCCCCAGTCGTGGTCGCCCTCCGGGTCGTCGAAGATCTGCCGGACCCGCCAGGCGGAGTCCTCCTCCTCGATGATCAGCATCTTCGGGCCGCGCGCGTTCGGACCGGTGCCGAGGTCGTCGTACTCGTCCCAGTACCCGTCCATGGCGTCCGCCCAGCGGTCCGCGTCCCAGCCGTACTCGCCGTCCAGCTCGCCGAGTGCGTCCCAGTGCTCCAGCGCGCACAGCTCGACCCGGCGGAACATCTCGTTGCGGACCAGCACCCGGAACGCGCGGGCGTTGGCCGTGACCGGCGCCGGCTTGTCGTCCAGCCGCACCTCGGCGGTCTGCTCCTCGGTCGGGTTGGCCAGCTGCTCCCACTCGTCCAGCAGGCTGGAGTCGACCTGGCGGACCAGCTCGCCCAGCCAGGCGATGACGTCCTTGAGGTCGTCGGTCTTCACGTCCTCCGGGACGGTCTGCTCCAGCGCCTTGAACGCGCCCGCCAGGTAGCGCAGCACGATGCCCTCGGTGCGCGCCAGCTCGTAGAAGCCGACGTAGTCCGAGAAGGTCATCGCCCGCTCGTACAGGTCGCGGACCACCGACTTCGGCTGCAGCTGGTGGTCGCCGATCCACGGGTGCGCCCGGGCGTACACCTCGTAGGCGTGGGTGAGCAGCTCCTCCAGCGGCTTCGGGTAGGTGATCTCCTGGAGCCGCTCCATCCGCTCCTCGTACTCGATGCCGTCCCGCTTCATCTCGCCGATGGCCTCGCCGCGCGCCTTGTTCTGCTGGGCGGCGAGGATCTGGCGCGGGTCGTCGAGGGTCGCCTCGACGACGGAGATCACGTCCATCGCGAAGGAGGGCGAGGTCGGGTCGAGGAGCTCGAAGGCCGCCAGCGCGAAGGTGGACAGCGGCTGGTTGAGCGCGAAGTTCTCCTGCAGGTCCAGGGTGAGCCGTACGATCCGGCCCTCGGCGTCCGGCTCCGGCAGCCGCTCCACCACGCCGCCCTCCAGCAGCGAACGGTAGATGGCGATCGCGGTGCGGATGTGCCGGCGCTGCGCGGCCCGGTCCTCGTGGTTGTCGGTGAGCAGCTTGCGCATCGCCTCGAAGGCGTTGCCCGGGCGGCCGATGACCGACAGCAGCATCGCGTGGCTCACCTTGAACCGGGAGACCAGGGGCTCCGGGTCGGCGCCGATCAGCTTGTCGAAGGTCTCCTCGGTCCAGCCGACGAAGCCCTCCGGCGCCTTCTTGCGCACCACCTTGCGCTTCTTCTTCGGGTCGTCCCCGGCCTTGGCGATCGCCTTGTCGTTCTCGATCACGTGCTCCGGTGCCTGCGCCACCACCTGGCCGACGGTGTCGAAGCCGGCCCGGCCCGCCCGGCCCGCGATCTGGTGGAACTCGCGGGCGCGCAGGATGCGCACGCGCTGCCCGTCGTACTTCGACAGGGCGGTGAACAGCACCGTACGGATCGGCACGTTGACGCCCACGCCCAGCGTGTCCGTCCCGCAGATCACCTTCAACAGGCCCGCCTGGGCGAGGCGTTCGACCAGCCGGCGGTACTTCGGCAGCATGCCCGCGTGGTGCACGCCGATGCCGTGGCGCACGAAACGGGACAGGTTGCGGCCGAACTTGGTGGTGAAACGGAAGTTGCCGATCAGATCGGCGATGGCCTCCTTCTCCGCCTTCGAGCACATGTTGATGCTCATCAGCGACTGCGCCCGGTCGACCGCCTCCTTCTGGGTGAAGTGCACGACGTAGACCGGCGCCTGGCCGGTCTGCAGCAGCTCCTCCAGGGTGTCGTGCATCGTGGTGCGGCGGTACTCGTAGAACAGCGGCACCGGGCGGGTCGCGTTGCGGACCACCGTGGTCGGACGGCCCGTCCGGCGGGTCAGGTCCTCCTCGAAGCGGCGCACGTCGCCCAGCGTCGCCGACATCAGCAGGAACTGCGCCTGCGGCAGCTCCAGCAGCGGGACCTGCCAGGCCCAGCCGCGGTCCGGCTCGGCGTAGAAGTGGAACTCGTCCATGACCACCTGGCCGATGTCCGCCCGGGCGCCGTCGCGCAGCGCGATCTGGGCGAGCACCTCGGCGGTGCAGCAGATGATCGGCGCGGTCGGGTTCACGCTCGCGTCACCGGTCATCATGCCGACCTGCTCGGTGCCGAACATCTTCACCAGGTCGAAGAACTTCTCCGACACCAGCGCCTTGATCGGTGCCGTGTAGAACGTCCGCTGCCCCTCCGCCAGCGCCGCGAAGTGCGCGCCCGCCGCCACCAGGCTCTTGCCCGAGCCGGTCGGCGTCGCCAGGATCACGTTGTTCCCCGAGACCAGCTCGATCAGCGCCTCCTCCTGCGCCGGGTACAGCGTGATCCCGCGCTCCTCCGCCCAGGCTGCGAACGTCTCGTACAGCGCGTCGGGAGTGGCGGGCTTCGGCATCAGATCAAGGAGGGTCACCCGGCTATCTTGCCTGCTCGCCGCCACCCCCGGCAAAGCCCGGCGCCCAAGGCCCGGGCCGGTCGACTGTGGCGACCGGCCAGGCCCGCCCGCCGGTCATGTGCCGAGCCGCACATTGATCCCGCTTCGGGCGGCGTGCCAGAGTGCCGGGCATGAGCCAGCCCCTCGCGTACGAGCCGCGCCCCTCCGTCCTCGCCCCCGGGACCGTCTTCGACTGGCTCGACGAGGCCGCCGCCCTGCGCGCCGACGCCGGACTCACCCGGACCCTGCGCAGCCGGGCCGCCGACGACCCCGTCCTCGACCTCGCCGGCAACGACTACCTGGGGCTCACCCGGCACCCGGTCGTGACCCGGGCCGCCGCCGACGCGGCCCTGCGCTGGGGCGGCGGGGCCACCGGCTCGCGCCTGGTCACCGGGACGACCGCGCTGCACACCGAACTGGAACAGGAACTCGCCGAGTTCCACGGCGCCGAAGCGGCCCTGGTGTTCTCCTCCGGGTACACCGCCAACCTGGCCGCGCTCACCGCGCTCACCGACCCCGACACCCTCATCGTGTCCGACGCCTACAACCACGCCTCGCTGATCGACGGCTGCCGACTCTCCCGCGCCGACGTCCACCGCGCCCCGCACAGCGACCCGGCGGCCGTCGCCCAGGCCCTCGCCGCCCGGACCCAGCGCCGCGCCCTCGTCGTCACCGACTCGGTGTTCTCCGTCGACGGCGACGCCGCCCCGCTCGCCGCCCTCGCCGAAGCGGCCGGCGCCCACGGCGCCGCCCTGCTGGTCGACGACGCCCACGGACTCGGCGTCCTCGGCGCCGGCGGCACCGGTGCCCTCACCGCCGCCGGGCTCGCCGGCCGGCCCGACACCGTCGCCACCGTGACCCTCTCCAAGTCCCTCGGCTCCCAGGGCGGCGCCGTCCTCGGCCCGGCCCGGGTGATCCGCCACCTCACCGAGACCGCCCGCACCTTCATCTTCGACACCGGCCTCGCCCCCGCCGCCGCCGGCGCCGCCCTCGCCGCCCTGCGCCTGCTGCGCGCCGAACCCGCCCGCGCCGAACGCGCCCGCGAGGTCGCCCGCACCCTCGCCCGCCGGCTCACCGCCGCCGGCCTGCACACCTGCGAACCCGACGCCGCCGTCGTCTCCGTCCGCGCCCCCGGCCCCGAAGCCGCCCTCACCTGGGCCGCCGACTGCCGCCGCGCCGGCCTCGCCGTCGGCTGCTTCCGCCCCCCGTCCGTCCCCGACGGCATCTCCCGCCTCCGCCTGACCGCCCGCGCCGACCTGACCGACGGACAGATCGCCGACGCGGTACGGATCATCGCCGACCTCGCCCCGGCGGGCGCCCGTACGGCCTGAGCACGGCGGGAGGTCTCCGGCAGCCTGGTCCGCGGTGGGTGCCCGGACCGGGTCTGCCACCCCCGTTCACATTTTTCGGCGGGAATGTCCCGGATTGGGCGATCCGGCGGCGGGAGCCGTCCGGCCGCAGCGCCCCCATGCGGTGCTTGACCGCTGGTCAGGAGTCCAGGTCAGAGGTGCCGCAGGCTTTGACGTGCGAGTTTGCAGAACGATAGCGTCCGTTTGATTTTCTTGCCGGCCTGGGGGGCGCTGGTCTCTCCCGGGCGCATCTCTTTTTCTGGAGTTCTTGTGCGTACGGTTCGTAGACTCGCCCTGTCACTCAGTGTGGCTGTGGCGATACCGGTGGTGGCCGGTTCGATGCCGGTGGCGGCGACGGCCGCAGAGGCTGCCGCTCCGGCGGCGGTGGAGGGGTTCGCCTACCCGGACGCGGCGAAGGTGCTGGCGGAGCGGAACATCACGCTGAAGTCGGGTGACGGGCACATCGTGCTCGTGGACTGTGCCGCGGGGCCCGGGCAGGTGCAGCTGTTCAGCCGGGCGGCGAACCCGAGCGAGGTCTGCTTCAAGATCACCGGGCCGACCGGGTACCTGGCCCTGGAGATCCCGAAGATCTACAACATCAAGGGTGACGACCACGCCATCAAGGCCACGGTCAGCACCGACGGCACCACCTCGACCGTCGACGTCGCCAAGAACGTCTGGACCCCGATCGGTGAGGGCGGCACCTCGGGCGGCGCCACGACGCTGCTGGAGCTCACCGCCACCGGCGGGCCGGCCGCCCCGGCCAACACCGACTTCCCGGCGGTCGGCACGGTGACGGCCGGTCAGCCGGGCCACAGCGAAGCGCGTTCCTGCACCGCGACCCTGGTGGACCGTTACTGGCTCCTGACGGCGGCCGGCTGCTTCGGCGGGGCCTCGGGTGTCCCGGCGGTCGGGACCACCGCCACCGTCAGCGGCCACACCGCCGACGTGGCAGAACTCGTCACCCGGTCCGACCGTGACGTGGTGATGGCCCGTCTGACCACCCCCATCGACGGCGTGACCCCCGCCGCCCTGGCCGCCGCCGCCCCCACGAGCGGGGAGAACCTGCGGGTGGCCGGCTTCGGGCGCACCGCCACCGAGTGGGCGCCGCTGAAGCCCCACGCGAGCACCCACACCGCCACCACCGTCGCGGCCACCACCGTCGACACCGCGCCGGCCGCCGGCCAGGCGCCGGTCTGCGCCGGTGACGCCGGGGCCCCGCTGCTGCGCGACGCCGGCGGCAAGACCGAGGTCGCCGCTGTCGCCTCCCGTTCCTGGCAGGGCACCTGCCTGGGCACCCCGGCCACCGAGACCCGTACCGGCGCCACCAGCAGCCGCGTCGACGGCCTCGCCGAGTGGGTGCGGCAGGTGAAGGCGTCGCGTCCGGGGAGCCGGCTGTTCGCGGTCGGCGGTGACACCCAGATCTGGACCAACGAGGGCTCCTACACCACCAACGTGTGGGGCACCTTCGAGGCCGTGCCGAACAACAGCGGCATCCGCCAGGTCAGCGCCGTCACCATGGGCGACAAGGTCCGGCTGTTCGCCATCGGCGGCGACCAGCGCATCTGGACCGCCACCAAGGACGGCACCACCGGCGCCTGGAGCGCCTTCGACGCGGTGCCCGGGAACAGCGGCATCCAGCAGGTGAGCGCCGTCGCCATGGGCGACAAGGTCCGGCTGTTCGCCATCGGCGGCGACCAGCGCATCTGGACCGCCACCGGCGACTACACCGCCGGTACCTGGACCGCCTTCGAAGCCCTGCCCAGCAGCGGCATCCAGCAGGTGACCGCCACCACCGTCGGCAACACCGTGCGCCTGTTCGCCATCGGCGGCGACCAGCAGATCTGGACCACCACCGGCGACTACACCGCCGGTACCTGGACCACCTTCGCCGCCATCCCCAGCAGCGCCATCCAGAACATCACCGCCACCACCGTCGGCACCACCGTGCGCCTGTTCGCCGTCGGCGCCGACAACCACATCTGGACCACCGACAGCACCGACAACGGCCCCTGGACCACCTTCGACCCGGTCCCCAACGCCAGCGGCGTCAAGCAGGTCGCCGCCACCACCATCGGCGACACCATCCGCCTGTTCGCCATCGGCAGCGACCAGCAGATCTGGACCGCCGACAAGAAGGCCGACGGCAGCTGGACCACCTTCTACGCCGTCACCAGCAGCGCCATCCAGAACATCACCGCCACCCCGGCCGGCTGACCCACGGCCCGGGCACCGGCACCCGGCGTCCGGGCCGTGAGTGAAGAGATCCCCTGCCGTCCCGCGCGCTCCGCGGGGCGGCAGTTCTGCGGTGCGCGCTCTCCTGCCCACCGTGCGTACGAGCGATGACCACGAGCCCCGGTGTGGATTGCGGACACCGGTGGCCCGCACGGCACTTCGGTGCCCGATCCAGGATGGAATTCGATGGAGATGTCACTGACATCACGAGCCAGGGCACGGTCGCGTCTCGCGGCCGGGTTCCTGGCCGGCGGCCTGCTGACCGGGCTGCTGACAGCACCGGCGGTGGCGGCCGACGCACCGCCGACCGCGACCGCGGCGAACCCTGACCGGGTCGCGGCCGTCGCGGCCTGGCAGTCCGGCGGCCCGGCCGTGCGGCACGCAGTCGAGACCGCGCTCACCGGCTCGGCCGATGACCTCAAGGCGTTCCTGGCAACAGGTCAGGCGACTGCGGCCGACCAGGACCTGCGCGCCAGGATCGAGGACCTGATCGCGAACTCCGGCCCCGGGGTGCGCGAGGCCGGTACGGCCGCATTGAAGGGTTCAACGGCCGATGTGAAGGCCTTCCTCGACAAGGGCGCCCAGAAGGCCTTCGACGACGACCAGCGGGTGCGGCTGTCGCAGATCATGGCCGCCGGCGGACCCGGCGTGAAGGCCGCCGCCGGCAAGGCGCTCGACGGCACCATGACCGACGTCAACCAGTTCCTCAACGAGGGCCAGTTCAAGGCCAAGGACGACGACGACCGCGTTCACCTCTCCCAGCTGATGGCTTCCGGCGGGCCGGAGGTGAAGAAGACCGCCGGCGCCGCCCTGGACGGCTCGATGGAGGACGTCCAGCTGTTCCTCCAGTACGGCTACCAGACCGCGGCCGCCCACGACCAGGAGACGCTGACGGTCGGCCAGCTGGCGGACCTGACGAAGAACGCCTCCGACCAGGCCGGCCAGCAGTCCCGGACCGCCAAGGACGCCGCAGGCAAGGCACTCGACGCCACCCGCCTCGCCAAGGAAGCGTCCGAGCGGGCAGCCGCCGAGACGAAGGCCGCGCAGGGCTCCGCCGGACAGGCGTCGAACGCGGCCAACCGTGCCGCGGATGCCGCCACCCGGGCCGCGACCGCCGCCCAGACCGCCTCCTCGGCCGCCAAGGCCGCCAACGAGGCGTCCCGTCAGGCCGCCAACGCCGCGGCGAACGCGGCCTCGGCCGCCACCAAGGCCGGCAACGCCGCCGCCAGGGCGCTGGCTGCCGCCGCGGGCGCCGCCGGTGACGCCGGGCAGGCGGACACGGCACGCGTGGCCGCGGTCACCGCCCGCAACGCCGCCGTCGAGGCCCGCACCGCGGGCGAGGCCAGCCAGTGGGCAGGCTTCGCGGCAGCGCAGGCGGGAGCCGCTGCGCAGGCCGCCGCATCCTCGGGCACCAACGCGGCTGCCGCCGCGCAGGCCGCGGCGGAAGCGGCCGAGTACTCCGGTGTGTCCGCTGAGGACGCCGCCCGCGCTCGCAACGCCGCCGCCCGTGCCAGGAGCGCCGCCGCGGAGGCCACCCGCGCCGCGAACGCCACCGTCGCGATCGCGAACCAGGCCGCCGCCGCGGCCGGTGAGGCCCAACGCGCCGCCAACGACGCCGCGGCCCACGCCGAAGCAGCGGCAACGGCGGCCGAGGAAGCGGCCAAGCACGCCGGTGACGCCTCGAACGCGGCCAACATCGCCCAGGCCGCTGCCGCCGCGGCCGATGCGGACGCCAACTCGGCGGCGAACTCCGCCGCTCAGGCCCACAAGGTCGCCGACGTCGCCCGCGCCTCCGACACCGAGCGCCTCGCCGCTCAGCAGGCCGACGAGATGGCCGCCGCCGACGAGGCCTCGCGGACCGCGGCCCTGAAGGCGAAGACCGCCGCGTGGGAATCCGGCAAGGTCACCCAGTTCGCCGCCGACACCGACCAGCTGCTCAAGGACGCGACCGCGTCCGGTGCCGACCCGAAGGCCGCCGTCCTCAAGGGCCGCCAGGCCGCGTTCCGGCTGCTGGACACCGCCGGCCCGTGGACCAAGGCCGCCGCGCAGAGCGCGCTGGAGGGCGACGACACCGCCGTCCGGACGTTCCTGGCCACCGGCCTGACGACCGCCCGCGACTACGACGACCGCACCAGCGTCATGGCGATCTCCCAGGCACCGGGCAAGACGGAGAAGCGCCTCGCCGCCGAGACCGCGGCGGTCGGGAGCGCCGACCAGGTGCGGGCGTTCCTCGCCACCGGCCAGTACCCGGGCAAGGACGACGACGACCGGGTCGCCCTCTCCCAGATCATGGCCACCGGCGGCCCGGGCGTGAAGGAGGCCGCCGGCAAGGCGCTCGACGGCACCATCGACGACGTCCGCGCCTTCCTGGCCACCGGCCAGTTCAAGGCCCGCGACGACGACAACCGCGTCCTCGTCAGCCAGACCCTCGCCAACGGCGGCCCTGAGGCCAAGGCCGCGGCCCAAGCCGTGCTGTCCGGCCCCGCCGACCGCCTCGTCCCGTTCCTGCAGACCGGCCTGCCGAAGGCCCAGCAGCGCGACGCCATGACCGCCGCCCACGTGGCCACCATCGCCTCCTACCTCGCCACCATCGACGGCTCCGTCGCCCAGGCCCGCCAGTACGCGGCGCAGGCCGCCCAGTTCTACGCCACCGCCCGCGGCGCCGCCAACGAGGCCGCCGGCTACGCCAACCAGGCCAGCCAGTCCGCCCAGCAGGCCCAGGGCTACGCCGCGCAGGCCGCGCAGTCCGCCCAAGCCGCCCAGGCGTCCGCGGCACAGGCCGCGCAGTCCGCCAAGCAGGCCCAGGCCTCGGCGGCCACCGCCGACGCGGCGGCCCGCAGCGCCAGTTTCTCGGCAGTGGCGGCCACCAGCTACGCGGCCCAGGCGCAGCAGTACGCGTCCGCCGCGAAGACCGCGTCCGACCAGGCCCAGGCCTCCGCCGCCACGGCCAAACAGAGCGCCGCCGACGCCGCCAAGGCCGCCGCCGAAGCCCGGGACGCCTACTTCACGAAGCAGTGCACCGACACCATCGACGGCGCGCTGCAGGACCAGACCGCCACGGTCGACTCCAGCGGCCGGGTCTCCTACATCGAGGCCGTCCCCCAGGACGACATGAAGGCGGACCCGCTCAAGAACAACATGGGGCACTGCACCGCCGGTGACTTCTACCTGGGCCGTGGCGACACGCTCCTGAGGAACATCGACCCCAAGGTCTGGCACGACAACGGCAAGGGCCAGGACGTCTGCGACCTCACGGTCACCGTCAAGGTCACCGGCACGGTCAACTATGTGATGAGGACCTGCCCGGAGCCGGGCCTGTCGATCATCGCCTGCGCCGGCAAGTACACCATCTGGAACACCGTCGTCGTCGGCAGCACCCAGGTCAACGACCAGCGTGACCAGACTGTCCAGCTAACCTACGCCGACTACAAGCTGCACTACTCGCCGGAAGCCGTCCGCGGCCAGATCCTGTGGCACGCGTTCACGGACGACTTCGTCAAGTGCTACCACAACTTCGGCCTCAACGGACCCTGCGCCTGGGCCGGGGCCACCCTCATCCCCTACGAGAAACTCGCGGCAGGCGCCAAGTCCATCGTCGCGTTCCGCTTCGCCCTCGTCTCGGGCGTCGGTCTCGACGAGGCCAAGTTGGCCGTTCAGGCGGCCCTCGACGGCTACAGCCAGGCCGCCCTCGCCAAGCTGACCTCCACCGCCGACGCCGTCGCCAAGTTCCGCCTGACCCTCAAGGACGGCGTCGGCACCGACGCCGCGCTCACGGCGTTGCGGCAAGACCCGAACATCGACCGCGCCTTGGTCCGGCAGATGGAGAACGAGGCCAAGGCGGCGGACGGCCTCCGCAAGGCGTGTCCGACGCCCAACAGCTTCCCTGCGGGCACCCCCGTGCTCATGGCCGACGGCACCGGCCGCCCCATCGAGCAGGTGCGGGTCGGTGACGCGGTCCTGGCCACCGACCCCAACACCGGAGCGACCACGGCGCAGCGCGTCGAGAACACCATCTACACCCCCGACGACCGCGACTTCACCGAGCTCACGATCGTTTCGCCGGACGGCGCTACTTCGGCTATCACGTCCACCAGCCACCACCGGTTCTGGGTGGAGAGCACTCACCTTTGGCGCGATGCTGGGGACCTGGCCGCCGGTGACGACGTCCGCACCGCCGACGGCCGGGCCGCCCGGGTCACCGGCACCCGGCACTGGACGGCGGTGCAGCCCACCTACAACCTCACCGTCACTCTCGTCCACACGTACTACGTGCTGGCCGGCAAGACACCGGTGCTGGTTCACAACGGTGGCGAGGCGGGGCCGGGCGAGATCTACCTCTGGCGAGTGGTCACCGCTCCCGAGCTTGCAGACATCGCCGCGAACCGGACGTGGAACAGCCCGCAGGGAGTCAAGTACTTCTCGTTCACGGAGTACGGAGCCTCCGAGTACGCTCGGCGTGCGTATGCCGCCTTTCCTGCCGAGGGGCCCTACACCATGATCCGGACCAAGGTCACGTTCGCCGATCTGCCGGAGGGTACCCGCATGGCCTACACCGCCGACGTTGTCGACGGTGGTGTGGCCCTCAACAATGAGGAGCTCAAGCTCCTCGGAAGGCCCGCCATCATGACCGGTATGAGCACGGGTGTGGGGTGCGGATGAGATTCGTCATCGCCGCCTCCACCGAACGGCTCGTCGATTCGTGCCGGGACTTCCTGGGGAACAGGACCGGGCTGGACTTCAGGCGCGGCTCGGTCGCCGAGACGGGATGGGACTGCGACGCCGCCATCCTGAGTTCCGCGCTCGGGCACGACCGCTACGGGGGCAGTCCGCAGGTCGGGGTCGCGCAGGTCCTGCTGAACATGCGGGCCGACGGGGCGCCCGGAGTGATCCTTACGACACCTCCGCTGCCCCTGGCTGCGGCGTCGCGCCATCCGGCCGATCCGGATGTCGAACGGTACGTGCTCGACGCTCTGGATTCATGTCTGGCGGCATACGTGAGGGAGGTCGGTTCCGTCCGGAATGTGAAGATCCTCACTCATCTGGAAGCGGCCGGATTCGACCGGCAGGACCTTACCGCCCCCCTGCGGGGCATCGCGGAGTTCCTCGACCAGGCGGGCCTCACGTAAGGACAGTGCCCTCGGGCCCCGGCCGCCATCGCGGCGGTGGGAACCCGCGGAGGTCCGGGATTAGTAGGACGGCATGAAAGGAAGGGCCTCGCCGGGCTGACCGGCGAGGCCCTTTCGCGTGGGCGCCGCCGTACGGGTGGCCGACACCCGCCCTACGGCCGGCCCGGGACCAGCAGGGCCTCCGCGCCGACCGGGCGGTAGCCGGCGGCCTGGAAGGCGCGGACGCTGGGGGCGTTGCCGGGGGCCTGCTGGGCCCAGACGGCCGTGCCCGCGGGGAGCAGGTGGCGGGCGGCGGTGGCCAGGGCGCGTCCGAGGCCGCGGCCCTGGGCGTGCGGGTCGACCTCGACGGCGCACTCCCAGCGGCCGGCCACGCCCCGGCCGAGGACCAGCACGCCGCCGTCGGCGGTGAACACCCGGACGTCCTCGCGGTAGCGCAGCGCCCGGACCACCCGGGGGTGCTCGCGGTCCCGTACCTCCGCCAGTGCCAGCGGCGGCTCACCCGGCAGCCGGTCGGCGACCGACAGCAGGTCGATGTTGTTGACGGTTCGTCCGGTGCGCGCGGCGAAGGCGGTCAGGAAGGGCGGGCAGAGCGGCGCGGACAGCGGGTCCCCCGGATCGGCGGCTAGGGTCTCGCGCACCCAGGCCGGGTCCTCGTCGGTGAAGACGACCGCGTGCGCGGCGAAGGCCACCACCCCGGCCTCCCGGGCGGACGGCTGCGCCACCACGGTGATCGACCCGTCGGCCGGCGGGAACGCTCCGTCCGCCGCGTCCGCCAGGATCTCCGCCAGCTCCCGCACGCCCATCACAGTCCCCTCCCGGTAGGTCTCCCCCAGTTGATCACCGGCGGTCGCGGCGGGCCAGCCGTTTCACTTCTTCCGGGCCCGGCTGGGCTGCACCCTGGTGGGTTCGCCGGCGGCCTTGGGGTGGTCGGGCGGGTAGGGGAGTTCGCCGAGGCCCTCGTCGTGGAGCTGCTTGTCGTAGAGCTCCAGCAGGGCCTCCAGGCGGAAGGCCTGGTCGTCCATCCCGGCGTTGAGGTCGCCGAGTTCGGCGAAGCGGGCGGGGAGGGTGCGCAGGTCGAAGTCCTCGGGGGAGGCGTCGTCGAGTTCGTCCCAGCGCAGGGGGGCGGAGGCGGTGGCGCGGGGGCGGGCGCGCAGGGAGTAGGCGGAGGCGATGGTGCGGTCGCGGGCCATCTGGTTGTAGTCGACGAAGATCCGTTCGCCGCGCTCCTCCTTCCACCAGGCGGTGGTGACCTGGCCGGGCATCCGCTGTTCCAGCACCCGGCCGAGGGCGATCACCGCGTGCCGGCCGTCGGTGAAGGTCCACTCGGGCACCAGCGGCACGTACACGTGCAGGCCGCGCCCGCCGGAGGACTTGGGCCAGCCGCGCAGCCCGTACTCCTCCAGCAGGGCGCGCAGTTCGTGGGCGGCGCGGACGGCGTCGTGGAAGTCGGTGCCGGGCTGCGGGTCGAGGTCGATCCGCAGCTCGTCGATGTGGTCGGTGTCGGAGCGGCGCACCGGCCAGGGGTGGAAGGTGAGGCAGCCCAGGTTGGCGGCCCAGAGCACGGCGGCCGGCTCGGTGGGGCAGATCTCGTCGGCGGAGCGGCCGCTGGGGAAGGCGATCCGGGCGGTGGGCAGCCAGTCGGGCAGGCCCTTGGGGGCGCGTTTCTGGTAGAAGAACTCGCCGTCCACGCCGTCGGGGAAGCGCTGCAGGGTGGTGGGGCGGTCGCGCAGGCCGCGCAGCACCCCGTCGGCGACGGCCAGGTAGTACTGGGCGACGTCCAGCTTGGTGAAGCCGCGCTCGGGGTAGTACACCTTGTCCGGGTTCGACAGCCGGACGGTGCGCCCGGCGACTTCCAGTTCCACGGCTGAGCCCATGTTTTTCACGCTAAGCGCCGGACGCCCGGCGCGCGCCCCGGGAGCATCGGGGCGAGGATCGGACGCATGGACCTGCCCGTGATGCCACCGGTGGCGCCGATGCTCGCCAAGTCGGTGGCCGAGATCCCGCCCGGGATGCAGTACGAGGCCAAGTGGGACGGCTTCCGCACCATCGTGTTCCGCGACGGGGACGAGGTGGAGCTGGGCAGCCGCACCGGCAAGCCGCTGACCAGGTACTTCCCCGAACTGGTGGAGGCGTTCCGGCGGGAGTTACCGCCGCGCTGCGTGCTGGACGGCGAGGTGGTGATCGCCCGGGACGGGCGGCTGCGCTTCGAGGAGCTGCTGGAGCGGATCCACCCGGCGAAGAGCCGGGTGGCGCTGCTGGCCGAGCGGACCCCGGCGTCCTTCGTCGCCTTCGACCTGCTCGCCCTCGGTGACGACTCCCTGCTGGACGAGCCGCTGTCGGTGCGCCGTCCGGCCCTGGAGGCGGCGCTCGCCGGCGCCGCGGACCCGGTGTTCACCGCCCCGGCCGCCACCGACCGGGACCTCGCGCGGACCTGGTTCGCCGAGTTCGAGGGCGCCGGGCTGGACGGGGTGGTCGCCAAGCCGCTGGACCGGCCGTACCGGCCGGGGGAGCGGACCATGTTCAAGATCAAGCACGAGCGCACCGCCGACTGCGTGGTGGCCGGCTACCGCGAGCACAAGAGCGGCCCGGTGGTCGGCTCCCTCCTGCTGGGCATCAACGACGCCGACGGCAGGCTCCAGCACGTCGGCGTCTGCGCCGCCTTCTCGATGGCCCGCCGCCGCGAACTCGCCGAGGAACTGGCCCCGTTGCGGATGGACGACCTCGCCCGGCACCCCTGGGGAGGATGGGCGGACGAGGCCGCGCACGCCGAGGGCCGGCTGCCCGGCGCGGTGAGCCGCTGGACCGGCGGCAAGGACCTCTCCTGGATCGCGCTGCGCCCCGAGCGGGTGGTCGAGGTGGCGTACGACCACATGGAGGGCACCCGGTTCCGGCACACCGCGCAGTTCCGCCGCTGGCGGCCGGACCGCGCGCCGGAGAGCTGCACCTACGAGCAGCTGGAGGAGCCGGTCTCGTACGACCTCGGCAAGGTGCTGGGGATCTGACGGGCTGGCGGGGGCTGACGGCATGCGCGAGGCCCGACCCGGTGCGACCGGGTCGGGCCTGGCTGCCGCGTCCGTGCGATCACGTCTTCACGGTGCTGGGGTTGTTGCTCGCCGGGACCGACGACGCGCCGCTCCTGGAGGCGCCGGCCGAGGGGGAGCCGGACGCCGGGGCCGAGGGCGAGGCGGTGGTGCTCTCCGCCGGGAGCGCGTAGACGTTGTTCGGCGAGATGATCTTGGTGATCTCGTTGGCGAACAGCGTGGACGGCTCCTCGCCCTGGGAGATCACGTCGGTGTTGAGCAGCAGCACCATGGTGGCCTGGGCGTCCGGCATGTACACCGCCACGCTCTCGTAGCCCGGCATCGAGCCGTTGTGGCCGATCCAGCCGCTGTTGTTGAACACCCCGAAGCCGTAGGTGACGCCCGGGTCGGGGGTCGGCAGGAGCTTCATCCGCTCGGCCTGGGTGGCCGGGCTGATGATGGCGCCGGTGGCCATGGTCTTCGCCCAGCTCTCCAGGTCGGCGAGGGTGGTGACGACGGCCCCGGCGGTCCACGCCCAGGACGGGTTCCAGTTGGTGGCGTCCTCGACCGACCCGGTGGGCGTCTGGTTGGTGTAGCCGTGGGGGTGCGGGTCGGGGAGGGAGGAGTCGGTGGCGAAGCTGGTCTTGCCCAGGGAGGCGGGGGTGAACACCTGGTCCTTGAGGACGTCGCCGGCCGACTGCCCGCCGACCTTCTCGATCAGCTTGCCCAGCAGGATGTAGTTGCTGTTGTTGTACTGGTACTTGGTGCCGGGCGGGAACACGGCGGGGTGCTTGTAGCCGTACGCGAGCAGCTGGTCCGGGGTGAACACGTGGTTCGGGTCGCCGATCAGCGTGTTCGCGAAGTCCTGGTCGGAGCTGTACGGGAACAGGCCGCTGCGCATCTCGCCGAGCTGGCGGACGGTGATCCCGTCGCCGCCGGGGACGCCGTCCACGTACGTGGAGATCGGGTCGTCCAGCTTGACCTTGCCCTGGTCCACCAGGCGCAGCACGGCGGTCGCGGTGTAGGTCTTGCTCTCGCTGCCGATGCGGGAGTACATCCCGGGGTCCATCGGCGCGTTGGTGGTCCTGTCGGCGACGCCGAAGGACTTCTGGTAGGTGCCGCTCGGGGTGATGATCCCGACCGAGATGCCGGGGACGCCGTTCTGGCTCAGCACCCGCTGGATCGCGGTATCCAGCTTGGCGGTGACGGCGGGGGTCAGGGACACCACCGCGTTCGAGTAGGCGCTGCCCGAGCTGCCCGAGCCGCCGGGGCTCGCGGACGGGCTGAGCGCGGCCGGTACGGCGGTGACCGCAGGGTCGGCGGCCTGCCGGGCGGTCGAATCGCCGGAGCAGGCGGAGGTGGCCAGCAGGCCGGCCAGGGCGAGGGCGGCCGCTGCGGCCGGCCGGGCGGAGCGGGGTGCGGCCGGGCGGGGCCTTCGGGTGTCGGTCATGAAGTGGGACGCCTCTCTGCGGCGTAGCGGCGATGGGCCCGGGAGTGCTGCTCCACGGGGCCGCGGGGGGAGCGTCGTCACCGTAAGCACCGGCCTCGAACGCCTGCGCGTCGGCCGCCGCCGGGCTGGCCCGAACGGATGCAAGCCCACCCGAGTGGCCGGTCCCGGCTGGCGACGCCCGTCGTCGGGGGCCCTCGTCTCGTCGGGGGCCCGTCCGCCGTCCACGGCCCGCATCCGCTGTCAAGTGCCCCCGTCCGGGCGCCGGTTGGTGTGACGGTGGCGGCCCCGCGCTCGGCCGAACGAGTGAGCACCGGCACGCCGCACCCGCCGCCGGGCGCCGCTCGGGCACGATCGTTTAGCCCAGCTGTGACCGCCCTTAAGAATTCCTCGATGGACCGCACCCGCCCTCACCAGGCAGATTTCTGCCTGCCCGGAGTGCGCCCGCCAGGAGCGGCCAGACCGGGCCGCCTCGGCCTGCCCGACCCTCGAAGGCCGTCCCACCCGCACGTCAGGAGCCGTCGCCCGTGAAGGCACTCGTCAAGCAGAAGGCCGAGCCCGGCCTCTGGATGATCGACGTCCCGAAGCCCGAGATCGGCCCGGGCGAGGTGCTGATCAAGGTGCTGCGCACCGGCATCTGCGGCACCGACCTGCACATCCGCAAGTGGGACGGCTGGGCGCAGCAGACCATCAAGACCCCGATGACGATCGGCCACGAGTTCGTCGGCGAGGTCGCCGAGCTCGGCGCCGGTGTCGCGGACATCGCGATCGGCGACCTGGTCAGCGGCGAGGGCCACCTGGTCTGCGGCAAGTGCCGCAACTGCCTGGCCGGCCGCCGCCACCTCTGCCGCAACACGATCGGCCTGGGCGTCAACCGCGACGGAGCCTTCGCCGAGTACGTGGCCCTGCCCGCCTCCAACGTCTGGGTGCACCGGGTGCCGGTCGACCTGGACGTGGCCGCGATCTTCGACCCCTTCGGCAACGCCGTGCACACCGCGCTGTCCTTCCCGCTGGTCGGCGAGGACGTGCTGGTCACCGGCGCCGGCCCGATCGGCATCATGGCCGCCGCCGTCGCCAAGCACGCCGGCGCCCGCAACGTGATGATCACCGACGTCTCCCCGTACCGCCTGGAGCTGGCCCGCGAGGTCGGTGTGACGCTGGCGCTCAACGTGGCCGAGCACACCATCGAGGAGGGCCAGCAGAAGCTCGGCCTGCGCGAGGGCTTCGACGTCGGCCTGGAGATGTCCGGCCGCCCCGAGGCGATGCAGTCGATGATCGCCAACATGACGCACGGCGGCAAGATCGCCATGCTCGGCCTGCCGGCCGACGACTTCGCCGTCGACTGGGCGCGGATCGTCACCTCGATGATCACCATCAAGGGCATCTACGGCCGCGAGATGTTCGAGACCTGGTACGCGATGTCCGTGCTGCTGGAGGGCGGCCTGGACCTCAGCCCGGTGATCACCGGCCGGTACGCCGCCGACGACTTCGAGGCCGCCTTCGACGACGCCGCCGCGGGCAACTGCGGCAAGATCATCCTCGACTGGACCGCCTGAGCCACCCCGCCGACGCAAAAGGAGCCTGTTGTGTTCGACAACGTGCGCGCCGACATCGCCACCACCCTCGACGAGATCCGCGAGGCCGGCCTGTTCAAGCCCGAGCGGGTGATCGGGACCCCGCAGAGCGCCGCGGTCACCGTCACCGGCGGCGGCAAGCCCGGCGAGGTGCTGAACTTCTGCGCCAACAACTACCTCGGCCTGGCCGACCACCCCGAGGTGCTCGCCGCGGCCAAGGACGCCCTGGACCGCTGGGGCTACGGGATGGCCTCCGTCCGCTTCATCTGCGGCACCCAGGACGTCCACAAGGAGCTCGAGGAGCGCCTGTCGGCCTTCCTCGGCCAGGAGGACACGATCCTCTACTCCTCCTGCTTCGACGCCAACGGCGGCGTCTTCGAGACCGTGCTCGGCGCCGAGGACGCCGTCATCTCCGACGCGCTCAACCACGCGAGCATCATCGACGGCATCCGGCTCAGCAAGGCCCGCCGCCACCGCTACGCCAACCGCGACATGGCCGACCTGGAGAAGCAGCTCCAGGAGACCCAGGACGCCCGCCGCCGCCTGATCGTCACCGACGGTGTCTTCTCGATGGACGGCTACGTCGCCCCGCTGCGGGAGATCTGCGACCTGGCCGACCGCTACGACGCCATGGTCATGGTCGACGACTCGCACGCCGTCGGCTTCGTCGGCGCCGGCGGCCGCGGCACCCCCGAGCTGCACGGCGTGATGGACCGCGTGGACATCATCACCGGCACCCTCGGCAAGGCCCTCGGCGGCGCCTCGGGCGGCTACGTCGCCGCCCGCCGGGAGATCGTCGCCCTGCTGCGCCAGCGCTCCCGCCCGTACCTGTTCTCCAACTCGCTGGCCCCGGTGATCGCGGCCGCCTCGCTCAAGGTGCTCGACCTGGTCGAGCAGTCCAACGAGCTGCGCGAGCGGCTGGCGGCCAACACCGCGCTGTTCCGCACGAAGATGACCGAGGCCGGCTTCGAGATCCTGCCCGGCGACCACCCGATCGCCCCGGTGATGATCGGCGACGCGGCCGAGGCCGGCAAGCTCGCCGAACTGCTGCTGGAGCGCGGCGTGTACGTGATCGGGTTCTCCTACCCGGTGGTCCCGCACGGCCAGGCCCGGATCCGGGTCCAGCTGTCCGCGGCGCACTCCACCGAGGACGTCGAGCGCGCCGTCGCGGCCTTCGTGGACGCGCGCGCCGCGCTGGGGGAGTAACTCCCGCGGCCAGTGCGTCCCTCGGGCAGTGTGTCCGTCGGGCACTGCGCCCGTCGGGCAGTGTGCCCGTCGGGCCCGGCAGGGGCCCGCACGAACCGCCCGCGGGCCGGACCGCTCGGAACCGGTCCGGCCCGCGGGCTCATGAACCGCCGTGCGGCGGAGGCGCGTCGATGCCCCCCGCCGCACGGCCCCCAACCACCTGCCCCACCCTCCCGCCTCGGGGGCGGGACGCCGGCCCGGCCGACGTCCCGCCCCCGTCGTGGTGTTCCGGGGTGCGCGGGTGCTACTCGGGCTTCAGACCTCAGCGGTCCTCGTCCTGGCCCTGGTCGTCGCCGTCGTCGTTCTCGTCGCCGTGGTGCCCGTCGGTCCTGGCGAAGACCTGGTAGCCCTCGCCCGCCGGGCCGGTGGTGCCGGCGACCAGGTTGCCGCTGGTCGAGCCGAAGACCACGGCGTGGCCGCGGGCGTCCACGGACGGGTCGATCGAGGAGCCGTTGCCGGACGAGCCGTCCGGCGCGGTGGCGACCCGCTCGGTGCGGCCGGTGCGCAGGTCCTGGCGGTAGACGTCCCAGCCCGGGTGCTGCGGGCCGGCCACCAGGTTGTCGGCGGCGGAGGAGAAGTAGATCCAGCGGTTGTCGGCGGTGATGCTGCCGTGGTCGGAGGTGCCGACCGAGGTGGTGCCGGGCAGGCCGCCGCTGACCTTGGTCACGGTGCCCTTCCTGAGGTCCCGGACGTACAGCACCAGGTGGTACCGGTGGCCGTTGGTGGAGCCGCCGGGCTCGGGCAGGGCGTAGACCGCGCGTCGCCCGTCCGGGCTGATCGTGGCGTCGAAGCCGGCGGCGCCGAGCTTGCCGTCGAGGTCGAGGCTGGCGGCGGCGATGCGGCCGGACGCCACGTCGTAGGTGTAGTAGGTGCCGGTGGTGGGCCGGGACAGGTTCGCCTTGGCGGCGCCCTCCCGGAGGCTGCGGGGCAGGGCCCGGTCGGCGCCCGGGGCCTGCTCGACGTCGGTGGCGGCCGGGATCGCGGCGGCTGGGTTCGTCGCGGCCGGGTTCGTGGCGGCCGGGTTCGTCGCGGCCCGGGCGGAGGCGGCGGCCTCGGCGGCCGGGGCGGTGAGGGCCGGGGTCTGTTCGGCCGGCACCAGGTTGTCCGCGAAGGACGTGAAGCCGATGGTGCGGCCGTCCGCGCTGATCGTCGGGTTGAGTGACATGCTGTCGCCGGGCTTGCCGTCCACGCCGAGGGAGACCAGACGGGTCTTCCCGGTCCAGCGGTCGGTCAGGTAGACGTTGTAGTCCCAGGTGTAGGGCCGGGCGAGCGAGGGGCCGTCGCCCTGGGGGCCGGGGGCGAGGCCGGGGACGAGGTCCGTCCGGGCGGACACGAAGGCCACGTAGCGGCCGTTCGCGCTGATCGAGGGCGCGTACGAGGCGTGGAACTTGTCGCTGTCGGTGGCGGCGGGCGCGCCGCTGACGAGTTCGGTGCGGCCGGTCCTGCGGTCGCGGAGGTACACCTCGGTGCGGCCCGGGACGGGCAGGCCGGGGACCACGTTCTCGGCATCGCTCTCGAAGGCGACGTAGCGGCCGTCGGCGTTGATCGCGACGTAGTCGGTGAAGCCGTTCAGTGCGGAGCCGTCGTCGGCCAGGTTGACCCGCTCGGTGCGGCCGGTGCGCAGGTCCCGGACGTAGGCGTCGCGGGCGCTTCCCGCGGGCTGGGACACCAGGTTGGTGGCCCAGGAGGTGAACAGCGCGTAGTGGCCGTCGGCGCTGACGCCCTTGCTCCAGGACTGGTTGTCGGGCAGCGCGCCGTTCAGCCCGGTGCTGACCCGGACGGTGTCGCGCGGCAGCGGCGCGGCCTGGACGGGTGCGGCGGTCACGGCCAGCACGGCGGCGGCTGCCAGCACGCTGCCGCCGACGGCCGGCCACCGGTCGCGGAGGGTGCGGGTGGTGCGGGTGGTGCGAGACATGGGCGTTGCCCTCCCCTGTGATCGCCCCTGCCGCCGGGCTCCCTCCCGGCGACGGGCTCCAGCAGAGCCAATCGCCGGGAGGTCGCGCCGGTCAACGGCGGCGGGTGATCTCGGGTGGAAAAGTACGTCAACGGACGTATTCCGTGCGGTTCTCCGTACGGAACCGGCGGCTCAGAGGCGGTGCCGGAACACGTCCGTGAAGGTGTTGGTGTCGCCCGGGACCAGGTTGCCGTCCTCGGCGTCGAAGACCACCGTGGCGCCGGTGGCGTCGATGGACGGCCGGTACGAGCCGGCGGTGCTCTGCGCGCCGTCCTCGGTGACGCTGACCCGCTCGATCAGCCCGGTCCACAGGTCGCGACGGAAGACGTCGGTCGTGTCGTTGGTGTCGCCGGGCACCAGGGTCTCGGCGTCGGAGGCGAAGTAGACCCAGCGGTCGTCGAAGGTCATGGTGCCGTCGAACGAGGACCGCTTGGTGGCGGTGCCCGGCAGGTCGGTGTTGACCTTGGTGATCCTGCCGGTGGCGAGCTCGTGGACGTACAGGTCCATGCGGATGTTGCGGGGTGGCGTCCCGCCGCCGTGCACCGGGAGGCTGTAGACGGCGTAGCGGCCGTCGGGGCTGATCCGGCCGTCGGAGCCGGTGCCGCGCAGGTCCCCGGCGGCCGGGTCCAGGCTGGCGCCGGTGATCTTGCCGGTGCCGGCCTTCCAGACGTAGTAGGGGTAGAAGCGCGGCCCGGTCAGCTCTGCGTCGGTGGCGGCGGTTGTGGTGGCGGGGTCGCCGGCCGGGTCGGACGGGAGCAGGTTGCCGGCCCGGGAGGTGAAGCCGACGGTGGTGCCGTCCGCACTGATCGTCGGACTGAAGGAGTTGTTGTCGGCGCCCGAGCCGTCCGCGCCGACGGTGACCAGCCGGGTGGTGCGGGTCCAGCGGTCGGTGACGTAGACGTTGAGCTTGCCGCGCTTCACGCCGGGGGCGAGGTCGGTGCGGTTGGAGGAGTAGGCGACGTACCGGCCGTCCCAGCTGAGGGTGGGGTTGTAGGCGTCGCGGATGGTCTGGTCGTCGCCCGCGCCGGAGCTGCCGTCGCCGGCGGAGACCAGTTCGGTGCGGCCGGTCCAGCGGTCGCGGACGAAGATGTCGGTGTTGTGCTTGGGCTGGCCGGGCACCGCGTTGGTGGCCGGGGTGCTGAACGCCACGTACCGGCCGTTGCCACTGATCGAGGCGTCGGTGGTGGCGGCGTTCAGGGGGGAGCCGTCGTCGGCCACGCTGACCCGCTCGATGTGCCCGTTCCTCAGGTCCCGGACGTAGACCTCGTCCGTGTTGTGTGCGCCGGGCAGCAGGTTGGACGCCTCCGAGAGGAACAGTGCCGAGCGGCCGTCCGCGCTCAGCCCGAGTGTGGACGAGTACCCGTCGAGCTGCTCGCCCTTGAAACCCTCGCTGACCCGGGCGGTGTCGCCCTTGGGCGGCCGGGCCTCGGCGGCGGGCACGGTGGCACCGGCCGCGGTGACGAGGGCGAGGACGCAGGCGGTCCTGGCCAGTCTGCGGCGGGTGTGTGCGGTGGTCATCGATCGTCCTCCCCGGATGCGGCGCCGGGCCCGCTCGACCCCCGCGGCCCGGTCGGTCACGAGCCAACCGCCGGGACGGCCCGGCGGTCAACGGAGGGCGGTGATCCCGGCCGGAAATACGTCACCGGTGGTACCGCCGTCCGCCGGCGATCACCTCCGCCCGACATCCCGGCCTCCCGGGAGTGGGCCGGGCGTCCCGGCCCGTCCGGTCCGCTCCGCCGCGCTGGCAGAATTGGCCTTGTGATCGACGCACGACGGCTGCGGACCCTGCGGGCCGTGGCGGACCACCGCACCGTGACCGCCGCGGCGGCCGCCCTCTACCTGACCCCTTCCGCGGTCTCCCAGCAGCTGGCCGCCCTGGAGCAGGAGACCGGGCACCACCTGCTCGCCCGCGAGGGCCGGGGCGTGCGGCTGACCGCCGCCGGGGAGATCCTGCTCGGCCACGCCGACGTCGTGCTCGCCCAGCTGGAGCGGGCCGAGGCCGACCTCGCCGCCTACAGCGCGGGCGTCTCCGGCGAGGTGACCGTCGCCTCCTTCGCCACCGGCATCGGGCTGGTGCTGGCCCCCGCCATCGGCCTGCTCGCCGAGCGCGCGCCGGGGGTGCGGCTGAAGGTGCTGGACGCCGAGGGTGACGCCAGCCTGCCGATGGTGCTGGAGGGCCGGGCGGACCTGGCGGTGGCCGTCGAGTACCGGGGCGCCCTGCGCGCCGACGACGCCCGGCTGACCAGGGTGCCGCTGTACGCCGAGCCCTTCGAGGCGGTCCTGCCGCTCGGCCACCGGCTGGCGGGGGAGGCGGGGCCGCTGGCCGTCGCCGCGCTGGCCGACGAGCCGTGGATCGGACCCTACCCGGGCAACCCCTGTCACGACGTGGTGCTGCTGGCCTGTGAGCACGCCGGGTTCCAGCCGCGGCTGCTGCACTCCTCGGACGACTTCCGGGCCGTCGTCGCGCTGGCCTCGGCGGGCGCCGGGGTGGCCCTGGTGCCGCGTTCGGCGCTGCGCGGGGTGGACCTCGGGCAGGTCGCGGTCCGTCCGGTGGACAGCGAGCTGGCCACCCGCCGGGTCTTCGCCGCCGTCCGGGCCGGGGCCGACGGGCACCCGTTGATCCGGCCGGTCCTGGACGCCCTGGTGGAGGCGGCGGCCGCGGGCGGGTAGCGCGGAGCCCAGTGGGGCGGGGCACGGCGGGGCGGGGTGCCCCGGGGTGGGGTGCGGAAACGGTTTTGCGGCTGCCCGGCGTCCCGGGTCGGGCGGCCGCGCCGTGTGCAGGTGGCGTGGCGTCCCGGCCCGGGCGGCCGTGCAGCCGCTGGTCCGTGGGGGCGGTCGGGATCCGACCGCCGGGGTCACCCGGTGATGAGGGTGATCAGGCGGACGGCGGGGGCGGAGACCACCTGCACCGTCTCGGTGCCGGGCAGCCGCAGCTTGACGAAGCCGCCCTGGAAGGCCGCCAGCGCCCGGGGCACCGAGGAGACCGGCTCGCCGTCGGCGTTCACCACCACGTAGCCGTCGACCAGTTCGACGGAGGCCTCGGCCCAGTCCTCGTTCATGCGTCCCCCCGCTGTACGACTGTCCCCGTTAAACGGTACCGATCGGTTCCGTTCTGACGTCGAAAACGGTACCGATCGGTGCCGTTTGGCGTCAAGGGCGGTTAGGATCGCTTCCATGGCAGTCAACGCACGGGCGCGCCTGCTGAGCACGGCAGAGTCCCTCTTCTACGCCAACGGGATCCACGCGGTCGGGGTGGAGCGCATCCTGTCCGAGTCCGGGGTGGGCCGCGCCTCCTTCTACCGGCACTTCACCGGCAAGGAGGCGCTGGTGACCGCCGTCCTGGAGGGCCGGGACCAGCGGTGGCGGGCCTGGCTCTCCGAACGGGTCGCGGCCCACGGCGGCCACCCGCTGAACGTCTTCGACGCGCTGGCCGAACGGTTCGCGGCGCAGGACTACCGCGGCTGCGTCGCCATCAACACCATGACCGAGATCGCCGACCGCGCCAGCCCGGCCCGCGAGATGGCGGCGCTGCACAAACGGCGCGTCATCGAGCTGGTCGAACAGCTCATGCGGGACGCGGACATCCCCGAACCCGACTGTCGCGCACGGCAGTTCGCCCTCCTGATGGACGGCGCCATCGTCACCGCCCTGCGCGAGGGCACCCCGGACGCCGCCTGGCGGGCCCGCGCCATCGCGGAGTCCCTGCTCGCGGCTTAGGGCGCATAGGGTGGGCGGTGCCGACCGTCCGCACGCCCAGGAGAACGCCATGAGCGAGACCGCTGCCACCGACCACCGCCTCCCGGTCGGGGTGATCGGCCTCGGTGACATCGCGCAGAAGGCCTACCTGCCGGTGCTCACCGCGCTGCCCGGGCTCGACCTGCGGCTGATGACCCGGGACGCGGCCAAGCTCGACCGGATCGGCGACGCGCACCGGATCGCGCCCGCGCACCGCTTCACCGATCTCGGGGAGCTGATCGCGAGCGGCATCCGGGCCGCCTTCGTGCACGCCGCTACCGACCAGCACGTCCCGATCGTCGAGCGGCTGCTCACCGCCGGGGTGGACGTCTACGTGGACAAGCCGCTCGACTACACCCTGGACGGCGCCCGCCGGCTGGTCGACCTGGCCGACCGCACCGGCCGCTCGCTGATGGTGGGCTTCAACCGCCGCCACGCGCCCGGCTACGTCCAGGCCAAGGAGCGCCCCCGCGACCTGATCGTGCTGCAGAAGAACCGGGAGGGCCTGCCCGAGGCCGCCCGCACCCTGGTCTACGACGACTTCATCCACGTGGTGGACCTGCTCCGCTTCCTCGCCCCCGGCGAGATCGAGCACGTGGACGTCCGGGCCCGCACCAAGGACGGCCTGGTCGAGCACGTGGTGCTCACCCTCGGCGGGCGGGGCTTCACCGCCCTGGGGATCATGAACCGGCTGTCCGGCTCGACCGAGGAGGTCCTGGAGGTCTCCGGCGGCGACTCCAAGCGCGAGGTCCGCAACCTGGCCGAGGTGATCGACCACCGCGGCCAGCCCACCGTCCGCCGCCGCGGCGACTGGGTGCCGGTGGCCCGCCAGCGCGGCATCGAGCAGTGCGTGCTCTCCTTCCTGGACGCCGTCCGCGCCGGGCGCACCCTCGACGCCCACGACGCGCTGCGCACCCACGAGCTGTGCGAGCTGGTCGTGGAGCGGATCGGCGCTTCCTGGGAGTCGGCTGGGAGCGGTCTGTGAGCAGCCTGGGCTGACCGTGGGTCAAGTCACCCGGGGGGAACCGACAGTTCACCGACGAGGTCTTGTCGGGGCTTTTTCTACGCGCGTATCTTGAGGGGCGCCGCGGGGGGCGGGTGTCCGTCCCCCGCTCCCTCTACGCGAGTAGCGCGCGCCTCGAAGCGCGCCTCCGCCCGGACCGCCGTGCCACGACCGTGCCGCACGACGGAGCTAGGAGTCCGCCCCGGTGACCACCGCCCCCGCCTCCCGCCCGCACAGAACCCTGCTGCGCGCCGCCCTGATCCCGGCCGCGCTGACCGCCTCGCTGGTGCTCGTCCCGCTCCCGGTGGCCAACGCCGCCGGCGCCGCCACCCCCGCCCCGACCGAGGCCGGCCCGCTGCGGATCCACGACATCCAGGGCACCACCCGGATATCCCCGCAGGCCGGCAAGCCGGTCACCGGGGTGCCCGGCATCGTCACCGGCGTGCGCGCGTACGGCAGCTCCAAGGGCTTCTGGATCCAGGACCCGAACCCGGACGCCGACCCGGCCACCAGCGAGGGCGTCTTCGTCTTCACCGGCGGCAACCCGACCGTCAAGGTCGGCGACTCGGTGCTGGTGAGCGGCAAGGTCACCGAGTACTACCCGAGCTACTCCGGCGGCTCGCAGTCCGTCACCGAGATCTCCGCCCCGGGCGTCACCGTCGTCTCCTCCGGCAACCCGCTGCCCGCCCCGGTGGTCGTCGACACCCGCGACATCCCCGGCACCTACGCCCCGGCGGCCGGCGCGGACGGCTCGATCGACGGCGTCGCGCTGAACCCGGAGAAGTACGCCCTGGACTTCTACGAGTCCCTGGAGGGCATGCTCGTCCAGGTCAAGGACGTCCGGGTGGTCCAGGCCACCGACAAGTACAACGAGCTGTGGGTCGCCGCCGACCGCCAGGACCAGCGCAGCAAGCGCGGCGGCGTGCTGTACGAGTCCTACCGCGAGCCCAACGTCGGCCGCCTGATGATCCAGCAGCAGGCCGCGGTCTCCCAGCAGCCCTTCCCGGTCGCCAACGTCGGCGACGAGCTGACCGGAGCCACCACCGGCCCGCTGGACTACAACAACTTCGGCGGCTACACCCTCGTCGCCGGCACCGTGGGCACCCTCAAGGACAACCACCTGCAGCGCGAGGTCACCGCGCAGCCGGCCGACCGCGAACTCACCCTCGCCACCTACAACGTGGAGAACCTGGCCCCGAACAACCCGGACGCCAAGTTCGCCGCGCTGGCCCAGGGCGTCGTCACCAACCTGCGCTCGCCCGACATCGTCGCCCTGGAGGAGATCCAGGACGACAACGGCTCCAAGAGCGACGGCACGGTGGACGCCAGCCAGACCGTCGCCAAGTTCATCGCCGCGATCAAGGCGGCCGGCGGCCCCGCCTACGACTGGCGCTCCATCGACCCGCAGGACGGCAAGGACGGCGGCGAGCCCGGCGGCAACATCCGCCAGGTCTTCCTGTTCAACCCGCAGCGGGTCTCCTTCACCGACATCGCGGGCGGCGACGCCACCACCGCCGTCGGCGTGACCGGCACCGGTGCCGCCACCGCGCTGACCGCCTCGCCCGGCCGCATCGCGCCGAACGACGAGGCCTGGACCAACAGCCGCAAGCCGCTCGTCGGCCAGTTCGTCTTCCGCGGCCAGAAGGTCTTCGTCATCGCCAACCACTTCAACAGCAAGGGCGGCGACCAGGGCATCGACAGCCGCTTCCAGGCCCCGACCCGCGGCTCCGAGGTGCAGCGCGTCAAGCAGGCCACCGTCGAGCAGGCCTTCGTCGCCGGCCTGCTGGCCGCCGACAAGGAGGCCAAGGTCGTCTCCCTCGGCGACTTCAACGACTACCAGTTCTCGCCCGCGCTCGCCGCGCTCACCAAGGGCGGCGTGCTGCGCGACCTGGTGAACGAGCTGCCGGAGACCGAGCAGTACTCCTACGTCTACCAGGGCAACTCGCAGGTGCTGGACCACATCCTGGTCAGCCCCGAGGTCGGCTACGCCAAGTACGACGTGGTGCACATCAACTCCGAGTTCGCCCAGCAGGCGAGCGACCACGACCCGCAGGTGGTGCGCATCAAGCCGTAGCGTGAGCCCCGGCTATGCTGCCTCCGTCGCCGGTGCCCACCGGCGGCGGAGGCGTTTTCACGGGGGGTCGGCGAACGTGCGGTACCGGATCGAGCGGATCGGCCGCGAGGACTGGCAGCTCCTGCGCGAGGTGCGCCTCGCCCAACTCCTCGACACGCCCATGGCGTTCGGCGAGACCCACGAGTACGCCAGCCACCAGGGCGAGGGCAACTGGCGGGCCCGGACCAACTGGCTCAACGAGCCCGACAAGGTCGGCCTGGTCGCGGTGGACCCCGAGGGGGAGTGGGTCGGCACGATGATCTCCACCGCGAACAAGGACCACCCCGACACCGTCGACCTGATCGGCGTCTGGGTGGCCCCCGCCCACCGCGGCCGCGAACGCGGCGTCGCCGACGCGATGCTGGACACGGCCCTCGCCTGGGCCCGCGACCGCGGCGCCGGCCGGATGCTCCTCGGCGTGCACGAGGCCAACCCCCGCGCCGCCGCCTTCTACCTGCGGCGCGGGTTCGCGTACACCGGCGGCGGGACGCCGTACGTGCTGGACGCGTCGGCGCGGATCCTGGAGATGGCCCTTCCGCTCGGGGACTGACCGGCCTGAGGTGCCGGGCGGCCCGCG
Organism: Kitasatospora sp. Ki12; assembly: GCF_054601375.1. Classification (NCBI taxonomy): domain Bacteria; kingdom Bacillati; phylum Actinomycetota; class Actinomycetes; order Kitasatosporales; family Streptomycetaceae; genus Kitasatospora; species Kitasatospora sp. Ki12. The sequence continues at coordinate 1,465,117 of NZ_BAAIHT010000002.1, read as the reverse complement.
GTTGCCGGCCGGCCCGCGGCGCTAACCGACGTACGCGGCCAGGGCCTCGCCGGTCGGCGTGGAGCGGGCGGCGACCAGCTCGGCCGGGGTGCCCTCGAAGACCACCCGTCCGCCGTCGTGACCGGCGCCCGGGCCCAGATCGATGATCCAGTCGGCGTGCGCCATGACCGCCGGGTGGTGCTCGATCACGATCACCGACTTGCCGGACTCGACCAGCCGGTCCAGCAGCCCGAGCAACTGCTCGACATCGGCCAGGTGCAGCCCGGTGGTCGGCTCGTCCAGGATGTAGACCCCGCCCTTGTCCCCCATGTGGGTGGCCAGCTTGAGCCGCTGCCGCTCGCCGCCGGAGAGCGTGGTGAGCGGCTGCCCGAGGCTCACGTAACCGAGCCCGACGTCCGCCAGCCGCTCCAGGATCCGGTGCGCGGCCGGCAGCTTGGCCTCGCCCGAGCCGAAGAACTCCTCGGCCTCGGCCACCGACATCGCCAGCACCTCGGCGATGTCCCGCCCGCCCAGCCGGTACTCCAGTACGGCGGGCTGGTACCGCTTGCCCTCGCAGTCCTCGCAGGTGGTGGCCACCCCGGCCATCATCGCCAGGTCGGTGTAGACCACGCCCGCGCCGTTGCAGGTCGGGCAGGCGCCCTCGGAATTGGCGCTGAACAGGGCCGGCTTGACGCCGTTGGCCTTCGCGAAGGCCTTGCGGATCGGCTCCAGCAGCCCGGTGTAGGTGGCCGGGTTGCTCCGCCGCGAGCCCTTGATCGCGCCCTGGTCGACCGAGACCACGTCCTCGCCCGACGCCCCCGACCGCCGGCCCAGCGAGCCGTGGATCAGCGAGCTCTTTCCGGAGCCGGCCACCCCCGTCACCACCGTGAGCACCCCGAGCGGCACGTCCACGTCCACGTCCCGCAGGTTGTGGGTGTTCGCGCCCCGGATCTCCAGCGTCCCGGTGGGCTTGCGCACGTCCTCGCGCAGCGGCGCCCGGTCGGCCAGGTGGCGGCCGGTGACCGTACCGCTGTCGCGCAGCCCGTCCACGCCGCCCTCGTAGCAGACCGTGCCGCCCGCCGTCCCGGCGCCCGGGCCGAGGTCGACCACGTGGTCGGCGATCGCGATGGTCTGCGGCTTGTGCTCCACCACCAGCACGGTGTTGCCCTTGTCCCGCAGGCGCAGCAGCAGCCTGTTCATCCGGTCGATGTCGTGCGGGTGCAGACCGGTGGTGGGCTCGTCGAAGACGTACGTGGTGTCGGTGAGCGAGGAGCCGAGGTGGCGGATCATCTTGACCCGCTGCGCCTCGCCGCCGGAGAGCGTGCCGGAGGGGCGGTCGAGGGAGAGGTAGCCGAGGCCGATCTCCACGAAGGAGTCGAGGGTCTGCCCAAGGGTGGTGAGCAGCGGCGTCACCGAGGGCTCGTCGAGCCCGCCGACCCAGGCGGCGAGGTCGCTGATCTGCATCGCGCAGGCGTCGGCGATGCTGACGCCCGCGATCCTGGACGAGCGGGCGGCCTCGCTGAGCCGGGTCCCCCCGCAGTCCGGGCAGGCGGTGAAGGTGACGGCCCGCTCCACGAAGGCGCGGATGTGCGGCTGCAGCGAGTCCTTGTCCTTGGACAGCATCGACTTCTGGATCTTGGGGATCAGGCCCTCGTAGGTGAGGTTGACGCCGTTGACCTTGACCTTGGTCGGCTCCCGGTACAGGAAGTCCTGCAACTCCTTCTCGGTGTACTCGCGGATCGGCTTGTCCGGGTCGAGGAAGCCGGAGTTGGCGTAGACGCCGACCGTCCACCAGCTGTCGGTCTTCCAGCCGGGGATGGTGATCGCGCCCTCGGAGATCGACTTGGCGTCGTCGTACAGCTGGGTGAGGTCGATGTCGGAGACGCTGCCGCGGCCCTCGCAGCGCGGGCACATGCCGCCGGTGATGCTGAAGCTGCGCCGCTCCTTCACGGTCTTGCCGGCGCGCTCGACGGTGACGGCGCCGGCCCCGCTGATCGAGGGGACGTTGAAGGAGAAGGCCTTGGGGGAGCCGATGTGCGGGGTGCCGAGCCGGCTGAAGAGGATGCGCAGCATCGCGTTGGCGTCGGTGGCGGTGCCGACGGTGGAGCGCGGATCGGCGCCCATCCGCTGCTGGTCGACGATGATCGCGGTGGTCAGGCCCTCCAGGACGTCCACCTCGGGGCGGGCCAGGGTGGGCATGAAGCCCTGGACGAACGCGCTGTAGGTCTCGTTGATCAGCCGCTGGGACTCGGCGGCGATGGTGTCGAACACCAGCGAGCTCTTGCCGGAGCCGGACACACCGGTGAACACCGTCAGCCGGCGCTTGGGGATGTCGACGCTGACGTCCTTGAGGTTGTTCTCGCGCGCGCCGTGGACGCGGATCAGGTCGTGGCTGTCGGCGGCGTGCGGCGCGGGGTTCGCGTCCGTCCTCTTGGGCATCGTCTGGTCTCTCCCTGTCGATCGGGCGGGCCCGTCCCCGCGGTCACCGGTGGATTCCTTCGATCCAACCAGAACCGGCGTGATCCGGTCGGTCCGTTGGTCGGTCGGTCGGTCGGTCGGTCGGTCCGGTGCCGCGGGCGGCGGGCCCGTCGGGTGTCACGGCTACGGCTGTGGTGGCCTGCCGTCGTTCGTCCGGCGCGCCTCGCCGGGTTCAGCGCACCTCGTTGAAGCGGATCAGGTTGCCCGCCGGGTCGCGGAAGGCGCAGTCGCGCGCACCCCACTGCTGGTCGGCCGGCTCCTGCACCAGCTCGGCGCCGCCGGACTTCAGCCGGTCGAACAGGCCGTCCAGGTCGGGGGTGCCGAGGACGAGCCGGGCGTAGGTGCCCTTGGCCATCATGTCGGTGATGGTCCTGCGCTCGTCCTCGGTGACACCCGGGTCGATCGCCGGCGGCTCCAGCACGAGGGAGACGCCGGGCTGGTCGGCGGGGCCGACGGTGATCCAGCGCATCGCGCCGCCGCCGACGTCGTTGCGGACCTCGAAGCCGAGCAGGTCGCGGTAGAAGGCGAGGGAGGCCTCGGGGTCGGTGTGCGGGAGGAAGGTCCAGTGAATGGTGATGTCGCTCATGACCGCAACGCTAGGCGTGGGCCCGGGCCGGGTGCTTCTCCAAAACTGATCGGTCCGCCCGGCCGGTTCCGTGCGCCCGGTTCCTCAGCAGTCGGGGATGGTGGCGCCGCCGTTGTCCTTGGCGGTGTCGTTGCCCCAGCGGGAGAGGTAGAACGCGGAGACCCACTGGCCGCCGGGGCCGGCGTCCGGGTCGGTCTTCAGCCACCAGTGGTTGTAGCTGCCGCCGCTGGACACCTCGCGTCCCCAGGCCTTGCAGTAGACGTAGTTGGTGCCCTGGTTCAGCGTGCCGGTGGCGGTGGTGGAGTTCGGCGAGGCGTAGACGTTCGCGTTGGCGAAGGTGTCCACCCAGTACTTGCCGGTGGCGGGCGGGGTGCCGCCGCCCGGGCAGTCGGGGATGGTGGCGCCGCCGTTGTCCTTGGCGGTGTCGTTGCCCCAGCGGGAGAGGTAGAACGCGGAGACCCACTGGCCGCCGGGGCCGGCGTCCGGGTCGGTCTTCAGCCACCAGTGGTTGTAGCTGCCGCCGCTGGAGACCTCGCGTCCCCAGGCCTTGCAGTAGACGTAGTTGGTGCCCTGGTACAGGGTCCCCGTGCTGGTGGTGGAGGTCGGGGAGCCGTACACGGGCGCGTTGGCGAAGGTGTCCACCCAGTACTTGCCGCCGCCCGACGGGGTCGAGGTCGGCGTCGGGGTGGAGTCGCCGGGCCCGTACAGCCGGATCGCGCCGTAGTAGTCGCCGTGCGAGGAGAGCGCCGCCACCTGGACGTAGCCGCCGGAGTAGGGCGCCTCGACGATCCAGCCCTGCCCGAGGTACATCGCGACATGGTGGATGCCGGGGGCGGTGTCGCCGAAGAACACCAGGTCACCGGGGAGCAGCGGTGCGGTCCCGTCCGCCCGGTAGTAGCGGGCGACCGCCCGGGAGGACGGCCACTGGGTCCGGGTGGTGCCGTTGACGACGTCCTCGCCGACCGCCAGGTCGTAGGCGTAGCGGACCATGCCGGAGCAGTCCAGGCCGCGGACGTGGCAGTCGTCGGGGGCGCCGTTGGAGGCGTCGCAGAGGCCGTACGTCAGGCCGGGCTGCGCGCCGTGGCCGCCGCCCCAGGAGTACGGGGTGCCGATCAGCCCGCAGGCGGACCGGACGGCGGCGGTGGCCTGCGGAGCCGCCCCGGTGGACAGCACCCCGCAGGCGGGCGCCGCCTGGGCCTCCCCGGCCCCGGCGAAGAACACCCCGACCGACACCAGCATCGACAGCAGGGCCGCCCACCGCAGCGGGGCCAGCAGCCACCGTGACAAAGGGTCTATGCGCGTCGTCATGACCGCGAATCCTCCCGGCGCCCCTGACGGCCGGTCAATGGCTCTGCCCCACATGCCGTCCGTGGCCCGGTCACCTGCCGGTCCGCCGCCCGCCCGCACGGCAACCGGCAACACGGGCCGGTCCGTTGCGCCAGACCACGTCAGACCACGTCAGACCACGTCAGACCACGCCCGGCATCGCCACAACGCGGACGGGGCCCGGTACCTGATCAGGTACCGGACCCCGTCCGATGCTGGAGCGCCAGGCCCGGGTCGCACGGACTCTTCCTACTGAAAGTAGGACGTGCTCTGGTAGCACCACTGACGCCTGACGAGGGATCATTCTCCCTCGCGACAAGAAGAATATTAGCAGCTCAGAACCGGTGCGCCGAACCGCTCCCGGGCGGGCGCGGGTCAGCTCGGCGCCACACCCTCCGTGACGCCCAGCTCCTGGGTCCCCACGACGGACAGCAGTTCCAACTGCTCGGCTCCCGGGCTGCCGGGCGGGGCCGTGAACCAGAGCAGGCGCTGCCGCCCGTCCTCGCTGAGGAGGTTGTGGCAGTCGAGCTCGATGACGCCGAGCAGGGGGTGGACGATCCTCTTGCGGTCCATGCGGCGCACCGCGACGTCGTGGGTGTCCCAGAGGGCCGCGAACTCCTGGCTGCGTCGGCGCAGTACGGCGACCATCCTCGTGACCTCGGCGTCCCGGCCACGCCGGGCGGCCGCCGCCTGGAGGTCCGCCGCGAACACCCGGGAGTGGTGCGGGTGGTCCTCGGGCGGGTGGATCTCGCGCGCCCGCGGGTCGGTGAACCACCGGTACACGTAGCTCGCCGCCGGGCCGCGGTGCGCCGGGGACTTGCCGAGCAGCGCCCGGGCCAGGTCGTTCTCCACCAGGGCTTCGTGCAGGTCGGTGATGACACGCGCGGGGGTGTTGGACAGCCGGTCCAGGAGTCCGAGGAGCGCGGGCTGCACGTGTGCCGAGGGTCCGTGTTCCGAGCGGGGGACCGGCCGTTCGGCCAGGTGGAACAGGTGGTCGCGCTCGTCGCCGTTCAGGCGCAGGGCTCGGGCGAGCGCGGCCAGGGTCTGGGTCGAGGGCTGCACGCCGTTCTTCGCGCTGCCGCGTTCCAGCTCGGTGTAGTAGTCGACCGACAGCCCCGCCAGCTGCGCGACCTCCTCGCGGCGCAGCCCGGGGACGCGTCGGCGCGGGCCTTGGGGGAGGCCGACCTCGCCGGGCCGGATGCGGTCGCGGCGTGTCCTGAGGAAGGCACCGAGCTCTGGAAGGTTCACCCCTCCATGGTCGCCGCTACGCCGGAGCGCAGCCAGGGGGTGGCATCCCCTGGGTAGACGCAGCCCTGGCTGGGGGCGGGGGACCGACCGATCGTGGAGGACGCAGCAGGGCCGCCGGCAAGGCCGCGGCCCGAACCCCCATCCACCGCAGGAGCCAGCTATGCCCATCCCCACCTCCCCGGCCGGGACGCCCGCCCCGGCCCGGTCCTCCGCCGCACCCCGCGTCGCGGTCGTCACCGGCGGCTCGCGCGGCATCGGCCGCCGGACCGTCGGCCGGCTGGCCGCCGACGGGTACGCCGTCGTGGTCGGCTACGCCGGCAACCGGGCCGAGGCCGAAGCCGCCGTGAAGGAGGCCGTCGCCGGCGGCGGCCGGGCGATCGCGGTGCGCGCGGACGTCGCCGACGAACACGCGGTCGCGGCCCTGTTCGACGCGGCCGACGCGGAGTTCGGCGGCGTCGACGCCGTCGTGCACACGGCCGCGCGGATGCACCTGGGGCCGATCGCCGAGCTGGACCTGGCCGTCCTGGACGACCTGCACCGCACCAACATCCGCGGCACCTTCGCCGTCGTCCAGCAGGCCGCCCGTCGGGTGCGCCCCGGCGGCGCGATAGTGACGTTCTCCACCTCCGTGCTGGGGCTGGCCTTCCCGGGCTACGGCGCGTACGCCGCGAGCAAGGGCGCGGTCGAGGCGCTGACGCTGATCCTGGCGCGGGAGCTGCGGGGCCGGGACGTCACCGCCAACACCGTCGCACCCGGCCCCACGGCCACCGACATGTTCCTGGACGGCAAGGACGAGGAGACCGTCGCCCGCCTGGCCGCCCAACCCCCGCTGGAGCGCCTCGGCAGCACTGCCGACATCGCCGAGGTCGTCGCGTTCCTGGCCTCCCCGGCCGGCCACTGGATCAACGGACAGGTCATCCGCGCCAACGGCGGCATCGTCTGAACCGCCCCCAGCCACCCCGTCGGCCGACGGGACCGGACGGCCTGCCCGCTGCGGGCAGCTCCCTGTAACGCCCCACCGAGAGAAGGAACGACCCGCCATGCCTTTCGCGAACTTCAAGGTCCCCGAGAAGACCCTCACCCCGAAGCAGAAGGAGCAGATCGTCACCCGCACCACCGAGCTGTACGTCGAGATCTACGGTGAGCGCGCCCGCAACACCACCATGGTCCTGGTCGAGGAGGTCGCCGACGGCGGCTGGGGCATCTCCGGCAACGTGCTGACCCTCGCCATGCTCGGCGAGGCGCCGACCGAAACCGGCGACGCCGGCGAGGCCTGACGGCACCGCCGGCACGGAAGCGGTCCGCCGCAGGTCGCGGCGGCCCGCAGCCCCGGGCGGTTCCGTCGGCCCCGGCTCGGCGGGGCAGGTGGGTGTCGGGAAAACAAGCAGGCATGATTGCTTTTTTCTCCGGGCGGTGCCACGCTGCTGCCCGACGGCGCTCGTGCGGGGGCGTCGCCAACTCTTCGGCAGGGGAGGGGCATTGGTGGTCGAGCGGGTGGGGCTGCGGATCGGGAACGCCTCGGGGTTCTACGGGGACCGGTTCGCCGCGGTACGGGAGATGCTGACCGGTGGGCCGTTGGACGTGCTGACCGGGGACTATCTGGCCGAGCTGACCATGCTCATCCTGGCGCGGGACCGGCTGAAGGACCCGTCGCGGGGGTACGTCCGGACCTTCCTGCGGCAGATGGAGGAGTGTCTCGGGCTGGCGCGCGAGCGCGGTGTGGCGATCGTGGTGAATGCGGGCGGCCTCAATCCGGCGCGACTGGCCGACGAGCTGCGCGAGTTGGCCCGGCGGCTGGGCGTCGAGACGGCCGTGGCGCACGTGGAGGGGGACGACCTGCTGCCGCGCAGGGCGGAACTCGGGCTGCCGGATGGGCTGTTGGCGGCGAACGCCTATCTCGGCGGGTTCGGCATCGCGGCCTGTCTGCGGGAGGGCGCCGAGCTGGTGGTCACCGGCCGGGTGACGGACGCGGCACTGGTCGTCGGGCCGGGGATCGCGCACTTCGGCTGGGAGCCGACGGACGTGGACGCGCTGGCCGGTGCGGTGGTCGCCGGGCACGTGCTGGAGTGCGGCGCCCAGGCGACGGGCGGCAACTACGCGTTCTTCGGCGAGCACGACGTGACCAGGCCCGGCTTCCCGATCGCCGAGCTGCACGCCGACGGCTCCAGTGTGATCACCAAGCACCCGGGCACCGGCGGCGCCGTCACCGTGGGCACCGTGACCGCCCAACTCCTGTACGAGACAGGCGGACCGCACTACCTGGGCCCGGATGTGACCGCCCGGCTGGACACCGTCCGGCTCAGCGCGGAGGGCCAGGACCGGGTCCGGATCGACGGCGTCCGGGGCGAGGCCCCGCCGGCCACGCTGAAGGTCGGCCTCAACGCGCTCGGCGGCCACCACAACGAGGTGGTCTTCGTCCTCACCGGTCTGGACGTCGAGGCCAAGGCCGACCTGGTGCGACGGCAGTTCGCCGAGGCCCTGCCGCCCGGGGCCGGCCCGGCCGAACTGCGCTGGACGCTCGCCCGCACCGACCACCCGGACGCCCCGACCGAGGAGGCCGCCTCCGCCCTCCTCCGGCTGACCGCCCGCGACCCGGACCCGGCCAAGGTAGGACGTGAACTCGGCAAGGCCGCTGTGGAGTTGGGCCTGGCCGGCTACCCGGGCTTCCATCTCACCGCCCCGCCGGGGCCGGGTGCGCCGTACGGGGTGTTCACCGCCGCGTACGTCGACGCCAAGACGGTCGAGCACACCGCGGTGCTGCCGGACGGCCGCCGGATCGCCGTACCGCCGGCGCCGGTCACCGGCGGATCCGCGGAGGTCGGGCACCGGCTGCCCGAGCCGCTGCCGGCCGGCCCCGCCCGGCGCGCGCCGCTCGGCCTGGTGGCCGGTGCCCGCAGCGGTGACAAGGGCGGCGACGCCAACCTGGGCGTCTGGGCCCGTACGGAGGACGGCTGGCGCTGGCTGGCGCACGTCCTCACGGTCGAGCGGATCAAGGAACTCCTGCCGGAGACGGAGGAGTTGACCGTCACCCGGCATCTCCTCCCGAACCTGTGGGCGGTCAACTTCACCGTCGCCGGGCTGCTCGGCGAGGGCGTCGCCGCCCGGCACCGCTTCGACCCGCAGGCCAAGGCCCTCGGGGAGTGGCTCCGTTCGCGCCACCTCGACATCCCGACCCAGCTCCTCGACAGCCCGGAGGCCGTGTCGTGACCGTCCTGCCCACCCGAATCGACCCGGCCGGGCCGGAGTACGCCGAGCACCGTGCCGCGATGCTCGCCAAGCTCGCCGAGCTGGACGCCGAGCACGCCAAGGCGCTGGCCGGCGGCGGCCCGAAGTACCTGGAGCGCCACCGCGGGCGCGGCAAGCTGACGGCCCGCGAGCGGATCGAGTTGCTGGTCGACCCGGACTCGCCGTTCCTGGAGCTGTCCCCGCTGGCGGCGTGGGGCAGCGAGTTCCCGGTCGGTGCCGCGCTGGTCACCGGCATCGGGGTGATCGAGGGCGTGGAGTGCGTGATCACCGCCAACGACCCGACCGTGCGCGGCGGGTCCAGCAACCCGTGGACGCTGCGCAAGGCGCTGCGGGCCAACGAGGTCGCGCTGGGCAACCGCCTCCCGCTGGTGAACCTGGTCGAGTCCGGCGGCGCGGACCTGCCCAGCCAGAAGGAGATCTTCATCCCCGGCGGCGCCCTGTTCCGCGACCTCACCCGGCTGTCCGCCGCCGGAATCCCCACCGTGGCCGTGGTGTTCGGCAATTCGACGGCCGGCGGCGCGTACGTTCCCGGCATGTCCGACCACACCGTGCTGGTCAAGGAGCGCGCCAAGGTGTTCCTCGGCGGTCCGCCGCTGGTCAAGATGGCCACCGGGGAGGAGGCCGACGACGAGTCGCTCGGCGGCGCGGAGATGCACGCCCGCACCTCCGGCCTCGCCGACCACTTCGCGGTGGACGAGGTGGACGCGGTGCGGCTGGCCCGGCGGATCGTCGCCCGGCTGGACCACCGCAAGCCGGGCCCCGGGCCGGACCGGTTCGCCGAGCCGCCGAAGTACGCCGAGGAGGAGCTGCTGGGCATCGTCCCGGGCGACCTCAAGGTGCCCTTCGACCCGCGCGAGGTGATCGCCCGGCTGGTCGACGGCTCCGACTTCGACGAGTTCAAGCCGCTCTACGGCTCCAGCCTGTGCACCGGCTGGGCCCGGCTGCACGGCTATCCGGTCGGGGTCCTGGCCAACGCGCAGGGCGTCCTGTTCAGCGCCGAGTCCCAGAAGGCCGCCCAGTTCATCCAGTTGGCGAACCAGCGGAACACCCCGCTGCTGTTCCTGCACAACACCACCGGCTACATGGTCGGCAAGGACTACGAGCAGGGCGGCATCATCAAGCACGGCGCGATGATGATCAACGCCGTCGCCAACTCCACCGTCCCCCACCTCTCCGTGCTGATGGGCGCCTCCTACGGGGCCGGCCACTACGGCATGTGCGGCCGGGCGTACGAGCCGCGCTTCCTGTTCTCCTGGCCGAGCGCCAAGTCGGCGGTGATGGGCCCGCAGCAGCTCGCCGGGGTGCTGTCGATCGTGGCCCGGCAGTCGGCGGCGGCGAAGGGGCAGCCCTACGACGAGGACGCGGACGCGGCGATCCGGGCGATGGTCGAGCAGCAGATCGAGGCCGAGTCGCTGCCGGTGTTCCTGTCCGGCCGCCTCTACGACGACGGCGTGATCGACCCGCGCGACACCCGTACCGTGCTCGGCCTGTGCCTGTCCGCGATCCACAACGCGCCGGTCGAGGGCGCACGCGGGTACGGCGTCTTCCGCCTGTGAGCGAGCCTCTGCCAACGGAGCCACCAATGACTTCCACGACGTCGATCGGCAACCTGCTGGTCGCCAACCGGGGCGAGATCGCCCGCCGGGTCTTCCGTACCTGCCGGGAGCTCGGCATCGCGACCACCGCCGTCCACTCCGACCCGGACGCCGACGCCCCGCACGTGCGCGAGGCCGACGCGGCCGTCCGGCTGCCAGGGGCCGCGCCCGCCGACACCTATCTGCGCGGCGACTCGATCGTCCGGGCCGCGCTCGCGGCCGGGGCCGACGCCGTCCACCCCGGGTACGGATTCCTGTCCGAGAGCGCCGAGTTCGCGCAGGCCGTGCTGGACGCGGGCCTGGTCTGGGTCGGCCCGCCGCCGGCCGCGATCGCCGCGATGGGCTCCAAGACCGCCGCCAAGCGCCTGATGGCCGCGGCCGGGGTGCCCGTCCTGGGCGCGCTGGCCGAACCGACCGAGGCGGACCTGCCGGTGCTGGTCAAGGCCGCGGCGGGCGGTGGCGGCCGGGGCATGCGCGTGGTCCACCGGCTGGCGGACCTGCCTGGCGAGTTGGCAGCCGCGGGCGTCGAGGCGGCGAAGGCCTTCGGCTCGGACGAGGTGTTCTGCGAGCGCTACCTGCCGACCGGCCGGCACGTCGAGGTCCAGCTGCTGGCCGACGCGCACGGTACGGTCTGGGCGGTCGGCGACCGCGACTGTTCGCTGCAACGGCGGCACCAGAAGGTGATCGAGGAGGCGCCGGCGCCCGGCCTCCCGGCGGAGGTCCGCGCCGAGCTGCACGCGGCCGCGGTCACGGCGGCCCGCACGATCGGCTACGTCGGCGCCGGCACCGCCGAGTTTCTGCTCGACGAGGACGGCCGGTTCTACTTCCTGGAGATGAACACCCGCCTCCAGGTCGAGCACCCGGTCACCGAGGCGCTCACCGGACTGGACCTGGTGGCGCTCCAACTCGCCGTCGCCGAAGGGGAGGAGCTGCCGCCGCTGCCGCCGGCGAGCCGCGGTCACGCGATCGAGGCCCGGCTGTACGCGGAGGACCCGGCGAAGGACTGGCGGCCCGCCACCGGCACCCTGCACTGCCTCGAACTCACGGTTCCGCACCAGGAGTTCACCGGCGGTGGTGGCCGGCCGGAGGGATCCGGCGTACGGCTGGATTCCGGGGTGGCGGCGGGCAGCGAGGTCACCCCGCACTACGACGCGATGCTCGCCAAGGTGATCGCCTGGGCGCCGACCCGGGCGGCTGCGGCCCGCCGGCTGGCGGACGCGCTGGCCCGCGCGCGGATGCACGGGCCGTCGACCAACCGGGAGTCGCTGGTCCGGGCGCTGCGGCACCCGGCCTTCCTGGCCGGGCACCTGCACACCGGATTCCTGGCCGAGCACGCCGCGGAGCTCACCCCACCGGACGCCGGGGGCGCCGGCCGCGCGGCCCTGGCCGCCGCGCTGGCCGACGCCGCCGCCCGTCGCACCGCCCTCCCGTCCGGCTGGCGCAACCTGCCCTCCCAGCCGCAGCTCAAGCGCTACCGGGCGGACGACGGAACCGAGTCGGAGGTCCGCTACCGCCTCACCCGGGCGGGGCTGCGGGCTGAGGACCACCCGGACGTCGAACTCGTGAGCGCCGCACCGGAGTCGGTCGTCCTGAGCGAGGGCGGGGTCCGCCGCCGCTACCGCGTCACCCGCTACGGCGACCGGGTGTACGTCGACACCCCCGCCGGCGGCACCGCGCTCACCGCTCTTCCGCGCTTCCCCGACCCCACCGTCCGCACCGAACCCGGTGCCCTGCTCGCCCCGATGCCCGGCACGGTGCTCCGCACCACCGCCGTCGCGGGCGACACCGTCACCGCGGGACAGCCGCTGCTCGTGCTGGAGGCGATGAAGATGGAGCACCGCGTCACCGCACCGGCCGACGGCGTCCTCGTCGAACTCCGCGCCACCCCGGGCCAGCAGGTCGAACCCGGCACCCTGCTCGCCGTCGTCAAGTCCCCCCAAGAGTCGCCGCAAGAGTCCCGCCAAGATGACTGAGGAAGGACCCCACATGTCCGCCATCGGCAGTCAGCTCCTGGAAACCCCCGAGCGCCGGGCCCTGCGCCAGGCCGTCGGCGATCTCGGCCGCCGCTACGGCTCCACCTACTACCTCGCCAAGGCCCGGGCCGGCGAGCCCGCCGACGAACTGTGGGCGGAGGCCGGCAAGGCCGGCTACCTCGGCGTCAACCTGCCCGCCGAGTACGGCGGCGGGGGCGGTGGCATCACCGACCTCGCCATCGTCCTGGAGGAACTCGGCACCGCCGGCTGCCCGTTGCTGCTGCTGATCGTCTCCCCGGCGATCTGCGGCACGGTGATCGCCCGCTACGGCACCGAGGAGCAGAAGCAGCGCTGGCTGCCCGGCCTGGCCGACGGCAGCCGCCGGATGGCCTTCGGCATCACCGAGCCGGACGCCGGTTCCAACGCGCACCGGATATCCACCGTGGCCCGCCGCGACGGCGAGGACTGGCTGCTCACCGGCCGCAAGGTGTTCGTCTCCGGCATCGACCACTGCGACGCGGTGCTGTTCGTGGCCCGCACCGAAGACGCCCGCACCGGCAGGCTCAAGCCCTGTCTGTTCGTCGTCCCGCGCGAGACCCCGGGGTTCGAGTTCCGGCCGATCCCGATGGAGCTGGTCGCCCCCGAGAAGCAGTTCCAGGTCTTCCTGGACGACGTCCGGCTGCCCGCCGACGCCCTGGTCGGCGACGAGGACGCGGGCCTGCTCCAGCTGTTCGCGGGCCTCAACCCGGAGCGCGTCCTGACCGCCGCGTTCTCGCTCGGCCTCGCCCGCCAGGCCCTCGGCAAGGCGGTCGAGTACGCGAAGACCCGTACGGTCTGGTCCACCCCGATCGGCGCCCACCAGGGCCTGGCCCACCCGCTGGCCCAGTGCGCGGTGGAGATCGAGCTGGCCCGGCTGATGACCCAGAAGGCCGGGCTGCTCTGCGACGCGGGCGAGGACCTCGCCGCCGGTGAGGCCGCCAACATGGCCAAGTACGCGGCCGGTGAGGCCGCCGCCCGCACCGTCGACCAGGCGGTGCAGACCCTCGGCGGCAACGGCCTCACCCAGGAGTACGGGCTGGGCGCGCTGCTGGCCGCCACCCGGGTCGGCCGGGTGGCCCCGGTGAGCCGGGAGATGGTGCTCAACTTCGTCGCCCAGCACACCCTCGGCCTGCCGAAGTCGTACTGAGTCGCCGGGTCGCGCTGAGTCACCGGGTGGAGGACAGGTGGGCGAACACCACGGTGTTGGCCTCGTACCCGGTCTTCTGGTCGAACTTGCCGCCGCAGGTGATCAGCCGCAGTTCGGCGCGGTCGGCGCTGCCGCCGCCGTACACCAGGGCGTCCGGGAAGTCCTTCTTCGGGAAGACCTGGACGGAGTCGACGGTGAACACGGCGGTGCGCCGGTCCTTGCGGGTCACCTCGACGGTGTCGCCGGGGCGCAGCAGTCCGAGCCGGTAGAAGACCGCCGGTCCGGTGCGGTTGTCGGCGTGCCCGACGACGAGCGCGTTCCCGGCGGCCCCGGGCGCGGCGCCGTCGCGGTACCAGCCGGTCAGGTTGCGCTGCTCCATCGGCGGGGTGGCCAGCTGGCGGGCGGTGGTGAGTCCGAGGCCGGTGACCGGGGCGTCGACCTTGATCGAGGGGATCCGGATCCTGGTCGGCGGCGAGGCCGGCAGCTGTGGCGCGGCGGGCACCGGTGGCGGGGTGGGCGCGGCGGCCGGTGTCGGGGTGGCCGGTGACGGTGACGCTGCCGGTGCCGGACCCGGTGACGGTGCGGCGGCCGGTGCGGTGGCGGGCACGGGCGGCAGCGGCGGCCCGTTCCGGCCGGTGGTGCCGTCGTGGACCATCCAGAGGCCGCCCGCCGCGAGCACCAGCGCGGCGACCCCGGCCCGCCAGGGGCCGGAGCCGTCGCGCGGGGCGCGGTGCGGACGGTCAGGAACCGGCATTGTGTCCGGGACGGCGGCGCAGCGCGCGGACGCCGAGCCCGCCGGCGCCGACGACCAGGGCGACACCGCCGATCACCTCGGCGGCGTTCGCCCCGGAGGTGCCGCCGCCGCCGGTGCCGACCCCGCCGTGCGGGCCGGGCGTGGGCGAGTGGCCGGGCGAGTGGCTGGGCGAGACGCCGGGGGAGGGGCTGGTGGAGGGTGAACCACTCGGCGAGGGCGAACCGCTGGGCGACGGGGAGCCGCTGGGCGAGGGGGAGCCGCTGGGCGAGGAGGAGGGCGAGGACGAGGGTGACGAGGTGGCGCAGGAGACGTCGAAGACCTTCTGCTTGGCGTTGCCGGTCTCGCCGACGAACGTCCATTCGAGCTTGTAGTGCCCGTCCGGAAGGCTGTACGTCTGGGTGGAGCCGGTGCCGTTGGTCAGCACGATCGAGCCGGCCAGCACCAGGGCGTTGCCGGTCGGCGGCTGCTGCGAGATGGTCCAGCTGACCAGCTGGAGGGTGTCGAAGTTGAAGGCGTCCAGGTAGAACCGGCAGACCTTGGGTTCGTCCCGGGTGTCGTCCACCGGAGTGGTCTCATTGTGGATCTTGACGTCACCGTTGTCGCCCGGCGCGGCCAGCGCGGCCGGGGCGGCGCCGAGGGTGAGCGCGAGGGCGGCGCCGGCTGCGGCGAGCAGCCGACGGGCCGGTGGCAGGGGATGGGAGGTGGTGCGCACGGGGCTGCTCCAGGGTTCTGGGCCGCACCCGGGGGCGGGCGGCCGTGGTCCAACACCGTCGGGGTGGGCGGCCCCGGGGGCAACCGCGCCACGCGGGCGCCGGCGCCGGTTCCCCACAATGGCCCAGCCTCCCCCCTGACTGTCCGTATGCTCCTGAGCGCGCCCTCGCAGGTTTTGTTGCAGCGTCAACTTCCTTACTGGAGGCATGCCTTGGTGTTCCGAAGCGAGTTCCCGGACGTCCCCGTGGTCGACCTGCCGATCCATGACGCGGTCCTCGGTGCCGCGGCCCGGTACGGGGACCGGCCGGCCCTGATCGACGGCCTCACCGGGGAGCGGGTCAGCTACGCGCAGCTCGCCGCCGCCGTCGAGCGGGTCGCCGCCGCCCTGGCCGGATCAGGCCTGGCCCGGGGCGACGTGCTCGCCCTCTTCAGCCCCAACTCGACCGCGTACCCGATGGCCTACTACGGCGCAACCCGGGCCGGCGCCACCGTGACCACGGTGTCCTCGCTGGCCACGCCCGCCGAACTGGCCGGCCAGCTGCGCGACAGCGGCGCCCGCTGGCTGGTCACCGTCTCCCCGTTCCTGCCCACCGCCCGTACGGCCGCCGCCCTGCTCGCCGAGGAGGGCCGGCCGCTGACCGAGATCGTCGTGCTGGACGGCGCCGACGGACACCGCTCGCTCGCCGACCTGCTGGCCGTCTCCGGTCCCGCCCCCGAGGTGGCCATCGACCCGGGCGAGGACATCGCCGTGCTGCCGTACTCCAGCGGCACCACCGGCCTGCCCAAGGGCGTCATGCTCACCCACCGCTCGATCGCCACCAACCTCGCCCAGTGCGACGCCCTCTACCGCCCCGCCGAGGGCGAGCGGGTGCTGGCCGTCCTGCCCTTCTTCCACATCTACGGCCTCACGGCCCTGCTCAACCAGCCGCTGCGCTGCGGCGCCACCGTGGTCGTGCTGCCCCGCTTCGAGCTGGAGCAGTTCTGCCGCGCCGTCGAGGAGCACCGGGTGCAGGCCCTGGTGGTGGCGCCGCCGATCGCGCTCGCCCTGGCCAAGCACCCGGTCGTGGAGCGGTTCGACCTCTCCTCCGTCGAGTACCTGCTGTGCGCCGCCGCCCCGCTGGACCACGAGCTCGCCGCCGCCTGCGCCCGCCGCCTCGGCCTGACGCACCTGCTCCAGGGCTACGGCATGACCGAACTGTCCCCGGTCACCCATGTGGTCTCCCCCCGGGAGAGCGAGCCCTCGCGCGGGTCGGTCGGCCGGCTGGTCCCCTCCACCGAACTGCGGATCGCCGCCCTGGACGGCTCCGACGGCGACCTCGGCGCCGGGGAGCGCGGCGAGCTGCTGATCCGCGGCCCCCAGGTGATGAAGGGCTACCTCGGCCGTCCCTCCGAGACCGCCGCCGTGGTCGACGCCGAGGGCTGGCTGCACACCGGGGACGTCGGCTTCGTGGACGAGCGCGGCTACCTGCACATCGTCGACCGGGTCAAGGAGCTGATCAAGTACAAGGGCTACCAGGTCGCCCCCGCCGAACTGGAGGCCGTGCTGCTCGGTCACCCGCAGATCGCCGACGCCGCCGTGATCGGTGTCCGGGACGCCGACGGCACCGAGTGCCCCAAGGCCTTCGTGGTCCGCGCCCCCGGCAGCGGCCTGACCGCCGAGGAGGTCACCGGGTACGTCGCCGGACAGGTCGCCCCGTACAAGAAGGTCCGCGCGGTGGAGTTCGTGGACGCCGTCCCCAAGTCCGCGGCCGGCAAGATCCTCCGCCGCGAACTGCGCGCCCGCGAGGCCGCGCGCGCCGCCGTCGGCTGAGCCCGCCGTCGCCGACCGGGCCCGGGCCCGTCGTCCGACCGGAGTGGACGGGCCCCGGCGGGCGCGGACCGGTGCCCGTCTGTGAGGATCGACCCGCCGCGCCCCCACCGGAACAGGAGCCGCCCGCAGCCATGACCAACCACGCCACCGCCCGCACCCCCCAGCAGGACCGCAGCCGCGCCACCCGGGCCCGGCTGCTCGCGGCGGCCGTGGACTGCCTGGCCGAGCTCGGCTGGAACGGCTCCACCGTCAGCGTCGTCGCCGAGCGGGCCGGGGTCTCCCGGGGCGCCGCCCAGCACCACTTCCCGACCCGCGAGGACCTCTTCACCGCGGCCGTCGAGCACGTCACCGCCGAGCGGCTGGCCGCCGTCCGCGCCCACGCGGACGAGCTGCCGGCCGCCGGCCCCGACCGCACCCGCGCCGTGGTCGACATGATCGTCCGCCTCTACACCGGCCCGCTGTTCCGCGCCGCCCTGCACCTGTGGACCGCCGCCGCCACCGAGCAGGCCCTGCGCGAGCGGATCATCACGCTGGAGGGTCACGTCGGCCGGGAGGCCCACCGGGCCGCCGTGGAATTCCTGGACGCCGACGAGAGCAGGCCGGGCGTACGCGAATCGGTGCAGGCCACGCTGGACCTCGCGCGCGGGCTGGGACTGGCCAACCTGCTCACCGACGACAGCCTCCGACGATCCGGAGTGATCCGGCAGTGGGCGGGCGTTCTTGAGGGTACGCTGCGCCCGGTACGCCCATGACGCCCGTACACCGGGAGCGACCGGGAAACCCCTGACCAAGGGGTCGCCGGGCGGCCGATGTCCGTGCAGTCTGGAGAAGAATCCCGGCCGGAACGGACCGCGAGGCCCACCCGGCCGGGCACGAGCCGAACCGGGGTGCTGCCTGATCATGCACGGACACGAGTGGGACGCGACCGACGCCGCCGACCCTGCCCCGGGCCGCACTCCGGCCCGTCCCGGTCCCGTGGGCACGAGTCCCACAGGCACGAGTCCGGAAGGCACGAGCCCCGCAGTCACGACACGTTCCGAAGGCCACCGGCTCGTCCCGCTCGCCACGGCCCTGCTCCAGGGCGACGGCCTGATCCTGCACTGGAGCGAGGACGCCGAGGCGCTGCTCGGCTACACCTCCGAGGAGGCCGTCGGCAGTCACGCCGCCCAGCTGCTCACCACCGGCGGCGACCGCACCGAGGTGCTGGGCCTCTTCGAACGGATCATGGGCGGCACCGGCTGGTCCGGGGTCTTCCCGGTCCGTCACCGCGACGGCCACACCGTGGACCTGGAGTTCCGCACCCACCCCATCGCCGGCCCGGGCGGCACCCTGCTGCTCCTCGCCACCGCCTCCGACACCCGCGCCGTGCACGCCGTCGAGGCCGACCTCGCGGTGCTGGACGGCATCTTCGGCCGCTCCCCGATCGGCATGGCCGTCTACGACACCGACCTGCGCTACGTGCGGATCAACGAGGCGCTGGCCCGGATGAACGGCGTGCCGGTCGCCGCCCACCTCGGCCGCCGGATATCCGCCGTCCTGCCCGGCATCAACAGCGCCGAGATCGAGCAGACCATGCGGCAGGTGCTGAAGACCGGCAAGCCCGTGGTGGACGCCCGCTCGCACGGCCGCGTTCCCGGCGACCCCAAGCGGGACCGCGCCTGGTCCGCCTCCTACTTCCGCCTGGAGGACCCCAGCGGCCGGGTCTTCGGCGTCTGTTCCTCCATCATCGACGTCACCGAGCGCTCCCAGGCCGAGGCCCGCGCCGCCCGGGCCCAGGAGCGGCTCGCCACCATCGCCGAGGCCACCGCCCGGATCGGTACCACCCTCGACCTCCAGCGCACCGCCGAGGAGCTGATCGAGGCCGTCGTCCCCCGGTTCGCCGACTTCGCCACCGTCGACCTGCTGGAGCCGGTGCTGCGCGGCTCCGAGCCCACCGCGATCCCCGCCGACCGGACCGTCACCCTGCGCGCCGTCGCCGTCGGGGAGGAGTACGAGACCGGCCTCGCGCACGCCGTGGACGTCGTCGGCGAGACCTCCGAGTACGCCCCCGACCGCAGCTACACCCAGTGCCTGCGCAGCGGGAAGCCGCTGCTGCGGGCCCACGTGGACGAGGAGGTGCTGCGCGGGCTGGTCTCCAGCGAGGACCGGGTCGCCCCCGGGATGGCGGCGGGCATCCACTCGTACCTGATGGTGCCGATCACCGCCCGGGGCATGGTGCTCGGCGGCTCCGAGTTCATCCGGATGCGCAACCCCGAGCCGTTCACCGACGCCGACGTCGCCCTCGCCGAGGAACTGGTCGCCCGCACCGCGCTGGCGCTCGACAACGCCCGGCTCTACCGCCGCGAGCGGGAGACCGCCCTCACTCTGCAGCGCAGCCTGCTGCCGCAGGAGGTGCACCGCACCCTCGGACTGGAGATCGCCTACCGCTACCTGCCCAGCAGCGTGACCAGCGAGGTCGGCGGCGACTGGTTCGACGTGGTCCCGCTGTCCTGCGGGCGGGTCGCCCTGGTGGTCGGCGACGTGATGGGCCACGGCATCCGGGCCGCCGCCACGATGGGCCAGCTGCGCACCGTCGCCCGGACCCTCGCCACCCTCGACATGCCGCCCGAGCAGGTCCTCACCCGGCTGGACGAGACCGCCTCGGGAATCGGCGAGGGCCAGTTCGCCACCTGCATCTGCGCGGTCTACGACCCGCTGGAGCGCACCGTCCAGGTGGCCTCGGCCGGGCACCTGCCGCCGGTCCGGGTCGCCCCCGACGGCACCGCCGAGAAGGTCGAGGTGCCGCCCGGCGTGCCGCTGGGCGTGGGCGGGGTGGCCTTCGAGTCCATCGAGTTCGCCATCCCCGAGGGCGGCATGGTCGCGCTGTACACCGACGGCCTGGTCGAGCGGCGCGGCCAGGACCTGGACGACGGGATCGACCTGCTGGCCCGCACGCTCTCCGGGCCCGGCCGGACCCTGGAGGAGAACTGCGACGCCGTGCTGGCCGCTCTGGTCACCGACGGCACCGAGGACGACATCGCGATGATCATGGCGCGGGTGCTGCCGCTGCCCGCCGACCGGATCGCCACCCTCCCGCTCAGTGGCGGCGGCCGGCTGCCCGGGCGGGCCCGCCGCTTCACCCGGGCCACCCTGGAGGCCTGGAACCTGACCGCGCTCACCGACTACGCCGAGCTGCTGGTCAGCGAGCTGGTCACGAACGCCCTGCTGCACGCCGACGCCCCGCGCCGGCTGCGGCTCTTCCGCGACCGGGTGCTCACCGTCGAGGTCTCCGACGCCGGCGGCCAGACCCCGCAGCTGCGTCCCTTCGCCGAGCAGGACGAGGGCGGGCGGGGGATGTTCCTGGTCAGCGAGCTGGCGCAGCGCTGGGGCAGCCGGCTCACCCGGGACGGCAAGGTCGTCTGGGCCGAGCTGGAGCTGCCCTTCGGGGCGAGGCAGTAGCGGGCGGACCCGTCGGTTCAGCCGGACCGGTCGGACCCGGCGGAACAACCGGAACGGTCGGCCGGAAAACGGAAACGGCCGTTCTCGTCAGGAGAACGGCCGTTCCGTAGGGGGAGCGGGTCACGCGCGGACGGTCTCCGACGCCTCCGACTCCTCGGACGTCTTCGCGACCTCCGCGACCTCCGCGACCTCCGCGACCTCAGAGGCCCCCGAGGCCGCGACGGGCGTCCCCGCCGTCGCGCCCGGCCCGGACAGCCCGCGCAGCAGCCGCCAGGCCATCACGGCCGCGCCGACCAGCAGGGCCGCGGCCAGCAGCCCGGCGCTGTTCATGCCGCTGACGAAGACCTGCTTGGCGCTCGCCAGCAGCGGCTGCGCCAGCTCCGGCGAGAGCCCCTGCGCGGCCTCGACCGCCGAGCCCAGCGACTCGCCGGCCCGGGCGGCGACCGCCGGGTCCGTCCCGGCCGGGACGGCCAGCCCGTTCGCGTAGATCGAGCCGACCACCGAGCCGACCAGGGCGATGCCGAGCGCGGTGCCCAGCTCGTACGCCGTCTCGGAGACCGCCGAGGCGGCCCCGGCCTTGTCGGCGGGCGCGGCGCTCAGCACCAGGTCGGCGCCGAGCGTGTAGACCACGCCCTCGGCCGTCCCGACCAGCAGGAAGGAGGCGGCCAGCATCAGGTAGGTGGTGTCCTGCCCCAGCCAGCCGAGCACGCCGACGCCCAGACCCATCGCCAGCAGACAGGCCGTCAGCGCCCCGCGGGCGCCGAAGCGGCGGGCCACCCGGGCGGTCAGCAGACCGCCGACCACCGAGCCGGCGAAGGCCGGCAGCTCGGCCAGGCCGGCCTGCAGCGGCTGGTAGCCGCGGACCAGCTGCAGGTACTGCGAGACCACGAAGATCACACCGGAGAGCCCGACCAGGGAGATCGCCGAGGCCGAGACCGCCGCCGTGAACCGCCGGTCGCGGAACAGCCGGACGTCGAGCAGCGGGGTCTCCAGCCGCAGCTGGCGGCGGACGAAGACGGTCAGCGCGGCGGCGCCCAGCGCGAAGGTGACCGGGACGTCCCAGCGGCCGACGCCGTGCGCGGCGGCCTCCTTGACCGCGTAGACCACGCCGATCACCCCGGCCAGCGACAGGAGGACGCTCAGCACGTCCCAGCGGCCCGGCTTGGGGTCCTTGGACTCCGGCAGCAGCCAGAAGCCGAGGCCCAGCAGCAGGAGCAGCACCGGGATGTTCATCAGGAACACCGAACCCCACCAGAAGTGCTCCAGCAGCGCCCCGCCGACCACCGGCCCGAGCGCGGCGCCGGCGGTCGCGGCCGCGCCCCAGATGCCGATCGCGGTGGCCCGCTCGCGGTCGTCCGGGAAGAGGCCGCGGATCAGCGACAGGGTGGAGGGCATGATCGTCGCCCCGGCGACGCCGAGCAGGGCGCGGGCCACGATCAGCCAGCCCGCGCTGGGCGCGTAGGCGGCCAGCAGCGAGGCGGCGCCGAAGGCGGTGGCACCGGCCAGCAGCAGCTTCTTGCGGCCGATCCGGTCGCTCAGCGCGCCCATGCTGACCAGCAGGCCGGCCAGGACGAAGGAGTAGGAGTCGCCGATCCAGAGCAGCTGGGTGCCGCTGGGGCGCAGCGTCTCGCTGATCGACGGGATGGCGAGGGAGAGGACGGTCGCATCCAGCGCGACCACGGTCACGGCCAGGACGAGGACGGCGAGGCCGGTCCAGCGCTGGCGGGCGGTCAGGGAACTCATGGCTTATCGGTGTCCGGTCTGCAGTCGGTGGTGCTGCGGTCCGAGGTGAGGGGGTCGGTGGTGCCGGGGTCGGCGGTGCTGTGGCCCGCGGTGGCGCCGGTGGCCTCCGGTCTGCGCAGGGCGCCGCCGAGGAAGAGCTCGGCGAGCGAGAAGGCGGCGTCGCGCGGGGCGAGCCGGCCGTCCTGGATGGCCCAGCCGACGCCGGCGACCAGGTCGAAGAAGGCCTCGCTCAGCCAGGCGGCGCTCAGCTCGATCCGGAACGCGCCCTGCTGCTGGCCGCGCAGGAAGAGCGCGTGCAGCCGGGCGATCTGGAGCTCCCAGAGGTCGTTGATCTCGTCGTTGTCGTAGAGCTGGTTCTCGCCGGCGAGGAAGGCGCAGAGCATGGCGTCCGGCACCGAGGCGTCGACCAGGCGGCGCAGCGCGGGCTCGGCGTCGCCCTCCTCGACCCCGGCGGTGTCCAGTGCGGCGGCGAACCGGCGCAGGCCGAGCAGGCCGACCTCGCGGATCAGCGCCTCACGGCCCGGGAAGAGCCGGTGCAGCGTGGCGCGGCTGATGCCGGCGGCGCGCGCGATCTCGTCCAGGTGGGCGGTCGGGCGGCGGGAGAGCACGCCGACGGCGGCTTCGAGGACGGTGTCGCGGTCGGTGGCCATGCGGCGAGTCTAGTTCATTTGAGACATGGATGTCTCAAAATTAAAAGGCGAGTCTCAGATGATCCGCTGAGCGGAGGGCGTCCGGGCAGCAAAAAACCGGGGGCGGCGGGTGCCGTCCCCGGTCGGGGTGCTGCTGACGCGTCGGTCGACGCCGGTCGGCTCAGCTCTGGTTGTAGAAGCCGGTCTCGTCCAGCGGGCGGTCGATCACCATGACCTCGACGTCGGCCGGAGTGAGCAGGAAGACCCTGCGGGCGATCCGCTCGATGCCGCCGCGGGTGCCGAAGATCAGCCCGGAGGCGAAGTCGACCATGCGCTTCGCCTCGGCCTCCGTCATCTCGGTGAGGTCCATGACCACCGGGGTGCTCGCCCGGATGTGCTCACCGACCGTGCGGGCCGCCTCGAAGCCCGTCGGCCGCAGGGAGACGATCTTCGTGGGTGAGGGGACGGCAGGCACCGTCTCCTGGTCCACCCACTCGTCGTCGTACACCGCGGCCGGGTAGTTCCCCGAGGGCATCAGCCACCCGTTGTGGTGCTCGTCGCGAAGTGCTCCCATGCCGCGCCTCCCTGCCTCGTCCCGTCTGGTCCCCCCGGTGGTGCGTGCCGTTCTTGACACGTCATCCACTCGTCGGAACTGTCCGAGTATCGCACTGTTCACCGGTCCCGTGCCCGCTCGCGACCCCCGTACGAGTCGTGCCGCGCCGGAAACCCGGGCGGACCCGGGCAAAGAGAGCAGACGCGGTGAGCCTCCGTACGGTTGCGCGCGTAGACCATATCGGTAGTGGCCGCCGGTTAATTGACCTTCTGTCAACAATGCGGAAACGATTTCGCGCGGCGGCTCACTCGCCGGTCGCGCCGTCGATCAATTCGCGCAGAAGATCGGCGTGGCCGTTGTGTCGCGCGTACTCCTCCACCATGTGCGCGAGGATCCAGCGGAGCGTCACTTCCTCGCCGCGGCGCGGCCGCCTGGCCACCGTGTCCAGCGGCAGGCCGGCCGCCGCGGCGCGGGCCGCCTCGACCTCGGAGCGCCAGGTGGCGAAGTCGGCCGCGACGTCGGCGGTGTCGACGTGGTCGAAGTCGCCGTCCGGATCGGCCTCGGTCCAGTAGATGCCGCTGGTGAGCTCCCCGCCGCCCAGGATGATCTGGAACCAGTAATGCTCCACCTCGGCCATGTGCCGGACCAGGCCGAGCAGCGAGAGGGAGGACGGCGGGACGGAGCGCAGGCGCAGCTGGTCGTCGGTCAGCCCCTCGCACTTGAGGGCCAGGGTGGCGCGGTGGTAGTCGAGGAAGGAGGTGAGGGTGGCGGCCTCGTCGGCGGCCATCGGCGGGTCCACCCGCGGGTTCGATTCGGTCATGCGGGCCATCCTGGCGTCCGGCGCCGAGGGGGCGCGACTCATTTGTTCGCCCGGTCTGCTTCGTCCGGCCGTGACGCCGGGCTGCCGCTGAGCCCGCCTGCCGCTCAGGCGGCCGTCGTCCGGCGGCGGGTCCTGGCCGCCCGCCAGAGCCCGGCCACGGTGCCCAGCCCCAGCAGCGCGATCACCCCCGCCGACAGCAGGAAGGCCGCGGACCCGGGCTCGCCCGAGCTGGCCGCCGCCGTCACGTAGACCGCCGTGGTCGGCACCGAGCCGACGGCGGTGCCGAGGACGAACGGCCGGAAGCGTGCCCCGGAGAAGGCGGCGCCGTAGTTGACCGCCTGGAACGGCATGCCGGGCAGCAGCCGCAGCACCAGCACGCTGCGGAACCCCTGCTCGGTGAAGCGCCGGTCCAGGGCGCCGAGCACCTTGCCCCGCAGGTACGGGCGGAGCGCGTCCCGCCCGAGCCCCCGGCCGAGGCCGAAGGCCAGGGCGGCGCCCAGCGTGGTGCCGAGCACGGCCAGGAGGACGCCCTGCTGGATGCCGAGGAGCAGCCCGGCCGCCGCGTTCAGCGCCGGCCGGGGCACGAAGGCCACCGTCGCCACCGCGTAGACCAGGGCGAACAGCGGCCCGAACCAGTACCAGGGCATCCGGTCCGCGAGCCCGCCGGACAGCAGCTCCGTCGGGCTCCACAGCAGCAGCGACCCGGCCGCCGCGCCGAGCAGGGCGATCAGCAGCGCCGGCCGCCACCAGGACGGACGCGGCGCGGCGGGGGGCGCGGGGGTGTGTTCGGGCGCTGGCACCGCCCGAGCCTAACCGGGGCCAGGGCCTACCAGGGCACCGGGTTGGTGGAGGGGTCGTAGGACCGGCGTTGGTTCCCGTCGAAGTTCGCCCCCCACTGGACCACGGGAGTGGCGTCCGCCGGGCCCCCGCCGTACGGGTCCGGCTTCGGTCCGCTGTGGCGTACGGGGGCGCCGTCGGCGGTGCGCCGGTCGGATCAGCTGTAGGGGTCCTTCTCGGGGTTGTAGTGCCAGAACTGGTTGGCCCCGGCGGAGTACTCCCACTGGATCACCGGGGTGCCGTCGGCCAGTGCGCCGCCGGAGACGTCCAGGACGAGGCCGCTGTTGGCGTTCACGATCCGGCGCGGGGTGCCGGGGTGGCTGGCGGGCGGGTCGCTCCACTTCTGGTTGGTGCCGCCGTTGCAGGTCCACTGGCCTGCCTGGGTGCCCCAGGTGGTGCTGTAGGCCGGGATCTCCAGGCACTTGCCGCTGTACTGGTTGATCCAGCCGGTGGCCGTCTGGGTCCACTTCTGGTTGGCGCCACCGGTGCAGGTCCAGATCCGGACGGGGGCGCCGTTGTCGGTGCGCCAGTCGGCGACCTCCAGGCAGAGGTCGTTCGGTCCGGCGTACATCCCGGTGCGGATCTCGGCGGGGCCGAAGTCCGCGGCGGCGGGCGCCGCCGGGGTGGTGAGGGCCACCGCGGGGGCGGCGACGGCGGTGGCCACGGCGGTGGCGAGGACGGTGGTTGCGGCGGCGAGCCGCGAGCGGCGGAACATCGGTCGACCTCCGTTGGTGCGGTTCGGCGCGACCCGGCGAGGAATCCGGGCAGGAGTCGCCGGGAGTCCCGGGCCGCGACGGAGTGTTCGACGGCCGAGGGTTCGAAGAAGTTGTGCGGTGCACCCGGACAGGTGAAGAAATCGTGCGGGCGGCCCGCGTCGGTGAGGTCGGCGTCCAGCCTCTCCGGGGTGAGCGCGGGCAGGTGGGGCAGCCGGTTCGGCGGCTCGCCGAAGTCCGGTGGGCGGTTTTCCGGATCGGTCCCGGTGGTCCGCCGGTGGAACGCGGGAAAGGCCTTTGTCGTCCGGCGGGACGAGTACGCCGGCCCCGGTGGTGAATTCCGGGCGGGCCCGGAAAGCGCCGAATTCGGTGCCGTCCGCGGCGGTCAGGGAGAGCGGCGAGGCCTCCGCCAGTGGCTGGGCGGCGGGGGAAGAGGCGGGTGGGGCGGCATCCGGGCCGTGGCGCCCGGGGATTCCCCGCCGGCACGCGAAAACCGCCGGGCGCGGCTGCACCCGGCGGTCGGCGATGCCGGCGGGGAAATCCCGTGGGAATTCCCCGTCATATCGCGGAGAGGTCTTTTCCGACAGGCCTTTCCGCTTCCGACGCGGTCGCGTTCTCCCCGGTGGAATTCCGTTCGGCGAGGCGCAGCGCGCCGGCGCTCAGCAGCAGGGCGAAGGCGAGCGCGGTGACCAGCCCGAAGGAGACGGTCAGCGAGGTGGCCTGGGCGAGGGCGCCGATGACCGCCGGGGCGATCAGGCCGGAGGTGTAGGTGACGGTGGCGACGCCCGCGATGGCCTGGCTGGCGTTGGTGCCGATCCGGCCCGCGGCGGCGAAGGCGAGCGGGACGATGACGGCGATGCCGATGCCGATGAGCGCGAACCCGGGGATGGCCAGCGCCGGGCTGTCGGCCGCGACCACCAGCAGGCCGCCCGCGGTGGCGACGGCGCCGCCGAGGCGGGTGGTGCGGACGGCGCCGAGGCGGCGGATCGCGGTGTCCCCGGCGAGCCGGCTGACCGCCATGGTGAGGGAGAAGGCGGTGTACGAGGCGGCGGCGACGGTGGCCGAGGCGCCGGTGACGTCCCGCAGGTAGACGCCGCTCCAGTCCATCGAGGCGCCCTCGGCGAAGACCGCGCAGAAGCCGACCAGCCCGATCACCAGCGAGCTGCGCGGCGGCAGCGCGAACCGAGGCGGCTCCTCCGCGCCCTCCTGCGCCCGCAGGTCGGGCAGGCCGCGGCAGACCGGCTGGGCCAGCGCGAGCAGGACCAGTGCGGTGACGGCCAGCTGGAGCCGGGCGTCCAGGTCGAGGTGGGCGGCGAGGATGCCGAAGGCGGAGGCGAGCAGGCCGCCGGCGCTCCACATCCCGTGCAGGCCGGACATGATCGAGCGGCCGAGCCGCTCCTCGATCTCCACGCCCTGCGCGTTCATCGCGACGTCCGCCATGCCGGCCGTGGCCCCGTACACCAGCAGCACCGCGCAGAGCACCGGCAGCGAGGGGGCGAGCGCGGGCAAAGCGAGGGCCAGGCACCAGAGGGAGAGCAGTCCGCGCACCGCCGCCCGCCCGCCGTAGCGGTGGACGAAGCGGCCGGCCAGCGGCATCGCCAGGGAGGAGCCGACGGCGGGCATCACCAGGGCCAGGCCGAGCTGGCCGGCGGAGAGGTCCAGGCGGTCCTGGATCCACGGGATGCGGGTGACGAAGCTGCCGCTGACGGCGCCGTGCACGCCGAAGACCAGGGCGATGCTCGCGCGGGCCCGGCGCGGTTCGGTCAGTGGTTCCGGTGGTGGTGCGGTGGTGCGGTCCATCGGCGTTCCCTCCCGGTCGCGCGTGGGGGCGCGACAGTGCCCTGTGGGTGGCCTTGCTGACAGTGAAGCGCGGGTGCGCGCGGTCCGGCCCGGTCGGTCCGGTCCGCTGTCCGCGCGGCCTGTGCGGCGGAGACGGCCGGCGGGCCGACGGTTCGATAAACTATCAGGAAGGGACCCTGATAGAAACACTCTGGAAGGATGACCGGCCATGACCACCGCGCGTACGGCAACGCCGAGCACCGCCCGGGCGATCAACGACCGGCTGGCGCTCAACCTCCTGCTCGAACAGGGCCCCCTGACCGCGACCGAGCTCCGCGACCTCACCGGCCTGTCCCGGCCGACCGTCGCCGACCTGCTCGAACGCCTCCAGCGCACCGGCCTGGTGGCCGTCGTCGGGGAACGCGGCGAACAGCGGCGCGGCCCCAACGCCCGGGTCTACGCACTGGTCGCCTCCCGCGCCCACATCGCCGCCTTCGACGTCCGCGCCGGCGGCGTCAGCCTGGTCGTCGCCGACCTCGCCGGGCGCACCCTCGCCACCGCCGAGGTCCCGGTCGAGGGCGGCGGCGGGCCCGACACCGCCGCGGCGATCACCGCCACCCTGCTGGAGACCGCGCGCGGCGCCGGCGTCGAGCGGCTGCACACCGTCGCGGTCGGCGCGCCCGGCCTCGTCGACCCCGCCACCGGACGGCTGCAGAGCACCGGCAAGCTCCCCGCCTGGCACGCCGAACTCCTCGCCGCACTGGAGGAGCTGCCCGGCACCGAGGTGATCCTGGAGAACGAGGTCAACCTGGCCGGGCGGGCCGAGTACCGGGTCGGCGCGGCGCGCGACCGCGACACCTTCGTCCTGATGTGGCTCGGCCACAGCGTTGGCGCCGCCGTCATCCTGGACGGGCGGCTCCGCCGCGGCTTCTCCGGCGGCACCGGCGAGATCTGCTTCCTGCCCGTCCCCGGCACCGTCGGGCTGCCCAGCGCCGACAGCTGCGAGGGCGGCTTCCACGGGCTGGTCGGCAGCGCGGCGGTCTGCGCGCTGGCCCGGGCGCACGGACTGCCCGCCGACCCGGACGGGGACGCGGCCGCCGCCGAGGCCGTCGTCCGCGCGGCGGTGGCGGGGGCGGCATCGGCGGGCGAGGGGGAGTCCACGGCCGGCGGGCGCTTCCTGGACGAGCTGGCCGAGCGGATCGCCATCGGCGCGGCCGGCGTCTGCGTCGTGCTCGACCCCGGCTGCGTGGTGCTCGGCGGCGAGGTCGGCCGGGCCGGCGGTGCCGAACTGGCCGGCCGGGTGGAAGAGCGGCTGGCCCGGCTCTCCCCGCTCAGCACCGAGGTCCGGGCCGGTACGGCGGGCGGCGGCGCGGTGCTCGCCGGGGCGGTGCTGACCGCCGGCGACGCGGTGCGGCGGGACCTCTTCGGCGAACCCTAGCGAAGCCGGGGCGGCGACCCCGGGGACGATCCCGCGCCGACCCCCGGGACACCCCCGGCACCCCCGGCCGCCCTCGCTTTCCCGTCGCCGTCCCCGGTACGGCAGGATGGCGGCGGAGGCGCACAGCGCCCACCCCCTGTTCCTCGAACCACCGTCAGGAGTCGCACATGGGCCAGCCCGGGGCGCCGGTCAACCCGTACCGCATCGGCGAGGCGGCGGCACTGCTCGGCGTCAGCGCCGACACCATGCGGCGCTGGGTCGACGCCGGGCGGCTCGCCGCCGCGCGGGACGAGCACGGGCACCGGATCATCCCCGGCGCCGAACTGGCGGCCTTCGCCCGGGAGCTGGCCCGGCCGGAGAACGCCGAGGCCGAGGGCCGGCCCTCCTCGGCCCGCAACCGCTTCCCGGGGATCGTCACCCATGTGGTGCTCGGGGACGTGGCCGCGCAGGTGGAGATCCAGGCCGGGCCGTTCCGGGTGGTGTCGCTGATCAGCCGGGAGTCGGCGGAGGAGCTCAACCTGGTCCCCGGCGCGCCCGCCACGGCGGTCATCAAGTCCACCAATGTGATGGTCGAACGGCGCTGACGCCCCGCGCCCCCACGAGCCCACGCCCCCGCGAGCCCACGAGTCCCGGAACCCGAGGAGCGGCCCCGGATGCCACCCCCGCACCTGCCGACCACCCAGAGCGCCGTCCTCGCGATCGAGGCCGTCGCGCACCGGCACGGCCGGACCGTCCGCGCCCAGCACGACATCGGCCACGACCGGACCTTCGCGGGCCTGGTCGGTCCCGGCGGTCCCGGCTCGGACCTCGACGTCACCGACGCCCTCCCGCACGAGGCGCTGCTGGAGTTCGACGGCCCCGACCAGGGCGACGGCCCCGACCAGGGCGGCCGCCCCGCCGTCACCGTCCGGCTGTTCACCCACGACGAGGTCACGGTGACCGTCGAGGGCGTCGCCTTCGACGTCGACCGCGACCGCGTCCCCGGCTTCCTGAACGCGGTCTGGTCCGACCTCGTCCACGTCAGGACGCGCACCTTCCCGCCGTCCACCACGCTGATCGTCACCGTCCCCGGGGAGCCGAGCCACCGCGAGGGCATCGGCGTCCACAGCCTCACCCCCTGGCTCGCGGGGAGGATCCGATGAACACCCACCACAGCCCCCGGGTACTGGCCGTCGCCCACCGCGGCGACCCGTACCGCCACCGCGAGAACACCCTGCCCTCCGTCGAGTCCGCGCTCGCCGCCGGAGCCGACGCCGTCGAGGTCGACATCCAGCTCACCCGGGACAAGGTGCCCGTCCTCCTGCACGACCGCACCCTGGAACGGCTCTGGGGCGACCCCCGGTCCGTCGACCGGCTCACCGCCGAGCAGCTCGACGAACTGCGGCAGGGCCCGCTCGCCGTCCCCACCCTCGCCGAGGCCCTCAAGGCGGTCGCCGCCGTCGAGGGCCGCCGCCTGCTGATCGACCTCGACGAACCCGGGCCCGCCGCCGCCACCTGGTCCGTGGTCACCGGACTCGGCGCGGAACGGCAGGTCGCCTTCTGCGGGCCCGCCACCGCGATGCTCGCCGTGCGCGGGCTGACCCCCGACGCCGAGATCGCGCTCACCTGGAAGCAGCCGCGGATGCCCGTCCGCGCCCTCCTGGACGACCTGCGCCCGCGCTACCTCAACCCGCCGTTCGGCCTGGTCACCCCCGAGTTCACCGCCGCCGCGGCCGACGCCGGGCTCGCCGTCTCCACCTGGACCGCCGACCTGCGCCGCACCATGCGCCGACTGCGGGACACCGGCGTCGCCTCCATCACCACCAACCGGATCGGCGTGCTGCGCTCCGTCCTGGACGGCCGCCGGTGACGGAATCGGGACAGCTGCTCGGCACCCGGGCGCTCGGACGGGCCCTGCTGGCCCGTCAGCACCTGCTCGCCCGCACCGACCTGGCGCCCGCCGCGCTGATCCACCACCTCGGCGGCCTCCAGGCCCAGGCCGCGCCCCAGCCGCCCTACCTCGGACTGCTCGCCCGCCTCGACGGCTTCACGCCCGAACCGCTGAGCGCCCTCCTGGAAGAGCGGGCGGCGGTCCGGATCGCCCTCCAGCGCGGCACCATCCACCTGGTCACCGCCGAGGACTGCCTGACCCTGCGCCCCCTCCTCCAGCCCGTCCTCGACCAGGCACTGCGCACCACCTACGGCAAACGGCTCACCGGACTCGACCCGGACGCGCTCGCCGCCGAGGCCCGGGAGCTGGTCGAGGCGGAGCCGCGCACCTTCCAGCAGCTCGGCGCCCTGCTCGCCGCGAGCCGCCCGGACCGCGACCCGGCCGCGCTCGCCCAGGCCGCCCGCTGCCTGCTGCCGCTCGTCCAGGTGCCGCCGCGCGGCCTCTGGGGACGCGGCGGCCCCGCCGCGCACACCACCGCCGAATCCTGGCTCGGCCGGCCGCTCGACCCGGCGCCCCCGCTCGACGACCTGGTGCTGCGCTACCTCGCCGCCTTCGGGCCGGCCACCGCGGCCGACATGACGAAGTGGTGCGGCCTCAGCGGGCTCACCCCGGTGCTGCGGCGGCTCGCGCCGCGCCTGCTGACCTTCCGGGACGAGCAGGGCCGGCTGCTGTACGACCTGCCGGACGCGCCCCGGCCGGACGAGTCCACCCCGGCGCCGGTCCGGCTGATCGCCCCCTTCGACAACCTGCTGCTCTCGCACGCGGACCGCACCCGGGTGCTGCCCGAGGAGTACCGGGGGCGGGTGATGACGCAGAACGGGATCGTGCTCGGCACGCTGCTGGTGGACGGGCTGGTCGCCGGGAGCTGGCGGCTGACGGGCGAGCAGGAGGTCGTCGTCCAGCCGTTCGCGCCACTGCGGCGGGCCGACCGGCAGGCGGCGGAGGCCGAGGCGGAGCGGGTGCTGGCCTTCGCGGGCGGGGACGGTGAGGTCCTGATCCAAGCCCCCGGATAGCGACACAACGGGCGGATCGTCAGATTCTCTGCTGAGATGGGTCGGTTCGGACTCAACGACGCTCGACGACGATCCCCGGCGGAGGTGGCCGTGCCCGAGGAGCGCCCGCCCGGCGAACGGCCCGACCACCGCAGGCCGTACCTGATGCTGCCACCCGCCCTGCGGCAGGCGGCGGCCTGGTCGGCGGCGGTGATCCTGCTGATCGCCGTCGCCTCGCTGGCCGTCTTCGCGCTCGTCGAGCTGCGGGCCGCGACCGTGCCGTTCATCCTGGCGCTGCTCGGCGCCTCACTGCTGTACCCGGTGGTGCCCTGGCTGGTGCGGCGCGGCGTCGGACGCGGCCTCGCCGCCGGGCTGACCTGCGTCGTGCTGGTCGTGGCGGTCGGCGGGGTGATCGCCCTGCTGGTCAACTCCCTGGTGCACAGCGCCCCGCAGATCGCCGAGGCCCTGCCCGCCGCCGGGCACCGGCTGGAGCAGTGGCTCGGCCCGCTCGGCGAGAAGATCCAGCACGCCCTGAACAACGCCAAGGGCGAGACCAACTCGCTGGTCTCGACCCTGACGAACGGCGTGCTCTCCGGGCTCGGCCTGCTCACCCAGCTGGTCACCGGCGCGGTGCTGGCCCTCGCCCTGGTCTTCTTCTTCCTCCGCGACGGTCACCGCACCGGCGACGCCATCCGCTCCTACCTGCCCGGACAGAGCGCCGAAACCGTCGTCGCCTGCGCCGACCGGGCCTTCGAGGCGATGGCCGGCTTCATGCGCGGCACCACCCTGATCGCCCTGATCGACGCCGGCTTCATCACCATCGGCCTGCTCGCCCTCGGCGTCCCCGGCGCGCCCGGCCTCGGCGCCCTCGTCTTCATGGGCGCCTACATCCCGTTCGTCGGCGCTTTCCTCTCCGGCACCGTGGCCGTCCTGGTCGCCCTCGCCGACGGCGGCCTCGGCACGGCGCTCTGGGCCCTCGGCGTGGTGCTGACGGTGCAGATGATCGAGGGCAACATCCTGCAACCGGTCATCCAGAGCCGGACGGTGGAGCTCCACCCGGCCACCATCATGGTCGCCGTGGTGGCCGGCTCCGGCATCGCCGGCATCATCGGCGCCCTCCTCGCCGTCCCGGTCTGCGCGGCGGCCACCGGCGTCGTCTCCGTCCTGCGGGGCGTCCCGGCGCGGGCGGCCGGGGAGTAGCGGCCCTGCGACCTCGGGTCAGGAGTTCAGGGTCTGGCCGCCGGCGCGCGCGAAATCGTCCAGTGCGCTCCAGAACACGATGATCGCCGGGCGGAAGTCCTCCACGTCCCCGGCTCCCGCGGCGATCGTCTTGAGGAGCCGGAACACCCGGGCGGCAATGTACGGGCCCGGGCCGGCCTGTGGTGGGGGAATCGGGTTGCCCGACGGTGATCGCCGTGGCAGCATCTCTAATGCGACGCAAGTCGCGATAGTGAAGGGGTGGGCATGGAACTGTTCCAGGTGGCCGACGCGGGGGCCGGGCCGTACGGGGTGGCGGTGGGGGCCGACGGGGGTGTCTGGTTCACCGCGGTGCACAGCGGGGAGGTCGGGCGGCTGGCGGCCGACGGGTCGGTGCGGCGGTTCGGGCTCGGGGCACCGGAGTGCGGGCCGGCGGTGATCACGGCCGGCCCCGACGGGGCGCTGTGGTTCACGCGGATGCGGGACCACCGGATCGGGCGGATCGGCCCGGACGGCACGGCGAGCTCCTTCGCGCTGCCGACACCGGACGCCGGGCCGTACGGGATCGCCGCCGGGCCCGACGGGGCGCTGTGGTTCACCGAGATGAACGCGAACGCGGTCGGGCGGATCACCGTGGACGGCGAGGTCACGGAGTACCCGCTGCCGGTCGCCGGGGCCTTCCCCTCGCTGATCACGGCCGGGCCGGACGGCGCCCTGTGGTGCGCGCTGAACCAGGCGGACGCGGTGGCGAGGATCGGCCCGGACGGGGAGGTGGCCGTCCACCCGCTGCCCACCGCGGGCACCGCGCCGGTCGGGATCACCGCCGGGGCGGACGGCGCGCTCTGGTACGTGGGCATCGGCGGCGGGCTGGTCGGGCGGATCACCGTGGCCGGCGAGGTGACGGAGCACCCGCTGGCCGACCGGGCGGCCAGGCCGCACGCGATCGCGGCCGGGCCGGACGGCCGGCTCTGGTTCACCGAGTGGGGCGCCGGCCGGATCGGGGTGCTCACCCCGGACGGGCGGCTCGACGGCCGGCCCGTCCCGGGCGAGGGCGCCGAGCCGCACGGCATCGCCGTCGCCCCGGACGGCACGGTGTACGCGGCGCTGGAGCGCGGCGAGATCGTCCGCCTGGCACCCTCGGGGTTTGCACCGGATCAGGGCTGACGGCGCAGCAGTTCCTCCAGGTCGGCGAGGAGGCCGAGGGCGGCGGCCCGGTCGGGGACCGGCTCCGGGGCGGGGGTGCGTTCGGCGATCACCCGCAGGGCGGCGGCGGCCTGGCGGGCGAACATGGCGAGCAGGTCGAGCTCCGGCAGGCTGGCGCGGGCCTGCGGGGCCGGGTCCAGCACCTCCAGGACGCCGAGGACCCGGCTGCCGTGGGTGAGCGGCGCGGCCATCAGGGCGTTCGGGACGTACGCGGTGGACTCGGCGAAGTCCCGGTCGAAGGTGCGGTTGGCGTCCAGGTCGTCGACCACCATCGGCTCGCCGGAGGCGGCGACCCAGCCGGCGATGCCCTGGCCGGCCGGGAAGCGCCGGCCGACCAGCGACTCCTCGCCGCGGCCGGAGACGGCCTGGAAGACCAGCTCCCCGGCGGTCTCGTCGAGCAGGCACACCGAGCCGGCCTGGGCGCCGAAGATCGCCCGGGCGACGTCGACCACGGACTGCAGCAGCTCGCGGGCGAGCGGATCGACGGCGGGGTCAGTGCTGAGGGTCATCGGGCGCCTCCGGGGTGGGGGTGGTCGGGACCTGGACGTTGGCCGCGGTGAGGTACAGCGCGCTCTTCAGCTGGAACGTGGTCAGCCTCGGCCGCCGGGACAGGATGCGGGCGCAGAGCCCGGCCACGTACGGGGTGGCGAAGCTGTTGCCGGTGGTGCGGATGGTGGTGCCGCCGAGCCAGGGCACCCGGACGTTCTGGCCGGGGGCGAAGAACTCGACCGGCGGCTCGGGGTTGTAGAGGTGCAGGTCGGGGTCGTCCTCCTGGTGGCTGCCGACCGAGATGACCGAGGAGAACCGCCAGGGGAAGCTCTCCACAGGGGTGTTGTGGGCGGAGGCGACGATCGCGGTGCGGGCGAAGAAGGCGTCGTCGGCGATCGAGTGCAGCTCCTCCAGGAAGCGGGTCCGGGTGGTGGAGAGGCTGAGGTTGACGACGTCGAAGCCCTGCCGGACGGCCCAGCGCAGTCCGGCGATCAGCATGTCGCCGGTGCCGGTGAAGCGTTCGCCGAGGACCCGGACGCTGTAGAGCTCGCAGTCCGGGGCGGTGCGGCGGATGATGCCGGCGCAGGCGGTGCCGTGGCCGCAGGTGTCGCCGGCGGTGTCCGGGCGGACGGTCAGCTCCCGGGTGACCGGGTCCTTGACCACCGCCCAGGAGCCCTGCAGCGGGCCGACCAGCGGATGGTCCGGCTCGATGCCGGAGTCGACCACGCAGACCCGCACACCCTTGCCGGTGCCGTCGCTCCCCTCGCTCCCGTCGGTGAGGCGGTCGGCCAGCACCGGGAGGTCGGCGGGGCCGCGGTCGCGCAAGCTCCAGGTGAGCCCGGCCGGGCCGTTCACCGGGTGCCCCCGAGCCGCTCGGCCCGCCGCACGCCGGGCAGGTGGCCCTTGGTGGCGAAGCGGTCCCGGGCGGTGGCGGCGGCCGCGGCGGCCTCGGCCGGGCGGTCGAGCAGCAGCAGGGCGTGCGCGCGGTCGAGCGCGGTGAGCGCCTGCAGCAGCAGCGACTCGGTGGCCCCGGCGGCGCTCAGGGCGGCCGCGGTGAGGTCCAGCGCGGGCTGGGCCTCGCCCCGGGCGGCGGCGAGTCGGCCGCGCAGCGCGTCCAGCTCGATGGCGAGCACCGGGGGCAGCGCGGTGGTGGCGTCCGCGCCGTCCAGGTGGCGGGCGGCCTGGGCCGGGCGGTCGGTGTCCAGCAGGACGCGCGCGGTGGTGAGGGCGAGCCGCGGCAGCGGGGCGGCGGTGCCCTGGTGGCGGGCGATCTCGGCGGCGTCGGCCAGCAGGTCCAGGGCCTGGCCGGTCTGGCCGGTGGCGGCCGCGGCCTGGGCGGTCAGCGCGGGCAGCGCGACCATCGCCTCGGCCAGCGACAGCTCCCCGGCCAGGCCGTTGGCCTCGGCGAGCAGCAGCTCCGCCTCCTCGGGGCGGTCCCGCAGGGCCAGCAGGACGGCCAGCGGGCCGTTCAGCGCGACCCGCACGGTGCGGCGCCCGGCGCCGTGCTCGGCGAGCAGGGCCCGCAGCCGGAAGGTGGCGTTCGGGACGGGCTCGGGGCCGGCCAGCAGCGCGGCGGCCAGCGCGCCGAGCACCGCCGCCCGGTCCAGCTCGGCATCGGTGCGGGAGACCCGGTCGAGCGCCTGGTCGAGCAGTTGCTCGGCCTCGGTGTGCCGGCCCGCCAGCAGGTGCTCCTCGCCCAGCCGCAGCAGGGCGCGGGCCCGGCCGAGCTCGTCCCCGGTGTCGGTGAACAGCGGCAGGACGGCGCGGGCGGTGGCGGCGGGCTGGTCCTGACCGGGCGGCAGGCCGCGGGCGGCCAGGGCGAGCCGGGCGTGCGCGGCGTCCAGCGGGTCGGCGGCCGCGTCGCGCACCTGGGCGAGGACGGGCAGGGCCTCGTCGGCGCGGCCGAGCGCGAGGCGGGCCTCGCCGAGGCGGCGCAGGGTCGGGCCGGCGGCGCGCTCGTTGGGGTAGTGCAGTCGGACGGCCCGCTCCAGCAGGTCGGTGGCGGCGGGCAGGTCGGCGCGGGCCAGGGCGGTGGCCCCGGCGGCGCCGAGGGCGGCGGCCGCGCGGGTGCGCAGGGTGTCGGTGCGGGCGTCCAGCAGGCCGAGTTCCAGCCGGTAGCGGTGGGCGCGCTCCAGATGGCCGCCCACGGCGGCGGCTCCGACGGTGCGGACGGCCGGCAGGTCGGCGGCGCGCTCGTGGCGTTCGGCGCGGGCCCGCTTGGACATCGACTGGTAGACCGACTCCTGGACCAGGCCGCTGCTGAACCGGTAGCCGCTGCCCGCCGGTTCGAGCAGACGGCGCTCGGCCAGCCGGGCCAGCGCGGCGTGCAGCCGGGGTGGAGTGGTGTCGCCCTCGGTGGGCGGGCCGGCCGGCAGGCCGTCGATCGGGCCGGTGAAGACGTCGTCCTCGGGGTCGGCGAAGGCGTCCTGGTCGGTGCCGCCGTGGGCGAGTTCGGCCAGTTCGGCGGCGGTGAAGACGCGGCCGAGGACGGCGGCGAGGTCCAGGGTGGCGCGCTCGTCGCGCTCCAGCCCGTCGATCTGGGCGCTGAGCAACGCCCGTCCGGCGGGCGGGAGTTCGTCGGCCAGGGCGGGGCCGTCGGGCTCGGTGAGAGCGGCCAGCAGCTCCTCCAGGTGCAGCGGGTTGCCCTCGGCGCGCTCCAGCAGCCGGGTGGGGACCGAATCCTGGTGGGCGCTCAGCTCGGTCAACTGGGCGGCCAGCAGCGCGGATTCGTCCCAGGACAGGCCGCCGACCGGCAGCGTCGGCAGCTCCGGGCGGGCCGCCGGGAGCTCGGGGCGGGCCAGGCAGAGCAGCAGCACGGGCGCCGGGCCGAGCACCTCGGTCAGCCGCTCGGCGGCGTCCAGCAGGGCCGGACCTGCCCACTGGCAGTCGTCCAGCACGAGCACGGCGGGGCGCTCCACGGTGCGCCCGCGCAGGATCGCCGCCAGCAGCTCCAGCGACTGCCCGGCGCCGACACCCGGCGCGGTCGCCTCGTCCAGCCGGGCCAGCGCCTCGGCCGGGGCCGCGCCCTCGGGCTCGTCCAGCAGGGTACGGACGGCCTCGGCGATCGGCGCCAGGACGCCCTGCTCGCCGAAGCTGCGGCAGCGGGCGGTGCCGCAGCGCGCGGTGCGCCGGCCCACCCGCTCGCGCCACTCGCGCACCAGCCGGGTCTTGCCGATCCCGGCCTCGCCGGACACCAGCAGCAGCTCGGCGCCGGAGCCGCCCGCGACCCGGGCCAACGCGAAGTCCAGCTCCGCCAGTTCGCGTTCCCGGCCGACCAGCGGGACGTCGAAGCGGCGCAGCAGCTCCGGGTCGTCCTCGTCCAGGCCGACCAGGCGGTAGGCGGTGACCGGGTCGGCCTTGCCCTTCAGGTGCAGCGGCCCGACCTCGTCCACCTGGGCGGCCGGGCCGGCCGCGCGCAGCGTCTGCGGGCCGATCAGCACCTGGCCGGGGGCGGCCCGGGTCTGCAGCCGGGCGGCGATGTTGACGGTCTCGCCGGAGATCAGCGCCTGGCGCGCCGAGGCGTCCGAACCCGCCACCACCTGGCCGGTGTTGACGCCGATCCGGACGTCCAGCCGGACCCCGAGGGTCGCGTCCAGCTCGGTGTTGAGGTCCTCCAGGTCCTCCAGCATGGCGAGCGCGGCGGCCAGCGCCCGGTGGGCGTCGTCCTCGCGGATCACCGGGACGCCGAAGACGGCCATCACGGCGTCGCCGATGAACTTCTCCAGGGTGCCGCCGTGCGCCTCGATCTGGCGGTGCATCCGCTCGAAGTAGCGCAGGATCACCTCGCGCAGCGTCTCCGGGTCGAGCGCGCCGGACAGCGCGGTGGAGTCGACCAGGTCGCAGAAGACCACCGTGACCAGCTTGCGCTCCTCGGCGGCCAGGTCGAGGGCGGCGGACCGGGGGGTGCCGCAGGAGGGGCAGAACTGGTCGTTCGTGGCGACGAGTTGGGCGCAGAGTGGGCAGGGCATGGTGGCCGTCCTTCGGTCGTCCTCCGCTGTGCGGGGCGTACGGGGGCTGTGCGGGGCGCGGGCGGTGCGGGCGGGCGAGGGGTGTCCGGCCGCTCGGGTGGCCGGGCGTCCGGGTTTCCGGGCCAGGGTCGCGGGGGCGGCTTCGGGCCCGGTTGGGGAGCGCCTTGCGGGCGGTATGGCCGCAGCCGGGGCGGGGTGCCCGGGCGCCCGGCGGGCCCCGGGCGGGCCCGGTGGGCGGTGCCGTCGCCACCGCGACCTGCGGCCATACCGCGGACCAACCGGCCCTGAAGCCCGGCGCAGCCGGCCCCTCCCACCATGGTCGGCACGGCGGGCGGCCCGCCCGTCGCCACCGCGACGTCCCACCTGTGGAAGGGAGTTCGACCATGGCTGAGAACATGGAGAACATGGACCAGAACCTCGGCGAGAACGGCGAGGAGACCCCGGAGGTCGAGGCGCACGCCGCGAACGTCCTGGACCTGCAGTCGATGAAGGTCCTCGCCGAGGCCTCGGACGGCAACTGCTTCAGCCTGATCAGCTACGTCGGCGGCGCCGAGACCTCCGCCTGACCGGCACCGGTCACCAGGCCGGACGCCCACCGGGCGCCAGGCCGTGCGCGGGGGCGGGCGCACCACCGCCCCCGGCCGCCGGCCGCTCGCCACGCAAGGCCCCCCGGGGCGGTCCCGTCGTCACGGGGCCGCCCCGGCCCGATGCCACCACTGGACCCAGACCCGGAGGACGGCCATGGACTCCACCCCGCTCGCCCGCAACCGGGACTTCCGGCTGCTCTGGATCGGCGGCCTGCTGGCCTCGCTCGGCTCCCAACTCGCCTCGATCGCCCTGCCCCTGCTCGTCCTGCGGGAGACCGGCTCGGCCGCCCGGGCGGGCGCCATCGGCACCGTCTCGGTCGGCGCGCTGCTGCTCACCATGCTGCCCGGCGGCGTGCTCGCCGACCGGATCGAGCGGCGCCGGCTGATGCGGATCTGCGACGTCGCCAGCCTGCTCGCGGTCTGCGCCCTGGTCGTCGCCGTGCTGCGCGGGCACGCGCCGCTGCCGCTGGTCCTGCTGGTCGCCGCCGCCGGGGCGCTGATCTCCAGTGTCTACGGGCCCGCCGCAGGTGCCCTGTTGCGCACGGTGGTGCCGCGCGACCAGGCCCGGGAGGCCTCCGCCCGGATGCAGGCGCGCGGCGCCGCGGCCCGGCTGATCGGACCGCTCGGCGGCGGGGCGATGTTCGCCTGGCACCCGGTGCTGCCGTTCCTCGCCGAAGGCGTCGGACTGCTGCTGTCCACGGTCTGCGTGGCCCTGATGCGGACCCGCTCGACACCCGCGGAGAAGAGCGGATCGCCGTTCAGCAAGCAGGAGCTGACCGCCGGGCTGGCCTTCATCTGGCGGCAGCCCTATCTGCGGACCCTGCTGCTGATCTTCGGCCTGGGGATGAACTTCGCGTTCAGCGCGCTGATGTTCGCCACCCTGGCCGTCGCCTCCGACGGCGGGCACTCCGGGGTGGGCGGTGGCACGGTCGTCTCCTGCACGGCCGCCGGTGCGCTGGCGGGTGCGCTGCTCGCTCCGAGGCTGGGGGCCAGAGCGCGCGACGGCAGTCTGGTGGCGCTCGCCTGCTGGGCGTCCGCGCTGACCGCCGGGGTGCTGACGGTGACCAGGGCGCCGCTGGTGATCGGGCTGCTCTGCGCGGGCTGCATGTGCCTGTCCACCGTCGCCAGCATCGGTTTCGTCGCCGGGATGCTGCTCGCCGCGCCGCCGGACCGGATCGGCCGGGTGCAGAGCGCGGCCGGCTTCCTGTCCACCCTGATCCAGCCGTTCGGCCCGCTGGTGGGCGGCACCCTGCTCGGCTCCCTCGGCGGCCCCCGGACCTTCGGCCTGCTGGCGCTCGCCATCGCGCTCTGCGCCGCCGTGGTCACCTGGGCGCCGCCGGTGCGCCGCGGACCGGTGCCGGTCCCCGCCGTCTGAGCCGTCCGACCCGATCCCGCTCC
The DNA here is from genome assembly GCF_054601375.1 of Kitasatospora sp. Ki12. Lineage (NCBI taxonomy): Bacteria > Bacillati > Actinomycetota > Actinomycetes > Kitasatosporales > Streptomycetaceae > Kitasatospora > Kitasatospora sp. Ki12. The sequence continues at coordinate 1,424,511 of NZ_BAAIHT010000002.1, read as the reverse complement.
GGAAGGGAGGCGCCATGGCCGGCGCCCACGAGACGCAGCTGTACTGCCTCGCCGACCCGACGTACTACGACACCCCGGGACGGCTGCGCGACCGGGCGGGCCGCTACCCGCTGGGCCTCGGCGCGCCGCCCGACGGCTGGCGGCGCGAGCAGCGCGGGCTGTGGACGGCGCTGCGGCCCGAGGGGGTCCGACTGCCGGAGCAGGGCTGGAAGGTGCACGTGTCGGCGGTGGAGGAGGAGGCCGCGGGGACGCTGGCCGTCGTCGCGCGGATCTGTACGAGCCGCCGGGTGGCGTTCAAGTTCCTCCGCAGCCCGGCGGCGCTGCGGGTGGCCAACGGCAAGTTCACCGGGCGCGGCGGCAGCGGCAAGTTCATCACCGTCTACCCGGGCTCCGACGAACAGTTCATCGAGCTGGCCGAGGAGTTGGCGCGGGAGCTGGACGGGCGCCACGGACCGTACGTGCTGACCGATCTGCGGATCGGCACCGCCCCCGTGTACGCGCGCTACGGCGCCTTCGTCGAACTGTGGTGCCAGGACGGGACCGGACGGGCGGTGCCCGCGCTGCGCGACCCCACCGGGGAGCTGGTGCCGGACTCGCGCGAGCCGGTGTTCCGGCTGCCAGGGTGGGTCGAGCCGCCGGAGGCGCTGCGCCCGCACCTGGCCGCGCGGGCGGCCGCCACCGGCGAACTGCCGTACCGGATCCTGGAGGTGCTGCAGTTCTCCGCCGCCGGCGGGATCTACCTGGCCGAGCGCCCGGACAGTGGCGGGCGGGTGGTGCTGCGCGAGGCGCGGCCGTACGCCGGGCTGGACGCCGCCGGGGCGGACGCCCTGACCCGGCTGCGGCGGGAGCAGTGGGCGCTGGAGCGGCTGGCCGGACTGGACTGCGTACCCCGGCTGCACGAGGTGCGGACGGTGTGGGAGCACACCTTCCTGGTGCAGGAGCACATCGAGGGCGTCCAGCTGTTCGCCGAGGCGGTCCGCCGCTACCCGCTGGTGCACCAGGACTGCACGGCCGAGCAGCGCGCGGCGTACGCGCGGTGGGTCGACGGGGTGGTCGCCGGGCTGGAGAAGGCGCTCGGCGCGCTGCATGAGCGGGGCGTGCGGTTCGGGGACCTGCACCCGGCCAACGTGGTGCTCCGGCCGGACGGTTCGGTGGTGCTGGTCGACTTCGAGTACGCGGCGGAGCTCACCGACCGGCGGGTGCCGACGGCCGGCGCGGCCGGGCTGCCCGTCCCGCCCGGGCTGGACGGCGCCGAGGCGGACCGGTACCAGCTCTGGGCGAGCTGGTTGATGCTGCTGATGCCGCTGCTCGAACTGGCCGACCGTGACCCGGGGAAGCTCCCGGCGCTGGAGCGGCGGGCACGGGAGTGGTTCGGACTGGGGCCGGAGGAGGGGCCGGTGCGCCCAGGGACACTGGCGGCCTGGACGGCGCTCAAGGCCCGGACGGCGCTCACGGAGTCGGCGAGCGAGCGGCGCGGCCGGGAACTGCTGGCCGGGCCCTCGTGGACCCCGGCGCGGAACGAACTGGTCGCCGGCATCCACGCGGGCGCCACCCCGGACCGCCCGGACCGGCTCTTCCCCGGCGACGTGGCCGGCTTCGCCGACGGTGGCACCGGCGTCGCGCACGGCGCCGCCGGGGTGCTGTACGCGCTGCACCGGTCGGGCGCCGACCCGCAGGCGTACGAGGAGTACACGGACTGGCTGGTCGCGGCCCTGCGCCGGCGCGGCGCCCGACCGGGCACGGGCGGACTGTACGACGGACCGCTCGGCATCGCCGTCGTGCTCGCCCGGCTGGGGCGCCCGGAGGCGGCCGAGGAACTGCTGGCCGCGGCGCGCGCGGCCCGGCCGGCCCGGCAGGTCGGCCTGTTCGGCGGCCGGGCGGGCGCCGCGCTCGCCCGGCTGCGGCTGGCCGACGCACTGGGCGGGCGGCGGGAGACCGCGGACGCGCTGGCCGACGCCTGCGAACTGGCGGCGGTGGTCCGCGGCGAGACGGTGGACGGGCTGGACGCGCCCGCGGCGGCCGGGCTGCTCTACGGGCTGGCCGGCATCGCGCTGCTGCAGCTGCGGCTGTACCGCCGCACCGGCGAGCGGTGGCTGCTGGACGCGGCCCGGACGGCCCTGGAGCGGGCCGTCGCGCAGTGCGTCCGGGTGCCGGACGGCTCGGTGCAGGTGCTGGAGGCCGGACGGCGGCTGGCGTACCTGGACCGGGGGAGCAGCGGGATCGCCCTGGTGGTGCGGGAGTTCCTGGAGAGCGCCGGACTGCCCGGCGGGGAGGAGTTCCTGGCGGACGTCCGGAAGGTGTGCGCGCCCGGATTCATCCGGGAGCCGGGGCTGTTCCGCGGACGGGTCGGGCTCACGCTGGCGCTGGACCGGCTGGGCGCGGGCGAGGCGGGCGACGGACAGCAGGACGGGTGGGTGACCGGGCAGGTGGCCGAGCAGGTCGCGCGGCTGCAGTGGCACCTGGTGGCGCGGCCCGAGGGGCTGCTGGTGCCGGGGATGCGGCTGCGGCGCTTCTCGGCGGACCTGCACACCGGCGCGGCGGGCGTGCTGCTGGGGCTGTGGGGGCTGGAGGAGGAACGGGGGGACGTGCTGGACCTGCTGACGCTGGGGTGAGGCGTCAGCGGGCGGCGGCTGGGGAGGAGCTTGCGTCGACGGGGCGCGGGTGGAGAAGGGCCGGGCCGGGGGAGGCGGTGGCCGCGCACTCCCGGGCGTGCAGATGGGTCAGCCGGGGGAGCGCGTACAGGGCCGCGTGCGCCGTCACCTCCCCGGTGGGCGAGGTGACCGCCCCCGTGTCGGTGAGCGACTCCAGGGTGCGCAGCGCCAGCCGTTCGGGGCGGCCCAGGGCGGCGGCGGCCTCCGGGAGGGTGAAGAGCAGCGACAGCGGCAGCGCGGCGAGCCGGGCCAGCGCGAGCCGGCCCTGGTCGGTGAGGTCCCGCCAGCCGGAGTCGAGCCGGGCGCGCACGGCGACGTCCCCGGCGACCAGCTCGTCCAGCGCGCCCGCCGGGTCCTCCAGCCGGGCCGCGAACTCGGCCGGCGGCAGGTGGCGCAGCACGGCCAGCCGGGTGCCGGCGACCCGTACGGCGAGCGGCAGCAGCCCGCAGGCGTCCACGATCCGGGCGGCGGCCGCGCGGTCGGTGCCGATCCGGCCGGTGCCGACGATCCGGCCGAGCAGTTCCACCGCCTCGGTGGGGGCCAGCGGCGGGACGGTGATCCGGTGCACCGAGGCCAGGCCGGCGAGTTGGCTGCGGGAGGTGACCAGGACGGCGCTCGGGCCGTGGCCCGGCAGCAGCTCGCGGACCACGGCCTCGCCCGGGGCGTCGTCCAGGACCAGCAGCATCCGGCGCCCGGCCAGCGAGGCGCGCCACAGGGCAGCGGCCCGGCCGGGGTCGGCGGGGGCCGGACCGGCCGGGTCGGTGCCCGATCGGCCGGTGAGGGAGGCGAGTTCGGCCAGCACCTCGGGCAGCGGGCGCGGGACGCCGTCCTCGGTGCGCAGCCGGACGAGCAGCCGGCCGTCCGGGAAGCGGTCGGCGAGCAGATGGCCGGCGTGCACGGCGAGCGCGGTCTTGCCGCTGCCGGCCGGGCCGGAGAGCACCGCGACCCGCCCACTTCCCTCGCCCAACTGGTCTACCAGGTCCCGTAGTTCGGCCGTCCGTCCGGTGAAGTCGGCGGTGTCGGCGGGTAGCAGGACGCCGTCCGGGGCGGCAGTCCGGTCCGGACGGCCCGCGGCGGGCCCGGTGCGGCCGCGGGCGAGCAGCTCGCGGTAGCGGGTGGTCAGCGCGGCGCTCGGTTCCAGGCCCAACTCGCGGGCCAGCAGCTGACGGTGGGTGTCGTAGACGGCGAGCGCCTCGGCCTGCCGGCCGCAGAGGTGGAGCGCGTTCATCCGGGCGGCCTGGAGGCGCTCGCGCAGCGGGTGGCGCTCGGCGAGCTCGGCCAGCTCCTCGGCGACCGCGACGGCGTTGCCGAGCTCCAACTCGGTTTCCGCCCAGTCCTCGTGGACCCCCAGGCAGCGGGCCTCCAGCCGCTGCGCCTCGGCGTCGACGGCGGGCGAGGAGCGCAGGTCGGCGAGCGGCGGGCCCTGCCAGAGGTCGAGGGCCTGGCGCAGCAGCCGGGCGGCCGGGGCGAGCGCACCGCCGTCGGCGGCCGCCCGGCCGGCCCGGGCCAGGGCGCGGAACTGCAGCAGGTCGAGCTCGGGTTCGGCGACCCGCAGCAGGTAGCCGCCGGCCGAGTGGACCAGCCGGTCGGGGCCCTCCTCGCGGCCGAGCAGGGTGCGCAGGGTGCAGACGTACACCTGGAGGTTCTTGCGGGCGGTGCGCGGCGGCTCCTCGGGCCACACCGCGTCGGTGAGCAGGTCGACCGGGACGGCGGCGTTGGCGCGGCTCAGCAGGACGGCCAGCACCAGCCGCTGCTTCAGCGGACCGAGCGGCAGCGGGCGGGCGCCGGCCTCGCCGGTCAGCGGGCCGAGGACGGAGAAGCGCAACCGGGTGGCGGCTGCGGGCTGGGCCAGGGGCATCGGCGTACCTCCGGGGCGAGGGCGGGGCGGTGACCGTCCAGGGGTGCGGGGTGCGGGGCGGTGGTTCGAGGGGCGCTTCGGGGGTGGTTCGGCAGCGGTTCGAGGGCGCTTGGTCGGTGCGCGCAGGCTACTTGACCGTCGATCGGGGCTGAAGGGCACGCGATCGGACGGGTTCCGGCACGCCGCCTTCACGGCCCAGGCCTTCGGGGGCCGGGTGCCCGGGGTGAGGCGTACTGGTGTGCGGGTGGGGTTCCGGCAGGTCGGGCGGGGTGCGGCGGGGCGGCTCGGGACGGTGGGCGGGCGGTGCGCGAAGCCCCGGCGCAGGGGCGGACGGGAGGGGCGCGTTCCGGTGGTTCTCGACCGGGCCTCCGCAGCCGGGCGAGCGCGGCCCGAGCGGGCCCGGGGCGGCCGCCGCGCGTGGACGGTCCGGGCGGGGCCCGGGGCGGGAGGTCCCGGTCGGGGCCCGGGAACTCGGGCCCAGCGGCCCCGGGCGGGCGGGCCCAAGGGCCCTGGGGCGGGGGGCGTGCCGGTTCGGATCATGGATCGCCATCATTCGCACGACGTTCCTAAGGAGTGGGTCCTTGACCGCCATCCAGGCACAGGGCGACCCCACGCGACCGCCAACGGCCGTACCGGCCACGGCGGTTCGGGCCAGGCGGCCCAGGTCGGCCCTGGTCGGGCTGCTGACCACCACCGACCACAAGACGATCGGCACCATGTACCTGGTGTCCTCGTTCGCGTTCTTCCTGATCGGCGGCATCCTCGCCCTGGTCATGCGCGCCGAACTCGCCCGGCCGGGGACCCAGATCCTCTCCAACGAGCAGTTCAACCAGGCGTTCACCATGCACGGTTCGGTGATGCTGCTGCTGTTCGCGATGCCGCTGTTCACCGGCTTCGCCAACTGGATCATGCCGCTGCAGCTCGGTGCCCCGGACGTCGCCTTCCCGCGGCTGAACATGCTGTCCTTCTGGCTGTTCATGTTCGGCTCGCTGATCGCCGCCGCCGGCTTCACGACCCCGCAGGGCGCCGCCGACTTCGGCTGGTTCCTCTACGCGCCGCTCTCCGACGCGATCCACTCGCCCGGTGTCGGCGCCGACATGTGGATCATGGGCGTGACGCTCTCCGGCTTCGGCAGCATCTTCGGCGCCGTCAACTTCATCACCACCGTCATCTGCATGCGCGCCCCCGGGCTCACCATGTTCCGGATGTCCATCTTCTGCTGGAACGTGCTGCTCACCTCGGTGCTCGTCCTGCTGGTCTTCCCGGTGCTGGCCGCCGCCCTGCTGGCGCTGGAGTGCGACCGCAAGTTCGGCTCGCACGTCTTCGACCCGGCCAACGGCGGGGCGATGCTCTGGCAGCACCTGTTCTGGTTCTTCGGGCATCCCGAGGTGTACATCCTGGCGCTGCCGTTCTTCGGCATCGTCTCGGAGGTCATCCCGGTGTTCAGCCGCAAGCCGATGTTCGGCTACGCGGGCCTGATCGCCGCGACCGTGGCCATCGCCGGCCTGTCGGTGACGGTGTGGGCGCACCACATGTACGTCACCGGGCAGGTGCTGCTGCCGTTCTTCTCCTTCATGACCTTCCTGATCGCCGTCCCGACCGGGGTGAAGTTCTTCAACTGGGTCGGCACCATGTGGAAGGGCTCGCTGAGCTTCGAGACCCCGATGCTCTGGACGGTCGGCTTCCTGGTCACCTTCCTCTTCGGCGGACTCACCGGCGTGCTGCTCGCGGCGCCGCCGATCGACTTCCACGTCTCCGACTCGTACTTCGTTGTCGCCCACTTCCACTACACGCTGTTCGGCACCGTGGTCTACGCGATGTTCGCCGGCTTCCACTTCTGGTGGCCGAAGATGACCGGGAAGAAGCTGGACGAACGGCTCGGCAAGATCACCTTCTGGACGCTGACCGTCGGCTTCCACACCACCTTCCTGGTGCAGCACTGGCTCGGCGCCGAGGGCATGCCCCGCCGCTACGCCGACTACCTGGCCTCGGACGGCTTCACCACCCTGAACACCGTCTCCACCGTCGGCTCCTTCCTGCTGGGCCTGTCGATCCTGCCGTTCCTCTACAACGTCTGGAAGACCGCCAAGTACGGCGAGAAGGTCACCGAGGACGACCCGTGGGGCTGGGGCCGCTCGCTGGAGTGGGCCACCTCCTGCCCGCCGCCGCGGCACAACTTCGTGAAGCTGCCCCGGATCCGCTCCGAATCCCCGGCCTTCGACCTCCACCACCCGGACATCGCGGCCCGGGACGTGCTGCACCACAGCGGCAAGCCCGCCACCCACCTGGGCGACGTGGAACCGGTCAAGTACGACCGGCCGCTGAGCCGGGCGGACCGGGCGGACCGGGCGGGCCGGGCGGACCGGGCTCGGGTGCCGTCCGCCATTCCCGCGGCGCCCTCCGCCGAGGCCCCGACCTCGGACGGCTGAGGCCGCCCCCCGAACGCCGTCCCCGCCCGCGTCGCTGCCCCCGGGCGGGCGGGGACGGCCCCCTCGCCCCTTGCCCCATCCGTCCCACCGCCCCATCCGCCCCATTGCCCCGACGTGACCAGGAAGGCCGGGTCGTGAACCACACCGTGCTCGCCATCGGCACCGCCGCCCTCACCGCGGGCGGCTGTGTCTGGTACCTGCCCGCCATCGCCGACCTCCAGGCCGGTGCCGACCGCCCCCGCTCCACCCGCACCGCCGCGGCGGCGTGCGTGCTGTGGTGGGCGGCGCTCGCACTGGCGGGCGGACTGCTGCTCGTCGTACCGGACTGGCGGCCCGCCGCGCAGATCGCGCTGGCCGGCCTGGTCGGCGGCGCCGCGCTGCGGGTGCGGGCGCTGTGGGACCGGCGGCGGGAGGTGCGGGACACCGCGGCCCGGTGGGCCGCACTGGACGCCGGGCCCATCCCGCGCACCGGCCGGCCGCTCGCCGTCGCCCTCGCGGGCTGGCTGGTGGTCGGCTCCGCCGTCGCCTCGCTCGGCGCGGTGGCGATCCTGCTCTCGGGCGGGGGGAGCGTCGGCCCCCGGGTGGTCCTCGCGGGGACCGGCGGCGCGGTGGTCGCGCTCGTCTTCCTGCTGCTGGGACTGGGGAGCGTCCGACGCCAGGGCCGCTGAGGGCGATGACAACAGCGTGAATGGGGCCGTTCGGCCCTGGGGTCCGGCGGTGCGGTGGGCGATGATGCCGTGGGCCCCGCCAGGAGTGTGCGGGGGTGACGAAGGTGGGGCCGCGCGATGGCGACCAAGACGGAGGGGGCCGGGGCACCGGCCCCGGTCCGGGTGTTCCTGCTGGACGACCACGAGGTGGTGCGCCGCGGCGTGCACGACCTGCTGGACGGCGAGCCTGACCTGGAGGTGGTCGGCGAGGCGGCCACCGCCGAGCAGGCCCTCGTCCGGGTGCCGGCGCTGCGGCCCGACGTCGCGGTGCTGGACGTCCGCCTCGGCGACGGGGACGGCGTCTCGGTCTGCCGGGAGCTGCGCTCGCGGATGCCCGGCCTCGCCTGTCTGATGCTCACCTCCTTCGACGACGAGGAAGCGCTGCTGGACGCCGTGATGGCGGGCGCCGCCGGGTACGTGCTGAAGCAGATCAGCGGCACCGACCTGGTCGCCGCCGTCCGTACCGTCGCCTCCGGCCGCTCGATGCTCGACCCCGGCGCGGCCACCCGCCTGCTCAACCGGCTGCGCAGCGACGCCGAACCCGCCCAGCCGGTCACCACCGGACCCGGGCTGACCGCGCGCGAGCAGGAGGTGCTCGCGCTGGTCGGCGAGGGCCTGACCAACCGGCAGATCGGCGAGCGGCTCTACCTCGCCGAGAAGACCGTCAAGAACCACGTCTCGCGGCTGCTCGCCAAGCTCGGCGTGGAGCGGCGGGTCCAGGCGGCTCTGATCGCCACCGAACTGCGTCAGACGTCCGCCGCGCCGTCCTCCCCGCTGCGCGGCTTCCGGGGCTGACCGGCCCCGGATTCGCGTCCCCGGCCCGGGGCCCTCGGCGGGCCCCCGCCGGGACCATCGGCCCTCGTGAGCGTCCCCCGGCCCGGGCGAGCGTCGCGGCATGAACCACGACCACGTCCCGCACCCCCGGCACCCCTCGTACGGCCTGCGCGAGCTGCCCGACCTGCCCGAACTCCGTGAACTCGACCGGAACCGGGCGCTGGAGCTGCCGGCCCGGGCCTCCGTCGGACGGGTCGTCCACACCGTCGACGCCCTCCCGGCGGTCCTGCCCGTGCCCTTCCGGCTGGTGCCCGGCGGCGTGCTGGTCTGCGCGCCCGCCGACTCCCGGCTGGTTCGCGCCGTCGACGGCGCGGTGATCGCCTTCGAGCCGACGAGGTGGACGGCCGCGACGGCTCCGGCTGGTTCGTCGCCGTCCTCGGCCACGCCCGGGTCGGCCGGAGCACGGCCGGCCGACACCGCCCGGATCCGCATCCGCCCGGCGCTGGTCATCGGCAGCTGCCCGATGTAGCCGTGCGTGATGGAGCGCGTCGCCTCCCGTGGTTCTTCTCCGAACTTCCGAATTTCCCTCCCGTGCCGTCACATTCGATCGTCGGCATCCGTCGGAGGTGTGCAGGGCGCGGTGGAACCGCCCTTGTGGAAGCACCGAACCGTCAATGGAGGAAAGAGCCATGAACTTCCGTCAGACCGCTTCCCGGATCGGCCTGCTGGCCGCCGGCCTCGCCGTCGTCGCCGGTGGCGCGGGCGTCGCCCACGCCGACATGGACCGCTACACCTCGGGCTCGCACTCGTGGCGGACCGGCAGTGGCGAGGGTGCCCCGAACGGGATGGCCGCGGTGATGGACACCAAGGCCGACGGCAACCCGGTCTACACCCGGTACAACCGCAACTACCCGAGCACCGAGCTCTACTCGCTGTGGAACAAGAACGGTGAGGGCACGAAGAGCTACAGCGGGGCGGGCGGCGTCATCTGGGACATGAAGACCTGCGTCTCGCTGCCCGCGGGCAGTGACGACTGCAGCAACTGGTGGTCCGACGACCACTGATCCCCGGGCCGTACCCCGGTGATGTCCCGGCGGGGCGGGTGGCGCCGCCCGCCCCGCCGGACTCCGGGTCCCCGTACAACCTGCATAACCACCCCCCCCGCCGAACAGGGCGGAATCCAACAGATCGTGCACATAGCCACCAGGAAAGGCCCGGACCGCACATGACTGACGAACCGCCGGTCGTCATCCGCAGGCTCAGCTACCGCATCGGCGACCGCCGACTCCTGGACGAGGCCGAACTGTCCGTCGCCGCCGGTGAATCGGTGGCGGTGATGGGACCGTCCGGTACGGGCAAGAGCACGCTGCTGGCCCTGCTGGTCGGCCTGGACAAGCCCTTCGCCGGTGAGATCAGGGTCGCGGGCCAGGACGTGCCGCGGCTGGGCGGCGCCCGCCTCGCGGCCTTCCGCCGGGACCGGGTCGGCATGGTGTTCCAGTTCGGCGAGCTGCTCCCGGAGTTGGAGCCGGTGGAGAACGTGGCCCTGGCCGGTCTGCTGGCCGGCCGGTCCCGGCGGGACGCCCTCGCCGAGGCCCGCGCGCTGCTGGCCGAGGTCGGCCTGCCCGTGCGCCCGGGCGTGACGACGGCGGCGCTGTCCGGCGGCGAACGCCAGCGGACGGCCATCGCCCGGGCCCTGATGGGCGCACCGCCCGTACTGCTCGCCGACGAGCCCACCGGCTCCCTCGACGGCCCGGCCCGCGACCGGATCACCCGACTGCTCTTCGACCTGCCCCGGAGCCGGGGGTGCGCCCTGGTCGTCGTCACGCACGACTCCGCGGTGGCGGCCGCCGCCGACCGGACCGTGCTGCTGCGCGCGGGGAAGCTGGTCGAGGAGCCCGCCCTGATCGGTGGTGCCCGGTGAACGGTGAGGGTGAGGGCGGTGCCCGCCGGTTCGGGCGGCCGTCCGGTTGGGCCGGGGAAGGCGCGTGGACCCGGTTCGTCGCCCTGCTCTGCGCCACGGCGGTGCTGGTCCTGACCGGCGGCGCGTTCGTGGCCACCACGGCCGCCTACTCCGGCCGGGAGAGCCGCTCGGACGCCCGGAACCCGGCGATAGCGGCCGAGGGCGACCACCCCACCGCCCTCTGGACCAGCCACTGGGACTCCTACCGGGGCCGCCAGTTCGCCGTCGTCCTGATCTCCCCGCTGACCGACGACGCGCCCCTGCCGCCCGGCGTCGCCCACTGGCCGGCCCCGGGCGAGGTGCTGCTCTCCCCGGCCCTGCGCGACGGGCCGCCCGAGGAGGACTTCGCCCACCGCTACGGCAGTGTCGCCGGAACCGTCGGTCCGCAGGGCCTGGCCTCGCCGGGGGAGCGGCTCGCCTACGTCCGGCCGACCGCCGAGCTGGCCTCGACCACCAAGCGCTGGGTCGGCATCACCGGCTACGGCGGCGGCTCCAAGGCGGCGTTCGGCGACATCAGGATCGTCCGACCGGCCGGCGAACTGCTGGCCGCGCTGGCCGTCCTGCTGGCCCTGCCCGCCCTGGTGCTGGCCGTGGTCGCCGCGCGGACGGGCGCCGTCCCGCAGGACCGCCGGCTCGCCCTGCTGACCGTCCTGGGCGCGCGCCGCCGCGACCGGGCGAGGGCCGTGCTCGCGGCGGCCGTCCGGCCGGTGGCGGCCGGGGTGGTGACGGGTGCCGCACTGCTCCTGCCGTTCCTGGTCCTCGACGTCGAACTCCCGTGGATCGACTACCGGTTGGACGCCGGGGACCTCCGGCGGGCCTGGCCCTGGCTCGGTGCGGCCACGGTGCTCGCCCTCGCGCTGATCGGCGCCGTCCTGCTCCTGGTCCGGCCGCGGAGCGCCACCGGAGCCGGACGCCCGACCCGGTCCGCCGGTGCCGGTGCTGGTGCCGGTTCCCGGGCGGCCGGGCCCGGTTCCGGTGTGGCCGGGCGGCTCCGGACGCCGGTCCTCGGGATGTGCGGCGGGTTCCTGCTGCTGGCCTGGTTCGCCGGCCCGCTCTTCGGCGGCGGCCGCTCCAGCGCCCAGGTGTTCATCGTGGCCACCACCGGACTGCTCGTCACCCTCCCCGCAGCCGTCTCCTGGGCCGTCTCCCGGACCGTCGGCCCGCTCGCCGCGGCCGCCGCCCGCCGCAGCCGCGGCCCGGCCCTGATCGCGGCCCGCACGGCGGCCGCCCACCCCGGCCTGGTGGCCGGGCTGACCAGCGCCCTGGTGCTCTGCGCCGGCCTGCTCGGCCAGGCCCGACTGCTCACCGACTACACCACCATGACCTCCGGTGGGCCTGCCCGGGTCGCCGCGGCCGGACAGGGCGCGGCGGCGATCGTCCAGGCCTCGGCAGCGGCCCGACCGGACCAGCGCTTCCTCGCCGCGCTCCCGCCCGGCGTGCACACCGTGTCCGTCGGCTCCGGCCCGGCCGGGCTCCCCCTCGTCCAGGCGCCCTGCGCGGAGCTCACCGCGCTCGCCCTGCCCTGCCCCACGGAGAACACGAGCGTCACCGTTCCGGCCGGAGGCCTCGACCGGCGGCTGCGCGAGGCCGTCCTGGACGACGGCGGGAGCGCCGGGCCCACCGGCGTCGCCGTCCGCACCGGGGCACTCACCGGTCTGCGGGACGACGGTTCGTACGGGCTGGTCGTCGTCGCCGACGGCGGCCGGCTCGACGTCCCGGCGGTGAAGGCCGCCGTGTACCGCCACCTCGGCGCGACGGCCAACGTCGACGTCCCCGGTGAGCGCGGCCAGTCCGCCGCCAACGCCCACCAGGCCCGCTGGGTGACCTTCCTCGGCGGGGCCGGCGCCCTGGTGCTGCTGCTCGCGATCGGGTTCGGCGCCCTGGCGCAGGCCCTCCGCTTCGCCGCCGCGGTCGCACCGCTCGCGCCCCTCGGCGGCGACGGCCGACTGGTCAGGTCCGCCGCCCGCCACCTGCTCGGCCTGCCCGTCCTGACCGCCGTCGTCCTCGCGACCGCCCTGGACACGGTGCTGGCCCTGCCCCGCCTCCAGACCCCCGACATGCTCGCCACCCCAGCCCGCTCCCTCACCGACTACGGCGCCCTCCTCGCTGCGGCCCTCCTGCTCACCGCCACCCTCACCGCCACCGCCGGCACCGCCGCCACCCGCCTCGCCGGCCGCTGGACACCGGCGGGGGACTGAGGCCTGTCGTGCGGGTCTTCGCCGGGTCCGCGACGCCAAGGCACGCACTCGCCCAGCCTCCGGCGTGCGTTGCACGCACCCTGACGCCGCGGCCTGATCCGACAAGACCCACAAGACACGCCCTGGGGCCTGCCTTGGGTGACCGGCGACCGGCGGGCTCGGGAGGGCGAGTCCGGGCGTCGGGTCGGAGGATGTCGCCGGACCGCCAGGACACCGCCGTGCGGCACCCCGCGGCCGCCGCCACGGCTCGTCGGCGGGCCGTCGGGAATGCCAGATCGACGGGGCGATGGACGTGTGACCGCCGTTTCGGGAGCGCGGAGAGCCGGTACGGCGACCGGGCCGGGATCCGGGCCCGGGCGGGGGGTCGGGGCGTCCGCCGGGTCGAGGAGCCGGCCGTGCCCCAGGGCGTGTCCGGTGCCGCGTCGACGGCGAACACTTGCCCGGTCGGCCGTCGGTCCGCTTCACTACCGGGCGGAGGGGGTGGCGCATGCTCGACTACGACCGGGAGGCGCGGGAGTACGACGCCTCGCGCGGGGGCGAAGCCCGGGCGGAGGCCGCGGCGACGGCCGTCGAGCGGCTGCTCCCGGCCGACACCCGTACGGTGCTGGACGTCGCCTGCGGGACGGGAATCGTCACCGCCCGGCTGCTCCGGCCCGGCCGCACCGTGCTCGGGATCGACCGCTCGCCCGGGATGCTCCGGCTCGCCGAGCGCCGCCTCGCACGGCGGGGCCCCGCCGGCGCCGTGGCCCGCGCCGACGCCACCCGGCTGCCGGTCCGCACGGGCGGCGCGGACGCCGTGGTGCTGATCTGGCTGCTCCACCTGCTGCCGTCGGCCGGACCCGTCCTGGCGGAGGCCCGCCGGGTGCTGCGGCCCGGCGGCGTGCTGATCACCACCGTCGACAAGAACGCCGCCGCGTTCACCGAGCCGAGCGACCTCGCCGAACTGACGGCACCGCTGCGCCGACGGCACGCACCCCGGGTGACGGACGACGCCGACCGGCTCACCCGGCACGCGGCCGCCCTCGGCCTGCACCCCGCGGGCGGGACGGCCTTCACCGGTGCCGGACAGGGCCGCAGCCCCCGCGCCTGGCGCGAGGCCGTCGAACGCGGCCGCATCCCCTGGTGCGCCGACCCGGCCGACGCGGCCGCCACCGTCCGGGCGCTCGCCGCCCTGCCCGAGCAGGACGCGCCGCGGCCGGACCCGCGCTACCGCCTGCTGGCCTTCCGGGCCTGACCAGGCGCCTGAACGGGCCCGGAGCGGCCCCGGCCGGCCCACGCAACGAACGGCGGGCCCCGGCACGTGAACCCCTGGACAGGACCCACCGGAGGAAGACCACGATGACCGCCACCGACATCGCCCGAGCCGTCAACGACCTGCTGTTCGATCCGGACCTCGACCTCGACGAGGCCCTCGACCGGCACTTCACGCCCGACTACCGCCAGCGCACCGACGGCGTCTGGAGCGACCGCGCCGGCTTCGCCCGGCACATGGCCAAGCTGCGCTCCCTGGTCCGCGGCGGGCACATCGAGGTGCACGACGAGCTGCGCGACGGGCTGAGCTATGCCGACCGGCACACCGTCACCGTCGTCAAGGAGGACGGCCGGACCTCCCGCATCGAGGTGTACCTCTTCGCCCGGCTCGCCCCGGACGGGCGGTTCCGGCGGGTCGAGGAGACCACCCGGCTCGTCGACGGCCACGAGGACGACCGGAACCTGGGTTCCGTCACGTGAGGGCGGCGTACCTGTCGGCGCACCCGGCGGGGCGGCCCGGAGCCCGGCGCCCGTCACCGCAGAAGTCGTCAAGGCCCGCCCCGCACCACGGGTCCGGCGCCGACACCCGGGGAGGGGAACCGTCATGGCGTCCGTCAGGGACAGGCTGAGCGACGCGCGGGGCCAGGCCTTCATCGGCCGGGAGGAGGAGGTCGACGGCTTCGCCCGGGCCCTGGCCGGTGACCCGCGGTCCCCGTTCGCCTTCTACCTGGTCGGCCCGGGCGGCATCGGCAAGTCGACGCTGCTGCGCCGCCTGGCCGACCGCGCCCGGGCGGCCGGACGGTCGCTCCTGGAGCTGGACGGCCGGTTCGTGAGCCGGGATCCGGCCGACTTCGAGCGGGCCGCCGCGCCGTTCCTGGACGTCCCCGGGACGGTCCTGCTCGTCGACTCCTTCGAGCACTGCCAGTGGCTGGAGGGCTGGCTGTGGCAGCGCTTCCTGCCCCGGGCCGCCGACGACGCCCTGGTGGTGCTGGCGGGCCGGCTGGCACCGCAGCCGCAGTGGACCGCCGACCCCGCCTGGGCCGGGCTGCTGGACGTCCGGGAGCTGCGGCCGTTCTCCGAGGACCAGGCCCGGGCCCTGCTGACCACGGCCCGGGTGCTGCCCGAGCTGCGGGAGCGGGTGCTGCGCTTCGCCGGGGGCAACCCGCTGGCCCTGTCGCTCGCGGCCGCGGCCAGGGCGTCGGACTGGAGTCGGGAGGACGTCTGGGCGCCCTCCGCCGACGTGCTGCGGACCCTGCTGTCCGGCCTGATCGGCGAGGTGCCGACCGCGGCCCACCGCCGCGCCCTGGAGGTGGCGGCGCAGGCCTACTCGACCTCGGAGGAACTGCTCGCCTCGGTGCTGCCCGACGAGGACGCCCACGCGCTGTTCGGCTGGCTCAGGGGCCTGCCCTTCATGGAGTCCACCCACCGGGGCCTGCACCCGCACGACGCCGCGCGCGAGACGCTCGCCGCCGACCTGCGCTGGCGCGCCCCCAACGGCTTCGTGGCGATGCGTCAACGGCTCGCCGAGGAGTACCTGCGGCAGCTGCGCGAGGCGCCCGAGGAGCGGGTGTGGACCGTCACCGACGAGCTCTTCCACGTCTTCCGGGAGGGGGAGATCGTGGCCCGCACGCGCACCTGGTCCCGGGAGGACGAGGTGCACGACCGGCCGCTGCGCCCGGACGACCTCGACGTCGTGCTGCGGATGGCCGAGGAGACCGAGGGCCCGGCCTCGGCGGAGCTGGTGCGCTACTGGGCGCGGCGCCAGCCGCAGGCGTTCAGCGTGTACCGGCTGGTCGGCACCGGCCGGGTGGTGGCGTTCACCGCCCGCCTGGCCCTGCCCGCCCCCGCCGACCCCGAGGACCTGGCCACCGATCCGGTGGTGGCCGCGGCCTGGGCGTACACCGAGGCCACCGCTCCGGTGAGCCCCGGCGAGCACATCGGCGTCAGCCGCTTCACGGTCTACCCCGAGCGGTACCAGGTCCCCTCCCGGGTGATCGACCTGAGCAGCTCCCGGGCCCAGGCGGAGTCCGCCCGCGCCCGCGGCCGCGCCTACGGCTTCGCGGTGTGGCGGGACGCCGAAGCGTGGGCCGCGCGGGTCAGGGGCAGCCTCACCGACACCGGCGCGCGGCCGCGGGTCGGCGACCACACCTACGGCGTGTTCGGCGTCGACTGGCGCCACGTGCCCGTCGAGACCTGGCTGCGGCACTTCATCGCGGCCACCGCCGTACCCGTGCGGGCCGGGCCGTCGGGGGTGTCGCGCAGCGGGTTCGACCAGGCCGTACGGGAGGCCCTGGGGCACTGGCGCGACCCCCGCGCCTTCGCCGCCTGCGCCCTGCTGCGCGCCCGGCTGGCGGCCGACCTCGCCGACCCCGTGGAGGAGTTGCGCACCCTGCTGCGGGAGGCCGTGGAGGACCTCGCCCGCGACCCGCGAAGCGCACGCGCCAAGGAGGCCCTCACCGCCGGATTCCTCTCCGGGGCGCCCACCCAGGAGGCCGCCGCCCGCCGGATGGGCCTGCCGTACGGGACCTACCGGCGGCACGTGCGGCAGGGGCTCGACCTGCTCTGCGAGGCGCTCTGGCACCGGGAGTTGCACGGCCCGGGGTAGGCGCGGCGGCCGCCCCGCACGCAGCCCGCCGGACCGGTCCGCGCGCACGGGTGATGATCGCGGTCTGCTACGTTCACCTGCACGTATGACTCGCTCGACCGGGCCGATCCGCGGGCGGGCGCAGGGCGGCTGACAGGGGGACCGGAATCCATGAACGCGTACGCAGGCTCGGACGGGCCGGGAGGGCCCTTCGTCGCCCCGTGGACGGGACCGTCGGTGGCGGCGCCGCTCGGGCCGACGTTCGGGGTCAACCCGGCCGACCTGGACCTGGCGGCGAAGGCCGCGAAGGAGAGCGGCGAGGCGATGCCGGGTGAGCTGAAGGCGATCCACCAGCCCTCCGACACGGCGGCCGCCGCGCTGTCGGGCTGGCAGGTCGGCGCCTCGCTGCACAACTGCACCGCGGCGTGGGAGGAGCTGCTGAACAAGCTCGCCTCCGAGGTCGACGGGGTCGCCCTGAAGCTGAGCCAGACCGCCACCGACTACCGCAACGCGGACAAGAACGGCGCCTCGGGTCTGAAGCCCTCCGGTCTGTTCCCGCAGGGGACGCGCTGATGGTCACTCTCGCCCAGCTGCGCGACGCCGACCTGTCCGGCCTGGCGCCGGCGGCCACCGCCTACGACACCCTGGCCACCAACTTCGGCAAGCACGTCCAGAACATGCAGCACGAGGTCCTCAAGCACGTCCTCAACGCGAACTGGGTCGGCAACGCCGCCGGCGCCGCCAACGCCTCGCTGCAGCGCACCAGCAATCGCCTGGACGCCGCGCACACCGAGATGTCGGCGGTCTCCGGGCTGCTGCGCGAGGCCTCCGACAGCTTCCTGCTGGCGCAGTCCAAGCTGCAGGCGGCGTTGCAGGAGGCCAAGGACCTGGGGCTGACGGTCGCCGACGACGGGACGGTGTCCTGGCCGGCGCCGTCCAAGGCCGACAGGAACGACCCGGACTACAACATCCCCCAGCGGGCGAAGGCGCTGGCGACCCGGATCTCCGGCGCCGTCACCGAGGCCGGGAACGCCGACCAGAAGATCTCGGCGCTCCTGAACTCCCTGACCGAGCGCGCCCGCAACGGCACGGGGCTGGAGACGGACAAGGCGGCCGCCGACCTGAAGGCCGTCACGCAGCAGGGCGTCGACCTGATGGCCGCCGGCTTCCCGCCCGCCGGCGCCTCGCCGACCGAGGTCAACTCCTGGTGGCGGGGCCTGACTTCGGCCGAGCAGCAGCGGCTCATCGAGGGGCACCCGGACCTGCTGGGCATGCGCGACGGCATCCCGGCCGTGGCCCGGGACCAGGCCAACCGGCTGAACCTGGCCAACCTCATCACCAAGTACCAGCAGCTGCCGAACCCGACGGACGACGACAAGCAGAAACTCAACGGGTTCCTCGCGATCAGCAAGCGCCTGGACACGGACAAGGACAAGCAGCCCCCGCGGCTCCTGATCGGGATCAGCGAGGAAGGGCAGGGCCGCGGCATCCTGGCCTTCGGCAACCCGGACACCGCGAAGAACGTCAGCGCGTACGTGCCGGGGCTGGGCACCAAGCTCAGCGACGTCGGCGGCAAGGACGGCGACCGCGCCCTGAACGTGCTGAACGCCGCGCAGAATGCCGACGCCGGCTCCACGTTCGCGTCGATGGTGTGGCTCGGCTACGACCCGCCGCCGGGCCTGGAGAAGCTCCAGGAGGGCGACATGCGTCCGCTGGACGTGATGGACACCGAGCGTGCCGCGAAGGGCGGCGCCGCCTACGACAAGTTCATGGCCGGCCTGCGCGCCACCCACGACGGTCCGCCCGCCCACCTCGTCGCCCTCGCCCACAGCTACGGCTCCACCACCGTCGGCCTGGGCGCCCAGATGAACGGCGGCACCGGCGCCGACGACATCATCCTCGTCGGTTCCCCCGGCACCGGCGCGCAGCGCGCCTCGCAGCTGCACATCGACCCCAGCCACGTCTGGGTCGGCGACGCGGAGAACGACCCGGTCAGCCACCTGCCGTCCAAGGGCCGGGTGTCCAACGACCTCCAGGGCGCGGTGCAGGGGGGCGTGATCGCCGGCCCGATCGGCAGCGTCGTCAGCGGCTACGTCTCCGACAAGGTGTACGACTGGTTCGGCCCCGAGAACCAGCTGTGGTTCGGCCAGGACCCGGGGAGCAAGGAGTTCGGCGCCAACCGCTTCGCCGTCCCGGACGGCCCGTCGATGTCCTTCGACTCGCACTCCCACTACATGGACGAGCCGAAGAAGGACCCCGCACCGGACGACACCGCGGTCTCGGTCAACAACATCGGCCAGATCCTGGCCGGGCAGTACGGCAACGTCACGAGGCAGGACCAGCGATGAGCACCCCCCACGGCCGCACCCCGCCCGTCAGCGCCGCGCTCTCGAACGACCCGCGACCCCGCAAGCCGCTGACGCGGCGCCTCGCCGCGGCCGCCGTGCCCCTCGCACTCGTGCTGACCCTGACGGCCTGCGGTGCCGTCACCGCCGCCGTCAAGGACGGCGCCCGCCCGGACCCGACGGCGACGGCACCGCTCATGCCGCCCGGGCAGGCCCTGCAGAAGCTCGACGCCCTGCTGGCCGAAGCGACCTCGAACGTGCAGCCGGCGCTGCGGTACTGGGATGCCTGGCCCGTAGCCAAGGAGCAGTACTCCTCCGGCCTGGACGAGCACTCCCTGGGCTACGCCAAGGCCTCCCGCACGCGCCACGTCATGACCAAGGTCGCCCCCGCCAAGTACGCCACCCTGCTGGACGCGGTGCGGAGCGTGTGGAAGGCCAAGGGCTACCGCATCGAAGAGGGCCCCACCGGGCAGGCCGTGTCCGCCACCACCGCAGAAGGTCTCAGCGTGGGAATCGGCATCGGCTCCGCCGGGGACATCGACATCCAGGCCACCGTCAGCCCGATCCCGGTGCCCGACGGCCGGGACCCGTTCGGCACCCCCACGCCGGACCCCGTCATGGCCAACGGCAACCCGGACGTCCTCCCGAAGTACGACGACCCGTACTGGTCGCTCTGACCGCCGCACCCCCACCTCCCCGTTCCGAAAGCCCCCACCCCATGACCCCCGAACAGGCCGTCCAGGCACTCGACGCCCTCCTCGACGAGGCGATGTCCGCCATCCGCCCCCCGCTGCGCTACCGGGACGGCTGGCCGTGGTCCACCGAGCGGACCGCGGGCCCGGACGACCACTCCCTGGGCTACGCCACCGCCACCCGCGACCGGTACGTCATGACCAAGGTCGCCCCGTCCAAGTACGGCGCGCTGCTGGGCATCACCGAACGCGGCTGGCGGGCCCGGGGCTACCGGATCACCGCCGTCAACCCCAGCCAGCCCGCCATGTTCGCCTCCACACCCGACGGGTACGGCGTGTGCCTGCTCGTCGGCGCCGCGGGCAACATCACCTTCCAGGCCGGCGTCGGCCCCATCCCGGTCATCCGCGACCGCGACCCCTTCGGCACCTACGTCCCCGAGCCGACCCTGCCCGACGGCCGACCCGACATCCTCCCCCGGTACGAGGACCCGTTCTGGTCGCACTGAACCCGGCCCGGCAGGTGCGGCGGGTCAGACGACGGAGTGCGCCGGTCAGACGACGGAGGCCCGCCGGGGATCGACCGGGTCGATCGCGTGCTCGTCGAAGAGGCTCTCCAGGGCCTCCAGGCCGCCTTCCCGCCGGAAGTCCTTCTCGGCCGTGGTGATCGGCAGCAGCCAGAGGATCCGGGCGTGGGCCCCGCCGTCCCAGGTGCAGACCTCGAACTCGGGCCCGAACGGATAGGGCAGGCTCACCAGGTAGTGGTCGCAGTCCGAGTCGTCCAGCCACGGGCGGCCGATCGGGACGGTGTGGCCGACGTCGAGCCGTTGGCGAACGGGCCCGCAGTGGTAGTACGCGTTCATGGTGACGCTCTCCAGATTGACCCACTCGTCACGCGGTGCGGCCAGGAAGAACTCCGTCCCGTGACCGTCGTGCTGCGTCGACTCCCAGCAGCCCGACGTCACGTACAGCCACCAGTCACCCGGGCGGGCGGGATGGATCCGGAAGATCCGGAACCCGGGCACGCGGTCCTCGATCGGCCCCTCCACCCCGGGGACCTCGTCGATCACACGACCGGGAAGGGTCCTGCGGAGGTGGTCGAGGAGAGCGGTGCGTGCTGCGGCGTTCGGCATCCGGTCATCATTCCCCCGGGCCGTCGGAGCCCGTCGACCGGGGTGCGCTCCCCGCCCGGTCAGTCGGCCCGCCCGGTCAGTCGGCCCGGCCACGGGAGAGGACCGTGCGGACGACGGCACCGGCGGGGGCGTTGCCGGCGGTGAAGGTGCCGCCGAGCTCTTCGGCCCGCTCGGCCATGGACCGCAGGCCGACCCCGGACAGCGGTGGACAGTGATGGACAGTCCCCGGGCCCGGCGGGCCTGGCAGGTGGACGGCGCCCGGCCCGAGGCTCTGCGGCATGAACCTCGTACGCACACCGAAGGGGCCGGGGGCCGGCCGTCCCCCACGGCCGGGAGCCGCGCTCGCCGCGCTCGCCGCGGCCCAGTTCACGGTCATGCTCGCGACCTCGATCGTGAACGTCGCACTGCCCCAGATCCGCGCCGGGACCGGACTCTCGGACGGTGCCGTCACCTGGGTGGTCAACGCGTACGGCCTGGCGTTCGGCGCGCTGCTGCCGGCCGGCGGACGGGCCGCGGACCTGCTGGGGCGCCGCCGGGTGCTGATCGCCGGGGCCGGGCTGTTCGCGGCCGCCTCGCTGACGGCGGGGCTGGCCGCCACCCCGGAGGTGCTGATCACCGCCCGGGCCCTCCAGGGCCTCGCCGCCGCGGCGATCGCCCCGGCCGCGCTCGCCCTCGCCCTGGTGCAGGACCCGTCCGGCCCCGGGCGCGGTCGGGCGCTGGGGGTGTGGGGCGCGGTCTCCGGCGCGGGCGGCGCGGGCGGCGTCCTGCTGGGCGGGGTGCTCACCGAGGCCTGGGGCTGGCCGTGGATCTTCCACGCGGTCGCCCTGGGGTCGGCGCTGGTCCTCGCCGCCGTGGCCGTCCTGGTGCCGGTGGACGAAGGATCGGCGGACGTCGGGCCGGTGGTCGGCCGGGGGAGCGGGCGGTTCGACCTGGCCGGCACCCTCACCGTCACCCTCGCCCTGACCTGCCTGGTCTGGGGCCTGACCACCGCGCGCGGCGCCGGCTGGAGCGACGGCCGGGTGGTGGGCGCGCTGGCGGCCGCCGTCGTCCTGCTCGTGGCCTTCGCCGCGATCGAGCGCCGCCGGCCGAACGCCCTGGTGCCGCCGCGACTGCTCACCACCGGGCGGGTGGCCGCCGGCAACCTGCTGATGGTCCTGCTGGGTTCGGTCTGGATCGCGCTGTTCTTCTTCCTGCCGCTCTACCAGCAACAGGTCCTCGGGTCCGGGCCGCTGGCCACCGGAGCGGCTCAACTCCCGCTCGCCGCCGCCAACATGCTCGGTGCGGCGCTGGCACCGCGGATCGCCCGGCGGATCGGCGCCACCACGACCGCGGTCGCCGCGCTGCTCACCGAGGCCGCGGGCCTGCTGTGGCTGTCCCGGATCGCCGCCGACGGCGGGTACGCCACCGACGTCCTCGGCCCCACCCTGCTGATCGGCCTGGGCCTCGGCGCCGCCTTCGTCCAGCTCACCGCGCTGGCCGTGGAGGGCGTCCCGCCCCAGGACGCCGGACTGGCCGGCGGACTGGTCAACACCACCCGCCAGGTCGGCGGCGCGATCGGCCTCGCCGTGCTGACCACACTCGCCGGATCCGTCACCGCCGGGGCGGCCGGCCACCACTCCCACCCGGAGGCGCTCACCGCCGGCTACCGGGCCGCCTTCGCCGTCTCGACCGCCGTCCTGACGGCCACCGCGCTGCTCGCCCCGCTGCTGCTCCGGTGTACCGGGCTGCGGCGTACCGGCGGGACGGGCGCCGCGGCCGACGCACCGCCGGCGCCCGACCACCGCGAACCCCGGGTCGGACAGAGCGCCTGACCCCCCCCGGGCGGCGCCGCCGCGCCGAATCAACTGACCCATCGTCACATCCACTGAGAGGCAACCGTCATGACCGACCAGAAGCCCTACCTGACCGGCCACTACACCCCCGTCGTCGACGAGGTCACCGCCACCGGGCTGACCGTCGAGGGCGCCCTGCCCCCGGAGCTCAGCGGCCGGCTGGTCCGCAACAGCCACAACCCCAAGCCCGGCGTCACGCCCACCCACTGGTTCAAGGGCAGCGGCATGGTCCACGGCCTGCGGCTGCGTGACGGGCGCGCCGAGTGGTACCGCAACCGCTGGGTGCGCACCCCCGCCCTGGACGGCGCCCCCTACCTGACGGAGCACGGCCCCGACCTGACCGCCAGCGCGGCCGGCACCCACGTCATCGAGCACGGCGGGCGCCTGCTGGCCCTGTGCGAGGCCAACCTGCCCTTCGAGCTCACCCCCGAGCTGGAGACCGTCGGCGCCTACGACTTCGGCGGGACGCTGCGCACCGCGATGACCGCGCACCCCAAGGTGGACCCGGTCTCCGGCGAACTGCACTTCTTCGGCTCCTCGCCCGTCCCCCCGTTCCTCACCTACCACGTGGCCGACGCCAAGGGCCGGATCGTCCACAGCGCCGAGGTGCCCGGTGCGAGCGCCTCGCTCAAGCACGACTTCGCGATCACCCGCGGCCACGTGGTGTTCGTCGAGGGGTCCGTCACCTTCGACCCCGCCGAGCACTCCGGGATCCCGTACGGCTGGAAGGACGAGCAGGCGGCCCGGATCGGGGTGATGCCGCGCGGTGCGGACGGTGCCCGGGCGATCCGGTGGTTCTCCGTCGAACCGGGCAACATGCTGCATGTCTCCAACGCCTACGAGGACAGCCGGGGCCGGATCGTCCTGGAGGGCCCGACCGTCGACCGGGAGGGCTTCGCCCTGTCCTGGAACTGGTGGACCGGGAGGCCGGGGCGCGGCAGCGAGCCCGTCTCCCGTTCCTACACCCGCCGTTGGGTGGTCGACCCGGTGGCCGGTACCGTCGACGAGCGGATCGTCGACGACCTGCCGGTGGAGTTCCCGACCCTCAACGAGGAGTACCTGGGCGCCGACAACCGCTACCAGTACGCCGTCTCCTTCCCGGACGAGGCGGGCCACGGCGGCTACGGCGTCGTCAAGTACGACCGGGTCACCGGCGCCCGCCGCATCCGCCGGGTCGGCGACGCCCGGATGCCCAGCGAGGCCCTGTTCGTCCCGGCCGCCGACGCCGGCGCCGAGGACGACGGCTACCTGCTCACCGTCGTGACGGACCTCAAGCAGGACGCCTCCCAGCTGCTCGTCCTGGACGCCTCCGGCCTCGACCGGGTCGCCACCGTCCACCTGCCGCACCGGGTCAGCGCCGGCCTCCACGGGTCGTGGATCCCGGACGAGGGCCGGGGCATCGGCCGCGGCTGACGCGCCGCCCGCCCCTGCCGGACCCGGGTCCTCCGGGCCCGGCAGGGGCCCCGCATCGGGCCCGGCAGGGCCTCAGGACCCGATCGGGGCCTCCCAGGCCAGCCGGGTGCCGCCGTCCTCGGCGGGGGTGACGGCGAAGGAGCCGCCGACCCGCTCGGCGCGCTCGGCGAGGTTGCGCAGGCCGCTGCGCCGTCCGCCCTCGGGCACGCCCACGCCGTCGTCCGCGACGGTCAGCGCCACCCGGCCGGCGAGGGCGCGCAGCGTCACCTCGACCCGGGAGGCGCGGGCGTGCCGGGCGGCGTTGCTGAGCGCCTCGGCGAGGACGGCCACCACGTGCTCGGCCAGCTCCGGCGGCACGTCGGTGTCCAGCAGGCCCTCCATGCTCAGCCGGGGCGCGAAGCCGAGCGGGCCCTGGGCCTCGGTGACCACCCGGGTGGCCCGGGCGCGCAGGCCGCGGTCGGGTTCGCTGTGGGCGCGCAGACCGAAGATCGTC
The DNA here is from genome assembly GCF_054601375.1 of Kitasatospora sp. Ki12. Taxonomy (NCBI): domain Bacteria; kingdom Bacillati; phylum Actinomycetota; class Actinomycetes; order Kitasatosporales; family Streptomycetaceae; genus Kitasatospora; species Kitasatospora sp. Ki12. The sequence continues at coordinate 1,400,194 of NZ_BAAIHT010000002.1, read as the reverse complement.
GAGCGGATGATCTTGATGGTCTCGTCCAGGTCCGCCACCGCCCGGGCCACCCGGTCCGCGGCGGCCGGGCTCTCGATCAGCCGGCCGGCGCTCTGCAGCGTCATGCCCGTCGCGAACAGCCGCTGGATCGCCAGGTCGTGCAGGTCCCGGGCGATCCGGTCACGGTCCTCCAACAGGGTCAACTGCTCGGCGTCGCGCCGCCGTTCGGCCAGCTCCAGGGCGAGCGCCGCCTGGTCGGCGAAGCCCAGCAGCGGACCGGTCTCCTCCGGCCCGAAGGCCGGCTGCCCCTGCGCCCTGGCCAGCAGCAGCACGCCCCGCCCGTACCCGGGGCCGGTGCCCAGCGGCACCGCCACCGCCGCGCCCAGCCCGTCGAAGCGGCCCGCCGGACCGGCCGGGAAACGGGGATCGCAGGCCAGCTCGTCACTGGTGACCGGCGACCCGGAGGCGTACGCGGCACCGGACAGCGTGCCGTCCACCGGCACCGTCACCCCCAGCCGTGCCGACGGCGTGCCGCCCAGCGCGACCTCCACCGCCAGTTCCTCGGCGCGCTCCTCCGGGCCCGCCAGTGCCACCGACACGTCCGCCAGTTCCGCGCCGGAGATCTCCCGGGCCCGCCGGGCGATCAGCTCGACCACCTCCAGGCGCGGCGCCCCCGACAGCAGGCTGCGGGTGATCTCGGTGCTCGCCCGCAGCCAGCGCTGGCGCAGCTGGGCCTCCTCGTACAGCCGGGCGTTGTCGATCGCCACCCCGGCCGCGACCGCCAGGGTGGCGATCACCGCCTCGTCGTCCTCGTCGAAGTCCAGCCCGCCGCGCTTGTCGGTCAGGTAGAGGTTGCCGAACACCTCGCCGTGCACCCGCACCGGCACCCCGAGGAAGGTGTGCATCGGCGGGTGGTTCGGCGGGAACCCGACCGAGGCCGGGTGGTCGGAGAGCACCGGGCAGCGCAGCGGCCGCGGTTCGCGGATCAGCTCGCCCAGGATGCCCCGGCCGGCCGGCGGCGGGCCGATCTCGGCCATCTCCTCGTCGGTCAGACCCACCGTCAGGAACTGCGACAGCGAGTGCCCGTCCGGCCCGATCACCCCGAGCGCGGCGTACCGGGCGTCCACCAGGTCCGCGGCCGCCTCGACGATCCGGTGCAGCGCCTGCGCCAGGTCCAGCTCACGGCCGACCGCGAGCACCGCCTCCAGCAGGCTGTGCACCCGGTTCTGCGTCCCGCGGGCCGCGTCGATCCGCCACTGGAGCTCCTCCAGCAGCTCGTCCAGGCGCAGCCGGGGCATCCGCGCGCCGCCACCCGCCGCGCTGCCGTCCGCTCCGCCCACCGCTGTCCTCCTCCTCGTGCCCTGCCCCTGTCCCGCCCGGCCCGGTTGCCGTCCGGTCGGCGGGATCGCCCCTGCTCACGGTAGTGCCAGGGTGTCGGCGGAGTGGAGGGCGGGGTCGGTCGTAGGCTCCCGAAGCGGGCCTTTCGTCCCGTGGCCGAGGGTCCTGCGGCCTCTGTCGCGGGGCCGTGGGCGGCTGCCAGGGTGGGGGAGGAGCGGACGGAGCGTCAGCGCGCCGCCGCCGGCTCCGAACCACCGAGTGCCGACACCGTGGAGGAACGCTCATGAGCGAGCGAAGCGAGCTGACGCCGACCGTGCTGGCCGGGGTCGACGGCTCACCGCAGAGCACGGCCGCCGCCCACTGGGCCGCCGAGGAGGCGGTGCGCCGCGGCGCCGCACTGCGGCTGGTGCACGCCTGGCCGTGGCTGACGGACGGCGTGTCGTCGTTCGCCGAGCCCGACGACCTCCCCGAGGTCGTCCAGCGGACCCTGACCGAGGCGGCCGAGGACCTCCGCGGGCGGTACCCGGACCTGGCCGTACGGACCGACGCGGTGCTGGACGCGCCGGTCGACGGCCTGGTGGCCGCCGCCGGGGACGCGGAACTGCTGGTGCTCGGCTCGCGCGGCCGCGGCGGCTTCACCGGGCTGCTGCTCGGCTCGGTCAGCATGGCCGTGGCCGGGCGCAGCGAGGTGCCGGTGGTCGTGGTGCGCGAGGCCGGAGAGGCCCGGGAGGCCGCGGACGGCACGGCCGAGGTGGTGGTCGGCGTCGACGGGCACGCCCCGGAGGAGGAGGTGCTGGCCTTCGCCTTCCGCGAGGCCGCCCTGCGCGGGGTCAGGGTCCGGGCGGTGCACGGCTGGGACCTGCCACCGCTGTTCGGCTACGCGGGCGGGGCCGTCCCGGCGGCCGAGATCGCCCAGCTGGAGGCACTGGAGGCGAAGCTGCTCTCGCTCGCCCTGGCCGGCCCCCGCGAGCGGCACCCGGACGTCGCGGTGGTCGAGGACGTCCGGCTGGGTGCGGCCCGCGGCCTGGTCGAGGCCTCAACCGGAGCCGCGCTGGTCGTGGTCGGCCGACGCCACCGCCCGGTCGACTTCGGCCCCCGCCTCGGCCGGATCGCGCACGCGGTACTGCACCACGCGGAGGCACCGGTCGCGGTCGTCCCCCACGGGTGAGGCGACCAAGGCCCCGGCGTGCGACGGGCCGTAGGGCCCTGCCGCCCGCCGGGGCCGCCGCGCACATCCGGCAGAGGGCCCGGGCCACGTACAACTGGTGCTGCGAGCCGGATGCGCGCCCCGCCGCATGATCTCCTCCCCGAGGCCGGCGCACCTGTCCTTTCTCCTGTGAATTAAGGGAGTTGGCGTGCACCTGTGCGTGTGATGGGTACGATCGATCGGTCTGTCGTGAGGGGGCTGGCCTCGATCAGCCGTAGGGGGTGGAACGGACGATGTCCGATCGCGCGACCGAGTTCGACCGCTTGATGAACCCATGGGCGTACGACGCGGATGGCAACCTGACTGCCGAAGCCCAGCGCCGGGAAGCTGCTCGGACGCAGCTCAACTCGGCAGGTGCTTCGGCCGGTGGCGGCTTCTCGGTCGATCCGGGCGCGCTCGACGCCGCCGCCACGGACGCCGAGCAGATCAACGGCCGTCTCGTGGGCGAATGCCGGAGTGCGGACGACGAGATGGCCGCGGTAGGGGGAGGGCTCGTCGGGTTCGGTCTCGGAGGGGCGTGCAAAGAGGCGTCGGCGACCTGGGACAAGCAGATCCTGGCGCTCTCGAAGGTGATCGGTGGACTTGCGCAGAATGTGCGGTCGACGGCCAAGAACTACCGCGATGCCAATGCCGCGGTCGCGGGCACGTTCAAAGCGGACGGGAGCTGATGCGTCGTGGTCGGCTTTCACGATCTGACCAATGCGAAGGTGGACTCGCTGGGGGCGGCCGCGGGGGCCTGGGACGAAGTGGCCGCGAAGCTCAAGGCGCTGGACGGCGAGTGGAACAGCGTGGTGGTCGCCAAGATCAACGGTTCCGGGTGGACCGGTCCGAGCGCCGAGTCGGCCAAACCGGCACTCCAGCGCGGCAATGACCAGCTCAACGCGGCGGCGACCGAAGCCGGAGCCCTCGCGTCGGTGTTACGGGAGGCGGCCACCGAGATCCAGGCGGCCAAGGACAAACTCGGTGCACTGGTCGCCGAGGCCACGGCTGAAGGACTCACCGTCAGCCCTGACGGGACGGTCAGCTGGCCGGATCCCGACAAGGCCGTGAAGAACGACCCGCAGGCGGCGACCGTCTACCACGACCAGTACCGGGCCAAGGCCGGCGACATACGGGCCCGGGTCGACGGCGTTCTCCGTGACGCCACGGAGGCGGACCAGCGGGCCTGTTTCGCTCTGCGGACCGACGCCTCCAGCGACAAGGACGGTTCCTTCAACGGACAAGCCGTCGGTGGAGGCCCGGAAGCCGATGCCAGGCGAGCGGCTCAGCTGGTGTCCAGGGGGAACAAGCTCTCGGACGCGGAACTCGTAGAGCTCAACAGCCTACTGCGTTCCCACGCGACCGATCCGAAGTTCACGACCGGGTTCTACCAGGATGTCGGCCCCAAGGGCCTGCTGCTGTTCTGGAACAGCATGGTCGGGGACGACAACAGCGTCGCCGGAGCGAGCGAGGCACGCTGGAAGCAGTACCAGGAACTGCAGAAGAACCTGGGAACCGCGCTGGCCACCGCCACACGCACCACCAACGAGCCGCACCTGTCCGACCAGTGGGCGGCCGACCTGCGCAAGGCCGGCGCGGAGCCGTTGTGGGAGACGCCCGAGACGACAGCGGGCAAGCCATGGGTCCCGCGGGGCTACCAGGTGCTGGCCGGCATCCTCCGCACGGGAAACTACGACCCCCACTTCCTGAACCCGATAGCCGAGCACGTCCTTCAACTCGACGCCAAGGACACGCACCCGACGATGCGGTTCTGGACTCCGGCACTGGTGAGCAGGAGTCCCGAGCGGCTGGGCTTCAACATCCTGGGCCAGGACGGCGGGGCCGGGTTCGAGCCCGTGTCGGGAATCCTGGAGGCGCTGGCCCACAGCCCGGAGGCGGCCACCAAGTTCTTCCACGACCAGCCCACCGCGTACAACACCGATGGAACGGTCAGCCCCAACGGCAACGCGAAGCCCGCGGACTACCTGCACTACCTGGCGCACGACAAGGAGTTCAGGGGGGACACCGTCTCCCAGGACAAGGACGTCGTGGCCGGCTCCCGGGCCAGCGGACCCGTCGCTCTCGGGCATGCGCTCGAGGCGGCGACCAGCGGTCACCCGTACGACGACATGCCCTCGGCCCCGGCGAAGCACCTGGCCGATCAGGCGGACGTGATGAACAAGGTGATGAAGGAGTTCGGACGGGACGAGGGAGGAAGTCTCGCGCGCATCACCGGAGGTGCCGACCCCGGTGCGCCGCTGGCGGCCCTGCGTCCGAGCCTCGGCAGGATGGCCGCCGACTACATGGGGGACGTCCAGCGTGCGATGTCGCCGTGGGACCACACGTTGCCGGTGAACGGCGAACCGGCCAGGCTCAGCACCTCCGACGTCCGGTCCGTGCTGAACGTGATCGGCCGGGACCCGGCTGCCTACGGAAGTGTCATCAACGCCCAGCAGGCGTACACCACCGCTCTGATCCACGGCGCCTTCGCCGGCGGGGAGACCGACACCGCGAAGCTCGCCATTCCGGTGGAGAACGCTGCCAACGCGGGGGGATCAGTGGCCGGAGTGCTCAACGAAGCCCGGGCCGATGCCGTTTTCAAGCAGCACGCGGCCACGGACAAGGCGTTCAACGACGCGGTCCAGAACGGCTCGTTCTGGGCCAAGACGGCCTTCAGCACCACCATCGGCGGGATCACCGACGGTGTCGCCGGTGCGGCCGGTGCGTCAAAGGCATCGGACTTCATCGTCGACCAGATCCTGCAAGGCGTCACTGCGAGCGTGCAGCAGGACACGACGGCGGCCGCCCGGGACGAGGCGGGCCACGAGTCGGACAGCGGCCGCAACTCCAATGCGATCAGCGCGGCTCAGGCGGTGCGGGACGCGGCGAAGGGCTCGGCCCTCACCCAGGCCCAGATCGAGGACCTCGCCGCACGGGTCGGCGGGCAGGCTGCTCAGGGCGGTGCGGTGGGTGGCGGGGCGAACAGCACCGCGAACGGAAAGAAGTGACGGCCGCGCCCCGCGATGCCGCGGCCGAGGGGCCCGGGAGGTTGCCGAGGAGGGGGAACCAGCAGGTGAAGGTTGGTCGGTCATGGCTGGTCGCGGTCTCCTTGCTCGTACTGCTGGCCGGCGGCGGCCTGCTCCTGTGGGACCGCTCGCGGGATCCGGTGGCCGACCGGCGATCAGTGGCGCACCTTCCGCTCGGCGAATGCCGAGGCGTCCTCGACGACGTACGTTTCAGCGAGGCCCTGTCCTCGGCCTCGCCGGTCACGGTGCGCACGACGTTCACGCCGGCCACGGGGTCCGCACCCGCCTACCTGTCGTGCACGGCGAGCGGGGACGGCCGGCGCAGTCTGGTCGTCACCGCGATCGGTGCCGCCACTGAGGCGGAGCGCATCCACAACGAAGGGCAGCAGGTGGCGAAGGACTTCCTGCCGTTCCCGGACGGCGAAGCCGGCGAGCGCTCAGCCGTGGTCCGCTTCTCCTGTACGACCGGGGCGACGCCCGATGGTGCGGACCGTACCTGGTACTACACGGCTTCGGTCGAACTCCGGACTCCCGAGGGCTCGTCCACCCCGGCTCCCGGGCGGCAGAAGACGGCCGAACTGTCGGTGGCGTTCGCCCGCCAGGCGATCGACAAGGCGCTGGGGTGCACCAACACCGTCCAACTGCCCAGCGGCACTGTCACCTTCACCTGACCCGGCTGATGGCGGCGACTCGCAGGGCGCCGGGTCGCCGCCATCGATGCCTCTCGATCGGACACCCCGCCACCGGTCGTCGCCACCTACGGCGGGGCGATGACCGGCCGGGGCGGCGCAGGCCTGAGCGGGTGGGGCCGGTCAGCGGGGGCGGGTGGCTGGGGTGAGGACTTGGGCGGTGAGGTGGAGGTCGGGGCTGTGGCGGAAGGTGAGGGTGAACCGCACCTGCTGGCCGGGGTGGAGGGGTGGCGGGTCGGCGATCATCAGGTCGGCGTCCTCCGGGGTCATCGCGAGTTCGCCGCGGCCCGGGACGGGCAGGGCGGGGACCGGTTGCCAGCGGCCCGCGGCGCCCTGGTGGAGGTGCCGTTTCAGGGTGATCTGGCCGCCGAACTCCCAGCTGGCGCCGGTCAGTTCGTCGGGTATGTCGCCGGGGTTGCGGATCGTGAAGAAGGCCGCGGTGGCGGTGGCCGCGCCCGTCGTCGGCAGCAGTACCCAGCCGGGGCCGGCCTCCACCGGGCGGGAGCGGCCCGCCCCGCCGAACGCCGTCCAGCCGGACAGCAGGACCAGGGCCAGCGCCGCCGCGCCGACCGGCGGGCCGACGACCTTCAGCCGTTCGAAGGGGCCGTTCACCGCCGGGCCCCCTTCCCGCGGGCCGAACCGCCCCGGCCCGGTTGCCAGGTGCGCAGCCGCAGGCTGTTGCCCACCACGAGCAGTGAGCTGAGGGACATCGCGATGGCCGCCAGCATCGGGTTGAGCAGTCCGACCGCCGCCAGCGGGATCAGCACCAGGTTGTAGCCGAAGGCCCACAGCAGGTTGGCCCGGATGGTGGCGAGGGTCTGCCGGGCCAGCCGGACGGCGTCCACCACGGCCTCGATGTCGCCGCGCACCAGGGTCAGCCCGGCCGCGCCGATCGCGGCGTCGCTGCCCGAGGCCAGCGCCACGCCCAGGTCGGCGGAGGCCAGGGCGACCGCGTCGTTGACGCCGTCGCCGACCACGGCCACCGTCCGTCCGACGGCGCGCAGTTCGGCCACCACCTCGGCCTTGCGCTCGGGCGAGGCCGAGGCGTGCACCCGCTCGATGCCCAGCTCGGCCGCCACGGCCCGGGCGGCGCCCTGGCCGTCCCCGGTCAGCAGGACGGTCTCCAGCCCCATTCCGCGCAGCCGGTGCAGCGCCCGCCAGCTGCCCGAGCGCAGGGTGTCGCCGACCGCGAGGACGGCCGCCGGGCGCCCGTCCAGTTCGACCAGGACGGCCGTCCGGCCCGCGTCGCCGGCCGCCTCGACGGCCTCGGCCAGCGCCGGGGGCAGCGGGGTGCCGTCCGGGCGGACCACCCGGACCGCCCGGCCCTCGACCGTGCCGGACACCCCGAGCCCGGTGGTGGCGGCGAAGCCGTCCACGGGCGGCAGGGCGCCGCAGCGTTCCCGTGCCGCCGCCGCGACGGCCCGGCCGATCGGGTGCTCGGAGCGGTGCTCGACCGCGCCGGCCAGCCGCAGCACGCGCTCCTCCGGGCCGTCGGTGTCGCCGTCGGCCGTGGTGACCGCCGTGAGCTCCATCCGGCCGGTGGTCAGCGTCCCGGTCTTGTCCATCACCACGGTGTCCACCCGGCGCAGGCTCTCCAGCACCTCCGGGCCGCGCACCAGCACGCCCAGCTCCGCGCCCCGCCCGGTCGCCGCCAGCAGCGCCGTCGGCGTGGCCAGGCCCAGCGCGCACGGGCAGGCCACCACCAGCACCGCGACGGCCGCCGTGACCGCCGCCTGCGGGGCCGCGCCCGCGCCCAGCCAGAAGCCCAGCACGGAGGCCGCGACCGTCAGCACGCAGGGCACGAACACCCCGGCCACCGCGTCCGCCAGCCGCTGCGCCCGCGCCTTGCCGGCCTGGGCGTCCGCGACCAGGGCGGTGATCCGGGCCAGTTGGGTGTCCGCGCCGACGGCCGTGGCCCGGACCACCAGTGCGCCGCCGACGTTCACCGTCGCGCCCGCCACCCGGTCCCCGGGGCCCACCTCGACCGGCACGCTCTCACCGGTGAGCAGGCTCAGGTCGAGCGCCGAACCGCCCTCGACCACCACCCCGTCGGTGGCCACCCGTTCGCCCGGCCGGACCACGAACTCCTGGCCGGGCAGCAGCAGTTCGATCGGTACCAGGCGTTCCTCGCCGTCCGCCCCGCGCAGGCAGACCCGCTTGGCGCCCAGCTCGGCCAGCGCCCGCAGCGCGGACCCGCTGCGCCGGCGCACCCGGCCCTCCAGCAGCCGTCCGGCCAGCACGAACAGCGGCACCCCGACCGCCGCCTCCAGGTAGACGTGGGCCGCGCCGCCGCCGTCGGCGGTCAGCGAGAACGGCATCCGCATGCCCGGATCCCCGGCCCCGCCGAACACCAGCGCGTACGCCGACCAGCCGAAGGAGGCCAGGACCCCCAGGCTGACCAGGGTGTCCATGGTGGCCGCGGCGTGCCGCAGCCCCTGCCAGGCCCGCCGGTGGAAGGCGGCCGAACCCCAGGTCACCACCGGGACGGCCAGCGCGAAGCAGACCCACTGCCACGCGGTGAACTGCAGCGAGGGCACCATGGAGAGCACCAGCACCGGGACGGCCAGCAGGGCGGTGACCAGCAGCCGCCACCGCTCGTCCGGCTCCTCCTCCGCCGCCCCGACCGGCACCCCCTCGGGCGCCAACTCGGCGGTGTAGCCCGCCCGTTCGACGGCCGCCACGAGGTCGGCGACCGGCACCCCGGCCGGGTGCAGCACCCGGGCCCGGCCGGTCGCCAGGTTCACCCCGGCCGTCACCCCGTCGATCCTGCCCAGCCGCTTCTCCACCCGGCCCACGCAGGCCGCACAGGTCATCCCGCCGACCGCCAGGTCGGTGGAGAGCAGGGCCTCGGCCCCCGCGACGGCGCTCATCGCATCCCGCCCATGCCGTGCCCGTCCATCCCGGGTGACGCCCCGCCCCCGTCGGCCGGCCGCAGCCCGGGCGCCACCGGCCCCACCTGCCGGCCCACCCCGTAGGCCACCACGAACACCACCACCAGCAGCAGGGCGAACCCCGCCAGCACACTCGACGGCCGGACACCCGGCGATTTCGCACTCACCCCCCACCAGTCGGACGGGCACCCGGATCGGTTCCCGTACGGTCGGAAATCGGTGGGAGGACGCGGCGGACGAGGCCGGCCGGCGGATCGGGCCCGTGCGGCGCGGTGGCGGTCCACGGTCTCCCGCTGCCCGGGCAGGGAAGCGCCGCGGGCCGACGTCCTACCGGTTGGTATGTTGACCTCCGCAACGAGGCAGGGTGGGGGATCTGGTGGTACGACGAAACGGGCGCCGCGGTGCCGGGGTGCTGTGGGCACGGGCCGCGGCCGGCCTGGCGGTCCTGGGCGGAGCCGGCTGGCTGCTGGCACGGGCGGTGGCCCCGTCCGACGGGTCCGCGGAGGCGTGGACGGGGCGGGGGGCCGGAAGTCTCGCCGCCTCGGTGCTGGGCGCGGTCGCGGTCGGGGCCTGGATGGCCGCGGCCGGTGCGCTCGGGATCGCGCTGGTCATCGGGGCGGTCGACACGCTGCGGGGCTGGTGGCGGGCCGGCCGCCGGTCGGGCATGAGTGCCGGGTCCCTGCTGGCGGTGGGCGTGGCCGGCGTGGCGGTCCTGGCGTGGGTGCACACGCTGCTGACGGACACCGTCCCGGAAGGCTCCGTCGAGCTGCGGTCCCACCCGGGCGCCGCGGGGTTCATGTCGTTCTCGTACGGGCCCGATCTGCTCCTGATCGCGCTGATGGTCGCGGCGGTGGGCCTCGTCCAGGGCTGCCGGCGTGCCGGCCGCCGGCCGAGCGACCGGGAGCCGGACGCCCGCGCGTGAACCGGCGCGCGGTGAGGGCCACGGCCGTCCACCCCGCGGGCGCGGCTACGGCCGTACGCTCCGGGGACCGGTCACTGCGGCGCCCAACTCGCTGACGCGGGAGCGCAGTTCACGGTCGGCGGTGACCACCAGGCAGCTCCGGCCGGGGTGTTCGGCGCGGGCGGCCCGGACCAGCTCCACGATCCGGTCGTCCCCGCTGCCGCTCGCCTCGACCACCCGCACCTCGGGCAGCCCGGTGACGCCCCGGGCCGCGCCCTCCACCACCAGGACGACCTCCAGCGGTCCGGGGTGCTCGGGCAGGCCGCGCCCGGCGACGGCGACCAGCGCGTCCCGCAGCCGCTCGGCGGCGCCGCGCCGGTCCCGCCACCAGCCGTCGGGCACCGACCCGACCACGTTCGCGCCGTCCACGACCAGCAGGGTCGGGGTGTCCTCGTTCTCTTCCACGGTCGCCAAGCCTGCCACCATCCTGGCCGTGCCTGTCACCGAGGGCTGAACCGCGGTCGGTCCGCCGGCGTGAGTCAGTCCGCCAGCGTGATCCGGATGCCGACGGTGCCGCGCTCGCCGCGCCGCAGCCGGCTGCCGAGCAGGGTGAGCACACCGACCAGGCCGTACTTCTGGCGCAGCAGCGTCCGGTAGGCGGCGGTGCGCTCGGGGCCGAGGACCTCGGCGGTCGCCGGGTACTGCTCGCCGGCCGGCCGGCCCTTGACGTCGCACGGGCCGACCAGCACGTCGGCGCGGTTGCGGATCCGCTTGACCTTCCAGGAGTCCGCGACGGTCCAGACGCCGAGCGCCTCCCCGTCACGGACCACCCACACCGGGGTCGGCACCGTCGTGCCGTCCTTCTTGTAGGTGGTGACGAGCAGGTAGCTGCCGGAGGAGAGCCGGACGATCCTGGCGAGACGGTCGGCGGCGGCGGGGTCGGGCGTGGTCATGGCCGGAATTCTAGAGGGGACCGGAGGCGGCTCGGGACCGGCGGGTGCGGGCGGAGCGCAGGGCCGCGCGGGCGCGGCGGGCCAGGTGGCGCCGGCCGCGGCCGCCGAGGCCGGTGGCGCCGCCGAGGGCGGTTGCGCCGCCGCGGTAGGCGGCAGCACCATGTCCGGCCGGGGATCCGGCGACGGCCGGAGCGGGCACGGGGGCGGTGCGGCGCCGGGCCACCGTACGGGCGGCGGCCAGGGCGGTGAGGGCGCTGCCGAGGACGGCGGCCGTCCAGACGGCGGGGGCGAGGCCCGGGCCGCCGCTGAGGACGGGCGGGCGGGACCACGGCGGCAGCTGGGAGTCGGCCGCGGCCTCGGCGGCCGTGGCGGCCTGCCCGGTGGCCGCGCCGGTGGCGGGCCCGGCGGCGGGTCCGGTGGCCGCGCCGGCGGCCGGGGCGGCGGTGTCCGCGACCAGTTGCCCGACCGGTTGGACCTTCCCGGCGGCCGCGAAGCCCCAGTCGAGCAGGCTCGCCGCCTCGTCGTACACCTTGCCCTGCGCCTCCGGGTGCATCACCGTGACCAGCAGGGTGCGGCCGCCCCGCTCGGCGGCGCCGGTGAAGGTGGCGCCGGCGTTGGTGGTGTAGCCGTTCTTGACGCCGATCAGGCCCGGGTACTTGCCGAGCAGCCGGTCGGTGTTGGCGATGTCGAAGCTGGTGCGCTGGCCGGTCAGCTTGTCCAGCCCGCCCGGGAAGTGCGCGGTACGGGTGGCGCAGTAGGAGCGGAAGTCGGCGTTGCGCAGGCCGGCGCGGGCGAACAGGGTGAGGTCGTAGGCGGAGGAGACCTGACCGTCCATGTCGTAGCCGTCGGGGGAGAGCACCCGGGTGTCGTTCGCCTGCAGGGTCCGGGCGCGGGCCTGCATCTCGGTGACGGTCTGCTGGAGGCCGCCGTTCATGTGGGCGAGGACGTGCACGGCGTCGTTGCCGGAGCTGAGGAAGACGCCCCGCCACAGGTCCTCGACCCGGTACGGCAGGTTCTCCTTGACACCGACCAGGCTGCTGCCGGCGCCGAGGTTGGCGAGCTCGGCCGGGGTGACCTGGTGCTCCTGCGCGCGGTCGAACTTGGGCAGCACCGTGTCGGCGAACAGCATCTTGAGCGTGCTGGCGGGCGGCATCGGCTGGTGGGCGTTGCGGGCGGCCAGCACCTCGCCGGTCGCGGCGTCGGCGACCAGCCAGGAACGCCCGGTCAGTTCGGGCGGCAGGGCGGGCGCCCCGCTCAGCGGCGCGACCTGGACGTCCGGGCGGCCGAGCCGCTCCCCGCCGACGACCCCGGCGGCGTCCTGCGCGAGGGCGGCGAGGGCGGTCGAGGCGCCGACGGCGAGCACCAGCGCGGAGGCGGCGGCACCGGCCGCGGCCCTGGTCACGTACGGCGACTTCTGGGATATGCGCGTGGGAGGCACACGGCGAACGTAACCCGGGTCACCGCCGCGCCGCCGTGCCTGCTGCTCCGTCCGGAGCCCACGAGGGCCGGGCGCGGCGGACAGGGCGGCGCGGCGGGCGGGGTTCTACGGGTGTGCGACTTTGGTGGTGCCCGGCCGCGCCGAAAGTCGGATGACCGGCCGGTGACGGGTTCCTAGGCTCACGGGTATGAAGACCTTGCTCGGCTACCTCGGTTTCACGCTGATCCTCGGCGGCGCCTCCGGCCTGCTGTCCGGTTGGCTCGGGGGATTCCGGCTGTTCGGCTTCGTCCGCTTCCTGGTGCCGGAGGGTCACGAGACGGCCGGGTACGCCGCGCTGCTGGTGCTGGGCGTCCTGCTGGCGATCCCCGCCGCCCGCCGGGGGTAGCCCGGCGGGCGACGGGGAGGAGCAGGGCTGGAAGGCTCAGAAGGTGAGGTTCCAGGAGTCGATGGTGCCGGTGTCACCCGAGGCGCCGTCCTTCACCCGGAGCTTCCAGGTGCCGTTCGCCGCGCTGGCGGCGGCGTTGACGGTGTACGTCTTGGCGACGTCGTCGGCGCTGTCGTTGTCGGCGAAGTCCTCCAGGAGGTAGACCGTGCCGTCGGGGGCGACGAGGGAGAGGACCAGGTCACCGCGGTAGGTGTGCTTGATGTCCACACCGACCTTGAGCGTGGCGGGCGCGTTGCCGGTGACCCCGGTGACGGTGAGCGCGCTCTCCACCGTGGTGTTGTCGGGGATCGCCACGTCGGCGGTGTTCTCGAAGTACTTCCCGGCGGGCGGGGTGCTGCCGCCGACGGCCTTCAGCGCGTCGACCTGGCCCTCGCCGAAGAAGCCGTTGTTGGCGGTGGTGCCGGTGCAGCGGCTGTCGGAGGCGGGGCAGGCCAGGTCGTTGGCCTGGCTCGCCAGCCGGGCCCGGATGTCGGCCGGGGTGAGCGACGGGTCGGCGCTCGCGATCAGCGCGGCCACCCCGGTGACGTGCGGGGAGGCCATCGAGGTGCCGCTCTTGGTGCCGTACTTGCCGCCGGGCAGGGTCGAGTAGACGCCGGTGGCGCCGTCCCCGCCGGGCGCCGCCACGTCGATGACGCCCCGGCCGAAGTTGGAGTAGGAGGCCTTGCCGCTGCCGCTGCCCGTGGCGGCGACGGTCACCACTCCGGGGAGTTCGGTGGGGATGTCGAGGCAGGCGTTGCTGATGGTCCGGGTGACCTTGGTGGAGTCGTTCGGACTCTCGCTGTCGGTGGTCTTGTTCGCCAGGTCGTAGTTCGAGTTGCCGGCCGCCGCGACCTGCAGCGAGCCCTTGCCCTCGGCGTACTCCTGGGCGCGCTTGACGCCCTCGATGATGGCCGCCTGGTCGAGGTCGTTCGGGCAGTTGAACTGCCAGGGGTCGGTGTAGTAGCTGTTGTTGGTGACCTTGAAGCCGTGGTCGCCGGCCCAGACGAAGCCGCAGACGGTGTTCTCGGCGTAGAACAGGGTGCTCGTCGGCTCGGCGATCCGGACCGAGGCGATCTTCACGCCCGGGGCGACGCCGATGACTCCCTTGCCGTTCTTGGCGGCCGCGATGGTGCCGGCCACGTGGGTGCCGTGGGTGTCCACGTCCCGCCAGGCGCCGCTGCGGGTGTCGGCCTTGCCGTACGCGCAGGAGGCCGAGTCGGCGGCGTCGAAGTTGGGCGCGAGGTCCTGGTGCTGGTCGTCCACGCCGGTGTCGAGCACGCCGACCTTGACGGACGGGGAGCCGGTGGTGACGTTCCAGGCCTGGTCGGCCTTGATCTGGGTCATGTCCCAGCGGTTGGACTCGGTGAGCGTGGTGGCCGACTGGGCCGGGTTGGCGGGCAGCGCCGGGTTGTAGGCGTCGGCCGGCACATCCGAGGTGCGGGTCGCGCCGACCTGCTGGATGCCGGCGACGGTCCGCAGCGCGGCGGCGAAGCCGGCGGCGGTCGAGTGGGCGACGATGACGCCGATCGGGTCGTAACTCGCGAAGACCGTACCGCCCTTGGCCGCGACGGCGGTCTTGGCGGCGGCGACGTCAGCGGGTGCGCTGATCACCAGGTAGGCGCGGGTGCCGGCGGCCCAGCCGGCCGCGGTGCCCGCGACGGCGGGGGCCTGGACGGCGGCGGGCGCCGCGACGGCGCCGGGGACGGCCGGGGTGGTGGCCGCGAACGCGGCGGGGGTGGCGAGCGCCATGGCCGAGAGCACGGCGAGGGCTGCGGCCGGGCGGCCGAGCCGCCGGGATATCAGGGGTGACACGTGTCCTCCGATTCGGCCCGCGCGTGAGGGGGATCGCACGGGAATTGAAGGAAACATGCCAGATGGGGGAGGTCTTGGGGAAGACTTTACGCCTGATGACTTTTCACGGAAACGTTACGTTTTCATGTCGCGGGCACCGCAACCCCGGTCGGACGGAAAACGCCTTGGACGCCGGCGTTCCCGCTGGGACGATCCCGGGGTGACCGACCACCGTGACGCCGCCCTCCGTCTCTGGGGGCGCCAACTGTACGAGCGGCAGGCCGAACCGCTCACCTGGGCGGCGGCGGTCCTGCGGGCCGCCGGCCGCTGTCGCGGCGGCGATGGACGGCCGGCTCGACGCCCTGGCCGACGACCCGTCCGACCACGCCCGGCTACTGTTCCGTACGGTCGCCAAGCTGGCGGCGAACCTCTGCGACGACGGCCGCTACGACGCCGACGTCGGCACCCGGATCGGCCCGCTGGCGCTGCGGCTGGCCGTGTCCGAGCCGGCCCTCGCCGGCCCGCTCGGGGACGCGCTCGGCCACCCGCCGGACGGGCCGGCCTCCCTGGTCGCCGTCCACGCCGCCGAGCTGCGGGGGAGCCGGGCCGTCAGACTGCGGGCGATCGACGCGCTGCTGGAGTGGCTCGAACTCGGCCATCCGCGGGCGCGGGCCGCTCTGCGCGAGGTGGCCGCCGACCACCGGACGCAGGACGTCACGGTGTGGACCAAGGCGCTCAACCGGATCGCCCTGTTCGGCGACGAGGGCCTGGCGCCGGGGCTGCTGCGCGCGGTCGCCGACACCGGGCACCGCGGGGTGCGGTGGTCGGCGCTCGCCTGCGCCGAACTCGGCTTCCACCGGGCGGCTCCGCTGGTGACGGCCCTGCTGGAACACCCGGACCCGATGGTCCGCGAGGGCGCCTGCGAGGCACTCGGCCTCCTCGGGGAACGGGCCGCCGTGCCCGCCCTGGCGGCCCGGCTGGACGACGAGGTTTCCTGGGTGGGCAGTGCCGCCGCCCACGCCCTCGGCGAGATTGGCGGCGACCGGGCGCTCGCCGCGCTCTGGCGGGCGATGACGGAGCGCCGGAACCCGAAGGCCGGTCATCTCGCCGCCGCGATCGCCGCCTTCGGCCCGCCGGTGGTGGACGGGCTCATCGGCCTCACCGCCGACCCCGACCCGGACCTGCGGGCGCTGGCCTGCCGTGCTCTCGGCGCCACAGCCGACGAACGCGCGTTGCCGGTGCTGGAGCGCCTCGTCGGCGCCGACCTCACCAGGACGAGTCTCGGCGGCCTGGTGGCGACCGCGGCCAAGCAGGGGCTGCGCACCGCCCACCGGATGCGGGCACGCGCGGCGGCCGACCGGTGCGACGGGTGACGGTGCCGGGCGGGTGAGGGGTCCGCCCGCGCCCGGGGGAGGGTCAGCGGGCCGCCGCGATGCCGTCGAGCAGGATGGCGAGGCCGGTGCGGAAGGCTTCTCGGTGGCTGTCCTCGGGGGCGGAGCCGGGGGTGTCGGCGGGGGTGCTCTGCAGGCCGGTGAGGAGGGGGAAGCGGTCGGCGAAGTCCGGTGCCAGTTCGGCGAGTCGGGTGGACCGGGCGATCCACCAGTCCTCGTCGGTGACCCCGGTGGCGGCCGCCGCGGCGCGGGTCTCGGCGGTGGCGGCGGCGAGGCCGCGGACGAACTGCCAGAGGGCGGCGACCGCCCCGCGCAGCCGCCGCGGCGGCAGGCCGGCGGGCTGAAGGGCGCGCAGCAGGGTTTCCATCGCGGCGAGTTCGGCGGGGCCGAGGACCGGGCGGGCCTGGGAGACCTGGAGCACCCAGGGGTGGCGCAGGTAGCAGGCGTGCAGTTCCTCGGCCCAGACGGTGACGGCCTCCCGCCAGTCGTCCGCGGACGGGGGGCCGGCCGGGAGCTCGGCGAGGGCCCGGTCGTGCATCAGGTCGAGGAGTTCGGCCTTTCCGGGCACGTACGTGTAGAGCGCCATCGCGGTGCGGCCGAGTCGTTCGCCCACGGCGCGCATGGAGAGCGCGGCCATGCCCTCGGCGTCGGCCACCGCGATTCCGGCGGACACGATCGCGTCCACACTCAGGCCCGGTTTGGGGCCGCTGCGTCCGGTGCGCGGTTGCTCGGGCGCGCCCCACAGCAGGGCGAGCGAGCGGTGGGCGTCGCCCTGCCCGGCGTAGACGGTCATCCAGCATCTCCTTATGGCGTAAAGTATCGCCTCCGCGGCAACTCTTTATGCCGTAAGGTTACCAACCGAAGGGGTTTCGTGATGACATTGCCCGTCACCTTCGTCGACGTCGTCGAGGTCCGCCGGATCACGCCGCGCACCGCCCGGATCACCTTCGCGGCCGAGGAACTCGCCGACACCGTCGGCACCACCCCCGACCAGCAGCTCAAGCTCTGCTTCCCCCGCCCCGGGCAGGCCGAGCCGGTACTGCCCGCGCCGCAGGACGACCCGATGGGCTGGTACCGGGCCTACCTGGCGATCCCGGAGGCCGAGCGCCCCCTGATGCGCAGCTTCACGCTGCGCCGCCGGCGCCCCGGCACCCGGCTGGTCGAGATCGACTTCGTGCTGCACGGCGACACCGGGCCGGCCGCCGCCTGGGCGCTGCGCGCGGCGCCGGGGCAGCGGCTCGGCATGGTCGGCCCGTCCGCGCTGTACGCCCCGCCGGTCCCGTTCGCCGAGGCCGCGGCGGCCGCCGACTGGGTGCTGCTGGCCGGGGACGAGACCGCGCTGCCCGCGCTCGCGACGCTGGTCGGGGCGCTGCCCGCCGGGGTCCGGGCGCTCGCGTACGTCGAGGTCGCGGACGCGGCCGAGTGGCAGCCGCTGGAGAGCCGCGCCGACCTCGCCGTGCACTGGCTGCACCGGGACGGCGCCGCCCGGGAGCCGTGCTGGCCGGGGCCGTCCGGGCCGCCGAGCTGCCGGCCGGCACGCCGTACGCCTGGCTGGCGGGGGAGGCGGGCGCGGTCCGGGCGCTGCGCCGCCACCTGGTGGAGGAGTGCGGGGTGCCGAAGCCGTCCGTCGACTTCACCGGGTACTGGCGCCACCGGCTGACCCAGGACGACGCGCCCACCGCCGAGGACCTGGCGGACGCTCAGGAGCGGCTGGCCGGGTCCTGATTCCTCGCGGCGGCCGGCGCGCGCCGGGCCGGCCGCCGCGCCCCGGTGTCCGCGCGCCGGTTTCCGATGCCGGTTTCCCGCGTCGGTTCCCGCGCCGGTTTCCCCGCGGCGCGGCGGGGAAGGGATTGTCGGCAGGGGCAGGGAATGTCGCGGTGTCGACAAGTGGTCGCCCGGTGGCGAGGGTTCGCCACTGTCCAGAGTCCGCCACCGGAATCCCCGGTACGGGGGTGTTCGGGGCCGCGCAGGGCCGATCGGCTGAAAGATGTGGATTCGGCCCGATTTCCGCCGTGAATTTTACTGAACGATGGTCAACTTTACTTTCTGATGGGGATTTACCCCCTTGTCGTGATCGTGTCCAGCTGCGTTGGATTGCGTCATCCATTCATCTGACGAAAGGATGTCCATGATCGGCTGGCGGAAAGCCCAGCTCACCGTTGGCGTCACAGTCACCGCCGCGTCCATGATCCTGAGCCTCGGGACCATCGCCGACGCGGCACCGGCCCCGGACCCGCAGAACGCCCCGACGGCGTCCGCGGACGGGACCCCGGTGCCCGTGATCGTGATCCTGAAGGACCAGATAGCGGACGCCCCGGCTGACCACGGTCACCTGGGAGCCCGCCAGCAGAAGGCCGCCAGCTCGCAGGCGCCGCTGCTGAACCGGGTGAAGGCCAACGGCGGTACGAACGTCAAGTCCTTCGTGGTCGGCAACGCCTTCTCGGCCACGGTCAGCCCCGCCCTGCGCGCCCAGCTGCAGGCGGACCCGGCCGTCTCCTCCGTGGTGGCGGACACCCAGGTCCAGGTCGCCCCGGCGGCCGCCGGCGCGGCGAAGAAGGCCGCCAAGGACGCCGCCGCCGCGGACGCGGCCGGTGCGAAGGCGCCCAAGGCCGCCGCGGCACCGCAGGCCGTTACGGGCAGCAACGGTCAGGGCGCCGAGGAGAACGCGACCAACACGGTCTGCCCCTCCGACCCGAGCAAGCCGCTGCTGGAGCCCGAGGGCCTCTACTCGACCCGGGCCTACACCGGCAACGGCAAACCCGGCGTGGAGAACCTGGCCACCGGCAAGGGCGTCAAGGTCGCCTACATCGCGGACGGCCTCGACCCGAACAACCCGGACTTCATCCGGGCCGACGGCTCGCACGCCGTGGTCGACTACCAGGACTTCGCGGGTGACGGCTGGGACGCTCCGACCGGCGCGGCGGAGGCCTTCGGCGACGCCTCGGCGGTCATCGCCCAGGGCCGCCAGGTCTACGACGTCTCGCAGTTCGTCAACGCCTCGCACCCGCTGCCGGCCGGCTGCAACATCCGCATCCGCGGCCTCGCCCCGGACGCCGACCTGGTCGCCCTGAAGGCCGGCGGCGAGCTGATGTCCAACTCGTCGATCCTGCAGTCGATCGACTACGCGGTGCGGGTCGCCCACGTGGACGTGCTCAACGAGTCCTTCGGCGGCAACGTCACCCCGGACAGCGGCGCGCACGACACCATCTCGCTCTTCAACGAGCAGGCCGTCAAGGCCGGTGTCACCGTCGCCGTCTCCTCCGGCGACGCCGGCATCAGCGGCACCGTGGGCACGCCGTCCACCGATCCGTCCGTGATCTCGGTCGGTGCCTCCACCGACAACCAGAACTACCAGCAGACCGGTTACGCGGCCGCCCAGTTCTCCAACAAGACCTGGAGCAACAGCCGGATCTCCGCGCTCTCCTCCGGCGGCTTCACCCAGGCCGGCCGTACGGTCGACCTGGTCGCCCCGGGCGAGTCGGACTGGGCGCTCTGCACCCCCGACACCGCCAAGTACCAGGACTGCACGGGCTTCAACGGCAAGCCCTCGCCGATCCAGCCCTTCGGCGGCACCAGCCAGTCGGCCCCGTTCGTCACCGGCGCCGCGGCCCTGGTCATCCAGGCCTACCGCGACACCCACGGCGGCGACTCGCCCAAGCCGGCGCTGGTGAAGAAGTTCCTCACCGGCACCGCCACCGACCTCGGCATTCCGGCCGAGGAGCAGGGCGCCGGCCTGCTGAACGTCCGCGCCGCCGTCGAGGCCGCCCGCGGCTACGACGACGGGGACGGCACCCCGGGCGCCAACACCGTGGTGGTCAACACCGGCCAGGTCGACATCGCCGGCGCCCCCGGCTCGACCCACACCACCGACGTGTCCGTCACCAACACCAGTGACGAGCCCCAGACGGTGAGCGCCGCGACCCGCGGTTTCGTCCCGCAGGCGAGCAACCGGCAGACCGTCCAGCTGGACTCCTCCTCGACGGACACCTTCAAGTACGCCACCAACGGCACGGACTGGGTGCAGAAGCAGGTCAAGTTCACCGTCCCGGCCGGTGCCGACCGCCTCGCGGCCTCGATCGCCTGGCACGGCGCGCCGAACCCGGTCACCAACGGCCCGGTGGTCCGCATGACGCTGCTCGACCCGTCGGGCCGCTTCGAGACCAACACCCGTCCGCAGGGCGGCGCCACCCCGGCCGACTTCGGCCTGGTGGACGTCCCGCACCCGGTGGCCGGCGAGTGGACCGCGATCCTCTACACCCCGGCGGGCAAGAACGGCTTCACCGGCCCGGTCCAGCTCGGCACCGCCACCCAGCGGGCCGTTCCGGCCGGCGGCGTGAGCCCGAGCACCACCGAGCTGAAGCCCGGTCAGACCAAGACCCTCAAGGTCCAGCTGACCACCCCGGCGACCAGCGGTGACTCCAGCGAGGCGATCACCGTCTCCAGCTCCAACGGCAACACCACCAGTGTCCCGGTCACGCTGCGCAGCCTCGTCCCGGTCAACCAGGGCAAGGGCACCTTCACCGGCACCATCACCGGTGGCAACGGCCGCAGCGCCTCGCCGACGCAGAGCTTCACCTACGGCTTCGACGTCCCGAAGGGCCAGAAGGACCTGCGGGTCGGCGTCACCGTCGGCAAGGACTCCAACCTGCTCATGCAGGGCGCGCTGATCAGCCCGAACGGCACCCCGATCGACATCGAGGGCAACGGGCAGTTCGACGCCCAGGGCACCCTGACCGGCACCGCGCCCGGCGTCTCGGCCACCACCGTCAACCCGGCCGCCGGCCACTGGCGGTTCGTCCTGAACGTGCTCGGCCCGGTCAGCGGCGAGCAGCTCGCCCAGGACTTCGCCGGCACCGTCGCGTTCAACCAGAACCAGGCCACCGCGGCCGGGCTGCCGAACGACGCGCGCACCAAGCTGGCGGCCGGCAAGCCGGTCACCGTCCAGGTGAACTACACCAACAACACCGTCGCCGCCCAGAAGATCTCGGCCGACGGCCGGCTGGACCGCCGGGTGGACCTGCCGCTGGTGCCGCAGGGCGCCTCGGCCTCCGTCAACCTGCCGCTGAGCCTCAGCTCCACGGTGCCGTCCTTCCTGGTGCCGCCGGGCACCGACCAGCTCAAGGCCGTGGCGGCGTCCAGCACGCCGGCGCAGATCGAGCTGAGCGCCACCACCGGCTCGCCGGACCTGTTCGGCGACCTGAAGAAGGCCCAGAACGGCTCGACCATCTCGGTCGTCACCGACAACGGCACCGCCGAGCAGCCGGTCGTCCCGGGCAACTGGAGCACCTTCGTGCAGCAGATCGGCCCGTTCGGCAACGGCGGCGCCCCGACCGGCACCTCCACCATCACGGCCACCGCGCACACCCAGGCCTTCGACCCGGCGCTGACCTCCAGCACCGGTGACCCGTACGCCGCCGCGGTGAACGCCTCGGCCCAGGCCGCCGGTCCGGTGGCCGTCGCGCCGGGCGCCACCGGCTCGCTGCAGGTCACGCTGACCCCGACCGGCCCGAAGGGCAGCACGGTCAAGGGCGTGCTGTACCTGGTGTCCGGCCCGACCGGGGTGGCCACCGCCAACAACGCCCTGAACACCACCGGTGCGGTGCTCGCGGCGATCCCCTACAGCTACACGGTGAACTGACGCCACGTCGGATCAGCTCCCAAGGCCGAGGCCGTCCCGGATTCCGGGGCGGCCTCGGCTGCTTGTCCAGGTGTCCAACTTCTCCAGTTCTCCAGTTCTCCGGGGCCGCGGGGTGCCGGCCCAGCCTTGCCAGGTGCATGGCGATGGGTGTATTCCGAAACTGCCGGGATTCCCGGCGGGCCGGCCCGGGCAGGGGTCGGGCAGGAGCTACGAAGCGATCAGGGAGCCGGAGTTGAACGACGCCGTCAAGCACAGCGAGATCGAGGTGAACGGGGTGCGGTTGCACCTCGCGGAGCAGGGCGAGGGGCCGCTGGTCCTGCTGCTGCACGGTTTCCCGGAGAGCTGGTACTCCTGGCGGCACCAGTTCGGGCCGCTCGCCGAGGCCGGCTACCGGGTGGTGGCACCCGACCAGCGCGGGTACGCCCGCAGCGAGCAGCCCGAGTCCGTGGACGCGTACAGCCTGCTGCACCTGGTCGGCGACGTGACGGCGCTGATCGGCGCGCTCGGCGCGGACCGGGCCGTGGTGATCGGCCACGACTGGGGCGCCCCCGTCGCCTGGGCCACCGCGGCACTGCGGCCCGACCTGGTCCGCGGGGTCGCCGGCCTGAGCGTGCCGCCGCTCCCGTCCGGGCCGACGCCGCTGGCGCAGTCCAGGGAGAAGTTCGGCGAGGGCTTCTACCAGATCTACTTCCAGGAGCCGGGCCGGGCCGACGCCGAACTCGCGGCCGACCCCAAGTCCACGTTCCGGCGCATCCTCGGCGGCACCCACCCCGACGGGGAGCCGCGGGCATGGGTCGTCCCCGAGGGCATGAAGCTGCTGGACACCATCCCCGAGCCGGCGCGGCTGCCCGCCTGGCTCACCGAGGCCGACGTCGACGCCTTCGCGGCCGACTACGCCCGGCACGGCGAACGCGCCTTCACCGGGGGCCTCAACTGGTACCGCAACATCGACCGCAACAACGAGCTGATGGCCGCGTTCGCCGGCCGCCGGATCGAGGCGCCCGCACTGTACGTGGCCGGCGAGCAGGACCTGGTCAACGCGATGGTCCCGCGCGACGTGATGACCTACCTGCTGCAGCAGGTGACGCCCCGGCTGCACCGCCACCTCCGGCTCCCGGAGACCGGCCACTGGACACAGCAGGAGCGGCCGGCGGAGGTCAACGAGGCGCTCCTGGACTTCCTGCGCTCGCTGGACTGACACCGGGCCCGCCCCCGGGCGGCCGGACCTCCGGCCGCCCGGGGACGGGGGTGGTCAGCCGGTGGAGAGGGCGGTGCCGGGGACGGTGACCCATCCGGTCCGCCGGCGAGGGCGCGGGGTACCCGGACCAGGCGACTACCGGTTCGACCTGAAGAAGGAATACAACTTCGACACGGACAAGCCGCCGATCGACGTGTGGGGCATCCCGGCCGACGTGAAGATGCTGGCCCTGGCCCCGAGCCAGGGGTACGCCCGTGACTTCACCGTCCAGGGGAGCACCAACGGGCACATCGACTCCACCACCGGTTGATCACCGGAACCGGACCGGGGTACCGTCCCGCGGGGCCTCCCCGAGGGACGGTACCCGCCCGTGAAAGGACAGTGATGCGAGTACGGAACGCAGCGCGACCGCACGGCCGTGGCGGATCGCGGCGCGCGGTCGCGGTGGCCGCGAACGTGGCCGTCGCCGTCGCCCTGGCGGCCGGCTGCTCGGCGGCGGACCCGGACCCGAGGGCGTACCCCGGTTCCCCGAAGGGGCAGACCCTCGAGGCGGTCACCAAGGCGTTCGGGCTGGACCTGCCCGCCTGCGAACTCAAGGGCGTCGGGTTCTCCGGGAGCTCCAAGTACCCCGAGGAGCGCCTCAGTCTGAGCTTCCGCGCGTCCAAGGAGTGCGTGGACGGCTACCTCTCCACCCACCAGGCCGACCCGGCCGATCCCCTCCACTGGACTCCGGGACAGGGGAACAGGATCGGGTTCGACACACCCGAGACGCAGCGCTTCGGCTGGTCCTTCGACCGGGCCGTGACCTACGACCTCTTCGTGGACTTCACGACGTCCACCGGCAGCCGCTTCAGCGTGGTCGCCGGTCCGGGGCAGACGGAGCGGACGGTGTACCTGGAGTCCCATTTCCTCGGCGGATCCTCCTGACCCGGTTCCGTACGTACGGCCGGTGCCTCCTGACCGTTCTCCGGTCGGGAGGCACCGGCCTTTCGGGTGCGGGGCCTCAGACCGGCAGCAGGCGGGTGATCAGTTCGCCGAGGCGGCGGGCGTTGCGGCAGGGGTGCATCTCGACGACGGCCGCGTAGGCGAGGGCGGCGGAGTCGCCGGTGGTCCAGAGCGAGGGCTGCTCGGGGTTGAGCCAGAAGACCCGGCGGGCCCGGCCGGCGATCCGGCGCAGGGCGTCGACGTTGGGGTCGCGGTGGTTGTTGCGGGCGTCGCCGAGGACCAGGACGCAGGTGCGGGGGCCGACGGCGTCGAGGTGGTGGTCGGCGAAGCCGCCGAGCGCGGACCCGTAGTCGCTGTTGCCGTGGTAGCCGGTGACCTTGGCCCCGGTGAGGATCCGGGCGGCCAGCCGGGCCGGGTCGTCGCCGGAGCGGAGCAGGTCGGTGACCTCGGCGGTGCGGTTGACGAAGGCGAACACCCGTACCTTGCTGAACTGTTCGCTCATCGCCTGGACCAGCAGCATGGTGAAGTCGGCGAAGCCCGCGACCGAGCCGGAGACGTCGCACAGCAGGACGAGTTCCGGCCGGGCCGGGCGGCGCAGCCGGTAGGCGGGGCGCAGCGGTACGCCGCCGGTGGTGAGGGAGCGGCGCAGGGTGCGGCGCAGGTCGATGTGGCCGCGGGCGGCGCGGCGGCGGCGGGCGGCCAGCCGGGTGGCCAGCTTGCGGGCCAACGGGTGGACGGTGCGGCGCAGTTCGGCGAGCTGGTCGCGGCCGGCGTAGAGGAAGTCGATCCGGTCGGCGGTCGGGGCGACGGCGCGTTCGGCGATCCGCTCGGGGCCGCGGAGTTCGGCGACCCGGCGGCGGGCCTCGGTGGTGACCAGGGCGCGGAAGTCCCGGATGCGGCGGCGGACCTCGTCGGCGAGGACGAGGTCGGAGAGGTCGGTCGGGGCGCCGGGCCGGCGCAGGGCGGTGAGGATCCGGGCGAGCAGCGTCTCGGGGGAGAGCCGGCCGAGCGCCTGCTGGGCGGACCAGCCGTCGGAGCCGGGGGTGCCGCCGGCGCCGTACCGGCCGAAGGCCTCCATGACCTCGCCGGCCAGCCGGGCCTGGGCGGCGCGATCGTCGGCGGCGAGGGCGGCGGCGAGCCGGTCGCGCAGGTCGTCGCGGAGCGGGTCGGGGCGGCCGAAGCGCGGGGGTTCGGGGTCCTCGGGGACGGGCGGCGGGTCGGCGCGGACGGCCTCGGGGGTGCCGACGCCGAGCGGGAAGAACAGGTCGAAGGTGGCGTCGAAGACGGCCCGTTGCCCGTCGGAGCGCAGCAGGGCGGCGGCCAGGCCGGCCCGGATCCGCTCGCGGTAGGTGAAGCCGAGGACGTCCAGGACGGCGGCGGCGTCGACGGTCTCGGCGGGGCCGATCCGCAGGCCGTGGCCGCGCAGGGCGCGGACCAGGCCGGTGAGGCGGGCCGCGGTGTCGGCGGTGACCGGCTCGCCGGCGGTGACCGGTGCGGCGGCCGCTCCGGTGTGCCGCGGTGCGGTGGTCACGCGGGGGTGAGCTTCTGGGCGGCCTTGCGGATGTCGTCCTGGTGCTTGAGCACGACCCCCAGGGTGTCCCGGACGACCGCCTCGTCGAGGGTGTCCGCGCCGAGGGCCAGCAGGGTGCGGGCCCAGTCGATGGTCTCGGCGACGGACGGCGCCTTGCGCAGCTCCATGGCGCGCAGGGCGCCGACGATCCGGACCAGCGACTCGGCCAGGGTGTCGTCCAGCCCCGGCACCTTGAGGCGGACGATCCGGCGCTCCAACTCGGCGTCCGGGTAGTCGAGGTGGAGGAAGAGGCAGCGGCGGCGCAGGGCCTCGGAGAGCTCCCGGGTGGCGTTGGAGGTGAGCAGGACGAAGGGGCGGCGGGTGGCGGTGATGGTGCCGAGCTCGGGGACGGTGACCTGGAAGTCGCTGAGCACCTCCAGGAGCAGCGCCTCCACCTCGACGTCGGCCTTGTCCATCTCGTCGATCAGCAGCACGGTCGGCTCCTCGCCCCGGATGGCGGTGAGCAGCGGCCGGGTGAGCAGGAACTCCTCGCCGAAGATGTCGCCGCGGGCCTCCTCCCAGCCCTCGTCGCGGCCGGCGGTGATCCGGAGCAGCTGCTTGGCGTGGTTCCACTCGTAGAGGGCGCGGGCCTCGTCGATGCCCTCGTAGCACTGCAGCCGTACCAGCCGGGCCTGCCCGAGGGCGGCCAGGGCCTTGGCGAGCTCGGTCTTGCCGACCCCGGCCGGGCCTTCGACCAGCAGTGGCTTGCCGAGCCGGTCGGCGAGGAAGACGGTGGTGGCGACGGCGGTGGAGGCCAGGTATCCGGTGGCGGCGAGCCGGTCGGCGGCGTCCGTGACGGAGTCGAAGAAGCCCGTGCCGTTCGCCGTGGTGCCGTCGCTGCCCATGTGCCCCGCCCCGTTCCGGTTCGCCGTCTCCGTGCGGCGCCACCCTACCGGCCGGTCACTTCGGTGTCTCGGGGCTCCTGACGTCCTGTTGTCCCGCTGCCCCACGCGGGCACGGCCGGGCGGCGTACGGCGTGGTGCCGGTGCCGTACGCCGCCGTGGTCGGGGTGGTGCTGCTCGTCGGCCGGCGGTGCTCACCGTCGGCCGACGAGGGCGGGGGCCGTCAGTCGACGGCGGTGCCGGCCGTCAGTTGACGAAGAGGACCGGGCTGCCGGCGACCGAGGTGTCGGTCACCGGGCCGTAGGTGGCGCTGAAGTAGCCCGTCGAGAAGCACAGGCCGGGGCCGGAGGCCAGGGCGAACGGCTGCCCGGAGAAGCCGATGGTGTTGCCGGTGTTCGAGGTGGTTCCGTTGATCCCGGTGGAGTTCTGGTAGTTGCAGGTGACGCTGCCCAGGATGGTGCTGAGCACCACGGTGGTGCCCATCACGCCGGCCGCGCCGGGGGTGAGCTTGACCGGGTTGCCGGGGGCGTCGCTGACCGTGTTGGTGAACGGCAGGCTGGTGACGGTGACGCTCTTGACCCCGGTGACGCCGAGGACGTTGGAGGTGCAGGAGCCGAAGGTCTGGGTGTTGAGCTGCTCGACGGCGCTGCCCGGTGCGGCCGGGTTGGCGGTGACGGTCGCCGAGAAGGAGGAGGCGGCGCACTTGATGCCGCTCGTCCCGGTGGCGCTGTTGTAGAAGGTCGCGTAGGTGCCGGAGACCAGGTTGGCGGCCAGGACGTCGCCGACGGCGACGGCGGGGCCGGACGGGCTGCCGGTGATGAGTACGGCGGTGGCGGCCTCGGCGGGTGCCACGGCCGCGCCGGTGAGGGCGAGCGCGGTGAGGGCGGCGGTGGCGAGGGTGCGGCGGATGCGCATGAGGGTACCTCTCTCCGTCCGGGGGACGGGTGGGGGGATTCCCGGCGTGCGGGTGTGGTGGTGTGCACGGCGGGGGAGGTGCATGGCGTACCGGGGGCTCCGGCGGGGCCGCGGTGCGGGCGGGCCCGGCGCCACGGGCCCGCTCGTGCGGTACGGCGGTGTGCGGACGTACGCGAGGGGACGTCCGGTGGTGCGGACGTGCGAGGGCGGACGTCCGGTGGTGCGAGGTGCGGGTGGTGCGCCTCGCGTACGTACGGCGGTGCGCGGCACAACGGCACTGGACAGTGGGGGTGCACGTCGGCGGCTGCCACCGCCGCGGGCCCGCGCCCGCCGAGGTCCCGTGGTCCGGGCGGTTCGCCCGGGCCGTGGCGCCCCTGGAGGTCCGTCCGGTGGGGTTCTGTTCGCCCACCGATTGGAAACCTGTCAGTGTTGTAAACCCGGTGTTCCGTCAATGTCAATACAGGACACAGGAGTTGGTGATGGATCGGAACCACCGCCGGAGTGCCGACGTGGTCCTGCTGCCCGGTGCGCGGACCGGCCGCGATCCCGCCCGGTCGATCAAGCCCGGCCCGCGCCGGCAGCCCGCGGGCGTGGTCGCCGCGACCCAGCGCGAGCGGCTGCTGGACGGGCTGGTCCAGACCGTCGCCGAACGCGGCTACCAGCACGCCACGGTGAGCGACATCTGCCGGGCGGCGGGCGTGACCAGGCCGGTCTTCTACGAGCTGTTCAGCGGGAAGGAGGACGCCTTCCTGGCCGCGCACCGCTACGGCACCGGGGTGGTGATCCGGCGGATGGCGGCGGCCTTCGCGGCCGAATCCGACTGGTGCCACGGGATCCGGGGCTCGCTCGGCGCGATGCTCCAACTGCTGGCGGGGACACCCGCGTTCGCCACCATGGCGGTGATCGAGATCGAGGCGGTCGGCCCGGCCGGGCGGCGGGAGCGCGACCAACTCCTCACCAGGTTCCGGGTGTTCTTCGCCGAGGTGCCCCAACTACCGGGCGGCGTCGCGGTGCAAGAGATGGTGGACGCCGTGGTGGGCGGCGTCTACAGCGCGGTCTACCGCCGGGTCGACTCCGGTCGGACCGAACAACTGCCGGATCTGCTGCCGGTGTTGAGCATGTTCTGCCTGGCGCCGTTCCTCGGGCCGGACGGGGCCGCGGCCCGGCTGCGCGAGGTGCCTGACCGGCCCCGGGCCGGGATCGGTGAAGATCCTTCGTGCACCCGTATTGACCCGGCCAATACCGAGCAGTAGCTTCCCAGTTACTCACCGCGCTCCGACCCGACCCGCCCCGCTGCCGAGGGGCGGGCCGGTCCGGTCGGTGCGCGGAACGCTGTCCGCGCCAGGTCAACGTGCCAGTGCCTGCACACCCATTCCACCCACAGGGAGCACACATGGCCATGTCCGAGGACGCCGCCGCCGCGGCCGGGACCCCACAGCCGGCCGGGCCGAGAAGAGGCCGGGTCCGGTTGAAGCGCACCGCCCTGATGGCCGTGCCCGCCATCGCGGCCGGGGGCGTCCTGATGGCGCTCACCGCCCAGGGCGTGCTCGCCGCGCAGTTCTCCATCTCCGGTATGCCGTTCACCATCACCGCCGACAAACTGGACGGCAAGGGCTTCGCGCAGTTCGGCTCGCTGGACTCGATGATCCCCGACAGCCCCAACGCGGGCGACACCGGCGGCCAGGTGCTGGTCGCGGTGTCGGCGATCAAGAGCGCCGAGATCACCAACCTCTGCCAGAGCGTCGACCTCGGCGGCATCAACCTGGTGATCCACGCGGGCGACAACGGCACCCCCGTCAGCGCCACCAACCTCACCACCGACTCCGATCTGCTGTCCGGTGACGCGGAGTTCACCAACATCGAGATCGGCGGCGACGCCAGCACGTACACCAAGGCCGGACCGGTCGGCAAGGGCAACCCGGGCGTCTTCGGCCAGCAGGCCGACACCGTCCAGATAACCCACCTGAAGCAGCACAACTACGCGAGCACCGCCGTCGGGTTCAAACTGCCCAACCTGCGGCTGAGCTTCAGCTCCCAGGGCTGCTGAGCATGGCGGAGTCCGTACCGGAGCCGGCCGGCGCCGGCGAGGGCACCGCGGCACGGGCCGAGGAGGTGGCGGCCGAGGGGACGGCCGCCGCACCCGGCACCGGCGCCGAGGCCGCCGCCGGGCCGTCCGCCCACCCGGTCAAGCGGGACTGGCGGGGCAGGCGACCGTTCTGGGGCGGGCTGCTGGTGCTGCTCGGCGGCGCCGAGATCCTGTTCACCCTGCGGGCCCCGCTGCCCGTCGTCCTGCACATCGGGATGCAGGGGCTGGCCGGGTACCTGGTCCCGGCGGTGATGGTGCTGTGCGGTCTGCTGATCCTGTTCAACCCGGCGCAGCGGCTGTTCTACTCCGTCCTCGCCGTGCTGGCCTCGCTGGCCAGCTGGATCACCTCCAACCTGGGCGGCTTCCTGATCGGGATGCTGCTCGGGGTGGCGGGCGCCTGCCTCACCTTCGGCTGGCTGCCCGACCAGCCGCTGCGCCGCGGCAGGCAGCGGCGGCTGGACCGGCGCGAGGAGCGACGGGAGGCCAGGACCGCCTCGGTGTGACACGGACGCCCGCGCCCCGGTGACAGGAGAGCACCGGGGCGCGGGCGTCGTGACCGTGCGGGCGGTTCGCCCGTCGGCCGGACGGCTGCGGCGACGATCAGATCGTCCAGATCGTCGAGGCGACGATCAGACCGCCGCGGCGAGGGTCAGATGGTCGAGGCGTCGATCACGAAGCGGAACCGGACGTCGCCGGCCAGCACCCGCCGGTAGGCCTCGTTGATCTCGTCGGCCCGGATCAGCTCGATCTCCGAGGTGATGCCGTGCTCCCCGCAGAAGTCCAGCATCTCCTGGGTCTCCGGCAGCCCGCCGATCATCGACCCGGACAGTGAGCGGCGCCCGAGGGCCATCGGGTACGGGTGCACCGTGACCGGCTTCTCGGGCATGCCGACCTGCACCAGGGTGCCGTCGGTGCGCAGCAGTCCCAGGTAGGCGCTGAGGTCCAGGTCGGCGGAGACGGTGTTGACGATCAGGTCGAAGCTGCCCGCCAGCTCGCTGAAGGTCGCCGGGTCGGAGGTGGCCCGGTAGTGGTCGGCGCCGAGCTTCAGGCCGTCCTCGCGCTTGCGCAGCGACTGGCTGAGCACGGTGACCTCCGCACCCATCGCGTGGGCGAACTTCACGCCCATGTGGCCGAGGCCGCCGAGGCCCACGATCGCGACCTTCTTGCCCGGGCCGGCGCCCCAGTGGGCGAGCGGCGAGTAGAGGGTGATGCCCGCGCACAGCAGCGGCGCGGCGGCGTCCAGCGGCAGGCTGTCGGGGATGCTCAGCGCGTACGCCTCGTCGATCACCAGCTCCGAGGAGTAGCCGCCGTACGTCGGCAGGCCGTCCCTGCCGGTGCCGTTGTAGGTGAAGACGAGGCCGTCCTCACCGGTGCAGTACTGCTGCAGCCCGGCGCGGCAGTTGTCGCACTCGCGGCAGGAGTCCACGAAGCAGCCGACGCCGACCCGGTCGCCGGCCTTCCAGCGGGTCACGCCGGGGCCGACCTCGCTGACTACGCCGGCGATCTCGTGGCCCGGGACCATCGGGAAGATGCCGGTGCCCCAGTCCTCGCCGACCTGGTGGATGTCGGAGTGGCAGATGCCGGAGAACTTGATGTCGATCACGATGTCGTGCTCGCCCACGGCCCGGCGGGTGACGGTGGTCTTCGCCAGCGGGGCGTCGGGGTGCTGTGCCGCGTAGGCGGCGACGGTGCGGGTGGTGCTCGTGGTGTCCGTCGTTCCGTTCGTCATGCCCTCAAGACTGCGGCGCGACGATCGGACCAACCAGACCAGAGGTCTTCGTACGAACGCCCTGCGTACGGACGCCGGACGTACGTCCGCGGAAGGTACGCACGGCAGTATCACCCTCGTCCGCCCCCGGGCCCCGGATCGCCCGCATACTGCAGACATGGACCAGCGCACCGAACTCAGCGAGTTCCTCCGATCCCGCCGCGCCCGGCTGCGGCCCGAGGACGTGGGGCTGCCGGACACCACCACCCGGCGCCGGGTGCCCGGGCTGCGGCGCGAGGAGCTGGCCCAGCTCGCCGGAGTCAGCACCGCCTACTACACCCGGCTCGAACAGGGCCACGGCGAGAGCGTCTCCACCTCCGTGCTGGACGCCATCGCCCGGGTGCTGCGGCTCAGCCCCGCCGAGCGCGACCACCTCAACCGGCTCACCAAGCCGCCCCGCCGCCGCACCGGCCGGGCCGCCGCCAGGGTGCAGCGGGTGCGGCCCGCGCTGCAACAGCTGCTGGACGCGATGGAGGGCGTGCCCGCGTACGTGCTCGGGCGGCGGCTGGACGTCATCGCCTGGAACCGGCTCGGCGCCGCCCTGCTCGGCGACCTCGCCGCGATGCCGCCCGAACACCGCAACATGGCCTGGCAGGTCTTCCTCGACCCGGCCGCGCGCGAGCTCTACCAGGACTGGGAGGGCAAGGCGAACGACGTGGTCGGCATCCTGCGGCTGGACGCCGGACGCGACCCGGACGACCCCCACCTGGCCTCGCTGATCGGCGAACTCTCGGTCAAGAGCGAGGACTTCCGCCGGCTGTGGGCCACCCACAACATCCAGGACAAGGGCCACGGCACCAAGCACCTGCACCACCCGGTGGTCGGCGGGCTCAGCCTCCAGTACGAGACGCTGCGCCCGGCCGGGGACGCCGACCAGGTACTGGTCACCTACCACGCCGAACCGGGCTCGGCCTCGGCCGAGTCGCTGCGGCTGCTGGCGAGTTGGGCGGCCACCGAGCTCCAGGCGGGCCCGGTCGAGCGGACCGGCGGCGCGCAGGCGGAACAGCACCGGTAGGCGGACCCGGCCGGCACAGCGCTTCGCAAGGGGTCGATGGTCCCGGGGCCGCCCGGGGCGATCGGCCCTTCTCGCGTCCGGCGGCCGCGAGCTGGAGTTCCACGTCCGGCGCACCGGCCCCGACGGGGTCAGCGCCGCCCTGGTCGAGCACACCGCCGTCGGCGACCGGCTGCGGCTGGGGCCGCCGCGCGGCGGCCTGCTGTCCGACGGCGACGCCCGCGACCTGCTCCTCGTCGCGGGCGGCACCGGCCTCGCCCCGCTGAAGGCCATCGTCGAGGAGCAGGCCGCCCACCGGCCGACCGGCATGGTCGCCTCCGTCCGCCGCGAACTCCTCGCGGCGGGACTGCCGTCGGGCCGGGTCCGGTACGACCAGGCGCTACCGCGGTAGCGGTCCTCAACGCGGTGTCAGCGGAAGCAGTACGAGTCCGAGGAGGCGTCCCCGCCCGCGAGGTGGGTCTGGTGCACCCGCAGGCCCCGGAAGTCCGCGCCGTGCGGGAAGAAGCGCTCGTCGACGCTCAGCCCGCCCGCCTCCGGGTCGGCGTCCAGCTTGACGATCCACGGCTCGATGCCGTCCGGGTAGATCTGGTCGTCCCAGGCGCCGTAGAGGGAGTTGGTGACGTACAGCCGCCGGCCGTCCCGGCTGACCTCCACCATCTGCGGCGCCCCGCTCAGCGGCCGCCCCGGCTCGGCCGGGTGCGGGGTGCGGGCGACCACCCCGCCCAGCCGGACCGAAGAGGCCTGCCGGGGGTGGAACGGGTCCGAGACGTCGAACTGGAACAACTCGCCGGTGCCCCACGCGGACACGTACAGCCAGCGGTCGTCCACCGACAGGTTGATGTCGGTGACCAGCGGCGGCACCGCGCCGAACGGCTGCAGCGCCGGCGGCAGGTCCTCGGCCTTGGCCGGCTCGGCCGGGATCTCGATCACCTTGCGCGCGGTGAAGGCCGGCCCGTCCCGGTACCAGAGCCAGATCGAGGAGGAGAGGTCCTCCACGTTCGCCACCACCCCGACGAAGCCCCACTCCGCCTGCGGATCGTGCGCCGGACGCAGCTCCAGCACCATCTGGTACTGGTCGCCGAGGTCGACCCGCTGCAGGTGCCGCCCCGAGTCCAGCTCCCAGAAGTGCAGCGCGTGCCCGTACTTGCGGCCCAGCAGCAGCTCCGGCACCACCCCGTCCTCGACCATCCACGGGGTGCCCCACTCGCTGGTGACGCCCACGTTGGTGCCCAGGTGCCACCAGACGTCGTACGCGAAGTGCTGCGGCCCGCGCTCGGTCTCCCAGGCGCGCAGCACGTCGAAGGTGGTGTGGTCGAGGATGGCCACCCCGCCCGGCCCGTCCG
Source organism: Kitasatospora sp. Ki12 (assembly GCF_054601375.1). NCBI lineage: Bacteria > Bacillati > Actinomycetota > Actinomycetes > Kitasatosporales > Streptomycetaceae > Kitasatospora > Kitasatospora sp. Ki12. The sequence continues at coordinate 1,366,870 of NZ_BAAIHT010000002.1, read as the reverse complement.
AGCCGTCACCGGCGCCCAGGCAGGAGAGGAACACCCCGTCGGGGCCGCAGTGCAGGGTGTGCGGGCGCGAGTAGCCCGCCTTCGCCGCCAGCTCCTTCGCCTCGACGGTCTTCACCAGCCGCGGGCGCACCGGGTCGGGCCGGGTGTCCATCACGTGCAGCCGGGAGGACCGCAGCCCGGGCAGCAGCAGGAACCGCCGCTCCGGGTTCTCGTGGCAGGCGTGCGCCAGCGCGCTGGAGCAGGCGTTCCACCCGAAGTGGTGCAACTCGTCCCCGAGGGTGGGCATTTCGGCGAAGTTCAGCACCGTGCCGTAGGTCGCCGACGCCGGATCGGTGTCGACCGTGAGCAGCGCGTCCGGCCGCTCCCCGGCCCGGTCGAACCCCGCCACGTACGCGAGTTTCTCCGGCGGCGCGGCGATGGCCTCGGCGGCCGACCGGTAGAGCGACGGATCGGTGTGCCCGTGCTGCATGCAAACTCCCCAACTCGCCTGGTCTGTGCGGGAAGCGTTCCACATGGGCACCGGCGCACAGCAGGCGCACGAGGAGTGCTGCGGAGGCGCGGAGAGTACCCTGTGCCGGTGCACAACAGCATTCGCGGGGGAACCTTCCACGGCCAGGTCGTCCAGGCCGGCACGGCCCATGTGACGGTCGGGGCACGGCCGCCGACGATCGGCGGGCTGCCGCCGCTGTCGTCCGTCTTCACCGGCCGGGAGCAGGACCTGGCGGACCTCCGGACCCTCCTCACCCCCGACGGCCCGCCGATCGTCGCGGTCACCGGCCTCGGCGGCATCGGCAAGACCACCCTGGCCATCGCGGCCGGCCACGCGCTCGTCGCCGCCGGCCGGGTCTCGCTCGCCCTCTTCGTGAACCTCCGCGGCTACGACGAGACCCCGGTCGAGGCCGGCCAGGCCCTCGACACCCTGCTGCGCGCCCTCGGCGTCCCGGCGGAACACATACCCCCCGACCCGGAGACCCGGGCCACGCTCTACCGCGACCAGCTGGCGAAGCACGACCGAGGCGTCCTCGTCATCGCCGACAACGCCTCCACCGCCGAACAGGTCCGGCTGCTGCGGCCCCCGTCCGCCCGCCACCGCCTCCTGGTCACCACCCGCGAGACGCTGCCCAGCCTCGGCGCCCACCTCCACCGCCTCGGCGTCCTCGCACCCGGGGCGGCGACCGAACTCCTCGACTCGGCCGTCCGCGCCGCCCGGTCGGACGACGACCGCATCGCCTCCGACCCGGAAACCGCCCGCCGCATGGCCGAGTTGTGCGGCCGCCTCCCGCTGGCGCTGCGCCTCGCCGCCGCCCAGCTCGTCCTCGACCCGCACCTGCGGCCGGAGGAACTCGCCGACGACCTGGCCGACGGCGCCGACCGCCTCGACCTCCTGCATGTCGACGAGATCGGCATCCGGCTCACCCTGGAACGCTCCTACCGCCGCCTCACCCCCGACCTGGCGGAACTCTTCCGCCTGCTGGCCCTCAACCCCGGCCCCGACATCTCCACCGAGGCGGCCGCCGCCCTCATCGACCGCAAGCCCCGCGAAGCCCGCTCCCTCCTCGCCCGCCTGGCCGGCACCGCCCTCATCGAACAGGGCGCGGAGGGCGGCCGGTGGTACCTGTACGACCTGGTGCGGGACTACGCGGCGGAGATGGCGAGCCGGCACCCGGACGGTGTGGGGGAGGCGCTCGGCCTGCTGCTCGACCACTACACGAGCAAGGCGCGCCTCGCCGACGCCCGGGTGCGGGACCTGCCGGCCTGCGTCGCCGAGGACGGTTTCGGGGACCGGGCCGAGGCGCTGCTGTGGCTGGAGCGCGAGCGCGTCAACCTGATCACCGCCGTCCAGCGCGCGGCCGATTCCGGACTTCCCGATCTGGCGGTGCACCTCTCCTCGGTGGTGGCGCCCCACCTGATCCGCGGGTTCCGGACCGATGACGCCCTGACCGTCACCGGCGCCGCCCTGGTGGCCGCCGCCGCGATCGGGGAGGCGGAGGTGCACGCCATGGCCCTGACCAGTCACGGGGTCTCACTCGAACGCGCTCGGCGGTTCGTGGAGGCGGCCGAGGCCCACCGCCTCGTCGCGGCGATCTGCCAGGACCTCGGCGACCCGCTCGCGGAAGCGGACGCCTACGTCAACCTCGGCAACGCCCTGCGGGGGACACGGGACTTCGACGCCGCGATCGACGTCCAGAGACGGGCGCTGGACATCGTCAGGGAACGGGGTGGCCGCGCGGCGGAAGCACGGACGCTGATCAACCTGGGAGGTCTGCTGACCGAGGTCCGGCGACTCGACGAAGCCGTCGAACTGTTGCGGGCCGGTCAGGAGATCTTCGCGGAGGTCGGCGACCGCTACGGCGAAGCGACCGCCTGGGCGAGCGCCGGTGTCGCCCTGGGCGAACTGCGCCGCTTCGAGGAGTCGATCGCCGCCCACGAGCGGGCCCTCGAAGCGTTCCGGGAGTTCGGCGACCTGCACAGCGAGGCGAAGGCCCTGGGCGGGCTGGGAGCGGCCCTCCTCGGGGGGCTGAGGTACGAGGAGTCGGCCGAGGCCGCCCGGAGGGCCTGCGACCTCTTCCGGGAGCTCGGCGACCTGCACGGCGAGGCCCTGGCCCGGAGGGCTCACGGTTCGGCGCTGAGCGCTCTCCGGCGGCCGGAGGAGGCGCTGGCCTCACACCGGCGGGCACTGGCGATCGACCGGGAGGTCGGGGACCCGCACGGCCGGGCCGAGTCCGGGACCCGGCTCGCGAACCTGCTGCAGGAGCTGCGGCGCTACGACGAGGCCGAAGCCGCCCACCGGGACGCGCTGGCGGCCAGCCGGGCCGCCGGCGACCGCGGGTTCGAGGCGACCGTCCTGAGCAACCTCGGCAACTGCCTGTCCGCCATGGGTCGGTTCGAGGACGCGGTGAGCGCCTACGAATCGGCGCTCGCGATCGACGGGGAGCCGGACGGCCGGGACCGGGAGGCCGGGATCCTGTGCAACGCCGCTGTCGCCTACGCGAACCTGGGACGGTACGAGCGGAGCATCGAGGCCCTCCAGCGCTCCCGTGACCTCTACCGGGAGTGCGGGGACGAGGCCGGCGTGGCCATGGCCCAGGTGAATCTGGGGAGCCTCCTCACCGAGGTCGGCCGGTTCGACGAGGCCGCCGACGCGTCCAGGCAGGCCGTCGTCGCCTTCCGGCGGGCCGGTGTGCGTGACAGGGAGGCCCTCGCCTGGAGCGTCCTCGGTGACGCCCTGCACGGCGCGGGCGCCGAAGCGGAGGCGGAGGAGGCCTACGAGCGGGCGCTCCTCGCCGAGCCGGTGCCCGAGCCGGGTCCGGACGCCTCCACGGAGTGACACGCCGCCGCGCGCCCGGTAGCTACCGGCCGGTATCGTCGTGGCTCGAAACGGGTGGTCGCCTGCCGGTCCGGCAGGCAGAGGCAGAGGACGGGTACGGCGCAGATGGAGTTTCGGGAAGACATCCTGGGTGCCCCCTACGAGGCGGCGGAGCTGGACCTCCGCCCCGACGCCGAAGGGGCGGTGTGCGCGACGCTCGTCCGGCGGCTCGTCCCCGGGTCGGAGCGCGCGGTGCTCTACATCCACGGCTACAACGACTACTTCTTCCAGACCAACCTGGCCGACCACTACACCGCGCTCGGCTTCTCCTTCTACGCGCTCGACCTGCGCAAGTACGGCCGCTCGCTGCGCCCGCACCAGTCGCCGAACTTCGTCCAGAGCCTCGCCGAGTACGACGAGGAGATCGACGAGGCGGTGCGGATCATCCGTGAGGTGGACGGGCACCGGCAGCTGCTGCTGAACGGGCACTCGACCGGTGGGCTGGTGGCCGTCCTGTGGGCGGGGCGCCGGGCCGGGCGTGGGCTGGTGGACGGGCTGTTCCTCAACTCGCCGTTCCTGTCGATGCCGACCTCGCAGGCCGTGCGGACGTTCGGCGGCCCGGCCGTGACGGCGATCGGGCGGCTGGCGCCGACCCGGGTGCTGCCGTCCTCGCTGAACCCGCACTACACCCACAGCCTGCACAAGGACCACAAGGGCGAGTGGGACTTCGACCTCACCCTCAAGCCGGCCGAGGGCTTCCCGCTGTTCGCCGGCTGGCTGTCGGCGATCCACCAGGGCCACCGGCGGCTGCGGCACGGGCTGGGCATCGACGTGCCGGTGCTGCTGATGGCCTCCACCAGGTCCATCGCCACCACCAAGTGGCAGAACGCCCTGCACCACGCCGACGCGGTGCTGCGCGCCGACGACATCGCCGCGCTGGGGCCGAAGCTCGGCGGGCACGTGACGATCGTGCGGATCGAGGGCGGCATGCACGACCTGGTGCTGTCCGGGGAGAAGGCCCGCACCCGGACCTTCGCCGAGCTGGACCGCTGGCTGGCCGCGTACCTGGACGTGCGTCCGGTGGGGGAGCACGCATGACCTTCGCGTCGGAGGAGCCGGACGACCGGGGTGAGCACGACGCGCCGGAGCAGCACGACGAGCACGACGCGCTGGAGGAGCACGACGAGCCGGTGCCGGTCGGCCGGCAGACCGACCTCGGCTTCGCCAAGCTCATGCCGGACATCGACCGCGACGGCGGCTGGCTGCTCACCCTGGACGGCACCCCGCAGTCGTACGTCGACCTGGCCGACCCGACGCACCTGGAGTTCGAGTACACCCGGCGCCTCGGCCACCTCGCCGACGCGCTGGCCCCCGCCGGGCGGCCGCTGGACGTGCTGCACCTCGGCGGCGGCGCGCTGACCCTGCCCCGCTACCTGGCCGCGACCCGTCCGGGTTCGCGCCAGCGGGTGGTGGAGGTGGACGGCCCGCTGCTGGCGCTGGTCGAGGAGCACCTGCCCTGGCGGGGCCCGGGCGCGGACGTCTCCGCGACCGTGGGGGACGCCCGGGCGGCCCTCGCCGCGATCCCGGCGGGCTCGCAGGACCTGGTGATCGCCGACGTCTTCCACGGCTCGCGGACCCCGGCGCACCTCACCTCGGTGGAGTTCCTGCGGCTGGCGGGCGCCGCGCTGCGCCCGGGCGGCTGCTACGCGGCCAATCTGGCGGACGGCCCGCCGCTGGCCTTCGCCAGGGCGCAGGCGGCGACGGTGCGGTCGGTGTTCCCGTACGTCTGCCTGGTGGCGGAGGCGTCGGTGCTGCGCGGCCGGCGGTACGGCAACGTGCTGCTGGCCGGGTCCACGGCGCCGCTGCCGGAGGCGGAGCTGGCCCGGCTGTTCGCGGGCGACATCTTTCCGGCCCGGCTGGTGGCGGGGGAGGACCTGGCGGCCCTGGTCGGCCGCACCGCCCCGGTGGCGGACGCCGAGGCCACGGACTCCCCGCCCCCGCCGGACGGCGCCTTCAGCGTCGGCTGAGCGGCCGGGCGGCCGCCGGGGGTTCCGCGTACGGGAAGTCGGCCCGGCCGACTTCCCGTACGGCAGCTGGTGCGGCGGCCCGGGCAGCCTGTGCGGCAGTCCTGGCGGCGCGTCGGCCGGTCGACCGGTACGGCCCGGGTGTCAGAATCGGCGGGTCCGTGCCCGAGCGCGGAACGCGGGTGGAGCACGTCGAAGGAGCGAGCGATGACTGGCGGCGCGGAGCGGCCCGAGCTGGGGGCGGTGCCGGAGACGGCGCTGTGGACGCTGTGGCACCGGGCGGTGGAGGCCCGGCGGCCGGACACCGTGCTCCCGGACCCGAAGGCCGTCGAGCTGGTGGAGCGGATCGACTTCCCCTTCGCCGAGCGGTTCGGGCAGGACGCCCTGGTCAGCCAGCTCCAGGCGCTGCGCGCGGGCTGCTTCGACCGTGAGGTGGCGGACTTCCTGATCCGGTGCCCGCGCGGCACCGTGGTCGGGCTCGGGGATGGCCTGGAGACGCAGGCCTGGCGGGTCGACAACGGCCGGGCCGAGTGGCTGTCGGTGGACCTGCCGGAGACGGCCGCGCTGCGCGAGCGCCTGCTGCCGCCCGACGAGCGGCACCGGATCCTCGCCGGCTCGGCCACCGACCCGGGCTGGATGGACGAGGTGGACCCGGCCAACGGGGTGCTGATCAGCGCGGCGGGCCTGCTGATGTACCTGCGGCCGACCGAGGTCCGGGCACTGATCGCGGCCTGCGCCGAGCGCTTCCCCGGCGGGTCGCTGGTCCTCGACACCGTGCCGCGCTGGTTCAGCAGGCGGGCCGTCGAGGGGAAGCTGAAGGACCGCCACTACCAGGCGCCGCCGATGCCGTTCGGCATGGACGCCGACGAGCGCGACAAGCTGGCCACCGCCCACCCGGCGGTCACCGACCTGCGCGAGGTGTACCCGGAGGGCGGGCGCGAACCGCTGCGCACCCTGCTGCCGCTCGCGCGCCGGGTGCGGCGGCGGCCGTCCGTGATCGCGATGCGGTTCGCCGCCACCCGAGGGGCGGGTTCCGGCGCCGGGTGAGGCGCGGGCTCCGGCGCCGGGTGAGGTGCGGGTTCGCCGTCCGAGGGGCTCCGCCCGAGGTCAGAGGCACTTTGCCGAATCTTGAAGAAATGCCGGTCGGCCTGGAACCATGGTGTGCGGCCGCACGTCGTAACCACGAGGGACAGGCCGGGGGGACAGGCCGCCCGGCACGTTACGCTGCCTTGAGGGGGAGCGGCGTCGTGCCGCCATCGGACAACCGCCGGGACCGGCCCGCGGCTCCACGCGGAGCCCGGCCGGTCCCGACCTGCCACGGAGGTACTGGCCTTGCACATCGACGCCTGGATCGAGGGCATTCCACCGACCGCGGTGTACGCCGTGGTCGGTCTGATCATCGGGATCGAGTCGCTGGGCATCCCGCTGCCCGGCGAGATCGCCCTGGTCACGGCGGCCCTGATGTCGGTCAAGGGCGTGGTGAGCCCCTGGGGCGTCGCGGGCGTCGCGATCGCGGGCGCGATCATCGGCGACTCGATCGGCTACTCGATCGGCCGCAAGGGGGGCAAGCCGCTCTTCGAGAAGCTGGGACGCAAGTTCCCCAAGCACTTCGGGCCCTCGCACCTGGCCACGGCGGAGCGCTCCTTCCAGAAGTGGGGCATGTGGGCGGTCTTCTTCGGCCGGTTCATCGCCCTGCTGCGCATCTTCGCAGGCCCGCTGGCGGGCGCCCTGAAGATGCCGTACTGGAAGTTCCTGATCGCCAACGTGCTGGGCGGCGTGGTCTGGGCCGGCGGTACGACGCTGCTGGTCTACAAGGTCGGCAAGAGCATCGAGCCGTGGCTGGCCCGCTTCTCCTGGGCCGGCCTGGCCGCGGCGGTCGTGATCGGCGGGCTCTCGGCCTGGCTCATGAAGCGCAAGGCCGCCAAGACCCACGCCAGGATCGAGGCGGAGCAGGCGGCCGAGGCCGCCGCGGCCTCGGCCAAGGCGCCGGTCGCGGAGTGACGCGGCACTGAGACGCGGCACTGATCAGGCACAGGCACCCGCTCCGGACTGTCCCGGAGCCGTCGGGCCCTCGGAGTAGCATCGGCGGAGTACCTGCCGATCTTGCACTCCGGAGGGCCCGATGACGTTGCAGCCGACCTGGGACGCGGTGGACGCGTACTTCTCAGAACAGCTGGTCGGACACGATCCGGTGCTGGAGGCGGCGTCGGCCGCCGCCGACGCCGCCGGACTGCCGAAGATCGCGGTGGCCCCCAACCAGGGCAAGCTGCTGCACCTGCTGGCGCTGACCCAGGGCGCGAAGCGGATCCTGGAGGTCGGCACGCTCGGCGGCTACAGCGCGATCTGGCTGGCCCGGGCGCTGCCGGCCGACGGCAGCCTGCTCACCCTGGAGATCGACCCCCGGCACGCCGAGGTGGCGCGGGGCAACCTGGCCGCCGCGGGGCTGGGGGAGGTCGCCGAGGTGCGCCTCGGCCGGGCCGCGGACTCGCTGGCGGCGCTGGTCGAGCAGGGCGTGGAACCCTTCGACCTGGTCTTCATCGACGCGGACAAGCCGAGCAACCCCGAGTACTTCCGCCGGGCGCTGCAGCTGACCCGGCCGGGCTCGCTGATCATCGTCGACAACGTGGTCCGGGCCGGCGCGGTCGCCGACGCCGACAGCGCCGACCCGGCGGTGGTCGGCACCCGCGCCCTGCACGACCTGATCGCGGCCGAGCCGAGGGTCAGCGCGACCTCGGTGCAGACGGTCGGCAGCAAGGGCTACGACGGCTTCACCCTCGCCCGCGTGCAGAGCTGAGCCCCCGCAGGACACCGAGTAATCGAACGGAACGGAGACATCGTGCGGATCGGACTGCTGGGCACCGGCCCCTGGGCGCAGCGGGTGCACGCGCCCGTGCTGGCGGAGCACCCCGGGCTGGAGTTCACCGGCGTCTGGGGCCGCCGCCCGGAGGCGGCCGAGGAACTGGGCGCGGCGCACGGCGTGCCCGGCTACGCGGACCTGGACCGGCTGCTGGCCGATGTGGACGCGGTCTCCATCGCGCTGCCCCCGGCGGTGCAGCCCGCTCTCGCGGTACGTGCCGCCGAGGCCGGCTGCCATGTGCTGATGGACAAGCCGGTCGCGCTGACCGTGGCCGACGCGAAGGCCGTGGCCGCGGCGGTCCGCGAGCAGAAGGTCGCCTCGGTGGTGTTCTTCACGGTGCGTTTCGGCGGTCCCCAGATCCCGTGGCTGGAGGAGCAGGCGGCGCTCGGCGGCTGGTACACCGGCCGCTCGGACTGGCTCGGCTCGGTGTTCGCGCCGGGCAGCTCCAGCCCGTACGCGGCCTCGCCGTGGCGGGTGGAGAAGGGGGCGCTGTGGGACGTCGGCCCGCACGCGCTGTCCGTCCTGCTGCCGGTGCTCGGCGACGCCACGCAGGTCACGGCGGTGGCCGGTCCGCTGGACGCCGTGCACCTGGTGCTGCGGCACGCCGGCGGCGCGTCCAGCACGCTGGCGCTCAGCCTGACCGCGCCGGTCGCGGCCGGCGGTACGGGCATGGAACTGCGCGGCGAGCACGGCGTGGTGCAGCTGCCGGAGCGCGGCGAGGGCCCGCTGGCCGCGATGCACCGGGCCCTGGACGCCCTGCTGGCCTCGGCGGCCACCGGTGAGCCGCACCCGTGCGGGGCGGACTTCGGGCTGCGGGTGGTGGAGATCCTCGCCGCCGCGGAGCGCTCGCTGGCCGCCGGCGGCCCGGTGGAGGTCTGAGCCTGGTGGAGGTCTGAGCCCGGCGGAGGTCCGAGGCCGGTAGAGGGATGACGCGCGGGGGCGGGGCGCCGAGGTGCCCCGCCCCCGCGTCGCCTGCTAGATGCCGAACGGCGCCGCGTAGCGGACCGTACCGGCGGGCAGCGGGTGGCCGCCGTCCAGGGTGAGGGCCATCAGGGCCTCGTCCGGGACCTCGACGGACAGGCCGATGCCGTGGGCGGAGGCCCGGGTGAAGCCGAACCGGGGGTAGTAGTCCGGGTGCCCCAGGACGACGACGTGGCGCTCGCCGAGCTCCGCCGCGGCGGCCAGGGCGGCGCGGACGGCCGCGGAGCCGGCGCCGGTGCGCTGGTACTCGGGGAGCACGGCGCACGGGGCGAGGCAGAGGGCCGGGACGTCGCCGATGTGGCAGCGGGTCAGCAGGGCGTGGCCGACGGGCCGGTCGTGGTCGTCGGTCGCGACGATCGACAGGCCGTCGATCCACGCCGGGTCGGCGCGCAGCGCGTCGACCAGGTCGGCCTCGGCCGGGGAGCCGAAGGCGGCGAGGTTGAGGGCGTGGACGGTCGGGAGGTCGGCGCCGGTCTCGGCGCGGGTGGTCCAGTCACGCATGGTGGATGAGGATCCGTTCCAGGAGTGGTACGTCTTGTCGGTGCCTCGCGAGCTCACGCTCCCGGCGAGGGCGGACAGGTGGAGGTCAGGCCGCGGCCCGGGACGTGAGGGAGACCCGGACGCTGCGCACGGCGGCCACGATCGCGGTCATCAACCCCACCTCCCTCTCTGTTCTCCGACTCCTGTGGCGTGCTCCTGGACGGCACGTTCCGGCCCGAGTCTACCGGACCGCCCGTGCGGGCCGACGTGGTCAGCCCGGTCAGCCCGGTCAGCCCGGCGGCAGCGGCGGGTGGACGGCGCTCGGGCGGCGGTCGGTGGGGCGGGCCGGGGGGATGACGGGGGCGTGGAAGTCGCGCGGGCCGGTCCAGAGCGCGGGGACGGCGTCGCTGCGGCGCGCCAGCTCGTACGCCAGGGCCTCGTAGTTGACGCGCCAGCCGTGGAAGTGCGCCCAGGCGTCCTCGACCGGGCGTTCGCGGCGGAAGCCGGCCGCGGTGACCATCGCGACGGCGCCCAGGTACTCGGCGTAGGTCAGCCGGATCGGGACGTCCGGGTCCGGGTCCGGGTCGAAGTCGATGCGCAGTGAGCGGGCGATGTCGCGCATCGCGGTGAACCCGGCGCGGATCACCAGCCGGGCCTCGGCGGGGGCGGTGCGCGGGCAGAGCGCGAGGTGCAGGGCGGCGGCGTCCATCACCGCGACCAGGGCGACCACCCAGCTGCGGTTGGGCTGCGGGGAGCGGAAGGAGAGCAGCACTGGGTAGTTGGAGTGGCTCTCGCCGATGTCGGCGGCCAGCCGCTCCCAGTCCCGGTAGAGCTGGGGGAGCGCGGTCTCGGTGTCGACGAGGGACTGGCGGGCCAGCAGCTCGGGGCCCCAGGCGGGTTCGCCGGCCCGGGAGGTGAGCAGCGTCACCTCGGTCTCGCGGCGCTGGTAGGCGGCGTAGAGGGTCGGCAGGTAGGAGATCTGCAGGGCGACCACCAGCGGGCCGCTGGCGGCGGCCATGAAGTCGATCGCGGACAGCTGCAGCCGCTCGCCGCTGGCGTAGCCGAGGGTGAAGAGGCTGGATCCGGCCTCCCGGATCGAGGTGGACCAGCTCAGTTCCGAGGTGCCGTGCAGCAGCAGGGTGTAGGCGATGAACATCCCGCTCAGCCACAGCCCGAGCATCCCCAGCAGGACCAGCGGCGCCAGCCAGGTCAGCGCCCGGTCCTGCGCGCGGTAGCCGCTGAACGGCGCGGCGGAGAGCCGCAGCACGAGGCGCAGCACCGACCAGAGCCGGTGCACCAGGGACGAGTAGAGCCCGCGCGGGACGACCAGGGTGCGCAGGATGCTGCCGATGACCAGCAGGAGCAGCAGCGCACCGGCCACGGTGTGGATCAACCTCATGGCGCCATTGTGACGGGCGGTGGAGGCGGCCGGTGCGGTTGGGGCGGGCGGGGCGCGGGCACCGGGGCTGGGCGGGGCTGGGCGGGGGAGTCAGGTGGGCCGTCCGGGTGGGCCGTACGGGTGGTGGCGCCCGGGCGGGGGGTCCGGTCGCCGACGGCACGTCAGTCCCGGTGCGGCCGGGGCCCGATGGCCGTCAGTGGCATCCGGTATGACCGTGATCACATCGATCGGCTGCTGTCGTGATCCGCACCCCGGGGCGTCTATCTGTTCGAAGGGTGCGGTACCCACGAACGAAGCGGAGAACGGACTGTGCGTGCACAGCGGGGTGGCGGGGCCGAGGAGGAGAAGCCCGGACGCCGGTGGTGGTCGCCGTCGGGACGGCGGCCGTCGCGGTGGCGGCCCTTCCGGTGGGTCGACTACCCGCGCCGGGGGCGGCGCGGAGTCCGCCGCTGGCTCCCCTCCTGGCGCCAGCTGCTCCTGGTGGCGTCGACGGGGATCGTCGCCCTGGTCGGCTGGCTGGCCTGGTTCTTCACCATCACCCAGGTGCCGGCGGACCTGAACGCCTTCGCCACCCAGCAGAACAACGTCTACTACTGGGCGGACGGCACCGAGATGGCCCGCATCGGCGAGACCAACCGGCAGGAGGTGCCGCTCGACCGGGTCCCGGAACCCGTACGGGCGGCGGTGCTGGCCGCCGAGAACGAGACCTTCTACTCGGACCCCGGGATCTCGGCCAAGGGCATCGGCCGCGCGTTCTGGTCGATGCTCTCCGGCGGCGAGACCCAGGGCGGCTCCACCATCACCCAGCAGTACGTCAAGAACATCTACCTCAACCAGCACCAGGACTTCTCCCGCAAGCTCAGCGAGGCCGTCATCGCGGTCAAGCTCGACGACCGGATGAGCAAGGACGACATCCTCGCCGGCTACCTCAACAGCAGCTGGTTCGGCCGCGGCAGCTACGGCATCCAGCGCGCCGCCGCGGCCTACTACGGCAAGGACGTCTCCCAGCTCGACGTGAGCGAGGGCGCCTTCCTGGCCGCCCTGCTCAAGGGCGCCGGGCAGTACGACCCGGCGCTGAGTGCGGACAACCGCCAACGGGCCGAGGAGCGGTGGGCCTGGATCCTGGACCGGATGGTCTCCGTCGGAAAGCTCTCCCGCGCCGAACGCGCCCGGTACACCGTCTTCCCCGAACCCAGGCCCAAGCCGAAGTCGGCCGGACTGAGCGGCCAGGTCGGCTACCTGGTGGACATGGCCAAGTCCTACGTGGAGAGCCACACCGACATCACCCCCGCCCAGTTCGACCTCGGCGGCCACCAGATCTACACCACCTTCGAGAAGCCGAAGGTCACCGCCCTCGCCGCCGCCGTACAGGACGCCGGCAAGGGCATCGACCCGGACGCCCGCGACTCCGACAAGCTCCTGAAGGTCGGCGCCGCCTCGGTCGCCCCGGACGGGCGGATCGTCGCGCTCTACGGCGGCCCCGACTACCTGAAACAGGGCTTCAACGACGCCAACACCTCCACGGTGCCGGTCGGTTCGGCCTTCACCCCGTTCGTGTACGCCGCCGGGCTCGACCAGGGCGTCCAACGCGCGCGGGGAGCGAACCGCACCCCGGTGACACCCGGCACCACCTACAACGGGGACAACGGGGTGAACGTGATGACCCCGGAAGGCCCGTACTGGGGGCGCGACGGCAAGATCGCCAAGACGGCCAACGACGGCAAGCGCGACTGGGGCCAGATCACCCTGCGCGGCGCCGTCGAACAGTCCGTCAACGGGCCGATCACGCAGCTCGGCATGGACATCGGCCTCGACCGGGTGCAGAAGACCGCCGCCGACCTGGGCCTGCTCCCCAGCAGCATGGGCGAACTCGTCCCCGGCTTCGGCGTCGGCAACTCCACCCCCAGCGCCATCAGGACGGCCGGCGCCTACGCCGCCTTCGCCGCCGGCGGCAGCCGCACCGACCCGTACTCGGTGCTCCGGATCACCCGCAACAGCGAGCCCCTCACGCTGCGCCTGCCCACCGCCGTCCAGGCACTGCCGGCGGCCGTGGCCGCCGAGGTCGACACGGCCCTCAAGGGCGCCGTCCGCGGCGGCAGCGCCACCTGGGCGGCGGAGGCCGGCCCGGACCTGGCCGCGAAGCCGGGGACGACCGCGGACCGCACGGCGGGGTGGGCGGTGGGCTACAGCGGGCAGCTGGCCACGGCCGTCACGGTCTTCCGGGCCGACCTGCGGGACATGAAACTGCTGTCCCTGGAAGGGCTCGGCGGGGCCTCGCCGGACACCCCGGACTCGGCCCTGCCCAGCCGGATCTGGACCTCGTACATGAAGGCGGCGGGCGGGCGGTGAGTCCGCGCCCGCCGGGCCCGTGCTGCCACGGGCCCGGCGGTCACTGCTACGTGGTCGGCTACTTCACCAGGCGCGGCCAGTCGGCGGGCTGGCCCGGGTCCAGAGCGCGCAGCTTGTCGAGCACCTCGGGGTCCTGGGCGTCCAGCCAGTCGGCGACCTGGCGGAAGGAGACGCAGCGGACCTGCTCGCGCTTGCAGACGCTCTTCACCACGTCCTCGACGGCCTGCATGTAGATGCCGCCGTTCCAGTCCTCGAAGTGGTTGCCGATGAACAGCGGGGCCCGGCTGCCGTTGTAGACCCGCTCGAAGCCGGCCAGGTAGCTGTCCCGGGTCTCCTTCTCCCAGCCGTCGAACTTCCTCGGGTCGCCGGAGGTGGTGGCGCCGGACTGGCCGGCGAGGTAGTTGAAGTCCATCGAGAGGTTCTGCGAGGACCGGCCGGGGTTGGGCAGCAACTGCAGCGGGAAGTTCCAGATGCCCTCCTTCTTGACCGGCCAGACCTGGAACTCGCCCGGGGAGCTGGCGTCGTACCGGAAACCCCTGGCCTTCTCGGCGGCCAACAGGTTCTTCTGGCCCTCCAGACAGGGGGCGCGGCCGCCGACCAGCTCCTTGGTGTAGTCGAAGGGGAGCGACGGGACGTCCTGGAACCCCGTGTTGGTCCGCCAGTTGGTGACAAAGGAGATCGCCTGGTCGAGCTCGGACAGCCACTCCTCGGTGGACCAGTCACCGCCGCCGCCGGGCTGGGGGCCGCAGAAGTGCCCGTTGAAGTGGGTGCCGATCTCGTCGCCGTCCAGCCAGGCCAGGCGCAGCTGCTCCAGGGTGTCCTTGATGTGGGCGTTGGTGGCGAAGTCGATCGACGCGGAACCGGCGTCGTGCTTCGGGGGGTGGTAGAGCGAGCGCTTCGACTTGGGCAGGGTGTAGATGCCGGAGAGGAAGAAGGTCATCTGGGCGTTGTTCTCCGCACCCAGCTTGCGGAAGCGGGAGAACAGCCGGTCGTCGCCCTCCAAGGCCCCGTCCCAGGAGAAGACCACGAACTGCGGCGGCTTCTCCCCGGGCTTCAGCCGCTCGGGCCTGGGCTGCTTGGGCTGGGGCCCGGTGTCGGAGGTCGAGCCGTCGCCGATCGGTTTGACCTGACCGTCCCAGGTCGGGGTCGGCGTCGGGGTGGGTGTGGGGGTGTCGGACGGGGTGCCGGCGGCCGTGGTCGGCGCGGGGCTCGCGGGCGTGGTGCCGGCGGCGGTGGGTCTGCCCTTGGAGGCGGAGCATCCCGTGGTCAGGAGGAGGGCCGAGACGACCCCCACCGCCAGCACACCGGTCATACCGCTCGTACCGCTCATACCGCGGGCAATCCGCACCGTACCTCCGTCAATCGTCCTGCAGTTCGACCACTGTTCTGATCAACGTGGTGGGGGAGGACGGAGGTTGCGTGGCGGGCGGCTCCCGGGCTCAGCGGCCGTCCGGACGGTGGACGCTGAGCTCGCCGTAGGCCGGCAGGACGCCGGCCGGGTCGCCGGGCTTCGCCCGCAGGACGGCGTCCAGGAAGGCGAGGGTGGCCGCGGCGACGACGCGCGGGCTCCCGGTGCGGCCCAGGGAGCCGACGACCGAGGGCACCGGCGGCAGGTACAGCGGGCCGTCCATGAAGGTGAGATGGGCGGCGCCGGGGATGGTGAGCCGGTAGCCCGTCGCGGTGCCGGACGCGAGCGCCTCGGTGAGGCGGGGCAGGTAGCGCGGGTCGGTTCCCGGGGTGACGGCCTGGGTGAGGACGAGCGTCGGCCGGTCGAGGGCGGGCGAGGCGGGGCCGTGGGGGTAGCCGTCCAGATCGATGACGGCGGCGAACCGGCGGTCCTGCCGGGCCGCCTGCAAGGCGGCGGCACCGCCCATGGAGTGGCCGGTCACCGCGACCCGGCCGGTGTCCAGACGCCCGGTCAGCGGGTCGGCGCTCTCGCCCCGGTCAAGAGCGTCCAGCCGGGTGAGGACGAAGCCGAGGTCGGCGGCCCGGATCGCCGTCCAGCCGACCGCCAGCTGCTCGTCCTTGTCCGGGTCGCCGGAGGAGGCGGTCTCGGTGGTGATCGTCCGGCCGTCGGCGAGGACGACGGCGGCCGAGTCGTACGGGTGGTCCAGGGCGGCGACCACGTAGCCGTGGCTGGCCAGTTCCTCCGCCCAGGCGGTGTTCTGGGTGCGTACTCCGCCCGACCCGGGTGAGAACAGCACGACCGGGAACCGTCCTCCGGTGCTCTCCACCGGGGCGTCGAAGACCGCGCGGGAGTGGGCGCGCGGCACTCCGTCGACCAGGAAGCCCGGCAGGCCGACCCCGCGGGCGAGGGCCTGCGCGACGGTGCGCGCCTCGGTCTCCGTCCGTCCGAGGTACTGGGCCCGCGGCGCGTCCGCGGGGCTCTTCCGCGCGGGGTACCAGAGCTGGACCACGACCGTACGCCGGTCGTCCGGATCGGCGGTGAAGGTCTCGGGGCGGAGCGGGTCGGTCCACTGCACCACGCGGGTGCCGACCGCGAACCCGCCCGACGGCTCGGGGAACACGGGGACGGGAAAGGCCCAGGCGGCCACCGGGCCCGCGGCGATCAGGCCGACGCAGGCCACCGACCCCGGCAGCGCCAGCCACCAGCGCGCCCGCCACGGCGGCCGGCCGGTGCCGGTACCGGCACCGGTACGGCGTCGTAGCGCGGGTCGCAGCAGGGGAGTGACGGCGAACGGCAACGCGCAGGCGGCGCCCGCCAGTACCGGCAGCAACTGCCAGCGGAGCCCCGTCACGGCCAGCACGGCGGCGGACGGCACGAGCACGGCAGTCGCCGCGATCGTTACGCGCGGACGGGCGGCGGGGGGAAGCCAGCGGGCCACCACCAGCGCGAGGGCACCCAGCAGGGCGAGGATTTCCAGGGGGGACATGAACAGTCCGGCGATGATCTCGGTCACCCGCCCATGCTCGGCGCCGGGAACGCGCCGCCGCATCGGCCCCGGGGAGCCGTCGCATACCACCGGGGGCGCAGCCTGCGGCAGGTGCGGTACGACCGGAGCGGCAACCGGGCACCCCGGATCGGCGGCCGCGCTGCGACCACGGGAGGTATCGGGACTCCTCCTGCGGTCGTACCCCGGCACGATGCCCTCCGACGGTGGGCTCATGCGCGGCGCGGGCCCCGCGGCCTACCGTGACAGGGCCTCGGTACCCGCCGGGCAGCGCGCGGCGTGCGTCCATGACGCCGGATCGACAGGGACGGGTGATGACCGAGGCGGCCGCGGAACCCCGCGAGGCCCACCGGGGACGGGTGCTCGACCGGCGACGGCAGCGGCAGCGGCTGTGGGCGAGGACGGCCGCACGGCTGCCACCCGTGGTGTGGGACTCGCTGCTGCCGACGCTCCTCCTCGCCAACGTCGTCACCGCACGCCCACCGCACGAGCTGCCGGTGGCCGTGGCCCTCACCGCCGCCCTCGCGCTGCCCCTGGTGTGGCGCCGCCGGGCCCCGCGCGCGGTGTTCGGCGCGGTGGCGGCCGCGGCTTTCGTCCAGTGGCTGGCGGACGTCCAACTGCCCGCGGACGTCGCCCTGCTGGTGGCCCTCTACACGGTGGCCGCGACCTCGGGCCGGCGCGGCGCGCTCGTCGCCGGCGCCGTGGTGGAGGCGGGGGTCCTGCTGGCCTGCCTGCGCTGGGCGCCGGCGGGCGCGTTCCCGACCCCCTTCGTCGCGGTCACCGCGATGACCGTCGCCGCCGCCGTCCTCGGAATGAACGTCCGGACCACCCGCGCCTACCTTGCGGCCCTGGAGGAACGGGCCGCCCGCCTGGAACGGGAGCAGGAACAGCAGGCGCGACTGGCCGTCGCCGAGGAAAGGACGCGCATCACCCGGGAGATGCACGACATCGTCACCCACAACCTGTCCGTCATGGTCGCGCTCACCGACGCCGCCGTCTACGCGCAGCACCGCGCGCCCGACAAGACCACCGCCGCGATGCTCCAGATCTCCGAGACGGGCCGGCAGGCCCTGACCGACATGCGGCGCTCATTGGGCATCCTGCGGACCGACGAACCGGACGCGGAGCGCCACCCGCTGCCCGGCATCGCCCAACTGGACAGCCTCGCCGAGCAGATGGGCGCCGCCGGGCTGCCGACCCGCCTCGACCTCCGCGGCGGCCACGCCCACGTACCCGCCACCGCACAACTCACCGTCTACCGCCTGGTACAGGAAGCCTTGACCAACACCCTCAAACACACGCCCACCGACACCCACGCCACCGTCCGCATCCGCTGCTCGACCGGGACCGTCACCGTGGACGTCACCGACAACGGCCCCTGCCCGCCACCACCCGCCGCCACCCCGCCCGGCCACGGCATCCCCGGCATGCGCGAGCGCGCCGCCGCCTACGGGGGGACACTGCGGGCCGGCCCGCTCCCGGGCGGCGGCTGGGGAGTCCGCACCCGCCTCCTCCTCGACAGCGGCGGAGCGGCGTCCGCATGACGATCCGCATCCTGATCGCCGACGACGAGGCGCTGCTCCGCATGGCCTTCAGCACGGTGCTGGAGGCCCAGCCCGACATGGCACCGGTCGGCGAAGCCGCGGACGGCGACCAGGCCGTACGCCTCACCCGGGAACTGCGCCCCGACGTCGTCCTCATGGACGTCCGGATGCCCGGGACCGACGGGATCGAGGCGACCCGACAGGTCGTCCGGACCTCCCCGCAGAGCAAGGTGCTCATCCTCACCACCTTCGACCTGGACGCATACGCCTTCGCCGGACTCAGCGCCGGAGCCTCCGGCTTCCTGCTGAAGAACACCAGGCCCGAGGAACTCCTCACCGCGATCCGCGACGTCGCCGCGGGCGACGCGGTGGTCTCCCCGCGCATCACCCGACGACTGCTGGAGAACCTCCGCCCCCACATCCCCGACGGCCGAGGTCCCGAGCACGACGACCGGCTGAGCCGGCTCAGCGCCCGCGAACGCGAGGTCCTCGTCCAGGTGGGCCGCGGCCTGTCCAACACCGAGATCGCCGCCACCCTCCACCTCGCGGAGGCGACCGTGAAGTCCCACCTGGGCCGGATCCTGCAGAAGCTCGAACTCCGCGACCGGATCCAGGCCGTGATCCTCGCCTACGAAACCCGCCTCGTCCGCCCGCCCTGACCCCGCCGGCCCGCGGGCCGCCAGCCCCGCCCGGGTCGTCGTGTGGGTGCGGCATTGACACGGGCTCCTCATCGTTGAATGCTAAGCAAGCGCTTAGTCATCGACCTTCCGTCCCGAGGAGCCGCCCGATGTCCGAGACCCCCGTCGATCCGCCCGGGGTGGACCTGGCGCGGTTGCGCTCCCACCTCGAACGGGAGCTGCCAGGGGCGGTCCAGGGGCCCCTGCGGGCCGAGCTCATCGAAGGGGGGCGGTCCAACCTGACGTACGTGCTCTCCGACGGGTTCTCCCGCTGGGTGCTGCGTCGCCCGCCGCTCGGGCACGTGCTCGCGACGGCGCACGACATGGGGCGTGAGTACCGGGTGATGTCGGCCCTCCGGGGCACCGGGGTGCCTGTGCCGCGGATGCTGGTGATCGACCGGGGCGAGGACGTGCTCGGCGCGCCCTGGTACCTCATGGAGCACGTCACGGGCACTCCGCACCGGGACGCGGCTCCGCTGGCCGCCCTCGGGGAGGAGCGGGTGGGCGCCCTCGGCCGGCGGCTGGTCGACACCCTGGCGGAGCTGCACCGGATCGATCCGGCGGACGTCGGCCTCGCGGACTTCGGGCACCCCGACGGCTACCTGGAGCGCCAGCTGCGCCGCTGGTCGAAGCAGCTCGCCGCGTCCCGCAGCCGCGACCTGCCCGACCTGGACCGGCTGCACGCGGCGCTCACGGCGCGGCTCCCGGTCTCCCCGGCGCCCGCGCTCGTGCACGGTGACTACCGGCTGGACAACGTGCTCGTCGACGACACCGACGCGATCACCGCCGTCCTGGACTGGGAGATGTCCACCCTGGGCGACCCGCTCACCGACGTCGGCCTGCTGGTGATGTACACCGAGCTGGCGGGCGTCGGCGGCGGCATCATCCCCTCCGCGATGACCGCCCCCGGCTTCCCGAGGGCCGACGAGATCGTCTCCCGGTACGCCGGGGCGACCGGCCGCGACGCCGCCGACCTGGACTGGTACGTGGCCTTCGCCTCGTTCAAGCTGGCCGCCGTCGCCGAGGGCATCTTCTTCCGCTTCCAGCAGGGCCGCACCCTCGGCGCGGGCTTCGAGCGCGCGGGTGAGATGGCCCCGATCCTCGCCCGGCACGGCCTGAACACCCTCAAGGAGAACTGACCGATGGACTTCGCCTACGACGCCCGGACGAACGAGCTCCGCGAGCAGCTGCTCGCCTTCATGGACGAGCACGTCTACCCCGCCGAGCCCGTCCTGGCAGCCCAGCTGGCCGACCCGGACCGCGCGCCCTGGACGATCCCGCCGGTGGTCGCCGACCTCCAGGCGGAGGCCCGCAAGCAGGGGCTGTGGAACCTCTTCTTCGTGGACAAGCACGGCATCCCCGGCGAGCACGGCGCCGGTCTCACCAACCTGCAGTACGCCCCACTCGCCGAGATCACCGGCCGCAGCCCGCAGTTGGCCCCGTCCGCGCTGAACTGCGCGGCCCCCGACACCGGGAACATGGAACTGCTCGCCCAGTTCGGCAGCGCCGAGCAGCGCGAGCGGTGGCTGCGGCCGCTGCTGGGCGCCGAGATCCGCTCCGCCTTCGCGATGACGGAGCCCGAGGTCGCCTCCTCGGACGCCACCAACGTCGCCACCCGGATCGAGCGGGACGGCGACGAGTACGTGATCAACGGCCGCAAGTGGTACATCACCGGGGCGATGAACCCGGACTGCCGGATCCTCATCGTGATGGGCAAGACCGACCCGGCCGCCGAGCCGCACCGCCAGCAGAGCATGGTGCTCGTCCCGCGCGACACCCCCGGGGTGACGGTGAAGCGCGGCATGACGGTCTTCGGCTACGACGACGCCGACCACGGGGGCCACGCCGAGGTGCTGTTCGAGGACGTCCGGGTCCCGGCGTCCCACCTGATCGGCGAGGAGGGCGCGGGCTTCGCCATCGCCCAGGCCCGGCTCGGCCCCGGCCGGATCCACCACTGCATGCGCGCCATCGGGATCGCCGAGCGGGCGCTGGAGCTGATGTGCCGTCGGGCGGGCGAACGGGTGGCCTTCGGCAAGCCGCTCGCCGAGCAGGGCGTGGTCCAGGACTGGATCGCCGAATCCCGGGTCCGGATCGAGCAGTTGCGGCTGCTGGTGCTCAAGACCGCCTGGCTGATGGACACCGTCGGCAACCGCGGCGCGCACACCGAGATCCAGGCGATCAAGATCGCCACCCCGAGCACCGTGGAGTGGATCCTGGACAAGGCCGTCCAGGCGCACGGCGCCGCGGGCGTCAGCCAGGACACCCCGCTCGCCCAGCTCTGGGCCGGCAACCGCACCCTCCGGCTGGCCGACGGCCCGGACGAGGTGCACAAGCGCTCACTGGCCCGCCGGGAGCTGAGGAAGTATCGCTGAAGCGCGGAGCGGAGGGGCGGCCCCGGCCCCGGGAAAGTAGCCCCTTAGGGGTGTCGTACCCGGGTATTCAGGGGCCGGTTGGCTCCCTGGTATGACGGCCGGGGGCGTTCCCGTCCGTAGTGTCCTACGTGTTCGATCGATGGAGAGCGCGGAGGAACATCATGGGCAGTGGGGGACGGGCCTTGGCGGCGGTTCTGCTGGCGGCGACGGCGGTGCTGGGCGCGGTCGGCGCGCCCGCGGCGGTCGCGGTGGAGGGGCGGGGCGGCGGGCAGCAGGCGCGGGCGTGGCTGCCGGAGCCCACCGGGCCGTACCCGATCGGGACGACCGCGCTGCACCTGACCGACCTGGCCCGGGAGGACCCGTGGCAGCCCGGGCAGCGGCGCGAGCTGATGATCAGCCTCTGGTACCCGACCTCCCGCCCGGCCGGGCCGGCCGACCGGGCGCCCTACATGGAGCCCGCCGCCGGGGCGCACTTCGACAGCGCCGAGGGCCTGGCCCGGGTCAACTACGGCACCGAGTCCGGCCGTACCGACTGGTCCGGCATCCGCACCCACGCCCGCCGGGACGCCCCGGCGTTGCCCGGCCGGCGCCCGGTGGTGCTGTACTCGCCCGGCCTCGGCGACCCCCGCACCTGGGGGACGGCCCTGGTCGAGGACCTGGCCTCGCGCGGGTACGTCGTGGTCACCGTCGACCACACCTGGGAGGCCTCCGAAGTCGCCTTCCCCGACGGAAAGTTGGCCGCCTCGGTGTTCCCCGGCATGCTCGGGCAGCCGGACCTGGACATCGGCGCGGTGCTGCGCAAGTCCCTGGCCGCCCGGGTCGACGACACCCGCTTCGTCCTGGACCAGCTCGCCGGGCTGGGCACCCGCAAGGGCCTGCCGGGCGGGCTGGCCGGGGCGCTCGACCTCGACCGGATCGGCATGGTCGGCCACTCGGCGGGCGGCTTCACCGCGCTCCAGACCATGCACGACGACCCGCGGATCGCCGCCGGGATCAACCTCGACGGCCAGCTGCACTTCCCCGGCCCGGACGGCCACACCGGTGTCTTCCTGCCCAGCGTCGCCGAGGAGGGCCTGGACCGGCCCTTCCTGCTGATGGGCAGCGGCAGCGACGACTCCGGCAGCTACCGGCAGCAGCCCGGCTGGAACGCCCTGTGGCAGCACAGCACCGGCTGGCACGCCGACGTCACCCTGACCGGCTCCCGGCACGGCTCCTACACCGACGCCCAGACCCTGCTGCCGCAGCTCGCCCGCCAGGGCGCGCTCACCGCGGACCGGCTGCGCGACGACGTCGGTGACATCCGGCCCGGCCGGGCCGAGTTCGCCACCCGCTCGTACGTCGCCTCCTTCTTCGACCGCTGGCTGCGCGGCCACGACGACCAGCTGCTGGACGGGCCCTCGCCGCGCTTCCCGGAGATGGCGTACGAGCGGTAGGCGGTCGGGTCGGGCCGTCAGGCCGACCCGAGCAGGGCGAGCCGGCTGGCGGTCCGGTCCAGGTCGCTGAGCAGGCCCTCGTCGGGGGCGCGTTCGTCGATCGGGTCGGCGCCGATCAGCACCAGCCGGACGTCCCGGTCGCAGCAGACGTCCACCAGGTCGGCGAAGCGGCGCCGCCCGTCGGGGGTCGCGGCGGCCAGCGGCGGTACGTCGGTGAGCACCAGGGTGGGGAAGCGTTCGGCGAGCTCCAGCTGGTCGGCCGCCGAGGTCAGCCCCTCGCACAGCTCGGCGAAGCCGAACCACGCCTCGCCCTCGCGGACCGCCGAGGCCCGCAGCGGGCGGCCGTGCACCACCACCTCGTCCGCCTCCGCGGCGGTCGGCGGGGTGAGGCCGAGCGCGTGCAGGCCGTTCTCGTCGCCGGTCCGCAGCCGCGCGCCCCGGGCGAAGCGCTGCGGGACCCCGTCGGCGGGCCCCGCTGCGGCCGGCCGCCGCTCTCGGCGGAAGTCCACCGCGCCCGCGATCTCCACCACGTCCATCCGCTCCTCGATCAGCCGGATGGTCGGCTCGAACAGGTGGTGGTACAGCGGGTTCGGCATCAGCCCGGCGGGCGGGTAGTTGGAGGTGGTGACCAGGGTGATCCGCCGGTCCAGCAGGGTCCGGAAGAGCCGGGCCACCAGCATCGCGTCCCCGGCGTCATGGGCGTGGAACTCGTCGAAGACCAGCACCCGGCAGTCGCCGAGCAGCTCGTCCACGGCCCGGTCGACCGCCGCCACCCGCTCGCCGGCCGGCTCCCGGCCCGCGTCGGCGGTGTGCGCGGCGACGCCCTCGTGCAGCCGGCGGAAGAAGTCGTGGAAGTGCAGCCGACGCTTGCGGGTGACGTCCAGGCCGTCCAGGAAGGTGTCCACCAGCCAGCTCTTGCCCCGGCCGACCGGGCCCCACAGGTAGAGGTGGCGCGGCGGGCGGCGCACCAGCAGCCCGGGGCGGGCGAGTTCCCCGGCGAGCCGCGACAGCCGTTCCACCGCCGGGCGCTGCGCCGGATCGACGGTGAAGCCGCGTCGCTCGGCGGCCCACCGGTAGTGCGCCAGCATCGCCTCGTACTGCTTCGTCGCCTTGGCCGTCACGTCCGCGAACCCTAACAGGGCCTCAGAGCCGCCTCACCGGTGGGCACCTGGGGAGGAGTTCCGGACTCGGCCCGCGGCGGCCGCTGAATTCCCGTGGGGGAAGGCCGGGCGGGGGAATTTCACTGAATGCGGAACGGCATTTCGGGGCCTATTCAGTGAATGGCTACGCGCGTTGATCCCATGTCATCAACGGCGCTTGACCTGCTTCGACTCCCTTCTTAATCGCCCCTTACCCTTCGCCGTTGACCGCTGTTCATCAGCTCTGCTTTCCTTCAGGCCCAGCGGACGGCGAAAGGGCCGACGGGAAGTCAATTCCGGGTGTGCGAATGAATTCGACCGGACCTGGCTCCCGCCGGAACGCGCCGTCGGCCTCCCCCACGAAGGGATCGTTCCCGGCCCCCACGGCCGCGGGGCGATCGGCAGAAGAGAGGCACCCTCACCCATGGGTCACTCCCACAGGACCGGACGCGCGAAGTACGCGGCGCTCACCGGGATCGCGTCGCTCGCACTGGCCGCCGCCGGGCTGGCCGGCGCGGCCGCTCCGGCGGCGGCGCAGGACATCTCCAGCTCGCAGGGCGGCACCGCCAACGAGTTCAACCCCTGGAGCCCGCAGAACGGCCACCCGTACCGGCACGGCGCGGTTCCCGGCATGTCCCAGCACGAGAACTACAAGAAGTGGCTCGCCGACCGCAACCAGGCCGCCGCGACCGGCCAGCAGACGCTCTCCTACGGCGGCGGCGTCGACGGCATCGGCGTGCAGAGCGGGCACTCCAAGGTCTACCTGGTGTTCTACGGCAACCAGTGGGGCACCCAGTCCACCGACGCCAACGGGAACGCGAAGTTCTCGGGCGACTCGGCGGGTGCGGCCGGCGCCACCCAGCAGATGTTCAAGGGCATCGGCACCAACGGCGAGACCTGGTCGGCCGACCTGACCCAGTGGTGCGACGGCCCCAACGTCGCCACGGGGGCTGTCAGCTGTCCGTCCAACGCCAACTTCATCCCGTACCAGAGCGGCGGCGTCCTGTCCGGCGTCTGGTACGACAACGCGGCCGCCTCGCCGAGCCAGGCCACCGGCAACCAGCTCGCCCAGGAGGCGGTCAAGGCCGCCGGGCACTTCGGCAACACCACCGCCGCCGCCAACCGGGACGCGTACTACATCGTCCTGTCGCCGCACGGCACCAACCCGGACGACTACCAGAACCCCAGCACCGGGTACTGCGCCTGGCACGACTGGAACGGGGACACCACCCTCACCGGCGGCGCCGCGAGCTCGCCCTACGGCGACATCGCCTTCTCCAACCAGCCGTACAACATCGACGCGGGCTCCAACTGCGGCGTCGGCTTCGTCAACTCGCCCGGTACGCTGGACGGCTGGACGATGACGCTGGGCCACGAGTGGCACGAGATGATGTCCGACCAGAACCCGGCCGGCGGCTGGACCAACCACGTCTCCGGCAGCAGCTACAACGGCCAGGAGAACTCCGACGAGTGCGCCTGGATCCGGCCCGGCAGCACCGGCGGCGCCGCCAACATCTCCTTCGGCTCCTTCGGCAGCTACGCCGAACAGGCCAGCTGGTCCAACGACACCAACTCCTGCGCGATCTCGCACGCCATCCTGACCCACGGCAACACGGTCACCGTCACCAACCCCGGCAGCCAGAGCGGCACCGTCGGCACCGCGGCGAGCCTGCAGATCAACGCCACCGACTCGGCCTCCGGCCAGACCCTCACCTACACGGCCACCGGCCTGCCCGCCGGCCTGTCGATCAACTCCTCGACCGGCCTGATCTCCGGCACCCCGACCGCCGCCGGCACCTCCAGCGTCACGGTCACCGCGACCGACACCACCGGCGCCGCCGGCAGCACCGGCTTCTCCTGGACCGAGTCCACGAGCGGGGGCGGCGGCACCGCCGTCACCAACGGCACCTTCGAGACCGGCAACCTGACCGGCTGGACCGCCGCCGGCTCCACCTCCGCGCCGGCCTCCGCCGCCCACAGCGGCGGCTACGGCGCCATGGTCGGCTCCACCAGCCCGACCGGTGACTCCTCCATCGCCCAGACCTTCACCGCGCCGACCGGCTCCAGCAAGCTGTCCTTCTGGTACAGCAACACCTGCGACGACACCGTCACCTACGACTGGGCCACCGCCACCCTGAAGGACAACACCACCGGCACGACCACCACGGTCCTCGCCAAGACCTGCACCACCACCGGCAGCTGGACCAACAAGACGGCGACCGTCACGCCGGGCCACTCCTACACCCTCACCCTGAGCAACCACGACGACAACTACCCGGGTGACCCGACCTACACCTACTACGACGACGTGACCGTCTCCTGACGAGCGGCGCGCCGAACGCACCGGGGTGGGCCCAGCGCCCGCCCCGGTGCCGTTTCCTTGGATCCGAATCGGCCACCGGTGCGTCCCATCGGCACCGCTCGCACTACTACGGCACGAGGAACCACCGTGAACCCGAGAAGACCCGCCGCCGCGCTGGCGCTCGCCGCGGCCGCGCTCACCCTGACCGGCTGCACCACCACCGGGACGAGCCCGTCGGTGGCCACCACCGCTTCGTCCGACCAGGCCACCTCGTCCGCCCCGGGCCGGGCGACGGTCGAGGTGGACGAACACGCCGACCGCACCACCGTGGACGTCGCGGCCGGCACGACCGTCACGCTCACGCTGCACAGCACCTACTGGTCCGCCCCGGCCAGCTCCGCCCCCGACGTCCTGGCGCCGAACGGCACCCCGACCACCGCCGCGTCGCCCTCGTGCCGTCCGGGCGGCGGCTGCGGCACGGTCGCCGCCTCCTTCACCGCCCGCGCCCCGGGCACCGCCCGGCTCACCGCGACCCGTACCAGCTGCGGCGAGGCCCTCAACTGCCCGCCCGAGCAGCGTGGTTACCAGCTCACCGTGAAGGTCGCCGGCTGATTCGGCTGATTCGGCCGAGCCGTCTCAGCGGATCTCCGAGCCCGGGTTGGCCTCGTCCCAGGCGCGGCGGGAGTCGACGATCGCGTCGTGGTGGCCGTAGGACCAGTCCACCATCGCCCGCACCAGGTGGGTCAGGCTGTGGCCGAGCGGGGTCAGCTCGTACTCCACCTGCGGGGGGACGGTCGGGTGGACGGTCCGGGAGACCAGGCCGTCCCGCTCCAGGCGGCGCACCGTGAGGGTCAGCATCCGCTGCGAGATGCCCGGCAGGGCGCGCTGCAGTTCGCGGAACCGCCGTACGCCCTGGGCGAGTTCGACCACGGTGAGGACCGACCACTTGTCGCCCAGGCGGTCCAGCAGGTCGCGGATCCCGCAGTCCACGCCGTCCTCGCACCAGACCACCGGACGGGGGGTGGTGGTTACCGCGGTGTGCCCTGCTGACATGAAAGTGCCTCCTTACGCCGGACGCCCAGGCTACCGAGGATGGACACGTCGCCAACGACCGATCATCCCCGGAGGGAACCCCATGCTGCTCGTCACCGGTGTCAACGGAGGCCTCGGCGCGCTCGTCCTGGAGCGGCTCGCCGGACGCGAGGGGGTCGTGGCCGGCTCGCGCACCCCCGAGCGGGTGCCGGCCGGGGTGCCCGCCCGGCTGGTGGACTTCGACCGGCCGCAGACGCTCGCGGAGGCGTTCAAGGACGTACGGACCCTGCTGCTGATCTCGGCCGGCGCCGCCGAGGACGACGTGGTGATCGCCCGGCACGGCGCGGTGATCGAGGCGGCGGAGCGGGCCGGGGTCGAGCACGTCGTCTACACCAGCCTCTCCGGCGACGGCGACCACCTGCCGTACGCCCTCGCCCACCGCTGGACCGAGCGCCGGCTGCGCGCCTCCGCCACCCTGCGCTGGACGGTGCTGCGCAACGGCCTGTACGCCGAGCTGCTGGGCGCGATCGCCGCGCCCGGCCCGGACGGGGTGATCGGCGCGCCGCTCGGGGACGGCAAGCTGGCGGCGGTGGCCCGGGCGGACCTCGCCGAGGTGGCGGTCACGGTCGCGCTGCGGCCCGAGGAGCACGCGGGCCGGACGTACGAGCTGGTGGGGGAGCGGGCGGTGGGCGGCGCGGAGGTGGCCGAGGCGCTCGGCGCCGAGTACCGGCCGGGCAGGCTGGGGGAGACCCGTACGGCGGTGGCGGCCTCGGACGCGCTGGACTTCCAGGTGCCGATGGTGGTCGGCACCTACTCGGCGATCGCCCACGGCTTCCTGGCCGGCCCGGGCGGGCCGGGCGACCTCGCGGCACTGCTCGGCCGCGAGCCCCGCCCGGCCCTGGAGGTCATCGCCGCCGGGCGTTAGGGCGGGTCAGGTGCCGCCGCCTCCGCCGCGGCCGCGGCGACCCAGTCGGGCAGCGGCTCCCGGCAGGCCAGCCAGTCCCGCGGCGCGTCGGCGAGGCCGGTGCGGGCGGCGACCACGCCGCCGGTGATCGCGCAGGTGGTGTCCACGTCGCCGAGGCCCTCGGCGGTGGTCCACAGGGCGTCGGCGAGGCTGTCCGGGTGGTGCGCGGCCGACCACAGGGCGAACGGCACGGTGTCGCTCGCCCGGATCCGCCGACCGTTGCCCAACAGCTCGGAGGCGCGCCGGGGTTCGGTGTCCGCGGACAGGTCGGCGGCCCGGTGCAGGCCCTCGCGGACCTCGCCGGCCGGGGTGCGCCGGGCCACCTCCGCCAGCAGTTCCGCGCCGACCGGGGCGGGTCCGGAGCGGCCGCGGGCGGCCAGTGCCGCCGCCAGGGCGACGGCCACCGCCCCGGCCACGCCCTCCGGGTGGGCGTGGGTGACCTCGGCGGACAGCGCCGCCTGCTCCGCCGCCTCGTCCAGGTCCTCGTGGAACCAGGCGCCCAGCGGGGCCACCCGCATCGCCGCGCCGTTGCCGAGGCTGCCCTGGCCGTCGAACAACTCCCGCGCGGCGGTACGCCAACTCCCTGGCTCCTCAACGAGCTTGGGGAGCAGCAGGTGCATGCCGTGCCCGTAGCCACGGCCCGAGTCGGCCCGGTAGGCGGCCCCGAAGGCCTGGGCGAGCCGCTCCTGGTGGACGGCGTCGAAGGCGGTCAGGATCCCGAACACCGACAGCGCCATCGCGGTGTCGTCGGTCCAGTGCCAGGGCCCCTCCTCCGGGGTGCGCCGGGCCCGGATCTGCTCGAACGCGTCCTGCGGGGACCGGAAGAGCGGGAACCAGCGCTCCCCGAACCCGTCCCCGAGAGCAAGTCCTTCCAACGAGTCGCGAGCAGCGGAAACGGATGTCATCCGGGCATCCTGGCAGCGGCGACGGCCCTGCCGCACCTGCTTTCCCGGGTGCGGCGGGACCGTCGGGGGGTCAGCCGGGGGTCAGTCGCCGAGGACGGCGATCCGGCCGGTGCTCAGCCCGTCGGCGACCCGCTGGACGGCGGCCGCGGCGCCGGCCAGCGGCACCCGGTCGCTCACCAGCGGCCGGACCGTGCCCTTCGCGGCGAGCGCGGTCAGTTCGTCGTGCGCGGCGCGGACCGCGCCCGGGTCGTGGGTGTTGTACAGGCCCCAGTGCAGGCCGAGGATCGAGTAGTTCTTCACCAGGGCGTGGTTGAGGGCCGGCGCCGGGACCTGCCCGGCGGCGAAGCCGACCACCACGATCCGGCCCTCGAAGGCGACGCACTTGGTGGAGCCGGTGTAGGCCGCGCCGCCGACCGGGTCGAAGACCACGTCCGCGCCGCGCCCGTCGGTGGCCTCCTTGACGGCGGCCACGAAGTCCCGTTCCGTACGGTCGACCACCAGGTCGGCGCCGAGGGCGCGGGTCGCCTCCGCCTTGGCCGCGCCGCCGGCCACCGCGATCACCCGGGCGCCGGCGGCCCGCCCGAGCTGGACGGCCGCGCTGCCGACCCCGCCGGCCGCCGCGTGCACCAGCAGGGTCTCGCCGGCCCGCAGCCGGGCCCGGCGGTGCAGCGCGAACCACGCGGTCTGGTAGCCGATGTGCAGGGCGGCGGCCTCGGCGTCGTCCAGCGCCTCGGGCGCCGGGAAGGCGGCCGCGGCGTCCAGCAGCGCGTACTCGGCGAAGGCGCCGTTCGGCAGCACCGGGTTGCCGATCAGCCGCTCGCCCCGCCGGGGGCCGTCCGCCACCTCGCCGCAGAGCTCGACCCCGGGCGTGAAGGGCAGCGGCGGACGGACCTGGTACTGCCCGCGCACCATCAGCGCGTCCGGGAAGTTGACGGCGGCGGCCCGCACCCGGACCAGCAGCTGCCCCGGGCCGGGAGCCGGCCGCGGCACGTCCTCGGCGAGCCGCAGCACCGCGGCCGGCTCGCCGAGCTCTTCCACCTGCCAGGCCCTCACAGCAGCTCGCTCCTCTCCAGCCCCTGCTGGAGCCGGTTCATCCCGGCGATCCAGCGGTCCGGGTCGGTGGCCCGGACCCGGTAGTACTCGGCGACCTCGGGGTGCGGCAGGATCAGGAAGCGCTCCTCGCGCACCGCGGCGAGCGCGGACTCTGCGACGTCCTCCGGGTCGAGCGCGGTGGGCGCCAGCAGCGCCTCGCCGATCGGGCCGGTGGAGGCGAGCATGTCGGTGCGCACCCCCTGCGGGCAGAGGGCGTGCACCCGTACGCCGCGGTGGCGGTAGGTCGCGGAGAGCCACTCGGCGAAGGCGAGCGCGCCGTGCTTGGTGACGGCGTAGGGGGCGGAGCCGAGCATGGTGAGCAGCCCGGCGGCCGAGACGGTGGACAGGAAGCGGCCCTCGCCGCGCTCCAGCCAGCGGGGGAGCAGCAGTTCGGCGGCCCGCGCGTGGGCGAGCACGTTGACCTCCCAGGCGCTCGCCCAGGCGGTGGCGGCGGCGTCGGCCCCGCCGACCGGGGCGACGCCCGCGTTGGCGCACCAGACGTCGATCTCGCCGAGGGCCGCGCGGGCCCGGCCGACCAGGTCGGCGAGGCCGTCGGCGGAGGCGGCGTCCCCGGGCAGGGCGGTGCCGCCGCACTCCTCGGCGACGGCGCCGGCGGCCCCGGCGTCGAGGTCGTTGACCGCGACCCGGGCGCCGGCCGCGGCGAAGGCCCGGGCCAGCGCGGCCCCGATGCCCCGGCCGCCGCCGGTCACCACGACGCCCTGTCCGGCCAGGTCGGCGCTCACATGCCACCGCCCAGCGTGACCCCGCCGTCGATGACGAGGGTCTGGCCGGTGATCCAGCCGGAGTCGGGGGAGAGCAGGAAGGCGACGGCGCCCGCGATGTCCTCGGGGACGCCGAGGCGGCCGAGCGGGTAGGCGGCGGCGACCTTCTCCTCGCGGCCCTCGTACAGGGCCTCGGCGAACTTGGTCTTGACCACGGCGGGTGCGACGGCGTTGACCCGGATGCCCCGCGGGCCGAGTTCGGCGCCGAGCTCGACGGTGAGCCGGATCAGCGCGGCCTTGCTGACGCCGTACATGCCGATCCCGGCCGAGGAGCGGAGGCCGGCGATCGAGGCGACGTTGACGATCGAGCCGCCGTGCTCGCCCATCCAGGCGGCGAGGGCGCGGCGGGTCCAGGCCAGCGGGCCGAGCACGTTCACGGCGAAGATCTTGGCGGCAGCGGCCTCGTCGGTGTCGAGGACCGGCCCGTAGACCGGGTTGATGCCGGTGTTGTTGACGAGGTGGTCGAGCCGGCCGAAGGCCTCCAGGGTGCGGGCGATCGCCTCCTCCTGGTGGGCCGGGTCGTCGGCCTTGCCCGCGACGGCGATGGCGTTCTCCGGGCCGCCGAGGTCCTGGACGGCTTCGGCCAGCGGCTCGGGGTTGCGGGCGGTGAGGCAGACCTTGGCGCCGCGGTCGACCAGTTCGCGCGCGATGCCGAGGCCGATGCCCCGGCTCGATCCGGTGACGACGGCCACCCGGCCCTTGAAGGAGTGCACCACGGAGCGTCCTGCCTTTCCCACGGGGGTCTCGGCCACGAGTTGCCGACTGAGCTGGCCATGCTGACTACGCTGACTAAGCGCTTGCTCAGCATGGTGTCGGTGCGGGAGCCTGTCAACAGTCCGCGGCCGCCCGGGCGGGCGGCCCGACGGGAAAGCCTGTACGAGTTCCGGTCCGAGTTCTCTGCGAGGATGACGCCATGACCAGCACCCCGATGGCCGACCTCTGGCCGACCCTGCCCGGAGCCGGCACCCGCCCCGAGGCGGCGCACCGGCTGCTCCGGGCGGCCGCCGAGTCGTTCGCGGAGCGCGGCTTCCACGCCACCACCACCCGGGACATCGCCACCGCCGCCGGAATGAGCCCGGCCGCGCTGTACATCCACTACCAGTCGAAGGCCGCGCTGCTGGCCGAGATCAGCCAGGCCGGGCACGCGGCCACGCTGACCCTGGTCCGGGAGGCGGTGGCCGGCGAGGGCGGCCCGGCGGAGCGGATGCGGCGGCTGGTCGAGCAGTTCACCGCCTGGCACGCCCGGGCCCGGACGGTCGGCCGGGTGGTCAACTACGAGCTGCACGCGCTGCCCGAGGACGCGTACGCGGTGGTCGCGGCGCTGCGGCTGGACATCGAGCGCGAGGTCAGCGCGCTGATCGAGGCGGGCGCGGCGGCCGGCGAGTTCCAGGTCTCGGAGGTGCGGACGGCGGCCCGCGCGGTCACCTCGCTGGGCATCGACGTGTCCCGCTGGTACACCGACCGCTCGACCGAGACGCCCGAGGAACTCGGCCGCCGCTACGGCGAGTTGGTGCTGCGGATGCTCGGCGCCCGGCTCTGACCGGGAAGCCCTCCGGCAGGCTCGGCCCGCCCTCCGGGAGGCGGCCCCGCGGCACCCCCCCGCCGTACCCCCGGCCGGACCGCCCTTGACCTGCTCACGGGGTGCGAGCAGACTCGTATACGACGTACGTGTGCCTCGTAGGCGTACAGCGCTCAGCCGGCTACGCAGGGTGATCCTGCGGACCCTCCCTGACGCACTCCCACCGCAGCCCCGACGCTGCGGATCGAAGCAGATCAGCTCCCGCGGCGACCACGCCCCCCGACCGGCGGCGCCGAACGGGACCAACCCCCGACCCGGGCCGGCCCGGCCGGGTCCTGCCGCCCCACGCGGCGGCAGGACAACGGCGCGTGCCGCGTCACGGCGTGGCCCGGGCGGTTGGAGAAGGGGAGGCGCAGTGATGCCCTTCCGACAAACGAATCCGGTCCGGCCCCGCTTCTGGCTGGAGACGGCCCTCGGCGGGCTGTCCGGACTGCTGTTCCTGCTCACCCTGGTGTGGCCGGAGTGGATCGAGACGCTGTTCGGCCTCGACCCGGACGCCGGCAGCGGCGCGGCGGAGTGGCTCGTGGTCGCCGTGGCGGCCGCCGTCACCGCCGCCTGCCTGCTCGGTGCCCGGATCGAGTGGCGCCGGGCGCACCCGTCCTCGGTCCGCGCCGCGCGGTGAGGGAAGCGGAGGACCGTCATGAGTGACGCAACAGGGGCCGTCTCCCACGAGCGGCTCACCGAACTCGTCCGGCAGGCGCCGCTGAGTTTCCGCGGCACCGTGACCAGGATCGGCGGCACCTCACTGGCCGCCATCCCGGTCGAGGACCGGAACGAACGCACCGCGGTGGTGAAGGTGGACGAGGTGCTGCACGCGCCCGCCGCCTTCAGGCAGCTCGCGGGCAGCGAGGTCACCGTCCAACTGGCGCCCGACGCCGACCTGCTCTCGGTCGGCGACTCCGCGGCGTTCTTCACCCAGGGCCTGGTCTACGGCGAGGGCCTGGGCGTGACCGAGCTCGGCCGGCTGCCCGCCGGGGCCGTCCAGCGCCATGTGGCGCTGGCCGCGACCACGGCCGACGAGCTGCCGTTCTCCTCGGTGCAGCGCACGATCCGGAACCAGGACATCGCCGCGCACGCCGCGTCCGCGGACGCCGTGGTGCTGGGCAGCGTGGTCGGTCTGGAGGACCTCGGCCTGCCCGCCTACTCCGAGCACGCCCCGCACTGGTGGCGCGCCACGATCGAGGTGTCGCACATCGAGACCGGCCCGGTCGAGCCCGGGCGGATCGCCGTCCTCTACCCCAGCAGCGAGGACATCCGCTGGCGCCAGGTGCCGAAGCCGCAGGCCGGACAGCTGGGCCTGTGGCTGCTGCACGCGACCCGGGGCGAGCTGGAGCACGAGGGGCCGTACCAGCTGCTGGACGGCGACGACTACCAGCCGGCGCAGAAGCTCGCCGTGCTGCAGGAAGGGAGGTGAGCCGGCATGCCCACCATCAAGGTCGTCGACATCACTCCCAAGGCGCTGAGCGGCGACCCGCTGCTGGACAGTGAGCCCAGCATCGCGGTCAACCCGGAGAACCCGAAGGAGATGGTCGCGACCGCCTTCACTCCGGATCCGATGGGCGGATCGATGGCGCCGGTGTACGTCTCGACCGACGGCGGCGACACCTGGGTGCTGAACAGCGTCGTCCCGGGCAACGGCAGCCTCGGCACCGGGGACATCAGCGTCGGCTACGGCTCGCTGGGAGGCCGGCTCTACACCGGCATCCTCAACGGCGTGACCGGCGACATGCAGATCCTGCGCGCGCCGAAGATCACCTCGGCCGCTCCGATGAACGTACTGGTCGACCGGGTGGACGAGGACCAGCCCTGGGTGGTCGCCGTCACCGCCGCGGCCAACGGCCAGAGCAGCGACCGGGTGTACGTCGGCAACAACGACTTCTCCTCGCCGACCGGGACGGCCACCGTGGACGTCTCGGCCGACGCCGGTACGGCCGGCGCTCCGGCCGGGTTCGGGCCGATCCGGCTCGACCGGCGCGCCGGCACGATCTTCGACGGGCCGCCGATCCGGATCGCCGTACATCCGGACGGCACGGTCTACATCGCGTTCATGAGCTTCACCGCCGAGGACCCGGTGGACCGGGCCAAGAAGACCTTCGACCTCGTGGTCACCCGCGACGACAAGGGCGGCGTCGGCGCGGCGCCCTTCGAGGCCCTGCTGGACTCGACGGACGGCGAGGTGGGCCAGCGGGCCGCCGCCGACCGCAAGGTCCGCTTCGACCCGAGGCAGCGGTCGCTGGGCCAGGAACGCACCGGGGCGGACGTGTCCGTCGCGGTGGACAGCACGGACTCCAACAGCGTGTGGGTCGCCTACTGCGACAACCTCGGCGGAACGGCCCCCACCGACTACGTGCTGCACGTCCTGCACTCGGCGAACCGGGGCCAGAGCTGGTCCACGGGGCACCCGGACGTGGTCAACGGCAAGAACCCGTCGCTGGCGGTCAACGAGGACGGCCTGGTCGGCCTGGTCTACCAGCAACTGGCCCACGGCCAGTGGTCGACGGTGCTGGAGCTGTCCGACGACGGGTTCCAGACCGTCGAGAGCCATGTGCTGCACCAGGCGCCGGGCGACGTCCCGCGGGCCGGCGGCCAGCTGCCCTACCTCGGCGACTACATCCGGATGATCACCGTGGGGAAGGACTTCTACGGGATCTTCTGCGGCAACAACACGCCGGACCGGGCCAACTTCCCGGTGGGCGTGACGTACCAGCGCAACGCCAACTTCACCACCCGTCAACTGCTCAGCACGGACGGCGTGACCAGGGTCCCGCCGTCCATCGACCCGTTCTTCTTCCACCGGGCCGCCTGAGCCCACAGGGCTCGTACGGTTCACAGCCCAAGGCGCCCGCCACGACCTGGTCGTGGCGGGCGCCCTGCTGTCGGGCACTGTGGTTCGGGGGCGGACAGGGGCGGTTCAGAGGGCGGCCAGGCAGAACTGCACCAGCCCGGCGTCCACGTCGAGGACGATCTTCTTCATCTCCGCCCACGGCGGGTGGAACGGGTTGGGCGACTGGGCCTGGTCGTTGCCCCACTCGATCGTGAAGCCGAGCACCTTGCCCCGGTCGGGATCGGTGAAGTGGCGGGCGTAGACGTAGTCGTCACTGGTCCCGCTGGTGGGGTAGAGGTGGAAGCCGGTCATCGGCTTGTACGGCACGCCGCGCACGCCCTGCACGCCCTGGCAGAAGGCCTCGGCGAGCAGCCGGGCGGTGTCCTCGTCGCCCTTGGGGATGTACTCGGAGTACGCCAGGTCGCCGGGCAGGCCGCGCTTGCCGTCGTACTGGGAGTTGCGGAAGTTCATGTCCGGGTCGACCGACTGGTTGTCGTCGTCGCCCCAGTTGTAGAGCATGTCCTGCGCGTAGCTGTGGACGTCGATGAACCACCTGGTCTGCGGGTTCTGGTCGAGCAGCCAGCGGACGTTGCGGGTCTCCGGCTCGGAGAACGCGCTCGGGCCGCAGTAGACCTGCGGGTCGCACGGGTTCGTCGACACCTGGGGGTCGGCGCTCGGGTCGAAGGCGGTGGTGAAGTCGAAGAGGAAGTCGTAGTTGCGGTTGAGGTCGACGCCGACGCAGTCCGGGTTCGGGCTGCCGCCGGCGTTGGCCGGGTTGCGGTTCTTGCGCCACATCGACTGGACGGTCTGGCTGTAGCGCCGCCCGTCCGGGTTGACCAGCGGGAAGATCACCAGGTCCAGCCGGTTGACCAGCATCTCGACCTGGTCGGCGGTGAAGGTGGTGCCGCCGTAGCCGAGGCCGGTGCCGTCGCGGTGGGCCTCCAGCAGGTCGGCGGCGAAGTGGATGAGGACCTCGCAGCTGCCCCACTCGCGGGCGTGCACGCCGCCGATCATGATCAGGCTGCTCTTGGGGACGCGGGTGAGGGTGCCGATCCTCAGGGCGTGGGCCGTGCGGCCCTCGTACGAGGTCTCGGGCAGGGTGATGAGCTGGGAGGAGACCGGGTAGGCGGTGGCCAGGCTGGTCACGGCGGACTCGACCTCGGTGACGTTCAGGTACGGCATGACGGGCCTCCCGGGTCAGCCGGCGAGCTTGGCGGCCAGGCCGCGCGGAACGGCGTCGGCGGGGGCGAACCGGTCGCCGCTGCCGACCTCGGCCTGGGCGGCGCGCCCGGCCTCACTGGCGTTGCCGGCCCGGGTGACCGTGACGCCCTCGCGTTCGAGGGCGGGCACCTGGGCGGCGGTGGCGTAGACGTCGATGCCGACGCGGCCGTCCGCCTCGTGGTGCGGGCGTCCGCCGGTGTCGGAGCGGGTCTCGCGCAGCAGCGCGCGCAGGGTCTCCAGGTCCTTGGCGGTGACGCGGAGGCGCAGGATGTCGTCGTGTGGTGCGTTCGGAACGGCGGACATGGGGAGCTTCTTCCGGGCGCCGTCGGTACGGGGCCGGAGCGGTCTCTGGCGGCTCGCCCGGCGGCGCCGATGTGAAGGGATATGTCCGACGTGTACCTCGTATCCTCAGGATGCGTCGTCGCCGTAGAACGCGTCAAGGGGAGGCGGCGGCATCCCGTCCAGCAGGCTGTCGAGGCCGCGGATCATCTCCTCGTCGTCGTCGAAGTCGGGGAAGCGGGGCACCAGGGCGCGCAGCCGCGGGTACTCGGCGGCGGGCAGCCGGTGCAGGCCCATCCGCAGGGCCGGGTCCGGCTCCTCCGGGTTGTCGACCACCTGGCGCTTGCCGACCAGCAGGCTGCCGAGGTTCCAGGCGACGAAGGCGCGGTAGACGCTCAGCGCGGTCGCGTCGTCGAAGCCGGCCCGGCCGAGCACGGCGAGGATGTGTTCGGTGAGTTCGAGCACCGGCGCCGGCCGCCGCACCATCGGGACGGTCAGCGGACGGGTCGCCACCAGCGGCAGGATCTCCGGGTGGGCGTGCGCGGCGTCCGCGAACGCCCGGGCGATCCGGCGCAGTTCCAGCCGCCACTCGGGCCGGCGCCGGTCGGAGGAGCGCCGCTCCGGGCGGCGCCGCTCGGGGCCGTGCGGGTCGTTCGCGGCGCTGGTCCGCAGCCGGTCGTTGACCTCGGTGAAGTAGGCCTCGGTCAGGCCGTCGAGCAGGGCCTCCTTGCCCGGGGTGTAGCGGTAGAGGGCCATCGACTCGACGCCCAGTTCGGTGGCCAGCCTGCGCATGGTCAACGCGGTCAGGCCCTCGCGGTCGACCAGGGCCACGGCGGCGTCGAGCACCACCGGCCGGCTCAGCCGCCCCCGCTTCTCGGTGCCGTCCCGCTCAACCATGTCCGCACTCCTCACGGTCGGTGCCAGCGTCGTCGGCCGGGCCCGAGACGGTCGGGCGGACGGCGGGGCCCCGCGGCGGGTCCTTCCGCAGGGGAACTCTCCGGAACTCTCCGCAACGGATGTCACTCAGCGGATGCAGAACCAGGATACAAGGTAGGAATCGGGCGTAAACGGTTACCTCCCGGCGGATCCGGCAATTCGTCTATCCCCGCTGGTCAGTCGACCAGCAGTCGGACGGCGAGCCAGGTGACCAGGGCGGCGGAGCCGAGTGCGGTGAGTAGTCGGCCGCGTGGGCCGGTCAGTGCACGACCCAGCAGTGCGCCACCTGAGGCGAGCAGCAGTTGCCAGCTCGCCGAGGCGGCGAACGCGGCGGCCACGAACACCGCCCGGGCGAACGCGTCGGAGGTCGCCCCGTCCCGGCCGCCGCCGAGGACCAGCGCGGCGAAGTAGAGCACCGTGAGCGGGTTCAACAGGGTGATCCCGAGCAGGGTGAGGAACGCCCGGGCGGGCGTGGGCGGCGGCTGTTCGGGCCCGGCGGCGGCCCCGGACCGGCTGCGCAGAGCGGTGTGCGCCGTACGGGCGGCCAGGGCCAGCAGCACCACCGCGGAGCCGATCCGCAACGGCCGGGCGACCGGTTCGAGCAGCGGCGCGAGACCGCCGCCGCCGACCGCGGCGAGCAGCGCGTACAGCCCGTCCGCGGCGGCCACGCCGAGGGCGGCGCAGGCACCGGTGCGCAGCGAGGTCCGCGCGGTGAGCGCGACGAGGTAGGCCCCGACGGCCCCCACCGGGACGGCGACGCCGTACCCGGCGAGCAGCCCCGCGACCAGCGCGGCCCTCACGCGCGTGCGGCGTCGGGCCTCCGGGGACGGCCGGGCTGCTGCTGGACCGGGGCCGGAGAGGCGGCGGTCACGGGCAGCGGGCGGGCGGGGGAGGAGGTCATGCGCCGATCCTGGCGGCCGGGGCCCGGGGCGGCAAGTGGTTTTCCTGGACGCCGGGTAGCGTGGGCCGTTCCGTGACCGCCACCGTTGCGAGGAGACCCGATGGACCGTCAGAACGATCCGCTGCGCGCCGTGTTGGCCCAGGCCTGGACCTCCTGGGCGCAGCGCGGCGCCGCCCTGGACGCCGAGGACTGGGACCGGCCGACCCGGCTGCCCGCGTGGACCGTCCGGGAGCTGTACGCGCACGCGGCGCCCGTGCCGGAGATGTTCACCGGGCTGCGCGCCGCCGTCCTGGACGCGCCGGCCGGGATCACCACCGGCGCCGGGATCCTGCGCGCCTACAACCGGCCCGGCGGCCTCGCCCACACCGCGGCCGGGCAGATCGCCGACGCGGCCAAGGAGGCCGCCGGGCGGACCGACCCCGCCGTACTGATCGCCCGGTTCGGGGTCGAGGGGCCGGCCGCCCTGGCCGCACTCGACGACCTGCCGCCGGACACCACGGTGGCGCACCCGCTGCTCGGCAGCGTGCGGCTGGGCGCGCTCGGCGAGGTGGCGCTGATGGAGGCGACCGTCCACCTGCTCGACCTGATCGCGGCCGTCGGCGGCCCGCCGCCCGCTGACGAGGCCCTGGCCGCGACCCGGGCCCTGCTGGCGGAGGTCGCCGACCCGGTGGCCTTCATCGAGGCGGCGACCGGCCGGACCGCGGGGGCGGTGCTGCCGGTCATCCGTTGAGCCGGCTCTCCACCGAGCCGGTCATCCGCTGAGCTCGGCGGCCCCCGGGCCTGGCCGTGGCCCGGTCGTCCGGCGGGGGTCGGTAACCCCTGGTCAGCAGTATGATCAGCGGCCGGAATAGGCCCGATCGGGGGAGAGTTCAGTGGACCATGTCCTGAGCATGTGGTGGGTGCTGCCCGTCGTGCTGTACGGCAGCGGGTGGATCGTCAAGGACGCCCGGCAGGCGCTGAAGGTGCGGCACGAGCGCAAGATGGAGGTGCTCGCCGCCACCGAGCGCAAGCACGCCGCGCTGGAGGCGGCGAACCGGCCGCCGGAGCCGATCTGCGGCTGCACCCACCACCTGGCCAAGCACGACAAGCAGGGGCGCTGCCACGAGGTCGTCGAGGCCCCGACCGCCTGGGACGCCGACCGCCGTCCGCTGCAGTACGAGGCACGGCCCTGCAACTGCCAGCAGTACATCGGCCCGGAGCCGCTCGGCACGGTCTTCGCGCAGGAGCTGGTCGACCCGCGCTGACGTTCCCGCGCTGACCTTCCCGCGCTGACCTTCCCCGCGCGGGTCCCTCGGGGCCTCTCGGGGCCTCTCGGGGCCTCTCGGGGTCGTGAGGGGTCTTCGGGGTTCGCGTTCCGCTTGATGTCATGACCTTTTCAAAGGTGCGGGTTTGCTGTCACGCTGCTGCTCCCGGCCCGCTTCCCCACGAGAGGTCCCGATGAGAAGACTCCTGCCTGCCCTGACCGGCGCCGCCCTGTTCGCGGCCGCCGGCCTCACGGCGCTCGCCACCCCCACGGTGG
This sequence comes from Kitasatospora sp. Ki12, assembly GCF_054601375.1. Classification (NCBI taxonomy): domain Bacteria; kingdom Bacillati; phylum Actinomycetota; class Actinomycetes; order Kitasatosporales; family Streptomycetaceae; genus Kitasatospora; species Kitasatospora sp. Ki12. The sequence continues at coordinate 1,327,060 of NZ_BAAIHT010000002.1, read as the reverse complement.
CGAGCGCCGCGGACTGCACGCCCGCCCAGGTCGTGGCCAACGGCGGTTTCGAGTCCGGCAGTTCGCCCTGGACGGCGTCGAGCGGCGCGATCACCGCCGACAGCGGCCAGAGCGCCCACTCCGGCAGCTCCTACGTCTGGCTCGACGGCAACGGCTCGACCCACACCGACACCCTCACGCAGTCCGTCACCCTCCCCGCCGGGTGCGGCACCGCGACGCTCGGGTTCTGGCTGCACATCGACACCGCCGAGACCACCACCTCCACCGCCTACGACAAGCTGACCGTCAAACTCGGCTCCACCACGCTGGCCACCTACTCCAACCTGGACGCCCAGAGCGGGTACGTGCACAAGACCGTCGACGTCTCCGCCTTCGCGGGCCAGACCGCGACGCTCTCCTTCACCGGCACCGAGGACTCCAGCCTGCAGACCAGCTTCGTGCTGGACGACGTCACCCTGGACGCCTCCGGCGGCACCACCCCGCCCCAGCCCGGCGACCCGACCCGCACCCCGGCCGCCCCCGGGTACACCGTCAACCTCACCAGTGACGCCTCCGGCGGCAGTTGGAGCGGGCACGAGAGCGTCACCTTCAGCAACGCCTCGCCCACGCCGCTCACCGAGGTGTACCTGCGGCTGTGGGACAACGCCCACGGCAGCTGCCCCAGCACCCCGATCACGGTGACCAACGTGACCGGCGGCACCCCCGCCCCGCTCAGCGTGAACTGCACCGCGCTCAAGGTCACCCTGCCGGCACCGCTCGCGCAGGGCCAGAGCGGCACCGTCGGCTTCGACCTCGGCATCACCGTGCCCAGCGGCGCCGACCGCTTCGGCCACGACGGCGCGTACAACTTCCTCGGCAACGCCCTGCCCGTCCTCGCGATACGCGACGCGGCCGGCTGGCACCTCGACCCCTACACCAACAACGGCGAGTCCTTCTACTCGGTGGCCGCGGACTTCACCGTGACCCTGGACCACCCGACCGGCCTGCTGGTGCCCGCGACCGGCACCTCGGTGGACACCCCCGGCGCGGCCGGACGGACCGTCACCAAGGCCACCGCGAGCAAGGTGCGCGACTTCGCCTGGGGCGCCGGGCCGTTCACCAAGATCTCCGGCACCTCGGCGGCCGGGGTGAAGGTCAACGTCTACTCGGTGTCGGGGATCAGCGCCGCCGACTCCAAGTCGATGCTCACCACCGCGACCTCGGCGGTCGACGCCCACGCCCAGCGCTTCGGCGCCTACCCGTACGGCGAACTGGACGCGGTGATCGACAACAACTTCTGGTTCGGCGGCATGGAGTACCCGGGCTTCGTCCTCGACCTGGTCAGCACCACCGCGCTCACCCACGAGATCGGCCACCAGTGGTTCTACGGCATCGTGGGCGACGACGAGTACAACGCCCCCTGGCTGGACGAGGCCTTCACCGACTACGCCACCGACCTCGCCCTCGGCAAGACCGGCAACGGCTGCTGGAACAGCGTCTCCTGGGCCTCGGCGGCGGAGAAGATCACCAACTCCATGGCCTACTGGGACGCCAACTCCTCCCGCTACTCCACGGTCGTCTACGGCTACGGCAAGTGCGCCCTGCACGACCTGCGCCGCACCATCGGCGACAGCGCGATGACCACGCTGCTGCGCGGCTACGCACAGTCGCACTGGTACGGCGTCTCCACCACCGCTGAGTTCAAGGCTGCGGCCCAGGCCGCCACCACGGTGGACCTGACCTCCTTCTGGAGCCAGCACCGCATCGAGGGCTAGCTGTGACTCGCCCGCTCGCCCATGACGCGGCTCGGGGCGGGTGACTCGCCCGCTCGCCTCCGGGGCGCTCTGACCCGGTGCCGAAAGGTAGAAGCGAGGTGTCGCCCCCGGTTCCGGCCGGGGGCGGCACCGCTTGACGTCGCGCGGGACCGGAGAGACGCTGTCCGTATACGACATAAGCGTGTGCCGTATACGGACAGTCGAAAGCGCACGACCCACCGTCGCGAGCTCCCGGCGCAGCCCCGACCGCTGGAGCGATCATGTCGAGCACCCACTACGTGGCGCTGCCGGACAGCTCCCGCGTTCCGCTCGGCGGAGCGCGGGTCATCGGACCGGCCCACTCCCAGACCCCCCTGACCGTCACCGTCTACCTGCGGCGCGCCCCCGACGCGCCGGCCCGGCCGGACGTCTACCAGCTGGCGCTCCAGGCGCCGACCAGGCGCTCGCTGCCCACCGACGACCAGTACGCCGCGGCCCACCGGTGGCTGGACTCCGACCTCAGGGCGGTCGAGGACTTCGCCGCCCTGCACGACCTCAAGGTCGACAACCCCGACCCGATGGCCCGCAGCATCCAGCTCACCGGCACCACCCAGGACGTCGCCGACGCCTTCCGGGTCACCCTGGCCCGCTACCGCTACCAGGACGCCGGCGGGAACCCCCGGACGTACCGCGGCCGGGAAGGCCAGATCTACCTGCCCGCCGAGCTGGACGGCATCGTCACCGGGGTCTTCGGCCTGGACGACCGGCCGATCGGCGCACGGCTGCTGATCCGCCGGGCCGCCGACACCGTCCCGGTGGCGCACGCCGCCCCGACCGTCCGCCCGGGCGCCTTCCTCCCGCCGCAGCTGCAGGCGCCGTACGCCTACCCGGCCGGCACCGACGGCAGCGGGCAGTGCATCGCCGTCCTCGCCTTCAACGGCGAGACGCCGCCCGGCATCCCGTCCGGCGGCTACTCGCTCAAGGCACTGCGGAACTACTTCGTCAACGTCCTGCACCAGGACATGCCGGACATCACCAACGTGGTGATCCCGGGCGTCGGCACCCCCGGCAATGAACCGGGGCAGGACGCCGACTTCGAGACGGCCGACACCAGCGGCGAGATCATGCTCGACCTGGCGATCGTCGGCGCCCTCGCACCCAAGGCGAAGATCGTCGTCTACTTCAGCGCCTTCACCGAACAGGGCTGGGTGGACGTGATCACCCGGATCGTCAACGACACCGAGAACCGGCCCACGGTGATCTCCTCCAGCTACGGCAACCTGGAGGCCGTCCCGGGCGGCCGGTGGACGGCCGGGGCGATGAAGCGGGTCGACGCCGCCTTCGCCAACGCGGCCGAGAAGAACATCAGCATCTGCTGCGCCTCGGGCGACGACGGCTCCCGCGACCAGGCCGACGACGAGCGCGCCCACGCCGACTTCCCGGCGTCCAGCCCGCACGTGCTCGGCATCGGCGGCACCAGTCTGGTGGTCGACCACGGGAAGGTCGTCAGCGAGGTCTGCTGGGACGACGGCCCCGGCAGCCGCACCGGCGGCGGAATCAGCAAGGTCTTCCCGGTGCCGCCCTTCCAGGCCGCCGTCCACGTGCCGCCCTCCGTCAACCCGCCGCACGGCCACGGGCGCGGCGTGCCCGACGTGTCCGGGCTGGCCGACCCCCGTACCGGCGTGGTCATCCCGAGCGTGGACGGCGTGCACTTCAACCAGATCGGCGGCACCAGCGCCTCCGCCCCGATGTGGTCCGCCCTGCTCGCCCGGATCAACCAGGGACTGCCCGGCTCCGCCCAGGTCGGTTTCCTCAACCCGCTGCTCTACGCCAAGTTCGCGACCGGCGTGCTGCGGGACGTCACCCAGGGCAGCAACGGGGCCTACGCCTCCGGGCCCGGCTGGGACCCGTGCACCGGCCTCGGCAGCATCGACGGCCAGCGGCTCCTGGACGGCCTCAAGGCCCTGTGAACCTTCTCTTCGGTCCGACAGGCCGGTGCGGGGCGCGCTGCGGCGCCCCGCACCGGTGCGTGCGTCTGCGTTTGCGTCTGCGGGCGCGGGCGCGGGCGTGTCAGCCGAGGGCGCGGGCGGTCGGCGGCGCCGTTGAAGTGCGGCCTCAGTGACACGAGTTCTCCTCACGTTCTCCCGAGTACGCGGCGATCGCCGCCGACCGCCGCCGACCGCCGCGCCGGACTGCTCCCGGAGCAGTCGGCGCGGCCGGGCCTCCCGGTGTCGACCGGGACACCGGGGCGTCGTCGGGGCGGGCCCTACACCGGGACCGTCACGAAAGTCTGCCCGGACTCGTTGACGACCGACACCGAGACCACGTCATCCGGCGTGACGATCGCCGAACCGTCCAACGTGGTACCGGACTTGGCGCCGACAGCGGAGACCAGCCAGCTGCCCGCGTCCGACGTCGCCCCACCCCTGGCGTTGACCACCAGGTGGCAGCGCTGGCCGGCCGGGATTCCGGTGACCGCCGCGTTCACCCGCACCCAGCCCATCGCCGGGGTCATCGTCAGTGTCATTCGGGCACCGGTGGCCGGATCCGTCACGGAGCCGGTCCTGGTCCCGGCCGGCGGCGGGGTGACGGTCGCGGTCGGCGCTGCGGTCGGGGCCGGGCCGGCGGCCACCGGCGGTGCGGTGACCGTGCCGCGGCCCACGGCGATCCCGAGGACCAGCGCCGCCACCGCCGCGACGGCCGCGACCGCGCCGATCCGGGTCCGGCGCCGGACCAGCGACGCGCCGCGTTCCGCCCGTGCCTGCCGCAGGGTCCGCTGCAGCAGCAGGTCACCGCCCGCCGGCGGGCCGTCCACCAGTAGCTCGGGCGGTACCTCGCCCAGGACGGTCTCCAACTCCCGCAACTCGGCCACCTCCTGTCGGCAAGCGGGGCAGTCGGCCAGGTGTCGTTCGACCGCCGCCGACTCGTCCGGATCGAGCACACCCAGCACGTGGGCGCCGACGAGCTCGGCGATCCGCTCGTGCGACACCGGGCCCGTACCCTCCGTGCCCATGCCGTCCGCACCCGCACCGTTCGTGTTCACATCTTCCGTGCCCATGCCGCCCATGCCCGCGTCGTCCCTGGTCACACCGACACCTCCTGCCACGTCCCCGTCCTGTCGGTGTACGAGCGCCGGAGCGCCCGGAGCGCGTAGTGCGCGCGGGACTTGACCGTCCCGGCGGGTATGCCCAGTTGCTCCGCGGCCTCGGTGACCGACAGCCGCTGGAAGTAGATCGAGCGCAGCACGTCGCGGTGTTCGGGCGACAGGCGTTCCAGCGCCTGCGACATCACCAGCGTCTCCACCACGCCCTCGGCGTGGTCGCGTTCGACCGGCACGGTGGCCGTCGCCTCGGAGACCTCCGCCACCTCGGCCGGCCGTGCCGCCCGGGCCCGGAACCGGTCGGTGATCAGGTTGCGCTCAACGGTCAGCAGCCAGCCGCGCACCGACCCCCGGGCCTCGGTCAGCGCCTCGGGGTTGCGCCAGGCCCGGATCAGCGTCTCCTGCACGGCGTCCTCGGCCGCCGCGCGGTCACCGGTGAGCCGGACGGCGTAGGCGAGCAGTGCGCCGCCGTGCTGCTCGTAGAGCGTTCGGATCAGTGCCTCGTCGGCGGCGTCCTGCCGCCCGCCCGGTCGTGTCCTCGCCATCCGCCATTCCTCCGTCGTCGGGTGCCACGTCCAGCACGTACGCGGCGGCCGTCCGGTTCAACCGGATTCCCGACAGTTGCGGTTCTCGTTCAGGCAGGCCACCACGGAGGCCATCTGCCGGTCGGTCATCAGGCCGATGTACACGGCGTGGTCGGTGAGCGGGCTGTGCCGCTGCTCGGGGAAGGCGTCCAGGGCGAAGGCCCGGGGTGGGGGCGGGAGGTAGCCGACGGTCACCCGCAGGTGCGGGATCGCGAAGGTGCCGTGCGGGCAGAGGCCGCCGGCGGACGGGAACCGCACGTGGGAGCGGTGGCCCGGGCTGTCGGTGCCGCGTCCGTCCCAGCAGCTGGGGAAGTCCAGGGTGCGGGTGAGCATGCTGCCGGCGGGGCAGAGCGGGTAGCGGTCGGTGGTGGTGCGGTCGGTGAATCCCGCACAGCCCCAGCGGGCGCCGGCCTCGGCGCCGCCGTCGGTGGCGGCGGTAGGGTCGCCCTCCAGGAGCCGGAGGAAGCGCGGCATCGGCACGACCTTCGACCACGGATTTCCGAGGTACTCGATGGAGACCCGCTCGGGAGCGAGGATCTCGCCGGGGACGTCGTGCGGGTCGTCGGAGGCCGCCACGGCGGTGCTCGGCGCCGGGGCGACGCGGTCGGTGCGGCGCAGCACCGGCCAGTAGTACGTCGAGCGGTCGCCGTCGGTGCAGGTGGTCGGAGCCGCGGAGAGGCTGTCGTCGGTGGAGTCCGCGTCCGTGGAGAGGTTGCCGACGTAGTCGTGCACGTGGTGGGCGCCGCCCGCCGTCCCGGGGGAGACCACCACGTTGTCGGCGTTGCGGTGGCCCTCCTGGTTGCGTCCGCAGTCCTGGGCGTACGAGCCGCCGGAGGCGTCCGGGCCGACGGCCGACGGCGCGGGCGCGGTGGCCGCCACCGCGGTGATGTCGACGAACTCGGACGCCGGTTCCGGCCCGCCGGGCCGGAACCGGACCGCCAACAGCGACAGCCCCAGGACGAGGCAGAGCAGGACGCCGACCGGGAGGGCGACACCCCCCGACCAGTGGTGACTGCGGTTCCGGTGCACCGCGACAGTCTGGGCGACGGGTCCCCGCACGGGCAAGGCGGCGCCGGCCGCCTCGCCGCCGTGAACGGGGGTCAGTAGCCTCCGGAGTAGCCGCCGCTCTGCGCGGCGGTCGGCGACGCGGCCTGCCCGGTCGTGCCCGGCGCCTTCTTCCCCTCGGGCGTGCTCGCGAACCACGTGCCCCCGACGCCCTGCCCGTTGGTCTGCCCCGCCGCGGTGTCCCCGGCGAAGCGGTAGAGCGGCCAGCCGTTGAGGGTCACCTGCTTCGTCCCGTCCGGCCGGGCCACACTGCCGACCAGGGCGGAGTCCACGCCGGTGACCTGGACCGCGTCCTGGGCGGTGAGCGGCGGCCACTTCGCGGCGCAGGCGTCGACGCAGGTGCTCGCGGACGGCTTGGCGGTGTCCTTGTCGAAGCGGTACAGGGTCCGGCCGGCGGAGTCGGTGACGACCGGCCCGAGCGTGGCCGACTTCACGGCCACGAGCCGGACCCCGCCGGTGCCGCCGGAGCCGCCGGAGCCGCCCGTGGCCGGGGCTGACGACGTGGCGGCCGCGGCCGGAGGGGCGGCGGACGTGGCCGCGCTCCCGCCGGAGCCGTCGGCCGTGTCCGGGCCGCAGGCGCCGGCCGCGAGAGCGAGCACGGCGACGCCGGTGGCGGCGAGCATCCGGCGCGCGGTGAACCCGGGCCGGGCGAACGTGGGCGTGGCGAACTTCGGCATGGCGAACTCCCCCTGGAGAGTGGGTGTTTGACGATCCGGGCGGTGGCCGCCCGGGCACCCTTCACACGAGTCCCGAAGGGGAACGGTTCAACGTCGGCGGGAAATTCTTTCCCGCGGGTGGCGAACGGGGCGTGTCGACGGTCTCCTGCACGATCCACGATCCACGATCCACGATCCCGAGGGCCGGCAGGCGATCAAGCACCCGAACGCCCCGCGAACCCCCGTCCCGTACCGGGACGAGTCGGCCCCGCACGCGCGGGGGTTGCTCGGAGGCCGAGCCGGTGCGGGGCGCGCTGCGGCGCCCCGCACCGGTGCGTGCGGGTGCTTCCGCGTCCGCGGGTGTGTCAGCCGAGGGCGAGGGCGCGCAGGCGGTCGGCGGCGCCGTTGAAGTAGTTCTGGTCGCCCGGGAAGGTGCCGGAGTCCGCGAACTGCCAGAAGGTCTGGTAGCCCCAGCCGTTCGGCAGGGTGCCGACGGTGGAGGCGTAGCGGGCGACCCAGAGCGGGTTGGTGGTGCCGAAGCCGCCGTTGTTGCCGGTGCACTGGGTCCACCAGTTGGTGGTGGTGTAGATCGTGGGGTAGCGGCCGGTGCGGGAGTGCACGGTGTTGCTGAAGTCGCGGATCCAGCTGACCATGGCGCTCTGGCTGAGGCCGTAGCAGGTGGCGCCGTAGGGGTTGTACTCGATGTCCAGTGCGGGTGGCAGGGTCTTGCCGTCGGCGGACCAGCCGCCGCCGTGGTTCACGAACCAGTTGGCCTGGGTGGCGCCGGAGGAGGCGTTCGGCAGCGCGAAGTGGTAGGCGCCGCGGATCAGGCCGGCGTTGTAGGAGCCGTTGTACTGCTGGGCGAAGTACGGGTTGGTGTACCCGGTGCCCTCGGTGGCCTTCACATAGGCCAACTTGGCGCCGTTGGCCGCGACCGAGGACCAGGCGACGTTGCCCTGGTAGCTGGCGACGTCCAGCCCGGGGGTCTGGGTGGCGGCGAGGGAGGCGAAGGGCGCGGCGGCGGTGCGGCCCTCGTGGGCGGCGACGGTGGAGCCGGCGAAGTCGCGGTCCGGGTGGAAGGCGGCGGTGCCCTCGGCGACGGGGGCGACGGCGGCGGCCGCGGCGACGCTGTGGCCGACGCTGGTGTCCTGGTCGGCGAACGCGGGTGCGGCCGGGGCGACGAGGCCGGCGGCCAGGGCGGTCGCGGCGGCGAGCGCGGCCGCGGCGGGCAGCCGACGGGCGGTGCGGGCGGTGGCGGTGCGGGCGGTGGCGGTGCGGGCGGTGGCGGTGCCGGGGGTGGTGCGGGCGGAGCGGGAAGAGCGGGGCATGAGCACTCCTCTGGTCCGGTGCGGGAAGGGCCCAAGTGGCCCGGTACGGCCGGGGGTTGGCGCGGCCGTACCGAACAGTAGCCAGGCCCCCGGCCGTACCGCCAGGCATCTCGGGACACATCGTGAACCGACGCCACAGGTGCCGGATCGGCCCCAGCGGCAACACCCGTTGCCGGTCTTGCCGGTCCCCGGCCCCGAGGGCGGCCCGGGCGCTGTGACACGATGCCCGCGGGCCGGCCGGAACGGGGCCGCGCCGCAGCACGGAGGAGAGGACCAGCCATGACCGACACCACCACCGACGACGCCCGACCCGTGGGGGAGCCCGTCTTCCGGCCGGCCACGCCCGCCGACGTCCCGGCCCTGGTCGAGCTGGTCGAGTCCGCCTACCGGGGTGACGCCAGCCGGGCCGGCTGGACCACCGAGGCCGACCTGCTGGCCGGGCGGCGGACCAACCCCGAGGCCGTCGCGGAGGCCGTCGGCCACGCCGAGGGGCTGGTGCTGCTGGCCGAGCGCGGTGGCGAGCTGGTCGCCTGCTGCCAGCTGGAGCGGCGTGGCGAGCGCGCCTACTTCGGCATGTTCTCGGTGCGCCCGGGCCTGCAGGGCGGCGGGGTCGGCCGGGCGGTGCTGGCCGAGGCCGAGCGGCTGGCCGGGGAGGAGTGGGGCGTCGGTGCGATGGAGATGACGGTGATCGAGCAGCGCGCCGAGCTGATCGCCTGGTACGAGCGGCGGGGCTTCCGCCGCACCGGCGAGTTCAGCCCGTTCCCGTACGGCGACGAGCGCTTCGGCGTCCCGCTGCGGCCCGACCTCCGCTTCGAGCACCTGGTCAAGGAGCTGAAGGCCTCCTGACGGCTGCCTGACGAGCTTCCGAAACCTCCTGGGGCGGGCCCCGGGCGTGGTCCGTCCGACGGGCCGCGCTCGGGGCCCGGTTCAGTTCCGCTCGACGTGAATCCGCCAGGTGATGCGACGTCAAGTCGCTGAGCTGGGCCGATGCGGAGATGTCATACCTCGTTCATGATTGGTCTAGGCCAATGTGAGAGGCTGGGCGCGAACGGCCACGTTCCGTCCATCGCCCAGGGGGGCCACTTCCGCATGCCCGTACTCCATGGCACCGCCATGCCCGCACCCGACGCCGGTCCGCGCCGGACACCCGCGGACCCCGACCTGCGCCTGCCCAGCCCGCCCGACGACGAGGAGCTGTACTGGTACTTCGGCCCGCAGCGCCGCTGGGTGCTGCTCTGCGCCACCCTCTCCTACGCGGGAGCCACCGCCACGCTCGGCCTGTTCGCCCTCAGCAAGCCGCTGCTCTGGCCGTTCCTGGTGCTCACCGTGCTCAACGCGGCCACCTGGCTGCTCTCCCTCACCGACGGCCAGCGCGCCCGCCGCTTCACCCGCGACTCGCACGACCTGCTGATGCGCGCCTGGCAGCCCGCCCGCCACCCGAGCGTGGACCTGCTGCTGCCCACCGCCGGCGAACCGCTGGCCGTCCTGGACAACGCCTACCGGCACACCGCCGCCGTCCGCTGGCCCGGCGAACTCACCGTCCTGGTCCTTGACGACGCCGACCGCCCCGAGGTGCGCGAACTCGCCGAGTCCTACGGCTTCCGGTACCGCGCCCGCCCCGACCGGGGCCGCTTCAAGAAGGCCGGCAACCTCAACCACGGCCTGGCCGAGGGCACCGGCGAGATCGTCGCCGTCCTCGACGCCGACTTCTGCCCCCGCCCCGACTTCCTGCACCACCTGGTGCCCTACCTCGACAACCCCGAGGTCGGCATCGTGCAGAGCCCGCAGTGCTTCGACACGGACGCGGACATGTCCTGGCTCGAACGCGCCGCGGGAGCCACCCAGGAGATCTTCTACCGCTGGATCCAGCCCTCCCGGGACGCGCAGGACGGCACCGTCTGCTGCGGCACCAACGCCCTCTACCGCCGCGCCGCGCTGAAGCGGATCGGCGGCTTCGCCGAGATCGACCACAGCGAGGACCTCTACACCGGCCTCGCCCTCGCCCGGGCCGGCTGGTCCACCCGCTACGTGCCCGCGCTGGTCGCCAAGGGCATGTCGCCCACCGGCCTGCCCGCCTTCATCAGCCAGCAGTACCGCTGGTGCCTCGGCTCCCTGGCCCTCGTCGGCGACCCCGGCTTCCGCAAGGGACCGCTGCCCCGCTCCGCCCGGCTCTGCTTCTGGAACGGCATCCTCGGGTACGTCACCAGCGCGGTGAACGTCTTCGCCGTGCCGCTGCCCGCCCTGATCATGCTGTTCTTCCGCCCCGAGGAGATCCAGCCCTGGCAGGTGCTCCCCTTCCTGCCGCCGATCTGGGTCGCCCTGGTGCTGCTGCCCGCGATGTCCCGCACCCGCTGGCGCTTCGAGGTCACCCGGGTCCAACTCCTCGGCGGGCTCTGCCACGTGGTCGCCATCGCGCACGCGCTGCGCCGCCGCTCCGCCGACTGGGTGCCCACCGGCGCCGTGTCGGGTGGCAGTTCACTCGCCCGCGCGGTCGCCCGGATCGGGGTCGGCTGGCTCGGGTTCGTCGTCCTCGCCGGCGTCGCCGGGCTGGTCCGGGCCGCACTGCTGCACGGCTGGCGGCCGTACTGGGCGCTCGCCGCGCTGCTCGGGCTCACCGCGTACACCATGATCCCGCTGATCAAGGCCCTGTGGCCGCTCCTGAACGGTGCGAACGGTGGCAAGGGCGCCACCGTCGGCGAGGTCGCCGCGCCCGTCCGGAGCCGCTCCGAGCTCGGGTTCGGCCACGCCGAGTCCGTCGCCGTCACCGCCGTGCTGCTGCTCTGCGGGCTGCTGGCGTCCGGCTGGGCCGATCCGCTGATCTTCTGAGTTCGTTTCTGACGGATCGTCAATTCCATGACGGCGATCCACCACTGAGACTCCTCGCGCGTCGCCCCACCGGCGCGGAATCCGCCCGGCCGCCCCATCGGCCCGGCGGGCCCGACCACCGCTGCCACCCTGCCAAGGAGCGCCGCCGTGCCCACGGCCGTACCGCCATCGCCTTCACCGTCCTCTTCACCGTCCTCGTCCGCGCCCTCCGCGCCCGCTCCGGGCGCCGCCGACCTGCTCCCCGGGGTCGTCCGGGTGGAGCGGGAGATCGCCGCCCCGAAGAGCACCGCCCTCGCCGACCGCGGGCAACCCCGCCGACGCGCCGCCTTCCGCCCCGACATCGAAGGACTCCGCGGCCTCGCCGTGCTGTCCGTCCTCGCCTTCCACGCCGCCGTACCCGGCCTGACCGGCGGCTACATCGGCGTCGACGTCTTCTTCGTCATCTCCGGCTTCCTGATCACCGGGATGCTGACCGGCCGCCCGCTCGGCCTGCGGGACTTCGCCGCCCGCCGCGCCCGCCGGATCCTGCCCGCCGCCGCCACCGTCCTGGTCGCCACCGCCGCCGCCGGCGGAGCCCTGCTCGACCCGCTGCGCGGCACCGACCTCGCCCGGGACCTGATCGCCGCCGCCGGCCAGTTCGCCAACTGGCGCTTCGTCGGCCAGCAGACCGACTACCTGGCCGCCGAACGCGACCCCAGCCCGCTCCAGCACTTCTGGTCCCTCGGCGTGGAGAACCAGTTCTACCTGCTCTGGGGCGTCCTGCTGCTCGGCCTCGCCCGCTACCTGCACGGGCGCCGCCGCACCCTCACGATCACCCTCGCCACCGCCGCCATCGGCGTCGTCTCCCTGGTGCTCTGCCTGCGCTGGACCCAGACCTCGGCCCCGCTGGCCTACTTCTCCACCGGCAGCCGCCTCTGGGAGTTCGCGGCCGGAGCGGGCGCGGCCCTGCTCGGCGGCGCCCTGGGCGCCCGGGCCGAGCGGCGCCCCGCCCGGTGGTCGCTGCGACTGCTCGGCTGGCTCGGCCTCGCGGCCGTCCTGGCACCGCTCTTCCTGTACGACCGCACCACCCCGTTCCCCGGCGCCGCCGCGCTGCTGCCCGTCCTCGGCACCGCCGCCGTCCTGCTCGCCGGGCACCACCCGCCGGGCCGGGCCGACGCCGGCGGTCTGCTCGCCGCCCGCCCGCTGCGCGCCGCCGGACGCCTCTCGTACGCCTGGTACCTCTGGCACTGGCCGGTGCTGACCATCGCCCAGGCCCGGTACGGCGCGCTGCCCTGGACCGCCCTGGTCGCGCTCACCGCCGCGGCCGCGCTGCCCGCCTGGCTCACCCTCCGGCTGGTCGAACAGCCGCTGCGCCACGGCAGCAGCCCGGCGCCCCGGCGCGGCCTCGCCGTCGGCGCGAGCGCCCTGGTCATCCCGCTGATCGCCGCGCTCACCCTCGGCGGCGGCACCGTCCGCGCCCTCGGGGGCACGGCGGACACCCCCGCCGTCGCACCCGCCGGGGCCGTCGACGGGCCCGGCCTGCTCGCCCCCGGCGCCCGGGTGCTCACCCTGACGCCCTCGCTGGCCCGCGCCCGCGAGGACTTCCCGCCCGGCAAGGGCTGCGAGATCCCGCTCAACGCCGACAGCAGCCCGCGCTGCCTCTTCGGCGCCGAGGACAGCCCCGACCGGATCGTGCTGCTCGGCGACTCGCACGCCGGGCAGTGGATCTCCGCCGCCCTCGCCATGGCCGAGCAGCGGCACTGGGCCCTGGAGGTCCTGGTCAAGCCCGGCTGCCCGCTGGCCACCCTCACCGTGCGCAACAACGTGCTCGGCCGCACCTTCGAGGAGTGCGACCGCTGGCGCGAGAACACCCTCACCCGGCTCACCTCCGGCCCCAAGCCGCGCCTGGTCCTCATGGCGGGCCTCAACCGGTACGGCAGCCCCGAGGAGCGCACCGAAGGCTGGACCCGCACCCTCGACCGGCTCACCGCAATCGGCGCCCCGCTCGCCTACCTCGGCGACACCCCGATGCCCGGCAAGGACATCCCGACCTGCCTGGCCGCCTCGGACGGGCGTTCGGACGCCTGCTTCTTCCCGCGCGAGACCGCCTTCGAACCCGACCCGCTGCTCGACGGCGGACTCGCCGCCCGGTACGGCGTCCGCACCCTGGACCTCGGTCCGCTGCTCTGCCCCGGCACCGGGCCCTCCTGCCCGGCCGTGCTCGAAGGCGTGGTGCTGTACCGGGACACCGGGCACATCACCGACACCCTGGCGCGGGTGCTGGCGCCCCGGCTGGACAAGGGGCTGCTGGGGGTGACCGGGGGCGCGGCGGCTCCCGGAGCGGTGCCGGCTCAGCCGTAGACGCCGCGGCAGAGCCGGGCCTGCTCCGAGCCGGCCGGCCAGCGGCCCATGCGTTCGGCCTGGTCACAGATGGTGCCCGGGCCGGCGCCCGGCACCGAGGCGCCCGCCCCCGGAGCCGCCGGGGCGGGCGCGTCCGACGCCCCGCGGGCCGGACCGGTGGCCTTCGAGCCGTGGCCCGGCTTCGGACGCGGGCTCGCCGACCCGTGCCGGGCGTCCGCCGTCCCGGCCTCGGCCGCCGCCGCCGTCCCGGTTCCGCTCGTGGTGCCGCCCTCCGGGACCGGGGCCGGCAGCGGGGACGGCGCGGGGGTGGCCGGCGCGGGGGTGGCCGGCACCGGGGACACCGGCAGCAGCCGCGCGGCCGGGTCCGAAGCGGACGGCGAGGCCTCCGGCAGGGCCGTCACGCTCAGCACGTCACCCGAGCCCGGACCGCACATCACCAGCACGGACGCCAGCACGGCGCCCGTGCCCACCGCCGCGGCCGCCCACACCCGGCGCGACCGGCGCCGGGGCGCGCCGGTCGATGCGGCGGCGGTGGAAGCCGTGGTGGTCGCGAGCGGAGGAGCGGTGGGGACCGGAGGGGGCTGCCACGCGTCCCGCGGCCACTGCCACTGCCCTCCGGTGGGCTGCTCAGTCATGTGCTCGTCCTTCCCGCAGCCCCCCGTCGTACCTTTCCGTGCTCAACGAGCGCGCCGACGCCGGGACATGACCCGGAAGAGGGGTCTGAGCGGGCGTTGATTGCCACCGCGCCACATGCTTGGGGTCATGGAGACCAACAGCACGTCCGCACCCGTGGTCGAGGTGGCCGAGTTCCGGACCGACAGCCGCTACCGCCTCGTCCACTTCGAGGGCCACGGCTGGGAGCCACTCGCCCCCGAGGAGTTCGAGCCGCGTATCCACGAGCTCTTCCCCGACCTCGACCCGCGCGACCCCGAGCGCGTCCGCTGGGCCGACCGCCCCTGGGAATGGCCCGCCTGGCACCCCGGCGAGGCCTGAACGCATGCCCTACGGCGGTCCCGCTCCACGGCGCGGCCGGGCCTTCGTTACGCTGAGCGGGTGAGTGTGGATCACTTCTGGCGCCGCCTGCCCGGTCAGGCCGTCGACACCTGCTCGCCGGAGGAACTCGGCGAACTCGTGCCCCGGGACCGCGACGTCCGGTACGACCGGCTGGCCGCCGCCGGGCTCGCCCTCGGAGTCCGGCGCACCGCCGTGCTGATGGAACTCGCACTCACCGAGAACGGCCTGCACCCCGATCCGGCCGCCCGGCTGCCCGTCTACGGCGGCGAGCGCCCCGAACCGGGCACCGGGATGCCCGTGCTGCGCCCCGACCAGGTCGTGGCGGCCTCCGCCTTCCTGCGCGGCTCGGCGCTCGGCGAACTCGTCCGCCAGCAGGACAGCATCCTCGCCCGGACGGTCGCGCACCTCGGCTACCCGGCGCCCTGGTCCGAGTCGGTGGCCGCCCGGGTCGTCCACGACCTGCGCGAACTGCGGGACTTCTTCGCCGGGGCGGCCGCCGCCGGCGACGCGGTGATCGTCCGGGAGGCCCATTGACATCCTCCCCGCCCTAGCGGACGGGGATTCCTCCCGCGCCCGCGGCACGGGCACCCGTGCGTGGCGGGTCGCCGAGGCGGGTTCCCCGTTCGACGGGCCGTGCCTGGCGTGGGATCGCCACGCCGGGTCTTGCCGGTCCTCCAGGGGCGTTCAGCCTGTCCGCCTGCCCGGCGGCCAGGATGTTGCGAGCAGCGTTGAGGCCACGGTCGTGCAGCACGCCACACGCCGTACAGGCCCATTCCCTCACGTGCAGGGGTTTGGGGCCGTCGCGGTGTCCGCAGTCCGAGCAGATCTGGGAGGACGGGAACGCACGGGGCACGATGCCGACGTGCCGTCCGTAGCGGGCGGCCTTCTCTTCGAGGAGACGCCGGAAGGTGGACCATCCGGCGTCGTGGACGGACTTGGCGAGGCGGCCTCGGCCGAGGCCGCGCACGTTCAGATCCTCCAGGTACACCGCTTGAGTTTCGCGGATGATCCTGGTGGTCTGCTTGTGCAGCCAGTCCATGCGGGTGTCGGCCACCTTGGCGTGCGCCCTGGCGACCTTGCGCCGGGCCTTGGCCCGGTTCTTCGAGCCCTTGGCCTTGCGGGACAGTTCCCGCTGCGCGGCCTTGAGCTTCCTCTCGGCCTTGCGGAGGAAGCGCGGGTTGTCGATCACCGTGCCGTCGGAGAGGACGGCGTAGGTGGTCAGCCCGAGGTCGATGCCGACCTCGGCATCGACCTCGGGCAGGTGCTCGGGTTCGACGTCCACGACGAAGCTCGCGTGGTACCGGCCGGACGGGTCCAGCACGACCGTCACGGACGACGGGTCGGCGGGCAGTGCCCGCGACCACTTCACCCGCACATCGCCGATCTTCGCCAGGTTCAGCTTCCCGTTGGAGCGGATGCGGAACCCGTTGCGAGTGAAGCGCAGACTCTGCCGATTGTCCTTGCGGGACTTGAACCGGGGAAGACCCACCGGGCGGCCCTGCCGCTTGCCGGACACCGAGTCGAAGAAGTTCCGGTACGCCGTGTCCAGATCCCGAAGGGACTGGATCAACGGATCCACCCCCACCGAGGCCAGCCACGCCCGCTCCGCCGTCTTCTTCGCCCCGGTGATCACCAGCTTCTGCAGATCCGCGCTCCCGGGGTACGGCCGCCCGGCCTTCCGGGCCTCCTTCCGTGCCGCGAGAGCGTCGTTGTACACCACCCGGGCACACCCGAACGTCCGGGCCAGCGAAGCTCGCTGACCACCCGTCGGGTAGATGCGATAGGAGTGCCGAAGGTGCACACGACCAACCTACCGACAGGCACTGACAACGCCTCGCGTCAGAACCTCCGAAGATCACTCCGCCGCTACGTGGCCCTGAGCCAAACCCCCTCCCCCACCCGCCGGGCGGGGGGACCCCCATCTCCCCGGCCTGAAGGCCAGGGCATCCTGGGAGATCAAAGGTGAACGACATCGGCAGCAGCGGAAACGGCGAGCTCCCGAGCACAGCGGGATACGGCGAGGCGGCCGAACAACTCGCGGTCCAGTACGAGAGCGTGAGCTTCGCCGAGGTCCACGGCGAACTGCTGCACCACTACCCGGCGCCACCCGCCGCCGTCCTCGACATCGGCGCCGGCACCGGCCGCGACGCCGCCGCCCTCGCCGCCCTCGGCCACCGGGTGGTGGCCGCCGAACCCACCCCCGAACTCCGCGCCCACGGCGAGCGGTTGCACGCGGGATCGGGCATCCGCTGGCTCCCCGACGCACTGCCCGGGCTGCCGGGACTCCTCGCCGAGGGCGAGCGCTACGACCTCGTCCTGCTCACCGCCGTCTGGATGCACCTCACCCCCGCCGAACGCCCGCCCGCCATGGACGCCCTCTCCACCCTCCTCGCCCCCGGCGGCCGCCTCGCCCTCACCCTCCGGCACGGCCCCGTCCCACCCGGGCGCCGGATGTTCGACCTCCCGCCCGAGCACACCGTCGACCTCGCCACCGCCCGCGGCCTGCGCCTCCTGCACCGCACCACCCGCGGCGACCTGCACGGCCGGGGCGCCGTGCACTGGACGGAGCTGGTCTTCGAACGGCCGGCCGGCTCCACCCCGGTCGGGGACTCGTGACGACGGACCGGACCGTCCGGACCCCGCCGTCCGGACCCCGCCGACCTGACCCCGCCGTCCGGATGCTTGCCGCAAACACGGGCACGGTAGCGTCCGTCAGATGTCGAAGCGTGGACGAGGGAATCGTTTGACCGCCGTGGCCGCCGTAGCCGTTCTCGGCGGCGGGCTCGCGATCAACGCGTGGATCAACCGGGGCCCGGAAACCAAGGTCTACGAGGGCCCCGTGGCCGGCTATCCGCTCCTGGCCAGCTCGGACGGCCGGACGCTGACCCTCAGTATCGGCTGGGGCTGTGAGAAGCGGCCCGAGCTCGTGGTGCGCGAGTCCGCCGACGCGGTGAAGGTGTCCCTGCGGCACACCGTCGCCCCGGGGTTCTGCGACCCGGGCGGCTACGGACAGATCACCACCCACCTGAACAAGCCGCTCGGGACCAGGGCGATGCACGACGCCACCGGCAAGCCCGCCGTCCACTTCGACGAGCGCGACCTCCGCCGGCCCGCGTTCCTGCCGGAGAACTACTATCCCTATCCGGCAGGCAGGATGGCCCAGGTGCCCGGGTTGACCCCGCTCCCGACCGACACCCCGGCCTGGGCCATCGGGTACACGCTGGGCACGGAGCCCGACGTACACGGGTCCCTGATCATCAGTCAGATTCGTCGGAGCAGCACGCCGCCGGACGGCCGGGCCGCCACCGTCAAGGGGCACCCCGCGACCGTCACCCAGGACGGCAACGGCAGTCCCCGTTCGCTGACGTGGTCGGACGGGACCTACACCTTCGTCGTCACCACCGGCGCCCCACCGAGGCTCTCGGACGAGGAGCTGATCCGCGTCGCGGAGAGCCTCGGGTAGCCGGCGCCGCGACTCCCGTGGGACGTCCACGCCGCTCCTCGGCGGCGCCGGCGCACAGGAAGTCGGCCCGGCCGACTTCCTGTGCGGGTCTCATGAGGCCCCGAAGTCCTCCTCGACCAGGCGGGTGGCCCAGCGGGTCAGGGCGGGGGTCAGCGGCGGGTGGGTGAGGCCGGCGGCGGTGGCGAGGCGGTCGGCGGAGGCGGTGTCGTAGCGGTCCTCGGAGAGGAAGGTGAGGGTCTCGGGGTCGGCGCCGGTGAGGGCGCGGGGGAGGCGGCGGACCAGGCGGACGGGGATCAGGCCCCGGGGTGGGCGGACGCCCAGGTGGGACGCCAGGAGGCCGATCAGCTCGGGGAGCGCCGGGGTCGCGGGGTCGAGGACGGTGTGGGCCCGGAACGGGGCGCGGTCGTGCTCGGGGACGGCGGTCAGGAAGCGGGCCAGGTGGTCGACGGTGACGACGGGCAGGAAGGTGCGCCGGGTGCCGGGCAGCAACGGGAGGCGCCCGCGGTGGAGTTGGCGGACCAGCTGGGCCAGGCCGAGGTACTGGCCGGCCTCGCCGGTCCGGGAGTGGCCGATCACGCTGCTCGGGTTGACGGTGGTGAGCGGCACGCCGAGGCCGGGCGCGGTGACGCGGACGGCGGCGTCGCCGAGCTGCTTGGAGGCCTCGTACGCGCCGAGGCGGGTGTAGAGCGCGGAGGTCGCGCGCTCGTCCAGCGGGTAGCGCGGGGCCGGGTCGCGGCCGACGCGGTAGCCGGAGAGGTGGACCAGCCGGCGTAGTCCGGGCCGGGTGGCGGACCACCGCAGCGCGTGCAGGGCGCCGTGCACGTTGGGGGGTTCGGCCTGGGCGCGGGTGAGGCCGAAGTCGTAGCGGGCGGCGAGGTTGTGGACGTCGCGGACTCCGGTGAGCAGGTCGTCGTCCTCGGGGGAGAGGCCGAGGCCGGGGCGGGTGAGGTCGGCGGCGACGGTGGTCAGGGCGGTGTCGTCGGCGCCGTGCGCGCGCAGCCAGTGCCGGAGGGTGGTGGCACGGGCGGGGTCGCGGACGGCGGCGGCCACCGGCTCGCCGCGGGTGAGGAGTTCGAGGACCAGCCAGCGGCCGAGGAAGCCGGTGGCGCCGAGGACGAGCGTGCGGGGCGGCGGGACGGACGTCATGCTGCGCTCCAGGACTCAGGGACTCAGGGACTCAAGAAAATCAGTAGACCGGTCTGCATATTTTTCGGGTACGCGAAGGCGCGGGCGCGCCGCCGGGCGAACGGCGGCGCGCCCGCGGCTACGCGTCGTGCTTGCCGAGCAGGTGCCGGACGGCGTGCCGGGCGTGGTCCAGCGGTTCGCGGCTGCGCCGGACGGAGGCGAGCAGGACGGCGCCCTCCAGCAGGGCGAGCACCTGGCCGGCGGCGGTGTCGGCCTCGGCCGGGCCGAAGCCCTCGGCCTCCAGCCGCCCGGCCAGGACCCGCTGCCAGCCCCCGTACACCTCGGCGCAGACCGCCCGCAGCGCCTCGTTGGTGCCCGCTGTCTCCAGGGCGACGGTCGCGATCGGGCAGCCGCTGCTGTAGTCGGACTTCACCAGGCGCTCGGCGAAGGCCTCGACGAGCAGCTCGGTGAGGGCGGCGGTGTCGGCGCCCTCGGCGGCCGGTGCGCTGAGCAGCGCCTCGACCTCCTGGCCGGCCTCGGTGAGGGCGGCCGCCACCAGCTGGTCCTTGCCGCCGGGGAAGTGGAAGTAGAGCGAGCCGCGCGGGGCGCCGGTGGCGGCCACGATCCGGTTGAGGCCGGTCCCGAAGTAGCCCTGCGCCTCGATCAGTTCCCTGGTGCCGGCGATCAGCCGGGCCCGGGTCTCCTCGCCCTTGACTCCCATGCGGGCGATAGTAGACCGGTCTGCATATTCCTGTCGACGGCGAGGGGGCGAGGGAGAGCCGAGGGGCAGTCACCCTCCGGATCAGTAGCGCAGTTCGGGCGGGAACCCGGTCCAGCACAGCTCCTCGGGCAGGTGCCCCTGGTCGTTCAGCAGCAGGATGCCGGCCGGTCGGCCGGGCGCGTAACGCAGCACGGTCAGACCCGTGTTGGCGGAGTTGAGGCCGAGCCAGCGCCAGGCCGGGGCACCCAGGGTGTGCCGGACCAGCCACCCGATCAGGAAGGCGTGGGTGACGACCAGCTCGTGCCGCTCCGCGCCGCCCGGCACCGGACCGGTGAACCGCTCGATCGCCCGCCGTGCCAGCACCGGCCCGGTCGCCAGCTCCTCGGGGGTGGTGTCCGCGAGGAAGTCCAGCAGGTAGTCCGCGCTGTCCTCGGGCAGTTCGGCCCGCTCCGGCATGTGCGGGACGTAGTCGCCCGCCTCCTCGCACACCACCGGCGGAACACCGTCCAGCTGCTCCGCGACCAGCCGCGCGGTCTCGGCGGCCCGGGGCAGCGGACCGTGGTGCAGCGCCGAGATCGGCCGGCCCGCCAGCCGCCGGCCCAGCAGGGCGGCCTGGCGGCGGCCGGTGTCCGTCAGCCCGCTGCCGTCGGGCGCGGCCTCGCCGTGGCGGGCCAGGTAGAGGTAGCGGGTGGCGAGGTCGGTCATGCTCGGGGCTCCTCAACAGGATCGAGGTCAAGTCGTCCCGAGCGACGCGCGACGGGCCCCGCCCGGTTCCGGGGCCGGTTCGGCCGGTGGCGGCCCTGCCCTGGTGGGCCGGTTCAGCCGGTGGCGGTCTCGCCGTGGTGGGCCTGGTCGAGCAGGGCCAGCTCCTCCGCCGTCAGCCGCAGCGCGCCGGCCGCGATGTTGTCCTCCAGGTGCGCCACGTCGCCGGTGCCCGGGATGGCCAGCACGTGCGGGCCGCGCTGGAGCGTCCAGGCCAGGCGGACCTGCGCGGTGCTCACCCCGCGCGCCTCGGCGACCGTCCGCACCGCGGTGGGCTCGCTCGCGCCCGCGCCGCCCTCCCGGCCCGCGCCGGCGATCGCGTAGAAGGGGACGAAGGCGATGCCCAGCTCGCCGCAGAGCCGCAGCACCTCGTCCTGGGCGGCGGAGGCGCCGATGCCGTACGGGTTCTGCACGCAGACCACGGGGGCGACGGTCCGGGCCTCGGCGAGCTGGTCCGGGTGGACGTTGGAGACGCCGAGGTGGCGGATCAGTCCGGCCTGCCGCAACTCGGCCAGGGCGCCGAAGCGTTCGGCGACGGAGTCGGTGCCGACGACGCGCAGGTTGACCAGGTCGAGGTGGTCGCGGCCGAGCTCGCGCAGGTTCTGCTCGACCTGGGCGCGCAGCCCTTCCGGGGTGCGGGCGTGCTCCTCCCACCGGCCGTCGAGGCTGCGGGCCGGGCCGACCTTGGTGGCGATGACCAGGTCGTCGCCGTAGGGCGCGAGCGCCCGGTTGACCAGCTCGTTGGCGGAGCGCAGCGGGGAGAAGTAGAAGGCAGCGGTGTCGATGTGGTTGACGCCCAGTTCGACGGCGCGGCGCAGCACCCGCAGGGCCTGCTCCCGGTCGCGCGGCACGGCGTCCGGGGTGAGCGCGGGGCCGGTCTGCGGCAGGCGCATGGTGCCGAAGCCGATGCGGTGGACGGCGCGGTCGCCGAGGGTCCAGGTGCCGGCGGCGGCAGCGGTCACGGGGGTGCCGGGGGCGGCGGGTGCGAGGGGTACGGGGGTGGTGATCTGGGAAGTCATGCCGATCATGATCGCTGCTGCACTAGCCTGACCGCCAATGATTCGAACATGACTGAATCCACGGGGGTGGGGGCTTGACGGCCGAGCTGCTGTTCACGGCGGGCGACCTGGCGCGGATGCGCTTCGCGGTCTCCCCGATGTGGGAGGTCGGCCCGAGCCTGCGGCTGCTGCGCTCGGGGCTCGCCCACCCCGTCCACCGGCCCTGGGCGGACCAGGTGCGGCCCCGGCTGGCGGCGCTCGGCCCGGCCTACGCGCTGCTGGCCGAACTCGTCCCGCCCGCCGGGTATGTGCCGGACTTCATCAACCCGGCCCCCACCGGCCCCGCCCCCACCCTGGCGGAGGAACTGGCCGCGATCAGGGCCACCCCGGCCGAGCGGGTCCGTCACGACCTCGACCGGCTCGGGGGCGGCCTCGACCGGGCCGGGGACGGCCGCGGCGGGCTCGGCCCCCGGCTGCGCGCCCTGTACGGCGATCCGGCGGGCGGACTGGTCCGGCTCACCGAGGCGGTCGAGGCGTACTGGGAACTCGCGCTCGCCCCGTACTGGGCGCGGATCCGCGCCGTCCTGGACGCGGACGTGCTGCACCGGGCCCGGCAGGCCGCCGAGCACGGCGCGGCCCGGGTGCTGAACGACCTGCACACCGAACTCCGCTGGACCGAGGACACCCTGCGGCTGCGCCACCGCACCCGCCCGCTGCCGG
The DNA here is from genome assembly GCF_054601375.1 of Kitasatospora sp. Ki12. Lineage (NCBI taxonomy): Bacteria > Bacillati > Actinomycetota > Actinomycetes > Kitasatosporales > Streptomycetaceae > Kitasatospora > Kitasatospora sp. Ki12. The sequence goes on along the minus strand of NZ_BAAIHT010000002.1, from coordinate 1,304,625 downwards.
GCCGCACGGCGGGGGCGGGCCTGCTGCTGGTCCCGTCCGCCTTCACCGGCCCGGCGCTCTACACCCGCCTCGCTCCGCCGGAGCCGCTGCAGCTCGCCTACCCGGCGCGCGGCATCGGCACGCTGTGGACCGGCGCCCCGGCGGCCGGCACCGAGGCGCTGGCCGCGGTCCTCGGCCGCTCCCGCGCCCGGCTGCTCACCGAGCTGGCGGCCCCGGCGTCCACCACCGAGCTGGCCCGGCGCACCGGACTGTCCGCGTCGGCGGTGTCCCAGTACCTGACGGCCCTGCGGGACGCCCGCCTGGTCAGCGCCCACCGGGCCGGGCGGTCGGTGCTGTACGCGCGGACGGCCTCGGCGGAGGCGCTGCTGGCGCCGCTAGGGGAGGGCTGACGGGGTGTTCCTCCGCCTGCCGCAATCGTCGGCCGGCTTCCCGGTGTCGTCTGGCCCGATCCGTCCGAGGTCCGTAGCGTGCGGGACATGACCTCCAGTCGGCACCCCCGGAACCCGCGCCGCCGGGCCGCCCCCGTCGCCGCGCTGCTCGGTGTCGCCCTCGGCACCGTCGCGCTCACCGGGGCCCCGGCGCCGGCCCCCGTGCCGCGGGCCGCACCGCAGCAGGACGGACCGCAGCAGGGCGAACCGCAGCAGGGCGCGCCGCGGGACGGGTCGGCCGCCCACGCCGGGCTCCGCCGGGCGGGCGCGCCGCCGACCGTCTACGCGCACCGCGGGGCGTCCTCGGCCGCGCCCGAGAACACCCTGGTCTCGGACGAGGTCGCCCGGCGCGGCGGCGCCGAGTGGATCGAGAACGACGTCCAGCCGAGCCGGGACGGCGTACCGTACGTGCTCCACGACGACACGGTGGACCGCACCACCGACGGCAAGGGCCGCATCCGCGACCTGACCGCCACCCAGCTGGACACGCTGGACGCCGGCTCCTGGTTCGCCCCCGCCTACGCGGGCACCCACCTGCCGACGCTGGCCGCCCAGCTGGAGGACCTGCGCACCCGCGGCGGCAGGCTGCTGCTGGAGATCAAGGGGCCGCACACCCGCGAGGAGGTGGCCAGGATCGTCCGCGAGGTGCGCGACCACGGCATGACCGGCCGGGTCTTCGTCCAGAGCTTCGAGGCGGACGCCCTGCGGTACACCCGCGAGCTCGCCCCCGAACTCCCGCTCGGCCTGCTCCGCGCCACCCTGGACGCCGACCCGGTCGCCACCGCCCGCGAACTCGGACTGGCCGCCTACAACCCCTCCGACGAGGCGCTGTCCGCCCGGCCCGACGTGATCCGGGACCTGCACGCCGCCGGGGTGGCCGTCAACGTCTGGACGGTCGACCAGCCCGCCCGCTGGAAGGCCCTCACCACCGCCGGCGTCGACGGCATCATCACCAACCGCCCCGCCGAGCTGGCCGGTTGGACGGCGGCCTGGTCGCCGTCGAACAACCCGGGTTAGGCTGCCCGGCGTGACGGAGGAGCAGGCGGCGGGTGGCCGGCCGGCGGAGCGGACGAGCGCCGAGGAGTTCGTCCTGAGGCACTTCGGGCGGCTCCCGGAGCCGCAGGGCTCGCTGAGCGCCTTCGACGGGCGGCTGGTCGTCGACCTGGACACCAAGGCCGTCACCGTGGACGGCCGGGACGTACGGCTCACCCACGCCGACGTCCGACTGCTGCGCGGTCTGATCGAGCTCGGCGAGGGCGTGCACCAGCCGCACGTGATCATGGGGAAGGTCTACGGCGCCCCGCTCCTCACCCACGAGCTCGGGTTCCCGATGACCGTCCTGAGGACCGAGCTCGGCGAGCCCTCCTGGATCGAGCGGACCGAGGACGGCTACGCCCTGCGGCCCCCGGAGCAGGCGTAGGACCTGTTCGGGCTCCGCGGTGCGAGTGTGACGGCCGTCATGCCGGATCCATGATCATCTGCCCTGGTGCCGGGTCCGGTCCGACCGGGATGATGGGCCGTCGGCCGGGCGGGACCGCCCGGGTCTGTGGCAACGGGGGGTCGGCGATGTCGCCGCACGAGATCGGGTTGTACGCGAGCGCGGCCGTGGTGGTCGGGGTGGGGTTGCGGACGCTGGTGCTGGCCGGCTCCGGAGCCGGCGGTCCGGCGGCCGGAGGGCCCTCGGCCGGAGGGCCGGGCGAGGTGCTCGCCGCCGTCCGTACCGCTCTGGCATGTCGCCCGTGGGCCACGTTCGCGCTGTTCGCCGTGATGGCGGTGATGGCCGTGGTCCAGTACGCCGTGCCCGCCGTGGTCGAGGACCTGATGCGGCAGCCGGACGCGCTGCACGACGGACAGTGGTGGCGGGCCGGAACGGCGCTGCTGGTGCAGTCCTCGGGCCTCGTCCAGATCGCGTTCAACCTGCCGGCCCTGCTCATGATCGGCGCCGTCGCCGAGACGGTCCTCGGGTGGTGGCGGACCCTGGCCGTCTTCCTGGTCAGCGGTGTCCTCGCCCACGTGGTGAGCCTGGCCGGCTGGGCGCCGCGCGGTGGCGGCGACTCGGTGGCCGTCTGCGGTCTGCTGGGCGCGCTGGCCGTCACCTGCCTGCGGCGCGGGAACCTCCGCGGCCCCGGACTCAAGGCGAACTGGTACCTGCTGCTCGTCCCGGCGGCCGCCGTGTTCCTCTGCGCGCTGCGGAACAACCACGGCGCGGGCCTGCTGGCGGGCTGTCTGCTCGGGCTGGTCCTCGCACCCGGCGCGACGCCCGGGCCGAGCAGCCGGCCCGTCACGGCCTGACGGCGGGGGCACGCCTCCCGCACCGAGAGGTCCCCGAAGGCCGCCCGGCCGGCGGGGCGGCAGGTCCGGATCGTCACCCCGGCGCCGGAAGCCGCGCGCCGGGGCCGAGGACCACCGGAAGGGGCAGCGGGTGGCACTCGTCGATCAGGTCATGGGCCGTCAGCGAGCGGGCCGGCGCCCGGCTGCCGTGGATCCGCCGCTCGTCGTCCGGGCCGAGTCCGTCCTTCAGCCGGGCGACACCGCCGGCGTCTCCTCGCGGGCCGTGTCGGCGATTCCCCGCGGGTCAATCCGGCAGGCCCGCCGCCGGGAGCGGGTCCCGGCGGGCCGGGGCGCGGCGCAGCCCCGGTGCCAGCAGCAGGGTGGTGGCGAGCGACGCCGCCGCGGCCGTCGCCATGCCGGTGGCCGGGGAGGTCAGTTCGGCCACCCCGCCGGCCAGTGCCGCGCCGGCCCCCTGCATGGCGAGCATCCCGGAGCTGTGCAGGCCCAGCGCCTGCCCGCTGAGCTCGTCGGGGGTCAGCGCCGTCAGCCGCTCCTGCAGCAGCAGCCCCGACGCGTACCCGAAGGTGGCGACCGTGACCAGTGCCAGGGCAACCGGCAGCGCCGGTTCGAAGGCGAAGAGCAGGTACGGGGCGGCGAGCAGGACGCACAGCGGGACGGCCAGCCGGTCCCGCCACCCGGCAGGCAGGAGGCGGCCCGCGACGGCGTCGCCGGCCAGCATGCCGACGGCCCCGCAGGCGAACAGCGTGCCCGCGTCACCGGGGGAGTACGGGACGTAGAGCGACTCCGCCCCGACGATCAGGCCGCTCGGCAGCCACAGCGCGAGATAGACGTACCGGCGGGGTGCGCAGGACCAGAGCCGGGCGTTGGTGCGCCACGTCCCGGCGACCGACGCCGGCCCGGTGCCCCGGGGCGGCCGCCGGCTGAGCCCGAACCGCGCCACCGCGGCCGCGGGCAGGTACAGGCCGGCGGCCAGCAGCAGGGTGCCGCGCGCCGAGAGCACCGTCACCAGCGCTCCGCCGAGCGCGAAGCCGCCGATCTGGACGATCCCGGCCGCCATGGTGAGGACGGAGCGCCCGAGCAGGTAGCCGTCCCGGGTCAGGACCTCGTTGAGCAGCCCGTACCGCACGCCGCCGCCGACCGACCCGGCCATGCCGAGCGGCAGCAGCGTCGCGAACACCGCCCAGACCGGCAGCCCCGGCAGCGCCTGTACGGCGGTGCCCGCGCCGAGCAGCAGGCCGAGGCCGGTCAGGGCGGCGCGCGGTGGCAGCCGGTCCGCGCCGGACAGCACGGTGGCCGCGCCGACCAGCTGGGCCAGCGCGGGTCCGAACACGGCGAGGGAGGAGAGCAGGGCCGAGCCGGTCCGGTCGAACACCAGGACGCCGAGGGCGAGCCCGCTCACCGTCTGGGCCGCGGTCTGCCCGGCCGAGGCGAGCAGGAGCGGGGCGAACTCCGGGGTACGGAAGAGCTGTCGGTACGTACGCATGCGGCAGAGTCTCGGCGGGCCGGCGGACGGGCCGTTACTCTTTCGCGGGGAGGCGAAAGATGAGCTGGTGGCGGGTCGACGCGGACACCCTCGCCGGGGGCCGCTTCGTCACCTCCCCCCTGGCCGAGACGCTCGCCGGGCTGAAGACCCTGCACCGTGGCACCGCGGCGCACCCGGGCGAGCGCCACTGGCTCGCCGCCCACCTGGCCGGCTACCGCGAGCGCCTGGCCGCGGACCCGGTCACGGCGGCCCTGGTCGGGGCCGCGCTGGGGCGCCGCTGGAACGCGACCTTCCTCACCCCCACCCCCCTCGGTGACGGCGGTCCGACCTTCGCCGAGGAGCTGGAGCAGGTCCGCGGCACGCCGCCCGCCGTCGTGCGCGCCGACCTGGCGGAGACCCTGGGCGGTGCGCTGCCGGAGCCGCTGCGGCGCGACGACCTGGCCCCGCGCGCCGCCGACCTGCTGGAGTGGGTGTGGACGGAGACCGTGCTGCCCTCCTGGCCGCGCCGCCGCCGGATCATCGAGGCCGATGTTCTCGCCCGGACCGCCCGGCTCGGATCGCACGGCTGGGCCGCCACCCTCGACGACCTGCGGCCCGGGATGCGCTGGCTCGGAGCGGACCGCCTGCGGGTCACCGGCGGGGACGGCCCGCCGCTGCAACTCTCCGGGGCCCGGCTGATGTTCGTCCCGGTGACCCCGGCGCAGAGCTGGGTCTGCTGGGACGTCCCGGCGGTCGACGGCCGGCGGGCGGGCCCCGGCGGGCGGTACGCGGTCGTCTACCCGTGCGCGGGGGTCCTGGCCGACGACGGGCGCCGCCCGGTGCCGACGGCCCTGGCCGCCCTGCTCGGCTCCGCGCGCGCCGAGCTCCTCACCCTGCTCGACACGCCGAAGACCACCACCCAGCTGGTGGCCCTCACCGGCCGACCCCTGGGCGCGGTCGGCGGGCACCTGCGGATCCTGCGCGAGGCCCGGCTGGCCGAGCGGCGACGCGCGGGCCGCGTCGTCCTGTACCGGCGGACTACGGCCGGCCGGGTCCTGGTCGACGCGCAGCGGTCCGGGCCCGCGGCGCTGTGACGTCGCTGCCGTGACGACGGCGTCGTGCGGGCGCGCCGTCGCGGGACCCGGCCGGCATCCCCGGCGGTGCCCTGCCCCGGGTCGCATACTGACGGCATGACCGTTGACATCCTCCCCGCCCTAGCGGACGGGGATTCCTCCCGCGCCCGCGGCACAGACACCCGTGCGTGGCGGGTCGCCGAGGCGGGTTCCCCGTTCGACGGGCCGTGCCCGGCGTGGGATCGCCACGCCGGGTCTTGCCGGTCCTCCAGGGGCGTTTAGCCTGTCCGCCTGCCCGGCGGCCAGGATGTTGCGAGCAGCGTTGAGGTCACGGTCATGCAGCACACCGCACGCCGTACAGGCCCATTCCCTCACGTGCAGGGGTTTGGGTCCGTCGCGGTGTCCGCACTCCGAGCAGAGCTGGGAGGACGGGAACGCGCGGGACACGATCCCGATGGTCCGTCCGTAGCGGGCCGCCTTCTCTTCGAGGAGCCGCCGGAAGGTGGACCATCCGGCGTCGTGGACGGACTTGGCGAGTCGGCCACGGCTGAGGCCGCGCACGTTCAGGTCCTCCAGGTACACCGCTTGGGTTTCGCGGATGATCCTGGTGGTCTGTTTGTGCAGCCAGTCCATGCGGGTGTCGGCCACCTTGGCGTGCGCCCTGGCGACCTTGCGCCGGGCCTTGGCCCGGTTCTTGCTGCCCTTGGCCTTGCGGGACAGTTCCCGCTGCGCGGCCTTGAGCTTCCTCTCGGCCTTGCGGAGGAAGCGCGGGTTGTCGATCACGCTGCCGTCGGAGAGGACCGCGTAGGTGGTCAGCCCGAGGTCGATGCCGGCCTCGGCATCGACCTCGGGCAGGTGGCCGGGTTCGACGTCCACCACGAAGCTCGCGTGGTAGCGGCCCGCCGCATCCAGCACGACCGTCACCGAGGACGGGTCGGCGGGCAGAGCGCGCGACCACTTCACCCGCACATCGCCGATCTTCGCCAGGTTCAGCTTCCCGTTGCCCCGGAGACGGAACCCGTTACGGGTGAACCGCAGCGACTGCCGGCCATCGTGCTTCGACTTGAACCGGGGAAGCCCGATCGGCCGACCGGCGCGCTTACCGGACACCGAGTCGAAGAAGTTCCGGTACGCCGTGTCCAGGTCCCGAAGGGACTGGATCAGCGGATCCACGCCGACCGAGGCCAGCCACGCCCGCTCCGCGGTCTTCTTCGCCCCGGTGATCACCAGCTTCTGCAGATCCGCGCTCCCGGGTACGGCCGCCCGGCCTTCCGGGCCTCCTTCCGTGCCGCGAGAGCGTCGTTGTACACCACCCGGGCACACCCGAACGTCCGGGCCAGTGAAGCTCGCTGACCCGCCGTCGGGTAGATGCGATAGGAGTACCGAAGGTGCACACGACCAACCTACCGACAGGCACTGACAACGGCTCACGTCAGAACCTCCGGAGACCGCTCCGCCGCTACGCGGCTCCGCGTCAAACCCCCATTCCTCCCCGGCCTGAAGGCCGGGGCATCCTGGGAGATCAAAGGTGAATCAGGTGGCGGGGGGCGGTGCGGGTACGGGCCGGCGCGAGGTGCTGCGGGTGGGCGCGGCGGCACTGCTGCTCGGCGCCGCGGGGTGTACGGGCAAGGGCAAGCCGCAGACCGCGGCCCCGAGTTCGAGCGGCGTGGCGAGCACGTCGACGGCGGGAACAGCCACGCCCGAAACGCCCACGTCTGGAGCGCCCACGCCCGAAACACCCACGTCTGGAGCGCCCACGCCCGAAACACCCACGCCTGGAACGTCCGCGCCGACCCCGCTGCCCGAGCGGCCGCTCTGGCAGCCCGGACCGGACGAGATCCAGCCTGACGTCAAGCGCCGCGCCGTCGAGCTGGTCGCGGCGCTGGGTGCCTGGCCGCCCGGCGGGCAGGGTGTGGAGGCGGCCCGGGCCCGGGTGGCGGCGCTCGGTCTGCCGCCCGCGCTGGCCGAGCAGGCCGGGCCGTTGGCCCCGGCGGCGGCCGAGGCGAGCCTGGAGGTGGTCGTCGCCCAGTACGGCGGGATCCTCGACGACTCGGCGAGCGTGCTGGTGGTCTGCCGGCAGTGGACCAGGGGTCCGGACGGTTCGGTGGCCGAGGGTGGCACCACCGTGGACGTCCGGCTGAGCCGGGCCGAACCGCGGTGGACCGTCACCGCCCTGCACCCGGGGGTCGCGGGCCCGGCGGCGGCCGCACTGTCCGCGACGGTGGCCCGGGTGCTGGCCGAGCCGAGGATCGAGCTGCCGCCCGAGGCGGCGGCGGACCTGCGCGGCGGCGCCGTCCACGAGAGCGTGCTGGAGGCGATGCTGCGGCTGGCCGGCCCGTACACGCTGTCGGTGAGCGTGGTGCGGACCGGCCACCCGTTGGACGTCTTCGGGACGACCCGGCCCAGCGACCATCCGCTGGGCCGGGCCTTCGACGTCTGGCGGATCGACGGCATGGCCGTGGTGGACCGGGCCACGCCCCGGCAGCTGGTCGAGTCCTTCATGCGGGACGCGGCCGCCGCCGGTTCGTACAACGTGGGCGGTCCGGTGGCGATCCCGGGCGCCGGCAGTCAGTTCTTCACCGACGACACCCACCACGACCACTGCCACGTCGGGTTCAACCACTAGGAACAGTGGTCGAAGGAGGCGCAGGTCAGCTGACGTTGACGCCGCTCCAGGCCGCCGCGACGGCCTTGTACTCGGTGCTGGTCGCGCCGTAGAGGTCCTTGGCCGCGTTGAGCGAGGCGGCGCGGGCGCCCTTGTAGTTGGTGGTCGACGTCATGTAGACGGTCAGCGCGCGGTACCAGATCTTGGCGACCTTCTGGTTGCCGATGCCGGTCACCGTGGAGTTGTTGCAGGTGGAGCTGTTGTAGGTGAAGCCGTTGATGGTCTTGCTGCCGCTGCCCTCGCTGGCCAGGTAGAAGAAGTGGTTGCCGACGCCCGAGGAGTTGTGCACGTCCAGCCTGCCGACCGAGCTGCTCCAGCAGTCCGCCGAGTTGCCGTCCAGCGAGGGCTTGTCGAAGCGGCGCAGCCACGGCGGGGTGGACTGGTCGCTGAACAGGTAGTCGGGGGTGTCGACCTTGTTGTTGGCGTACCACTCCACCATCGTTCCGAAGATGTCGCTGGTGGACTCGTTGAGGCCGCCGGACTCGCCGCTGTAGCGCAGGTTGGCGGTGGCGCTGGTGACGCCGTGGGTCATCTCGTGGCCCATGGTGTCGAGGTCGACCTGCTCCGGGTCGTGGGAGCCGTCGCCGTCGCCGGTCATCATGCAGAAGCAGCTGTCGGACCACTGGGCGTTGTCCCAGTTGGTACCGACGTGGACGAAGACGGTGGCGCCCTTGCCGTCGTTCTTGATGCCGTTCCGGCCGAAGGTGTTCTTGTAGTAGTCGTACGTCCAGGCGGTGTTGGCGTGGGCGTCGACGGCCGCGGTGGAGCGGTCGGTGGAGAACTTCTTGCCGTCGCCCCAGACGTTGGTGGCGCTGGTGAAGGCGGTGCCCGAGGTGGCCTTGACCGAGCTCGACGAGAGGTTGTGGGCGTCCTTGGTGACGTGGCCGCGGACCGGGTCGGTCAGGGTGAAGCCGCCGCTGACCGGGGTGGTGTCGATGCCGATCGTGCCGGTGTACTCGGAGTTGCCGGTGCCGGTGGCCTGGTGCTCCGCGTCGTAGGACTCGATCTGCTCGCCGGTGGTGGCGTCGGTGACGACGACCTTGCCGGCCGGCTGGCCGTGCTCGCCGGTGCCCTCGACGGTGGTGCGCCAGGCGAGGCGGGGCGTGCCGTCGGCGGCCCAGACGATCAGTTCGGGGGTGCTGACGGCGTCCCGGACGCCCGGGGCGGCGGACAGCGCATTGGCGGCGCCGGACTGCGCGGGGACCTTGGGGACGGTCGACTTCACGGCGGCGTCGTGGGCGGCGGCGCGGGTGGTGTCCTTCAACTTGCCCTTGGCGTCCTGGTGGACGACGAGGTCGCCGCCGACCACGGGCAGGCCCTGGTAGGTGCGGTCGAAGCGGACGTGCGAGGTGCCGTCGGCGTCGAGCACGACGTCCTTGAGCACGAGGTCCTGGCCGGCGCCGAAGCCGAACACCGCGGCGTTGTGGGCCACGTTGGCGCGGGCCTGGGATATCGCGGCCTCGCGCGGGTTGGGCGCGGCGGAGGCCGTGGCGGCGGGAACGGTCGCGCCGGCGAGGGCGGCGACGATCGCGACGGCTCCGGCCACGCGGGCACGGCGGAAGGAGGACGTGGGGGTCACTCTGACTCCAGTGGGGGTTAGCTGCAGGGATAGGAGCTGGGTCAGAGATTGACGGCGATCAGTCATGTTCAGCTAGAGGGATGGTCATAACTTTGCCAAGCTGTGTCCTTTGACAGTCAAAAATGATCAGAAGTTAACAAGCGGTCTACAGTGCCGTCGTGACGATCGACTACACGTGGCGTGGACCCCGCACCGACGAGGCCGGCCTGTCGGCACTGTGAAACCCCGCGCGGCCGGACCGCGCAACCCCTAGGCTTCCGGCCCATGGACGGATGGGTGGGGGCCTGGACCGGCGGGCGGGCGGCGGTTCACGTGGGCGACGTCGCGGACTTCAACGCCCAGTTCCTCGCCCCCGGCATGGACGCCGCACAGCGCCTGCGGCGACTGCGGCACGCCCACCACTACGCCTGCCTGGCCGTCGCCTACAGCCCCGAACCCGCCCTGCTGGTGCTGCCCGCCGACGTCGACCGGGAGTGGACCGACTGGCTGGCCCGGGAGTTGGACTGGGGCCCGGTCGAGGTGCACAGCGGCGTGGCGCCGGACCGGACGATGGCCGAGGCGCTCGCCGACCGCCCCGCGCTGGCCGCCCGGATCGCCGACTCCGGCCGTCCGGTGATCGGCTGGGGCCGGACGGCCGCCCGGGGCGAGGGGCCCGAACTGGCCGCCGTGCGCCGCTACGAGTCCAAGGCCGCCGCGCACGACCTGTTCACCGCCCTCGCCCCCGGCCACCCCGGCGTCCGCCCGCCGGACCAGGAACGCCCGGACGGCCGCCGCCGCGCCGCCCGCCGGCTCACCGCCCGCGCCGCCCGGGGGCGGACCACCGTCCTGAAGAGCCCGTACGGCGTCGGCGGCTACGGCACCGTCGTGGTCGAGCCCGCCGAGCTGTTCGCCGCGGGCGGCGGCGCGGCCCTGCTGCGGCGCCTGGTCCGCACCGAACTCCTGCCACCGGACGGCCCGCTGCTGCTGGAGGAGCACGTGGACCCGGGCCCGGCCGCCCGGCTGCGCGACCTCACCTACGACGCCCTGGTCGGCCCCGACGGCACCGTCCACCCGGTCGGCGCGGGCGCCATGGACGTGGCCGGCACCCGCTACCAGGGCGTCACCGTCGGCCCCGGCGCGGTGCCGGCGACCGCCGCCGCGACCGCCCGCCGGTTCGCCCTCGCGGTGGGGGAGCGGCTGGCCGCCGAGGGCTACCGCGGCTGGTACGACGTCGACTTCGTCACCGACCGGGAGCGCCGGCTCGCCCCCACCGAGATCAACCTGCGGCTCACCGGCCCGGCCGTCGCCTTCGTGCTGGCCGCCCGGCTCGACGAGGTGCGCGGCCCGGGCCACCTGGTGCGCACCCTGGACGGGATGCCGCTCGGCGCCCGGCTCGCCCCGGCCGCGCTGCACGACCACCTGGAACGGCTCCGGCCGCGCTGCGCCCGGCTCGGCGTCACCCTGCTGCCGCTGATCCCGACGGCCTGCCGCGAGCCCGAGCCGACCGTCGGCCTGGCCCTCGCCGGGCCGGACCCGGAGGCGCTGGACGCGGCCGAGGCGCTGGTCGCCGCCGCGAACCACGGGCTGGCCGGGATGTTCGAGGCGCTCAGATGAGGTGGCGGCGGTGCGGCGATGAGGTGGCGCCGGTGCGGCGGTGCGGCGGTGCGGCGGCTTCGGTGCAGCGATGAGGTGGCGTCGGTGAGGCGCCGTCACTCCTTCCCGACCGGCGGGCGCCAGAGGACGAAACGCACCAGCACCAGCGCCGCCAGCATCAGCGGAACGTTGAAGGCGAACACCAGGGCCGCCTCCCGCGGCCAGTCGTCGGCCCTGGTGAGCCGGTAGAGGTTGTCCTGCGGCCACCAGTTGACCAGCAGCCAGGTGACCGCCAGATGGGTGAGGGCGGACAGCCGGCGCGGCCGGCCCATCCGCAGCACCGCCTCGAAGCCGACGGAGAGGTAGACGATCCCGGCGCCGAAGGCCAGGTTCTCGCACAGGTAGAGGAGGCGGAACAGGGCGTCGTACGGGGAGGGCACGCCGGTGAGGTCGGTCGAGCCGGGGAACAGCACATCGGTCGTCACCCACGCGCCCCCGCCGAACAGCAGCACGCAGAAGACCGCCGCGCAGCCGTTCGCGACCGGCCCGTCCCAGGAGCCGCCGCCCCCGCCCTTGCCGCCGCCCTTGCCCCCGCTCCGGCCGCCGGCCTTGGCGGAGCGCGGTGCGGTGTGCTCCGGCGGGGCGGGCAGCGGCAGGGCCGTACGGTCCAGTTTGCCCGCCCGGGTGCGCGGCAGCTCCGGCACCGGGACGACGGCGGCCGGCACCGGGCCGCCGTCGAGCTCCGCCTCCAGGTACTGGGAGAGCGACCAGCCGTCCGCCCCCTCCGCCCCCGGCGCGGTCACCGCGTAGCCGACCAGCTGCCGCTGCCCCGGCCTCGGCTCCACCTCGACGACGGCCGCCTCCCGCACCGCCGGATGCCCGCGCAGCGCGCCCTCCGCGCGGACCGCCGCCCGCACCCGCGCCAGCACCGTGATCGGCCGTTCCGCGCCGAGCGGTCCCACCACGGTCGCGGCCCGCGCGGTGAACTCCAGGACGCCGTCCGCCCGCAGCACCCCGAGGTCGCCGGTCAGCAGCACCCGGCCGTCCGGGTCGAAGTCCGCCCGGACGAAGCGGCGGGCGGTGTCCGCGGGCCGGTTGAGGTAGCCGCGGGTCAGGCCGGCGCCGCCGATCGCGATCTCGCCCGTCAGGCCGTGCCCGGCGGGGGCGCCGTCCGGGCCCAGTACGTACACCCGGGTCCCGGGGAAGGGGCGGCCGACCAGCGAGACCCGCTCGGCGCCGTCGGCGGCGGCGGTGCCCTGCGCGTCGAAGTAGGTGCTGTCCACGGTGGCCTCGGCCAGCCCGTAGACGTTCAGCACCCGGGTCCGCTCGCCGAGCAGCCGCTGCAGGCCCAACTGCTCCTCCAGGTACCACTTCTCGGCGCCGACGGTGAGCAGCCGCACCCCGGGCAGGCCCGCACCCGTCGCGGCCAGCAGACCGGTCAGCCGGCGCGCGGTGCGGACGTTCAGCTCCAGCACGGTGATCCGCTCGGCGGCCACCAGGGCGGGCAGCGCGCCGAGGTCGGCGGTGCGGTCCAGGGTGAGGTTGAACGGGGTGACCACCAGGGTGGCGCCGGTGCCCAGCGCCCGGACCCAGTCGGCGGTGAAGACGTCGAACTCCAGGCTCGCCGTCTGCAGGATCCGGTCCTCGGCGGTCAGCCCGTACACCTCGCGCCAGCCCTCGTACGCGGCCAGCAGGTTGCGGTGCTCGACCAGCGCGCCGACGGGCAGTCCGGTGGAGCCGGAGGTGTAGAAGACGCAGGCCAGGTCCTCCGGACCGACCTCGGGCGGCGCGACCTCCACGACAGGCGCCTCCGCGAGCGGCGTCCCCGCCCCCGCCGCCGTGTCGACGCAGACCAGCCGCGCCCCGCCCGCGTCGGCCAGCCGGACCCGGTGCACCTCCTCGGTCACCACGACGTCCGGCGCGGCGTCGGCCAGCACGTGCCGCAGCAGCGCGTCCGGCGCGCTCGGCTCCAGCGGCACGTACGCGGCGCCCGCCTTGAGCACCGCGAGCAGCGCCACGTACACCTCGGTGCCCCGGCCGAGCGCGACCGCCGCCCGGCCGCCCGGGGCCAGGCCCTGCTCCGCCAGTACGGCGGCCAGCCGGGAGGCCCGGCCGTGCAGTTCCCCGTAGGTCAGCTCGCGCTCGCCGCAGCGCACGGCCACCGCCGCCGGCGCCCGGCGCGCCTGCCGCTCGACCAGCCCGTGCAGCGTCCCGGCCCGTCCGGTGTCCCCGCTCATCCGGCCTCCCCCTCGCCCCGCGTCCCCTCGGAGGGACGATCCTCCTCCCAACTCCCGTCGGGCAACAGGGTTATGGGGTGTCCACCCAGCGGACGGTCCGGCTCCGCCCCGGCCGACGGTTGTAGTCTGCACGCGGACGGACGGCGCCGCGCCCGTCCGGTGCGGCGCCGCGCCCGCTCCCCGCCGCGATCGGAGACCGAGCCCCCATGACCGAGAGTTTCGACGGCCCCCTCCTGCGCACCAAGGACGTCGACGTCGTGCGCGACGGACGCCACCTGCTGCGCGGGATCACCCTGGAGATCCGGCCCGGCGAGCACTGGGCGCTGCTCGGCCCCAACGGCGCCGGCAAGTCCACCCTGCTCGCCCTGCTCGGTGCCGTCTCCCACCCCACCCGCGGCGAGGTGGACGTGCTCGGCCGCCGGCTCGGCCGGGTCGACGTCCGCGAACTGCGCGCCCACCTCGGGCACGTCAACCCGCGCCACCCGCTGCGCTCCCCGCTGACCGTGCGCGAGGTGGTGCTCACCGGGCACGCCAACACCATCGAGCCGGAACTGCACCGCAAGCCCGCCCCGGAGGTGCTGGAGCGGGCCGACCGGCTGATCGACACGCTCGGCATGAGCGCGATGGCCGAGTCCCCGTGGACCACCCTCTCCCAGGGCGAGCGCGGCCGGGCCCTGATCGCCCGCGCCCTGATGCCCAGCCCCCGGCTGCTGCTGCTCGACGAGCCCGCCACCGGGCTGGACCTCACCGCCCGCGAGCTCCTCCTGGACAGCCTGGACCTGCTGCGCCACGAGCACCCGGACCTGGCCAGCGTGCTGGTCACCCACCACCTGGAGGAGCTGCCGGAGAGCACCACCCACGCCCTGCTGCTGCGCGGCGGCGAGTGCGTGGCGGCCGGGCCGGTGGCGGAGGTGATGACCACCGGGCTGATCAGCGAGACCTTCGGCCACCCGATCCGGATCAGCCGGCACGAGGGCCGCTGGACGGCCCGGGCCGCCGCCCGTCGTACACCGGGAAGGTAACGGTTCCGGGGGTGGGTGTAGACGCTGGGACATCCATACGTAAGGTATGCCTTAGCTAAGGACGGAGCCCCGGCCCCGTCCGTCCCTCATTGCCTGGCACACCCATGCCCTTTTCCGTTGGAGCCCGCATGTCCGCCCGTCGCCGTTCCACCGCAGCCGTGCTGCTCACCCTCGCCGTGGCGACCGCTGCCCTGGCCGGCTGCTCGTCCAAGAGCGACGACAAGGCGGGCTCCTCCGACGCGGTCAAGGTGAACGCGACCGACACCGCGTGCGAGGTCTCCAAGACGACCTTCGCGGCCGGCCACGTCGTGCTGGACATCAGCAACAAGGGCTCCAAGACCACCGAGGTCTACGTCTACGGCGACGGCGACAAGATCGTCACCGAGCGCGAGAACATCGGCCCCGGCACCAAGGCCAGCATCAACGCCGAGATCAAGGCCGGCTCGTACGAGATCGCCTGCAAGCCCGGCATGGTCGGCGACGGCATCCGCCAGAAGATCACCGTGACCGGTGCCAGCGGCAGCGCCGCCCCGGCCGACCCGCGCCTGGCCGCCGCCGTGGACGCCTACCGCAAGTACGCCCAGGAGCAGGCCGACGCGACCGTCCCGGCCGTCGAGGCCTTCGCCGCCGCGATCAAGGCGGACGACCTGGAGAAGGCCAAGTCGCTGTTCGCGGCCTCGCGCACCGGCTGGGAGCGCACCGAGCCGGTCGCCGAGAGCTTCGGCGACGTCGACCCCAAGACCGACACCCGCGAGGACAAGGTCGAGGCCGGCCAGCAGTGGACCGGCTGGCACAAGCTGGAGAAGTCGCTCTGGGCCGACGCCAAGATCGGTGACGACGAGAAGAAGCTCGCCGACCAGCTGGTGAACGACCTCAAGGACTGGCAGAAGAAGATCCCCGAGGCGGAGATCACCGCGACCAGCATGGCCAACGGCGCCAAGGAGCTGCTGGACGAGGTCGCCACCAACAAGATCACCGGCGAGGAGGACCGCTACAGCCACACCGACCTGGCCGACTTCCAGGCCAACGTCGAGGGCGCTCAGAAGGCCTACGAGCTGCTGAAGCCGGTCGCCGCCGAGAAGGACGCGGACCTGTCCAAGACCCTGGACTCCGAGTTCGCCGCCATCAACGCCCTGCTCGCCAAGTACAAGCAGGCCGACGGCACTTTCACCTCCTACGACAAGGTCACCGAGGCCGAGCGCAAGACCTTCTCCGACGCGGTCAACTCGCTGGGCGAGCCGCTGTCGAAGCTGGCCGCCGCCGTGGTCGCCAAGTAACGGCCACGCGGTTCCCCCACCACCCACCCCACGACGCCGTGGCGGCCCGGACCGGCCGCCACGGCATCCGTGAGTCAGCGCACAGCACTCAGTACCGAGAAGGGCCCGCCCGCCGATGGACGCCGAGAACGAGCAGCAGAACGCGACGCCGGACACCGCCGACGCCGCCGCGACCAAGAGCGCGGTCAGCCGACGCGCCGTCATCGGCTGGGCCGGCGCGGGTGTCGCGCTCGGCGCCGCCGCCGTCGGCTCGGTCGCCGCGGCCACCAGGCAGGACGACCCCGCCCCGGCGGCCGCCGCCCCGGCCGGCGCCGAGGTGCCGTTCTACGGCGAGCACCAGTCCGGCATCGCCACCCCGGTCCAGGACCGGCTGCACTTCGCCGCCTTCGACGTCTCCGAGAAGGCCACCCGGGAGTCGCTGGTCAAGCTGCTCAAGGAGTGGACCAAGGCGGCCGCCGCGATGACCGGCGGCCGCGAGGTCGGCACCGGCGCCGCCACCGGCCTGCCCGAGGCGCCGCCGGACGACACCGGCGAGGCCCTCGGCCTGCCCGCCTCCCGGCTCACCCTCACCATCGGCTTCGGGCCGAGCCTGTTCGAGAAGGACGGCGTGGACCGCTTCGGCCTGAAGGCCAAGCGCCCCGAGGCCCTGATCGACCTGCCGGGCTTCAAGGGCGACAAGCTCGACCCCACCCGCAGCGGCGGCGACATCTGCGTCCAGGCCTGCGCCGACGACCCGCAGGTCGCCGTGCACGCGATCCGCAACCTGGCCCGCATCGGCATGGGCACCGTCAACATCCGCTGGTCCCAGCTCGGCTTCGGCAAGACCTCCTCCACCACCCCGGACGCGCAGACCCCGCGCAACCTGATGGGCTTCAAGGACGGCACCCACAACATCGCGGGCACCGACACCGCGAAGCTCACCGACCACGTCTGGGCCGCCCCCGGCGACGGCCCCGAGTGGATGACCGGCGGCTCCTACCTCGTCGCCCGGCGGATCCGGATGCACATCGAGACCTGGGACCGCACCTCGCTCAAGGAGCAGGAGGACGTCTTCGGCCGCACCAAGGGCGAGGGCGCGCCGTACGGCAAGGCCAAGGAGCACGACGCCCCGGACCTCAAGGCGATGCCCGCCGACTCCCACGTCGCGCTCGCCCACCCGGACGCCAACAGCGGCCTGATGATCCTGCGCCGCGGCTTCTCCTTCACCGACGGCACCGACGGCCTCGGCCGCCTGGACGCCGGCCTGTTCTTCCTCGCCTACCAGCGCGACAGCCGCAAGGCCTTCGTGCCGCTGCAGACCCGCCTGGCGTCGAGCGACAAGCTCAACGAGTACATCCAGCACGTCGGCTCCGCCCACTTCGCCTGCCCGGCGGGCGTGCGCAAGCCGGGGGAGTGGTGGGGCCAGGCCCTGTTCGGCTGACCCGCCGCCACCCCCGTACGTACCACCTCTTCACCCCCAGGGAGCCAGCGTGTTCGGCAACTACCTGATCGGCCTTCGCGAAGGCCTCGAAGCCAGCCTGGTCGTCTGCATCCTGATCGCCTACCTGGTCAAGACCGACCGCAAGGACAAGCTGCCGCCGGTCTGGCTGGGCGTCGGCGCGGCCGTGGTCCTCTCGATGGCCTTCGGCGCGGTGCTGCAGTTCGGCTCCTCGCAGCTCACCTTCGAGGCCCAGGAGGCGCTCGGCGGTTCGCTGTCGATCATCTCGGTCGGCCTGGTGACCTGGATGGTGTTCTGGATGCGGCGCACCGCCCGGCACCTGAAGACCGAGCTGCACGGCAAGCTGGACGCGGCGCTCGCGATGGGCACCACCGCCCTGGTGGTCACCGCCTTCCTGGCCGTCGGCCGCGAGGGACTGGAGACCTCGCTGTTCATCTGGACCGCGGTCCAGGCCACCGGTGACGGCTGGAACCCGCTGATCGGCGCCGCGCTCGGCCTGCTCACCTCGGTGGTGCTCGGCTGGCTGTTCTACCGCGGCGCGCTGAAGATCAACCTGGCCAAGTTCTTCACCTGGACCGGCGCGATGCTGGTCGTGGTCGCGGCCGGCGTGCTCGCCTACGGCGTGCACGACCTGCAGGAGGCCGGCTGGCTGCCCGGTCTGCACAGCACGGCCTTCGACATCTCCAGCACCATCCCCAAGGACAGCTGGTACGGCACCCTGCTGAAGGGCGTCTTCAACTTCCAGCCCGACCCGACGGTGCTGCAGCTGGTGGTCTGGCTCGCCTACCTGGTCCCGACGCTGGCCGTCTTCTTCAACGTCCTCGGCGGCGGCAAGTCCACGCCCAAGCCCGCCCAGCCGGTCACGGCCGAGCCGGCCGCCTGACCCGCGGATCCCCCGAACCGCCCCGCCCGGCACCCGCCGGGCGGGGCGGTTTCGTCATGGGTCCGTCACAGCCGCAACCGGCGCGGTCGTGGGCGGCGTGCTCGGGACGGAAAGACCGACCGTTCACCGTGGGGGGACCATGACCGTTCGCAGGCCTGCCAGGATCGCCGCCGCCGCCGTGACGGCGCTCGCCGCCGCCGTGCTGCTGACCGCGTGCGACGACGACGCGGGGGCGGGCGCGCAGCCGGCGCCGACGGTGACCGTCACCGGGGCGGGATCTGTGCAGCCGACGAGCGCCGGCAAGGGGACCGTCCCCGTGGCGACGCCGACCGGCCCGATGGTCGGCCAGTCGGCCGGCGCGCGGTGCACGGCCGACGAGCTCACGGCCACCGTGCAGCTCCAGGAGGCCGGTTCGGCCATGGTGATGGTCACCAACAAGGGCAGCCGGAGTTGCACCCTGTTCGGCTACCCGGGGTACGGCGGCCTGCGGCCCGACAACAGCGCGGACACCCTGGCCGTCAAGCGGGAGCCGCACCCCGGGCCGCCCATGGCGATCACCCTGAAGCCGAGGACGACCGCCTTCTCCGGACTCAAGTGGAGCTCCTGCGACAAGGCCGACCCGACCTGCCACGTGATCACCGGCCTGCGGCTCACCCCGCCGGACGAGACGAAGCAGCTGACCGCCGAGGTGCTCGGCCTCGACGGCAAGCCGGTCGTCCAACTGCCCGTCTCCGCTCAGGGCCTGACCACCGGCAGTCTGCAGCCCTCCAACCAGGGCGTGGTGTTCGCCGGGCCGTGACACGAGGGAGCCCCGGGGCGGTCCGATCGGACCGCCCCGGGGCTCCCTGGCGTACGTACCGGACTAGTCGCTCTTGATGGCGCCCAGGATGTCCATCTTCGCCGCCTTGTGGGCCGGCCAGAGGGCGGCCAGCAGGCCGACCACGGCGGCCGCCAGCAGGAAGCCGAGGATCTGCACCGGCGGCACCTCGGTGGTGATGCCCTTGAAGGTGTCGGCCAGCGTGCGCAGGCCCGCCCAGGCGACCACGACGCCGAGGACGACGCCGACCAGCCCGCCGAACAGGGCGATCAGCAGCGACTCCAGCCGGACCATCCGGCGGATGCCGAGCCGGTCCAGGCCGATCGCCCGCAGCATGCCGATCTCCCGGCGGCGCTCGAACACCGACATCGCCATGGTGTTGACCACGCCGAGCACCGCGATCACCACGGACATGCCGAGCAGGCCGTACATCATGTTCAGGATGCCGGTGACGATCTGCCGGCTCTCCGCCTTGATGTCCTTCTCGCCCTTGACGGCGATCAGCGGGTTGCCGCCGGTCGCGTCGCGCACCGCCTGCTTCAGCTTCCCGGTCGGGCCGTCGGTGCCCTTCACCAGGACCTTGTTCGGGCCGGTGCCGGGGGCCGCGTGCGGGCCGACGACCGACTCGGGGGCGACGATCCCGGCCAGCGCGGTGTTGGACTCCAGCACGCCGCCGACGGTCAGCGAGCCCTTGGCGCCGTCCGGGTAGGTGACGGCGAGGGTGTCGCCGACCTTGTAGCGGGTGCGGTCGGCGGTTCCGGAACTCACCAGCAGCTTGCCCTGCTTGAGGGCGTCCGCGGCGCCCTCCTTGACCTTGACGGTGGCCAGCTGGTCGATGGTGGCGGCGTCCACCGCCGTCAGCCACTCGGTGTCCGCGTCCTCCCCGCCGTCTCCCAGGGTGACCGGGACGGTGCGCTCCATGCTCATCGCGGCGACGCCGGGCGCCTTGGCGATCTGGGCGCCGACCTCGGGGGAGAGCATCGAGTAGTTCTGCATGGTGACCGTGAAGTCGGCCTTGAAGTCGCTCGCGGTCGCCTTGTCCACGGCCTTGTTCACCGAGGCGCCGACCACGGTCAGCGCGGTGATCAGGGTGACGCCGATGGTCAGCGCCGAGGCGGTGGCGGCGGTCCGGCGCGGGTTGCGGATCGCGTTCTCCTTGGCCAGCCGGCCCGGGGTGCCGTACAGCCCGCCCAGCAGCGGGGCGAACAGCGCGATCAGCGGCCGGGACAGCAGCGGGGTCAGCACGAACACGCCGATCAGCAGCGCGCCGGCGCCGGCGCCGACCAGCTTGACCTCCTTGCCGGCCGCACCCGCGGCCAGCGCGGCCGCGCCGGCCAGGGCGAAGACCAGGCCGATGCTGTTGCGGACCACCAGGCTCTTCTGGGTGGCGGGCTGCTCGGACGAGCTCATCGCCGCCACCGGGGCGATCCGGGAGGCGCGGCGGGCCGGGAGCCAGGCGGCGACCAGGGTCACCAGCACGCCGACCGCCAGCGCGGCGATCACCGTGCTCGGGGCGATCACCAGCGGGCCGTCCGGCAGGTTGGCCTCCAGCGGGCCGTTCAGCAGCGACTGGAGCCCGGCGGCGATGCCGATGCCGGCCACCAGACCGGCCACCGAGGCGGTCAGACCGACCAGTGCCGCCTCGATCTTGACGGAACGGGTGATCTGCTTGCGGCTGGCGCCGATGGCGCGCAGCAGGGCCAGTTCCTTGGTGCGCTGGGCGACCAGCATGGTGAAGGTGTTGGCGATGATGAAGACGCCGACGAAGAGCGCGATGCCCGCGAACACCAGCAGGGCGGTGCTCATGCCCTTGGTGCCCTGCTGGATCATCCGGTCCTGCTCGTCGGCCAGGTCGCGGCCGGTCCTGGCCTCGATGGTGTCGGCCTGCGGGAGGGCCTGCTTGACGGCGCTGAGCAGCGCGGTGTCGTCGGTGCCCGGCTTGGCCTTGACGTCCAGCTCGCCGAAGCGGCCCGGGGACAGGTAGAGCTGCTGGGCGGTGGCGCTGTCGAAGGCGGCCAGCGAGCCGCCGGCCTGCACCCGCGGGTCGTTGGTGCGCAGGGTGCCGGTGAGCTTGAGCTCCATCACCGGGCCGTTGACGGCCACCCGCACGGTGTCGCCGACCTTGTAGCCGCCCTTCCCGGCGGTCTTGGCGTCCAGCGCGATCTCGCCGGCGTTCTTCGGGCCGCGGCCCTCGACCAGCGGGTAGCGCGGGTCGGTGCCGTCGGCGCCCGGCACGTAGTTGGTGCCGGTGGTGGAGAAGCCGTCGCCGATCAGCGCGCCCTTCTTGTCGGCGATGCCGGCGAAGCCGCTGACCACGCCGCGGGCCTCGGCGACGCCGGGCAGCGCCGCGACGGCCTGGCGGGTGGACTCGGTGAGGGTCGGCCCGGTGCGGGCCCGGCCGCCGTGGTCGTAGCCGCGGCCGACCGCCTCACGGTCGCTGACCGTGACGGCGATGTCGGTGTAGCTCTTGGAGTTCTGGGACCTGAGCGCGCTGCCGAGGGTGTCGGTGAAGACGAGCGTGCCCGCCACGAAGGCGGTGCCGAGCATGACGGCGAGCGTCGTCATCAGCAGTCGGCCCTTGTGGGCCAGCACATTGCGCAATGCGGTGCGGAACATGAGGGGTCGTCAGTCCTGGGGGGCTCGTGGGGCGGATGGCTTCGGGGTTGCCGGGCTGCGGGTTGCTGGGGTGTCAGCTGGTGCGGCCCTTGGCGTCGAAGCGGCGCATGCGGTCCAGGACGGTGTCGGCGGTGGGTGCGTGGAGTTCGTCGACGATGCGGCCGTCGGCGAGGAAGACGACGCGGTCGGCGTAGGAGGCGGCGACGGGGTCGTGGGTGACCATGACGACGGTCTGGCCGAGTTCGCGGACGGAGTTGCGGAGGAAGGAGAGGATCTCGGCGCCGGAGCGGGAGTCGAGGTTTCCGGTGGGTTCGTCGGCGAAGACGATGTCGGGCTTGCCGGCGAGGGCGCGGGCGCAGGCGACGCGCTGCTGCTGGCCGCCGGAGAGCTGGGAGGGGCGGTGGCTGAGGCGGTCGGAGAGGCCGACGGTGTCGACGACGCGGTCGAGCCAGGGCTTGTCGGCCTTGCGGCCGGCGATGTCCATCGGGAGGGTGATGTTCTCCAGGGCGGTCAGGGTGGGGAGCAGGTTGAAGGCCTGGAAGATGAAGCCGATGTGGTCGCGGCGCAGTTGGGTGAGCTGCTTGTCCTTGAGGCCGACGAGTTCGGTGTCGCCGATGGTGGAGGAGCCCGAGGTGACGGTGTCGAGTCCGGCCATGCAGTGCATGAGGGTGGACTTGCCGGAGCCGGAGGGGCCCATGATGGCGGTGAACTCGCCCTGGGGGAAGGTGACGCTGACGTTGTCGAGGGCGACGACGCGGGTCTCCCCCTCCCCGTAGACCTTGTTCAGGCCGGTGGCGCGGGCGGCCGCCCGGCCGGTGCGGACGGCGGTTGCGGGGAACGTCACGTGGGACTCCTGGGGACGGAAAAGCGGAAAATCGGACTCCAGTCCATCCTGCCAAGAGCTTCTTATGCGATGTGTATGCCGCCGGGACGGTGGGCCCCCGCCGACCCGGTGGGGCGGCGGGGGAGCTCTCCTCCTCAGGTATGACACCCGCCCCTGAGGACCAAGGTCCCCGGTTCCCGGAGCCGGGGCGCGGGTCCGGGTCGCGGATCCGGGCCGTGGACCCGGGTCGATCGGCGAGCGGTCCGCGGGATGCGCCCTACTCCACCGCCACCCCGAAGGCCGCCGCCAGCCCGGCCAGACCGTTCGTCACCGCCCGGCCCGACGGGCCGAACTCCCAGCCGCCGCCCGTCCGTCGGAACGCGCCCAGCAGCATCGCGCTGTCCGGCACCCCGCCGGTGGCGCCCGCCCACTCGGCCGGACCGGCCGCGCCCGGCCCGTACACGGCGGCCACCGACAGCCCGTGCACGTACCCCAGCGGCAGCGCCGACGACTCCTCCTCCTCGGTGGAGACGGCCACCACCACCTCGTCGACCGCGGCCGGCAGCCGGTGCAGGTCCAGGGACAGCCGGACCGCCCGGGTCGGCTCGCCCGGCACCGAGCGGGTCGGGTGCAGGCGGACCGCGCCCTCCGGGTCCTGCGGGCTGTTGAAGAACACGAAGTGCTCGTCACTCAGCACCCGGCCGCCCGCGCACAGGAAGGCGGTCACGTCCAGCTCCACCGCGTCCCCGCCGGCCGTCCGGCTCTGCCAACTCACCGTCAGGGCCGTCTCCCGGTCGGCCGGCCCGGCCCCGGCCGGCTCCGCGGCGGCGGACGCGGCGGACGCGGCGGACCCGCCACCGCCGAGCCGGCCGCGCAGGCCCTGCCCGGCCAGCAGCTCCACCAGCTCCGGACCGCTCACCAGGGTCAGCGGCTTGCCCTCGATGTAGCTGTACGAGCCGCGGCCGAAGCCCGCCGTGGTGACCAGGATGCCCTTGATCGCGCCGTGGTGGCGGACGGTGGACTCCAGGTCGCGCACGGCCGTCGGCGGGACGGTCTTCCTGTAGCGCTTGGCCTGGATCACGATCTTGCCGCCGGTCACCGGGTCCAGGTCCTCCGCGACCACGTCCACCCCGACGTCGCCGCTGCGGGCCGTCGTCATCACCCGGAAACCGCGCAGCCGGAACAGCTCGGCGATCAGGTCCTCGAAGTCCAGCGGGTCCATCTCGAAGAGGTCCGGCTCGTCCTCGCCGCCGTGCCCCGCCACGCTCCCGCCGACCGTCTCCGGCCGCCGGTCCGGCCGTACCTCGTCCAGCCGCTCCGGGCGCGCCGACAACCGGCCGCCCAGGCCCTGGAAGCACTCCAGCGCGTCCACCCGGTCCAGCGCCAGCCCGGCGAACCCGGCCCGGGTCGCGGTCAGCGAGGACACGAAGCGCTCCGCCTCCCGGCCGGTCGCCGGATCGATGCCCAGGACGAAGCCGTTCAGCACCACCGAGTCCAGCAGCCCGTCCCGGTCCGCCCGGAACACCTCCGCCACCACCCGCAGCGACGACTGCGCCAGCACCTGCCGGTACAGCGCCTTGCGCTCCGTCGCCGGGCGGGCCACCTCGGCCTCGCGGTCGTCCGACTTCACGTACCGCACCCGGGCCGCCGCCGGCACCACGTCCGGCCCCGGCAGCTCCCGGTTCACCACCAACTGGCGGCCGGCCGCGTCGAAGGCCGCCACCAGCCGGTGCGGGAAGCCCTCCGGCCAGGCCGCCGAGGCGTACAGGCCCGCCGTGAAGTACTCCTGCACCGCCTCCGGCTCACCCGCCCGCAGCCGCCGCAGCAACTCCTCCGTCCGGGCCCCGCGCTCCTCGTCCTGACGGCGCAGCCCCTCCGCCCAGGCCAGGTACTCCCGGTGGTGCGCGGCCAGCCGCCGCTGCCGGTCCGCCTCCCGCGCCTGCGCCGCGTACCAGTCCTGCTCGAACCGGGCCCGGGCCTGCGCCAGGTACTGCTCGTACTGGCGCCGCACCCCCGGATTGCGGGCCTGCACCGCGTCCGGCGGCGGCACGAAGTAGACCGCGGCCGTCTGGTCCGGCATCTCCACCGGCACGCCCAGCGGCCCCGGGTCGAACGGCGGCACCGCACTCGGCGCCAGCAAGGCCTGCGGGCCGAACGCCGGCGCGGCCAGCCCGGCGGCCAGCAGACCCTTCAACTCCTCCACCCGGGCGTCCAGTTCGGCCGTCCGCCGGGCCACCTCCGCCTCCCGGGACTGCTGGTACGCGCGCTGCGCCTCCCGCTCGTCCCGGGCAGCCGCCCGCTGCGCCTCGCGCTGCTCCCGCTCCCGCCGACGCTCCTCCGCCGCCTCGGCACGCCACCGGGCCTCGTCCCGGCGCTGCTGCTGCCGCTGCGCCTCCGCCCAGATCGCCAGCACCCCGCTGCTCCGCCGCCCCGACACCGTCCGTCCACCCCATTCACCTCGCGCCGACCCCGGCCGCGCGACATCGCCTCCCGGCCGCACCGCCGACCGCGCCCGCCACAATAGAACGTGGGCACCCGACCGGGCCACGCGCCCGTGACCTGCGAGCCCTCGGCGGGCGCCTGATGCTCCGTCGGGCGGGCCTCGGCGGTGCGGTCGGGCGCGCGTGGGCCGCGGGCTCACGGTGGCGCCCGCCGGCCGTGGACGCCCTGTCCGTCGCGGTCCGGCGGCCCGGTCGATCGCCAGTGGTCCATGGGCTCACGGTGGCGTCCGGCTCACGGCCTGTCGGTCGCCGCGCCGCCTCCGGCCGGGCCTGGCAGCCCGGCCGGGGCCTGTGGGTTGCGGGCACTCGGCCCGTTCGGGCGCTTCACTCCCTCGGGTCGGCGTACCAGCGCCTGTCTGTGCGGCGGGGGTGGTTGGGCAGTGGGGCCCGGCCGGTCGCCTGTGGATTCCCATCGGCGCCCGGTGCGGGGTCTGTCGGCCGCCGGTACCCCGTCCGTCCGGGGCCCTCACTCCGTCGGGTCGGCGTACCAGCGCCAGTCGGTGCGGCGGGGGTGGTCGGGCAGGGGCGCCCGGCCGGTGGCCCAGAGGAGGGTGGGCCAGGGGGCGTCGGTGGCCGGGACGTCGGGGAAGAGCCGGGCGAGGGTGCGTTCGCAGAGGTCGGCGGGCGGGGCCCACGGGAGGCCGAGGCCGGTGGCGAGGTCGTGGAGGTGGACCAGGGTCTCGACCAGGCTCATGGCCACGAAGCCGGTCGGGTCGGCGAGCCCCCACGGGTGGTAGGCGCGGGTCTCCGGCGGGGTGACCCGGGCCACGGCGACCATCAGCCCGCCGCTCGCCTCCAGGACCTCGAGCAGCCCCTCGACCCCGCTGTCCGGGGTGGCGCGGACGAAGTTGTTCGGGGCGCCGGGCGCGCGGCGGGTCGCCACGAAGGGGACGTACCGGTCGCGCGGCGGCCGCGCGGGGCCGAGCAGGGCGGGGCCGAGCTGGGCGGCGTACGCGAGGAGGTCGTCGGCGAGGTGCTCGACGGTCTCCCGGCAGCTCCAGCCGAGCGTGCCGGCCGGGCGCGCCCAGTCGGCGTCCGCCGGGGCGCCGCGCAGGGTGTCGACGGCGAGCCGGAGGGCGAGGGCGAGGTCGTCCGCGGTGGGGGAGTCGGGGGAATCGATCATGTCCCGGAGGCTAGGCGACGCCTGGGCCCGTCGGCAGCGGAACAACGGTTGTCGGTGGTGCCGGGTAGCCTCGCCTGGTCGAGCGCCTACAGGGAGGGATGCCCGTGACGATTCCCGCACCGCAGCAGCCGGACCGGCCGGCCGGCTGGGTCTCCACCGGTCTGAGCTGGCAGGACGGCCGTGCCGTGCTCGGGGCCGTGCGCGGCGCCCGGGTGCACGAGCGCGCCGTGGAGACCGGCGCGGAGGTCGGCTGGCTGCTCGGCGGTCCGCGGCGCTGCACCGGGGCCTGGCTGGCCGGGGCGACGGAACGGACGCCGTGCCCGCACCACGCCGTGATCGACCCGGACGCCGCCGCGACGCAGTGCCCGGCCTGCCAGAGCGTGGACCGCGGCCTCGCCCTGGCGCGGGACCAGATCCTCGACGACGGCCGCACCTATCTGCTCTACCTCGCCTGGTTCGGCGAGGGCCTGCTGAAGGTCGGCCTGACCGCCGAGCAGCGCGGCGACAGCCGGCTGCTCGAACAGGGCGCGCTGGCCTACGCGTTCACCGCCCGGGGCGGGCTGCCCGCGGTGCGCCGCGCCGAACTCACCGTCGCCGCCTCGGGCTTGGCCCGGGAGCGGTACAAGTCCCGGCTCAAGGCCGATCACTGGTGGTCGCACGGCGACGTGCCGCACCGCCGTACGGTGCTCACCGAGGCCCGCGGCCAGGCGCACCGGCTGTTGGACGGCCATGCCGTGGAGCTGCTCGCGGACCGTCCGGTGGTGGACCACGTGGAGCGCTACGGCCTGGCGGGCGGCGCCCCGGAGGTCTACCGGGAGGTCGCGGGGCTGGCCGACGGTGCGGTGGTCGCGGGCCGGCTGCGGCCGCCGATCGGCAAGCACCTCTTCCTGGACCAGGCGGACGGCTCCGGCCCGCTGCTGCTGGACACCCGGCGGCTGACCGGCTGGACGCTCACCGCAGCGGCCGGCCGCCCGTCCGAGGGGCTGGTGCTGCAGGAGCGGGTGCGTCCGCCGGAGCCGGACACCCAGGAGGCGCTGTTCTGAGCCGGCCGGGCCGTCGCCGACCAGCCCGCTAGGCCAGCTTGCTGCGCACTCCGCCCGGGCCCGAGCGGGCGCGGCGGGACAGCGGGGGCCGGGACGGGCGGACGTCGGTGCGGGCGGCCGGGTCGGCGGCCTCGGCGGCCCGCCGGGCGAGCGCGGCCCGGGCGGCGGCCAGGGCCACGCGGGCGAGCAGCGGGTCCTCCCGGACGCCGGCCTCCTGCTTGGTGTGCTGGCAGGTGGTGCACCAGACCGGCGAGGCCGGCCCGTCCGGGTACACCATGCTCTCGGGCGGCAGGTAGTGCCCACCGCACTCGACGCACTCGAAGACCAACCTCATCCGACGATCACCGTCCCGGATCCGTGGCACCGACCGCAGGGCGACCAGAATTCGTGGACCCTGGGCACCATGCTCCCTTCCTCGTCCAGTTCGACCGTTGCCTCGGTCTTCTGGGTCCCCCCGGACCCGCCGCAGCCGGCACAGGACTGAACCTCGGGCATATGCCGTCCCTCCGTGGCGGAGCACCACCGTAGCGCGATTTCCCGCCCGTGAGCACCGCTCCTGACGATCCACCACCCGTACGGGGAGTGTGAACTGCCCCCGCACGCCCCGCCGAACGCGGTCGGCCCCTCGCGCGAGCACCAGCGCGAGGGGCCGGGGGTCGGAGGTCCCGACCGATCGGGGGAGGGGGTGTCAGCCGCGGGCGGCCCGCAGGAACTCCCGGTTCATCGCCGCGATGCTGGGCAGCGGGATGCCCTTGGGGCAGGCGGTGGCGCACTCGCCGGTGTTGGTGCAGCCGCCGAAGCCCTCGGCGTCCATCGCCGTCACCATGTTCCGTACCCGGGAGGCCCGTTCGGGCGCGCCCTGGGGGAGCACGTTGAGGTGGACCACCTTGGCGGAGGTGAACAGCATCGCCGAACCGTTCGGGCAGGCCGCCACGCAGGCGCCGCAGCCGATGCACTCGGCGTGCTCGAAGGCGGTGTCGGCGGCCTCCTTGGGGACGGGCGTGGCGTGCGCGTCGGGGGCGCTGCCGGTGGGGGCGGTGATGTAGCCGCCGGAGCCGATGATCCGGTCGAAGGCCGAGCGGTCCACCACCAGGTCCTTGACCACCGGGAAGGCCGCCGCCCGCCACGGCTCGACGTCGATGGTGTCGCCGTCCCGGAAGTGCCGCATGTGCAGCTGGCAGGTGGTGGTCCGCTCCGGGCCGTGCGCCTGGCCGTTGATGACCATGCCGCAGGCGCCGCAGATGCCCTCGCGGCAGTCGTGGTCGAAGGCGACCGGCTGGTCGCCGCGGGTGATCAGCTCCTCGTTGAGGGTGTCGAGCATCTCCAGGAAGGACATGTCCGGGCTGATCCCGCTGACGTGGTAGGTGGTCATCGAGCCGGCCGCGTCCGGGCCCGCCTGGCGCCAGATGCGCAGGGTGAGGTTCATGCGTAGCTCCGCTGGGTGGGGTGGACGTACTCGAAGTCGAGCGCCTCGCGGTGGAGGACGGGTGCCGCGCCGGTGCCGGTGAACTCCCAGGCGGCGGCGTAGCCGAACTCCTCGTCGCGCCGGGCGGCCTCGCCCTCGGGGGTCTGGCTCTCGGTGCGGAAGTGGCCGCCGCAGGACTCGGCGCGGTGCAGGGCGTCCAGGCACATCAGCTCGGCCAGCTCGAAGTAGTCGACGAGCCGGTTGGCCTTCTCCAGCGACTGGTTGAGCTCCTGCCCGGTGCCGGGCACCTTGATCCGGCGCCAGAACTCCTCGCGCAGCCGGGGGATCCGCTCCAGCGCCCGCCTGAGGCCGGCCTCGTCGCGGGCCATCCCGCACTCGTCCCAGAGCAGTTCGCCGAGTTCGCGGTGGAAGGAGTCCGGGGTGCGGTCGCCGTCCACCGCGAGGATCAGGTTGAGCCGGTCCTCGACCTCGGCCTCGGTCTCGGTGAGCACCGGGTGGTCGGCGGGCACGGCGGGCAGCGGGTGGCGGGCCAGGTAGTCGTTGAGGGTGGGCGGCAGTACGAAGTAGCCGTCGGCGAGGCCCTGCATCAGGGCGCTGGCGCCGAGCCGGTTGGCGCCGTGGTCGGAGAAGTTGGCCTCCCCGATGGCGAACAGGCCCGGGACGGTGGTCTGCAGGTCGTAGTCGA
This sequence comes from Kitasatospora sp. Ki12, assembly GCF_054601375.1. NCBI lineage: Bacteria > Bacillati > Actinomycetota > Actinomycetes > Kitasatosporales > Streptomycetaceae > Kitasatospora > Kitasatospora sp. Ki12. The sequence goes on along the minus strand of NZ_BAAIHT010000002.1, from coordinate 1,275,663 downwards.
CCCAGAGCCCGCCCATCGTGTAGTGGATCGCCGGGTAGATCCGCATCGGCACCCGGTACGGGTCCTCGGCGGTGATCCGCTCGTACATCTCGAAGAGGTTGCCGTACTTGGCCTCGACGGCGTCCCGGCCCAGCCGGCGGATCGCGTCGGCGAAGTCCAGGTACACGCCCTGGCCGCCGGGGCCGACGCCGCGGCCCTCGTCGCAGACGTTCTTGGCGGCCCGGGAGGCGATGTCGCGCGGCACCAGGTTGCCGAAGGCCGGGTAGATCCGCTCCAGGTAGTAGTCCCGCTCCTCCTCGGGGATCTCGGCCGGCGGCCGGGTGTCGCCCTGCGCCTTCGGCACCCAGATCCGGCCGTCGTTGCGCAGCGACTCGCTCATCAGGGTGAGCTTGGACTGGTGCTCGCCGGAGCGCGGGATGCAGGTCGGGTGGATCTGGGTGAAGCACGGGTTGGCGAAGTAGGCGCCGCGCCGGTGCGCCCGCCAGATCGCGGTGGCGTTGGAGTTCTTGGCGTTGGTGGAGAGGTAGAAGACGTTGCCGTAGCCGCCGCTGGCGAGGACGACCGCGTCCGCGGTGTAGGAGCGGATCTCGCCGGTGACCAGGTCGCGGGCGACGATGCCGCGGGCCCGGCCGTCGACGACCAGCAGGTCCAGCATCTCGGTGCGCGGGTGCATCTCCACGTTCCCGGCGGCGATCTGCCGGGACAGCGCCTGGTAGGCGCCGAGCAGCAGCTGCTGGCCGGTCTGGCCGCGGGCGTAGAAGGTGCGGGAGACCTGGACGCCGCCGAAGGAGCGGGTGTCCAGCAGGCCGCCGTACTCCCGGGCGAACGGGACGCCCTGGGCCACGCACTGGTCGATGATCTCCACCGACACCTGGGCCAGCCGGTGCACATTGGACTCGCGGGCGCGGAAGTCGCCGCCCTTGACGGTGTCGTAGAACAGCCGGCGCACCGAGTCGCCGTCGTTGCGGTAGTTCTTGGCCGCGTTGATGCCGCCCTGGGCGGCGATCGAGTGGGCGCGCCTGGGGGAGTCCTGGAAGCAGAACTGGACGACGTGGTAGCCCTGTTCGGCCAGGGTGGCGCCGGCCGCGCCGCCGGCCAGGCCGGTGCCGACCACGATCACGGTGTGCTTGCGCCGGTTCGCCGGGTTGACCAGCTTGGCGTCGAACCGCCGTTGGTCCCACCGCTGTTCGATCGGCCCGGCGGGGGCCCTGGTGTCGGCGACCGGCTCGCCGAGGGTGTAGTCCAGGTACGTGCTGCTCACTTCGTCACCGCTCATTTCACGATTCCGGTCATCACGGCCACGGGGACGGACAGGAAGCCGGCGGTCAACGCCAACGCCAAGGTGTCGGCCGTCAGCTTGAGTGCCCGGTCCCGGCGGGCGTTGTTGGCGCCGAGGGTCTGCGCGGCGCTCCAGAAGCCGTGCCGGATGTGCAGGCCGACGGCCAGCATCGCCACGACGTAGAAGACGTCGACGTACCAGCGGCCGAACGAGGCCACGATGTTCTGGTACGGGTGGCCCTCCTCGGCGGCCGGGTTCACGGTCAGCGTGGTCAGGTCGAGGATGTGCCAGACGATGAACAGCGCCAGGATCACCCCGCCCCAGCGCATGGTCCGGGTCGCGTAGCTCGCGCGGCGCCGCTTGTGCGCGTACTTGCTCGGCCGGGCGGCGAGGTCGCGGCGGCTGAGCTGGTAGGCGGACACGCCGTGCAGCACGACGGCGGCCAGCAGGCCGGACCGGGCGATCCACAGGAACCACTCGTGGCCCAGGAACGGCTGGCCGATGGTGCGCAGCCAGGCCGCGTAGCCGTTGATGTCGTCCGGACCGAAGAAGACCTTGAGGTTGCCCAGCATGTGCGCGACCAGGTACAGCAGCATGACCAGTCCGGTGACGGCCATGACCGCCTTCTTGCCGACGGTCGACCGCCACAGCGTCGCCAGGGTGGACGGATGCCGGCCCGTCCGAGTCGCGGTTGTCATGGCTGCCACGGTAGGGACGGCCGCCAGGGTACGTCCAAGACATGCTGCGGCTCATGACGATAGGCACCGGCTATCGACGCGGCCTATCCTGGTCGGGTGCAGCTCCAGCAACTCCGCTACTTCCTGGCCGTCGCCGAGACCCGCCACTTCACCCGGGCCGCCGAGGCGGCGCACGTGGCGCAGCCTTCCCTCTCCCAGCAGATCCGTTCACTGGAGAGGGAGTTGGGCGCGGAGCTGTTCCACCGCACCCGGGGCAACATCGCCCTGACCGACGCCGGGGACGCCCTGCTGCCGCTCGCCCGGCGCATCCTCGCGGACACCGAGAGCGCCCGCCTCGCCGTCCAGGAGACGGTGCAGCTGCGCCGCGGCCGGGTCCGGCTGGGCGCGCCGCCCAGCCTGTGCACCAGCCTGGTGCCGGACGTGCTGCGGGTCTTCCGGGACCGCTACCCCGGCGTGGCGCTGGTGGTCCGCGAGGGCGGCTCGCGCGACCTGGTCCGCTCGCTGTCGGCGGGGGAGCTGGACCTCGCGCTGATCATCACCCCGCCCAGCGGGGAGCAGGCACCGGCGCTCGCCGTCACCGAGCTGCTGCACGAGGAGCTGGTCCTGGTCTCGGCCGAGCGGCGGGGGCGGCGCAGAGCGCGGGTGGCGGAGCTGCGGGGGCGCCCCCTGGTGATGTTCCGGGAGGGCTACGACGTGCGCGAGGCCACCCTGGCGGCCTGCCGGGCGGCCGGGTTCGAGCCGGAGTTCGCGGTGGAGGGCGGCGAGATGGACGCCGTCCTCGGCTTCGTCCGGGCCGGCCTCGGGCCCGCGGTGGTGCCCGGCATGGTGGCCGCCCGCTCCGGCCTCACGGTCACCCCCTTCGCCGGCCCGGGCCTCGGCCGCACCATCGCCGTCGCCCACGGCCACGAGGTGCCGCCCACTCGCGCCGCCGAAGCCCTGCGCGGCACCCTGCTGGCGCACCTGCACGACGCCGCTGGGTCGGGTGAACTCCCGCCGGGGACCCGGCTGTTGCTGTGATCCCGAGCCCGAGCCTGATCCCGAGCCCGATCCTGCCCGGGCCGGCCGCCGGAAGGCCGCCGGAAGGCCACCCGACGCCCGTCGCGACGGCCGCGTGTAACGCTCCGGAGCGCCCGAGCCAAGTAGAGACGTAAGGCAGTGCTCGTCCTCCCAAGGAGCCATCCGTGTCAGCGGAGCACCACCCGATAGCACCACCCTCGCGAGACCCGGCGGCGTTCGCCGTCTTCTACCAGCAGCAGTTCGACACCGTGCTCGGCTTCGTCACCCGGCGCACCGACAGCGTGCACCTGGCGGCCGACCTGACGGCCGACATCTTCCTGACGGCGCTGGAGCAGGCCGACAGTTACGACGCCCGCCGCGGCGCGCCCGTCGCCTGGCTGTACGGCATCTCCCGCAACGTCCTGGCCGCGCACTTCCGCGGCAACGTCCGCGAGCTCAACGCGGTGGCCAGGATCGCCGGTCAGCGGATGCTGGACGACCAGGACGTGTCCGCGATCGAAGGACGCATCGACGCGGCCCGCGAGGCCCGTGGCCTGGCCGCCCGGCACGCCGCCCTGTCCGAGCCGCTGCGCGCGGTGCTGGACCTGGTGGCCGTCGACGGCCTGGCCGTCCGTGAGGCGGCCAAGGCGCTGGGCATCAGCGCGGCCACCGCCCGGGTACGGCTGCACCGGGCCCGCAAGGCGCTGCAGAAGGCGATGCCGGAGTCCGGTACCACCAGTACGTCCGTGAACGCTCTCCTGGAGGCCGCCTCGTGACCACGCCCCTGAACTTCCGGCAGCAGCTCGGCGCCGAACTCGCAGCCCGCGCCGCGGACCTGCCCGCCACCACCGTCACCGCCACCACGGCCCGGGTCCGGCCGCGCCACACCCGCAGGCTGGTGGTGACCGGCCTCGGGCTGGCCGCCGCTGTCACCGGGGTCGTCCTGATGCCGCACACCGGCGGTGACGGCACCGCCCCCAAGCCGCAGGCCGGCCCCGCCGCCGCCCCGACGGCCAGCGGCGGCCCGGCCGCGGTGCAGCTCACCACCGCCTCCTACTCGGTGACCCCCAACACGGACGGCACCGTCTCCTTCCAGCTGATCGGCGCCGACTGGTCCGGGCTCCAGAGCGCGCTGCGCTCGGTGGGCGTGCCCGCGCTGGTCATGACGCCGTCGGAGTCCTGCCACACCCCGGTGGCCACCGACGGCAGCCGGCTGGAGTCGGTGATGTCGCTGGATCCCCGGAACGGCCGCATCGCGATCCTGCACCCCGCCGCCATCCCGCCGGGCGAAAGCCTGCTGCTGATCAACACGGCCCCCAAGGGTGCGCTCCACCCGGGCACCGTCGGGAACCTGGACATCTCGCTGACCAAGGAGACCCCCGGGTGCGTCCCGCTCTCCCAGACCAGCGGGATCGGTGAGGGCTGAGCCACCCCGCCAGCCCGTCGTACCGCAGGACGGTGGGGGTCGCGGGTGCGCCCGTGACCCGCACCCCCGTGCCGCACCGCGTCGCCTCCGGCGGCGCGGTGCGCGTACGTCGGCAGGAGGAGGCGCCGGGAGGAAGGGGGATTCCCGGCCCGGTTGCCCTTCGTCCTCGGCGGCGACGACGGCCCTCTCGACCGCGTGATGTCGTGGAACGGCGCCGGGACGCCCCGGTGCGCAGCCCGGACCGCACGCACCAGCAGAGGTGAGATTCCGTGAACTTCCTTGCATCACAACGGTTCCGCGTCCCGCATCGCGGGAGGACGACCGTCGTCGCCGTGGCCGCCGGCGCCCTTTCGGTCGGCGTCATCGCGGCCGGCGCGCTCGCCCCGGCCGCCGTCGCCGCCCCGGCGCCCGCCAAGCCGGACGCCGTCCAGGTGCTGCTGGACGCGGCGGTCAGCCCCGACCGGGTGCCCGGCGCGCTGGCCGCCGTCCGTGACGAGGCCGGTCGCACCCGTACCTACACGGCGGGGGTCGGGGACCGGGTCACCGGTGCGAAGGTGCCCCGGGACGGCCAGGTGCGGATCGGCAGCATCACCAAGACGTTCACCGCGGTGGTCGTGCTGCAACTGGTCGGTGAGGGCGAGATCGGCCTCGACGACCCGGTCGAGAAGCACCTGCCCGGTCTCGTCCGGGGGAAGGGCATCGACGGGAACCGGATCACGGTGCGTCAACTCCTGCAGCACACCGCCGGACTTCCCGAGTACGAGCCGGACGTCACCGAGTCCATCCTCCGGCGCCGCTACGTCTCCCCACGCGACGCCCTGGACATCGCGCTGCGGCACGAAGCGGCCTTCCCCCCGGGAACGGCCTGGGGGTACAGCAGCACGAACTACCTGGTGGCCGGCCTGATCGTGGAGAAGGTCACCGGTCGGCCCCTCGCCGAGGTCATCGACCGCCGCGTCATCCGGCCCATCGGGCTGCGCCACACCTACCTTCCCGCCCCCGGCGAGACCACCCTCCGGGAACGCCACCCCCGGGGCTACCGCGCGGACGGCCCGGGCGGAGCGCTGCGCGACGTCACCGAGATCGACCCCTCCGCGGCCTGGGCGGGTGGTGCGATGGTGTCCACCGACTCCGACCTCGCCACGTTCTTCGCCGAGCTCATGCGTGGCCACCGCCTGCTCGCCGACCCCCAGCTCCGGCAGATGCGTGCCACCGTCGACGTCGGGGGGCCCGGCTCCGGCGACGGCTTCGGGCTGGGGATCATGCGGACGACGCTGTCCTGCGGCACGACCGTGTGGTTCCACAACGGCGGCATCCCGGGCTACGGGACCTGGAGCGCCGCCACCGAGGACGGACGCGCCGTCGGCGTCGCGCTGACGGTCGAACCGACGAGCATCACCGACCTCGATCCCGCCAGGAACGCCATCGACGCCGCCCTGTGCCCCTGAAGCAGACCGACGCCCCCGCCCCGGGCCGTCCGGCCGGTGGGCCTCCGCGCCGGTTCTCCCGACCGGACGGGTCGGCCCGGCGCGGGCGGAGTACCGTGGGGATGTCGGGGCGGCCCGGAGGCCGTTCCCCGACGGTCGGGCCTCGCTCGGCGGGGCCGGGCGTGAGTCCAGGAAAGGCGGGACGGAACGATGTCCGTCTACGTGAAACTCTCGGCCGAGGCCAGGGCCCCGGCCGAACCGTCGAAGGGGCCGCTGGACCTGCAGTACGAGGACGGCGCGGACGGCGTCACCTTCGAGTACGACCTGCATCCGAGTGGCGCGCTGCGCGTCCTGCGGGTCTTCGAGGACACGCCGTACCGGATCGAGGTGTGCTTCGGCCCCGGCGCGTGGCTCCAGGTCGTGGGCTCCTACCTGCGTAGCGCCTCCGACTACGGACGGCGATCCGGATCGGATGAACCGTAAGGCCGCCGAACCGTGAGGCCGCCGAACCGTGAGGCCGCCGAACCGTAAGACCGCCGAACCGTAAGGCAACGCCCGCCGGGGCGCACACACTCCCGGGCGGCTCCCGTCGGCTACGCGGGTACCGGCCAGGAGGCGGCCCGGCTGCGGGCGACATCGGCCCGTCGGCCCGCCTCACCGGCGCCGTCGGAGGGGGCGACGGCCGACGGCAGGAAGGCGGAGCGGGACCGCGGCCCTTGCGCGCCGCCGCCCGTCTCCACGGCGAGCAGAGCGCTCGCGGCCACGGTGTTCGCGGGACTGGAGGCCTCGGCCATCAGCCGGGCGGCACCGACGGCGTCCGTCTCCGGCGGGACGACCAGCAGGTTCAGCCGACGCGGGGCGTACGAGAACACCGCGATCGTGTGCTCGTCCTGCTCGGCGCTGAACCAGCCCGCGTGGACGGTGTGCCCGGCGACCGGGATCCGCGGGGGGATGACGGGCCACTGCGCGGGGTTCACGGTGATCCGGGTGATCCGGCCCCACTGCTCGTCGATGTCGGCGGCCAGGGCGGGGAGTTCGAGGAGAAGATCACGCGAGCGGGGCCACCAGGCTCCGTCCAGGCGGCCGGGCCGCACACCACGGGGTGCGAGGGAGAGCCGTGCGGTGGGATCCGGGGCGGTGGGCGTCGTCGCACGATCGAGCATCGTGGTCATGATCAAGGGCCTGTCCCCGGGCCCGGTCCACGGGGCCGGGTCCGGTATTGCCGTTCGCCGGAGACGACGCCAGTATCCGGTGCCAGCATGCGGAGTGCCTTCGGTGATGTCCAGGTTACTCCCGGTCCGGCCCGGACCCGTCATGTTCGCGGCAGTGATGTTCTCCGCCGTTGAGCGCGGGGCGGCCCGGGCGGGGTCAATGTCCGGCTCCGCTCTCCAGGTTGTGGGTCATCCGCTCCAGGACGGTGACGGCGATCCGGTACTCCTCGTCGGTGATGCCGGCCGCCGACCGCTCGCGGAAGGCGTCGACGCGTTCGGCGACCTGGGCGAGGCGGGCGCGGCCGTCGGCGGTCAGGGCGAGGCGGCCCGGCTCCGGGCGGGCGGCCCAGTCGCCGGCGAGGACGGTCTCGACGGCGTCGGCCAGGGCGTCGGCATCGGCGTTGGCGGCCAGCACGGCCAGGATCCGGGTGTCGGTGGCCCGCGGGTCGTCCGCGACCACGTTGAGGACCTGCCAGGCGAGTCGGGTGAGGCCGAACTCGGCCAGCATGGAGTTCATGTGGCCGGTGAGGGCCTTGTCGGTGCGGTTGAGCCAGTAGCCGATGGGCTTCATGTCGTGCTCCTGCGAGGGTCGGTGACGTCGGGGGCGGGTGTCGCCGAGGGGGGCGGGCGCGGATCAGCGCGGGGTGAAGGCGGCGACGTTCTCGCGGGCCCACTGGTGGAAGGTGCGGGCGGGACGGCCGAGGAGGGTCAGGGTGGTGTCGGCGATGGCCGCGGGACCGTGGTCGGCGGCCTGCCACAGGTCGAGCAGCGAGGAGACCATCGGCGCGGGCATGTGGGCGCCCATCTGCTGCTCGGCCTCGGCGCGGGTGATCCGCTCGACCGGGATCTCACGGCCGAGGGTGTCGGCGAGGAGGGCGAGTTGCTCGCGGAAGGTGAGCGACTCGGGGCCGGTCAGGGTGACCGATCGGCCGGTGAGGGAGGTGCCGGTCAGTGCCTCGACGGCGATGTCGGCGATGTCCTCGGGGTGGATGGGAGCGATGCCGGCGTCCGGGTAGGCGAGCCGGACCGGCATCGACCGGCCGATGAAGTGCGCCCAGCCGAGGGCGTTGCTGGCGAAGGCGTCCGGGCGCAGGAACGTGCGGGTGAGGTCGGAGTCGGCGAGGGCGCGCTCGACCCGGAGGCTGTGGCTCGCGAGCGGGTCGTTCGCGGCGTCGGGGCCGAGGACGGAGGACGAGGAGAGCAGGACGACGTGCTCGACGCCGGCGGCCTCGGCGGCCTTGACCAGCTCGTGGATGCCGGCGGGCTGGGGGTAGAGGAAGACCTGGCGGACGCCGCGGAGCGCGGCGTCGAAGGTCTCGGGCCGGTCGAGGGAGAGCTCGGCGACCTGGACACCCGTCGGGACGGTCAGTTCGGCGGGGTTGGCGCTGGCGGCGCGGACGGTGAGGCCGGCGGCGTGCAGGCGGTCGATGACGGCTTGGCCGACCTTGCCGCGGGCGCCGGTGACGAGGATGGTCATGGAGGGCTCCATTCATTGCTTGCTGACACATGCATGCTCGCATGCACATATTTGTTAGTCAACACATGCCTTCGTGGAGTCATCCATGTCGGTACGATGGGGGCATGACGAAGCACGAGCCGAAGACGGCGGACGAGCTGCTGGACGCCGTGGGCCCGGCCTTCGGGAAGCTGCGGCGCTCCTCGCTCCTGGACGTCGAGGACCCGATCTCCCAGAAGGACCTCAGCCGCACGCTGGTGCTCCGAATCGTGCTGGAAGCGGAGCAAGGGGCCGAGCAAGGGGCCACGGCGAACGAGTCGGCCGCCGGTGAGATCACCGTCGGCGCGGTCGCGCGCCACCTGGGGGTGGACCCGTCGGTGGCCAGCCGCATGGTCTCCGACTGCATCTCGGCCGGCCATCTGGTCCGTGAAGCCTCCCAGCAGGACGGCCGCCGCACCGTCCTCCGGCTGAGCCCCGGAGGCCGCGAGCTGATGGCCCGCTTCGGCCGCCACCAGCGTTCGGCCTTCGAGCACATCACCGCCGACTGGACCGAGCGGGAGCGCCTGGAGTTCGCCCGCCTCATGCTCAAGTACGTCGACTCCCAGGACGCCCTCCGCCACCGCTCCCCGGGCGAGGACGCTCCGCGCTGAGCCGCCCGGCGGCTCGTTCCGGACCGTCGCCGGTGGTGGCCGCCGGGTGGTGTCCGGGACGCGAGGGGCGCCCGACACCACCCGGCCGGGTGCCTACGCGCCGTACATGTGGTCGCTGGGGACCTGCCAGTAGCAGGAGCCCGGGCCGTCCCACGGGGTCCCGCTGTAGGAGGGGTCCCCGTAGACGAGGATCTGGTGACCGGTGATCGGCCCCACGACGCCGTCCTGGTCGTAGTTCCAGTGCGCCTGGAACCAGCGGACCTCGGCCTCCGTCTTGGGGCCCCACTGACTGTCCTCGTCGAGCGACCAGTACGGGGCGGAGCCGCGGTAGGCCGAGCCGTTGTGGTCGAGGTAGTAGTTGATGCTGTGCTGGACGCACCACACGCCGACGCCGGAGGTGGTGTGGCCGGGTCCGATGTAGGACGCGCCGGGGCTGGCGTTGGCCGCGCCCGTGACGCCGAGCACCGAGGCGCCCGCCATCGCCAGCGCCAGGGCGCCCTTGCCGAGTTTGGTCATGATGGTCATCCGCTGTCTCCCGTTCAGCAATCGGTGACACCCGGTCGAGGATCGGGGACGTGTCCGCCCGCGGGCCGACGCCGGGGTTCGTGTCGCGGCCCCCGCCGTCCTGGGTCGCACCGGTCGGTGGCACGCAGGGGGGAGCCGCGTAGGGGGAGCCCGCCCGTGAATCGGCGTGACTCCGGTTGCGCGGAGCCGTGACGACGGCTCTCGCTGGTGGGACAACCTACCGACCGGAAGGCCGGCGCGGCCCGCCGTGCGGACGGCGGCGCGGGGCCGTCCCACCGTCTCACCGCGTCCTGACGAGGTGGAACGGGCGAGTGGACCGTGCCCCCGCGGTGCGGAAGTTGAGACGTCTCACACCGGGGGGCCGGTCGTGTCTCCCCCTGGAATCCCCGGGATCACCGGAATCCGGGGGGCATCCCGGCATCACCCGGCGAGGAGGCGGCGGCGTTGCCGCGGCACGGCCCGCCCGGAGCTGTGAGACGTCCCAACCCACAGGTCAGAGACCCGCGAACACCTGAGACGTTGGGACGGTGGATCAAGGGTTGCCGCCACTGTGACCACCTGTCAGGGTGGTGGCCGCACCCCGGGGCCACGTCCCCCGGAGGCCATCGGAGTCGCCCCGGGACCGTAGCCGCCCTCCGGCGGAACTCGGGCCGGACACACCGCTGTTGGGGCATCCGCGTTCTCGATCGACGCACCCGGGGGGATCCCGGGATCCGTCCGTGCGCTCCCCTGCACGCTCCCGCGGCTCGAACAGCCCGCACCCACCGTAAAAGAGGACCACCATGCTCAAGAAGTCGATCCGCCGCGGCCTGGTCGCGGCCGCCGCCCTCACGCTCTCCACCGCCGCACTGGCCGGCACCGCGCAGGCGTCGACCGGCGCCGCCTGGCTCGGGTACGGCCACACCACCTCGGGCACCGGGGTGTGGTGCGTGCAGCACCTGGTCAACGACTACCTGCGGGCGAGCGGTCAGGCGACGATCTCCGAGGACAGCCAGTGGGGTCCGCGGACCGATGGCGCCGTGCGGAACTTCCAGCAGGTCTTCCTCGGCAGCAGCCAGGCGGACGGCGTCGTCGGCCCGGCGACGGGCAGCAAGCTGCTGAACTACGACTGGACCGACTCGGCCGCCGGCCCCAACGGCTCCTGCCAGCCGTTCGTCCCCACCTACAGCTGATCGGCCCGAGCCGACGACGCCCGGGGAGCGCCCCCGGAGAGCGGCGCGGGTGACCGGCGGGGGACTGCCCCCTCGTCCGCCCGCCGCCGTCCCCTCGATCGCCGTTCCGCCGAACCGGCGGGACGGGACACCCGTAGAGAAGAGGAAGACCATGCGAAACGGACTCAGGAAGCTGGCGGCGACCGGCGCCGTCGGCGTCTCCATGCTGGCCATGTCACTGGTCGGCGCCACGGGCGCGCACGCCGACTCCCAGGACGGCTGCCCCTACCCGTACGTCTGCATCTACGACGGCCCGAGCAGCAGCACCATCGTGGCCGAGTTCCGGGACATCACCAGCTACTACCAGGGCACGCACCACGGGCCGGGCTTCAGCGCCGTCAACACCAGGAACCAGGACACGGTGTGGCTGCGCGTCGACTACGGCGGCGGCTCCGTGGGCTACGAGTGCCTCTCGAACGCGTCCCACGACCAGAACAGCATCGGATCGCTCGGAACCGTGACCGGCATCATGATCACGTCCAACACCAGCTGCTGACGCCCGCCTGATGGCGCCCTGACCGGCCCTGACGGCACACGGACCGGCCCGGACCGCTCAGCGGTCCGGGCCGGTCGCGCGATGGAGGCGTCAGGCCGGGAGGACGGCCTCCAGGGCGGTGATCAGCTCCGGGGCCTCCGGGTCGACGCGGGGGCGGATGCGGGCGGCGACGGTGCCGTCGGGGGAGATCAGGAACTTCTCGAAGTTCCAGGCGACGTCCCCGGCCTCGCCCTCGGCGTCGGCGACCTGGGTGAGCTGCTGGAAGAGCGGGTGGCGGTCGTCGCCGTTGACGTCCAGCTTCTCCAGGAGCGGGAAGGTCACGCCGTAGGTGGTGGAGCAGAAGGTCTGGATCTCCTCGGCGCTGCCCGGCTCCTGCCCGGCGAACTGGTTGCAGGGCACGCCCAGCACGGTGAACCCGCGCCCGGCGTAGCGCTCCTGCAGGCGCTCCAGGCCGGCGTACTGCGGGGTCAGGCCGCACTTGGAGGCGACGTTGACGATCAGCAGCGCCTTGCCCTTGTACTCGGCCAGCGAGGTGGGCTCGCCGGCGAGGGTGCGCAGCGGGATGTCGTACAGGCTCACGGGGGTGGTCCTTTCGGCAGGTCGGAAGCGGGCTCGCGCCCGGGCACACGGTAGCGGCCCCGGACGGGTCAACCGTGCCGGCGCCGCAGGTGTTCCGTGAGCGCGGGGGCGTACGGAGCGGCTCGTACGCCCCCGCGCGCCGGGTCAGAGCGCGAGCGGCTTGACGGCCGTCGGCGCGTGCTCGGGGAGGGTGGCGAGCTCCTCGAACTCGTTGACCTTGTCGATGTCGCTGCCGCTCATCGCGATGTTGGTGACCCGCTCCAGGATCGCCTCGACCACGACCGGGACACGGAACTCGGCGGCCAGCTTCTTGGCCTCCTCGAAGGCGGGCAGCAGGCCCTCCGGCTCGGTGACCCGGATCGCCTTGCAGCCCAGGCCCTCGGCGACCTTGACGTGGTCGACGCCGTAGACGCCCAGCTCCGGCGCGTTGATGTTCTCGAACTCCAGCTTGACCTGGAAGTCGATGTCGAAGTTGCGCTGCGCCTGGCGGATCAGGCCCAGGTAGGAGTTGTTGACCAGCACGTGGACGTACGGGATCCGGTGCTGGGCGCCGACCGCGAGCTCCTCGATCATGAACTGGAAGTCGTAGTCGCCGGAGAGCGCGACGACCTGGCCCTCCGGGTCGGCGGTGGCGACGCCCAGCGCGGCCGGGATGGTCCAGCCGAGCGGGCCGGCCTGGCCGCAGTTGATCCAGTGCCGCGGCTTGTAGACGTGCAGCATCTGGGCGCCGGCGATCTGGGACAGGCCGATGGTGGTGACGTAGCGGGTCTCCGGCCCGAACGCCCGGTTCATCTCCTCGTAGACGCGCTGCGGCTTGAGCGGCACGTTGTCGAAGTGGGTGCGGCGCTGCAGGGTGGCCTTGCGCTGCTGGGTGGAGGCGGCCCACGCGCTGCGGTCCTTGAGCGTGCCGGCGGCCTTGAGCTCCCGGGCGACCTGGACGAAGAGCTCCAGCGCGGCCTTGGCGTCGGAGGCGATGCCGAGCGTCGGGGCGAAGATCTTGCCGATCTGGGTGGGCTCGACGTCGACGTGGACGAAGGTGCGGCCCGCGGTGTAGACGTCCAGGCCGCCGGTGTGGCGGTTGGCCCAGCGGTTGCCGATGCCGAGGACGAAGTCGGAGGCGAGGAAGTTCTCGTTGCCGTAGCGGTGCGAGGTCTGCAGGCCGACCATGCCGGCGTTCAGCTCGTGGTCGTCCGGGACGATGCCCCAGCCCATCAGGGTCGGGACCACCGGGACGCCGGTGAGCTCGGCGAACTCCAGCAGCAGCGCCGAGGCGTCGGCGTTGATGACGCCGCCGCCGGCCACGATCAGCGGGCGCTCCGACTGCTGGAGCAGCGCGATGGCCTTCTCGATCTGGATGCGGTTGGCGGCCGGCTTGTAGACCGGGAGCGGCTGGTAGGCCTCCGGGTCGAAGTCGATCTCGGTCAGCTGGACGTCGATCGGCAGGTCGATCAGGACCGGGCCGGGGCGGCCGGAGCGCATCAGGTGGAAGGCCTGCTGGAAGACGCCGGGGACCTGCGCGGCCTCCAGGACGGTGGTCGCGGCCTTGGTGACCGGCTTGGCGATCGAGGCGATGTCGACGGCCTGGAAGTCCTCCTTGTGCAGCCGGGCGACGGGCGCCTGGCCGGTGATGCAGAGGATCGGGATGGAGTCGGCGATCGCCGAGTACAGGCCGGTGATCATGTCGGTGCCGGCCGGGCCGGACGTACCGATGCAGACCCCGATGTTGCCGGCCGCGGCACGGGTGTACCCCTCGGCCATGTGGGACGCGCCCTCGACGTGCCGGGCCAGCGTGTGCCTGATGCCGCCGGAGGCCTTGAGGGCGGCGTAGAACGGGTTGATGGCTGCGCCCGGCACGCCGAACGCGACCTCAACGCCTTCGAGCTTGAGGATCTCCACGGCCGCGCGGGCGGCTGTCATACGAGGCATCGGGTTTCTCCTGCGTCGGCCCGCAGTGGCTCGGAGGGCTCATCTCCTGAATTCCACCATACGGAAGAACGGTTTCTGTATGTGGAAACAAGGTAGGACGGGCCCCGTCGGGGCGTCAAGGGGGACTTCAACAGAATGTGGAAGCCTTGGCCAGGGCCGTCCAGTGGGCGGAATTCGTACGCGGAGTCGGCATCCGCGCAGGTGTACGCGGGGAAGCGGACGCTCCGCGCCGGGAAGCGCGGCCGGTGTGCAGTGCCGGTGAAGGGACGGTGCCCGAGGTGGGCCGCCCCCGCCGCCCTGGGTACCGTCGGTGGCACGCCGGGCCCGTCAGGTCCAACCGAGGCCGCGGCAGGGGGGGTTGGGGAGCGCAGGGGGAGCGGGGGCTCCGTCGGCGGCCCCGTCCAGGGCCGGCGCGCCCGGTCCGCCGCACCCGAGTGAGGGACGCGCCCCCCGGCCGCACAGACGACCGCACCGACCCGACACCGGCCCGACATCCGCCGCCGTCCTCCGGCCCGCCCGGAGGGAGCCGCGGCCGCACCGCCGTCGCCGCCGTTCCGCGGTCCCTCTCCCCCGTCCCCGCGCACCCGCCCGGTCCCGCCGCCCCGCCCGTACACGGTCCCGCCCGTACACCGCCCCGCCCGTACCGCAATCACCGCACCTCCCGCACCGCACCTCCCCGCACCGCAACGGCGTGCCCGCAGCGGCGGGCGCGCGGAAGGAACGTCCCCATGCGCTGCTGTACCCCCGTCCGACCCCCGGTGGTGACCGGATGACCCGGCCGCCGCACCGGAGCGAGAGCCCGCCGGGCCGCCCCCGGAAGAACGCCCCGCCGGGCCGCCGGCCCCGGCCCCCGATCGCCGCGCTGCGCGCCCTGCCCTGGCGCCAGGACCTGCCCGCCTCGCTGGTGGTCTTCCTGGTCGCCCTCCCGCTCTGCGTCGGAGTGGCCGTCGCCTCCGGCGTCCCGGCCGAACTCGGCCTGGTCACCGGCATCGTGGGCGGCCTGGTGGTCGGACTCCTGCCCGGCAGCAGCCTCCAGGTCAGCGGGCCCGCCGCCGGGCTGACCGTGCTGGTCGCCGACGCCGTCCGCGAGTTCGGCGTCGGCGCGCTCGGCCTGCTGGTGCTCGCCACCGGCCTGCTCCAGCTGACGATGGGCGCGCTGCGGCTCGGCCGCTGGTTCCGCGCGATGTCCGCCTCGGTGGTGCACGGCATGCTGGCCGGCATCGGCCTGACCCTGGTCCTCGGCCAGCTCTACGCGCTCGCCGACCGCCGCGCCCCCGCCACCGGACCGGACAAGATCGCCGGACTGCCCGCCCTGGTGAAGGACGCCCTGACCGCCGCCGCCGAGCCGAGCGCGGTCGCCCTCGGCCTCGGCACCCTGCTGGTGCTGATCGGCTGGAAATACCTGCCGGAACGCGCCGCCCGCGCCCTCCCCGCGCCGCTGGCCGCGGTCGGACTCGCCGCCGCCGTCACCGCCGCCGCGGACCTGCCCGTCGCCCGGGTCCGGGTGGCCGGCCTGCTCGACGTCGTCCAGCTGCCCGACCGCGCCTCGCTCGGCGCGCTGGCCGGCACCGCCGGGATCGGCACCGTCGTCGCCTTCACCCTGATCGCCTCCGCCGAGACGCTGTTCAGCGCCGCCGCCGTCGACCGGATGCACCACGGCCCGCGCACCGACTACGACCGCGAACTCACCGCGCAGGGCGTCGGCAACACCGTCTGCGGGCTGCTCGGGGCCCTCCCGATGACCGCGGTGATCGTCCGCAGCGCGACCAACGTCCAGGCCGGCGCGCGGACCAAGGCCTCCCGTTTCCTGCACGGGTTCTGGCTGCTGCTGTTCACCGCGCTGCTGCCCGGCGCGCTCGGGCTCGTCCCGCTCACCGCCCTGGCCGCCGTCCTGGTCCACGCCGGTGCCAAGCTGGTGCCGCTGCGCCGGATCGCCGCGCTCTGCCGGGGCCACCGGGGCGAGGCGCTGGTGCTCGTGGTGACGGCGGTCGCGATCATCGCCACCGACCTGTTCGAAGGGGTGCTGATCGGCGTCGGGCTGGCGGTGGTCAAGTCCGCCTGGCAGACCTCGCACCTGCAGATCGCCGTGGAGGAGTCGGTGCTGCCGACCGGCCAGGCGCTGCACCGGGTCCGGCTGAGCGGCAACGCCACCTTCCTCCGGCTGCCCCGGCTGCTGGACACCCTGGAACGGCTGCCGGACGACCGGCCGGTGGAGCTCGACTGGTCCGGGCTGCGCCACCTGGACCACGCCTGCACCGTCGCCCTCGCCTCCTGGGCCGCCCAGCACCGGGCCCGCTCCACCGCGCCGCTGGCCGTCGAGCCGCCGCTGCCCACCGTGGCCTGACCGGTCGGCGGCCTGGCCTGGCCGGCTGCCTGGCCTGGTCGGCGGTCTAGCCTGGTCGCGGCCCGGTCTCGGGCCGCGACCAGAGAGGTGGGACTGTGATCGCAGCCTTTTCGGTGACCCCGCTGGGGATCGGCGAGGACGTGGGGGAGGCGGTGGCCGCCGCCGTCCGGGTGGTCCGCGCGAGCGGCCTGCCGAACCGTACGGACGCGATGTTCACCAGCATCGAGGGGGAGTGGGACGAGGTGATGCCGGTGATCCGTGCGGCGATCGAGGCGGTGAAGGAGCACAGCAACCGGGTCAGCACGGTCATCAAGATCGACGACCGGGCCGGGGTCACCGACGGCCTCACCGCCAAGGTCGCCACGGTGGAGCGCTACCTGGCCGAGGGCTGAGCCCGGCCCGGTGGGGCTGGGTACGGCCTGGTGGGTCTGGGCCCGGTCGCTCGAACCCGGTTTCGGGCGACCGGGCCCGTTCCGCTCAGCCCGTCGAGCTCGGCTGCGCGACCGGTTCGGCCGCCGCGGCCGCCGGCTGGCGGGTGAGCAGCCGGTCCAGGGCGTACGGGCCGGAGCCGAGCACCGCGATGGCGAGGAACGCCCAGCAGAACATCACCGAGGCCTCGCCCCCGTTCTGCAACGGGAGCAGCGCGTGCTCCTGGTGGACGGTGAAGTAGGCGTACGCCATCGAGCCGGAGCTCAGCAGGGCGGCCGTCCTGGTGCCGGCGCCGAGCAGTACCAGGATGCCGCCGACCAGCTGGATCAGCGCGGCCCACCAGCCCGGCCACTGGCCGAACGGGACGGTGCCGCCGCCCTTGGCGCCGCCGAGGACGCCGAAGAGCGAGGCGGCGCCGTGGCAGGCGAAGAGCAGGCCGACGACGATCCGAAAGGCCGTCAGTACCAGTGGCCTGGCGGCCTCGGCGGCTTGGCGGGGGGTGTTGGGGGAGCGTGTGGTCATGCCGGAACGCCTCCTGTGTATGGGGAGAAGGAGGGAGAGTCGGTAAGGGTAGGCTTGCTTTTGTTTAATTGTCAATGGTCAGTCATGTGTTGTCACAAGTCGTCAAGTTTCATTGGTGGAGCTTTTCTTGACCGATCGGTCTCGAAAGGACTAGCGTTCAGGTCATGGCGCGAACGAAGGAATTCGACCCGGACGCGGCGCTGCAGACGGCCCTGGAGCTGTTCTGGCGGCGCGGCTACGAGGCCACCTCGATGGCCGACCTGGTCGAGGGCCTGGGCATCGCCCGGGCCAGCATCTACGCCACCTTCGGGAGCAAGCACGAGCTCTACCTGCGGGCGCTGGAGCGCTATGCCGAGCAGACCGACCCGGTGCTGCTGGCGGAGCTGTCCCAGCCGGGGCCGGTGCTGCCGGCCGTGCGGGCGATGGTTCGCCGGTACGCGGAGGAGTCGGCCGGGGACCGGCGGGAGCGCGGGTGCTTCGTCACCAACACGGCCGTCGAACTCGCTCCGCACGACCCGTCGGCGGCCCGCCGGGTGGGGGCGAGCCTCGGGCACCTGGAGGCGGTGCTGACCGCCGCCCTGGTGCGCGCCGAGGCGCAGGGCGAACTGCCCGCCGGGCGGGAGCCGCGGCCGCTCGCCCGGATGCTGATGGTGCTGATGCAGGGCATGCGGGTGATGGGCAAGACCGGCGAGGGCGCGACCCGGGTGCGGGACGCCGCCGAGCAGGCGCTGGTGCTGCTGGGTCCGGAGTGACCCCCGGCGTGGCCGGTGGAGCGGAGTTTTTTTGGGCTCATTCTGGACCGAATGGTCTATATAGGGGAGGGGGCTTTCGATGAGTGTCACCACAGCGGGCCGGTCCGGCTTCGCGCTGCTCGGCGTGGTGCAGGCGGTGCTGATCTTCACGATCATGATCCTCACCGTGCCGCTGCCGCTGGTGGCCCGGGAGTTCGGACTCGGCCCCTCGGGGGTGCTGCTGCTGAGCGCCGCCTACGGGCTCTCCTTCAGCTCCTTGCTGCTCCTCGGCGGGCGGCTGGCCGACCGGTACGGCGGCCGCCGGACGCTCCGCTGGGGCCTGGCGCTGCTCGGCGCCGCCTCGCTGGTCTGCGCCGTCGCGCCCGACTACCCCGTCCTGCTGGCGAGCCGCTTCGTCCAGGGCACCGGCGCGGCCCTCGCCGCCCCGGCGGCGGTCGCGGTGGTCCGGGTGCTGCACCCCGAACCCGCCGCCTACCGACGGGCGATGGCCACCTGGGGAGGCCTCTCGGTACTCGGCGCGACGGTCGGCAGCGTGGTGTCGGGCGCGGTCGCGGCAGCGGTCTCCTGGCGCTGGCTGTTCGCGGTGCCCGTCCTGGTCGCCCTGACCGGCCTGGCCCGCGCCGGCTCACTGCCGGGCGCCGAGCCCGCTGTCGCCGCTGCTGCCGCCGACCCCGCCGGGACCGCAGGGCGCCGCCCGGCCCTCGACCTGCGCGGCGCCGCCCTCGCCACCGCCGGTGTCAGCGCGACGAGTTACGCCCTGGTCGGGTCCACCGAGCGCGGCTGGACCAGCCCCGGGGTCTACGGGCCGTTGCTCGCCGGACTCGCCCTGCTGCTCGCCTTCGCCGCCGCCGAACGCCGCACCGCCGACCCGCTGCTGCCGCCCGGCTTCCTGGCCGACCGGCGCCGCGGCACCGCCCTCGCCGCCGTCATGGCGACGGCCGCCGGCACCGCGCTGACCTTCGTCCTGCTGTCGCTCTACCTTCAGCAGGAGCGCGGCTGGAGCGCCGCGACCACCTCCGCCGCCTTCCTGCCGTACGCGGCCGTCCTCCTGCCCGCCGGCCGCCTGGCCGGTCCGCTGATCGCCCGGTACGGGCCGGTGCCGGTCGCCGCCGGCGGCCTCGCGACGGCGGGGCTCGGACTCGGCCTGCTCGCCGGGCTGGCCCCGGACAGCGGGTACGCCACCGGGCTGCTGCCCGCCCTGCTCCTGGTCCCGGCCGGAGCCGCCGCCGCGTTCGCCGGGGCGGCGGTCCTCGCCGCCGGCGGGGTGGCACCCGGGCGCACCGGCCTGGCCGCCGGAGTGTTCAACACGGCCATGGAACTCGGCCCCACCGCCGCCCTGGCCGCCCTGATGGCGCTCGCCGCCACCCGCCCGAGCGTCGTCGGCGGCTACGCCGCGGCCTTCGCGGCGGCCGCCGCCGGGCTGGCGCTCACCGCCGTCGCGGTCGCCGCCCTGCCCCGAACCACCGCGGAAGCACCAGCCACCGCGGACGCACCAGCCGCCGCGGAAGCGCGAACCACCGCGGTGGTACCAGCCGCCGCCGCGGACACCCGAACCACCACCGCGCCAGAACGCACCACTCACATAGGGGAGTTCACATCATGACCACGCGTTTCGCCGACAAGTCCGTCCTGGTCACCGGCGGTGGCAGCGGCATCGGGCGGGCCATCGCGCTCGCCTTCGCCCGGGAGGGCGCCCGGGTGGCGGTCGCCGGCCGTACCGCCGGCCCGCTCGCCGAGACCGTCGAGCTGATCGAGCAGGCCGGCGGCAAGGCCGTCGCGTTGACCGGCGACGTGGCGAACAGCGAGGACGCCGCCCGGCTGGTCCGCGAGACCGTCGCGTCGCTCGGCGGGCTGGACGTCGCCGTCAACAACGCCGGGGTGATCGGCGCGCTCGGCCCGGTCGCCGACATCGACGAGGCCGACTGGCAGCGGCTGATCTCCGTCAACGTCACCGGCACCCTGTTCGCGATGAAGCACCAGATCGGGCACCTGCGGGCGAACGGCGGCGGCGCGATCGTCAACGTCTCGTCCAACCTGGGTGCTCACCGCCGGGTCCCGGGCGTCGGCGCCTACGCGGCCAGCAAGGCTGCCGTCACCGCGCTCACCCGGGCCGCCGCCCTCGACCACATCGCCGACGGCGTGCGGATCAACACGGTGAGCCCGGGTGCGGTGGACACCCCGATGTCCGGCCGGCCGGGGGAGAGCGCCGTCGAGAAGGCCGAGCGGATGAGGGCCGACGTCCCGGTCGGCCGGGCCGGCGCGGTCGAGGAGATCGCGGCCGCGGTGCTGTACCTGGCCTCGGACGAGGCGGGGTACACCGTCGGCAGCGACCTCGTGCTGGACGGCGGCTCCTCCGCCTGACCCGTGGCGGCCCGATGGTCCGGCGGCCCGGCCCCGGACCGGCCGTCACCCGAACCCCCGCGGCGGCCCGGCCGGCCGGCATCCCGGCGGCCGGACCGCCAACCCCCACCGGGGGCCACCGCCCGACCGCGACCCGAGGGCCGCGGTCGGGCGGGGTTCGTCCCGGGGCTCACCTCGGGCCCGCCCCCGGGGTGGGCTCACTCGCCCAGCCAGTCCCCGGGCACCGCCTCGTACAGGGCCTCCAGGGCCTCCGGGGTGCGGGCCCGGCCCGCCGTCCAGGCGTCCTCGACCACCGAGACCAGCACGTCCGGCCCCCGGTACCAGCGGCAGCCCCGGCCGAGCGCCGGCAGCTCCTCGAAGCCGTCCGGGAGCTCGTCCTCCGACTCGATGAAGTCGGCCAGCTCGTGGTCCTCCAACAGCTTCTCCGTCATCGCCATCACGGCGGCGGCCGTCGAGAAGCGCTCCTCCCAGGGCTCCCAGCGCTCCTGCGACGGGTCGGCCAGGTCCAGCCGGAACACCGTCGGCGGGTCCTCCCGGTCCACGTCGCCGAGCAGCACCCCCCAGTGCGCGCAGCCCTGGTTCTCCGCCCGGTAGACCAGCGCGCCGTCCAGGACGTACAGCTCGTCCGGCGTCAGCAGCACGTCCTGGTTGCTGGTCAGGTCCGCCCGTCGGCCGAACAGCCGGTACGCCTCGCGCAGCGCCGCCGGCAGCCGCAGGCCGAGGCGGCGCTCGGCCGCGTCGAGTTCGGCGTCCGCGAAGCCGTCGTCCGGTCCGAGCGGTTCGCCCCAGTACGCGGCGAAGCCGCTGACGAGGGCCCAGGAGCCCGCGCGGCTGCGCAGACTTTCGGCCATTGCGGCCCGTATGTCGAATTCCGTTTCGTCCACCCGCGCACCGTACGGCACCCCTCCGACAGGCCGACGGACCGCGCGGCGGCCGCTGATCGGCTGCTCAACCGGCTGCTCAACGGCTGCTCGACGGCCGTGCACCGGCCGCTCACCGGCCGCTCACCGGCCGCTCACCGGCCGTCCGGGAGCCCGTCCGGGCGCCCCTCCGGGCACGACCGGCCGAAATCTGACGCGAACGCGTAATCCCGGTGACACCGGTTGATCACCGCGGGGTTTCCGCCGCGTCGTGTGGGCAGGACACGGTTTCGGCCGGAACCGACATCACGAAAGGCGGACGCGCACCGCATGCCGACCGCACCGCACACCGCGCCCCGGGCGGGCCGACGAAACCGCTGGGGTGAACACGGGCTCGCCTGGGCCTTCCTGCTGCCCTCCCTGGTGGTCTTCGTCCTCTTCATCGGCTACCCGCTGGGCCGGACGATCTACCTGAGCGGGCACGCCAACGACCTCTTCGGCGCGCCCTCCCGCTACGTCGGGATGAAGCACTACACCGACCTGCTGACCTCGGCGGACTTCCGCCGCACCCTCGTCACCACGGCGCTGTTCACCCTGTTCACCGTGGTGCCCGGGGTGCTCGGCGCGCTGGTGCTGGTGCTGCTCCTGGAGAACCGGATCCGGGGCGTACGACTGCTGCGCTCCGCGTTCGCGCTGCCGTTCGCCTTCTCGGTGGCCAGCGCGTCGGTGGTCTTCGCGGTGTTCTTCAACCCCGCGAGCGGGGTGCTCAACGGCCTGCTCTCGCACGTTGGCCTCGGCCCGATCGGCTGGCTGACCGACTCCCGCTACGCGCTGGTCTCGGTGGCCGTCACCACGGTCTGGATGAACCTGGGCTACAACGTGCTGGTGCTCTCCGCCGGCATCGGCTCGATCCCCGGCGAGATCGTCGAGGCGGCCCGCATCGACGGCGCGCCGGGCCTGCGGCTGGCCCGCTCGATCACCGTCCCGATGCTCGGCCCCAACCTGTTCTTCCTGACCGTGGTCTCCACCGTCCACGCGCTGCAGAGCTTCGGCCAGATCCACATCCTCACCAAGGGCGGGCCGGACGGCTCCACCCGGACCCTCGTCTACTCGGTCTACGAGAAGGCCTTCGCCTACGGCTCCAGCGACTTCGGTACCGCGAGCGCCCAGGCCGTGGTGCTGCTCGTGGTCGTCCTCGCCTGCACGGCCGTCCAGTTCGGCGTCCTGGAGCGGAAGGTGCACTACGCATGACCGGTACCGTCACCGAAGCCGAGGCGCCCGAGGCGTCGAAGGCGCCCCGCCCGCGCACCCGTACCCTCGCCGGGCGCTCCCCGCGCGACCTGCTCGGCCGCGCCGCCGTCTACCTGCTGCTCGCCGTCGCCGTCGTCACCGTGGCCTTCCCGGTGTACTACGCGGTCGCCGGCGCGTTCATGGGCCCGTCCGAACTCTCCTCGTACCCGCCCGCGTTGGTGCCGCACTCGGTCACCGGGCGGAACTTCTCCGGCGCCGTGGACGCGATCCCGCTGGCCCGTCAGTACGCCAACTCGGCGATCGTGGCCACCGTCATCACCCTGGCCCAGCTGTTCACCTCGGTCCTGGCCGCGTACGCCTTCGTCTTCCTGCCGCTGAAGGCGCGGGCGGCGGTGTTCGGGGTGTTCCTGGCGACGCTGATGGTCCCGTGGGAGGCCATCATCATCCCCAACTACCTGACGCTGTCGGGCTGGGGGCTAGGCAACACCTACTTCGGTCTGGTGCTGCCCTTCCTCGCCTCCGGATTCGGCACCTTCATGCTGCGCCAGGCGTTCCGCCAGCTGCCCGGGGAACTGCGGGACGCGGCCCGGATCGACGGCGCCGGCCACTGGCGCTTCCTGTGGCGGATCGTCGTCCCGCTGAACAAGCCCGCGCTCGCGGCGCTGTCGATCTACGTGTTCCTGTCCGCCTGGAACCAGTACTTCTGGCCGCTGATCATCACCCGCACGGCGAACATGCAGACCCTGCAGATCGGTCTGACCTCGCTGCGCGACTCCGAGATGGCCGACCCCGGACTGATCCTGGCCGGTGTCGTCCTCTCCCTGCTGCCCACCCTCGCCCTGGTGGTCTTCGGCCAGCGCTTCATCGTCCGCGGCCTCACCGCGGGCGCGGTGCGCTGACCCGCTCCACGCGGTGCGCTGACCCGCTCCACGTCCGTCCGTCTGCTTCGACCAGAGAGAGATCCCTCGTGAACAAGAGTGCACGCGCGCTCGCGGCCCTGCTGGTGGCCGGCCTGTCCCTGACCGCCTGCAGTTCCTCCGGCGACTCCGGATCCGGCTCCGGCGGCTCCAACGACGCCGCCGCGCCCGGCGCCCAGGCGCTCGACCAGGCCTCCGGCGTGACCGGCGTCGAGTTCTGGCACTCGATGACCGGCAAGAACGCCGAGGTGCTCACCGGGCTGGTCAACCAGTTCAACGCCGCGCACCAGGGCAAGATCGAGATCAAGCCGCAGTTCCAGGGCAAGTACGACGAGCTGGTCACCAAGTACAAGGCCGCGGTGCAGCAGAAGGGCACCCCCGCCCTGGTGCAGGTCTACGACATCGGTACCCGCTTCATGATCGACTCCAAGCAGACCGTCCCGGCCCAGGCCTTCGCCGACAAGGACGCCTTCTCGCTGGACGACCTGGACGCCAACATCCGCAACTACTACTCGGTCGGCGGCAAGCTCCAGTCGATGCCGTTCAACTCCTCGATGCCGCTGCTCTACCTGAACACCGACGCGTTCAAGGAGGCCGGCCTCGACCCGGCGCAGGCGCCCAAGGACCTCGACGAGCTGGGCGAGCTGGCGAAGAAGCTGACCAAGAAGGACGCCGACGGCAAGACCGTCCGCTACGGCTTCGGCGCCGCCATCTACGGCTGGTTCGTCGAGCAGCTGCTGGCCGAGTCCGGCACCATGTACTGCGACAACGACAACGGCCGCAGCAACAAGGCCGGCAAGGTCGTCTTCGACTCCGCGCAGGGCGCCCGGATCGTCCAGTGGTGGGCCGACCTGGTCAAGGGCGGCTACGCGGCCAACACCGGCCGCACCACCGACGACGCCCAGGCCGCCTTCAAGGCCGGCACGGTCGCGATGCACCTGGAGTCCACCGGCGTGCTGCGCGGCTACACCGAGGCCGCGAAGTTCGGCGTCGGCACGGCGGCCTTCCCGAAGGTCACCGCCGCCGACCAGGGCGGCCCGGTGATCGGCGGTGCCTCGCTGTGGATCAGCGGCCCCGGCCACTCGGACGCCGAGAAGCGCGCGGCCTGGGAGTTCGAGAAGTTCCTGACGGCCCCCGAGCAGCAGGCCGCCTGGCACACCGGCACCGGCTACTTCCCGGTCAACAAGAAGTCCCTGGACGACCCCAAGGACAAGGAGTGGGTGGCCAAGTACCCGCAGTTCCAGACCGCGATCGACCAGCTGAAGGCCACCAAGCCGACCCCGGCCACGGCCGGCTGCCTGCTCGGTGTGATGCCGCAGGCCCGCAAGGGCGTGGAGACCGCGATCGAGCAGACCATCGCGGGCAGCAAGCCGGCCCAGCAGGCGCTGGCCGACGCGGCCAAGGAGCTGCAGCCGGCGATCGAGAGCTACAACAGCTCGGTCGGCTGACCCGCCCGGCCCCGGTGGACGGGGACGGCCCGCCCGGCGCACCACGCGCCGGGCGGGCCGTCGTCCGTCTGTGCCCCGTCCGTCAGCACCTCGTCCGTCAGCACCTCGACCGTCGGCGCCTCGACCGTCAGGCCGAGAGTGCCTCGCCGGGCTCGCCGTCCGCCGGCAGCGCGCAGGCGGAGGCGAGTTCGTCCAGCGACAGGTCGAGCGCGAAGGCCAGCGCCGCGATGGTGAAGAAGGACGGCGTGGGTGCCCGGCCGGTCTCGATCTTGCGCAGGGTCTCGGCCGAGACGCCGGCCACCGCCGCCACCTCGACCATGCTGCGCTCGCCACGCGCCTCGCGCAGCAGCGCCCCGAAGCGCTCCCCGCGCTCGCGCTCCCACGGGGTCAGCGGAGTCCTCACCATGGCGCCGAGTCTACTGCGGGCCACGCCCCGGTTCGGGCCTGCCGCTCGGGCCTACTGCTCGGGCCAGCTGGGGAGGGGGGCCGGGCCGCCGGGGCGCGTGGGGTTCAGGGCCAGGCAGAGGATGACGCTGCTGCTCGAGCGCTCCTCGCTGTAGGAGCCGAAGACCTCCTCCGGCTCGGTGTCGCAGGCGTGCTTGGCGTCACCGTCGTGGACCACCTTGGTGACCTTGAAGTCCGCGGTGGACTTGGAGCAGTCCACGAGCTCCATCTTCGGCTTGGTCCCGTGGCCGAGGTCGTGCACGCAGCTGCCGACCTTCGCGGCCGCAGGCTCGGACTTGCGGGCCTGGGCCGCGACGACCAGGCCGGCGGTGATCAGCGCGACCAGGAAAATCGGTCCCCCGACGCGGCGGCCGATCTTCCGGAACCGGGAGGGCTCGGCCGGGGTGGGGCTTCCGGCCCCCCAGGGCCCCGGGGCGATCGGTTCGGCGGGCTGCGGGGTGTCGTCGACGGGGGCGGTCGGCGGGGTCGTCACGTAGGTTCCTTGCGGTCGGATCATCGGATTGCGCCGCCGAACACTAGCGGATCACCGACCCGCCGGGCGCCACGGCCCCCGGGGCCGCCTCCCCGCCACGGCAGCCGCGACGGCCGACGTCACGGAAGCCGCGACGGAAGCCGCCACGGCAGCCGCCACGGACGACGCCACCGCCTCCGCGCCGAAAACGAATGCCGAGGTGAGGAACTCCGTCACCGGCTTGAGCGTCCACGGTGGGACGTTCGAAGCACCGCACCACGAAGGAGTTCACCGTGTCGCAGGTCGACGCCGCCCAGGCGGACCAGGCCGCCGCCGAGCAGGCCGCTGCCGGACAAGCAGCCGTCGAGCAGGCCCATGTGTCCGCCGTCCACCAGTTGCTCGACGAGCAACTCGCCGGACTGCGCGAGGAGTTGCGGCGCGTACTGAAAGCCCCTGCCGAGGAGGCGGGCGGGGCGCACGCGCGTGACGCCGCCGTCGCGAACCTGACCCGCAGACTGCGCGCGCTGGAGGGGGCCGAGCGGGGCCTGTGCTTCGGCCGGATCGACCACGCCGACGGGACCGTCCTGCACATCGGGCGGCTCGGCCTGCACACCGAGGAGCGGGAGTTGCCGCTGCTCGTGGACTGGCGCGCGGACGCCGCCCGGCCCTTCTACACCGCCACCGCCGCGCACCCGTCGGGCCTGCGGCGACGCCGCCACCTCAGCCTGGACGGCCGGACGGTGCGCGACGTCCGGGACGAGATCCTGGACGGCTCCGAGCCCGCCGCCGGGGACGTGATCGGCGACAGTCCGCTGCTGGCGGCGCTGGAGGCGCGGCGCACCGGCCGGATGGGCGCGGCGGTGTCCACCCTCCAGGCGGAGCAGGACGCCATCGTGCGCTCCCCGCACCGGGGGGTGAGCGTGGTGCAGGGCGGGCCCGGCACCGGCAAGACGGTGGTCGCCCTGCACCGCGCCGCCTACGTGCTCTACGCCTTCCCCCGGGCCGCCGAGCACGGTGTGCTGGTCCTCGGGCCGAACAGCCGCTTCCTGGAGTACATCTCGCAGGTGCTGCCCTCGCTCGGCGAGAACGACGTGGTGCTGGCGACCACCGAGGACCTCGCCGGGGTCCGGGGCGCCGTCGAGGAGGCGCCCGAGGCAGCCCGTCTGAAGGGCGGCGCCGCGATGGCCGAGGCGCTGGCCGGCCTGGTGCGCTCGTTCCAGGCGCCGGAGGGCGACTTCGCGGTCCGGGTGGGCCGGGAGTGGATCCGGCTGGACCGCCGGGAGGTCGAGGCCGCCCGGGCCGAGGCCGTCTCCGACGGTGCGGCGCACAACCGGGCCAGGGCGGTGTTCGCGGAGGAACTGGTCGACGCGGTCGTCGACGCGGTGGCGCGCGGCACCGTCGAGGCGCTGGAGCGGATCGACGCCGAGGTGGTCGAGGCCACCGGTCTCGACCTGGACCGGTTCACCGGGGCGGACCTGCGCAACCTCGGCTACGACGGTGCCGACGCGGCCGGCGGGCACGCCGCCGACGAGGTCGACCTGGAGGCCCTGCGGGTCGAACTCACCGGCAGCGCCGAGTTCGACCGGGCCGTCGACCGGCTGTGGCCGCGCCTGACCGCCGAGCGCGTCGTCAACGCCCTGCTCACCGACCCGGCCGCGCTCGCCGCGCACCACCCGGCGCTCACCGCCGAGGAGCGCCAGCAGCTGCTGCGGACGGCGGACGCGCCGTGGACCGGCGCCGACCTGCCGCTGCTGGACGAGGCCGCCGCCCTGGCCGACGGCCCGCCCGAGCGGGCCTTCGGGCACGTCGTCGTGGACGAGGCCCAGGAGTTGAGCGCCATGCAGTGGCGGATGGCCGTACGGCGCTGCCCGGCCCGCTCGATGACGCTGGTCGGCGACTTCGCCCAGGCCGGCCCGGCGGCCACCGCCCGCAACTGGACCGAGGCGCTCGGCCCCCACCTGGGCACCCGCTTCGCCCTGCACACCCTGACGGTCAGTTACCGCACCACCGAGGAGATCCTGGCCACCACCCGCGAGCTGCTGGCCCGGATCGCCCCCGACCAGCGGCCGGGCACCGCGATCCGGCGCGGCGAGGCCCCGCGCACCCGCGCCGCCCACCCCCGTACCCTCACCGGCGCCGTCACCGACGAGCTGTGGGCGCAGGCCGCGGCCCGCCCGGACGACCTGCGGGCGGTGGTCTGCGCCGACGACCGGGTGGCGGAGCTGACCGCCGCCGGGATCGCGGAGTGGGCGGCCGTGGTGCCCGCCTCCCAGGCCCGCGGCCTGGAGTTCGACACCGTCCTGGTGGCCGGCCCGGACGAGATCGTCACCGCCCGTCCCTGCGGTGAGCGCGACCTCTACGTGGCCCTGACCCGCGCCACCAAGCGCCTCGTCACCATCACGTAGACCAGCGGGCGCCGGTCCGGCGCGACCTCGACGCACCCGGGCCCCGCCGTGCTCCCCGCGGCGGGGCCCGGGTGCGTTCGCCCAACCGTCGACCGTGATACAAATACCGGTATAAGAATTGGATCCAGGGGAGTGAAGCACCATGGTCGAACTCAAGACGGACGCCGCCCTCGACGCGATGCGCGAAGCCGGAAGGGTGGTGGCGGACGCGCTGGCCGCCGTACGGGAGACGGCCGCGGTCGGCGTCAGCCTGCTGGAACTGGACGAGGTGGCGCGGGGCGTGCTGACCGCGGCCGGGGCGAGCTCGCCGTTCCTCGGCTACCGCCCGTCCTTCGCGCCCGTCCCCTTCCCCGCCGTCATCTGCGCCTCCGTCAACGACGCCGTCGTGCACGGCATCCCGGACGGCTACCGGCTGCGCGACGGCGACCTGGTGAGCATCGACTGCGGTGCCGTCCTGGACGGCTGGGCCGGCGACGCCGCCGTCAGCTTCACCGTCGGCACCGCCCGCCCCGAGGACACCGCGCTGATCGACGCCACCCAGCGCGCCCTGGACGCCGGCATCGCCGCCGCCGTCGTCGGCAACCGGACCGGCGACATCTCCCACGCCATCGGCCGCGTCGTCCGCGCCGGACGGTACGGCACCCCGGAGGGCTTCGGCGGCCACGGCATCGGCCGCCGCATGCACGAGGACCCGCACCTGGCCAACACCGGCCGCCCGGGCCGGGGTTACCCGCTGCGCCCCGGCCTGGTGCTGGCCATCGAGCCGATGCTCACCGCCGGCGGCCGCGACGACTACGACACCGACCCGGACGGCTGGACCCTGCGCACCGTCGACGGCAGCCGCGCCGCCCACATCGAGCACACCGTCGCCATCACCGAGGACGGCCCCCGGGTACTCACCCTCCGCTGAGGCCTCAGGCCCCACCGGGCCCGTGCCGAACGCCCGGCTAGGCTCGGGCCCATGACCAAAGGCGTGATGTTCGATTTCTCCGGCACCCTCTTCCGGGTGGTCTCCACCGCCGAGTGGCTGGCGGCCCACACCGCCACCGCCGGCCTCGGCCTCTCCGCCCCGGAACAGGCCGAACTCATCGACCGTCTGGAGGAGTTCGGCGCGCTGCCGGGCGGCGTACCGCCGCGCCGGATCCCGGCCGAACTCCAGCAGGCCTGGGACACCCGGGACCTGACCCCCGAGGTGCACCGCACCGCGTACACCGGGCTGACCCGCGCCGCCGAGCCGCCGGCCGCCCTCGACGTGGACGCCCTCTACGACACCCACATGGCGCCCGCCAGCTGGCGCCCCTACCCGGACGCCGCCGCCGTGCTGCGCGAGCTGCGCCGCCGGGGCGTCCCGGTCGCCGTGGTGAGCAACATCGGCTGGGACCCGCGCCCGATCTTCCGCGCCCACGGCCTGGACGAGCTGGTCGACAGCTATGTCCTGTCCTACGAGGTCGGCGCCCAGAAGCCCGACCCGGCGATCTTCGAGACCGCCTGCGCCCGGCTTGGCCTCGCCCCGGCGGACGTCCTGATGGTCGGTGACGACCGGACCTGCGACGGCGGCGCGACCGCGCTCGGCTGCGGCTTCCACCCCGTCGATCACCTGCCCGTCGACCGGCGCCCGGACGCCCTGACACCGCTGCTGGCGCTCCTGCCGACCTGACGCGTACGGCCTGACACGTGAGGCCTGAGCCGTGAGGCTTGACGGGTGTGAGGCCTGACGGGTGTGAGGCTTGACGTGTCAGGGGTGACGCAGGACACGAGGTGGCACCCCGTCGCCCGGAGTAGCGTGCGGGGCATGACCGATCAGGACTTCACCACCCGCATCACCGTCCGCGGGTACGAGACCGACACCCAGGGCCACCTCAACCAGGCGGTGTACCTCCAGTACGCCGAGCACGCCCGCTGGGAGTACCTGCAGGCGGCCGGGATCCGCCAGGCCGACCTGGTCGCCAAGGGCGTGGGCCCGGTCGTCCTGGAGACCACGGTCAAGTACCTGCGGGAGCTGCGCGCGGGCGACTCGGTGGACGTCAGCTGCTCGTTCGCCTGGCGGGACGGCAAGACCTTCCAGGTGGTGCAGCGGCTGGTCCGTGAGGACGGTGTGCTGGCCGCCGAGATCACCGGCGTCGGCGGCATCCTCGACCTGGCCGAGCGCCGGCTGGTCGCCGACCCGCGCGAGCCGCTGCGGACCCTCGCCGCCGAGCCGTCCGTACTCGGGCTCTGACCCGGCCCCCGACAGCCCCCCTGGCGCACCGTCGGACAACCTACCCGCCATCCCCCGGGTGGCAGGCCGCACCCGGACGCGGCCTCCGCCCGGCGGGCGGGGGTTTCCCCCACCCCCGACCGGCCCGCTGTCCGGATGGGCCGAACTGCCCGGTCCCAGCAGACTCTTGGGCATGCCGAAGAACACGAAGCACACGACGAGCACCCCGAAGAACACGCTGAGGAACACGTCGAGGAACGCGCTCACCGCCGCCGCGGCCGCCGCCCTCGCCGTCACCGGGCTGACCGCCCTGCCCGCCGCCGCCGACCCCGGGCGGGCCGGCCAGGACCGCCTCACCTGGTCCGCCTGCGAGGGCCAGGCCGACCCGCGTCAGCAGTGCGCCACCGTCACCGTCCCGCTGGACTACCGCGATCCGCACGGCGAGCAGATCACCCTCGCGGTCTCCCGGATCCGCGCCGCCCGGCCGGACCAGCGCCACGGCGTCCTGCTGACCATCCCGGGCGGGCCGGGCGGCTCGGGCCTGAACGTGCCGGCCAAGGCGGCCAAGCGCCTCCCGCAGTCCGTCCTGGACCGCTTCGACCTGGTCGGGTTCGACCCGCGCGGCGTCGGCCGCTCCACCCCGGTCAGCTGCGGCCTGGACCGCTCCGACCTGTCGATGGTCAAACTGCACGGCTGGCCCGCCGCCGACGGCTCGATCGACGGGAACGTCGCCTACGCGCGCCGCGCCGCCGAGACCTGTGCCCGCAACGGCGGCCCGGTGCTGCGCAGCATCTCCACCGCGAACGAGGCGCGCGACATCGACTCGATCCGCCGGGCCCTCGGCGAGCGCCGGCTGTCCGCCTGGGGCACCTCGTACGGCACCTACGCGGGCGCCGTCTACGCCACCATGTTCCCGCAGCGGACCGACCGGATCGTGCTGGACAGCAACGACGACCCGGACCCGACCCGGGTGGAGCGCGGGTGGCTCGCCGCCTACGGGCCGGGTGTGGAGGACCGCTTCCCGGACTTCGCCAAGTGGGCCGCGTCGCCCGGCAATCCGGACCGGGTCGCGGACACCCCCGAGGAGGTCCGCCCGCTCTTCCTGGACCTCGCCGCCCGCCTGGACCGGGCGCCGCTGCCCTGGCCCGGCTCCGACCCGGCGGAGCTGAACGGGAACGTGCTGCGCGAGGCCATGCTGCAGAGCCTGTACGCGGACGCCAAGTTCCCCGACCTGGCCCGGCTGATGCTGGCCGGCCTCGGCCGCCGCCCGATGCCCGCTCCGGTGACGCTGCCCGACCAGGCCGTGCAGGCCGTGCAGAACTCCGTCGCGGTCTCGGTCGGCACCCTGTGCAACGACGTCGCGTGGCCCACCGACCCGGCCGCGTACGCCAAGGACGTCGCCGCCGAGCGCGCCGCCCGTCCGCTGACCGCCGGCATGCCGGTGAACGTGGGGCCCTGCGCCTTCTGGCCGTTCGCGCCCGCCGAGCCGCCGGTGGAGGTGACCGACCGCGGCCCGGCGAACGTCCTGCTGGCGCAGAACCTGCGGGACGTCGCCACCCCGTACCGCGGCGCGCTCAAGCTGCGTGCCGCGCTGGGGGAGCGGGCCCGGATGGTCACGGTGGACTCGGGCGGCCACGACGTGTACGTCGCCAACGGGAACGCCTGCGGCGACGCGGTGGTGACGGACTACCTGGTGACCGGGCGGCGCCCGGCCGGGGACGTGTTCTGCCCGGCGCGGTGAGCGCGGGCCGGGCCCGGACGGGGGTCGGGCCCGGCCGCCGGAAAGCTGGGAGCCCGCTGGGGAGTTGCTGAGCGTGAGCCGGGGGAGCGGACGGCACGCGGGCTCAACCAGCCGTGGACGAACGACCCTTGCCCCTCCGTGCACGTCCGTTCGACCCTCGTGTATGAGTCGAATCTGTCGCGATTTTGTGACAATCCTTCGCCGACACCCTGCCCGCGAGGTGTGTTCACGGCCTTAATGTTCGAGCTATGTCACCGAAGACCCCACGTCGGATACCCCACCAGGACCCGGGCGACACCTGGGTGCCGCGCCCGAGGCGCCGGCAGACCCCGCTCGGAATCCTGCGCCACGCGGCCACGTTCCTCGGCGCCAGCGTCCTCGGCGGTGTCCTGCTGGCGGGCCTGATCCTCCCGGCGGCCGGCGCGGTGGGACTCGGGGCGAAGAGCGGCGCCGAGGGCTTCGAGAGCATCCCCGACGACTTCAAGACCCCGCCGCTCACCCAGGCCACCCAGATCTTCGACGCCAACGGCGGCCTGATAGCCAAGGTGTACGAGCGCGACCGCACCGTCCTGACCGCCGACCAGATGTCCCCGCTGATGCGCCAGGCGCAGGTGGACATCGAGGACGCCCGCTTCTACGAGCACGGCGCGGTGGACCTCAAGGGCGTCCTGCGGGCCGTCACCAAGAACGCCGAGAGCGGCGCCACCGTCCAGGGCGCCTCCACCCTGACCCAGCAGTACGTGAAGAACGTCAACGTGGAGAAGGCCGGCGACGACCCGGCGGCCGTCCTGGAGGCGCAGCGCAAGACGCTCGGCCGCAAGATCCAGGAACTCCGGTACGCCATCAAGCTGGAGGAGGACCTGACCAAGGAGCAGATCCTCACCAACTACCTCAACATCACCTTCTACGGCCACCAGGCGTACGGCATCCAGGCCGCCGCCCAGCGCTACTTCAGCAAGGACGCCAAGGACCTGAGCCTGCCCGAGGCGGCGATGCTCGCCGGGCTGGTGCAGAACCCGTCCCAGTACGACCCGAAGCTGCACCCGGTGGCCGCCCAGAAGCGCCGCGACACCGTCATCGACAAGATGGTGGAGAACAAGCACGTCACCGCGGACCAGGCCAGGGAGGCGAAGGCCGCCCCGCTGGGCCTCACCTACAAGGACCCGCAGAACGGCTGCATCACCGCCAAGGCGGGCATGGGCTTCTTCTGCGACTACGTGCGCCACGTGGTCAAGCAGGACCCGGTGTTCGGCAAGAGCTCGGCCGAGCGCAAGAAGCTGTGGGACACCGGCGGCCTGAACATCTACACCACGCTGGACCCGGACAAGCAGGCCGCCGCCCAGAACGCCGTCTCCACCAAGGTGTTCGTCACCGACCCGGTCTCGGCCGCGATGACGATGGTCGAGCCCGGCAGCGGCAAGATCCTCTCGATGGCGCAGACCCGCCCGTACGGCCTGGAGAAGGAGAAGAACGAGACCGTCGTCAACTACAACGTGGACGCGGCGATGGGCGGCGGCATCGGCTTCCAGCCCGGCTCCAACTTCAAGCCGATCGTGGCCGCCGCCGCCCTGGAGGCCGGCCTCTCGTCCACCCAGCGGTACGACTCCCCGAACCGCATGGACTGGCCGACCATGAAGACCTGCGACGGCACCTGGAAGAACCTCAGCAAGGGCAAGAAGGAGGGGACGATCCCCAACGAGTCCGAGTCCGAGAAGGGCCCGTACGAGCTCAAGCAGGCCATGGCGCTCTCGGTCAACACCTACTTCGTGCAGATGGAGCAGGAGATCGGCCTCTGCGCGGTCAAGCAGATGGCCAACAAGCTGGGCGTGGCCGGCAAGGCCGACGGCTCGCCGCTCCAGGAGGTGCCCGCGCTCGGCCTCGGCACCCAGGAGGTCTCCCCGCTGACCATGGCCAACGTGTACGCGACCTTCGCCGCCCGGGGCAGCTACTGCGCGCCGATGGCGATCAACCGGATCACCACCGTGGACGGCAAGGACGTGCCGGTGCCGCCGGCCCGGTGCGGCCAGGTGATGTCCGAGGACACCGCCGACGTGATCAACAGCGTGCTGCTGGGGGTCACCGAGAAGGGCGGCACCGCGCGGGACCTCGGCCTGGACGACGGCCGCCAGATCGCGGGCAAGACCGGCACCACGGACGAGAAGAAGTCCGCCTGGTTCACCGGCTACACCGGCAACCTGGCCGGCTCGGTCTGGCTGGGCAGCCCGGGCACCAAGGTGCCGATGCGCAACATCCGGATCGGCGGCAAGTACCAGGCCGAGGTGTTCGGCGCGACCGGCCCGGGGCCGATCTGGCAGAAGGCGATGAGCGACGCGGTCCGGGGCATGCCGGACAAGGAGTTCACCACCGTCTACATCCCGGACCCGCCCAAGCGCGACCCCGGCTGCGCCACCTCCAGCGGCTCGCCGAGCTCGGCCACCTGCACCGGCGCCCCCAGCACCGGCAGTCCGGGCAAGCCGCGCGGTGGCAACCCCACCGGCCGGTCCGCGCCGTCCACCCCGGCGGACCCCGAGGACCAGTAGCCGGACCCGGCCGCACCCGGCCGGAGCGGCCCCGCATGAGTACCCGTACTCATGCGGGGCCGCGGCGTTCCGGCGGACGATGGCGCCATGCCGCACAGCATCCTCGGCGTCCCCGCCGTCCTCTGCCCCTCGACCGGCTACCTGGCCGGCTCCCTGGCGATCGGCCTCGCCGCCGCGTACGAGCTGCGCGCCGGTGCCGGTGCCGCTGCCGCTGCCGACACCGGGGGCGCCGGTACCGCGGTGCGGCAGTGGATCGCGGTGGTCTGGACGATGCCGGGCTTCCTGATCGCGATGACCCTCAACCCGTTCCCGGACGGCTCGACCGCCCGCTTCCTCTCCGCGACCGCCCTGGGCGCGGCCGGCAACGCCGCGCTGCTGGCGCTCGCCGCCCACGCCCTCGGGCTGGGCTGAACCGGCCCCCGCGCGGTTCGGGGCTACCGCGCCTCGACCGGCTCGCCGCTGTCCAGGTCGAGGTTGAACACCCGCCGGTAGGAGTCGGTCACCACGGTGATCTGCTCCCGCCCGGTCCAGCTCGCCTCCACCAGTCGGGCGTCGTCCGGGCCGCCGCCGATGTCGGCCAGCGCCCAGCGCCGCGCCTCCCAGCCCTCGCCGGACTCCAGGAACACCTGCCAGTGCTCGCCCGGCGCGGGCCCGGTGGCGTACGAGCGGTGCACCACCACCAGCGCCCGCTCCGCCCCGGCCGGGGCGGCCTCCCGGCTGCGGGTCTCGGCCGCCGACACCTTGTGCGCGGCCAGCACACCGAGCAGGAAGACCACGCCGGCGGTGACCGTGACCGCCCGGGTGGCCTGCCGCAGGGCGGCGGCGCGCAGGTCCCACAGCCAGGCGGCCGCGATCAGCGCGGCCAGCGCCCCGCCGAGCAGCAGTTCCGGCCGGTTGAGCAGGTCGGCGACCACCATCCGGCCGCCCGAGCGGCTCTCCCACTGCCCCTCGGTGTACAGCAGGACGGCGGCCAGCCCGCCGGCCGCCAGCAGCCGGACCAGGACGCGCCTGGTCCGGGACGTGCGCCTGTCCATCCTCTTGTTCATCGTCCCCCCGTTCACGGTGTCACAGCTCGGCGAGCAGTGTGCGGCCCTCCGGCCAGTCGCCCAGCCCGGAGTCGGAGTTGAGGTGCCCGTACGCGCCCGGCTCGACGTAGCGGGAGCCCCAGGCCGCGGCGAGGGCGCGGGCCCGCGCGGGGGAGACCCACGGGTCGTCGGTGGAGGAGACCACCACGGTCGGGAACGGGAACGGCTCCAGCGCCACCGGCCGGAAGCCCACCAGCTCGGGCACCTCCGCGGTGTCCACGTCGGCCGGGGCGACCAGCAGCGCGCCGCGGACGGCGGCGGTCCGGTCTGCGGGCGCGGTGGCCACCCAGCGGGCCGCGGTGACGCAGCCCAGGCTGTGGGCGACCAGCACCACCGGGCCCTCGGCGGCGGCCGCCGCCACCGCCGCGTCCACCCGGGCCACCCAGTCCGTCCGGTCCGGGTGGTCCCAGTCGGCCTGCTGGACCCGGCGGAAGGACTCCGGCTCGGCGGTCTCCCAGCGGGTCTGCCAGTGCTCGGGGCCCGAATTCTGGTAGCCGGGGAGGACGAGGTAGGTGGTGCGGTCCGGCATGGGCTCCTCCGGGAGAAGGTCGGTCGTGGGCAGCAGGAGTCTAGGACGCGCGGCCCCGGGCGCGGCAGCCGGGCGGCCACCCGGCGCGCACTCCTCGCAACCGGCGCGCACCGGTCCGTATGCGCCGCCGTGCGCCCGGTGCGCCCTGTTGCCAACGGTGCGACGGGTACGGGAGGTTGGACCGGGCCCAGCCGGCCGCCACCGCCCGGAGCCCGTACCGGACCTGACGTTCGATCATGTGGAGGGATGCCGACGATGGCACCGAAGATCCTGCTCGTCACCGGGGACGCCGCCGAGTCGCTGGAGGTGTTCTACCCGTACCAGCGGCTGCGCGAGGAGGGCTACCAGGTCGACATCGCGGCCCCGACCAAGAAGCGGCTGCAGTTCGTGGTGCACGACTTCGTCGAGGGCTACGACACCTACACCGAGAAGCCCGGCTACACCTGGCCCGCCGACATCGCCCTCGCCGACGTCGACCCGGCCGACTACGTGGCCCTGGTCATCCCCGGCGGCCGCGCCCCCGAGTACCTGCGCAACGACCCCGACGTGCAGCGGATCGCGCAGCACTTCTTCGCCGGGGACAAGCCGGTCGCCCAGATCTGCCACGGCCCGCTGATCACCGCCGCCGCCGGTGTCCTGGACGGCCGCCGCACCTCCGCCTACCCGGCGCTGGCCCCGGACATCAAGGCCGCCGGCGCCGAGTTCGTCGAGGGCGAGGCGGTGGTGGACGGCGTGGTCGTCTCGGCCCGCGCCTGGCCCGACCACCCGGCCTGGCTGCGGGCCTTCGTCGAGGTGCTGCGCAAGCACGCCCCGGTCGCCTGACCGCTCCGCCCGCACCGTAGCCGCACGCTGCTGTCGCAGTTGTCGTCGTCGCGGAACCCGGAGCCGTACCCCGAGCCGTCTCGGGGTACGGCTCCGGGTCCGTTCGGGGTTCGTTCCGGGTCGACTCCGCCCCCCGGCGCGACGACGGCCGCTCCAACGCCTGGGAGGGTGTCAGAAGCCGCTGATCACAAGCCGGTTGACCACTCCGCGACCCAGACCAGGGACGCCGGCATGACCGCCGCCCCGACCACCGGCCCGACCGCCGTCACCCTGCTCAACCCCACGATGGCGGGATCCTCCGGCGCCGGCGTCTCCACCACCGCCGACCTGACCGCCTTCCTCAAGGCCCTGTTCGACGGCCGCCTGCTGCGCCCGGCCGAACTCGCCGCCATGCAGCAGACCACCACGCACGGCGAGGGCCGCACCTACGGCCTCGGCCTGCAGCGGCTGGACACCCCCTGCGGCACCTTCTGGGGCGACGCCGGAGGCTTCCCCAGCTACGTCACGATGATGCTGAGCTCGGCGGACGGCAAGCGCCGGTTCGCGGCGAGCACCACCATCTACGACATCCCGGACCAGGACACCGCCGACGCCGCCTGGAACAAGGTGACCACGACCGCACTGTGCGGTCCGCAGTCGGCCACCACCGCCCCCGCGACCGGCCTCGCCCGCACGGCCCAGTGACCGACCCCCTACGCTGACCGGCGACACCACGGCCCACCGTCGCCAGGAGGACGAGACATGGCAGAGCCGCTGATCGCCGCAGTCGGGGGCCGGGTGCCCGCCGTCGACCCCGGTGCCTTCGTGGCGCCGAACGCCGTCGTGGTCGGGGACGTGACCGTCGCCGCCGGCGCCAGCCTCTGGTACGGCGCGGTGCTGCGCGGCGACGCCGAGTCGATCACCGTCGGCGCGGGCAGCAACATCCAGGACAACTGCACCCTGCACGCCGATCCCGGCTTCCCGCTGGTGGTCGGCGAGCGGATCTCGGTCGGCCACAACGCTGTGCTGCACGGCTGCACGGTGGAGGACGACGTGCTGGTGGGGATGAACGCCACCGTGCTGAACGGCGCCCGGATCGGCACCGGCTCGCTGGTCGCGGCCGGCGCGGTCGTCCCGCAGGGCATGGTCGTCCCGCCCGGCTCGCTGGTCGCGGGCGTCCCGGCGAAGGTCCGTCGCGAACTCAGCGAGGAGGAGCGCGCGGGCATCAAGCTCAACGGCGAGGGCTACCTGCTGCTGGCCGACGCCCACCGGGAGATCCAGCCGTCCGCCGGCCTCTCGGAGAGCTAGGCGGTCGTCATCGCGGCCGCCGCCGGTGCCGCCTCCGCCTCGGCTGGTGCCACCACAGCCGGTTCCGCCTCGGCAGGTACCACCACAGCCGGTTCCACCGCCGCCGGGGCGGGCCGGCGCCGGTCGAGTGCCCAGGCGAGTACCGCGACCAGCGCGCCCGAGGCGGCCAGGCCCGAGCCCACCAGCGTCGGGGAGGTCCAGCCGAGCCCGGCGTCCAGGGCCAGCCCGCCGAGGTAGGCGCCCTGGGCGTTGGCGAGGTTGAAGGCGCCCTGCACCGTGGCGGAGGCGAGCGTCGGCGCGCTGCGCGCCTTCTGCATCACCAGGGTCTGCACCGGCGGCACGATCGCGAAGCCGAACAGTCCGACCAGCAGCACCGTCAGGGCGGCCGACCACCGGGCGTGCGCGGTCACCGCGAACAGCGCCAGGGTGGCGGCGAGCAGCACGAAGGCCGCGCAGACGGTCGGTCGCAGCGCCCGGTCGGCGGCGAAACCGCCGAGCACGTTGCCGATCGTCATCCCGACCCCGAACAGCGCCAGCACCAGTGTCACCGAGCCGGTCGCGTACCCGGAGACCTCGGTGAGCAGCGGCGCGATGTAGCTGTAGCAGGCGAAGAAGCCGCCGCAGCCGACCACCACGGTGGCCAGCGCCAGCCACAGCTGCCCGCTGCGGAAGGCCCGCAGTTCGTGCCTCAGCCCGGACTGGGCGGGGGAGGGCAGGGCGGGCACCAGCCTGGCGATGGCGAGTGTCCCGGCGGCCGCGATCACCACCACCACCAGCATGGTCGCCCGCCAGCCCAGGTGCTGGCCGAGCAGGGTGGCGGCGGGGACGCCGACGATGTTGGAGACGGTCAGCCCGGAGAACATCACGGCCACCGCCCGGGCCCGCCGATTCGGCGCGGCCAGTTCGGCCGCGGCCACCGCGCCCGCGCCGAAGAAGGCGCCGTGCGGCAGCCCGGTGATCAGCCGGGCGGCGGCCAGCGTCCAGAAGTCCGGGGCCAGTGCGCACAGCAGGTTGCCGACGGTGAACAGTCCGGCCAGCGCCACCAGCACCGCCTTGCGCGGCCGTCCGGCGGCCAGTGCGGTGAGCAGCGGCGCGCCGATCACGACTCCCAGCGCGTACGCCGAGATCAGCCAGCCCGCCTGCGGGATGGAGACGTGGAGCCCGTCGGCGACCTGGGGGAGCAGCCCCATGGCGGCGAATTCGGTGGTTCCGATGGCGAACGCGGTGACGGCCAGCGCGAGCAGCGCGAGAGGCAAGGGGGTGACTCCGGGGTGATGGCGGCGACCGGGGGAGCGCGCGGCGGATGAATTCGTTCGTCCGGAATCCTAATCTGCCCGGATGTCGCCCCCATGAGGCGAATGTGACGAAAGGGGGTCGCCGGGACGGCCCGCGCGCGCGAGACTGGGTGCATGTGCCGCAACATCAAGACGCTGCGACCGCCCGTCACGCCCGACGCCGACGAGGACGACTTCCGCGCCGCGGCGCTGCAGTACGTCCGCAAGGTCTCCGGCTTCCGCGCCCCGGCCGCGCACAACCGGGAGGCCTTCGACCGGGCCGTGGACGCGGTCGCCGAGGCCACCGCCCGGCTGCTCGCCGACCTGGAGGTCCGTGGCTCGCACGCCCGGGCCGCCGAGGCCGCCGGGTGACGGCGAGAGGGAACAGGAACTGCCGATGAACCCCGAAAAGCGTTACGCCCTCACCTTCCCGGGCACCCCCGGCACCCAGGCCCCGCAGGACGTCGTCGTGGTCACCCGCACCAGTGCGACCGGCCCGGGCGGCCACCCGGTGTACGAGGACGAGAGCGGCATCGTCCGGGCCGAGATCAGCGACTCCGGTGAGGTCCGGATGCTGGCCAGCGGCGGCCACCAGACCCCGCACCTGCCGGTCCACGCCCACCCGCTGCCCTGACCGCGGTCCTCCCGCACCCATGGCCACGGTGATCGTCCATCGGGCACAATCACCGCATGACCACAGCGAGTTGGCAGGGCGTCGTGATCGCCGAGAGCGCGGACACCGTCGTCGTCGAGGGCAACCACTACTTCCCGGCCGAATCCGTCCGCGCCGAGTACCTGCGGCCCTCCGGCACCACCACGGTGTGCGGCTGGAAGGGCACCGCCGGCTACTACACCCTGGAGGTGGACGGGCGGAGCAACCCCGACGCCGCCTGGTTCTACCCCGACCCGATGCCCGGGGCCGAGCACGTGCGCGGCCGGGTGGCGTTCTGGCGCGGGGTCGACGTCACCGAGTCGCCGGTCGACGTCGCCTGAGCCGTCGGTCGACGTCACCGGGTCGGGTCGAGGTCACCGGGTCGGCGGGGGGCACCGCGTAGCCCCCGGGCCGCGGGGGTACGTGATCCCCATGGCAGTCTTCCGCAGACCGAAGCGCCCCGGGCCCGTCCCCGAGGCGGACCTGGGCGAGCAGCTCGCCGACCTGGTCGAGGAGTCCGAGCAGCCCGTCGGCAAGGGGCCGGTGGCCGAGTACGCGGCGAGGCAGCGCGGCCGCGGCCGGGCCGTGGTGGTGCACGCCGCCCGGCTGCTGGGCAACGGCGGGAAGGCCGCCGCCCGGGGCGCCGCGTACGGCGGCAAGGCCCTCACCGAGCAGCTGGTGCGGGCCGCGCCACGGATCCCGGTGCGCGACCTCGCGACCCTGCGGGCACAGCACCCGGGCGCGGCCTCCCCGGAGCAGCTGGCCGACCTCCTGGTCACCGGCGCCGTCCGGGCCTCCGGCGCGCTCGGCGCGGGCGTCGGCGCGGCGGCGATGATGCCGGTGCCGCCCGCGATGCCGGCCGAGATCGCCGCCGAGACGCTGGCGGTCGCGGCCGTGGAGATCAAGCTGATCGCCGAGCTGCACGAGGTCTACGGCGTCCCCGCGCAGGGCAGCGTGACCCAGCGGGCCGGCGCCTACCTCGGTGCCTGGGCCAACCGCCGCGGGATCGACGCGACGCTGCTGGTGCGGCCGGCCGGGTTCGCCGCGCTGGCGATCGGCGCCGAGGTGCGCCAGCAGGTGCGCCGCCGGCTCACCCGCAGCACGCTGCGCCACCTGCCGTCGCTGACCCCATTGCTGGTCGGCGCGGGCATCGGCGCCACGATGAACCGCCGGGACACCCGACGGCTGGCCGACGAGGTCCGGGCGGACCTGCGCGCCCGGCCGCCGGCCGACCGCGCCTACTGGGCCGCGGCCGGGCCGGTGGTGCCGGGTTCGACGGTCCCGGGGTCGGGTTCGACGCTGCCGGATTCGGATGCGGATTCAGGGTCGGGTTCGGGTTCGGGCTCGGCTTCGGGTTCGGATTCGACGGAGTAGACCCCCGCCCACCGGGTGTGGCCGGCTACGTCGTGAGCGGCGGCGGGGCGGCCGCGCCCCGGCCCGCCTTGACGCCGTTCACCATCGCCTGGTGGATCGCCCGCGCGGTGATCTCGTCGGCCGCGGGGACCGGGCTGCCGGACACCGTGTACCAGTCCAGCGCACCGGTGTACTGCACGGTCAGCCGCGCTTCGCCGTCCACCCAGGTGGTGTGCACGGTGAGGTCACCGGAGATCGGGCCGACCTCGGCGGTGGTCACCCCGCCGGGGCCGCTGATGATCGACTGGGTGGTCCAGGTCGCCCACGACGCGCGCGGGTCCGTTGGCGGCCGGGCCTGCCGATTGCCTTGGTCGTGTTCGGTCATGCGCCTATCCTCCCCCGCCGGTGCGTCGCCACCCGGGCAGCGACACCTGCGGTCGCGGCGACCGCCCGGTGGGACCGGGCGGTCGAGTCGGTACGGCGGACGGTCAGTCGAGTCGGTCGGATTCGTCCAGCATCGCGTCGCCCTCCGCCTGGGAGGTGTCCTGCGCGTGCAGGTTCTGCATCGAGGTGATGCCCTCCTCGGGATCCGCGGCGCGAACGTCCTCGTCCTGGTCGGTGCTCACCTCGAACCGTTCGCTCATGTCGGTCATCGCGGGCTCCGTCTCCTCGGCCGGTCCGGGCGCGCCGGTTCGGCGGCACGGCTGGGCCGGGTGTCTCTCTGCCCCTCCAGCCTGCCCCCGCCCCGGCGCCGGGGCCAGCCGGGTGACCGGATCGCCGCCTTCCGCCGCCCGGCCCCGACCGGGCGGGGTCACCAGGTCACGGGCAGTGACCGCATCCCGTAGATGAACGAGTCCGTCCGGAACGCCAGCTCCGCGCGGGGGACGGCCGGCCGCAGGCCGGGCAGCCGCCCGAACAGGGTGGCCAGGGCGATCTGCAGCTCGGCGCGGGCCAGCGGCTGGCCGAGGCACTGGTGCACGCCGAAGCCGAAGGCCACGTGCCGGCGGGCGTCCCGGTCCAGGTCCAGCTCGTCGGTGGACGGCCGGTCGGCGCCGCCGAACACCGTCTCGTCCCGGTTGGCGGTGGAGAGCATCGCGATCACGCCCTCCCCGGCCCTGACCGTGGTGCCGCCCAG
The DNA here is from genome assembly GCF_054601375.1 of Kitasatospora sp. Ki12. Taxonomy (NCBI): domain Bacteria; kingdom Bacillati; phylum Actinomycetota; class Actinomycetes; order Kitasatosporales; family Streptomycetaceae; genus Kitasatospora; species Kitasatospora sp. Ki12. Next base: position 1,232,963 of record NZ_BAAIHT010000002.1, on the reverse strand, counting down.
CTCCACGTCCTCCAGCGCCACCCGGGGCACCCCGGTGTGCACGATGGTGAGCAGCCGCAGCAGCTCCTCCACCGCGCCGGGCAGCGCGGCCGGGTCGGCCAGCCTGGCGACCTGCTCCGGCCGGTCCAGCAGCAGCGCCGTGGACAGCGAGATCATGTTCGCGGTGGTCTCGTGCCCGGCGATCAGCAGCAGGAGGCCGGTGGCGGCGGCTTCGTCCGGGGTCAGGTCGTCGCGCGTGGCGAGCCGGCTGAGGATGTCGTCCTCCGGCCGCTCCCGCTTGCGGGCCGCCAGGCCCCGCAGGTAGTCCAGCAGCTCGTCCTGGGCCTCCCGGAGCCGCTCCACGGTGCTGGTGCTGTTGAGCAGCGTCCGGCTGACGTCCTGGAAGAACTCGCGGTCCTCGTACGGGACGCCGAGCAGCAGGCAGATCACCAGGGAGGGGACGGGCAGCGCGAAGTCGGCCACCAGGTCCGCCTCCGTACGGCCGGCGGTCATCCCGTCCAGCGCCTCGTCCACGATCCGCTGGACGGCCGGGCGCATCGCCTCGACCCGCTTGACCAGGAAGTCCCCGGTGACCATCCGGCGCAGCCGGGCGTGCTCGGGGTCGTCCAGCCGCAGGAAGGCCGGGTTGTCGGTGACGAGCTCCCGGGCGCCGGCGACCAGGAAGGGGAAGTTCGGGTGGCGCAGGTCCGCGCTGAACCGGCGGTCGGACAGCACGGTACGGACCTCGGCGTAGCCGGTGGCCAGCCAGCAGGACTCGCCGCCGGGCAGGTCGGCGCGGGTGAGCGGGCCGGTGGCGGCCGCCTCGGTGTACGCGGGCGGCGGGTTGAAGGGGCAGCCGGCGGAGTGCGGGGCCGGCAGCCGGACGGCGGGGGTGGTCGGTGTGCTCGTCAAGGCGGGGTCTCCTCGCGTGGCGGTGTGCTCCGGTGGGGGGTGGGGTGACTGGCGTGCCGTCACGGCGGTTCGGGTGGTACGTGGTGGTACGTGGTGGTGCTCCTCCGCGTCAGCCGGTGGGCCCGGAGGACTCGTCCTCGGTGACGGTGATCGCGCCGCCCGGGCAGAGCTGGGAGGCCAGTCGTAGATCGTCGAACTGCTCGGGCCGGAAGGTGGTCTGACGGAGTCTCACCAGACTGTCCTGGTCGTCCTGGTCGAACACCTCGGGAACGTTCATGACGCACATCCCGGAGCTGCAGCAGCGGTCCCGGTCGATGTTCACCCGCATGGTCGGGCACCTCTCGCCAGTGCGCCGCCGGCTGCCCGGCGGCCGCCTCTCGTTGTCATTGCCAACCTAACCCGCCGCTCCTCCGTCCACGGAGGGTGCGGTGGCCGGATCGCCGAGAATGGCCGATTCGGCCCCTGTCGCAACATCCGTGGGGCACAACAGGTTTGAATCTCCATCAGATTCGTCGGAGTCCGCCCTCGGGTCTGGCGGCGAGCTCAGGGGGACAGGCCTTCGGCGGCGGCGATCTCCCGGACGGTCGTGACGGTGTCGGCCTCGGCGGCGCCCTTGTCCGGCCGGTAGCGCACCACCCGGGCGAACCGCAGGGCGAGGCCGGCCGGGTAGCGGGGGCTGCGCTGCAGGCCGTCGAAGGCGATCTCCACCACCAGCTCCGGGCGCACCCGTACCGTCCAGGCGTCCCGCTCGGTCTCCCGGGCCAGCAGTTCGGCGGTCTGCCAGGCGAGCGTCTCGTCGGTGAGGCCTTTGAAGGTCTTGCCGAGCATCACCCAGGGGCCGAGCCCCGGTTCGTCCGCCGCCCGGGCGCCCAGGTGCAGGTTGCTGAGGAACCCGATCCGCCGTCCGCTGCCCCATTCGGCGGCCAGCACCACCAGGTCGAGGGTGTGCCGGGGCTTCACCTTGATCCAGCCGGCGCCGCGCCGTCCGGCCGCGTACGGGGCCGCCGGGTCCTTGACCAGCACGCCCTCGTGGCCCAGGGCCAGGGTGTCGCGGAAGAAGGTCAGCGCCCGCTCGCGGTCCCCGGTCTCGGTGCGGGCCACCCGCAGCTCCGGCGGCGCCGCCCCGGCCAGCGCCGCCCAGCGCTCCCGGCCGGGCCGGTCCACCAGGTCCGCGCCGTCCCGGTGCAGCAGGTCGAAGAAGTGGACGCTGAGCGGGACTTCGGCACGCAGCCGTTCCGGATCCCGCCGGGCCGCGGCGCGCGCGGCGGTCTCCTGGAACGGGCGCGGCCGCCCGTCCGGGCCGAGTGCGATCGCCTCGCCGTCCAGCACCGCCGAGCGCAGCGGCAGCGCCAGCGCGGCCTCCACCACCTCGGGGACGCGCGCGGTGATGTCGTCCAGGCTGCGGGTGAACACCGCGACCTCCCCGCCGTCCCGGTGCACCTGCACCCGGATCCCGTCCAGCTTCCACTCGATCGCGGCCGGGCCGGTGCGCTCCAGCGCGGAGGCGACGTCCGGTGCGGAGGCGGCCAGCATCGGCCGCACCGCCCGCCCCACCTCCAGCCGGAACTCCGCCAGCGCCGGCGCTCCGCCGGTCAGCGCCGCCTCCGCGACCGCCCGGGCCGAACCCCGGAACATCAGCGCCCGCCGCACCGCCGTCGCCGGCACCTCGGCCGCCTGCGCGACCGCGTCCCCGACCACCGCGTCCAGCGCCCCCTGCCGCAGGTCTCCGACCAGCACCGCCCGCAGGAACCCCTGCTCCACCCCGGTCGCCCGCGCGAACAGCCCGTGCAGCAACCGCCGCCGCTCGGTCTGCGACCCGGCGCCGTGCACGCCCGCGATCCGCTCCAGCTCCCGCTCCACCTCCCGCACCCCGAGCGAAGCCTCCCCGGCCGGCCCCGGCAGGCCCCGCAGCGCCGCCGGCCCCACCCCCGTCCGCAGCCGCTGCGACTCCCCGGACAGCAGCGCCACCGCGGCCGGTGCCTCCGCCGGGCCCAACTCCCGCAGACAGCCCGCCAGCAGTCCCGTCTTCGCCCGCCGCCCCGGCTCCGCGGCCACCGCCCGCGACACCTCCGCCAACCGCAGCAATCCGGACACACCACCACCTCCTCCACCCAGCATCCCCGCCCCCGCGGGCCGTCGCCCGGGCAGCGGATTCCGGGCAGCCGATTCCGGAAAACCGGGAAAACCCCCTTGCGCAATGGTCAAGAAGTGTTGACCATTGGAGCCATGCCTACCGATGATCTTCCCGAGACGTTCCACGTCACCACGGACGAGCAACTACGCGCCGTCTCCAACCTCACGCGCCACCGGATCATGGCCGTGCTCCGCTTCGAGCCCGCGACGATCACCCAGATCGCCGAGCGAGTGGGCCTCGCGAAGGGGAGTTCCAGCTACCACGTACGGCTGCTCGAACGGGCCGGGCTGGTGAAGGTGGTGCGGACGCGCAAGGTCCGGGGGGTCACCGAGCGGTACTACGCGATGGCCGCCCGGTCGATCGTGCTGCCGGCCCCGGGCGAGGGAGGGCCGGACGTGCTGATGCGGCACGCGGTGGCGGACCTGGAGGCATCGCCGGCGGACGGCGAGCGGCACGTACGGATGGCGCACCTGCGGCTCACCGAGGAGCAGTTCGCGGAGCTGGGGGCGCGGCTGCAGGCCCTGGCGGACGAGTACCGGGAGCTGTCCGACCCGTCGCTCCCGGACGCGTCACTCGTCTTCGCACTGTTCCACCCGGCGACCCGCGAGCAGGCCGAGGGGGAAGCCAAGTGACCTCGGAGACACAGAAGCTGCCGACCGGATTCGGACGGCTGTGGACCGCGCAGACGGTGTCCTCGCTCGGTGACGGGGTGATGCACGCCGCGCTGCCGCTGCTCGCGCTGACCTTGACGCGGGATCCGATGGCGCTCGCCGTCGTCACGGCCACCGGAACACTGCCGTGGCTGCTCTTCGGCGTGCTCGGCGGTGCGCTGGTGGACCGCTGGGACCGCCGGCGCACGATGTGGATCGCGGACGCGGCCCGCGCGGTGCTGCTCGCGATACCGGCGGCGGCGGCCGCGCTCGACGTGCTGAGCATTCCACTGCTCGCCGCCGTCGCCTTCCTGCTCGGCCTCGGCGGGCTCTTCTTCGACACGGCCGCCACGGCCTACCTGCCGGATCTGCTCGGCCGCGACCCCGCGCTCCTGGAGCGCGCCAACTCCCGTCTGCGCGGCACCCAGACCGCCGCGTCCGGCTTCGCCGGGCCGCCCGCGGGCAGCGCCCTGCTCGCGCTCGGGCGGGCGGTCCCGCTGCTCGCCGACGCGGTCTCGTTCGCGCTCTCCGCACTGCTCGTACGGTCGCTGCCCGCCGCGCCCCGGCCCGTACCGCAGGCCGGTGAGTCGCTGCTGCGGCAGGCGCGGGCCGGCGCCTCGTACGTGTTCCGGGACCGGCTGCTGCTCGGGCTCGCACTACGTCCGGCGGTCGGGAACATCGCCTTCCTCGGCGTGGAGACCGTACTCGCCCTCTTCGCGCACGACCGTCTCGGCACCGACACCTTCGGCTTCGGCCTGCTCCTCACGGCGGAGGCCGCCGGAGGCCTGCTCGGCGCGGGCATCGCCTCCTTCCTCGGCCGACGGCTCGGCACCGGCGCCGCGCTCACCTGTACGGCCGCGGTCGAGGGGTTCGCCATCCTGGGCCTCGCCGCCGCCCCGAACCCGTACGTCGCCGGCCTCGCGCTCGCCGTCTGCGGAGCGGGCATGGGCGCCACGATGGTGCTGGCCCCCTCCCTCCGACAGTCGATCGTCCCCGCCCACCTGATGGGCCGGGTCGCCTCCACCTCCCGCATGCTGAGCATGTGCGCCGCCCCGTTCGGCGCCTTCCTCGGCGGCTGGCTGGCCACCGCCTTCGACGTGCGCACCCCGCTCTACACCGCCGCCGGCCTCCTCCTCACCATGACCGCCGTCACGTCGACCATGACCAACAACCGCCGGGTCGAGGCGGCGCTGCGTGCCGCCGCCCAGGCCGCCGCTCCGGCCGCTGCTCCGGACCGCCCGGAATCCCGGGAGCCCGTTGAGGCAGTCGCCGTCTGACGGCTTCGCGAGGCCGTCGAGCCAGCGCCGAGCCCAAGCCCGGCGTTCCCGGGTGGCCAGGCGCATCGCCGTCGATCCCCATCAATCCCCGTCGTCCTCGGCTCCGCCGGGGTGCCCCCGGACTGACGGCGGGTGGCCCACCCCCTGGGGACCGCTCCGGCACCGCCCGGATGCCACGTGCCGGAGTGGAGCGCGGGGCCGGCGGTCTTGGCCGGGGTGGAGATCGGTGGCGGGGCGACGGGGCGTCATGCTGGGGGCCGCGAAACGCCGTGACCCCGAGGAGACCGAGATGAGCAGCACCCCCGCCGACCGCTGGAGCGTCGGCGCGCCCGAGGCCGACGAGTTCGCCGCCTGGCGTGAACTCTTCCGCGGGTACTGCGACTTCTACCGGGTGCCGTGCCCGGACGAGAAGGCGGAGCTGGTGTGGTCCTGGCTCCGGGATCCGGCCCACGAGCTGGACGGGCTGCTGGTCCGGGACGGCGAGGGGCGGCCGGTCGGCCTCGTCCACTACCGGCCGTTCGCCCGGCCGCTGCACGGAGCCGTCGGATGCTTCCTGGACGATCTCTTCGTCGCGCCGGAGGTGCGCGGCGGCGGGGCGGTGGACCTGCTGCTGGCCCGGCTGCGGGAGATCGCCGCCGAGCGCGGCTGGGTCACCGTCCGCTGGATCACCTCCGAGACCAACTACCGGGCCCGCGCCAAGTACGACCAGGTCGCCACCCGGACCCCGTTCCTCACCTACGACATGGCCCCGGACACCGCGGTGCGCTGAGGCCGTGACCGTCCCGCCGGACATTCGTTCGGACTTTCTGTTATCGGCGCGCCGCCGGGAGGTCTCCCAGGTGTCGGCACCCGACAGCCGGCCCCGGAGCAGAAAGTGTGACGACGTGAACAGCGACGACAGGACGACCATCCTCCCGGCGACCGGTGACGACGGCGGCACGGGTGGCCGGGCCGGTGGCCGGGCCGCGCGGCGGGCCGCCGACCGGCACGCCGGGCGGGGCCGTCGGGGGCGGCGCGGCGGGTTCGTGCCGGTCACCGCCGTCGTCGCGGCGGTCGCCGGGACGGGGCTGATCGCCGCGCTGGCCGGCGCCGGCTACGCGGCGTACGGCGGCAAGCAGACCGACCGGGACACCATGGGCCAGGCGATGGCCGCCGACGCGCTGATCGCCGCCGAGATCGGCACCCACGAGGGCATCCAGGTCCCCGGCGCCGGGGGCGCGGACCTGGGCGCGGCGGTGCCGTCGGCCGGGCCGAGCACGACCGACCCGGCCGCCACCCCGAGCGCCCTGGCCACGCCCACCGCCACCGCCCCGGCCACCCCAACGGCCTCGGCCACCGCCACCCCGACCCCGACCCCCACCGCCTCGGCCTCCGCCGCCAAGGCGACCGCGAGCGCGTCCAGGACGGCGGCCGCCGCGCCGACCACCGCCCGGCGCACCGCCACCGCCCCGGTGGGCGGTGGCGCGGCTCCCTCCGACGCCCAGGCGGTCGTGGACCTGGTCAACGCCGAGCGCGCCAAGGCCGGCTGCGGGCCGGTCGCCGCCGAGCCCAGGCTGGCCACCGCGGCCCAGTCGCACAGTGACGACATGGCCGACCGCAACTACTTCGACCACGCGAGCCCCGAGGGCTACCACGCCGACCACCGGATCGAGGCGACCGGCTACCGCTGGAGCACCTGGGGCGAGAACATCGCCCGCGGGCAGAAGGACCCGGCCGCCGTGATGGACGCCTGGATGAACAGCCCCGGTCACCGCGCCAACATCCTGAACTGCTCGTTCAAGCAGCTCGGGGTGGGTGTGCGGACCGGGTCGGGCGGCCCGTGGTGGACCCAGGTGTTCGCCGCCCCGGCCTGACCGAGCCCGGCCCGGCAACCGGCCCGACCCGCTTCCACGTACCCCCGACCCGCCCGCCCGGCCTGACCCGTGACCTGACCCGTGGCCCCGTTCCGGGCCCCGGGGCGGTCCGATTTTCCGATTCCGCGCACATTGTTGTTATCTGATCACTCCCCACAGGTCTCCGAGGAGGCAGCGGCGGACGGAAACACGGCAATTCGGAGTGCGGACCATGAACGCTGATGTGCAGAACAGGACCGGGAGCACCCTGGTGCTCGCGGCGCAGGCCGGCGACCGGCAGGCCCAGGAGGCGCTGGTCGCCACCTGGCTGCCGCTCGTCTACAACGTGGCCGGCCGCGCTCTCGGCGGCCACGCCGACGTGGACGACGTCGCGCAGGAGACCATGATCCGCGCCCTCGACGGACTGGACGGGCTCCGCGACCCGGAGTCCTTCCGGTCCTGGCTGGTCGCCATCACCATGAACCAGATCCGTCGCCGCCACGCGGCCGGCCAGCAGCAGGCCGTCGGCGGACTGGACGAGACCTGGGAGGTCGCCGACCCCAGGGCCGACTTCACCGACCTCACCATCCTGCGGCTCGGCCTCTCCGGCCAGCGCCGCGAGGTCGCCGAGGCGACCCGCTGGCTCGATCCGGACGACCGCGAACTGCTCTCGCTGTGGTGGCTGGAGGCCGCGGGCGACCTCACCCGCGCCGAGCTCGCCGAGGCCCTCGACCTGAGCACGGCGCACACCGCCGTCCGCGTCCAGCGGATGAAGAAGCAGCTCGAAGCCGGCCGCGTCGTCGTCCGCGCGCTCGGCGCCTACCCGCGCTGCCCCGACCTGACCGAACTCACCGCCGGCTTCGACGGCACCCCGAACTCGGTCTGGCGCAAGCGGATCGCCCGCCACATCCGCAGCTGTGCCGGCTGCGACGGCCTCGGCCGCGACCTCTACCCCGCCGAGGCCCTGCTGGCCGGCCTCGTGCTGGTGCCGATCCCGCTCGGCTCGCCCCTCCTGCTCCACTTCCAGCACACCGCCGCCACCGTGGCCGCCCAGACCGCTGCCCAGAGCGCCGCGGCCGGAGCCGGCTCGGGTGCCGGACTCGGTTCGGGTACGGGAGCCGGCTCCGGCACGGGAGCGGGCGCGCACGCCGGTGCGGGAGCACACGGGGGCTGGGCCGGCACCGCAGCCCGCAAGGCCGTCCTGGTGAGCGGCGCGGCCGCCGCGGTGGCCGTGACCACCCTCGCGCTGGTCTGGCCGCAGCACGGCGAGCCGCCGCAGGTGGTCGTGCCGGAGACGACCGCCCCGGTCGCCGCCCGGGACACCCCGACGGTCGCGGCCGCACCCGTGGCCGTCGTCCCCTCGCCGGTGCCCACCCCGACGCCCACGGAGACCCCGACCCAGACCCCGACGCCCACCGCCACACCGACCGCGACCCGGACCATCAGCGCCCCGCCGGCGCCCAACCCCGAGCGCCAGCTGGTGGACCTGGTCAACGCCGAACGCGCCAAGGCCGGTTGCGCCCCGCTGCGGATCGACCCCAGGCTGCACAGCGCCGCCCAGAAGCACGCGGACGACATGGCCACCCGCGGCTTCTTCGACCACGTCAACCCGGACGGTGTCCGCACCGACGCCCGGATCACCGCCGCCGGCTACCGCTGGTCCCAGTGGGGCGAGAACCTCGACCGGGGCCCGACCACCCCGGCCGCCGTCTTCACCCGCTGGATGGACGGCGGCATCCACCAGTCGAACATGCTCGACTGCGGCTTCAAGGACATCGGCGTCGGCCTCGCGACCAGCCAGGCCGGCACCCCCTACTGGACCCAGGACCTCGGAGCGCCGATGTCCTGAACAGCCCGCCCGGAGCGGACAGCACCGGAACGGAGCGGAGCGGACGGGACTAGGCGGGGGTGACCCCGACCAGCCCGTCCGCCGAGCCGGTCACGTAGCCCGTGGCCTGGCCGACGACCCCGCCCGCGTCGCCGACCTGGCCCGGCACCACGTCGGGCGCGCTGCTCAGCGGCCCGGGCAGTCCCTCCTGGCCGCCCACGGCGCTGGCGTGCGCACTGGGCGCGGTGAGGGAGGCCACGACACCCACGGCGAGCGAGGCGACGGCGAGCATGCTGCGCTTCTTCATGGCCGGTCCAACGACGCTGCGCCGGAAGGGTTACGGGAACGGCGCGCGCGTGCCGCCCCGCACACCCCCCGTCGCGCACCTCCGGCACGCACGCGCAGACGGTGCGTCAGGCGCGGTAGAAGGTCCGCCCGGCGGAGCCGGAGGAGACCGACCACACCTCGGTTATCAGCCCGTCCTCGATCCGCAGGGTGTCCGTCCCGCTGCGCGCCACCACGCCACCCTCGCCGTCGGAGAAACTCGCCAGGTACGGCCGGGCCACCAGACCCGACACCACCCCGTCGACCGACTCCAGGTCGACCACCGCGACGCCCTCGGCCGCGAACCGCAGCTCCGACCGCTTGGCGTGCCACTGCCGGATCACCTCGGCCAGCCCCGCCGGCGTCCGCACCTCGTCGAACACCTCCGACCCCGCCTGCGTGTACCGCAGGGTGAAGTCGGGCGCCATGATCTTCTCGGCCAGCTCCAACTCGCCGTTCCACAGCGCCGTCCAGCGGTCGTAGACCCCGACCCCGAACTCCCTCAGCTCGACACCCATGGACAGCCCCCGTTCGCTCCACGACCGTTCCTCGATCGTGTGGGGAACGCTAGCAGCGGCCACTGACAATCGGGCTCGGGCCGACGCGGACGGGCGGACGGCGACCGGGCGGTGGGCAGCCGGGCGGCCGAGAGCTGGACGGCCCGCGCGCCGGCCGGGACTCAGGCCGGACGGCGGGCGGGCCGTGGGAACCACCATGGCCCCACCAGCCCCTGCCGGTCAGGGCGCGCACGCCGCGGCCGGACGCACACCGGTGCGCCGGGGCGTGCGACAGCCGCCCCGGTCGCGCCGTCAGAGCGTTCCGGAGCCCCGGGCCACCCCCGTCCCGTCCGCCGCCCGGGCCTCGCCCGGAGCGGCTCCCGCGCCGACGGGCGCCACCGTCCAGTCCGGGTGCCCAGGCATCGGAGGTGTGCGCAGCCCGTACAGCCAGTCGTGGAGGAACCCGCCCAGGTCCTGCCCGGACACCTCGGAGGCGGTGCGCACGTAGTCCTCGGTGCTCGCGTTGCCGTACTGGAAGCGGCTCAGGAAGGTGCGTTCGATCCGGTCGAAGGTGTCGGCGCCGACCTTCTCGCGCAGCGCGAACAGCACCAGTGTCCCGCCGGTGTAGCGCTGGCTGTCGAAGAGGTCGGCGGCGTCCGGGGCGGCGACCGGCCCGGAGTCGTGGCGCCACTGGTCGCCGAGGCCGTAGACCTGGCGCATCCGGTCGACCAGGGTGGTGTGGCCCGCGCTGTCCGGCCAGCCGCGCTCGTAGCGGTAGAGCAGGCCGTAGTAGTCGGCGTGACCCTCGTTCAGCCAGAGGTCGGACCAGCGGGCGGGGGAGACGCTGTCGCCGAACCAGGAGTGCACCAGTTCGTGCATCATGTGCGAGCCGATCGCCGCCTCCGGCTGGCGCAGGAAGTTCGGCTTGTAGAGGGTCAGGGTCTGGGTCTCCAGGCCGGTGAACGCGAACGCGGCGGGGTCGTCGGTGTTGGCCGGCATGAGGCCGTAGGTCCGGAACGGGAAGCGCCCCAGGTGCGCCTCGGCCCAGGTGAGTTGGTCGGCGGTGAGGTCCAGCGCGGGTTCCAGCTCGGCGGCGCGGGCGGTCGGCACGACGTCGCGCAGCGTCAGCCCGTGCGGTCCGGTGCGCTCGCGGACGGTGTAGTCGCCGACCGAGACCTGCACCACCTCGGTGGCCATCGGTTCGGCGGAGACGTACCGGCGGGTGGTGCGGCCGTCGCCGTGCCGCTCGGTCCGCGCCAACTCGCCGCCGGCGACGCCCAGCAGGCCGTCCGGGGCGGTCACCGCGATGGTGAACCGCGCCTTGTCGCCGGGGTGGTCGTTGCACGGGAACACGGTGTGCGCGCTCCTGGGCTGGCCGGCCACCGCGAAGCCGTCCGGGGTGGGGACCCAGCCCGTGTGCGGCAGCGCGGCCCGCGGATCGGCGGTGTACTCGACCGTCACCTCGGTGGTGACGCCCTGGCGGAACGGCCTGGCCGGGGTGACGGTCAGCTTCTCGTCGTGGGTGGCGAAGCCGGCCGGGCGGCCGTCGACCCGGACGGCGCGCACGGACAGTCCGAGCGCGTCCAGGTCCAGGTGGGCGAGGGTGCGGTCGGGCCGGGCGGGGATCACGGCGGTGGCGTCCACCGTGCGGCTGTCGGCCCGGTAGTCGAAGGCCAGGTCGTAGGCGAGCGCCCGGTACCCCGTGTTCCCGAGCGTGGGGAAGACCGGATCGCCCAGCCCGTCGACGGCGCCGGCCGTCGGAACGCTCGCGGACAGCAGCACCGCGCTGAACGCGAGCGACAGGAGGAGACCGGTACGGGGCCTGGGCAAGGGCGATCACCGCATTTCAGCAGCGGGGAGCGGGTGCGGGAGCCGCCGGGACAGGAAGACCGCGCACGGATGCTAGTGGACCGCCGGGCGCCGCCGGGCGCGATTCGGAGATCAAGGGGGAACGGCGAACAGGGAGCGGGCGACACTCCGTCGTCCCCCGGACGGCCCACGGTGATGGCGCGGCCCCCGGGCACGGTCTAACGTCGGAAGTGCTTCGTCCCCTGACGGACGGGGCCACGGCCGCCGGAGACCTGGCCAGGTCCGGCGGCCGTACTTCCATGCCCTGGCGCCCCACCCGGACGCACCCCGTAGGCTGGCGGCCCAGCCGACGCCCCACCGGATGCCAGGAGCCGCCGTGACCAGCCCAGCTTCGCACGTACTGGTGATCGGCGAGTGCGTGGCCGACATCGTCCGTACGGATGGCGCCCCGGACCGGGTGCACCCCGGTGGCAGCCCCGCGAACGTCGCGTACGGCCTGGCCAGGCTGGGCCGCCGGGCCACGCTGCTCACCGAGCTCGGACCGGACGCCGACGGCCGGCTGATCCGGGCGCACCTGGAGTCGGCGGGCGTGCGGGTACGGGCCGCCGAGGTCGAGCGGACGCCCACGGCCGTGGTCCGGCTGGACGGGCAGGGGCGGGCCGAGTACGCCTTCGACATCGGCTGGACGCTGCCGTCCACCGCGGTGGCGGCGGCCGAGCTCGCGGAGGCGCCCACCGCGGTCCACATCGGCTCGATCGGCGCGGTCACCGAGCCGGGCGCCGCGGCGGTGCTGGCGCTGGTGGAGCGGTGGCGCGGCCGGGCGGAGATCAGCTACGACCCCAATGTGCGCCCCGCGCTGATGGGGGAGCGGGCCGAGGCCGTCCGGCGGGTCGAGCGCTGCGTGGCCCTGAGCGACCTGGTCAAGGCGAGCGACGAGGACCTGGCCTGGCTGTACCCGGGCGAGCGCCCGGACGCGGTCGCCGAGCGCTGGCTGGCCCTCGGCCCCGCCGTGGTCGCGGTGACCCTCGGCGCCGGGGGCGCGTTCGCCCGCAGCGCGGAGGGTGAGCGGGTCGGGGCGGCGGCCGTCCCGGTCGCGGTGGCGGACACCGTGGGCGCCGGGGACTCCTTCATGGCCGCCCTCCTGCACACCCGCGCGACCGCCGCCGACCTCACGACCTGCCTCTCCCACGCGGTGACGGCCGCCGCCCTTACCGTCTCCCGCCCGGGCGCCAACCCGCCCTCGGCGGCCGAGCTGGAGGCCGCCCTGACGGACGGCCGGTAGCCCTACTCCGACGCGGTGCAGACCCGGACCGTCGCGGCGATCACGTCCAGGGCCGCCGGGTCGTCGCTGCCGCTCAACTCGCCGGGCGGGCGGGCGCGGTGAGCTCCTTGCCGTACCAGACCTGGGCGTACGGGCCGTTGCTGTAGGCGGGGATCTCCTGGTAGCCGTGGCGGAGGTAGAGCGCCCGGGCCTCGACGAGGTCGAGCCGGGTGTCGAGGACGATCCGCTCGGCGCCGAGGGAGCGGGCGGCCTCGGCGACGGCGGCGAGCAGCCGGGCGCCGCCGCCGGTGCCGCGCAGGCCGGGGCGGACGTAGACCCGGGTCAGCTCGACGGTGGTGGCGTCGAGCCGCCGCAGGCCGGCGCAGGAGTGGGCGGTGCCGTCGTGGCGGCCGATCAGGAACAGGCCGTCCGGCGCGGTGAGGTCGTCGCTGGGGGAGTCGGCCAGGCCGGACTCCAGCTCCTCCGGGGTGCCCTCCCGCCCGAGGTGGAGGCGGTAGTAGCGGTTGGCCACGTCGTAGTAGTACTCGCGCAGCAGCTCCAGGGCCTCGGGTGTGGTCACGTCGGCCGGAGAGACGGCCCAGAGGTCGGTACGGCGAGGCGCGGTGTCGGTCATGCGGGCATGATCCACTTCCGGCCGGGCCGTCGCAACCGGTTTTCGGAGCCCTCGCCGTCGTCATCGGTCCCCGGGCGGACGGCTCCCGACGGCTCCGGACGGCTTCCGACGGCTCCCGACGGCTCCCGACGGCAAAGGAACGGCAAGGCCCCCGGCGCGCCGTTGCCCCGCGCGGGTGATGGGGGGATTGGAGGGGGTGCACGGCGGGGGAGCAGTGCAGCTATGGACAGACCATCAGATTGTCAGATTAATGGGGGTTTGAGGGGGAGTCAGAAGCGTCGGGGCGGTGTGCGGAACGGCCTGCTGGCCACCGTCTGCCTCTCCGCCGTCCTCGCCGGCTGCGCCGGTCCGGCCGGCCCCGCCGCGCCCGGGGCGGCCCCGGCCAGGACGGAGCCGGCCAGGACGGACGCGGCACCCGCCCCCAAGGCGGCCGCGGCTCCCGGCGGGCCCGTCGAGGCCGCGGACCGCGGCGCGGCCCGCGTGCCGGCGGCCCCGCCGCTGCTGCCCGGTCTGGCCCGCCAGGAGGAGGAGGCCAGCAGCGAGGCGGTCGCCCGCCAGGAGACCGCCGTCCGGACCGCCCTGGAGACCGCGCAGCGCTGGGGCCTGGAGCGCCCGCCGCTGAAGGCCCTGCCGCGCCCGGCGACCAGGGCCCGGCTCACCCCGGTCCAGGGCGTCAAGCTCGCGGACGGCCGCCCGCCGGTGGTCTACCGGGTGCCGACCGACGACAAGGTGGTCTTCCTGACCGTCGACGACGGCGCCGAGAAGGACCCGGCGTTCACCAGGATGGCCGAGGAGCTGGGCATCCCGTTCAGCGCCTTCGTCTCCGACTACCTGGCCCGCGAGAACTACGGCTACTTCCGCGACATGCACGCCCAGGGCGTGGAGATCAACAACCACACGATCAACCACCGCAACCTGAAGGTCCTGGACTACGAGACCCAGCGCCGGGAGATCTGCGACCAGCAGGACCAGCTGGAGCAGCAGATCGGCGTCCGCCCCCGGCTGTTCCGGCCGCCGTACGGCGAGTACAACGACGAGACGCTGCGCGCGGCGGCCTCCTGCGGCGTGCAGGCCGTGCCGCTGTGGAACGAGGAGGCCTTCCCGGACCACATGGAGTGGCGCTACGACGACCGGCAGCTGCACCCGGGCGACATCATCCTGACCCACTTCCGGGGCACCGACATCTGGAAGGCGACCATGCCGGACCTGCTGCGCAAGGTCGTCAACGACGTCACCGCGGCCGGGTTCACCCTGGGCCGCCTGGACGACTACCTGTAGTTCCCCGGGCGGGGCGGCTCAGCCGAGCGAGAGGGCGTCGAGGTACACCCAGGCGCCCTCGTACCGCACGAAGCGGCTGTGCTCGGCGAGTACGCCCTGCTCCGTGCCCTCGGTCCAGTGCGCGCGGAAGGCGACTGTGCCCTCCGCGTGGAACGCGCCGCCCTCGGTCGTGGAGACCACCTCCAGCCGGGTCCAGCGCAGCGCCGGGTCGAAGTCGACCTCGGCGGGCCGGGTGTCCGGGTGCCAGGTGCGCAGCAGGTACGCCTCGTCCTGCGCGGCGAAGGCGCTGAACCGGGAGCGCATCAGCGACTCGGCGGTGGTGGCGGCGGCCTGGCCGCGGTGCAGTCGGCCGCAGCAGTCCCCGTAGGCGGCGGGCAGGCCGCACGGGCAGGGGGAGGAGGGCAGCAGCCGGGGCGCGGCGGCGCGGGGCTCGGAACGAGGTCGGGACATGCGGTCCATTCTCCCCCACCGCGGTGCGGCCACCGCCGCCCGGGGCCCCGGTCCACCCGGTCCCCGTACGCCGCCCCGTGCGACCCGCGGTGGACGCGGGCCGCCCCCTCGGCGCACCGAGGGGGCGGCCCGGTGCGTTACGCGGGGCGCCGGAACGAGTAGTTGAAGTCGGCGTCGCCGAAGTGCCGCATCATCCGGAGCCAGAGCGGCATCATCATCTCCGTCGCCCGGGCGGCCGAGATGTCCCCGAGGTCGATGATCCACTCGGCCGGCCAGCCGAAGCCGCCGAGCAGCGCGACGGCCTCCGCCTTGGCCGCCGCGTCGTCGCCGGCGATGAAGAGGTTGTGCTCGCCGGACAGCCGGCCCGGCTCCACCATCAGCTCGCAGTTGATGGTGTTGAGGGCCTTGACCACCCGGGCCTCCGGGAACTCGCGCTGGATGCGCTCGCCGACGCTGTCGGTGTTCACCGGGTCGAGGCTGACCTGGCCTTCCGGACCGAAGACCAACGGGTTGGAGACGTCGATCAGCAGCTTGCCCGCGAGGTGCTCGGCCCCGGCCGCCCGCAGCGCGGCCAGGGCGACCGTCCCGCCGGTGGCGTTCAGCACCACCTCGCCGAAGGCGGCAGCCTCGGCGAAGGTCCCGGCCTGGGCGTCGGGGCCGGCCTGCGCGGCCCAGGCCAGGCCCTTCTCGTTGCCCTTCTCGCGGGATCCCAGCGTCACCTGGTGGCCGAGCGAGACCAGCTTGCTCCCCAGCGTCTGCCCGACCATGCCCGTGCCGATGATTCCGATGCGCACAGTTTCCCCGTCTCGTCGGTTGGAGGACCGCCCCCGGTGGGGCGGGCCGCGACGACCATAGTTGACCGGGCGTCACTCGCGCCGGAAGGTCCGGATCAGGTGTTTCCCCCGACGGTGAACACCGGTGAACACCGCGACCACGTGCGCGTACTCAGCCGTGGGCGTGGCGCAGCGGTGGCCGCGACTCAGCCGCGGGCGTCGCCGAACCAGGTGCGCAGGGCCTCGGCGAGGCCGTCCGGATCGGTGTCGCCGGCTTCCGACGCCCAGGCGACGTACCCGTCCGGGCGCAGCAGCAGGGCGCCGGCGGGCGGTTCGGCGCAGTCGGCGACCACGGTGTCCACCCGGTCCCGCCACCCGGCCGCGCCGTCCGCGTGCTTGCCGCCGCCAAGGTCGAGCAGCAAGGGGCGTCCGGTGCGGGCGAGTTCGGCGAGCCGGACGGGCCCGGCGGCGGTGCCGAGCGCGAGGTCCGGCGCGAACCGTCCGGCGAGCGGGTGCGGGCAGCCGGTGTCGTAGCGGATGTCGCTGCCCGCCATCAGCGCGGTGATCCGGCCGAGGTTGTCCGGGTGCGACAGCAGTTCGCCGAACAGGGCGCGCACCGCCGTGGTCCCGGGGCCCGGGGCCATCAGCGCCATCTGGGCCTGCGAGTGCATGAAGACCCGCTCGCCGATCGGGTGCCGCTCGTCGTGGTAGCTGTCCAGCAGGCCGGGCGGGGCCCATCCGGAGAGTTCGGCGGCGAGCTTCCAGCCGAGGTTGGCGGCGTCCTGCAGGCCGAGGTTGAGGCCCGGGCCGCCGGTCGCGGCGTGCACGTGCGCGGCGTCGCCGACCAGCAGGACACGGCCCTGCCGGTAGCGTTCGGCGAGCCGGGTGTTGTGGCCGACCTGGCGGCGCGGGGTGAGCGGGCCGGGCGTGCGGGCCGGGGTGAGCGCCAGGTCGGCGCCGGTCACCCGGCGGATGCTGGCGCGCAGTTCGTCCAGGGTGAGCGGGCTCTCCTCGGCGGGCGTCGGGCCGCCCCACTCCGACGTGGCGACCATGGTGGCGTCCGGGCCGAAGGGGGCGATGACGAAGACGCCGTGCTCGGTACGGGTGTGGGTGAACGGTCGGAACGGGGTCGGGCAGCCGGGCAGCAGGAACTCGCCGGTGTCGGTGGTGCGCACCTCCTCCGGGAGCAGCACGTGCGCGATGCGTGAGACCGGGTCGGGCGAGGTGACCCCGGGGAAGCCGATCCCGGCCAGCTTGCGGACGGTGCTGCGTCCGCCGTCGGCGCCGACCAGGTAGCGGGCGCGCAACCGCCCGTCACCGTCCGGGCCTTGGCAGTCGATCGTCACTCCCGTCGCGTCCTGGGCGAGGCCGGTGAGCTCGCAGCCGCGGCGTACGGCGATGCCGAGCCCGCGGGCGCGCTCCTCGAGGACTTCCTCGATCCGGTGCTGCGGCACCGGCAGTGCGTACAGCGGGTTGCCGTCGAGCTGTCGCAGGTCCAGCGGGAAGGCGCCGAACACGAAGCGCGGCACGGGTCGCGGGGTGCCCGGGCCGGCGAGCGGCTCGTACAGGCCCCGGTGGTCGAGCAACCGGATCACCTGGCCGACGAGGCCGTTGGCCTTCTGGGCCGGCGAGCGTTCGGGCAGCCGTTCCAGCACCACCGGACGGATCCCGGCCAGTGCCAGCTCGCAGGCCAGCATCAGCCCGTTCGGACCGGCGCCGACGACGGCGACGTCGTGGATCATCTCGGGTCCCCCTCTGAGAAGACGGTTTCATCGGGTCGACGGATCGGGCAGCCCGGCTGCCAGCAGGCGCAGCGCCTCGGTGAACAGCGGCTGGAACGGCGCCGGCGGGTCCGCGGTCAGGTACTGGTCGTTGGCGGCCTTGACCGCGGCCATGGCCGCCGCGGCGACCAGCTTCGGGTAGAGGTCCCGGTCCGGGTCGGTCCCTGTCCGGGCGGCCACGGCGGCCGCGAGCTGGGCCTCCTCGGCCCCGCCGCGCCACAGCTCGGCCTGGAGCGCCGGTTCGCTCAGCAGCAGCCGGACGGCGGCGGTCCAGCGCGGGTGCGGCTGCTCGGCCGTGTCCCCGAACGGTTCGAGCAGGGCCCGGGTCAGTGCCTCCCAGAGCGGCTCGGTGGCCGGCCGTCCCCGCAGCGCTCCGGCGGCCCGCCGGACGCGGTCGCGGTGCCGGAAGACGATCGCCTCGGCCTTGCTGGAGAAGTAGTTGTTGTACGTGCGGGGCGACACCCCGGCCTCGGCCGCGATGTCCTCCACCCGGACGTTCTCCAGTCCCCGTTCCACCGCCAGGCGCAGGGCGGCCCAGCTCAGTGCCTCCCGGGTCGCGGCCTTCTTCCGTTCCCGCAGGCCGGGTTGATCCGTCGTCATGGCCACCACTGTCCGGCAAAAGGTGCGCAACGCGCAATAGTGCGTAGCGCGCAACTTTTTCTCGGCGTACGGGGCCGTGGCGAGCCGCTCGCCACCTGCGATTTGTCGCTGGTAGTAGTTGCCTGATCGCGGAGCGATTCCGCCCGGGGGTTCGGCCCCGCACATTCCGGCGGGACGGCCCGACAGGACTTGAGGAGCGGCCATGGGTGGCAGGCAGCGTCCGCCGCGCGCGCGGAACCCCCGCCAGGGCAAGCCCGCCGGGAACGCCCGCCGGGCGGACTCCCGGGAAGAGCCCCGGGCGGACTCCCGGGTGGAGTTCGCCCGGATCGAGGGCTACCTGGCCTGGGAGGCGGAGGTCGCGGCGGCCGAGCGGGACGCCCGCGCCTTCGCCGCGCAGTTCCCCTGGCTGCCGGCCGCGGAACGGGAGAACCTCGAACAGGCCTACACCGCCGACCGGCTGCGCTACGCCGAGGAGGTCGTCGACCGCGCGGTGGAGCGCTGCCGCCGACTGGCCGCCCGCTACCGGGCCGAGTGCCGCCGGATCTGCACCCGCTGGGCGGCGCTCTGCCTCTCCGTCACCGTCGCCGCCGCGCTGTTCGCCGTCGTCCCGGCGGCCCTGCGGGGCTGAGGTTCCAGGGGCGGCCCGAACGACGAGGGCCCGCTGTGCCGTCGGCGCAGCGGGCCCTCGTCGTGCCCCCGGGAGGGGTCAGTGGTGGCCGTGGCCGCTCGTGACCTCGGCGTGCTCCTCCGCCGTGGGCTTGGCGATCTGGCTCTCCCGGCCGTAGAAGCCGCGGGACAGCTTCACCCGGGCGCGGGTCAGCAGACCGGTCTTGCGGACCACCCCGTTCTCGTCCACCGCGGGCGGCAGGACGTCCGGCTGCGGCTGGTCGTGCGAGGTGAGGGTGAAGAGCCGGCCCTGCGGCAGCGGGGCGTGGATCTCGACGAACTCGCCGTGCTGGAGCCGCTTGATGACGCCGGTCTCCCGGCCGTGCAGCACCTTCTCCTTGTCCCTGCGCTGCAGGCCAAGGCACCACCGCTTGGTGATCACGAAGACGATCACCGGCAGGGCGAAGAAGCCGGCCCGCACCGCGTAGGTGATCGCGTTGATCGACAGGTGGAAGTGGGTGGCCAGCAGGTCGTTGCCGCCGCCGGCCAGCAGGATCAGGTAGAGGCTGATCCAGGCGGCGCCGAACGCGGTGCGGACCGGGGCGTTGCGCGGACGGTCGGCGATGTGGTGCTCACCGCGGTCCCCGGTGACCCAGGCCTCCAGGAACGGCCAGCCCCAGAGGACCATCAGCACGGTCGGGAAGATCATCAGCGGGACGAACACCCCGAGGTTCAGGGTGTGGCCGCCCCAGACGCTGATCTCCCAGCCCGGCATCACCCGGATCAGGCCCTCGGAGAAGCCCATGTACCAGTCCGGCTGGGCGTCCGTGGACACCTGGTCGGGCCGGTACGGGCCGTACGCCCAGATCGGGTTGACCGTGGCGATCGCCGACATGACCGCGACCACGCCGAAGACCAGGAAGAAGAAGCCGCCCGCCTTGGCCATGTAGACCGGCATCAGCGGCATGCCGACGACGTTCTGGTTGGTCCGGCCGGGTCCGGCGAACTGGGTGTGCTTGTGGTAGAAGACCAGGATCAGGTGCGCCACCAGGAGCCCGAGCATGACGCCCGGGATCAGCAGGATGTGGACGGTGAACAGCCGCGGGATGATGTCGTGGCCCGGGAACTCGCCGCCGAACATGAAGAACTGCAGGTAGGTGCCGACGATCGGGACGGCGAGGACGGCGCCCTCCATGAAGCGGATGCCGGTGCCGGAGAGCAGGTCGTCCGGCAGCGAGTAGCCCATGAAGCCGTCGAACATGCCGAGGAAGAGCAGCAGCGCGCCGAAGACCCAGTTGATCTCGCGGGGCTTGCGGAACGCGCCGGTGAAGAACACCCGCATCATGTGGGTGAACATCGAGGCGATGAAGACGATCGCCGCCCAGTGGTGGATCTGGCGCATCAGCAGGCCGCCGCGCACCTCGAAGCTGATCCTCATCGTCGACGCGTAGGCCTCCGACATCGGGATGCCCTTGAGCGGGACGTAGGAGCCGTCGTAGACGACCTCGCCCATGCTCGGGTTGAAGAAGAGGGTCAGCCAGACACCGGTCAGGATGATGATGACGAAGGTGTAGAGCGCGACCTCGCCCAGCATGAAGGACCAGTGGTCCGGGAAGATCTTGCGCAGATTGGCCTTGGCCAGGGAGTAGATGCCGAGCCGGCCGTCGGTCCAGTCGGCCAGCGCCTCACCCGCGTTCGACGGTTTGGCGCGCGTGCTGGTCACCGGTCCCGGCTGCGACTGCTGGTCGGCTCTCACGACGGGCTCCCCGGCGTCCTCGGCGTGCCGTGAGGGAGCCCCGTCGGCGGGAGCGCCGGCCGGCGAAGTGTTGTGATCATGGGACCTCTCGATACGGGCCTGCCGGTCGGACCGGCGCGCGGACCGGGTCGGCCCGCTGGACTCGTTGCTCAGGGTGATGGATCGCTTACTCTGACATGCTGTCGGCAGGGGACCGACTGTGCACGTCCATCGGCCCGTCCGGCCGCTCGTGTCGGGCCTTACGGGGGTTCCCGGCGCCCGATCGGCTGGCCGCCGCTCGGCCCAACGGGGGTCGATGCTGCGGTCGGGTGCCGCTGAACCGATTCGGCGCGCGCCGCGTCCGGGGGTCGCGCGGTCGACGGCCTACGCTGCGCCAATGGTGGATCACCGTGAACTCTTCGAGGACGTCACCGGGGCCCTGGCCCGCGCCGGGTTCGACACCGAGCCGGGCCCCTCACCGCTGTGGATCGGCCACCACCCCGAGGGTGTGGTGGTCGGCTGGACGCCGGGCGCGGACCCGGACGGCCCGCCCACCCGGGAGGCGCGCGCGGCACTCAGCGACGCGGCCGCGCTCGTGCTGCGCGAGTGCGGCTACCTGGTCGCCGCGACGGAGGCGGGCGACCTGCTGGTGCGCTCCGCCGAACCGGTGACGGTCCCGGCCGAGCCCGAGCCGGTGCCCGAGCAATGGTGGGGGTGACGGTCCGACGGCCTGACGGGCGGTGGGCTGACGGGTGATGGGCCGGCGCCCCGTCGGGGAGGGCGCGGCCGTCCCCATACCCAACCCTTACTCGCGCTGGGGTTGCAGTTGACCAGTGCGGCTCTAAGGTTTGCCTAAGCTAAGTCGGCGCCCTGGACCGTGACGTCCGGGGCGTTCGACTGTGGCGCCGCGCCGCCGTCGTGGCGGGGCGGGGACAGGTGACGGTCCGGGCCGGGCCCGGGGGAGGAGCCCGCTGCATGTGGGACGAGGCGTTTCCCAGCTTCCTGATCGGGTTGCGCGAAGGCCTGGAAGCCGGACTGATCGTGTCGATCCTGGTCGCCACGCTGGTCCGGGCGGGCCAGAAGGCCCGGCTGCCCCAGGTGTGGACGGGCGTCGCGGCCGCCCTCGCGCTCAGTCTCAGCTTCGGTGCGGTGCTCACCTTCACCGCCGCCAACCTCTCCGGCCACGCCCAGGAGGCGTTCGGCGGGGTGCTCAGTCTGATCGCGGTCGGCTTCGTCACCGCGATGGTGTTCTGGATGCGCCGCTCCGCGCGCACCCTCTCCGCCGAACTGAAGGAGAAGGTCCAGGCCTCGCTGGCGATGGGCGCGGGCGCACTGGTCCTCACCAGCTTCCTCGCCGTCGCCCGCGAAGGCCTGGAGACCTCGCTCTTCCTGTGGACGAACGTGCGCACCGCCGGGGAGTCCACCGGCCCGCTGCTCGGCGCCGCCGTCGGCCTGGTGCTCTCGACCGTCCTGTGCTGGGGCCTGTACCGGCGGGCGCTGAAGATGAACCTCACCCGGTTCTTCACCGTCACCGGCGCCGGACTGATCGTCGTCGCGGCCGGCGTGCTCGGCTACGGACTGCGCGACCTCCAGGAGTCCGGGCTGGTCGGCGGCGGGAGCACGTACGCCTTCGACCTGAGCGGGCACCTGGACGCCTCGTCCTGGTACGCCACGCTCGTCCAGGGCACGCTCAACCTGACCGTCACCATGACGGTCCTGCAGGTCGTCGGGTACGTCGCGTACCTGGGCGTCGTGATGACGATGTTCATCGAGGGCGTCCGGGGCGGGGCGGGCGCTTCGGCCCCGGGCCCGGCTCCGGGCCCGGCTTCGGGCCCGGTTCCGGCTTCGGCTTCGGCGAGGAGTGGGAGTGCGAAGGGTGGGGCCGCGAAGGGTGAGTCCGGGACGGCCGGGGCCGTGGTCGAGGATGCCGGGCGGGTGCGCGCAGGCCGTCCGCGCTGGGTGCTGCCGACCGCGCTGGTCGCCGTCCCGGTGATGGTGGCCGGCGCCGTGATCGCGGTCAGCGACGGCAAGCAGGAGAGCTCCGCCACCGTCACCGTCTCCGAACGGGACTGCGGAAAGGGCTTCGGCACCCCGCGCCCCGGCCAGCAGGTGTTCCAGATGCACAACACCGGCGACAAGGTCTCCGAGGTGTACCTGGTCGACCCGGGCAGCGGCGCGGTCTACGGCGAGATCGAGGGCCTGGCCCCCGGCACCATCCGGGCCCTGACCGCCACCATCGGCTCGGGCGACTACGCCTGGCGCTGCGTGCCCACCGGCGGCAGCGCCGTCACCTCCGCCGCCGTGCGCGTCACCGGTGGCGGCGAGGTCAAGACCGTCAAGGCCGTCAAGCCGGTCTCCGAGGACGACCTCAAGGGCCCCCTCGACAGCTACAAGGAATACGTCGACCAGGGCCTCGCGACCCTCGTGACCCAGACCCGCAAGCTCCAGGACGACGTCCACTCCGGCGACCTCGCCACCGCCAGGGCCGACTGGCTCACCGCGCACCTGCGGTACGCCTCGCTCGGCGCCGCCTACGGCACCTTCGCCGACCTCGACGGCAAGATCGACGGGCGCCCGGACGGCCTCGCCGACAAGGTCCGGGACAGCGGATTCACCGGCTTCCTGCGCCTGGAGTACGGCCTGTGGCACGACCAGTCGGCCGCCGACCTGACACCCGTCGCGGACGAGCTGGCGCAGAACGTCGCCAAGCTGGCACAGGACTTCCCCGGCCAGGACTTCGACCCGGCCGACCTGCCGCTGCGCGCCCACGAGATCCTGGAGAACACCCTCCAGTTCGAGCTGACCGGCGACACCGACATGGGCAGCGGCACCAACCTGGCCACCGCCCAGGCCAATCTGGCGGGCACCCAGGAACTGCTGACCCTGCTCCGGCCGCTGCTCGACGAGCGCGACCCGCAGCTGCCGGCCCGGGTGGACGGCGGGGTGAAACGGGTCGGTGACCTCCTCGCGGCCGCCCACGGGCCCGAGGGCTGGACCCCGGTCGACCGGCTGCCCGCCGACGCCCGCCGCAAGCTGAACGGCGCCACCGGGCAGCTGCTCGAAGACCTCGCTCCCGTCCCCGCCCTGCTCGAGATCCGGAAGGCCGTCTGATGACCGACCACACCGCAGCCGCCGGTTCCTGCCCCTTCCCGCACGCCGCCGCCGCTGCTCGGGGTGGCGCGCCGGACGCCGTCGGGACGCACGCCATCGGGCCGGATGCCATTGCTTCGGAGGCTGTTGCGCCGGCCGGCGCGGTTCCGGCGGAGGGCGGTTGTCCGGCCCGTCCTGCCCGGCGCAGCTTCGTCCGGGCCGCACTCGGTGCCGGGGCCGGGGCCGCCGTACTCGGCGGCGGCGCCCTCACCCTCGGCGCCGGCCCGGCCTCCGCCGGGGACGGCTCGCAGGCGAAGAACGGGGCGGTGCCGTTCCACGGCGAGCACCAGGCCGGGATCATCACCCCGGCCCCCGGGTACGCGGCCTTCGTCTCCTGTCAGGTGATCGCCCAGGACCGCAAGGGGCTCGAAGACCTCCTCAGGACCCTGACCGGGCGGATCCGCTTCCTCACCGCCGGCGGCACCCCGCCCGACCTCGGCGTCGGCGCGCCTCCCTCGGACAGCGGCATCCTCGGCCCGACCGTCCCCGCCGACCACCTGACCGTCACGGTCGGCGTCGGCGCCTCGCTCTTCGACGAGCGCTACGGGCTGGCCAAGGCCAAGCCGCTCAAGCTGACGCCGATGAAGACCTTCCCCAACGACAACCTACAGGCCGCCGAGGTGCACGGGGACCTCTCGCTGCAGATCTGCGCCGACCGCCAGGACACCGTGCTGCACGCGCTGCGCGACATCACCCGGCACACCCGCGGCGCGCTGCAGATCCTCTGGCGGATCGACGGCTTCCAGAACCAGTCCCGCCCGGACGGCGCCCAGCGCAACCTGCTCGGCTTCAAGGACGGCATCGTCAACCCGGACACCGGCTCCGCCCGGGAGACGGACCGGCTGATCTGGGTGAACGGCACGACGGGCGAGCCCGCCTGGGCCGTCGGCGGCAGCTACCAGGTGATCCGGATCATCCGGATGCTGATCGAGTTCTGGGACCGCGTCACCCTCGCCGAGCAGGAGAAGATGTTCGGCCGCCGCCGCGACACCGGCGCCCCGCTCGACGGCCGTCAGGAGACCGACGCGCCGGACTACGCCAAGGACCCGGAGGGCAAGGCGATCCCGCTCGACGCGCACATCCGCCTCGCCAACCCGCGGACCGCGGAGACCGACGACTCCCGCATCCTGCGCCGCGGCTTCAACTACGACCGGGGCGTCGACCCGGCGGGCAACCTGGACATGGGCCTGGTGTTCTGCTGCTACCAGCAGGACGTGGTGCGGCAGTTCGAGGCCACCCAGACCAGGCTCATCGGGGAACCGCTGGTGGACTACATCTCACCGACCGGTGGCGGGTACTTCTTCGTCCTGCCGGGGGTCAAGGACGACGCCGACTGGCTCGGGCGGGGGTTGCTGACGTCCGTCCGGGTCTGACGGCCGCTTTCTGCGGCGGGCCCGGGGCCGCGGGCGGGATCCGAGCGCCGGATCCGAGCGCCCGGTCCGTTCGCGGTCAGTCGCCGAGCGTGAAGCCGATCACCGCGCCGCCGCCCTCCCGGTTGACGGCGAAGGCGGTGCCGCCGTGCGCGCGGGCCACCTCGTGCACGATCGCCAGGCCCAGCCCCGAACCGGGCAGGCTGCGGGCCGCGGTGGCCCGGTAGAAGCGGTCGAAGACCCGGTCGAGGTCGGCCTCGTCGATGCCCGGGCCCCGGTCGCGGACCTCCACCCGCAGCCCGCGCACCACCACCTCGATCGGGCCCGCGCCGGCCGGGTCGAACTTGGCCGCGTTGTCCAGCAGATTGCCCACCGCGCGGGCCAGTGCGTCCGGGCGGGCGATGACGACGGTGTCGTCCGCGTCCACCAGGATCTCCCGGTCGCTGCGCCGCCGGACCTGGGCGGCAGCCCCGCGGACCACCTCGGACAGCACCACCTCGGTCGGGTGCTCGTCCGCCCGGTGGTCCGCGGCGAGCGCCACCAGCTCCTCCACCAGCTGGGACAACTCCCTGGCCTCGTCCGTCAGATCGGCCATCAGCGCGGCGCGCTCGGCGGGTGGCAGCCGGTCCATGGCGGGGAGCACGGAGAGGTTGGTGCGCAGGCTGGTCAGCGGGGTGCGCAGCTCGTGGCCGGCGTCCTGGACGAGACGGCGCTGGTTCTCCTTGGCGGCGGCGAGCCGGACCAGCATCCGGTCGAAGGCCCGGCCGAGCCGGCCCACCTCGTCCGTGCCGGAGGCGGGCACCGGAACGTCCAACCGGCCGCTGGCGGCCACCAGTTCGGCCGCGGTGGTGAGTCGGACCAGTCGGCCGGAGATCCACCGGGCGAGCAGCCAGCCGGCTCCGCCCGCGATCACCGCGACCACAGCCACCAGCCCGGCGGTGCGGTACCGCAGGGCGGCCAGCAGCCGCTCGGTCGGACCGACCTGCTGGATGATCTGGACCGCGCCGCGGTGGCCGCCGAGCGAGACCACCCCCACCCGCAGGGTGTCGCCGTGCAGCCGGCGCATCCCCGACTCGGTGCGGCCGGGCTCCTCGGCCCGGGCGAGTTCGAGGTCGGCCGGGGTCGGCGGAAGGTCGATCCGGGCGGTGCCGGGGAGCACCCGGGCGCTCGGGTCGAGCGCCTGCGCCGTCACCCGGATCGGGCGCAGCAGGTCGTCGCTGAGACCGTCGGGGCCGGTGAAGTCGCCCGGGAAGAGGGTCTGCCGTTCGACCTGGCGGTCGACGGAGGCCACGGCCGCGGTGAAGTCGGCGCCCTCGTCGTCCCGGATCAGTCGGGCCGCGGCGTGGTAGCCGAGGGCGCCGATCAGCACGGCGACCAGGGCGGCGATCGCGGCGAAGGCGAGCGAGAGGGTGATGTGCAGGCCGGGGCGCGGCAGGCGCGGCCGACGGCGTCCCGGGGCGGTCACGACGCGCGCGGTCACGATGCGCGCCCTATCGTGACTCGCCCCGTCGTGACCCGCCCCGTCGTGACCCGCCCGGTCACGACCCGCTCTGGCACGACCCGCCCGGTCGTGCCCTGGCCGGTCACGGCTCGCGCAGCGCGTAGCCGACGCCGCGGACGGTGTGGATCAGCGGGCTCATGCCCGGGCGGTCGAGCTTGCGGCGCAGGTAGCCGATGAAGACGGCGAGGTTCTTCGAGCCGGGGCCGAAGTCGTAGCCCCAGATCCGCTCGTACAGGGTGGCCTGGTCCAGGACGGATCCGGCGTTCCGGGCCAACAGCTCCAGCAGGTCGAACTCGGTGCGGGACAGCTCCAGCTCCTGCCCGGCCCGCCAGGCCCGCCGGGCGGGCGGATCGATCCGCAGGTCGGCCACGGTCAGGGACTCGGCGATCTGGACGGGCTGGTTGCGGCGCAGCAGGGCGCGCAGGCGGGCGAACAGCTCGTCCACGTCGAAGGGCTTGACCAGGTAGTCGTCGGCCCCGGCGTCGAGGCCCGCGATCCGGTCCGGGACCTCGACCCGGGCGGTGAGCATCAGCACCGGGGTGCGGTCCCCGGAAGCGCGCAGGCGGCGGCAGACCTCCAGGCCGTCCGGCGCGGGCATCATCACGTCGAGCACCAGGGCGTCCGGGCGCTGCTCGGCGAGGACGGCCAGGGTCTGGGTGCCGTCCGCGGCGATCCGCACCCGGTAGCCCTCCAGCGTCAGGGCGCGGACGAGCGAGTCACGGATGGCGCGGTCGTCCTCGGCGACCAGCACGGTGTGGGTCATGGGGGAGATTGTCCCTGGCGTGCTCACGGCGGTCACGCGCGGGGCCGGGGACCACCCGGACGGGTACCTGCGGCGGCCGCTTTCGCGCGCTGCTTCGCAGGCGTACGGTTGCCACACGGTGGTGCGCCCGCCGGGGTGGGCCGCCGGTCCGAGTGGCACGCCCTGCCGGAGGCCCGCGATGGCAGACCGGATGGCCTTCTTCACCACCCCGCGCGCGGAGCGGGCGCGGCGGGACGCGCGCGAGCGGCTGGGGGACCGGCGGGAGGTGTACCGGCCGGGGGCCCTGCTGCCGATGGTGGGCGGACAGGCGGAGCGGTGCATGGACTGCGGGCTGCCGTTCTGCCACAGCGCCTGCCCGCTGGGGAACCTGGTGCCGGAGTGGAACCAGCTGGTGGCGGCCGCCGACTGGCGGGCCGCGGCGGCCCGGCTGCTGGCGACGAACAACTTCCCCGAGTTCACCGGGCGGCTCTGCCCGGCGCCCTGCGAGAGCGCCTGCGTGCTGGCGATCGACGGGGCCGCGGTGGCGATCAAGAACGTGGAGCTGGCGATCGCCGACCGGGCCTGGGAGGAGGGCTGGGACAGGCCGTTGCCACCCGGGGGGTCCGAGGGCTCCGGGGACTCAGAGGGCCCCGGGGGCTCCCGGGGTTCGGAGGGTTCCGAGGGCTCCGGGCGGTCGGGGCGTGCCGGGTGGTCGGGGAGTGCCGAGCGGGGTGGCGGACGGCGGGTCGCGGTGATCGGCTCCGGCCCGGCCGGGCTGGCGGCCGCTCAGCAGCTGACCCGGGCCGGGCACGCCACCACGGTGTACGAGCGGGCCGACCGTCCCGGCGGGCTGCTGCGCTACGGCATCCCGCCGTTCCGGCTGGAGAAGCACCGCCTGGAGCGGAGGCTCGAACAGCTGCGGGCCGAGGGCACCGCGTTCCGCACCGGGGTGTGGGCCGGCCGGGACGTGCCCGGTGAGGAACTGAGGGCCCGGTACGACGCGCTGGTGGTCGCGGTGGGCGCGACCGCCGGCCGGGAGCTGCCCGTCCCCGGGCGCGAACTGCCCGGTGTGCACCAGGCGATGGAGTACCTGACCTGGGCGAACCGGGTGGACGAGGGCGACTGCTTGGCCCCGCCGGTCTCCGCCGAGGGCCGCCACGTGGTGATCGTCGGCGGTGGGGACACCGCGGCCGACTGCCTGGGCACGGCGCTGCGCCAGCACGCCGCCTCGGTCACCCAGCTGGACATCAACCCGCGCCCGCCGGAGCGCCGGGCGCCCGGGCAGCCCTGGCCGGTTCACCCCAAGGTGTACCGGGAGACCACCTCGCACGAGGAGTCCGGCGCGGCCGGGGCCGGCCCCCGGGTGTTCGCGGCGGTCACCGTGGGCTTCGAAGCGGGCCCGGACGGCCGTCTCGCCGCCGTCCGGTTCGCCGAGGCCGAACCCGCCGAGCGCAGCCCGCGGACCGGCACCGAGCGGAGCCTGCCGGCCCAGCTCGTCCTGCTCGCGCTGGGCTTCACCGGGCCCGAGCCGGACCAGCGGCTCTTCAGCCAACTCGGTCTCGCCACCGGGTCGGAGGGCACCCTGCCCAGGGACGACGGCTTCGCCACCGCGACGGAGGGCGTGTTCGTCGCGGGCGACGCCGGACGCGGGCAGTCGCTCGTCGTCTGGGCGATCGCCGAGGGACGGGCGGCCGCCGCGGCGGTGGACCGCTACCTACGTGGGCGCACCGAACTCCCGTCGCCGATCAGGGCGTCGACGCGGGCACTCACGCTGTGAGCGACTGGTCGGGAGCCGGTTCGACCCGGTGCGTGCGCTGGTCGTAGCGCCAGAGCGCGGGTATCGCGGTGGACAGGACCGCGGCGCTGCCGCAGCAGAGCAGGCCGCCGGTGCGCAGGGCCGCCCGGATGCCCTGCCGGGCCGCGAGACCGCCCGCCCGCAGATCGCCCAGGGCGGGCCCGGCGGAGCCGATCAGCATCTCCAACCCGGCTGCGCGGCCACGCAGTTCGTCCGGAATGGACTGGTTCCAGATCGCGCTGCGGAAGGTGTCCCCGATCCAGTGCGCACCGCCGGCGACCACCAGGCAGAGCAGCACGCCCCACAAGCCCGGGGCGAACGCCGCCGCGGCCGTCGCCAGGCCGACCAGGGCGGCGGAGAGCACGACCAGCCGGCCGTGCCGGTGCACACGCTCCGTCCAGCCGCCCGTCGCCGCGGCCACCAGGCTGCCGGCCGCGCCGGCCGAGTAGAGCAGGCCGAGCGCCCACGTCGCGTCCAGGTCCGCGGCCAGGAACGGGAACAGCGCGGTGGGCAGGGCGAAGACGGTGGCCGCGAGGTCGGCCAGATAGGTGCCGATCAGGTCGGGCCGACGTGCCGCGTACCGGGCGCCCTCGACGAACTCGCCCAGCCGCGGCTTCTCGGCGTCCCGCTCCGAGGGGACGGGCCGGACCTGGGCGAGCAGCGCGATCGAGAGCAGGAAGGTACCGAGGTCGACCAGATAGGCCGCCGGGACGCCGGCGGTGGCGATCAGCAGCCCGGCGGCGGCCGGGGCGGCCACCCCGCCGACGCTCCAGCGCAGTGAGAGCAGCACGCCGGCCGCCACCAGCTGGTCGTGCGGCACCAGCCGGGGGACCATCGCGTCGACCGAGGGCTGCTGGATGCCCTGCAGGGCCGCCGCGACCCCGGCCGCGGCGTAGAGCGGCCAGACGGCCGGGGTACCGAGCAGCGCGTTGGCCAGCAGCAGGGCGCTCAGCGCGGCCAGCGCCACTTCGGTGACCAGGGCCACCGTCCGGCGGTCCATCCGGTCGGCGAGGACGCCGCCGTAGAGGCCGAACAGCACGGCGGGCACGAGCTCGACCGCGCCGACCGCGCCCACGGCCCACGGCGAGCCGGTGAGGTGGGCGATCTGCAGGGGGATCGCCGTCATGGTGAAGGTCGAGCCGAGCATGGTGACCGCGCCGGAGGTCCAGGTCAGGCGGAAGTCCCGGGAGGAGCGCCAGGGCGCGGTGTTCGGCAGCAGCCGGGACCGGAGGCGGTCGGGAGCGGAGGCCATACGGGGTGATCCCTTCGCGGTCGGTCGTCGTCGGGGGAGTCGGTGCAGTCAGTGCGGGTGTGGGCGTGGTGATCGTCCTTATCGCCGATAAGTCCTGGCTCGGGAACTTATCGGCGATAAGGTGGACCTGGCAAGCGATTAACCCGGGAGGGTGGACGGATGGCGCTGCAACGCGACGAGGTGGTGCGCACCGCGCTGCGCCTGCTCAACGAGGAGGGCATCGAGGGGCTGACCACCCGACGGCTCGCCCGCGAGCTCGGCGTCCAGTCACCGGCGCTGTACTGGCACTTCAAGAGCAAGCGGGAACTGCTCGACCTGATGGCCGAGGCGATGCTCGCCGAAGCCCTCCCACCCGACCGCGAACCGGACCCGGAGCACTGGCCCGAGTGGATCGCCGCCGACGCCCGGGCCAAGCGCGGCGCCCTGCTCGCCTACCGCGACGGCGCCCGGGTGCACGCCGGCACCCTGCCCACCGAGGACGAACTCCCGGCCGTCGAGGCCCAGCTGGGCGCGCTCTGCCGGGCCGGGCTGCGCCCGCGCACGGCGCTGCGGCTGCTGCTGACCGTCGACCGGTACATCATGGGCTGGGTCACGGAAGAGCAGGCCTGGCGGCAGGACGCCGCGGACCGCGAGCGGCCGCCCTTCCCGGACGACGCGCTGCGCGGGCTCCCGCTGCTGCGCGAGGCGGCCGACGTGCTGCGGATGACCGACCACGACGCCGACTTCGAGTACGGGCTGCGCGTGATGATCGAGGGCTTCCGCGCGGAGATCGCCCGGGAAGCGGCGGGGCCGGCCGGGGCGGGGGATGGGCTAGGTTGGCGCCATGACCACCCTTGATCCCCGCGACACCGCCCTGGTCCTGATCGACCTGATGGACCGGATCGTCGCCAACCCGCTCGCGCCGCACACCGGTTCGGAGGTGGTGGCCGCCTCGCTGGAGCTCGCCCGGGCCTTCCGTGCGGCCGGTGCCCCGGTCGTCGCGGTCCGGGTCGAGCGGCCGAACGTGGCCGAGCAGCCGCCCGGGAGCGAACTCCTCGCGGAGGTCGAAGCGGTGGCCGACGAGGTCGTGGTGAAGCGCACCATCGGCGCCTTCCAGGGCACCGGCCTGCACGAACTGCTCCGGGCGCGGGGCGTGGAGACCCTGGTCTTCGCCGGGATCGCCACCAACCTCGGTGTCGAGTCGAGCGCCCGCGCGGCCGCCGACCACGGCTACCGGCTGGTCTTCGTGGAGGACGCGATGACCGGGCTCAGCGCGGAGGAGCACCGGGCCTCGGTCGAGCTGGACTTCCCGCGGCTCGGCGAGGTCGTCGTCGCGGGGGACGTGCGGCTGGGCTGAGGCCGGTCAGGCCGGATGGTTATGGCCGGCCGGTCAGGGCTGCGCGGTCGGGTCGACGGGCAGCGGGACGCCGTACCTCACCAGCTCCGTCGCGGAGATCAGGTAGCGGCCGTCGGGCCGGCGTTCGAGTCGGGTGCGCACGCTGATCCCGTTCGGTGTGCGGGACCAGCCGTCCGCCGCGACGTAGGCGCAGCTGGTGGAGACCTCCAACTCGACCACGTCCCCGGTGAGGTCGCCCGGATCGGTGTGGCCCTCCAGGGGCATCGCGGTCGCCCACATCACCACCGACCAGCCCCGGCGGGCGGCCAGATCGGCGGGCCAGACCGTGCCGTCCGCCGAGCAGGCGTTCAACCCTCCTCCGGCGGCGGCGAGTTCCGGCGTCAGGTACGGACGGACCCGGCGCAGGACGGACGCCGGCCCGGTGTCGCCGCGGGACGCGTCGAAGCTGCCCGAGGTGACCGCCCAGGCGACCGCGACGGACTCCGCGTCGTGGTCGTCGACCGTCAGCGGCGGCGTCTCCGCGGCCGGGTGCTCCTTCGGGACGAGTGGCTGCACCGGGTCGGCCCCCGGCGCGGAGGAGAAGGTGAGGCCGGCCGGAGCGGTGGCGACCGCGGTGCCCGGGATCACCTGCTCGTCCTGGTCGTAGCAGGGGTTGCACCGGATGCGCTCGCCGGCGCCCTTGCCGTAGCCGGTCTCCCAGCCCCTCCCGTGGGTCGAGATCTCGGTGCCGCGTTCCGTCCGCACCCCGGAGACCCGGAACGGGCGGTCACCGTCCTTCAGCGTCCAGGTGCGGGGTTCGCCGTCGACGGTGCCCTCGACCGTGAGCACGTAGTCGTAGCTGTGCCGGGTCGCCAGCACGGTGAGGCTGATCAGTTCGGGCTTCTGGTTCTCCAGGTAGAGGTACTTGTTGGTGAAGAACGGGGCGAACGACACCGGTCCGGCGGCCCCGATCAGTGCGACCGGCTGGGCGGCGTCCAGGTCGAGGCCCATGTCGACCTTCTTGCCCTCGCCCTGGCCGGTGCAGTTCACGATCGTGCCGGGCAGCGGGTCGCGGGGCTCGCCCACGATGGTCGCCCGCACCTGCTCGATCGCCACGGTGTGGCCGTTGCCGACCATCGAGAGCGAGAGCGGCGACGCACCCACGTCCGTGGCGCCCTGCTGGTGCGACCACGTCCGGGCGGCGCCGCAGCCGGTGACGGCGGGGAGTTCGGCGGGCTTGACGGTCCTGGGGACCACCGCGGTCGAGTCGGCGTCACCGTGCTCGGGATCGTAACGGGCGCCGAGTACCGGCCCAGTGCCCCCATCCGTCGCCTTCAATACCCAGTACGTCGTGCCGGCGCCCAGCAGCGCCAGCACGCACGCCACCGCCACCAGCAGGCGCAGCCGCGGCCCGCGGCCGGTCATCAGGGAGATGATGCCGCCCATGACCACGTTGCCGTGGATGGTGCTGTTACTGATCCTGTTGTGCGTGTCGCGCTGCTCGCCCACACCATCCACCCCGTCCGACGGATCCGCGCCCACCACAGTGCAGGTCCCGGCGGGCGAAGGGAAGACCGCCACCCCCGCTGCGGCTCGGCCCGGCTCCGCTCGGCGGCGGGCTCGGCCTCGGGCTTGACCGTGACCTCGACGTCGGCCTTGACGTCGGCCTTGACCTTGACACGGTGACAAGGCCTTCACTGAGCCGGAGGAGGTGGTCCCCATGACCGGCATGACCAAGCGGACGGCAGACACGAGCGCGCCCCAGGCGCTCCGGGGCCTGGAGCACGACGACCCGTCGGTCCGGCTGCGGGCGGCGCTGGCGGTCGGCACGGCCCCGGACCCCCGGTACGTCGGCGCGCTTGTCCGGCGGAGCGCGGTCGAGCCCGAGTTCTCCGTGCGCGAGACGCTGACCTGGGCGCTCACCCGCCACCCGGCGGCGACGACCGTCCCGCCGCTCCTCGTCGAGGTCCGCTCGGAGCGGGCCCAGGCGCGGAGCCAGGCGCTGCACACCCTGTCCAAGATCGGGGACCGGCGGGCATGGCCGGCGATCACCCCGGCGCTGCTGGCCGACCCCGACGAGGAGGCCGCGCGCAGCGCCTGGCGGGCGGCCGTCGTCCTGGTGCCCGAAGGTGAGGAGCACCGGCTGGCCGTAGGGTTGGCGACACAGCTCGGGCGCGGCGGCCGCGAGACGCAGCTGAGCCTCAGCCGGGCGCTGATCGCGCTCGGGGAGGTGATGCTGCCGGTGCTGGGCGCTGCGACGGCGTCCCCCGACCCGAGGGTGCGCGCACACGTGCTCGCCACCGAACGGTTGTGGCGCGATCCGGACGCCGGATTCGAGCTCGCGATCGAGGAGGCGAAGCGCGTCGCGGTCCTCGGTGGATCCGACCAGGAGGGGTAGTAGGCGGTGTTGATCGGTGATGTCGCCCGGCGGTCCGGGGTCAGCGCCCGGATGCTCAGGCACTACGAGTCGCTCGGCCTGGTGCGGCCGTCCACCCGGACCGACTCCGGCTACCGGGAGTACTCCGGCGAGAACATCCGGCGGATCTTCCACATCGAGAGCCTGCGGTCACTCGGGCTGTCGCTGAGCGACGTCGGGCGCGCGCTCGACGATCCCGGCTTCGCGCCGTCGGAGCTCGTGGACGACCTGATCCGCCGGACGATGGACCGCATCGCCGCGGAGACCGAACTGCTCACCCGGCTGCGCCGGATCGGCGCCGCGGAACCCGCCGGGTGGGAGGAGGTCCTGCGGACCGTCTCGCTCCTGCAGGCCCTGGAGTCGGGGAGCGCGGGGGCACGGCAGCGCGCGGCCCTGTCCGCAGCCGAGGGTGACCCCGTGCCGGCGGAAGCCCTGGCCGAGGCCGCGCTGGGGGAGTCGGACCCCAATGTCGCCGGAGCCCTCCGGTGGGCCCTGGCGCAAGCGGGCGAGGAGGCGCCGGCCCTGCTGGCGAAGGGCCTCGGCTCGCCCTCGGCGGAGGTGCGCGAGCGGGCCGTCCGCTCCATCGCCGAGATCCCGACCGCCGGGGCGACGGCACTGCTGCGGGACGCCCTCACCGTCCCCGACCCCGTCGTCCGGGGCCACGCGGCCCTGGCGCTCGGCACCCGCGGCGTGGCCGAGGCGGTGCCGACGCTCATCGACATGATCGTCGAGGGGCGGAACGACGCCGACGCGGCCGACGCGCTGAGCGCACTGGCGGGTGACCCGGCGTCGGCGGACCGGATCGCCACCGGGCTCGTCGCCCGCCTGGCCGGCGCGGCTGCGGGAGCCGCCGGACCGCCCGCCCGCCGCCGGCTGACCCAGGCGCTCGCCGACATCCCGGGAGGCACGGCGACCCGCGCGCTGGAGGAGTTGTCCTCGGACGAGGACCGTGCGGTGGCGCTCACCGCGGCGTACGTCCTCGGACTGCGCGGCGCTCGATAGCGGGTGCTGGTTCTCGGAGGTGAGGTGACGTCGGTGGGCGCCCCCTCGGGTCGGCGAGGGGGCGCCCACGGCGTTCGGGGAAGGGGTTCAGCAACCCTCGGAGATTTCCCGAAAGTTGGCGTAGTGGTCGGCCGAGTACCAGACCTGCGCGGTGTGCCGGTCCCGGACCAGGCGCTCGGCGTCGCGGTGGGTCGTGGGCGTGGGGCGGGGGTTGACGTCGTACTCGTGGTAGTCGCCGCCGGCGGGGAGGTCCTTGCTGCGGTTGCCGTACGGGTTGCTGCCGCGGATGAACTCCGGGCCGGGGATGCGGTAGTCGACGGGGGTCGGGCTGACGGGCCAGTCGAGGCGCTCCCAGATCCGGCAGGCCTGTTCGACCTGCGGTGGGAGGGCCTCGACCGGCAGCGGCGGCTGGATGACCGCGGCGGCCGCGGGGGTGACCGTGGCGGGGACGGCGACGGTGGGAATCACGGCGAGCGCGAGGGCCAGGGCGGCCTTCACGAAGCGTCGGGGTGTGGTCATGCGGCCAGCAGTACCGCCTCCGGCGTGCGGGGAGCGGGTGACCGTGCCGGTCGGTGACGGACACTCACCTGATCTGTGGAAGAGTCTGGTTGACGCGGGCGCGGGGCCGAGCGGGTGCCAAGTCCCGGGGTTGCGTCCGACCGGCGCTCAGACGACGATGACCCGGCGCCCGCGGGTGTGCCCGGCCTGGCTGTCGATGTGCGCGGCCGCGGCCTCGGCGAGGGTGTACGCCTTCTCGACCGGGATGTGGAGCCTTCCCCGCGAGATGAGGTCGACGGCCTCGGCGAGCGCCTCCGGTACGCTCCCGGCCGCGCCGGAGAAGCGGACGCCGAGCTCGGGCGCGGTGAGGTCGGCGATGGAGACCACCTTCCGCGGGTCCCCGGTCAGTTCGACGAGTTCGCGGATCACGCCGGAGCCGGCCAGGTCGAGGGCCGCGTCGACCCGGCCGAGCTCCCGGACCCGGGTGACCCAGCCCTCGCCGTACGTCGTGGCGAGGGCGCCCAGGCCGCGCAGGTAGTCCTGGTTCGCGGCCCCGGCCGTACCGATCACCGTGATGCCGCGGTCGCGGGCGATCTGCAGCACCGCCGATCCGACTCCGCCGGAAGCGCCGCTGACCAGCAGCGTCTGTCCGGACCGCACGCCGACCTCGCGGACGAGCCGCAGCGCGGTCTCCACCACGGAGGGGTACCCGGCCGCCTCCTCGAACGTCAGCCCCTCGGGCATCCGGGCCCAGGCGGAGAGCACCGCGAACTCGGCGTAGGTGCTGGAGCCTTCGCCGAACACGTGGTCGCCGACCTCGACACCGTCGACCCCCTCGCCGACCTCGTCCACCACCCCGGCGGCGTCCAGCCCGACCCCGGACGGCAGCTCGATCGGATGGGCCTTCAGGACCTGGCCTTCACGGATCCTCCAGTCGACGGGGTTCACGCCGGCCGCCCGTACGGCGACGCGTATCCGGCCGGGGCCCGCGTGGGGCTCCTCGGCATCCACCAGGTGCAGTACGTCCGGGCCGCCGAACTCGGCGAAGCTCACTTTCTTCATGCGGCCGACCGTAACACTAACGGTTAGTGTTTTGAAGCTGTTCTGTTTTTGTGACTGATAGCATCACGGCATGACCGAGCCCTCCGGACGCCGCGAGCGCAAGAAGGCCGCGACCCGCCAGAAGATCGCCGACACCGCGCTGAGGCTCTTCCTGGAACGCGGCTACGAGGCGGTGGGCATCCGCGAAGTGGCCGCCGAGGCCGACGTCGCCGTCACCACGGTCTTCTCCCACTTCGCCTCGAAAGAGGCCCTGGTGTTCGAACAGGACCAGGACTTCGAGCAACGCCTCACCCGGGCGGTCACCGACCGGTCGCCCGACGAGCCGCTCATCCCCGCGCTGCGCCGCGAGATCCACGCCATGGTGCGGCACTGCACCGCGGACGGAGCCGGCCCGATCTGGCGCATGATCGACGAATCGCCCGCCCTGCGGGAGTACGAGGAGACGATGAGGCTGCGCCACGCGGACGCGCTGGCGACGGCCGTCGCCGCCGATTCCGACCCGGCGCGGTCGGCGACGGCCTGCCGGACGATCGCGCGGTTCGTGATCGGAGCGTTCTCGCTGGCCCGTGAGGCGGATGATCCGGCGGCCGCGGTGGACGAGATCTTCCGGATGATCGAGGCCGCCTGGGCCGTAGTCCCCTCCGGGACCTCCGCCGACGCGGCCTGACTGGCCGTCACGGTGTCACCCCGGGTCGGGCGGGGCCGGGGGCGCGCGTGGGTTCGGGTCGCGGGGCCCAAGGCACGTGGGTTCGGGTCGCGCGGGCTTGGGGCGCGGGGGTTCCGGGCGAAGGCGTCACTCGACCGGGCTAATCCCGGCGGAATCGCCGGGTCGCGTCCGGTCGGCCGCCTAGGGTGGGAAACGTCGTACCCGTCCGGTCGAGCGAAGGCCCCGGGGCGGGTGAGAAGCCGGTTGATCGAGAAGCCAGTCGGTCGAGAACTCGGTTGGTCGAGCGCTCGGTTGGGTCGAGTGCCCGGTCGGGTCGAGTGCTCGGTCGGTTGAGAAGGAGTCCTGTGCCGTCCTGCGACCCCCGAGACGCTCCCGTCGGCAATGTGAGCGCGGCGCTGCTGGTGATCGACTCCCGGCTCAGAGCCGTCTACGACGGCAAGACCGGGACGGACCCCGAGGAGCAGCGGATGCTCGAGGAGGCCGTCGCGTCCTTCAGTCCGGGCGAGGCCAGGGCGGTGCTGGAGGGGGTCTGCACTCTCGTCTACCTGTACATGAACTGGCTGAGCAAGGCGTTCGCGGAGCACGAGGAGGACGTGGTCGAGCACGTGGTGCCCAGCCTGGTGGCCACGATGCGGATGATGCCCAGGACCTTCCGTCCGGAGGTCGTCCCCACCATGGCCGGGCTGCTCACCGCCGCGGGCACCGGACTGAGCCCCACACTGTGGCGCGCCCAGTACGGCCCGTGGACGGAGGAGGAGATGAACCCGCTGGAGGCCACGGCGGTCCTGCTCGCGGAGTACGTCAACCGGATCTCGGGCAAGGGGAACGACTTCGCCACCACGCTGGTCTCCGACGTGCTGTCGAGGGCGGAGCAGGACTGACCGGGCCCGGGGAGTCGGTCCCCGGCCGGGTTCAGCCGTGGCCGCCGGCGCGCAGGGCGTCGCGCAGGCGGCCGCCCGCGGTGTCGAGGAGCCGGGCGGCGGTGGGCGCGTCCACGTCGGCGAGCAGGACCAGGATCGCGTCCTTCGCCCGGCCGCCGGTCGCGGCGAGGGCGGCCCGGACGGCGGCGTCCTCGGCGCCGGTGGCCTCGGCGACGATCCGTCGGGCGCGCTCGCGCAGCTTGGCGTTGGTGGCCCGGACGTCGACCATCAGATTTCCGTACGTCCGGCCGAGGCGGACCATCGCGGCCGTCGAGAGCATGTTGAGCACCAACTTCTGCGCCGTTCCCGCCTTGAGCCGGGTCGAGCCGGCGAGCACCTCGGGGCCCACCTCCACCTCGACGGCCAGTTCGGCGGCGGACGCCAGCGCGGAACCGCGGTTGCACGCCAGCGCGACGGTCAGCGCGCCGGTGGCCCGCGCGGCCCGTACGGCCGCCACCGCGTACGGGGTACGGCCGGAGGCGGACACACCGACCAGGGTGTCGGCGGGGGTGAGGGCCAGCGCGGCGACATCGGCCGCCGCGAGGTCGGGGCTGTCCTCGGCACCCTCGGCGGCGGCCGTCACGGCCGGGAGGCCACCGGCGATCAGGCCCACGACGAGGGCCGGATCGGTGCCGAAGGTGGGCGGGCACTCGGCGGCGTCCAGCACCCCGAGCCGGCCGGCCGTCCCCGCTCCGGCGTAGACCAGCCGGCCGCCGCGGGCCATCCGGGCGGCCACCGCGTCCACGACGGCGGCGATCCGCTCCAGCTGTCCGGCGACCGCGGTGGGGACGGTGCGGTCCTCGGCGTTCATCAGGCGGAGCAGTTCGGGGGTGGGCAGGGCGTCGATCGCCGCCCATTCGGGGCGGATCGTCTCGGTCGGGGGCACGGCGGGTCGGGTCGGCTGGTTCTGGTTCTGGTTCTGGTTCCGGTTCTCGTGCTGGTTCTGGATCTGGAGCTGGATCTGGCGCCGGCCCGGGTGGTGGTGGCTCGGGCCGTCGGTGTTCGGGTGGTCGTGGTCCATGCGGCGAGCGTCCCCCGGTGCGCGGGGGCCGAATCCGGGCGAGCGTGGGGGAGGAGGAGGTGGCCATGGCGCCGACCGTGGCCGAGCTGCTCGACCGGTTCGGCCGGACCTACGCGGAGGAGGCCGGGATCGCGCAGCGCGACAAGCCCTCCCCGCTCTACCGGCTGCTCATCCTGACGGTGCTGTGCTCGGTGCGGAACAGCGCCGGCACGAGCGGGCGCTGACGGAGGCCGGGGCGCTCGGCTTGCCGGCGAGCCCGGCGAGCCTGACTGAGCTGGTCGCGGCGGAGGACTGGCCCGGTTGGCGGCGGCGCTGACGCGGGCGGGTCTGGCGCGGGTGGCGCTGGCGCACGTCGGGGCGGGCCGCGCCGGGTGGTGCGAGATGCGCGGTTGAGACACGCGGCCGGTGCGGGGCGGTCGGCCCGTGCGCGAGTGGGTCGTGGGGCCAGGTGGTGCGTGGCGGGGCCAGGTGGCGCGTGGCGGGGTCAGCCGGTGCGCCGCGGGGTCAGGCCATCCAGAAGAACACCGCCGTCATCCGGCGCTGGGCCAGCTCGTCGCCGTAGTAGCCGGTGGCGCTGTGGATCAGATTGGCGTGGTAGAGCAGCAGTTGGTTGTAGCGGTTGGGGACGCGGACGTCCTCGACGAAGTGGTCGCCGGGCACGCGGCGGGTGCCGAGCGCCTCGACCAGGTTGTTGTGCGGGGCGTTCACCAGGTTGCCGCCGAGGCGGCCGCCGGGGAACTGCTGGCGGTAGAAGCTGGTGCCGGCGTCCTTGGGTGCGTCCGGGCTGAGGTAGAGCACGGCTGCGTAGCGGCAGAGCGCGCGGGAGTCGGTGTGCGGCCGGGACTCCGATTCGCCGTCGCCGACGACCTGGACGCAGTTGTGGTTGAGCGTGCCGCCGCCCGGGGTGCTCTGCACCCAGAGCCGGGAGGCGCCGGTGGCCTTGCGGACCAGGCCCTCGACCCGGGCCAGCTCGTCGGGCTCCAGGCCCGGCATGGTGCGCAGGCCAGGCCAGCTCTCCGGGCGGTACGGGTAGCCCTCGGTCCAGTCGCCGCGGGCCAGGCAGCGCTCGCGGACGGCGTCAGGGTCGGGCAGGACGTCGTTGAGGACCCAGTAGTCCCGGCCCCGGGTGGGCTTGCGGTACGGCAGGACCGGCAGCGCGGTGGGCCTGATGGGCTGTGAGGGCATGCGCCGACCATAGGGGCGGTGATCGTCAACTTTCTGCCGTGAGCAGGTCAACCTTTCGTCAAGGGTGCTTGCCTCGGGCGGGTGGTCAGGCCGCCCGTACGGCGAAGCCGCCCAGTGCGCCCTCCAGTCGGTCGTAGGCGCGTACGGCGGAGGGGCGTACCGCGGCGGCGATCGTGGCCGGGTCCTCGGCGGCGAGGGTGCGGCGGAGCACCTCGCTGAACACCGCCCGGTCGACGCCGGCGAGCAGGGCGGCGGCGACCCGGCTCTCGAAGCCGACGGGTCTCTCGTGCACGGCCTCGGCCAGCGCCTCGGCCAGTGCCGTCTCGCCCTGCTCGTGCACCTCGCGCAGCCGGGCGACCAGTGCCGGGCTGTCGAAGACCGTCCGGGCGAAGTCCGGGCCGGAGAAGCCGAGGCGGGGGTCGTGCCGGTCGATCCCGGCCAGGCAGTCGCGGCGCAGCGCGGCCAGGGCCGACTCGCCCGGGGCGCGCCCGGCGACGGACCGGGCGAGCCGGCCGACCAGCTCCTCGTGCAGGTCGAAGAAGAGGTCCTCCTTGCGCGGGAAGTGGTTGGTGACGGTCATCTTGGCGACGCCCGCGGCGGCGGCGACCTCGGCGATGGTCGTCCGGTCGAAGCCCTGGGCGATGAAGAGCCGCGTCGCGGCGTGCGAGATCGCCTCTCGGGTGCGGCGCTTGTTGAGCTCGCGCAGGTTCGGCGTGGTCCCGGTCTCGGTCATGGCGGGAGCCTAGCGCAGGTCGATGGGTCGAGTACAGGAATTAGGCTTGACCTAATGAGTGGGTCCGTCCTAAGTTCTTCTCGGGCGGTCGGAACGGCTGCTCGGAGTGACCGCCGGAGCGGCCCGAGGGGGCGTCTGGGCGGCTCGCTCGATCGAGAGCGACCAGGGGAGGGCGCATGACGACATCCGTCACCGCGAAGGGCCGGCGAGGGGGAGTCCGGGAGGGGGAGCCGGAGCCGATCCCGCCGGGCCTGTGGAAGATGGGCGGGGTGCTCGCGCTGGGCCCGGTGCTCGCGCTGCTGGACTCCACGATCGTCAACGTCGGCATCGACTCCGTCGGTCGGGACCTGCACAGCTCGATCGGGGCGGTGCAGTGGGTGGCCACGGGGTACCTGCTGGCGATCTCGCTGACCATGCCGCTCTCGGGCTGGGCCGCGGGCCGCTTCGGGGCCAGGCGGGCGTGGCTCGCCTCGGTCGTCCTGTTCGTGCTCGGGTCGGCGCTGTGCGGGCTGGCCTGGTCGACGGGCAGTCTGATCGCCTTCCGGGTGCTGCAGGGGGTCGGCGGGGGGATGATTCAACCGCTCGGCCAGGCGATCATCATACAAGCGGCGGGGCCGTCCAGGATCGGACGGGTGATGGGCACCCTGATGCTCCCGATCAGCCTCGCCCCGGTCCTGGGGCCGATCCTCGGCGGCCTGGTGCTGGAGCACCTCGACTGGCGCTGGATGTTCCTGCTGAACGTGCCGGTCGGGCTGCTGATCCTGCTGCTGGCCGCCCGCTGGCTGCCGGCTGACGAAGCGTCGGACGCGCCGCGGCCCGGGCTGGACGTGACCGGCCTGCTGCTGCTCTCACCGGGCCTGACCGGGCTGCTCTACGGGCTCTCGACGATCGGCGACGGCGGCCCGGCCGGCTGGGCCGCCCTGGCGGCGGGCACGGTGCTGGTGGTGCTCTACGGCGGGCACGCGCTGCGCACGGGGCGCGGCGGCACCCGGGCGCCGCTGATCGACCTGCGGCTGTTCGCCCGACGCGGCTTCACCGTGGCGACGGCGAACAGCTTCCTGCAGGGCGCCGCGCTCTACAGCTCGATGTTCCTGGTGCCGCTGTACTACCAGCAGGTCCGGCACGTCGGGGCGGTCGAGGCCGGCCTGCTGCTGGCACCGCAGGCCCTCGGCACGGCGGTCACCGCGATGCTGGCGGCCCGAATAACCGATCGCCTCGCGCCGCGTCCGCTGGTCCTGATCGGCATCGTCTGCTCCCTGGTCGGCACGCTCGCGTTCACCCGACTGGGCAGCGGCTCCGAACCGGCCGGCTGGCTCATCGCCGGCTCGCTGGCACTGCGCGGCGCCGGCATGGGGATCATCGCGATCCCCGGCCTGGCGGCGGTGTACGGGAGCGTCGAG
The DNA here is from genome assembly GCF_054601375.1 of Kitasatospora sp. Ki12. Lineage (NCBI taxonomy): Bacteria > Bacillati > Actinomycetota > Actinomycetes > Kitasatosporales > Streptomycetaceae > Kitasatospora > Kitasatospora sp. Ki12. The sequence goes on along the minus strand of NZ_BAAIHT010000002.1, from coordinate 1,190,574 downwards.
AAGGCCCAGGTGCCGGCGGCGGCAGGGGCGGTCAACGTCCTGAACCGGGTCGGCGGGGCGCTCGGCACGGCGGTGCTGACGCTGGCCCTCCAGCAGGCGCAGCACGGCCGGCCCGACCAGCCGGGCGCGGCCTTCGGGCAGACGTTCTGGTGGGTGCTGGCCCTGTCCGCACTGGCGATCGCACCCGCCTGCCTCTACCCCAACACCCGTAAGGACACCGCTAAAGACCCCGCCTGACGGACCGGCGGACCGCCCGCCGGGCGGTCCTGCACACGACGACTCGTCAACCCGCCACCACCAGCACGTCGACCGACGATCACGGAGGTACCCATGTTCACCCAGCGCGCCGACGGCCTGCGCCTGCTCACTGTGCACGCCCACCCGGACGACGAGTCCAGCAAGGGCGCGGCCACCCTCGCCCGGTACGCCGAGGAGGGCGTGGACGTCCTGGTCGCCACCTGCACCGGTGGCGAGCGCGGTTCGGTGCTCAACCCGGCGCTGGACCGCCCCGAGGTCCTGGCCGACATCGCCCGGATCCGGCGGGAGGAGATGGCGGCCGCCCGCGAGATCCTCGGTGTGCGCCAGCGGTTCCTCGGCTTCGTCGACTCCGGGATGCCGGGCCCGGACGAGCCGCTGCCGGAGGGCTGCTTCGCCGCCCAGCCGGTCGAGGCCGCGGCGGCGCCGCTGGTCGCGCTGATCCGTGAGTTCCGCCCGCACGTGGTGATCACCTACGACGAGACCGGCGGGTACCCGCACCCGGACCACGTGATGACCCACCGGATCACCGTGGAGGCCTTCGAGGCCGCCGCCGACCCGCGGCGCCACCCCGAGGCGGGGGAGCCCTGGCAGGCGGCCAAGCTCTACTACCACCTGGCGCTCTCCCGGGCCTGGTTCCAGACCCTGCACGACGCCATGACGGATCGCGGCGTCCCCTCCGACATGGGCGAGCTGCTCGCCGGGTGGCCCGACACCCCGCCCGCCCTGGCGACCACCACCCGGATCGCGTGCGCCGAGAAGTTCGCCGTACGGGACGCGGCGATGCTGGCGCACGCCACCCAGGTCGCCCCGGGCGTCGCCTTCATGGCCCACCCCCGGGACATCGAGCGCGAGGTCTGGCCCACCGAGGACTACCACCTGGCCCGGAGCCTGGTGCCCGCGGCCGGTGGGGCGGGCGGCGCGGGCGAGGTCGAGGACGACCTGTTCGTCGGGCTCCGTGCGGGAGCGGGAGCAGGAGCAGGAGCAGGCGTGGGAGCAGGCGTGGGAGCGGAGGTGGGGGCGGGGTGAGCCTCAGGCCGGAGGAGGTGGTGCGGGCTGCGGCGCCGGCCGGGGTACCGACCGCCGTGCCCGCTGCCGCCCGCTCAGCACTGGCCGTCGGCGAGCACGTAGTAGCCCGGGCCGGTCCGCTTCAGGGTGTGGGTGACGAAGGTGTTCCAGAGCCCCATGTTCTGGCCCGAGCCGAGCGCGTAGGTCAGGCCGCCGCTCTGGGTGGCCCGGCCGGCCACGACCTGGTCGTAGTTGGTCGCGGTGAAGCACTGGGGAGCGCCACCGGGGGTGGTCGCCGTGACCGTCGCCGATCGGGCGCCCACCGCACCGGTGGTGTCGACGGCCGCCACACCGTAGCCGTACGTCGTCCCGGCGGCGAGGCCGGTGTCGGTGAACGACGGGTCCGTGGTGCTGCCGACCTGGGTGCCGTCGCGGTACACCCGGTACGAGGCGGCGCCGCTGACGGCTTGCCAGCCGAGCGTCACCGAGCCGGCTCCGGCCGGAGTCGCGGTCAGCCCGGACGGGGCGGGCAGGCCGGGGGTAGTGGGGCCGGTGCCGCCGTCCAGGCCCCAGAACTGCGCGGTGTAGTAGCCGGAGCAGATCGTGTCGAGGAAGTAGGCGCCGGTCGCCCCGCACTGGTCGGCCCCGGAGCCCGGGTGGACGGCCAGTCCGTGGCCCATCCCGCCGACCGTGAACAGCGCGACGGCCGGGCGCCCGGCCGCGTCCGCGTAGAGCTCCTGGGTGGTGCCGCCCGGCAGGCTGCGGGTGGTGGTCGGCTGGCGGCCGATGCCCTGGACGTTCGTCCACTGGTCGCGCAGCTCGGTCGCGTTCACCGGTCTGACCACGGTGTCGGCGCTGCCCTGCCAGATCGCCACCCGGGGCCACGGGCCGGTGTACCCCGGGTACGCGGCCCGGACCTTGTCGCCCCACTGGGCCGGGGTGAGCCCCTGGTCGCTGTTCTGGCAGCCGGAGGCGGCGCCCTGGGTGGTGGCGCAGTGCGCGGGCAGACCGGAGTCGATCGCCCCGCCGGCGAAGACGTCGGGGTAGTCGGCCAGCAGGTCGGCGGCCAGTCCGCCGCCCGCCGAGAGCCCGGTGACGAACACCCGGTGGGCGTCCGAGCCGTACAGGGCCTTGGCCTTGGTGACCATCTCGGCCACCGATTCCGCCTCACCGACGCCCCGGGAGTCCTTGGTCGCGTCGAACCAGCTGAAGCAGGAGAGGCTGTTGTTGCTGCTGCCGGTCTGCGGGAACACGACCGCGAAGCCGTACTGGTCGGCGAACTTGGTCCAGCCGGAGTTGCGGTAGTAGTCGGTGGCGCTCTGCAGACAGCCGTGCAGGGCGACCACCAGGGGCGCGTCGGCGGGCAGTCCGGCGGGGGTGTAGGTGTACATCGCGAGGTTGCCCGGGTTGGGGCCGAACCCGGTGACCTGCTGGAAGCTCCCGGTGGAGGCATCGGTGGCGGCGGTGGAGGTCGGGGCGGCAGTGGTCGGGGCGGTGGAGGTCGGGTCGGCGGTAGCCGGGGCGGGCACGGCGGCGACGGCGAGGGCGGCGGCCGTCAACAGCGCGGCGGCGGCTGGGCGCAGAGGCACGGGGACTCCTGGGTGGGGGAGGAGTGGGGGCGTGTGCCGAGCAGCGTGGCGCGCCGCGCGCCCCGAAGCCATGTGGCGGTCAGCCGAGGTCCGCCGCCCGGACATGGCGCGGACCGCCATGGCGCGTCGGACCGGTCGGGGCTGTACAGACGGGGGGTCGACGGACGGGGGTCGGCAGACGGGGGCGGACGGACGGGGCCCATGGTCCGGCCGGCCGGACTCGCCCGGGTGCCGTCGGGCCGGTCAGAGTGCCGCGAGCACTCCGCAGAGCGCGAGCAGGCCGCAGATGCCGAAGTTGACCAGCTTGTGCGAGAGGAACACCGCCGCGAACTCGCGGATGGTCGCGCTCGGCCAGTAGTAGCTCGCGGTGGGCGAGCCGAGGACGTGCCCGTTCACACCGGTCCGGCGGGCGAGCAGCGCCGCCCGGAAGGCGTGGAAGTTGTTGGTGACCACGACGCAGCGGTAGTCGGGCTTGGCCTGCTCCATGATGGCCTTGCTGAAGAGCAGGTTCTCCTCGGTGGTGCGCGAGCGGTCCTCCCGTTCGACGTGCTCGGCGGGGAAGCCGCGCTCGATCAGGTAGTCGGCCATCGCGTGGGACTCCGGCAGCTTCTCGTCCGGTCCCTGGCCGCCCGAGGTGATCAGGACCGGCGGGTTGCCGCGTCCCGCCTGCTTCTCGTACGCCTCCCGGCCCCGGTTCAGCCGGCTGGCCAGCAGCGGCGGGACGCGCTCTCCGCCGATCAGCCCGGAGCCGAGCACGACCACGAAGTCCACGTTCCGGCGCGGCCGGTGGCGGCTGTACAGGAAGGCGTAGCCGACGAAGCAGACGAACAGGAAGGAGACGTAGAGGACCACCAGGACGGCGGTGCCGGCCAGGACGGCCAGCTGCCGGGAGCCGGTGACGAGGGCTGCGCCCAGCAGCGCGATGACGGCGACGATGCCCAGCCCGGCGAGCAGCGACAGCAGGTTGGCGGGTCGCCGGCCCTCCTTGCGGATCATGGTCAGGCCGTTGGAGATCAGGAACCAGACCAGCGCGACCGTGCCGACGGCCGGGAGCAGGATGATCGCCGCCGCCACGAGCTCCACCACCAGGGTCGGTGCCTTGCGCAGTTCGGCGAGCAGGGCGATGGAGAGGAGCGAGACGGCGATGCCGAGGAGGACGGCGTTGCTGAACTGCCGGCGGTCGCGTAGTACCCCGATCCCGAACAACAGGAAGAACAGGGCGGCTGGGGCATAGACGATCATGCGTCGTATCGTAGGCGGTTCGTGGGAACGGTCCCCTTGCGCGAGGCGGTCAGCGCCGGCCGGCGAAGCGCTCGATCGCGGCGAGGACGGCGTCCCGCATCCGGGGGCTGCCGGTGTGCCCGGACTCGTCGATGACGGTCAGCCGGGCGTCCGGCCAGGCCTCGGTCAGCTGCCAGGCGGTGTAGAGCGGGCCGCCGAGGTCCAGCCGGCCGTGGATCAGTTCGCCCGGGATCCCGGCCAGCCGCCCGGCGTCGCGCAGCAGTTGGCCGTCCTCCAGGAAGGCGTGCCGCGAGAAGTAGTGCGCGGTGATCCGGGTGAAGGCCATCAGGGCGTCGGAGGGGCGGTCGGTGTACGCGTTCGGCTTGCCCAGCGACTCGTGCGAGATGACCGCGTCCTCCCAGGTGGCCCAGGCGTTGGCGGCGGCCCGCCGGACGGTCTCGTCCGGGCTGTTGAGCAGCCGGCTGTAGGCGGCGACCAGGTCGCCGTCCCGGTCGGCGGGCGGCAGGAAGTCCCGGAACTCCTCCCAGGGGCCGGGCAGGAAGCGGCCGACGCCCCGGTAGAGCCAGTCGGTCTCCTCGGGGCGGGTCATGGTGACGCCGCAGAGGACGATCGCGGAGACCCGCTCCGGGTGGGCCTGGGCGTAGGCGAGGATCAGGGTGGAGCCCCACGAGCCGCCGTACAACAGCCACTTGTCGATGCCGAGGTGTTCGCGCAGCCGTTCCATGTCGGCGATCAGGTGCCCGGTGGTGTTGTGCTCCAGCCCGGTGGTGGCCTCGGCGGCGTGCGGGCGGCTCTGCCCGCAGCCGCGCTGGTCGAACTGGACGACGTGGTACCGCTCCGGGTCGAAGTACCGCCGGGAGCCCGGGCTGTGGCCGGAGCCGGGCCCGCCGTGCACCACCACGGCCGGGGTGCCCGCCGGGTCGCCGGAGGCGTTCCAGTACATCAGCTGTCCGTCGCCGACGTCCAACAGGCCCTGTGCGTACGGCTCGTAGAGGGGGTGCGGCTCGGTCATCGGTGGCTCCTCCGTGGTCGTACGGACAGGACTCGGGGAGCCTACCCCGCGTGTGGGGGCCGGATCAGCGGCGGTCCGGCGGGAGCAGGGCCGCGAGGCCGTCCAGGATCCGCTGGACGCAGAACTCGAAGCGGGCGTCCATGTCCGGCGCGGTGAGGTCGTCGGCGAGGTCGACGAGATTGGGGAAGTCCTCGGCGGGCAGGGCCCGGAAGAGGTCGCCGGCGGCGACGGCGATCTCGCGGCGGCTGCCGCCGAGGACTTCGGCGGCCGAGATCGGCGACTGTTCCTGCAGCACGAAGCCCTGGACGAAGGCGCCCAGCAGGTAGCTGGCCATGGCGGCGTCGGCGTCGGAGAGGCCGGCCGCGCGGAGCCGGTCCAGCTGGTCCTCCATCAGTCCGAGCAGGTTCGGGCCGGGGGCGAGGCGACCGGCGACGACCTTGGCCGCGTCGCGGTTGTCGAGCAGCAGTCGGCGGTAGCGCCAGCAGTACGCGTGGAACTGCTCGCGCCAGCCGCCCTCGCGCGGCGGGGGTTCGGCGGAGCCCATGATGGCGTCGTTGAGCAGGTCGAGCAGTTCCTGCTTGTTGCGCACGTGCCAGTAGAGCGAGGCCGCCTTGACGCCGACCTCGGCGGCGACCTTGCGCATCGACAGCCCGGCGAGTCCCTCCCGTTCCAGGACCCGCAGGGCCGCCTGGGCGAGAGCTTCCCTGGTCACGGCGGGTGTCGCGGCACCGGCCCCTGGCGTGGCGCTGCTCCCCGGTGTGGCGTCGGCCCCCGGTGCGGTCGTGTCGTTCTCCGGCATGGCGGTGCTGACGCCTTCCTCGCTGTCGTGGAATTCCCGCTTGCAATCTAACACCGTTAGGGGCACTCTGTGGCTGCCGAACCAACCCCTAACAGTGTTAGGCAGCCATGCTCGGGAGGGAATCCATGGACGGGTCGAGTACCCGCCGCCAACGGCTCGCACTGCTGACGCTCTGCGTCACCATGTTCATGTCCATGCTGGACAACGTCATCGTCAACAACGCGCTGCCCCGCATCGGGCAGGACCTGGACGCCGGGATCAGCGGCCTGCAGTGGGTGGCCGAGGGCTACAGCCTGGTCTACGCCGCCCTCGTGCTGACCGGCGGCGCGCTCGGCGACCGCCACGGCCGCACCCGGGTGTTCCGCCTCGGGCTGGCCCTGTTCACGGCGGGCTCCGCCGTCGCGGCTCTCGCCGGGACGATCGGCGTCCTGGTCGGCGCCCGGATGCTGCAGGGCGTGGGGGCCGCGCTGCTCACCCCCGGCAGCCTGACCCTGCTGCGACACGTCTTCACCGACGAACGCGAGCGGGCGAGGGCGATCGCCACCTGGTCCGGGGTCTCCGCACTCGGCCTCTCGGTCGGCCCGGTGGTCGGCGGCCCGATGGTCGAACACCTCGGCTGGGCCAGCGTGTTCTGGATCAACGTGCCGATCGGCGCCGCCGGGCTGCTGCTCGCCGTCCGGGTCCTGCCGGACATCCCGCCGCGCCCCCGTCGGATCGACCTCGGTGGCCTCGCCCTGTCCGCGGCCGGTCTGGCGCTGCTGGTCTACGCGCTGATCGAGGGCCCGTCCCGGGGCTGGACCGACACCCGGGTGCTCGGCTGCGGCGCCGCAGCCGTGGTCCTGCTGCTCGCCTTCCTGGTGCTCGAACTGCGCCTCGTCGAGCCGATGCTGGAGCTGAGGCTGTTCCGCGACGGGGCGTTGGGCGGCGCGCTGCTCAGCGGCTTCGTGGTCAGCTTCGGGATGTTCGGCGCGCTGTTCTTCCTGCCACTGCTGATGCAGGGCGTCCTCGGCTGGTCCCCGGCCGGCGCCGGCTACGCCGGGCTGCCGATGACGGCGATGCTGGTGGTCGCCGCGCCGCTGTCCGGCCGGCTGACCGCACGGTTCGGCCCGCGGCCGCCGCTGGTGCTCGGCCTCGGGCTGTGCGCGGTGGGACTCGGCGGGCTGGCGCTGTACGGGGACCAGGCCCGCTACCCCGAGTACCTGTGGACGCTGTTCGCGATGGGCCTCGGGATGGGGCTGACCTTCACCCCGGTGTCGATCGTGGTGATGACACGGGTGCCCCCGGCGCAGACCGGGATGGCCTCGGCGACCGTCAACACGCTGCGCGAGCTCGGCGGGGTGCTCGGGATCGCCGTGCTGGGCGCCGTCCTGACCGACCGGTGGTCCGACTCCCTGACGGCAGCCCTGCACCGGCTCGGCGTCCCGCCGGACGCCGCCGGCCGGATCGCGGACGCGCCCGCCGGCGCCCTGCACGGCGGTGGCGGAGGCGGTGGCGGACCGGCGGCAGAGGTACTGCCCGGCCCGCTCCGGGACGCGGTGGACGGCGCGTTCGTCGACGGCATCCACCTCGCCGTGCTCTGTGGCGCGGCCGCGCTCGCCGTCACCGCCGTCCTGGTCGCCGTTCTGCTCGGCCGGGCCCGACCGGTCGCCCGGGCCGGTGCCGACGGCCCACGGCAGCCGAACCCGGCGGAGCCGGTGGAAGCCCACTGAGCCCGCCCGCCCGGCGGCCCGCCTGTCTGCCTGCCCGACCGGCCTACCACCTGCCCGCCCGACCGGTCATCCGCCCGCCCGACCGGCCGCCGTGGGGGCGGCCGGTCAGCGGATCCCCTCGACCGCCGCCTGCGCCGCCCGGGCCAGTTCGCGCCGGGCCCCCGCCCGGGTGGGCTGCGGGGTTGGCGGTGGGATCGGCGGCAGGAAGGTCACGTCGGCGACCAGCCCGCGCGCCGCGACGACCCGGGCGAGCGAGGTGAGCAGCCCGTCGTCCCCGACGAAGGCGGGGACGCTGGTCGGCCGTCCGTCCGCCAGCCGGTAGCGGATCGTCACCGGCTGGACGAAGGCGCCCGCCTCCACCGCGGCCTGGAACAGGGCCGGCCGGAACCGCCCGCTCTCCCGGCCGCACCAGGTCGAGCCCTCCGGGAAGACGATCACCGGGTGTCCGGAGCGCAGCTCCTCGGCCACCGCCGCCACGGTGTCGGGCAGTGTGCGCAGCCGGTCGCGGTCGAGGAAGACGGTGCCGCCCCAGGCGATCAGCGGACCGAGCACCGGCCACCGCCGGACCTCGGTCTTGGCCAGTGAGCGGCCCGGCCGGCCGGCCGCGAGCAGCGGGATGTCCAGCCAGGACACGTGGTTGGCCACCACCAGCACCCCGCCGCCGCCCGGGCCGCCGCCCGGCCCGGTGAGGTGGACGGTCACCCCGAGGGTGCGCAGCAGGACGCGCGCCCAGAGCCGGGCCAGCCGGTCCCGGCCGTCGTACGGGAGCAGCCGGACCGGCAGGCTGAGCAGGAGACCGGCCAGGACCGCCACCAGGAAGGCCGTCAGCCGCAGCGCCCGCCGGGGGTGGGAGACCTCCGGCGCCGGGTCGGCCAGGCAGGTCTCGGGCCGGCAGGTCGCCGTGGGCAGCCAGACGCTCACGACGCGGTGCCCAGACCGGGCAGGCCGGCGAGGAAGTGCCGCAGGTAGCGCGGGTCGGTGCGCTCCAGCGAGAGCAGCACGTACAGGTCGGCGCAGTCGAAGTCCGGGTCGTACGCGGGCTCGCCGCAGACCCAGGCGCCGAGCCGCAGGTAGCCGCGGAGCAGGGCCGGCAGCGCGCCCCGCTCGGCCCGCGGCACGCCGGTGGCGTCCCAGCGGCGGTGCGGGGTGACCCGGTACTCCGCGGGGGCCAGGTGCTTGGTGCTGACGCTGTCCCAGACCCGGGCCGCGGTGGCACCGCCGTCCTCCAGGCCGATCGAGCAGCAGCCGCCGACCCAGGTGTTGCCGGTGTCGGCGAGGTAGCGGGCGATGCCGCCCCACATCAGGTTGATGACGGCGCCGTTGCCCCGGTGATCCGGGTGGATGCAGGAGCGGCCGAGCTCGACCAGGCCCGGGCGGACCGGCGCCAGCGCGGACAGGTCGAACTCGCCTTCGGAGTAAAGCCGCCCGGCCCGCCGGGCCGCCTCGGGCCGCAGCAGCCGGTAGGTGCCGATGACGGTGCCGTGCTCGCCCTCGCGGACCAGGAGGTGGTCGCAGAACTCGTCGAACGGGTCGACGTCCAGGCCCGCGACCGGGCTGTGCAGGACGGCGCCGAGCTCGGCCCCGAACACCTGGTGGCGCAGCCGCTGGGCGGCGCGCACGTCGTCCTCGTCGCGGGCGAGGGAGACGGTGTACGGGGCGGCGGCCGGCACGGGGGCGGCGGGGACGGCGGCCGGGACCGGCCGGCGGCGGGGGGCGGGGAGCGCCGGGGAGTCGTGGGTGGGGGCGACCGCGGACGGAGCGTACGTGGGGACGGTGGTCATGTCGGACCCTCCAGGGCAGCACGATCGGCGGTGCCAAGGATCAGCCAGGGCACCGTCCCGGTCCGCAGGTGGTTGGGCATGGACGCGAACCGGTCTCGGTATGTCTCTCCGAATCGGTTGGCATCCACGTTGCGGCACGGCGGAGCGCAGATGTGCACCTGTTGAATGGGACCCCCCGTGGCCTGCCCGTCACCTGCGCGGCACCGGGAACTCGTCCGCAGGGGGTGGACAACAGGGGCGTGCGGCTGCACCGCACGCCCCAGCCGTCGGACCCACGCGCCCCTGCCGTCAGGCCCGCTCCACCCGGCTCACCGGCCCCGCTCCACCCGGCTCACCGGGCCAGCCCCACCCGGCTCACCGAGCCCGTACGGCGAGCCCGGACGGCGGCCACCCGGGTCACCGACCCCGCCAGCCCTCCGGGTCGACGCCGCCCGGGACGGCGTCGTCCGGTCCGTACGGTTCGCGGGTGTGGACGAAGGAGCCGATGTCCAGGTGGCTGACCGAGCCGTCGGCGCGCCGGACCACCCGCAGGGTCTCGCCCGCGTAGTAGTTCTCCAGGCCGGTCCAGGTGCCGTCCGGCTCGGGCCGGAAACGTGAGCCGCGGCCGCCGCCGGCGAGTGTCGTGAGCTCCAGCACCCGGCCCGGCCGCAGCCGCAGGACGGTCGGGGAGGCGCCCCAGTACCAGGGACCGGTGAGCGCCAGCAGTTCCTCGTCCACCTCGGGCAGCGGGTGCCAGGGCTCGGGCAGCCGGGGCTCGTGTTCGGCGGTGAGCGCGATCAGCTCGGCGGCCAGCTGCGCGGTGCTGCCGCCGCTGGTGGCGTTGGCCAGACCGAACGCGGCCAGGCCGTCGGTCTCGCTGACCCACAGTCCGGCCGTGAAGCCGGGCATCGAGCCGGTGTGCCCGTACAGCAACCGGCCCTCGTGGCGGCGCAGTTGCAGGCCGAGCCCGTACGCGGTGGTCCACCCCGCGTCGTCCGGGGCGACCGCGGGGCGGCGCATCTCGGCGAGGGTACCGGCGGACAGCACCTTGTCGTCGCCGGCGCAGAGGAAGGCCGCCCAGCGGGCCAGGTCGGCGCCGGTGGACCAGAGTTGACCTGCCGGGCCCATCAGCCCGGTGTCGGTGAGCGGCTCGGTCCGCAGGACGTCGGCCCACGGGTGGACGGCGAAGCCCCCGGCGTGCGGGGGCTCGGGGAGCAGCGTGGTGCGGCCCATGCCGAGCGGTGCGAGCACCTCGCGGCGCAGCACCTCGCCCCACGGCTCGCCGCGCACCTTCTCCACCAGGGCGCCGAGCAGCGCGTAGCCGGGGTTGGAGTAGTGGTGGAGGCGTCCGGCCGGGTGCTTGAGCGGGCGTTCGGCCTCCAGGATGTCGTCGAGGCGGGGCCGCAGCGAGCCCTCGGTCCGCTCCCACCACGGGGCGGGGGTCTCGGCGGCGAGCCCGGCGGAGTGCGAGAGCAGCTGGGTGACGGTCGCCTCGTCGGCGGGGGTGCCGGGCAGGTTGCGGGAGAGCGGGTCGGCGAGGTCGAGCAGTCCCTCGTCGCGCAGCCGCAGCACCAGCACGGCGACGAAGGTCTTGGTGAGCGAGCCGATCCGGTACTGGACGTCCGGAGTCGGCGCGTGCCCGTCCACCAGGCCGCGGGCGCCGCTCCACACCGGCCGCCCGCCCCGCAGCACGCCGGCGACCATCGAGGGCGTGCGGCCCTCGGACTGGGCGACGGCGAGCCGGTGCAGCAGGGCGCGGCGGGTGGTGGGCAGCAGCTCGTCGGGCAGGTCGGTCATATGGACTTCTGAACTCATCGACATGTGCACGGACAGTAGCCCAGCCGGGGGCCGGACCCGAGCGGAACGACGCGCGGGCCGACCGGCCGACGGTCCGCCCGGGTCGACAGCTCGACAGCTCGACGGGGCGCCGGGGTGACGGGCCGTCAGCCCGGCAGCGGCGGCAGCTCCGGCCGCTCCAGCCAGGCCTCGAAGAGCGGGCCGAGCGGGGTGGGGGTGTACCGGGAGGCGTGTGCGCGCAGGTCCGCGGTGTCGACCACGCCGTACCGGTTGAGGCTCGCCCAGTCCCGCAGCATCGCGAAGAACGCGTCGTCGCCGAGCGCCCGCCGCAGCGCGTGCACGACGAGCCCGCCGCGCTGGTACAGCCGGTCGTCGAACATCAGCTTGCGGCCGGGGTCGCCGAGGACGAGGTCCTGCGGCTGCCCGGACAGCAGCGTGTGTGCGGCATGGGCGTGGGTGGCGGCGGCCGGGCCGCCGGCGTGCTCGGACCAGAGCCACTCCGCGTACTTGGCGAAGCCCTCGTTGAGCCAGATGTGCCGCCAGTCGGCGATCGTGACGCTGTTGCCGAACCACTGGTGGGCCAGCTCGTGCGCGATCAGCCGTTCGCGCTCCCAGCCGCCGCCGAGGTGGTTGGTGCCGAAGGTGGCGACGCCCTGCGCCTCCACCGGGACGTCCAGCTCCTCGTCCGCGAGGACGACCGCGTACTCGCCGAACGGGTACGGCCCGAAGACCTCGCCGAAGTACGCCGTCATCTCCGGCTGCCGGGCGAAGTCCCGGGCGAACCCGGTGGCCAGCCGCTCCGGCACGTACCCGGTCTGCGGCACGGCCGGCCTGGCGGCCAGCGGCACCGCCCGGTAGTGGCCGATCGACACCGTCACCAGGTACGTCGGGGTCGGTGCGCTCTGCTCGTACACCCAGGTGGTGCTGGACGCCCGGGTGGTGCGGGTGAGCAGCCGGCCGCTCGCCACCACGGTGAACGGCGACGGTGTGGTGACCGCGATCTGGTAGGTCGCCTTGTCGGCGGGCCGGTCGTTGCAGGGGAACCAGGACGGCGCGCCGATCGGCTGGCTGGCCACCAGCGCGCCCTCGGTCAGCTCCTCCCAGCCCAGGCCGCCCCACGGGCTCTGCACCGGGCGCGGGTTGCCGGTGTAGTGCACCTCGACGGTGAACGCCGCGCCCGCCGCGAGCGGCTTGGCCGGGCGGATGCGCAGCTTGCCGGCGCGGTGGGTGTAGCGGGCGGCCCGGCCGTCGACCAGCACCCGGCCGATCCGGAACTCGGCCAGGTCCAGGGCGAACTCCGCCAGCACCGCGTCGGCCACCGCGCTCAGCCGGGCCGAGCCGGCCAGCCGGTTGGGCCCGGGCCGGTAGTCCAGGGTCAGCTCGTAGCGGTGCACCCGGTAGCGGTGGTCACCGCTGTTCGGGAAGTACGGGTCAGGGGCGCCGGCGGCCGCCGGGACGTGCTTGGACTTCACGGGGACGTGCGCTTCCTGAGGGCCGGGACGGGGGGTCGTCGAGGCGGTCATGACGTGGTCTGCCACACCTCGATGGGGTTGCCCAGCCACCGCGTGTCGGCGGGGACGGACTCGGCGCGCATCACCAGCGAGGCCGGGCCCAGCGTGCTGCGCGCGCCCACCGTGCTGCCGGGCAGCACGATGCCGCCCGGGCCCAGGGTGGCGCCCTCGCGGAGGACCACAGTATCCATCCGCATGATCCGGTCGTGGAAGAGGTGGGTCTGCACGACGCAGCCCCGGTTGATGCTGACCCCGTCGCCGAGGGTGACCAGGTCCGCCTCCGGCAGCCAGTAGCTCTCGCACCAGACGCCGTGCCCGACGTTCGCGCCGAGCGCCCGCAGCCACAGGTTCAGCACCGGCGTGCCCGGCACCGCGCCGACCAGCCACGGCACCGCGAGCATCTCGACGAAGGTGTCCGCCAGCTCGTTGCGCCACACGAAACCGCTCCACAGCGGGTGCTCCACCGCCCGGAACCGTCCGACCAGCAGCCACTTCGCCGACACCGCGACCACGCAGGCCACCGTGCCCGCGCCGAGCAGGACGAGGCCCGACAGCAGCGCGGCGGTCAGCGGCGAGCCGGCCGCCAGCCAGGACAGCGCCGCGACCGTCAGCAGGCCCAGGGCCGCCGAGGCCAGCACCGGAACCACCCGGACCACCTCGACCAGTCCGCGCGCCCACAGCAGCCGGGCCGGCGGCTCGTAGGTCAGGCTCTGATCGGCCTGGTCCGCCGAGCGCGGCAGCCGCATCGGCGGCATCCCCAGGTACGAGCCGCCCTTCTTCGCCTTCGCCGGCGTCGCCGACAGCACGCCCACCAGTCCGCGCTTGGGCACCGAACGGCCCGGCGCGGTCATCCCCGAGTTGCCGAGGAACGCCCGCTCGCCGACCTTCGCCTCGCCGAGCCGCACCCAGCCGCCGCCCAGCTCGTACGGCGCGATCAGGGTGTCGTCGGCCAGGAACGCGCCGTCGCCGACCGTGGTCAGGCTGGGCAGCGCCAGCACCGTGGAGGCCTCGACGTGCCGGCCGATCCGCATGCCGAGCGCCCGCAGCCACAGCGGGGTGACCAGTCCGGCGTAGAGCGGGAACAGCACCTCGCGTGCCCGGTCCATCAGCTGGGTGACCGTCCACGCCTGCCAGCCGACCCGGCCGTGCAGCGGGTGCACCCCGGGCACCAGGCCGACGCTCAGCACCCGGACCAGGACCAGCAGCTGCACGGCGTACACCGCGCCGTAGGCGAGGGTCGCCGGCACCAGGCCGAGCAGCGCGCCGCCGAGCGCCGGGGCGAGGGCGTCGCCCTGGTCGACGAAGCGGGAGAGCACGGCCAGCGCGGCGAGCGCGGGCAGCGCCGGGAGCAGGCCGAGCACGGCACCGCTGGCGCCGTACAGCGAGGCCCAGCGGGCCCGGCGCACCGGGCGGTCCTTGGGCCAGGTGCGCTCGGCGCGGCCCAGCTTGACGGCGGGCGCGCCGCCCCAGCGCTGGCCGGTCGGCACCTGGCCGGTGACGCTGGAGCCGGCCACCACCTGGGAGCGCTTGCCGACCCGGGCGCCGGGCAGCAGCGTCGAGCGGGTGCCGACCACGGCGCCGGAGCCGACCTTGATCTGGCCGATCAGCAGCCGGTCGCCGTCCAGCCAGTAGCCGCACAGGTCCACCTCGGCCTCGACCGCGCAGCCGCGGCCCAGCTTCAGCATCCCGGTGACCGGCGGCAGCGAGTGCAGGTCCACGTCGGGGGCGATCTTGCAGCCCAGCGCGCGGGCGTAGCGCACCAGCCAGGCGCCGGACAGCGAGGTCGCGCCGCTCAGCTCGGCGAGCCGCTCGGCGGTCCAGAGCCGCAGGTGGACGGCGCCGCCGCGCGGGTGGCTGCCGGGGCGCAGGCCGCGCAGCAGCAGCCGGGCGCCGCCCGCCGAGAGTGCCAGCCGGCCCGCCGGGGTGTACAGCGCCAGCGCGCCCGCGCCGACCCACCACCAGGAGGCGGTGGGCGCCCACGGGTAGTCCCCGAGGTGGCCTAGCAGGTTGCCGGCGGCCAGCAGGGCGACCGTCCAGCGCAGGCCGACCACGGTGAACAGGGGGATCAGCAGGAGCAGCTGCAGCAGCTTGGCCCTGGCCGGCACCAGGGTGACGGTGCGGGTCTCGGCACTGTCGGCGCCGGAGCGCTCCAGGTGCCGGGCGAGCTTGCGCAGCGTCGGGTGCTGGTAGATGTCGAGCACGGCCGCGTTCGGGTAGCGGGTCCGCAGCAGGGTGGTCAGCCGGGCGGCGGCCAGGCTGCCGCCGCCGATCGCGAAGAAGTCGTCGCGCGCGCTGCCGACCTTGACGCCGAGGATCTCCGACCACTGCTCGGCCAGCCAGGCCTCGGTCCCGTACAACTGCTCGCTCGGGCCGGTGGACTCCAGCTCGGGCAGCGGCCAGGGCAGGGCGTTGCGGTCCACCTTGCCGGAGGTCCGGGTGGGCAGGGTCTCGACGGTCGTGAGCAGCGGGACGAGGGCGGCGGGCAGCTCGGCGCGCAGCCGCTCGACGGCCTGCTCGCGGTCGAAGCCCTCCTGGACCACCAGGTAGCCGACCAGCAGCTGGTTGCCGCCGCGCGCGGTGCGGACGGCCGCGGCCGCGCCCGCCACGGCGGGCAGGGCCTGCAGCGCCGCGTCCACCTCGCCGAGCTCGATCCGGCGGCCGCCCAGCTTGATCTGCTCGTCGGTGCGGCCGAGGAACAGCAGGCCGGCCGGGTCGGCCTGGACCAGGTCACCGCTGCGGTAGGCGCGCTCCCAGCCCAGCGAGGACAGCGGCGCGTACTTCTCGGCGTCCTTCTCCGGGTCGAGGTAACGGGCCAGGCCGACCCCGCCGATCACCAGCTGACCGGTGCCGCCGGGGGCGACCGGCTCGCCGGCGTCGTCCACCACGGCGAGGTCCCAGCCGTCCAGCGGCAGACCGATCCGCACCGGACCGTCGCCGGTCAGCAGGGCGGCGCAGGCGACCACGGTGGCCTCGGTGGGGCCGTAGGTGTTCCACACCTCGCGGCCCTCGGTGACCAGCCGCTGCACCAGCTCGGGCGGGCAGGCCTCGCCGCCGAAGATCAGCAGCCGGACCTCGTTGAGCGCCTCGGCCGGCCACAGCGCGGCCAGCGTCGGCACGGTGGAGACCACGGTGATCTCCTGCTCGGCCAGCCAGGGGCCGAGGTCGGCGCCGCTGCGCACCTGGGAGCGGGGGACCGGCACCAGGCAGGCGCCGTACCGCCAGGCCAGCCACATCTCCTCGCAGGAGGCGTCGAAGGCCACCGACAGGCCGGCCATCACCCGGTCGCCCGGGCCGATCGGCTCGTCCTGGAGGAAGAGCGCGGCCTCGGCGTCCACGAAGGCGGCGGCGTTGCGGTGGGTGACGGCGACGCCCTTGGGCTTTCCGGTGGAGCCGGAGGTGAAGATGATCCAGGCGTCGTCGGCGGGGGTGGGGCGGCGCTCCGGGGCGGGCGGGCGCTCGGCGGTGGGTGCGGTGGCGGGGGCGGAGGTGGCCCCGGCCGTCGGGGTGCCCCCGGCCGTCGGGGTGAGGGCCCGCTCGGCGCCGAGCACGGCGGCGACCCCGGCCTCGCCGAAGACCAGGTCGGCGCGCTCGTCCGGGTCCTCCGCGTCCACCGGGACGTAGGCGGCCCCGGCGGCGAGCACGGCGAGGATCGAGACGTACAGGTCGTTGGTACCGGAGGGGACCCGGACGCCCACCCGGTCGCCCGGGCCGATCCCGGCGGCGGCCAGCCGGCGGCGCAGCTGGTCGACCTCGGCGGCCAGCGCGCGGTAGCTGAGCACGGCGCGGCCGTCGTCGAGGGCGGGCTCGTCGGGGTGGGCGCGCACGGTGGCGTCCAGGACGTCCACCAGGGTGCGGGGCGCGGCCGCCGGGCGGCCCGGGAACTGGGCGCGCGGCGCCGCGGTGACCTGCTGCGGCCGGATCGGTTCGTTCGGCTGGCTCGGTTCAGCTGTCATGGCAGCCCGTGCGCTCCTCGTCCTCGCCCCGTTCCGATCGATGCCCGGCCCTTGGGGGCGGTGGGAGCACTCGCCGTAACCGGGTGACCCCACTCCGGGGCCGGAGCGGACAACCTGACCGATGGTAGCTCCGGATCTCCGGCGGCGCCTGGGCAGGTTCGGGCCCAACTCGGCCGACGGTGGCCGAATCTGACGCATCGTCAGTCAATAACTGATGCCCTGTGGCAAGGATGTGACGGGATGTCAGTCGAATTGACGGACAGTCAGGTCGGATTTCGGATCGTGATCCACGCCACAGCGAATACTGCTCCCTTCGGGTGGCGGGCCCGGCGTTTCGGCCGTGTCCAGGCCTTTTCCAGGCTGCTTCGGGTCCGGGCCGGGGCTGAATCCGCCCCGGTTCCGGGCCCGCCACGGGTTCCGGAGGGAGGGGTGGGGCGTCAGTGGAAGTGGTGCAGATGCTCCTGGAGGAAGGCCTCCAGGGTGCGCGGACTGCGCCCGGTGAGACGGGTGAAGGCGCCGTCGGGCGTCTCCCGGCGGACCACCGCGAGCTGCTGGATCTCCACCACATGGGCGGCGAGCCAGCCGGGCATCCCGGCCCGCTCGACCAGGTGGGCGTGCAGCTCGGCCGGCGAGAGGTCGACGTAGCGCACCGGCCGGCCGAGCAGCTCGCCCAGCAGCGCGGTGACCTCCGCGTGGCTGTAGGCCCGCCCGCCGGTCAGCGGATAGGTGCCGCCCACCAGCTCCGGGCGGGTGAGTACGTCGGCGGCGAGGTCGCCGATGTCCCGGACGTCCACGTAGTTGCACCGCGCCTGCCCCATCGCGCCGTGCACCACCCCGGCGGCGGCGATGCCGGGGGCCAGGAGCAGCAGCTTCTGCATGAACGCGTACGGGCGCAGGACGGTGGTCGCGACGCCGGAGGTCCGCAGGCGCTCCTCGATCAGGTGGTGGCCGCGGGAGATCACCACGGGGGAGTCCGGCTCGGCGGCGGGGGCGGACACCTTCACGATGTGCCCCACCCCGCAGTCCAGCGCCGCGTCGATCGCGTTCAGCTCGTACCGGACCTGGTCCGGGCTGTTGGCCATGGTGAGGAAGAGCTGGTGCGCGCCGCGGAAGGCCTCGCGGAGCGAGTCCGGGTCGGCGGCATCGGCCGCGAACGGCTCGGTACGGGCCAGGGTCCGCTCGTCCAGGCCGGCGGCCAGGCGGCCGGGGTCCCGGCTGAGTGCGCGGCTCGCGACTCCGAGGGCGGAGAGGCTGCGCAGGGTGGCGCCGCCGGTGGCGCCGGCGGCGCCCATGATGACGATCATGACGTCTGCCTTTCGGGTACGGGGGTGGGGGCGGGTGCGGATGGTGCGGTGGGAGTGGCGCTGGGAGCGGGTGCGGGCGTGGGTGTGGCCGCGCGGGCGGCCTGGGCCGGGGGCTGCGGTTCGCGGGTGCGCCGGCTGCCGCGCCAGCGCCAGGTGGTGATGGTGGCGGCGATCGCGGACGAGACCGGCAGGTCGATCGGCAGCCGCTTCGGCCACGGGCTGTCGCTGAGCGCCGGGACGTGTGGGAGCCAGTGCGCGGCGGCGAGGCCGATGCCGAGCGCGAGCCCGGCGGCGAGCACGCCGAGGACGGCGGCCGCGAGCGCGCGCGGCGTCCGGGCGGGCCGGGGGCGGACCGGTCGGCGGCGCAGGAGGGCGCCGAGCGCGGCCGCCACCAGGGCGGAGGTGCCGCCGATGGTGGTGAGCGCGGCGACCACCAGTTCCTGCTGCCGGCTGGCGACTCCGCCGAGCCCGGCCATCACGGCGGGCATCAGGTAGGCGACCAGGACCTCGCGCCACAGGACGAACGGCGGGGGAGCGCCGCGGGCCTTCTTGCTCATGGGTTGTCCTCACAGTCGGGTGTCGTGGTTCCGGTGCTGCGGGTGCTGTCGGTGGTGCCGGCGCTTCCGGCGGCACCGGTGCTTCTGATTAGGTACCTAAGTATTTGTGCTTAGGTGCCTAACTATTGGGGCTGGGAAAAGGCGGGCCGACCGGCGGCCCGCCCGGGGTGCGGGGTCGTCCCCGCCGTTTTCAGTCCGCGGTCAGCGCGTCGATGCCCGCGACCACCCGGGCCAGCAGGTCGAGGAAGGTGGCGCGCTCCTCGACGGACAGTCCGCCGACCAGCGCCTGCATCCGGGCGAAGTGCTCGGGTGCCAGGTCGCGCAGCTTGTCGGCGCCGCGCGCGGTGAGGATCACCACGTTGCCGCGCCCGTCCTCGGTGGACGGACGGCGGGCTACCAGGCCCTCCCGCTCCAGGCCGTCGACCAGGCCGGTCACGGTCGCCCGCGAGACGCCGAGGCTCGCCGCGAGCTGGGACGGCGACTTCTCGCCGCCGTGGTCCTCCAGGTCCGCCAGCAGGCGGTAGCGGCCGGTGGAGAGTCCGAAGCGGCCGAAGTGCACCTCGCCGGCCTGTCCGAGCCTGGCCCCCGCCGCCATCAGCCGGGCCGCCACCAGTACCGCCTGCGGATCGGCCGGGAGGCCGTAGCGGGCGATCTGACGGCGGGCCTGATCGAGGCTGGGGGCGCCGGAGTCGGGTGCGGGGTGCTGCGTCACGAGAAGTACTATGGCGCCTAATCAGATGCTCCGTCAAGCGAGGCTGACGGCCGCTGCCCGGGGCGGCCCTGCTCGCGGGCGTCCCGGGACCGGTCGGGGGACGGGTGGGGCGGGTGGGGGTCCGGCCGTCGCCGCGCCGTGGCCAGGACGGGGGCGCGCGCCCGTGCCACACTCGCACCACCGGGCGCCGCGGACGGGCCCGGCGGCGGGCCACAAGCCCCGCCACCTGCGACGGGAGGCACGACGGCATGCCCTTCGAAGGCGCGATCCCCGACATCTACGAGCGGTACCTCGTCCCGCTGCTCTTCCGCCCCTACGCCCGGGACCTGGCGCGGCGCCTGGCCGAGCGGCACCCCCGGGACGTGATCGAGACGGCCGCCGGCACCGGCGCGTGCACCCGCGAGCTGGCCGCCGTCCTGGCACCGGACACCTCGATCACCGCGACCGACCTCAGCCGGCCGATGCTCGACCGCGCCCGGACCCTGCCGCTCGCCCGCCCGGTGCGCTGGGCCGAGGCGGACGCCATGGCACTGCCGTTCCCGGACGGCTCCTGCGACGCCGTGGTCTGCCAGTTCGGCGCCATGTTCTTCCCCGACCGCCCACGCGCCTTCGGCGAGGCCCGCCGCGTGCTGCGCCCCGGCGGTGTCCTGCTGTTCAACGTCTGGGACGCCATCACGGCGAACGAGTTCAGCGCGGTGACCGAGTTGACGGCCGCCGGGCTCTTCCCCACCGACCCGCCGGACTTCCTGAGCCGCGTCCCGTACGGATACCACGACCCCGCCGCGATCGCGCGGGACCTCGCGGACGGCGGCTTCACGAGCAGCCCGCTGATCGAGACCGTCGTCGAACGGGGGCGCGCCGAGTCGGCGCGGGACGTGGCCACGGCCCTGTGCCAGGGCACCCCGCTGCGCAACGAGATCGAGGCCCGGAACGGGCACACCCTCGACGAGGTGACCCGGGCGGTCACGGCGGCGGTCACCGACCGCCTGGGCACCGGCCCGGTCGAGGCGGCGCTCAGCGCCCTGGTGGTGACGGTCACCCGCTGACGGCCACCGGCACGTTCCCGCCCCTCGCAGCCCGGCAACGCGCGGCGGCGGTGACCGGGGCCGGGGGCGGCGGAAAATGCGATGAGGCCGCTCCGACAGGCCCGCTACGCTACGGCCCGCTCCGACGACCGATGCCATCCACCAGCGAAAGCGGGCCCATGACCCGGGACATGCTCACCGTCTGTCTGCCGCCCACCGACCCCGCCGACGTGGCGGAGGCGCTGGCTGCCGCGATGGCCCCCTACTGGAACGACGCCGAGGTCCCGCCGGGCGGCGAATGGCAGGGGGAATGGCAGTGGTGGCACGTCTTCGGCGGCGACGGCGACCACGGTCTGCCGGTCCGTGCCGGATACGAGGCCGACCCGCGGCTGGTGCGCAACCCGCTCTGGAGCGACGGCAGCCCCCGACCCGCGCAGCCGGTCGTCCGCTGCGACGGCGGCCCGCGCGGCCTGCTCGATCTGGACCGCGACCGCGCGCCGGTGGCCGAGGAGGCGGGCGCGGACTGGGATGCGTGGACCGCCTTCAGCGCCGACTACGAACCGGCACTGTCGGAATCCGAGATGTTCGCGCAGACCTCCGGCAGTCCGCAGTGGCGGGAGGCGTTCTTCGCACAGCCGGTCATCCGGGCCGTGGCCGCCCTGCGGCCGACCTGGGAGGAGGCCCCCCGCTGGGCCAGAGCGCACGACCCGGTCGCCTGCTACGCCGGAGGCCGCGAGCAGTACGTGCGCCGAATGGCCTCCCGCGTCGTGCCGACCAACGTGCTGCTCACCCTCGACGGCGAGTGGATCGACGGAAACTGGTTGTCCCACGACCCCGACGCCCTCGTCGGCCACCGGTACCGCGACTTCGCCGACCGCTACCTCGACGACCTCGCCGAGGACGCCCTCATGGTCCGCATCCGCTTCCACGACTGATCCGAGCGACCCTGCGCCGCCGTCGAGGCCTTGCTTCGGGGCGTGTCCGCTCCAGGCCGGCGAACCGTACCGGTCAGGGCAGCCGGCTGCCGCGCTCGGCGCACAGCGTCGCGGCGTAGGCCGCCGCGTCCGCGTCCAGCTCGGGGCGGGTGGCCGAGAGGACGCGGACCTCGCCGCCGGCGCGGGCGGCCAGGGCGGCGTGGAGACGGGAGATGCGGAGGGCGCCCATGTAGGCGGGAAGGTCGGCCGGGGCGACCCAGGCGGCCTCGCGGATCTCGTCCGGCTGGAGGCGCAGCGGCGGGTGGGGGAGCGGGACCGTGCCCAGATCGAAGTAGAACTGGACGCCCGGCATGTTCGGCAGGTCGCTGCCGTCGCCCTTGGCCCAGGCGATGTGGAGCAGTCGCCCGACCGCCAGGCGCAGCCCCGTCTCTTCCTCGAGCTCCCGCTCCGCGGCCTGCTCCGGGGTCTCGCCGGGGTCGATCACACCGCCGGGACAGCCCCACGGCTCCCGGTTGAAGCTGCGGACGAGCAGAACTCGGCCGTCCGGGTCGGTGACGAGGCAGGAGACTGCCGGGAAGGCGCGGGCGATGCCGGAGAGGTAGGCGGGGACCTCGGCGGATCCAGGGTGTGACACCGTCAGGACTCCTCGCATGGTGCGTTGCTCGTGTACGTCTGGAGATTCCGAAGACGCCGCGAGAGGCGCAGCCGGTTCGCCTGCTGCCCGACTGGGTGTCGCTGGGCTCACGGAGGGGTGGCCCACCGTCTCATGAGCTCGGCGCTTCGGGGTGACGGCGGTGCGGATCGAGGCTAGGCGGCGCGGGGCGTGATCCGGGGTGCGGTCCAGTCGGCGTGCTTCAGGACGGTACGGACCATCACGCCGGGCGGGGTCAGCCGGATCGCGGCGTTGCGCAGGCCGACCGCCAGCGGGTTCGCGAGCTGCTGGCCCATCCGGCCGGCCCGGCGGGCGTCGCGGGCGACGGTCTGGCTGCGGGGACGGCGGACCGCGTCGTAGCGGGCGAGCGCGTCCTCGACCGTCCGGCCCTCGGCGAGCGCCGCCGCCAGGGTCACCGCGTCCTCCAGGGCCTGGCAGGCGCCCTGGCCCAGATGGGGCGTCATGGCGTGCGCGGCGTCGCCGAGCAGGGCGACCCGGCCCGCGACGTAGGAGGGCAGCGGGGTGACCAGCTCGTTCACGTCGTGGTGCAGCACCGCCTCCGGTCGGGTCGCGGCGAGGAGCGCCGGGATCGGCTCGTGCCAGCGCGCGAAGCGGCGGCGGACCTCCGTGAGCGGGTCGCGGTACCGGACCCCGGCCGGGGCGTTCAGGACGGCGTGCCACTCGGCGGTTCCGTCCGGGAAGGCGATGTGGCCGAACTCGGCGCCGTGGCCCCAGGTGAGCTCGAAGTCTGCCGTCAGCCCGTCGACCGGGCGCTCGGTGATCGCCCGCAGCACCGTCGAACCGCTGTAGGCGGGCCCGGGGTGGGCGGGGAAGAGGCGACGCCGGACGCGGCTGTTGATCCCGTCGGCTGCCACGACGAGGTCGGCGTCCAGGACGGTGTCCCCATGGGTGACCCGGACCCGGGCGGGGCGGGAGGCGTCCACGTCGCTCCTGCCAGCCGCCTCGGCCGTGCCAACCGCCTCGGTCACGCCAGCCGTCTCGATCACGTCGGTCGTCTCGGTCACGTCGGTCACCTCGGCGCCGATCACCAGGGAGCCGGGCGGGAGCGCCTCGCGCAGGATCCGGTGCAGCGCCGCGCGCGGGATGCCGACGATGGGTGCGCCCAGTTCCCGTTCCAGTGCCTGTCCGTCCATCACCGCGAGCCGACGACCGTCCGGGGTGCGGGTGCCGCCCGTGTACTGACGGCGCGAGGCCGCCTCGACCGCCTCGCCGACCCCCAGCGCGGCGAGTGCGCGCATCCCGTTGGCGGCCAGCGAGATGCCGGCCCCCGCGTCGGCCGGCACCGCCGCCCGCTCGAGCACGGTCACGTCCCACCCCGCCAGCCGGAGGCCGATCCCGGCCGCCAGCCCGCCGATCCCGCCTCCGACCACCACCGCGCTGCCACTACCCATGCCGCTGCCGCTGCCCATGCCCGGTCCTCCCCGTGTCCCCGCGCTGCTTTCTACATCTGTAGAAGGAGCGTACTACGGCCTCACGGCGCGACCGACGGCCGGTGGGCGGCCCTCGGGCCGGTGCCGGTAGAAAGGGGGCATGCAGCGGGATGAGGAGCAGGGGCGGCCGGACCGGCGGACGGTGCTGGCGGACGCGGCGATCGGGGTGCTCGCGGACCTGGGGGTGCGCGGCCTGACCCACCGGGCGGTGGACGCGGCGGCGGGCCTGCCGACCGGGACCACCTCGGCCTACCTGCGGACCCGGCAGGCGCTGCTCACCGCGCTGGTGCGGCGGCTCGTGGAACTGGACCAGGGGGAGCTGCAGGCGATGGGCGAGCGGCTGCCCGTCCGTTCGGTGGAGGAACTGGTCGACGGAATCCTGGTGTTGATGCGGTACCGGTTGACCGGCGAGGGGCGGCGGCGTTCGCTCGCCCGCTACGCCTGCGCGGTGGAGAGCGTGCGCGACCCCGAGCTGCGGGAGATCCTCGTCCCGCGCGAGAACGCCGGGCGCGCCGCCGTCCGCGCCTTCCTCGTCGAGCGGGGCGTGCCGGACCCGGACGGGCGGACCGGCACGCTGCTCGCCTGCGTCGACGGCCTGGTCTTCGACCGTCTGGTGGGCGGGGGAGAGCCCGGGGCGGACGAGATCCACGGTCTGGTGGCGGCCGCCCTGCGCGGGGCGGGCGGGGAGGGCGGGAGCGGGGAGCTCGGGTCGGTGTGAGCACCGCCCGCCGTACTACCTGCGGGAGGCGCGAGCCGCAGCGACGAAGAACGCGATCAGGCCGAACACCAGGAAGACCGTCACGGCGGGCCACAGCGGATCGCCTTCGAGGAACGCGGTGACGAGGGTGCGGAGTCCCGTGACGATGACGTGCATGCGGGTACCGTAGCGTCACCCGTCACCGGGAGGAGCACCGGAGGCCCCGGGCGAGAAGGCCCCCGGGCAGGGGGCCGCTGGTGCTGGTGCCGTCGCTGGTGCTGGTGCCAGTGCTGGTGGCCGTTGCCGAAGCCGTCGCAGGGGCGTTGTGTCGAGCGTTCCTGGCCGGTCACGGCCGTTCCGGCTCCTCCGGGTCCGATCCCGTCCGGCCCAGCTCTGCGGCGTAGCCGGCGAGCAGGATGCGGAGCGTGCGCCGGAAGCACTGCTCGGAGTCGAGGCCCTCGCCGGTGGCGAAGGCCCGCGCGAGGTGGGGGTAGGTGTCGGCGTCCAGGGCGGTGAACTGCTCGGGCTGGGGCTCGGTGCCCTCGTGGTGGGGGGTTTCGCCGACCTCGCCGAGGGTGTGTCCGATGGTCCAGCGGACGACGGAGTTGAGCACGTCGAGCGCGTCGCCGAGCGGGACGCCGTCCTGGTGGAGCACGGTGATGCCGCGTTCGAGCAGGGTGAGGGCGGCCGGGGTGGCGGCGGGGCGGGTGGCCAGCACGGTGAGCATGGCGGGGTGGGCGAGCAGGAGTCGGCGCAGCTCGACGGCGAACTCCCGGACGACCTCGGTCCAGGGGCCGCTGGGCTCGGCGAACAGGTCCCCGGCGGAGAGTTCCAGGAGGCGTTCGACCATGCCGTCGAGCAGGGCGGCTTTGCTGGGGACGTAGTAGTAGAGCGTCATGCCCTCGACGCCGAGCGCCGCGCCGAGTTTGCGGTTGGAGAGCGCGGCGAGGCCGTGCTCGTCGACGTAGGCGAGGGCGGCGTCGATGATCTTCTCGCGGGTCAGCCCCGTCCTCGGGCGGCTGCGTCGGCCGGGCATCTGCTCCTCCTGGGGTTCGGGCCTCACCGGGCCGGTTGCGCTGGGGCCTTGACAACTCTTGCAGTGCAAGAAAATAATACTCGACGTCAACTTCTTGCACTGCAAGAAAAAGCTTTGGGGAGGACGTCGTGCAGCTCGTCGCGGTCATGGTGCGCAAGCTCAACGAGGGTGTGGAGTACGGGGAGTTCCGCAAGGCGTGGATCCCGGACGAGGTGTTCCCGGACGACCCGCGCACCCGGGTGATCAGCGCCACCGCGCTGGAGGACTCACGGGAGATCATCACCATCGCGCTGATCGAGGGCGACCACGGGCCGGAGTCCATGCAGGCCTGGATGGAGCGGCTCACCCCGGTCGAGGAGCGCCGCTTCGAGCGGATCAAGGACATGGTCGGCCCGCCGACCATGAACGCCGTCTACCAGGTGGTCGCCGAGGACAACCTGTCGCGGCCGATCGCGGAGTAGCGGCCTGGGCCGGCGCCGGGCCGGTGTGGGGGCAGTGCGTGGCCAGTGCGGGGCCGGTTCCGGCGCGGGGAAGACCGGTGCGAAATGCCGGGCCCGGATGACCGACCGTCGGGTCAAATAACCGTCAAGTTGGTTCATTCACAGAATATTCCGGCGAGTGCGATGTGGTGCGCGGATGATTTCCGCAGCTCCGAGGTCTTCACAGGGAGATCTCCGGCTGACAGTCTGGGGCAGCCCATTTCAGTACGGAGGAGGTTCCTTGTCCCGCATATCCACGTTGGCCGGAGCGGTCACCTGTGCCCTTGCCCTTGTCACCGGTAGTGCTGTCGCCGCGTCGGCGGCGCCGATCGACCAGGCCCCCAGCCTGCTCGAGGCGAAGGTCGACCCCGTCGCCTGGACCCCGTGCAACCCCGACCCGAGCAAGCCGGACCCGGGTATCTACGACTGCGCCGTCTACCCCGTGCCGCTGGACTACGACAACCCGTCGGGCGAGAAGATCGGCATCGCCATGATGCGGCGGCGGGCGAGCGACCCGTCGAAGCGGATCGGCTCCCTGTTCCTCAACCCGGGCGGTCCGGGCGGCAGCGGCTACCTGTGGGCGACGACCGCCCGCTTCGGTGCCGAGGTGCAGTCCAAGTTCGACCTGGTCGGCTTCGACCCCCGCGGGGTGGCCCGGAGCAACCCGCTCAAGTGCTTCAAGACCCAGGAGGACGCCGACGCGGTCAACAACCGCATGGTCGGCGTGCCGGTCACCAAGACCGAGGTCAACGAGACGCTGGACGCGGACCAGGACTACACCGACGCCTGCAGCAAGAACGCGGGCCCGCTGATCGAGCACATGTCGACCATCAACGTGGTGCGCGACCTCGACCGGATGCGCCGCGCCGTCGGTGACTCCCAGCTCTCCTTCGCCGGCTTCTCCTACGGCACCCTGATCGGTTCGACGTACGCCAACATGTACCCGAACAAGGTGCGGGCGATCATCATCGACGGCAACGTCGACCCGAACCTGCGCCTGCACAACGGTCTGGAGTACGACCGCCAGCGCGCGGGCGGCTTCGAGCTGGCCCTGGACGAGTTCCTCAAGCGCTGCCAGGCCGCCGGCGCCCCGCGCTGCGCCTTCGGCGAGGGCGACACCCGGGCCAAGTTCGACTCGCTCCGCGACCACCTGCGGACCAGCCCGATCACGCTGCCGAACGGCTCCAAGGTGACGCTGAGCAGCTTCACCAGCGAGGTCGCCAGCGCCCTGTACTCGCAGGCCAAGCTGGCCCCGCTGGCGAAGTCGCTGCAGGCCACGTACCAGGTGCTGCAGAAGCCGGCCGCCGCCAACCTGCTCGCCCCGAAGGCGAACGCCGTCGCGGAGGAGGACGCCAACCTCCTCACCGTGGACGTCCCGCGGGCGCTGCGGGAGGCCCCGGCGGACTCCGAGTACACCGCCGACGACTCCTACATGGGCGTCAACTGCCAGGACAAGCCGTACCCGTCGAACGACCGGGTGTTCGCGAACCTGGCCAAGACCTGGGAGCAGGAGTCGCCGACCTTCGGCCGCTACCAGGCCTTCGACGCGCCGGCGTGCGCGAGCTGGCCGGCTCCGGCCCGGGACGCCGAACGCTTCACCGGCCCGTGGAACAAGAAGACCTCCAACACCGTGATGGTCATCGGCAATCTCTACGACCCGGCGACCCAGTACAAGTTCGCCCAGCGGATGCAGCAGGAGCTGAGCAACGCCGTGCTGGTCAGCGTCGACTCGATCGAGCACTGCGCCGTCGGCCGCAGCAAGGCGCTGAACGCGCTGGTCACCCGCTACCTGGTGGACGGCACCGCGCCGCAGCCGGGCCAGCTGCTGAAGCCGGACGCGGAGATCTTCCCGGCGGTCTGACGGATCGATCCCCGTACGCCTGACGGACGGGACGACGGTTGTGGTGGTCGGCGGTGCTGCCGGCCACCACAGCCGCGTTTTCCGGCCGGTTCCGCGGAACGCTCGGGAAATGCGGTGGAAGATCGTCATCGAACCTCCTCGGGGTGGCTTCCGTCCAGTCGTCGGTGACCATAGCCGACGCCACTGACAATGGGGTCCGGCGGAGCGGCGGCCGCAAGTTCCGGTACGGATCGCCAGAAATGACGTACTGTCACATTTTTTATAAACAGTTTCCCATCGGTCGAATACCCGTGTTAGCGTGCGGCCCGCCAGCTTCTCTCGAATCGAGAAAGTGGGGACGGGCCATGCGGAGCGAATTCTCCCGACGGGGATTCCTGGGCGGTGCCGGCGCGGCGGCCGCCGGGATCACCGCCGGTTCCATGAGCGCGGCGTCGGCGGCGGGCGGCGCGCCGCGCGAGCTGCCTAAGGGGCGGTCGATCCTGCCGGGCGACCCCCGCTACCAGACGCTCGGTCAGGGCTTCAACCAGCGGTGGAGCAGCAGCCCCTCCTACATCCGCCTGGTGGGCAACGAGGCCGACGCCGTCGCCGAGCTGAACCGGGCGCTGGACCGCGGACTGCGGCCCACGGTCCGCGGCGGCGGGCACTGCTACGAGGGCTTCGTCGACAACGACCGCGGCGTGATCCTCGACCTCAGCACGATGCGCGGCGTCGCCGCCTCGACGGACAAGTTCGGCCGGCCCACCTACTGCGTGGAGGGCGGCGCGACCAACTGGGACGTCTACACGACGCTGTTCCGCGAGCACGCCGTCACCCTTCCCGCCGGGTCCTGCTACTCGGTCGGCGCGGGCGGGCACATCTGCGGCGGCGGGTTCGGGCTGCTCTCCCGGCGGCACGGGCTGACGGTCGACCACCTCGTCCAGGTCGACGTGGTCACCGTCCGGGGCGGCACCGCGGTGGTGACGGCGGCGCACCGCGAGGACGCGAAGGGCTCACCCGAGCAGGACCTCTTCTGGGCCCACACCGGCGGCGGTGGCGGGAACTTCGGAGTGGTGCTGCGCTACCACTTCGCGCCGGACGCGCCACAGCCGCCGCCCCGGGTCTGGCTCAGCAGCGTGGCCTGGCCCTGGGAGGAACTGCTGGAACGGCCGGCCGACTTCGAGACCCTGGTCCGCAACTTCGGCACCTTCATGGCGGAGCACAGCGGCCCGCAGGAGTCGCTGTACCAGGGGCTGTTCGCGATCCTGAAGCTCACCCACCACTCCAACGGGAACGTCGTCCTGGTCAGCCAGTGGGACGGCGACGACCCGGCGCCGCTCGACTCCTTCGTGGCGGCCGTCGAGCAGGGGATGGCCACGCGCTCGGTGGTGCAGACCCGCGCGGCCGGCGGGCTGTTCCTGCCGTACCCGGAGAAACGGCGGCAACTGCCGTGGTTCCAGGCCACCATGACGCTCAACCCCTCGGGCGACAACCGGCGCGGCAAGTACAAGTCGGCGTACCACCGGGAGCCGTTCAGCCCGGCCCAGATCGCCACCTTCCGGGACTGGCTGACACGGGACGTGGAGGGGGCGGACCTCTCGAAGACGCTGGTCCAGATCGACTCCTACGGCTGCCGGATCAACACCCGCCGGCCGGAGGAGACGGCCGTCCCGCAGCGCGACTCGATCATGAAGCTCCAGTACCAGACCTACTGGACGGATCCGGCGGAGGACAGCGACCACCTGACCTACCTGCGTGACTTCTACCGGGACGTCTACCGGGAGACCGGAGGCGTGCCGGAGATCGACACCGCGACGGACGGCGCCTACGTCAACTACCCCGACGTCGACCTGGGGACGGCCAACCAGCGCGACCCGGCCTACCCGCGGCTCTACTACAAGGACAACTACGCACGGCTCCAGCGGACCAAGGCGTACTGGGACGGGGAGGAGGTGTTCCACCACGCACAGTCCGTCCGCCCCGCCAAGGCCTGAGCGTCGTCGCACCTGACCCCGCGGCAGCCACTCCCACCTCGGCCGACCACCCGGGTGCGTGATGGCCGGCCGAGCGGCGGGATGCGGGTGGTGGCAGGTTGATGGCGGCAGGTGGGGACGCACCCCGCATCCCTACCCGCCGCGCGGCTCGGTCCGCCCAGCGCGGGCCGCGGTCCGGTTCACGCGGTCCGGGCAGCCCGGCCCGGTCCGCGGTCCGGTCGCCAGGTCCGGTCACCGGGTCCGGTCCGCCCGGTCGCGTCGTCGGCCTCCGTCAGGCGGCCTGCTCCGTCCCCTCCTCCACGATCCGGCCGTCCTTGAGCTCGATCACCCGGTCGGCGAGCCCCATCAGCGTCGGGTCGTGGGTGGCGACCAGCACCGTGACGCCCTCGCTGCGCACCACCGCACGCAGCAGCTCCATGATCGAGCGGCCGGTCTCCGAGTCCAGCTGGCCGGTGGGCTCGTCGGCGATGATCAGGCCGGGTTCGTTGGCCAGCGCGCGGGCGATCGCGACGCGCTGCTGCTGGCCGCCGGAGAGCTCGCCGGGGCGCTGGTTGGCGTGGTCGGCCAGGCCGACCAGTGCCAGCAAGGTGTGCGCGCGCTCCTCGCGCTCGGCGGGCGACACCTTGCGCAGCCGCATCGGCACACCGACGTTCTCGGCGGCGGTGAGCATCGGGATCAGGCCGAAGGACTGGAAGACGAAGCCGATCCGCTCCCGGCGCAGGGCGAGCCGGCCGTCCTCGTTCAGTCCGACGAGGTCGATGCCGTCGAGGGAGATGCCGCCGCCGGTCGGGGAGTCCAGTCCGCCGACCAGGTTGAGCAGGGTGGTCTTGCCGGAGCCGGAGCGGCCCTTGAGCGCGGTGAGTTCACCGCGTCCGACGGTGAAGGAGACTCCGCGCAGCGCGTGCACGGTCCGCTCACCGGTGCCGAAACTGCGGCGGAGGTCGGTCACGGCGACCATCGGCTCGGTGGTCGTAGTGGCGGTGGCGGTGGCGGCCTGATCCTGCGTCATGCGGCGTCCCCCCTGGTGGGCGTGTGACCCGGTCCTATCCGGTGTCTACGGATGCGGTGGCTCCGTCGGTTCACGTTCTCCGAGAGGAATCCGAGAAGTCGGAGTCCCGGGCGAAAGGAGCGTGGTGGAGGCGGAGTTGTGAAGTGTGCATGGCATTTCCACGGCGCATCCTCGGCTGGGATGCTACCTATGAAAGGAATTTGCTCATTGCTTACTTGATTCGCGCAAGTCCCTTCCGTTCCTGGATCGAATCTGACAGCATCGTCCGCTATCCGGTGACCGAATGCCGGTGGTCAATGCGCCGGTGTGCTCTCGATGTGTCCATCCGTGGTCGATTTGTGCGCGGATCGGGTCGATGGGCGGGGCCGGTTGACGCTACCGGGGACGTAATCCGGGGGAGGAACTTGATGCTCGGCTTCGTCGTGCGCCGACTGCGCGGGCGACTGCCGCTGGCTGCCGCCGTCCTGCTGACGGTGCTGATCACCACGGCGGTGCTCACCGCTCTGGTGACCTTCAACAGCAGTGTCGGGCGGGCCGGCCTGCGGCAGGCGCTCCAGGGCCCCGGCCACACCCGCACCACGGTGGTGGTGACCGCCGAACACGGTCTGGACCAGCGGGCCAAGGACGAGGAGGCGCTCGCCTCCTACCGGCAGAGGCTCTTCGGTGACCTGCCCGTGCGCACCGACAGCATGCTGCGCAGCCGTTCCTACGGCCTGCCCGGCAGTGACGCCGCCGGCGCGCCGGGGACAGCCGACGCGTCAGGAGCAGCGTCAGGAACAGCTCCAGGAACACCAGGAACAGCGCCAGGAACAGCGCCAGGACAGGCCGCCGGGGCCAAGGCGGACCTGACGGTCCTCGCCGACATCGACCACGACCGCGTCCGGCTGGTCGCCGGGGCGTGGCCCGGCGCCGCCAGCGCACCCGTCAACGCCACCGCCCCGCAGGCCGCCGTCCCGCAGAGCATGCTGGTCCGGCTCGGCCTGACCGAGCAGGCGCTGCCCGCCGACATCCGCCTCACCGACCGGTTCGACGGCAAGCCGCTGACCGTCCGGATCACCGGCGCCTACCGGGCCGTCGACCCGTTCGCCCCGTACTGGCGGATCGACCCGGTGGGCGGCCACGAGGTCGAGGTCGGCGGCTTCACCACCTTCGGCCCGATGATGGTCGACCAGAGCGCGTTCACCGCGGGCGGTCTGCTGCAGAGCAGCCGGAGCTGGCTGCTCGACGCCGACTTCGCGGGCGTCGACCAGGACACCGCCCAGGCCGTCGGCGACCGTGCCCCAGGCCTCACCGACGACCTGCGGAAGACCGCCTCGCTCAGCGTGACGACCGAACTGACGGACGTCATGCGCGAGTTGTCGGCGAGCATGATGGTCGCCCGGTCCACCCTGCTGATCGGCGCGCTGCAGCTGGCGGTCCTCGCCGCCGCGGCCCTGCTGCTGGTGGTCCGGCTGATCTCCTCCCGCCAGGAGTGGGAGAACGAACTGCTCGCGGCCCGCGGCGCCTCCGGCACCCGGCTCGGTGGCTTCACCGCCCTGGAGCTGGTGCTGCTCGCGGCCCCCGCGGCGGTGTTCGCACCGCTGCTCACCCCCTTCCTGGTCCGGGTCCTGGCCGGTCTCGGCAGGTCCCACCAGGTCGCCCTGGAGACCGGTATCGCCTGGACGCTCTGGCCGGTGGCCGGGCTCTGCGCCCTCGCCTGCATCGTGCTGGCCACCGTGCCCAGCCTGCTGCGCGGCGCCGGCGCGGCCCTGCGCCGCCGGACCGGGCGCCGGCAGGCCGTGGTCTCCGGCATCGCCCGCAACGGCGGCGACCTCGCCGTCCTGCTCCTGGCCGCCCTCGCCTACCAGCAGTTGAGCCAGTACGGCGGCGGGCTCTCCACGGACTCCTCGGGTGAGCTCGGCGTCGACCTCCTGCTGGTCGCCACCCCGACCCTGGCACTGTGCGCGGGCACCCTGGTGGTGCTGCGCCTGCTGCCGCTCGCCGCCCGGCTGGGTGCCCGGGTCGCCGCCGGCGGTCGCGGCCTCGGCCCGGCCATGGTCGGCTGGCAGCTGGCCCGTCAGCCCGCCCGCGCGACGGGCCCGGTGCTGCTGCTCGTCATGGCCGTCGCCACCGGTGTCCTGGCCCTCGGTCAGCAGGCCACCTGGACCGCCTCCCAGCGGGACCAGGCCGCCTTCACCACGCTCGGCGGCCTGCGGATCTCCGCCTCGCACAGTTCGCTGATGGGCCAGGCCGGCCGCTTCGGCGCGCTGCCGGGCGGTGACCGGCTGATCCCGGTGGTGCGCGAGGAGCAGCAACTGCCCTCCGGTACCGGACAGGTGCTCGCCCTGGACGCCGCCGCCTTCGCCGAGCGCGTCCCGGTGCGCGAGGACCTGCTGGACGGGCACGGCCGGGACGAGCTGTTCCGTCCGCTCGCCCTTCCCGCCGCGGCCGGTGTGCCGGACGGGGTGCCGCTGCCCGGGCATCCGCTGCGGATCGACGCCGAGCTCGCGACCGACTCGACCGGGTTCCCGTCCACCGAGCCGTCCCTGCGGGTGACGCTCCTCGCCCGGGACCGCTTCGGCATCGTCTACAAGCTCCCGTTCAACGGCGTCCCGACCGACGGCGGCCTGCGCGGCTCGGCCTCGCTGAGCACGCTGGTCGACGCCCCGCTGGGCTCGGTCGCCGCGCCGCTGACCGTCATCGGGGCGACCGCCTCCGCGAGGGGCAAGACCGACCTCGACACCTCGTTCCGGACGCTGGCCGTCTCCGACAGCGAGGCGGGGCCCGCGACGGCCGTCCCGCTGCCGGCCGGCATCTCCTGGGGGACCAGGGGCGGCGCCGGCAAGACCGGGGCACCGGCCACCGTGCCGGGTGTCGCCACCCGTGACTACCTGAAGGCCACCGGCTCCTCGGTCGGCGACACCGTGCGGGTGCCGTTCGGCGGGGCCACCCTCCCGATCAAGGTCACCGCAGCGGTCGAGGCCCTGCCGGTGGCGGGCCGCACCGCGGTCGTGATCGACCTGGCCACCACCGCGCGGGCGCTGCTGGCCCAGCACAGCACGGTCGCCAACAGCGCCGAGTGGTGGCTGCCCGCCACCGGCCCGGACGACCGCACCCCGGCGCAGGCGGCCGCGGCCGTCCGCTCGGCCCCCGGAGCGCAGGACGTCCGGCTGTACGACGAGGTGGCCGAGGGCTTCCTCGGCGACCCGGTCGGCGCCGCCCCGCAGAGCGCGCTGTCGGCCATCGCGGTCGTCACCGCGGTCCTCGCGGCGATCGGCTTCGGCGCCGCCGTGGCCGGCTCCGCCCGTCAACGCTCCCAGGACTCGGCCCTGCTGCTCGCCCTGGGCGCGCCCCGTCGGCTGGTCTCCCGTACCACCACGGCGGAGCCGGCCATCCTGGTGGCCCTCGGTGGAGCGGTCGGACTCGGGCTCGGGGCACTGCTCGTCCACCTGATCGTGCCGTTCGTCGTGCTGACCCCCGCGGCGCGCCGTCCGCTGCCCGAGGCCGTGGTCGAACTGCCGCTGGGCCAGGCGCTCCTGCTCACCGCGGCGATCGCCGTCGTCCCGTTGCTGTCCGCCTTCCTCGTCGGACGCCGCCGTAGGAACGTGGCCGCCCGGCTGCGCCTCGTGGAGGAGATGTGACCACCAAGGCCGGCACCCCCGTGCCCACTCCTGTGCCCACCCCCGCCTCCGCCCACCGGCCCGCGGGCTGGGTCCGCACCAGGCTGCGCGCCAACCCCGCGGCCGCGCTGCTGATGGCGGCCCTCACCCTGGTGACGGTCTTCCTGGCGGCCTCCTTCCCCCGCGTCGCGGACCGGGGAGCGGACGCCGCGCTGCGGGACTACGTGAGCCACCAGGGCCTGAACCTGACCAGCCTGCAGGCAGCCACCAAGACCCGGACCGGAGACACCGCCGCCGAACTGGACTCCGCCCACGAGCAGATCGCCACGCGGATCGGCCGGGAGCTGACGCTGTCCAGGCCCGGTGAGGCCTACGGCACCAAGGCGCAGACCGAGGCCAAGATGCACAACCCCGGCTACGCCCGGCTGTCCGACAACGCCGCGCCGACGATCTCCCTGCTCTACCTGCACGGCCTCGCCGACCGGGTCACCCTGACCGCCGGCACCTGGCCCGGGCCCGCCCCGGCCACCGTCGGAGCCCCACTGCCGATCGTGGTCAGCGAGAAGGCCGCGGCGACCGTCGGCATCAAGCTCGGCGACACCGTCGACAACGGCGCCGGCGGACCGGGCACGGGGCCGAGCAGCGTGGTGACCGGCTTCTACCGCGTCAACGAACCGCTGGACCCCTACTGGGACGACCTCGGCTGCCCGGCCCGCGCCTGCCTGCACATGGGGCCCAACGGCATCAACTGGTGGCAGACCACCGGCTTCGTCGACAGCGGCAGCGTCACCGCGCTGGCACTCTGGGGCTCGGGCGGCGACAACTTCTGGCGCCTGCCGGTCGACCCCGCCTCGCTGCGGGCCGACCAGCTCGACCGCACCCGCGCCACCATCGCCTCCTTCCAGACCGGACGCGGCGCCTCGGCCCTGGTCGACGCCACCAAGCGCGCGGACCTGCACACCACCTCCAACCTGTCCGACCTGCTCACCCGGGCGGACGCCCGCTACCAGGCCGCCATGCCGCTGAGCGCGATCGGCCCGGCCGGCGTCGCCGGTGTGGCCGTCGTGGTGCTGTTCCTGGCCGCGGCCCTGACCACGGACCGGCGCACCGCCGAGATCCGGCTGCTCCAGGCCCGCGGCGGCTCGCGCGGCGGCGTGCTGCTGCGCCTGCTCGGCGAGGGCGCGGCGACCGTCCTGCCCGCCACCGTGCTCGGGACGGCGCTCGCCCTGGTGCTGCTGCCCACCCCGCGCTGGGGGTACGCCGTCCTGGCGGCCCTCGTCGCGGCCCTGTGCGCGCTGCTGGCCTTCCCGGCCCGGGCGGCCCTGCTCTGGTCGCGGAACCGCGCGGTCGGCGGCTGGCGCCGGGCGATCGGCGAACTCGTCGTCCTGGCCGTGACCGTCGCGGCCGTGGCGGAGGTCCGGCGCCGCGGGGTCGGGCACTCCGGCGCCGGGGTGGACCCGCTGCTGGTGGCCGCGCCGCTGCTGCTGGCCGTCACCGGCGGGCTGGTGCTGGCCCGGATCGAGCCGGTGGTGGTCGGCTGGCTGGCCGCGCTCACCGGTCGCAGCCGGGGCCTGGTCGGCTTCCTCGGCCTGGCCCGGGCGGCCCGTGACAACTCGGGCCGCCGTCGGCCCTCCGCGCTGCCGCTGCTCGCCCTGCTGATCGCCGTCACCACGGCCGGCTTCGGCGCCACCGTGCTCGACACCGTCGACCACGTCCGGACGCAAGCCGCTCGCATCGCGACCGGGGGTGACGCCTCGGTGGTGATCCCGGAGTACGCCACGCTGTCCGAGTCGTTCACCAAGGCCGCCGGTGCACTGCCCGGGGTGCGCGCCGCGACCGGGGTCCGGGTCGAGGGCAAGGCCCTGTTCATCGGCGCCGACAAGGAGTCCACCGAGGCCTACCTGGTGGTCGCCGAGCCGACCGCGTACGCCGAGATCGCCCGCACCCTCGGGCGCGGCGAGTTCGACCCGGCGAAGCTCGCCGGCACCCCCGGCGGCCGGGACACCCCGGTGCCCGCACTGTTCAGCCGCGACCTGGCCAAGCGCCTGGCCGCGGGCGATCCGCAGGTCCGCGTACCCAGCGGGAACCAGGTACGCACCACCGTCGCCGGGACGGTCACCGCGACGCCCGCGCTGCCGGACCCGGGCAAGCCGTTCGTCGTGGTGCCGGCCGGCCCCGCCGCCGAACGCCTGCCGGAGCTCAACCGGATGAACAAGTGGTTCGCGGTCGGCGACCCCGATCCCGAACAGGTCCGGGCGGTCCTCCGGGACGGTGGCGTGACCCAGCCGACGGGTATGGCCAAGCTCATCGCCGACGAGGCCGCGGCCGCCGGCAAGGCCACCCACGGCCTGCCCGCGGGATACACCGTGCACAGCAGCCGGGAGGCCGCCGCCGCCCTGGCCGACGACCCGCTGCAGCACGCGGCCGGGCGGCTGTTCTGGTACGCGGCGGCCGCCGGCGGCGGATTCGCCCTGCTCGCCGTCCTGCTGACGCTCTTCCGGGCTGCGCCGGACCGTACGGCCGTGCTGGCCCGGCTGCGCACCATGGGGCTGCGGCCCCGGCAGGGGCTGGCGCTGATCGTCGCCGAGGCGCTGCCGCAGACCCTGGCGGCGGCCGTCGGCGGCGGCCTGGTCGCCGCGGCGGCGGTCGGACTGCTCGGGCCCGCGTTCGACATCTCCACCCTGGTCGGCGCCGAGGTCGGCGACGCCCTGACGCCCGCGCTGATGCCGGTGCTGCTGCCCACCGCGGGCCTGGCACTGCTGGTCTGCCTCGGAGTGGTGCTGGAGACCCTGGTCGCCGGCCGGCGCCAGATCGCCACCGAACTGCGGGCGGGGGAGCAGCAATGACACGGGAGGCGGCCGCCCGGGCCGTGACACGGAGAGCGGTGACACGGAGAGCGGTGACGCGGGGTTCGGTGACACGGGAAGCGGCGGACCGGTTCGTGACACCGGCAGGCCGCCCCGCCGGGACAGTGGAAACCGGCACGATGAAGCACTCAGTCGAGACAGGAGACCAGCGGTGAAGAGCACCCCCCAGGAGCGGCCGGTCGTCGAGGCCCCCAGCCTGCAGGAGCTCCGGCAGCGGGCGCTGGCCGCCGCCTCGCCCAGGGCGTACGGCGAGGGCGCGGCGATCGTCTGCGACCGGCTGGTCCGGATCTTCAGCGCCGAGGGCGTCGAGGTCCAGGCGCTCCAGGGCCTGGAACTGACGATCCGGCAGGGCGACCTGGTCGCCCTCGTCGGTGCCTCCGGAAGCGGGAAGTCCACCCTGCTCACCATCCTCGCCGGGCTGGACGTGCCGACGGCCGGCACCGCCACCGTGGCCGGCTGCGACCTGCTGGAGATGTCGGTCAAGGAGCGGCTGCGCTACCGGCGCGAGGTGGTCGGCTTCATCTGGCAGCAGACCGCCCGCAACCTGCTGCCCTTCCTCACCGCCGCCGAGAACATCGCCCTTCCCATGCAGCTGCGCGGCCGCCGGTCCAGCGCCGGTGGCGCGAAGCAACAGGCGGCCCGGGTCGCCGAGTTGATGGAGGCGCTGGAGATCGGCGAACTCGCCCACCGCAAGCCCAACGAGCTCTCCGGCGGCCAGCAGCAGCGGGTGGCGATCGCGGTCGCGATGGCCAACAACCCGCCGGTGCTGCTGGCCGACGAGCCCACCGGCGAGCTGGACTCCGAGACCGCCGGGGTGATCTTCGAGTCCTTCCGCACCGTCAACCGCGAACTCGGAGCCACCGTCGTCATCGTCACCCACGACCCGATGGTCGCGGGCGAGGTCCGCCGCACGGTCGCCATCCGGGACGGCCGGACCAGCAGCGAGGTGCTGCGCCGCACCGTCACCGACGAGCACGGCGAGGAGTCGGTCAACGAGCGCGAGTACGTGATGCTGGACCGCACCGGGCGGGTGCAGCTGCCGGTCAAGTTCCTGGAGGCGCTGGGCATGGAGCACCGGGTGGCGGTCGACCTCGCGGCCGACCACATCGAGGTGCGTCCGGACGACATCGCGGGGCACTGACCCGGATCCGGCCGGCGGTCCGGTCCGGCCCGGCGGAAGGGTGGCCCCGGAGGGCGGCGCGTGTCAGCCGTCGCCGCCCATCCGCTGGAACAGCCCGCTGCGCTCGGCGTCCGTCCGGGAGCCGGACGGTGCCTCCTCGGCGGCGCGCTCGCCGCGGGAGGCGGAGGTGCAGAGGGCGAAGACGATCAGGGCACTGGCCGCCACGGCGAGGATGCCCAGTGCGGTCAGGACGCGTAGCCAGGTCAAGGTAGTGCCTCCCGGGGCTGGTGCGGGGAACGCCGCCGGGGGATGTATCGGCAGGTCGGCCCGCACGGTCGAGTGCCCACGGACGGTTCTTCCCGCCGGGGGCCGCGCGAGAGGTCGCCCGCGTCGGCGCTCGAAGCACTGGAGGGGCGCTTTACAGCCCATCGCACGCCCCTGCGGTGGCGGTCGCGGTGGCCGGGGCCGGGGCCGGAGTCGAGTCAGCGGTCGGCCAGCCGTGGACGCGGGGCCTCACCCGTGGATTCGGCGTCGGTGTCGTCGGTGCCGACCGGGCCGCGGGGAAGCATCCGGTCCAGCCACCTCGGCAGCCACCAGTTGGTCCGGCCGAGGAGTGTCATGGTCGCCGGTACCAGCACCATGCGTACGACCGTGGCGTCGACGAAGATCGCGGTGGCCAGGCCGAGCCCGAACATCTTGGTGGAGGGGTCCTCGGCGACGGCGAAGGACAGGAAGACCGCCACCATGATGAGGGCGGCCGAGGTGATGATCCGGGCGGTGCGCGAAACGCCCTCGACGATCGCCGTGCCGTTGTCGCCGGTGCGCAGGTACTCCTCGCGTACGCGGGAGAGGAGGAACACCTCGTAGTCCATCGACAGGCCGAACAGGATGGCGAAGAGGAACATCGGGATGAACGACACGATCGGAACCGTCGCTTCCAGCCCGATGAGTGCGCCTCCCCAACCCCACTGGAAGACCGCGACCATGATGCCGTAGGCCGCGCCGATGCTCAGCAGGTTCAGCAGTACCGCCTTGAGCGGTACGAGTATCGAGCGGAAGGCCAGCATCAGCAGCAGGAACGACATCGCCAGCACGGCGGCGACGAACACCGGCAGGCGTTGGCTGGTGCGTCGGCCCACATCGGACAGGCTCGCGGCGGCGCCGCCGACGTGGGCCCTGGCCGGGCCGTGCCCGATCGCCGTGGGCAGCACGTCGGTGCGCAGCCGGGCGATGGTGTCGGCCGTGGCCTTGTCCTGAGGGCTGGTGGTCGGGAACACCACGAGGGTCGCGATGCCGGTGGCCCGATCGAGGTGCGTCGGCGCGACGGATGCGATGCCCGGATCCGCCGCGACCGCTGCGACGAGTCGGTCCAGCACGCCCGGATCACCGGCGGGGTCCGCGGCGATGACGAGGGGACCGTTGCTGCCCGGGCCGAACCCCTCGGCGACGAGGTCGTAGGCCCGGCGCTCGGTACGGCTGTGGGGCAGCGAGCCGTCGTCGGGCAGGCCGACGCGCAGGCCGAGCACGGGCAGCGTCGCGGTCAGCAGCAGCCCCGCCGCGCCGACCGCGTACGGCATCGGGTGTCGGCTGACGTGCCCGATCCAGCGACGCCACCCGGTGGCGTGGGCGGCGCCTGCCGCCGGGTCCCGCCGCCGTGCGAGTCGGCCCGGCGTCCTGCTCTGCAGAGCCCGGCCGATCCGGCTGATCCGGCCGATCCGGCCGGCCCGGGCCAGGCGTGGGCCGGCGGCGCCGAGGAAGGCCGGCAGCAGCGTCACCGACGCGACCACCATGGTCAGAACGACGATCGAGACGGCGAGCCCGCCCACCGTCATGAACGGTACGTTCGCGACCGCCAGGCCGAGGATCGATACGACGACGGTGCCGCCGGCGAAGACCACGGGCCTCCCCGCCGTGGCCACCGCTCGCCCCGCGGCCTCGCGGGGATCGAGCCCGCGCGCGAGGTACTCCCGGTGCCTGGCGAGCACGAACAGCGCGTAGTCGATGCCCACGCCGAGCCCGACCATGCCGCCCAGGACCGGTGCGAAGGTGGGGACGTCCGTCACCCCCGCCAGTACCGTCATCGTGGCGACCCCGACGGTCAGTCCGAAGACCGCCATGCCGATCGGCAGCGCGGCGGCGACGAGCGAACCGAACGCCAGGAACAGGATCGCGGCCGCGGCGAGGAGGCCGATCAACTCGCTCGCGCCGCCGTCGGGGTCGGAGAAGGCGTAGAAGAGGCTCCCGCCCATCTCGATGCGCAGGGGCAGTTCGGCGCGCAGCCGGTCGCCGAGATGGACGAGGGCGTCGAGGTCTTCGGCCGACAGCCGGCTCTGGTCGGGGTACTGCACCCGGACGACCGCGATCCGCCCGTCGACCGAGACGAGGCCGCCGCGCACGGCGGTGTCCCCGCCCGCGTCGAGTGCCCCCGCCGGGTCGCTCGCGCCGAGCACGTGCGGCAGCCGCTTCACCTCGGTCCGCAGCCGCGTGAGAGCGGTGCGCGCACTGTCGTGGTCGAAGAACGTCGCGGCGCCGTCGAGGGGGGTGACGACGACTTGGGCGGTCATCCCCTCCTGACCGGTGCCGGCCCGCTCGATCAGTTCCGCGGCCCGCTGGGAGTCCAGTCCCGGAACGGTCATCGAATCCACGTTCCGCCCGCCGAAGGCGACGGCGGCGAGGACGGCGAGCGTGGCGGCGACCAGCCAGGCCGCGATCACCCGCCAGGGATGGCGGGCGGCGCTTGTGCCCAGGCGCAACAGGGCTTTCGAGAGCATCGGGTCCTCCAACCACCTCGTCGGCCGTCCTTGTACGGCCGCCGATGCCGAGGCTCGTCGCCACGGCGCTCCGCGGCATCGGCCCGCGGGCCGCGGATCCGTCGGCCCCGGGGCGGAGTGACGACCCGTCCTTTCGGCCGA
This sequence comes from Kitasatospora sp. Ki12, assembly GCF_054601375.1. Taxonomy (NCBI): domain Bacteria; kingdom Bacillati; phylum Actinomycetota; class Actinomycetes; order Kitasatosporales; family Streptomycetaceae; genus Kitasatospora; species Kitasatospora sp. Ki12. The sequence goes on along the minus strand of NZ_BAAIHT010000002.1, from coordinate 1,149,753 downwards.
TGCGCGGCACGCCGCGGTCCCTAGGCTGGGAACCGTGCTCCGAGACGACCTGCGAACCCTGTGGACCGAACCCCGGCCGCCCGACGCGCCCGCCCGGCTGCGGCGGGACTGGGCGCTGCCCGCCGCGGGCCTTGCCGGTGTGGCGCTGGAGGCCACTCTGCGCGAGAACGTCGTGTGGCGTCCGGTGGCGGTGGTGTTCGCCGTATGGCTGTGCCTGCTGCCCCTGTGGCGCCGGACCCGCCCGCTGGCGACGGTCACGCTGGCGTTCGGCTCGGTGGTCCTGCTTCAGGTGGCCTCGCTCGTCGCCGCACCGCGCGAGCCCGTCGGCCTGTACACCGGCGCGGTCGTGCTCGTGCTGGTGTACGCGCTGCCCCGGTGGGGATCGGGACGGGAGATCGTGCTGGGCGGCGCGATGATCGTCGTGGCGTTCGCGCTGTGTGTCGTCGCGGACGACACCCCGGTCGTCGAAAAGGTCGCGGGCTTCGTCTTCGGGCTGCTGCCCGGCGTGCTCGGGGCCGCGGTGCGGTTCCGGGTGACCGCTCGCGAGCGGCAGTTGGAGCAGGTGCGCTCCCGCGAGCGCGAGCAGCTCGCCCGGGAACTGCACGACACGGTGGCCCACCACGTGTCGGCCATGGTGATCATCGCCCAGGCAGGCCGGGTGCTCGCGGGCACCGAACCGTCCGCCGCGGTCGGGGCGCTGGAGGGGATCGAGGAGGAAGGGGCGCGCACGCTGGAGGAGATGCGCGCCATGGTCGCCGCGCTGCGCGACCGCGGGGTCGGCGCCGAGCTGGCGCCCCCGGCCGGCGTCGCGGATCTGGAGCGCCTGGTGCGCACCCCCGGCGGTCGCGTCAGGGTCGACCTGGGGCTCGACGGCGAGCTGGACACGCTGCCCCCGGCCGTGGACGCCGCCGTCTACCGCATCGTGCAGGAGTCGGTGACCAACGCGCTGCGCCACGCGGTCGACGCGACCGAGGTCGTCGTCCGGGTCGCCGCGAAACGGCACACGGTACGGGTGAGCGTGCGGGACGACGGCCGGCGCACCGGCCGGGGTCGCGACGGATACGGACTCACCGGACTGCGCGAGCGCGCGACCCTGATCGGCGGCACACTACGAGCCGGCCCGGGCACCGACCGGGGCTGGTATGTCGAAGCCGAGCTGCCGAGAGCGAGGAGCGAGAGCGGTGTCCATACGCGTCCTCGTCGCTGACGACCAGACGATCATCCGCACCGGGCTGCGGATCATGCTGAACGCCCAGCCCGGCATCGAGGTGGTCGGCGAGGCCGCCGACGGACGGGAAGCGGTACGTCTGGCCCGCGAACTGCGCCCCGACGTCTGCCTGTTCGACATCCGCATGCCCGTACTCGACGGGCTCGAGGCCACCCGGCTGGTCGCCGGCCCGGGCGTCGCCGACCCGCCGGCCGTGGTCGTCATCACCACGTTCGACCTCGACGAGTACGTCTACGGCTCGCTGCGGGCCGGCGCCCGCGGATTCCTCCTCAAGGACACGGGACCAGACCTTCTGGCCCAGGCCGTGCGGTCGGCGTCCGACGGGGAGGCGCTCATCGCGCCCAGCGTCACCGTCCGTCTCCTCCAGGCATTCGCGGACCTGCCCGCCGGCCGGCCCGCGGCCCAGCCGGTCTCACCCGTCACCGCCCGCGAGGAGCAGGTGCTTCTCGCCGTCGCTCGCGGGCTGACCAACACCGAGATCGCCGATGCACTGCACATCAGCCTCAGCACGGTGAAGACGCATCTGGCCAGCCTGATGGCCAAACTCGGCGCCCGCAACCGGGTCGAGATCGCGATGTGGGCCTACGAGACGCGCCGTATCCTCCCCGGAACCTGAGCCGGGTACCGAGCCATGTCCGATGAGTTGTTAGGGTTCCCGGTCGGACGTGGACGGGGGTCTGGTGGGCAGCAGGGTGGAAGCGGTCGTGGCGCCGCGCGGGGTGGTCGACCTGCGCGGTCAGGCCGGGGCGGGCTTCGTGGCGGCCTACCCCGCCGGAGCCGTGGTGGTGGTGTCCGGGCTGCCCGGCGCCGGGAAGAGCACGCTGCTGCGCCGCTGGTCCGGGCCGGCGGTGCGGTCGGTGGACCCGCGGACGGTGCACGAGGCCTGCGAGGCGGTGATGCCGGACCGTCTGCCGTACGCCGTGTACCGGCCCTGGGCGCGGTTGGAACACTTCCGGCTGCTGCGCGCCTCGGTGCGGCGCGGCGGACCGCTGCTGGTGCACGCCTGCGGCAGCCGCGCCTGGATGCGGCGCTGGCTGGCCCGGGAGGCGGGCCGGCGGGGCCGGGAGCTGCACCTGGTGCTGCTGGACGTCGGCGCCGACACCGCGCTGGACGGCCAGCGGGCCCGCGGCCGGCACGCCTCCGCCCGGGTGTTCGCCCGCCACCACCGGGGCCTGGAACAGCTGTTGGCCGCCTTCACCCGGCACGTGCGCGCCGGCGGGCCGCTGCCGACGCCGGAGGCCTCCTCGGTGCTGCTGCTGGACGCCGCCTCCCGCTCCCGGGCGGAGGCGGTCCGCTTCGGCCCGGAGGACGGGCCACAGCGGTAGGCCTCGGGACCGGTGGCCTCAGCGGCGGGCACGGCGTTCGGCCTCCGCGTGCCACCAGCCGGGCGGGGAGGGCCCGTTGACGGCGACGGTGGGCTGATCGGGGTGCAGCCCCAGCGGGCGCAGGGCGTCAGCGGCGACCTGGACGTCGTACCAGCCGTGCCAGTGGCCGTCGGCACCGACCCCGCAGGCCAGGCCGAATCGCAGGGCGTCCGCGGGGAAGGGCATCCAGTCGATGCCCCGGTCACGCAGTCAAGCCCGGACGGCGGCCCACGGGGTGGGGCAGCCGGGCAGGTTCTCGTAGGCGGCGACGGTGATCCAGTCGGTGTCGGGCTCGCTCATGGGGACATCCTGCCAGGACGGCGCACGGCCGGAGGCGCGATAACCGCTCGCACCCGGCCCGGCCTCCGCCCTACGCTCGGCGCGTCCTACGCCGGACACGCATTACAGATGACAGAGCACAGAGCAGACAGAGCACAGAGCACAGGGGGACGGATGAGCAAGGCCGGAGCCGTACGGGCGGCCAACGCGCTGGGCGTGCGGTGGGTCGAGCAGGCAGACCCGGCGGAGGGAACGGTCCTGATGCCGGCCGGCGTCTGGCCGCTGCTCGGGCTGTTGGCCCCGGCCGGGAGCCCCGAGGTCCGGGGCGAGTTGGCGCAGGCGCTCGGCCTGCCGCCGGCGGCCGCCGCCGACCGGGCCCGGGACCTCCTCGGCCTGCTGCGGGACGTCCCGGCGGTCGGTTCCGCGCTCGGCCTCTGGACCTCGCCGCGGCTGCGGCCGCGCCCCGAGTGGCTGTCCGGGCTCCCGGCGGACGTGCACGGGCGGCTGACCGGCGACGTCGAGGAGGACCGCCTGGTGCTGGACGACTGGGCCAAGGCTGCCACCGACGGCCAGATCGACGCGATGCCGGTGGAGGTGGACGAGGACACCCGGCTGGTGCTGGCCGCCGCGCTCACCGTCCGCACCGACTGGATCCGCCCGTTCCAGGAGTCCTACGGCGTGCCGTACGGCGAGGACGACGGGTGGGCCGAGCCCGTCCGCTACCTGTCACGGTGGACGTCGATGCTGGACCGGGTCGCCGTCCTGGAGACCCCGGCGGGCCTCGTCACCGAGGCCAGGGTGCTCGGCTACGGCGACATCAGCGTCCATCTGCTGCTCGGGGAGCCGGACGCCAGGCCCGGCCGGGTGCTGGCCGCCGGGATCGAGGCGCTGAACCAGCGGCACCGCCGGACCACCGCCGACCGGCTGCCCGACGGTACTCCCGGCCCCGGTCTCACGATCGCCCGGATCGCGCGGTACCAGCCGGAGGACCTGCTGGCCGTGACCGTCCCGCGGTTCACCGTCGAGGCCGACCACGACCTGCTGACCCACAAGGAGGTCTTCGGCCTGCGGACGCTGAGCGCCCGCTCGGAGACCGAGCACCGGCTGCCCGGCCTCGCGGACGGCGAGCCGCTGTACCTGAACAGCGCCCGCCAGCGCGCCACCGCCACCTTCGGCCCGCTCGGCTTCCGGGCCGCCTCGGTGACCGCCCTCGGCGTGGCCATCGGCGCCGCCGCGGAGACCCGGCGCCCGCCCTACCTGCAGCGGATCGCCCGGGTCGAGTTCGGGAGGCCCTTCGGCTTCCTCGCGGTCCACCGCACCTCCGGCCTGGTCCTCGCGGCGGGCTGGGTCACCCGGCCCGACCGCGAAGCCGACCGCGAGCCCGAGGACGACCCGTGGGAGGAGTGGCCGGACGAGGACTGACGGACCAACGGACGAAACGGATGGACTAGCGGGTGGGCGAACGGACGGCCGCCGGCAACCGGCCCGGCCGGGGCGCGTGATCACCACAACACCCCGTGCCCGGCCCCGCACTGCCAGACTGGGGCAGGCAACAGTCCGTCACGGAGAGAGGCACCATCCCGCATGCCCAGCAGCGCCGACGTCGACAACCCGTGGTTCCGCCGGTACAACCCGTCCGACTCCGCGCCCGCCCGGGTCGTGATCTTCCCGCACGCCGGCGGCTCGGCCAGCTACTACCTGGAGTACGCCAACGCGCTGGCGCCGTACGCGGACGTGCTCGCCGTCCAGTACCCGGGCCGGCAGAACCGCTTCATGGAGCCGACGATCAGCTCCATCGACGGACTCGCCGAGGAACTGTTCCGCGAGCTGCGGGACTGGACCGACCTGCCGCTCACCTTCTTCGGCCACAGCATGGGCGCGGCCGTCGCCTTCGAGACCGCCCGGCGCTTCGAGCGCGCCGGCCTGAAGGGGCCGGTGCGGCTGTTCGTCTCGGCCGGCCGCGCGCCCTCGCTGCCCCGGGACACCGCCGTCCACAAGCTGCCGGACGGCGAGCTGATGGAGGAGATCGTCCGGCTCGGCGGCACCGACGACCGGATCCTCGCCGTCCCCGCCCTGCAGGAACTGGTCCTGCCCGCCCTGCGGGCCGACTACACCGCCGTCGAGACGTACCGCTGCGCCCCGGACGCGACCGTGTCGGTGCCGATCACCGGCCTGATCGGCGAGACCGACCCGAACGCCACCGTCGAGCAGGTCGGCCAGTGGGACCGGCACACCACCGGCGGCTACGACCAGCGGATCTTCCCGGGCGGGCACTTCTACCTGGCGGACCGGACCGACGAGGTGGTCCGGCTGCTCGTCGACCACCTGCGCGGCTGATCGCAGCCGTCCCGGCACACGCACTGGTGACCGAAGCCCGCCGCTCGGCTACTGTGCGAGCTTGACGATCCGTCAGGACTGCCGGGGCCGCCAGGCCGGGCAGGTGGACCGAGCAGCCCACGCAGACCAAGCAGACCAAGCAGACCAAGCAGACCACCGGGAGGCCGCGTTGCGCCGGATCGCCGTCGTCGGAGCGGGCCAGGCCGGCCTGCAGTTCGCGCTCGGACTGGTGGCGGACGGGTACGAGGTGACGCTGGTCGCCGAGCGCACCCCGGAGCAGCTGCGCGGCGGGCGGGTGCTGTCCACCCAGGCGATGTTCGGCCCGGCGCTGCGGCTGGAGGCGGCCGCCGGGCTGGACCTCTGGGCGGACCGGACGCCCGCCGTCGCCGCCGTGGCTGCCGTGCTGGCGGCACCGCCCGCCGTACGGGCGCTCGAGTTCACCATGACGCTCGACGAGCCGGCCCAGTCGGTGGACCAGCGGCTCAAGCTGGCCGGCTGGCTGGAACTGCTGGCCGATCGCGGCGCCCGCGTCGAGTACCGCTCGCTGGACCGGGACGGGCTGCGCGAACTGGCCCGCCGGCACGAGCTGACCGTGGTCGCGGCCGGGCGCGGCGAACTCGCCGGAATCTTCGAGCGCGACGCCGTCCGCTCGCCCTTCGACCGGCCGCAGCGGGTGCTGTCCTGCCTCTACGCGCACGGCGTCGGCTCACCCGACCCGGCCGCCGAGCCCCGGGCGCGGATGCACGCCCTGCCCGGCCTCGGCGAGCTCTACCTGCAGCCGGCGCTCACCCTCTCCGGCCCCTGCGCGATCCTGCTCTGGGAGGCGCTGCCCGGCGGCCCGCTGGACGGGTTCGGCGACGCCCCGCCGCCCGACGTCCAACTGGCCAGGATCCGCGACCTGTTGGGCGAGTACCTGCCGTGGGAGGCGGAGCTCTGGACGGAGGCCGAGCCGACCGATGCCGGAGCCGGACTGTTCGGCGCGGTCACCCCGACCGTCCGGCGCACGGTCGCGGAACTGGGTTCGGGCGTGGACGCCGTCCATGTGCTCGGCCTCGGCGACGCCGTGGTGGTGAACGACCCGATCACCGGCCAGGGCGCCAACAGCGCGGCCCGCGCTGCCGAGGCCTACCGACGGGCCGTCGTCGAGCACGGCGACGCCCCCTTCACGGCCGACTGGATGTGCCGCACCGTCGAGCACTTCTGGCAGCAACACGCCCGCCACACCGTGGAGTTCACCGCCTCGATGCTGACCATGCCGGACCACCTGCAAGGCGTCTTCGCCGCGGCCGCCGAACACCCCGAAGTCGCCCGCCGCCTCGCCAACACCTACGCCGAACCCAGCGACCACGCCGCCTGGCTGGCCACCCCCGGCCTGACCGCCGCCTACCTCGCCTCGGTGGCGGCCGCCGACAGCTGAGCACCCGCTCCTCTCCCCGGACTCCGAGCGCCGGATTCGTGCGGCGGACTCGTGTGCCGGATTCGTGCCACCCGAGGGACTGTGAAAATCGCTTTCCGATCACCGGAGCACGGTGATAGACATCCGGCGTGCAAAAGAATCTTGAGTTTTCCGACCTGCTGCGACTGATCGATGAGCGGTCGACCGCCTTCCGCGCCGTGGTCGCCGCCGCGCCCAGTCTCGACGCAGAGGTGCCGACCTGCCCCGGGTGGACGCTGTTCGATCTGGTGAAGCACCTGGGTGGGGGAGACCGTTTCTGGGCCGCCATCGTCGGAGCGGGGCCCGCCGACGGTCCCCCGGCCGAGGCCGCCGCCGCGCGCGCCGCCCTGGAACTGCCGCGGGAGCGTGAGGTCCTGCTGGCCTGGCTGGCCGAGTCGACGGAGCTCCTGCTGGGCGCCCTGCGCGAGGCGGGCCCGGACGGCGGTTGCTGGACGTGGTGGTCCGCGTCGCAGTCACCGCAGACCTCCGGCGGTGTCGCCCGGCACCGGGTCCAGGAGACCGCGGTGCACACGTACGACGCCCAGCTCGCCGGGGGCGCCGCGCAGCCGCTGCCGGTCGAGGTGACACTCGACGGTGTGGAGGAGTTCCTGTTCACCGTCTGCGGAACGCCGAGTGCCTGGCCGCACAAGCCCACGGCCTTCGACTTCCACTCCGCCGAAGGCCTCTCCTGGCGCCTCACCGTCGACGGCGACGGCGCACGCTCCGCCCGCATCCCGGCGCCCACCGCCGCGACCGGCGAGGAGCCGGAGGCGGCCGGCGCCTCCGTCCATGGCACGGCCAGTGAGTTGGTCCTCTACCTGTACGACCGCATCAAGGCCGAGTCCTTGCGCGTGGACGGGGACGCAGGGCTGCTCGACCTGCTCCGCGCCTGGGAGCCGGAGGAGAAGTAGGACCCGGCGGGGCGGTCGGCGGCTCCTGACGGCGGCGAATATCGGAAGCGGCGGGTCGCCGCGCCGGGGCAGGATGGCGCGGTGACCTTCTTCTTCCGCCGTCAGCAGTCCCGCCCGCAGCGCTCCCCGGGGCGTGGGTGCCCTGGAGCGTGTCCGGCTGGCGGTGGCCGGGGCGCGGTCCCAGGAGGGGGGCGTGTTCGAGGAGTTGATCGGCGCGCTGCTGGCGGCCGGCTCGGTGGACCGCCCCGACGGCTCGCTGGAGGCGCTGCGGCTGCTGGCGGAGCGTCCGGCGCTGCTGTTGCGCCTGGACGCCTTCATCCGCCGGGAGTCGTGGTACTCGACGCGCCCCGCCCCGACGCCCACCGAGGCCGACCCGGTCGCGCTCGCCCTGGCGGGCTCGCACGCCGACGGCCGCGTCCGTGAGCGCGTGGTGCGGCGGATGCTGGACCGGCCGAGCCCCGAGCTGATGCCGTTCCTCGCCCTGCGGACCACCGACTGGGTCCGGCAGGTCCGGGAGCCGGCGTGCGCGGGCCTGGCCGTGCTGCTCCACGAGAAGCCCCTGCTGGCCACCCCGGCGACCGTACGGACGGCCCTGCTGCTCAACCGGCGTCGGCACGGCGCCTTCGCGCTCGGCCAACTGCGCGTGCCGCTGCTGGCGGAGCCGGGTTCGGCCCTGTCCGGACGGCTCCTCACGGCCCCCGAGCCCGCGGTGCGTGGCTTCGTCCTCGACACCACCGCGCACCGCCTCGGGCTCCGTGACCTCGCGGCCCTCGCGGAGAGCGACCCCGCCCGGCCGGTCAGGGCCCGCGCCGTCGAGGCTGCCGCCCGGCAGGCGGTCTGGACCGACCAGGCCGAGCTGCTGCGCCGACTGGCCCGCAGCCGGCACGCCGAGGTACGGATCACCGCCCTTACCGGGCTGATGCGCACCGGCGCCCCGCAGGCCGTGCTGACCCACCTCGACGACCCGGCCCCGCTGATCCGAGCCCTGGCCCGGGAGGCGGCGCGCCGCACCGGTACGGATCCGCTGGCGCACTACCGCGCGGCCGTCCGGGCCCCCGAGCCGCCGGTCGGGGCGATCGGAGGGCTCGCCGAGACCGGTGGCCGGGCCGACGGCCCCCTGTTCACCACCCTCCTGGACCACCCGGCGCCTGCCGTCCGGGTCCACGCCCTGCGGGCCCTGCGGAGCCTCGACCTGGTGCCCGTGCCCCGGGTCACGGAACTGCTGCGGGACGACTCCGCCGCGGTGGTCAAGGAGGCCGCCGGCGCCCTCACCCCCGGTGCCACCCGGCTGCCCGTCGACCTGCTTTGGGACCTGCTCGCCGATCCGCGGCGACCGGCCGTCCGACGGGCCGGGTACCGGCTGCTGAACCGGCACGACCGCCGCACCGCGCTGCGCGCCGCCCTGCTCGCGAGCGGCGACACCCACCCCCGACTCGCCGCCCAGGGCACGACGGACGCCACCACCCGGATCCGCGAGCTGGCCCCGCACCCCTGGCGCACCCGCCCGCTGCCGTCCCTCGACGCCGACCCCGGCCAGGCCGCCGAACTGCTCGCCCTGGCCGAGCGGCGGCGCACCGAGCTCACCGACAGCGTGGTCGAGCTGCTGCGGGACGTGCTCCGTCCGGTGTCCGACCGCACGTAGCCGCCGGCGGCTACCGGCCCGGCCCGGGTCGGCGACTGCGGAACCGTCCCCCGTGACCGGCGCGACTTGCCCCCGGGCTGCCCGGGGGACGAGGCTGGAGGGAGGACGGCAACGGGTTCGGGAGGCGTCGCCCGTGGACGGACAGCAGCCCGCGGGCCGGTCCGGCAGCGGCCACCGGAGCGTGCCGCACACGGCGGACCTGCGGGTGGAGGCCTGGGCGCCGACGGCCGAGGGCTGCATCGGCGAGCTGGTGCGCGCCGTCGTCGACGGCTTCGCCGACCTGCGCGGCGCGCGCGTCGTCGGCGAGCGCGGCTGCACCGTCCTCGGGGTGAGCGACGCGGACCTGCTCGTGGGCGTCCTGGAGGAGGTCATCTACCGGATGGACGCGGACGGCGAACTGCCCGTCGCGCTGGCGATCGGCCGCATCGAGGGGCTGGACGGCGCCCGGACCGTGGCCGTGCGCTTCCGGATGGCCGACACCGCCACGGGCGCCCTGGTCGGCGCCGTGCCGAAGGCCGTCTCACTGCACGACCTGGACCTGCGCGCCGGGCCGGACGGCTGGACCTGCCGGGTCACCGTGGACGTCTGAGCGCGCGAGCGGTGCGCGCGAGGTGAGCAGGGCGAGCGGTGCGAGCGGTGCGAGCGAGGTGAGCGGGGTGAGCGGGATGGAGATCGCACTGACCGCGGCGGGCCGCTGCCGCTGGCGGATCGAGCAGCGCCCGCCGATGCGGGTGCCCGGGGTGGTCTTCGCCTCCGAGGCGCTGCTGCCGCAGGACGCCGGGGACAAGGCGCTGGAACAGGTGGCGAACGTGGCCACGCTGCCCGGGATCGTCCGCGCCTCCTACGCGATGCCCGACGTGCACTGGGGCTACGGCTTCCCGATCGGCGGGGTCGCGGCCACCGACGTCGACGAGGGCGGGGTGGTCTCGCCGGGCGGGGTGGGCTTCGACATCTCCTGCGGGGTCCGGCTGCTGGCGGCCGGCGTCGACCGGGAGGAGCTCGACCCCGAGCGGATCGGCCGGCTGATGGACCTGCTGGACCGCACCGTCCCGCGCGGCCTCGGCCGGGGCGGCCTGTGGCAGCTGTCCGGGCCGGAGGAACTGGACGACCTCCTGCTCGGCGGCGCCCGCTACGCCGTCGAGCACGGCCACGGCGTACCGCGCGACCTGGAGCGCTGCGAGGACCGCGGCGTGCTGGCCGGCGCGGCCCCCGGCGAGGTGAGCACCCGGGCCGTGGAGCGCGGGCTGCAGCAGGTCGGCAGCCTCGGTTCGGCGAACCACTTCCTGGAGGTGCAGGCCGTCGACCGGGTGCACGACCCGGACACCGCGGCCGCCTTCGGACTGCGGCCCGGCCAGGTCTGCGTCATGATCCACTGCGGCTCACGCGGCCTCGGCCACCAGATCTGCACCGACCACGTCCACGCCATGGACCGCGAACTGCACCGCTACAAGATCGACCTCCCGGACCGCCAACTCGCCTGCACCCCGGTCGACTCGCCGCGCGGCCGCGCCTACCTGGGCGCGATGACCGCCGCCGCCAACTACGGCCGCGCCAACCGGCAGCTGCTCTCCGAAGCCGCCCGACGCGCCTTCGCCACCGCGCTCGGCGTCGGGCTGGAGCTGGTCTACGACGTCTCGCACAACCTCGCCAAACTGGAGACCCACGAGGTGGACGGCGCGCCCCGGCGACTGTGCGTCCACCGCAAGGGCGCCACCCGCGCGCTGCCGCCCGGCGACCCGGACCTGCCCGCCGACCTCGCCGCCGCCGGGCAGCCGGTCCTGGTGCCCGGCACCATGGGCACCGCCTCGTACGTCATGGTCGGCCTGCCCGGCAACGAGGCCTTCCACTCCGCCTGCCACGGCGCCGGACGGGTGCTCAGCCGGCACCGGGCGCTGCGCACCGTGCGCGGCGAGCAGCTCAAGAGCGACCTGGAGGCGCGGGGCATCGCGGTCCGGCCCACCTCGTGGCGGGCGCTCGCGGAGGAGACACCCGAGGCGTACAAGGACGTCGACGCGGTGGCGGCCGTCACCGAGGCCGCCGGGCTGGCGCGGCCGGTCGCCCGGCTGGTGCCGCTGGGCGTCTGCAAGGGATGAGCCGGCGTTCCCGGTGCGGGGCGCCGCGCGTTCGACGCCGTGGCTCGGGCCGTCGCCGGTGCGCCCGCAGCCGAGTGGTACCCGGTTGCCCCGGCCAGGTCTCTCGACAGACCCCGCCGCGAGCGCTTTGATAACCGACGCACCCGACACAGGAGGTGGGCCATGCCAGGCGACGGAACCGGCTCGGTGATCGAACTGCGGTCGCTCACCAAGCGCTACGGCGGCACGGTCGGCATCGAGCGGCTGGACGTGTCGGTCGCGGCCGGCGAGGTGTTCGGCCTGCTCGGCCCCAACGGCGCCGGCAAGACCACCACCCTGCGCTGCCTGGTCGGCCTGCTCGGCCCCAGCGAGGGGCAGGTGCGGGTGCTCGGCCTGGACCCGGTCGCCGACCACCGCCGGCTCGCCCCCTCGATCGGCTACCTGCCCGGCGAACTGCGGCTCTACCCCGAACTGACCGGGCAGCAGACCCTCGACCTGCTCGCCGCCCTCCAGGGCGCCCCGGTGCCGCGCCAGGGCGAACTGTGCGACCGGCTGAAGCTCTCCCGGGCGGACCTGGCCCGCCCGGTGGGGGAGTACTCGCGCGGCATGAAGCAGAAGCTCGGGCTCGTCCAGTCGCTCCAGCACCGGCCCCCGGTGGTGGTACTGGACGAGCCGAGCGAGGGCCTGGACCCCCTGGTCCAGGAGACCTTCTACGAGCTGCTCGCCGAGGAGGCCGCGGCCGGGCGGACCGTCCTGCTCTCCAGCCACGTACTGCCCGAGGTGCAGCGCACCTGCGGACGGGTCGCCATCGTGCGCCACGGCCGGCTGGTGACCGTCCGTTCGGTGGCCGAACTGCGCCAGGCCCGGGCCCGCCGGGTCCGGCTGGTCTTCGCCGACGGACTGGGCGCCCGGCCGCTCGGCGCCGCCGAACGGTGGTCCCCGCGCTGGGACGGCCGGCGGGTCGAACTGCTGGTGCCGCCGGACGAGGTCGTCCCGGCCGTGCGCGGCCTGCTGGCCGAACTGCCGGTGGCCGACCTGACGGTGGAGGAGGCGGGCCTGGACGAGGCCTTCCTCGACCTGTACCGCTCGGGCGATGGCGATGGCGAGGGCGACGGCGAGGGCGAGGGCGAGGCGGCGGTCGGGGCGGCGGGCGAGGACGAGGCGGCGGACGGGAACCGCGACGGCTCGGACGGGGAGACGACGCCGTGACCCCCGGCACCGTCAGCCGCCGCCTCCCCCTGGTCTGGCTCGCCCTGCACCGGCGGCGCCGGATGCTGCTCTCGCTGCTGCTCGGCATGGTCGTCTTCGAGACCCTGATCGTGGTGATCGCCGGAACCGTCGCGCCCGAGGAGCTGTTCGGCGCGGCCCGCCGCAATCCGCCGGGCGCGTTCCGGGCGTTCAGCGGCTCCAACGGCGACATCTCCATCGCCAGCTACCCCGGCCTGCTCGGCGCCGGGCTGACCCACCCGTTCTGGATCGCGCTCCAGCTCACCGTGATCGGCTCGCTCGGCGCCGCCGCCGTCGCGGCCGACGTCGAGTCCGGCACCATCGAGCTGCTGATGACCCGCCCGGTCTCCCGGCGCCGGCTGCTCGCCGAGCGGACCGGCGCCCTGGTCGCCGCCTCGGTGCTGCTCAACGCCGCCGCCACGCTGACCGTCGCGCTCGGGGTCGCGTTCTCCCCGAAGCTGCGCGACGCCGTCCCGGAGGGCGCGGTGTTCACCGCCGGACTGCTCGGCTGCGCCCTCGCCTTCTGCCTGACCGGGCCGGTGCTGGCGGTGTCCGCGCTCAGCCGGCGGCGGGCGCACGTGATCGGTGCGGCGGTGGTCTTCGGCGCGGTCGGCTTCGCGCTCAACTTCGTCGCGCTGGCCTGGTCCCCGGCCCGGGCGCTGCGCTACTTCAGCCCGTTCCACTACTACGCCCCGGGCGACGTGCTCGGCCACGGCGGGGTGCCGTGGGCGGCGCTGGGGGTGCTGACCGGTGTCGGTCTGCTCGGACTGCTGCTGGCGTTCCGGCTGCTGGAGCGGCGCGACCTGGCGATCTGACCCCGCTGCCGGCCGAGAGCACGCCGGCCGAGAGCACGCCGGCCGACCGCACGCCGGCCGGCCGACCGCACACCGCCCGACCGCACGCCGGGCACGCCGGTCGACCGCCTGACCAGGTGCACCGGTCGACCGCATCCCGCTTCACCGCCCGGAGCAGCCGTCCGGCATGATGATCCCCCTCGCCGACCCGGCGACGGTGATCATTACGCGCGGACGGACACATGGACAGCAGCGACGACAGACCCGCCCCACCCCGCCGGGCGGGCAGCGGCACGACGACCCGGCGAGCGCCGTGGCCGGCGGCGGTGGCCGCCCTGGCGGTCGCGGCGCTGGCCGGCTGGGGCGCCGCGACCGCCCCGGACTGGAACGGTCCGTGCGCCCCGGGCTTCCCCGGGGTGCGGGAGCTGCAGGACGCCCTGCCCACCTTCGCCTGCTTCACCGTGGGCGACCGGACCGCCGCCGGTTACCGGCTCGACGTGCGCTACTCGGGCAAGGAGCACGACCCGGACGAGGCGATGGCCGTCGCCCGCGCGGAGGCCGAGGTGTTCTGGCGGCGTTTCCCGTACCCGGTGTCGAGCGTGCACATCGACACCACGGCGGCCTTCGGCGAGTCGGCGGTCAAGCAGGTGACGCTCGACGCGGGCGAGCTCCGGTCCCGCTTCGGCCCGCAACCGGCCGGGCCGACCGCCCGTTTCCCCGAGCCGCCGGTCGGGCGCACCGGGATCGTGCTCTGGTCGGCCTGCGGGCTGTCGGCCGCCCTGGCGGCGGGCCTCCTGCTCCGACGTCGACCGGGTCGGCGGCCCGGACCTCAGCAGGCCCAGGCCTCGGCCAGCAGCCGTTCGCGGACCAGGGCCACGTGCGGATTGGCCGACTCGGCCGGGCGGCGGACCAGGTAGGCGGTGTTGATCGGCGGGTCGGCCGGTTCGTGCAGCAACCGAATCGCCCCGGAGGCGAGTTCGGCCCGGCAGAGGTAGCCGGGCAGGACGCTCCAGCCGGCGCCGGCCAGCACGGCCGTGAGCACCGCCCGCAGGTCCGGCACGGTGACCGCGGCCCGGGCGTGCAGCCGCTGGTCGAAGACGTGGCGCCAGTAGCGGCGGGCGATGGGCAGGTCCTCGGCGTAGCTGAGCAGCGGCACGTCGGCCAGGGCCTCGGGCAGTTCCCGGCCGGCCAGCCGCTCGGCCCAGACCGGGGCGGCGACCAGGACGAACTCCTCGTCGGCCAGCGGTTCGGCGAGCAGCGTGCGGCCGCGCGGGCGCCGGGTGGCGATCACCAGGTCGTGCCGTCCGGCCCGTAGTTCCTCCAGCAGGGGGTCGGTCAGCCCGCCGGTCACCCGCAGCTGGACGCCCTCGGCGACCAGGGGCGCCAGCTTCGCCAGCAGGACGGCGCCGAGGAACTCGGCCGGCCCGGCCAGGTGGACCGGCTCCGGCACGACGTCGCCGCGCCCGTCGGTGACGCCCGCCAGCCGGTCCAGCGGCTCCGCCAGCCGGGCGGCGAGGTCGTCCGCGTACGACAGCGGGCCGACCCCGCGTGCCCGCCGCTCGAACAGCTCCCGGCCGAGCCGCTGCTCCAGCGCGCGGATCTGCGCGGTCACCGTCGACTGGGAGAGGCCCAGGAGGTGCGCGGCCGCCGTGAAGGAGCCGACGCGGTGCACGGCGAGGAAGGTCCGCAGGTGGTTGAGGTCCAGGGGGCCGGAGCCCGGCGGCAGCCGATCGCTCATGCGTCGAGCCTACGGGATCCCGATGGCTGCGCCGCCCGAGCGAGCCATCGGAATTTCGATGGATCGCATCGCGTGGCCCATTGGTTCCGGCGGGCCCGCCGGGTCTAGCGTCGGCCGGGTGAGCGCCGCGGCGGGGTCGTCGTGGCGGGGACCGCACCACTGGAGGCACCCACCATGGCCGACATCCTGTTCGTCCTGACCGGCACGGACGTCTGGACACTGAACGACGGCACCAAGCACCCGACCGGCTTCTGGGCGGAGGAGGCCGTCGTTCCGTACCAGGCCCTGACCGCGGCCGGCCACCGGGTCACCGTCGCGACCCCGGGCGGGGTCGTGCCGGTCGCCGACCGGGCCAGCCTGACCGACCCGGCGATCGCCGCGGCGCTGGAGGAGATCGCCGAGTTCCGGCAGCCGCTCGTGCTGGCCGAGGTCGACCCGGCCGACTACGACGCCGTCTTCTACCCCGGCGGCCACGGCCCGATGGAGGACCTGGCGGTGGACGCCGACTCCGGCCGGCTGCTGACGAAGGCGCTGGCCTCGGGGCGTCCGCTCGGCGTGGTCTGCCACGGCCCGGCCGCGCTGCTCGCCGCCCGTACCGAGGACGGCGGTTCGCCGTTCGCCGGGTACCGGCTGACCGGCTTCACCAACGCCGAGGAGACCCAGGCCGGACTGGCGGACCGGGCGCCCTGGCTGCTCCAGGACCGGCTGGTCGCCCTCGGCGCGGACTTCGAGGAGGGCGAGCCCTGGGCGCCGCACTCGGTGGTCGACCGCAACCTGGTGACCGGCCAGAACCCGGCCTCCTCCGCCCTGGTGGCCACCGGGCTGCTGGAGCTGCTGAAGGCGTAGCGGCCGCGGCGCGGGCGCCCGTCGGGACGCCCGGGGACGGGACGACGGGGCGCCTCCTGCCGTCGGGTCTCCGCCGACGGAGGCCGTAGGCGGCGAGGGGCGGCCCGCCCGGATGGCGCGGGCGTCCTGCCAGGGGAGGCGGGTCCGCCCGGTGCCGGTGCCGGTGCCGGTGCTGGTGGCGGTGCCGGTGGCGGCGGCGTGGCAGGCTACCCGGGTAGCACCGCTGCCCGCGACCAGGAGCACTGCCATGGACCGACCCGCCGCCGACCGACCCGCCGACCGACCCTCCGCCCTCCGCCTCGACGCCACCGCCTCCGGGCACCCGGCGGGGATCCTGGACGCCGCCGAGCGGGCCGAACGCCGGGGCATGGACCGGCTGGTGGTGGCCGAGACCGCCTACGACCCCTTCCTCCAGCTCGCCCGCGCCGCCGACCGGACCACCGGGATCGAGCTGGCCACCGGCATCGCGGTGGCCTTCGCCCGCACCCCGATGACGCTGGCCTACCAGGCCTGGGGCCTGCACGCGGCCTCCGGCGGACGGGCCGTCATCGGGCTGGGCTCGCAGGTCAAGCCGCACATCGAGAAGCGCTTCGGGATGCCCTGGGACCGTCCGGCCGCCCGGATGCGCGAGTACGTCCACGCGGTGCGGGCGATCTGGCAGAGCTGGCAGACCGGTGAACGGCTGCGCTTCCGGGGCGAGTTCTACACCCACACGGTGATGACCCCGGTCTTCTCGCCCGACCCCGTCCCGGCCGGGGTGCCGCGGATCCTGCTCGCGGGCGTCGGGCCGCTGATGACCCGCACCGCCGGGGCGGTGGCCGACGGGTTCCTGAGCCACCCGTTCACCTCCACCGCGTACCTGACCGAGCAGGTGCTGCCCGGGCTGACCGAGGAGCGGGCGCGGGCCGAGGCGGAGGGCGCCGAGTGGACGCGCCGGCCGTTCGAGGTCGTCGGCAACGTGCTCACCGCCACCGGACGCACCGAGGAGGAGCTGGCGGCCAGTCGGGCCGCGACGCGTGAGCGGCTCGCCTTCTACGCCTCCACGCCGGCCTACCGCCCGGTGCTGGCGCAGCACGGCTGGGAGGGGCTGCAGGAGGAGCTGCACACCCACTCGGTGCGCGGGCGGTGGGCGGAGATGGCGGCGCTGATCGACGACGAGGTGTTCGACACCTTCGCGGTGTCCGGTTCAGTGGAGGAGGCCGCGGCGGAGATCCACCGCCGGTACGCGGGCCTGGTCACCCGGCTCTCGGTCAACCTGCCCGAGGACGCGGACCCTGAGCTGGGCCTGGACGTGCTGTCGGCGGTGCGCGCCCTGGGCTGACCGGGGATGACCACGGCCGGCCCTCGATGATCGATTCATTGTGTCGAACGGTCGAAGTGGATGGCCGTGCGGGCGAGGAATGATCAAGTCCGGGCAGATTCGGGCAACGGGTTTCCGGTGGCGAGTGCCGGCGGCAGGATCACGACGGCGGGACCGGCGGTGCCGTGAGGCAGGGCGCTCCGTTCCTGCCGGGCTCAGGGCCTGTCATGTCTTGGCCATGGCCATCCGTTCCCCGGCCACCGGTTCCACGGCCACCGCCGGGGCCTTTGCCGTCCGCTGCCGATCGAGGGGGTGCCCGCGTGTCCGTGTCCGACGAGCGTCCGGCCGACTACGACCTGGCGGAGAGCTGGGATCCCGTCGCAGCCGCCGAGGCCGATGCACTGGCCGACGAACTGCCTGATGAAGTGGCCGACGAGCTGGCCGACCTGGACGAGTTCCTGCGCGTCAGCGCCGAACTGACCGGCTTCGACGTGCCCGAGCTGCGCGCCACCGGCATGGCGGACGAGCACCACCGCACCGCGCTCGCCCACCGGGTCCGCGACGAGCACGCCCTCGTCCACCTCTGGTACGTCGGCGCCTGGCCCGGCGAGGCACCCAGCTCCGCCCGCGCCCACGACCAGGGCCTGGTCTGGCGCACCTTCCGGGCCACGCCGCCCGGCGCCGCCGCCCCCGGGCACGGCAGCTGGGCCGAGGCCCCCCGAGACGGGGCCACCCGAAGCGGGGCAGCCCTGGGCGGGGCGCCGCTGGGCGGGGCCGCCCTCGGAGGCGAGGCCCGATGAGCGCGCGCTGGGACGCCGTGGTGGTCGGCGCCGGGTTCGCCGGCACCCTGGTCGCCCACCAGCTCGGCGCGCAGGGCTGGCGCGTGCTCGTCCTGGAAGCCGGACGGCCCGCGCCCACCGGCGCCCAGACCTCCGCCGCCCACCGCGCGGCCGGCGGCGGACCGCCCACCTCGCCCTACCCGCACAGCCCCGACGCGCCGTCACCCGACGTCACCGACCTGACCGGCCTGCCGGACGGCGGCTTCACCGCCACCGGACACCTCGGCCAGTACGGTCCGCTGCCCTACGCCAGCGGCTACCTGCGCGCCAACGGCGGCACCGGCCTGCTCTGGACCGGGCTCGCCCCGCGCATGCACCCCGAGGACTTCCGCACCGGCGACCTCGGCCACGGCCGCAACTGGCCGATCGGCTACCACGACCTGGAGCCGCACTACCGCGCCGCCGAACGCGAACTCGGCGTCGCCGCCGACGCCGGGGAGCAGCGCGCCGCCGTCGGACTGCCCATCCCGGCCGACTACGACTTCCCGATGCGCGCCATCCCCGCCAGCTTCCTCGACCGGCAGCTGGCCGACGCGTTCGACGGCCGCACCGTCCGCGACCCCGCCGTGCCCGACCCCGCCCGGCTCGCCGTCACCGCCACCCCGCACGCCCGCAACGGCGTTCCGACCCGCGCCGCCTCCGTGCACGGACGGCCCGCCGGCGGACGGTCCGCCGAGGGACCGCTCACCGACGGACCGCTCACCGAGGGACCGCTCTGCGCGGGCAGCGCCGGCTGCGTCCCGGCCTGCCCGACCGGCGCCAAGTACACCCCGCTGCGCACCCAGGCCCGTTGGGCGGCCGGGGTCGAACTGCGCACCGAGGCCGTGGTCAGCCGGGTGCTCGCCGACCCGGAGACAGGGCGGGCCGAGGGGGTCGAGTACCTGGCGGGCGGCCGGGCCCACCGGGTGGTGGCGGACCTGGTGGTGCTCGCCGCGCACGCGATCGAGAACGCCCGGCTGCTGCTCCTGTCCGGCCTGGCCAACCGCAGCGACCAGGTCGGCCGCAACCTCATGGACCACCCGGCTCTGCTCACCTGGGGCCTGATGCCCCGCCCGGTCGGCCCCTACCGGGGGCCCGGCTCCACCAGCGGGCTGGAGGCCTTCCGCTTCGGCCCGGGCCGCGAGCGCCGGGCACCGTTCCGGATCGAGATCGGCAACTGGGGCTGGTCCTGGGCCGGCGGAGCACCGGAGGCGGAGGCCGCCGCGCTGCTCGCCGCCGGGCTGCGCGGCAAGGAACTGCGCGAGCGCCTCGGCGACCGGCTCGGCCGCCAGTTCTCGCTCCAGTTCGAACTGGAGCAGCCCGCCGACCCGGCCAACCGGGTCACCCTCGACCCGGACCGGCGCGACCCGCTCGGCCTCCCGGCACCGGCCGTCCGCTACGACCTCTCCGACTACGTACGCGAGGGCATGGCCTCCGCCCGGGCCGTCTCCGACCAGCTCTTCGCCCTGATCGGCGCCGAGGACCACACCGCCTACCCGGCGGCCGCCTGGCCGGGCCGGCTGGAACACCGGGGGGCCGTCCACGGCTACCGGGGCGCGGGCCACGCGGGCGGCACCCACCTGATGGGCGACTCGCCCGCCACCTCCGTGGTCGACCACTGGCAGCGCTGCTGGGACCACCCCAACCTGTACGCCGTCGGCTGCGGCTCGATGCCCTCGCTCGGCACCTCCAACCCCTCGCTCACCATGGCGGCGCTCGCCCTGCGCAGCGCCGGGCGGATGCACCGGGACCTGCTGGAGCTGAACCGCCCGGCAGCCGTGACACCCCCGGCCGCGTCCACCTCCCGCACCCCCGAACCCTCGCCCTCGGAGCACTCATGACCGGCCTGCCACTGCCGCCCGTACCGGAGCCGTACCACCTGCCCTTCCACTACGGCGCGCTGCACAACATCGGCGTCGACTACCTGGTCGACCGCGAGCGGGCGCGCGAGCTGCTCGGCAAGCGCCACCCCGGGCTGAAAGCCGCCGCCTTCGACGGCGGGGCCTGCGTGTCGCTCAACTACCAGCTCTACTTCGCCCAGTACCCGAACGGCGGCGGCATCACGCAGGAGCTGGAGATCAACCTGATCGCCCACCCGCTGTTCGCCGACGACCGCATCCCGGTGGTCAACTACGGCCAGTACGCCAGGGGTTACGACCAGACCAAGCTGCTGGGCATCGCCCGGCTGCACGTGCTCTGCGACAACCCGCTGGCCATCGACGCCGGACGCCGTCTCTACGCCGAGCCCAAGCACCCGGGCTGGTTCGAGAGCACCCTGCCCTCCCTCAACGCGCCCGCCGTGCGCGAACGCTGGTCCGTCTCCTGCCGTCGCGCCACCCTCGGGCCGGACGGGCTGCAGCGCCACGACGAGCAACTCCTCGCCCTGGACGTCAACCTGGTCGGCCTCACCCCCGAACCGGTCAACAACACCCCGATCACCGGCTACGGCACCGACGACGAGGGCAAGCTGCTCGCCGGCCCGCTCAACGTCTACCAGCCCTACCGCTACTACGCCCTGGACGACCGCACCGCCGAGCGCGTGCGCCTCGACCTCGGCAACCCCGCCGAGGAGTCCGCCCGCGACCTCGCCCACCTGATCGCCGACGCCCCGGCGGCCGGCGTCTGGACCTACCAGTCCCCACCGGTCGCCGCCCACAACCGGGCCTACTACGTCCGATGACGCCCCCCGGTCCCTGACCTGGCCCTGACCCGGCCGCGACCCGGCCCTGACCAGGCCGGCGGGAGCCGTCGCCGGGGCTCCCGCCGGCCTGTGACCCACCTCACACCTCGTTCCTGTCAGCAATCGAGGCGCTGCCCCGCTCAAGTCGCCGAGAGCACACGAGCAAGCGATCGAGCGAGCCGACAGGAGCACCTGATGAAGCACCGCATCGTCGTCCTCGGAGCCGGCTACGCCGGGTCCCACGTCGCCGGGAGCCTGGCCCGCCGACTGTCCCCGACGGACGTCCGGATCACCGTGGTCAACGCCGAGCCGGACTTCGTCCAGCGGCTGCGGATGCACCAGCTCGCGGCCGGCCAGGAGGTCGTGGCCCCGCGACTCGCCGAGGTCTTCGCGGGTACAGGGATCCGGCTGCGCCTCGCCCGGGTCACCGCGGTCGACCCCGAGCGCCGGGTCGTCACCGTGGCCGACACCGCCGTCGACACCGACACCGGCACCGATGGCGGTACCGACACCGGCACCGATGGCGGCACCGGCGCCGACGGCGATGGCGGCACCGGCAGCGGCGAGCTCGGCTACGACACGCTCGTCTACGCGCTCGGCAGCCATGTCGCCGACCACGGCGTGCCCGGCGTCACCGAGCACGCCTACGACGTCGCGGGCCGGCCCTCGGCGCTGCGCCTGCGCGAGCGCCTGGACGGCCTCGGCCGAGGGGGCGGTGGCGGGCGCGTGCTGGTCGTCGGCGACGGACTGACCGGCATCGAGACCGCCACCGAGATCGCCGAATCCCGGCCCGGCCTGTCGGTGACGCTGGTCGCCCGCGGCGAGCTGGGCGCCCGGCTCTCCGCCGGAGCCCGCGGCCACCTGCGCCGGGCCTGCGAACGGCTGGGCATCACCGTGGTGGAACACACCGCCGTCCAAGCCGTCGAGGCGGCGCGGGTGCTCTGTGCCGACGGCACGGTCCTGGCGTCCGACGTGACCGTGTGGACGGCAGGGTTCGCGGTCGGTCCCGTCGCGGCCGCCGCGGGGCTGGCGGTCACCGAGGACGGCCGGATCCTCGTCGACCACACCATGCGGTCGGTCTCGCACCCGGACGTGTACGCCGTCGGTGACAGCGTCCACGCCGTCGGCGACAACGGCCGGCCACTGCCGATGTCCTGCGCCTCGGCCGGCTTCACCGCCATGCGGGCCACGGCCGCGATCGTGGGACGCCTGACCGGCGGCAGGACCGCGAACACCAAGCTGGCGTACCCGGGCAACCACATCAGCCTCGGACGGCGGGACGGGATCCTGCAGACGGTCGACGGCGAAGGGCGGGCGAAGCCGACGTACACCGGTGGCCGGAAGGCCGCACGGATCAAGTCGGGCATCCTCAGGATGTCGCTGTGGGCCAACGCGCACCCCACCTTCGGCCTGCCCAAGCGCAAGCGGCGCCTGGCCGCGGTGCCGGCCGAGACACCGACCGCGGCGCCGACCGCAGGGCCGACCGCGGGGCCGACCGCGGGGCCGACCGCGGGGCCGACCGCAGGGCCGACCGCCCCCGCCCGTACCACGGCCGCGTAGCCACCTAGGGTGACCCACGTGGACGGCACCGCCATCGACCGCTTCGACACCAGCCGCTTCGAGGCCGGCCGGACCCGGCTGGCCTCGCTGGCGTACCGGCTGCTGGGCTCAGCCACCGACGCCGAGGACGCCGTCCAGGACGCGTTCCTGCGGTGGCAGGCCGCCGACCGGCAGCGGATCGAGGTGCCGGAGGCGTGGCTGACCAAGGTCGTCACCAACCTCTGCCTCGACCGGCTCCGCTCGGCACAGGCCCGCCGTGAGCGCTCCGTCGGCGCCTGGCTGCCCGAACCGCTCCTCGACGGCGACCCGATGCTCGGACCGGCCGACACCTTCGAGCAGCGCGAATCGGTGTCCCTCGCCGTACTGACCCTCATGGAACGCCTGCCTCCCCTTGAAAGGGCCGTCTACCTCCTGCGCGAAGCCTTCTCCTACCGCCACACCGAGATCGCCGAGATCCTCGGCATCACCGAGTCGGCGAGCCAGCAGCACCTCCACCGGGCCCGGCACCGCATCGCCGCCGGCCGCCGCGGCGGGGGCGAAGCCGACCCGGCCTCCGCCCGCCGGATCGTCGAGGAGTTCCTCGCCGCCGCCTCCTCGGGCCGCACCGAACGGCTGGTGGCGCTGCTCACCGACGACGCGACCGCGGTCTCCGACGCCAACGGCGCCGGCCCCGCCGAGACCTTGGTGCGGTACGACACCCCGCAGCGCATCGCCGCCATGGCCCGGGCCGGCTTCCGGCCCACACCCGCGAAACGACGCCTCGTCGGCGGCACATCCTCCCTTCACTACGCCGTCGTCAACGGCGCCCCCGCCATCCTGTTCACGCTCGGGGACCAGGTGATCGGCGCCGTGACCTTCGACCTCGCCGACGGCAGGATCGCCACCGTCCGCGGCATCGGCACCCCCGCCCGCCTCCGCCGCCTCACCGAAGCCTGGCGGCGGCACCGACCGGGCCCGCCGCTCATCGCCCGGTGGTGACTCCGGCGTCCCCGTGCCACCGCCGGCGCCACCTCACCCGCCGGCGCCGTCGGCGGGTGAGGTGCCCTCAGGGTGCCTGAAGCGGTGACGCCGGTGGGACCGGCCTGCCGACGAGCCGTTCAAGTGCCGCACTGCCGCAGTCGAACACCCGGGTCGGCTGCGAGGGGCCACCGACCGGTGAAGGCCGGGAGCCGGTCATCAACCGTGTCCGGACGAGCCACCCGCCCCGTGGGCCCGGGAGTCCGGGGGCGGCAGCGGGCCTGCTAGGGTCACGCCTCGACATGGACGAGACCGACCGGACGGATGACGTCGAGGCGCTGCGCCACCTGCACGACGGCGGGGACTACCGTCGGCTGGCGGAGCGGACGTCGAACCCCGACGTGCTGCGGCAACTGGCCCGGTGCGAGTACCCGTTCGTCTGGCACGCGATCGCCGGGAACGCGGCCGCGCCCGCCGAACTGCTCGCCTCGTTGTCCGTCCGGCGCCACAGCACCTGGAACGACAACTACCTGCTCGAGCTGATCGCCGCCCATCCCGCGTTCACCGGCGAGCCGTTGGGGCGGCTGGTCGACCTGGTGGCGGTGCGGCTGGGGGAGGGCGACCGCCCGTTCGCGGCCGTGCTGGAGCTGGCCCGCCGACCGGAGCTGACGGTCGAGCGGCTGAACTGGCTCGGGCACGTGCCCGGGGCGTCGACCCGGTTGCGCCGGGGGATCAGCCGGGCGCTGGCGGAGCGCCGTCAGCGGTGACCCCGGCCGTGGCGGTGACCGGTGCTGCGCCCGGTGCCGGTGCCGGTGGTGCCGCCGGTTCCGATGTCGATTCCGGTGCCGGATCCGGTTCCCGGGCCCGCGACCAGCGGCCGGCCAGGACCGTGCCGACCACCAGCTGGAGTTGGTGGTAGAGCATCAAGGGCAGCACCATCAGGCCCGCCTGCGGTCCGAACAGGACGGTGGCCATCGGCAGCCCGCCGGCCAGGCTCTTCTGCGACCCGCACAGCACTGCCGCGACGCGGGCCGACCGGTCGAGCCCCAGGAGCCGCGCGCCGAGCCCGGTGGCCGCCAGGGTGACCGCGAGCAGGGCGAGCAGGACCGTGAGGAGCCCGAGCAGGGCGCCGGGAGTGGCCAGCTGCCAGATGCCCTGGGCCACCGCCGCGCTGAACGCCGTGTAGACGACGAGCAGGATCGAACCGCGGTCCACCGGTGTCAGCACCCGTTTGTGACGGGCCAGGAGGCCGCCGATCCACGGGCGCAGCACCTGCCCGAGCAGGAAGGGCGCGAGCAGTTGGAGCCCGATCCGCAGCAGCCCGTCGGCGGACAGCTCGGTGTGCGAGCCCAGCAGCCAGGCCGACAGCAGCGGGGTGAGGAGCAGCCCCGCCAGGCTGGAGTAGGTGCCCGCGCAGATCGCCGCGGGGACGTCGCCCCAGGCGGCGCCGGTGAGCGCCACCGAGGACTGCACCGTCGAGGGCACCAGGCAGAGGAACAGCACCCCGGTCTGCAGTTGCGCGGTCAGGGGAACCGGCGTGAGCAGCGCCGTGGCCAGCCCGAGCAGCGGGAAGAGGACGAAGGTCGCGACCAGCACCAGCCCGTGCAGCCGCAGGTGGCGCAGCCCGGCAAGCGTCTCGCGGGTGGACAGCCGGGCGCCGTAGAGGAAGAACAGCAGCGCCACCGCGAGGTCGCAGGCGGCCTCGGCGATCCGCGCCGACCCGCCCGAGGCCGGGAACAGCGAGGCCAGGCCGACCGTCCCGGCCAATGCGGCCAAGTACGGATCGCACCGGCGCGGCAGCAGCCGACGGGCCCGCCGTGCCGGACGGTCGGTCATGGTGGTCATGTCGGTCACGGGCCGCCTCCCGCCACCGGGCGGAGCGCGGGCCCGAGCGACGGCGCCGCACCGAGCAGCCCGCCCACCAGCGATCCGGCGCCGTCGTGGTCGCTGCCCGCGGAGCCGCTGCCGTTCTGGAGATTGGCCGTGCGGTCGATCTCCAGCCAGGAGTCGGCGTTGGAGTTGTCCACGACCGTGATCAGGCTGCCGCCCGCCACCGCGGGCACGGCACCGCCCATGAGCAGCAGGGCGCAGGCGCAGGTGCCGACCAGCACCCGCAGCACGCCGGCCCGCCGGGCGGCGGCCGTCGGGGGCGGGGCGGGCCCGCGCTGCCCCGCCCTCACGCCGTCACCGCCGTGAGCCCGCGGGAGCGGGCGATGTTGCGCTCCAGCAGCTCGGTGGACTCCCGCACGCCGATCTGTCGGCTTTCCTCGGCGGACGCGGGCAGCCGCCCGTCGGCGACCTTCAGGCCGGCCAGCGCCTCGTCCATCGCCCGGTGCGCGGCGAACAGGCAGGGCGTGCTGTAGATGGCGACGTCCACCCCCAGCGACGTCAGCTCCGAGAGGGACAGCCGGGGCGACTTGCCGCCCGCGATCTGGTTGAACAGCAGCGGCTTGTCGCCGACCACCGCGCGGATCCGGCGGATCCACTCCTCGCTGCGCACGCCGTCGACCAGCACCACGTCGGCGTCGGTGGCGGCGAGCGCGCGGGCGCGGCGCAGGATGTCGTCCTCCTCGGTGGCGTCGGTGCGGGCGACCACCACGAGGTCCGTCCGGTTGGCGAGGACGAGCTCCAGCTTCTCCAGGTACTCCTCCAACGGGAGGACCTGCTTGCCGTCGGCGTGACCGCAGCGGCGCGGCCGCTTCTGGTCCTCCAGGATCACGCCCGAGGCGCCGATCCGTTCGAGTCGGCGCACGACGTGGCAGGCGACCTCGGGATCGACGTAGCCGTCGTCGATGTCGACCAGGAGGTGGTGGCCGGGGAACGCTCCGCGCAGCCGCTCGACGAAGGCGACCATGTCGGGCCAGGCGATGAAGCCGATGTCGGGCAGCCCGTAGTAGGAGGCCGCGAATCCGAAGCCGGAGACGAACATGCCGTTGTAGTGCTCGGCCGCGATCGAGGCCGAGTACATGTCGTAGACGCCGATCAGGGGCGTGGTGCCGGGGCCGGCGATCTCCGTGCGGAGCCGCTGCCCGGGGGTGTCCGTCGTCGTGGTGCCGTGGAACATGGCCTTCTCCTCGCCTGGGATGACTTTGCCTGAACTTGGTGATCACTAGACTAAACTGAGGTGCCATCATCATGCGGCCTTTAATGTTCCGTGGGCAAATCTTTAAAAGAGATTCCCCCGTTGGAGTGAGGGTGTGGAGAAAATCGGCACGTCGTAAAACAAGTTCATATGCCAAGCGCGCTGAAAGGGAAGGCGCGAGCCGGGCTCACCGGGAAGGCCGGTCGAACGGGAGCAGGGTGCCCGCGCGCTTCACCGTGCGGACGACGGGCGCCGTCTCGATGCTCCGGATCGCGTCCAGCGCCGCGACCCGGGTGGTCAGGTAGCGCGCGAGGTCCGGCGAGTCCCGGCAGTTGACGGCGGCGAGCAGATTGGTCGGCCCGGTGGTGTGGGCCACCAGCGAGACCTCCGGGTGGCCGGCCAGGGCGGCGGCCGTGGCGGCGAGCCGCGAGGGCCGGACGGACATCCACAGCCGGGCCTCGGTGCGGAAACCGAGCGCGGCGGGCGCCACGTCGACCAGGAAGGTCAGCACCCCGGCCCCGCGCAGGACGGCGAGCCGGCGCCGTACGGTCGACTCGGACCAGCCGGTCGCGGCGGCCAGCTCGGCGTGGCTCGCCCGCCCGTCCCGCGCCAGCAGGTCGAGCAGCGGACGGTCCGGCGGCTCCAGCGAGATCCGTACGGCCCCGGCGTCCCCGGCCCGGTCGACCGGCGGCGGGGCCAGCAGGGCGGCCTGCTCGGGGCCGAGCCGGGCGGGGCCGGCCCAACTGTTCGGCAGCGCATGGCTGTCGAGCAGCAGATGGGCGGAGACGTCGGTGATCCGGCCGGTCCGGGGCAGCTTGTGCAGCAGCAGCGCCTCGCTCTCGTCGGCGGTCGGGGTCTGGACGCTGCAGGAGATCTCGGTGCCGCCGGAGAGCAGGTGGACGTACGAGGTGTCCGTCCGGGCGGCCAGGGCTCCGGCGATGGCGGTCGCCGCGTCGGGTGTGCACCGCAGCCGTACGGTCCAGGCGTGGTAGCCCAGCAGGGAGCCGTTCAGGCCGCCCACGACACGGAGGGTCCCGGTGGAGCGGAGGCGGCGGTAGCGGCGGGCCGCGGTGTTCTCCGAGACGCCGAGGGCCTCGCCGATCAGGCGGAACGGAGCCCGCCCGTCGATCTGCAGGGCGTGCACCAGCCCGAGGTCGGTCTCGTCCAGGGTGACGGTATCCGTCTTCATGGGGCGCCAGTGTGCCAGTTCCCGCCGCATCCGGCGGCGTGCGTGGCGGGCGACGAACCCGGGACCGGACCGTGGGGACGTCCGGTCGAACCCGCCGCGTACGTCCGGCGGACAAGCGTTACGGAGGAAGTCCCGTGCACAAGTGGTGGCCGCTGGTGGCGGTCTGTCTAGGCGCCTTCATGTTCCTGCTCGACACGACGGTGCTGTCCGTCGCCCTGCCCGACATCGGGTCGTCCCTGTCCGCGCCACTGCCCGTGCTGTCGTGGGTGGTCGACGTCTACACCCTGGTGCTGGCGGTGCTGATGCTCGCGGCGGGCGCACTGGCGGACCGGTACGGGGCGCGCGCGGTGTACCTCGCCGGCCTGGCGGTGTTCGGCGCGGCCTCGCTGGCCTGCGGCCTGGCCCCGAACGCGGGTGCCCTGGTCGCCGCCCGCGGAGTGCAGGGCGTCGGTGGGGCGGCGATCGCGGTGACCACCTTCGCCCTGCTCGGCTCCGGCTACCGGGGGCCCGACCTCGGGAGGGCGATGGGAGTGTTCGGCGCGGTGACCGGGCTGGCCGCGGCGGTCGGCCCGGTGCTCGGCGGGGTCCTCACCCAGGAGGCCGGGTGGCGGGCGGTCTTCCTCCTCAACCTGCCGCTCGTCGTCGCCACCGCGGCGCTGTCCCGGCGGGTCCTGCCCGCCGGACGCCCGGGCGCGTACGTGAACGCGGGCGCCGGCATCCGCACCTTCCTGCCCGGCGCGCTCGCCTTCGCGCTATGCGCGGGCTCGCTCACCTACGCCCTCTCCTCGGCCGCGGCGGGACACCGGACCGCACCGGGCACCCTGGGCCCGACGGCCGTCGCGGCGCTCGCGCTGGGAGTCTTCGTCCGGGTCGAACTGCGCAGCCCTGCACCGCTGTTGGACCTGCGCCTGTTCGCCCGGGCGTCCTTCTCGGCGGTGCTGGCCTGCGTCGTCGCCGCCACGGCCGCCTTCGCGGCGCTCGTCTACACCTCGGTGTGGCTGCAGTCCGGCCTCGGCCTGGGGCCGGTGCGCGCCGGGCTCGCGCTGATGCCGCTCGCGCTGGCCTCCTTCGCCACCTCACTGCTCAGCGGCCGTCGGCTGCACGGCCGGTCGCCGCGCGCCGTCCTCGGCGCAGGCCTGCTGCTGAGCGGGATCGGCTGCGCACTGCAGGCCGGGCTGGACGCGCGCTCCTCCGCCTCCTCGCTGGCGCCCGGTCTGGTGCTGACCGGCATCGGCGTGGGGCTGCTGGGCCCGGCGATGGGCGCCGCGGTGTTCGCGGCGCTCCCGCCCGAGCGGGCCGGCGCGGCCGCCGGGGCGATGACGACCTTCCGCCAGCTGGGGCAGACCTTGGGGGTCGCGGTCTTCGGTGTGCTGTTCCAGTGGGGCGGTGCCGCGCCGTTCGAGGGCCTGAACCGGGTCCTGCTCGCCGCCGCGGCCACCGGGATCCTCGGTTCGGTGCTCGCCTACGCGTTCGCGCCGAAGTCGGCGCCCGTACCGCGCCCGTCCGCGCGCCCGGAGCCGGAGCCGGAGCCGACGCCGGGCCTGGAACCGGAACCGTGCCAGGAACCGAAGCGCACGCCGTCCCCGTCCGCCCCCGCCGAGCGACCGTAGGAACGGCCGGGCCAGGCGGAGACGGCCGGGTCGGGCGAGGACGGCCTGGTCAGGCGCTCGGCACCGGCGGCACCGCACGCCGCTCGCGCAGCGTCCTGAGCATCCGCCGGGTCGCCTTGGTGGCGACCGGGGGCAGCAGCTCCAGCGCCAGCCGGCGCGAGGCCGAGCGCTGGACCGGGGCCTTCACCCGGTAGTTGAGGCGCAGCACGCGCACCCCGGCGATGGTGTCCTCGTCCACGGTGTAGCCCTCGGCCTGCCAGTCCCGTTCCAGCAGGACCCGCCGGGCGGCCGCGACGTCGCCCCAGGTGCCGTAGAACTTCATCGGGGTGAGCAGGACGGGCCGCAGTCCGCCGGTGAAGACCGCCTCCCAGACCGCGGCCGAGACGCCCGGGGTGTGTTCGGAGCGGTAGTCGTCCAGGGCGACCAGGCCGTTCTCGGTGAGCGCGGCCCGGGCCACGGAGACGTCCCCGGCGACGTGCTCGTACAGGTGGGAGGCGTCGACGTGGACGAACCGGCAGCTGCCGGCCGGGATCCGGCCGTCGGCCAGCACCGAGGTGGGGGCCTGGACGATCTCCGGCAGCTCGCGGTGGAAGGCCAGGTAGTTGGCCTCGAAGGCGCTGCGGGTCAGCGTCTTCCGGTACGACATGTCCATCTCGGCGGCGTTGTCCTCGTCACCCGCCTCGGAGTCGAACAGGTCGCAGACCGTGAGCCGCTCGCCCGGCCGCAGGTGGTCGCCGAGCAGGACGGCGCTGCGGCCCAGGTAGCTGCCGAGTTCCAGGATGTCGCCGGTGACGCCGGCCGCGCTCTGGGCGGACAGCAGGTGCCCGAAGGCGGCCCGGTCGAGACTGAAGAACCAGCCGGGGATGTCGTCCCGCTTGAGCGGCACGGCGCTGACGGGCGCGGTCTCGGGCATGGGCACGGCGGCCTCCAGGGGGACGGCGGGGCGCGGTGGCGGATCACGCCGCGGAGGGGGGACGCCGAGGACGTGAGGCGGATCATCATAGCGACGCCGGGGCCTGCTGGAACCAGGTGTGAAGGACCGGATTCCGGTTGTTCGATCGACCGTTCGAGCCGGTCGGTCCGCCGGGCCCGCGTCCGGTGCGGGGTACGGGCCGGTCAGCGGTAGTCCTCCCATGGCTCCACCGTGTCCAGCACGGCCTCCGCCGCGTCCGGCCCGGCGGGGTCGAACGCGGCGGAGGCGCTCCCGGGGCCCCGATCGGACGGGGCGGCCGAGGTCAGTCGATGCGCCAGGCGAGGGCGTAGGGCTGGGCGAACTTGGTGATGCGGTGCGCGCGGACGACGATCTCGGCGTCGCCGGCCGGGATGCCGTCCCAGTGGACCTGCTCGACGTTGTTCGCGCGGTCGAAGCCGGGGCCGGTGCCCATGTTGCCGTGGCGCTCCGTGCCGCCGGCCCGGACGATCAGGTCGAGGTCGTTCTGCAGGCCGGCTCCGGGCGGGTCGGTCCAGACCAGGGTGATCTTCAGGGTGTGGCCGGCCTCCGGGACGGGGATGTGGAAGCCGCGTTCCTTGTCCTGCTCCAGCTCCGCCTCGTCGGCGAAGCCGGCCCGGCCGCCGTTGCCCGGGAGGACGACCGAGCGGGTGAGGTTGACGCGCCCGAACCCGGAGTTGTTGTTCGGGGACGCCCCGGCCTCGGTGGGCTGGTACTGGCCCGGCAGGTCCTCCGCGCCGTTGATCAGCATGGCCTTGAGCAGCGCGGCGCTCGGATCGGGCGTCCCGTTCTTCACCAGCGTCTCGCGCAGCACCGCGACGCAGCCCGCGACCAGCGGGGTGGCCATGCTGGTGCCGCTGTCGAAGAAGAAGGCGGGGTCGGAGCAGTCGCCGAAGAGGCTGCTCGGACCCGCGGCGCGTGAATGCGTGGAGAGGATCGAGGTGCCGGGGGCGACGACGTCCGGACAGATCCGGCCCTCCTGGGTCGGTCCTCTGCTGCTGAAGGCCGCCATCCCCTTCGGATTGGTCGCCTGCGGGTCGTCGTGGATCGGGCTGACGGGGAAGGACACCGAGCTCAACTGGCCGTAGGTGAGCGGGATGTGGGGGCGGCTGCTCTCGCTGGCGCCGACCGTGATGCAGTTCTTGGCCCCCGCCTGGCCGCTGACGGACGCCGGGTTGATGCGGCCGTTGCCGTCGCGGTCCTGGCCGCTGTTGCCGGCCGAGAAGCAGATGACGAAGTCCTTGTGGTCCCAGACCATCTGGTCGGCCTCGAAGGCGCTGCGGTCGTACGGCAGGCTCGGCTGGACCGGCCCCCAGGAGTTGGTGTGGATCCGTGCCCCGTCCTCCTGGAAGGGCGGCCCGAACAGGTCGGCCAGGTCGTCGGGGATTCCGCCGAGCCCGCCGTGGTCGTCCAGGAGCGACTGCAGGACCAGGGACGCCCCGGGGGCGGTTCCCTGGACGGTTTCGGCCATGGGGGCCGAGGAACCGTCGCCGAGCACGGAGCCCGACACATGGGTGCCGTGGCCCATCGGGTCGTCCGTCCGGTCGGGGCCGGTCCGGCCGAGGGCGGTCAGGCGCTTCACCCGGCCCTTGAACGCCGGGTGCACATCGGTCGTGGAGCCGACGTCGAAGCCGGTGTCGGCGATGGCCACGACCTGGCCCTCGCCCCGGAACGGCGTCCCGTTGAGCGAGACCCGGGCGCTCATCAACCCGGCGGCGACGCTGTTGTGCAAGCCCATCACCGGGACCTCCTCGACCTGCTGCACCTGGTCGATGGCCGCCAGCGCGGACAGGTCCCCCTCCCGAACCGTCATCCGGATCTTGCCCCGCTCCGGCCGGATGTCGCCGGCGTCGACCCCGGTGGCCGCGGCGATCCGCTGCCGGACGCCGTCCGCGCCCGCGTCGACGTCCTGGTGCAGGACGATGTCGACCGTACGGGTGCGCGAACCGGCCACCTCGACCGGATCGGCCAGGACGGCGAGGGCCGGCCGCATCCGCCCGGACCGCAACGAGGGCGCGACCTTGAAGCCCTTCAGGTACATATCGGCCCAGGCCACGAAGGGCAGTGCCCGGACGGCCGCCAGATCGGCGGGCCGGTAGCCGCACAGGTAGGTGCTCTCCGGCACGTACTCGTGGATCACCACGCCGAGCCGCGCCAGCTGCGCCTTCTCCTCGGCGGTGGGTACGTGGGTGGTCTGGACGAGCAGGTAGTCGGACGCGGAGGCGTCCTCGGACACCAGTGACGCGCGGGCCATCGCGGTGGACTGGGCCAGCGGATCGACGGTCACGCCGTTGATGGTGATTCGTGCCAAAACGGACTCCCGGGTCTCGCGGTGTGAAGGGGCGGACGCATCGTGTCACCGATCGGGTACGGACCGTGGCAGGCGAGGCCGCGTCCGTTCGTGCACGCCGTCCGGAAGGAGTGGCGGCCCGTCGAGGTGGACTCGGCGGGCCGGGTAGGGGAGTTCCTCCGGTTCGGGGCGGTCAGGGGGGCGCTCGTGGTGGTCGCGGGTCGGTGCCCCGCGGCGGATTCAGCAGCCGCTCTCCCCGCGCTCGTGGACCGGTGCGGTCCGCTGGGCCGGGAGGCCGGTGCGTTCGTTCTGCAGGTCCCACAACTCCCTGAACCGGCCCGCCTCGTCGGCCACCAGCTCGGCGAACGTGCCTTCCTGGAGGACCTTTCCGTCTTCGAGGACGACGATCCGGTCGGCGACGGCCACGTTGGTGAGCCGGTGGGTGACCAGGACGACCGCCCGCTCCCGCGCGACCGCCCGCAGGTTTTGGAAGATCCGGTGCTCGGCGCGAGGGTCGAGGGCGGCGGTCGGTTCGTCCAGGACGAGCAGCCCGGCCTCGCGGTGGAAGGCCCGGGCGATGGCCAGCCGCTGCCACTGGCCGCCGGACAGCTCCTCGCCGCCCATCCACTCCACCGCCAGCAGGGTGGACAGGCCCCGGCGGAGCTTGGCGACGACGTCGGCCGCCCCGGAGGCGTCGGCGGCGCGCAGCACCGCCGCGTCGCCCTCGGCGGTGGGCTGGCCCAGGGTGATGTTCTCGCGGCAGGTCAGGGGCCAGCGGGCGTAGTCCTGGGGCACGACGGCCACCTGGCGCCAGAGGGCGTGCGGGTCGAGGTCGCGGGTGTCCCGCCCGTCCCACCGCACCGCTCCGGCGTCGGGCAGGTAGAGCCCGGCCAGGAGCTTGGAGAGGGTGGTCTTGCCGGAGCCGTTCTCGCCCACCAGGGCCAGGATCTCGCCCCGTTCGACGTACAGGTTCACCCCGTCCAGCGCCTTGCGGTCGGAGGCGGGGTAGGCGTAGCCGAGGTTCTCCACCGCGATCCGGGCCGGGGCTTCGGGGGTCTCGGTGCCGCGCTCGGGCCGGTGGCCGCCGGCGGTGTCGAGGAAGTTCGACCAGTCGTCCAGGTACATGCCGGTGCGGAACAGGTCCGCGCCGTAGCCGACGATGCCGCGCAGGCTGCTGCCGACCGCGGTCAGCGCGAACACCGCGGCGCCGCCGCGCGGCAGGCTCATCCGGCCGGTGCTGACCAGCCACAGCATCGCCGCCCAGGCCAGGGCCGACCCGAGGCCGGAGGCGGCGGCGCCGATCACCGACACCCGGGCGCTCCGCATCGCCGCGCGCCGGGAGCTGACGTCGAGCCGCCGGCCGACCTGGTCGTACTTGGTGAGCAGGAACTCGCCCATGGTGTCCGAGCGGACCTGGTCGGCGTTGCGCTTGAGGTGGATGTACCAGCGCAGGTTCGCCATCACCCGCCGGTCGCCGATCGCGGCCCGGTTCGCCAGGAACTGCACCCGGGCGGCGTGCACCGACGCGATCCCCTGGGGCAGCGCCGCCAGGAGCAGCAGCGGGAGGAGGGCCGGGTGGAGCACGGTCAGCACGCCCGCGGCACCGAGGAGCGAGGCGAGGGAGGCGATCAGGTTCTGCGCCTCCCCGACGATGTCCACGCAGACCTCGGCGCCCCGGTCGGCCGCCTCCAGCTCGTCGTTGTAGCCGGCGTGGTCGTAGGCGGTCAGTTCGGCGGCCACGGTGGCGCGCAGCACCGCCGCCTCCGCCTCCCGGGAGATGCGCGGCGACAGGTGGATGGTGATGGTGCGGATCATGATGCTCAGCAGGGCGCGGGCGCCGGCCGCGGTCGCGATCACCAGGATCGACGGCGCCGCGTGGGCGAGCTTGTCGCCGGCCCGGCCCGGGCCGAACAGGGCCGAGATCGTACCGGTGGTCGCGAACAGGCCGGCCGCGCCGAGCACCGCGGACACCGCCTGACAGGTCAGCAGCAGCGCGACGGAGGTGCGGTCGATGCGCCAGCCGAGGCGGAAGGCGCGGACGACCAGCGCGGGCAGGCGGCGGGCCATCGCGCTGACGCTGATCGCCTCGATGGTCTCGATGCGGCGGCCGTCGGCCAGCCACCGCAGTTCCTCGTCGGCGCCCTCGGCCGGCGCCGTCGCGGTGCTCAAGCCCTCGCCTCCGTCCGCGGTGCGCGGGCCGGCCGGGCCTCCGGGGCGGGTGGGACGTGCATCGTGGGGGCGGGGGAACAGGCCATGGATCCTCCAGGCGTGGAGCGGTGCACGGACGCGCCGGAGCATGGGCGCGCGTGCGGGCGTGCGGGGGTGCGGCCGGGCCGGCGGGAGAGCCCCAAGTCGGCTTCCCTCAGGGCCAGTTGGCGGGGATCGTCGTGGGTGGGTGGCGTCCGATGATGGTGCTGTTCGAGCGCACCGTTCAAGCGGATTTCCTCCGGGCGAGCCCGGGTCGAACCGGTGCTTTTCGAGCACCTCCCGGGCGCGGCCCGGAGCCCGTCGGCCGCTCGCGCAGGAGATCGGTGAGGGCGCCGGAACCCAGTGCGCAGGCGGCGAGCGCCTGTTCGAACCCGGTCGCCCGGCCTGCTTCGAGGGGGTCGCGGACGCCGCGTCGGGGGAGGAGCACGCGCAGTGCGCAACCGTCCCCGGATTCACCCGATCGGCTGGTCAGGTGCCCGAGCGGGTTTCATGGGTCACGGCGGTCCTCGGCCGCCGGGGGAGTCCGGCCGGACGGCGGGGACCGCACCGGGTCGGGCCTTCGCCCGCGCTGGTCGTCCCGGCGTAGGCTCTCGGCTGATCGCAGTCGCCAAGAGAGGTAGAGATGGGCCAGAAGATCATCCGGTTCTCGGACCTGACCGGTACCCACGTGGAGAACGACGAGGACCTGGTGCGCGTCGTGGTGCGCCGCCACCCCGACCTGGCGGACGGCCCGGTCGAGATCGAGGCGCTCGCCGGCGAGCTGACCGCGGTGGAGGAGCTGGCGCTCGACCTGGTGACGGTCGAGCTGCACTACCCGGACGCCGACGAGCCGGAGACGGTCGTCATGGAGGCCGAGGCGTTCAACCGGCTGGCCTCCGCCGCCCCGATGGCCGAGGTGCTGCGCGGCGCCAAGCGGGTCGCCCCGGCGGTCCCCGGCCAGGCGGCGGCGCCCGCCGGGGCCAAGGAGAAGGTCAACTACGCCAGCCTGGAGCACGCCGGGAGGCCGCACAAGGGCCGCACCACCGACGCCGAGAAGCAGCTCGTCCAGCAGCACCTGGACGCGATCAACGAGCGGCTGGCCGCCGCGGGCATCCGCACGATCGACCTGGACAACCCGGAGCACGTGGCCCGGTACGGCCTGGAGCCGCTGGCCCGCGAGCGCGGCGTCCTGCTCGGCTGACCTCCCGGAACCGTCGCGGACGTCGCGTCGGCGGCACCCGCGAGGGGCCGGTGTTCCCCGTGCTCGTGACGATCACTAAGGTCTTGAAACCGTGAGCATGCGTGGATCCGGTGAAGACCAGTGGGAAGACTTCGTCAAGGAGTTCGAGAAGGAGAAGGCGGCGGGAGGGGGGAGCGCCGCGGCCGCCGAACAGGCGCCGCAGCCGGAGCGAGGGCGCTCGGGGCGTCGGCTGCTGCTTCCGGTGGCCGCCGCTCTGCTGGTAGTCGCGGGCGCGGCGGCGTACGCGCTCCGGCCGTCGGACCAGGCACCGGCCGCCGCGCCCGCCGCATCCGGCACCGCAGCCCCGGCCCCGGCGACCCAGCCGATCCCCGCCGCGCCCGCGGCGTCCGGCACCCCGGCCTCGGCGACGGAGACGGCGATGGCGGCGGCGGCCTCGCCGTCGGCGTTCCCGCTGTCCGTCCTCCCGGGGCAGGTGCAGGGGTACACGCTGGTGGCGGGCGTGGCGCGCACGAGCTGCACCGGCCCGGACACCGTGGCGCCCACACTCGCCGGATTGATCACCCAGGGCCACGGCTGTCTCGGCGTCAACCTGGCGCTGTACAAGGACGCCGAGGGCAACCAGTACAACGTGGCGCTGTTCACGATGGCGGACCAGGGCGACGGCGTGCACCTGGTGACCTTCCTCGCCTCCCACCCCGAGTCCTTCCAGGTCGCCGTCCACGTCCCGCCCACGGACTCGGGCCTGCGCCGCTTGCCGGCCGACCACGGGCGGGTGCAGGATTTCGCGGCCCACGGGCACGGCATGATCGTCGGTTCGGCCCAGTGGTCCGACGGCCGGACCGCGGACCTCGACAAGCTGTCCGAGCGGCTCACGCCGCTGACCGAGGCCGTCCTCAAGAACGTCCCGGCCTGACGGAACGTCCGGTCCGGCCGTGGTCCTTCGCCGCGGGCGTGGCGGAGGACCACGAGGACGGTCGCGCCGTTCGACGCAACGGGCATGGAACGGGGCGACGTCCGTCAGGGTGTCGTCGAGGTCGTCGGGGCCGGGCAGTCGTGGAGGCCGTCCGGCAGCCCCATGACGTTCAGGACGGGTTCCACGCCCGGGGCGACCCCGGAGAAGGCGAAGGTCGCTCCGCTGGGCAGGGCGGTGAGGGCGCACTGGTCGTCGAAGGTGAGGGACGGGTCGGGCCGCCAGGGGCAGCCGGCCGCGTCGAGGGCGCGTGTGACGTCCTGGTGGGTGAGGGAGCCAGGGAAGCCCCGCGGCTCTCCGGAACTGAGGGAGGGCAGTTCGATCACGTCGCGCCAGGTCTGGACGCAGACGAGAACGATCCTGCGGCAGTGGCAGACACTGAGTTCGAGATCGCCGTACGCAACGAGCCGGGGCCACTCCCACGGCCCCGTCAGCGTTCCGGTCCAGGGGTCACCGAAGGACGCGGTCACCTCGGCCCAGTCGGCGCCGGTGGCCACGGGGCCCCAGCGCCCGGTCTCCGCCAGTTCGGTCAGGATGTCGAGGATTGCCATGACGCGGATCATGGCAGTCGGCTCGGGCCTGCGGCCAGCGGGTTCGGGGCGCGGCGTCACGGGAGGACCGGCCTCCCCGCAGCGCCGCGCCCCGCCACCGTCCTCGTCGCACCGGGGCCCCGGGGCGCGCGGGAGCGTCAGGCGCCGGTGGGCGTCACCACGCACTGGTCGTCGGGGACGACCTCG
This sequence comes from Kitasatospora sp. Ki12, assembly GCF_054601375.1. Lineage (NCBI taxonomy): Bacteria > Bacillati > Actinomycetota > Actinomycetes > Kitasatosporales > Streptomycetaceae > Kitasatospora > Kitasatospora sp. Ki12. The sequence goes on along the minus strand of NZ_BAAIHT010000002.1, from coordinate 1,112,350 downwards.
AGGTACTTCTCGTCGATGAGGACGTTGATCTTGTAGTCCTTGTCGCCGAGCTCCTGGGGCTTGAGCGCCTTGTCGAGCCACTCCTGGATGCCGCCGCCGGGCATCCCGTAGAAGGCCGCGACGTGCCCCCGCCACACGTCGAACGGCTTCAGGGTGTTCAGGCAGTGGTAGGCCTTGCCGTCGGTGTCGGGGTTGAGCGCGTCCGGGGTCACTGCGAGCTGGGTGAACGGAGTGCCGGGGTCGGCGAGGTAGCCGCCCTTGAGCGCGCCGAAGCGGTCCAGCCTGGTGCCGACCGGCACGGTCCACCGGGTCCGGTTCACCTGGCCGTTGAGCCGCTGGAAGCCGCGGTCGGGTGCGAACAGCCAGTTGCCCGTGGTGGAGTCGGCGTACAGCTTCACGAAGTTCGTGGCACTGAGCCCGCCGAACCGCTGGTACCCCCGCAGCAGGGTGGCGACCGGCTCGGTGTTGGGCAGGGCGGCCGGGCCGAGTCGGGGGTCCTGGCAGTAGTACTGCTCCGGGTGCTCGACCGGCGGGACCGTCCGGGTCGGGCAGTCGTCGGGGAGGACCGCCCGGACGCTCCGGGGCTGGGCGACGGCGTTCCCGGCGGCCGCGACGCCGGTCATCGGCAGGGCACAGGCGAGGGAGACGACGAACATCGAGCGAAGGCGCATGCTGCGCTCCGTTCCGTGAGGCGATGGAGCAAGGGTCATCACGGAAAGTAGTGGATGGTGTGCGAATCGTCGGTCGGCGTCACGGCCCGCAACCCCGATGGACCCCGGAAATCCAGGTGCCCCGGGGCCGTCGGCCGCGTTATCCTCGGCGCCATGAACGTCACCGGCCCCGGCACTGCCACCGCTACCGCGCGAGCGACCAGCTCGCCGGTTGCCGCCGCCTGACGTACCACCTCCCCTCGGCGACCGGAAACGGGCCGCCGATGGTGACTTCGAGGTGCTTCCCTCCTCGGTTCCGACGATCGCGTGGACCCGTTGTCCGGTGCGTCCCCCCCCGGCACACGCGAAGGAGCCACCCCATGAACACCGACCAGCTCGTCCGTACGTTCACCGAGTACTACGAGGAGCGCGGCCACCGCCGGATCACCGGCTCGACCCTGCTGCCCCCGCCCGGCGACCCGGTGCTGTTCACCACCTCCGGCATGCACCCCCTCACGCCCTACCTGGAGGGGCGCCCGCACCCGCTCGGCAGCCGGCTGGTGAACGTGCAGCGCTGCCTGCGCACCACGGACCTCGACGAGGTCGGCGACCGCACCCACCTGACCGTCTTCGAGATGCTCGGCACCTGGTCCCTCGGCGACTACGAGGGCCCGCAGAGCCTCGACTGGGGCTACGGGCTGCTCACCGACGGGTTCGGCATCGATCCCGGCCGGCTCCACGTCACCGTCTTCGGCGGCGACGAGCGGGTCGGCCCGGACACCGGCTCGCTGGAGCTGTGGCAGGACCGCGGCGTACCGGTCGAGCTCACCGTCGAGGACAACTGGTGGTCCAACGGGCCGACCGGTCCGTGCGGCCCGGACTCGGAGATCTTCCTGTGGACCGGTGACACCCCACCGGAGTCGACGCCCACCCGGGACGACCGCTGGGTGGAGATCTGGAACCACGTGATGATGCGTCACCGGCGGCTCGACGACGGCACCCTCGTCCCGCTTCCCCAGCGCAACGTCGACACCGGTCTCGGTCTGGAACGGCTCTCCTCGCTGCTGCAGGGTCGGACGTCGGTCTTCGAGTGCGACGTCTTCGACCCCTGGCGCCGCCTCGTCCCGCCCCTGTGGCAGCTGGACGAACCGTCACTGCGGCTGGTCTGCGACCACCTGCGCTCGGGCATCGTCGTCATCGGCGACGGCGTCCGCCCGTCCAACACCGGCCGCGGCTACGTGCTGCGCCGGCTGGTGCGCCGGGTGCTCACCGTGCTCCGCCGGGACGACCCGCGGCGCGGACTCGGGGACCTGCCGGTCGAGTTGGTCCGGCACACCCTGGACCGCTTCCGTCAGGACGTGGACCCGGAGTCCGTGCGCCGGGTGCTGCTCGACGAGGAGGACCGGTTCGGCCGCCTCCTGGAACGCGGCCGCCGGGTGCTCTCCCGCCCCCGCTTCCGCGGCCCGCTGACCGAGGACGACCTCCACTACCTGCACGACACCCACGGCCTGCCGCGCGACCTGGTGCTGGACCTGCGCCCGGAGTGAGGAGCGCCCCAGGCTTCTCAGGTGGGGCCGGGGTGGTGTCGACGCGCGGCCGTCCTCAGAACCGTACGGGGCCGAGGTCCCGTACGGTCTGGGCGAGGGCCCGGACGAGCTCGTTCTCGGAGTCCCTGCGCCACACCAGGCCGTAGGGGATGGTCCCCATCTCCGGTACGGGGATGAAGCGCACGTGGGACATCGACCAGTAGCGGGTGACGTGGGAGGGGAAGGGGTGGACGATCTCGCCGGTGATGACGAGGTTGATCAGTTCGTCGGCGTTGGTGACCTTCTCGATCCGTTCGATGGTCTTGCCCCTGGGCGTGTGGAAGCCGAGGTAGCCGTCCTCCCAGTAGTCGGGCATGTCGGGGGGCATGGCGTGGGCGAAGTCGGCGAGGGCCTCGTGCGGGACGGCGTGGTGTTCGGCGAGTTCGTGGGCCGCGGAGACGGCCAGGACCCGGCGGTCGTGGAAGAGGACCGGGCCGACGGTGAAGGCGGGGTCGTCCACGGGTAGCCAGGTGACGAACACGTCCACGTCGCCCTCGCGGAGTCTGGCGAAGGGGTCGACGTAGGGCGCCGTGCGGATCTGCAGCTCCCACTGGGGGTGGCGGGCCTGGAAGGTCTGCCAGAAGCGGTGCAGGTCGGGCACGTTGAAGGGCATCATGCTGACGCGCAGGCGCTCGGTCTTGCCGCGGGCCGCCATCCGCGCGCGGTCGAGGCTGTGCCGCAGGTTCGCGTACACCGGCCGCAGGTCGGCGGAGAGTTGCCGGCCGAGCGGGGTCAGGTGGATCCGGCGGCGGTTGGTGCGGTCGAACAGCAGGCCGCCGAGTTGGCGTTCCTGACGGCAGATCACCTGGCTGACCCGCGCCTGGGTGAGGTGCAGCCGGGCGGCGGCCCGGCCGAAGTGCAGCTCCTCCGCAAGTGTCAGGAAGATCTCGATGTCACGTACTTCCACCTGTCGTTGACCCCCGTCATAAGTCCTGGTTATCGGATCTTACTGATCTTCGGCGTTGATGATCACGAAGAGGGGCCGGAGGATCGACGGCGGGCCGGCCCCGACTGCTACCGGGTGACGAGCCGATTTCCCCACCGAACCCGACGGAGAGAACCCATGACCATCACCGACACCGAGAGACCCCCGACCACGCCCGACGGTGAGCGGGTACCCCTCAGGAGCTGGCTCGCCGTCGTCACCATGGCGGTCGGCACGTTCGCGCTGGTGACCGTCGAATCACTGCCGGTGGGGCTGCTCCCCTTCATCGGAGGAGCCCTCGACGTCTCCGAGGGCACCGCCGGCCTGATGGTGACCGTCCCCGGCCTGGTCGCCGCCGTCACGGCGCCGCTGCTCCCGGTGGCGATCGGGCGCCTCGACCGGCGGGTCGCCCTGATCGGTCTGATCACCCTGATGGTGCTGGCCAACGGACTGTCGGCGGCGGCACCCGACTTCACCGTCCTGCTGGTGGCCCGCTTCCTCGTCGGCGTCAGCATCGGCGGCTTCTGGGCGCTCGCCGCGGGCCTCGCCGTACGGCTGGTGCCGGAGCGCTCCATCCCCCGGGCCATCTCGGTCGTGTTCGGCGGCGCGACGGCGGCCAACGTGCTCGGCGTGCCGGCCGGAACGCTGCTCGGCGGCGTCGCCGACTGGCGGGTCGCGTTCGTGGCCGCGGCGGCGCTGGGCCTCCTCGTGCTGGCGGCCCTGCTCGTCCTGCTGCCGCCCATGCCCGCCCGGGAGGTCGTCCAACTGCGCACACTGCCGCAGCAGTTCCGCCACCCGGTGGTACGGGCCGGGGTGCTCTCCACCTTCCTCCTGGTCGGCGGTCACTTCGCGGCGTTCACCTTCATCAGCCCGATCCTCCAGAGCACGTCCGGGATCGGCGAGGGCGCGATCGGCCCGCTGCTGCTCGGCTTCGGCGTGGCCGGCATCATCGGCAACTTCCTCGCCGGGGCGGCCGCGGAGCGCAACATCCGCGTCACCATCCTCTCCATCAGCGTGCTGCTGACGGTCATCCTCGCGGTCTTCCCCTTCGCCGGCCGCTCGCCGGTCAGCGGCGCCCTGCTGCTGCTGGGCTGGGGGCTGGCCTTCGGCGGGGTGCCGGTCAGCGTGCAGACGTGGATCCTCAAGGCGGCACCCGAATCGACCGAGGCGGCCACCGCGCTGAACACCTCCGTCTACAACCTGGCGATCGCGCTCGGCGCCCTCCTCGGCGGGCTCGTCGCCACCAACGCCACCATCAACGGCGTCCTGACGGCCGGGGCGGTCTTCACCCTGTTCACGTCCCTGGCGGTGTGGAGCGCCCGCCGGGAGGAGCGCGGGGCGGAACAGGCGATCCCCGCCCCCGCCGGCGCGTCCGGCTCCTGAGCGGCCGGGATGTCGTTCCGTGCCACGGCCGAGGTGATCCATACCTTCATCCGTGCCTTCACCGACCATGACGGCTCGTTGCTCGCCGACCTGATCGCCGACGACTGCGTGATGGAGGGGAGGCATCCGGCCCCCGACGGGGCCCGCTACGAGGGCCGCGCCGCGTGCCTGGAGTTCTGCCGGGCACTCGCCGAGGACCGCACCGGCCGGTTCGACCCGGAGTCCGTCGTCGTCACCGGTGAGCGCGCGACGGTCCGTTGGCGCCACCGCTTCGGCACCGGCCCGGCCGACTCGGTCCGCGGGGTGACCATCGCACTCGTACGGGACGGTCTGATCGTCGAGTGCCTCGGCTACGGCAAGACCGGCGACGAGGCTCCACCGCCCGGGCGGCGTTGAGGGCACCGGGGCGTACGGACGGGATGGGGGGCGCGGGGGGAGCGCCGTTGTCGGAGCACGTTGTTCAGCCGACCTTCATCCCGTCCACCGCCCGGCGTCGGTGGTGGTTCCGGTCGCCGCGCGACCCTGCGGGACGACCGAAGCTACCGATCGGTAGCCCGCCGCGACCGAAGGACCCGCGTTGAAGCGCACCGCTCCGCTCTCCGCCGCCCTGGCCGTCTCCCTGGCGGCCGGTGTGCTGTGCACCGCAGGCACCGCCTCCGCCCGGGACGGGAGCGGTGCGCCGCCCGCCCACCGGGACCTGTACGGCACCAAGGCCCCCTACGTGCCGCAGGAGAAGGCCGGCCGCTACCAGAGCCCGCCCAGGGGCTTCAGCCCGGTGTTCACCGAGAACGTCGCCCGCCACGGCTCCCGGGCCATGTCGGACGGCAAGGACGGCGAAGCCGTGCTCGCCCTGCTGGGCAAGGCCGAACAGCAGGACGCCCTCACCGGCCTCGGCGAGGACCTGGGCCCGCAGGTGCGGTCGCTGCTGGACGCGGCGAAGGCCCTCGGCTACGGCAACCTCTCCGCGCGCGGGGCGCAGGAGCACCGCCGGACCGCGCTGCGGATGGAGCAGCGGCTGCCGTCCCTGTTCGAGAAGATCACCGCCGAGCACGAGCCCGTCGTCGTCGAGACCTCGGGCGTGGCGCGCGCCGTGGCCAGTGCCGAGGCCTTCACCGGCGGCCTGGTCTCCGGGGACCCGGCGCTGGCGGGCCTGATCGGGGCCCCGGTCACCGACAAGAACCTGCTGTACTTCCACAAGCAGCCGCAGAACGCCGACTACCAGGCCTACCTGGCGGGCGACCCCGGCCTGGCCGCCGTCCTGGCGGAGCTCGACGCCGACCCGCGCACCGCCGAGGCGGCGCACCGCGTCGTCGCGCGCCTGTTCCGGGACGAGTTCGCCGCCGCGCTGCCGGCCGCCGACCAGGTCTCCTTCGCGCGCTCCCTCTACCAGCTGTACGCGGCCGCGCCCGACCTGGACGTCGAGGCCCCGGACGTCGACCTCGGCCGCTTCCTCGCCCCGCGCGACGCCCAGTGGTTCGCGTACCTGGACGACGCCGAGGAGTTCTACCAGAAGGGCCCGGCCTTCAGCGGCCGCACGATCACCTACAAGATGGCCGGCGTCCTCCTCGACGACCTGCTCGCCCAGGCCGGGGCGAAGGCGGACGGCTCCAGCGACAAGGGCGCGGTCCTGCGCTTCACCCATGCCGAGGAGATCGAGCCGCTCGCCGCGCTGATGGGCCTGCCCGGCAGCACCGATCCCGCCGCCCCGGGGGAGCCGTACTCGTACCGGAACAACCCGTGGCGCGGCGCCGAGGTCGCGCCGATGGCCGCGAACATCCAGTGGGACCTGTACGCGGACACGCCCGCCGACGGCAAGCCCGCCACCCACCTGGTCCGGATGCTCTACAACGAGAAGGAGACCGCCTTCAAGCCCTCCTGCAAGCCCGTCAGCAGGGGCAGCCACTTCTACGACCTCAACGAGCTCAAGCGCTGCCTCGGCCACGCCTGACGCCGGCGGAGCGGTGGACCGGTGGCCGGCGGGGCCCGGCCCCGCGTACGGTCGGCGGCGTGGCTGACGAATGTTTCGGGCATCCGCGGCTCGCCGCGATCTACGACCGGCTCGACCCCGACCGCGGCGATCTCGTCGCCTACCTCCGGATGGCGGAGGAGTTCACGGCGCGCCGCGTGCTGGACATCGGGTGCGGGACGGGGGTGTTCGCGCTCCTGCTGGCCGACCGCGGGATCGAGGTCGTCGGCGTCGATCCCGCCCGGGCGTCGATCGAGGTCGCGCGCGCCAAACCGGGCGGCGAGCGGGTGCGGTGGATCCACGGTGACGTGACCGACCTCCCGCCATTGCGGGTCGACCTGGCGACGATGACGGCGAACGTCGCCCAGGCCGTCACCGAGCCCCGGGACTGGCAGCGGACCCTGCGGGGGGCCCACGAAGCGCTGCGTCCGGGCGGGCGACTGGTCTTCGAGACCCGCGATCCGGCCGCACGCGCCTGGGAACGGTGGACCCGCGAGCACTCCCACCGGGTGACGGAGATCCCGGGCGTCGGGTCCGTCGAGAGCTGGGTCGAGTCGATCGGGACGAGCCCGCCGCTGGTGACGTTCCGCTGGACCTATGCGTTCGGCGCGGACGGGCAGGTGCTGACCTCGGACTCGACGCTGCGGTTCCGCGAGCGGGAGGAGGTCGAGCGGGACCTGACCGCCAACGGCTTCGTGGTGGAAGGGGTTCGCGACGCGCCCGACCGGCCGGGACGGGAGTTCGTCTTCGTCGCCCGGCGTCCGTGAACCCTGGCGACCGCCCGGCTCAGGAGGGGCTCATGAGGACCTCAGGAGGAGATCACGAGGGGTCCGGGGGCCAAGGCCGCTCCAGCTCCGCGATGGTGTCGTCCAGCCAGGTCCGTTCGGCGGCCGTGGAGGCCCGGGCGACGAGCAGCATGCCGCGGCGGAAGGGGTTGGGTTCCCGCTCGGCGGTGACCGGCCGGCCGTCGCCGTCGTAGAAGAAGCTGCTCGGCGCCGACAGGAAGGCCAGCCGGCGGCGGAGGACGGCGGCCTGCCGGGGCGGGTCGGCGAGGTGGTGCAGGAACGCGGTGAGCGTGAAGAACCGGATCTGGTCGGTGATTTCGGCCTGTTCCGGGTCGGCCAGCCGTCGTAGCAGTTCGGCCCGGCCGTCCTCGGTCAGTTCCAGGGTCTGGCGCGGTGCCGAGCCGGTGCCGGCCTCGGCGCGGCGGTACAGCAGGCCGGCCTTCTCCAGCCGGGCGATGGCCGGGTAGAGCGCGCCGTCGCTGACCGGGCGGACGTGGCCGGTCAGGCCGGTGATCCGGGACTTGAGCTCGTAGCCGTGCAGCGGCTGGTCGTACAGGAAGCCGAGGATCGCGAGGGTCAGCACGGTCGAAGCCCTTCCGTCGGAGTGCGCCCGCTGGAGCCGCCATGCTACCTCTTGCCGATGTACCTCTAATCGATGTATCTCTATTCGAGGTCGGCGTCCGGGCCTCCGGACGGCGGAAACAGGGGGAGGAACCATGCGCGGGCACATGCCCCGACTCACGGCACTGGCCGTACCCGTCTACGCGGAACTGCTGTCCGGGGTGGTCGCCTCGGTGATCGGCACCCTCTGGGTGGCCGGCCTCGGCGGCGCCGCGGTCGCCGCCGTCACGCTGGCCGGGACCGTCGAGAACCTGCTGCTCGGACTCGTCCTGGTGGTCGCCTCCGGCACCAGCGTGCGGCTCTCCCACGCGCTCGGCGCGGGCGACCGGGCCGAGGCCGACCGGACCGCCCGCGCCGCCTGGCGGCTCTGCGCCGCCGGCAGCCTCGCGATCGCCGTCCCCGGCTTCCTGCTGCGCGACCGGCTGGCCGGCGCGTTCCTGGACGGCGAAGCCGCCGCCCATGCCGCCGAGTACTTCACCGTCGCCTTCCCGGCCTTCGCCCTGTTCTTCGGCCAGCGCGTCGCCGACGAACTCTTCAAGGGCGCCGGCGACACCCGCACCCCGATGCGCGTCGCCCTGCTCTCCAACGCGCTGCTGCTCGTCCTGGACCCCCTGCTCATCCTCGGCGCCGGCCCGGTGCCCGCCCTCGGCGTCCCGGGCGCCGCCCTGGCCCTGACGCTCTCCCGGGCGGTCGCCCTCGCCGTCACGCTGCGGCTGCGGGGACGGGGACGGGTGCCGCAGCAGACCGGCGGCGACGGGGGAGTGTGGGCGGCGGCCGCGCGGATCGTCCGGGCGGGCACGCCGTTCGGCCTGGACTTCACCGCCCGGATGGCCGTCGGCACGGCCCAACTCGGGCTCGTGGCAGGGTTCGGCGTCGCGGCGGTGGCCGGGTACGGGGTCGGCTACCGGATGCTGCTCGTCGTCACCATGGCCTTCTACGCGCTGCGCCAGGCCGCCGCCATCGAGGCCGCCCGGCTCACCGGCGCGGGCGAGACCGGCGCGCTGCGCACCCTGCACCGCGACACCGGGCGCCTTGCCGCACTCCTCGGCGCGGGGGCGGTGGTGCTGTCCGCGACGCTCGCGGTCCCGCTGACCGCGCTGTTCACCGACGACCCGGCGGTGGCGGCACAGTCCGTCGGCTTCCTGAGGATGGCGGCGCTCTACCTCCTCCCGTACGCCCTGGTGGTCGCCCTCGGCGGCATCCACCAGGCAGCGGGCGCCGGACGCCCGCTGGTGCTCGCCGTGCTGCTCGGCCTCGGCGTCCAACTCGCCGCCTCGGCCGGACTGTCCGGGCCGCTGGGGGTGTCGGGCGTCTGGCTCGGCCCGGCGGTGGGCGCGGTGCTGCAGCTGGCCCTGCTGTCGCTGCTCGCGGGGCGCCTGGCCGCGCCGGCGGCGGAGGCTCCGACGGCGGAGGCGTCGCGGAGGTGTTCCTCTACGGTGGCTCCCGGTGGGCGAATCGGCTCCACGGCCGTCACCCCCGGCAGGGTTCTCCCGAATGGTGCGGTGCGGATGACGAGGCGGAGCGATGGTCGGACGTGAAGTGACAGCGCGTGTACGGCCGTTGACGCTGGCCTGGGTGAACTCGCACCTGGAGCCCGGTGAACGGGTCGTCGGAACGGAGGCGCTGCACGGCGGCATCACCGCCGAGGTGCGGCGGCTGACCGTCGGCGCGCCGGACGGCGGCACCCGTCAGCTGGTGCTGCGGTCCTTCGTCGACGTGGAGCACTCCGAGGAGTGGTTGAACAGGGAGGCCGACGCCCTGACGGTGCTCGCGGGGAGCGGGGTGCCGGCCCCCGCACTGGTCGCCGTCGACCCGAGCGCCGAGCGGTGCGAGTACCCGTCGCTGCTGATGACCCATCTGCCCGGCCGGACGGTCCTCGACGAGGAGGGAGTGGCGGCGCGCCTGCCGCTGCTGGCCCGTCAGCTCGTGGCGATCCACGCGGTGCGGCCGGCCGAACGGCCCCGCCCGTACGTGACGTTGACGACCGCCGACACCGTCGTGACGCCCGAGGGTGCGGACGCGGCGGCCTGGGCCGCGGCGACCGACGTGATCCGCGAGCCCGTGCCGCCGTACGAAGGGCGGTTCCTGCACCGGGACTTCCAGCCCGGCAACGTGCTGTTCGCCGTACCGCCGGAAGATCCGGCCGGTGCCCGGATCACCGGCGTCGTCGACTGGGCGGCGGCCTCCTGGGGCCCGGCGGACCTCGATGTGGCGCACTGCTCCACCAACCTCGCGCTGCTGCACGGACCGGTGTGGGGCCCGCGGTTCGCCGAGGCGTACGAGCAGGCCGGCGGGGTGCTCGCCGAAGCCGCCGACGCACGGCGGTACTGGCTGGTGCGGGACGCGCTGGCGTGCTCGGAGGAGGTGCGGGCGGTGGCGCGGCCCTGGCGGGAGGCGGGGAGGACGGAGCTGACCACCCGGGCCGTGGAGGCGCGGCTGGACGCCTACGTCACGGCCCTGATGGACGCGCCCGGCTGAGCGCGAGCGCGTGCCCGCTCCGACCTGCCCCGTGCCCGCCCCGACGGTGTCACCGGTGGGTGGTCAAGGCCCCATCCCGGTCGGCCGGTCGGGCGGGGACCGGGATCCGGGCCGCGAGCAGGGTGCCCGCCGCCGCCACGGCGGCCATGGTGAGCGCGGCGGGCATCAGCGCCGCGCCGGGGTCCGCGCTGCCGGCGGTGGTGGTGGCCACGGCGATGCCGAGCGCCGGGCCGACGTTGAGCGCGGTCTGCTGGAGCCCGCCCGCGACGCCCGACTGGGCGGTGGACGCGCCGCGGACCACCATCGCGGTGGCCGCGGCCATCACCGCGCCGAAACCGGCGCCCAGCAGCAGGAAGCAGAGGGCGATCGTGACCGTCCCCGAACCGGGGCCGAGCCGGGCGGTGAGCAGCGCGCCCGAGGTGACCAGGGCCATGCCCGTCAGCACGACCGTCCGCTCGCCGTGACGCTTCGCCAGCCGGGACGAGCCGGCCGCGGCGAGGATCATCGCCACCGCGAGCGGCGCCGCCCGCAGCGCGCTCTGCAGCGGGTCGAGCCCCTGTACGTCCTGCAGGAAGTAGGTGGCCGGGAAGAGTACGCCCTGGAGCGCGGCCGAGGCGGCGAGCAGGACGCCCAGCGGCGCCGCGACCGCCGGTGAGCGGAGCAGGGCGGGCGGCAGCAGCGGACGGGCGGTCCGCCGCTCGTGCCGGGCCAGGGCCACGGCGAGGACCGCGGCCGCCGCGAGGCCCAGCGCCGTGGCGACCGACCAGCCGGAGTCCGGCAGGGTGACCAGGGTCTGCACGAGGCAGGCGAGGGCCAGCGCGAGCAGGGCCGCGCCCGGCAGGTCGAGGCCGCTGCGCCCGCCCGCGGCCGTCCCGGGGTGCGGGCCGGACGGCACCGCGAGCGCGGCCAGTAGGGCCGCCGCGGCGGGCAGGAGGCCGAACAGGAAGACCGACCGCCAGCCGAAGTGCGCGGTGAGCGCCCCGCCGACCAGCGGCCCGGCCGCCGCCGCGAGCCCGATCGCGGCGGTGCGCACCGCGATCGCGCCCGCCAGCCGCTCGGCGGGCCAGACGGCGCGCAGCATGCCGAGGGTGGCCGGTTGCAGCAGGGCGCCCGCCACCCCCTGGAGCGCCCGCAGGGCGATGACCCAGCCGATGCCGGGGGCGAGGGCGATGCCGGCCGAGGTGGCGGCGAAGCCCGCGACGCCGACGGTGAAGACCCGCCGGTGCCCGTAGCGGTCGCCGAGCCGGCCGGCGAAGACCAGCAGGGCGGCGACGGTGACCAGGTAGCCGGTGCCGGCCCACTGGACCTCGGCGACGGAGGCGTGCAGGTCGCGCTGGAGGACGGGCCGGGCGACGGTCAGCGCGGTGCCGTCGAGGGCGACCAGGACGGCGCCGGTGATGCTCGCGGTGAGGGCGAGCCGTCGGCGCAGCTGTGGCGTCACCGGGCGGCCGGGCCGAGGTGGGCGTCCAGCACGGTGCGCAGCAGCGGCCCGATGTCCTCGCTGCCGGTGATGAGCCGCAGGCTGCCCCAGGTGCGCAGCTGGGCGAGGCCGTGCAGGTTGGACCAGAGGGCGGCGGTGCGGGCGGCCGGGTCGGCGGCGTCCGGGTGCACCTCGGTGACCAGGCCGACGAAGGTGAGGAACAGCGGCACGGTGGTGTTGCGCAGCTCCACCCCGCTGCCTTCCAGCAGGTCGTGACGGAACATCAGCTCGAACATGCCGGGGTTGGCGGCGGCGAAGCCGAGGTAGGCGCGGGAGAGCGCGTCGAGGCGTTCGCGGGCGTCCGCGCCGGTGCCGGCCGCCAGGGCGTCGGCGCCGGCCAGCGCGTCGGTGAGCTTGCCGAAGCCCTGCTGGGCGATGGCGGCGAGCAGTTCGCGGTGGGTGGGGAAGTAGCGGCGGGGCGCGCCGTGGGAGACCCCGGCCTGGCGGGCGATCTCGCGAAGGCCCAGCGCCTGGACGCCGCCCGTGGCCACGAGTTCGACGCCGGCGGCCACCAGCCGGGCCCGGAGGTCCCGTTCCTGATCAGTCATGGACACTGTCTACCAGCACCACGTAGACAGTGTCTACTCGCCGTGGGGGTGGTGCCAGTGCAGAATCGGCGGCATGGACGAAGGCGGCGAGCCGGCCTGCTGGCTGGACCGGGTGTGTCCGGAGTGCGGACGGCTGCGCGAGCGGCCCGGGGCGGAGTCCTGCGAGAACTGCGGCGCCACCGGCGACGACCCGCGCGACGGGGACGCGCCCGCTCCGCGGTGAAACCCGGCTCACGGTGAAACCCCGGTCCGGCCGAGGGGCCGGACCGGGGCGGGTACCGAAGCGGGCCGAGGCGCGGGCCGGCTACCGATACGCCGGGCTACGGCTACTGCGGCGGCTCGTCGCGGAACTGGTTCTTCAGCTGTTCCTGGGCGGCGTCCACCTGACCGCTGTACTTGCCCTGGGTGCGCTCGTCGACGGTGTCGCCCGCCTTGTCGACGGCCTTGTCAGCCTGCTCCTCGTGCCCCTTCAGCAGGCTCTTGAGCTTATCCATCATGGACATGTGGTCACACTCCTGGATGAGACGGCCCTACTCCTCCAATATCACCGCGCATCCCCTCGCGCGCATCCCGCGGGGTGCGCGGCGGGCTTGGCAACGCGATTCCGGTCCTGTCAAATCGTGACTTCACGGCCCGTCGGAAGGAGTCCCCTTGATGCTGCGCACCCGTCGTTCGAGCACCCCGGTCGACCGCTCCACCCGGTACGACCGCACCGGTCCGAGCGACACCGACCCGATCGGCAGCGCCACGCCGATACCGCTTCCCCGCCCGGTCCTCACCGGGCGTCGGGCGGGCGCCGCGCTGACCGTCGCCGCCCTCGTGACCCCGCTGCTGCTGGCCGGCGCCGGCACCGCCGCCGCCGACCCGGACCCGGCGCGCAAGGGAGCCAAGCTGGCCGCCCGGCTGGTCGAGGCCAGCGACGCCGAGACGGCCCACGACACCCTGGCCGCGCTGCAGCGGATCGCCGACCGCAACGGCGGTACCCGGGTGGCCGGTTCGAAGGGGCACGAGCAGTCCGCGCAGTACGTCTACGAGCAGGCGCGGCGGGCCGGGCTCAAGGTGTCCAAGCAGGAGTTCACGTACACCTTCTTCGAGGCCCGGGCGGAGCACCTGGACGTGGTGTCCCCGAAGGCCGAGTCCGTGCCGGTGATCGCCATGACGTACTCGGTGAGCGGCCCGGAGGCGGGCCTGACCGCCGAGTTGGCCGTCGCCCCGGTCACGGCCACCACCGGCTGCGCGCCCACCGACTACCCGGCGGGCGGGTTCACCGGCAAGATCGCCCTGATCCGGCGCGGCGGGTGCAGCTTCGCCCAGAAGCAGGCCGCGGCGGCCGCCGCGGGCGCGTCCGGCGCGCTCATCTACAACAACGCCGAAGGCGAACTCAACGGCACCTTGGGGGAGCCGACGGCCGGGAAGGTCCCCACCGGCGGGATCACCAAGGCCGCCGGGGAGTCACTGGCCGCCGCGGCCGCCGCCGGGCCCGTCCGGGTGACCCTGGACATCCGCACCGTCATGGAGCCGCGCAAGACCTGGAACGTCATCGCCGAGACCCGCGGCGGCGACCCGGACAACACCGTGATGGTCGGGGCGCACCTCGACTCCGTCCCGGCCGGACCGGGCATCAACGACAACGGCTCCGGCTCGGCCGGCATCCTCGAGGTCGCGAGGAACCTCAGCGTCCGCCCGGTGAAGAACAAGGTCAGATTCGCCTGGTGGTCCGCCGAGGAGTTCGGACTCAAGGGCTCCGAGGCGTACGTGAAGTCACTCTCCGAGGCGGATCAGAAGAAGATCCGGCTCTACCTCAACTTCGACATGATCGCATCCCCCAACTACGCGCAGTTCGTCTACAACGGCTCGGGCAGCGCCGGCGGCGCCACCGGTCCCGAGGGATCGGCGCAGATCGAACGGGACATCACCGGCTACCTGGACGGCGTCGGCCAGCCGCACGACCCGACCGCCTTCGACGGCCGTTCCGACTACGGACCGTTCATCGACGCGGGCATCCCGGCGGGCGGCACCGACACCGGCGCCGAGAAGATCAAGTCCCCGGAGCAGGCGGAGCGTTACGGCGGCACGGCGGGTACCGCCTACGACGCCTGCTACCACAAGGCCTGCGACAACCTGGGCAACATCGACATGGACGCCTTCGACGTCAACATCGACGTGATCGCCCACGCCGTCGGCACCTACGCCTGGGACCTCTCCTCGCTGCAGCGGCCCGTACCGGCGCCGAACCCGGCCGGGAAGGCCGCGGCGGCTCCGGCGGCTCCCGCGGCCCCGGCCACCGGGGGCGCGGCCGAGCCGAGCGACCACTCGCACGGCGTGACGGCCTGACGCCCGGGTGGGCCCGCTGCCGTCCTCGGGCGGCGGGCCCACCCGCCCGCCGTACGCACGACACCTGCCGCACCCGCCGTACGCACCGCGCACACCGCGCGCGAATCCGTCATCCGCCCCTCCCTCCCCCTCCGTCATCGCCCCTGGTGGGCGCCGGTGCGGTCACCGTAGCGGAGACCACTGACAATCCCGCCCCGAGGCCTGTACGGTGCCGCGCGGGGCGCATCGACCGAGACCCGGTGGGTGCGCCGAGCCCGGTCCTGACACCATGGGACCGAGATCACGACACCGTGACACCCTCGGAGGAGTCAGCAACATGAGCACGCACTACGACGTCGTCGTCCTCGGCGCGGGCCCCGGCGGCTACACCGCCGCCGTCCGCTCGGCCCAGCTGGGCCTGAAGGTCGCGGTCATCGAGGCCAAGTACTGGGGCGGCGTCTGCCTCAACGTCGGCTGCATCCCCTCCAAGGCCCTGCTGCGCAACGCCGAGCTCGCCCACATCTTCACCAAGGAGGCCAAGACCTTCGGCATCAAGGTCGAGGGCCAGGTGACCTTCGACTTCGGCGAGGCGTTCCGCCGCAGCCGATCGGTCGCCGACGGCCGGGTCAAGGGCGTCCACTACCTGATGAAGAAGAACGGCATCACCGAGTACGACGGCTGGGGCACCTTCGTCGACGACCACACCCTCCAGGTCGCGCTCAGCGGCGGCGGCTTCGACGTCGTCACCTTCGACCACTGCGTCATCGCCGCCGGCGCCACCACCCGCCTGCTGCCCGGCACCAGCCTGAGCGACCGCGTGGTCACCTACGAGGAGCAGATCCTCACCGAGCAGCTGCCGGAGAGCATCATCATCGCGGGCGCCGGCGCGATCGGCGTCGAGTTCGCCTACGTGCTGCACAACTACGGCGTGAAGGTCACCATCGTCGAGTTCCTGGACCGCGTGGTGCCGCTGGAGGACGTCGAGGTCTCCACCGAACTCGCCAAGCAGTACCGCAAGCTGGGCATCGAGGTGCTGACCTCCACCCGGGTCGAGTCGATCGACGACAGCGACCCGAACGCCAAGGTCCGCGTCACCGTCACCAAGGACGGCGAGCAGAAGGTGCTGGAGGCCGACAAGGTCCTCCAGGCGATCGGCTTCGCGCCGCGCGTCAACGGCTACGGCCTGGAGAACACCGGGGTCAAGCTCACCGACCGCAACGCCATCGCGGTGGACGGCCGCGGCCGCACCAGCGTCGAGCACATCTACGCGATCGGCGACGTGACGGCGAAGCTGATGCTCGCGCACGCCGCCGAGACCATGGCCGTGATCGCCGCCGAGACCATCGGCGGGGCGGAGACCATGGAGGTCGACTTCGCGATGATCCCGCGCGCCACCTACTGCCAGCCGCAGATCGCCTCCTTCGGCTACACCGAGGCGCAGGCCCGCGAGCTCGGGTACGACGTCAAGGTCGCCAAGTTCCCGTTCACCGCCAACGGCAAGGCGCACGGCCTCGGCCACCCGATCGGCTTCGTCAAGGTCATCAGCGACGGCAAGCACGGCGAGCTGCTCGGCGCCCACCTGATCGGCCCCGAGGTCACCGAGCTGCTGCCGGAGCTGACGCTGGCCCAGCAGTGGGACCTCACCGTCCACGAGGTCGCCCGCAACGTGCACGCCCACCCGACCCTGGGCGAGGCGGTCAAGGAGGCCATCCACGGCCTCGCCGGCCACATGATCAACATGTGACGCACCGGTCGCACCGGTCCTGACACCCCGGTCCTGAGACCCCGTCGGGCCCCGTCGAGCAGTCGCTCGGCGGGGCCCGACGGGTTCCGGGGAGGGGGCTCAGGTCCGTCCCGCGATCAGCCCGAGCCGGCCGTCGAAACGCCGGTAGAGCACCCGCCCGCGGCCGTTGACCGGGTCGGCGAAGAACAGGAACGGCAGCTCGGCGCCCACCAGCCGGTCGACCGCCCCCGCCTCGGTCAGCCGGGCGCGCCGTGCGGGCTGAGCGTGATCGGCGCGGTCCGGCGGCCGGGCGGACCGGCGGCGACCGTACGGGCGAGGCGGTAGCCGGTCGGCCCGACCCGGTAGACGACCGCGTCCGTCTCGGTGGCCGGATCGGTGAACAGGTGGATGTCGTAGTCCATCGCGTCCATCGTCCGGGCGGCGGCCTCCGGTGAACACCACACCAGTGCGGGCTCCTTGCGCCGGACCACCCGGGCCGGACGACCGGCCTCACCCGGCGGAACGACCGGGAGGGAGGGGACGGCCGCCGGGCCGGTCGGCCACGGGTGCGGGGCCCAGGCACCGGTGACGGCCCCGATCCTGCCGCGCAACGCCTCGACGACCCGGTCGAGCGAATCGCCCAGCCCGGCCGCGACCTCCTGCACCCGGATCCGCCGGCCGTCCACCTCGGCGTTCACCTGCGCCAGCACACCCCCGGCCACCGCGGCCAGCCTGACCCGCAGGGCCTCCACCAGCGTCCCCACCCCGGGAGCCGCCGCCGCGGCGGCGACCCGGGCCCGTGCTTCGGCCAGGACCTCGCCCGGCAGTCCCTCGCACGCCCCCACCACGACCAACTCGCCCATCACCCAAGCCCTTCCAGTCCCGTCCGGCTCATCCCGCCGACCAGGATCCCCATCCCGGGGCATCCGGGCAAGGGCACAACGACCCCACCCCGCAGGCCCGCCGGGCGCCGGCCCGGGGCCGGAGAGGTCCCGGAGCGGTGGCGGGGCCGGGGCGGTGGCGGGGCCGGGGCGGTCAGTGGAGCTGGGTGCGCAGCCAGCCCTTGACCTCGGGGGTGACCGGGTCGGTGATGTCGGCGAAGTCGTCGTGCTTGGTGAGGAACTTGGCGACGTACGGGCAGATCGGCACGATCCGCTTGCCGGCCGCGCGGACGTCGGTGAGGGCGTCCTGGACGAGGCGGGAGGCGAGGCCCTGGCCGGCGAAGGCCTCGTCGATCTCGGTGTGGTAGAAGACGCGCTGCTCCTCGTGGTCCCGGTACTCGGTGAAGCCGGCGAGGTCGCCGTCCACGAGGATCTCGTACCGGTGCCGCTCGTCCGCGCGCTCGACGACGGTGCTGGTGGGAGTGGTCACGGTGGGGCCCTTCGGTCGTGCGGAGAGTCGCTGAATCGATGAAGTCGATCATGGGCATCCTGCCAGGCCGCCCCCGGCCGGGTCATCCCCCTCCATGCACAGCCCGGGGCTCCGCTCCTGGAACCAAGGGCCCCGCCCGGCGCCGACGCGCGCTCACCGCTCCTGCCGGCCGCGTCTGGCCCGGTCCCCGCTGTCGGGCGGCCCGCGGTGGCCGCGCAGGTCGCGGAGTTCGCCGACGACCGCCCAGGCGACCGACACCACCGGCACCGCCACCACCGCGCCCAGCACGCCGGCCAGGACGGCGCCACCGGTCACCGACAGCGCGATGACCACCGGGTGGAGCCGTACGGACCAGCCGAGCACCAGCGGATGCAGCAGGTGCCCCTCGAGCTGGCCGATGATCACGATCAGGGCGAGCACCAGCAGCGCGATCACCGGGCCGCGCGCCGCCAGGGCGACCACGGCGGCGATCGCCAGGGCGATCGGGGAACCGATCAGCGGCACGAGCGCCGCCACGAACTCCAGCACCGTCAGCGGCAGCACCAGCGGCACCCTCAGCACCGCCAGGGCGATGCCGACCAGCACCGCGTTGGTCCCCGCCACGATCAGCACGCCACGGGTGTAGCCGGAGAAGGTGCGCCAGGCCGCCCGCCCGGCCCGGTCCCAGACCGTACGGCTGCGGGCCGGCAGCTGCCGCTGCGCCCAGGACCACATCCGGTCGCCCGAGTGCAGGAAGAACACCGAGCAGAACACCGCGAGCGCGAGCCCGGTGACCAGCTCGACGGCCCGGCCGGCGCCGCTGAGCGCGGTGCTGATCAGCGTGGACCGGTGCGCGGCGATGAAGTCGCCGATCTTGGCCCGCAGGTCGGTGACCGTGCCGGGACGCAGGTGGAAAGGCGCGCCGGTGAGCCAGTGGTCGATCCGGCCGAGGCCGCCGCGCAGCTCGTTGCCCAGCCGGCTCCACTCGTCGGCGACGGTGGTGCCGACCAGCGTCAGGACGCCGCCGATGACCGCGACGCTGCAGAGGAAGGCGAGCAGGACGGCCAGCGAGCGGGGCATCACCCTGGCCAGCAGGTCCACCGGCGGGCGCAGCACCGAGGTGACGACCAGCGCCACGAACAGCGCGATGACCGGCAGTTCGAGCCGGGCCAGGACGTCGACGGCCAGGTAGGCGCCGACGCCGAGCAGCCCCAGCCGCCAGGTGTACCCGGCGGCGGTCCGCAGCCCGGACGGCACCCGGTCGACGGTGGGCGCCCGGTCACCGGGGCCCGCCGGGCCGGTGCGCCGCTGCGCCACCCGGGGGCGGCGGCTGCCCAGCGGCATGGCCCGTCGGCCCGGCCGGGCGGAACCGGGGCGCTCACGCCCGGGGCGGGGGCTCACCCGCGCCTCGCGCCCCGGCCCCGGCGGTGGGGAACCGCGCGGCCCGCGACGGTGACCCTGCTGTTCATGGAAGCCTCCCGGGTGGAAGTCCTGCACCCAGCCTCTCTCCGGCCGGGGCCCCCGCGCACCCGCCCACCGGTGCGTGTAGCCGCGTCCGGACGGGGCAAACGCGGAGCGTGTCCAGCGGTGCGGCTCCGAGGAGGGGCGGCGCGGGCTGTCCGGGAAAGGCCGACCGTCCGTGTACAAGCGGCCCGGCGCGGGAGGAGAATCGACTACACAGGGTGGGGGAGAGAAGGAGGCGGTCATGAGAAGCCTCACGCGCCGCTACGCGGTGACGCTCCCCGGCCGGATCGGCGGGCACGCTCCACCGGCCGTCGTCGTCGTTCACGAGACGCATGCCGTGGGGCCCGACGGAGGCCTCGTCTGGGAGAGCGCGGACGGTGGACTCCGGGTGGAGATCAGAAACGAGGTGGCCACCGTCCTGGCCGCCCGAGGAACCGGCAGCCGGCACCCGTGCCTGCCGGCCGTACCACTGCCCTGACGGACGGGCGCACGGGCACACGGATGGAGCGGTACACGGCGGAGCGCTACACGGACGGAGCAAGCGGCGGACGCCACGGTCCAGGCCGCGGCGTCCGCCGCCGCGTCCGGGGTGACGGGCACCGGGCCGAGCGCCGTGACCGGTGACGTCACGGACCGCTACCGGGCGGTGGCCGCCAAGGCCTCACGCACGGTGACCAGGCAGGGGTCGCAGTACCGGTCCGGCCCGGCCGGGTCGGCACCGTCCCCCGGCGGGACGACACGCTGGGACGGTTCGAGGAACCGCCCGCACAGCGACGACGACGCGTCGTCCTTCGCCACCACGTGCCACACCACGGCGGGCGGCGACACCGCCGGGTCGTGCTCGGCCCACATCTCGTACACGGCGCTACCTCCGGATCGCAGGGGCTCGGTCAGTCCATGCAACCCCCTGGTCCTCCGAACGGCCACCGGGCCGGACCCGCACGGCTGACGTCGCACCGAAGGAACCCCAGCCGGTGCACGGCTGGGGTTCCTCCGCCCGGGGTGGCGGGTGTCGGGTGGTCGGTCAGCGGACCGGTCGGGTCAGCGCTGCAGGGTGAGCAGGCCCGGCCGCCAGGGCAGCTGGTCGTAGGGGCCGGTGGCGGTGGGGGACTTGCCCTGGTAGAGGAGCTGGAGGTTGCAGGGGTCGATGGTCATGGTCTGGTCGGGGTTGTTGCGGACCAGGTCGCCGTGGCTGATGTCGTTGGTCCAGGTGGCGCCGCTGTTGGCCTTGCCCGCGAAGGGGTTGCTCTCGGTGGCCGCCTGGGGGGTCCAGGAGCCGTTGAGGCTGGTGGCGGTGAACGAGCGGAAGTAGCGCTGCTCGTTCGCCCCCCGGGCCTCGACGATCATGAGGTACTGGTTCTGGTCCTTGACCTTGTAGACCTGGGGTGCCTCGAAGAGGTTCTTCACCGTGTCGCTCATGACCGTCGTGTAGGACGAGCCGAAGTTGCCCGGGAAGTTCCCGATCGGCATGCTCGCCCGGTAGATGCTGCCGTTGTCACCGGCGAAGAACAGGTACATGTTCTGGCCGTCGGCGATCAGGGTCTGGTCGATCGGGGCGGCGTTGGGGATGGAGCCGGTGAACAGCGGCTGCGGCGCGGACCAGCCGTTGGGGTTGGTCGGGTCGCTGGAGGTGCGGTAGATGAACGGCCACTGGCCCCACTGGTACGCCAGCACCCAGATGTTCTTGGGCGCGAAGTAGAACAGCGTGGGCGCCACCGTGGCCTGGCCCATACCGGTCTGCCCGGCCGAGGCCATGTCCGACCAGTTCGAGAACGGGCTGAACATCATCGACCCGTACGACGACCCCGACACGTTCGACGCGTAGACCAGGTGCTTGCCGTTGTAGACCACGTCCGTGAAGTCCTTCACCGACGCCCACCCGTGCGCCGGCTGCGCCAGCACGCCCGAGGAGGACCAGCGGTAGGACGACGGAAGGGCGCACGTGCCGCCCGGCGGGGTCGAGCCGGACAGGCCGGTCCAGTTCTGGTTGCTGCCGCCGTTGCACGTCCAGAGCTCGACCGCCGTGCCGTTGGCCGTACCGGCGCCCGTGACGTCCAGGCACAGTCCGGACTCGACGCCGACCACGGTGCCGTCGGTGTTCACCCGCCACTGCTGGTTCGCGGCGCCGCTGCAGGCCCAGATCTGTACCCGGGTGCCGGCCGTGGTGGCGTGGTTGGGAACGTCCAGGCACTTGTTGCCGTACACGGTCAGCTGGTTGCCGGAGGCCAGCGTCCACAGCTGGTTGGTCCCGCCGGAGCAGTCGTAGATCTGCAGGGACGCGCCGTCGCTCTGGCCGGCGTTCTGCACATCGAGGCACCGGCCGGAACCGACACCGCGCAGGGCGCCGCTGGTGGCAGCCTGGGCCGGGTTGGCGACGAGCATCGCCGCCAACGCCACCACGGCCGCGAGGACGGCGGTGAGCACCGTGGACAGCTGCCTGCGGTGGGAACTTCGTCTGCGCATGGGTACCTCTCTCGGTGAACGTACGGAACTGCCGCACGGCCGTGTGAGCGCTGACATCCGAGCGCTGACAGTCGAGTGCCGCTGCGGGCTCCGTGTCGCGATACTGGGTGGGGTGTCGCATCCCCCGGCGGCTCGCGGGGGTCTTCCGGTGGTACGGAGGGATCCGGCGGAGGCACGTGCCCGTGCCCGTGCCGCTCAGCTCACCTGAAACTCCAGTGCTGGTTGGCGCCGCCGTTGGAGTCCCAGATCTGGACGGGGGTGCCGTTGGCGCTCTGGCTACCGGGGGTCTCCAGGACCTTCCCGCTGGCGACGTTGGTGAGGGTGTAGGAACCGTCGCCGTTCTTGGCGGCCTTCCAGTGCTGGTTGGCGCCGCCGTTGGAGTCCCAGACCTGCACCTTCGTGCCGTTGGCGGTCTGGGTTCCGGGCTCGTCCAGGACCTTCCCGCTGGCGACGTTGGTCAGGGTGTAGGAGCCGTCGTTGTTCTTGACGGCCTTCCACTGCTGGTTGGAGGCGCCGCCGCCGTCCCAGATCTGGAGCGGGGTGCCGTTGCCGTTCTGTCCGGCGGGCTGGTCGAGGACGCGTCCGGCGCCGGCGCCGGTGAGCGTGTAGACGCTCCCGGAGACGATGCCCCCGTCCGGGTTGCCGCCGCTGCCGCCGCCCAGGGCGGTGAGCGCCGCTCCGTAGGCGGCCTTCTTGTTGCCGTTGTTGTCGAAGAGCAGCGGGTTCTCGCCGCCGCGCCAGGAGTCGCTGTCGCGGATGCCCCAGACGGTGATGCCCGTGCAGCGGGCGACGTCGAGGCAGGCCCGGACGGTGTCGGCGTAGGCGGAGGCGGGGGCCTGGGCGATGTCGAGTTCGGTGAGCTGGACGTCCACGCCGAGCGCGGCGAAGCTGGACAGGGTGGTCCGGAAGCTGGCCGGGGCGCCGCCGGAGCCGAAGTGGCTCTGGAAGCCGACGCAGTCGATGGGCACGCCGCGGGCCTTGAAGTCCTTGACCATCCGGTAGACGCCCTGGGTCTTGGCGTCGGACCAGTTCTCGATGTTGTAGTCGTTGTAGCAGAGCTTGGCCGAGGGGTCGACGTTCCGCGCGGTGCGGAAGGCCTCCTCGATGAAGCCGTCGCCCAGCACGTCCTGGAAGACCGAGCTGCGGTGCCGGCCGCTGCCGTCGTCCGCGAAGGCCTCGTTGACGACGTCCCAGGCGTAGATCTTGCCCTTGTAGTGGGACGCCTCCTGGGTGATGTGGTTGTTCATCACGCCGCGCAGGGTGTTGGCGTCGTTGATGGAGCGGACCCAGCCGGGCAGCTGGGAGTGCCAGACCAGGGTGTGGCCGCGCATCTTCTGGCCGTGCGCGGAGGCATGGCCGACGATCGAGTCGGCGGGGCCGAAGTTGAACGACCCCCGGGAGGGTTCGACGGTGTCCCACTTCATCTCGTTCTCGGGAGTGATCATGTTGAACTCCCGGTCGAGGATGCCCGAGTAGGTCGGGTCCCCGAGCCTGCCCGAGGCCACCGCCGTACCGAAGTAGCGGCCGCTGCCGGCCGCCGCCGCACCGAGCGTGGTCGCCCCGGCGCCGTGCGCCGCGGGGATCGCGGTGACCGCGGTGACCGAGCTGACGGCCAGGCACGCGGCCGCGGTCAGGACCTTGCGGGGGCGGATCCTCTTGTTGAGCCATGGCATGACGGATCGTTCTCCTTCTGGGTGGGGGGATGTCTGCGCGGCGGACGGCGACCCGGCGCCTCGTCCTGGCTCCGGGGCCGTCTGTTAGCGCTAACAATTCACGGCGGACGCACGCCCTGCCGGACGGGTTCGGGAGGAACCTCCGGCAGGAGACGCGTGCGGTCAGTACGTCGTGCGGCGGCGGACCGTCAGCTCGCGGTGCAGGAGACCGTCGGCCACGTGGTGCTGCCGTTCTTCATGATGGTCATGCCCCAGTTGTTGCCCGCGCCGTTGGGGGAGGCGACGAGGGTCTGGGCGTCGGGGTAGGACGTGTTGACGTTCCAGGTCGAGCCGACCTTCTCCGGGGAGGGGACCTTCACGGTCACCTTCCAGGCGCTGGATCCGGTGACCGAGACGTTCAGGTTGTAGCGGTCGCTCCACGAGTCGCCGGCCGAGAGCGCCGCCGTGCAACCGCCTCCGCCGCCACCACCGGTGGAGGAGCCCAGCGTGATGTTGGAGCTGCCGCTGCTCTGGTAGCCCTCTGTGGCCATGACCTCGTAGTTCATGGTGCCGAGGTTCATGCCGGACCTGGCCCAGGCGTCGAAGTGGTTGCCGACGGTGATGGTGCCGCCGGTCCGCTTGGCCTGACGGACGCTCCAGTACTGGTTGAAGGTCCTGATGCCCTCGATGGAAGGGGCGTTGTAGCGCGTCGTCTCGTAGATGTCGTAGGTGCCGCCGTCCGTGGTGACGGTGCCCTTGTACGCGCCGGTCGGCTTGTACGAGCCGTAGTTCTCGACGACGTAGTACTCGACGAGCGGATTGGTGCTCCAGCCGTAGAGCGACAGGTACGCGTTGCCGTTGGTGCTCCACGTGCCCGAGTAGGTCACCGGGTTGCGGGACCCGGTGCTCCAGCCCTTGCCGGCGACGAAGTTGCCCGCGTTGCTCCAGGAGGTGCCGTAGTTGCCACCGCCGTTCAGGGACATCGAGGCGGCACCGGAGCCCTCGGTCCAGAACGTGTAGAAGTATCCGCCGTCGGTGCCGGTCTGGTTCGTGGAGATGGTCGCGGCCTCGGCGGTGCCGGGCAGGAGGAGGACGGCCGCGAAGGCCGGCGCGAGGAGGCGCGCTTTGCCGGCGTGTCGCCGGACGCGGCCGGTCGTACGGTTCTTGGGGTGGGAGGAGTTCACGACGGTGATCCGTCCTGCCGAGGGTGGAGGTGGGGATGGGCGCAGCCCTGCGCCACCGATGGCCGCGGAACAAGGGGGGACGGCCGGACGGCGTCGCGAGGCGGTGCACGGGATCGACTCGTCGTCGACGTCGCTGACCCCGACGTCGGTTGGCGAACGCGCCCTGGATCCAAGGCCGTTCGGACTTGTCGACGGCGACAGTGTTGGCCTGGGTCCGACAAGCTGTCAACGCTTTCGGTCGAAAACGCGACAGATTCGCCGGGTCTCGCGCGAGTCTCCGCGGGCAAAGGCCTGGCCGGACGCCGTGCATCCCGAGGCGGGCCCGAGGGCTTGACCAACGCCTTACCGACTCCGGTGGCGGTCGCCCGCGCCGCGGAGCGCAACTCGCGAGGAGATACCGCGAAATTTTCGCGGCCTCAAGCAGACTCCCCGGTGAAAGTTTCGAGAGGTGACGCCTAGGGCCGGGAGCCGGGGCCGAGCCCCGGCTCCGCTCAGCGCGGGGCGGGCGCCACGGTGCTGGAGCGCACCACCAGGGTGGTCGACAGTTCGAGGCGGGTGGGGGTCGCCGGGGCCTCCCCGCCGCGGAGGGCGAGGACCAGACGGGTCGCCTGTTCGGCCATCTGGCGCAGGGGTTGGCGGACGGTGGTCAGCGCGGGGCTGCTCCACTGCGCGATGTCCAGGTCGTCGTAGCCGACGACGGACAGGTCCTCGGGCACGCGCAGGCCGCGCACCCGGGCGGCCTCCATGACTCCGAGCGCCTGCAGGTCGCTGCCGGCGAAGATCGCGGTGGGCCGGTCCGGGAGCTCCAACAGCCGCTTGGCCCGGGTGAATCCGCCCTCGGCGTGGAAGTCGCCGAAGGCGGTCAGCGCGGGGTCGACCCCGAGGCCGGCCATGGACATCGCGGAGCGGTAGCCGTCCAGCCGGGCCAAGGAGCAGAGGGTGTCCTCGGGGCCGGTGACGATGGCGATGCGCCGGTGGCCGAGTTCGATCAGGTGCCGGGTGGCGGCGAGACCGCCGGCCCAGTTGGCCGAGCCCACCGAGGGCACGTCCGGGTCGGGGTTGCCGGCCGGGTCGATGATCACGAACGGTATCGACCGCGCGCGCAGTTGGCGCTTGAGCTCGGGCGGCAGGCTGGAGAAGACCAGCACCACGCCGAGCGGGCGCCGGCGCAGCACCGCGTCGATCCACTCCGGCCCCGGGGCCTGGCGCGAACCGCTGTGGGTGACCACCATCGCCGCCCCGTGCTCGCTCGCCACCGCCTCGACGCCGCGCAGGAGTTCCATCGCCCAGAGGCTGTCGAGCTCGTGGAAGACGATCTCGACGAGGGGCGCCTCACTGCTGCTGCGCGCGGCGCGCCGGTAGTCGTGGTCGCGCAGGACCCGCTCGACCCGGACGCGGGTGGGCGCCGAGACGTCCGTGCGGCCGTTGAGGACTTTCGAAACCGTCGAAACGGAGACCTCGGCCTCGCGCGCGATGTCGGCGAGCGTCACCCGTCCCAGTTCATCGCCCTTTTCCATGGACGCAGCATAGGGCACAGGCGGCGCAAGGGAGTTGGCGCATCACGCTTCAGTAACCCTCGGTGCGAGGGGTTGACCCGAAACATCCTCGCAACCTAGCGTCCCGGCGGGGCAGGGATTTCGTGAAGCGAATCGAAACTTTAGGAGTCCTGATGAAGAGACGCGCTTTCGCCGTTGCACTGGGCCTGACCGTGGCCGTGGT
This sequence comes from Kitasatospora sp. Ki12, assembly GCF_054601375.1. NCBI lineage: Bacteria > Bacillati > Actinomycetota > Actinomycetes > Kitasatosporales > Streptomycetaceae > Kitasatospora > Kitasatospora sp. Ki12. Next base: position 1,086,060 of record NZ_BAAIHT010000002.1, on the reverse strand, counting down.
GGGGATGACCGCCTGCGGCAGCGGCGGATCCTCCGCCGGCGGGGACTCCGGCACGATCCACGTCCTGGTCTACGGGGACGCCAGCAACAAGGTCGAGAAGCAGCTGGTCGAGACCTTCAACAAGACCTCCAAGGTCAAGGCCGTGCTGGACACCATCCCCGGCGCGGACTACCAGCCCAAGCTCAACACCATCATCAACACCCCGCAGGCGCCGGACGTCTTCTTCAACTGGGGCGGCGGCAGCATCCAGCCCTACGTGAAGTCCGACCTGCTGCTCCCGCTGGACGACATGATCGCCGCGGACCCGGGGCTGAAGAGCAACTTCCTGCCCTCGGTGTTCAACACCGCGGTCATCGACGGCAAGTCCTACGGCATCCCGATGCGCGGCACCCAGCCCGTGCTGCTGTTCAACAACAAGAAGGTGCTGGCCGACGCGGGCCTGAGCGTCCCGAAGACCTGGGACGACCTGCTCGACGCCGTCCGGGTGCTCAAGGCCAAGGGCGTCACCCCGTTCGCCCTCGGCGGCGGCGACCAGTGGCCGACCCTGATGTGGTACGAGTACGTCTTCGACCGCGTCGCGGGCCCCGAGCTGTTCCAGAAGGCGCTGTCCGGCGACAAGAGCGCCTGGGAGAGCGAGGACGCGAAGAAGGCCCTGGGCATGCTCAAGCAGCTGGTCGACGCCGGGGCGTTCGGCTCGAACTTCGACTCCGTCAAGTTCACCGACGGCGGCTCCCCGGCCCTCCTGGCCAAGGGCAAGGCGGCCTTCGAGCTGATGGGCTCCTGGGAGTACGCCACCCAGCAGGACGCCAGCCCCGACTTCGCCAAGGGCGACCTCGGGTACAGCAGCTTCCCCAGCATCGCCGGCGGCAAGGGCGACCCGGCCAACGTGGTCGGCAACACCAACAACTTCTACTCGGTGCTGAAGAAGAGCAAGCACCCCGAGGCGGCGGCCGCCTTCCTGAAGCTCATGTACTCCGACGAGTTCGTGAAGGCGCAGCTGGCGATCGGCAACCTGCCGACCACCACCGGCACCGAGCAGTTCCTCTCCACCGCGGCCAACCCCGACTACTCGAAGTACCAGTACGACCTGGTCAAGGCCGCCCCGTCGTTCCAGCTGTCCTGGGACCAGGCGTACCCGCCGGCCGCCAACACGCCGATCCACGTCGCCGTCCAGCAGTTCCTCAACGGCAAGCTCGACGTGAACGGCTTCATCAAGGCCATGCAGGCCCTGCCGGCCTCCTGAGGGGAATCGCCATGAGTGCTTCCTCCTTCGTGTCCCGGTCCGGCCGCCGCCCGCGGGCGGGGAGCCGGACCGGCGTCGGGGTGACCCGCCCGGGCCTCGTCTGGGCGGTGCCCGCGACCGTGTTCTTCCTGCTGTTCGCGATCGTGCCGCTGGTGCTGGTGGCGGTGCTCTCCTTCACCAGCTGGAACGGCGTCGACGCCCCCCGGTTCAACGGCCTCGCCAACTGGACCAAGCTGCTGCACGACCCGGTGATGACCCAGAGCATCTGGCTGACCCTGGTGCTCACCGCGGCCGGCGTGGTCGTGCAGACCCCGGTGAGCATCCTGCTGGGTGTGTGGGCGGCCGGTCACCAGCGCAACCGCGCGGTGCTGTCCGCGATCTTCTTCGTCCCCCTGCTGCTGTCCGCGACCGCGGTCTCGGTGGTCTGGCGCGCCATCCTCGACCCCAACTTCGGGGTGCCCTCGCAGCTGGAATGGCTGTTCGGGGACGGCAATCTGATGGGCAGTCAGAGCGGCGGCGTCGCGGTGCTCACCTTCGTCGGCATGTGGCAGTGGACGCCCATGCACGCCCTGCTCTACCAGGGCGGCGCCCGGGCGATCCCGCGGGTGCTCTACCAGGCCGCGTCGATCGACGGCGCGGGCAAGGTGCGGCAGTTCTTCCACATCACCCTGCCGCAGCTGCGCAACACCGCCATCACCTCGGTGATCCTCATGGTGGTCGGCGGGCTCACCACCTTCGACACCGTCCTCATCCTCACCCAGGGCGGCCCCGGTACCGACACCACCAACAGCGCCTACTACATGTACCAACAGGCCTTCAAGAGCTTCGACTTCGGCGCGGGCTCGGCCATCGCCCTGGTCCTCGTGGTGGCCGCCACCCTGATCTCGCTCGCCGTCGTGCGCCTGTCCGGCTACGACAAGATGCGCAGCACCGCGGAGGGACTGTGATACGACGGCGCCCGAACTACCTCGCCGGACTCGGCTCGCTGGTCTGGCTGGCCCTGGTGGGCTTCCCGCTGTACGTCCTGCTGATCGCGACGTTCCGGACCCGCGCCAACTACTCCTCGCAGGGTCCGCTCACCTTTCCCTCGCAGCTGACCCTGCAGAACTACCTCGACGACTTCTCCAACGGCTTCGGCCAGGACTTCCTCAACACGCTCCTGGTCACCGTGAGCGTGGTCGCGATCGTGCTGCTCGTGGTGCCCCCGCTGTCCTACGCGATCGTACGGGCCCGGGGCAGGACCATCGGCACCGTCTTCCGGATCTTCCTGCTGGGGCTGGCGATCCCGGCCCAGGCCGTGATCGTGCCGATGTTCTACGTCATCAGCAAGGCCGGTCTCTACGACCACCTGATCGGCGTCATCCTGCCCACCGCGGCGTTCTGCCTGCCGGTGTGCACGCTGGTCCTCACCGGCGCCATGCGGGACATCACCGGCGAACTCTACGAGGCCATGGCCATGGACGGGGCCTCGCCGTGGCGGGTGTTCTGGCAGCTGGTGCTGCCGCTGTCCCGGGGCGGCCTCTCGTCCGTCGTGGTCTTCGCCGCGCTGCAGGCGTGGAACGGCTTCCTGTTCCCCCTGATCCTCACCCAGTCGGAGAGCACCAAGGTCATCACCCTCGGCCTGTACAACTTCCAGACCGAGCACGGTGTCGACGTGCCCGGCCTGCTCAGCGCCGTCGTGCTGTCGATGCTCCCCGTCTTCATCGTCTACCTGTTCGCCCGACGCGCCTTGGTCCAGGGCCTCATGGGCGTCGGAGGAAAGTGACCGGCAACATGAACCTGGCCGTCCCGTCCACAGACCCGACCAGCCGCTGGCGCGACCGCGCGCTCAGCCCCGAGGAACGCGCGCAGGCCCTGATCGCCGTGATGACGCTGCCGGAGAAACTGGCGCAGCTCGTCGGCGTCTGGGTCGGCGCCTCCGACGAGGGCGGCGACGTCGCCCCGCACCAGCACGACATGGAGGAGCCGCCCGACCTCGACGACCTGCTCCCGTCCGGACTGGGCCAGTTGACCCGGCCCTTCGGCACGGTGCCGGTCGACCCGGCGCTGGGCGCGCTCTCGCTCGCCCGCAGCCAGCAGCGCATCGCCGCCGCCAATCGGTTCGGCATTCCGGCCCTGGCGCACGAGGAGTGCCTGGCCGGCTTCGCCGCCTGGGGCGCCACCGCGTACCCGGTGCCGCTCTCCTGGGGCGCCACCTTCGATCCGGACCTGATCCGGCGGATGGCGGCGGCCATCGGCCGCGACATGCGCGCGGTCGGTGTCCACCAGGGCCTCTCCCCGGTCCTCGACGTCGTCCGCGACGCCCGCTGGGGTCGGGTCGAGGAGACCATCGGCGAAGACCCGTACCTGGTCGGCACGGTGGCCACCGCCTATGTGCAGGGCCTGGAGTCCGCGGGGATCGTGGCCACGCTCAAGCACTTCGCGGGCTACTCGGCCTCGCGCGCCGGACGCAACCTCGCCCCCGTGGGCATGGGCGTCCGCGAGCGTGCCGACGTGATCCTCCCGCCCTTCGAGATGGCGGTGCGCGAGGGCCGGCCTCGCTCGGTCATGCACGCCTACACCGACACCGACGGCGTCCCCTCGGCCGCCGACGAGGCGCTGCTCACCGGGCTGCTGCGGGACACCTGGGGCTTCGAGGGGACGGTGGTCGCCGACTACTTCGGCATCGCCTTCCTCAAGGTGCTGCACGGCGTCGCCGGAGACTGGGCCGAGGCCGCCGCCCTCGCCCTGGCCAGCGGCGTGGACGTGGAGCTGCCGACGGTGAAGACCTTCGGAGAGCCGCTGCTGCGCGCCGTCGAGGACGGGACGGTGCCCGAGGCGCTGGTCGACCGGGCGCTGCGCCGGGTGCTGGTGCAGAAGGCCCAGCTCGGCCTGCTGGACCCGGACTGGGACGCCGTCCCGGCGGCGCTCTCCGGCCGCCGGCTCGACGACCCGCGCGAACTGCGCGGCTCGGTCGACCTGGACGGACCGGAGAACCGCGCCCTGGCCCGGGAGATCGCCGAGCAGGCCGTGGTGCTGCTGCGCAACGACGGCACCCTACCGCTGCGCGACCCGCGCCGGATCGCGCTGATCGGCCCCAACGCCGACACCCCGACGGCGGTGCTCGGCTGCTACGCCTTCCCCGTGCACGTCGGCAGCCAGCACCCCGATGTCCCGGTCGGCATCGAACTGCCCACGCTGAGACAGGCGTTGGCGGCCGAGTTCCCCGGCAGCGAGATCCGGACCGCGGCCGGGGCGAGCGTCGACGGCTCCGACACCTCCGGCTTCGCCGAGGCCGTCGAGGCGGCCCGGTGGGCGGATGTCGTGATCGTCGCCCTCGGCGACCGGGCCGGCCTGTTCGGGCGCGGCACCAGCGGCGAGGGCTGCGACGTGGAGTCCCTGGAACTGCCCGGGGTGCAGCGGCAGTTGCTGGACGCCCTGCTGGACACCGGCAGACGGGTCGTGCCGGTGCTGCTGGCCGGCCGCCCCTACGCGCTGGGACGCGCGGCGACCGAGGCGGCGGCGCTCGTGCAGACCTTCTTCCCCGGCGAGGCCGGCACCGAGGCCGTCGCCGCCGTGCTCAGCGGCCGGACCAACCCCTCGGGCCGACTGCCCGTCAGCATCCCGGCCCGGCCGGGCGTCCAGCCCTCCACCTACCTCGCCGCCCGGCTGGCCGGACCGAGCGAGGTGTCCAGCACCGACCCCACCCCCGCGTTCGGATTCGGGCACGGCATCGGCTACACGGCCTTCGCCTGGACCGACCTGGAGGTGGAGCGGGCCGCCGCCGCGACCGACGGGGCGGTCGGCCTCGCCTTCACCCTGCGGAACACCGGCGACCGGCGCGGCAGCGAGACCGTCCAGCTCTACCTGCACGACCCCGTCGCCAGCGTCGTCCAGCCGGTGCAGCGGCTGATCGGCTACCGGCGGATCACCCTCGACGCGGGCGCGGAGACCCGGGTCCGGATCGGCGTCCCGGCCGACCTCGCCTCCTTCACCGGACGCGACGGCCGACGCGTCGTCGAACCGGGCGAGTTGGAGCTCCGCGTCGCCGCCTCCAGTACCGACGTCCGGCTCACCGCCACCGTCCGACTGGAGGGACCGGTCCGCGTGCTGGACCACACCCGGCGCCTGCACGCGGACTTCCACTCCTCCTGACCCGCCCCCGCGCCGGTCGCCGGCCACGCCCTTCGCGGGGCGCGGCCGGCCGCCGGCGGCCACGGCGGACCGACCCCCCACACCGGTGGTCCTCCTGCCGTGGTGGCACCGGAACCACCTTCAGCCGCACGTCAATCCAGACGGAGAGGTCCTATGTTCCGATCCCGCTCGTTAACGTCCCGCCTCCTGGGCATCCTCGCCGCGGTCGGCCTCGCGGTCGGCCTGAGCCTGCAGGCGGCCCCCCAGGCCGCCGCCGCGTCGCTGACCCAGATCACGAACTTCGGCACCAACCCGACCGGCCTGCAGATGCACCTGTACGTGCCGAACAACGTCAAGGCCAACCCGCCGATCCTGCTGGCCCTGCACGGGTGCCAGGGGACGGGGCCGTACATGTACTCGAGCACCGACTTCGCGTCGCTGGCCGACCGGTACGGGTTCCTCGTCATCTACCCCTCGACGAACCCCAGCGGGAGCTGCTGGGACGTCTCCTCCGACCAGGCGTCGACCCGCAACGGAGGCAGCGACCCGGTCGGGCTGATGTCGATGATCACCTACACGGAGCAGCACTACGGCGGCAACGCCAACGCCGTGTACGTGACCGGGGAGTCGTCGGGCGGGATGATGACGAACATCATGCTCGCCGACTACCCCGACGTCTTCAAGGCGGGCGCGGCGTTCATGGGCGTGCCCTACCACTGCTTCTACACCGGCTCCGTCCGCGGCTGGAACGGCCCGTGCGCCCAGGGGCAGGTCTCCATGACCCCGCGGCAGTGGGGCGGCCTGGTGCGCGGTGCCTATCCCGGCTACACCGGTCCCCGGCCCCGGGTGCAGCTGTGGCACGGGACCGCGGACACCATCCTGAGCCACAACAACCTCGGTGAGGAGATCAAGCAGTGGACCGACGTCCTCGGCGTCAGCCAGACGCCGTCGGCCACGGACACCCCTTCGGCCAACTGGAACCGTACGCGGTACAACAACAGCGCCGGCACCACCCAGGTCGAGGCGTACAGCATCGCCGGGGCCGGGCACCAACTGCCGGTGCAGGGCACCGCGATGGCCGCCACCGCCGTGCACTTCATGGGCCTGGACGCCGGGTCCTCCGGCGGCGGCACGACCGGCGCGCTGCGCGCGGTGGCCGCGGGCAAGTGCCTGACCGACGCCAACACGGCGCCGGGCACGCAGCAGCAGATCTACGGCTGCAACGGCGGCGCCAACCAGACCTGGACCCGTACGGCGTCGAACCAGCTGACCGTGACGGTCGGCGGCAGCACGCTCTGCCTGGACGCCAACGAGCACGGCACCACCGCCGGCACCAAGGCGATCGTCTGGTCCTGCAACGGCCAGCCCAACCAGCAGTGGCAGCTGAACCCGAACGGGACCGTCACCGGGGTGCAGTCGGGGCTCTGCCTGGACGTGGCCGGCCTGGCCACCGCCGACGGCACGCCCGTCCAGCTGTGGACCTGCAGCGGCGGCAGCAACCAGCAGTGGACGCTGGGATGACGGCACGGGCGCGCCGACGGGGAGACGCTCGGTAGTCACGAGCCCCTGCCGCCGCCCGGACCGGCCCCGGAAAGCCGGCTGCCCGCCGCACCGTCACGGTGCGGCGGGCAGCCGGTCGGGGCTGGCGCTCAGGCGCAGTCGGCGCCGTTCAGGGTGAACCGGGCCGGTGCCGTGTTGGCGCCGGAGTACGTCGCCTGGAAGCCGAGGCCGGCACTCGCGCCGGGGGCGAGGGTGCCGTTCCAGCCGGCGTCCCGCGCGGTCACGGCGGCCCCGGACTGGGCGGCCGTGGCGTTCCAGGTGCTGGTGATCCGCTGGTCACCCGGGAAGCTCCAGCCGAGCGTCCAGCCGGAGACGGTGGAGGTGCCGGTGTTCCGCACGGTGACGGTGGCGGTGAACCCGTTGCCCCACGCGTTGTCGACCTTGTACGCCACCGAGCAGGACGCCGGGGGCGGTGTGGTGTCGTCGTCCGCCTCGGTCGCGGTGAAGGTCGCCGTCCGTACGCCCGGACCGCCGACGGTGAACACCGCGCTGCCCGCCACGGTGTCGGCGTCCTGCGCCGCCGACACCGTGACCTGCCGCGGGGTGGCCCAGTCGGCCGGGGTGAAGACCAGCGAGGTGGTGACCGCGGTCAGGTCGGTGTCGCCCGAGGCGCGGGTGACCGTCACCGTGACGTTCTGGGCGGGGGCGGCCGAAAGCCTCACCGCCACCGTCGCGGAGCCGCCCTCGGGGACGGTCACGGCCGTCGGGGCCACCTGCACGGCGGGCACCGCCGGCGCCGGCCGCCGCTCGGCGGCGAACGCCGCCAGCCAGGCCAGCGAGGCGTTCCAGTTGATCGCGACCTCGTTGGTCGAGTACGAGCCGATGTCGTCGACGTAGCAGGCCGCCGGTGCGCAGCCCGCCAGTTGGGCCTTGGCCACCGGGTCCTCCAGGCCGGCGTCCGGGCCGCCTGCGAAGGAGCCGGCCGGCGGGTGCGGCAGCGAGGCGTCGTTCTGGTGTGCCCAGAACCGGTGGTGCTGGTTCTCGGAGGCCCGCTCCCCGTAGCCCGTCACGTAGGAGCGGTCCAGGGCGTTGCGGCCCAGCAGGTAGTCCATCGTCTCCAGCGCGCCGGCCCGGTAGCGCGCGGCGCCGGTCAGCTCGTAGGCGACGGCCATCACCATCGCGTTGTTGGCGACGGAGCTGTTGGAGCCCCAGACGTAGCCGTCGGCGGGGATCGGGGCCGCGTAGCCCTGTCCGGCCATGGTGGAGAGGTAGCCGTCGGCGGCCGCGGTCAACTGGCCGCGCAGCCGGGCCATGTCGTCGGCGGGCAGGGCCACGCCGGGCACGGTGGCGAGGGTGATCCGGCCGAGCGTCGCGGTGCCGCCCCACCAGAACGCGTCGACCGGCTTGGTGTGGTGCGGCGAGGAGGTGACGGCGTCCCGGTACTGCGACTCGCCGGTGGTGGCGAGGAGTTCGGCCGCCGCCCAGTAGAACTCGTCGGAGACGTCGGCGTCCTCGTACGCGCCGCCGCCGGTGTTGTCGGTGGCCAGGGCGAGGACGTTCGGGTTGGCCTTGGCCGCCGCCCAGGCACGGCGGGCCGCGTCCAGGCAGCGGGCGGCGAAGGCGGCGTCGTAGGGCGCGTACACCCGGGCGCACTGGGCCGCGGTGGCGGCCAGGTTGAGCGTGGCGGCCGTCGACGGCTTGTGCAGCTCGCGCTGCTGGTCGTCGAGTTCGGGCCGGGTCGGCAGGCCGGTCCACTGCGCGTCGTGCATCTTGTGGAAGGCCATGCCGGCCAGCGGCTTGCCGTCCGGGACCTGCATCCGCAGCAGGAAGTCCAGTTCCCAGCGGGCCTCGTCCAGCACGTCCGGGATCCCGTTGCCGCGCTCGGGAACGCGCAGCGTGGCGTCGCCGACGGCCGCGTCGCCGCCGGAACGGCGCGCCCGCTCGAAGGAGTTGACCAGCTCCCAGGTGGCGATGCCGCCGTTGACCACGTACTTGCCCTGGTCGCCGGCGTCGTACCAGCCGCCGCGGACGTCCAGCCGGTAGTCGCACACTCCGGTCTGGCACGGCACGCTGGTGTCGCCCTTGTTCGGTGCCACCCCCAGGTGGCCGGCGGGGCGGGCGTACGCGCTGCCCGCCAGCGCCGGGTCGATGGCGATGCCGCTGCGCTGCTGGTAGAAGAACGACATGCTGTCGGCGCGCAGCCCGTCGTACAGCGCGGCCGAGATGGCGAAGGGGTGGCTCGCCCGGCCGTCCACGACCAGGGTGAAGCCGGTGCCGGTGCCGGTGTACCCGCCGAAGTCCGCCAGGTGGGTGGACTGGCCGGACGCCTGGTCGGCGCCGTGCACCGTGGTGGTGCCGGCGGCGACCTGGGCGCCGGAGGCGTCGCGCAGCTGCCAGGCGAGCGGGGCGGTCGCCGAACTGACCACGGTGGCCCGCTTGGGGCCGTCCGGCAGGTAGCCGAGCTGGTTCACACGGACCGGGAAGTCGGAGGCCGGGGCCACCGCGGTGGCGGCCGTGGTGGCGGTGGCCGGGGCGGCCGCGGCGGCGGTGAGCCCGCCGGCGGCCAGGGCCAGGCCGGTCAGCGCGGCGGCCGCGCGGCGGGGCAGCCCGCGGCCGGGGAGGAGGGGAGGCATGGGTGGGAGCCTTCCTTCAGGGGGATGCGGGGGACGGGGTGGGAGCCCGAAATGTGGGAGCGCTCCCATGCCCATGAAGCCAGTCGGGCGGTCGGTGCGTCAAGAGGCGATAAACAAGCGGGAGTTGATGCCATGGACGCAGAAATCCGGCCAATTCCCAATGGTTCGTCAACAGCTGGAGTGGATCGTGGCACGGTGCGTCCGGTCGGTGTGGATCAGGGGTCCGGGTCGGGTGTCCCGGCCGCGCTGACGCTGGTCAAGATTGGATAACGGGCTGGAGTGGGGCTTGTCGGCCCGATTGTTAGCGTTAACAATCTGGTCTCAAGCGAAACACCGTCACCACTCCGCGTTAACACGGACGAGATGGCGCGCCCTCCTCGGGTCGCGCCTCGCACCGTTCGTCTCGCCCGGTCGTCTCGTTCAGCCGTCCGGCTCAGCCGTTCCGCCCCTTTTAGCCTTCGCCCAGTCGTCCCGCCCTGATCCCCGTGAAAGCCGGCCGGTGCCGCCGTCCGTGCGATAGACGATCCCGAGAGGAAGTCCCCATATGTCCAAGAGAGTTGCGGCATCCCTGGTCGCCGGTGCGATGGTCACCGTCCTCACCGCCTGTGGCTCCGGTGGCGGAGGCTCCGCCGACAAGGGCTCCGGCCACAAGCTCGTGGTGGGCTTCTCCCAGGTCGGCGCGGAGAGTGGCTGGCGCACCGCCAACACCAAGTCGATCCAGGAGTCCGCGAAGAAGGCGGGCGTCGAGCTGAAGTTCTCCGACGCGCAGCAGAAGCAGGAGAACCAGATCAAGGCGATCCGCTCGTTCATCCAGCAGAAGGTCGACGTGATCGCCTTCTCGCCGGTGGTGGAGTCGGGTTGGGACACCGTCCTGAAGGAGGCCAAGGACGCGCACATCCCGGTGGTCCTGACCGACCGCGCGGTGGACTCCAAGGACGAGTCGCTCTACGTCTCCTTCCTCGGCTCGGACTTCGTCGAGGAGGGCAAGAAGGCCGGCGACTGGCTGGTCAAGGAGTACGCGAACAACAGTGCCGACGTGAACATCGTCCAGCTGGAGGGCACCACCGGTTCGGCGCCGGCCAACGACCGCAAGTCCGGCTTCGCGGACGCCACCAAGGGTGAGCCCAAGTTCAAGGTGGTCGCCTCGCAGACCGGCGACTTCACCCGCGCCAAGGGCAAGGAGGTCATGCAGGCCTTCCTGAAGTCCCAGCCGAAGATCGACGTGCTGTACGCGCACAACGACGACATGGCGCTCGGCGCGATCCAGGCGATCGAGGAGGCCGGGAAGAAGCCGGGCACCGACATCAAGATCGTCTCCGTGGACGGCGTCAAGGACGCCTTCACCGCGATGAGCCAGGGGAAGATCAACTACGACGTCGAGTGCAACCCGCTGCTCGGCGACCAGCTGATGGACCTGGTGAAGAAGGTCAAGGCGGGTGAGCAGGTGCCGCGGCGGATCAAGACCGAGGAGGGCACCTTCACCCCCGAGCAGGCCACCGCGGCCCTGCCCAACCGCCAGTACTGACCCACCCCGGCCGTGCGGGCCCGCCGCTCCGGCGGTGCGGCCCGCACGGTCCGGCCCGCACGGACCGGACCGGACCGCCCGAGGGCGGGACGCGTCCGGGACACACGAGAGGAGAACCGGGGTGCGGCAGCAACCGGTCCTGGAAGTCCGGGGGATCCGCAAGGAGTTCCCCGGAGTGGTGGCGCTGGACGGGGTCGACTTCCGGCTCTTCCCCGGCGAGGTGCACGCCCTGCTGGGGGAGAACGGCGCCGGCAAGTCCACGCTGATCAAGGTGCTCACCGGGGTCCACCCGGCGGACGGCGGCGAGGTGGTGCTGGCCGGCGACCGGGTGCGGATCGCCGGGCCGCTGCAGGCCCAGCAGGCCGGCATCAGCACGGTGTACCAGGAGGTGAACCTCTGCCCGAACCTGTCGGTCGCGGAGAACATCTTCATCGGGCGGGAACCCCGCCGGTTCGGCCTGATCGACTGGGCCGGGATGCGCCGCCGGGCCGCCGAGCTGGTCCGCGAGCTGGACCTGGACATCGACGTCAGCACGCCGCTGAACAGCCACTCCATCGCCGTCCAGCAGTTGGTGGCCATCGTCCGCGCGGTCGACCTCTCCGCCAAGGTGCTGATCCTGGACGAGCCGACCTCCAGTCTGGACCGCGACGAGGTGCGCCGGCTCTTCGCCGTCATGCGGCGCCTGCGAGACCAGGGCGTGGCGATCCTGTTCGTCACGCACTTCCTCGACCAGATCTACGAGATCTGCGACCGGATGACCGTGCTGCGCAACGGCCGGCTGGAGGGCGAGTACCTGATCAACGAGCTGAACCAGGTCCAACTGGTCTCCCGGATGATCGGCGCCGAGCTCGCCGGACTCGACCGGCTCGGCGGCGGCAAGCGGAGCGAGCGCACCGCACCGGCCGACGGAGCGGTGTTCCTGGAGGCCGACGGGCTGACCCGGCGGGGCGCCGTCGAGCCGTACGACCTGGCCATCCGGTCGGGCGAAGTGATCGGACTGGCCGGGCTGTTGGGCTCCGGACGGACCGAGGCCGCCCGGCTGCTGTTCGGCGCCGACCAGAGCGACGGCGGCACACTGCGGATCGAGGGTGCCGAGACCGCGCTGCGCGGCCCGCGCGACGCGATCGCCCACGGCATCGCCTTCTGCTCCGAGAACCGCAAGACCGAGGGCCTGGTCGGCGAGCTGACCGTCCGCGAGAACATCGTGCTGGCGCTTCAGGCCTCCCGCGGGTGGACGCGCCCGCTGTCGCGCACCGTGCAGGAGCAGTACGCGCTGCGCTGGATCCGCGCCCTGGACATCCGCCCCGGCAACCCCGAGGCACTGGTGCGCAACCTCAGCGGCGGCAATCAGCAGAAGGTGCTGCTCGCCCGCTGGCTGATCACCGACCCCAAGCTGCTGATCCTCGACGAACCCACCCGGGGCATCGACATCGGGGCCAAGGCCGAGATCCAGAAACTGGTGGCGAACCTCGCCGACGACGGGATGGCGGTGCTGTTCATCTCCGCCGAACTGGAGGAGGTGCTGCGGCTCAGCCACCGGGTCGGCGTGCTGCGCGACCACCGGATGGTCGCCCAACTCGACAACGACGGCGAGCTCACCCCGGAGCACGTCATGGCCACCATCGCGAGCGGAGCGGACCGATGAGCACGGCAACGGCAACGGCTGCGAGCCCGGTGAAGGCGGTGATCCGGTCCCGGTTGTTCTGGCCGGCCGCGGTGCTGACCGTGCTCCTGGTGGCCAACCTCGCCTTCACCCCCGACTTCTTCTCCGTCCACCTCCAGGGCGGCCACCTCTACGGCTCCCTGATCGACATCCTGCACTTCGGCGCCCCGCTGATCCTGGTCTCCCTGGGCATGACCCTGGTGATCGCCACCGGCGGCATCGACCTGTCGGTCGGCTCCACCGTCGCGATCTCCGGCGCCCTGGCCTGCCTGCACATCAGCGATTCGTCCGACCCGGGGAGCGTCGGCACCGTGCTGACGGCCCTCGGCATCGCGCTGGGCGCCGCCCTGGTGCTCGGCACGGTCAACGGGGTGCTGGTGGCCAGGGTCGGCGTCCAGCCGATCATCGCCACCCTGATCCTGATGGTCGCCGGACGCGGTGTGGCCCAGCTGATCACCGACGGCCAGATCATCACCGTCACCAGCGACCCGTTCAAGCTGATCGGCGGCGGCTACTGGCTGACCATGCCGTTCGCGATCCTGCTCAGCGCCCTGGTGGTGCTGGCCACCGTGCTGCTGACCCGCTTCACCGCGCTCGGCCTGCTGCTGGAGTCCGTCGGCGGCAACCCGGTGGCCAGCCGGCTGGTGGGCATCCGGGCGATGCGCCTGGTCGGCCTGGTCTACGTGTTCAGCGCGCTGTGCGCGGCGCTGGCCGGGCTGATGGTGTCCTCCAACGTCTCGGCCGCCGACGGCAACAACGCCGGACTGTGGATCGAACTGGATGCCATCCTCGCGGTGGTGCTCGGCGGGACCTCGCTGAACGGCGGCCGGTTCTCGATCGGCGGCACCGTCCTGGGCGCGCTCATCATCCAGACCCTCTCCACCACCGTCTACACCATCGGCATCCCGCCGGAGACCACCCTGGTGTTCAAGGCGTTCGTGGTGATCGCGGTCTGCCTCATCCAGTCGCCCGTCTTCCGCGCCAAGCTCGCCGCCCGCGGCACGCGGACCCGGCGTACCACCCGGTCGCACGCCGCGGGCCCCACCAACCGGGAGGTCGGCGCATGAACGCCAACGCCCTGCTGACCCGCCTGCGCGGCCAGATCCCGCTGCTGGTCACCGCCGTCCTTCTGGTGTCGATGTTCGGCGTCGGCTCGGCTCAGTACGACGGCTTCTTCTCCGGCCAGGTCGTGCTCAACCTGCTGATCGACAACGCCTTCCTGCTGGTCGTCGCGGTCGGCATGACCTTCGTCGTGCTGACCGGCGGCATCGACCTGTCGGTCGGCGCGGTGGTGGCGCTGTCCACCATGGTCTCCGCCTGGCTGGTCGAGCGGCAGGGCTGGCCGCCGCTGCTGGTGATCCCGCTGGTCCTGCTGATGGGCACCGCGGGCGGCTGGCTGATGGGCTGGGTCATCCACGTCTTCGAGATCCAGCCGTTCATCGTCACGCTGGCCGGCATGTTCCTGGCCCGCGGCCTGTGCTACACGATCAGCATCGACTCGATCTCCATCACCGACCCGCAGTACACCGCGATGGCGCAGACCCGGATCCCGCTCGGCAGCCTGTTCGTCTCGCCGAGCGCGGTCATCGCGCTGCTGGTGGTCGCCGTCGGCTTCGTGGTCCTCCACTACACCCGGCTCGGCCGCAACGTGTACGCGCTCGGCGGCAGCGAGCAGTCGGCGCTGTTGATGGGCCTGCCGGTCCAGCGCACCAAGACCACCGTCTACGCGATCAGCGGCTTCTGCTCCGCGCTCGGCGGCGTGCTGCTCACCTTCTACATGCTGTCCGGCTACGGCCTGCACGCGGTGGGCCTGGAACTGGACGCGATCGCCGCGGTCGTCATCGGCGGCACCCTGCTGACCGGCGGCTCCGGCTACCTGCTGGGCACCCTGCTCGGGGTGCTGGTGCTCGGGCTGATCCAGACCGTGATCAGCTTCCAGGGCACCCTCAGCTCCTGGTGGACCCGGATCGTCATCGGCGCCCTGCTGTTCGTCTTCATCGTCCTGCAGCGCCTGATCACCGCCCGCCGGCGCTGAGCGCACCCGGCACAAGACCCCGGCGCCCGCGGCCTTCGAGGAGGCCGCGGGCGCCGGGGTCTTGTGCCGGGGTGACCGCTCACGCGCCCCGCGGGGCCCGGGCCGGTCGGGTGGCACGGATGAGCCAGAGCGTCGCGGCCACGCACAGCGCGGAGACCGCCCCGAGCACCAGGGGCACCGAGCGCACGCCCAGCGACTCGATGGCCTTGCCGAGGGTCGGCCCCGCGACGACACCGCCCACCATGGAGGCCGCGATCACCAGCGCGCCGGCCCGGCGGGCCCGCGGCGCGGCCCGGTTGAGCCAGGGCAGCCCGGTGGGGAAGATCGGCGCGATGAACAGGCCGACCCCCGCGTAGGCGTACGGGGCGATGTCCCGTACGGACGCCAGCAGGAGACAGACCGTCATCCCCGCGCAGGAGACCGTGATGATCGCCTCGGCGGAGAAGCGCAGCGTGATCGGGGCGACCAGGAACCGTCCGACGGTCATCATCAGCCAGTAGACGGAGGTGGCGGTGGCGGCGAGCCCGGCACCGTAGCCGACCGTCTCCAGGTGGGTGGGCTCCCAGCCGCCGACACCCGCCTCGATGCCGACGTGCAGGACGTACAGGGCGACGAAGACGGCCAGCACCGAGCCCAGGCTGCGGCTGAGCGCGCTTCCGGTGGCCTCGTCCGGGCCGGCGCCACCGGTCTGCTGCGGGGCCCGGTCGCGCACACCGCGCAGGCACAGCAGCAGCGGCAGGTTGGCCGCGGCGAAGACCAGGAAGAGCGCGGGGTAGTGCTCGGCGCCGACCGCGCCCACGAGCGCGGGGCCGAGGATCGCGCCGATGCCGAAGTGGGCGTTGAGGACGTTCAGCATCGCCGTCGAACGGTGGCCGAAGCCCACGGCGAAGAGCTGGTTGAGGCCGTAGTCGATCCCGCCGAAGCCGAGCCCGGCGAGCAGTGCCATCGCCAGGGCGAGCGGCCAGCCGGGGGCCAGGGCGAACCCCGCCGCGCCGACCGCCATCAGCAGGTAGGAGGCGCCGAGGATCCGGCGGTTGCCGATCCGCCCGAACAGCCGGTCGAAGAGCAGCACGCCGGCGACACCACCGACGAAGTGGGCGCTCAGGCCCAGTCCGGCGGCCGCGGGGGAGAGCTGGAAGTCGGCCCGGAACGCGGGGATCGTCGGCCCGTACAGCGCCTGGAGCGCGCCGATGAGCACGAATCCGGCACAGGAGGCCACCGTCGCCGCCGGGCTGAACATCCGTACGGGGGCGGCCGGGGCTGCCGCGACGCGCTGGGCGGTCGGTTGGTCGGTCACGTGCTCTCCAGATGACGGGCCACGATCTCGTGGGCGTAGGACATGATCGTTCCCTGCGGACTGATCCCGGGAGCGCCCGGCAGGACGCTCGCGTCGCAGAGGTGCAGGTTGGTGAAGCCGTGGGGGCGGCCGCGGTCGTCGACGACCCCGCCGCGCTCCGGCAGGGCCATCGGGCAGCTCGCCATGCCGTGCACGGAGACCGGCTCCCAGTCGCCCGGCCGGACCCGCGCGCAGTACTCCGCCGCGTCGGCCTCCGAACGCAGCGGCGGGGCCGAACTGGTGGGCGGCAGCAGCTCCACGGCGCCCGCGGCGAACAGCAGCCGGGCGGTGCGGCGGAACGCCAGGCGCATCAGGTCGTGGTCGGCACCGGTCAGGCCGTGCCGCAGCAGGGGCGAGCCGCCGAGGACCGCGCTGATCCGCGCGGTGCCCTGCACCCGCACCTGCGTGGTGAACATCCCCAGGTGCGCCCGGGCGGCGAGCAGGGCGGCGACCTGGCCCGGGTCGCGTCCGGCGAGCGCCGCGCCCAGTCCGCCGGGGGTGACGTTGGACGGCATGACGAGCACGCCCAGCGCGGAGTGCTCCTGCACCTGGGCGGTGAACATGGTGCCGCGGGTGGCGTCCACGGCCCGGGGGAAGCGGGCGACGGTCCGCAGGTTGAGGTGGAGCGCCAGCCGGCGGCCCGCCGCCCGCCGGTGGATCCCGCTGCGGCGCAGCAGGGTGGGGGTGCCGACCGGACCGGCGGCGACGAACACCGTCCGGGCGCGGTAGCGCACCGGCCGTCCGTCGGGGCCGGTCGCCGCGACGCCGAGGGCGGTGCCGCCGCCGTCGTGGAGGATCCGCTCCACCCGGACACCGGGTTCGATGACGGCGCCCAGGGCCTCCGCGTCGGGCAGGTAGCTGAGGGCCATGCTCTGCTTGGCACCGCTCGGGCACCCGGTGGCGCACTGGTTGCGGTGGCGGCAGCCCCGCACCACCCGCTGGGGGTGCTGCCAGCGCCAGCCGAGCGAGGCGGCGGCCTGCGCGAGCAGCCGGGAGTCCGCGTTGCCGTCGCCGTGCTCCTGCACGATCATGCCCAGCCTCTTCCGCACCCGCGCGAAGTGCGCGCCCACCACGTCGTCCCGGTAGCCGCCGTACCCGCTCCAGGTCGCCCAGCGGTCGAGGAGGGCCGCCGAGGGCTGCCACAGCAGACCGCCGTTGACCACCGTGGTGCCGCCGACCACGCAGGCCTCGCCGTAGGCGATCGGCGGTGTGCCGAGGATCGCGGTCGCCCCGCCGTTGCGGTAGAGGCGGCGCATGG
Organism: Kitasatospora sp. Ki12; assembly: GCF_054601375.1. Taxonomy (NCBI): domain Bacteria; kingdom Bacillati; phylum Actinomycetota; class Actinomycetes; order Kitasatosporales; family Streptomycetaceae; genus Kitasatospora; species Kitasatospora sp. Ki12. The sequence goes on along the minus strand of NZ_BAAIHT010000002.1, from coordinate 1,068,754 downwards.
ACTCGGCGGGTGCGGCGGCCGCGAGGTCCTCGGTGCTGACCCGGGGCCCCTCCTCCAGTACGGTCACCTCGCGGCCGGCGGCGGCCAGTTCGCGCGCGGCGACACTGCCGCCCGCACCGGAGCCGACCACCAGGACGTCGCAGTCGACGTCGGCTGCGCCGCTCACCGCAGTGCCTCCCGGGAGGCCGGTCCGTCCAGGGCGCCGTACAGGGCCAGTGCCGTGGTGGCCCGCAGGACCTCGGCGTACCCGGGGACACCGCGCAGCCGCGCCAGCCCGGCCCGCAGCTGTGCGGGCGAGGCGCTCCGGGGGAAGCGGCCGGACACCGCGAGGAAGGCCGCGGGGAACAGCCGCAGGGCCACCGACAGGCCCCAGCGCTGGAGGGCCGGGGCCCGGTCCAGGCTCTCCGCCGTGTGCCGGACCGCCTCGCGCAGCGCGGCCGGGGACCGCAGCGGCGCGAACTCGACGGCCCAGCAGCGGGGCAGACCGGAGGCCCGCAGGGCGGACGCGGTGCCGGTCATGCGGACACCTTCTCCTTGACCAGTCCGGCGAGCAGCCGGGTGGCACCCCGGGACAGCACCTCGTCCAGGGCGGTCAGGAACAGGTCCACCTCGTCCGGCTCGGCCACCAGCGGCGGCGAGGCGATGAGCGCGATCGAGCGGTTCGAGCCGAAGAAGGTGAGCACGCCGTGGTCGCGGTAGAGCGCGGCGATCACCGCCGCGGTCAGCACCTTCGACATGGCCTGCGGGTCCTTCGCGGCGGCGGTCGGCAGCTTGGTCCGCACGCTCTCGGGCAGCTGCGGACCGGGCGTCAGGAACACCCCGTGCAGCGCGCCCCGGCCCCGGACCTCCCGCACCAGGCGCGGGTGCCGGGCGGCGATCCCGGCCAGTCCGTCGCCGAGGCGCTCGCCCAGCTTCCGCGCGCGCCCGGGGAAGTCCTCGTCGACGGCCACGGCCACCGCCTCCAGCGCGGTCGCGGTCTCCTCGCCGAAGCCGTAGTACGTCGTGCTGTGCAGCGTGGCGTCGGCCAGGTTGTCGTAGGCGCTGCGGAAGATCCGCTCGCGGGCGATGTACCCGGAGATCGACGCCTTGCCGCCGCCGAAGGACTTGGACGTGGTGACGACGTCGGGGACCAGACCCGGGTGGTGCAGGAAGTGGAAGAGCTCCCCGGTCTTGCCCCAGCCGGTGTAGACCTCGTCGAAGACCAGCACGATGTCGCGCTCGGTGCACAGCCGCCGCACCGCGCGGAGGAACCCGGGCGAGCACTCGCGCAGGCTGGAGGCGCTGAACGGCTCCAGCACCACCGCGTACACGTCGGACTCGCCGGCCGACGAGGTGTGGCGCTCCAGGGCCAGCAGGAAGGAGTCCAGGTCGTCGTAGGTGAACGCGTCCGTGCCCGGGATCTGCGGGTACGGGAAGTGGACCTCGGGCGAGGCCGTCAGGCTCCCGGCTCCCAGCAGCTTCCCGTGGAACGCGATGTCGCTGTGGAGCACGGTGCCCCGACGGCCGCGGTGGTACTTGTAGGCGAGCTTCACCGCGCCCTCCACCGCCTCCGCCCCGGAGTTGGGGAAGTAGCTGATGTTCAGGTCCTCCGGCAGCAGCTGCGCGAGGTTGTGGCCGAGCGCGGCGACGTACGGGGAGAGGTAGTTCTTGTGGACCTCCATCCGCTGCGCGTCGAGGAAGCGCCGGCGGGCCGCGAGGATCCGCGGGTGGTTGTGGCCGTGGTTGAGCACGCCGACCCCGCCGGTGAAGTCCAGGACGCGCCGGCCGTCCCGCAGGTGGATCCAAGCGCCCTCGGCGTGGTCGACCACGTCCCGGCCGAAGCCGAAGGACCCGATCAGGGAGACCTGGCTGCGGCTGACGTACCGTCGGTACAGGTCGTGGACCTGCTCGGCGGTCATGGCCTCGGCCTGGTCGACGGTCAGCAGTTCAGGCATGGTGACTCCCGGAGACGGTTTCGGGGGCGCGCTCGGCGGCGAGGCGGTCGAGGACGAGCCGCCCGGCGCGGCGGCCGTCGCGGACGGCGTAGTTGGTGCCGCGGTCCTCGGGGAAGACCTGGGCCATTCCCGCCAGGTACAGTCCGCGGATCCCGGACTCCACCGGGGGCATGGTGCGGGTGTAGCCCGGGGTGATCACCGGCTGGGCGTACGGGGCGCGCCAGACGTGGTAGCGCTCCACCCAGCTCTCCCGGAAGTCGGGGAACATCCGCTGGATGAACGGCAGGCTGTAGCGGAAGACCTCCTCGTCGGACATCCGGTACAGCTCGGCGTCGGTCGGCAGGTACTTGGACAGGTAGACCACGTGCCGGCCGTCGTACCGGTCGGGGTGGTCCAGGTTGGTGTGCTCGATGACGCCGACGTAGGGGAAGCCCGGGTCGTTGACGTTGAGCCAGTACGTGTCCGACAGGCGGCGGTTGTTCTCCAGCACCAGGCAGACGTTGCCCAGGTAGTCGACCGCCGACCAGCTCCGGCGCAGCTGCGCGACGCGCGGGTCGTCGGCGTCCTGGTGCCGGACCAGTGCGGCGGCCGTCGGCGGGGCCACGGTGACCAGGACCTGGCGGGCGCGGTGGAAGACCCCGCCCGCGGTCACCCCGTCGACCCCGGACCCGCCGACGTGGACGGCCTCGACCTCGGTGCCGGTGAGGATCTCCGCACCCAGCGACTCCAGCCGGAGCCTGAGCGCGTCCAGCAGCGTCTCGCAGCCGCCTTTGAGGTAGTACAGCGTCTCCTTGCCGGACCGCGAGCGGCTGCCGCCGCGCAGGTGCAGCTTGGTCCACATCCAGGTGGCGCCCACCTGGGACGCGTAGTCGCCGAACTTGCCCTCCAGCAGCGGGCGCCAGACGGTCTCGTAGACCCGGCGGCCGCCCAGCGACACCAGCCACTCCTGCGCCGTCAGCGATTCGAGGTCCCGCCAGTGCTTCACCCGCCGGGCCCGCAGCGCCAGCAGGCCGAGCCGCAGCCGGTCCACCAGCGGCAGGGGGGTGAACCGCAGCAGGTCCAGGGGGGCGGACAGCCGGTACACCGAGTTGGCGTAGTAGACGCCGGTCCGGGTCTCATGGGCCTCCAGCAGGTGGGACAGGCCCAACCCCGCACAGAGCCGGACCATCTCCTGGTCGGAGTCGAACCAGTGGTGGTAGAACCGCTCCAGCCGCCTGCCCTCGCCCACGTCGAAGCTGGCGGCGAGCCCGCCGACCACGTCCTCGCGTTCGATGACGCGCACGCTCCGGCCCTGGGAGGCCAGTTCGAGCGCGGCCGACAGGCCGGTGAAACCGGCTCCGACGATCACCACGTCCACCGGCGCGGCCGGCGACGCGTTCTGCTCCGTTGTCGTGGTCACAGGGCGACACGCTCCTCAAGGTGTACGGATCCGCTGATCGCTTCGAGTCGTTCACCGACCACGTAGTGGGGCCGGCCCCTGACCTGGCGGAGCACCGCGTCCAGGTACTCCCCGACCACGCCCAGGGCCAGCGCCTGGACGCCGAACGCGCCGGAGGCCGCCAGCAGCCGGACGTCACGGCGCACGGCGGCGGCGGTCGCCCCGCCCACCAGGGCGAGCGCTCCCACGTAGGCGGGCAGACGCAGGGGGAGGGAGGAGTTGGCCAGCAGACCGTTGCGGGACAGGGCGAGCATCTTGCGCAGGGTGTACTTCGACGCGCCCGCGTACCGCGCGTCGCGGTCGTACGGCACGCTGGTCTCCGGCAGTCCGAACCAGCTGACGGCACCGCGGAGGTAGAGGTCCTGTTCGAGCGAGACCGACAGCAGTTCCACCAACTCCCGGTCCATCAACCGGAAGTCGCCGGTGTCCAGCTCGGGCGGCCGGTCGGAGATCGCGCCGAGCACGCGGTAGAACGCGGCGGCGGTGGCTCGCTTGAAGACGGTCTCGCCCGCCCGGCTGCGCCGCCGGGCGGAGACGACCGACCAGCCGTCCCGCCACAGCGCGGCCATCTCGGCGATCACTTCCGGAGGGTCCTGCAGGTCCGCGTCGATGACGACGACGGCGTCGCCCCGGGACTCGCGCAGTCCGGCCAGGCAGGCGCTCTGGTGGCCGAAGTTCCGGCTCAGCCGCATCGCCCGGGTGGAACCCGAGCTCCGGGCCAGTGAGTTGATCAGATCCCAGGTGCCGTCGGCGCTTCCGTCGTCCACGTAGATCTGCTCGCAGTCGAAGTCCGGCAGACCGTCCAGGACACGGCTCAGGCGATCGTGGGTGTGCGCTAGCACCTCGGCTTCGTTGTAGCAGGGTACGACGACGCTGAGCAGCGGTCGCCGGCTGTCGAAGACACGGCGTTTCGGTAACACGGCACTCCTTAGGGGAGTTGGTGTGTGTCGGTGGGTGGTCGAAGACGTCGGGCTTCTCGTGGGTCCGCAGCGGGGGTTGACCGGCGTTCAGATCTTGTCCCCGTGGACTTGTTAACGCTCTCAGCGCCTCCACCTGCGACGCAAGGTGATACGAACTATTCGAGTGAGTCGTGTAGCTGTTTGAGTCCACATGTGAGCGTTAACAACTCATGTTCCGGAATGGGGAGTCGAAGGCGTCGAACCCGCAGCGTGGGCGCGATCCGGGCTCGCCCCCGGCGGCCCTGTCCGGGCGGCCGGTCGCGGCGTCGGCCCGGTCCGGGGTGCCGTTCCGTCCCGCCGTCGATCGCCGGGTCGAACATCCCCGCGGCGAAGCGGTCTTCCCTGGTCGCCGAACCGGGCCGAGGGGCCTCGCATCGCGCCCTGACCCGGGGCGCGCGCGTCGGCGCGGGCCGGTGACGTCTCGGCGGCACACCCTGGCAATGTGGCCGGAATCCATCGGAAGCACTTGTCACGTCCTTTGCGGGTGGGTCTTCCGTTCCCGCAGGCTTCGGGCGCGATAGTGCACCGATACATCCCATGTATGCCGCCGCAGGGCCGGTCGGTCGCCCCCCATCGTGCGATACGTCATCAGAAACTGTCGAACCTCTGGACAAACGCCCGACCTATGCGCCTTAATCCATCCCATGTCATGGACGCCTCCGGTGGTCACCTGTGCGGATCCACAGGCGGTTCGCCGCAGCGGTGACCCGTCCGGCACGCCCGTCTCCGGTCTCGGCCCGCACCACCGGCCAGGCCGTGCCGGGGACGGCCGGGAGCGACGCCTCGACAGAACCCACCAGCTGCCGACGCGTGCCGACCGGCCGGCATCGGCTCGATGTCCCGCGTGATGTCCCGCAGGTCAGCCGGCACCAGGCGGTGACCGAGCCGCGCCGGAGCACGTGCTCACACGAGAGGTGAAACCCCTTGTCCCACAGTCCCGCACGCGACGACCGGCCGGTCAGCCGGTGGCGCACCGCAGTCGCCGGGTTCCTCGCCCTGCTCGGCGCCTTCATGGCGGTGCCGCCGTCCGCCGCACAGGCCCAGGCGGCCTCGGTGGCCTTCACCCCGGGAGCGATCCGCACCGACCAGAACGGCAACGCGCTGCAGTTGCACGGGCTGGGCATCGTCAAGGTGGGGAGCACCTGGTACGGCTTCGGCGAGGACAAGACCGGCGCGACCTCGGCGGACACCTCGTTCCTGGACATCCCCTGCTACACCTCCGACGACCTCGGCACCTGGACCTACCGGGGCGTGGCACTGGCCAGGCAGAGCAGCGGCGATCTGGGGCCGAACCGGATCGTCGAGCGGCCGAAGGTCATCTACAACGCGTCGACCAGGACGTATGTGATGTACCTGCACATCGACAACGCCGACTACTCCGACGCGAAGGCCGGCGTGGCCACCAGCAGCACCCCCTGCGGCCCGTACGTCTACCGGGGCAGCTTCCGGCCGCTGGGCAACGTCAGCCGTGACCTGGGTCTGTTCCAGGAATCCGACGGCACCGGCTACCTGCTGACCGAGGACCGCGACAACGGCGGCCTGCGGATCGACAAGCTCTCCGCCGACTACCTCTCGGTGGACAGCGCGGTCGCGCTCCTGGGCGGCGGCAGCATCGAGTCCCCGGCCATGGTGAAGGTGGGCGGTACCTACTACATGCTGGGGTCGCACCTGTCGGGCTGGTACCTCAACGACAACGTCTACGCCACCGCCACGTCCCTGCGCGGACCGTGGTCGTCCTGGCGGGACCTGGCCGCCCCCGGCACCCACACGTACGAGAGCCAGACGGCCAACATCATCACCGTCCAGGGCTCCTCGGGCACCTCGTACATCTATGCGGGCGACCGCTGGAACACCGGCGACCTGGGCAGTTCCAAGCTGATCTGGCTCCCGCTGACCATCCGGGGGACGACGGTCAACCTCGGCCAGTACCCCGCCTGGTCCCTCGACACGGCCGCGGGCACCTGGTCGGCCGGCAGCGGAATCCCCGCCGCCGGCACGTACACCCTCACCAACGCGGCCAGTTCGATGCTGCTGGACGTGTCCGGCGCCTCCACCGCCACCGGGGGCGGGGTCGTCCAGTGGCCGTCGACCGGCGGTGCCAACCAGAAGTGGAAGCTCACCTGGGTGGCGGACAACATCTACACCCTGACCAGCGTCCACAGCGGGCTGTGCCTGGACGTCCCCGGCTACTCGACCACCAGCGGCGCACTGTTGCAGCAGTGGACCTGCAACGGCGGCGTCAACCAGCAGTGGGCGCTGGACCTCACCGGCGGCCCCACCGGCGGCACGTACGTGCTGGTCGGCGTCGGCAGCGGCCTGACCATCGGCACCGGCGGCTCGACCACGCAGGGAGCGGTCGTGGACCAGGAGACCGGCGGCAGCGCGAGCGCTGCCGGCGAGAGCTGGACCCTGTCCTGACCTGCCGACAGCAGCGGGCCCGGCCGGCGACCGGTCCCGTCCGGGGAGTGGCCCCGCGTACCGGGCCAAAGACGCCGACGACATCAACCCCATTGTCCAACGACGAACGGTAAGGATCCACGGTGCCGGATTCCATCTCACGCAGATCGGTGCTCACCGGTATGGCGGCCCTCACGGTCGCCGCCACGGTCGGCTCCGTCGCCATGACGACGCCCGCGTACGCCGCGGCGGCCGCCGACCCGCTGCCGCTCCCTCCCCTGCGGATCCCGCAGGTCGACCTGGGGATCGAGCAGCAGCCGGACTCCAAGATCCAGTGGCTGCAGGACGCCAAGCTGGGCATGTTCATCCACTGGGGGCCGTACGCGGGTCCGGCCAACGGCGAGTGGTACATGCACAGCGCCGCGGTCACCCCGGAGAACTACAAGAAGTACGTCACCGACGCGACTCCCCAGCAGTTCACCGCCGACGCCTACAACCCGGCGGCCTGGGCCCAGTTGGCGAAGGACCTCGGCGCCAGGTACGCGACGCTGACCACGCGTCACCACGACGGCTTCGCGCTGTGGCCGCTGAACCACCCCAACGCCTGGAGCTCCGGGCAGGCGCCGCTCAACCGTGACTTCGTCAAGGACTACGTCGCGGCGGTGCGGGCGGCCGGTCTGAAGGTCGGCCTGTACTACTCGCCGATCGACTGGCGCTACCCCGGATACTACGACGTGACCGGCACCAACTGCGCGACCAACCCCTGGGGTTACACCACCGACGCCGCGCACAAGGAGAACGCGCGGATCATGAAGACCGAGGTGTACCAGTCGGTCAAGGAACTGGTCACCCAGTACGGCGTGATCGACGACCTGTGGTGGGACGGCGGCTGGATCGCGGAGCAGGGCACCGACGCGTCCGGCGCGTTCTTCTGGGAGCCCGGCCGGTTCCGCGACGGCGCCAACCAGTGGCAGGTGGACGCCACGTACGGCGAGACCGACGACAACGGCAGGCCGCTGGGCCTGATGGGCATGGTCCGTAAGCACCAGCCCGACATCGTCGCCACCTCGCGCTCCGGCTGGAAGGGCGACTACGACAGCGACGAGGGTCCGGGCGTCCCGACCGGGGCGATCCGCACGGGCCGGCTGGTCGAGAAGGTCTTCAGCGTCGGAGGCACCTGGGGCTACTCCGGCAACTCCGCCATGAGCTACGACACCGCGATGAGCATCCTGGTCAACTGCTGGGTGCGGAACATGACCGTGATGGTCAACGTCGGTCCGGACCGGCACGGCACCGTCCCCGACGCCCAGGCCGGCCTGCTGCGGCAGATCGGCACCTTCATGGCCGCCTGCGGCCAGTCCGTCTACGGCACCCGCGGCGGCCCGTGGAACCCGGTCGACGGACAGTACGGCTTCACGTACAAGGACGACACCGTCTACGTCCACCTGCTGTCCGGCTACAACGGCACCTCGTTCACCACCCCGGCGGTCGGCGACGCGAAGGTCACCCGGGTGTTCGACGTACGGTCCGGCGGGAACCTCTCCCACACCGTCGGCACCGACGGCCGGGTCACCGTCACCGGCGTCGACCGCACGGCCCACCCCCAGGACAGCGTCATCGGCGTCGTCCTCGACCGGAGCGTGCAGCCGTCCGACATCGCCGCCGGCAGGACCGCGACCTCGGACAGTGAGGAGAGCTCCAAGGGAAACACCGCGGCCAGGGCGGTCGACGGTTCCACCGCCACCCGCTGGTGCGCGAACGACGGCAGCACCGGGCACTGGCTGAAGGTCGACCTCGGCTCGACCCGTTCGCTGACCGGTACCCGGATCGCCTGGGAGCTGGACCAGACGAACTACCGGTACAAGATCGAGGGTTCCACCGACAACAGCACGTGGACCACCTTGGCCGACCTCACCGCGACGACCGGCACCGGCCAGGTCCAGGTCGCCCAGTTCCGCACCCAGGCACGGTACGTGCGGGTCACTGTCACCGGGCTGCCGACCAATGTGTACGCGTCCATCCGCAACCTGGAGGTCTACGACCGGCCCTTCGGCGGGGACCCGGGCACCTTCAGGCTGGTCAACCGCGGCAGCGGCAAGGTGCTGGACGTCAGCGGGGCCTCCGCCTCCGACGGCGCCCTGGTCGTCCAGTCGACCTGGAACGGTGCCGCCAGCCAGCAGTGGAAGCTGGTGCCCAACTCCGACGGCTCCTACCGGCTGTCCAACGCGAAGAGCGGCAAGGTCCTCGACAGCCCCGGCAACTCCGCCCAGGGTGCGAACCTCGACCAGTGGACCGGCGACAGCGGCGACAACCAGTCGTGGCAGCTCGTCCCCTCCGCGACCGGCGGCTACTACCGGCTCGTCAACGTCCGCAACGGCTGGTGCGCCGACGTCAAGGACGCCTCCACCGCCGACGGCGCTCCCGTCGTCCAGTGGCCCACCAGCGGTGGCGCCAACCAGGACTGGCAGGTCCTCACCCTCTGACGGACGCCTCCTCCGCCGAGTCCGCCGGCACCGGTGCCGCTCCCCACCGGTGCCGGCGGCGTCGTGTCGGCGCCGCCCCGGTGTCGCACGGGCGCCGACGGGCCGTCAGCGCCCGAGCAGTGTGGCCTCCACCCCGGCGAGCAGCAGCGCCAGACCCCCCTCGAAGCCCGCGTCGAAGTCCTGGAACATCACCCGGCCCGCCTCGGCCAGCGGGCCGTTAAGTACACGCTGGGCGCACCGGCTACTTAACAACGTTAAGGGGGTTGTCGTGACCACTCACGGCACGCACACGGACGTCCTGATCATCGGGGCCGGGCCCACCGGCCTCGCCCTCGCGCTCGACCTCGCCCGGCACGGCGTCTCCGCGCTCGCCGTCGAGCGCGGCCGGGAGCTCTTCCCCGGCTCGCGCGGCAAGGGCCTGCAGCCGCGCACCCTGGAGGTCCTCGACGACTTCGGCGTGCTCGACCGGATCCGCGCGGTGGCCGGCCACTACCCGCCCAACCTGTTCTGGAAGGACGGCGAGCCGCAGGGCGAGCAATCCATGTACGACCCGGCCGAACCCTCCGAGGCCGAGCCGTACACCGAGACGCTGATGCTGCCCCAGTGGCGCACCCAGCGGATCCTGTACGGGCGGCTGCGCGAGCTGGGCGGCGAGGTCGCCTTCGGCCGCGAACTGGTCGGCCTGGCCCAGGACGAGGAGGGCGTGACCGCCGAGTTCGCCACCGGCGAGCCGGTCCGGGCCCGCTACCTGGTCGCGGCCGACGGCGGACGCTCCACCGTCCGGCGGCTGCTCGGCATCGGCATGACGGGGGAGACCGTCGACCCCGCCCCGATGGTGATCGCGGACGTGCGGGTGACCGGACTGGGCCGCGAGCACTGGCACGTGTTCCAGGCCGACGAGGGCCTGCTGGCGATCTGCCCGCTGGGCGGCACCGAGGACTTCCAGCTGGTCGCCGGGTTCCCCGAGGGCACCGCCGTGGACCTCACCCTCGACGGCCTGCGCGACGTCGTCGCCGCCCGCTCCCACCTGACCGCCGGGCAGGTCACCGAACTGCGCTGGATCTCCGAGTTCCGCCCGCGCGCGGCCCTCGCCGACCGCTTCCGCGCCGGCCGGGCCCTCCTCGCCGGGGACGCCGCGCACATCCACTCACCGGCCGGCGGGCAGGGCCTGAACACCAGCGTCCAGGACGCGTACAACCTGGCCTGGAAGCTCGCCGCCGTCCTGGCCGGGCGGTCGGACCCGTCGCTGCTCGACACCTACGAGGAGGAGCGCCGCGCCACCGCGGCCGCGATGCTCGACCTGTCGACCCGGGTCCACCGCGGTCAGCAGCGCCGCGGCCGGGCCACCCAGCAACTCGGCCTCGGCTACCGGGAGTCCTCGCTTGCCGTGGACACCCGCCCGGACCTCCCGGAGGACGCGCTGCGCTCCGGCGACCGCGCCCCCGACGGCCGCCGGGGCGGCACCCGCCTCTTCGACGCCTTCCGCGGGCCGCACTGGACCCTGCTCACGGTCGGCCTCGACGGTCCCGGCCGTACCGACGCCCCGCTGCCCGCTGTCACCGCCCCCGTGGTCCGCATCCCGGCCTACGAGGCGTACGGGACCGGCGTCTTCCTCGTCCGCCCCGACGGCTACCTCGGCTGGGCCGGCCGCACTCCCGACGGCCTCGCGGACTACGCGGCCCGCCACGGCCTGCTCGCCGGCTGAACCCTCAGACGCCCCACGCGGCGCCGCAGGTGAGCGTCGTCGTCGAGGCCGGTTCGCGCCCTTGCGGCCGGGGGACGGTCGCGGTGACCCTTGGGTCCAGTGGCAGCCGGAACAACCGCGCGCGCCCTTCCTCGCGGCACCCCCTTCCCCGAAAGGGCCTCGCATGCCCCAGGACACGGCGTTCACCCTCCCCTTCCGGGCGGAGACCAGCCCGGACGCCGACGCGGCGCGCCACCGCAGCCTCCGCTGGAGCCGCCGGCAGGGGCTCGTCGCGGACCCGGTCGACGAGGCGCGCTTCCTGCGCTGGGACATCGCCGGGCTGATGGCCGGCTGGAACCCCCGGGCCGTCGGGGAGCGGCTGGACCTGACCGTGGACGCCGTGGTGGTCGCCACCTTCCTCGACGACCACGTGGACGGCCCGCCGGCCGACCGGCCCGACCAAGTCGCGGCCGTCTGCGCGGAGTTGGCCGACGTCATCGCCACCGGCGGACAGCCCCCGGAGGGCGCCGGGCCGCTGGTCCGGGCGTTCGGCGACGTGTGGCGCCGCCTCGCCGACGGCGCCTCGCCCGCCTGGCTGGAACGCACCGGGCAGCACTGGCAGTGGTACCTCGACGCCTACGTCCAGGAGGCGCGCAACCGTGCCCGCCGCCGGGTCCCGACCCGCGCCGAGTACATGGACCTGCGCCGGCGGTCCGGCTTCGTCTACGCCATGATCGACCTCAGTCAGAAGGCGTACGGCTTCGAACTCCCGGGCCGGCTGGCCACGGACCCGGTGGTGCGCCGGATGCTCGACATCACCGCGGACGTCGTCGACACCCTCAACGACGTGCACTCCGTGGAGAAGGAGGAGTCGCGCGGCGACCTCCACAACCTGGTGTTCGTCATCGAGAACGAGCCGGGCCGGGACCGTGCCGACGGCCTCCGCGAGATCCAGGGCATGGTCAGCTCCTGGGCCGAGGAGTTCCTCGCCCTGGAACGGCGGCTGTCGAGCGCGGTCGGGCTCCGGGACGCCGACACCGCCGAGCGGATCGTCGACTGCATGCGCACGGCGATGAGCGGCTACCTGGAGTGGAGCAGGACCACCCGGCGCTACTCCCACCCGGTGCCCGCCGACGAACCCGCCCTCGCCGTCGACCCGGTGAAGCCCGACCGGACGGTTCGCTAGTGATCGGTATTCCGTAGAACCACACAGAAGTGATCAGCTTTTTGGTGCCGGACGTCCCGCAGGGTGAGCGGGCGTCCGGCACTTCTCGTTCGTACGGCGAGGTGTCGCACCGGTTCTCGCAGGTGTGCCGGGTGTCTTGACTTCGCCAGGGGGTCCTGACACTGTTTGTTCGAAGTTGCGCAATATTGGTCAGTGTCAAGCAGATTCGCAACGACCTTGTGCGCACCCGGCCGCCCCCACCGCCGATGACGGCGCGTTGCCTCCCGGGCGGCTCCCCCCACCGAATCAGCGGCGCCCACGCCGGTGAAGGAGTACCCGTGCCCACACCCCCACCCCGACGACTCGTCACCCTGCTGACGGCCGCGGCCGCGCTGCTGGCCTCCGCGACCGCCTCCGCCCTTCCCGCCGCCGCCGTGTCCCCGGCCGCCGCACCCCCGACCGCCGCACCCCTCGCGGCCGCACCCCCGGCCGGCGCCCCCGCCGCCGCGCCCTACACGGTCACCGTCGGAGCCCCGACCCCCTACGCGCACCCCACCGACACCCCGGCCGTCCCGTACCTCGACAAGGACGGCACCTTCTGGTTCCAGCAGTCGGCCGCGCTCTACGGCAAGAACGACCCGCGCTACTGGGACTTCTTCACCGGCACCGACTTCGACACCGCCGCCCGGTCCGCCGCGGTCAGCGACGCCGTCAACCCGGCCGACCCGAGCGACCGCAACAACGACACCACCGCGCGCTGCGACAACAGCCCCACCGGGCGGGAGGCGACCGCCGCCGGCGGCGGCAGCGGCTACGCGCAGAAGAACTACTGCGACCTGTCCGGCGTCTGGGTCGACCCGGACACCGGCGACTGGTACGGGCTGGTGCACAACGAGTTCACCCCGCAGCCCTTCGGCGACGGCCTCCACTACGACGCCATCGACTACGCCGTCTCCACCGACCAGGGCCGGACCTGGAGCATCAGGGACCACGTCATCACCTCCCCGTACAGCACGAAGCGGGGCGACACCGCGCAGTTCCCGAACCAGACCTACTCCTACGGGGACGGCGACCAGCGGCTGCTGGCGGACACCGCCTCCGGGTACTTCTACGTCTTCTACGGCTCCCGGATCGTCGACAAGAGCGGCGGCTGGAAAGCCTTCCACGAGCACGTGGCCCGGTCGCCGATCGCCGCCAAGATGGCGCCCGGCTCGTGGCAGAAGTGGTACGACGGCTCCTGGTCCCAGCCCGGGAAGGGCGGCAGGGAGAGCAACACGGTGCCGGTCGACGCGGCCCACCCCGACGGCTACACCCCGGCCGGGGACGAGTACGACCCGGCCGACACCGGCACCGCCGCCGAGCAGATCGCGGCCGGGACGATGCCCCCGACCTCGCCGCTGTTCGTCATGGACGTCACGTACGACGCCTACCTCGGGCTGTACATCGGCGAGCCGCAGGCCGTCGACCAGAGCGGAAACGCGCCCCAGCAGTACTACGCCACCGCGGACCTGGCCACCCAGAAGTGGGTGCCGATCGGCGACACCGGCGGCTACCACACCGCCTCCTGGTACCGCTGGTTCCTGGACGGCGCCAACCGGACCGGCTCGGCGATCGTCGGCAAGACCTTCCGCTCCTACTGCGCCTTCGGCTGCTCCGGCGGCGCGTCCGGCGAGTACGTGCCCGTCACCATCGACTCGGCGTCCCCGGCGCGGCCGCCCGTCGACCTGAGCCGGACCTACCGGATCGCCAACGCCGACGGCCGGGTGCTCGCCCAGGCGGACGGCGGCCAGGCCACCACCTCGCTGGCGGCGCCGACCGGCGGAGCGCGGGAGTCCTGGACCTTCGCCGCCGACGGCGACGGGTCCTACCGGATCACCAACGCCGCCACCGGGCAGCTGCTCGGCGTCGACTCCGCGACGAAGGGCGGCCGCGCCTGGGGCGCCCGGCCCACCGTCGGCGCGGCCGCGGCGGGCGGGCCGAGCGTCGGTCAGCAGTGGTTCCTGCTGCCCGGTACGGCGCCCGGCGGCGGTGCCACCGGGTCGCTGCGGATCGTGAACCGCTACAGCGGCCTGGCTCTCGGCCTCTCCGGGTCGGCCGGCCGGCTCACCGAGACCACGCCGAACCGCAGTTGGACGGACGCCGGCGGCAGCGCCGTGGGCGGCGGGCGGACCGCCGCCGAGCAGACCCTCACACTCACGGCGACCGGTACGGCTCCCGAGACCGTCACGGTGACCGGCCCGGGCGACCAGACGAGCGCGGTGGACGCGGCCGTCTCGCTGCGGATCACCGCGAGCGACTCGGCCGGCCGGGCGCTGACCTACACGGCGACCGGCCTCCCGGCCGGACTTGCCATCGACTCCTCGGGCCTGATCACCGGGAAGCCCACCGCGCCGGGCTCCAGCACGGTGCGGGTCACGGCGAGTTCCGGTACGGCGACGGGGTCGGTGAGCTTCACCTGGGCGGTCACCACCCCGCTCGAAGGCACCCGTACCGTGGTGGCGGCCGGCCGGGCCCTGGACGATCCCGGCCACTCCACCACCCAGGGCACCCAGCTGGTGACCTGGAGCCCCAACGGGGGAGCGAACCAGAGCTGGGTCTTCACCCGGCAGAGCGACGGCAGCTACCGGATCGTCAACGCCGAGTCGAAGCTGTGCGTGGACGTCAGCGGCGGCTCCACCGCGGCCGGCGCCCGGGTGATCCAGTGGGCCTGCACCGGCGGCGCCAACCAGCGGTGGACCGCCACCCCGGCGGCGGGCGGCGGCTACACGCTGTCCTCGCAGCGCAGCGGACTGCTGCTGACCACCGCCTCGACCGGGGACGGCGCGCTGGTCACCCAGCAGCCCGACACCGGCTCGGCCCTCCAGCGCTGGACGATCGGCTGAGCCCGGGGCGGGCGGGTGAGAGACGCCCGCGCCCGGTGTGACCTCGCGGGGCCCCGCGGAAGACGTCCGTGGGGCCCCGCCAGGCCGTGGCCGGCGATTGATTCGGCCAGGACCTGAACAAATAGCGCTGAAGCAGCGTCCGAGCCGCTCGGGCGCGGTTCTGGCGCCGCTCAGCCGCGGTTCATCGCGCGCACCGGGTCCCGATAGACGGCGTCGAGGGCGAGCAGCGCGGCCCCGCGCGCCGTCCCGGTCAGGCCGACCCGGGACAGCACGATCTCGCAGCCGCCGGCGTTCGGCGCCATCACCCGCTCGTGGACCTGCGCGGTGACGCCGTCCAGCAGGTACGCGCCGAAGTACGCGAAGTGCCCGCCGAGCACCACCAGCCGGGGGTTGAGGATGTCGACCAGCAGGGCGATCCCGGGGGCGAGGTTGTCGCCGATGCGGCGCAGCGCGTCCAGGGTGCGGGCGTCCCCGGCCTCGGCCCGGTCGCGCAGTTCGGCGAGGCGCCGTTCCAGGTCGACCATCGGGTCCCAGACCATGTCCCCGGGGTCGGCGGCGTAGCGCAGCAGGGCGCCCCGGCCGATCGTGGTCTCCCAGCAGCCGCGCCGGCCGCAGGCGCAGAGCTGGTCGGAGGGCACCAGTTGGAGGTGGCCGACCTCGCCGGCGTAGCCGCCGGTGCCGCGCAGCAGCTGGCCGCCGGCGATGATGCCGACGCCCACGCCGGTCTGGCCGGTGACGTGGACGAGGTCCCGGACGTCGTCGGCGGAGGCCTGGACGTACTCGGCGAGCGCGCCGAGCTTGGCGTCGTTCTCCAGGTGCAGCTCGGGGGCGGTGGCGCCGAGCCGCTCGCGCAGGCGGGCGAGCGCGGGCACGTCCCGCCAGCCGATGTTGGAGGCGTAGGTGACGGTTCCGGTGGCCAGGTCGACGGTGCCGGGCGTGGCGAGGGTGGCGCCGACCACCCGCCCGCCGTCGCGGCGGAGCCGCTCGACGCCCCGGGCGATCAGCTTGGCCGTGGTGTCGAGGACGGCGTCGGGGCCGGCCGCCCGGACGTCGAACGGGACCCGCTCCTCGGCGGTGACCTGGCCCTTGAGGTCGAGGGCGAGCACGCTGACGTAGTCGACGTTGATCTCGGCGCCGATGCCGTGGACGCCGGTGCCGTCGATCTCGACGGTCTGGCCGGGTCTGCCCACGGTGCCCCGGTCGCGTTCGGCCTCGCCCTCGCGGATCAGGCCGCCGTCGAGGAGTTCCGCGGTCAGGTTGGAGACGGTGGCCTTGGGCAGGCCGGTGTCCTCGGAGATCCGGGTGCGGGTGCGGGGGCCGTCGTCGCGCAGCAGCCGCAGCACCATGCCGAGATTGGCCCGCCGGGCCGAGGAGCGGTCCCGGGCGACGGCCGGCCCGGCCATCGCCAGGCTCCGGACGCCGGTCCCCTCCAGTGCCGATGCCATCGACCACTCCTCTCGCGCCGTTCCCGTCACTGCTCTTGACTTTAGCAGGGTTAGTTCAAACAATAACCGAACGAATTAGCCGGTGCCCGATCCCGTGCCCCGATCCGTGCCCGATCCCGTGCCCCGATTCGAGCGCACCCGGCTCCAGCACCCGGTAAGTGCCCGGTTCCCCCCGCCGAGGAGACCCACGTGAAGGCCAGACCCACCACCACCCTCGCCGCCGCCACCGCCGTCCTGACGGCCACGGCCCTCCTGGCCGGCTGCTCCTCCGGCGGCGGCCAGGACTCGACCGGCTCCGCCTCCGGGCCCGTCACCCTGGAGTTCTGGGGCTGGGCCCCCGGCTACGACCAGGTGGTGGAGACGTTCAACCGGAGCCACCCGGGCATCAAGGTGACCTTCGGCAAGACCGCCTCCGGCTCCAAGGGCGGCTACACCAAGATGCTCACCGCCGCCAAGGCCGGCAACGCCCCCTGCCTGGCCCAGGTCGGCTACGAGACCCTGCCCAGCTTCGCCGCCGCCGGCGCGCTCACCGACGTCACCAAGTACACCGCCGAGGCCAAGGGGCAGTTCGCGGACTGGACCTGGCGGCAGGTCACCATCGACGGGAAGACCTACGGCGTCCCGGTGGACACCGCGCCGATGGCGCTCTTCTACCGCAAGGACCTCTTCGCCAAGTACGGCATCGACAAGCCCCCGGCGACCTGGGAGGAGTACGCGGCCGACGCCGCCACGGTGCACGCCGCCGACCCGAGCGTGTACCTCGGCGACTTCGGCAACGACGCCTACAACTACGCGGGCCTGGCCTGGCAGGCGGGCGCCCGGTGGTTCGGCACCGGCGGCGACACCTGGCAGGTGAGCCTGGGCAGCGACGCCAACAAGAAGGTGGCCGGCTACTGGCAGGACCTGCTGGACCGGAAGCTCCTCAAGACCGACCCGAGCTACGACCCCTCGCTCTACGCCGACCTGACGGACGGCAAGGTGCTCTCCGACGTCAACGCGGTGTGGAACGCCCCGACCCTCGCCGCGAGCGTGAAGAGCGGCGCCGGCCAGTGGGCGGTCGCGCCGATGCCCGTGTGGGACGCCGCCAAGCCGGTCTACGGCAACGACGGCGGTTCGGCCACCGCGGTGCTCAAGGGCTGCGCGCACGCCAAGGAGGCCGCCGAGTTCGCCACCTGGATGAGCACCGCCGCCGACAGCGTCGGGGACCTGATCAAGGTCACCGGCATCTACCCGGCCGCGACCTCCGGCCTGTCCAACCCCGCGCTCTCCCAGCCCGACCCGTTCTACGGCGGCCAGGTGATCTTCGACGTCTTCAAGGGCGAGACCGCCCACGTCGCCACCGACTGGCAGTGGGGCCCCACCATGACGCAGACCTCCACCGACCTCGCCGACGGGCTCGGCAAGGCCGGCACCGGCGGCACCACCCTGCCCCAGGTGCTCGCCGACGTGCAGGGCAGGACCGTCGCCGGGATGAAGCAGCAGGGCCTGGCCGTCGCCGGCTGACGCCCCGCCGCCCGGCTCCCCGTACCGCGGCCCCGCGCCACCCCCACGGGTGCGGGGCCGCCCACCGACCGAGAGGCAGCACACGCATGACCACCGCCCCGGCCGGGCGGACGGCACCGCGGGACCCGGGCGGGCCCGGCGCCGCCCGGACCGCCACCCGGACCGCCGCCGCCGCACGCCCGCACAGCCGGGCCCGGACCGCCCTGCTGTTCCTGGCCCCCTTCCTACTGCTGTTCACGGGCCTCTACCTGGCGCCGATCGGCTACACCGTGTACCAGAGCCTGTTCCGGCTGCGGCGCTCCGGCCTCGGCCTCTCGGCCCCCACCGAGGTGTTCGCCGGGCTGGGCAACTACGCCACCGCGCTGGGCGATCCGGAGTTCCGCGGCTCGCTGCTGCGGGTGCTGCTGATCGGCCTGGTCCAGGTGCCGCTGATGCTGCTGCTGGCGCTCGTGCTGGCGCTGCTCCTGGACGCGAAGTCGACGATGTTCAAGCGGTTCTTCCGGCTGGCGTTCTTCCTGCCGTACGCCCTGCCCGGGGTGGTCGGCGCGATCATGTGGTCGTACCTGGTCGCCCCCGGGCTCAGCCCGATCACGGCCGCGGCCGAACACCTCGGCCTGCACCTGAACCTGACCTCCGACGGCATGCTCGGCGCGACCATCGGCAACATGCTGACCTGGGGCTGGACCGGCTACAACATGCTGATCATCCACTCCGCCCTGCAGTCCGTCCCGGCCGAGCTGAGCGAGGCCGCCGTGATGGACGGCTGCTCCGCCTTCGGCATCGCCTGGCGGATCAAGGTGCCGATGATCCGTCCGGCCCTGGTGCTGACCACGGTGTTCTCCATCATCGGCACCGCCCAGCTGTACAACGAGCCGGCGATCCTGCACAACGTCGCCCCCAACCTGAGCAGCGGCTACACCCCCGTCTACGCCGCCTACAACGCCGTGGACGCCAACAACTTCAACCTCGCCGCGACCGAGTCCGTGGTGCTCGCGCTGCTGGCCCTGGTGCTGTCCTTCGGCTTCCTCAAGCTCGTCCAGCGCCGGGGAGACGCCCTGTGAACACCACCACCCGCTCCGCCCGGCCCGGCGCCGCCCGGCAGCCGGCCTCCCGCTGGCTCGTCCTCGGCGTGCTGCTGGTCGCCTCCGTCTACTTCCTCGCCCCGGTGTGGTGGCTGCTGGTCGCCTCCACCAAGACCAGCGCCGGCCTCTTCACCGGGAACGGCTTCTGGTTCGGCGACTTCGCCCTCTTCGACAACCTGACGCAGGTGTTCACCCGCCAGGACGGCGTCTACTGGGAGTGGCTGGGCAACAGCGCCCTCTACGCGCTGGGCGGCGCCGGCGTCAGCACCCTGATCTCCGCGATGGCGGGCTACGCGCTGGCCAAGTACCGGTTCCGCGGCCGGGAGCTGACCTTCAACGGGGTGCTCGCCGCCGTGCTCGTCCCGCAGCCGTTGCTGGCCGTCCCGCTCTACCTGATGTTCTCCGAACTCCACCTGGTGAACACCTACTGGGCGGTGCTGCTGCCGAGCATGGTCAGCCCGTTCGGCGTCTACCTCGCCCGGATCTACGCCGCCGCCTCGGTGCCCGACGAGCTCATCGAGGCCGGGCGGATCGACGGCGCCGGCGAGCTGCGGATCTTCGCCACCATCGCGCTGCGGGTGATGTCCCCGGCCCTGGTCACCGTCTTCCTGTTCCAGTTCGTCGCCATCTGGACCAACTACCTCCTGCCCGTCCTGATGCTGGCCGACGACCACCTCCAGCCGGTCACCGTCGGGGTCGTGGGCTGGCAGGCGCAGCGGGCGCTCGGCCCCGGCGCCGTGCCGCTCAACGTGGTGGTCACCGCCGCCATGGTCTCGGCCGTCCCGCTGGTCGTCCTGTTCCTGTCCCTGCAACGCTTCTGGCGCGCCGGCCTCACCGCCGGCAGCGTCAAATGAGGAGACCCGCGTGCCCGCGAGGTACCACCTGCGGTTCCAGCTCCACCCCGGCCCGGACGCCGCCGAACGGGCCGCCGAACTCGCCGCGTTCTGCCGGGAGTCGGGGGTCGACGAGGCCGTCCTGCTGCTCGGCGCCGAGGAACTGTACGCCGGGCACCCGGCCGGCCCGGCCGAGGACCGGCTGTACGAGACCGCCGCCACCGCGACCGCCGTCCTGCGCGAGGCCGGCCTCGACGTCAGCCTCAACCCCTGGGTGACCGCCGGGCACGCCGACCGGGGCCGGGCCGACCGGCTCGGCTTCGCCCCGATGGTCGGCCCGGCCGGTGACGTCGCCGCCGCCCAGGCCTCCTTCGCCTGCCCGCGCTTCCGCACCTGGATCACCGGGCACTACGCCCGCTTCGCCGACCTCGGGCTGCGGGTGCTGTGGCTGGAGGACGACTTCCGCTACCACAACCACGCGCCGCTGACCTGGGGCGGCGGCTTCGAACCGGCCATGCTGGAGCGGCTCGAAGCCCTCACGGGGGAGCGGGTGACCAGGGAGCGGGCGGTCGCCGCCGTGACCGCCCCCGGCACCCCCCACCCGTGGCGCGCCATGCTGCAACAGGTCTGGCGCACAGCGCAGCTGGAGGTCGCCGAGCTGATCGCGAAGGCCGTCGCCGAACGCTCGGACGGCCGTACCGAGCTCGGGCTGATGAGCTCCGAGCCTGGCGTCCACTCGGTCGAGGGCCGGGACTGGCCCGCCCTGTTCGACGCGCTCTCCATCGACGGCCGGGTCTCGCACCGCCCCCACTTCGCCCGCTACGGGGACGCGCCCGGCCGCGAACTCAGCTTCTCCCTCTGGATGCTGGAGGTCCAGCGGGCGCTGCGGCCGCGGCACGTGCGCAGCGAACCCGAGATCGAGAACTGGCCGCACACCGCCTGGTCCAAGTCCGACACCCAGACCTGGTCCGAGCTGGTCGCCGCCCAACTCGCCGGCTCGGACGCGATGTTCCTCAACGTCCACCCCATGCAGTCGGGCCGGGCCGGGCGGTTCCCGAAGGTCGCCGACCTGCTGCGCCGCTCCCGGCCCGCGCTCGACCACCTCGCCGCCCGGGCGCCGGGCCCGCCGCGCACCCACGGCGTGGCGCTGCCGGTGCGCCAGGACGCCGCGGCCCACGTCCGCACCCGCCGGGGCGGCGACCTCGCCGAACTGGCCGTGGACCCGGGCCCGGCGGCGGACTTCCTGCTCCGCCACGGCGTCCCGGTCACCGCCGAGGACGCCCCGGTCCGGGTCCTGTTCGGGCAGCTCGCCCGGGCCTTCGACGACGCCGAGCTGCGGCGGATGCTCGCCGGCGGCCTGCTGCTGGACGGCACCGCCGCGCACATACTCGCCGCCCGGGGCTTCGGCGAGCTGCTCGGGGTGAGCGTCGAGGAGCTCGTGGAGCGGGAGGCGGTCGGTGGGAGTGCCGGTGGGGGTGCCGGCGCGCCGGGCCCGTACGCGATGGAGCGGGTGCTGCCGGTGGCGGCCGCCGGGGAGAGCGCGGGCGCCTACCTGAGCGTCAACGTCCAGCCCGCCCTGGCCCGGCTGCGGCCGGCGGCGGGCGCCGAGACCTGGACCGAGATCCTCACCCCGGACCGGCGGGTCTGGGGCGCCGGACGGTGCGTCTTCACCAACGGGCTCGGCGGCCGGGTCGCGGTGCTGGCCGCCACCGCAGTGGAGCTGCTGCCGTACGGGGACGACGGCCGGGAGCTGCTGCACGCCATGGTCCGCCACCTGGAGGGCGACCGGCCGACCCTGCCCCTGGTCACCGGCGGCCCGCACCTGATGCCGCACCTGACCCGTACCGAGGACGGCTGGTGCCTCGCCGTGGCCAACGGCAGCGCCGACCCGGCCGAGCCGAGGGTGCACCTGCCCGGCGAGCCCGTCCGCACCGGGGGCACCCTGCTCAGTCCGCTGGCCGTGCCGGAGGCCGTCGCGGCCACGGTGGACGGCCGGACCGTCGGGTTCGACCGCAGCGTGCCGCACCGCGGCTGGCTGCTCCTCGACTGGCGCTGACCGGCGGCCTTTGCCTTGCGTAGGAATGATCGAACATGCGCACCCGTCAGGCGTAGTAGTCACGAGCAATCAAGTCTGCGCACAATGATGCAGAAATGCGCACCCGGAGGAGTCATCATGAGCTACGTCGAGCAGGAGATCGCCAGCCAGCCCGAGTGCTGGCGCCGGGCCCTGGACCTGGAGCCCGCCGGACTGCCCGAGCGGGGCGAGCGGGTCGCGGTGATCGGCTGCGGCACCTCGCTCTACATCGCGCAGGCCTACGCCGCGCTGCGCGAGACGGCCGGGCTGGGGGAGACCGACGCCTTCGCGGCCTCCGAGTACCCGGCCGACCGCCGCTACGACCGGCTGGTCGCCATCAGCCGCTCCGGCACGACCACCGAGGTGCTCGCCGCCCTCGCCCGGGCCGGGCACACCCCCGCCGTCGCACTCACCGGCGACCTCGACACCCCGATCACCACGGCCGCGGACACCGTGGTCGACCTGGAGTTCGCCGACGAGCGGTCGGTGGTGCAGACCCGCTTCGCCACCACCGCGCTCGCGCTGCTGCGCGGCCACCTCGGCCTCGCCCCGGCCGATCTGCCCGAGCAGGCGGCCCGGGCACTGGCCGGTCCGCTGCCCGAAGGAGCCGTCACCGCGGGCCAGTTCACCTTCGTCGGCACCGGGTGGACGGTCGGCCTGGCCAACGAGGCGGCGCTCAAGCTCCGCGAGGCCTCCGGCAGCTGGACCGAGTCCTACCCGGCGATGGAGTACCGGCACGGCCCGATCAGCATCGCCGCCCCCGGCCGGGTGGTGTGGTTCTTCGGCGCGCCGCCGGCCGGACTGGCCGACGAGGTCCGGTCCATCGGCGCCGTCACCTCGGTGACCACGCTCGACCCGCTGGCCGACCTGGTGCGCGCCCAGCGGCTGGCCGTGGCACTGGCCGAAGCCCACGGCCTGGACCCCGACCGGCCGCGCAACCTGACCCGCTCGATCGTGCTGGCCCAGCCGTGACCACCCCGGCCGCCGCCGCAACCGTGATCGCCCTCGACGTCGGAGGGACCGCCGTCAAGGGCGGCGCGGCCGGCGAGGACGGCGTCCTGCGCGACACCGACCACCGGCCGACCGGCGCCGAACGCGGCCCCGACGCCGTACTGGAGACCGTCCTGGCGGCGGCCCGCCGACTGGCCGAGCGACACCGTCCGGCGGCGGTCGGCATCGTGGTGCCCGGCATCGTCGACGAGGCCGCGGGGACGGCCGTCCTCGCGGCCAACCTCGGCTGGCGCCGACTCCCGGTCCGGGCCCGGCTGGCCGAGGAACTGGGACTGCCGGTCGCCCTCGGCCACGACGTCCGGGCCGGCGGGCTGGCCGAGGCCAGGATCGGAGCGGGCCGCGGCAGCCGGGACTTCCTGTTCGTCCCGGTCGGCACCGGCATCGCCGCGGCGGTCGTGTCGAACGGGCGGGCGGTGACCGGCAGCCACACCCGGGCCGGGGAACTCGGACACCTGGTGGTCCGTCCCGACGGCGACCCGTGCCCCTGCGGCGGCCGGGGCTGCCTGGAGACCGTCGCCTCCGCGGCCGCCATCGCCCGCCGCTACGCCGCCGCCACCGGGGAGGGCGGCGTCACCGCCGAGGACGTCGGCGAACGCGCGGCAGCCGGCGACCCGACCGCGGCCACCGTCTGGACCGAAGCCGTCGAAGCGCTCGCCGACGCCCTGACCACCGCCGTCACCCTGCTCGACCCCGAGCGGATCGTGATCGGCGGCGGCCTCGCCCGGGCCGGCGAGCGCTACCTCGCGCCCCTGCGCGCCGCGGTCGCCGGACGGCTCACCTTCCAACGGCCGCCGGAGATCGTCCCGGCCGAACTCGGCCACCGGGCCGGCTGCCAGGGTGCCGCCCTCCTCGCCCACGACCTGCTGCGCCGGAAGGCCGAGCGGTGATCCTCGCCGGCACGCCGAACGCCGTGCTCGTCCTGGCGACGGCCGGCCGGGCCGGAACGGCCGGCCGAGACGGTGGCCCGGTCCGACCCCTCCACCCTCTGAGGAGCCCCCGATGCCCCTGACCGGAACCGGCGCCATCGTCACCCCCGCGGCCGAGGCCACCCGCGGGGTCGGCGCCTTCAACGTCATCCAGCTCGAACACGCCCAGGCGATCGTGGCCGGCGCCGAGGCGGCCGGCTCCCCGGTGGTCCTGCAACTGAGCGAGAACGCCGTCCGCTACCACGGGGCACTCGCCCCGATAGCCGCCGCGGTGCTCGCCACCGCCCGTACCGCCGCCGTCCCGGTCGCGGTCCACCTCGACCACGCGACCTCGCCCGGGCTGGTCGCCGAGGCGGTCGGACTCGGCTTCGGCTCGGTCATGTTCGACGCCTCCGCGCTGCCCTACGGGGAGAACGTCCGGGTCACCGCCGCGGTCGTCGAACGCTGCCACGCGACGGGCGTGTGGGTCGAGGCCGAACTGGGCGAGGTCGGCGGCAAGGACGGCGTGCACGCCCCCGGCGCCCGGACCGACCCGGCCGAGGCGGCCGCCTTCGTCGCGTCCACCGGCGTCGACGCCCTCGCCGTCGCCGTCGGCACCTCCCACGCCATGCCCACCCGCGACGCCGTCCTCGACTTCGGCCTGATCGCCGAACTGCGCCGGACCGTCCCCGTCCCCCTGGTCCTGCACGGCTCCTCCGGCGTGGCCGACGCACACCTCACCCACGCCGTCGAGCACGGGATGACCAAGGTCAACATCGCCACCCAGCTGAACCGGGCCTTCACCGGGGCCGTCCGCCGCACCCTCGCCGCCGACCCGGCACTCGTCGACACCCGCCGCTACCTCGGCCCCGGCCGGACGGCGGTGGCCCAGGAGGTCACCCGACTCCTGCACGTCCTCAAGGCCCCGCCGGCCTGAGCCCGTCAGGTCGTGGGGGAGCCCGTCAGCCGAGGTAGATCGGGTCGGTGCCGAAGGTCCAGGCGCTTCCGGACCTCGCGTAGACCTGGATCGCGTCGGAGCCGGAGTCCTCGCCGTAGACGTAGTCGCACTGTCCGGGGGCGAGGTTGGGGGTGATGTGCCCCGAGGGGGTGATTTCGCGGCCGGTCTGTGCGTCCCTGATCCAGAAGTAGAAGCTGTTCGCGGAGCTCTGGTAGTTGCACAGCCGGGCGGAGACCCACGGGTTGCTGTCCTGGTCGTGCCAGCCCGTGATGTCCACGCCGTGCGCGGAGTTGGAGTCGGATCCGGTCGCGGCGGACGCGCTCGCCGCCGAGAGTCCGAGACCGGTGACGGTCAGCGCGGTCACCGCGAGGAGGGACGCGAGGCGGCGTGCGGGCTTGAACTGCATGGGCTTCCCCTTGTCGGTAGGTCGGGCGGTTCGGCATCCATCCTGGTCCCGGGGCGGTCGGGCGGCCACGACGTTCACCCGACGTTGACCCGACACTTCCGTCCCCGCTGGGGGAGGGCGGCCGTCGGCGTTCGGGGCCCGGCGCGGAGCGGTCAGGCGGGCTTGACGGTGGGGAAGCGGTCGGCGCCGAGGATCCAGCGGCCGCGGCGCATGACGGCGACCAGGTCGTAGGTGTCGGAGTCGACCACGACGAGGTCGGCGAGCTTGCCGGCCTCCAGGGAGCCGATGGAGTCGCTGAGGCCGAGCAGCCGGGCCGGGGTCGCCGACAGCGACTCGACGGCATCGGGCAGTGGCAACCTGCCCACGGTCACCGATCTTCGGAAGACCCGGTCGAGGGTGAGCGTCGATCCCGCGATGGAGCTGCCGTCCGGGAGCATCGCCACGCCGTCGGTGACCTGGACCTGGAGGGGGCCGAGGGGGTAGAGGCCGTCGCCCATGCCGGCGGCGCCCATGGCGTCGGTGATGAGGGCGACGCGGGTGGGGCCGGCGGTGCGGTAGGCGAGGTCGAGGACGGAGGGGTGGAGGTGGACGCCGTCGTTGATGAGTTCGACGGTGACGCGGTCGTCTTCGAGGAGGGCGACGATGGGGCCGGGGGCGCGGTGGGCGATGCCGGGCATGGCGTTGAAGAGGTGGGTGGCGACGGTGGCGCCGGCGTCGACGGCTTGGAGGGTGGTGGTGTAGTCGGAGTCGGTGTGGCCGACGGCGGCGATGACGCCGAGGTCGGCGAGCATGCGGACGGAGTCGAGGCCGCCGGGGAGTTCGGGGGCGAGGGTGAGCATGCGGGCGTGGCCGCGGGCGGCGTCGACGAGTTTGCGGACGAGGGCGGGGTCGGGGTCGCGCAGCAGGTCGGGGCGGTGGGCGCCGCAGCGGTTGTGGGAGATGAAGGGGCCCTCGAAGTGGATGCCGGCGAGGATGCCGTCCTCGACGAGTTCGGCGAGGACGGCGGCCTGGCGGGTGAGGTCGTCGATCTCGCCGGTGACGGTGGAGGCGACGGTGGTGGTGGTGCCGTGTTCGAGGTGGGTGCGGGCGGCGAGGAGGGCTTCCTCGGCGATGCCGGAGGTGTAGGAGGCGCCGCCGCCGCCGTGGACGTGCAGGTCGACGAAGCCGGGGACGACGGTGTACCCGGTGAGGTCGAGGTCGCCGGGTTCGGTGCCGCCGTCGCTCGTGGCGTTCGTGACGGCGGCGATCCGCTCGCCCTCGACGGACAGGCGGTCGCCCTCGACGACGCCGCCGGGCAGGACCAGGCGGGCGCCGACCAGGGCGATACGGTCCGTGACGGTCATGTTCCCGCTCCCCAGGATGCTCACTGTTGTGCGAATCCCGGGCATTCTAATCGCGAATGAGCAGATTGCCTCCGGTTCGGGTTCCGGCGCCGATTCCGGCTCCGACTCCGCTCCTCCGGTGGAGCACCCGGCTGTTGGGCCCGGCCGCCGGGCCTGACCTACACTCCGTCCATGCTCAAAGCTGATCGTGCCGCCCGGATCCTGTCGCACATCGCCGAGGCCGGGAGCGCGGACGTGCACGCGCTCTCCGAGCTGCTCGGCGTGTCGGGCGCGACCGTGCGCCGCGATCTGCAGGAACTGCACGAGCAGGGCCTGCTGCACCGTACCCACGGCGGTGCGGTGACCGGTTCGGTGAACCTCGAACTCCCGCTGCGGCACCGCAGCGGCAAGCAGCCGGACGAGAAGAAGCGGATCGCCCGGGCGGCGGCCGACCTGGTGCCGGAGGGCGCCGTGGTCGGCCTGACCGGCGGCACCACCGCCACGGAGCTGGCCCGGGTGCTGGCCGAGCGGGGCAACGTCACCGTGGTCACCAACGCCGTCAACATCGCGGCCGAGCTGATCGTGCGTCCCGAGATCCGCCTGGTCGTGATCGGCGGCATCGCCCGGACGGCGAGCTACGAGCTGGTCGGCCCGGCCGCGGAGAGCACGCTCCAGCGCTACCACCTCGACCTCGCCTTCATCGGCGTGGACGGTCTGACGGTCCGTCAGGGCTGCACCACCCACGACGAGATGGAGGCCCAGACCGACCGCGCCTTCCTGCGCAGCAGTGCCCGTACGGTCGTCCTCGCCGACCGGACCAAGGTCGGCCGGGTCACCTTCGCCTCGATCTGCCCGCTCGCCGACGTCCACGACCTGGTGACGGACGCCGGGCTCCCGGACGCCGAGGAGCGGGCCATCGCCGACTGCGGCGTCCGGGTCCGGCGGGCCTGAACCCGGCCGACGGGCGCGGGGGCGTGCGCCGCGTGGTGCCGTTCAGTCCGTCTGCGGGCGGGCCTCGGCGGTGGTCTTCAGGTCGTGCAGCCGGCCTTCGAGGCCCTGGCGGAGGATGCCGGTCGCCGCGGGGACGGCGGCGTCGACGCTCTACCGCTACTTCGCCGGCCGCGACGAGCTGATCACCGAACTCGTCCGGGGCGCCTACCGGAGCCTGGCCGACACCCTCGCCGACGCCGCCGCCGACGGTGCCGACCTCGCCGGGCTCGCCCGCGCCCTGCGCGGCCGGGCCCTGGCGGACCCCAGCGGTACTTCCTGGTCTACGGCACCCTCGTCCCCGGCTACCGCGCCCCCGAGACGCAGTTCGCCGCCCACCTGGCGGACCACCGGGACTGGGCCGGCGACCACCCCGCCGCACCCGCGGACCTGCACCGCTTCCTGCTCCTCTGGACCCGGCTGCACGGCGTCCTGTCCCTGGAGCTCGCCGGGCACTTCACCGGCATGGCCTTCCACCCCGAGCTGCTCTTCGAGGCCGAACCCGACAGCCTGCCGGCCCCCGGCCCTGATCACCCGAAGGGCGCCGGGCCGCCCGTGGGCCGTCGGGTCCGCCCGGCGTCCGGCAGGGGGAGCGGCACCGGGCCGGGATCGTCCGGGAACGGCTCGGGCGGCGGGAACGGCGGTATCGGCGGCGGTGCCGGATCGGGACCGCCCGGCCCCGGCGCGGGGTTCGGGTGGGGGACCGGCCGGGTGTCCGGGTCCGGGGGCATCGGGACGGTCATCGCGCACCTTCCTCGTCCGGGGACGTTGCGCGGATGCGTGTACCCGAAGGATCCGCCGTGAATCACCTGCCGCTCGCCCCCGGAGCCGTACGCCGGAGCGGCGGCCGCCACCGCCGGTGACCCGGCACCGAAACCGCCGCGGCCCACGGGGTTTGCGCCGCTGCCGTGGCGGTAGACGCGGGGCTGTGCACCGGGGCCCGGACGGGCGGCCGCGAGACCGTCCGTCACCCGCCCCTCATCGAACCAGGGAGGTTCCCGTGATCGTCCTCGGTGTCATCCTGCTCATCATCGGCTTCGTCACCGGCATCTCGATCCTCTGGACCATCGGGATCGTGCTGCTGCTCATCGGTGTGGTCCTGTGGGTGGTCGGCGCCCTCGGGCACGCCGTCGGCGGACGCCGCCACTACTACTGACCGATCCCCCTTCAGCAGTGCGACAGCACCGCTCAGCTCACCAGCGCACCGGCACGGCTCAGCGCAACAGCACGGCGAGCAGCTCGGCGACGGTCGGACCGGCGTCGGCCGGGTGCCGCAGCTGCTTGCCGTCGATCACGCTGTAGTGGTTGGCGCGGCCGCGCCGTTCGTGCGTCAGGTAGCCGGCCTCCTCCAGGTCGGCGATGATCCGCTGCACCGCGCGCTCGGTGAGGAGGCACTGGGCGGCGATGTCGCGCACCCGGATGCCGGGGTCGCGTGCGATCTGGACGAGTACGCGGGCGTGGTTCGTCAGGAAGGTCCACTGCCGCGCCGTCGCCGGGCCGGTTTCCACGCCGCAAGGATATGGCCGCCGGGGCGGGCCCGGGAAACCCCGTCCCGCGAAACCTCCGGCCCGCGAAGCCCCGACCTATGAGACCGGGACGGACGGGCCCGCACCCTCAGGGGCAGTCCTCGTGCAGCCCGCAGAGCCAGGCCAGTGCCTGGTGGGCGCCGAGCACGTAGGCGTGGTCCGTGCCCTGGGTCAGGGCCCGGCGCAGGCGTACGGCGGCGGCCTGGCACTCCGCCAGCAGCTGTGCCCGGCACGGTTCGGCGGTGCCGACCGCGGCCGTGGCGGTGACCGGCGCCGCGATCTGGGCCCCGGCGGCCCACCGGTAGGCCCCCAGCACGCCGTGCTCGAAGCCGGTCCACGGCCGGGGGCGTCGGTTGGCCGTGTCGATCGCGGCGAACACCTCGTCCAGCGGGCGCACGCCCACGGCCGGGATCGTCTCGTCACTGGTCATGTGCGCAACCTACGTCCGCCCGGTGCCGCCCGCCCCCGAGGACGGCGGCCCGGCGCGGTCCGGCGCCGGGGTGTTCCACCCGAGCGGCGGAGGGCTGGGGCCCGTCTTCGAACCCCCGCCTGCGGGGCGACGCTCCCCCAGCCTTCGGCCGGGAGGTACCCCCAGGGCACAAGCGCACCTCGCCGCGTTGTCGTCGGTCGCCGATGGCCCCCAGCCTGGCGGCCGGGAGGTGCCCCCACCGCATGGACTCTCCCCCAGCCTTCGGCCGGGAGGTGCCCCCATCCTCCGCCTTGCGATGCACGCACCCCAACGCCGCCCCGCCCGCCCTCCGGGCGGACGACGGGGGTTCGAAGACGGGCCCTCGACGGGGGAGCGGGGGCCGCCCGGTAGTCTGGCCGGGTCGTGCCCGGCCGGTGAGGCGGCCGGGCCGCGTGAACGGTGCGGGCCGGCGGCCCGCTGGTGGAGATCCCTGATGACTCGTCGTTTTGACTGCTCGGACCCGTCCGAGCGCGCAGCCGGGCTGCGCGAGGCCGTGGCCGCGGTGCGCCGTGGCGAACTCGTCGTGCTGCCGACGGACACGGTGTACGGAGTGGGCGCGGACGCCTTCGTACCGGAGGCGGTCGCCCGGCTGCTGGCGGCCAAGGGCCGGGGCCGCAACATGCCTTCGCCCGTCCTGGTCGGCTCCCCGGAGGGCCTGGACGAGCTGGTCGAGGTGACGGAGCGTACCCGGGCCCTGGTGGCCGCGTTCTGGCCGGGCGGGCTGACCGTGGTCGCCCGCCACCTGCCGTCGGTCGAGCTGGACCTCGGCGAGACCGGCGGAACGGTCGCCGTCCGGATGCCCGCGCACCCGGTCGCCGTCGAACTGCTCAACGCCACCGGTCCGTTGGCCGTCTCCAGCGCCAATCTGACCGGGAAGGACTCGCCGCAGGACTGCGACGCGGCTCAGGAGATGCTGGGCGACTCGGTGGCCGTCTACCTCGACGGTGGCCGGACCGAGGCCGCCGTGGGGTCCTCGATCGTGGACGTCACCGGCGAGGTGCCCGTCCTGCTGCGCGCGGGCGCGATCAGTGCCGAGCGGCTGCGCGAGGTCGTCCCGGACCTGCGCGAGCGCTGAGCCCCCGCCCCACAGCCAGCCCACCCCCCCCCGCCACCCGCCCGGTCGGGGCGCCGCACCGCGTGGCGCCCCGGTGGGCCGGGCGGCCGCCGCTAGGGTCGGCGATGGCTCGCGGGGGTGGGCCCTCCGCCGGGTGCGGGGGGTGTCGGCGACGCCGCCCGGGGGCGTCACCGGCTCCGCTGCGGAGGTTCCATGAGCGCCACGTCCACCGCGTCGCGTCGTACCCGGGCCAGGGTCCGCCGGGGCAGCACGCTGCTGCGCTGGCTGTTCACCACCGACCACAAGGTGATCGGGAACCTCTACCTGGCGACGGCGTTCGGCTTCTTCCTGGTCGGCGGGGTGCTGGCGCTCCTGATGCGCGCTCAACTGATGGGGCCCGACACGGGGTTCCTGTCGAACGAGCGCTTCAACCAGATGTTCACCATGCACGGCACGGTCATGCTGCTGCTGTTCGCCACCCCGACCTTCGCCGGGTTCGCCAACGCGATCATGCCGCTGCAGATCGGGGCGCCGGACGTCGCCTTCCCCCGGCTGAACGCCTTCACCTACTGGGCCTTCCTGCTCGGCGGGCTGACGGTGCTCAGCGGCTTCCTCACCACCCGGGGAGCGCCCGCCTTCGGCTGGTTCGCGTACGCGCCGCTGAACGGGCCGCTGTTCTCGCCGGGCGCGGGCGGGGACCTGTGGGCGTTCGGCCTGGTGGTGGCGGGCCTCGGCACCATCCTCGGCGCGGTCAACTTCATCACCACCATCACCTGTCTGCGGGCGCCCGGTATGACGCTGTTCCGGATGCCGGTCTTCACCTGGAACGTGCTGTTCACCTCCGTCATGGTGCTGCTGGCCTTCCCCGTGCTGACGGCCGCGCTGCTCTGTCTGGAGGCGGACCGGAAGTTCGGCGCGCACGCCTTCGACGCGGCGAACGGCGGGGCACTGCTCTGGCAGCACCTGTTCTGGTTCTTCGGCCATCCGGAGGTCTACATCGTCGCGCTGCCGTTCTTCGGCATCGTCAGCGAGATCATTCCGGTGTTCAGCCGCAAGCCCCTGTTCGGCTACTACGGGATGATCGGCGCGACCATCGCCATCACCGCGCTGTCCATGTCGGTGTGGGCGCACCACATGTTCGTCACCGGCCAGGTGCTGCTGCCCTTCTTCTCGCTGATGTCGTTCCTGATCGCCGTGCCGACCGGGGTGAAGTTCTTCAACTGGATCGGCACGATGTGGGACGGCTCGCTGTCCTTCGAGACCCCGATGCTGTGGTCGGTCGGCTTCCTGGTGACCTTCCTGTTCGGCGGGCTGAGCGGGGTGCTGCTGGCCGCGCCGCCGATCGACTTCCACGTCACCGACAGCTACTTCGTGGTGGCCCACCTCCACTACGTGCTGTTCGGCACGGTGGTGTTCGCGACCTTCGGCGGGTTCTACTTCTGGTGGCCGAAGCTGACCGGGAAGCTGCTCGACGAGCGGCTCGGGAAGGCGCACTTCTGGATCCTGTTCGTCGGGTTCCAGACCACCTTCCTGGTGATGCACTGGCTGGGCGCCCAGGGCATGCCGCGCCGCTACGCGACCTACCTGGCGGTGGACGGCTTCACCGCCCTCAATGTGTGCGCCTCGGCCGGCTCCTTCCTCCTCGGGGCCTCCAACCTGCCGTTCTTCTACAACGTCTGGAGGACCGCCAGGTACGGGGAGAAGGTCACCGAGGACGACCCGTGGGGCTGGGGCCGCTCGCTGGAGTGGGCCACCTCCTGTCCGCCGCCGCACCACAACTTCCGGGCGCTGCCCCGGATCCGCTCGGAGTCGCCGGCCTTCGACCTGCACCACCCGGAGGTGGAGAGGGAGGCGTCGTCGAGCGGGGCTCCCGGCCGTACCGGCGGGCGGGGGGCCGGGCGATGAAGGCGGAGGGGTGGCTGTTCGCCGGCATGGCGGCGTTCTTCGCGGTGACCGGGCTGGTCTACGGCTTCTGGGCGCGGGAGCCCGCCGGCAAGGCGATCCTGGCGGTGGCGTTCCTGATGTCGGGGCTGATCGCGCTGTTCTGGTTCGTCCAGCACCGGCGGCGCGGCGGCGGCCGGGCGCAGGACCGCGGGGACGCCGAGATCGCGGAGGCCGCGGGCCCGGTGGGGTTCTTCCCGGCCCGCAGCGGCTATCCGGCGCTGACGGCGGTCGGCGTGACGGTCCTCGCGCTCGGCCTGGTCTTCGCCCGGTGGCTGGTCGTCGTGGGTGCGCTGGTGCTCGGGTACGCGGTGTTCGGCTTCATCTTCCAGTACCGCGACCACGACGGCGGGTGAGCCGGCGGAGCAGCCGGCTGACCGGGCCGGTCCGGTCGGGCGGGGGAGGCTGGTCGGCCGGGGCGGCGGGGTGGGCGGGGGCGGTGAGGACGCCCGTGATGTGCGCCGACTCCGCTTCCGTGGAGGGGAGTTCGACCCGGTCGCGGTAGAACCAGGAGCTCGCGGCGGCGCGCACCCGCGAGCGCCGGGGCGCCCCGTCCGCCGCCGGGAGCGGGGCAGGCGAGGACCGGGCCAGCAGCACGAACCGCTCGTCCGCGGGCAGCGGGCGGTGGTGCCCGGTGAAGCCGCCGTCGTGGGACTGGTCGATCCGACCGGTCTCGTCGCCCTTCAGCAGCCGGTCGCGGTCCCTGGCCTGCAGGGCGAGGCAGAGCCGCCGGGTGAGTAGGAACGCCACGGGCGGCAGCACGATCAGGGCCGCCCGCAGGACGAGGGTGAGCACCTCGACCGTGAGGCCGAAGGTGTAGGCGATCACGTCGTTGCCGCCGGCGACCAGCAGCACCGCGTAGGCGGTGATCCCGGCGACGCCCAGCCCGGTGCGGGTGGGCTTGTTCCGCGGCCGGTCGCACAGGTGGTGCTCGCCGGTGTCGGGGTCGAGCCACCGCTCGGCGAAGGGGTAGGCGTAGAGCACCGCGAACAGCAGTCCGGGTACGACCAGGGCCGGGAGGAAGGCGTTCCAGGACACCGTGTGCCCGAACAGCCGGGTCTCGGTGCCCGGCATCAGCCGCAGGGCGCCCTCGATGAAGCCGATGTACCAGTCCGGCTGGGCGCCGGCCGCCACCACGTCGGGCCGGTAGGAGGCGTAGCGCCAGACCGGGTTGATCTCCGCGAGGAAGGCCGACAGCGCCATGACGCCGGCCACCGCGAAGGTCAGGCCCACCGTCCGGGTGAGGAACTGCGGGAAGAAGGGCATCCCGACGACGTTGCGGTTGGTGCGGCCGGGGGCCGCCCAGTGGGTGTGCTTCAGCACCACCACCAGCGTCAGATGGGCCCCGACCAGGGCGAGCAGCAGGCCGGGCACCAGGAGGACGTGCAGGCTGAACAGCCGGGGGACGATGTCGTGGCCGGGGAACTCGCCGCCGAAGGCGAAGAAGGTCAGATAGGTGCCGACCAGCGGCACCGAGAGCAGGACGCCCTCGGCGATCCTCAGCCCGGTGCCCGACAGGGTGTCGTCCGGCAGCGAGTAGCCGGAGAACCCCTCCAGCAGCGCGAGGTTGAACAGTGTCACCCCGATGACCCAGTTGAGCTCGCGCGGCCGGCGGAAGGCCCCGGTGAAGAACACCCGCAGCAGGTGCGCGCCGATCGCCGAGACGAACAGCAGCGCCGACCAGTGGTGGATCTGGCGGATCAGCAGGCCGCCCCGCACCTCGAAGCTGATGTGCAGCGTCGACGCGTACGCCTCGGACACCCGTACGCCGCGCAGCGGCAGGTAGGCGCCCTCGTAGACGACCTCGCTCATGCTCGGGTCGAAGAAGAAGGTCAGGTAGACGCCGGTCAGCAGCAGGACGACGAAGGCGTACAGGGCGAGTTCGCCCAGCAGGAAGGACCAGTGGTCCGGGAACACCTTGCGCAGCAGCTCCCGCCCCGCCTCCATGACCGGCAGCCGCTTGTCCAGACCGACCGCCGCGCGCTCGCCGGCCGACGGCTCGCGCCCGCCCGACGCTCTGGTTTCGTCCACGCCAGGCAACCTAGTGGGAGCCGCCGCGCGCGGAGCGGCACGAGCGCTGCCGTTCCCGTGGCGCGCGGCGGCAGATCACTCCGACGGCGGAACGGGTGCGGGAACGGGAACGGGAACGGGTACGGGCCCGCGGCGTCCGGCCGGCCGGCGGCGCTTCAGCGCGGGCGCGCGGCGGCGGGGGTGAGGTGGCGGGCCAGGGTGTCGAGGGCGGTGGAGACCTCGTGCAGCAGTCGCGGGTCCGGGGCGGTGCCGTCGGGGCCGGCGAGGGCCGCGGTGAGGGCGTCGTCGATGGTCGTGGAGCGGACTTCCGCGACCCGGGCGGACGGCTGGGCGGCGGCGCGGACGAGCCGGCGGCGGCGGTCCGCGGGGTCGGGTTCGGTGTCGACCGAGCCCGCCTCGACCAGGCGGGCGACGGCGGTGGAGACCTGACTCTGCGGCAGGCCGGTGCGGGCGGCGATCTCCCCGACGGTCGCCCCCGGGTGCGCGAGGACGTCGCCGAGGGTGACCAGGACCGGGCGGACGGAGCCGCGGGCCGCCGCCTCGGGCCGGTCCGGTTCGGGCATCGCCTGTTCGCCGATCTTCATCAGGGTCCGGCCCAGGAGGAACAGCTCTACTCCGTTCATGCCCGCAAGAGTACATCGAGATCGATGCATCTATCTTGATGTATCTACTTCGATGGATTATCGTCGTCATGCCGGGCGGGAAGCGCCGCCCGCGACCGACCGAGGGGGACCACACCATGACCACCAGCCCGACCGCAGCCACCGTCCGTACGCTCGCCGTCCCGGGCGCCACGCTGCACTACCGGGTCGAGGGCAGCGGACCGGTGCTGCTGCTGGCGCAGAGCGGCGAGGGCGACGCGGACCGCACCGTCGACCTCGTCCCGCACCTCGTCGACACCTTCACTGTGGTCACCTACGACCGCCGGGGCCTGTCCCGCAGCACCCTCGACCGGCCGGACGCCCCCGTCACCATGGCCGACCACGCCGACGACGTCGCCCGGCTGCTCGCCGAGGTGGCCGACGGGCCGGCGCTGATGGCCGGGTTCAGCATGGGCGCGGCCATCGGCCTCCAGGTCGCCGTGCGGTACCCGGGCGTGCTGGACACACTCATCGCCCACGAGCCCGTCGTGCCGAACCTGCTGCCGGCGGACGGACGGGCGGAGCACGTGGCCGAGCTGACGGAGATCCGGAAGGCCTACCTCGACGGGGGCGCGGCCGCCGCCTTCCCGGCGATCGCCCGGCACCTCGGGATCGACCCGGCGCACGACCGGACCGAGGAGGGCCTCACCCCGCAGCCCCTGACGCCCCGCCGGCTGGCGAACTTCGGGTTCTTCATCGGGACGGAGTTCCCGGCGGTCACGACGGACGGCCTCGCCCCGGCCGCGATCGCCCGGGCCGCCGCGACCGCCGGTGGCACCCGGATCGTCCCGGCCGTCGGTGCGAGCACCGGGCCGGCCGTCCACACCCGCCGCTGCGCGGTGGCGCTGGCGGAGCTGCTGGGCGCGGAGCCGGCCGTCCTCCCCGGCGGCCACAACGGGAACACCGCCTTCCCCCGGGCCACCGCGCGGACACTGAAGGCCGTCCTGGCGCGGTGACGGGAGCCGCCCGCATCAGGCGGGGGCGATGCGGCTCAGGCGTCGGCGGCCGGGCGGGCCAGCCACTCCTTCCAGGAGACCTCGTGGCCGATGAGGCAGGGCTGCCGGAACGGCCACTGCTCGGCGATCCAGCGCGGGACGAGGGCGTCCAGCGCCCGCTCCAGCTCGGTGCCGACCCGGTCGTCCACCACCCACCAGGAGATCTCGGCGTCCGAACCGGCCTTCTGGGGCGGGTCGATGTAGACGCAGCCGAGCAGGGCCGTCTCCGCCTCGTCGAACAGTGCGTAGTTGAACGACTCGTGGGCGGCGATCTCCCGCTCGTGCCGCACCAGGTCGTCGAGGTCGGCCTGGTAGGTCATGGTGGCCGACGGCCAGCCCCAGGCCTCGCCGTAGATGGACCAGAGTCGCTCCCGGGAGCCCATCACGGCCGGGTAGTCGAGCTCGGTGTCGGTCCCGGCGATGGGACGCAGGTGGTAGCCGCCCCCGGGGAGCGGCACATGGACGGGGTGGACGAAATCGGCAGGCAACCAGGTCATGATCCCCGAGGCTAGCCGAGCGGCGCTCCGGCCCGTCGGGATTATCGGGCTGGTCAGCTCGGGGCGGGCCTCGCCGGGATGACGTGGAGCCCGCCGCCGGGGCATCATCGCGGGATGACGACGATCAGGACCAGGTGGGGGCGCCTCCGGATCCCGGCGGTGGCGGCCCTGGCCGTACTGGCGGCGGGCTGCGGGACGACGCACGTGGACGCGCCCGGCGGAACGGCCGCGCGGACGCCGACCGCGACCGCGGTGGCGACCGCCCAGGGGGACCACCCCTGCCCGGGCGAGACGCCGACCAGGACCCCGACCGCGACCGCGAGCAACGCGGAGGCGACCGGCCCGGTGACCGACCACTACGCCGAGAACCACGCCTTCAAGGCGCCGCTCCCGCTGCACGGCGAGCGCCGCTGCGAGGGCCTGGAGGCCGTCCGACGGATCAAGGCCGCGCTCGAACCCGTCCGGGCCCGCTACCAGGTCGACCCGGACGGGATCCGCAAGGCGCTCGTCGGCCTCGGCTACCCGGCCGACAAGGTCAAGGTCCAGCGCGGCGGCGAGTTCCTGATCGACGCCACCGGGCTCTGCCTGTCCGGCTCGACGGCCGGCGAGGCCACCACGGTGGAGGCCTTCGCCGGCTACGCGGAGGGCACCGGCTGCGAGGAGCCGCGCGGCGGCCACTGACCGCCGCCGCCCGGCCCGGGGCTCAACCGCCGTGGGGTGCGCCGCCGTTGTCGCCCGCACCCTTGTCGAGCGACAACGGGGGCTGCGGAGCCGCCTCGACGGCGTCCGGCGCCTCGGACACCTCGACGGCATCCGGCGTCTCCGGGTCGCTCTGCTCGATGCGGCCGAGCAGCCGGGCCACGGAGTCGGTGCGTTCCCGCAGCGCCGCGACCCGGGCGGCGTCGGTCGGCCCGGCGAGCTCCTCGGCGGGCCGGACCGGGATGCCGCGCTTGCGGGCGGTGGCGATCAGGCTCTCGCCGGCCCGGTCGGTGACGACGAGCACCGCCGCGGCGAAGGCGCCCGCGTCCAGGGTGCGCTGACGGCCGAGCAGGCCGCGATACACGATCCTGGCCGGGACGGTCAGCTCGTCCAGGCGCTGGTCGGCCGAGGCGCGTTCGAGGGCGGCGAGGACGACGGTGGTCAGCGCCTCACCGGCCTTGGTGACGACCCACTTGCGGCCCGGCACCGGCGGAAGGAGCTCCCGGATCCGGTCCACCTCCTGCTCCAGGGCGGTGGTGGTCAGCACCTCGAAGGCGTTGCGGGTGCGGATCTCGACGACCTTGTCCCACTCGATCTCCTCGCCGTCGAAGCCGGCCTTCGACGGCCCCAGGTGGACGGCGCCGAGGCCGTCGAGCAGCCCGAGCAGCTTGTGCACCACGGCCGGGGTGAGGGGGTGGCGGCCGATCAGGGTGCCCACCGAGAGCTTCCACGGCTCGGTGGCCGGCACCGCCGGCGGCGCGACGGAGGCGAGGGCGGTGTGTGCCCACCGCCCGCCGGCCGCCGCTCCCTGCCCGCCCCGCCGGACCACCTGTCGCCCGGCCTCGCCCAGCCCGGCGGCGGCCTGCGCCGCCGCGCCCGTCGCCGCCCCGACCAGTCGCCCCAGACCGCCCACCAGTTCGCCCCCGCGCACGTCCCGTTCCTCTCCTCGCAGCGCTTGCGTTCGAATCCGTCATGGTACGGGCCGCGCCCGCCCGGCCGGACCGGTGACTTCTGTCATCCACTTCCGGCCACAGAATTCACTGACCCCGGGCCGGCCCGCTGCGGCAGGCTCGACCCCGACGGCACGGTCGACGCACCGATCGGCGCCGCAGTAGGCGCCGCGATCGGCGGGACGGACAGGGGAGCGGGACATGAAGGTACTGGTGGCCGGGGCCGGACTCGGCGGGCTCTGCCTGGCGCACGGACTGCTGCGGGCGGGCGTGGACGTCCGGGTCCTGGAGCGGGAGGACGGCCCGGACAGCCGCTACCAGGGCTTCCGGATCGCCCTGAACGCCCACGGCCTGGCCGCTCTGCACGCCTGCCTGCCGGAGCGGTTGCACGCCCTGCTGGCCGCCGTCTCCGGTCCGCTGGCGGGCGAACGGCGGGTGGTGGACCAGGAGCTGCGCGAGCTGCGCCGGCTCGGCGCCGTCGACGAGGGCACCGCCACCGACCGGTACGTGCTGCGCCGGCTGCTGCTGGCCGGGCTGGGCGACCGGGTCGAGTTCGGCCGGCCGGTGACCGGCTACACCGAGCGGGCGGACGGTACGGTGGAGGCGCACCTCGGCGACGGCGGCCGCGCGGTGGGCGACCTGCTGGTCGGCGCGGACGGCGTGGGCTCGGCGGTGCGCCGCCAACTGCTGCCCGACGCCCGGGTGGTCACCCTCCCCGGCAACGCCGTCCTCGGGCGCACCCCGCTCACCGAGCGGTCCGCCGCCCTCGTCCCCGGCTACGGCACCGTCGTCCACGGCACCGACGTCCACGGCGCCCGCGCGAGCATGCTGCTCGGCCGGATGGAGTTCCGCCGGCCGCCGCGGCTCGCGGCCGCGGAACTGGCCCCCGACGTCCGGCTGCCGGACACCGGGAGCTATCTGCGCTGGGTGGTGATGCCGTCCGAGTCGCTGCCCGCCGGTCCGCGGCCCTGGGAGACGGTGCGGGCCGAGCTGCTCGCCCTGCTCGACGGCTGGAACCCGGACCTGGTCGACCTCGTCCGCGCCGCCGACGTCGTCAACATCTCACCCCTGACGGTCCGTTACGCCGAGCCGGTGCCGCACTGGGCCGGCCGCCGCCGGGTCACCCTGCTCGGGGACGCGATCCACCCCATGCCGCCGAGCGGCGGCCAGGGCGCCAACACGGCGCTGCGCGACGCCGCCCTGCTCGCCCGCACGCTCACCGCCGTCCAGCGGGGCACGGCCGAACTCCCGGCCGCCGTCGAGCAGTACGAGCAGCGGATGCTGGAGTACGGCTTCGCCGCCGTCGCCGACAGCCTGGAGCGCCTGCCGGACTTCACCCCGGGCCGCTGACCGGGCCCGCCGCTCCGGCCCCGGCGGCCGCTCGGGTGAACGGGCGGCGCGGCACGCTCCACCGGCCGGGGCGCCGCCGGGCCGGGGGCGATGATCGCCGGAATCCCGGCCGCCCGCACCCCCGGAGCCAGACATGCGGATCCTGCTCCTCGCCAGCGCCTTCAACAGCCTCAGCCAGCGCCTGCACGCCGAACTGCGGGACCGCCGGCACACCGTGGAGGTCCGGCTCGCCGGGGACGACGAGGAGCTGCGGGCCGCGCTGCGCGACCTCGCGCCGGACCTGCTGCTGGCGCCGATGCTGCGCACGGCGATCCCCGAGGACGTCTGGTCGGCGCTCACCTGCCTGGTCGTCCACCCCGGCCCGCCCGGCGACCGCGGCCCCTCCTCCCTGGACCGGGCGGTCCAGGAGGGCACCGCCGACTGGGGCGTGACGGTGCTCCAGGCCGAGGCGGAGATGGACGCCGGACCGGTCTGGGCCTGGGAGCCCTGCCGGCTGCCCGCGCTCGGCAAGAGCGACCTGTACCGCAACGAGGTCGCCGACGCCGCCGTCCGGGCCGCGCTGCGCGCCGTCGAGCGCTTCGCCGCCGGCTCGTACGCGCCGCGGCCGCAGCACGGGCCCTCCTGGCGGGAGCCGGTGCGGGTGCGGCCGTACCTGCGGCAGGAGGAGCGCCGGATCGACTGGGCGGCGGACCCCACCGAGGCCGTCCTGCGCAGGCTCCGCGCCGCGGACTCCCAGCCCGGGGTGCTCGACACCCTGGCCGGCGAGGCGTGGTACCTGCACGGCGGGCACCCCGAGCCGGTGCTGCGCGGCCGCCCCGGCGAGCTGGTCGCCACCCGCGCCGGGGCGGTGTGCCGGGCCACCGCCGACGGCGCGGTGTGGATCCCCGAACTGCGCCGCCGGCGCCGGCCCGGCGGGCCCGAGACCTTCAAGCTCCCGGCCGTGACGGCGCTCGGCGCCCTGCTGCCCGCGCTGCCGGAGGTGCCGGCGCCGCTGACGGCCGAGGAGGACGGGCCGCGCACCTGGACGGACCTGGAGTACCGGGAGGAGGGCCCGGTGGGTTTCCTGCGGTTCTCCTTCCCCGGCGGCGCGATGGCCACCGACCACTGCCGCCGGCTGCTGGCGGCGTACCGCTTCGCGCTGCGCCGCCCGACCTCGGTGCTGG
The DNA here is from genome assembly GCF_054601375.1 of Kitasatospora sp. Ki12. NCBI lineage: Bacteria > Bacillati > Actinomycetota > Actinomycetes > Kitasatosporales > Streptomycetaceae > Kitasatospora > Kitasatospora sp. Ki12. The sequence goes on along the minus strand of NZ_BAAIHT010000002.1, from coordinate 1,027,970 downwards.
TGCTCGGCGGCGGCCGGGACTTCTTCTCCAACGGCATCCACCTCAACGTGATCGAGGCCTCGCCCGACCCGGCCGCGGAGTCCTGGGCCAACATCACCGCGATGGACGACCTGGTCGCCGAGGTGCTCACCACCACCGACCGGCTGGTGGTCGCCGCCCTCGGCGGGAACGCGGCGGCCGGCGGGGTGATGCTGGCCCTGGCGGCCGACGAGGTGTGGTGCCGCGCGGGCTCCGTCCTCAACCCGCACTACCGGCTGATGGGGCTGTACGGCTCGGAGTACTGGACGTACACCCTCCCGCGCCGGGTGGGCCCGGCGCGGGCCGAGCGGCTGACCCGGCAGGCGCTGCCGGTGTCCGCCGCGGCGGCCGAGCGGATCGGCCTGGTCGACCGCGTCCTGGACCACGGACCGGGGGAGTTCGGGCCGGCCGCGGCCCGCCTGGCCGGGCTGCTCGCCGCCTCGCCCGCCACCCCGTGGCGGATCGCCGCGAAGAAGGCCGCCCGTGCGGCGGACGAGGCGGCCAAGCCGCTCGCCGCCTACCGGGAGGAGGAGCTGGCGGTGATGCGCCGGCAGTTCTTCACCCCCGAATCGCCGTACCACGCGCTGCGCTCCGCGTTCGTCCGCAAGCGCCCCGCGCCCGCCGGGCTGACGGCCCGGACGTGACCCGAACGGCCCGGCCGGCTTGCGCGCCCGGGCGGCCGGGCCGGACCGGGTGGACCGGCGGGCGGTCCGGACTGTTGCTATGACTGTCTTTGAGCCATTTCGTCCGGCTCCCATCCCCGAGGAGGCATCCTCATGGGTGCTGCAACAGCTGCAACAACCGACACCGACGTGGTGCACATTCTCTGGATCAACGCCGGCCTCAGCTGCGACGGCGACTCCGTCTCGCTGACCGCCGCGATGCAGCCCAGCATCGAGGAGATCGTCACCGGCGCGCTGCCCGGCCTGCCCAAGGTCGCCGTGCACTGGCCGCTGATCGACTTCGAGTGCGGCCCGGTCCAGGGCGCGGACAACTTCGTCGAGTGGTTCTTCAAGGCCGAGCGCGGCGAGATCGAGCCGTTCGTCCTGGTCGTCGAGGGGTCCATCCCCAACGAGAAGATCAAGAAGGAGGGCTACTGGTGCGGCTTCGGCGACGACCCCGCCACCGGCCAGCCCATCACCACCAGTGAGTGGCTGGACCGGCTCGCCCCCAAGGCGACCGGTGTGGTCGCGATCGGCACCTGCGCCACGTACGGCGGAATCCACGCGATGGCCGGCAATCCGACCGGTGCGATGGGTGTGCCGGACTACCTGGGCTGGGACTGGAAGTCCAAGGCCGGGCTGCCGATCGTCTGCGTGCCGGGCTGCCCGATCCAGCCCGACAACTTCGCCGAGACGCTGACCTACCTGCTGTACCAGCTGGCCGGCTCCGCGCCGATGATCCCGCTGGACGACAAGCTGCGGCCGGCCTGGCTGTTCGGTGCCACCGTGCACGAGGGCTGCGACCGCGGCGGCTACTACGAGCAGGGCCAGTTCGCCACCGACTACGGCACGCCCGAGTGCCTGGTGCGGCTCGGCTGCTGGGGACCGGTCGTCAAGTGCAACGTCACCAAGCGCGGCTGGACCAACGGCATCGGCGGCTGTCCGAACGTGGGCGGCATCTGCATCGCCTGCACCATGCCGGGCTTCCCGGACAAGTTCATGCCCTTCATGGACCCGCCGCCCGGCTCGCGGGTGTCCAGCGGCGTCAGCAGCGCGTACGGCTCGCTGATCCGCCGGCTGCGCGCGATCACGCTGAAGACCGTCGACAAGGAACCGAAGTGGCGCCACACCGGCCGCCACCTGACCACGGGTTACCGCCCGCCCTGGTGACGCCGGAGGGCCGCACACCTCCGCGGTGTGCGGCCCGTCGCCGCCGCCCGCCCCCCGCCCCCGTTCAGCGAAGGACACGACAGACACGATGGCAACACCGACGACCAGGGCGGCCGGCGACGGCAGCGGCCTGACCGAGATGTCCTGGGACCCGATCACCCGGATCGTGGGCAGCCTCGGCATCCACACGAAGATCGACTTCAAGCAGAAGCGGGTCGCGGAGTGCTACAGCACCTCCTCGGTCTTCCGCGGCTACAGCGTCTTCATGCGCGGCAAGGACCCGCGCGACGCGCACTTCATCACCAGCCGGATCTGCGGGATCTGCGGCGACAACCACGCCACCTGTTCGGTCTACACCCAGAACATGGCGTACGGGGTGAAGCCCCCGCACCTCGGCGAGTGGATCATCAACCTCGGCGAGGCCGCCGAGTACATGTTCGACCACAACATCTTCCAGGAGAACCTGGTCGGGGTCGACTACTGCGAGAAGATGGTCCGCGAGACCAACCCGGGCGTACTGGAGCTCGCCGAGCGCACCGAGGCGCCGCACGCCGGCGACCACGGGTACAAGACGATCGCCGACATCATGCGCTCGCTCAACCCGATCGAGGGCGAGTTCTACCGCGAGGCCCTGCAGGTCAGCCGGTACACCCGGGAGATGTTCTGCCTGATGGAGGGCCGCCACGTGCACCCCTCCACGCTCTACCCGGGCGGCGTCGGCACCGTCGCGACGGTGCAGCTGTTCACCGACTACCTGACCCGGCTGATGCGCTACGTCGAGTTCATGAAGAAGGTCGTGCCGCTGCACGACGACCTCTTCGACTTCTTCTACGAAGCCCTGCCCGGCTACGAGGAGGTCGGCCGGCGGCGGATCCTGCTCGGCTGCTGGGGCAGCCTCAACGACCCGGACCACTGCGACTTCACGTACCGCAACATGACGGACTGGGGCCGGCGGATGTTCGTCACCCCCGGCGTCGTCGTGGACGGCAAGCTCGTCACCAACGACCTGACGCAGATCAACCTCGGCATCAGGATCCTGCTCGGCAGCTCCTACTACGAGGACTGGCAGGGCAAGGAGCTCTTCGTCACCCACGACCCGCTGGGCAACCCGGTCGACCCCCGGCACCCCTGGAACCAGCACACCATCCCGCAGCCGCAGAAGCGCAACTTCGACGACAAGTACAGCTGGGTGATGTCCCCGCGCTGGTTCGACGGCAAGGACCACCTCGCCCTGGACACCGGCGGCGGCCCGATCGCCCGGCTGTGGTCCACCGCGCTGTCCGGGCTGGTCGACATCGGCTACGTCAAGGCCACCGGGCACAGCGTCGTGATCAACCTGCCCCGCTCGATGACCAAGCCCGAGGTCACCTTCGAGTGGAAGATCCCGCAGTGGAGCAACGCCCTCGAGCGCAACCGGGCCCGCACCTACTTCCAGGCGTACGCGGCCGCCGCCGCCCTGCACTTCGCCGAGAAGGCGCTCGACGAGGTGCGGGCCGGGCGCAGCCAGACCTGGGAGCGCTTCGAGGTGCCGGACGAGTCCATCGGCTGCGGCTTCACCGAGGCCGTGCGCGGCGTGCTCTCGCACCACATGGTGATCCGCGACGGCAAGATCGCCAACTACCACCCCTACCCGCCCACCCCGTGGAACGCCAGCGTCCGCGACAGCTACGGCACCCCCGGCCCGTACGAGGACGCGGTGCAGAACACGCCGATCTTCGAGGAGAACTCCCCGGAGAACTTCAAGGGCATCGACATCATGCGCGCGGTGCGCAGCTTCGACCCCTGCCTGCCCTGCGGCGTGCACATGTACGTCGGCAACGGCCGCACCCTGCAGACCATGCACGTGCCCACCGGCCTCAGCGGGCTCACCGCATGACGGCCGAGCAGACCGGGCTGCGGATCCAGGAGGCCCTGGACGCGCTGGCCGGCAGCGGCGCCGAGCAGGCCGGCGAACAGCTCGTCCGCGACCTGATGGACTTCTACGGCCAGGGGCTGGCCAGGATCGTCCCCCTGCTGCCCCCGCCCGCCCTGGACCGGATGCTGGACGACCCGGCGGTGGCCGGGCCGCTGCTCCTGCACGACCTGCACCCCGAGCCCGTCACCGCCCGGATCGACCGGGCCCTGGCCTCGCTGCCCGAGCGGGTCGAGGTGCTCGGCTTCGACCCCGGCACCGGCGTCCTGCGGCTGCGCCGCACCGGGGGAGGCTGCGGCTGCGGCGCGGGGGACGTCGAGGCCGCCCTCGCCTGCCACGCCCCGGAAGTGACGGCCGTGGAACTCGAACGCGCCCCGCAACTGCTGCAGATCGGCACCCGCCCGCCCCTGACCGCGGAGGCACGATGAACACCCGCCGGATCTCCCGCGACGGCACCGCCCTGCTGCGCCGGCTGCGCGAACCCGCGCCGCCGCGGCCCGAGCAGTGCGGCTTCTGCGGCCGCGACCTGCCGCCCGGCCACCGCCACCTGGTGGACGTCGAGGAGCGCGCCCTGGCCTGCACCTGCACCGCCTGCGGACTGCTGTTCCAGCAGCCCGGCGCGGCCGGCGGCCGCTTCCGCACCGTGCCCGACCGCTACCTCGCCGACCCGGCGGGCGCGTTGGACGAGCGCGCCTGGTCGGTGCTGGGCATCCCGGTCGGCACCGCCTTCCTGTTCCGCAACACCGTCCTGGACCAGCTGCTCGCCTTCTACCCCGGCCCGGCCGGCGCCACCGAGAGCGAGCTGGACGAGGACACCTGGGAGAGCGCGCTCGGCGGCAGCCGGCTGGCCGCCGCCCTGGAACCGGACGTGGAGGCGCTGCTGCTGCGCCGCACCGACCGGCGGGTCGAGTGCTACCTGGTGCCGATCGACGTCTGCTACGAGCTGGTCGGCCGGCTGCGCCGGTGCTGGCACGGCTTCGACGGCGGCGCCGAGGCACGGGCCGAACTCGACGCGTTCTTCGCCCGGTTGGCCGCCCGGGCCCGCCCGCTGCCCGCGGCGGTGACGGCATGACGGCACTCTCCTTCACCTGCACCGGCGTGCGCGCCGACCCGTACGCGGCCGTGCCGACCCTGGTGTTCCGGCTGCGGATCACCGCGCCGGCCGACACCCGGGTGCACGCCCTCGCGCTCCGGTGCCAGCTGCGGATCGAACCCGGCCGCCGGTCCTACGCCGTACCGGAGGGCGAGCGGCTGACCGACCTGTTCGGCGAGCGGGAACGCTGGGCGAACACGCTCCACCCGATCCAGTTCGCCACCGTGCCGCTGCTGGTGCCCGGCTTCACCGGCGAGACCGAGACCGACCTCCCGGTCCCGTGCAGCTACGACCTGGAGGTGGCCTCCGCCCGCTACTTCCGGGCGCTCGACGGCGGCGACGTCCCGGTACTGCTGCTCTTCTCCGGCACCGCCTTCGCCGGCCCCGGCGGCTTCCAGGTCACCCCGGTGCCCTGGGACAAGGAGGCCTCCGTACGGATGCCGGTCCGGGTCTGGCGGGAGGCGATCGACCAGCACTTCCCCGGCTGCGGCTGGCTGCGGCTGCCCGACGACCTGATGGACGGGCTGCTGGCCTACCGCTCCCGCCGCGCCCTGCCCTCCTGGGAGGCGACGGTGCGCGAGCTGCTGGCGGCGGCCGAGGTCGCGGAGCCGGTCCGGTGAGCGGCCCCCAGGTGACCGGCGCCCCGGTGAGCGGCCTCCCGGTGAGTTGCTTCCCGGCCGGGATCGAACGCGGCTTCGCGGCCGCCCGGCAGATCGCCGACGCGGTGCTGCTGGAGGGCTACGCGCTCTACCCGTACCGCGCCTCGGCGGCGAAGAACCGGCTGCGCTGGCAGTTCGGCGTGCTGGTGCCGCCGGAGTACACCGCGCAGGGCGGCGAGCACTCCCACCAGCGCACCGAGTGCGTCATGGAGGCCCGCGGCGAGGACCGGCTGGCGGTCGAGCTGCGCTTCCTGCGGGTCCAGCGGCGCACCGTCGAACAGGCCACCGCCACCGGCGGGTTCGAACCGGTGGAACGGCTGGAGCTCACCGACCGGGTGCTCGTCGACTGGGACGAGGGCGTCGAAGAGCGGATCGAACTTCTGATCCCCGTCCAGGAGTTGACCGGCCAAGGGGTGCAGCGGGCGTTCCGGCTGCCCGGCGTCGGCGAGACCGAGCTGCTGCGCGAGCACGGCACACCGGTCGGACGGCTGGTACGGCGGCGCGAACAGGTCGACGGCCTGGTGCGGCTGACCGTCGAGGAACTGCCCGGCCCCTACCGGGCGCAGCGGCTGACGGTCGTGGTGGAGAACGTCTCCGCCTGGATGCCGCCCCGGCGGGCGAGCCGCGAGGAGGCACTGCCGCGCTCCCTGGTCTCCGCCCACCTGCTGCTGGGCCTGGAACACGGCCGGTTCGTCTCGGCCACTGACCCGCCCGAGTGGGCCCGGCCCGCCGTCGAGCGCTGCCGCAGCCGGCACACCTGGCCGGTGCTGGCCGGGCCGGAGGGCGAGCGCGGGGTGGTGCTGTCCTCGCCGATCATCCTGGAGGACCACCCCGCGGTGGCCCCGGAGAGCCTGGGCACCCTGTACGACGCCACCGAGATCGACGAGATCCTGGCGCTGCGCACGGCGGCCCTGACGGAGGAGGAGAAACGCGAGGCCCGGGGCACCGACGAGCGGGCCGCGGCCGTGATCGACCTCGCCGAGTCCATGCCGCCCGAGGTGCTGGAGCGGCTGCACGGCGCCGTCCGCGGGCTGCGCGAGATCACCGGCGCCGCCGCCGAGGTGGAACAGCCCTGGTGGGACCCGGGCGGCGACCCGACGGTCGACCCCGAACGGGACCGGGTGCTGGTCGACGGTCGGTCGGTCGGCGCCGGCAGCCGGGTCCTGCTGCGGCCCGGACGACGGCGCACCGACGCCCAGGACCTCTTCCTGGCCGGGCGCACCGGCGTGGTCGAGGCGGTGCTGCACGACGTCGACGGCTCGGTGCACCTGGCCGTCACGGTGGAGGACGACCCGGGCGCCGACCTGTGGCGCGCCCAGGGCCGGTTCCGCTACTTCCAGCCGGACGAGGTCACCCCGCTCGACGATGTCACCCCGCTGGACGGTGCCGACCGGGCGGAGCTGCCGTGACCGGGGCGAAGGTGCTGGTCGCCGGGGTGGGCAACATCTTCCTCGGCGACGACGGATTCGGCGTGGAGACCGTCCGGCGGCTGTCCGCGCACCGGCTGCCGGAGGGCGTCGAGGCGGTCGACGTCGGCGTGCGCGGCGTGGACCTGGCGTACCGGCTGCTCGACGGCTACCGGACCGCCGTCCTGGTCGACGCCACCTGCCGCGGCGGCGCGCCCGGCACGGTCTACCTCATCGAGGCGGCCGCCGAGCCGCTGGAGGCGCCGGTGCTGGACGGGCACCGGATGGGGCCGGACGCCGTGCTCGCGCTGCTCGCCACCCTCGCCGCCGGCACCGGCGGCGAGCCGCCCGGGCGGGTGCTGGTGGTCGGCTGCGAGCCGGCCTCGCTGGAGGAGGGCATCGGGCTGAGCGCCCCCGTCGCCGCCGCGGTCGACGAGGCGGTCCAGATGGTCCTGCGGGTCGTGGACGAGGCCACCCAACCGGAGAGGGAGACGACACCATGCTGAGGAAACTGTTCTGCGCGGCCCTGCTGGCGGGGATCGGCGCACTGGTCTGGCAGAGCCTGCCGGACATCAAGCGGTACCTGGAGATCTCGCGGATGTGAGCCGCGCGTTGCTGCGAACGGCGCAGCCCCGGGCGCGGTGGCGGCGCGGCTTCGAGCCGCCGCCGCCATCGCGCCTTGTAATGGGGCGCGCCCTGGAAGCCTGGCCCGTCGCCGACCGCCGTGGGAAGGGACCGATGCACGAGATGTCGATCGCCGCCGCCGTCGTGGAGCAGGTGGACGCGGCCGCGCGCGACCACGGCGCCCCCGGCGTGACGCGGGTGCGGCTGCAGGTGGGGGAGCTGGCGGGCGTCGTGCCGCAGGCCCTCGACTTCTGCTTCGAACTGGCCTGCGCCGGAACGCTGGTGGAGGGCGCCGTGCTGCAGACCGAGCAGGTCGCGGCGCGGGCCCGGTGCGGGTCCTGCGCCACCGAGTGGGAGGTCGGCATGCCGCCGGACCTCGGCTGCCCGAGCTGCTCCGGCGGCCTCTCGGAGGGCGTCTCCGGGGGCGGCGTCGAGCTGCTGTCCGGGCGCGAGCTCCAGATCCTCGACGTCGAGTGGGCCGGGCACCCGCACCGCCCGGCCGAACAGAAAGGCTGATGCCGATGTGCCGCACGGTCGACTTCCGCCAGGCGGTCCTCGCCCGCAACGACGACAGCGCCCGCGAGCTGAGGGCCGCGCTGGCCGGGCGCGGGACGGTCGCGGTCAACCTGCTCTCCAGCCCGGGCAGCGGCAAGACCGCCCTGCTGGAGGCCGAGCTGGGGCTGGCCCGACGGCGCGGGGTGCCGGTCGCCGCGCTGACCGCGGACCTTGCCACCGAGAACGACGCGCTGCGGCTGGCCCGTTCGGGCGCGCCGGTCAAGCAGGTGCTCACCGACGGGCTCTGCCACCTGGAGGCGCGGATGCTCGCCGGGCACCTGGACGGCTGGCTGCCGGACGACTGCCGGCTGCTGTTCGTGGAGAACGTCGGCAACCTGGTCTGCCCGGCCTCGTACGACCTCGGGGAGTCCCTGCGGGTGGTGCTTGCCTCGGTGACCGAGGGCGAGGACAAGCCGCTCAAGTACCCCACCGCGTTCGGGCTGGCCAACCTGGTGCTGGTGACCAAGAAGGACCTCGCCGCGGCGGCCGAGTTCGACGAGGCGGCGTTCACGGCGAACGTCCGGCGGGTCAACCCCGGGGTGGAGGTGGTGCACACCTCGGCCCGCACCGGGGACGGCGTCGGCGCGCTGCTGGACCGGGCGCTGGCCGTCCTGGGCGGCGCCGAACCGCACCGGCCGGTGATGGCGGCCGCGCCGCACGGGCACTCGCACTCGCACGGTGAAGGGCACGAGGACGGGCACGGCCACCAGGACGAGGACGGGCACGGCCACGCGCACGGCCACGAGCACGCGGTGGCCGGGGAGACCCCGTGACGGCCGGTCCCCCGGCGCCGGAGCGGGAGCGCCGGCGGGTCGCCGTCCGCGGCCTGGTCCAGGGCGTCGGCTTCCGGCCCTTCGTCTTCACCCTGGCCGGTGAACTCGGCCTGGCCGGCAGCGTCACCAACACCGGCGAGGGCGTGCTGGCCGAGGTCGAGGGCAGCCGCGAGGCGGTCGAGGCGTTCTGCCGACGGGTGGCCGGTGACGCGCCGCCACTGGCCCAGGTGGCCTCCGTGGAACACGAGCCGCTGGCCGCCACCGGCGCGACCGGCTTCGCCATCACCCCGTCCCGGACCGACGGCCCCCGGGCCACCCTGATCCCGCCCGACGTCGCCGTCTGCGCCGACTGCCTCGCCGAACTCACCGACCCGGCCGACCGCCGGCACCGGCACCCGTTCATCAGCTGCACCAACTGCGGCCCCCGGCACACCATCGTCACCGGCCTGCCGTACGACCGCGCCGACACCACGATGGCCGGATTCCCGATGTGCGCGGACTGCGCCCGGGAGTACACCGACCCGGCCGACCGCCGCTTCCACGCCCAGCCCGTCGCCTGCCACGCCTGCGGGCCGACGCTGGCGCTGGTCCGGCCCGGGCGCGCCGCCCGCCTCGCCGGGGAGGAGGCCCTCACCGGGGCCCGCCGGCTGCTGGCCGCCGGGGCGGTCCTCGCCGTCAAGGGCATCGGCGGTTACCACCTGGCCTGCGACGCGCGCGACGCCGCCGCCGTCGGCCTGCTGCGCCGGCGCAAGCGGCGCGGCGACAAACCGTTCGCCCTGATGGCCCGTGACCTCGCCACGGTGGAGGGCCTGCTGCCGCTCGGCCCGGTCGAGCGGGAGCTGCTCACCGGGCCGGTCCGGCCGATCGTCCTGCTGCGCCGCACCGGCGCGCCCTCGGCCGCGGTCGACGCGGTGGCCCCGCGCAGCCCCGACCTCGGGGTGATGCTCCCCTACACCCCGCTGCACCACCTGCTGCTCGCCGCACCGGGGCCGGACCTGCTGGTGATGACCAGCGCCAACCTCTCCGGCGAGCCGATCGTCACCGACGACCGGGAGGCGCTGGAGCGGCTCGCCCCGCTGGTCGACGGCTGGCTCACCCATGACCGGCCGATCCACGTGCCCTGCGAGGACTCGGTGGTGCGGGTGGTGGACGGCGAGCAGCTGCCGCTGCGCCGCTCGCGCGGGTACGCGCCGCTGCCGCTGCCCCTGCCGGTGCCCGTCCGCCCGGCGCTGGCCGTCGGGGGCGACCTGAAGAACGCCTTCGCGCTGGCCCGGGACGGCTACGCCTGGCTGTCCGGCCACATCGGGGACATGGACGACCTGGCCACGCTGCGCGCCTTCGACCGCGCGGTGGAGCAGCTCGGCACGGTCAGCGGGGTGCGGCCCGAGCTGCTGGTCGCCGACCGGCACCCCGGCTACCGCTCGGTCCGGCACGCCGAGCGGAACGCCGCCGGGCGGCCGGTGCGCCGGGTGCAGCACCACCACGCGCACATCGCCGCGGTGATGGCCGAGCACGGCCTGGACGGCGGCCGGCCGGTGCTCGGCCTCGCCTTCGACGGCACCGGCTACGGCGAGGACGGCGCGATCTGGGGCGGCGAGGTGCTGCTGGCCGACTACGACGGCTTCCGCCGGCTCGCCCACCTCGGCTACGTGCCGCTGCCCGGCGGGGACGCGGCGGTCGAACGCCCCTACCGGACGGCGCTGGCGCACCTGCGGGCCGCCGGGCTGCCCTGGACGGCCGGACTGCCGGCGGTCGAGGCCTGCCCCGGCGAGGAACTGCGCCTGTTGGAGCGGCAGTTGGAGCTCGGGCTGAACTGCGTGCCGACCTCCAGCATGGGCCGGCTGTTCGACGCGGTCTCCTCGCTCGCCGGGATCTGCCACCGGGCCGGCTACGAGGCCCAGGCGGCGGTCGAACTGGAGGCGGCGGCAGCGGAGTTCGGGTGGGCGGAGTTCGGCCCGGCGGGGGCCTACCGCTTCGGGCTGCCCGCCCGGGGCGACGGCTGGACCGCCGACCCCGGGCCGGTGCTCGCCGCGGTGGTCGCCGACGTGGCCGCGGGCGCGCCCGCCGGGCTGGTCGCCGCCCGCTTCCACGCCGCGGTGGCCGACCTCGCCCGGCGGGTCTGTGCGGCCGTCCGGGAGCGGTACGGCACCACCACGGTGGCGCTCAGCGGCGGCGTCTTCGCCAACGCGCTGCTCTCCTCGGCCTGCGCGCGCGGCCTCGGTGAGGACGGCTTCACCGTGCTGCGGCACCGCCGGGTGCCGCCCAACGACGGAGGGCTGGCGCTCGGCCAGCTGATGGTGGCCGCCCGCGTGGCGGCCGCCCGGGAGGAGTGAGAGCGGATGTGCCTGGCGGTGCCCGGAAGGGTGACGGAGATCGGGGAGCGCGACGGGACCCGGATGGCGGTGATGGACTTCGGCGGGGTGGTCAAGGACGTGTGCCTGGAGTACCTGCCCGACCTGGCGGTGGGTGACTACGCGATCGTCCACGTGGGCTTCGCGTTGCAGCGGCTGGACGAGGAGTCGGCCCGCCGGACCCTCGCGCTGTTCGAGGAACTCGGCCTGCTCCAGGAGGAGTTCGGCGACCCGTGGGAAGCGGCGGGGCAGTGGGTCGGAGCGGAAGAGGCGACGGCAGCCGAGGAGGCCGGACGGTGAAGTACCTGGAGGAGTTCCGGAACCCGGAGCTGGCGGCGGGCCTGCTCGCGGACATCAGGGCGACGGTCACCCGGCCGTGGGCGCTGATGGAGGTGTGCGGCGGCCAGACGCACAGCATCATCCGCCACGCCATCGACCAACTCCTGCCCGAGGAGGTCGAGTTGATCCACGGCCCGGGGTGTCCGGTGTGCGTCACCCCGCTGGAGGTGATCGACCGGGCGCTGGCCATCGCCGCCCGGCCCGGGGTGGTCTTCTGCTCCTTCGGCGACATGCTGCGGGTGCCAGGCACCGACCGCGACCTGTTCCGGGTCCGGAGCGAGGGCGGCGACGTCCGGGTGGTCTACTCGCCGCTGGACGCGCTGAGGATCGCCCGGGAGAACCCGGACCGGGAGGTCGTCTTCTTCGGCATCGGCTTCGAGACCACCGCGCCGCCGAACGCGATGGCCGTCCACCTCGCCCGCGAGCAGGGCCTGCGGAACTTCAGCATGCTGGTCTCGCACGTCCGGGTGCCCCCGGCGATCGACGCGATCATGGCCTCGCCGGACTGCCGGGTCCAGGGCTTCCTCGCCGCCGGGCACGTGTGCAGCGTGATGGGCACCGAGGAGTACCCCGAGCTCGCCGAGCGCCACCGGGTGCCGATCGTCGTCACCGGCTTCGAACCGCTCGACATCCTGGAGGGGATCCGGCTCACCGTACGGCAGTTGGAGCGCGGGGAGCACACCGTCGAGAACGCCTACGAGCGAGCCGTCCGGCCGGAGGGCAACCCGGCGGCGCGTGCCATGCTGGAGGACGTCTTCGAGGTCGCCGACCGCGCCTGGCGGGGCATCGGCGTCATCCCGCGGAGCGGCTGGCGGCTCTCCTCGCGCTACCGGGACCACGACGCCGAGCACCGCTTCGACGTCACCGGGATCGCCACCCGCGAGCCCGCCGCCTGCCGCAGCGGCGAGGTGCTGCAAGGCCTGCTGAAGCCGCACCAGTGCGAGGCCTTCGGCACCGTCTGCACCCCGCGAACCCCGCTCGGCGCCACCATGGTCTCCAGCGAGGGGGCCTGCGCCGCGTACTACCTCTACCGGCGGCTGGGCACGCCGGCCGCCGCCCAGGAGGCGAGCCCCGTTGGCTGACACCGAGACCCTCACCCCCGCACCGGACCTCTCCGGCTGGAGCTGCCCGCTGCCGCTGCGCGACCACCCCCGGGTGGTGATGGGGCACGGCGGTGGCGGGGCGCTCTCCGCCGAACTGGTCGAGCACGTCTTCGCGCCGGCCTTCGGCGGACCGCTCCTCGCCGGGCTCGCCGACTCCGCCGTCCTGGAGCTCGGCGGGGCCCGGCTCGCCTTCTCCACCGACTCCTACGTGGTGCGGCCGCTGTTCTTCCCGGGCGGCAGCATCGGCGACCTCGCCGTCAACGGCACGGTCAACGACCTCGCGATGAGCGGGGCCCGGGCCGCGTACCTGTCCTGCGGGTTCATCCTGGAGGAGGGGGTGGAGACGGCCGTGGTCGACCGGGTGGCCAGGGCGCTCGGAGCCGCCGCCCGCGCCGCCGGGGTGGAGGTCGCCACCGGGGACACCAAGGTGGTCGAGGCCGGGCGCGGGGACGGGATCTACCTGAACACCGCCGGCATCGGGCTGGTCGCCCCCGGCGTCGACATCAGGCCGCAGCGGGCCGCCCCCGGCGACGTGGTGATCCTCAGCGGGCCGATCGGGCTGCACGGGGTCGCCATCATGAGCGTCCGGGAGGGCCTGGAGTTCGGGGTCGAGGTGCGCAGCGACTGCGCGGCGCTCGGCGGCCTGGTCGACGCCATGCTCGCCGTCACCCCCGACCTGCACGTGCTGCGCGACCCCACCCGGGGCGGGCTGGCGGCGGCGCTCAACGAGATCGCGACCGCCGCCGGGGTCGGCGTCAGGCTGACCGAGCGGGCCGTCCCCGTCCCGGAGGCGGTGGCCAACGCCTGCGCCCTGCTGGGCCTGGACCCGCTGTACGTCGCCAACGAGGGCAAGCTCGTCGCCTTCGTCCCGCGCCGGGAGGCGGAGGCGGTCCTCGCCGCCATGCGCGCCCACCCGCTGGGTGCGGAGGCGGTGGTGATCGGCGAGTGCGTCGAGGACCACCCCGGCATGGTCGTCGCCCGGACCGGCTTCGGCGGCACCCGGGTGGTGGACCTGCCGATGGGCGAGCAGCTGCCGCGGATCTGCTGACACCGCGGTTCTGCTGACGCCGCGTGAGTACCCGCCGCCCCGGGACCGGATCCCGGGGCGGCGGGCGCGTGTCACGGGCGGGCACGGTCAGGCGCCGGTCGCCGGGGCCGAGGTACGTCGTCACCGAGGGGTCGGCGTACGGCCGGCCGCGGCCCCGGATCACCTGGATTCCGGCAGGCCGGCGCCGGTCGGCGCTCCTCCGAAGGGGGTGAATCGGCGGGCGAACGAGTGTACGGCGCACGCGCCCCGCCGCCCTCCCGGCCCCGTCTCCGGACACTGTGACCACCTGTGTTCGTCCGGAAGGAGCCATCGGTGGAACCCGCAAGACCCCGACCACGACCGGTCCTGTTCAGAGGGGCACTCGGACGGCCGTTCGGTGCGGCCCTGGCGCTCTCCCTCGCCGTCGGCCCGGTTCTGGCGCCGGCGCACGCGTGGGCGGCCGAGAGCCCGTCGACGCCCGTGGTCCAGGGCGGCAGCGACCAGCCGCCGGACCGTTCGCCGCGCACCGTCCCGACCGGCCCCAGGAAGATCCGGCCGGCCGTCAGGGCGCCCGGCGTGTACGTCATCGACGTGGACGCGGCGGTCGGCGCCACCACCTTCGGGGAAGCCTCGGTCGCGGTGAACCCGAGCGACCCCAAGCAGATCGCGATCACCCGGTTCACCTTCCCGTGGAACGGCACCTCGGACCTGGTCTACTCCGCGGACGGCGGGATCAGCTGGAACGACGAGGTGGTCATCCCACCGCCCCCGGGAGTGGCGAGCACCGCGGGCGGACCGAACGACCAGACGATCGACTACGGCCGCAACGGCACCCTCTACGCCACCTTCCTCACCGGCGGGAACCAGATCGTCACCGGCTCGACCACCGACCCCACCAAGCTGGCGTCCTGGAGCTGGAACAACCCGACACCCACCACCACCCAGATCACCAGCGCCGCCGGCACCAACGCCGACCAGCCCTGGCTGATCGTCAACCAGGACACCACCACGCCGAGCCAGGACAACGTCTACGTCGGCTACCAGGACTTCCGCGCCGCCGTCCCGCACGACCACGTGGCCGTCTCCCTGAACAACGCCAGCCCGGTCGACATCACCCGGGACAACGCGGCCGGCACCGGAACGCTCAGCGGCGGCGTCATCAACGGCGGGCTCCGACTGGCGGCCGACCACCGCAACGGCGCCATGTACGCGCTCTACCAGCAGGGCGGCGGCACCACCCAGCCCGAGAACGTCACCCTGATGCTCAACCGCACCACCAACGCCGGGCAGAACTGGACCCTGGGTGGCAACGCCAACGGCATCGCCGTCACCACGGACAACACCCGCCAGGGCAACGCCGGTTACAAGTTCGGCGGCGTCAACTCCCTCCAGGGCGGCGTCGACCACGTCGCCGTCGACCCGACCAACGGCGACGTGTACGTGGCCTACGGCGCCGACGTCTCCGGCAACAACCAGATCAGGATCCGCCGGCTCACCGACAACGGCACGGGCGGCATGAACGTGGGCGGCGCCGTCAACGTCTCCGCCTCCACCAACGCGGCCCTGCCGTCGGTGGCCGTCCTCAACGACGGGACGGTCGGGGTCCTCTACCTGACCAACGACGGGACCAACGCGAGCGGCTTCCCCGAGTTCACGGCCCACCTCGCCCGCAGCACCGACCACGGCGCCACCTTCACCGACACCGTGCTGCAGTCGTACACCACCAAGGTCGGCACCGCGAGCAACCCCAACGAGCGGCTGTTCGGCGACTACCAGCAGCTCAAGGCCGTCGGCAACACCTTCTACGGCGCCTTCATCGGCAACCTCAACGGCCTGGGCCAGACCACCGCGCAGCCCACCGACACGATCTTCTTCAGCGTCCCGCAGTTCACCGAGTCGACCCTGTCCTCCCCGGCCAACCCCTCGCTGTACGGCCAGCCGGTGCACTTCACCGCGAAGGTCGCCCCCACCCCCGACGGCGGCACCGTCACCTTCACGGTCGACGGCACCCAGCTCGGCAGCCCGGTCCCCGTCGACACCACGACCGGCACGGCGACCTCCGCCGACATCGCCTCCCTCAGCCCCGGCCCGCACAACGTCGACGCCACCTACAGCGGCGACCCGAACTTCACGGGCGACACGGCGATGACCCTCGTCCAGAACGTCGAGAAGGCACCGGTCACCACGACCCTCACCCCCTCGGCGAACCCCGCGCCCTTCGGCCACCCGGTGACCTTCACCGACACGGTGTGCCCGGCGTTCCCCAGCACCGATCCGAGCCTGCCGCCCAGCGGCACGGTCACCTTCCGGGACGGCCCGACCCTGCTCGGCACCGGCACGCTGGCCCCCGGCGGCGGCACCCACTGTGCCCAGACCCAGGTGAGTTTCGCGAACCTGCTGCCGGGGAGCCACACCGTCACCGCCCAGTACAGCGGCGACGACAACTACCTGACCCCCGACCTGGAGTCGGTCACCGAGACCGTCAGCTGCACCAGGACCATCACCGGTGACGTCGGCGAGCTGTTCACCAGCGGCGACAGCACCTGCATCGTCGGCGCCACCGTCCACGGGGCCGTGCACGACGCCAAGGACGGTGCGCTGTACATCAGCGGCTCCACCGTGCACGGCGCCGTCCTCTTCTCCGGGGGCACCCTGTTCGGGATGTGCGGGAGCACCGTGACGGGCACGACCAACGTCCACGACGCCTCCGGCTTCGTGCTGGTCGGCGACCCGGGTGACGACGGCTGCGCCGGCAACCGGATCGGCGGCTCACTGCTGCTGGGCGACAACCACGGCGGCCTGGAGGTCGTCGCCAACCAGGTCGGCGGTTCCGTGCAGGTCCAAGGCACCACCGGCACCGGACCGTTCCCCGAGGACACCCGGACCGAGATCGAGGGCAACACCATCGGCGGCGCCCTCCTCTGCTCCGGCAACAACCCGGCGCCCACCAACGACGGGCACCCGAACACGGTGAGCGGGCAGCGGCTCGGGCAGTGTTCGAACCTGTAGTCCCCTGGTAGTCCCGCTGTCACCCCCATCGATCGTGAAGGGGCCCGCCCGTGCGGGCCCCTTCCGCGTGATCCGGATACGCTGGGCGGAGGAGCCCCCCCCGGGCCCGTCGGGCGCCCCGGGGCGGACCGGCGCGGCAGGTGCGGAGGTGCGTGATGCCGGAGGGTAGCGGGCTGTACGGGGCGTGCGGCGCCCCGGCGCACGGCGGCTGACCGGGGAGCGGCCGTGGGCACCGCGGACACCGAGGTCGACGTGGTGGTGACCGTACCCAACCAGGGCATCGGCCTGTGGATGGTCGGCGCCTTCGTGGTCACCTTCGTGGGCACCCGGGTGATCACCCGGCTGATCCGGGCCGGCCGCGGACCCTTCCGCAACGTCGAGGTCGGCGGCACCCATGTGCACCACCAGGTGTACGGCATCCTCGCGATGTTGGTGGCCGGGGCGATGGAGTTCGCCTACCGGCCGGACACCCCCGGCGTGCAGATCCTGGCCGCGCTGTTCGGCGCCGGCGCCGCGCTCACCCTGGACGAGTACGCGCTCTGGCTGCACCTGGAGGACGTCTACTGGTCCCAGGAGGGCCGCAAGTCCGTCGACGCGGCCTTCCTGGCGGTGGCGGTCGGCCTGCTGCTGGTCGCCGGGTTCAACCCGTTCTCCGACACCGGCCAGGGGCCCGCGGCCCACCTGGCCTTCGCCGTACTGCTGCTGGTCGACGTGGTGTTCGCCGTCGGGGCGATCCTCAAGGGCAAGACGGCGACCGGGGTGATCGGCCTGCTGGTGCCCCTGGTCGCGTTGATCGCCTGCCTGCGCCTGGCCAAACCCGACTCGCCGTGGGCCCGCTGGCGCTACCCGCCGGACTCCCGCCGGGCCGAGCGCGCGCTGCGCCGCTACCCGCCCGGCCGGCGGACCCGGATGGACGCCCTGAAGGACTTCGTCGGGGGCGTGCCGCACTAGTGCTGCTCCGCAGAAGTTCGTGTGGGGGTGTTGAGAGTCCGCCCTGCGGCCACGGCGCGCACGACAGGTGTGATGCGACGAATCACGGCTCGACGCGCGCTCCCGCCACGGTGCCCAGGTCGACCAGTTGCGCCCTGCCGTTGCCCACCGACCAGTTGTCGAGGGCGTTCTCGATGAGCGTGACGAACACGTCCTCGGGCCGCACGCCGACGTCGGTCAGGTTGGCTGTGATCCGCCGGTACAGGCCGAGCTTGAGCTCCCGAGGCCGACCCGCCACCAGGGTGATCTGGACGCAGACGATGTCTTGGCGGGCCACGTCGAGGTAGGTCGGGTCGAAGATCAGCTCTTCGGGATCGTGCGGGGTGACGATCTGGAAGCGGTCACCGGCCGGGATGCCGATGGCGTCGACGAGGGCCTGATGCACGCCGTCGGCGATGGCGCGTCGGATGGCGGGTGGCCGGGTAGCGGACAGGTCGATGCGGACCAGAGGCATGAGAACGCTCGCTTTCCGGAAGGCCCGGCTACAGTGTTCGATGAACATCGACCATATCAGTGTACGGTGCTCGTCGAACACTCTGCAGAGGATCGATCCATGTCCGCGCGCACCCGCAGCCTCACCCACGCCCATCCGACCGAGGTGTCGCTCCAGGACGCGCTCGACGCGGTCGGCGACCCCGTGCGACGCGCCATTCTCAGGGAGTTGGCCGGCGCCCCTGACTGGACCCGCGCCTGCGGCACGTTCGACCTTCCGGTGACCAAAGCGACGCGCAGCCACCACTTCGCCGTGCTGCGTGCCGCCGGCCTCATCGAGCAGCGCGACGAGGGACCACGCCGGCTCAACCGGCTCCGCCGCCCTGAATTCGACCGGCGGTTCCCCGGTCTCCTCGATCTGATCCTGGCCGAGCCCGCAACGGACCAGTGCGGTTCCGCGTAGGTTCACGTTGGGGTGTCGGGGCTGATCAGGTGACCGCAGATCGCGGCGGCCCGCCGCCAGAAGCCGGGCGTGTCACGGCGGGTGAGCCAGCCCGGTGCCCGGCGCGACTTGAGGTCCAAGTCGGCGAGGATGCGGGCGACTTGGGACGCGGAGATGGCGGCGAACTTCCGCGGAGCAGCACCGGGTGCCAGGCGTTCAGGCGAGGAAGTGGTGCAGGGAGTCCGCCATGGCCCGGACGAAGCCCTCCCGGGTCTCCTCGGGGACCAGGTCGAGGGACAGGTAGGGATTGAGGTCCTCCAGCTCGACCAGGAGCAGGCGCCCGTCCGGCGCCCGGCAGGCGTCCACCCGCTGGATCCCGTGGTCGAGCGTGTTCCAGGCGATGAACCGCCGGGCGAACGCGAGGTCGTCCCCGCTCGGCTCGTACGGCTCCAGCACCCAGCGCGCGGCCGGATCGGGGGCGTGCAGGGCGTACTGGAAGGCGTCGTCCACGAAGTAGAACGAGACCTCGTACCGGAAGTCGATCCGCGGCTGGACCAGCACCCCGCCCCACTCCAGGCCGGCCAGCTCCGCACGGGTGAGGAAGCGCAGGCCAATGCTGTCGGCGCCCTCCTCGGGCTTGACCGCGAACCGGTCGGCGGCGGGCAGCAGGTGGAGGTCCTGCGGCCGGTCGACGGTCGGGATGACCGGGTGGCCGGCCGCGGTCAGATCCAGCAGGTACCGCTTGCCGGCCATGTCACCGCGCCCGGTCAGCGGGTTGTAGACCCGGACGCCCTCGGCCAGGGTCCGGTCGCGGAAGCGCGCGTACTCCTCACGGTAGTGCAGCACCGGCCCGCTGTTGCGCACCACGACCCCGTCGAAGCGGGCCATCAGGGCGGCGGCGTCGAGCGGGTGGCACAGGGCCAGGTCGAACCACTCCCGCAGCCGGGAGGTGAGGAAGACGTCCTCGTCGCCGTACCGGCGCCCGCGGGCCGGGTAGGCCAGGTCGGTCACGTACAGCAGACTGCGGCGGTCGGGCACGGGAGCTCCCTCGGTGGGTCGTGGGGAGCGATGCTACCGACCGGGTGCGGCGCGGCCCCGGGGCCGGGGACCCGGGGCCGCGTCGCGATCAGCCGAAGGCTCAGTCCTGGAAGGTCCGTTCGTCCAGCAGGTCCAGGTTGCGGAACACCGGCGGCCCGTCGCACAGCGCCGCGACCTGGGCGGCGAACTCCGCGGTCTCCGGGCGGTCGGAGTTCGCCATCGCCACCTCGTACGAGGGGAACTCCACGATGTTCAGGTACACGTTGTCGCCGTCGCGGTCACGGGTCTGCAGGGCCCGGCTCGCCAGCCGGTTCCCGGCGTTCTTCTCGACCCAGCTGTCGAGCAGGGCGTTGAACTCGTCGATGCGACTCGTCCGGTACTCGATGATCTGGATGAACCTCACGGTGCCGACCTCCTCGGTTCGGGGCGCGCAGCCGGCTGCTCCCTCCAGGGTCGCCCCGGCGGTCACGCCCTGCCACCGAGGCCGGGGTCTCAGCCGGCGCGGCGGGACTGGGCGAGTAGCCACGCCTAGACCTCGGGGTCGTCGTACGTACGCGTCCAGGAGTCGTGGCCGACCCCCGGGGGAGCGGGTGAAGCGCACCGAGCCGCCCAGTTCGCGCAGCGCCTCGACCAGGCGCTCGGTGTGCCCGACCGGGATGACCTCGTCGTCCTCGCCGTGGAAGGTCCACACCGGCAGGGCCGCGAGGCGCGGCGCGGAATCCCGCCACCCCTGGCCGGCGGACGCCCCCGCCTCCCCCCCCGGGCCGGGCCCGCCGGGAGCGCGGAGCGGATGCGCGCTGCTGCGTCGGAGTGCAGGGTGGACGGGTACGGCGCGGCCACCGGCGGACTGCCCGGGGAGCCGAAGACCACCCAAGGAGGCGCCATGCCGACCAGGAAGATCCTCGGCCGGGCCCTGGCCCTGACCGCCCTCGCCGCCCTGCCGGCCGCCGTGCTCACGGCGCCCTCGCCCGCGGCGGCCACCGTGGCCGCGGCCCCGCAGGCCGGGGCGGCCGCTGCCGCGCCGGTCTCCTTCGTCGACCTGCCCGCCACCCCGCTGCCGTCCGACCACGCGGCGCACCGGATCGTCGTCACCTACCGCAACCCCACGGCGGCGGACCAGACCATCGCCCCGCAGGTCCTCCTCGTCTCGCCGGACCGGGGGCCCTTCCTCGCCCCGGCGGACGTCAAGCTGGAGATCCTGACCGGCGGCCACTGGAAGACGGTGCCGCTCGGCAGCCAGACCGGCACCCTCTACACCGACCTCGGCCAGGCGAAGCTGGTCCTCCACAGCCACCACACGCTCACCCAGTACTACCGGCTCACCGTGGTGAAGGCCGCCGCCGGAACCGTGCAGCCCCGGGTGGCGCTCTACGGCTGACCGTGGGCCTCGGGCGGGGGTGTGGTCACCAGTTGCGGCGGTCGGCTGGGGTGCCGTGGCCGGTGCGGAGGTGGCGGATGAGGGTGCGGCGGAGTTCGCGGTCGTGGTCGGTGAAGGCCGCTGCGGGAACCGTCCAGCCCCGGGTGGCGCTTTACGGCTGACCGTGGGCCTCGGGCGGGGGTGTGGTCACCAGTTGCGGCGGTCGGCCGGGGTGCCGTGGCCGGTGCGGAGGTGGCGGATGAGGGTGCGGCGGAGTTCGCGGTCGTGGTCGGTCTCCACCGGGAGGTCGAGCTGGACGATGTCGACGCCCGCCGAGCGGAGCAGCCCGATGCGGGCGGCGACGGTGGCGGGGGAGCCCGCGTAGGCGGCGGTGAGGGAGCGGCGGACGTAGGCGGCCACCTGTTCCTCGCCCTGGGCCGGGTCGGAGCTGCCGCGCTCGCGGTCCCGGTCGAGCTGGACGGCCTCCCGCCAGCGGCCCCCCGCACCGCCGGCGGTGAGCCGCAGGGCCTCCCGGCGCAGCCGGCGGACCCGCTCGCGGGCGTCCTCGTCGGAGTCGGCGAGGACGACGGTGAGGTGCCGCCAGATCCGCAGGGTGCGGCCGTGGGCGGCGGCCGCGGCCCGGGCCTGGGCGATCCGCCGACGGGTGTCGGGCAGCGGCAGCGGGCTGACGGCGTACACCTCGGCGTAGCGGGCCGCGAGGTCGAGGCCCTGCGGGGACGAGCCGCCGAAGGAGAGCAGCTCGCCGCCCGGTCTGGGGTGCAGGCCGGGGCGGGCGGCGGCCACGGTGTAGAACTCGCCCTTGTGGTCGATGTCCTGGTCGGCGGTCAGGTAGCGGGTGAACAGGTCGAGGTACTCCTCGGCCCGGCGGTAGCGCTCCGCCTTGTCGAGGTGGTCGCCGTCGCGGGCGGTGTCGCGGTCGCTGGAGCCGATGATCACGTGGGCTGCCGCCCGTCCGCCGGAGAGGCGGTCCAGGGTCGCGAGCGAGCGGGCGGCGACGGTCGGCGCGGTGGTGCCGACCCGGTGGGCCACGGCGATCCGCAGCCGGCTGGTGGCGGCCAGCGCCCAGGAGGCCACCAGCCAGGGGTCGGGCCAGGAACTGGACTGCACCACCAGGGCGCTGTCCAGCCCGTCCTCCTCGTTCTCGCGGGCGGTGCGGGCGACGTACGCGGGGTCGGCGGTGCGGTCGCGGGCGTCGGGGGCCCAGCGCAGGGCCTGGCGCTCCTGCGGGGTGTCGCCGGGCACGGGGGCGGCGCGGACA
The DNA here is from genome assembly GCF_054601375.1 of Kitasatospora sp. Ki12. Classification (NCBI taxonomy): domain Bacteria; kingdom Bacillati; phylum Actinomycetota; class Actinomycetes; order Kitasatosporales; family Streptomycetaceae; genus Kitasatospora; species Kitasatospora sp. Ki12. The sequence goes on along the minus strand of NZ_BAAIHT010000002.1, from coordinate 1,005,731 downwards.
CCGCCGCGGATCTCCAGGGGCACGGCATCTCCTCGGGTGTCGCAGGGTGGCGGAGGGTGTCGGAGGAACTTGGAGGATCTCGGAGGGCGCGGTCAGCGGGCGGCCGGGCCGAGCCGGGCCAGGGTGTCGAGCAGCTTGGCCCGGCTGACGAACACCTCGGGCGGCAGCGACACGTACAGCTGGACGGTGGTGACGCCGGGGCGGTGGTAGGCGAGGATGCGCTCCCGGCACTCCTCGGGGGAGCCGCTGACGAACAGCCCGTCGACGACCTCGTCCGGCAGGGCCTTCTGGGCGCCCTCCGGATCCCCCTCGGCCCACAGCCGGTGCGTCTCGGCGAGCAACTCGCCGTGGCCCAGCCACTCGTGGAACTTCCGGTACGGCTCGCGGTTGAGGATCCAGGCCAGGAAGGGCCGGGTGGCGCGGTGGGCGTAGTCGGTGTCCTCGGTGGGGCAGACGAAGACCTTGACCACCAGCTCCTTGCCGGGCGGCTGCGGGCCGACGGTCTCCAGGATCTTCGGCACGTCGTGCGGGAACAGCAGGTTGGTGATGGCGCCGTCCCCCTCGGTGAAGCCGAGCCGGAGCATGTTGGGGCGCAGCGCGCCCAGGATCACCTTGACCGGGTCGGCCGGCGGGTGCGGCAGCCGGTAGCCGGTGATGTCGAAGGTGTCGAACCCGCCCGTGACGTACTCGCCGCGCAGCGCCCGGGTGACGAAGCGCAGCACGTCCCGGGTCCGCTTGAACGGCTCGTCGAAGGGGATGCCGTTGATGTCGGTGACGTGCGCGGGGACGGAGGCGCCGATGCCCAGCAGGAGGCGGCCGGGGGCGAGTTGGGCGAGGGTGGCGGCGGTCTGGGCGAGCACTGCGGGGCCGCGGGTGTGCACCGGGACGATGCCGGTGCCGATCCGCAGTGACGGGGACCAGGCGGCGGTGGCGGCCAGCGGGGTGAAGGCGTCGGTGCCGCCGCCCTCGGCGCTCCAGACGTCGGTGTAGCCGAGGTCGGGCAGGCGCTCGACCAGGAAGCGGTGCCGGTCGATGGTCAGCCCGGGCAGGGGCAGGGTGATGCCCCACTTGGGCGGCTCGGTCTCGGCGGGGTGGTGCGGGGGGTGCGGGGTGGTCATCGGGCGGGTGTCCGTTCTGGAGGGCTCGGGGCGGGGGCGGTGGGCGCTGTTCAGCGGACCCGGACGGTGGTCAGGTCGAGGAACCAGGACTGCGGCTGGACCAGCCCGTGCACCTTCGGCGAAAGGGCGCGCGGGTTGCGGTCGTTGACGACGAACAGCCAGGGCGCGTCCTGGGTGACGAGCGTGAGGGCCTTGCGGTAGCCGGCCTGCCGGGCGGCCTGGTCGGCGTCGGCGGCCGAGCCGGCGAGCAACTCGTCGACCTGCGGGTTCGCGTAGTGGCCGGTCCAGAACGGGCTCTTGGAGCCGATGAACAGCGGCAGCAGCGCCTCGGACTGGAACAGCGTGGTGGACTGGGCGACGGCGTCGGAGCCGAGCGCCACCTGGCCCTTGGCCTCGGCGCCGATCAGGGTGGTCCAGTCGGTGGTGCGCAGTTCGACCTTGATGCCGACGGCGGCGAGGTCCCGCTGGAGGGCCTCGGCGATCGGCACCGGCAGCAGGTTGCCGCTGCCGCCGGTGGGCACCGTGACGGAGGTGGCGAAGCCGTTCGGGACGCCGGCCTCGGCGAGCAACTGCCGTGCCTTGGCCGGGTCGTAGGAGTAGACGTCCCCGGCGGGGTCGTAGGCGGCGGTGGCGCGCGGCGCGGCCTGGAAGGCGGGGTCCGCGGTGCCGTGCAGCAGCTTGTCGGCGATGGCCTTGCGGTCGATCGCGTAGTTGGCGGCCCTGCGCACCCGCGGATCGTTCCAGGGGGCCTTGGAGGTGTCCAGGATCCAGTACCAGAGGTGGTCGTAGCTGTTGGTGGCGAGGGTGACGCCGTCGGCCTTGAGGCTGTCGATGTCGTCCGGGTTCGGGTACTCGATCCAGTTCACGCCGCCGGAGCGCAGGGCCGCGGTGCGGGCGGCGGCGTCCGGCAGCGCCTTGACCACCAGCCGGTCCAGCTTGGGGGCGCCGCGCCAGTAGTCCTTGTTGGCGGCGAGTTCGATCTGCTGGCCCTCGGTCTGCGAGACGAAGCTGAACGGCCCGGTGCCGACGGGGTGTTGGGCGAAGTTCGCCGAACCGGTCTTCCGGACGGCGGTGGGGCTGGCGATCAGGACGTGTGCCAGGTCCTCCGGGAAGTGCCCGTTGGGCTCCTTGGTGACCAGTTCGACGTGGTCGGCGTCGGTCGTGCGGTAGGAGGCGATGTCGCCCGCGTACTCGGCGGCGGCGGCGCCGAGGGCGTCGGTGTACTCGGGGCTGCCCTTGTCGAGGTAGCGCGCCAGGTTGAAGACCACCGCGTCGGCGTCGAAGGGGGTGCCGTCCTGGAATTTCACGCCCTTGCGGAGGGTGAAGGTCCAGGTCCTGCGGTCGGCGGCGACCTGCCAGTCGGTGGCGAGCGCGCCGGTGACGACCGGCGGCTTGTCGGTGCCCTGGAGCAACTCGTAACGGGTGAGGCCCTCGTAGAGCTGGAAGGAGACCAGGCGCTTGCCCTCGAAGCCCGCGCCGCCGATCACGGTGTCGGTGTTGGGGAGCTTGCCGGTGGCGCCGATCACCAGTGTCCCGCCGCGGCCGTCGCCGCCGCCCGCCCCCGTGGTGCCGCCTGAGCCGGCGCAGCCGGCGGCCGCGGCGAGCAGGACGGCGGCGGCCGGCAGGGCGACGGCTCTGGAGCGGGTACGGGCGGTGCGCGTCATGGTGATTCCTCTGTGGTTCGGTCGTACGGGGTGCGGTGCGGGAGAGGTGCTAGTTCGCGGGCGGGGCGGCGCCGGTGGCGGCGTCCAGCAGTGCCCGGGTGTACGGGTGTTCGGGGGAGTCCCAGAGGCGGTCGGCGGGGCCCTCCTCGACGACCCGGCCGTGCCGCAGCACCAGCACCCGGTCGGCGAGCCGGCGGACCACGGCGAGGTCGTGGGAGATGAACAGGTAGGCCAGGCCGGTGCGTTCGCGCAGTTCGGTGAGCAGGTCGAGCAGCCTGGCCTGTACCGCGCGGTCCAGGGCGGAGGTCGGCTCGTCGCAGACCAGCAGGGACGGCCGGGTGGCCAGGGCCCGGGCCACCGCCACCCGCTGCAGCTGCCCGCCGGACAGCTCACGCGGGTAGCGGGCGGCGAGCGCGGGCTCCAGCCCGACCCGCTCGAACAGCCCGGCGACGGCCGCTGCCCGCTCGGCGCGCGGGGTGCCGTGCAGCCGCAGGGCGAAGGCGACCGCCTCCCCGGCCCGCAGGCTCGGGTTGAGCGAGCCGCGCGGGTGCTGCGGGACGAACTGCAGCCGGCCCCGCAGCGCGCGGTCGGCCCGGCCGCGCAGCCGGTACGGGTCCCGCCCGGCGAAGCGGACGGTGCCGGTGTCGGGGGCGAGCAGCCCGAGGGCGAGGCGGGCCAGGGTCGACTTCCCGGAGCCGGACTCGCCGACCAGGCCGACGGTCTCGCCGGGCGCGACGGCGAGGCTGACGCCGTCCAGGGCGGGGCGGCCGCGGTAGCGCTTGCCGACGGACTCCAGGGTGAGCAGCGGGGGCTCGGCGTCGTGGAGCGGGCTCGGGGCGTCGTGACGCGGGTTCGCGGCGTCGTGGGCGGTGCTCATCGGCGGGCTCCCGGTTCGGCGGCCACCAGGGCGGCGGTGAAGGCGTGTTCGGGCTCGCCGAGCACCCGCTCGGCCGGGCCGCGCTCGACCACCCGGCCGGCCCGCATGACCGCGACCGTGCCGCCGATCCGGCGGGCCACCGCGAGGTCGTGGGTGACCAGCAGCAGCGCGATGCCGCAGTCGGCGCGCAGGGTGGCGAAGAGGTCCAGGATCCGGCCGCGCACCAGGGCGTCCAGCGCGGTGGTCGGCTCGTCGGCGATCAGCAGCTCCGGGCCGCAGCAGATCGCCAGGGCGATCGCGGCACGCTGGCGCAGACCGCCGGACAGCTCGTGCGGGTACGCCCGGGCGACCCGCTCCGGATCCGGGACACCGGCGGTGGCGAGCAGCCCGGGCACGGCGGCACGGGCGGCCCGGCGGCCGTCGGCGACGCCGTGCCGGCGCAGCACCTCGGCGAGCTGCGGGCCGATCCGGCGCAGCGGGTCGAGCGAGGCGCTCGGGTCCTGCGGGACGTAGCCGACGCGGCGGCCGCGGACGTCCGAGAGCGCGCGCTCGTCCAGCGCCCGCAGGTCCGTCCCGGCGAGCCGGACGCCGCCGGTCACGGTGGCGCCGCGCCCGGGCAGCCCGAGCACCGTCCGGGCGACGGTGGTCTTGCCGCTGCCGGACTCGCCGAGCAGCACCAGGGCGCCGCCGGCCCGCAAAGCGAGGGAGACCCCGTCCACGGCCCGGACACCGCCCGGGTACTCGACGCCCAGGTCGTCGACCTCCAGCAGCGCGCTCACCGGCTCACCTGCTTCGGCGCCCGGGCCGCCCGGGCCGGTACGGGCCGCGGCAGCTGCGCGGCGGCGTCGCCGACCCGGGTGCGCAGCGCCTCGCCGAGGGTGTTGAACACGACCGAGACGGCGAGGATCACCAGCGCCGGCAGCACCGCCACCCAGGGGTGGGTGAGCAGCGCGGGCCGCAGCTCGTCCAGCATCGCGCCCCACTCGGCGGTCGGCGGGGCCACCCCGAGCCCGAGGAAGGACAACCCGGCGGCGTACACGACGGCCAGGCCCACCAGCGAGGAGGCGTACACCAGGACCACCGGCGCCACCACGGGGGCGACCTGGCGCAGCACCAGCGCGCCCCAGTCCGCGCCGCTGACCCGGGCGGCCTCCAGGTACTCGGCGGTGCGGATCCGCCGGGTCTCGGTGAACGCGACCCGGGCGACCGCAGGGGTGAGCACCACCGACAGCGCCAGCACGGTCGCGCCCAGGCCGGGGGTGAGCAGCGAGGCGATCGCGATCGCCAGCAGCACCCCGGGGAAGGCGTAGAGCACGTCCAGCGCGCGCAGCAGGGCCTGTTCGGTGAACCGGCCGCCGAGCCCGGCCGCGATGCCGAGCAGCGTGCCGGCGACGGTGGCGACGGTGACCGGCACCAGCCCGCCGGTGAGCGAGGCGCGCCCGGCCCAGAGCAGCCGGCTCAGCAGGTCGCGGCCCTGGCCGTCGGTGCCCAGCGGGTGGCCGGGGCTGCCGGGGTCGAGCAGCCGGTCCGCGAGCCGTCCGGCGGCCGGGTCGTACGGGGCGAGCAGCGGCGCGGCGAGGGCGAGCAGGACGAGCAGCACGGCGAGGGCGCCGGGGACGACCAGGCCGAGGTTCCGTCGGGCGAGGAGGCGTGCGGCCATGTCAGACCCTCACCCGTGGGTCGATCGCCGCGTGCGCCGCGTCCACCAGGATGTTGACGCCGACGAAGGCGACCGCCACCACCAGCACCCCGCCCTGCACCAGCGGCAGGTCGCGGGCGGTCAGCGCGTCGTACAGCAGCCGGCCGACGCCGGGCCAGGCGAACAGGGTCTCCACGAAGACCACCCCCTCCAGCAGGTAGGCGAGTTGCAGCCCGCCGATGGTCAGCAGCGCGGGCGAGGCGTTGTGCACGCAGTGCCGCAGCACGGCCGCCGGGCGCAGACCCCGGGCGCGCAGCGAGTCGGCCAGCTCACCGGCCAGGACGGTGCCCAGCGCGGCCCGGAACACCCGGGCGGTGAGCCCGAGCGGCACCAGCGCCGCCGCGACCGCCGGCAGGACCAGGTGCCGGGCCAGATCGGCCGGACCGCCGGGCCCGAAGGCGTCGTTCGTCCCGCCCGCCGGGAGCCAGCGCAGCCCGACCGCGAACACGGCGATCAGCAGCAGGGCCACCGAGTACTGCGGGGCGGACACCGCGAGGGTGGACAGCGCGCCGGAGATCCGCCCGCCGGGGCCGCGCGGGCGCAGCGCGCCGAGCGCGCCGAGCGCCACCCCGCCCAGCAGCACCAGCAGGAACGCGGCCGCGGTCAGGGTGAGCGTCTGGCCGAGCGCCGGCAGCAGCAGGTCGGCGACCGGGCGCTGGCCCGCGACGGAGGTGCCGAGGTCGCCGGTGAGCGCGTGGCCGAGCCAGTCGACGTAGCGGACGGGCAACGGCTCGTCCAGACCGAGCCGTTCGGTGAGCTCCCGGCGGGCCTCGGGCGGTGCGCCCGGGCCGAGGAAGGCGGCCACCGGGTCACCGGGGACGAGCGCCACGGTCGCGAAGACGACGGCGGTGACGCCGAACAGCGTGGGGACGGCCAGCAGGAGGCGGCGCAACAGGAACCGGGTCACCCGCCGGCCCTCCGGGGCGGGGCGCCGGGCGGGCCGGCGGCGGGCCGGTGGGGCGGGGCGGGCATGGCGCTGCTGCTCCTTCGATCAAGGGGGCCGGGGAAGTCGGGCGTGGCGGGCCGTCATCAGGGCCTCGTGGCCGGGTGTTCGGCACGGGAACGACGGGCGTCCGGAACGCGGGCGGCGGCCGTCACCGGGCGTCAGGGGGGCACCGCCGTGACGGCCAGGGCCGCTTGGAGCAGCGTTGCGGACGGACGGCCCGGACAGCCAGGCAGCTCCTGATGCTGTTACTTCAGGTCACAGCATCAGCGGTGGCCGCAGCGCCGCTGCCCGGGGCACCGGGACCCGGTCCTTTCCTTGACCCGCACAAGGAACCGGACCTACGCTCCCCACATGGCTATTCGGCGGACCGACTTCACCTTGGTCGGGATCGGCGGCTCGTGGCACCGCAGGTGCTTCGACGAGCTGTGTCGACCGCGCGTGACGCGCTGACCGCCCCGGTCCACAGCCGCCGCGGTCGGCGCACCCTCCTCACCCGGATCCACGCCCGACGCCCGTCCGCGTCGTCGGCCGATCCCCGTCGCGGCGCGCAGCGTCGCAGGACGCCCCGCACCTCGCGTCGAAGGCCGTGCCGAACCCCGGTTCGCACGGCCCGTCGCACAGCGAGTCGCACTCCGCGTCCACGGGGCCGACCAGCCACCAGCTAGGGGGACCGCAAAGCCATGCCCGACCACAGACGTCCTGCCTCCGCTCCCGGAGGCGCCCGATGGCAGCAGTGAGCACCTTCGCCGCCCCGGCCGGCCCGCGCGGCCGCCGGCTCCCCGCCCGCCGCGGCGCCTGCGGCGGCACCGGCCCGGTCAGCGGCCCGGGCACCGGCCCCAGGGACTCCTCCGCCGGGGACTCCTCCGCCGGGCCGGTCGCCGGGCTGCACGCCGAGATCGACAACCCGCTCGACCTGATCGCCGGTCACCAGCTGCTGGCCGAACCGGCCCAGCCCGTCCCGGCCCGGGCCACCGGCGGCTGCGACTGCGGCCACCCGATGTGCGTGGACGGGCCGCGCGACCGCACCGGACTCGCCCGGGTGTTCCTGGTCGAACGGAACTCGGTGACCAGCGCCGGACTGCGCAGCGTGCTGGCCACAGCGCCCGGACTGACGGTGGTCGGCTCCACCGGCGACCCGCTGCGCGCCGTCGCCGCCGTGCACCGGGTCGCCCCCGACGTCGTCCTGCTCGGCCGCGGCGCGAGCCTGGAGGAGGACCTGGCGGCCGTGGTGGCGCTGCGCGGACCGGACGGCGCGCCCGACGCCCGGGTCCTGCTGCTGCGCCGCGCCGAGTCCACCGCCGAGGCGAGCCGGATGCTGCTCGCCGGGGCCAGCGGGTGCTTCCCGCTCGACCTGGCCGGGGAGCGGATCATCGGCGCCGTCCAACTCGTCGCGGCCGGCGGGTCGGTGTTCCTGCCGGCCCCGCCGCCCGCCCGGACCCACGCGGTGGCCCCCGCACGCCACCTCGGCGAGCTGCCACCGCAGCAGGCCGGGCTGACCGAGCGCGAGCGGGAGGTGCTGGTCAAGCTCGGGCAGGGGCTGAGCAACGCCGAGATCGGGCGTGAACTCGCCCTGGCCGAAGCCACCGTGAAGAAGCACCTGACCCAGGCGATGCGGAAGATCGGGCAGCCCGACCGGCTGCGCGCCGCGCTGTACGCCCACCGGCACGGGCTCGCCGGGTAGGTCCTCCGTCCGTCCACCGCCCGAGGGCGGGTCCCGCCGGTGTGCGGGGCCCGCCCTTCGTCGTGCCCTGGCCCGTTCCTCGTCGTGCCCGGGGCGCGTCCCCGGTGCCGCGCGGGGCGACCTTCGGAGCATGCCCACGGCGACGATCGGCGCCCTGACCGGCGCCTTTCGGGGCTACCGGGGTGCACGGACCGCTTCGTAGCGTGGCGGGAACGACGACGACACGACGGTCCGAAGGATCGTTCAGCCGAAGGGAGATGGCCCGATGGGGGGTGTGTCCGACGGGACCGGCGCTCCGACCGGCAGTCCGACCGGTGCCGGTGCCGGTGCCGGTGCTGGGACCAGTGCCGGGGCCGGTGCCGGTGGCCGGCCGGGTGGCGAGACCGGCCCGCGCACGGCGGTGCTGGCCGCCGCCACGAGCCGACCGGGCCCCGGCGTGGAGCAGCCGAGGTCCCCGTACCGCGCGATGTCGGACGCCGAGCGGTCCGCGCTCTGGCGGCAGCGGCTGCACGAGGCCGAGGCCGGGCTGACCCGGTACCTGGTGTCCCGGGGCGACGAACTGCACCTCACCGACTGGTTCGTCCTGCAGTCCGAGCTCTTCGCCGACCTGCCCGTGCCGGACGCCCCGGCCGTCGAGTGGCAGCGGGTGTTCTTCCGCGACCAGGCGCTGATGGAACGCTTCCTCGTCCTGCGCTACGGCGAGGAGGTGCTGGGGGAGTGGGCCCGGTCCAACGCCGAGGTGCACCGCGAGGTCGAGCCCGACCACGGCCGGGGTGCCGCCGACCCGATCCACCGGATCGCCCGGCAGGCCGAACTGTACGGCTCGGACTACGAGTTCGACGACGATGCGGCACCCGGCCCCGAGCACGCCGCGCTCACCATCACGCACTGCGCGATCTGGGACTACCGGGAGAAGGCCCGGCGCTCGGGCGTCCGGCTGACCCTCGCCTCGCCCTGCACCTACTGCACCGAGGCGCTGTCCGCCAACATCCGCGCCAAGGGCTACCGGCCCGCGCACCGGCTCACTCACGGCCCGACCGGCCACGGCTGCCGCTGGGAGTCCACGGCCGGGCCCGGGCCCGTCGACGTCACCATCGCGCGGCCTGCGGAGCCCGCCGCGCCGCCCGCCGCGCCCACCGCCACCGACGAACCCGGGGAGTCCTGAGATGTGCGGAATCACCGGCTGGATCGACTGGGACACCGACCTGCTCCACCAGGCCCGGACCGTCCGGGAGATGACCGCCACCCTCGCCTGCCGCGGCCCGGACGCCGACGGCGTCTGGCTGTCCCGGCACGCCGCCCTCGGCCACCGCCGGCTCTCCGTCATCGACCTCGACGGAGGCGTCCAGCCGCTCGCCGACCGCCCCGGACCTGAGGCCGGGGCCGTCCTCGCCTACAACGGCGAGCTGTACAACCACCGCGAGCTGCGCGCCGAACTGGAGGCCCTCGGCCACGCCTTCCGCACCCGCTCGGACACCGAGGTGGTGCTGCGCGCCCACCTCCAGTGGGGCAGGGAGGCGCCGGCCAGGTTCAACGGCATCTTCGCCTACGCCCTGTGGGACGCCCGGCGCGAGGAGCTGCTGCTGGTCCGGGACCACCTCGGCATCAAGCCGCTCCACTGGCACGCCCACCGCAGCGGCGTGCTGTTCGGCTCCGAGCCGAAGGCGGTGCTCGCCAACCCGCTGTTCCGCCCCGAACTCGACGCCGAGGGCATCGCCGAGCTGTTCGCCCTGCCCGCCGCGCCCAGCGCCGGCCACGGCGTCTTCCGCGGCCTGCACGAGGTCCGGCCCGGCCACCTGGTGGTCGTCGCCCGCGCCGCCACCCGGGAACTCCGGTACTGGCGGCTGGAGTCCGCCGAGCACCGGGACGACGCCGCGACCACCCGGCGCACCGTCCGGGAGCTGCTCGCCGACGCCGTCGAACGGCAGCTGATCAGCGACGTGCCGCTGTGCACCCTGCTCTCCGGCGGCGTCGACTCCAGCGCCGTCACCGCCCTGGCCGCCGCCGCCCGCGAACGCGCCGGCCAGGGGAAGATCGCCAGCTTCTCCGTCGACTTCCCCGGCAGCGCCGACCGCACCCCCGACGCCTGGCGGACCACCCGCGACGCCCCGTACGTGGCGGCCGCCGCCGACCACATCGGCACCCTGCACACCACCGTCCTGGTGCCCGACGACGACCTGCTGGACGCCCGCGACACCGTCCTGCGCGCCCGCGACCGCCCCGGCTGGGGCGAGATGGACGCCTCGCTGCACCTGCTCTTCCGCGAGGTGCGGCGGCGCTCCACCGTCGCGCTCTCCGGTGAGGCCGCGGACGAGATCTTCGGCGGCTACCCCTACTTCCACGACGCCGCCGCGCTCGCCGCCCCGACCTTCCCGTGGCTGCACGGCAAGGCCACCCCGGCGGACCTGCTGCGCCCGGACGTCCGGGCCGAGGTGCGCCCGGAGGAGTACGCCGCCGACGCCTACCGGCGCTCGCTCGCCGAAGTGCCGCGACTGGCCGGGGAGTCGGCCGCCGAGGCGCGTACCCGCGAGGTCTTCCACCTCGCGCTCACCCGCTGGCTGCCCCCGCTGCTGGACCGGGTGGACCGGGTGTCGATGTCGGTCGGCCTGGAGGTACGGGTGCCGTTCTGCGACCACCGCCTGGTGGAATACCTGTGGAACGTGCCCTGGGCGCTCAAGGCGCCGGAGGGACGGTCCAAGGGGCTGCTGCGCGACGCCGTCCGCGACCTGCTCCCGCCGCAGGTCACCGACCGGCCCAAGAGCGGCTACCCGTCCACCCCGGCCGTCCGCTACACCGAGGTGCTCACGGCCCGGGCGCGGGAGCTGCTGGCCGACCCGAACGCGCCGGTCTTCGACCTGGTGGACCGCGAGACGGTCCGCCGGCTGCTCGCCGAGGGCCGCCCGCTGCCCAGCCCGCGCACCGCGCCGAACCCGGTCGGCGGCCTCGACCACCTGGTCCAGGTCGACGAGTGGCTGCGCGCCTACCGGGTGGGGCTGCGATGAGCGGCACCGCGCCGGCCGTGCGGGACGCGCAGGTCACCGACCAGGACTTCCGGGCCGCCTCCCGCGGCTGGACCAGCGGGGTCGCGGTGGTCACCACCCGGGCGGGCGAGGAGGTCTTCGCCAAGACCGTCTCCTCCTTCAGCACCCTCTCCCTCGACCCGCTGCTGGTCACCGTCGCGATCGGCCGGCACAGTCCGCTGGTGGCCGCCGTGCGGACCTCCGGACGGTTCGGGCTCTCCGTACTGACGGACCGTCAGGAATCCGTCGCCCGGCGGTTCGCCGCCCCCGGGGCGGGGCGTGCCCTCGGCGGCTTCACCGCCGTGCCGACCAGGACCGCCGCCACCGGAGCCCCGCTGGTCGAATCCGCCCTGGCCTGGTTCGACTGCCGGCTGCACGCCGACCTGCCCGGCGGTGACCACACCATCCTGGTCGGCCGGGTCGCCGCCGCGGCCCGCGGCACCGGCGCACCCCTCCTCTACCACGACGGCCAGTACCGGGTACTGGCCCCGACCTCCTTGAACACCAACGGAGTTGGCGCATGACACTGCTGGACACCGTCACCGGTCGCGGCGCGCCCGCCACCGCCCGAGGCCTGCTCACCGGCGACCGCTACCGGTCCGAACTCGACGACGGGCGCGAGCTGTACCTCGACGGCAAGCGGATCGCGAACCCCGCCGAACACCCCGCTTTCCGCCCGGCCGTCGACGAACTCGCCCGCCTGCTCGACCTCCAGCACGACCCCGACCACCGCGAACTGCTCACCTGGAAGGACCCGGACAGCGGCCTGCGGCTGGCCCGCGCCTACCAGCCCCCGCGCACCCTCGAAGACCTCCGGCTCCAGCGCCGCAGCGCCGAGTTCTGGCACGCCGAGGCACTCGGACAACAGGGCCGCTCACCCGCCTTCATGGCCTCCATCGCCGTCGGCGTCCACGACTTCCGCAACCGGCTGGCCGCCGCCGACCCGCGCTTCGGCGCCAACGCCGAAGCCTGGTACCGGTACTGCGCCACCAACGACCTCGTCCTCTCGCACGCTCTCGGCGACCCGCAGATCGACCGCTCCGCCGACCCGGTCGACGACCCCGACCTCGCCCTGCGCGTCGTCGAGGAGAACGACAAGGGCATCGTGGTGCGCGGCGCCAAGCAGCTCACCACCCTCGCCCCGCTCGCCCACGAGGTCCTCGTCTACCTCTCCGCCTCCTTCACCGAGGGCCGCGGCGAGCAGTTCGTCAGCTGGTTCGCCCTGCCGCTCAACACCCCCGGCCTGATCACCCTCGCCCGCGAACCGCTCGGCAGCGCCTCCTGGGGCCACGCCCACCCGCTCGGCGCACGGTACGACGAGCAGGACGCGATGCTCTTCTTCGACGACGTCCTGGTGCCCTGGGACCGCGTCTTCCTGCTCCGCGACGCCGGCCTCGCCCGGCTCGGCCTCGGCCGGATCAACGCCTGGAGCGCCTACGTCGGCCACATCCGCTACCGCGAGCGGCTGCGCACCCTGCTCGCCACCGCCACCCTCGTCGCCGAGTCCATCGGCGTGGACGGCTTCCGCAACATCCAGGAGGACCTCGGCCGGCTCGCCGGCTACGCCGAACTGACCGAGTACTTCCTGGACGCCGCCGAGGCCCGCGGCGGTGTCACCGACGGCGGCCTGTTCGCCCCCGGCGACACCGCCGCCTCCCGGGTCTGGTCCGCCGAAGTGGCCGGCAGCGCCGTCGAGATCGTCCGCCGTATCGGCGCCTCCGGACTGCTCATCCAGCCCACCGCCGACGACCTCGCCCACCCGCGGCTCCGCCCCCACCTGGACCGCTACATGCGCGGCCGCGGCATCGACGCCGAGCGCAAGTCCCGGCTGTTCCGGATCGCCTGGGAGCTCACCGGCGACGGCTTCGGCCAGCGCCAGGACCTCTACGAGTACGTCCACCGGGGCGACCTGACCCGCAACCGGATCAACGTCTTCAAGCGGTACGACCAGAGCGAGGCCCGCGAGCGGCTGCTGCGGCTGGTCGACCGGCCCACCGGCACCACTGGTATCACGGGCACTACCGGAACCACCGGCACCACTGGAACCACCGGCACCGCCGGCATCGAGGAGGAGCAGTCGTGAGCACGTCCGCCGTCGAGATCCAGGCCCGTACCCTCGCCGGGTACGCCGACGCCAGCCGGCTGCGCCAGGTCCAGGACCGCGACTGGGTGCTCGACCAGGTCACCGACGCCCCCGAGTCCCTGATCGACCTCGGCAGCGGGATCGGCCAGCTGCTCCAGGAGGCCCTGGAACGCTTCCCCGGTCTGCGGCGCGCCGTCGGCCTGGAACGCTCCGAACACCGCATCGCCGAGGCCGCCGAGCGGCTGCGGCCGTACGGCGAGCGGGTCGCCCTGCACCGGGCCGACCTCACCGCGCCCGAACCGCTGCCCTTCCGGGCCGAGCTGATCACCCAGACCTCGGTGCTGCACTGGCTGTACCCGGACGAGGAGCGGATCTTCGCCTGGGCCGCCGCCCACCTCGCCCCCGGCGGCAGGTTCCTGCTCACCACCTACCACCCGGCCCGGGACGAGCACGGCCTCGGCGGCGAGGACGAACTGGTCCGGGACGCCCTGGTGGCCCTCGGCACCCCGTACGAGGAGGTGCCCGGCGTGTTCGCGCGCGGCGGGGTACTGCCGATCGCCACCCGCACCAGGACCGTCGAGGACCTGACGGCCGTCATCGGCCCGCACCTGAGGGTGGCAGGCCACCTGGAGCGCGACGCCGTCGTCACGGTCGACAGCGCGGCCCAGTACGAGCACTTCCACGCCGCCACCTTCGGCGACTACTACAGCCGCCTGGTGCCCGAGGAGCGGCGGGCCGCGTTCTTCCGGGCCGTCGGCGAGAGCGCCTGGCGCCGCCGGCGCGAGCGCGGGCACGTCAGCCACATGCCGGTCCGGCTCTGGACGTTGACCGCCCGGTAGCCGGCCAAGCCGGCCTTCCGTTAACAGCGTGTGTAGCCCGCCGCTCATCCCTGGGAGGAGCGGCGGGCTTACGCCTACGCTGGGCTCGTCCGCACCGCTCACCACGATCCGCGGCACCCCCGACAGTCCGCAGCACCGACCACGGCCGAGGAGCCCAACCGTGTCAACTCCCACCGCCGGACGGGAACTCGGCGCCTTCCTGCGCGCCCACCGAGAGCTCCTCAAGCCCGCCGACGTCGGCCTCACCGCCACCACCCGGCGCCGCACCCCCGGCCTGCGCCGCGAGGAGGTCGCCTCGCTCTCCGGCGTCGGCCTCGCCTGGTACACCTGGGTCGAGCAGGGGAGGGTCGCCGCCTCCCGCCAGGTGCTGGAGGCCATCGCCCGGGTGCTCAAGCTGGACGACGCCGGGCTGCGGCACGCCCTTCGCCTGGCCGGGTACCACGAGCCCGCCCCGGCCGGCGGCCCGGACGGCACCGACCGGCTCGCCGGGGCCATCCAGCCCGTCCTCGACTCCTGGCCCACCAGCCCCGCCGTCCTGCTGGACCGCCACTTCGACCTGCGCGGCTGGAACGCGGCCTGGACGGCGCTCTGGGGCGCGCCCGAGTTCGTGCCCGGCGAGCGCCGCAACCTGATGTGGGTGATGGCCGCCGACCACCGGGTGCGCGCCGTGCTGCGGGACTGGGAACCGCTCGCGATGAACGTCTTCCAGCACTTCCGCGCCCAGGCGGGCCCGGCCCTGGCCGAGCCCCGCACCGCGGAGGTCTACCGGCACCTGGACCAGGACGCGCCGGAGCTCCGCCACTGGTGGGGGTGCCACTCGGTGGCGGAGCTGACCGTCCGTACCGTCACCGTCGAACCGGCCGGCCTCGGCCCGGTCCGGCTGATGCTGTCCTCCTTCCACCCGGTGGACGACCCCACGGCGACGGTCCTGCTGTTCACGCCGAACGGCGCCGCCGACCGGGCGCGGATGTCCGAACTCGTCGAACACCCGCTGCGCGCGGTCGGCGGCGCCGAGGCGGAGCGCCGGGTGGGCTGAGCCCCGTCTTCAGGCGCCCGGAGTGGTGGCCGTCGCGGCCGCGGCGCGGCGCAGGCCCAGGCTGACCGCCAGGCCGCCCAGCGCGGCCACCAGCGCCAGCCCGGCGCCGACCAGCAGGGTGCCGTCCGCGACGTCGCCGAAGGTGCCCACCGCCCAGGCGCCGACCCCGGTGCCCGCGTACATGGTCGACGTCAGCCACGCGCTGGACGTCGCCCGCAGCTCCGGCGCGATGGTGCCCGCCAGCGTCTGCTGGTCCGTCACGAAGCCGCCCGAGGCCACGAACCAGACCGTCACCCCGGCCAGCGCGAGCACCAGGCCCGGCGCCTCGGCCGCCACCGCGATGCCCACCGCCAGCAGCAGGCCCCACAGCGGCAGCAGCGGAAGGTCCGAGCGGCCCGCCGTCCTGGCCCGGTCGCCGAGCCGACCGCCCAGCAGCGAGCCGGTCATGCTGCCCGCGCCGACCAGTACGCCGACCAGGCCGAGCGCCTCCACCGACAGGTCGAAGCGCTGCACCAGCAGCGCGCCGAGGAAGGTGTAGGCCCCCAGGTTGGCCGTGTTGAAGACGGTGTTGACCAGCAGGGCCCGGCGCAGTGTCGGATCGGCCCAGCCCGCCAGGATCGCCCGGACGGCCCCCACCCGCGCCGCCGGTGCCGGGGCCGCGGCGGCCCCGACCTGACGCAGCAGCAGCGGGACGGCCGCGGCCGTGCCGATCGCCAGCGCCCAGAACGCCGAGCGCCACCCCGCCAGCCCCGCCAGGAAGCCGCCCAGCGGCACCCCGATCACCTGGCCCAGGGAGAACAGCGCCATGCCGAGGCCCAGCGCCCGGCCGCGCACGGCCTCCGGCGCGGTCTCGGCGATGTGCGCCCAGATCGCCGGCCCGGCCGCGGCTGCCGCCAGCCCGGCCACCGCCCGGGAGACCACCAGCAGCGTCAGCCCGGTGGACAGCGCCGCCGCCGCGTTCGACAGGACGAACAGCAGCGTGCCCACCAGCAGGGTGCGGCGACGGCCGAGCCGGTCGCTCAGCAGCCCCAGGAACGGCGCCGCGACCGCGTACACCAGCACGTAGGCGGTGACGCTCGACGCGGCGGCCGACTCACTGGTGTGGACCGAGTCCGCGATCGTCGGCAGCAGCGGCGACACCAGGAAGGTCTCGGTGCCGAACAGGAACAGCAGGAGGAACACCCCGGCGTACCGCCACCGGTCGAAACCCCGCGCCGAGGCGGGCAGTTCGGGGACGTCCTCGGCCTCGTCGGTCGACCGGGGCGGATCGGAGATGCTGCTCACGGCGAAGTACCACCTTCACGTACGGGGACGCGGCCGGGCCCTCGGACGGCAGGCGCAGGCGGCCGCGACGGCTGACGGGACGTCCGATGCGGCCATCCTGCGGACCGGTGCGGCGCCCAGCCAGACAGGCGGTGATCCTGTGAGTCCGGCTCACAGGCTGGGCGCTGCCGTGGTCCCCCTTCCGGAGGCGAGGAAGCGCTCGACGCCGGCGGTGAACGCCCGCGGGTCGTCCAGCCACGGGTAGTGGCCCGCGCCCGGCTGCACGGTGACCGTCGCCGCCGGGAACAGCGCGGCGGCGTCGGCGGCCGCGGCGGCGGTCGGCCACAGGTCCAGCTCGCCGGCCACCAGCAGCACCGGGCAGGGCAGGGCGGCCAGCCGGCGCCGCAGGTCCTCGACGTCCGGTTCGTACCCCGTGTAGAAGTGCTCGCTGACGGTCAGCGAGCGCTGCGCCGGGTCGGCGGCGGCGTGGGCCCGCGCGGCGGCGTCCCAGCGGCCGTACATCAGCGGTTCGAAGGCGAGCCGGTGCGGCGCGGCCTCGGCGAAGGACCGGGCCGCCTTCATCCGCCGGTAGGCCGCCACCGCCTCCGGGTACCAGGGCTCGGCGGCGCGGGCGGCGATCACCTCCTCGGCGCCGGTGTCCGAGGGCAGCCCGACGGCCGCGAACGAGGGCGTGACCAGGGTCAGGCTCGCCAGCCGGTCCGGGTGGGCGGCGGCGTAGAGCAGGGCCAGGCTGCCGCCGGCGGAGTGGCCGAGCAGGTCGACCCGGTCCAGGCCGAGCCGGCGGCGCAGTGCCTCGACGTCGGCGACCAGCCGGTCCACCCGGTAGCTCGCCGGATCGGCGGACGGGGCGGAGGCGCCGGTGCCCCGGGTGTCGGGCAGGACGAGCGTCCGGTGGGCGCCGAGCCCGCCCAGGTCGCAGAGGTACTCCGCGGCCCGGCCGGGGCCGCCCGGCAGGCAGAGCAGTGGCGGGCCGTCGCCGAGGGTGCGGAAGGCGAGCCGGGTGCCGTCGTACGAGGTGAAGGTGGTGGTCGTGGAGGTTTCCATGCCGGACACCCTGCGGGCGGGCGGCCCGGCCCGGCTACTGTTCAGCCACAGCTACATGATCGGCTGCATGATCCGTGAGGGGGCGAACGTGGCGGTGGAGATCCGGCTGTCCGCGGCCGAGGTGGCCAGGGTCCGGTTCGCGGTGTCGCCGCTGGCCGAGACGGTGCTCGGCCTGCGCGCCGCCCTGGGCGTCGGCGGGCACGCCGTGCACCGGTCGTGGGTGCGGCAGGCCCGGCCGGTGCTGGCCCGCGACCCCGGCGCGCCGCTGCTGCGCGCCCTGCTGGAGGGCTGCCTGCCCGCCTTCCTCTTCCCGGTGCCGGAGGAACGCCTGCCCGCCTTCGAGGCGGAGCTGGCGGGCCTGCGCGCGACCGACCCGGCGTACGTCGCCGCGGAGTGCGCCGCCGCCCTGGGCGGCCGCGCCGCGAACCTGCCCGAGCCGGCCGAGCTGCTGCGCGGGACCGCCGACCTCCTGGAGCGCTGCCACGCCCGGCTGATCGCCCCGCACTGGGGGCGGATGCGCGCCGTCCTCGACGCCGACCTCGGCCGCCGGGCGGTGGCCCTGGTGGACGGCGGGGTGGAGGGGCTCTTCGCCCAGCTGCACGGCGACGTGGTGTGGCGCGAGGGCGAGTTGGTGGTGCACGGGCGCCGCGGCTCCGGCGCCGCCTGGACGGTCGAGGCCGGCGGACACGGCCTGGTGCTGATGCCCTCCGTCTTCGCCTGGCCGGACGTGATCGTCGACCACGACCCGCGCACCGCCGCCTCCATCCGCTACCCGGCGGCCGGCGTCGGCCTGCTCTGGGAGGAGCCCGCTGCGACCCGGGCCGGCCTCGCCGCGGTCCTCGGCCGCACCCGCGCCACCCTGCTCGAAGCCCTCGGCGAACCCCTGACCACCCCCGACCTCGCCACCCGGCTCGGCGTCACCCCCAGCGCCGTCTCCCAGCACCTCGGCGCCCTGCGCGCCGCGGGCCTGGTCGCCACCCGGCGCACCGGCCGCACCGCCGTCCACCTGCGCACCGCGACCGGCACCGCGCTCACGGCGGCGGGCCCGGTGCTCACCGCCACCGGTTCGGTGCTCACCGCCACGGGCTCGGCGCCTTCCGGGAACTGACGGTCTCGCAGCGGGAACCAGGGTCCTCCCGAGATCGTTTCAAACACCGTTAGAACGGGTGGGGTGACCCTTCACCACCTGTCACCACGGAGGGGGAACAGTGTCGAAGGACAGCTACAAGGAGTTCTCGGACAACGTCGACCGCGAGGTCGCCAAGCTCGTGGACCGGGCCAACCGGGACGCCGCGCAGGCCGTGGACCGGGCGCTGGGCAGGACGCCCGCCACGGCGGCGTTCGACACCGCCCACTGGCAGCGCCGGCTCGACGAGCTGCTCGCCGCCCACCGCATCCCCGGCGCCGTGCTGGCCGTGCTCACCGGCGGTGAGATCCACGAACTGGCCAGCGGCGTCCTGCACACCGGCACCGGTGTCGAGACCACCACCGACTCGGTGTTCCAGATCGGCTCGGTCAGCAAGGGCTACACCGCCGCCCTCGTCCTGAGCCTCGCCGACGCCGGCAAGCTCGACCTGGACGCACCGGTCACGGCGGTCCTGCCGGACTTCGCCCTCGCCGACGCCGAGGCCGCCCGGGTCATCACCCCGCGTCAACTCCTCAACCACACCAGCGGGATCGAGGGGGACTACGTCAACGACACGGGCCGCGGCGACGACTGCCTGGCCCGCTACGTCGACGGCGCCCGCGACGTGGGCCTCACCAACCCGCCCGGCGCCACCATGTCCTACTCCAGCACCGCCTACAACGTCCTCGGCCGGATCGTCGAGGTGGTCACCGGCCGTAGCTGGGACGAGGCGCTCAAGGAGCTGATCTGCGACCCGCTCGGACTCGAGCACACCATGACGCTGCCCGAGGAGGTGCTGCGCTTCCGCGCCGCGATGGGGCACATGGGCGAGCCCGGCGAGGTCCCGACCCCCACCCCGCTGTGGAACATGCTGCCCCGCTCCGCCGGACCGTACGGCGGCATCAGCGCCACCGCGGCCGACGTGGTCCGCTTCGCCCGGATGTTCATCGACGGCGGGACCGCGCCGGACGGCACCCGGGTCCTCTCCGCCGCGGCCGTGGAGGCGATGCTCACCCGCGAGGTGGAGATGCCCGACCAGTGGTTCCTCGGCGCCCACTGGGGCCTCGGCTGGGGCCTGTTCGAATGGGACGGCGCCCGCGGCTTCGGCCACGACGGCAGCACCTTCGGCCAGCTCGCCTACCTGCGGGCCATCCCGGAGAAGGGCCTCGCCATCGCCCTGCTGACCAACGGCGGAGGCGCCGCGCCGAAGGTCCACGAGGCCCTGTGCCGCGAACTGAGCGCCGAGTTCGCCGGAGTGGCCATGCCCGCGTTCGGACCGGCCGACCCGCCCCCGGCCGTCGACACCGAGCCCTTCACCGGCCGCTACAAGCGCGAGGGCTTCCTGATGACCATCACCGCCCGCACCGAGTCCGCGGATGCGGAAGCGGGCGAGGGTGTGCTGGACCTGCGGTACGAGGGCGTCGAAGGCCTCGCCGGGACCTTCGACCCGCTGGTCTGGCACCTCACGCCCGTCTCCGACACCCCCGACAGGACCGTCTTCGCCGGCCGCCGCAACGACAAGGACGCCTGGATCCCGGTCGTCTTCTACGCCCTCGCCGACGGCACCCGCTACGTCCACTTCGGCGTCCGCGCCACCGCCAAGTCCGCCTGACCCCACCGCGCCCGCCGCCGCCCACCCCGCGGGCGGCGGCGAACCGGGCGGTCGGTGGGACCGTCGAGCGGGTGTGCGCGGGCGGACGCAACCGAACGGCCGTACCGGCACGTATCAGGTGACGTGAAACTGACAGGCACCACGTTCTTCGTCCTCTCGGTCCTCCTCGTCCCGCTCTCCATAGGACTTCTGATGTACCTGTGGAACCGGGTCCGCGGGCCGCGGCCACTGCGCTTCGGGGCGCGGTTGCTCCTGGTGGCGTTCGCCCAGTTCACGGCCGTGACGCTGGTGTTCGTGATCGTCAACAACGACAACCAGCTGTACGGCACCTGGGACGACCTGCTCGGGACCGGGAACCACGTCCGGGCGGTTCCCGTCCCGCCCGCGGCGGACGCGACGGCGGCCGCGAACGGGCCCGAGCAGCCCAAGGTGGTCCAGCAGTTCGGGCCGGTGGACGACAAGGCCGTGCCGAAGGACGTGCGGACGACCGACCTGAAGGGGCGGGTCTCCGGTGTGGACGGCGAGGTCCTGGTCTGGACGCCGCCGCAGTACGACGACCCGGCCTTCAAGGACCGGAAGTTCCCGGTCGTCGAACTGCTCGCCGGCTTCCCCGGCTCGTCCAGCGCCTGGTTCGGCAGCATGAACGTCTCCAAGCAGCTGGCGCCGCTGATGAAGTCCGGTCAGATCGCGCCGTTCATCCTGGTCGCCCCGCGCGTCGTGCTGCTCGGCTCGCACCTCGACACCGGCTGCGCGGACGTGCCCGGAAAGGTCAACGCCGAGACCTGGCTGGCGCGCGACGTGCCGCAGATGGTGCTCGACAACTTCCGCGCCGAGACCGGCCCCGAGCGGTGGGCCGTGGCGGGCTACTCGGCGGGCGCGCACTGCGCCGCCCGGCTCGCGCTGGCGCACCCGAACCGCTACCACGCCGCCGTCAGCCTGTCCGGGTACAACGACCCGATGGGGGAGCCGGCCTCGCTGACCGCCAAGGACGCGCACCTGCGCGAGGTCTCCAACCCCCTCTACCTGCTCCAGCACGCGCAGACGCCGCCGGACGTCCTCCTGTACGCGACCGGGAAGAAGGGCGACGGGTACGAGGACGCCCTCGCGCTGCAGAAGAACGCCAAGGCCCCGACGGCCGTCACCCCGGTCGAGGTCAGCGGCCCGCACCTGACCTCCACCTGGGAACCCCTCGTGCCGTCCGTGTTCACCTGGCTCACCCAGGCCATCGGGAAGACCGGCTGACCGGCTGACCGGCTGACCAGGTGACCAGGTGATCGGGTCGCCGACGTCGTCCGGCTGAGGCTCCCCGGCCCGCGCCCGGCGGAAAATGAGTTGCCCGCCGGGCGCGGCCACGCGCATGATCGCCGCATGGACAAGTAACGGCTGCCACGTAGCAACGACCGACCCGTCGCGCGGTCGACCTCTGAGCCTGACCACTCGGCTCCGAGGCGACGACCCGCGCCCTCGTGTGCATCCGTCATATCCCAGGAGCCGCGGCCGGCCCGCGAGAGCTCCTGCTGAGTCCTGAAGGCGACCACAACCATATGAATACCGACCGCAAGGCCCTCTGGGCCGTGCGCCAGTCCGCCCTGCCCGCTGTCGTACGACCCTGCCCGGACTGCTCCGGCACCCGTCACCGTCCCTCGGGCAAGGTCCGGGTCAACGCGAGCGGCAAACTCCTCGACGTCTGGCTGCTCCTGAGCTGCGCGGCCTGCGACCGGACCTCGAAGGTGCCCGTCCACGAGCGCGTCCACGTCTCGTCGCTGGATCCCGCCCGGCTGGTGGCGTACGAGAACAACGACCCCGCCGTGGTACGCGAGTTGACGATGAGTGCGTCGCTCGCCACCCGGAACGGCTACCGCCTCGACTGGACCGGCGCCTGGGCGCTGGAGACCCGGACGCCCCTCTACGCACTCGACGACCCGACACCGCTCACGGTGCTGGTCGGCTTCGAGCTGCCCGTGCCGGTCCGGGTCGAGCGGCTGCTCATGCTCGGGCTCGGCCTCAGCCGCACCGCGGTCCGACGCCTGGCCGGGTCCGGGCACATCCGGGTGCCGCTGGCCCTGGACGCCAAGGCGCACCAGGACTTCGAGCTCACCCTCCACGGGCCCGGAGCCGTCGACGCCGCGAAGCACCCGCACCCCGTCACCGCCCCGACCGACGCCCGCCCGGACCCGGGCACGGACCCGCGTCCGGATCCGGGTACGGACCTGCTTACGGACCCGCGCCGCATCGGGCCGCCGCGATGGGCGCGCTCGGCGGCGGTCGGCGCGGGTCAGCAGGTGGTGCCCGCGGGCAGGGGGGTGAGGCGGACGAGGTAGTCGTCCACCGCGTCGGTGACGCACGCGCTACCGCGGCCGTAGGCGGTGTGGCCGAGGCCGCGGTAGGTCAGCAGCATGCCGCCGGGCAGTTGGGAGGCCAGGCTCTTCGCGTCCTCGTACGGGGTGGCGGCGTCGCCGGTGGTGCCGATGACCAGGACGGGCGGGACACCGTCGGCCTCGACCCGGTGGGGCCGGGTCGGGCCGGCGGGCCAGTTGCGGCAGTTGAGTTCGGCGAGGACGCCGGAGCTGCCGAAGACGCCGGACTCCTGGTGGGCGCGGTCGAGGACCTCCCAGTAGGCCTGCGGGTCCACGGGGTGCGGCACGTCGAGGCAGTTGACGGCGGTCAGGATGTCGCTGCTGTTGTCGCGGGGCCGGTCGTCCGGGGCGGCGTCGGAGGAGGCGTCGCCCTGGGGCGCGGTCGCCCCGGCGACCGCGGCGAGCTTGCCGCCGTCGCCCCTGACGGCGGCGGTGAGCCCGTCGGAGAGGTCCTGCCACTGGGCTTCCGGGGTGTACATCGACAGGACGATCGCGCTGTGCAGGGTGTTCTCGTCGAGGCGGTCGGTGCTGCCCTTGATCCGCAGGGGGTGGCGGGCCACCTTGGCGTAGAGGTCGGCGACGAGCCGGCGGATGCCGTCCGGGGTGTTCGCGGGACAGCCGCGCTTGACGACCTTCGCGCAGTTGTCGGCGTAGTCGTCGACGGCCTTGCGGAAGGCGCGGCCTCCGGTGAGGGCGCGCTGGGACCAGTCGAGGGCGGGGTCGACGGCGCCGTCGAGGACCAGCGCGCGCACCCGGTGCGGGAACTGCTCGGCGTAGGCCGTTCCGAGCCAGGTGCCGTAGGACCAGCCGAGGTAGGTGAGCTTGTCGTCGCCGAGGGCGGCGCGCAGGACGTCGATGTCCCGGGCGGCGTCCATGGTCCCGACGTGCGGCAGGAGGTCGCCGCTGCGGGCGACGCAGTCCGCGGTGGTGCGTTCGGCCTCGGCGAGGGCGGCCCGGCGTTCGGCGTCGGTGCGCGGGTAGAGCGGGGAGGCGGTCGCGTCGGTGCCGTCCAGGGCCTGGTCGGATGCGCCGTCCGGGGCGCCGTCGGGGGCGCCGTCGGGCGGGGTGCAGTCCACGGCGGGCCTGCTGCCGGCCACGCCGCGCGGGTCGAAGCCGACGAGGTCGAAGTGCGCCCGGGCCTGCTTGCCGAAGGAGTCCGCGCCGCCGGACCTCACGGTCTCCACCCCGGAGCCGCCGGGGCCACCGGGGTTGAGGACCAGCGACCCGATCCGGCGGCCCGGGTCGGTGGCGGCCGCGCGCACCAGCGGCAGGGTGAAGGTCTTGCCGTCCTGCGGGTGGTCGTAGTCCATGGGGACGGTCAGCGTCGCGCACTGGAGGTCGCCGCAGGCGCTCCAGGCCGGCTTCTGCTGGTAGAAGGACCGCAGGGCGGGCCGGTCGGCCGGTTCGGTGGCCGCGGGCGGCGCCGACAACGCCATGTGCTGCCGCGCCCGATCGGGACCGCAGCCGGTGAGCGCGGTGGCGCCCAGCGCGGCCACGGCGAGGGTCAGGACGCCGAACCGTACGGCGCCGCCGCGTCGGGCGCCTGCCACGGGGGCGCCCGCGGTGCGGGCGTCCGCGGGGGTGTCGGTCGGGGCGTCCGTGGGGTGGTGCGGGGGCCGGGCGGTTCCGTGCACTGCGCTGCTTCCGTTTCGTCCGGGGTGTTCGGGGCGTTCGGGTACGGGCAGAAGCATGGCCGGGGCGACGTGAGGAATTGCTGAGGGCGGTGGGGAGCCGGGCCCGGTACGGCGACGTTCAGGCCCGGTCGCCGGGGCGGCGGCAGGTGGCGGGGTCCGGGGCGGGGGTGGCTTCGCAGAGGTAGCCGCGGTCGGCGGCGCTGCCGCTGAGGTACCGGCCGGAGCATTGCCCGCCGCCGTGGTCGGTGCAGAAGTCGAGTGCCTCGTAGCCGTCGGCGAAGCTGCCGGGGGCCCGTACGATCCAGTAACCCGGGGGCAGCGAAGGCCAGTTGTCGCTGTCGAGCAGGGTGGCGCCGGGCACCTGCCGCTGGAGCGCCGTGAGTTCCCGGTCCCGCCGGTCCGGGCCCGCGGTGTGCGGGATCCGGGCCAGTTGGGCGATCCAGCCGTCTCCTCCGGTGCTCGGCGGTCGGGCGTCGGCGTTGGTGTCACTGGTGGTGTCGGCCTCGCTGTCGGCTTCGGCCGCGGTGGGCGCGGGACCGTGCCGGAGGGCGGGCAGGGTGACCGCGGCGGCGGACGCGAGAGCCGCGCCCGTCACGGCCGCGAGCACGAGAGACAGCCGGCGGCGCCCGCGCCGGCGCCCGCGCGGGGCCGCCGGGGGGGGCCGGGGCCGGGAGCTCGGCGGCCGCCTCGGCCGGTCCCTCGACGAGCGTCGGGGTCGGCTGACGGGTGATCGTGATCGTGCGCGCCTCGCTCTCGGCGACGGCGGCCAGCAGGCCGGCGAGCCGGGTCGCGGAGGGGCGGTCCTCCGGCCTGCGGGCCAGCAGGGCGCCGATCACCTCGGCGAGCGGTCCCGCCTCGGCCGGCGGCGCCGGGATGGGCAGGTCGCAGACGGCCAGGAGGGTCTGCCACACCGAGTCGCGGCGGACCGGGTTGTCGCCGTCGACGCACACGTACAGCAGCATGCCCAGGGACCACAGGTCCGAGGCCGGGCCGACGGCGCCGCCGCGGATCCGTTCCGGGGCCATGTACTCCGGGGATCCGACGATGTCGCCGGGGGCGGTGAGTGTCTGCCATCCCTGCAGGGCCGCGATTCCGAAGTCGGTGAGCGCGGCGGTGCCGTCCTGGCGGATGAGGACGTTTCCCGGCTTGACGTCCCGGTGCAGGACTCCGGCCGCGTGCGCGGCTTGCAGGGCGCCGAGGAGGTCCAGGCCGATGCGGGCGGCCCGGACGGGACCGAGCCGGCCGTCCCGCAGGACGGCGTCCAGGGAACGGCCGGTCACCAGTTCCATCACCAGCCACGGGCAGGGCTCCTGGTCGAGTACCTCGTGGACGGTGACCACGTTCGGGTGCTTCACCCTGGCGAGGGCGCGCGCCTCCCGCAGGACCCGCGCCCGCGTGTGGACGGCCCGGCTCGGGTCCTCCTCGGCGGGGGAGCCCGTGGCGGAGACCGCGGGGGAGCGCATCTCCTTCACCGCGACCTCGCGTTCGAGGAGCAGGTCGTGGGCCCGCCACACCGTGCCCATGCCGCCGGCACCCAACCGCGCCAGGAGTTCGAACCGTCCGGCCACCAGATCGCCGACGGAGTGTGCCCTTACCTGGGTCATGTGTCCGATTTCCTGCCGTGCCCCTCCTCTCCCCGTCCCGAAGGGCCGGAGGGGCACGGTCCATGCTCGCTGCTCGCTGTGCGGGGACTGCGGGCAGTGTGGCCGGGCCAAGCTGAGGAATCGGTGAGGGCCGGCCCGTCCCGGGAGGTCAGGGCTGCCTCCGGACCGGAGACCGGGTCAGGGCGTCAGGGCTGCTTCTGGACCGGGAGGCGCAGCAGGAAACGGGCGCCGCCGCGGGTGCCGCGCTCCACGGTGAGCGAGCCGCCGTGCGCGTGCGCGACCCAGGCGGCGATCGACAGCCCGAGGCCGCTGGAGCCGGCGCCGCTGCGGAAGCGCTCGAACAGCGACTTCGCCTGTTCGGGCGGAACACCGGGGCCGGCGTCGTCCACCGCGACGGTGCCGTCCGCGCCGACGGTGACCTCGACGTCGGCCGGTTCGCCCGGGGAGTGCCCGTGGGCGAGCGCGTTGCCCAGCAGGTTGGCGACGGCCCGGCGCAGCAGGGACGCGTCGGCGAGCACGACCACCGGCTCGGCCCGGACGGTCACCCGGTGCCCCTCGGCCGGGGTGTCGGCCACGACCGCGTCGACCAGCTGGTCGAGCCGGAGCGGCTCCCGGTCCAGCGGGACGGCTCCGGCCATCAGCCGGGCGCGGGTCAGCAGGTCGTCCACCAGTTCGCTCATCCGGGTGGACTGGCGCAGGGTGCGGCGCAGCACCTCCCGGCCGTCCGCCTCGCCGCGCAGCCCGGTCTCGGCGAGCAGTCGCATGGAGGTGACGGGGGTGCGCAGGTCGTGGGCGGCGTCGGCGAAGAACGCCTCCTGCTGGTCGAGCGCGGTCAGCGCCGGCCGGACGGCCCGCCCGGCGAGCCAGTGGCCGGCCAGGGCCGACACCGCGACCAGGACGGCGCACGCGACGCCGAGGAGTACGGTCAGCCGCTCGTGGTCGTCCAGGTTGCCGGAGGTGTCCACGGCCGCGACCACCACGCCGTCGGCGTTCTCCGCGGCCGGGCCGGTGAAGGCCTGGGCGGACAGCCGCAGCCGGTGGCCGTTCGCCGCGGTGACGGTGGCCCGGACGAGGTCCCCGTCCCGGCCGGCCGCTTCGGCGACCGCCTGGAGGGCCGGTCCGGGGACGGCCAGGCACGGCCGGTGCGGGCCGGCCAGGGGAGTCACCTGGCCACCGGTGCCGGTGAACAGGGTCACCGGGGGACAGTCGTAGACGCCCTCCTTCGGATCCGGGTACTCCAGCGCGCCCTGCTCGTCGTAGCGCAGGTCGGCGGAGAACTCGCTGGTCCTGAGCTTGAGATCGGCGTCCACCTGGGCGCGCCAGGACGAGTCGTCGGCGTGCACCGCGATGACGGCCATGCCGACCAGGCCCGCGGCGCTGACGAGGGCGAACAGCAGGGTGATCCGCCGCCGCAGCCGGCGGATCCGGCCCGCCGGGGTCGGGGGCCTGCGCCCCCGCTGCCCCCTGCGCGGCCCGTCCCGTCTCACGGCTGCTCCTCCAGCCGGTAGCCGACCCCGCGCACGGTGTGGATCAGCGGCGGCTCGCCGAGCTTGCGGCGCAGCTGCGACACCAGCACCTCGACCACGTTGGAGTTGGGCTCGGTCAGCTCGTCCCAGCAGCGCTCGACGAGCTCGCTGCGCCGCACCGCCTCCGCGGGGCGGGCGGCGAGCGTCTCCAGGACGGCGAACTCCTTGGTGGTGAGCGACAGCAGGACGCCGTCGCGGTGCACCGTACGGCGGGCCGTGTCGATCTCCAGCCCGCCGCAGCGCACCACGGGCGGCCGGGCGACGGCGGTGCGCCGGCACAGGTTCCGTACCCGGGCCACGAGTTCGGGCACGGCGAAGGGCTTGACCAGGTAGTCGTCGCCGCCGGTGGCGAAGCCCTCGACCCGGTCGGCGACGGTGTCGCGGGCGGTGAGGAACAGCACCGGCACCGTCCGGCCGTCCGCGCGCATCCGCTGCACGTAGGCCGCGGAGTCGCCGGAGGGCAGCATCCGGTCGAAGACCACGCAGTCGTAGGCGGTGACGAACAACGCCTCGTCCGCGGCCGGCAGGTCCCCGGCCTCGTCGACGGCCAGGCCGCTGCCGCGCAGAGCCGCGGCCACGGCGAACCGCAGGTCATCGTCGTCCTCGACCACCAGTACGCGCATGCCGGTCAGGATAGCCGTGACCTGCGGCGGAGCCGTCGGCCGCGGCGACGGGGCGCCTCCCCCTCCGTGGGGGACCGGGGAGGCGCCGCCGTCGACCGCGAACAGCATCACAGGGGGAACCTGAGGATTCGATGAGGCGTGTCGGGCGTGCCGCCGGGCGCCTCGCCGGGAGCGCCGACGTGACCGCCGACGTGAGCGCCCTCGTCCGGCGCGGGAGGGCAGTGCTGTGCCACCAGCCGGTGGTGCCGCACCACCCGCAGGCGCTCGCAGACCACGTCGGCCGGGCTGATGTCCGCGTCCGCGACGAGCTGGGCCGCCGTCGCCGCTCCGGTAGCCAGGACCGTCACCAGGGCCGCCGCCGGCACGACGGACGACCAGCCGGCCCTGCCGAGAAGGGATTTCCGCACCGTCCAGCTCCGCCCGTTCGCACCGTTCTGCTGTGGGAGGAGCTTGGCCGGGGCCGGATGAGGATTCGATGATGACGCCCTCGGGCGCTCGGACCACGGGGCGGACCGTCCGCCGGTCCCCGTGCTGTCCACCGGACCGGCCTGGCCGTAGGTTGGCCCGATGACGGCCGAGTTCGAGACCTGCGAGACCTGCGAGACCTACGAGACCTACGAGACCTTCGCGCGCACCGCCACCGGCTTCACCCCCTACCCCTACCAGTCGGCGCTGGCCGCCGAGGGACTGCCCACTCTGCTGGAGGCGCCCACCGGGGCCGGCAAGACGGTGGCCGCCGTGCTGCCGTGGCTGTACCGGCGGCTGATCGCCGCGCCGGGGGCCACGCCCCGCCGGCTGGTGTACGTGCTGCCCCGGCACAGCCTCGCCGACCAGGCCGTCGACC
Source organism: Kitasatospora sp. Ki12 (assembly GCF_054601375.1). Lineage (NCBI taxonomy): Bacteria > Bacillati > Actinomycetota > Actinomycetes > Kitasatosporales > Streptomycetaceae > Kitasatospora > Kitasatospora sp. Ki12. The sequence goes on along the minus strand of NZ_BAAIHT010000002.1, from coordinate 977,114 downwards.
GGATCGGGGAGTGGCTGGCGCGCCTGGGCCGCGCGGACGAGGTCGGGCTGCACCTGCTCGCGGGCGCCGCGGCGCAGGAGGGCGGCTGGCGGCGGCGCCCCGAGCGCAGCGCGATCCTGGTCGGCACCCACGACATGGTGCTCAGCCGGGCGTTGATGCGCGGCTACGCGGACGCGCCGACGATGGCGCCGGTCTCGTACGCGCTGCTGCACACCGACGCCCAGTGGGTGTTCGACGAGGCGCGGCTGCTCGGGCCCGGTCTGGCCACCGGTGTGCGACTCCAGTGTCTACGGGACGAGTTGGGGACGGCGGCGGCGACCGGGACGATGTGGATGTCGTCGGTCCGGGGGCCGGGCGGTCTCGGCGGGAGGACGGTGCGCGCGCCGGACACGACCGGGACGGTGCGGCGCATCGGCCGTCTCGACCTTCCGCCGGGGCGCTACGTCACCGCCCTCGCCGAGGCCGTCACCGCCGCGCACGTGCCGGGCACCCGGACCGTCGTGGTGCTCGACTCCCCGGGACGGGCCCGGGCCGTGCACGCCGCCCTGGCCGCCCGGGGGCGTGAGGCACTGCTGCTGCACCCGCACTTCCGGCGCGCCGACCTCGACCGTGCCCTGGCCGCCGCCGAGGGCGCGCGCGACCTCGTCCTCGTCGCCACCCCCGCCCTGGAGGCCGGGCTCGACCTCTCCAGCCGCACCCTGGTCACCGAACTCGCGCCCTGGGCCTCGCTCGTGCAGCGCGCCGGCCGCTGCAACCGCCACGGCGAGCACCCGGACGGCGGCGACCTGCTGTGGTGCACGCCCCCCGAGGGCGGTGACGCGGCCACCGCGCGCTGGCTGACCGCCCACGAGGGCCGGGCCGTCACCCCCGGCGAGCTGCTGACGGCCGACGTCGACGCGCCGGCCGCGGCGCCCGTACAGCCCGCGCCGCTTGCGCCGCCCGGGCCGGGGCGGGAGGACGTCCTGGCCCTCTTCGACTCGCCCGCCGACGACACCGCCGGGGACACCGCCGGGGTGGACCACTGGATCCGCGACCCGGCGCAGGCCGACTCGCTCCCGGCCCTGGTCGCCTGGCGCGCCTGGGACCGCGCCGAGCCCGGCGAGGACGAGCCGGACCCGAGCGGCGCCGAACTCTGCCCGGTGCCGCTCGGCGAGCTCCGGCGGCTTCCCGCCGGGCGGGCCTGGCTGCGCGACACCCTGGACCGCCGCTGGCGCCCCGCGCGGCCGGAGGACCTGCGGCCCGGCGTCCGGCTGCTCCTGGACGCCCGCACCGGCGGCTACCTCCCGGACCGCGGCTGGACCCCGGCGAGTCCGGCCCCGGTGGCCTGCGAGGCCGCCGTCCCCGGGCGGCCGGCCTATGGCTGCACCGCCTGGGTCGGCCTCGACCAGCACCTCCAGGAGACCGCGCAGGAGGCGGAGTCGCTGCTCGCCGCGCTGCCCGCGCTCCCCACCGGCCTGCGGGAGGCCGTGGTCGAGGCGGCCCGCTTCCACGACCTCGGCAAGTGCCACGACGCCTTCCAGGAGAAGCTGCGGGCCGGCCGCACCGACCCGCCCGGCGGCCTGCTCGCCAAGTCCAGGAGCGGCGCCGACCCCCTGCCGCCCTACCACTCGCCGCGCCCCTACCTGCGGCACGAGCTCGTCAGCGCCCTGCTGCTCTGGGAGGGCGGTCACCACCCGCTCGTGACGTACCTCGCCGCCGCCCACCACGGCCAGGTCCGGCTCACCGTGCGCCCGCGCGGCGACGAGGCCCCACTGCTGCTCGGCGTCGCGGACGGGGACCGCACCCCGCCGATCCGGCTGTCCACCGGCGAGCACTTCCCCGCCCGGACCCTGCGCACCGCCGCCTTCCCGGCGGCCTGGACCGAACGGGCCCTGTCCCTGCGCGACGCCCCCGGTCTCGGCCCGTTCCGCCTCGCCTTCCTCGAAACCCTGGTCCGCGTCGCCGACTGGCGCGCCAGCGCCCGCCACGACGGGCCCCTGGCGCCGGCCTCCCCGGCGACGGCCCCGGCCGGGTAGGACGAGACCCGCCCCCGTGCGACCGCTGTGCGGCCGTAACGGGAGCGGGGCTCGGGGTGGCCGGCTGAGGCCCGCCGCTCACGTTCCGCTGCGGCACCCCCCCCCGCGACTTCGTGCCCTCCCGGACGTCCTCAGGTCACTCCGCCGCCAGCCGGGGCGTGCGGGGCGGCTCCGTGCGCCGGTTGCCGGTGGCCTCGAAGGCGGCGGCGAGGGCGAGCAGGGCGTTGTCGTCGTAGGCGCGGCCCGCGAACGTCAGCCCGACGGGCATGCCGGTGTCGGTCATGGTGCCCATGGGCACGGTCACCGTGGGGATGCCGAGGTGACGGGGCACCAGGTTGCCGTTCGCGACCCAGACGCCGTTGCGCCAGCCGAGGTCGGCGGAGGCCTCGTTCACGTCCATGTCCGCGGGGCCGACGTCGGCGACCGCGGGGAACACCACGGCGTCCAGGCCGAGTCCGTCCATCCACAGCTCCAGGTCGACCCGGCGGGTCTCCTCCAGGCCGCGCAGTCCCTCCTCCAGGTGGGGCATGTCGGTGAAGGACGCGTACGGGCGCTCGCGGACGAAGCGCGGGTAGTCGCCGATCGTGTCGTCGAAGCCGGCGTAGCGGTCGGGGAGTTCGCCCGGGTGCTTGGGGAAGATGCGGTCGCCGTCGACCTCGGTCAGGGTGGTGAGCGCGGGGTCGCCGTTGGCGCGCAGGAAGTCGTCCCAGGCCCAGGCGGACAGGTCCTCGATCTCGACGGTGAGGAAGTCGGCGCCGACCAGGCCGCGGGTGGACAGCGAGGGCGCGCCGGGGCGGTCGGACTCGTAGTTCGACACGACGGGGAAGTCGACCTCGACCACCTCGGCGCCGGCCGCCTCCAGGTCGCGGCGAGCCGCCTCCCACCGGGCGATCACCGAGGGGCGGGTGTCGATCCGCTGCCCGGTCTGGCCGCCGATGCCGCCGCCGGGGTTCGTCCCGGCGTCCGGGTCGGCGTTGATGTACATCCTGGGGACGCCGATGCGCTTTCCGGCGAGGGCGGCCCGCGCCGCCGCGGCGTCGGCGGGGGCGAGTGCGGGGTACGAGGCGGGACGCACCTGGGAGGGGGCGGGCAGCGGGATCCACGGCTGCGCCCGCCACAGGTCCCCGCGGGTCTCCGGGTCGTCGGCCACGACGACGTCGAGCAGTTCGAACAGGTCGGCCATGCTGCGGGTGTGCGGGACGACGACGTCCATGGTCGGGACGAGCGGCCAGTTGCCGCGCACCGAGATCACGCCGCGGCTGGGGGTGTAGGCGCACAGCGCGTTGTACGACGCGGGTGCCCGGCCCGAGGACCAGGTCTCCTCGCCGAGGCCGAAGGCCCCGAAGGACGCCGCGGTCGCGGTGCCCGAGCCGTTGGAGGAGCCGGAGCCGTAGGCGCTGGTGAGCCAGTCGGCGCTGTACGGGCTCTCCGCGCGGCCGTACACGCCGCGCTGCATACCGCCGTTCGCCATCGGCGGCATGTTGGTCAGGCCGATGAGGACGGCCCCGCCTGCGCGCAGCCGCTCGACGGCGAAGGCGTCGCGCTGGGCGACGAGGTGTTCGAACGCCGGGGAACCGGCCGCCGCCGTCAGGCCCTTGGCGAGGTAGCTGTCCTTCGCGGTGTACGGGATGCCGTCCAGCGGGCCGAGCGTCTCGCCGCGCGCGCGGCGCGCGTCGGAGGCCTCCGCCTCGGCGCGGGCGTCCGGGTTCATCACGACCATCGCGTTGAGCGCGGTGGCGGTGCCGGGCCGGTCGTACGCGTCGATCCGCGCGAGGTACGCGTCGAGCAGGTCGACCGAGGTGGTCTCGCCCTTCTCCAGCGCCGCGCGCAGGTCGGCGATACAGGTCTCCACAACGTCGAATCCGCGCGTCATGCGGGTGCCTCCTGAGGGGGGTGGGTCGGACAGGCGGGTGGGTCGGACAAGCGGAGTCACTGGGCGTCGGGACCGCGCTCACGCGGCCTTCGGGCTCCAATCGCACTGTCTAGATTTTCAGTCTAGACTACGGATCTAGATCCCCAGACGCGAGGTGAGGCCATGCCGACGCCAGAGACCGAGCCCGCCCGGCCCCAGCCACTCCGCTCGCCGGACGGCACGACCGGGCTCGCGCCGAACGCGGAGCCCGGTGCCACCCCGCAGCCGGCCCTGGCCTCGGCCGACCGGAAGCGCCAGCCCAGCGGCGACGAAGCGCGGGGACGGGCGATGCGGGCCGCGATCAGCGCCATCGCCGAGAAGGGCCCCGCCGCCGTGCGGATGTCGGACATCGCCGCGCGGGCCGGGATGAGCACCGGGCACATCCTGTACCACTTCGGCAAGAAGGACCGCCTCCTGCTCGAAGTCCTCGCATGGAGCGAAGCGGACCTCCTGGCCCGGTTCCAGCAGGCCGCGGACCAGGCCGCCTCCCCCTCCGAGAAGCTGGCCCTGTTCGTCCGCTTCTACCTGCCCCGCCACCAGGGTGACGAGCGCTACGCGCTGTGGACGCACGTGCTCGCCCAGCACCACGACGACGCCGGCCGGCAGCTCCTCACCGCGCTCTCCGACGCGTGGGAGGAGCGTCTGGAAGCCATCCTCCTCGAAGGCCGGGCCCTGGGGCGGTTCGCCGACGTGGACCCGACCGAGTTCGTCATCAGGGCCGTGGCCATGCTCAACGGGCTCTCCGGGGACGTGATGTTCGGACGCCCGCGCTGGCAGCACGCCTCCGCGGACGCGTTCGCCCTCTCCGCCCTCGAACGCGAACTGCGGCCGGCCGGCGAGGTGTGACGAGCCGTCTCGCTGTCGTCCGCCGATCCGATGGGCGGGGCCTTCGCGCGGGAAGCGGACGAGCGGTGCGGTGAGGCAGCGGCCGAAGACGGCCCACGGCGGCAACCGCCGTGGGCCGTCTTCGGCCGTGCTCACCTGTCCGGCATGGGGAGGGCGGCCGCGGGGCGGCAGGCGGTCAGGCGCCGGTGCGGCGGTCGAGGCCGTCGAGCAGGAGCCGCAGGCCGTACTCGAAGCGGTCGTCCGGGGTGTGGGCGGCCCAGTGGCGGATCGCCGTACCGATGGCCGGGTAGTCGCCGGTGGCGGCGGCGTCCGGGGTCGGGGTGCGGTCGGTGGTGGCGAGCTGGTGCTCGCGGCTCTGTTCCTCGATGACGTGACCGAGGACGTAGTCCTGGACGGTGAAGAAGGCCAGCGCGGTCTCCGTCTCCGGCACCCCGGCGGCGGCGAGGGTCTGGACGGCGACCTCGCCGAAGCGGAGGGTGTTGGGTCGGCGTACGTAGGTGCCGGACAGGACGCGGGCGCCGTCGCGGCGGGTGAGCAGGGCGCGCCGCAGGCGCCGGGCGAGTTCGGCGGTCCGCTCGCGCGGCGGCAGTGCGAGGTCGACGTCGGCGACGCCGCTCATGATCTCCTCGGCGATGGCCTCCAGCAGGGCCTGCTTGTCGCGGTAGTGCCAGTACAGGGCGCTGGGGCCGACGCCCAGGGACGTGGCGAGGCGGCGCATGGTGAGCCCGTCCAGGCCGTCCTGGTCGAGCAGGCCGAGGGCTCCGGCGAGCACGTCCTCGCGGTGCAGGCGCACGCGGATCTCCTTGCTGGGAAGGCGGGTTGGGCTGGCTTCCGGACCATGGCCACCCGCGTTGACACGCCGTTGAGCCTACCCTAACCTGAACACCGTTCTACTAGAACACTGTTCAGGTTAGGAGTCGACATGCCCCTGCCCTCCTCCGCCGGCGACCCCGCCGCGCCACCTCCGCCCACCGCGTCCACGCCCGCCGCGTCGCCGCCCGCCGGCCCGCCAGCGCCCGGGCCACCACGCCTGCTGCGGCCCGGCCTCCCCGTCGCCGCGGCCGTGGCGATCGCCTGCACCGCGTCGTTCATGGTCGTGACGGACGGCGCCATCGTGAACGTGGCCCTGCCCGCGATGAGCGCCGACCTCGGACTCGGATCCGCCGCCGCCCGCTGGGTGGTGGACGCCTACCTGCTGGTGCTCGGCGGCTTCACCCTGCTCGCGGCCCGCGCCGGCGACCTCTTCGGCCGCCGGGCCACCCTCCGGGCGGGCCTGGTGCTGTTCACCGCCGCCAGCGCCCTCGGCGGCCTCGCCGGCAGCGGCCCGGCCCTGATCGCCGCCCGCGCCGCCCAAGGGCTGGGCGCCTCGGCACTGGCGACCTCGACCCTCGGGGTCGTCCTCGCCGCCACCGCCGACCGGCCACACCTGCGCCGACGCGCCATGTCGGCCTGGGCGGCGTCGAGTTCGTCGGCCGCCGCACTCGGCGTGCTGCTCGGCGGTGTCCTCACCGAACACGCCGGCTGGCGCTGGGTGATGTACGTCAACGTGCCCATCGGCATCGCACTGCTGACCGCCGTCCACCTCTGCCTGCGGCCCGCCGACGTCCGCGGCTCCCTGGGCCGCCTCGACCTGCCGGGGGCCCTCGTCTCGACCACCGGCGTCGGACTGCTCCTGTTCGGCCTCACCCGCGGCGGCGAGCGCGGCTGGACGTCCCCCGCCACCCTCGCCACCCTCACCGCCGCGGCCCTGCTGCTCACCGTCTTCGTCCTCGTCCAGGCGCGCAGCGCGAACCCGCTGGTCCGCCTGCCGGTCTTCCGCCTGCCCGGCGTCGCCACCGGGAACCTCGTCGTCCTCCTGCTCGGTTCGAGCCTGACGGCGTCGCTCTTCCTCGTCTCGCAGCTGATGCAGCAGGTCCTCGGCTACTCCGCCCAGCAGACCGGACTGGCGATGCTGCCGATGGGCGTGTGCCTGGCCGCGGCCGCGCTGCTCTCCCGCCGCCTGCTGGACGCCGGGGCGCGCCGACTGCCGCTGTACGGGGGCACCGTCGCGGCGGCCGGGCTGCTGTGGCTCGCCACCCTGCCGGCCGACCCCCGCTACACCGCCGACCTGCTCGGCCCGCTGCTGCTGACCGGATCCGGCCTCGGCCTGATGCTGATGTCCGCCACCACGGCGGCCACCGCCGCCGTCCCGCCCGCCGAGGCCGGCCTCGCCTCGGGCCTGCTCAACACCTCCCGCCAACTGGGCGGCGCCCTCGGCCTCGCCCTGCTCGGCGCCATCGCGCAGTCGGTCACCGGCGGCACGGCCGACACCGCGGCTTCCGGTACGGCCACCGCCGCCGCCCTCCTGCACGGCTCCCGCGCGGCGCTGCTCGCCGCCGCGGCCCTCAGCCTGCTGGGCGCGCTCACCTCCCTGCTCCTGCCCGGAGCCCGGGGTGCCGGCACCGGCACCCGCTCCTGAACCTGCCTCAACACCCTCCCGGAGAACAGCCCATGCACACCGGCAAGCACTACCCCGTCCTCGTCGTCGGCGGCGGCATCGTCGGCCTGACCGCCTCCCTCGCCCTCTCCCACCACGGCGTGCCCTCCCTCCTGGTCGAAGCCCACCCCGCGACCCACGACCACCCGCGCGCCCGCAGCCTCAACGCCCGCGCGATGGAGATCTACCGCGAACTCGGCGTGGCGGACGCCGTCCGCGAGGCCGGCGCCCCGCTGGCCCGCGCCGAAGGGCTCCACCGCGGCCCCGACCTCGCCACCGCCCTCGCCGACGTCCCGCGCCGACCGAACCCGGGGGACCGGCCCGCGAGCATCTTCGCCCCCGCCGCGATGGCCCGCTGGAGCCCGGCCACCGGCCGTCGCGCGACCCTCGACGCCGTCGAACCCGTCCTGCTCGCGGCGGCCCGCCGCCGACCGGCCGAGATCCGCTTCGGCACGCTGCGCACCGGCCTGCGCCACGGCGGCGACCACCTCGCCGTCGACCTGACGGACCTGGCCACCGGCGCCACCGAGACCGTCACCGCCGACTACCTGATCGCCGCCGACGGCGCCGGCGGCGCGCTGCGCCACGAACTCGGCGTCTCCTCGACGTACGGCCCGAGCCACGGGCACCAGCTCAACATCCTCTTCCGCGCCGACCTCGAACAGCTCGTCCGGGACAGGGAGTTCAGCGTCGTCCTGATCGCACGCCCCGGCGTACGGGGCATGCTCACCGCCATCGACGCCCGCACCCGCTGGGCCTTCCACCTGCGCTACGACCCGGCCGTCGAAAGCCCCGCCGACTACCCGCCCGAGCGGTGCGAGCAGATCCTGCGGGACGTCCTCGGGGTGCCCGGCGCCGAGCCCGAGGTGGTCAGCGTGCTGCCCTGGGAGGCCCGCGAGCGCACCCTCGACCGGCTGCGCGCCGGCCGGGTGTTCTTCGCCGGCGACGCGGCCCACCAGATGCCCCCGGCCGGCGCCCGCGGCGCCAGTACCGGCATCGCCGACGTCCACAACCTCGCCTGGAAGCTCGGCGCCGTCCTCGGCGGCCGCGCGGACGAGACCCTGCTGGACACCTACCAGGACGAGCGCCACCCCGCCGCCGTCCACGCCGTCGCCGCCTCGGGCGCCAACGCCCGGGCCATGACCCCCGGCAGCCCCACACCCGACCCCGACTGGACCAGCCCCGCGGCGCACGGCCTCGGCGAGCGCTACCGCTCCGCCGCCGTCCTCACCGAGGCGGGGGACCGGGCGGACCCCGTCGCCACCGACCTCGACGGCAGCCCCGGCACCCGCCTCCCGCACGCCTGGACCGACCCCGCCCGGACGCGCTCCACCCTCGACCTGCCGGCCGGGGACTGGATCCTCCTCGGCCCACCCGCCTGGCACCGCCCCGCCGACACCGCCGGCCTGCGCCACGCCGACCCCGGACCCGAGTTCGCCGCCCTCACCGGCACCGCCCCCGACGGCGCCGTCCTCGTCCGCCCCGACGGCCACATCGCCTGGCGCTCCACCGGCCGGGCGGCCGCCGACGGGACGACCGCCGACCCGACGGCCACCGGCCCCGCGGACCCGGCCGCCGCCCTCGACGCCGCCCTGCGCCGGCTGCCGCTCCGCGCCCGCCACACCACCGACCACCGGGCACCCACGCCCACGGGCCCCGAGGTCCACCCGTAGCCGTCGGGGTCCTCCGGCGCGCGGCCAGGGAAAATCGCCCTCGGTCACGGCCCGTCACCGCTACCCTGCGTCCATGACCGAGGCACCCCGTCCCGTACGCGTCCGATTCGCCCCGAGCCCCACCGGCATGTTCCACGTCGGCGGCGCCCGCTCGGCCCTGTACAACTGGGCGACGGCGCGACAGCGGGGCGGCACGTTCGTCCTGCGGATCGAGGACACCGACGCCGCCCGCAACAAGCCGGAGTGGACCGAGGGCATCATCAGCGCCCTCGCCTCGATCGGCATCCACGAGGGCGACCCGGCCTTCGAGGGCCCGTACTTCCAGTCGGCCAACGCCGAACGCCACCGCGCGGCCGCCGAGGAGCTCCACGCCACCGGGCGGGCCTACTACTGCGACTGCACCCGCGAGGAGCTGGCCGGGCGCACCGGCTCCGCCCAGCTCGGGTACGACGGGCACTGCCGGGAGCGGGGACTGGGCTTCGAGCCGGGCCGGGCGCTGCGCTTCCGCACGCCGGACGAGGGCGCCACCGTCGTGGTGGACCTGATCCGCGGGGAGCCGGCCTTCCCGAACTCCGCCATCGAGGACTTCGTGATCGCCCGAGGCGACGGCAGCCCGGTCTTCCTGCTGGCCAACGTCGTCGACGACCTCGACCAGGGCATCACCCAGGTCGTCCGCGGCGAGGAGCACCTGTCCAACACCCCGAAGCAGCAGCTGCTGTGGGAGGCGCTCGGCGCCGAGCCCCCGGTCTGGGCGCACCTGCCGGTGATCGTGAACGAGCAGCGCCGGAAGCTGTCCAAGCGCCGGGACAAGGTCGCCCTGGAGGACTACCTGGCGGAGGGCCACCTGCCCGAGGCGGTGGTCAACTACCTGATGCTGCTGGGCTGGGGCCCGAAGGACGACGTGGAGATCCGCCCGTACGCCGAGCTGGAGGGTCTGTTCCGGGTCGCGGACGTGAACGCCGCCTCGGCCTTCTTCGACGCGGCCAAGCTGCGCGCCTTCAACGGCGAGTACCTCCGGGCCCTGGGGACGGCGGAGTTCACCGCCCTGTGCGAGCCGTGGCTGACCGCGCCCCGCGCGCCGTGGCCGGCCGAGGCCTACGACGCGGCGGCCTTCGCGGTGCTCGCCCCGCTCGCGCAGTCCCGGATCGCGGTGCTGAGCGAGATCGTCGACCAGGTCGACTTCCTCTTCCTGCCCGTGCCCGTACGGGACGACGCCTCCTGGGCGAAGGCCATGAAGGACGGTCGGACCGCGCTCGCCCTGTTGCGCACCGCCCGGCGCCGGCTCGCCGACGCGGCGACCTGGGAGGCCGGGGCGCTGAAGGCGGAGCTGGAGGCGGTGGCAGCCGAGTACGGGCTGAAGCTGGGCCGGGCGCAGGCACCGGTCCGGGTGGCCGTGACCGGCCGGACGGTGGGCCTGCCGCTGTTCGAGTCCCTGGAGGTGCTGGGCCGCGAGCGCACCCTGGCCCGTCTGGACGCCGCCGCCGACCGTCTGGCCGCCACCGCGAGCCCCGCCGCCGAGCGCCTCGGCTGACGGAACGGCCCGCGCACCGATGTCCCCAATCCCTGTCGCGGTGTGCGGCGGATCTGGGAGACTCCGGCGGGTGGCACGGTGCGCGGCCACTGTCGGTCGGTGGCAGGGGAGTTCGGATGGAACTGGTGGTCCAGATCTCCCTGATCGTCCTGGTGCTGGCGGTCACGGTCTCGGTGAGGTCGGCGCGTCGGCGGGCGAAGCGTCGACGGCACCCGGAGCAGGAGCACGCCGGCCTCCTCGCGGCGCCGCGGCACGCTCCGGGCGTCGGCCCGCCACCCGTGTTCGGGGCAGCCCCGCCCGCCCACCGGCCCGTACAAAGTGCTTCGCCCGCCCCGCCCGCCCTGGGGAGTCTCGGGCGGTTCCGGCTGACGGCGCGGCTGGGACAGGGCGGCATGGGCACGGTCTACCTGGGCCTGACGCCCGGCGGCCGTCCGGTCGCCGTCAAGGTCATCAACCCCGAGCTCGCCGTCGACCCCGGCTTCCGGCGGCGCTTCGCCCGGGAGGTCGAGGCGGCCCGCACGGTCGGCGGGTTCCACACGGCCCCCGTGGTCGACGCGGACCCGCACGGGGATCCGCCGTGGCTGGCCACCGAGTACATCCCGGGCCCGTCGCTGCAGGAGGTCCTCCAGCGGCACGGCGCGGTGCCCGTACGGACCCTGCACGCGCTCGCGGCCGGGATCGCCGAGGCGCTGGCGGAGATCCACGGGAGCGGGGTGATCCACCGCGACCTCAAGCCGAGCAACGTCATCGTCTCCGGGACGGGCCCGCGGCTGATCGACTTCGGCATCGCCCAACTCGCCGACGGCACCCAGCTCACCTCCACCGGCTTCGTCATCGGGACACCGGGGTTCGTCGCACCCGAGCAGCTCTCCGGCGCACCGGTCACCTCGGCCGTCGACCTGTACGCCTTCGGCATGGTGCTCTGCCACGCCGCCGGCGCCGCGCCCTTCCCCCAGGGCACGTCGCTGGAGTCGGCCCTGGGCATGCTCCCCACCCAGCTGGCCGGGATCATCGCGCGCTGCCTCGACCACGACCCCGGCCGCCGGCCCACCGCGTCCGACGTCCTCCGGCAGCTCTCCGGGGTCCAGGCCCCGGTCGACGACTGGCTGCCGCCGCCGGTACGGACGATGGTCGACGGACACCACCTGCCCGGGGCCTGAGGCCGGAGGAGCCGCTGCTTCGCACAATCGACGAGGTGGGGCGCGGTGGCGCGCGGCGTCATTCCCGCGTCATTTCCCGGGGCATTCCGGCGTCACGAGATCATGAACTCCTCCGTCGACAGCGCACGCCGTACGATCCGCACGTCGCCGATCCAGCCGTGGAGGATCTTGTCCAGCATGCCACCGTACTCGTACCCGCCGAGCATCCACGGCCGCCCGAGGGTGGTCAGGCCGACCGCCGGGGTGGACGGGTTGCGGGCGACCTCGCAGCCGTCCACGTACATCCGGTTGAGCCGGCCGTCGTTGACGACGGCGACGTGCCACCAGTGGTCCAGCGGCAGCTGGTGGCCCCAGCAGGTCGAGGCGCCGGTCTGGTTGAGCGGGTAGACGCACCACTGCAGGGCGGGTGCGTCGGAGAGGCTGAGGGTGACGACCGGCTCCTGCGGGTCGGTCGAGTCGCCGCTCTTGCCCGCCTCGCCGCTCATGCCCCAACGGCTCAGGAGTGCCGACCACGCGTTCTGCCCCGGGGACCAGTCGGCGGGCAGCTTGAAGAACGCCTCGACGGTGTAACCGCGCTCGAAGGTCTGGCGGTTGACGGGCGCGGTGGGCACGGTCTCGAGGTACGCGCCGACCGGCGGCTTGTTACGGCTGTCGAAGAGCAGGCTGCCGTGGCCGGGCTGGTCCGGGTGGTGGTCGGACGACCAGGTGAGCACGGTGTCGGGCGCGCCCGGGGTGGCCTGGCGGACCAGGTCGTTGCCCTGCCCGCTGAGGTCCCGGACGACCTGCCGGTCCGGGAGCCCGGTGCCGGCCTTGCCGCCGTTGTCGAAGCGCCAGTAGGCGAGGGTGTCGCGGACGAGCAGGTCACTCGCGGGGCGGGCCGGGCGGCGCGGGGCGGGGGCGAAGCCGGCGAAGCGCTGCTCGAAGTCGATCGGGATCGAGAACCGGTCGACGTCGGAGGTCAGTTCGGCCTCCTGGGCGGCGAGGGCGTTGCGCTCCTCGGCGGCCGTCTCCAGGATCCAGGGCGAGAACGTCGACACGTCGACGGTGTTCCGGTCGAGGTCGAACCGGTAGCTGCGGATCATCGCCGCGCCGCCGTAGTAGCGGTCCTGGTAGTTGGTGATGTGGACGTGGACGTCGTGGCCGGCCTTGTTCTTGAGGACGATGCGGCCGGGCGGCCAGTAGTGCCCGTTGACGGTGAGGAACACCTGGTCGTTGCCGCTGACGAGCTTGTCCCAGAGGCGGTGCCCGTAGTCGGAGAGCGTCGCCTTGCCGCTGTCGTCCGCGTACGCCATCTCGTGGGTGGTGAGGATGACCGGCAGCTTCGGGTTCGCGGCGATCATCCTGTTGGCCCAGGCGAAGCCCGCGTCCGACAGGCGCCAGTCCAGCGAGAGGACCATCCACTCGCGGCCGGCCGCCTTGAAGACGTGGCAGGTGTTGTACCCGTCGGGGCTGGAGGCCCGGTAGCCGGGCGTGCGGGCGGCCCGCGCCGGGGAGAAGGTCTGCAGGTACGGGGTGCTGCCCCGCTGGTCGTCGGTCGAGGACCGGACGTCGTGGTTGCCCGCGAGCACGCCGTACGCGACGCCGGCGTCGTCCAGCATGGCGAAGGACTTCGTCACGGCGGCGTACTCGGTGGGCAGTCCGTGCTCGGTGACGTCGCCGAGGTGGGCGAGGAAGACGATGTTGTCGTCCCTGCCACCCTCGCGGTTCGTCCCGCCGTCGAGGACGTAGCGGAAGGACGCCTCCAGCGGGGCGGGGTGGATCCGGTCCTCGTCGAACAGGTACTGGGTGTCCGGCATGACGACGAAGGTGAACTGCCGGCTGTCGGGATCGGGCTCCCAGCCGTTCCGGCGGGTGCGGTCCCGGGGAGGCTTGGGTGCGTCGGCCGCCGCCTCTGCCGGACCGGCCGCGCCGAACACGCCGAGCCCCGCCGCGCTCACCCCGGCCCCCAACAGCCCGGCCCCGCGCAGGAACCGCCGCCGGCTCGCCGCCGCCGTCCCGTGCCCGTCGAGGTCCGCGGTACGGGGGCAGGCACACGCGTCGGACGGATGGAATTCGTGCATGATCGCTCCAAAGCGAGTGGGGTGTCCCCAGACGCTAGGAACCGAACCTTGTCGCAGGTCATCCAGGTGGTCACGCGGTGCTGAACAGTGGCCGAATGCCGTCGTCCCGGCACGCCCCGGGACGACGGGCGACAAGCTTCAGGCTGCCGGACGGTCAGCGCACCGGCAGGGTCAGGGTGGCCGGGTCGGCGGCGGAGGAGCCGAAGGTGACCCGGGAGCCGAGCGGGGTCTCCCCGCCGTACAGGGCGTCCCGGGTGCCCAGCACCAGGGCCAGGTGGTGGCCGGCCGGCAGGTCGTACGCCGTGGTGAAGAGCGGGAGGTCCAGGGGGAAGGGCTGTCCGGGGGTCCGCCCGGACCAGCTCCGCGGGGCGTGCGAGACCAGCCGGCCGATGCCGAGCGCGTCCACGTCGTAGAGGTAGGCGACGACCGTGCCCTGCGGGGCCGTCGAGGTGACCGTGGTGTGCACCCGGGCGGCGCCGCGCAGCGACAGGCCCTGCGGGTAGGGCTGCGACTGGCGGACGACGGCGGCCGGGCGGGCCAGCAGCGGGACGACCACGGTGGGCGGCTGGTGCACGGTCTGGTCGACCAGCCCGGACAGCAGGGCGACGCCGCCGCTCGCGCCGGAGGGGGTGTCGCCGAGTACGGTGGTCCGCCAGTCCGCGTCGGCCGGACCGACGGCCGGACCGCCGGGGGCGGCCGCGAGGCCGTCGGCGCCGATCGCGAGCCGCTCGGTCCGGGAGCTGACGGACTGCCAGTCGGGGTGGCTCTCGGTCGTGCCGGAGGGGCGGACGTCGAGCTGGACCGGCTGGGTGCGGGTGTCCGCGGCCGGGTCGCCCTTGACGTACCGGTCGAGCCAGTGGCGCGCGCTGTTCCAGGTGGCGTTGTCCAGGCCGAGCAGCCCGGTGAACTCCTGGCTGGCGTGGTCGCCCGGGCGCAGTTCGAGGCGCTTGGGGCCGGTCAGCCGCTGGTAGAAGTCGGTGACCTGGCTGGGGTTGAAGAAGCTGTCGCCCCAGGCGTTGGCCATCAGGACGGCGGTGCCGTTGGCGTTGATCCGGTCGAGCCGGCGGGCGGGGGAGCGGACGTCGGCCCAGTCGATGACCCCGGGCAGGTCGCGGTCGGCGAACAGGTCGTCCAGGACCCGCGCGAACTCGGGGCTCTTGCGGCCGGTCGGCGCCTGGATGCCGGCGAGCACGGCCGCCGCCTGGAGGTGCCGGGTCTGCCCGCTGTAGAGCGAGTCGGTGAGGTCGGCCCAGCCGCTGAGCGAGGCGACGGCCTTGATCCGCGGGTCGGCGGCGGCGCCGAGCAGGGTCAGGCCGCCGCCCAGCGAGAGCCCGACCATGCCGATCCGGTCCGGGGCGGCGGGGGTGTGCGCGAGCGCCCAGTCGATCACCGTGGAGATGTCCGCGACGTCCTTGGGCCCGGCGACGTCGACCTCCCCGCCGGAGCCCCAGAAGCCCCGCACCGTGTAGGTGACGACGACGTACCCCTCGGCGGCGAGCGCCCGGCCCTGCGCGACGTACTCCAGGTCGTTCTGTCCCCAGCTGGCCGGCTGCACCACCAGCGGGTAGCGCCCGCGCGGATCGGCCCACGGCGTCCCGGCGGCCGGGGTGAACACGTCGGCCTTGAGAACGACGCCGTCCTTCGCCGGGATGTCGGCCAGCCGGAACGACCCGGCCCCCACCGAAGCCGCGGGCGACGCGTCCGCGACGGCGGGCCGGGCGACGGCGGCCCCGCCGAGGACGAGGGCCGCCGCGAGGACGGCGCTCGCCGTCCGGCGTCCACGGCTGGGGGTGGGTCGTTCCATCACGTGCTCCATCTGTGCTCGAACCGCTCGACTGCCGGAGCCTAGCGAGCTGATGAAGCCGCAGAGGAGATGATGATCAGCCAAATTACCGGCCAGTAGCAAAGAGTGGAGTGGCGATACCCCTCCGTCCGGAGCCCGCCCGTCAGCCCGTCAGCCCGTCCGCCCGTCCGCCCGTTCGCCGGACGTATCATCAAGATCGTTGTGATACGGGGGGAGTGGGGATGTGGACGAGTGTGTCCGCGGCCGACGTGCCGGTCGAGGACAGGTTCGAGTGGTTCACCGAGGCGGTGTCCACGGATCTGATGCCCGTGGCGATCGACACCGAGCGGGCGGGGGACTTCGACGCGTGGCTGGGGGAACTCGACCTGGGGACGGCCAAGCTGTCGGCGTACGAGTTCTCGCCGCTGCGGTCGCGCCGCACCCCGGCCCACATCAGGCGCGGGGATCCCGAGCAGTACCAGCTCGCCCTGGTCGAGGTCAGCGCGATGAGGACCTGCCAGTTCGGGCGGGAGTCCGGGCCGGTCGTCGACGGTTTCGTCCTCACCAACACCTCGGCTCCGTTGGCCTGCGACAACAGCGGTGACGACCGCCCGACCCGGGTGGTCATGCTGCAGATCCCGAGGTCGGAACTGGCGCTCCGGGCCGAGCGGGCCGACCGGCTGGTGGTCGCCGGGCTGCCCCGGACCGGGCTCGGCGCCGTGATGGCCGACTTCATGACCAGCGTGCGCGACAACGGCCCGGACTGCCGGCCCGAGGAGCTCCCGGTGCTCGGGCGGGTGGCCCTCGACCTGGCCACGGCCTACCTGGCGGACCAGCTCGGCGCCCTCGCGGCCACCGCGCCCGAGGTCCGCGCCCGCGCCGCCCTGGAACAGGCCAAGACCTTCATCGAACGCAACCTCGGCGACCCGGAACTCACCCCCGGCGTGGTCGCCGCCCGCCTCAACGTCTCGCTGCGCAGCCTCTACGCGCTGTTCCGGGACGAGCCCGAGGGCGTCGCGGCCTTCATCCGGCGCCGCCGGCTGGAGCGCTGCCGTGACGACCTCGCCCGCCCCGAGCTGCGCGACCTGCCGGTCCAGACGATCGCCGTCCGCTCCGGCTTCACCAGCCCGACCGTCTTCGGCCGTGCCTTCCGTCAGGAGTTCGGCCGCACGCCCACCGAGCACCGCCGGCGCGCCCTGGGCGCGGACGGTGCACGCGGAGTCGAGCGATCGCGCACGCAAGGTCGACCGGGGTCGAAGGAACGGCCCTAGATTCTCCTGGCGTCGGCAGCGCCGAAGCGACGTCCGTACCGGGTGCCCACCGTACGGGCGTCCGCCGGCTGCCTGCGATCGAGAACGCGAACGGGAGCGGATGTGAAGGTACTTGTGCTGGGGTCCACCGGCTACGTCGGATCGGCGGTGGTGCGGCGGCTGACGGCTGACGGCCACCAGGTGGTCCACTTCGTACGGGACGCGGGCCGGTTCGCGCCCGAGGTGCCGGTACGGGTGGGCGACCTGGCCGACCCGGCCTCGCTGCGGGCCGCCGTCACCGACGACATCGACGCCGTCCTGAACCTCGCCACCCCGACCGGCGACGAGGCGGTGGACGCGGCGGCCGCGGACGCGCTGACCGGTGAACTCCACGGCAGCGGAAGGGCGTTCGTCTACGCCAGCGGTGTGTGGGTGCTCGGCGCCACCGGCCCGGAGGCGGTCGACGAGGACGCGCCGGTGAACGCGATCCCCATCGTCGGCCACCGCCCGCGGATCGAGCGGCGGGTCCTGGCGAGCACCGGGAACGAGGTGCGGGCCGTTGTGGTGCGGCCCGGCATCGTGTACGGCCGCGGCGGCGGCATTCCCGGCCTGATGACCGGCTGGGCGCGCGAGCACGGCACGGGCCGCTACGTCGGTTCGGCGGCGACCTGCTGGCCGATGGTGCACGTGGACGACCTCGCCGACCTGTTCGCGCTGACCCTGACCAAGGCCGAGGCCGGCAGCGTGCTGCACGGCGTGGCCCACCGGGCGGTGCCGGTCGCCGCCCTGGCCGCGGCCGCCGACGTCGCCGCGGGCGGCACCGGCCGGGCCGAGCCCTGGCCGGTGGAGCGGGCCGCCGAGGCGGTGGGCGCGCCGTTCGCCGAGGCCCTGGCCCTCCATCAGGTGGTCGCCGGCCGCCGAGCCGTCACCGAACTCGGCTGGCGGCCCGTCCGCCCGCACCCGCTGACCGACCTCACCGACCAGACCGACCTGACCGACGCCGCCGGAGGCGACCGTGGCTGACCCCAATGACCCCAATGACCCCAGCGGCCTCGATGGCCCCAGCAGCCTCAGTGGCCGCACCGAACTCGCGGGCCTCACCCTGCCCGTCTGCCGCACCTGCGGTACCCAGTACGCCGCCCCGCGCCCCGACTGCCCGGTCTGCCTGGACGAGCGCCAGTACGTCAGGCCCGACGGCCAGCGGTGGACCAGCCTGGCCGAGCTGCGGGAGGAGGGCCACCAGGGCCGCTTCGAGGAACAGGGCCCCGGCGTCCTCGGCATCGGCTGCACCCCCTCCTTCGCCATCGGCCAGCGCGCACTGCTGCTGCGCACCCCCTCCGGCAACGTGCTGTGGGACTGCGTCCCCTACCTCGACGACGCGATGATCGAGGAGGTGCGGGCGCTCGGCGGCATCAGCGCGATCGCCGTCAGCCACCCGCACTTCTACTCCGCCATGGTCGACTGGGCCCACGCCTTCGACGCCCCCGTCCACCTGCACGAGGCCGACCGCCGGTGGGTCGCCCGCCCCGACCCCGCCATCCGGTTCTGGAACGGACGGACCCACCGGCTCACCGACGAACTGACGCTGATCAACCCGGGCGTGCACTTCCCCGGCAGCACGGTCATGCACGACAGCACCGGCGAGGGCGCGCTGTTCAGCGGCGACGTCGTCAACGTCTGCCCGGACCGCCGCTGGGTCAGCATCATGTACAGCTACGCCAACCACATCCCGGAGCGCCCCGACGCGGTGCGCGCCGCCGGCGAACTGCTCGGCGGCTACCGCTTCGAGCGGATCTACGGCGCCTGGTGGGACGGCGTCGTCGCCGCCGACGGCAACGGGGTCCTGGCCCGCTCGGTCGAACGCTACCTCCGCTTCGAACAGGGACGGCCGGCGGAAGCCCACTCCTGACGACCACTGGACTCCGTGTCCCGTCCGCCCGGCACAGGGGACCGGGCGGCCGGGGCACGGAGTCCGGCCCGGTTGTAGTTGAAATGTGATCTATTTTGGCTCGGGAGGTGTGCAGGCGGTGATCTGATGGCGCAATGACCTACGCGTACCCGCCGCCGGCCGCCGCTCCCGCCCGCCCGTGGTGGCGTCGACCCGCGGTGATCGTCATCGCCCTGCTCTTCGTGCCGCCCATCGGTCTGGCGCTGGTGTGGACCTCGCTCTGGCAGCGGCCCGTGAAGATCGCGGTCAGCGTGATCGGCGGGATCTACTGCCTGATCTGGCTGGCGGCAGTCCTGGCGGACCCGAAGCCCAACCCCGGCACCTCGGCCCAGCCGGCCGCGGCCACCGCGACGCCCGCCGCGGCGATGGCGCCGGTCCCGACGCCCACCCCGACGCCCACGCCCACCCCGACGCCCACGCCCACCCCGACGCCCACGCCCACCCCGACGCCCACGCCCACGCCGACCCCGACTCCGCCCCCCGTGCTGCCCCCGGCGCCGACGCCCACCCCGGCCGCGCCGGCCGCCGTCTACTTCGAGAACTGCACGGCGGCCGAGAAGGCCGGAGCGGCCCCGCTGCACCGCGGCGACGCGGGCTACCGCCCGGATCTCGACGCGGACGGCGACGGCGTCGCCTGCGAACCCCACTCCGGCAAGACCTCCACCGGCGGCTCGACGAGCGGAGGGTCCACGAGCGGGGGCTCGACGACCGGTGGCTCGGGTGGGTCCACGACCGGCGGCACGACCTCGGGCGGCTCCACCAGCGGCTCCACCAGCGCTGGCACCGGCGGCGGTTCGTCCTCCGGCGGCGGCGCGGCGTACTACGCCAACTGTGCCGCGGCCAAGAATGCCGGGGCGGCCCCGCTGCACCGGGGCGACGCGGGCTACCGCCCGGCACTCGACCGCGACGGCGACGGCGTCGCCTGCGAGTGACCGCACGACGCACCAGCGGCCCGGCGGCGCTCTCGCCGCCGGGCCGTCTCATGTGCTGATGACGGGCTTCAACGACGGAGTGGGACGTCGGATCCGCTGACTTCCCACTCCGTATCGATCCGTTCGACTCAGTCCTTGCAGACCACGTTCGCGCGCACTTCCGGATGGTCCCCCGAGTAGTTCACGGCTTGGGCCAGCCAGCCGTTGCCCCAGAAGCTGGACTCGTAGATCGCCGTTCCGATGGCGAGCGCGCCTCCGCCGGTGACCGTGCCCGACGGGCAGTACTTCAGGTCGTGGGCGGTCCCGTGGGAGAAGGGGAGCTTCGTGCCGTCGCCCCAGTAGTGGTGATGGGGCGAGGTCGAGCAGATCACGAAGGGCCTCAACTCCAGGGGCCTCCCGGCCGGGTTGTTGATGTAGTAGGTCCAGCGGTCGTTCGCCTCGTTCCCGCCGGCGAAGGACTCGTAGACATGGACGACGCCGAGGTCGACGAGCCCGCCGCCCCCGGTGGCGTACTGGCCGGCCGGGCAGGTCGCCGAGAGGCCGCCCTCGCTCTGCGGCGCAATCGTGACGGGCCCGCCGGAGACCTGGGTGTGCGGCTCCGTGGAACAGATCACCGTCGCCCACAGGGTCGCGTCGACGTCCGATCCGCCGTCCACTGTGACGACCCAGCCGTTGCCGCGGGGGTAGGAGCTGATCATCTCCAGCGGGTTGTCGTAGGGGGAGACCTTCGGTCCGCCGCCGGTCGGGGTCTGCCCGGCCGGGCAGGTCACGCTCGCTTCGTAGAAGACGTGGACGTTGCTCCGGGGCACGGCCACCGGATCACCGATGACCTGGGTGAGCACCTCCGCCGGCGCGGCGGGCGGGCGCGCCGGGGGAGGGCCGGACTCCCGGGCGGCGGCGGGCGGCGCCGCGAGGGAGAGGATCAGGGCGATCAGTACGGTCAGGGCTCGCGTTCTTCTCAACGCTTCCTCCGGGGGAACGGGGACGAGCAGGGGTGTCTCCCGTATCCCCTCCGCTGCTGCCTCCGGTCGTCGTGCCCCGGCCCCTCACCCGGACGATTCGAACAGATCACTCCGGCGCCTCGCCCGGGCGCGGGTGCGGCCGCCGGCCCGCGCCCGGGTGGGGGCCGGCGGCCGAGGCGTCACTGGTCGGAGTAGCTGAGGTCTCCCACCGTCCAGCTGCTCACGTCGGCGATGGCGATGCGGTACATGCCCCCGGTGTGCGGCAGGCCGTAGCTGCCCTGGAGGATGCGGGCGACGTGCAGGTGCAGGTGGGTGGGGCGGCCGGGGCGCGGACCCGTCTCTCCGCCCTCGGCGGAGGGTGCCGTGAACAGCGCGGCGAAGGGCTTCAGGTGGTCGGAGGCGGCCAGGACTTCGGCCACCCGCTCGTGCCACAGGCGTTCCGGCGCCAGACGGCCGGTGATGACCGCTCCCGGGACGACCACGGTCAGGGGCATCTGGTTGCTGCGCTCGGACTCCACCATGGCGGCGATGTCGACAAGCAGCGCATCAGGGCTCGGCATGCACCCGAGGATAGTGCCCGCCGGGACCGGCCGGACGGTGATGCGGCAACCCGCCCGTCCGGCCCGGCCCGCGCGCTGTGCGGCACGGGGGAGCGGGGCCCGAAGGCCAGGTCCGCCCGCGGGCCGGATCCGCCCGGCTGGCGGTCGGGGTTCGAGGCGGGACGATGGAGTGGATCCGACCCTTCGAGCGTGGCGGGAGGAGGTGGCCGGATGGGAGCCGGACACGCGGGGCAGCCGGGTGCCGCGCCGCCGGGGCGGGATCCGGCGATGCAGGCCGGCGGCCTGCTGGACGTCCTGGGCGTCGCCGCGGTGGTGCTGGACGCGGAGGGGCGGATCGCGCTGTGGAGTCCGCAGGCCGAGGAGCTGTTCGGCTACCCGGCGGCCGAGGCGCTCGGGCGCCCCGCCGCCCGGGTGCTGGTCGACGAGCGGCACCTGGACCTGGTGCTGGAGCTGTTCGCGCGGGTGATGGCCGGCGGCGGGGCCTGGGCCGGGGTCTTCCCGGTGCGGCGCAAGGACGGGTCCACGCTGCTCGCCGAGTTCCGGAACATGCGCCTGGAGGACGAGCACGGCCGGTTCTACGCGCTCGGCCTGGCCTCGGACCAGGCCACGCTGCGGCGCCTGGAGCGGGACCTCGCGCTGTCGCTGCGCCTGGTGGAGCAGTCGCCCATCGGGCTGTCGCTGATGGACACCGACCTGCGCTTCGTCCTGGTCAACCCGGCGCTGGAGCGCATCAACGGCCTGCCCGCCGCCGAGTGCCTGGGCCGTACCGTCCGGGAGGCCCTGCCGTTCCTGGACACCGCGGCCATCGAGGCGGCCATGCGGGAGGTGCTGGCCACCGGGAGGCCGCTGCTGAACCAGTTCACCACCGGACGCACCCCCGCCGACCCGGGGGTCGAACACGCGTGGTCGGGGTCCTTCTACCGGCTGGAGGACCCCGCCCACCGGGTGCTCGGCGTCGCCGTCTCGGTCCTCGACGTCACCGAGCAGCACCGGGCGGCCAGTGCCGCGGCGGCGGCCCGGCGACGCCTCACCGTGATCGCCGACGCCTCCGAGCGGATCGGCACCACGCTCGACCTCGACGTGACCGCCCGCGAGCTCGCCGACGTCCTGGTGCCGGAGTTCGCCGACATCGCGGCCGTCGACATCCTGGAGGACGTCCTGACCGACAGCGAGCCGACGACGGACCGCAACCGCCCGGCCCTGTTCCGGGCCCTCGCGGTCAAGGCCGCCCACCCCACGCCCGCCGCCGAGGCCGCCGACCCGGTCGGGGAGATCGCCCGCTACGACGCGACCCGGCTGGTCGCCCGCTGCGTCCGGACCGGCCGTCCGGTCCTGCTGGCCCACGTCACCGACCGTGACCTGCCCCGCATCGCCCGCGACGAGGAGGGCGTGGAACTGCTCCGCCAGGCCGGGATCCACTCCTACCTGGCCGTGCCGCTGCGCGCCCGCGGCCGGGTCCTGGGCGCACTCGACCTCAAACGCGCCCGCACCGAGCAGCCGTTCGACCACGACGACGTGGTCCTGGCCGGTGAACTGGCCGCCCGCGCCGCCGTCGCCATCGACAACGCCCGCTGGTACCAGCGCCAGCGCCACGCCGCGCTCGCCCTCCAACGGCACCTGCTGCCCGGCCCGCCGCCGCAGCCGCCCGGGCTGGAGGTCGCCTACCGCTACCAGCCGGCCCCCGGCGTCGGCGAGGTCGGCGGCGACTGGTTCGACGTCATCCCGCTGCCCGCGGACCGGACGGCCCTGGTCGTCGGCGACGTGATGGGCAGCGGCATCACCGCCGCCGCCACGATGGGCCAACTCCGTACGGCGGCACGGACGCTGGCCGGCCTCGACCTGGAGCCCGCCGCCGTGCTGACCCACCTGGACCGGATCGCCGCCGGCCTCGGGGAATCCATCGCCACCTGCGTCTACGCCCTCTACGATCCCCGCCACCACCGCTGCCGCATCGCCAACGCCGGTCACCTGCCCCCGGTCCACACCCGCCCGGGCCGCCCGCCGGCCCTGCTCGACCTGCCGACCGGCGCACCCCTGGGCGTCGGCGGCGTCGCCTTCGACGACACCCCGGTCGACCTCGCGACCGGGGACGAAGTCGTCTTCTACACCGACGGGTTGGTGGAGACCCGGGACCACGACATCGACGTACGGCTCGCGGCCCTCACCGACCTCCTCGGCGGGCCCCGCAGATCCCCGGAGGAGACCTGCGACCTCCTCCTCGGCGCCCTCCGCCACCGCGGCGGCAACGACGACATCGCCCTCCTCGTCGCCCGGGTCCTCCCGCTGCCGCAGGCGGCCGGGGCCACGGGCGGGTGATCCGGCACACGGACGGGGCGGAGCCCGTGAGTTGGGGCCTCGGCGAGGTCACGGCCGACGACGTCCGCGCGCTGATGGCGGTGAGCGGGATCCCGAGAGCCGACCGGACCGGCGTCAGTGGAAGGCCCGCATACCCGACTCCCGATAGGCGGTGTTGATCAGGTCGATCACTTGGACCCGGGGCAGTGACAGGGCGTCGTCGGCGATCCCGCCGACGTCGACGGGAGGGGTCGGAGGAACGCCCCGGCGGCGGCGCGGGTGTAGAGGCGCCTGACCCGCTCCGGGGCACCGCGACCGCGAAGGCACCGCACTCCAGCGTGAAGAAGTGCGGGCTCCTGGAGTCGGTCACGTGGACCGGGGCGCGGTCGGGGCGGGCGGCGCGGATCGAGCGGACTGCAGCGGGGGTGTTCGCGGTGCGGTTCCGGTGGCGGTTGATGCCCCGCGGGGTCAGAGGCCGTCGAGCATGCCGCCGTCGATGACGAAGTCCGCGCCGGTGACGTTGCCGGAGCGGGGGCTGGCGAGGAACAGGACGAGGTCGGCGACCTCGGTCGGCCTGGTGAAGCGGCCCGTCGCGGCCTGGGCCCCGGCGTTCCTGGCGACTTCGTCCGGATCGACGCCGAGACGGTGGCCGACCGTCGCGGCCATGCCTTCGGCGCCCTTCCACAGCGCGGTCTCGACCGGGCCGGGGCTCACGCAGTTGACGCGGACGCCCTGCGGCCCGACTTGCTTGGACAGCGCCTTGCAGAAGTTGGTGAGGGCGCCCTTGGCGGCGCTGTAGTCGAGGACCAGCGGGTCGGGCAGCCGCGCGTTGAGGGAGGAGACGGTGACGATCCTGCCGTCGCCGGCGGCGGTCAGGTGCGGCAGCGCGGCACGTGTGGCCCGTACCGCCGTCATGAGGTTGAGGGTGAGCGTCCAGTCCCAGTCCGCGTCGGTGATGGCGGAGAAGCCGTCGAGTCGGGGCCGGACCGCGCCGACGTTGTTCACCAGGACGTCGACGCCCCCGTGCGCGGCGACCGCGGCGGCGACCAGCTCGGCGGGGCCCTCGGGCGTGGCGAGGTCGACCTCCACGACGGTCAGCTCGGCACCCTGCCGGATCAGCTCGTCCAGCGCGTCGGTGCGTCCCCGGCTCCCGGCGACCACCCGGGCCCCGGCGGCCAGGAAGCCCTCGGTGACGGCGAGCCCGATACCGCGGCCGGCGCCGGTGACCACGACGCGCTGCCCGGCGAGCCCCAGGTCGAAGCGGGCCGCGCTCACCGCGTGCCCGCCAGGCTCCGCGGCCGCGCCGGGACGGCGGCGACGGCACCGGAGCGCCGGTACCGCGGGATGACGGGGTGCGGTTCGTTCATGACGGTGCCTTCCAGCGAGGGGGTGAAGCCCCCAGCATCCGCCGGTCGGCGGGCCGCTCGGCGCCCTCGGACCGGGGACACACCCAAGCGTTGGCGCTGATTCGCCTGTCCGGTCCCGTCCGATCGGTCGTCCTGCCGGACACCGAGCCCGGGGCAGCCCCTCGGTCCTGCGGCGGAAGCGGCGTCGGCTGCCGACCGGGCGGCGCGCCCTTGCGGGTGACCAATCCGCGCCACGAAAAGTTCAACTCGCGGACGAGCTTGGGCCGCTCGCCCGCGCCGCTCGCCCGCGCCGCTCGCCCGCGCCGCTCGCCCGCGCCGCTCGCCCGCGCCGCTCGCCCGCGCCGCCTCCGTGCAGGACGCGATCGCGAGCGCGCCGAGGCGACGGCCGAGCGGCTGATCCGGGCGGCCGGGTTCGACCCGGTGAAGGCCGGCGGTCCGGCCGCCGCCGGACGCATCGAGGCGCCGGGCGGCGACCTGGACCAGTTCGGGGCCGACGGTGAGGTCGTCGACCTCGACCAGGCGCGCGCCGCCGTGTGAACGGCGCCCACCCGTGACGCGTGAACAACGGGTCCTCGGGGGCCGTGGCCGGCACGGCGGTCCGCCGGGGCCGCCGCACGAGGACGTCACCCCAGCGCGGCCGCCTTGCGCAGCAGTACGGACCGCTCGCGGGTGTTGCGGCACAGTCGGGCGGCGAGTTCCAGCTCGGCCCGGGCCTCGGCGGTGCGGCCGAGCCGGGTGAGCAGTTCGCCGCGTACGGTCGGGAGCAGGTGCGACCCCGACAGGCGGCCGGAGACGGCCAGTTCGTCGACCGTGCGCAGCGCCTGCTCCGGCCCGCTCGCCATCGCGACGGCCACGGCCCGGTTGAGCTCGACGACGGGTGAGGGGGCCACCCGGCCGAGCGCCTCGTAGAGGAGCACGACGCGCTCCCAGTCGGTCTCCCGTACCGAGGGCGCCGTCGCGTGGCAGGCGGCGATCGAGGCCTGCAGACCGTACGGTCCGAGGCCCCGCCCGAGGGTCGAGGCCCGGCCGAGCGCGGCCAGGCCCCGGCGGATCGCCGAGCGGTCCCACCGGCGGCGGTCCTGGTCCTCCAGGAGCACTGCCTCTCCGTCCGGCCCGGTGCGGGCCGGGAAGCGCGCGGCGGTGAGTTCGAACAGCGCGAGCTGGCCGTACACCTCCGGCTCGGCGGGCAGCAGGGCGGCCAGCATCCGGGCCAGCCGCACGGCCTCGTACGCGAGGTCGACGCGCAGCAGGTCCTCGCCGGCCGTGGCCGTCGAGCCCTCCGTGAAGATGACGTACAGGACGCTCAGGACGGCGCCGAGCCGCTCGCGCCGGTCCTCGGGCGGCGGCAGCTCGAACGGGACGTGCGCCGCGGCGATGGTCTTCTTCGCCCGGGTGATCCGGGCCTGGACGGTCGGTACGGGCACGAGGAAGGCGCGGGCGATCTCCTCGCTGGACAGCCCGGCCACCACGCGCAGGGTGAGGGCCACCCGGGCCTCGGGCGAGAGCACCGGGTGGCAGGCGGTGAACATGAGCGCGAGGACGTCGTCGTCGACCCGGTCGGGGTCCCACGGCAGGTCGTCGGCCCGCTCGGGCGCGCCGGCCGCGCCCGAGCTGAGTTCGCCGTCGGCCAGCGGGCCGGCGAGCGCGGCGTACCGCTCGTCGAGCGCCGACCTGCGGCGGAAGGCGTCGATGGCCCGCCGCCGGGCGGTCGCCAGCAGCCAGCCCACCGGACTGGCCGGCGCCTCGTCGCGCGACCAGGCGACGAGCGCCTCCGCGAGCGCCTCCTGCGCGACGTCCTCGGCGAGCGCGAAGTCCCCCGTGTAGCGGGCCAGCGCACCGACGATCCGTGCGGACTCGATCCGCCAGACGGCCTCGACGGCCCGCCGCGCCGATTCGGCGACCGGCGGGCCGTCGGCGGCCTCGGGTGTCACAGCTGGCCGGTCCGCTCGCGCCACGCCCGCTCCTTGACGATCCACTCGTTGTCCTGCGGGAACTCCTCGATGCCGGGCACCCGGCGGACCTCGCACTTCGAGCCGGCGACGGCCGGGAGCCGCTTGGCCCACTCGACCGCCTCCTCCTTGGAGGCGACGTCGATCAGGTAGAAGCCGCCGAACAGCTCCTTCGTCTCACCGTACGGGCCGTCGGTGACCACCGGGGTCTCCCCGTCGAAGTCGACCACCACGCCCTGGGACGGGTCGTCCAGCCCCTCGGCGGCGACGAGCACGCCCGCCCGGATCAGCTCCTCGTTGAAGCGGCCCACCGTTTCGAGCATCTCCTCGAAGGGCGTCTCCATCATCTTGGCCACGGACTCGTCCGTGCCCCGCATGATCAGCATGTACTTCGCCATGGCCGTTCTCCTTGCTCGGGGAGGGTCGTTCTGTCGACCCTCTCACTCCCAGGTCGAACGGCGCGACCGCGGATCGACACGGCGGACGGACCCGCGCAGAATTTTTTTCGACGGACGTTTTCGCGGTGGTTTCCGCCGGCTCGTCGATGCCGGGGAACCGGGCGCGGGGCGTCGCGGCGTCGAGAGCTCAGGCGCGGAGCAGGTCGGTCGAGACCGCCCAGAGGCGCTCGGCGACGGCGGGATCGAGCGCCCATTCCTTGACACCGTGCGCGTGCTGCGCGAGGTCGGCGTCGTTCGGCACGGTGTAGGCCTCTCGCGCGTCGTCGAGGTAGTGGCCCCCGAAGTGGGCGAACTCCGGGGCGACGGCCGCGACCATGCTGGTGGCCGCCCCCTGCTGGACCGTCTTGTACGTGAAGACTCCGGCGGCCGAGGTTGCTGTCGAGCAGGATCCGGTCGCCGCGCTCGGGGAACATCGAGGCGTAGGCCGCGCCGAGGTAACTGTCGTAGGAGGTGCCGAAGTAGGAGGCCTTCGGCTCGCCCAGCGCCGCGCGGATCCGGTCCATATCGCGTGCGGTGTTCGCGGTGGTGGTGTGCGGCAGCATCCACCCGGTCCGCGAGGCGGCGCACTGCCGGGCGACGGCCCGCGCGTTCTCCGCCTCCCGGGCGACGTCGGCCGCTGTGTGCGCGTAGGGCGGGAAGCTGCCGCGTTGCTGCTGCCACGGTGTCAGGCCACAGGTGACCGGCGTGCTGCGGCCGACGCCCCGCGGGTCGAAACCGATCAGGTTGTAGGAGTCGACGACATCCTTCGGCAGCCCCGCGGCGACGAGGGCCGCCGGGTAGCCGAGTCCCGGGACGCCGGGGCCGCCCGGGTTGGTGAAGAGCACACCGCGGCGCTTGGCGGGGTCCTTGCTCGCCGGTGGCGATGAGGGTGCCCAGAGGACGGTCGGCACGACCGTCCTCTGGGCACCCTCATCATGCTTCTCTGTCGGTGGTCAGTCGTGGGGGCTGATGTTCCTCCAGACCGGGGCGACGCCCGGTTCACCGCCCTTGTCGGCCCAGTACTGGGCGACCCAGCGGTGGTTCTTGTGCGTGACGACCGCCCCCTTGTCGTAGTCGGCCTTCGGGTCCCATGTCGGCGCTGAGCACTGGGCCGATCCCGCGGGCTGGACCGTCTCCGTGCCGTGGCGCCGGTCACCGGTGATGCCGAAGGTCGCTTCCCCGATGGTGACGGTGACGTTCGCGGGACCGGCGGCTGACGGCCCTCTTCGCCCGGCCGTTCCTCCTGTCCACTGCCGTCGACGGCCGTCCACGCCGGCACGTACTCGACTTCCTCGTGCTACGCGGGATCATGGGAGGGGGTGTTTTTCGTTGGCGTCGAGGAGGTCGGTCACGAGCCGACGGGCGTACGCGGCGTCGAGTCCGGCCGGGCGGAAGAGGATGCGGTACATCATGGGGGCGACCACGCGATCCATCGCCGTCTCGACGTCGGGGGTTTTCTCCTCGCGACCGATCGCGCGGGCGAGCATGACGTCGATCTGTTCGGCCGCGTAGGCCGAGCACTGGCCGGCGTTGCTGCCGTCCCGGTCGCCGAGCAGAGCGTCACGGATGTAGGCGCGGCCGGAGGGGGACGACATCTCGTCGAGGAACTGTTCGGCCCAGGCCGTCAGGTCGGACAGCAGGTCGCCGTGGTTCTCCGGCGCTGTGTCGGGCCGCAGGCGCTCCACCGCGACGTCCGACAGCAGCTCCTGAAGGTCGCCCCAGCGGCGATAGATCGTCGAGGGGGTGACTCCGGCGCGCTGGGCGACCAGCGGGACGGTCACCGCGTCGCGGCCCTGCTCCGACAGGAGTTCGCGGACGGCGGTGTGCACCGAAGCCTGGACCCGTGCACTGCGCCCGCCGGGGCGCGCCATCGGCTTGCGACTCATGACTCCATCTTAAAGCACGGATATTGCGTTTAGGAGGAGCATGCCGGCTCGACGGCGGCGCCAGGCCCCCCTTGCCGGCCTCCTCGCTGCGGGCATCCGGTCCTGATCCCGACCGGAGCCGAACGCATACAGGCCGGGCCGGGCCGGACGGTTCCGGCCCGGCCCGTATGCCGTTCTCAGGCGGTCGGCGCGAGCGGTCGGGCGGACTGCGTCCGCTCGTAGGCGTGGCCCACCCGCAGCAGCTGCCGCTCGCCGAGGGGCCGTCCGAGCAGCTGCATGCCGATCGGCAGGCCCGCCGTGTCGTGGCCCACCGGAACGGACAGGGCGGGTACTCCGGTGATGTTGGCCGGGGAGGACAGACGCACGTAGGCGTCGGAGACGCTCTCGACCGTGCCGTCGGACCAGGTGACACTGTCCTCACCGGCCTTCACCGCGGTCATCGGGACCGCCGGGGCGGCGATCACGTCGACCTTCTCCAGAATGCGGTCCCATTCCTCCCGCATGAGCGTCCGGGAGCGCTGGGCACGCAGATAGTCGCCCGCGCCCATCAGCTCACCGGCCTCCAGGAGGATGCGGACGTCCGCCTGGTACAGCTCGGGGACCGTACGCAGCGTGCCCTCGTGGTAGGCGGTGGCCTCCGGCACCATCAGCCCCCACTGGGTGGCCTGGATGTACCTGGTCATCGGGATGTCGATCTCGACGAGACGGGCGCCGAGCGTCTCCAGCTGCGCGATGCCCCGGCGGACGGTGGTCTCCACCTCCGCGTCGACATGGTCGAAGTAGTAGTTGCGCGGCACCCCGACGCGCACGCCCGTCAGGTCCGGCTCCGGTTCCGGCCGGTAGTCGACGGCGGGGGTGTCCAGCGCGGCGGGGTCACGCGGGTCGTGCCCGGCGAGGACGGTCAGGACCAGGGCTGCGTCCTCGACGGTGCGGGTGACCGGTCCGACGTGGTCCAGTGACCAGGACAGCGACGTGACGCCGTGGCGTGGCACCAGCCCGTAGGTGGGCTTGAAGCCGACGACCCCGTTCAGCGCGGCGGGCACCCGGATCGACCCGCCGGTGTCGGTGCCGAGGGCGAAGGTCGCCGCCCCGGCCGCCACCGCGACGGCGGACCCGCCGCTGGAGCCTCCCGCGACCCGGCCGCGGTCCCAGGCGTTGCCGGTCTGCGGGGTGGTCAGGCCGTAGGCGAACTCGTGGGTGTGGGTCTTGCCGACCAGGACGGAGCCTGCGGCCCGCAGCCGGGCGGCGACCGTGCTGTCGGCGGCCGCGCGGTGGCCGGCCCGGACCCGGGAGCTGGCGCTGGTGGCCGAACCGGCGACGTCGATCAGGTCCTTGAGCGCGACCGGGACGCCGTGCAGCGGCCCCCGGAACACGCCGCGGGCCGCTTCCTGCTCGGCCTCCCGCGCCGCGCCGCGGGCCTGCTCGGCGGTGACCGCGACGTACGCCCCGACGTGCGGGTCCACCTGGTCGATGCGGTCGAGGACCGAGTCCACCAGCTCGACGGGGGACAGCCGGCGGGCCCGGATCTGCTGCGCGGCGTCGGCCAGGGTCAGCTCATACGGCTGCATCGTGCTTCTCCTTTCCGGCGCGGTAGGCGCTGGCGGGCGGGGTGTCCCCGAAGTCCAGCTCGCGCAGGACCGCGACGACGGAGTGGATGTGGTCAGCGGTGGCGGCGACCGCGGCGTGGCGGTCGTCGGGCAGCGGAAGTCCGGCACGGGCGGCCCAGCGGGCGGCCTCGGGCGGCGTGAGTTCAGCGGAGGGCACGTGGTTTCTCCTGGTCAGGGGGCGTGGCAGCGAAGCACCCCGCGCTAAAAGCCAACGATTTGCTTTAGTCCGACCGTAGGCCCTACGGTCGGACTAAAGCAAATCCGTTGCATTTACGGAAGGAGTTCCATGCCCGACGTCATGTCCGACGCCCCCACGGTCACCGTCACGCCTACGCCATCACCGCCGCCCTCCTGGCCCTAGCGGCCCTGGCGGCGCTCACCGCGTCACGACGCGGGGCGGCCCGCCCCGAAGCCGACCGCTCCCACTGAAGAGAACAAAGGAACCGACACACCATGCACACCTCCCCCGCCGCCACCCCCATTCCCTCCTGGACCGTGGGCGGCGTCACCGTCCACCGCGTCGACGAGGTCGCCCTGCCGCCCGCGACCGGACCCTGGCTGCTGCCCGACGCCACCCCTGAGGTGGTGACCGCCCAGGACTGGCTGCACCCCCACTTCGCCGGCCGGGACGGGAGCCTGCACATCGACAGCCACAGCTTCGCGTTCGTCGTGAACGGGCTGCGCGTTCTCGTCGACACCGGCATCGGCAACGGCAAGGAGCGGGCCAACCCGGCCTGGCACAACCTGCGGACCGACTTCCTGGAGCGCCTCACCGCCGCCGGTTTCCCCCCGGACTCCGTCGACCTGGTGATCCTCACTCACCTGCACGCCGATCACGTCGGCTGGAACACACGGCAGGTGAACGGCGAATGGGTCCCCACCTTCCCCAACGCCCGCTACCTCACCTCCCGCGCCGAGCGGGAGTTCTGGGCCACGTACGACATGGAGGAGGCACGCGAACAGATGTTCCGCGACTCCGTGATCCCGGTCGAACAGGCGGGTCTGCTGAGCACGGTCGACGTCCCGCACAAGGGGGCCGAGATCGCCCCCGGCCTGCGCTTGATCCCGACCCCCGGCCACACCCCCGGCCACGTCGCGGTGGAAGTGACCAGCCAGGGGGAGACGGCGCTGATCTCCGGCGACTGCGTCCACCACCCCGTCCAGCTCGCCCACCCCGCCATCGGCGCCTGCGTCGACATCGACCCGCGGCAGTCCGAGGCCACCCGCCGCACGCTGCTCGGCTCCCTCGTCGGCACGGACACCCTCCTCCTCGGCACCCACTTCGCCCCGCCCACCGCCGGCCGCGTGGTCGCCCACGGGGACGCCTACCGGTTGGAGCCCGTCCCCGCTTCCTGAGGCCGATGCCACCGAGATCTGGGCCGAGCGCGAGGGCCGACTCGATCCGGCCGACCTCTGCGAGCAGTGCCTCACCGCGGTCCGGGACGGCGGCTGAGCACCCCCGGCCGGCGGTCTGGGGAGCGGGGCCGGCCCCTCAGGCCTCCTTGGGCGTGGACTCCGGCGGACCGGAGCTGCTGCCGAGGACGTTGTCGAGGTGGGCCGCGAGCGCGGAGCGCAGGGCCTCGGGCGTCATCTTCCGATCGTCGATCAGGTGTGCCACGAGGTCCGCGCGGAGGGCGGCCAGCAGGGCGTGGGCGGTGAAGTCCGCGGCGCGGACGCCGGGCACCTGGTCCAGGGCCGCCCGGAGCGTCTCGTGCCACCAGGCGTAGTGCGCGGCCTGGTAGGGGCTGCCGAGTCCGGCGCCCTCCGCCGCCGCCATCAGGTTCCGGTTCTCGATCTTGAAGCGCAGCGCGGCGTCGAGCAGGTCCAGCACCCGCTGCCGTGGTGCGGACGCCGCCGCGTCCTGTGCTTCCCGGAGGGGTTCCAGGCGGGAGGCGATGACGGCGCCGATCAGGCCGGCGCGGTCGCCGAAGCGGCGGAAGAGGGTGCCCTTGCCCACGCCCGCGGCTGCCGCGATGTCGTCCATCGACACGCTGTGGGGGCTGCTGCTGGCGGCGAAGAGCGCGTCGGCGGCGGCCAGGACGGCCTCCCGGTTGCGCAGGGCGTCCGCGCGCTCGGTGCGCCCCGTACGGTCCGTACTGTCGGTGCGCCCCGTACGGTCAGTGCGCTCCTCGCGCTCCGTGCGCTGGGCCACGCTTCCTCCTTCGTCCTCGGCCTGTCGCGGCCCCCGGGCGGGTTCACGGTGTCCGGTGGGCGCGCGTGGCGCGAAGCGGGTCGGATGGTGCCGTCGCGCCATCCGACGATACGCGCTACCGCCGGCCGGCGGGCGCCCGGGTGGCCCCGCGCTCCTCCTCCGGCCGGCGGACCGTCGTGGACCTCAACGGCTTCCGGACAGCTCCCGCTCGGCGAAGGCGCGGAAGGTGCCCGGGGGGCGGCCGGTGAGGCGCTGGACGGTGTCCGTGGTGCGGTCCTCCGCGCCGGCGGCGATGGCGCGGTCCATGCCGGCCAGCATGGTGGCGAAGGCCGGTGGTATCTCGGCCGCCCAGCGGTCGCGCAGCTGCTCGTACGTCAGGTGCCGGTGGACGACGGGACGGCCGGTGATCGCGGCGACGGTCGCGGCGACGTCGTCGTAGCTGAGCGTCTCCGGCCCGGTCAGGACCAGGTCGGTGTCGGGGGACCGGTCGTCGGTCAGGGCGCGGACGGCGACGGCGGCGATGTCCTCGGCGTCGACGAACCCGACGCGGCCGTTCCCCGTGGCCGTCAGGACGGCGCCGTCCTCGCGGATGCTGCGCGCGTGGGGCATGGAGCCGGTGAAGTTCTGCATGAACCAGGAGGGCCGCAGCACCGCCCACTGCTCGAACAGGCCGGGCAGCTCCTGGTGGACCCGGCCCACCGCCGGACCGCCGACGGGGATCGCCGAGGAGCTGAGCAGCACGGCGCGGTGCACGCCGGCCGCACGGGCCTGGCGGAGGAAGGGCAGCATGACCGCGGCCGGCTCGGCGGATCCGATGGGCGGGACGAGGTAGACGCGGTCGACGCCGTCGACGGCCTCGCTCCAGGTCGCGGGAACGTCCCAGTCGAAGCGGACGGCCCGGGCTCCCGCCACCGCGGCGGCGGTCCGGCCGGCGGCCTTGACGCGATGCCCCTCGGCGGTCAGTCCGGCGACGACGCGGCGGCCGGTGGTGCCGGTGGCCCCGATGACCAGGGTGGTGCCGGGTGCGTTCATCGGGTCGCTCCCAGGAAGTCGGCGCCGGTCTGCGCCACGGCGAGGGGGTTCCAGTAGTCGCGGTAGGAGGTGATGCGCCCGTCCTTGACGGTGACCACGGCGATGTAGGTCAGGTCGAAGGGGCTGCCCGTCTCCACCAGGCGGCCGACCCCGCGCATCTCCACCACGATCGTTCCGGGGGCGACGGTCTGGTGGATCGTCACCTCGGGGAAGTCGTGCAGGTCGATGTGGTCGGGGTAGTGCCGCATGTACTCGCCGACCGCGGCCTTGCCCTCCAGGCGCGTCGGCCAGCCCTGGGGCGCGAAGGGGAACTCCAGGACGCCGCCCTCGTCCCACAGGTCCACCCAGCCGGAGACGTCCTTCTCCAGCAGCAGTCGCAACCCGTGGTGGTACAGCTCCGCGGCTGTCATCGGCACTGTCATGGTCAAGGCTTCCGTTCTGCTCGAAGGCATGAAACGGACCGATGGTCCGCTTCGATTCGCAGCATACGGACCGCCGGTCCGTTTCTCAAGCGCGGTGGGTCCGTCGCGTCGGCGGTGGCCGATCCGGGCGTGGGAACGGGCGGCACCCGGCACCGGCGGGCGCTCCGGTCCGGGCGGCCGGAGAATGCAGGAGACGGGGGTCGGCTCTCAGGCGGATGCGAAGGGGTGTGGGCCCGGTGCGGACGGTGGCGGCGGTTGAGGACTGGGCGGCCGACCGGACTTGCCGCGGCCGGACGTGTCGGACGCGGCTGTCGCGGCGGACGTGGCGACCGTGACCTGGGCCTCGCCCGAGGACGCGGAGGCGATGCGGCTGGTCGCCACCCGGCTCAAGTCCGCTCACCCCGCGGCCGACCCCGCCACCGTGGACGCCCTCGTCGCGGGCGCCTACGCCGAACTGCGCGACGCCAAGGTCCGGGCGTTCATCCCGATCCTGACGGAGCGCCGCGCCAGGGCCCTGCTCGAACTGCCGCCACCGGACACCCGGCCCGGCCCGGCCGGCTGACCCGGCACCCCCGAGGGCCGATCCCGCTCATCGGAGTCGTGGCTCAGGGTAGCGCTCAACATGCCCCCGATCGACCTCCCGGGTGAGCAACATCCCACGGGGTTTGACGAGTTGAGCGACCCTTGCCGACGCCGGGGGCGACCCGCGACGTCCGGGGGGCCGTCCGAAGGCGAGTCCGCCGACGAAACACCGCCCGACGGCGCATCGCTCCACAGCGCACCGTGGGGCGGTGCGCTGTCGGAACGGAGACGGTGCGCTGGGAGCCAAGTCCGGTACGGGCCGCCGACCTAACGTCCTGTCATGTGTCCGAGCGGGCCGGGCCCGTGACCTCCGCCCGCTCGGACATCCACGTCGCCGCCCGCACCGGTGCGGCGGCCCGAACCCGTCACAGGAGGTTGTCGAGGTGCCTGCAATGCCGGTCGGCGGGCTGGTTCCCCGCGCGGTCGACGACGCCGCCGACGTCGTCGTCCGCAACGCGAAGATCTACACCGGGGACGCCCGCCGTCCACAGGCCGGCGCCCTCGCCGTCCGCGACGGCCTGATCACCGCCGTCGGGGACGACGCGGACGTCGCCCCGCTCATCGGACCGGCCACCACCGTGGTCGACGCCCTCGGGCGGCGCGTGGTGCCCGGGCTCAACGACGCGCACCTGCACGTGATCCGGGGCGGCCTCAACTACGTCCTGGAGCTGCGCTGGGACGGCGTCACCTCGCTGCGCCAGGCCCTGGCGATGCTGCGGGAGCAGGCCGCCCGCACCCCCGCGGGGCAGTGGGTGCGGGTGGTGGGCGGCTGGTCGGCGGAGCAGTTCGCCGAGCGGCGGCTGCCGACGCCCGCCGAGTTGAACGAGGCCGCGCCGGACACCCCGGTGTTCGTCCTGCACCTCTACCAGTCGGCGATCCTCAACCGCGCGGCCCTGAAGGCCGCCGGCTACACCCGGGACACCCCCGACCCGAGGGGCGGCCGGATCGTCCGGGGCCGCGGCGGCGAGCCCAACGGCATGCTGCTGGCCGCCCCGAGTGCCCTGGTCCTCTACTCCACGCTGGCCAAGGCCCCGGTGTTGGAGGGCGAGGACCGCCGGACGTCCACCCGGCACTTCCTGCGCGAGCTGAATCGCTTCGGGCTGACCTCGGCGATCGACGCCGCCGGCGGGTTCCAGAACTTCCCCGAGAACTACGCCACGGTGACCGAACTCGCCCGCGAGGGGCTGCTCTCACTGCGCATCGCCTACCACCTGTTCCCGCAGACCGCGGGCCAGGAACTGGACGACCTCGCCCGGTGGATCGAGACGGTCCGCCCGGGGGACGGCGACGAATGGCTGCGGCTGAACGGCGCCGGCGAGAACCTCACCTGGGCCGCCGCCGACTTCGAGAACTTCGCCGAACCCCGGCCCGAACTCGAAGGCTACGAAGCCGAGTTCGAGAAGGCCGTCCGGCTGCTCATGGAGAACGGCTGGGGCTTCCGGCTGCACGCGACCTACGACGAGACGATCCGGCGCGACCTCGCGGTGTTCGAGAAGCTGGCCGCCGAGGGCCTCTTCCCGGTCGGCAACCGGTGGCTGTTCGACCACGCGGAGACCGTCTCCCCGGAGAGCCTCGACCGGATCGCGGCGCTCGGCGGCTCGCTCTCGGTGCAGAACCGGCTCTCCTTCCAGGGCGAGGCGTTCACCCGCCGGTACGGCTTCGGCGCGGCCGCCGAGGCGCCGCCGATCCGCGCGATGCTGGACCGCGGGCTGGCCGTCGCGGCCGGCACCGACGCCACCCGGGTGTCCTCGTACAACCCGTGGGTCGCCCTGCACTGGCTGGTCTCCGGCCGCACGGTCGGCGGCCTGGCGATCCGGCCGCCGCAGAACCGGGTGGACCGGGCGACCGCGCTCGCGATGTACACCACGGCGGGCGCCGCGCTCACCGGCGAGCAGGACGTCAAGGGTGTGCTGCGGCCCGGCTGTTACGGCGACCTGGCGGTCCTGTCCGAGGACTACTTCACCGTGCCCGAGCCGGACATCCCGGCCATCGAGTCCCTGCTCACCGTCGTCGGCGGCCGGATCGTCCACGCGGCGGCCGAGTACGAGGGCATGGACGAGGAACTCCCGGCGGTCAGCCCGGACTGGAGCCCGGTCGCCCACTTCGGCGGCTACCAGGCCTCCGGCCGTCCCCCGGGCGGTACTTCGGGCCGTATCTCCGGCAGCACCTCCGGCAGCACCTCCGCCGCGGGCGCCCGCCAGGCGGAGCTGCTCGGCGAGGTCGTCGCCGAGTCCGAGCTGCACCGCCGGTGGCGCGTCGAACGCGGTCTCGCGGCCGGACAGCACCAGCCGTTCGACCCCTGCTTCCTCCTCTGACCACCTTCCCCAGCCCCGCGCGGACCACCGCGCGGGGGACTCACCGAAACAACCGAAGGGAACCCCGTCATGGTCGACCTCACCCAGGTCCGCGCCACCCCCAGCCCCGACCTGCTGACCCCCGACAACGCCGTGGTGCTGTTCGTGGACCACCAGCCGCAGATGTTCTTCGGCACCGGCAGCGGCGACCGCACCGCGATCATCAACGCCACCGTCGGCCTCGCCAAGGCCGCCCGCGCCTTCGACGTGCCCGCCGTGCTGACCACCGTCGCCGCCGAGTCCTTCTCCGGCCCGCTGCTGCCGCAGCTGGCCGCGGTCTTCCCCAAGGCCGAGATCCTCGACCGCACCTCGATGAACGCCTGGGAGGACGAGGCGGTCGTCGAGGCGGTCAAGGCCACCGGGCGCGGCAAGGTCGTCATCGCCGGCCTGTGGACCGAGGTCTGCCTGGTCCTGCCGGTCCTGTCGATGATCGACCAGGGCTACGAGGTCTACGTCGTCACCGACGCCTCCGGCGGCGTCTCCCCGCAGGCCCACGAGCACGCTGTCCAGCGGATGACCCAGGCCGGCGCGGTGCCGGTCACCTGGGTCCAGGTGCTGCTCGAACTCCAGCGTGACTGGGCCCGGACGGAGACCTACGGCGCCGTCATGGAGATCGTCAAGGAGCACGCCGGCGCGTACGGCCTCGGGGTCGTCTACGCCCAGGCCGTCATCGGCGAGCACGCCGCCGGCTGACCCGCTCCGGCGACACCGCTCCGGCGACACCGCACCGGCGACACCGCACCAGCGACACCGCATCAGAACAGGGACCAGGGACAGGACACGATGGATACCGGACTGCTGATCCTCCGCGTGGTGGTGGGCCTGCTCATCGCCGGACACGGAACACAGAAGGTGAGCCACCGCCTCGGCGGCCGCGGCCTCACCGGCGGCACCGAGGAGTTCCGGCACGACGGCTTCCGCGGCGGGGCGCTCACCGCGCTCGCCGCGGGCGCCGGGCAGATCGGTTCGGGCCTGTTCCTGGCCCTGGGCGCGCTCACGCCGCCGGCGGCCATGGTCGCCATGGGCGTGATGACGGTGGCGATCACCGTCAAGCTGCCGCACGGGCTCTGGGTGCAGGACGACGGCTACGAGTACCCGCTGGTACTGGTCGTCGTCACGGGAGCGCTCGCCCTCACCGGTCCGGGCCGCTGGTCCGTGGACCACGCCGCCGGCCTGAGCGCCTGGCCGCTCTGGCTGTCGGTCGCGGCCCTGGTGCTCGGCCCGGCGAGCGGGCTGCTCACCCGGCTCGCCCTGCACCGCCCGCCCACGCCCGAGGAGGCCACCGCCAGTGCGCGCCCTGCTGACTGACGCCCTGCGGGCCGTCGCCCCGCCGCGCACCGACCGACACGGTCCGCTGCCGCCGCTGATGCTGCTGCTGACGGTCACCACCGGGGTGGTCGACGCGGTGAGCTACCTGGGCCTCGGCCACGTCTTCGTGGCCAACATGACCGGCAACGTGGTCTTCCTCGGCTTCGCCCTGGCGGGCGCCCCGGGCCTGTCGGCCACCGCCTCGCTGGTCTCCCTTGCGGCGTTCCTGACCGGCGCGCTCGCCGGCGGACGGCTCGGCAGCCGACTGGCGGCCCACCGCGGGCGCCTGCTGGTCGCGGCCACCGGCGCCCAGACCGTCCTCACCGCCGGCGCCGCCGTCACCGCCGCGATCGCGGACGGCGGCGCCGACTACGCCCTGATCGTCCTGCTGGGCCTGGCCATGGGGCTGCAGAACGCGGTGGTCCGGAGGCTCGCCGTACCCGACCTGACCACCACCGTCCTCACCCTCACCCTGACCGGCCTCGCCGCCGACTCGACCCCGGCCGGCGGCGCGGCACCGCGGCCGGGGCGCCGGATCCTCTCCGCGCTGGCGATGCTGCTCGGCGGCCTCGCGGGCGCGGCCCTGGTCCTGAGCGGACCGCTCGCCGCGGCCCTCGCCCTCGCCGCCCTGCTGCTCCTGGCCACCGCGGTGGCCGCCCACCGGGTCTCGGCCCCCGACGCGCCCTGGGCCGCGCCGACCGGCTGAACGGCGGGGACCGGCCTGAAAGGTACCCACGACAACCGCGCGCCCGGTGTGTCCCTCGCTCGGAGGCCGGGTGCGCACCACGACCGGGAGGTCACCCCATGAAACGACGCCCGACCCGACGCCTCACCCGACGGCTGGTCCCGCTGGTGGCGGCCATCGCCGCGCTGACGGCGGTCCCCACCGCCTCACTGGCCCAGGGCACCCAGGCCACGCCGCCGGCCTCACACCGGCAGTTGGCCGTCGGCCCGCAGTACGACTCCACCCACGTGTACGTCGAACCGGGCACCGAGCAGGCGTTCGCGGCCAGTTGGGTGGCCACCTTCGGCGGGACGACGATCGGGCCGAACGCCACGCAGGTGACGCCCACGCCCAGCCGGACACTCTCCGAGCTGGTGATCTCCCCGGTCGGCACGCTGTCCGTGTTCGACTTCACCACGCCCGTCCCGTACCCGTTCGGCACCGAGCGCACCGGCTGGCTGGTCACCGACCTCGACCAGGCCGTCCGCGCCGCCCGGGCCGACGGCGCCGCCGTGACCGTGGCACCCTTCGCCGACCCGATCGGCCGGGACGCCGTCATCCGGTTCCCCGGCGGGGTCAACGCCCAGCTCTACGTGCACACCACGCCGCCGTCCTACCCCGAACTGGCCAGCGTGCCGGAGAACCGGCTCTACCTGTCACCGGACGAGGTCGGCGCCTTCCTGCGCAGCTTCCTCCCCTTCACCGGCGGACGGATCGTCTCCGACGACCGCCGGGCCGACGGCGCCGCGATCGGACTGTCCGGCACCACCTACCGGCTGCTGCGCCTCACCTCCGGCTTCGGCACCACGACGGTCGCCGTGACGGACGGCCACCTGCCGTACCCCTTCGGCCGCGAGCTCACCGGCTACGGCGTGGCGGACCTCGGCGCCACCCTGGCGCGGGCGAAGGCCGCCGGGGCGTCCGTGCTGTGGGGACCGGTCTCCGCCGGCGGCCGGGACAGCGCGATGGTGCGGTTCCCGGGCGGCTACACCGCGGAGGTCCACACCGCGGGGGTCCACACCGACCGCTGACCGGCCGCCGTGCCCACCGCCGCCGTGCCCCGGCCGCGGTGGGCACGGCGCAGGTCGAGCACGGCCGGCGCACCGGCCAGCCAGCCCCGCCGCTCGTGGCGTCCCCGCCGGCTCCGACGCACCATGAGGTCACGACGGTGCTCCGGAACCGCGGCGCACCCCACAGCACCCCGGCCCTTCGCCGGGGCGTCCAGCGAGGAGTCCGATGCGCGAGTTCCTGGTCGAGATCACCACCACCGTGCCCGACGGCACCGCCCCCGCCGAGGTCGACCGCCGCCGGGCCGCCGAAGCGGTCCGCGCCCGCGAACTCGCCGCCGCCGGCCACCTGGCCCGCCTCTGGCGCCCGGTCGGCGAACTGCGAAGCATCGGCCTCTGGCGCGCCGCCGACGAGCGCGAGCTGCACGACGAGGTGCTCGGCACCCTCCCGCTGCGCCCGTGGATGACCCTCACCGTGACCGCCCTCGAACCCCACCCCAACGACCCGGGACAGCCGTAGGCCCTGGGCCCGTCTTCGAACCCCCGTCTGCGGGGCGACGCTCCCCCAGCCTTCGGCCGGGAGGTACCCCCATCCTCCGCCTTGCGATGCGCGCACCCCAACGCCGTTCCGCCCGCCGTCCGGGCGGACGACGGGGGTTCGAAGACGGGCCCCAGACCGACGCCCCGCCCAGCCGGGAAGGGCGGGCTCGACAACCCAGCGCGCCCTGCCCGGTC
The DNA here is from genome assembly GCF_054601375.1 of Kitasatospora sp. Ki12. NCBI lineage: Bacteria > Bacillati > Actinomycetota > Actinomycetes > Kitasatosporales > Streptomycetaceae > Kitasatospora > Kitasatospora sp. Ki12. The sequence goes on along the minus strand of NZ_BAAIHT010000002.1, from coordinate 936,149 downwards.
CGGAGTGCCCGTGGTGTGCGGCGCCGTTCCGCGCGCCGCCGGGAGTGTCAGCCCTTGAGCCAGTCCTGGTAGCGGGTCGGTGCCAGGCGGGCGCCGGGGCCCGGGGTGAGGACGTCTCCGTGGACGGCGGCGAACAGGCCGGCCTGGTCGTCGACGACGACGGGGCGCCGGTCGCCCCGCGCGGCCAGCGTCATGCGGCCGATCTCGTCGAGCGTGAACGTGTCGGGGCCCGCGATGTCGAGGATCCCGTCGAGCGGCGTGCCGGTGGCCACGTCCGCGAGGACGTCGACGATGTCGCGGCTGGCGATCGGCTGGAGCGGCGTCGCCGGCAGTCGCACCGCGGTCTCGTCCGAGGTCCACGACATGGTCGGCTCCATGAACTCGAAGAACTGGGTGGCGCGCACGATCGAGTAGGGCGTCGGACCGTTGCGCAGCAGCTCTTCCTGGAGCGTCTTGGCGCGGTAGTAGTCCAGTTCGGGGACCTGGTCCACGCCGACGATGGACAGGACCACCTGGTGGCGTACGCCGGCCCGCTCGCCCGCGGCGAGGAGGTTGCCCACCGTGGTCCGGAAGAACTCGATCGACTTCTCGTCGAACGTGGGGGAGTTGGTCACGTTCACCACTGCCTCCGCGCCGGCGAGCGCGCCGTCGAGGCCGGCCCCGGTGAGCAGGTCGACGCCGGACGACAGGGACGCGGCGGTGACCTCGTGGCCTCGTGCGGTCAGCTCGGTGGCGAGCTGCGAGCCGATGAGTCCGGTGCCGATGACGGTGATCTTCATGGTGCGCCTTCCTTCGCGAGTCCGTGAGCCGAGCCCCCGCAAACTCGGATACCTGATATCCGAGATAGTACTCGGATATCCTGTGTCCGAGTCAAGTGGAGGTGGCATGAAACTGTCCGGTGGCGTGGAGTGGGCGCTGCACTGCTGCGTGGTGCTGACCGCGGCCGGTGATCCGGTGCCGGCGGCCCGGCTGGCCGCGCTGCACGACGTGTCGCCGAGCTACCTGGCCAAGCAGATGCAGGCGCTGTCCCGCGCGGGCCTGGTGCACTCGATCCAGGGCAAGACCGGCGGCTACGTCCTCACCAGGAAGCCCGAGGAGGTCAGCCTGCTGGACGTGGTGCAGGCCGTCGACGGGGCGAACCCCGCGTTCGTCTGCACCGAGATACGCCAGCGCGGACCGCTGGGGACGCCGCCGGAGCAGTGCACGAAGCGGTGCCCGATCGCCCGGGCGATGGGAGCCGCCGACGCGGCGTGGCGCGCGTCGCTGGCCGCCGTCACGATCGCGGACCTCGCCGCGTCGGTGGAGGAGGACAGCGGCCCCGAGGCCCTGCCCAGGATCGGCGCCTGGCTGAACACGGGCCCGGACGACCGGCCTCACTGACCGTCTTCAGGGGCCGGACACGGAACCGCCGGGGCCGGGCGACCTCGACGGTCGTCCGGCCCCGGCGGGGTGTGGCTCAGGCAGTGGCGAGCGAGACCTCCGTCGACGTGATCAGGGCGACGACGGCGGAGCCCTCGGCCAGGCCGAGGTCGGCGCAGGCGTCGGCGGTGATGGCCTGCCCCGGGCAGTGTCCCGAATCCACCCGGGCCGACCTGGTGCGCCGCGGCCTTGGGTACTGCGATTACGCGAGATCCTCCGCGGTGAGGCGTCGGAGGAGGGCGAGCAGGGTTGCGCGGTCGGGTTCGGGGAGGGGGGTGAAGCAGGCGGCGAGGACCTCGTCGGCGATCTTGTGGCCGGCGGCCAGGAGGCGCTCGCCCTCGGGGGTGAGGTGGTGCTCGATGCGTCGGCCGTGGCCCGGCCGGCGTTCGGCCACGCCCTGGGCCGTCAGGCGGCGGACCAGGGTTCCGAAGGCCTGCTCGGTCTGGAAGGTCGCGGCGGCGAGTTCGCGGGCCGATGCCCCGGGTGCGCGGCTGATCGCGCGCAGGGCGTCCCATTGGGCCAGCGTGGTGCCGATGGCCGAGAGGGCGCTGTCGAGCGTCCGGTGCTGCCGGTACTGGGCCTGCTTGACCGCTCTGCCGAGTTCCTGCAGCTCATTGCTCATGGGCTGAGTCTACGGCATGACCAAGCTAGCTTATATAAAGATGTTTAGTTACTGTGGGGGCATGACGACAGAACACACCGCAGACCTGGCCCTCACCCTGTCCGAAGCCGGCGCCGGCAGGCCGGTCCTGCTCCTGCACGGCGGCGGGGGCCCGGCCACCGTCACCGGCCTCGCCCAGCACCTCTCCCGGACCGCGCACACCGTCACGCCCGTGCACCCCGGCTGGGACGGCACCCACCGTCCGGCCTGGCTCACCGGCATCGACGACCTCGCCGTCGCCTACCTCGACCACCTGCGGGACCGCCGGCTGGACGACGTCCTGGTCATCGGCTCCTCGCTGGGCGGCTGGATCGCCGCCGAGATGGCCGTACGCGACACCGAGGGGACCATCACCGGCCTCGTCCTCATCGACGCCGTCGGCGTGCACATCGACACGGAACCGATCACCGACTTCTTCGCTCTCGACGCGCGCGGCGCGGCGGAGCACTCCTGGCACGACCCGGACCGCTACCACGTCGACCCCGCGGGCCTCCCCGTCGAGGAACTCGCCCGCCGGCAGGCCAACATGGCCACCATGCGGACCCTCGCGGGCGACCCCTACATGCACGACCCCGAGCTGCTGGGCCGGCTCGGGCGGGTCCAGGTGCCGACCCGCCTCCTCTGGGGGGAGAGCGACCGCATCGTCACCCCCGCATACGGCGCCGCGTACGCCGAGGCCTTCGCCGACGCGGTGCTCGAGGTCATCCCCGGGGCGGGCCACCTCCCGCAGATCGAACAGCCGGAGGCCACCCTCGCCCTGATCGACGCCCATCTGCGCCGGACGGGCGGTCGTTGACCGATCGCGTCAGCCGTTCAGCCGTTCAGCCGTGTTCCGCCGAGCCGGTGAGCCGGAGCTTGCGCTGGGCCCGCTGGTAGAACGTGGTGTGGCCGAGCCGTACGACGCTGGCGGCGGCGGGCAGCATGGTCACCTCGACGCTGTCGCCCGGTGAGACGTGGCCGACCAGGCGGCCGTCAGCCTCGATGGCGAGGTCGCCGCTGTGCGGCAGGACCTCCAGGTCGAGCCGCTCGCCGCTGGAGAGGAATACGGAGCGGTTGAACGCGGCGTGCGGAGCGACGGGGGTGATCAGCAGCCCCTCCGCGTTGGGGGAGACGATCGGGCCGCCGGCGGAGAAGCTGTACGCGGTGGAGCCGGTCGGAGTGGCGACGACGACCGCGTCGGCGGTGTAGGCCACGAAGGGCTCGCCCTGGACCCGTACGGCGACCGCCGCGGACTTGTGCCCCGGGCTGCGCAGGAGCACGACGTCGTTGAGGGCCGTCTCCTGGGCGGCCCCGAAGCGGGCGTGGACGGCGGAGCGGCCCTCCACGGTGAAGCGGTGGGCGTCGACGGCGTCCAGCGCGGCGGGGAGTTCCGGTATGTCGACCTCGGCGAGGAAGCCCAGGCGACCGACGTTGACGCCCAGGACCGGCGCGTGGCCCCCGGTCGCGAGCCGCATGGCGCGCAGCATGGTGCCGTCCCCGCCGAGGCTGATCAGCAGATCGGTGCCGGTGGCCAGCTCCTCGGCCTCGACCGGGATGGCCTCGCAGCCGATCCGGGCCACCTCCGCCGCCAGTCCCAGCACCTTCGTCCCCCGGGCCCGGCTCCACCGGACCACGGCCTCCACGGTGGGGGCGCAGGTGCGCTCGGGGTGGAGCACCAGCCCCACCGTGCCGATGAATCCCATCCGGGCCACCTCGATGTCGGCCGGGTCACGGTTGCTCCCTCCAGTCACGCACAGCCGGTCGCCACCTTCAAGGCCGGCTGCGAAGGCCACCGGCGAAGGCGACCTGCGAAGGCCACCTGCACAGGCCGTCGCCGCTCGTCGTGGAATCTCCGGGTGAGCCGGCTGGTTGGGATTCGACAGGGACGGCCCGACGGCATCGGCATCGACATCGACGCCGACGTTCGACGCTCCGAGCAGAGGGCCCGTCCGAGCCCGTGTCGGGAGGCGTGTCCGATGGCTGACAGCACCATCCGGGGGATCGATCCGTCCGTGCGGCCGAGCGGGGACGGATGCGTGGAGTGCCTGGCGGGGGACGGGCCGGGGTGGTGGTTCCACCTGCGCCGATGCGCCGAGTGCGGGCACATCGGCTGCTGCGACTCCTCGCCTTCGCAGCACGGCACCCGGCATGCCCGAGCCGTGGGGCACCCGTTCCTGGCCAGCTTCGAGCCCGGTGAGGCCTGGTTGTGGAACATCGAGACCGAGCAGTACTACGAGGGGCCGGAGCTCGCGGCGCCCGCCGCGCACCCGGTCTCGCAGCCGACGCCCGGCCCGCAGGGCAAGGTCCCGGCCGACTGGCAGGCGCACCTGCACTGACCTGCATTGACCCGCAATGACCTGCCCGAACGGGCCCGGACGGGCTCAGAGCGGCGGGGCCGGAAGCCGGGGGTCGGTGATGCCGCCCGGGCAGGCGAGGTGGGCGACGTCCCAGCCGGCCCGGGCGGCTCCGGCGCGGTAGGCGCTCTCGTAGAAGGCGAGTACGGTCGCTCGCGGATCGGCCTCGGCGCGGGCCGCGTCGTACCGCAGGACGGCCAGGTGGCTGTTGTTGAGCTCGGTCCACCGGGCGGACGACGGCGTGAGCGGGTCCTCGGCGAGGTGCGGGGGCTCGGGAGTCGTGTAGGAGTAGAAGGCCGGTTCGCCCAGGTTCGCGTCCCCGAACCAGAACCCGAAGCTGATCAGCTCCCGGGAGTACGCCTCGCGGGTCACCGGGTCCACGTGCGAGGGCTGGTCGAGGGCGCCTCCGGAGAACCGGGTGTGGGCGAGGTCGAACGAGTGCCAGAACAGGTGGACGGGGCTGACCTTGCCCGAGAAGCGCGCCGCGAACTCCTCCAGCACCAGTCCGACCTGACCGAGCACCTGCCACTGGCGGTTCGCCCAGGCGGGATCGTAGGTCGCGTGCTCGAAGTCCTCGGCGAACGGCCGGTCCGCGTCCGGCAGCCCGTACGGCCGGGGCACCCGGATCTCCACCCGGACGCCCAGGTCCGCCAGGGTTTCCAAGGTCTGCCGGTAGAACGAGGCGACGGACTGGTCGAGGAGCGGGAAGGACGCGGACCTGCCGTCCGCTATCGCGACGACCAGCCGGTGGTCGACGAAGTCGAAGTCGATGGTGAAGACCGGGTTGCCGTCGACCTGCCCCATCGGCCGGGTGGTGATCCCGCGCCCGGTGAGGTGGAAGGGGACGTTCCACCAGTGGTTGCGCCGCACGCTCGCCGCGAGGCGGATCTTGCCCACCACCTGGGCGAAGCGGTGCAGCGTCTCTTTGGTGTCCCGCCACTCGGTGAGCGGCAGCGGTGGGAACAGCTCCATCGCGTGTCCCTCCTGTCCGTCGGCGGCAGTTCCATGATGACCACCGTGGTCCGGACGCGCAGGGGGAGGCGGCCGGGCGGAGAGCCCGTACGTCGAGGCACCCGTGCCCCGACCGCGTGGCAGCTCGGCGGGGCAGGGGTCGAGGGGACTCAGCGCCGTGGAGACGGTAGCTCCCCGGACGCGACACGGTTCCGGACGGCGTCCAGGGTGCGGGCGATGAGGAGCGACTCGGCGAGCGGGACGAGGTGGGCGGAGGTGTCGCCCTCCGCCGCCGCGTCCACCGACTCGACCATGAGGCGGTAGGGGTCCTGGGGCGGGTAGTGGCGGGGGAGGCCTCCGCCGGTGGTGGTGAGCGTGCTGGGGGCCGCGCCGGCGCAGAAGGCCGGCGGGGTGAGGGTGAGCGAGCCGCCCGTGCCGGTGGTGGTGAAGGTCTCGGACATGTCGCCCGTGAGCGAGCAGCCGACCTCGGCCACCCCCCGGCCGGGGAAGGTGAGCAGGAAGCGGGTGGCGGAGTCGGCGGAGCCGGTCTCCCAGTGGTCCTGCTCGGCCCGGACCACGTCCGGGGCCTGCCAGGCGAAGGCGGCGAGCGCGGCCGAGACGGCGTAGTAGCCGACGTCGTAGAGGGCGCCGCCGCCGAGGGTGGCGTCCAGGCGGTAGTTGCCGGGGGCGGGGGCGAGGCCGTCGAACCGGGCGGTGACGGTGTGGACGGTGCCGATCGCGCCACCGGTGATCAGGGATTCGAGGTCCCGGGTGCGCGGGTGCCAGCGGTTCCAGGCCGCCTCGACGAGCAGCCGTCCGGTCGCGCGGGCGGTGGCGGTCATCGCGGTGACCTCGGCGGCGGTCAGCCCGAGCGGCTTCTCGCACAGCACGTGCTTGCCCGCACGGAGGGCGCGCTCCACCCAGGGGCGGTGGGCGCTGTTGTGGAGCGCGATGTAGACGACGTCGACGGCCGGGTCGTCCAGCAGGTCCTCGTAGCGGGTGTACACCCGGGCCGGGTCGAGGGCCTTGGCCCGGCGGGCGTCGGTCGCGGCGACGGCGTGCAGGCGCGGCCGGTCGGCGGCGTGGACGGCGGGTGCGAGACTGGAGGCGGCGATCGAACCGGCTCCCAGGAAACCCCAGTTGGCCATGGTCAGCGCCCTTCCGTCGTCCCGGCCGGTTCCGCCACCGCGTGAGTCTTCGCCGCCGCGTGAGTCTCCGCTATCGCGTGAGTCTTCGCCGCCGCGTGGGCCTCCGCCATCGCGTGGGGCTCCGTCGCCATGGCGGAGGCCAGGTCCAGGACGAGGGAGCTCCAGCCGAAGGAGCGCGCGCCGTGCCCCTCGGCGTCCTCCGGGCCGTAGCACTCCCGGGTGCCCGAGGCGGCGACGAGCGCGCAGGTGCGCGCCGCGAGCGTGTCGGCCTCCGCGCGGTAGCCGCGTCGGCGCAGGCCCCAGTACAGGTACCAGTTGAGGTTGACCCAGCTGGAGCCGCGGAAGATGGCCCCGGTGCGGAACGAGGGGTCGTAGGACGGCTCGGTGGCGGCGACGCTGGGCACCGGGTGGGGCCGCCAGAACTCCCGTTCGTTCAGCAGGTGTTGCTCGATGACCCGGCGCGCCGCGGTGTCCGGCACCGAGTCGAGGAGGATCGGCACGAGCGAACTGGCGGTGAGGACCTCGGAGCGCTTGCCGGCGACGAGGTCGAGGTCGTGGAAGGCCCCGCCGTCCTCGTCCCAGCAGTGCCGCATCAGCGCGGCGCCGATCGCCCGGGACTGCTCGGCCAGCCGGTCCGCGGTGCGCTCGTTCGATCCGACCGTCCGGACGAGGCGCGCCAGGCAGGCCAGCCCGTCGGCGTAGACGGTGTTGACCAGTACGTCGTTCCAGACGAACAGCCGCCGGTCGCGGAGCGGGGTCTCGGGCGTGCGGGCGGGGGAGGCGTACGCCGTGATCAGGGAACGCATCGCGCTGTGCCACGCGGTGTGCACGTCGTCCCCGGAGACCGACCCGATGCCGAGGGCGGCGTCGTACTTGGGGCTGCTGTCCAGGCCGGACTCGTCGGGCTGGTAGATCTCGATCAGGCCGGTGCCGGGGCTCGTACGGTGCTCCGCGAGCCAGCCGAAGAAGGCCAGCGTCGGCGGCAGGACGCGGCGCAGCCAGAGCTCGTCACCGGTGGCCCGGTACACCCGCTCGACGGCTCGGGCCACCACGGGCGGTGCGATGGTGACGGATCGCCACCCCTCCCAGAGGTCGATCCTGAAGTCCGCCGTGGCGCGCGGCCTGAGGTCGTCCTGCCAGAGCACCATGTGCGGCAGGAAGCCGGCGGGCGTGACCGCGCTGAGCAGGGAGCGCAGTTCGTCCCGGGCCCGGCGGGTGTCGAGGTGGGTGAGGGCGATGGCGTGGAAGCTGCTGTCCCAGGCCCACTGGAAGGGGTAGCTGTCGGGGGAGGGGCAGGTGAAGTCGTAGTGGCGCTGCGCGGCCCGGGAGAACCCGGTGCGGTGGTTGCGGGCCAGGGTGTCGCGGGCCCGGGCGGAGCTTTCAACGAGGGGCGCGGAGCTTTCAACGAGGGACATGCGGGGTGACTCCCGAGGAGGACGCGGCGGCGGGGAGCGGGCGGCGCCGGCCGGCGGCGAGCAGCAGCGCGGCGGCGGGCAGCAGGCAGCCGGCGAGGCCGAAGGCCGACCGGACGCCGAGGTGGTCGGACAGGGTGCCGAGCAGCAGGGGCGCGAGCATGATGCAGGTGCTGACCGCGAGTTGGACGCGGGCCGTGGCCTGGTCGATGCGGCCGGGCGCCGCGCTCACCGCGAGCGAGAGGGTCAGCGGGAAGAGGTTGGCGACCCCCAGCCCGCCCAGGACCAGGCCCAGCAGGGCGAGCCAGGTGGTGGGGGCGAGCCACAGGGCGAGGAACCCGGCGGCCGCGACGGTCAGGGAGCCGGCCACCAGGGCGGCCGGGCGGGCCGAACCGGTGCCGGCCGTCAGCCGGCTCCCCGCCAGACGGCCCGCGAGCTCGCCCCCGTAGAACAGGGCCAGCGCCGCCGAGGCCTGGTTGTCCGTCAGGTGGACGGCGCTGGTGAGCAGGGGCGCGGCGTAGTAGGCGAGGCAGAACTCGAAGCCCACGACGAGGCCGCACAGGGCGGCGCGGAGCGGGAACGAGCCCGTCGGCCGGTCCGGCTCCGGGGCGTCCGCCGCGTCCGCGGTGGCCACCTCGGAGCGGTCGGAGCGGCCGGAGGGCGCGGTGCGCGGCCGCAGCGGCTCGTCGCGGAGCGCCGGGTACATGGCGGCCAGCGCGAGGGCGGGCAGGACCAGGCACCAGTTCCAGGCCACCCCGGCACCCTCCAAGCCGCTGATGACCAGGGGCGCGGCGACCGCGCTGACGCTCGCGGCCGCGTTGGCCTCGACCAGGGCCCGCGCCCGCAGCGACTCGTGCGCGCCGTGGTGCTCGGCCAGCACCGCCAGGGCCGTGGTCTGCAGCAGCGCTCCGCCGATGCCGCCCAGCGCCGCCGCCGTGAGGGTGACGGCGGCGGAGAGTCCGGTCGCCAGGAGGAGCGACCCCAGGGCCAGGGCCGCGAGCGCGGACCAGAAGAGCACCCGGTGGCCCACTCGCGTCCGGATCCGGCGGAACAGCAGGTTGGTGAGGATCGCGCCGGCGGCGAAGGCCGTCGAGTGCAGGCTCATCAGGGCGTAGCTCAGCCGCAGGTCCTGGCGCAGCAGCGGCAGCAGCGGGCCGAGGGCGTACAGGAGGTAGGCGTAGACGGCCAGCCCGCCGTAGGCGGTGGTGGTCAGCCGGTCGCGGACGAAGGCGGGGGTGCGGTGATCGGGGGTCGGCGGGGCCTCGGTCCCGGTCACCCGGGTATCCCGGTCTGCTCGGCGAAGGCCCCGCCGGCGGGGACCGCGTCGCCGTGGCCGTGGCCGAGGGCGGAGACGCTGCCGGCCGCGGCGGCCGTGCGGCGCACGTGGTCGAGGAGGACGGAGGGGGCGAGCAGCGAGGTCTTCATCGACGCGCCCCGACCGTAGCCGGTGAACGCCTCGCGCACGGCGTCCTCGTCGTCGAGGCAGGCCCGGGTGGTGATCAGCGGGGCGGGGTCGACCAGGCCCGACTCGACGAGCCGCAGGGCCACGGCGGTGACGTGCGCGGAGCGGGCCATCGGGAACGAGCGGACGTCGAAGGGGGTGGAGAGCAGCTTCAGGCCCTTGGCGAGGATCATCCAGGTGTTGAGCCGCTGCGGGACGGCCGTCGCCCCGTAGATGACGTACGAGCCGCCGGGGCGCAGCAGGCCCATCGCGATCTCCCGGATGTCCTTGCCCGGGGTGCCGGCCTGCCCGGCGGCGGCTCCGCCTGGGCGGGCCGGCGCAGAGATGTGGGGCAGCGCGTCGAACACGTAGTCCGCGTACTGGTCGTGGTGCTCGCGCACGTACGCTTCGAGCTCCTCCGCCTGGGTGTCCGTGTTGAAGGCGCGGGAGGCGCCGTGCCGCAGCGCGACGTCCATCCGGTCGCTGTTGCGGTCCAGCACGGTGATCGAGCCCGCGCCGAGGTGGCGGTGGAGCACCTGGACGGCCAGCTGGGCGCTGGGGCCGCAGCCGAGGACGACGCAGGTGTCGCCGGGCTTCGGGGGGTTGAGCAGCAACGACCGCAGGACCGAGGTCAGCGGCTCGATCACGGAGGCCAGGTCCGAGGGCACGTGCGACGGCAGGACGACGGCCGCGGCCTGGTCGGCGTCGTAGAAGTTGCGCCCGGTGTACCAGGCGGTCTCCACGCCGAGCCGGCCCGGGAAGAGCGGCCGCAGCGCCCGGTACTCGGCCATCCCGCCGAAGTCGGTCTGCCCCCAGTAGGTCACCCGGTCGCCCGGCCGCACGTCGTCCCGGAGCCGCCTGCCGACCTCGACGACCCTTCCCACGTATTCGTGCCCGGGAATGATCGGCCACTCCTCCGCGAAGAGGTGGCCGCGGAAGTACGAGACGTCGGTCGAACAGATGGAAACCGCCTCGGTCTCCAGCAGGATTTCGTCCTCGTGGCATTCCGGATCGGGCACCAGGGTGCGGTTGATCTCTCCGGGCGAGGTCATCAGATACGCGTACACGGTTTTTCCCTCCACGCCTGCATGGCATTCCACTGCCGCCATCGGACCGGGCTTTGTCGGCCGCCGATCGGACAGTTCCCCGTCGGAATTCATCCCGCGTGGTGCAGTCGGCGTCGTTGCTCGACTCGCGGGTCGCACAAATGAATGAATGGCCGGATGGCCGGACGGCCGAATGGCTCCCGAGGTGTCGCCTGCCTCAGGAATCGACCTCGAAGGCGACGTCCAGGGCGTACCTGTCGCCCACGTACCGGGACTCGGTGAGCTCCAAGGGGCGCTCGTCCTGGTCGGTGATGAGCCGCTGCTCGACGAGCAGGGCGGTGCCCGGAGCCACCGCCAGCAGCTCCGCCTCCCGCTCGTCGGCCGTGGCGGCCCTGATGGACGAGTGCCCGCGGGTCGGCGTCCGGCCGAGCCCGGCGAGCGTCTCGTGCATCGAGGCCGTCCGGAAGTCGACCTCCAGCAGGGCGGTGAGGTCCTCGGGGAACACCGCCCGCTCCAGCGCGGTGGGGATCCCGTCGGCCAGCCGCACCCGGCCGACCTCCACGACCTGCGCGGACCTCCGCAGCCGGAGCCGGTCGGTCTCCTCCGGAAGGGCGTCGCGGAGTACCGCGGAAATCATTCGTGACGAGGGCTTCCGGCCCTGTCTGCGCATTTCCTCGCTGAAACGGACCAGGTTTTCCGCGCGACGGTGGGTCGGCGGCTCCGCGACGAATGTGCCGCGTCCGGAGATCCGGTACACCAGGCCTTCCGTGACGAGCCGTTGAACGGCCGCTCGGGCGGTCATGCGGCTCACCCCGAATTCCTCGCACAACTCCGTCTCCGACGGGAGGGGGTCGTGCGGTCGATGCTTGGCGATCCTGTTTCGGAGGGCCTGTTCGATCCGGTGGTACCTGGGTGCGAAATCCGTTTCCAAAATGGCTCCTCCGAAATTGAGACTACGCCGTCTAGCTGTCTAGTCAACCAGAGTAGACCAGTACAGAGCGGGACAATCCGCAGTGAAATGCGCCAAGGGCAAGAGGCGTGCACGGTGATCTGCGTCACATCTCGGCGCCGGGTGCACCCTTCCGGAGCTGTATAGACGGCTAGACAGGTTCAGGTTATCGTCGAACCGTCCGCGCTGTCGCACCCGGATCGGGCGGCCCCGACCGGTGGGACGCGACCTTGCCTCACCCCTAGGACAGGCTCATGGACTCCACCGGAATCGACGTCCGGCAGCTCGCCAAGATGATCGACCACTCGCTCCTGCGGCCCGAACTCACCACCACCGAGGTCCTGTTCGGCTGTGAGCTCGCCGCGACCTACGACGTCGCCTCGGTCTGCGTGCGGCCCGCCGACGTCGCCCTCGCGGTCAAGGCGCTCGACGGCACCGCGGTCGCGGTCGGCACCGTCATCGGCTTCCCGCACGGCGGTTCCACCACGGCGGTCAAGGCGGGCGAAGTCGCCGACGCCCTGGCGGCCGGTGCGACCGAACTCGACATGGTGCTCAACATCGGCCTGCTGCGCAGCGGGGAGGACGACGCGGTGCGGGAGGACATCGCGGCGGTCGTCGACGCCTCGGGGGGTGTCGGCCTCACCAAGGTGATCTTCGAGAACGCCTACCTCGACGACGAGGAGAAGCTGCGCGCCTGCCGGCTCAGCACGCTGGCCGGCGCCGACTTCGTGAAGACCTCGACCGGCTTCGCGCCCGGTGGCGCGACGTTGGAGGACGTCCGGTTGATGCGGGCGAACGTTCCCGCGCACATGAGGGTCAAGGCCGCGGGCGGGGTGCGCACCCTGGACCGCATGCTGGAGTTCGTGGCCGCCGGCGCCGAACGCTTCGGCGCGACCGCGACCGCCACCATCCTGGACGACCTGGCCGCCCGCCGGGCCGCCGTCTGATCCCCGGTCCGGCCTGATCCCCGGGGCCTGATCCCCGGTCCCGCCTGATCCCCGGCCCGGCCCTCCGAACGGCCGGGCCTCAGGCCGCCGTTCGGGACTGCCAGTAGGTGAACTGCTGGACCGGATCGCCGAGGAGGTTCCACGGCCACGCGGTGACCGCGTTGTCGATCAGCTGGAAGGCGTCGGCGCTCTCGCGCGGGCGGCCCGCCTGGATCAGGGCGAAGGCCAGCAGGTTGAGGTCGGCCGCGGCCGCCGCGTGGTCGAGGCCGCCGGGCCGGGTCCACTCGTGCAGGGCGGTGCCGAGCGCGCTGACCGCCCGGCCGTGCGTCCACTGGCGGCGGACCAGCAGGGCCTCGACGCCGCCTCCGGCGGTCGTACGGGCGTGTTCGTCCACCAGGGCGGTCAGTTCCACGCCGGCCGCCGGCGCGGTCGGCGGCGCCGAGGACCGGACGGTGTCCACGAAGTTGAGCTGGGCGCTGCGGGAGCCGCACTCCTCCGGGGAGAGGTAGCGCAGCATCTGCAGGTGGGCCTCACGGTTCCACGGGTCGCGCGCGGTCACCTCCTGCCAGACCGCGACCACGTCGCGGGACTGGGCGCCCATCAGCCGCAGAATTCCGAGCAGGACGACCCACGGCATCGGATCCTCGGGTGAGATTTCGGCCGCGCGGTAACAGTTGTCGGCCGCCGCGCGGGGATCCTCCATCCGTCCGGCGTACCGGCCACGGAAGAGCTCGACCCAGGCCTCGAATATCTGCGCGTCCGGATTCTGCGGGCGACGCAATCGCCAGTTCTTCGCGAGCGAGGAGGGCGCGGTCGTCTCGGCGAGTACGGCGAAGCGGTGCCCGCGCCGGTCCCAGTCCGTGCCGGTCTCCCGCAGCAGCCGTTCGACCTGGTCGACCTGGATGGCGCTCTGGCCGGGCAGCCCCGGGGACTTGAGTTGGCGCCGTACGCGGCCGAGTTCGACGTCGTCGAGCTCGGGGCGCAGGCTCGGCCCGGAGGCGCGGGTTCTTCGGAAGAGCGACACGCGCCGCAGCCTAGGCCCCGGGGCGATTTTCGGACAGACCCCGGAATGACACATTCAGGTCGCGATTCCGGCCGTGGTGGATCCGTGAACCTACCGCTCCGTACGGCGATCGGCCCGACCGGGAAAACCCGGGCGCGCGATTCCACCCCCCCTCCGGGCGGAATCCCTGCCCCTGGAGCCGGCAACGCGCCCATCCTGGAGCCGGCAACGTGCCCACCCTGGAGCCGGTCCCGGCCCGGCGACGTTGACCGGACGTCTACTCACGGCTGGTCTCCTACGGGTGCCGACCGGGCGGGCCCGAAGCACCGCCCACCTACCAGCTCGTTAGGGTTCGATCATGAACAGCATGCCCGTCCGTCCGCCCACGACCCTGCCGGTCCTGGAGACCGCCCTCGTCCGGCTGCGGGACCACCGCGCCGAGGACCTCGACGCCATGCGCCTGGTCTGGGGTGACCCGGCCGGGATGCGCCACCTCTCGACCGGCGTCATGGACGACGCCCGGATCCGGCGCAAGCTCGACGACGCGATGGCGACCGCGGCCGAGGTGCCGCGCCGGCACTACCAGCTGGCCGCCTGCCTCCGGGACGACCACCGCCCCGTCGGCGGCATCCGCCTCGACGTCGAGGACGACACCACCGGGTACTCCGGCGTCTTCACCATGGCCCGGCACCTCCGCGGCTCCGGCTGCGCCCCCGATATCGGCTGGCTGATGCTGAAGCTGGCCTTCGCCGAACTCGGCCTCGCCCGGGTGTGGAGCATGACGTCCGTGGAGAACACCGACGCGGTCCGCGCGATCACCCGCTTCGGTTTCACCCCCACCGGCGAGACCGAGCGGTACTTCCCCGAGGCCGACACCACCATGCGGCTGGTGACCATGGAGGTGCTCGCGGACACCTGGCGGGCCATGCCCGTCCCGGCCGGCCCCGGCCCCGCCTGACCCCGGCCCGCCCGGTCCGATCCGACCAAGGGCCGGAAGCGCTGGGCGGACCGGGGCCCGCGCGGTCAGTCGAGCGGCTTGTCGACGACGGCCTTGAGGTGGCTGAAGGTGTCGATCGAGTACTCGCCGTGGTAGCGGCCCATGCCGCTCTCACCGACCCCGCCGAACGGCAGCTCGGGCATCGCCAGGTGCGAGACCGGCAGGCCGAAGGTGAGCGCGCCGGAGGAGGTCTCCTCGGCGAGGCGGCGCTTGGTGTCCGCGGACTCGGTGAACGCGTACAGGGCGAGCGGCTTGTCGCGCTCGTTGATGAACGCGATCGCCGCGTCCAGGTCGGGGACGGTCAGCACGGGCAGGACCGGGCCGAAGATCTCCGTCTGCATGACCGGGGCGGTCGCCGGGACGTCGGCGAGGACGGTCGGCGCGAGGTAGCGGGCGGCCCGGTCGTGGTCGCCGCCGACGACGGTCCGGCCGCCGTCCAGCAGCGCGGTGAGCCGGTCGAAGTGGCGCTCGTTGACGATCCGCCCGTAGTCCGCGCTCTCGGCCGGCTTCTCGCCGAACAACTCCCGGACGGCTTCGGCCAGTTCCGCCTCCAGGACGGGCGCGGTGTCGCCGATGGCGAGGACGTAGTCCGGGGCGACGCAGGTCTGGCCGGCGTTGAGGAACTTGCCGCGGGCGATCCGCCGGGCGGTGACGGCGAGGTCGGCGCCGGGCTCGACCACGACCGGGCTCTTGCCGCCGAGCTCCAGGGTGACCGGGGTCAGGTGCTTGGCGGCGGCGGTCATGACGATCCGTCCGACGGCGCCGTTGCCGGTGTAGAAGATGTGGTCGAAGCGCTGCTCCAGCAGGGCGGTGGTCTCCGGCACGGCGCCCTCGACGACCGCGACCGCCTCCTCGCCGAGGTAGCGCGGCAGCAGCTCGGCGATGGCCGCGGAGGTCGCGGGGGCGAGCTCGCTGGGCTTGACGAGGGCGGTGTTCCCGGCGGCCAGGGCGCCGACCAGCGGGGCCAGGGCGAGCTGCAGCGGGTAGTTCCAGGGCGCGATGATCAGCACCACGCCCAGCGGGTCACGGACGACCCGGGCCTCGGCGGGCCGGAAGAACTCCGGCACGGCGGCCGGCTTCGGCTCCAGCCACTGCGCCAAGTGCTCGACGGTGTGGTCGAGTTCGTTGATCGTGAAGCCGATCTCGGTGCGCTGCGCCTCGGCGGCGTTCTTGCCGAGGTCGGCGTGCAGGGCCTGCCGGAACACCTCGGCCTGCTCGGTGAGCATGGTCCGCAGGGCGGCCAGCTTCTCCAGCCGCCAGGCGAGCGGCCTGGTCCGCCCGGTGGCGAATTCGGCCCGCAGGCGGGCGACCACAGAAGGCACAGAGGTAAGGGTGTCGTGCATGAGGATCTCGCGGTCTCGAGGCGTCGGGGGCGCTTGACACATGGAACTTTCACCACATGAAGCAATGGGGCGAGCCTAGGGGTGAAAGGTTGAGTTTGTCAATCATTTTCCGGCATCCGTGGTCCCCCCGGTACGCAGGGTGAGGCTCCGGCGGGTGCGGTCGAGCAGGTCGAGGGCGGTCTGCTCGGCCGTGCGGCTCGGGCCCAGCAGGCGGTTGCAGTGCAGGTGGACGTAGCTGTCGCAGAGCTCCGGGAGCGGGCGGGCCAGCAGGCCGTGCCGGTCCAGGTCGGCGAGCCGGGCGGCGACGGGGGCCAGCAGCCGGCGGCGTGCGGCGAGGACGGCGGCCACGGCGGGTGGCGGCGGGGTGGTCAGCAGCTCGCGGAACTCGGCCTGGCGGGCGCGGAATTCGGCGCCGGCGAGGCGTTCGCGGAGGGAGCGGCGCCGGTAGAGGAGCAGCCGGGCCGGCTCGTCCAGGCCGACGCCCGCCAGCAGGTCGTCGATGCTGAGCAGCGCGAGCGCGGTGTCGTCGAGCGGCAGCCGCCCGCCGTGGCGCAGGGCGAGCAGGTCGAGGACGGCCTGGCTGTCGGCGGTGTAGAGCTCCTCGGCGGCGTCCAGGCCGGCGAGGCCGCCGTAGCGTTCGACCTCCCGGTCGTAGACGTCGAAGCCGAACCGGGTCAGGTACCCGTCGGCCAGCAGGGCACCCGCCCAGTCGCCGAGCGCCGGGAGGAGCCGGCCGGGGTCGCCGCGCAGCCGGAGCCGCAGATGGGGGTCGGGGTCGGCGTAGCGCAGGAAGACCCGGCGGTCGGTGTGCCCCGTCAGGTCGGCGACCAGGTCCCGGACGGCGCCGGCGAGCAGGGCGTCCTCCTCCTGGCGGTCGCCGTAGAGCTTGAGGTAGGTCCAGTCGCTGCCAGGGGGCCGTAGCCGGTCGGCCCGGCTGACCGGGGCGGGGCGGGGCCGGGGTGGTGGCGCCGGCGGGGCGGCGGCGCGGCGGGTCATGGAGACGACGAGCTCCACGAGGTGGGGGCCGTCCGGGCCGGTGGCCCAGGCGTGGTCGAGTCCGGGGAGGGGCTCCTGGAGGACGACGGCGCCGCCGGGCGGCAGGTGGGCCAGGGCGCGGCGGACCTCCTCGGTGTGGGAGCGCCCGGTGGTGTCGAGCAGGAGGCGGTGGTCCGCGGCCTCGTCGCTGCTGCTCAGGTAGGCGTGGCGGGGCAGCTGCCAGCGCCGGCGCCAGGCTTCGAAGGCGGTGGGGAAGCCGTCCGGGTGGGCGGTGAGCCGGGCGGCCGTGGTGTGGTCGATCCGCCACTGGGCGGGGCGCAGGACGATCCGGCCGCTGGTGATCCGGGGGAGGCGGGGGAAGCCGCGGGCCGGGCCCCAGTCGAAGCCGGTGAGCAGGGCGGTGCGGTCGTGGCTCAGGTCGGCGAGGAAGCGGCAGACGGCGGGTGCGCGGCTGTGGTTGAGCATGTGCCCGGCGCAGACGGCGACCTCCCGGACGGCCCCGGTGCCGTCGTCCCAGACCAGGGCGAACCTGCCGTCGGTGATCCGGACCGCGAGTTCGTCGAGCGGGATGAAGCGGGCCGGCCCGTCGGCGGCGCTGGTCCGGATGCCGACCTCGTGGTCGCGGACGGTGGGGCGGACGACCACGTTGGCGGAGCGGGCCTTCTCCGGGAGGTAGACCAGTTCGGCGAGGACCCGCCCGGGGTCCAGGGCCCGTTCCGCGGCGACGGCCTCGGCGAGGGCGGGGACGGCGCCGGGCAGCATGCCGGCGAAGCGGCCGAGGTTGCGTCCGGCGGCTCCGGCGCCGATGTTGGCGCCCACCACCAGCAGGAACTCGCCCGCGTCGACGGCGGCGGCGGACGGGGCGGCGACGGTGGCGTAGAGGTCGAGCGAGAGCGGCAGCCGGGTCGGGTCGGCCTCCCGGAGGGTGAGCCGGTCGAGGGTGGACCGGTCGAGGTCGACGACGTCCCGGTGGTCGTGCAGCGCCTCGGTGGCGAGGCGGTGCAGCGTTTCGGCCCGGGCGAGGTCGAGGGGCGCGGCGACGGTGGGCGGCGGGGTGCCGAGGCCGGTGACGGGGTCGAGGAGTTCGAGGACGGGCACGTCGCGGTCGGTGCCGTAGCGGGTCGCGAAGGCGCGCCGGTAGGCGGCGATGTGCGGCGGACCGTCCGGGTAGGGGCTGAGCCGGAGCAGCAGGTCGGCGGCGCGGACGGCGGCGTCGGCGACCTTGCGGGAGATCCGGCCGGCCGCGAGGGGCAGCGTGGTGTCGACCTGGAGGGGCGTTCCGGTGTCGAGGCCGGTGACCCGGCGGGCGTGGTCGGCGAGCGCGGGGAAGGTGTCGGCGCCGCTGCCGGGGGGCTGCTTCTGCCAGTCCTGGATCGCGGCGAGCAGCGCGGAGAGGTCGGCGTGGGCGGCGGCGGCCGCCGGGATCCGGCCGAGCCGGTCGAGCACGTGTCCGGCCGGGTCGAGGTGGGTCAGCGGCGGCTGGAGGTCGGTCAGCAGGAAGCCGTGCCGCCACAGCCGGTGGAGCAGTTCGTCGACCTTGTCGGGGGTCGCCCCGGGAACGGTCCGCAGCAGGTCGGCGGCGAGGTCGGCGTGGCCGATCGGGGAGCGGGCGAGGGCGAGGGCGCGCAGCACGGCGCCGGTGGCCCGGAGGGTGACGTTCTCGCCGCCGGCCGCCGTCCGGGGCGCCTCGACGCCGCTCAGGGTGACCCGCCCGGCCCGGTGCAGGACCGCCGGGTTGGCGATGACCCGGGTCGCCCGGCGGATCGGCGGGGTCGCTTCCAAGGTGGTGACGAGGTGCAGCAGGGCGTGCATGTCGAGCCGGGCGTGGAGTTCGGGCGGCCGGTCGTCGGCCAGCCGGACGTCGGTGACCGGCCCCCAGCGCCCCAGGGCGGCGCCGGCGCTGAGCCCGAACGGGGTGGGGCGGGTGCTGAGCCGGACGAGGTAGCGCAGCAGGCTCGATTCGAGGTGCCGGCGGTCGCGGTCGCCGGCCGGCGGGCGTTGCAGCGCGCTCGCCAGTGGCAGGGAGGAGACGGCGACGGCGCAGCGGGCGAGTTCGTCCTCCCGGACCCGTGTGGTGCAGGGTTCCGGGCCGGGGGCGTCGGGCACGGGGTAGCGGGTGACGGGCAGGATCGGCGCGCGGATCATCACGAAGTCGAGGGCGCGGTAGCGGCTCGGCGGGGTGGTGGGCCGTCGCCGGGCGCCGTCCAGGTGGGGGGTGTCGGTGGTCATGGTCGCGGGCGGGCGGTCAGGAGAGCAGGAAGAACCGGTCCCAGGCGGGCGGTTCGGGGGTGGCGGCGGCCAGCAGGACGAGGGCGATCCCGGGAGTGCCCTCCAGCAGGCCGACCCGGTCCGCACGGCTCCCGTCGGGCTCGACACTGCGGTAGCCGTACGGCGATCGCGGCCGGTACGCGGCGAGCAGCTGGTCGACCAGGCGGCCGGCCCCCGCGCGGATCGTCCCGTCCCGGTGTCGGCGGCGAACCGGAGGGTGATCTGCAGCAGGCCCGCGACGCCGTGGCAGAAGCCGGGCGAGTCGATCCGGCGCCAGGGGACCGGGCGGGCGAGGACGGCCCGCAGGGCGTCGGTGGCCGCGTCGGTGAGGCCGCGGTCGCCCAGGGCGGTGCCGGCCAGCCACAGGGCGCGGGCGACGCCGGGACTGCCGTAGCACCAGGCGTCGCGGGCCGGCGACGGCGCGGGCGGCTGTTCGGCGGTGCCCGGCTCGTCGCCCGCCGCCGGGTACGCGACGACCGCCGGGTAGCCGCCGCCCCGGGGGCCGTCGACGTGCCGGGCGCGGAGCCAGGCCGCGGCCCGGTGGATCGCCTCGGTGTGCCCGGGACCACCGGGCCGTCGGCGTGGGCGAGCGCGAGCAGCGCGAGCGGGCCGGTGACGCCGTGCGCCAGGCCGCAGTTGGCGATCGCGGCCGGGTACCGGGCGCGCATGCCGTCGTCGGCGATCAGGGCGTGCGGGGTGTGCCAGGCGGGCATCCCGTCCGGCTCCCGGGGGGCCCGGCAGAGGTCGACCAGCCGGGCGAGCAGGGTGGCGAGCGTGCGGTTCCGCTCGGGCCCGGGCGGCCGGGAGTGGAGGTAGGCGGCGACGCCGGTCCAGCCGGACACCAGGTCGAAGGTGCCGACGGCGAGGCCCTGCCCGTCGTCGCCGGGGATCCGGTGGGGGATCCGGTCGTACAGGCCGCGGTCGATGTCGTCGAGCAGGCTCCGGTACCGGTCCTGGCCGCCGGCGAGGTAGGCGGTGGTGAAGGCCATCCCGGCGAGGCCGGCGAAGAGGCCCAGCCCGGTGACCGGGTCCCGCGCGGTCCGCTCGACGGCCCGGGCGAGGTGACGGTGGGCCACCAGGTCCCAGCCCTCGCCGGGCCGGCAGCGGTCGAGGTGCCCGAAGGCCAGGGCGAGGCCGCAGCCGCCCTGCGCGGTGCTGTACGGGGTCCAGTGCGGACGCCCCCGCCGCGTGCCCGCGCGGCCCGCCGCCTCGGCGGCGTCGGGGTCGCGCAGCCGGGCGAGCACGTCCTCGGCGGCGGCACGGGCGGCGTCGGCGCGCGGGGCACCCACCGCGGGCCGCCACCGGGCGGCCCGGCGTGCCGCTACGGTCATCAGCCGTCCCCGGCCGGCCGGGGTTCGCGCTCGACGCGGCGGATGACCTGGTCCCCGGCGACCCTGCGGACCACGCCGTCGGCGTGGACCTGACTGATCTCCAGGAGGTAGTGGTCCTCGTAGAACTTGACCGGGACGGTGTCGCACTCCGAGGTGCAGGAGCCGCAGGTCGCACAGGTCTCGGTCTCGCCGGCGGCGACCGGGACGCTGATGGTGGCGCATTCCTCGCCGCAGGTACTGGCGCAGCTGTTGGTGCACTCGTCGCCGCAGGTGCTGGCGCAGCTGTCGGTGTCACCCCGTTTGGTGGCGAAGCTGTCGACGGCCTTGGTGACCACCTTGACCCGGATGTCCAGGTCGAACTGGTCGTCGCTGATTCCGGTGTGTACGTGTCTGTCGTTCATGGTGCAACCCTCTGGAGCCGGTTGCCTCTGGACATGGTTGCCGGGTATGTCCACTCAGTTCCACTATGGCAGCCCCGCGTACTGCTGCAACCGGGTACGGGCGGTGCGGCAGTTGACGGTCCCTGACCTCGTCACGCTCCGTTCCCGACCGCCGTCGCCGTCCGTCACCGGCTGACGAACTCGGGTTCGTGGGGCCGGAGTTCGCCCGCGTGGCGACTGGGGTCGGGCCACCGCTTCTTCCGGTGCCGCACCCCTGGGCAGCGGCCCGTTGTTGTGCTGACATATCCATGTCAAATCGCGCGGCATCGCGTGTCGCACCCCACCGCACCGCGCCGCCTCCGGTTCCGACTCCGTGCTCGGACGTCGTACTCCGACTCCGCGCTCGGACTCCCTGCGCGGACACCCTGCCCGGACTCCGTGCTCGATCGAAGGGAAGCCCATGCTGCTCCGCGTGCTGGCCGCCGCGGCCGCCGTCGCCGCCTCACTGTCCGGCTCGTCGGCCTTCGGCGTCGACTCGCTCCCGACCCCGCCGGACCGGATCGTCATCGACGTCGCGACCGTCAACGGCTCCGGCTGTCCGGCCGGGACGGCTGCCGTGGCCGTCTCCCCGGACAACACCGCCTTCACCGTCACCTACAGCGACTACCTCGCCCAGGTCGGGCTGGGCTCGAAGCCGACCGACTTCCGGAAGAACTGCCAGCTCGACCTGCGGGTGCACGTCCCGCAGGGCTTCACCTACGCGATCGCCTCCGCCGACTACCGCGGCTTCGCCCACCTGGAGAAGGGCGCGAACGGCACCGAACGGGCCAACTACTACTTCCAGGGCCAGGCCCAGACCACCTACGCGTCCCACCGGTTCAACGGCCCGCAGGACGACAGCTGGCAGGCCACCGACACCGTCTCCGTCGCGGCCCTGGTCTGGGCGCCCTGCGGCGAGGAGCGCAACTTCAACATCAACACCGAACTGCGGGTCTCGGCCGGCAGCTCGGACCCGACCCGGAGCACCAGCTTCATGACGATGGACTCGACGGACGGCAACATCAACACCGTCTACCACCTCGCCTGGAAGCACTGCCCCTGACGCCCGGGCGGGCGAGCGACCGTCCGCACCGTCCGGCCCCGGCGACGCTCGAAGCGCCGCCGGGGCCGGACGCGTGGGGGACCGGCCGTCAGCCGACCGTCAGCGGGAACGGCCCGGCCAGCACCGTGTAGCCGTCGTTGGCGAGGTAGTAGGCGTCGTACGCGCCCGCGCCGTTGAGCTTGCCGGTGGAGAAGGTGACGGCGCCGCTCTGGTTCGGGGTGTAGGCCCAGGTCAGCGCGGAGCGCGAGCCGGGGGTGACGCCGGACGGGTAGAGGCCGACCCAGTTCTTCGCCCCGGCCTGCGAGGTGTCCGGCAGGGCGTAGCGGAGGGTGACGTTCCCGCCGGCCGTCACGGCGTCGAGGTCGCCGGTCAGGGTCGGCCGGGTCGCGGTGGACGGCGCGAAGGCGGCGTTCAGCGGCGTCGCGTAGGTGTCGTTGCCGGTCAGGCCCGGCAGGCCGAGGGCCGACTCGATGGTGCGGCCGATGCCGTAGTGGTCGTAGTGCAGCGGGCTGCTGGTGCCGGCCGGGACGGTGCCCTGGGAGCCGACCACGACGGTGGCGAGGTGGTTGTAGGCCTCGGACTGGCTCTCGTCCCAGGTGAGCAGGAGCAGCGAGCGCTGCTGGGTCCAGGCCGGGGAGGACAGGACGGGGGCGAGGGTCTGCTGCAGCCAGCCGTCCTGCGTCTTCAGGCTGGTGGCGCTGCCATTGCCGGAGGCCTCGCCGTCGTAGTAGTCGTCGGCGGCGATCCAGGAGAAGTTCGGGGTGGTGGCGGCCGACTTCAGGTCGGTGGTGAGCTGCGAGGTGTCGACGAGGTGTGCCGCGCAACGGGCCGGATTGCCGCTGATGTCGGTGTAGTTGATGAACGGAGCGTCGTCGGGCATGAAGTAGCTGTCGTAGGTCTTGGTGGTGTTGCAGGGCGTGCCCATGCCCTGCTCGTAGGCCTTCCAGGTCTTGCCGGCGTCCTCGACGGTGTCGCCGAGGTTGCGCTGGGGGGAGTTGATGTTCGGCCAGTAGGTGGCGCCCTTGGCGTAGGTGTCGCCGCCGGCGACGGCGAGGTAGTTCTCGTCGCTCGGGTGGTAGACGCCGTGGGAGTCGGTGAGGGTGGCGCCCTGGGACATCAGGCTGTGGATGAACGGAGTGTCCGCGGGGTCGTTCATGATCTGGGAGTAGTCGGTGTTCTCCATCATGACGACGAACACGTGGTCGTAGCCCGGCACTCGGGACGCCGGCGGGGCCACCGGCGCGGGCGCGGCGACCGGGGTGTCGAGGGTGAGCGAGAGGTTGTCCAGGTAGCCGGTCTCGTTCGTGGTGGACAGGAACTGCACCTCGACCTGGACGGACCGGGTGCCCGCCGGGACGGCCCCGGTGGCGCTGCGGGAGAGGAACCGGGTGCTCAGGCCGCGGTCGCTCGCCGAGACGGTCGGCAGCTTGGCGGTCGCGCCGAGCGGACGGCCGCCGGCGTCCCGGAAGTGCAGGCTGACGGCGGCGTATCCGCCGTAGACGGTCCAACCGCCCAGCCAGCCGGAGAGGTTGTAGTGCACCCCGCCGCCGTCGATGGCGGCGGCCGCCGAGGAGAGGTCGACGGTCTGGGCCATGGAGCCGTCACCGAAGTTGCCCGGCCCGAAGAAGGCCTTGCCGGGCGTGCGGCCGTCGTCCGGCAGGCCGAAGGAGCCCGCCGTGTGGCAGACGGCGTCGATGCCGCCGGCCTGGACCGTCCAGCCGGGCACGGTGGAGGCGGCGCTCCAGTCGCCGGTGCAGTAGCCGCCGGCCTCCGCGTCGCCGTTGACGATCAGGTTGCCGCTGCCGCCCGCCGCCGAGGCGGTGGCGGGGACGGCGACGGTCAGCGCGCCGACCAGGGGGAGGGTGGCGAGCAGCCCGCCGACGGTGCTCCAGCGCAGTCGCATGGGGGTACCTCGTGTCGTCGTGGTGAGGGTGGGAACCCCCGGCGGTGCGCCAGGGGGTGGGACAGAGGTATCGGGCGGGGCTGTCCTGCGGGGGAATGTCGAGCAAACTTGGTCAGACAAGTTCGGGCAGGGGGCGTGTGCCGGCAGCGGTGGCGGGACCGGGCGGCACCGGCGGTACGGTGGGGGCCGGGGCGGGGAGGGGCGGGAAGGGGTGGCCATGGTGGGGTCGGGAAGCGGGTCGGGAAGCGGGGCCGGAGTCACGAACGGCAGCGGGCCGTCAGGCGCGTCGACCGGGCCGCGCTCGCCGCTCGCCGCGCTGCGTGCCGGGCTGCTGGCCGAGATCAACGCGACCGTGCACGGCCAGGACCTCCACCTGGAGCGCTACGACCGCCCGGCCGGCGACCCGGGCCTCTTCGGCCCGGACAGCGTGGTGTGGCGGGTGCACGGGCACCCGGCCGGGATGCTGGTCGGCGGCTTCGCGGCGCTGCTGCTGCAGTCCCTGCACCCGCTCGCGATGGCCGCCGTCGACGCCCACTCGGACTTCCGGGCCGACCCGACCGGGCGGCTCAACCGTACGGCCCGGTTCGTCACCACCACCACGCTCGGATCGACGGCGGCGGCCGAGCGGGCGATCGCGGGTGTCCGGCGGATCCACCCCCGGATCAGCGGCACGGCACCGGACGGCCGCCCCTACCGCGCCGACGATCCACACCTGCTCACCTGGGTGCACACGGCCGAGGTGTACTGCTTCCTGACCGGCTACCAGGCCTTCGCCGCGACACCGCTGACCGCCGCCGAGTCCGACCGCTACTACGCGGAGGCGGTGCGGGTGGCCGAACGGCTGGGCGCCCGCGACGTCCCCCGTTCCCGCGCCGAGGTGGCGGCCTATCTGGCCGGGATCCGGCCGGAGTTGCGGGTCACCCCGCCGGCCCTGGAGGTGCTCCGGCTGCTGCGGGGGTTCGGCCGCAGCCGGCGCGAGCGGGCCGCCGTCCGGGTGCTGACGAACGCCTCGATCGACCTGCTGCCGTCCTGGGCCAGGGCCGAACTCGCGGTGCGGCGGCCCCGGTTGGTCCGTGCGTCCTGGGACCGCCCGCTGGCGCGGACCGGCGGGCGGTTCCTGGTGTGGGCCTGCGGCCCCTCGCAGATCCGCGCCGCCGCGTACGCCCGGGCCACCGCCGTACCGCGGCAGGCCGGTTGACGCCGGGGAGTCAGGCGGGCGGGCGGGCGGGCCGGTTGGCGTCGGGGGAGGCGGGTGGCCGGCGTCGGCCACCCGCCTCCCCCCGGGCACCGGAACGCCGGGGTAGGGGGTCAGTGCTTCTGGGCCCGGTGCCCGGCCGAGGCCTGCTCCTGGAGCAGCGCGGCGACCTGGTTGACGTCGTCGAAGATCCGGATGACGTCGTTGATGTCGGTGGCCGAGGCGCCGTTCACCCCGACGAAGAACAAGTGCAGGCAGCCGTCGTCCGTCTCCAGGTAGCCGGCCAGGTTCTCGGCGTTGTAGGCGATCCGCTGGTTGAGGTCGTCGGCGCCGACGATGGTGCCGGGATTGGCGAAGACCTTGCCCTTGGCCGGGCAGTCGGTGGTGCAGGAGATCCCCAGCGAGCCGTCGACGCCCAGGATCGGCAGGGCGTGGCGGAAGGCGTCCGCGTCGGGGGTGCGCAGCCAGTAGCCGAGGATCTGGTCCAGGCCGATCGGGGTGGCGCGGTCCTCGAAGACGCCGCCGCGGCCGTCGGCGAGCTGGAACTGGGTCACCGGTCAACTGAGCGGATGGGGCGGGGCGAGACGGGTCGGGGTCAGTCGGAGCGGCCGGGGGTAAGCCGGTAGTGACGGGGGTCGGCGATGCCGTGCAGGTCCTCGGCGGTGAGGGAGGTGTTGCCGCCGTCGCCGCCCAGGATCCGCAGCCGTCGCGCCTCCTGCACCGGGCGCAGCCCGAAGGCCGAGGTCAGCTCCAGGTCCAGCCGCCCTTCCGTCCGGTCGAACGACCAGCGGCCGGTGACCTTGCCCTCCAGGCCGGCCCTGCGGTGGGTGCCCGTCAGGTCGCCGCCGTCGTCGCCGCCGTCGACGGAGCCGTCGGGTGAGGCGGTGAGGTCGACGTCCAGGGACTCCCCGGACCGGGCGTCGCTCTCGATCGTCCAGTGGCCGGGCCCCACCACCGCGCCGACCGCCGGGCGCGCCGCCGGGGCACCGTCGGCCCGGGCGCCCAGCAGCCGGTGTACCGCCGCCTCCGCCGCCCGGGCGTCGCTGCCGGGCGGGAGCCGTTCCTCCCGTCCCTGCCCGGGGGGCAGGGCCGTCTCGTCGAGCGGCCAGACCAGGCACGGCTTGTCGAACGAGGCCGCGTACTCGCGCTGCGCCCGGACGTGCGGGTCCTCGGCCGCGTCCCGGGACCAGAGGAGCAGGAACAGGTCGCAGGCGCCCAGTTCCTGCAGCACCGGCTCGGCGGGCAGACCGTCGGAGAGGTCGCGGGACTCGTCCAGGGCGGTCCGGGCGCCCCCGGCACGCAGCCGGGCGTCCAGGTCGGCGGCCCGGCCGGTGTCCGCCGGCGCGTGGGCGAGGAAGACCCCGGGGTGCTGCGGCTCCCCGGAGGTGTCGTGCTTCCGGTCGTTCAAGGCTGCCTCAGATCTCCGCGTCGTACGTTTCCTTGTCGTGGCCGTGGTGCCAGGGGGCCCGCGGGTCGTAGGAGGCGATGTAGTAGTCCGCCTCGCAGGTGTAGGTGGCGGGGAAGAGCTGGTGCGCCCGCAGCTTCAGGATGTCCATGGCCGCGAGCTCGTTGGCCAGTCCCTGCTGGTCCTGCTCGGCCGCCGGCTTGGCCTGCTCCTCGTCCACGAGTTCCTGGGCCGCCGCCAGGTTGTCCTTCAGGAACTGCGGCCACTGTGCGGGATCGTTGCTGTAGGTGTAGTGCGGTGTCACCCGGTAGTGGATCAGCTTGGGCCACCTGGCGTCGGGGTTGTTCAGCGGCGCCGCCGGGTCCAGGACGTGGGTGACGGTCGGGTGCGTGTCCTTGTACGGCTTCAGCGCGGCCGCGCTCGTGGCGGCCCCCTGGACGTGCTGCCCCGGGGCGGCGAAGCCGATCTTCTTGTCGCCGAGGTCGATCGGGTGGTTGGCGGCGATCCACTGCTCGTAGCCCGCGGCCAGGCCGGTGGTGCCGCTCTGCATCGCGGTGCGGATGGGCCGCTCGACCTTGGTGAAGTGCTCGTTGGTGTTGGACTTGGCGGAGCCCAGGAAGATGTTCCAGGCGGTGTCGTTGGCGCCCGCGACGAAGTCGCCGTTGATCGCGTGCATCGCGGTGGCCGCGTTCTGCTGGCCGTTGGCGCGCACCAGGTTGCGGTCGGCCGCCTTCATCACGGAGAAGTCCGCGGGCTCGCCGGGTGACGAGCCGCCACCGCTGTTGCTGAGCATCCGCTCCAGGTACAGCGAGTTCCCGAGGGTGCCGCCGCCGGGGTAGACCAGGCCGGCTCCGTTGAGCACGTCGGTCTGGAGGCCGGCGAGCGACGCGCTGCTGGGCGTCGTCGTGGCGAACGGCGTGAAGGCGGCCGCCCGTTGCACCACCGCCTCCCCGGCCCGCGGCCCGGAGCCGTGCGCGTCCGTGTGCTCCTCGGTCGGCTCCGCGATGGCGGGCCCGTTCCCGGGCAGCGCCCTGCGCATCACCCGTACGGCGTTGGCCTCGGCCTCGCGCTCGAACCGGTCCGAGGGGTCGGAGACCCTGAGACCGGAGCCGTTGTCGGCGCCCGCGACGGGGCCCCGGCGCTGCTGGAGGACGTGGGTGAGCTCGTGCGCCAGGGTGTGCCGATCCCCGCCGCCCTCCCCGATGACGACGTGGTTGCCGGAGGTGTACGCGCGGGCCCCGACCTCGGCCGCCGAGGCGCGGGCGGCGCTGTCGTCGTGGACCCGGACGGCGGAGAAGTCGGCGCCCATCCGGCCCTCCATCTCGGAGCGGACGGCGGCGTCCAGCGGACGGCCGGGCGTGCGCAGGACGTCATGGACGGCCGAGCGCTGCACCGCGTCGCCGCTGCGTCCGTCCCGTTCGAGCATCTGGACGACGGCCCGGTTCCCGACGGCGGCCTGCAGCCCCATCAGCTCCGGCCGCGCGGCCCCGCCACCACGGCGGGAGGGGTGGGCCGTCGTACCGGCCCGTCCGGTAGCCCGTGCGGCAGCCTGGGCCCGGGCGCTGTCCCGGGCGCTGTCCCGGGCGCTGTCCCGGGCGCTGTCCCGGGCGCTGTCCCGGGCGTGCAAGGGGGCATGCAAGAGGGCCTCTTCCCACGCAGGAACACCGACCCTTCCTGCATACGCGCCCGGCGCCCGGAGCGCCAGGGACCGAAGGGCAGACCCGGGTGCCCCGACGGGCACCCCGTGGGGCAACACCCGGGGCTCAGGTGAGGGCGGCGACCAGCAGGGTGAAGGCGGTGATGATGACGGCGATGCGGACGTAGTGGTACCGGTCCCAGCGGTTCAGCTGCTCCTTCCAGTCCTCGGGCCGGTTCTCGGGGGTCCACATCTTGGTCCGGTTGTTGATCGGGACGAGCAGCAGGATCGACATGATCACGCTGAGGACCAGCAGCGCGCCGGCGGTGACGACGAGTCCGGCGCCGTCGTGGTGCCAGCCGGCGACGGCCCATACGGCGCTCAGGACGAGCGAGCCGATGTACCAGAACGGCATGACGGCGCCGAGCATCCGGCCGCCGTGGCTTCGGCCGAGTTGGCCGCTGTCCTCGGGGAGGGCGTCGAGGATCCGGTTGACGACGAAGGCGACGGAGAACTCCACCCCCACCATGAGGCCGACGATCACGGTGGTGGCGATCCGAAGTGCGTCGAGCATGACTGCCCCTCCTGGAATCTAGCGTTGCTAGCTGATGAGGCAACGCTAGTACTGCTGCCGCTTGGTTGTCTAGCAGTGCTAGGATCGAATCATGTCGGTACAGGAACGCAAGGAGCGCGAACGGGCCGTCCGCGAGCGCCTCATCGTGGCGACGGCCCGCGAACTCGCCGAGCGGCAGGGCTGGGAGGCGGTCACCACCCGTCGGCTCGCCGAGCGCATCGAGTACAGCCAGCCCGTCCTCTACAGCCATTTCCGCGGCAAGCGCGAGATCATCGGCGCCGTCGCCCTGGAGGGCGCCGCCGAGATGGCCGCGGCGCTGCGGGCCGCCGCCCGCGCCGCGGACGGCCCGCGCGCCCGGGTCGCCGCCCTCGCCCGCGCCTACCTCGACTTCGCCGAGCGCAATCCGGCGGTCTACGACGCCATGTTCCAGCTCGACGGCGGCCTGGCCTTCGCGGACGAGGAGACCCCGGAGCCGCTGAAGGACGCCTTCGCCGCGCTGCTGGAGACTCTCGGCGAGGTCGCCGGGGCGGGCGTCCACCCGGCACTGTTCACCGAGCTGTTCTGGGCGGGCCTGCACGGGCTGGCCACCCTGACCCGGGCGGGACGGCTGCCGCCGGAGGACACCGAGCGGAGGGTGGAACTGCTGGTGGACCGGCTCGCCGTGGTCTGACGTGCCGTCCGGGTGGGCCACGGCATCGCTTCTGCACACTCGCGCGCGGCATCGCCTCCGGTCACTCGTGCCGGTGGCGGACCGATCGCACACCGTGCCACGGAAGGTGAGGGATCGGGCACAGTGGGTAGGAGCCGGGCGTCACCCCCTACCCACGGGAGCCCCGCATGGCCCAGCAGGCCGACCTCATCCTCCACGGCGGCGAGATCGTCACCGTCGCCGAGAGCGCCGACGACCCCGGGAGCGCCGGGAGCACCGAACGTTCCGGTGGCGACGCCGGGCCCGAGGCCGTGGCCGTCAAGGACGGCACGATCGTCTTCGTCGGCCCCCGGCAGGAGGCGCTGGACCGGTGGAGCGGCCCGCACACCGTCGTACGGGACCTCGGGGGCCGCGCCCTGCTGCCCGGGTTCATCGACGCCCACGGGCACCTCGGCGGTATCGGCCTGCAGGCCACCATCGCCAACCTGCTGGCCGCGCCGGACGGCGACGTCACCGACCTCGACTCGCTGAAGGACAAGCTGCGCGCCTGGGCCGACAGCCCGGTGGGGGCGGACTCCGGGTGGATCGTCGGGTTCGGGTACGACGACGCGATGCTCGCCGAGGGCCGCCACCCCACCCGCGACGACCTCGACGAGGTGTCCACGGACCGTCCGGTGCTCGCCATCCACCAGTCCTTCCACCTCGGCGCGGTGAACAGCCTCGGCCTGCAGCGGCTCGGCTACTCGGCCGCCACTCCCGACCCCGAGGGCGGGGTGATCCGGCGCCGCGAACTCGCCGTCCCGCCCTCGTACGGCGAGCCCGACGGAGTCCTGGAGGAGAAGGCGTTCACCCCGGCCTCGGACCTCGCGCTGGAAGAGCTGCCGGAACGGGCACTGCTGACACTGTTCATCACCGGCGCGGCCACGGCGGCGCGCTTCGGCTTCACCACCGTCCAGGAGGGCGGCACCACCCTCAAGAACCTCAAGGCGCTGCGGGACACGGCCGCCGCCGTGCCCTTCACCGTCGACGTGGTCGCGTACGTGAAGGCCGACGAGGCGACCTCCTCCGCCCTGGACGACCCGATCGGGGTGAGCGACGAGTACGTGGACGGCGTCCGCGCGGCCGGCGTGAAACTGGTCCTGGACGGCTCGCCGCAGGGGCGCACGGCCTGGCTCACCGAGCCGTACCTGACGCCGCCGGCCGGGAAGCCCGAGGACTACTGCGGGTACCCGGCGCAGCCGGACGACGCGGTGGTGGCCAAGCAGGTCGGCACCGCCGTCGAGCGGGGCTGGCAGGTCCTGGCGCACGTCAACGGGGACGCCGCGATCGACCAGTTCCTCCGGGCGGTCGAGGCGGCCGGCCCGGGCCGGCGGCCCACCGTGGCGATCCACGCGCAGACCGCCCGCGAGGAGCAGATCGACGCCTTCGCCCGGCTGGGCGTCGTGCCGTCCTTCTTCTCCATGCACACCTACTACTGGGGCGACTGGTACCGCCGGACCGTCCTCGGCGAGGGGCGGGCGGCGACCATCTCCCCCGCTCGCTGGGCGCTCGACCGGGGCCTGCGCTACACCTCGCACCACGACGCGCCGGTGGCGCTGCCGAACTCGATCGCCGTGCTGTCCAGCCAGGTGACCCGGCGCACCCGCACCGACGGGGTCGTCCTCGGGCCGGAGCAGCGGGTGTCAGCGCTGGACGCGGTCCGCGCGATCACCCTCAACGCCGCCCACCAGTACGGCGAACAGGACCGCAAGGGGAGCATTGAGGTCGGCAAGCTCGCGGACCTGGTGATCCTCAGCGCCAACCCGCTGACGGTCGACCCGGAGGCGATCGGCGACATCGAGGTGATCGAGACGATCAAGGCGGGGACGACCGTCCACCCGCCCGCACCCGCTGGCCGGACCTCCGCGGCCCCGGCCACCGCGCCCACCCCGCGCTGGGGCTGCTGCTGACCGGCGGCTCTCACGCCACGCCCGGCGGCGGCCCAGGCCGCCGGGCGTTCGGGGCGTTCGGGGCGGAGCAGGCCGGGCGATGCCGAGTGGGAGGTGTTCAGCCCTCCAGGCGGCGCTTGCTGAGCCAGGCGACCATCTCGGGGTCGTGGTGGTCGAAGAACAGCGTGGCGCCGGTGTCGAGGGCGGCGACGGCGGACATCTGGTCGTCGGTGAGCCGGAAGTCGAAGACGTCGATGTTCTGCGCCATCCGGTCGGGGTTGACCGACTTGGGGATGGTGACGATGTCGCGCTGGATGAGCCAGCGGAGTACGACCTGGGCCACGGACTTGCCGTGGGCGTCGCCGATGCCGGCGAGGACGGGGTGGGTGAAGAGGTCGTTCCTGCCCTCGGCGAAGCCGCCCCATGCCTGGTGCCGGACACGGTGCTCGCGCATGAGGGCGTGGTCGGCGGTGCGCTGGAAGAAGGGGTGGGTCTCGATCTGGTTGACCTGCGGGACGGTCTCGTTGTTGAGGATCAGGTCCAGCAGGCGGTCGGGGTAGAAGTTGGCGACGCCGATCGCCCTGGCCAGGCCCTCGCGGTTGGCGGCTTCCATGGCGCGCCACTGGCCGTAGACATCGCCGTAGGGCTGGTGCACGGAACCGTCCGGGGCCCGGCGCGGCGGCCGGGCCCCGGACGGTGTGGGGCGCACCGGTGGGGTGGGTCAGGAGAGCAGGCCGTTGTAGTCGGGCAGCTTGAAGGTCTGCTCGGCGTGACCGCCGTTCAGGTCCGTCCAGTTGTTGCCGACGCTGGCGATGATCGTGTAGCCCTCGTTCTCGATCTCCGTGCGCTCGTCGGTCTTGTACTGCTGCACCGACTTGAAGAGATCGCCCAGGCCGCGCCCGTGCAGCTCGTCCACGGTGTAGCCGGCCTTCTGCAGGCTGTAGCGGGTGACGGGTTCGATGAAGTCCACCCGCGCGGTGACGAAGATGACCGCGACCCCGCGCGAGTGGGCGTACTGCGCCAGCTCCACCACCGGCGAGATGCCGGGCATGGTGAACGGGTGGAAGTGCGTCGCGAGGGTGGTGTTGTCGATGTCGAAGACGATCGCGGGCGTCTCGTCCGACGGCTCGGCGGTGCGCTGCTCGATGTAGGCGCGGGCGGGCGCGATCGCGGCGGTGACGTCGGCCAGCCACTGCTGCTCGGTCACCGTGCTGCCGGCCGCGGCGGCTACGGGAGCGGGGGCGGGGGCCGGGGCGGCGACGGCGGGGGTGGCGAGACCGGCGGTGATCGCGGCCGTCAGGGTCGCGGTGGCGACGAGCTTTGCCTTGAGGCTCATGTCTGGAACTCGGCTTTCGATGTGCGGGACGGACGGACGGTCGGTCAGGTGATCGGTCGGTCAGGTGGTCAGGTGGTCAGGTGGTCGGTGCGGCGCTCGGGGTCGGGCTGCGGTACGAGCCGGCCACGATGGGCCATTCCTGGTGGTAGAGCTTGAAGGGCAGGTCCTTCTCGAACAGCGGGGTGCCGAGGACGGCGATCCTCGCCAGCACGGCCCCGTCGACGTCGAGCCCGCCGTAGAGGCCGCCGCTGCCGTCGATCCCCGGCCTGACGCCGCCGCTGTCGAGCGCGACCGTGACCGTGCCCCGCACCTGGGCCCGCAGGTACGGCCGGACGGTCGCCTTCACGCCCAGCGCGTCGTACAGCGCGACCGACCCCTCGGCGACCAGGGCGCTGCGCACGTCGGCGGAGCCGGTGAAGACGGCCTTGACCGGGGTGACGCTGGTGCTGACCGGGTCGACGGCGCTGTGCCAGCCGGCCGCCTTGGTGTAGTCGGCGTGGAGGGCCCAGGTGCCGTCGACGGTCTGCCCGACGTCGACGCTGACGGTGCCGTCGGCGCTGACCTCGGCGTAGACCGTGAGGTTGAGGGTGATCACCACCGGGAGCGCGCCGACCATCACGGTGGGGCTGGCGGTGAGGGCGGCGACCGGGATCCTGACCGGGCCGGTGGAGCCGGTGAGCCCGGCGGTGAGGTGCCAGTCGGCGTGCGCGCCCAGGTCGAAGCCGACCGTGGCCTGCTCGGGAGCGAGGATGCCGTGGGCGCCCTGGTAGGTGAAGACGACGCTGGGGTCGAGTTCGATCGAGCCCGTCAGCGCGGCCGTGGATCCGCCGGGCAGCGGGACGCTGTCGTCGGCGTCCAGCTTCAGCACGGCCGAGGCCGAGCCACTGCCCCCGTCGGGCTTCGGGACGTAGGAGACCTTGAGGTCCTTGACCTTGGGGGTG
The DNA here is from genome assembly GCF_054601375.1 of Kitasatospora sp. Ki12. Taxonomy (NCBI): domain Bacteria; kingdom Bacillati; phylum Actinomycetota; class Actinomycetes; order Kitasatosporales; family Streptomycetaceae; genus Kitasatospora; species Kitasatospora sp. Ki12. Next base: position 902,855 of record NZ_BAAIHT010000002.1, on the reverse strand, counting down.
ACCCGGATCTTGTGCGGATCCAGCGCGGCCTTGATGTTCGCCCAGGTCTGGCCGAGCAGTTCGGAGATGGTGGCCGGGCGGGTGTCGACCTGCACCTTCCCGGCGCCGGCGGGCTTGACGGCGGTGATCGCCAGCAGCGCGCCCTGCGGAGCGGCGGCGGACGGCGGGCTGTCGATCAGCCGGCCGGTCCGCACGGCGGCGGTGGCCGCGGCGGTGGCGGACGGACTCGGAGCGTTCCTGCCGTCGTCGGCGACGACGGCGAGCACGGCCTTGCCGCTCTGCCGGTCGTACGAGGTCAGTGTGAGGTCCGCCGCCCCGGCCTCGACGGTCGCGACGGCCGGTGTCCCGGACGGGGACGGGGTGGCCGTCGTCGGAGCGCCGGGGACGATCGGGGCGGCCGACGGGCGGACGGGCGACGTGACGGACGACGCGAGGGGCGTAGGCGTGGCGGACGGTGCGCGGTCGGCGGCCGGGGTCACCAGGGTGACGGAGGGGTTGCCGCCGGGTGCCGGGGAGACGGGCGGGCTCCCGTCGGGCGGAACGGGCACGGCCTGGGCGGCGGCGCCGTGGTCGGCGGGCTGGGCTGTCGGGCTCGTCGGATCGCAGGCGCTCAGGGAGAGCACCACGGAGACGACGAGCGCCGGCAGCACGAGGGTGCGCATGGACATGCGGAGGGTCACCTTCGGCGTAAGGCGGACAGGAAACGGGCGGGAACGAGCGGGAACGGGTCGGAACGAGCGGAACAGGCAGGGAAGCCGTCGGCAGGCGATCAACAAGCTGTCAAGGGCATGCCAGGCGACCGGTCGGCAAGGTCCACCGGGGGAAGGCCCGGGTGGCTACGGCACAGCGAGGCGGGTCACGCGGGACACGGCCGAGGTCCGCCGTCGGCCGGGGCCGCGAAGGCGAGTCGCCCTTCGCGGCCTTGGCCTGGCGCCACAGGGGAAGACGCCAGGCCAAATCCGCAGGCAACCCTAAAACTAGAACCAGTAGTTTTGCCAGGCGAGAACGTACACTAGTCCACGACGAGGGACCAATACCCGGGGGTAACCACCGACGGACGAGAGGACCGAACAGATGGGCAGGCCGTCACGGCCACTGCTGACCCGGGACGGAATCATGCGGGCCGCGCTCGCCCTGGTCGACGAGGAGGGCGCCGCCGCACTCTCGACCACCCGCATCGCCGCCCGGCTGGGCGTCAAGGGGCCCTCGCTCTACAACTACGTCTCCAGCCGCGACGAGATCATCGCCGGAGTCAGCGACCTCATCGTCGCCGAGATGGACCTCGACCCGACCGTCCAGCCCTGGACCGCCGCCCTGGACGCCTGGGCCCGCTCCTACCGTGCCGCCCTCGCCAGCCACCCGAACATGGTGCCGCTGCTCGCCTCCCGGCCGACCCGCTCCGTCGCGGCCCTGCGGAGCTACGCCTGCGCGTTCGCCATGCTGCGCGAGGCCGGCTGGCCGGAGGAGCGCGTCCTCCCGGTCGTCCAGTCCCTCGAGTACCTGCTGATCGGCTCCGCGCTCCACCTCAGCCAGCCGCACGACGCGGCCTGGGCGGACGACGACCTCCCGCCCGGACTCGAACCGCTGCGCAACGCCCCGCCCGACTTCCGCGAGCAGGCCTTTGAGACCGGCCTCGCCGCCCTGATCCGCAGCTTCCAGGACACCTTGAACGACCTTCAGACCCCTCGGCGGCCCCCGCACGACGGCTGACGCGGGTGGTGCGCCGGGCCAGGGATCGGCGGGACCGGCGGTTCTGAGGGGCCGGTATGTGACGTGATGTCGCATCCGTCGTCACTGGAAGGTACGGGATTGCCGCGTTCCGCTGACCGGGAGGTCCGGGGGTGCTGGAGTGTCACCCGTGAGCGACCGCCGGTCCTACGAGAGCGACTCATCCGATGGGGTCCTCGCGGGCCGCACCGGCCGGTGTCGCACGGTCCGGATGACCGCCGCCGCCCTCGCCCGACACCTTCGCACCCAGGAGTGACCGCCGTGACCACCGTGCCCGCCCGCCACGACCACCGCATCGTGGTCATCACCGACCACGGCTCCGACGAGGGCAGCAGCGCCGTCCTCGAAGCCGCGGTCGAACAGCTCACCGGCGCCGCCGCGTTACCCCTCGACGCCCGCCGCTTCATGACCGGCGGCGCCGACCGCGCCGAGGTCCGCGACGGCCGCCTCGCCCTGCACCTCGCCGAGGACGGCCGCACCCTCACCCCCGACGCCGTGATCGTCTACGAGATCCCGCCGGGCGACCGCCACCGCTTCGAGGACTTCCAGCGGGTGCTCGCCCGGAGCGACACCGCCCGCCTCGGCGCCGCCGACAGTGCCGCCTGGCGCAACGCCACCGACAAGAGCCGCACCGTCGAACGCTTCGCCCGGCACGGCGTCCCGCACGCCCCGACCATCACCCTGGACGCCCCGGACCGGGAGGCGGCGCTCGACGCGTTCAGCCGACTGGGCGGCGACGTGTGGACCCGGCCCGCCACCGGCCTGGGCGGCGACGGCGTCTTCCACGCCACCACCACCGCCCAGCTGCTGGCCGCCCGCGACCACTACGCCGCCACCGGCCGGAAGTGGCAACTCTCCCGGGACGCCCGCAACTTCGATGCCCGGGGCCGCCGCCACCAGCTGCGCGTCGTCGTCCTGGGCGAGCGCGTGCTGCGGGTCTGCGAGCACGTGCAGGAGGCGCTCGACGAGCCGTGCAACGAGGCGCGGGGCGCGCGCTCCACCGTGCTGCCGCCCGAGGAACTGCCGCAGCGGCTCGCCGACCTGGCCGTCGCCGCGACCCGCGCGCTCGGGCTGTCCTTCGGCGGGGTCGACCTCGCGGTCGAGGACGGCGGATGCGTCTTCGAGGTCAACGTCCACCCGGTGATCAGCGGCCCCGGCGCGCTGGAGGGCGTCGCCCTGCCCCTGGTCCAGGCCCACCTCACGGGGCCCTCGGCACCCTGACCGGCTGACCGGCCCGCGCTGCTGGTGGCGAAAGGACTGGCCCTCGGCTGACGGTGCCTCAGTCGAGGGAGTCAAGTAACGGATGGGGGACGGGACTTGGCTGCGGGGCGGGTCCTGTTGAGTTCGAAGGTCGTTTCCGCAGATCAGCACGGGTGGTCGCGGTCGCGTTACCCAGTCGTTACGTCTGCGGGGCTTGTGGCCCCGGTCACACAGACTTCATCATCCTCGTCAAGCGGATGTCAACGCTGACATGAGTCAACGATGACAGTGCGGTTGCCGCTCACCCCAGCCCTGGACCTCGAGACCGCACCTCCTAGGAGCCACGATGTCTCGCACTCCCCGCCCCACCCTGTTCAGAGCCTCCGCCGCCGTCCTGGTCGGCGCCATGGCGCTCACACTGACCGCCTGTGGCTCGGGTTCGAAGGGCGCCGCCGGCACCGGCTCCTCCGGAGGCGCCGTCAAGGTCGGCCTCATCACCAAGACCGACACCAACCCCTTCTTCGTCAAGATGAAGGAAGGCGCGCAGAAGGCGGCCCAGGAGGACGGCGTCACGCTGAGCACGGCGGCCGGCAAGTTCGACGGCGACAACGCCGGTCAGATCGCCGCGATCGAGAACATGGTGGCCTCAGGCGTCAAGGGCATCCTCATCACGCCCAGCGACTCCAAGGCGATCCTGCCCGCGATCAAGAAGGCCCGGGCCAAGGGCGTGCTGGTGATCGCCCTGGACAGCCCGACCGACCCGCAGGACGGCACCGACGCCCTGTTCGCCACCGACAACAGGAAGGCCGGTCAACTGATCGGCGAGTACGCCAAGGCCGCCATGACCGGCAAGCCCGCGAAGATCGCGACCCTCGATCTCGCGCCCGGCGTCGCGGTCGGCCAGCTGCGCCACGACGGCTTCCTGGCGGGCTTCGGTGTCGCCGCCGGCGACCCGGCGGTCGTCTGCTCGCAGGACACCGGCGGCGACCAGGCCAAGGGCCAGACCGCGATGGAGAACTGCCTGCAGAAGGCGCCCGACATCAACCTCGTCTACACCATCAACGAGCCCGCCGCGCTGGGCGCGTACACGGCGCTGAAGGCCAAGGGCCGCGAGAAGGACGTGATGATCGTCTCGGTCGACGGCGGCTGCGCCGGCACCCAGGCGGTCAAGGACGGGAAGATCGCGGCGACCTCGCAGCAGTACCCGCTGGTGATGGCCGAGAAGGGCGTCAAGGCGGTCGCCGACTTCGCCAAGACCGGCACCAAGGCCTCGGGTTACACCGACACCGGCGTCACTCTGGTCACGGACAAGCCGCAGCCGGGCGTGGACCACAAGGACACCGGCTTCGGCCTGGCCAACTGCTGGGGCTGATCCCCGCTCCGAAGCAGCGGCCCGGCCAGGAACCCCCCGCCCTGACCCGGCCCGGCGGGGACCGCCCACCCCGCCCCGCCCCGGGCCGCTTCCGCTCTGCCGGCGCGACGCCGTTCGCTCGGCCCGTCGACCGGCTCCATCGGCAAGGACCTCCTCATGACGACCTCCACCGCCCCGTACGCGGACCTCACCGGGCCGACGTTCGCCCGCCGGATCATGACCGCGCCGACCGCGGGCCCGCTTGCCGCCCTCGTTCTGGCCTGCGTCTTCTTTTCCCTGACGACGGACCAGTTCCTCTCCGGCGGGAACTTCTCGCTGGTCATCCAGCAGGTGATGGTGGTCGGCACACTGGCCATCGGCCAGACGCTGATCATCCTGACCGCCGGCATCGACCTGTCCTGCGGGGCGGTGATGGCCTTCGGATCGATCGTGATCGCGAGGACGGCCGCGGACGGCACGGTGCCGCCGCTGGTCGCGGTCGCGCTCGGGCTCACCGTCTGCGCGGGCTTCGGACTGGTCAACGGTCTGCTGGTGAAGCTGATCCCGCTGCCGCCGTTCATCGTCACGCTCGGCATGCTGAACGTGGCCTTCGCGCTCACCCACATCTACTCCAAGGAGCAGACCGTCTCCGACCTGCCGAGCCAACTGACGTTCCTCGGCGGCACGTTCCCGCTCGGCCGCACCGACGTCACCTACGGCTCGCTCGTCGCCCTCGCGCTGTTCGCCCTCTTCGCCTACCTGCTGAGCAGCACGTCCTGGGGCCGCCACGTCTACGCACTCGGCAACAGCTCCGAGGCCGCCCGGCTCAACGGCATCCGCATCGGCCGGCTCACCATCGGCCTGTACGCGCTGGCCGGACTGGTCTACGGTGTCGCCGCGCTGCTCCTGATCTCCCGCACCGGCGTCGGCGACCCGCAGGCCGGGCAGACGGACAACCTCGACAGCATCACCGCCGTGGTGCTCGGCGGCACCAGCCTGTTCGGCGGCCGCGGCAGCGTGCTCGGCTCGCTGATCGGCGCTCTCATCGTCGGGGTGTTCCGCAACGGCCTCCAGCTGATGGGCGTCGCGTCCATCTACCAGACGCTGATCACCGGCGTCCTGGTCATCCTCGCCGTCACCGTCGACCAGCTCTCCCGGAAGAGGACCCGTTGATGAGCACCCGGACTCCCACGCCCGTCCTGCAGGCCCGCGGCCTGGTCAAGCGCTACGGCCACGTCACCGCCGTCGACGGCGCCGACTTCGACCTCCTGCCCGGAGAGGTCCTCGCCGTGATCGGCGACAACGGCGCCGGCAAGTCGAGCCTCGTCAAGGCCCTGACCGGGGCCGTCACCCCCGATGCGGGGGAGATCCGGCTGAACGGCGAGGCCGTCCGCTTCAACGGCCCGCAGGACGCCCGGGCGCACGGCATCGAGACCGTCTACCAGGACCTCGCGGTCGCCGCCTCGATGGACATCGCCTCCAACATGTTCCTCGGCCGAGAACTGCGCCGGCCCGGCCCGCTCGGCAGCGTGCTGCGGATGCTCGACAGGAAACGGATGCGCGAGGAGGCGGCCGAGCACATGGCCGGCCTGAAGATCGGTCTGCGCTCGCTCACCCAGCCGGTGGAGACGCTCTCCGGCGGCCAGCGCCAGGCCGTGGCCGTGGCCCGCGCCGTCGCCTGGGCCCGCAGCGTGGTGGTGATGGACGAGCCCACGGCCGCGCTCGGCGTCAAGGAGTCCGGACAGGTGCTCGACCTGATCCGCCGGGTCCGCGACAGGGGCCTCCCGGTGGTGCTCATCAGCCACAACATGCCCCACGTCTTCGAGATCGCCGACCGGATCCACGTGCACCGGATGGGCCGGCGCGCAGCCCTGATCAAGCCCGGCGACCACTCGATGTCGGAGGTGGTCGCCATCATGACCGGCGCGCTCACCGTCGACGAGGACGGCGGCGGTACCGTTGTCGCCGACGCCGACGCCGAGGCCGCCAAGGCCGCCGGAGTCGGAACCGACTGAGAAGAACGTCCCCCGCAGTGGCCTCGCGCGCGAGACCGGGGCCGCTGCCTGGCGAAGGTGGGTACATGGCCGCGCCCCGTCGTACGACGCTGCACGATGTGGCTCAGGAGGTCGGCGTCAGCGCCAAGACCGTCTCCCGAGTCCTCAACGGCGACGGCCCGACCTCGGCGCAGACCCGCGAGAAGGTCCTGGCGGCGGTCGAGAGGCTGGGCTTCCAGCCGAACCTGATGGCCCGCAACATCCGCACCGGCGGCCCGGACACCACCGTCGGACTGATCATCCCCGACATGGGCAACCCGTTCTTCGGCACCGTCGCCGGAGGAATCGAGGACGCGATCCGCGACCGCGGACTGACCCTGCTGATGGGCTCCAGCGCCGACGATCCCGACCGGGAACGGGCGCTGACCAGCACCTTCCTGGCCCGCCGGGTCAGCGCCCTGATGGTGGCGCCCACGGCCCGGGCCGACCACGCCCACCTGCGGACGGCCCGCAACAGCGGGATGCCGGTGATCTTCCTCGACCGGCCCGGTGCCGGCCTGACCGCCGACTGCGTGGTCAGCTCCAACCGGGACGGAGGCCGTGACGGCACCGCCCACCTGATCGCCCGCGGGCACCGGCGGATCGCCTTCGTCGGCGACCGGCCGGTGGGCCTCTTCACCCGCCGCGAGCGTCTGGCCGGCTATCGGGAGGCGCTCGACGCCGCCGGCCTGCCCTACGACCGCTCGCTGGTGGTCGACGGCCACACCCAGGCCGAGGCCGCCGAGGCCACCGTACGACTGATGCAGCGGGCGGAACCGCCGACCGCGATCCTCGCCGCCAACAACCTGTCCGCCATGGGCACCGTACTCGGGCTGGCCCGCGCCGGCCGACGCGACACCGCCCTCGTGTCCTTCGACGACCTGCCGTTCGCGGAGGTGCTGGAACCCGCCATCACGGCCGTCGCCCAGGACCCGGCCGCCATCGGCGCCGCCGCGGCCGAACTCGCCCTCGCCCGCCTCGACGGTGACCGCAGCCGGGCCCGGACCGTCACCGTCCCCACCCGCCTCATCGTCCGCGGCTCCGGCGAACTCCCGCCCGCTGCCTAGCGTTTCGGAGCGACCTCCGAGCACAACGGCCCACCCGGACACCGTTCCGACACGGCCGTCCCGCCGCCGTGCCTCGGCACCGCCGTGCCCAGGGGCCCACCCCGCGGATCGTCCCCGTCGCCCAGTCCCGCACACCCGACGGAAGGAGCACCATGTCCAGAACCACCCGGCGCCGCCGACTGCTCGCCGCCACGACCGTCCTGTCCGGGCTGGCCCTGCTCACCGCGTCGCCGGCCACCGCCGGCCCGCCGTATCACGAGCAGTACCGGCCCCAGTTCCACTTCACCCCGGCCCGGAACTGGATGAACGACCCCAACGGCCTGATCTGGTACCAGGGGCAGTACCACCTGTTCTTCCAGTACAACCCGTCGGGCAACAGCTGGGGCAACATGTCCTGGGGTCACGCGGTGAGCACCGACCTGGTGCACTGGACGCAACTGCCGCTCGCCATCGCGCAGGACGCCGACGAGATGGTCTTCTCCGGCAGCATCGTCCTCGACAAGGACGACTCCACCGGCTTCGGCAGCAAGGAGAACCCGCCGCTGGTGGCCGTCTACACCAGCCAGCGGAAGGGCACGGGCAAGCAGGAGCAGGCCCTCGCCTACAGCACCGACGGCGGCACCACCTGGACCAAGTACTCCGGCAACCCCGTCCTGGCCATCGGCTCCGCCGACTTCCGCGACCCCAAGGTCTTCTGGTACGCGCCCACCCACAGCTGGCTGATGGCCGTCGCCCTCTCCGACCGGCACAAGGTCTCCTTCTACTCCTCGTCCGACCTGAAGAGCTGGACCCATCTGAGCGACTTCGGCCCCGCGGGCGCCACCGGCGGCGTGTGGGAGTGCCCCGACCTCTTCCCGCTCGCGGTGGACGGCGACCCCGGGAAGACCAAGTGGGTGCTGGTCGTGGGCACCCAGTCCGTCGCGGGCGGCACCGGCACCCAGTACTTCACCGGCGACTTCGACGGCGAGCGCTTCACCTCCGACGACCCCGCCGCCTACGTCCCGCCCGGCGGCACCGTGCTGCAGGACTTCGAATCCGGCTCCTACGGCGACTGGACCACCACCGGCACCGCCTTCGGCACCGCCCCCGCCACCGGCACCCTGCCCGACCAGCAGACCGTCTCCGGCTACCGGGGCGCCGGCCTGGTCAACAGCTACAACAGCGGCGACGGCTCCACCGGTACCCTCACCTCACCGGAGTTCACCGTCGGCAGGCGCTACCTGAACTTCCTGGTCGGCGGCGGGAACCACCCCCACACCGACGGCGCCGACACCCAGACCGCCGTCAACCTCCTCGTGGACGGCAAGGTGGTCCGCACCTCCACCGGCTCCAACAGCGAGACCCTCGACTGGACCTCCTGGGACCTGAAGGACCTGATCGGCAAGCAGGCCCGGATCCAGCTCGTCGACCACAACACCGAAGGCTGGGGACACATCCTCGCCGACGACTTCACAGCGGCCGACGAGCCCGCGCTCAGCACCCCGCAGCGCGCCCACTGGGTCGACTACGGCGAGGACTTCTACGCCGCGGTCACCTACAACGACGCCCCCGGCGGCCGCCGCGTCATGCTCGCCTGGATGAGCAACTGGAACTACGCGCAGGCCGTCCCCACCTCCCCCTGGCGCAGCGCCGACGCCTTCCCCCGTCAGCTCTCCCTGCGGACCGTGAACGGCAGGATCCGACTGGTCCAACAGCCGGTCGGCGAACTGAGGACCCTCCGCGACGCCGGCTCCACCATGCCGACCACCCCTGTCGACAGCGGCAGCACCCCGCTCGCCGTCCACGGCAGCACCCTGGAGCTGGAGGCCCAACTCACCCCGGGTACCGCCGACCGCTTCGGCCTCGACGTCCGCACCGGCGGCGGACAACGCACCCGGATCGGCTACGACACGACCACCGGCGAGGTCTCCATCGACCGCACCGCCTCCGGCCTGGTCGACTTCGACCCCATCTTCCCCGGCGTCCAACGAGCCCCGCTCGCCCTCGACGGCGGACCCCTCAGCCTGCACGTCCTCGTCGACGCCTCCTCCGTCGAGGTCTACGCCGAGAACGCGCGCGGCGAGCAGGTCGTCCTCACCGACCAGGTCTTTCCCGACCCCTCCAGCACCGGCGTCGACGTCTTCGCCGACAACGGCACCGCGACCCTCGACCGCATGCGGGCGTGGCAGCTGGGTTCCGTCTGGACGTGACAGCCCCGGGACCGTGGCCCGATGCTGCTCGTACGTCCCGTCGCCCGCGGCGCGATCGAGATCAGTTGACCTGGCCGGCGGGCCGTACGACGAGGTGGTTGATGTCCACGCCTTCGGGCTGGTTGACGGCGAACAGGATCGTCTCGGCGATCTGCTCGGCGGTCAGGGTCGGGGCCGCCGCGGGTGATCCACCGCGCTCGTCCCAGAACGGGGTGTCCACGACCCCTGGGGCGACCAGAGTGACGCCGACGCGGTCCCCGGCCACCAGGAGCCGGACGTTCTCGGCCAGGGCGTGCGCGGCCCACTTGGTGACGGAGTACAGGTTGCCGGGCGTGTTCCTGGTGCCCGCGACCGAACCGACGATCACGATCCGGCCCTTGGACTCCCTCAGGTGCGGCAGTGTCTCGCGGACCAGCAGAGCCGGGCCGAGGACGTTGGTGAGGATCATGGCGGCATGGCCGCGGGGTCGTGGTCCTCCAGCGTGCCGGGCAGGGAGAACCCGGCGTTCGCGATCACCGTGTCCAATCGTCCCCACGAGCCCGTGACGTGACGCACGGCGGCGGCGACATGGTTCTCGTCGCCGGCGTCACCGGTGATGGTCAGCAGCCGCTCGCCGGCTCCGGCGGAGGCGGCGAACGCGGCCAGGCGATCGGCGTCGCGGCCGGTGATCGCCACGCGGTGGCCTTGCTTGAGCAGGGCGCGGGCAGTGGCCGCACCGATCCCGCTCGAACCGCCGGTGATCAACGTGACGGGTTCCATGGCACGGCCTCCTTGGCGACGGCGGTATCGGGGATGCGCCAGGTTCCAGGTGTCGATGAACACCGAGTCGGCGGACGCAGGCTACCTGATCATCATGATGTCGTGACGCGACACCAAGACCGGGTGGCCTGCGACGCGGGCGTCGATCCCGGGTTGACGGGGCCGCTCGACCGGCCGTCAACTCGGGCCGGAGCGACCGGATTCAGCGGACTTGTACATGACCGGTCAAGATTGGGTAACGGCCGTCCCGGCTTCTTGTCCGCTGAATTGTTAGCGTTAACACTCTCCCCAGAGCGAAACGGCGACGCCACCTCCGGTTCAGCCCACACCGCTGCCCGGACCACCCTCCCGGTGGCACAGCAGATCGACAGGAGAAGTCCATGACCGCGCTTCGCGCACGGCTGTCGGCGATGCTCATCGCCGTCTGCCTGCTCTTCACCGGCCTGGCCGCGGCCGCCCCCCAGCAGGCCGCGGCCGCCGGTCCCGGCTACCTGATGGTGCACTTCATCGGCGAAGGCTCGACCGGTCAGCAGATGTACCTCTCGCACAGCACGGACGGCGTGCACTGGAACGACCTCAACGGTGGCGGGATGGTCCTGCGCTCCACCGTCGGCACACAGGGCGTGCGCGACCCCGCACTGGTGCGCTCCCCGGACGGAAGCCGGTACTGGATCATCGCGACCGACCTGTGCATCGGCTGCGGGCAGAACTGGGACCAGGCCGTGAACAACGCCAGCCGCAACCTGGTGGTGTGGGAGTCCACCGACCTGGCCACCTGGTCCCAGCCGTGGCTGCTCAACGTCGCCGGCGCGATCCCCGACGGCCGCAACGCCTGGGCGCCCGAGGCGATCTGGGACCCGGCGAGCAGCAGCTACGTCCTGTACTGGGCGACCAACGCGACCCTCGACGGCGTACTGAAGCACCGCATCTACGCCGCCCGCACGTCGGACTTCCGCACCATCACCACCCCACAGGTGTACATCGACCGCCCTGGCACCCAGGGCATCATCGACACCCAGATCATCGAGGTGCCGTCGGGTGTCGGCAACTTCCGCTACGTGCGGGCCTCCGGCGACGGGCAGATCACCCTCGAGGGCGGCAACTCGATCCTCGGGACGTGGACCGACCTGGGTAACCTCTCCGGCATCGGCCTCACCGGCTCCCAGGTGGAGGGCCCGATGTGGATGAAGTTCAACGGCACCGACAAGTGGGCGCTCTACCTCGACCAGTACGCCAGCAGCGGTGGCTACATGCCGGTCCTGACCACCGACCCGTCCAACCCGGCCGTCTACCAGCGGCAGGCGTCGAGCGCCTATGACATGGGCGGCACGAAGAAGCGCCACGGCTGGATCCTCAACCTGACGGCCGCCGAGGAGAGCCGGGTGCTCGCCCGCTGGCCCAGCACCCCCGCCCAGCGGCTCCAGTCCTTCAACTTCCAGGACCGGTACGTGCGGCACGTCAACTTCGACGCGCGCATCGACCCGAACGTCAGCCCCGTCGACGACTCCCGGTTCCGCCTGCGGCCCGGCCTCGCGGGCACCGGCACCGTCTCCTTCGAGTCGGTGAACTTCCCCGGGTACTTCCTGCGGCACTCGGACTACGACTTCCAGCTGGTCCCCAACGACGGCAGCAGCCAGTTCGCCCAGGACGCGACCTTCCGCCAGGTCGCCGGGCTCGCCGACCCGACCTGGTCCTCGTTCCAGTCGTACAACCACCCCGACCACTACATCCGGCACTACGCGTACGAGTTGAAGCTCGACCCGATCACCACCGCGACCGGCCGCGGTGACGCCACCTTCCGCGTGACCGGCTGACCGGACCGGGTAGCTGACCCGACCGGGTGCCGGCGCCTCCGAGGAGCGCGCCGGCACCGCCTTCTTTCTCCGCCCGCACCCAGGAAGCACCACCGATGAGACGTTCATGGCACGCACTGCTGGTGTCCGCGATCCTGGCGGCGACGACCGTGCCCGTGGCCCTGGCGCCGACCGACGCCGTCGCGGCCGACGGTGACATCACCCCGTCGATCCTCGCCGACAGCGACGTGGTCCTCGGCGGAAGCGCCGTCGTGAACGTGCCGCCCGGGTCGCACACCTACTCGGGGGTGATCAGCGGACAGGGGTCCCTGCGGGTCTCCGGCACGGGCACCCTGATCCTCACCAAGGACAGCACCTTCACCCTGCCCGGCTCCCAGCAGGGCCAGTCCGTCACCATCCCCGGCGGGAACCACCCCTATGTGGTCGTCAGCAACCCCGACCGGCCCGCGATCACCGTCGACGCCGGCGCCACCCTGCAGTACGGCAACGGCGGAACCACCGGCCTGATCGGCGCCTTCCCCTACAACTCGCCCGGCTACCAGCAGAACCAGGACAACATCCGGATCGACGGCACGCTCAACCTGTCGCTCACCCGGCTGTTCAACCTGGGCACCGTCAGCGGCTCCGGGACGATCTTCCAGCCCCGCAACCTGTGGGGCACGCTCCAGCTGTGCGGAAGCAGCCCCTTCTCCGGGGTGCTCGACATCGGCACCGGCGCCAACTACGCCGCCACCACCTGCGCGGCCGACCTGCCGAACGCCAAGGCCGTCCTCAACCGCGGTTCGTGGATCATCGACACCCCGCTGAACCAGACGGTCGTCCAGCGCCAGAACTTCTACAGCCGCGAATACGGCAACGACGTCAACGTCCACTCCCGGCCCGGCAGCAAGGTCATCCTGACGGGCACCTACAGCTACAGCGACAACACCGGCACGGCCCCGCCGACGCTGAGCAACGGCAACCTCAACCTGGTACCGGTCGCCCACCAGTTGAACAAGCGCGGCACCAACATCGAGGGCGCCGACGTCCACTGGGGCGACGGCACCACCCACCAGATCTTCCTGCCGGGCACGGCCGAAACGGCGTACATCAACCTGCACGCCAACTCGCAGCGCTCGCGGCTGACCTTCGACTACAACGGCCCGGTCACCCTCGGCCTGCCCATCGGCGGCGGGAAGTACCACGACACCCTCGCCGCTCCCGGGGCGGGCGACATCGTCATCGCCGGAACGTCCGGGAACGACGTCACCTTCGCCGCCGCGCAGTTCTACGACGGCTCCACCACCATCCAGCGGGGCGCCACGCTGCGCCTCGGCTCCGGGACGGCGGGAGCGGACGGGAGTCTCCACACGAAGGGCGCCCTCGACGCGATCAGCGACGACGGCTCGCTGATCGTCCAGAACGTCCGGACGCCCGTCACCCTCCCGGCGGTGTCCGGCGCCGGGTCGGTCACGCAGAACGGCACCGCGACGACGACGCTGACCGCCGCCTCCTACACCGGCGCCACCACCGTGGCCCAGGGGACGCTCACGGTGGCCGGTGCCTCGCTCGCCTCCTCCAGCGGGGTCGCCCTCACCGGTGCGTCCGCGGTCCTCGACCTCTCCGCGGCGAAATCGACGACGCTGCGCAAGCTGGAGGCCGTCACGGGAGCGAAGATCATTCTGCCCGGCGGGGCCCAGAGCCTCACCGTGGGCCCGCAGGAGGCCGCGCTCGCCGGCGACACCCTCAGCGTGGGAGGAGCGGCCTTCTCGGTCGCCCGCACGGCCGGTCACATCGAGCTGACGGCCACGACGCCGGCGACCGAATCCGCCTCCCCGTCGGCAAGCGCCACGAACGAGGCCGCCGGCCAGGCCGACCCCCCGGCCCCGGCGGGGCCAACCGACAGCCCGGCGGTGGCCCGGGCGGGCGGTACGGCCTGGGGGACGCTCCCTTCGGCCGCCGCCGCCTTCGCCGCCCTGGCAGCCGCGGCCGGTCTCGTCCTCCTCGCCCTCCTCGCTCTCAGGATCCGGCGCAGACGCCGGCCCGTCGACCGCCACCGCCGGCGCGGCCGCCGACAGCAGCCCACCGAACCGACCTCGCACGGGGGCGGTCGAAGGCGACGCTGAGCGCGCGGCACCTCGCCGAGCAGAGATCTTCCGGGCGAAGCGCGAGAACCCTTGGGGCTGGATCAGCACGTCGCCACGCCCTGCCGAACTGGGGTGAGGCTCGGACGCCCGGTGGTGCCTCATCGCGGGCCGTCGCCGAGGACGGATGGGACGGTCGCCTGGATCGAGCGGCTCACCGAGCTGCCGGAGCACCGCTGGCCCGGCGTGCGGCGGCCGGTGCGCGCCCCCTTGAGCTGTGGGTCGCACGGGTTGTCGCGAAGCCTTGACACTGCGTCACGGGCCGAGAACCCTGGTGCTGTACTCCAGGGACGCGAGGGGCACGATATGCCGTGGATCGACGAGAGCAAGCGCCACGAGGGTTTCCCGGCGGCGGTGTTGGCGGACGGCAGCGAGCCGGCGCCGTTGCCGGACGGGCGCACCACCTGGTGGCTCTACAACGGTGCGGACGGTCCTCGGGCCGCTGCGGTGCGCGGTGGCTGCAGCTGCGGCTGGCGGGGTGAGCGGGTGCACCTGCTGGACTTCGGCGACGACGTGGCGACCGAGGCGGTGGGCGAGGCCACCGGGCCGTTCGCGGACTGGGAGGTGCACGTCGACCTGGCCGAGGGCGTGGTGCCGCGCGAGGTCGAGGAGCTGGTCGCGGCGCTGGTCGACCGGATCTGCGACCTGACGGAGAGCCGGCCGTACGCCGCCGCCCGCGCGGCTGCCCGCTTCGAGCGGGCCGCCGGTTCGACCGCGCTGCTGGCCGGCCGCAAGGCCCGCAGCAGCATGATGACCTGGGAGTACATCGGCCGCGCCTTCGGCTGCGGGCCGGAGGAGGCGCTGGAACGGTTCGGCGAGACGCTGCACGACGACGTCGACCGGGGTGAAGAGGCGTAGGCCGTCAGCCTTCACGCGTCGCCGCCGCAGGCGGCCGGAGGCGGGCCCGGGCGCCTGGGGCCGGTCAGGGGGTGGTGAGGCCGAACCAGTACTCGAAGGTGTCCAGCAACTGGTGGAGAGTGTTGAGCGGTCCGCGGACGACAGATCGTGTAGGCGAGAGGGAAGCGGACCGTCAGCCAGGGGGCCTCCTGCTCCACCGCATCCGCCAGGGGGCTCAGACGGGTGTCAGCGGACGTCCGTCCTCAGTTGCCTGTCGCCTCACGGAGGTGTGCCAGGTAGCGGTTCGGGTCGCTGCCGTGGGCCTGGTCCTGGGCTCCGTGGCGGATGTGGGCCAGGTCTCCGCCGGGGGTGATGCGCAGCATGGTGGTGGCGGCGTGGGGAGTGCCGGTGCGGCGCAGGGTGTCGGCGTCGGTGACGGGGGTTTCGGGGCCGAACATGGCGGTTGCCTGGGGGGCGGTGGCGGCGGGTGGTTGTCCGGTGCGGTTGGCGCTGCTGACGTACAGACGGGGGAAGCGGTCGAGCAGCGGGGTGAGGGGGTGCCAGCGGGTGCCGAAGAGGAGGAGGTGGCCGTCGCGCAGTGCGGGGGTGGTCCAGGCCGGTGGCGGGGTGTCGGTGTGTACGGGCACCAGGAGGGTGACCAGGTGGTCGCGGAGCAGGGTGTACGCGGTGCGCAGGGCGGTCGGTGTCAGGTCGAGTCGCGCCGTGAGGTCGGTCCAGGTGGTGTCGTCGTGGACCCACAGGGCGACTTCCTGGTCGGTGGGGCGGCCCTTGGCGTTGTTGACGGCCTGGGGGGTGGTGGCGGTGACGACGTAGGTGAGGGGGCTGGGGTTGGGCAGGATGACGGCGCGCCCGGCGGTCAGGGCGTGGGCGGCGGGGCTGGTGTCGAGCGGGGCGGTGGCCGGCATGGGGCGGTTCCGTTCAGGATCGGGGTGTGGCGGCGGTCAGGCCGTCGAGGTAGGCGGCGAAGTCGGCGTCGGCGATGACGGCCTGGTTCAGGCGGTAGGCGCGGTCCTTGGCCCAGGCCAGTGCGGTGCGGGTCTGGGCCGGGTCGAGTCGGTGGCCGAGTCGCTCGGCGACGGCGCGCAGCACGCGCCCGCTGGCGAGGTGGGTGAGGACCACGGTCGGTGCCAGCCCGAGGTGCTGTCGGGGGTCGTAGGGCTGGAAGGTCTGGGGGTGGGTGAAGGGGGTTCCGGTGGAGATGGTGGCGACGCCGGTGCCCACGACGGGGGTGGTGACGGTGAGCGGGACTCCGGTCTCGGCGGACACCATCCGCGCGATCGTCGGAAGCCGGGTCAGGTCCGGCTGCGTCCACCACGGTTCGCAGCCGGGGCCGAGGATCTGCTCGGCCTTGGTCCGGTCGTGGGCGAGCAGGAAGAGCAGCTGCTCGGTGGCGGCCATGCCGCTGCGCTCGGCCATGCCCAGCCACGAGCATGCCGCCACCCGCACTCCGCTCTCCAGGGCGGTCAGGGTGTTGGCCAGGCCCAGGCCCAGGTCGTTGTGCAGGTGCGAGACCAGGACGGTCTCGGGCCCCGCGCCGGCCGCGACCCGCTGGAACAGGTCCCGGGTCCGGCCGGGCAGCAGGTCGCCGACCGTGTCGGCCAGCACGATCGTCCCCGCGCCCTGGGCCGTCATCGCCCCCGCGTACTCCGCCACCAGGGCGTGGTCCGCGCGGGGAGCGTCCACCAGGCACACGTCCACCGCGACGCCGTCTGCCAGACCCACGGCCTCCTTCACCACGTCCAGACCCCGGCGCAGGGCCTCGCGGGCACCGCTGTGCACCAGGGCCCGGGCGGTCGCCTCGGAAGCGGCCACGATCACCATGACCCGCGCGTGCGCCGCACCCCGCACCGCGCTCAGTGCCAGCCGTACGTCCGCCACCGTGCCCCGGCAGATCGCGGACGGACTGACCGAACCCTGCGCCTCCAAAGCGACTTGGCGCGTCGCCTCGAACTCCTGCCCGCACACGGAGGGGAAGCCGGCCGCGAACACCACGTGCCGGGGCCCGTCCGCCCCGAACACCGCCCCCTGCTCCCGGGCCAGCCGGACCCGGAAGCCGGCGCTCATCAGGGTCTTGGCCTGGGCACCGTCCCGTGCCGACTCCTCGAAGAACACGACCCGCCCGGCCCCGGCCGACTCCCGTACCACGTCCACTGACGACAACGCCCCAACCCCTGTCCTGGCGCGGCACTCGCGCACCGCGATACGTCGAGACCGACTCGGGCGGATCGTAGACCACTTCCAGGCCGCCGACGTTGACGCGGCATCCCCCGCCCCAGCGTCTGATGCGCCTCGCCGAGCAGTGCGACGGCCGGCACCGCGCGCGGGTCCCGCCGCTGCGGGCGTCCTGCGGGCACCTCCCGATCTGTCAAGAGCAATGGTGGACTGACGCATCGTCATGGGAAGATCCGCAGCGAGTCGGCCGGTACGGTCCGGGTCAATGCCACGACCATGACCGGTGCGGTCGCCTCGTCCTTCACCACCTTCCAGGAAGCCCGGCCTTGACCGGGCTTCCTGCAGCCTGCGACCACTCCAACGCCTTCCTCACCCGGGCGCGCGCCGTCACCGGGGAGGAGTTCCTCTACGCTGCGACCGGCTCGCCCGGACCGTTCGGGACGTCTGGGGGAGGGCCGGTGTCAGCGGGTGCCCGGGGCCGGCCGGTCCAGGGCGGACAGGGTTCCGTAGCGGTCCGCGACGTGGACGCGGAGGTCCCGGTGGCGGGTGAGCAGTCCGTCCAGGTCGGTGCGGAACTTCGGCGAGCGGGTCATGTGCTCGGGCACGACCAGGTATCCGCCCTGCTCCGGCGGGATGATCCCGGCGACCAGGGCGCGGCGGACGACGCGGTCGTGGCGGGTGGCGGCCCCGGTGCCGTGGAGGGGGTCGTGGGCGAGGGCGACGACGCCGCCACGGGCGGAGAGCTGGTCGAGGTCGGGGACCAAGCGCCAGATCTGCTGGGCCTGGTGGCTCTGGACGGAGCCGGCGAGGTTGGCCTCCAGGCCTCGGGCGTGGCACAGGTCGACGAAGAAGCGGATCTCCTCCATGGACAGGATGCCGGTGCGGGGCAGGCCGTGGGCGTCGGTGTCGTGGGCGTCCAGGTCGACCAGCTCGTCGCTGCCCGCGGTGGAGATCAGCCCGATGCGGGCGACCTTCAGCAGGATGCTGGTGTCGATCATGATGGCGTCCGCCCCGGCGGCGGCGCTGGCCTCGACCATGGCTCGGATCGCCTCGGTGTCGGTACGGCGGCGACGGGTCAGGCCGTAATCGGCGTGCGGGAACGGCTCGTTGACGGTGACGTGGGTGCCGCGTGCCGCGGCCGGCAGGGCACCGCAGGCCTTCAGCTCGGCCTCGTCGGGACGCCGGTCGGGGAAGAGCGGGCGTCCGTCGTCGCCGAGCAGGGCGTCCGCGTGCTCCGCCAGGTCGAAGGCGCCCGGCGCGTCGGGCGCCGCCGGGTCGTACTCGCGCAGGCCCACCAGGGCACGGCGCACCTGGGGCAGGCTCTTGCGGGCGTCCCACAGGTCCAGGTCCTGTGCGAACAGCACGGACATGACGCGGGTGCGCCCGAGCCCGTCGGCGCGCCGCAGCGTGGCGGTGATCTCACCCAGGACGTCGGTGAGTTGGCCGACGCCCATGCCGTCGAGGCCGACCTTCACGATCGGGCACGGGTGGACGGCGGTGCCCATCGACACCGCGACGCCGAGCGCCGCCTGGGCGGCCTTGCCGACCATCTGGTACGGGGACTTGCCGATCGCCAGCCCGCCCGCGGCGCGCCGGTACAGCAGCTGGTCCTCGCCGATGTTGGTACTCAACTGCACGGGCAGGTCCCGGCGGGTGGCGAGCACGGCGTCGGCGATGTCCATGATGCGCCGGGGCTTGATCGTGCCCAGCGCACTGCGCGGGTCCTCGCTGTCGATGATCCGCGCCCCGCCGAGCACCGCCTCACGGGCCTCCTGCGGCCCGAACACACTGACCAGCAGCCGCCGGTCCCCATCGATCCCGCTGCGCACGCGACTTCCCCACCCTCTGATCACGATCTTGACGACGGGAGCAGACGGTAGCCGTCGGGCCATGCTCACGTCACCACTTCCGTGAGTGAAGCCCTTCCGGACATCGGATGTGATGAACTGAAGGGTTGCGGTCGCCGGCCGGCCTGATTGCGGCGGGACTTGGAGGCACTCGAACGCGGTGGTGATCACGTCGGTCCAACGCACTGGTGCAGGACCGCGTGCGGTCGGGAGTAGGTCGCCCGGCGGCGGGGCGGGGCGGGGGTCCGCGGTCCGGGTCTTTGCCCTTGCCGCCACGTTCGGCCCACTGCCCGCCGGGCTCGGGCGTCGGGGAGGCGACCCTTCGGTCCGGATCGCCGACCCCACAACGCTGTCGCAGAAGCCGGGCGGATGCTCAGGGCTGGGTCAACCGCTCCTCGTAGGCCAACGAGTTCGGCCCCCAGCCGTCCACCTCGTTGCCGTTCACGTCCACGGTGGCGTCCATGTGGCCGATGGCATAGAGGACCGCCAACGCCACCGCCTGGGCATCGTGGTCGTCGATCTCGTGGACGGAATGGCGGAGCGAGTTCTGCACGCGGCCACAGAGGTTGGCGGCGACGCCGAGAACCGAGAAGCTCGACCTGCGCAGACCGGACGCCTCCAGAGCACTGCTGCCGCCGCGCAGGATCTCGCACGCGGCGTCGAAGGCCTCGGCGAAATCCGTGGCGGCATACGAGCCGGACTCGCTCCTGTACAGGCGGAGGAAGTGGTTCTTGATGAGCCAGTCCCGCAGATTGTCCACCTGCAGGACGAGCCGCTCGGCCGCCTCCACCCACCGGATGGTGGATGCGCCCCGCATGAGCAGCCTCTCCAGTTCGGTCAGGTCATCGGGAAGGCGGTCGGTAGTGTCCATCGGAGGCGGCCTCTCTCTGTCGGAGTGTCGGGCCTGGGCGTCACCGATGACAGGTTGGCCTGGTTGCTTCGCGGACACGGACACCCCGGTTGATCACATGCGGTGGCAAGCATGCCACCGGCTGCCCGCTACCGGTAAGACCTGCGATGGGTGAAGCGAAGCCGGGGCCCGTTCAGAATTACTTGACATCCTCAACTGTTCAGTTCTACCGTTTCGGCATTACTTAATGGGATGAACCATCGAGTGAGTCAACACTTCTTGCGAGGAGCACCACCCATGAAGGCCATCACCTACCGCAGCTACGGCGGACCGGACGTCCTGGAGTACGGGGACGTGCCCGAGCCCAAGCTCGGTCCGGACTCCGTCCTGGTCCGCGTGGTGGCGGCGTCGGTCAACCCGGTCGACTGGAAGATCCAGGCCGGCTACCTCGACGGCGCGATGGACGTGGTCTTCCCCGTGATCCCGGGCTGGGACGTCGCCGGGGTCGTGGAGCGGGTCGGCGTCGGAGTCACCGAGTTCACGCCGGGCGACGAGGTGATCGGCTACGTCCGCGAGGACATGGTCCGCCGCGGCACCTTTGCCGAGTACGTCGCCGCGCCCGTGCGCACTCTCGCCCGCAAGCCCGCCAACCTGGACTTCGCCCAGGCTGCCGGCCTGCCGCTGGCGGGCCTCACCGCCTACCAGGCGCTGAGCCGCGCCCTGGAACTCAAGCCGGGTGAGACCGTGCTGGTCCACGCGGCCGCCGGCGGGGTCGGCTCACTCGCCGTCCAGATCGCCATCGCCCTCGGCGCCCGGGTGATCGGCACCGCCAGCGACCGCAACCACGACTACCTGCGCGGCCTCGGCGCCGAGCCGGTGGCCTACGGTGAGGGCCTGGCCGACCGCGTCCGCGCGCTGGCGCCGGAGGGCGTCGACGCCGTACTCGACCTGGTGGGCGGCGAAGCCCTCCAGATCTCGCCGGCGCTGCTCGCCGAAGGCGGCCGCCTCGCCTCCGTCGCCGACGGCGCCGTCCTCGCCCTCGGCGGGCGCTACGTCTTCGTGCGCCCCGACGCCGCCGACCTCGCGGCCCTGACCGACCTCGCCGAGAGCGGCCGCCTCACCGTCGAGGTCGCGGCGACGTTCCCCCTGGAGCAGGCGGCCGACGCCCAGCGCCTCAACGCGGCCGGCCACACCCGCGGCAAGATCGTCGTCACCATCCCCTGACCCCCGCCTGAACCGCCCCCATCAACAGGACCGTCCCGCACCACCCCGGAAGGACCCGCCGTGTCTCTCGTCGTGATCACCGACTGGCTCGCCGACACCGGCGCCGACCAGCACGTCGCCGATCTGCTCCCCGCCGTCACCGAGGCCGCGCTCACCGAGCCCGGCGTGCTGTCCTACCGGGTGGTCCGCTCCCTGCGGGACCAGGGCGCCTTCGTCGTCTTCGCCGAGTACGAGGACGAGAACGCCCTGGCGGCCCACCGCGAGAGCGTGTCCTACCAGCGACTGGTCCTCGCCGGCATCACCCCGCACCTCATCGACCGCCAGGCCGAGGCCTACGCCCTCGTGTGACGCGAGCCGCCGACCCGCGGCGGCGTACCAGCTCCTCCAGGCCCGAGCCGGTCGGGTCACTCACCGTGCACCGCCACTGCCTGGGGGTTCATCGCAGACAGCAACTGGTCGCAGGACCTTCCGCGAGGGTTCGGTCTTCCGAGGAAACGCACGTTGCCGGCGATCGCTTGCCGGGACGGAGGCCGAGTGCCCGGGCCGGGGGCGTTCAGTGCGAGGCTGCGGGGGCATCGGCCTCGGTGTGCGCCCGGAACGGTGCAGTTCGGGCCTCCTTGTCCGGGGCGTGGTGCTTCGCTTGCCGTTGTCCCGCCGGCCACCCGTGCTGGGAGCACACTCGGGACTCGGCGGCTGTGCCCGGAGCATGGTTCCCGGGTGGGCACACGGTGGCATGCGCGGTGGTGGACAGCGTCCCCGGCCTCGGGGACTGCGTGCGCGCGGCGCTCGCCGCACTGCCTGAGGACCGGACCGGTGAGGTTGGCGCCGTCGGCCTCGCCACCGATCTGGAACGCGGCCCGCTGCGGCTTCGGCCGGTCGCCGTCCTGCGAATCTCCCCGCCTTGTCATCCCGCGGCGGCTGGCGCCCTCACCAGGCCCGACCCGATCCTCGCAACCGCCTCCACCACCGCGAGCGCCGCCCGGGGCGCCGCGCTCGCGGCTGGGGCGGAGCCCGCCGTGGTCGTGGACGCCGCCGCGGCGGAACTGCGGTGCGTGAGCGTCACCGACGGCGAGGTGGAACGCTCCGACATCGGCCGCGGGCTCGGCGGTGTCGACCTGGACCTGGACGGGATCCGCGCCGATGTCCTTCCCCACGCCGACCTGGCGCAGGACGGTTCAGGCCAGGTCGCCGACCGGGTCGCCGCCTTGGTGGCCCGGGTCCAGCAGGCGTACGCACTGCTCTGAATTGGTGGTCGTTTCGGCGGTGAAGCGCGCCACGACCGCCGCTAAGCAGGCTCGAATGCTACGGGCGCAAGCCGATCGCCTGCACCGAGAACTCAACCGCGACGTGTGACCGCCCGCCCCCGGCGCCGCAGCGCTTCCCACACAACCCTGGCCACCAGCGGGCTACTGAGTGCTACCTCCTCCAGCCAGGTAGCTGTCAGCAAGTCGCTGCGATTGGCGACGAGTTCGTCGGCGGCCTCCTCCAACAACTCCTCGACAACAGCCGAGCTGTCACCGAGTAGATGCTTGCGGTCAACCGAAAGCGTCAGGCCGGGAGTTGAGGGCCGTAGGTTGACGACTGCGCCCCGAAGGCCCTCGTTTCCCGCGTGGGGCCCTGAATGCTGGGGGTCGACGCGCAGCCCATCGACGAGAAGCCCGCCCCCGTATTCGCACCAGATGACCTGCCCTCCGAGGCAGGGCAGAGTCCAGCCTTCAGCGCGCGGCCCGCTCTTCTCACGCCCGAGCCACCGCGCGGCCCTCAGCTCTCCGGTCTTCCATACCGACTGCCCATAATCATGATTATGGGCAGTCGCCTCAACTGAATGGCTTTGGAGGGTAGTTGTGACTTCGGCGATACCAAGCACCCGCTCCAGAGACATCAAAATGTCCAGAGGCTCTGAGCTCGCAGCCTCGAAGCTGGGCTCTCCTTCACGGAGGATGAGCCTGACGCTGGTCCCAGGTGCGCCAGTTTCGGCATGGCGGTGGATCCGGTAGAGCGAGGTTGAGCTGGCGATGGCGGGCCTTACCCCCAGACCGGCCCAGCCATGAGACAGGGTGGCGCAGGGTTGATCACCTGGGCGCGGGTCGGGCATGCGGCTATCCGTGGATTCAAGGGGTATCGAGCACACATCGGGACGGCCCTATCCGCGCGCCCTCCAGGAACTGTGGCGGGACGTGTTCATGCAGTGGTTCCGCTCGGACCCGTACGAGAGCCGGCCGGGCCCGGCGCTCCTGCGGACCCGGCCCGTGGAGATCGGCGTGGAGACCGACTCGCAGCTGTTGATCCCGGTCGAGCGGAGCGGCGGCAGTCCCCGGGCGTGAACACGGGGCCCAGCCCTTCGGACGGACGGAGTCCGTTGACCCGCCGGGCGGGTACGCCGTCCGCTCCGGGGTGAGGCCGGCGCCGAGGAGTCACCGGATTCCGTGAACGCCGTCCGGAGCCGTCCGCGCTGCATCACTCCACGGCGTCAGGCGCTTCGACCGTGAACGTCACGAAATCGACCTCGGCATCGGAGGGCAGGCCGGGATAGTGGCCCTGGAGGCCCTTCTTGAGCTGGTCGACGCTCGTGAAGCCGTCGCGCCGCGCCTGTTCGGCGGTGAGGCGATCGAGCCGGTGGCGTTCGACGCCGGTGACGGTGCCGTTCAACGTGCGGGGGGCTTCGTCGTCCTCGAAGAGGAAGATCGCGGGACCCGGCGCGATCGGATCCTCATAGCGGACGGTGGAGGTCTTCCGCGCGGTGGCGATGTCCTCGTAGTAGCGCTTGTTGAACCGGACGATCCGACGCGCATGCGCACCGGGGAAGACGTAGGCGTCCGGCAGAAGCTCCCGAATCGGGCGCAGCGTCGGCCCGTCGTCGGTCGGTACGGCGACGAAGACGTCGGGGTGGAGGTCGAGAAGCGCTTGGCGGCAGCGGCCACACGGCGGGATCAGGCCACGACCCCGATCTCCCGCAGCGGCGACCGTGACGAGCGGGCCGGCTCCCGCCGCGGCGGCGGCACCGAGTACGACGAGTTCGGCGCACGGTCCGCCGGTGAAGTGGTAGACGTTGACCGCCTCATGGATCCTGCCGGCCGTGTCCATCGCCGCTGCGGCCACGGTGTGGTTCGGGTTGCTCCCGAGGGTGGCGGCGAGCCGTTCCGCAGCCTCGATGACGCGGCGCTCGGAGTCGAAGACCTTCATGGAGACCATGGCGCCAACCGTAGACCGGGCCAGCCTGACTCTTCGACAGAATTTCCCTCGTGAACCTCACCGTCAGCGTGGTCGGCAGCTTGCCATCGAGACCCGCGTAGCAGAGGGGTGCCGACCGGCACGGTCCGCTGCGAGAACCTCGGGGGCGCGGCCACCCAGGTGCTCGGCTTCAACCGCCAGCGCGTGGAGGCCGACCGCTGGACCGCGTTCGGCTCGCACTGTGCCCTGGACGCCCTCTCCTGCGCCCGGCATCCGTGGCGGCCACGAAAAGGGCGACGTCGAGGGCCGGATCGAGTGGTTCCGCCGCATACCCTCTGGTCCCCGTTCCTTCTCCGAACCAGGCGCGGATCGGCGAACAGGCTCCGTTCTCGACGGGGCTCAGGAACAGACGTGCCAGTCGCGGTACCGTGCAGGACACCGACGAGCCGGTCGGTGGGTGGGCGCCTGAGGGCCGCGCTGCTGCGTGGTTGTCAGCTTCGCCGCGGCCGCCGGATCCGGAGTCTTGGCCAGTCGGCTGGGCACGCGCTGCCGACCCGCCCGGGGGAGTGGCACTGGTCTCCTTGCCGTCGATGTCCTGCGCGGCGCAGATGGTGGTCGAACGCGGTGGCGACACCGGGGGTTCGTCGCGCCGTGAAGGACCCGGGTGGTTGAGCGGGCCGGTTGAGCGGACGTTCGCGTGGCCCATGCGCTCACGTTGCCTTGCCTCGCCCCGCCGGCGGCGCCCCCGGCGCGGGCCGCGGCGGCGCACAACTCCCTCGTGCGCCGGTGTGTTTCCGGTCGTCGTCGGGTCGGGCGGGGCGGTCTGCCTGCGGGAACGTTCCCGGCGGTGCCCGCGCCGCCGCACCGGCGGTTCGGACGGCGCCGCGCGTGGGAACCGGGGCCTGGGCGGACGCGTCGATCGCAGCGGCCGCGATCCGGGCGGCGGCCGCCGGACAGGACTGGGGTGGGGGTCGGCGATGGACGACGAGGCGGTACGGGACGCCGGCGACTGGCAGCTGCCGGGCTACACCCACCTGCGGGAGCTCGGCGCGGGAGCCGCGGGCCGCGTGGTGCTCGCCCGCCACGACGCCACCGGCACGCCCGTGGCTGTCAAGTACCTGCACGACACGGCCGCCGGCCCCGCGCTGCGTACCGAGGCGCAGACGCTGGCCCGGCTCGACTCCCCGTACGTCACGCGGCTCTACGAGTACGTCGAGGGCGGGCCGCACGCCGCCCTGGTGATGGAGCTGGTCGACGGCGTCTCGTTGCGCACGCTGCTCAAGGAGCGGAAGGCGACCACGCCCGAGGCGGCGCTGGTCGTCCTCAAGGGCTCCCTCCTGGGGCTGGCCGCCGCCCACGCGGCCGGGCTGGTGCACCGGGACTACAAGCCCGCCAACGTCCTGGTCGCCAGCGACGGCACCTCCAAGCTGGTCGACTTCGGCATCGCCGTCCCCCGCGGGTCCGACCGGGACATCTCCGGCACCCCCGCCTACCTGGCGCCCGAGCAGTGGGCCGGCGCACCGGCCTCGCCCGCCGCCGACGTCTACGCGGCCGCCGTCACCTTCTTCGAATGCATCACCGGCAAGCGCCCCTTCACCGCGGGGACGATCGGGGGACTCGCCGTGCAGCACCGGGAGTCCCGGATCCCCGACGAGCTGGTGCCGGACCACGTGCGCCCGCTGGTCCTGGCCGGGCTCGCCAAACGGCCGCAGGACCGGCCGGCCGGCGCGGCCGAGTTCGTCCGGCTGCTCGACCGGGCGGCGGCGGCCGGGTACGGCGCGCGGTGGGAGGAGCGCGGCCACGAGGACCTCGCCGCCCTGGTCGCCCTGCTGGCCCTGCTGCTGCCCCGCGGCCCCGGCGGCCCCGCACCCGCCGGGACGACGGCGCTCGCGCACACCCGGCTCGTCGGTGCGGTCGTCGGTCCCGCCGTCCCCGGTTCTCCCGGCGCTCCCGCCGCTCTCGGGACCGTCCGGCGGCCGCTCCGGCGAAGACGGGCCCGGCTGAGGGTGGGCGTGATGGCGGGCTGCCTGGTGCTGGCCGTGATCGGCGGGGTCGCGCTGGCCGGCGTCACCGACCGGGGCGAGCGGACGCTGACGGGCAGTCCGGTGCCCCGGTTCACCACCCTCCTGGACCCGGCCCGGGCGACCGACCCGCCGCCGCCCGACCCGACGCCCTTGCCCACCGGGCGGCCCTCGCCGTCACCCACCCTCTCGCCGTCCCTCGTCCCGGTGCCCTCGCCCTCCGGTCCGCCCACCACCGACCCGGCGCCCGGTCCCGACGCCACGACGGACTCCGGCCCCGGCCGCCCCAGCCCCAGCGGGGCCGCCCCCGCCCCGTCGCGTACGCCCACCGGTCCCGTGACCTCCGCGGCCCCACCGCCGCCGCCACCGCCCCAGACCGGCCCGACCAGCCCCCCGCCGAACCGCTCCACCCCGCCCACCACGCCTCCGACCACCCCACCCCCCACCGGCAGGACCCCCACCACCCCGCCGCCGGTCCGGGTGGCGTCGGTGAACGTCGACTCGATCGCCTGCGACGGCGGCTACGGCATCCAGGCCACCGTCACCGTGGTCACCTCCGGCCCGCCCGGCGCCACGCTCGTCCTCAGCTGGACGCACAACTCGGCCCCCAAGGTCCCGAGCGAGACCGTCGCCACCGACACCGTGAAACTCGGCACCGGCCGCACCACCCTGACCGTCCACCACCAGTTCGGCACCGGCGACAGCCGCCTCCAGTGGGGCGTCCGGGTCTCCACCACACCGGCGGCCGGGAGCACCCCGACGGCCTACCGGGAGCTGTACTCCCCGTCCTGCCACGAGCCCGGCTGATCCGCGCACCACCGCCCAGGAGGTCTCCTCGTGCCCCCGTCCGGCCCCACCCCCGACCAGGACCCGACCGAGCGCCTCGCCCCGGGCGCGCCCGGCCGCACCGCACCGTTCGACCGCGTCGGCCCCGCCCCGGACGACCACGAGAGCGCCACCTTCCTCGACCCGACCGTCTGGGACTCCACCCCCGCCACCGCCACCGCCCCGGGCTCCGTACCCTCCGCGCCTTCCGTCTCGCCCGCGCCCTCGCCCGCGCCCTCGCCGGAGCCGGAGCTGCGCCGCTTCGGCCCCGGTGTGCCGCCGCAGGCCGCCGCGGTGTGGCGCGGCGAGGCGTCGACCGGCGGACCGGTACCGCCGACCCGTCGACGCAAGGCCTTCGGCCGGCTGGTCTGGGCCGCCGTCCTGCTCGTCCTGCCGGCCGTGCTGCTCACCCGCTGCCGCGCCGATCCGCCGCTCGACCTCACCGGCGTCTCCGTCACCGCCACCCCGGCCACCGGACCGACCTGCGGCGGGACGGCCGTCCTCACCGCGTCGGTCACCACGAACGGCGACCCCGGCACCATCCGCTACCACTGGCTGCGCAGCGACGGGACGTCCTCCGGCGAACTCGTCCAGCCGGTGCGGTCCGGCGAGCGCCGGGTGGACCTGGTGCTGCGCTGGACCTTCGACGGCCCCGGCACCCTGCGCGCGACCGCCACCGTAGAGGTCCTGGCCCCCCAGCGGCTCAGCGGGTCGACCACCTTCGACTACACCTGCGCCGGCTGAGCGGTCTCGGGCCGGAGTCGGTCCCGGCCGAAGCCGAGGGGGCGCAGCGCCACGGCGAGTCGACGGCAGTCCGTTCCATCGCCGACGATCCTCGGCCGAGGGCGGTATCGCATAGGTGTTCGGGCGGGCCGTCGACGGCCTTGGCCGGGCCGTTGGACGTGCCGGGTCGGTCGAGGGGGGTCGGCACGTCCGCGGCGCGCTGTTTCCGGTGTTCTGCCGAGGCGCCCAAGGCGTGGACGGCGTCGAAGCGGGTCGGGTCGGCGATCGGCGACGGGTGGCCGGTCGCCAGGGCCGCGTCATTGACGGTGTGCCGGGACACCCCGGGCCGGGCCGGCGGCTGTCCGGGCGATCGACGTCCGGTCGATGACGACGCTCTCCCATGCCCGCGTCACCGCCTGCGCCGAGGGTTTCGTCCTCGGCGCGGCGGATGCGGACGTGCCTTGGCGCCGGACCCGCCCGCGGCCCGAACAGCGGTGGCGGCGGATGCGGACGTGCCGGATCCTTGCCCGACGGCCGATCGGGACGTGCGCCGATCGGGACGTGCGCCGGTCGGCGCGGCACGCCGTCGCGCGGCACCCCTGAACAGCCGTGGGCACGACACGGCCGAGGTCATTCAGCCGGCAGGACGTCGTCAGGTCGGCAGGTAGTCTTCGCCGAAACGGATGGGATCGCAATTCCTCTCCAGAGAAAGCCCGTTCGAGCGACGGCCGGTCAGTTTCGATCCATAGAGAAATGATCCGGTAAAATTCGGCGTCACATGATCTCGGACCTCGGGGGGACACCGGGTCCGGAACCAGGGGGAAGAGAACGTGGCTGATCCTGACGCCGCTTTGGAGTTCAAGGTCCATCCCGCCGAGCTGGACGGTTGCGGGCAGAGTGCCCAGCACGTCGGAAGTCTGATACCGGGCGAGACGTCGAAGCTCTCGGAGCCGTGCAACCACGCCGCCGGCACGCTGCAGGGCTGGCTCACGGCCGCCGCGGTGCGCGACTGCGGTACCAACTGGAAGACGCTGCTGGACAAGCTCGCCTGCGACATGGGGGACGTCGGCACCAGGCTCGGCACGACGGCCGCCTACTACCGCCAGGTCGAGAAGGACGTCCACTCGAACATGCGGAACCCCGCCGCGCCGGTCCCGGACGAGCCGGACCCCTTCGGCACGACCGTCGTCCCGGGCCCGGTGAGGCCCGCCGGCGCGAAGGCCGCGGAGTAGCCCCGTGGACATCAAGACGCTCTACGACGCGAACATCAACAACATCACCATCGCGAAGAACGCCTTCGACGCGCTCTACTCGGCCTTCGGCCGGCACATCGAGTCCTGGCAGCACGAGGTCGCCGACCGACTCACCAACTCGCACTGGACCGGCACGGCCGCCAACCACGCACAGGCCCGGATCCAGCTCCTGGGCACCGAGCTCCAGTCCGCGCACAGCGAACTCGACCTCGTCGGCAAGGCGCTCGCCAAGGCCGCCGAGCAGATCGCGCTGGCCCAGGCCCACCTGGTGTACGCCCTGGACGACGCCAAGGCCGCGAAGCTCAACGTCGCCCCCGACGGCACCATCACCTGGGACAAGGAGCCCACGTCCGCGAACTACGCGGGCGCCGGCGCCGAGACGACGGCCATCGCCATCAGCAACCGCATCACCGCCGCGCTCAACGAGGCCGACCACGCGGACCAGGAGATCAGCGCCCGGCTGAACCACTTCGCGACCAACGCCAGTGACGGCACCGGCCTCGACGCCGCCACCGTGGCCAAGGACCAGGCGGCCGAGACCGCCCGCGAACGGATACCCCCCGCCGGCACCGACCCGGCAAGCGTCAAGAAGTGGTGGGACGGCCTCACCGACACCGAGCGGCAGAAGTTCGTCCAGGACAACCCCGCCCAGGTCGGCAATCTCGACGGCGTCCCGGCCGCCGCCCGTGACCAGGCCAACCGGGTCAATCTCACCCGCACCCAGGCCGACCTCCAGAAGCAGCTCAGCGACCTCGACAAGTCCGAGCCGCTATCGGTCACGGGCACCCCGTACGGGGCCACCGAGAGCCCGGACCACATCGTCTGGAAGGCCGAGCGCGACGCGCTTCAGGGCAAGCTGAAGGGTCTCCAGGCCATCCAGGACCGCCTCGACAAGCCGGTCACCGATCAGGACCCGCGCCCCTACCTGCTCGGACTCGACGCCGCGGCGCCGGGCGGCCGCGCGATCCTCGCCCTGAACGACCCGGACACCGCCGACCATGTGGCCACCTTCGTCCCCGGCACCGAGTCCAAGCTCGCCGGCGTCGGCGGCACCATGGACAAGGCGAAGGAGATGTACCGCAGCGCCATCGACGCGAGCCCCGGCGGCAAGGTCTCCACGATCGCCTACGTGAACTACACGGCACCGCAGTCGGCCAAGCCCAGTTTCCCGCAGCCGATCCCGGACGCGGCCTACGAGGGGTACGCCAAGGACGCCGAGCAGAACCTCTACAACTTCGAGTCCGGCCTGCGGGCCACCCACCAGGGGCCCCCGTTCCACAACACGATCATCGGACACAGCTACGGCAGCACCGTCGTCGGCTACGCCATGCGCGACAAGGGACTCCCCGTCGACACCGTGGTCTTCGCCGGAAGCCCCGGCGTCGGCGTCGACAGAGCGGCCGACCTCAGCACCGACCTGGCGAAGGGGACGAAGATGGACCCGTCCCACGTCTACGCGGTGCTCGGCGGCGACGACTCGATCACGGACTGGACGCCCGACCCCCTTTCCGCAGACAACTACAACCCCGCCAGCGACGACTACCACCTACGCTTCGGACGCGACCCGATGAACCCCGCCTTCGGCGCCCAGCACCTGCCGTCCCAGAACACCGACCATGACCACTACTGGAACAAGGGCACGCCGTCCTGGAAGGCGTTCGGCCAGGTCATCGCGGGAAGGCCGGTCTCATGAGCCGACCGTCACAGGTGGTACCGCGGCGCGGACGGAGCGTCGGCCGTGGACGGTCCGCTCGCGTCGCCGTCCTGGGTCTGCTGACCGGGGGCGTCCTCGCCCTGGCCGCCTGCGGGAGCGACGCCCCGTCCATGAACCTCGGACAGGCCGAGGAGAAGGTCAAGGCCTACGCGTCCGCCGCGCTCGAGGTGCTCCCGGACAAGGACACCGTGAAGATCCCCGATCCGCTGGTCGACAAGGACGAATGCGAGTCCGGGCCCGCCGACTCGCCCACGCGGTACATGCCGTACATCTCCTACAAACTGCGCGGGATCCCCGGGCAGAAGGTCCAGGGCGTCTTCGACTCGGTAAAGCAGCGGCTGAAGCAGGACGGCTTCTCCGTCGAACGAAGCGACGACAAACGATTGGACCTGTCCAACGACGCGAACAAGTTCACCGCCTCGGTCGTGGTCGGCGACCCCGAAACCGCGCCGGACACCCTGGACCTGACCGTCCTCGCCCCCTGCGTCCAACGCGGCGGCAGCTCCGGCAGCTCCGGTAGCTCCGCCCACGGCTGACCACACGCCCGCCCGGCACGGTGGGGACCGGTCCGGGCGAGCGCGCGGCAACGGTCCGCCGTCCGCCGGTGGTAGTGGAGCCTTGCTTCCACCGCCGGCGCTCGACGCTCCGCCGCAACGCTCCTCGCCGCCGGCGAGCTCCCGTTGTCGGCCTCGGTCCGCCATCGGCACCGGCGCATAGGATGCGGCTCAGGCTCTTTGACACCTCAACAGTTCACGTACGGCGTTAAAACCAATAGAGCGGCGGCATACACGGTCTTGGCAAAGAAGTAGCAAAGCCGCCGCATCGCCCCAGGTCGCGAAGGGGTCCTCCCCGCACCTGCGGGGGTCAGCCGGCCCGCCTCATCCACGCCGCACAACCCGCCAGCTCATCCACGCACCCGCGGGTCAGCCGTCAAGCGGTCAGGGTGGGCGGACGGGTATTTACCGGGAGTTGCCTTGGGGATGCGGTGGCCCCCCGCGGAGAATCCAGCGCCGGGTCGGCTTCGCTCACGTGAAGTAGCAGCGTTTGATCAGCGGTTTGGCCAGCAGTTGGCGATCTTGAGTGCTGCGGATGCTTACGAGAAATGACGTCGCCGTGGTGCGGTGTCACCGGAGTGCGGCAGAAGTGGTCCGCCTCTTGATCACCGGTCGTTAGACTCCCGGGGTTCGGATGCTGTCGGTGGACTGGAAGGCCAAGCCATGGACGATGACCGTTGGGCTGGCTGGCCGGAACAGTGGGTCGGCACGGACTGCGACGTGCGGACGGCCGTGGGCGCGATCCCGCGGGAGGTCAAGGACGGGTTCAGGTACGACGGGGTCCCTTGGCAGCGGTTCCGGCACTTCTACGGCCCGGGCGAGGAGATCCCCGGGCTCCTCACAACGCTCGGCTCCGGAGACGCCGAAGCCGCCAACAGGGCTTTGCGGCAGCTCTGGACGAATCTTCACCATCAGGGCGGCACGATCGCGGTGGGAGCACTGGCGGTGCCGTTCCTGCTCCGGATCGCGGTGACCGGGCAGCCGGGGCTCCGTGCCCAAACTCTTCGCCTGGTCGCGGAGATCGGCCGGTGCCAGCACATGGGGGACGGATCGCGGGAGGGCCTGCTCCAGGTCGCCGAGGAGCCGTTGATGTTCGAGGGCAGCACGGGGTGCCCGGTGGACTGGACGATTCGAGCCGCCCGTCAGGCCATCACGGACGACCTGGACCTTCTGCTCCCGCTTCTCTCCGGTCCCGACCCCGAGGTCCGATCCGTGACCGCCTACGTCCTGGCGGCGACGACCGGCGAGCTTTCACACGTCTCCTCGGCTCTGCAGTCCAGGCTGGCGAAGGAAGACACTGCGGTGGTCAGGGTGAGCCTGATCCTGGCGATCGCCCAACTCGCCCGCGAGCACCAGGATGGCCGCGCTCCCGCGTGGGCCCGGGACCTGTGGTCGGATCCCGGACGACCGCCCGAGGTCCGCATCGGCGCCGGCCTGGCCTGGCTGTGCCTGGTCACCGACCCCGCCCCCGACGAGCTCCGCACCCTCCTCACCGATCCGGGCACCCGTCAATACGGCGACCTGCTCCAGCCGGTGCCATGGCTCACCTGGGTCGACCCCACCGGCTTCGGGCTGCGCAGTTGCATCGACGAAATGCTCACGGCGAACATCCCCAGAACAGTGCTTGACGATCCTTGGGGTGGAAGACCATCAAGCTGAAGCATGCAGCGGTCAGCCGACTTTGGCGGGTGCTTCGGCCCGCGCCCGGGTGCTGGCAAGACGGTAGGAGTCGGTTCCGGTCGCGATGATGGTGTCATTGAAGGTGAGTCGGTCGACGATCGCCGCGCAGAGGCGGGGGTCGGCGAACGTCTTCGTCACCAACTGGGGCTGGCACTTGTTCGCTGCGGTGCATCCGCCCTACGGCCCGGTGCCTCTGGACCCAGCCAGCTGAGCAGTGTTTCAACGCTGCCTGGCTCACCGTGAGGACCAGAACACCGAGAACCCCCACGCGATCGTCACCCGCATCACGAAGACCGGCCGGGCGCCGGCATCCACCGCCCATGCCATCCACATCCTGGACCCATGCGGCATCGGACCACGGACTCTCAGGAGCACCCGCCTGGCCGGCCTCGTGAACACGCTCGACCCCGAGCTCGTCGCCGCGGCCCTCGGCATGGACCCCGAAGACGTCATGATCTACCTCTCGGACCATGTCGATGCAGGACGCCTGCCCGACCAGCAAGAACGGAGACGATAACGTGCGGCACCTCACCCGATCCTTCGCAGTAGGAGCGTTGCGCCGCGGGACGCAGATCGAACAATTCCTCGGCGCCTTCGAACACGAGGGCCGCCAGGCGCTTCGCTGGCTCGCTCTCGGCCCAGGCCGAGAGGGGATCACCATCTACCTCAGCGAAGTCGAGGACGTCGGCAGCACCACCTACTCGGCCGTCGACGACTTCCCGTCCATCGACCCCGATGACAACACCTGGGGGAAAGTCATCGCCACGAAATCGACCCCTGAGGAGGCGCTCGACCTTGCCGAGAACGAACTCGGCGCTCAACCCGGCCGCTGGGTCAACGAAGGCCTAGTCTGCTCCGAATACCACGACTACAAGATGGCGGCGCAGGACGAACTCACGAACCCGTGAAGTCTCGCCGCTGCCTCGCACACGTTCGCCGGAACATATGCACTTTGCCTACTCCCCATGCGGACGTGCAGCATGGCGCGGTGCAGGACGGTCGCTGCGGCCAGGGCGTCGGCACTCAGGTGCCCCTTCTGCGAGGGGCTGACGCGGGCGGGCCGGGTGTCGCGGGGCGGTGTGGTCGCGTCGGCCCGGCGCCCGGCCGAGGACAGGTGCCAGCGGCCGTCGTCCGGGTGAAGGTCGGCCGTCGCCGCGCGGAGTATCCCTCGATCCCCCAGGGCGATGGACACGCCGTCCGCTCGCGCTCGCAGGACGGCGCCCTGGGCGTCATGCGAGTCGAAGCGGACCTCGGTGAGGTCACGCAGCTGTACGGCCAGCGTCGCGGTCTCGGGCGAGGTGCCGTCGTCGACGGGGTAGGAACGGGTGACAGCCAGTTCGAGCCGGGCTGCTGCCGACCCGCTCGACCTGCAGATGGCGGACCTCGGCCGAGGACAGGTCGTAGTCGGCGGCCAGGTTCTGCGCGGTGTGCGCGGTCAGCGGCGTCACCGAGGCCATCACCAGTCCCCGATAGTCCCGGCGCGGCGTGGACGGTTTCCGGGGCGCGAGGAGCCCGTCCAACGGCTGTCCGGCGGCCGCGGTCTACTCGGTCATCCAGGCGCGCCGTTCCTCACCGAGGTCGGCCATCCATTCCAGCGCCGCTGTCGCTCGACGCTCGCGCCCGCCGCGCGTGCCGGCCGTCGCCACGCGAAACAGCGGGAAGGTGTTGTTGTCCCACACGTCCGCCGCCGCGCGGATCGTCTCCCGGTCGAAGCACCGGGCGTCGGCGGCGGCGTCGGCGATCTGCATCAGCGACCGGTCCAACAGCGCCCCCAACAAGGCCAGGGCAGAGTTGCGTCGGCCCTGCGCCGTTCCACGCGGCCCACCACTGTCCACACGGCGCTCCGGAGAAGAAGCATCAAGGTTCGCCATCCCCGGATCGTCGTTCGATCGGTGTCCCAGTCCGGGCCGTTCAGAGGGTGACGCTGAGCGGGGACGGTTCCGACCGGCGAAGGTCGTTTCCCGGTCCGTTGGAGATCGTTTCCCGAACTGTTCCGACGTGGGCTGTCCCTCATGGGCTGTCCCCTCGGCCCCGTCGACGTCCCACGTGTGTCGGAGGCTGCTGGAACACTGCGGCCGTGGTCAACGAAGCTGCTGTCGACGCTCCCGGCAGGCCCACGGTGTCCCTGCCGCCCCAGGCCCTCGCCGAACTCACCGCCACCGCGTGGAGCGAGCTGCCGCACGTCTGCACCGGCCTGCACAACGTGCCCGACACACCGGACGTCCTCGCCCGGCTGCTCGACGCCGATCACACCCGCCGGGCTCGCGCGGTCTGGGACCTGTACCGGCTGCTCCTCCACCATGAGCGCGTGTTCCCGGCGACCGCCCCGGCGGCGCTGGTCGTCGCCGCTCTGCTCGACGATCGGCGCACGCTCGTCGAGGGCCAGTGGGAACGGCGAGCCGGGCGGCGGCCGCTGCGCGCGGAGCTGCTGAACTGGCTGGCCTCGTTCGCCGATGTCGCCCGCCTCGACGCCGTGGACGGTGTCGGCGCACCGCGGGACCTGGCCGCCGCCCGTGCCGCACGGCCGACGCTCCTCACCCGGGTCGCGGTCTTCTGCGAGGACGGTGATCCGCTGGTGAGGGAGGCCGCCATAGCGGCCACCGCCCTGCTGCTGGCAGACCCCGCCCTCGCCGCGTCGGCCCCGCAGTACGCGCCCGTCGTCCGCGACGTCCTGGCCCGGAGTGCGGACTCGTACTACCGGTGGATCGCGCGGGAGCGGCTGGAGGCCTGGGGTGAGGACACCACGGCCCTCACCACCGGGGAGGAGGAGGAATACCGCGCGGCGGTGAGCCAGGCGCACGCGCTGGCCGAGGACCCGTTCGGCGACGGCCAGGAGCAGGCGATCCGTTGGCTGGGCGAGCAGCCGGAGGACACCGCTGCCCTGGAACCGCCCGGCCGCTGGCACCCTGACTGGACGGCACCGGCACCGGAGCCGGCGGCCCCGCACGAGCCGGCACCCGAACCGCCTACGGCCGTCCAGGGGAGTGATCCGGCGCATCGGGGCCCGTGGCGGATCGCCAGAGGCGAGGAACGCCACGAGTGGACGTTCACGCCGTACGTCGGCGTCGGACCGCTGCACTTCGGCATGACCCTGGACGAGATCACCGCCGCCCTCGGCGAAGAGGGATCCGTCTCCTCCTACTACGCCCCCGGCAGCGGCGAGCGCCAGCTCAACTACGCCGATTTCCGCACCGCCGGAGTCAGGGCTCTCTTCCGGACGGACCGCCTGGAGTGCGTGGCCGTGAACGCCCTCACCGGCCCCCAAGTACGGCTGGACGGCGCCCCCCTGACCGGCTGCGCACCGTCCCGGGTGGAGGACTGGCTCGTCCACCGCACCGCGTACGGCCGGCTGCTGTACAGCCCCGCCGCCGACCCGGTCTTCCCCGACCTCGGCCTCGCGATCCGCGCCCAGCGTGCGGGCGACGTCAACCTGACCCGGCCGCTCTTCCTGCTGCACGGCTGGCTCGACCTCTGGCACTCACTGCCCAGCGAGGAGTGGGACTGCCGGTAGCCTGCCGGGGTGCGGCCCGGCTCATCCACGGCCACCGCGGGGTCTGGAGAGCGCCTTTCGGAGGTCGCCGATCAAGGGGGCATTTCCATGGACATCGATACCGGCCGCGAGAGCCCGGACGGACGGGACGAGCTGTTCGAACCTGAGCTGCACCGTATCTTCCGGACTGTGGCCGTCGACCGGTTCCGAGGATTCGCGATGCCCCCGCACGCCGGGCTCCTCCTCGGGCGGGAATTCGGTCCATGGAGTTCGGACCGCGAGTTCCTCGGCGAGTTCCACAACGAGATCCACCACCAGGACACCTGTGACAAGGCCACCACCCAGGGCGTCCCCTTGCTGGTGGCGCTGGCCGTCGACGACCGTGTGCCGGCCCGGGAGCGGATGGGGCTGGTCATGGCGCTCTTCCGCATCGCCACCGAGGCCGACCGGCACAGGGCGGAGTACTGGCCCGGCGCGCATCCGCAGGCGGATCCCGCAGCGGCGGCCCGGGCGAGAGCCGCGGTCGGACATCACCTCGCGGAGGTGCTCGCGCGTTGGGATGCGGAGTGCCTGGGAGTCCGGCTGGCCCTCGCGGCTCTCGGGGCCGCCTTCCGTGATTCGCCCGTCGCCGCCCGCCTGCGGCGAAGGGTGAAGGCGCTCGCTGATGAGCGCGGGGAGGAGACGTCCGTGGGCGGTTACCTGCGCTTTGTGACACTGATTGCGGGCGGAACGGATCGGCAGGTGCTCACGGCGGTGACGTCACCGACCGCGTCGCACTGGCGGGCCACGCACCCTGAGGCTCCGCTGCAGGCCCGCGCCGTGCATCTGCTCGACCAGATGCTCTCGCAGGTGAGGGCGACGCTGCTCGCCTGGCGCCCCTGACCGAAGCCAGTCGCCCCCGAAGCAGCCAAGGCAGCGGAAGCAGCCGCAGCAGGCACAGCAGGCGCACGATCTACGTGTGCCGGGTGCCACCGCCATCGCACGCCGCCTCAGACAGGCGCACCCAAAGAGGAGATCCCGCTCCGCCGAACCGCCGAGCGGGATCTCGTATCCCTTCACGAGTCGGACTCCTGTGGCGCCCGGGCGCGCGCCTCCGGCAGGAAGGTCGCGAACGGCTTCTCCTTGAGGACGTGCACGCCCCGGCCGGCGCACTCCTCGATCACCGCCCGGCCCGCGTGGTGCGGGACGGCGACGATGACGAAGTCCGGAGTGACGGTGTCCAGCAGGTCGGCGACCCTCGTGAAGCCCGGGACGTCGTGCGCGTCCAGCTGGGCCCGCAGCGTGTCCGGGCTGTTGTCGCAGACCGCCACGAGTTCGGCCCGGCTGGAGGCGAGCAGGCCGGGAAGGTGGTCTTCGAGAGCCTGGTGTCCGAGGCCGATGACCGCCACGTGTCGTTTCATGGGCTGACTCCTTCCGCTTCGTGAGGGAACTTGTCGATGCGTGTCGAGTACAGCGCCAACTGCGCTTCCCTGGACAGGCGTTGTCTGTAGTCCCGGGGTTGTCCCGCGCTCGCACGCAGTAGGCTGCCTGTCACCGTCAATGATGGAAATTGGCCCCGTGGACGCCCCGATCCGGCACTCCCTCGCCTACGCCCGTGAACTCCGCGGGTGGTCACAGAGCGACCTCGTCGTGTTCCTCGACCGGGCCGCCCGCAGGCACGGGCTTCGCTCCGGCGCGGACAAGACGGCCGTCAGCCGGTGGGAGAACTGGCGCAAGCAGCCGAACCTGGACTCCCAGGTCCTGATCGCGGAAGCCTTCGAGGTCCCGATCGCCGACATGGAGCTGTTCGAGTGGCCCGACTGGCTGCCCGGACGCGAGGTTCCGCTGCCCCTGGGATCGGCGTACACCGTCCAAGCACTTCGAGACGCACAGAGAGCCGCCATGGACCGCCGCAGCTTCATGACCTTCAGCGCCGTCTCGCTGGCCGGCCTCGCCGCCCAGTGGGCCACGATCGAGCCCGATCGCCTGAATTCCGCCCTCGAGGGCGGGACAGCCGTGGACTCCGGGCTCGTGGACTGGTTGGAGCAGACCACCGCGAAGCTGACGGCCCTGCCCACCGAACAGCGCCAGCACACGGTCAAGCTGGTGGACGCTCATCTCGCCACCGTCACCGACCTGATCGAGGGCGGCGGCCACGCCGAGCCCGTCGCCAAACGGCTGCACCTCCTGGCCGCGTCACTGGCCACCACCTGCGGCTGGTACCGCTTCGACCAGGGCAAGCACTTCGCCGCGGGGAAGCTCTGGGCAGGAGCCTTGCAAGCCGCCAACGCCGCGGGTGACCGCGATTTCGGCGCCGGTGTGCTCTCCGACTTCGCCTACCAGTCGAACTGGATCGGCCAACCGGACACCGCGGTGGACCAGCTCGGCCACGCACTGTCCGCTACCAAGCACCCCACCGCCCGGTCGCTGCTGTTCCTCCGGCGGGCCAGGGCCTACGCCGCGCTCGGCGAACGCTCGGCGTGCCACCGCGACCTGTCCGCTGCCGAGACTGCACTGTCGACGCGGGCCACCGACCCCGTGCCAGGCTGGTGCGCGTGGATGAGTCCCGCAGACCTCGCGGTCGACTCCGGCCAGTGCCTACTCGATCTCGGCCGGGCCGACGAGGCGCACGCCAGGATGGCCGAGGGCCTGGCCCTCCTACCCAAGGCCCGGGACAAGACGCGCGGCATCTTCCTGACCTACCAGGCCAAGGGCTTCCTGCGATCCAACGACGTCGAACAGGCTCTCGCCGTCACCACCGAATCCCTCGATCTGGCCACCCGAATCGGCGCCGAGCGGTGCGTCACCCTGGTCCGCGAAC
Source organism: Kitasatospora sp. Ki12 (assembly GCF_054601375.1). NCBI lineage: Bacteria > Bacillati > Actinomycetota > Actinomycetes > Kitasatosporales > Streptomycetaceae > Kitasatospora > Kitasatospora sp. Ki12. Next base: position 863,409 of record NZ_BAAIHT010000002.1, on the reverse strand, counting down.
TCGCGCCGGCGTTCAAGCCGTACCGCCGGGTCGACGGCGTCGCCGATCTCATCGAGCGCGTACGAGCCGCGTGACGGACCAGCGCCCCGGACCATCCATGATTCCCCCTTGCCCGGAGAACGGCCGGCCACCTCGAAGCCGGAGAGTCCGTCCTGGCCCCCATGGCCCGCGAGGCCGGCGAGGAACTCGGCATCACCTTCCGGGAGGAGGACCCCTTGCCGTGGTGCACACCCTCCACCGTCTCGACGCCGACGACGGTGTCGGACACCTCCAGCCGTTCTGCGCCCCGCGCACGTATACCGGGAAGGTCACCAACCATGAACCGAACAAGTACGCCACCCTCCGCTTCCGGCCGCTGGACGGGCTTCCGCAGCCGATCGTCGGATACACCGTGAACGCGCTCGCACTGATCACCGCGGACCGCTCACTGTCCGCCGTCGGCCGGCCGGCATGAGCACCGCGAGCCACCCGACGGCCGGGACGCCTGCGGGGAGCCCGGAGACTCGGCTCGTGGTCGTCCGGGGGAACTCGGCGTCGGGCAAGTCGTCGGTGGCGGCGGGAATCCGGGAGCGGTTCGGCCGGGGCCTGGCCGTCGTCGCGCAGGACAACCTCCGCCGGATCGTGCTGCGCGAGCGGGACCGGCCCGGCGGCGCGAACATCGGACTGATCGACACCGTCGCACGGTACGCGCTGAACGCCGGCTACCACGTCGTCATCGAGGGCATCCTGTACGCCGACCACTACGGCGAGATGCTCACGCGCCTGGTGGACGACCATCTCGGCGTCACCTGCTGCTACTACCTCGACATCCCGATCGACGAGACGTTCCTGCGGCACGCCTCGAAGGCCGATCGCGAGTACCTGGCCGCCGTCACCGAGCGGGAACTGCGCGACTGGTACCGCGACCACGACGTTCTGCCGGGCGGCATCGAGACCGTCATCGGCGGCGACAGCACCCTCCGCGACACAGTCGAGCGCATCATGCGGGACACCGCGCTCTCGGAGCTGCCCGCGCGCGACAGCTAGAGGCAGCTGTCGCGCGCCGTGTCCGCGCCATTGACCGTTCCACCCCGGCAAGGAGCCCCCCGACGCACGGACGGGCGGCTGTCGGTCGGCATCATCGCCCACGGCCCGGACACCGACCTGGTCACCGTCCAGATCCACCGGCTGACCACCGCGCCCGGCTGACCGGGACCGGGCCGGCCTCCGCTGACGGCCCGCACCATCGCCGTCCCGCTTGTCGCGCGGCGGACCTCCTGGAGAGAGTCAGGGAAGGGTGGCTGTTCAGGCGAGCCTGCCCTGGACGATCGAACCGTTCCGCTAGGAAGACGACGAAGGCTAACGTCAAGCTGACGAAGGCCCGGACGCGGACGTACTCGCCCGGAAGCCGGTTGCCGGCTTGCCGTCGTTCTTCGATCTGCGGACGGCCCGTGACCGCAGACGGGATCCGGTACCCGAGTGGGTACCGGACCCCGTCCGACTGTGGAGCGCCAGGCCCGGGTCGCACGGACTCTTCCTACTGAAAGTAGGACGTGCTCTGGTAGCACCGCTGACGCCTGACGAGGAATCATCTCCCTCGCGACAAGAAGAATATTAGCAGGTCAGCGACCCTCCATCGACGGCGGTCACGGGGGAGCCCCGAACCGGGGCCGACCGCCTGGAGGAAGCTGGACGGGGCGGTGGCGTCGCGCAGGGAACAGGGCGTCCTCGCCGTCGGCGTACGGGGTGCCTTGCCGCCGCTTGCGCCGTCGCCTTTGCCGTCGCCGCCGTTTCCTCCGGGGCCGACGCGCCGCGCGGTGGCCGCCGGGGCCGTCCCGCACCGCTCACCGGGGTCGCGGAGAGGCCTTGCGGAGGAGCTCTTCAGCGGTGCAGGTCTGGTCAGGGTCTATGACGAGACAGATGTCGAAGCCCTGGCCATCCCGCTGGACGTGGGCTTCGAGGTTGTCGACGGTCACGCGATTCGGCTCTGTCTCAGATCTTGTGATGCTGGGTGGTCCGCAGCTCCCACTGCCATCGATCCCCTTGAACCCCTTGAACGGCCTCTCGGAACGCCGTGCCATGCTGGCTGACCATGATCGCCATTGCTGCAAGCGGAAAGAGACACGATGCGAATCCCATGGCGCCGACGGCGGGCCGGGCGATCTCGACGGCTCCTCGAACTTGCGGGCGTGAAGCCAGGGTCGGTGGATGACGACGACGACCTGGACGTCTGCCGGCAGGTCGCCTTTCGGGTAGCCCAGCGGGACTGCGGCGCGACCGCTGAGGTTCTGGTGGTCGTCGAGGAACTGCTGAAGGACGAGGCCGAGTACGAGTTCGTTGTCACCCTCCTGGAGAACCTCCAGAACCTCGTCTCCCACGACCTCGACACGTTCCGGTCTCCCGGCGAGATACGCCTGCTGCTTGGACCCCGAAGCGCGATCTGCTGGGACACCGTGACCGGCTTCTGGGCCGCGGTAGCCGACTGGAGGGTCGGCACCGGTGCGCCGCTTGAGTCTGCCGCCACGCTTCTCGGCGTCCAGAACGAAAGCCTGCGGATGCTCCTGTGGACAGCGAACAGAACCCTCCCCACGGGCGAGAAGCTCGGGATCGCTGACGCTGTGCGCTACGAAAAGGCCGTCGGGTCGCCCATCCCTGGGTTCAGCCACATCGCCGTCGCGCTGCGCATCACCGGACAAGGCAGCTCCTGACCCGCCGACAGGGGGCAGACACGCTGGCGTTGATCTTGTGACGTAGTCGGGTCAGGGCGTGAGGAGTACGCGCTTGCGGAGAGAGTCGAGATTGGCTCGTCCGAATCCTTGCCTTTTGAGTAGCTTGGCCCTTGTGGCCTGCCCCTCGATCTGGCCGGAGCTCCACAGGGTCGAGAGCCCGGCGGTGACGGCGTCGGTGTCGCGGCTCAGGCCGTTGATCGGGGAGTGCGGAGCGGGTAGGTCGTCGGCGAGGACACGTTAGACACGGGCCATGATCACAGCCAGCGCTGACACCGACAGCGTCACAAGATCAGCGCCAGAGCCCGCGATTCCCCACAAGCTGCGGTTTCGTGTCGGCGTCATTCCCCACCCTCGTGGTCACGAGTCCCCATGGGGACGGTGACCGACACCAGGCACACGCGGTGCCGGCGTCCGGGGCAGGTCAGGCGGGTGTGCTTGGCTCCGCATGGGTGAGTTCCACCCATCGGCTCACCTCGTCGGCGTGGCTGCCTGAGGCTGTCGCCTTCGCGACAGCCGCGAGGGCCTCGGGCGTCGGCTCACCGTTGCGGAAGAGCAGGGCGAGTGGCCAGGACGGAGTGCTCGGCTGCCCGCCATCGAACGCGTTCCAGTACCACGGGGCGTCGAACTTCCACGCGCGCCCGTCGCGGTCGACGACCTCGTCGCCGGTTTCCAGGAACGCGAAAGGGCGGAAGAGCAGTTCGAGCTGGAACGGCACACCGCCGGCAGGGTCGATCTCGTAACCCTGCTCTTCGAGCCTGGCGTCGTAGGACTCGCCCTGCCGCAGGACGTCGAGGTAGGTCTCAGGTCGTGGCAGCCGGCCTGTCTCCAGGGGAGGATCGAAACGGTGGACCGCCAGGACGTGCACCACGGTCGCGGGAATCCCGACCAGGCACCTGTCGCCGGCCTTCAGCGTGTCCTCCGCCGGCACCGTCCGGAAGTACTCGCTCTTCCAGTCGTGGTCCGCTGGCGTCGGAAGAGCTACGTCGCCGTTCCACTCGATCCCGTCCGCCGCCGTGTCGATCTCCCACCACGGCCAGCGCACCGAGACGTGGGACCGGGAGACCTCAGTGACCGTGACCTCGGTAAACGCGCATTCCATCCTCAACACGTCGCCCGAACGGTAGCCCTCGGCGTCAAAGGTCTGGTTGCTCATGTGTCTCAAGGTGTCCTTGGGCCTCGGCACCGTCAAGAGCTCCGGGGAGCGATCACCATCTCACCGGGAGGCTCGGCGACTGTGCCTGGCAGGGGACGTACGTGATCGAACTGACATAGTCCTTCCCTGTTTAAGGTGATTTGCGCACTAGTTCGCCATTCCTTGCGAATCGGTCCGGTTCCCCATGGGCGTGCCGGTGCCGGGGTGAGGGTCCTGGCCGTCTCGGAGCCGCAGGTGTTCCTCGACCTGCGGGCCGAGAGGCCGGCGGACACACCGGACGGCAAGGAGTCTCGATGACGAAGTCAAGCCGTCGACGCATGAGCCCGTGGGCGCGCGCCGCAAGCATCACGCTGCCGACAGTCAACGTGTCTCTACGGCTGGAGATACTCCTGGAGCGCTGTTACAGCTGTCGCCACCGCCTCATCAGCGCTGGTCGTTTCCAGCAGCGTCTTGGCCGGGTCGCGCTTGTGTGCCACCGAGTAGCTGCCTCCGGGAAGAAGCGCGATGCACACCGGGAGAACGTCGCCCTCTCCCAGCCAATGCCGCCGACCAGTGCTGAAACAGAGCCTGGCATGGCTGGTGAAGGGATAGAACCGGCCGAGCGCGCTGTTCCGCGCCGCGTCGACGAGGGCCCCCATGATGGGCGGTACCCATGTCTCGGCGGAGCCTCGGGAGCGGTCGTCCCATTGCGCTGCGGCACGCGCCTGAAAGTCCCACTCGGCCTCGACCGAGTCGCGGGATTCGCGCTCTGGGTCCACGGTCTGATCCCCCTCCACGATGCTTGCGGCACGGTACCGCCCGGGGCGTGGAGTCTCAACGACCGAGTCAGGCCGCTTGCGCGGCTTGGCGGGGCAGGTGTGAACACCCGGTTGTCGCGCAGGAGAGCCCAGAGCACATCTGCACAGCGACGGGCGAGCACGATGACGGCCAGGACGTGTTGGTTCTGGCCGAGCTCGCCGGCGGGGCAGAGCTCAGAATCCTGCGCGCGGAGCGGGATCGGCTCAAGGCAGGCACGGCTCAGCTGCGGGAGCCCGATGCCGGGCGTGATCGGCTGCGTTGAGTGAGGAGCTGAAGGAGACCGAGGAGAAACCGGAGTCCACGCTCAAGGAGTGTTGTGGCCACCGGGTGCTCCCCTGCCGGGGTCCCTGACCGACAGGCTCTCGGCATGGGTGGACCCGGCTCCGAAGGCTCCAGCTTGCAGCGCCTGCTCGCGGATCTCCGCTCGTCGGCACGTCGCCCGTTGGCGGCGGGCGTTCGTGCTCCACGAGGTCGAGCGGCGGCCGAGGCTGACGACCTATCGGTGGCCTCGCGGATCCGCGCCGTCGAGGGCGAGATCAACCGGACGGCGTGACCGGGGACCGAATGCCGAGCCACTGCTCAGCGTCCCAGGCCTGGTACCGCTCCACTTCGGTGAAGCCCAGCTTCGCCGCGAGGCGCATCGAGCCGACGTTGGCGGTCTGGGTGGCGAGCACCACCGGCTCACTGGGAAGGACACCGCCCAGCCAGTCGAGTGCCGCCGCGCACGCCTCGGCGGCATACCCGGATCCCCACGCCCGCGGCAGGAACAGGTAGCCGAGATCGGCCTTCCCCGCGGCAGCCGGGCGATGGTGCTCCGGCGCCCTCCTGAGCAGGATCTGGCCGATCATCGACCCGTCGAGCTCGACGACGAAACTCCCCGGCCACCGCTCGGGCACCTCGGGCATCTCGCGCTCGAGCTCGTCACGCGGCCGGGGGCCGCCGAGGTAGGTGTGCGCCTCCGGCGAGGCGAGCAGCTCGATGAACGCCGCACGGTCCCGGGCCTCGGGCTCACGGAGCACGAGCCGCTCGGTCCTGATCGGCTCAGGCGGCCAGACGACGGGTCCGAGTCCGGTCATGGCGGGCGATTCCTCTCAATGGCGGCGACACCGGGAGACGGTGCCGCAGAGGGGGATGCGTCTGACGAGTGGTCCAGTTCCGGGCGACGGGTCCGCCAAGCCGTCGCCGTGCCCGGTGGACCGGCCTTGCTGTTCGGTGGCAACGGCGACCTGGTCACGCTTGTCGGAGCCTTCAGCTCCGAACGTTGCCTCCGGCATCGCCGACGTGGTCGAGTCCTCCCCGCACCCGCGGGGTGGAGTATCACCGAACGCACTGTCAGGGAATCGGGGCCGCCCTCCCATGACGGGCAAGGCCCACGACAGCGATATCAAGCCGATCCAGAAGGGCAAGCGTCCGGCGGAAGCTCCTGGCGTCCACGCCCTGACTGAACAAGGGGCCCGGGTTCGCCCCATGCGGCGGATGGGCCGAATGAGCGGCGACGCGGCCACAGCCCCGCCCGTGACACTCACCGCACGCGGCATGCCTTCGCGAGGAGCGGCACGAGGACGTCCGGCGGCAGACACCGCCCGCCGCGGCAGCGCCTGGCCAAAATCTATGACTCCCACTGTTATAGAAATATTTGACGAGGCCATGACTGTTAGTGTCCGCTCCAAGCGTCTCAGGATCTTGGAGGGGATTCATGACACGAACCAAGCGTGCCTTGACAGTTGGCGGCATCTGGATCACTGCGGCAGCAGCCTTGCTGTCGGCAGCGCCACCCGCGTCAGCAGCGGCACCGACCCGTGACTGCACGCAGGTCTACAGTGCCAGGACCGTCTATTGGGCGATGCTGTGCGCCAACGCCGGACAGCCGATCCGGGGTGCGTTCGCCACCTGGCGCAACGTGCCCATCACGTTCGACACCAGCGACAACCCCGACATCATGGTCGGGGCGGCGAACTACCTGACGGTCACGCCGGACGTCAGCTCGTTCAGCACGGTGCGAATAGGCCTCTACACGCAGAAGACCGGGCCCCAGAGCTCCAGCTACGCGCCTCACTAAGGCGTGTCTGACAAATGATCATCTGGCCGGTTCGCGGAGCCAGAGGATCAGGGAGGCCAGGACGACTCCAGCGCGGTAGCGGTCGGCGAGCTTGTCGAACCTGGTGGCGATCGCGCGGAACTGCTTGAGGCGGGCGAAGCATCGTTCGACCACGTTCCGATCGCGGTAGATCTCCTTGTCGAAGGCGGGCGGCCGACCGCCGAGGCGCCCGCGGCGTCGGCGATTGGCCACCTGGTCGCGGCGTTCGGGGATCGTGGCAGCGATGCCCCGACGCCGCAGCAGATGCCGGATCGCCCTGCTGGAATAGGCCTTGTCGCCCAGCACCCGCAACGGTGTCGTGCGCGGGCGGCCTGTTGCGGCTCGCGGGACGTGGATCCCGTCCAGGACCTCGGCGAACGTGGTGGCGTCGTTGACGTTGCCCGGGGTGAGCACGATCGACAGCGGCAGGCCGCGGCCGTCGACGGCGAGGTGGACCTTCGTGGTCAGCCCGCCTCGGGACCGGCCGAGGGCCTGGCGCGTCTGTGAGCGGCCCGGATCTTCCAGTTCGTCCCCGTCCGCGTCCCCTTTTTGCGGGCGCCGGCGGCGTGCTGGTGGGCCCGGTTGACCGTGGAGTCGACGGCGACGGTCCACTCCACCCGGCCCACGGCGTCGTCGCGGACCTGGACGTGCTCCAGCAGCCTCGCCCAGGTGCCGTCCGCTTCCCAGCGGGCGAACCGCTCGTAGACGGTCTGCCACGGTCCGTACCGCTCGGGCAGGTCGCGCCACGGGGCCCCGGTCCGAAGCCGCCACAGCACACCGTTGACCACCTGCCGGTGATCACGCCACGGGCGGCCACGCCCATCCACCTGCGGCAACAGGGGCTCTATCCGCTCCCACGCCGCGTCCGTCAACTCACCTCGACCTGCCACGAGATCAATTATCAGACAGGCCTTAGGAGGAAGTGACCGACCAGGGCGGGCGGGAGACGGCCATCGACGTCGGCTCGGGCCCGAGCCTGGCGGACGGCAGGAACCACAGCTACCTCCTCCAGCGCCAGGACGACGGCGCGCAGTGGGAGGTCTTCTACGACTTCAACTCGGTCGGCACGACCACCGGACAGAAGCCCGTGTCGCGGGACGCCCATGGGCACCGGATCGATGTCGGACTGGAGGTCAGCCACCCCGAGCACGTGAACGTGCCGGTCGTCGAGAACCGCCCGCAATGGATGGACGAGAACAAGGTCTGGGCACGGTTCGCTCCCGCCAACGCCGCCACGACGCTTGGCCTCGGCAAGTGCGGCGACCTCATGCCAGGCACCACCACCCCCTACACGGCACCGTACTGCTTCACCGCCCAGCAGAACCCCCAGCCGTCGGGCACCATCTCCTGGAACGTCGCCAAACCACTGACGGCCGCCGTTCCTCCCGCGCCGGTGGCACCACGGGGCCAGGCCTCCTCCGTCCCGGCCGCAGGACGGCCGAATGTCTTCAACGGCGTCGACCAGGACACGCTGCACACCTGCTTGCAGAACACCCCCGACGCCTGCCTGACCACCGTGCCCGGTCTCGCCGAATGCCTGCGAACAGCCGGGCATTGCAACACCGAGCAGACGGTCGCATCCGTACGGCGCGAACGCGACGACGTGACCTCGGCGGCCCCAGCCGCCGAACCGAGCTTTGACAGCCTCAAGCTGCGTACCGCCACCGAGTTCGGTGTGCCGGTCAGCTCCCTGAAGGTGAGCGCGGGAACCGTCGGTGACGACACCAGCGGGCGGCGCACGGCCGCACGGTGGGCCGCCGACACCCCGCTGTGGGTGATCACCTCCGACGCCCCCACCCACGGCCGGCAGCAGGCCGGCCCCAGCAGTGACGGCCTCGCCGTGGCCTACACCCAGAGCACGGGCGACATCGTCGACGCCTGCTGGGGTGCGGCATGCAGGCAGTGACACCCGGAGACCTCGACTGGGTCGTACCGCGCCACCCGCAGTCCTGACCACCCGCCCCTCACCTTGGGAGTCCCCTCCGTGAACATACCCACGCGTCGGTTCCTGCGCACCGCGGGCACCGCCGCCTCCGCCCTCCTACTGGCCGCCGCCACAGTCGCCGCCGACCCGGCCGCCGCCCAGGGACCTGGAGCCACCGGGTTCGTCCCCGCCTCCACCGTGCCCGCAGAGGAACTGGCACAGCTCGGCTCGCCCGTCCCCCTCTCCGAGTACATCACCGCGAAGCAGGGCCGCGACCTCGGTACCGCGTCCCTGCACGAGGCCTCGGCCCTCTCCGCCGACGACCCCGGCCTCGAACAGGAATGCGCCAGCCGTTCCGAAGCGGACACGCCTGCGGGCTGGGTCAAGAACCGGTTCGAAACCTGCGTACACCGCCACTACGACGTGGTGCTTCGACGGGAGGACGGCACCGACACGATCGGAAGGCTCCAATTCGACGCGTGGCTCCTCGGCTTCGCCTACGACGGACAGCGGAAGGTCGACTTCGTCGCCAGCGTGAAGGACGTCAAGGTCGCCGCCGTCTCCGGCGAGGACGCCACGAAGTGGTCGATCAACCAGGAGTTCACCCGCCTCGGCGGCCCGGTGACCGACCCCGGAAAGCAGCGACGCGACGATCTCCTCGGGTCGTGGGACACGAACCCCCTCTGGACGCTCACGTACACCTCGGCCGACAACGGCCCGCTGTTCGACCAGGGGAACGACCAGATCGTCAACACCACGGTGACCATGTCGATGAACGTCAAATCGCCCAGTGCACCCGCCCGGGCATGGCAGGAGGCCGACGCCGCCCACTCCGACGTCCGCTTCGACTACGCCGGCCCCAGCGCGGGCAAGCACAAGGGAACCGTCTTCACCGCCGCTCGGGTCGAACTCGTCATGAAGCTCTCCGACCCGCTCGTACGGCAGAGCGCTCGACACATAGCGGACGCGCAGAACAACCCCGAACGCACCTTCCCGTCGTTCAACGCCAAGACCGTCCCCGGCGCGAAGCAGCCCCTGCACCGCCTTGTCAACCGGGAGGAGCAGAAAAAGAACCGTGTTGTCGCGATCAAGACCTGCGAAGACATCTGGGGCGACTACACGAAGTCCGGACTGGAATGCGACGAGTACCCCTTCGCCTCCACCAAGGAAGGCGCGAACAAGGGGGACAAGCGCTACTCCGCACGCCTCATAGACGGCGATGACAACGGCAAGGGCGGCAACATGATCGGTGAGGTCTACTCCGTCAACCGGCTCTTGGACAACGACCCCTTCTACGTGAAGATCGTCCCGTAGCCGAACACCGACCGGAGTAGCAGGGAGACAGCAGTGCCCGTCCTCTTCGAGTTCCGTACCGAAACCTGGCCCGACAACGGCAAGATCGTCGTGTACGACTCGGACGCCACCGTTCCGAGCGACGAAGCCCTCCTCCAGAGCCGACGGGATGTGGTCGGTAGGACCGGTACGCAGATCTACATCCACAGCCTTCAAGGAACCTCCCCCGCCGAGATCCTGGTTCGGGTGTGGGACGGCCCGACACCGGCCGACATCGGTTGGGAAGCGGAGGGCGAACGCGAGGTGGACCTGGACACGCCCACAGGATGTGTGGTCATCCGCGCCTTCTCGCCCGAGATCGCCGGCTGCTTCGACCTGCCGCGCCCGGGACTCTACGAAGGACGCGTCTCCTGGAAGGGGCGCCAGGCCGCCGAGGACCAGCAGAGCAGCCTGCGCGCCCAACTTGCCACGCCTGAAGGCCAACTGAACTCGGACGCCGTCTTCGCGGCCCACCACGAGACGCTCGAAACCTACCGGATCGACCTGTGGTGGACTGCCGAGTCCGAAGACGAGGACGAGGACGAGGACGAGGACGAATAAGCACTACCTACCGTGTGTGGTGCCGCCCGTCGGCGGCACCACACACGGTCGACTTCGTGACCATGGAACTCCAGCACGGTGAGGACGAGGTCGATGTCGACATCCGCCCGCTCTGAGGTCTGCCGACCCACGATCCGGCGGGAGAAGTCGTCGCGGATCGTGGCCGGCCACCGCGCCCTCGCCGGTGGGGGTCAGCGAGATGTCGGCCGCCCACAGCCGGTTCGGGGCGTTCGCGGTGAAGTCGCGCCGCGATCCTGGTCGGTCTGCGGCCAGCGGTCCGTGTTTCCCGTTGTCCCCATCCGCTACCGAGGGCCCTGAGCGGCCGGAGGATCAGTGCCCGGTCTCCAGTGCGGCGAAGCGATCGGCGCACTCCCCGGCGAAGGAGCAGAGCCGGTCCACGAACCGCCGAATGTCCTGCGGATCCCACTCCCTGCGGGCCGGAACGTCCGCCCACTGCTGCCACAGGCCACCTTCGGCAAGGTACCGGGACGCGTGCTCGGTCCCAAGTACGGCGTCGAGGTGCAGCAACGCGCCGAGAGCGAAGCCCTGGTCGTAGTGGAGATCGAGCCGCGGCAAGTAGTGATCAAGGTACCTGCAGAGCGACTCCGCGTCCGCGCCCTCGCCGAACGTGGCAAGAGTGACGCAGTAGGCCGCGCCGGCGTAGGGCCCTTCACTGGCCAGCAGGAGCTCGCCGATCCGACTGCGGAACTCGGTCCTGTCGGCCACGACGACCAGCCAGGAGGCAGTCTTACGCTCCCGCCACCCGCCCTCGAACAGAACGGCGAGCTCAGCGGGAGTGATCTCCGTGGCAGCCTGAACCAACTCGCCCACGAACACCTCGCGCTCAGGCCCGCTCAACCGCAGCATGCCTCCACCCACCCGGAGATACCGGCGCCCGGGCGTGACGAATCGACGGATCAGGCGCATCAGCTCAGGGTCGGTGTAGTCACGTTGCACCCCGCCATCCTGGTCGACCGGCTCGTCGCCATCCCCGGCGTGGGACCGCGGACCGCACAGGTCATCCTTGCGGAGATCGGAACGGACATGGGCCCGTTCCCCACCGCGGACCACCTGGCCTCCTAAGCGAAACTCTCTCCCCGCACCCTCCAGTCCGGCCCGGTGACCACCTCCGCCGGTGCCGGCAAGGGCAACCCGTGGTTACGCGCCGCACTGGGCGAGGCCGCCGCCTCCGCCGCCCGCACCGACACCTTCCTCGGCGCGCGCTACCGCCGCCTGGTCAAATGACGGGGCCACAACCGAGCCCTGGTCGCCGTCGCCCGCTCCATCCTCGTCATCGCCTGGCACCTGATCCACGGCCCCGACACCGCCTACCAGGACCTCGGCCCCGAGTGGTACCACCGCCTCGGCGATCCCACCCGCAAGACCCGCGTCCTCGTCCGGCAACTCGAAAAGCTCGGCCACCAGGTCACCCTCACCACCCAACCCGCAACCTGAACACCCGCCACAGACCCCGCCGGACGGCTCCGCCGCCCGGCGACCATCCCTGCCCTACCGAACCCCGATCTTCCATTCAGCCAGCTTCACCAGTCTGCGGTCCCGTCAGCCGAAGGAGACGACGAATGGGCACTCCGGACCGTGCCGGTCCCCCCGGGCCTCGTAGCCCGCGATGTAGGCCTTTCCTCGCCGCACGTGGATGATGTTGCCGTCGACGGTGCATCGGTCTCCCGCGCGGAGCAGGTCCCCCAGCGGATCGGTGTCCTCGACCGGATACAGGGACCTGGCGCCCGAGTAGGTGAGGGTGACCGTGCCGTCGTCATGGTGGTGGACCGTCTCTCCCTCGAACCCGTACATCCGCAGCTCGGATACGCACAACAGCGGCTTCGACACGGCCGTTTCGATTGCTGCAGCGTAGTGCGGGAGTTCAGTACGGATGACCTCGCGGAGACGGCCGGCGAACTCGAGGGTGGCGGGGCACGCGTAGGAACAGGGCATGTACGGGACCAGGCCGTACAGGGTGTGCCGAAGGTGGGGGTTGCACAGCGGGGAAGGCACGCCCCGGGTGTTGCGCCACGCCGCGTAGTAGGTGTTGTCGGCGTTCCAGTTGTTGCGCTCGCGGAAGAAGTCCTGGCAGCACAAGGGGTAGCCGAGGGCGTCTCCGAACGTGTCATGATCGGCCCGGTGTTTGTCGACCACTTTGCCGTCGACGATCAGCGGGTACCAGCCGGAGCCGACCACCCGGTCCAGGGCAGCCTGGTCACGGGCGAGGAAGACGTGGGCTTCGGCGCCCTCGCGCAGGTCGGGCACGAACGCGGCCCGGGTCGTGGTGAGACGACCCGGGGCCATCCGGGCGATCTGAGGCGAGAGCCTGTCGAAGCAGGCGTCCACGTGGTGGACGAGGCCGAGCGTCTCGGTGAGTGCGCGCAGGGCGGGCCAGCCGTCCCGTGGGACCCACAGGTCCATGGCCGGTTTCAGCCCGTTCGCGACGGCGATGAGTGCGGGGAGCTGGGCGCCACCGCGGGTCGCTTCGGCCAGGTTCCAGTATTGGCCTGAGCGCAGCTCGCGTTCGACCGCCGCGGTCGCCGGCAGGTTCACCGGGCGGACCTGGGCGGGAGCCGTGTCCGTTGCTTCTGGCAGGTGCAGTCCCCATGCCAGGGCCTCCGCCGTCGTGCGTACGTCGTGGTCCGCGGAGAGCGGTTGCCGCCGCGCCATGAGCGCTTCGGTGTGCGTGAGGACGTACAGCGCTTCCTCGCGGCGGCCGAGATGGCGGAGCGCGTAGGCGTAGCACTGCCAAAAGTACGGGCTCCGCGGGCTGTGGTTGACACAAGCCGCGTAGCGCTCGGCGGCGGTGCGGTACTCCTCGCGCACGTACGCGAGATGGGCCGCTGCGAGGTCGAGGATCAGGCCGTCACCCGCGGCGGTGTCCGGGAGGATGCCGACGGTCTTGCCTCCGTGGAGCCGGTGCAGGTCGCGTACAGCCTCCAGCAGGGAGTCCGCCGGGTACCAGCGGTGGACGATCGCGCCCGGGGTCCAGTCCCCCGGGAGACCCAGGGCGTGCAGGGCTGTCTGGGTGGCGGCGTCGTTCTGGGCGGGCCATGTCACAGGCGCCGGGGCGGGGGACGCGGTGGCGGCCGTAGCCGGATGCCGTTCGTCCCACCGGGCACGGTGTGCGGAGCGCTCGCCGTCGATGTGACGGCGGTCGGCCACCGGGGCACGGGCAGGGCTGCCTCACATTCGTTGATCCGGTCGGTGACCGCATCGACGAACGCGGCTCCCAGCGGTGTCAGGGAAGCCGCGCCCCGCAGTTCAACCAGCCCGTCACGGACTTGGCGGACGACCCGGTAGGCGCGGTTCACGACGCTCCGCGTGTCCAGGCCGCCGGCATCTGGAGCGTCCAGGGCCACCTGGTAGAAGTCGGCGACGCTCACGAAGCTGTAGACGGCATGCAGCAGCCCGCTCAGCGGCCTGGGGTCCTCCCGCCAAGGTGAGTAGTGGGTGGCCTCACCGGTGTCGTCGGCGATGAGCGGGTCGAGCGCCAGGACGGCGTTGAGCTTCTGGTGGCCGTGTTCGTGCACCAACGCCTCCGCCGTCGCCATCGGCTCGCCCAGCGCCAGGGCGACCAGACCGGGCGCCTCGTGGAAGCTTCCGCTCACGTGCACGCGCGATGGGTCCGGAGAGATCACCGGGACGATAGCGCCTAGCCCGCCAGCGATCTCCTCGGCGAGGGGCGTGCACACCGCTGCGACGAGGTCGAGGTGGCTGTTCAGCTCGCGCTGCCAGCGCTGTGCCTCGTCGGGGCCTGGTTCCGCGTACGTAAACCGGGCCCGTCCGCCGAGCCTCAGGTCCCGGTCGAGCCAATTCAGCTCCGTGCCGCCGAGGAGCCGTGGCACATGTACGTGGCGTCCGCTCCAGGACAGGTGACCGTTGTCGACGGTCAGGGAGGTACGGGTCCAGGGGGCCGCACCCTCCAAGGCCAGTGCGGAGCCCGGCAGGCTGATCCGTCCCGCGGCGTCCGCGCGGACTTCGGCCGTGAGCCGCCCGTGACCGTGCAGGAGCAGCGCCGAGAGGGTGAACCGTGCGAACTCCCTGAGATGCGGGAGCAGATGCATCGAGGGAAAGCACTCGGGTGCTCGCCGTCCCACGAGGTTCCAGGCCACGTCCACCCAGAACGCCGCGCTCGGATGATTGAGTACCCGCCTCTGCACATCGGCGGGAACGGCCCGGATCGCCTCCAGGCTCGCCGGGAAGCCGGACTCCGCCAAGGTATCGGGGGCTCTCTCGGCGAGCAGTGCGGCGAGCCTGCGGATGCCGACCAGGGTGTGGAGGTACCTGGCCTGGAAGACTGCCCAGGTGGTTCCGGTCCAGCCTTGTGGGGTCGCCAGCGACGTGATGGTGGACCGGTCGAGCTGGGTGGCGGTCACGGTCATCCTGCTTTCCCCTCCTCGCGTCCGACCCGCCTGGGCAGGCGCTGCAAGTCCCTCCGGGCCGTGTCGGTGATCACGCGAATGAGCTTCTTGAGATCGGCGCAGTAGACGGACACGTTCCGGAACCCGTTCGCCCGTGAGTACCGGTGCGGGAAATACCCGCCGCCGCAGATGCGGACCAGCTCACATTCCTGGCAGGTATCCCCGAGGGCCCGCCACTTGTCCTGACGCTCTTGTACCGGGGGCGACTTCAGAGCGGTGTCGAAACTGTCGTCGAAGATGTTTAGACCCAACTCGCAGGCCCCCGGGTAGGTGACCTTCATCGTGTCCACTGCCTGTATCGCGCCGTTGGTCTCGACCACGATGAAATCGACGGGTTGCAGCCCCCACTCCTCGGAACTGTTCACGGCTCCCAGGTAGAGCGCGATGACGTCCCGGAACCGCCTGATCCTGACGGGCTGGGGGCGTTCGCCGTACCACATGTCGAAGATGCGGAGCAGCCAGTCCGCGTACGGGGTGGTGTCCAGCCGCTCCTTTCCCGCGGGCCGCAAGTCATGATGGCCCAGCGGTAGTAGGAAATCGATGGACGGCGGATCAAAGGAGCGGAAGTAGGAGTACGTCTCTGCGGGATCCGACTCGAGGTCGATCACGGCGAGGATCCCTCCCCATAACCCGCGAGCCCGAGGGCTGCTCAGCAGTTCGATCGACCGCTCCACCCGTGCGAAGGACGATCTGCCCGCGTGGTCCAGCCGGTGGCGGTCGTTGATCGCCTGCGGACCGTCCATGCTCAGTCCGAAGGAGACGTTCCACTCCCGGCAGAAGTCCAGGACCTCCTCGGTGTACGGGGTGCCGTTCGTCTGTCCGTTCCAGCGAATCCCGACGTCCGGTGCCGCCCGCGTCACCGTTTCGCAGAGCGCGCGCAGGTACTCCACCCCCAGCAGCAGCGGCTCTCCTCCATGGAGGGTCAGCTCCACCTCGTGCAGGTTGTGTGCCTGTGCGTGCTCGTTGATCCGGTGGCCGAGCTGTGCTGCGGTCTTCATGGACATGCGTATCGGTTGCGACCGCCACGACTGGTCGGCGTGCCGGTAGACGTAGCAGTAGTCGCAGTCGAGGTTGCAACGCGAGGCGACCTTGCAGATGAAGGAGCGGAACGGCTTGATCCCGGGTCCTGGGACCAGGTCAGACATGACCAGACCATGTACTCGAACTGTGTGAGCTGAAACTGCTGAAGGAACTGTGACTGCTGTGGTGGCTGTACTCCGGTCCCGACGCGGGGTCCCGGGTCCCGCTGAACATCTCCTCCAGCACCTGGCCGAGTACCGTGCCGTCGAGCGCGTCGATCGACGAGAGATCGAACTCACGCAGTTCGAGTTCGATGCCAACGCTTTCGGGGCCTGCAAGATCAGATTTTTCGGGCATGCATGCCTCCAACGATACTTGCCGTTTCAACGACGATCCCCTCTCGCCAGCGCACCGTCAACTATTCCTAGAAAAAAGGCCAGAAACAATGAGCTCGTTTCATCTTGAAGTCACAGGTCTTCGGGGCTGATATGGGTCGCGGTCGGGGTACTCGCGCAGGTAAAGCCTTGATCGGTAGATGTCGACCGTTCATGCTGACCTTGGTGAGGATGCGCCAGTTATGAGGTCGGCGAAGCCGTGCTCGTTGGCCACGGCTTCGGCATAGTCGTGTGACGTCCGGTTCGTGACGATCTGTCGGACGGCCGGGGCAGGGACGCAACAGGCACGGCTTCCAAGATCATGGAGTTCTCGACGCCCCGTGATCCGAGTGGAAGACCGTGCCTGCCGACGCATCATCGCTGATCCCGCCTGCCCTTGACCAGCTCCGCCAGCAGCCCGAGCCCCGGCCGGAGGAGATCCCCGGGCTGCTGGAACGGCTCGCAGAGGTGCCGGACCCGTGTGATGCGCGCGGGGTCCGCCACGCCCTGGCCGTCATGCTCGGCCTGACCGCGTGCGCCGTGCTGGCCGGGGCGACCTCGCTGCTGGCGGTAGGCGAGTGGATCGCCGACTCCCCGGCCCATGTGCTGGAACGCCTCGGCCTGCGGCCCGACCCGCTGATGCCTGGACGGCTTGTGCCTGCAGAGTAGACGGTCCGCCGGCTGCTGGCGCGCATCGACGGGGACGCCCTGGACGGGGCGGTCGGCCACTGGCTCGCGGATCGCCGCCCGAGAGCACAGGCGGCCGCCGGCCTACGCGGTGTGTGTCGAGCGCGGCGAAGTCGCTATCACCGGCCGGTACCGGAGCCTGGCTCACCCCGCCAGCCAGCACACCGGCTGGACCCCGACCCTCACCACCTACGCGACGAGCGGCCCTTCAAGCTCGACCAACTCCTGCAGATGGTCGACACCCTCGAAGCCAGGATCAGCGACATCACCGCCCGGCTCGAGGACCACCTTGCCCGGATCGAACCGCGAGGGGTCCCCCGCCGGCGGTGGCGCCGCCCGGACGCCGGACACCGGCGGTAACACCCGTCCGGGACTGCTTGCCCTTGCCCGGCCAACGCCCGACTGAACAGGAACTCAGGCTTGGCGTCCTTCTCTCCGTTCTGACTCTTCTCGTACTCGTCGAGGGCGCGGCAGCACTTGGCGGGTTCGCGTGATGAGGATCTGCGAAACGGCCGGTCTCGATCACCGGTCCGGGCCCCAGTTGGTTGACGGGTTCAACGGCTTGAGGAGGGTGGAGAGAGCGGGGAGAGCGCGTCGGGGTCCGCCGGTCGAACGTTGGCGCCGCCGGTCTCCGACGCAACCAGCCTCCACCTCTCCCCAAACATCGGCCCCGCTCTCGAACCGGCCATCCGGCCCGACGCCGCCACCCGCAGCCGTGACTGCTCCTGGCGATGGCCAACGCCTGCTGCCGGTGGCGCTGACCTCCTGCGGCTGTCCCGTGCGGGCTGTGGGGTCGCGGCTCGCGGTCGGCACAGGCTGTGTCACCAATTCATTCCTGCGGCCGGTAGTGCGACTGGGCCGCTCTCGGCATGACTCGAAGAAGCCTTACCCGCGTCAGCCGCTCCTGACAGGATCGCCAGTCGCAAAGCACTGGTCGAGTGGCCGGCGGGGGCCGCCGGCCCAACAGGACGGGGGAAGTCGTGCCTGCATTGTCGAAAGTGCTCAAGACCGGAATCGTTGCCGGTCTCAGCAGCGTGGTGCTCGCCATCGCGCCAAACGCCGCCATGGCCAATGGTGGTAACTGGGCCGTCCAGCTCGGGGGCAGCGCTCCAGCCTGCTACGGCTACACCAACTGGACCGGCAACCACGTTACCGGAAAGATCTACTCCCAGGCTGGCGACAACTGCTTTGTCACAATCACCCAGTGGTGGCGGAGCAGCGGTGTTCAGACCGGTGCGGACACCGAATACACCTGGGGCAGCGGAACGACGGCCGTCGCCCCGCACAACAGCTACGGGTACTACTACTACGGCCCAGCGGGGAACAACGACTACCTCTGCGTCGGGGTGTACGTGCAGGACAATGACTCCCCGCCCCCGTGGTACGCCTTCGTGACCTACGGCAGCGGCTGCTGACGGACAAGCTCTGCTGGGCGTGAGGACCCGTCATCGCGTGCCCACGCCCAGCACCACCGCCGACCTCGTTCAGACAAGGAACGACCGCCCTTACCCTGCCGGACCAGCCCCGAGGAGCTGGCGGGACGGCGCAGACGGTGTGGCTGTCAGCCTGGGGAACGAGGTGAGCAGCTCCGGCCGGGCTCTGAGCAGTAGGTGGGGAAATCAAAGATCCCTATCACGCGGACATACTGGCCTCGACGATCATGCCGCCGGTGTCCCGAAGGCCGTCCGCTTGTTGTACGGCTCCGTGCTCGGCTTCAGCGGCACGACGGGCAGTCGATACTCGGGATGGCCGGCAACGCGTCCCACTGGCAGGGCTTGTCGGCTTCCGTACCGCCGAAGTATCCACCGGTGGTCAGGCCCGACTTCCACTGCCGGAACGTGGCCAGTTCGGCGGGTGCCAGCGGCGGGTGGCCCGGCACCGGCGGGGTCGGGGGCGCCGCGGGGGTCCGGATCCGCACGTTCGGGTTGACCGGGGTGTAGACGACGAGGACCAATGGCAGCGGCAGGGCAAGCGGCGCCGGAAAGGGACAGGATCCCTGGGATCCCCGGACCGGACGGCTTCGGCGCAGCGGGCTGGCCCTGGGGTACCGGTACCCGTTTCTGGGGTGTCGTCGAGCGCGTCCGGCGTGTTGCCGGTGATCTCTGCGCCTCGGGTCTATGCACCGTGCGGTTGTGTCAGTACGTCCAGGACGTCCCGGTGCCGCGGTACTCCTCGACCGGGATCGGGTGCACGCCCTGACGCATGCGGTCGGTGTAGAGCAGTCCGCCCAGGTGGTCGATCTCGTGGGCGATGAGCCTGGCCAGGCCGAACTCGTAGGTCGCGGTGGTGACAACTCCGTCCAAGGCGGTGGCGGTGACGTCCATCCGCAGCGGTCGGGGCACTATTCCGCGCACGTCGAAGAAGCTGAGGCAGCCCTCGTACTGCTCGTCCGTCTCGTCGGAGACGGCCGTCACCTTCGGGTTGAGCAGGATGATCGGCTCAGCGCCGGCGGTCGGGGGCAGCACGATGGCGCCGGCCCGCGGGATGCCGATCTGCGGGGCTGCGATGCCCATGCCCTTGGCGAAGGAGTGAACGCGGCCGATCCGGTCGATGGCGTCGAACAGCTCGTCGATGACCGCCTGAGCGGCCGCGGCCTCCGTCGGTAGGTCGAACGGTTCGGCTGGCCGCTGGAGGATGGGAGTGCCCTGCTGGATCACGCCGAGGGACTGCATCTGCTGGCTGGGCCGCACCAGGCTCACCTGGCCTCCTTGGTCTGCTGCGGGGTGGAGCGGAAGCGCGATTGGGCGTAACAGTCTCGATCAAGCGTGAGACGTGGTTCCACTGACCCATCTGCCTCCGTCGAACCCGAGGAGGCCGGCGTGATCAGCTCAACTGCTGTCGGGCGGCCTTCTTGGCCTCCACCTTCGCCCGCACAGCCACCGCCTTGGGGGAGTCGCCGTACCACCACCACGTGTACCCGGCGATCGCCAAGAACAAGGCCACGAAGACGAAGAAGACCGGATTGACCCCAAGGTGCCCGCCTCTGGTCAGGCCGTAGAGGGTCGAGAGGGTGAGGATGATCGCGCCTCTGAGCAGGACACCCAGCGTCTTCTTGGTACGGAGATTCATGGCGCGCACTGTAAGGCCTTGCGGCGATGTTGACCAAGTGTCACGACAGAAAGGGAATACCGGGGCTGATCTGTTAAAACGCCGCTATTCGATCATCGACGAGGACCCCTCCGCCTGCTCGGCCGCGCCCAAGCGGTGTGGGTGTAGCTGTGCCGGTCGGGCACCGGGTGAAGGCGTGCGCGCTCGCGGGCGGCGCGGAAGCGCCATTCGAGGCGGTAGCGGGCGTGCACCAGCGGGTCGTCGGTGGCCCAGGCGAAGTGCCACAGCGCTCACCGTCGTTGCGGCAGCCCCTCTCAGCCACCCATGTTCAGGAGCGCCTCGCGGTGCTGCCACGCCAGCTGAAGCAGCGCTGCTCCCGCCGGCTGCATCGGCTCCCTGACGGTCAAGCGCTCCACCTGTTCAGCCGTGAACGGAATCCCTGATGCCTGCCCGGTGCCGTCCTCCAACTGCACACGGTGGCCCTCGTCGTTGGTGGAGACGATCCGCGCGAAGGTCGCGTCGAACAGCTCGGCGTCGAACACCGCGACGGTCAGCATGTCGGTGACGAGCGTGAGCGGGTCCATGCCCAGCCCCAGCCAGTACACCCGCAGCGTCCCCGCCGCTCGGGCCGCGCTCAGGGTCTGGTTGAACGGCCAGGCGTCGTAGTCGATGGGGCGGGTTTCGCTGCCGTAGTCCTCGCTGCTGCCGAGCAGTTCCTCGCTGAGTTCGCGCACGATGGCCCGCCACAGATCGAAGTCGTTGGCCTCGTTCCACGGCGCGTCATGGGAGGCCTGGAACATGCCCACCGGCATGACCTGGAAGAGGCCGCCGCCGCTCGCGACCTTCGCCGGGTCGCGCCAGTGCAGGACGAACTCCGCCGAGCCGGTCCGCCGGTCGTAGCGGATGGCGAGCGTGCTGACGGCGGCCATGACCGGCCGCCGGCCGAGGTCGGTGGGGTCGCCGATGGCGGCTCGAAACGGCGTGGCGTTCAGGTCGGTCACCGGCTGTTCAGGTGCGGCCAGGGCAGCGGCGGCGTACTCGTGAGCCGCGGCCTCGCAGACGTTGATGACGTCGAAGTAGTGGCCGCGGCCGAAGGTGAGCGTCGGCTCGGTGGCATCCTCCGCCACCTCCAGCAGCCGGTAGCAACTGCGGTTCTCGAACAGCCGCGGCTTGGCCAGGTCGCGGACAGCGTCAGCGTAGAAGGTGTACGGGGTGCCGTCGGCCCGCCGAGCGCGGGTGGCGTCCAGCTCAGGACCGCTGCCGTCGATGGGAGTGATTGGGGTCTGCTCCTGCCACCGCAACCGGACCTGCTCCAGGGGCACGGGCATCTCGGGAATCCAGTGCTTGCGTGCCAGCACCCTGCCACCGGGCGCGAATTCATGGGGAGCCCGGCCAGCCATAGCCGTCTGGGTCAGCTCGAACCGGCTGTGGTTCAAATAGTGCCGGACCTGCCGCCACTGGGCCTGGCTCGCCTCCGGCGTGGTGGCCTGCTCCGGCTGACGTGTGATGGACACGGCGCTCCTTGAGGTTGTGGCGGCTTGCCGACGACCAGCCTACGAGCCGAGCAACAGGTCGCGGTGCGGCTCCTCGTTGAGCTCGCGAACGATGTTGCGCCACAGGTCGAAGTCGAGGCCGGCAGGGTCGCCCATGACGGTGCTGGGCTGGAACTCCCCAGCGGGGATGGCGTCATACAGGCCCCCGGCGGTCTCCTGACAGGACATCACTGGCTTCCCGCCGGATGCTTGTTCGGTGAGTGTGGCGAGGATGCGCTGGTAGTGGGGAGCGAGCGCGTCCATGGAAAGCGCGGGACGCCACACCGGGACGATCGAGCCCGATCGCGCGGCCCTCGGTAGGGGAACCTCGGCGGGCGCGTTCGTCGCGGGCTCCGACCCGGAAGACTCACCGGCTCCCGGGCCAGCTTCACCTGCCTGTCCGGGCCGCGGCCCGGACAGAACCTCGCCAACGCGCTGCCGGGCGATCAGCCACTCGTGCCAGGCCGTCTCCGCTTCGGCGACCTCAGCGAGTACCCGGTCCGCCACCTCCCGAAGCTCCTCCACGCGCTCACGCGCGGCCAGCTCCCGCTCCTCCAGGACACCCACCACCGACGCCATCCCGGCACCTCCATCAACGAGACAACCCAACGGCCCGAGCATGCCTCGCCATGCTGGCATCATGCCTGAACTGCGGAAACCCGCCGATCAAGTTCGGTACGACAACGGCTTCTGAGGTCAGTCACGGCGCGTTCCTTGAGGAGTTTCGGCCCGGTGATCCGACGGTAGCGCCAAGTAGTGCTGTGACCGAGAAGGTTCGCCGGGGGGGTGCGATCAGTCGGAGCGCGCTGCTTTCCATATCCACGAGGTTCGGCGGGGAAGGCCGTCCAGTTCCTGGCGGCCGGTGCACCAGAGAAGCACCTGGACGGGGTCTCCAGGAGGGGCGTCGGGGAACAGCCGACCGAGCACGGCCGCGCATAGCGGTGCGGGCGGCTGCCAGTCCACGGCCAGTCCCTGTGTGATGTCGTGTGTGTGCAGCAGGGCTTCAGCGACGCCCATGGCTGCGAAGCCTTCGGGATCACAGGGACCCCAGTGCCAGGCCCTCGAGGTCGGACTGGCTGCGGCCAGTACGGAGCTGAGGAGGCGGCCGCAGGCGGTGACCGTCTGGAGTACCTCGGTCGGGGAGGCAGTGGGGCGGACGTTCAGGTCGAAAGGGAGGTAGGAGTCGGCGGGACTTGCTGCCACCTGCCCCGCGTAGGCCAGCAGGTCGTGCCCGATGTGCACCGCCGTTTCCCAGCAGCTCCACGTCAGCGGACCTGCCGGCACCGTCCAATCCTCGTCGGCATGCGGTCCCAGTACCTTCAGCAACTCTGCCAAGGCTGTGTCGACGTCCCGGTGGTCCATGCGGAGCTCCTCGTGAGGTTCGTGCTGTGCAACTGGGCTGTGCTCGTGGCGTCTTTCACGCCGCTCGGCTTCCGGGTCGCCCTCCCCACCGGACGCCCTGCTCGCTGCGGATGCGGGCTCGTTCCTTGCGCTGGGCCGCGAGAACGTCGGGATGGCGGGCGTTGGCATTGCGCCAGCGCAGGTAGGCGAGCAGTTTGCGGATGGACCAGCGGGTGAAGGGCTGCCCGAGCTTGCTGGGGCGCGTGGTGGCCGTCTGGACAACGAAGTCCTCGTCGTCAGGACCGAGTAGGCGGGGACGGCCTCCCTCCCACCGAGGGCCCAGGCAGGCCAGCCCGATCTCGTTGAATCGGTGGATCACATCGCGCACGGTGTGCTCGTCCGCCTGGACCAGCTGGGCGATCACCGGCACCCGGTTGCCGCCGGCCGAGGCCAGCAGCATCATCGCCCGCCGGCAGCGCACGGTGTTCGTGCTGCCACGGCGCACGATCCGCTGTAACTGCTGGCCCTCCCGGTCCGTGAGCCTACGGACCCTGACCGGCTCTGCCACTGGCCTTGCTCCTCCGAGTTGAACGTCTCACGACATCCAACCGGCTCAAGACCTGCGAGCGCCAACCCGGTGGACCTTCCCGGTCACAGCAGTAGTCAGGCGCATCACCGAATTCGACAGGGATTGCCGCCGACCGTCCCCACAGGGTTCGATGACCGCCATGTCCACCACGCGTCCGGTCCTGTACCTGTTCGGCTCCGCCGCCCCGCCGGTCCTGAACGTGGCGCAGGTCGTGCGCCACGCCCAGTTCAGGGGGTGGGAGGTCGCGCTCGGGCTCACCCCGACCGCGGAGGGCTGGCTCCAGGACGGGCTCCCCACGCTGAGGCGTCTGACCGGCCATCCGGTGAAGTCCACCTACCGTCGGCCGGGCGACCCGGACGTCCTCCCGCCCGCCGACGCGGTCCTCTTCGCGCCCGCGACGATGAACAGCATCAACAGCCTGGCCCTCGGCATCACGACCTCCTGGGTCGTAGGGTTCGCGGCCGAGGCGATCGGCAAGGGAATCCCGCTGACGGTGATGCCGTGCACGAACACGGCGCTGACCGGCCACCCCCAGTTCCCCCGCAGCGTCGCTACCCTGCGCGAGGCCGGCGTGCGCGTGCTGCTCGGCGAAGGAGGCTTCGTCCCGAACGCTCCCGGCCAGGGGCGACCGGAGGCCTACCCGTGGGAGGCCGCACTCGTCGCTGTCGAGGAGTCCATCGGGCGGTGACCCTCGGCTCCGAGGTAGCCCGGCCGACGGAGGCTGTGTACGGGCGGGCTACGGCACTAGTCCTTCGTCTTTGGTCCAACTGGTCTCAATATGGCGGCGGAGAGCGGGCTGGTGATCAGCTCGCCAATGCTCTCGGCTGCCTTGAGGGTGTGGTAGATCAACGGGCTTAGCTCGGCGGGCATTTCTGCGGAGCGCTGGAGGAGCGGGACGGCGTCCATGATGGAGTCGTGCCACAGGACCGGTGCGGCGCCGGAGTCCCAGCCGGGCATGCACTCCTGGCGGCCGACTCCGAAGCCGAGCAGGGGGGTCCAGCCGCAGGTACACCAGCAGCACCTCGTGCCCTGGGCGGAACACGACCGAGGCCACGTTCAGGATCCGCCGGTGGGCGATGTAGTGCTGCAGCACCACGATGTCCAGCTCACCCGCCGCTGCCAGCACTCCATCCAGCTCGCCGTACAGCTCCTGCGGACGTCCGGGCATCTCCACCTGCGACGCCTCGACCGGTGCCGCGATCACCTCCGGCTCGGCATGCACCCCACAGACCGGCTCGGCCGGTATCGGCAGGGAGAATCGCTGAAACCCGTTACCGTCTCGACGAGTTGCGACGTCAGCGGGTCCGGTCCGAAGACCCGACAGCGCACCAGGTCCAAGCGATGGCTTCGTTGGTGAAGCGAGGCCGGGGCCCCGGTCGTGACGCGAGGGGTGGGGCGGGGGTGTGGTGGCCCGGGCCACCACACCCCCGATCGCCTAACGTGCAGGTCGGCGCACGTTTCCGCGGGGCTTGAGCGGGGTGCCGGGGAGTTCGGGGGCGGGGAGGCGGTCGCCGGGGTAGCCCTGGACCTCGCCGAAGCGGTCGGCGGCGGCCTGCCAGTCGGCGCGGGCCTGGACGATGTCCTCGTGGGTGCGGCCGATGAAGTTCCACCACATGACGATCTGCTCCTCGAACGGCGTGCCGCCGAGCAGGATCGTCCGGGCGTCGGTGTCGCCGTTGTTGGTGAGGGTCAGGGTGGTGGGGCCGGGGGCGAGGTAGCCGAGGTCGGCGGGCTTGAGCGGGGTGCCGGCGAAGTCGACCTCGCCGGCGTCGACCAGCAGGCCGTGTTCGAAGGCGGGGTCGACGGAGAGGGTGACGGTGGCACCCGGGCGCAGGACGATCTCGGCGCCGAGCAGCGGGGTGAAGGTGGGGACGGGGGAGGTGTCGCCGGCCAGGGTGCCGAGGAAGACCCGCGCCTCGCCGCCGTCCAGGGCGACCGGGGCGGGCGCGTGGTGGTGGAAGTCGCGGCCGGTGTGCCGGTGCTCCTCGGGCAGGGCCACCCACAGCTGGACGCCGTGCAGGGTGGTGGTGTCCGGGGTGGAGACCTCGGAGTGGGAGATGCCGTGGCCGGAGGTCATCAGGTTGACCTCGCCCGGGCGGACGTACGCGTGCACGCCGAGGCTGTCGCGGTGCTCGATCTCGCCGGTGAACAGCCAGCTGACCGTCTGCAGCCCGGTGTGCGGGTGCGGGGCGACGTCCATGCCGCCGGTGTCCGCGACGTCGTCGGGGCCGTAGTGGTCCACGAAGCACCAGGCGCCGATCAGAGTGCGGGAGCGCTGCGGCAGCGTCCGGCGTACGGTCATCGCGCGCGGGCCGCCGAGCGGGACGTCGCGCGGGGGCAGGACCTCCAGGCGCGGGGCGGCGGCGTTCGGGTCGACGAGGTCGGTCTCGGTGGTGCTCACGGTCGGGGTCCCTCCCAGGTGCGAGGTGGTTCGTGGTTCCGGGTGCTGCTGGTGTGCTTCTGGAGTCCAAGATAGTTCTATATTCAACTATTATGGCATGGCAGAGTGGCGGACGACAGTGATCAAGCCTAAGGAGTTCAGGTGAGTGACGTGACGGTGGTCCCCGCGGACCGGCGGGTGTTCATCGACAAGCAGAGCCCCCAGGCCTACAAGGCGATGGTCGCGGCCGCCGAGGCGACCCGCGAGGCGGCGGCCGAGGCCGGGCTGGACCGCCGGCTGGTGGAGCTCATCAACCTCCGGGTCTCCCAGATCAACGGCTGCGCCTTCTGCCTGAACGTGCACACCAAGGCCGCGCTGCGCGAGGGCGAGACGACCCAGCGGCTGGGCGTGCTCCCGGCCTGGCGCGACACCGAACTGTTCGACGCGCGGGAGCGCGCCGCACTCGCGCTCGCCGAGGCGACCACCGACCCGGCCGACGCGACCCTGCAGGAGGCCGCCTACGGCGCCGCGCGCGCGGCGCTGAGCGAGGCCGAGATCTCGGCGGCGGTGTGGGTGGCGATCACCATCAACGCCTTCAACCGGGTCTCCATCATGAGCAAGCACCCGGTCCGTCCGGCCCCGGCGCGTTAGGGCGCCGCCCACCGGATCCCGCCCTCGGCACGGGAAGGCGGCCGGGCCGACTTCCCGTGCTGCGACCCTCCCGCGTGCTGCCCGCGTGCTGCCCGCCGTGGGGTCGGCGGCCGATCTTGTCCAGCGCGAGGAGATCGTCGTCGGGGAGCCGGAGTCCCGCGCCCGCGACGTTCTCCCGCAGGTGTGCCACCGACGAGGTGCCCGGGATCAGCAGGATGTTCGGCGACCGCCGCAACAGCCAGGCCAGGGCGACCGACATCGGCGACGCGTCCAGCCGGGCGGCCACGACCGTGAGCGCGGAGGACTGCAGCGGGCTGAAGCCGCCGAGGGGGAAGAAGGGCGCACGTAGGCGATGCCCTGTTCGGCGAGTCCGTCGATCAGCTCGTCGTCCTGGCGGTGGGTGAGGTTGTACATGGTCTGGACGCACACGATCGGCGCGATCGAGCGTGCCTCCGCGACCTGTGCCGCCGCCGCGTTGCTCGCGTTGCTCGCGTTGCTCGCGTTGCTCACGCCGAGGTGCCGGATCAGCCCCTGCTGCTGGAGTTCGACGAGCGTGTCGAACGCCTCGGCGAGGGAAGCGGGCACGGGGCCCTGGGCGTCGCCGAGCCGGAGCTCAGGGACGTCGCTTCGGCGGTCGTTCCGGCGGAGGGTGGTCCAGGACCGGCGGATCAGGCTACGACCGGTGATGGCCGTGTCCGCGATCCGTCGGACGGAACCTGGTCGGCCGACGTCGAGGGCCTCCGCCTTTCGGCGTAGGCCCTCCTATGGCGGGTGGACGACCGGTTCCTCCCGGCGGTGGATGACGAAACGTCAGGCCGGCGGCGAGGCTGGGGGGCGAGGGCGAGGGGGTGCTCGCCCGGTGGAGGTGGGGACGCATGGTGCTGGGTGGGGGACGTACGGCGGAGGGTATGGCGAGTGCGGCGGCGCGTTCGGCGCGTCCGGGGTGGGGTGGGTCGGGTGCGGCTCGGCGCGCGGCTGCCGCAGCGGCGGCGGCGGTCTGCCTGGCGGTGGCCGCGCCGGTCGCCTCGGCGGGTGCGGCCGAGCCGGGTGCTGCCGAGCAGGCCGGCGGGTCGCCGGACGGCCGACAGCAAGGGGCGGCCGAGCGCCGGGCGGCGGCACTGCGGGCGGTGACGGACGCGGGCGCCGTCGCGGCGATCGCGGAGGTCAGGGACGGTGGCCGCGTCTGGCGCGGGGGATCGGGCGTCGCTGATCTGGCCACCGGCGCGCCGGTCCGTACCGACGGCCGGTTCCGGGCCGGCAGCGTCACCAAGGTGTTCACCGCCACCACCGTGCTCCAGTTGGTGGGCGAGGGCCGGATCGGCCTGGACGACCCGGTGGAGCGCCACCTGCCCGGCCTGGTCCCGAACGGCGCGAAGATCACCGTGCGCCAGCTGCTCAACCACAGCTCCGGCCTCTGGGACTCCACCAACGAGAAGGGCGGGGTCTTCCCCGAGCTGGCCGACGCGGCGGCGGTCCGGGACTGGCTGGACCAGGGCGGGCTGACCAGGACGATCACCCCGGCGCAGGTGGTCGCGGCCTCGGTCGCGCACGCGCCCAACTTCCCGCCGGGCACCGGGTACGGTTACTCCAACGTCAACTACGCCCTGCTCGGCATGATCATCGAGCGGGTCACCGGGCACGGCTACGCGCAGGAGATCACCGCGCGCGTCCTGCGCCCGCTCAGACTGGACGGGACGTACTTCCCGGGCACGGCGACCGACATCCGGGGCCCGCACGCCCACGGCTACGTGACGCTCGTCGAGGGCCCGGGCCCGGCGGACCGCAGTGACCGGGACGTGACTGTGGCCAGCGTCTCCTGGGCGAACGCGGCGGGCGAGCTGATCTCCACCCTGAGCGACCTGAACCGCTTCGAGCAGGCCCTGACCAGCGGCCGGCTGCTCCCGCCGCAGCTGATGAAGGAGATGACGACGACGATCCCGGTCGAGATCGAGGGGCAGCCGACCGGGCTGAGCTACGGCCTGGGGCTGGCCCGGTGGCAGCTGTCCTGCGGGGAGGTCCGGGGTCACGACGGCGGGGTGCCCGGCTACAGCTCGCAGCTGTGGAGCTCGGGCGACCGGCAGGTCGCGCTGTCCGTGACCACGCGCGGTGACGACAAGCAGGTCCAGGCGCAGATGGTGGCGGAGGTCGGCTTCCTGGAGCAGGCCTTCTGCGGCACCCGGTGACGCGGCCCGGGTGGTTCGCCGGGGTGCTCCGCCGGGGTGCTTCGCCCGGGTGCTCCGCTCGGGTGCTCCGCCGGGGTGCTCCGCCCGGGTGCTCCGCTCGGCGCGGCGCCGACCCCGCCGGGGTACCTCACTGACCCCGGCGGGGTCGGCGCCAGGCCGATCCGTCCGCTGAGGGGAGCCCTCACGGGGGAATCCCTCGCGCGGGATGCTCGACGGTGTGGGCGGGTCGGAGCGGCAGCGTGAGCCGTATGGGACGATCCTCCGACCTGTACGGACGACGAGGGGCGAGCAGTGACCGACGTGACCCTGAACCTCTGGCGGCAGCCGCTCGGTGAGGTGCCGGCCGAGGTGTGGGAGCGCACCGACCTGACGGTGCTCATCCTCGCCGACACCGGGATCTCCGAACTCCCTGCAGGCATCGGCCGGTTGACCGCGCTGCGCACCCTCGACCTCGGGCACAACAAGCTCGCCGAGGTGCCCGCCGAGCTGGGCGACCTCACCGGTCTCGGCGACTTCCTCTACCTGCACGACAACGCGCTGACCACCCTGCCGGACACCCTCGGGCGGCTCACCGCGCTGCGCTACCTCAACGTCGGCGAGAACCGGCTCACCGAACTCCCCGCCACCATCGGCGAGATGGCCTCCCTGGTCGAGCTCCGGGCGCAGCACAACCGGCTCGGCGCGCTGCCCGAGGAGCTCGGGAAGCTCGGGGCGCTGCGCGAACTCTGGCTGCGCGGCAACGAGTTGACCGGCCTGCCGGACTCGCTGGCCGGGCTCACCGAACTGCGCGAGCTGGAGCTCAGGGAGAACGCGCTCACCGAGGTCCCGTCCGTCCTCGCCGGGCTGCCGCTACTGCGCCGGCTCGACCTGCGCGGCAACCGGATCGCCGAACTGCCGCACTGGCTGGCCGGACCGGGCGCGCTGCCCGCCCTGGAGAAGCTGGACCTGCGGTGGAACGACGTCCGGCCGTCGGCGCGGCTGCTGGACGCGCTCGGCGCGCGCGGGTGCGTCGTCCTGCACTGAGGTCGTCTGTCCGGTGGAGGCGGCAGAAGCCCCCAGGAGGCGCCGGGAAAGATCTTGCGTCCGTCGGCCGAACTGCTACGGTTGGTCGCATGAAGCGCGCTGCACTCGCCACGACGACGCCGGAGAGAGTCCCGGCGCGCTGACTGCTGACCTAGTCCGAAGCCCCGGGGCGAGTGCCCCGGGGCTTCGTCGTTTCCCGGTCCACTCGCCCGCATTGCCCGAGTGGAGACCGACACCGTGAACGACCGCCCCATGAACGACCGCCCCGCGCACGACCAGGCCGCGAACGACCGCCCCATCGACAACCACGCCGCGCACGACCACCGCAAGCTCGGCCGCGAACTCGACCTCTTCGACACCGACCCGCTGATGGGATCCGGCCTCCCGTACTGGCTGCCCGACGGCGCGGCGATCCGGCACACCCTGGAGGAGTTCATCCGCGGCCGCGAGCGCCGGGCCGGCTACCGCCACGTCTACTCCCCGGTGCTCGGAAAGCGAGAGCTGTACGAGATCTCCGGCCACTGGGCGCACTACCGCGAGGACATGTTCCCACCCATGCAACTGGGGTCGGAGGAGATGGTGCTGCGCCCCAGCCTCTGTCCGCACCATGCCCTGATCTTCCGCTCCCGCTCCCACAGCTACCGGGAACTCCCGCTGCGCATGGCCGAGTTGGGCGGCATGTACCGATCCGAGCTGTCCGGCGTGCTGGGCGGGCTGACCAGGGTCCGGGCGATCCAGCTGAACGACGCGCACGTGTTCTGCACCCCCGAGCAGGCCGCCGACGAAGCCGTCGCCGCCCTGGAGCTGATCCGCGAGGCGCACCGGGCGCTCGGCATCGTGCCGGTCCGCTACCGGCTCTCGCTGCCCGGCGCCGGCGGGAAGTACGTGGCGGACCCGGCGCTCTGGCAGCGCGCCACCGCCCTGCTCACCGATGTGCTGGAGCGCTCCGGGGTGCCGTTCGAGGCGGCCGAGGGCGAGGCCGCGTTCTACGGTCCCAAGATCGACGTGCAGATCGCCGACGGTGCCGGGCGCGAGTTCACCCTCTCCACCGTCCAGATCGACTTCCACCAGCCCGAGCGGTTCAACCTGCACTACATCGGCCCGGACGGCGCCAAGCACCGCCCGGTGATGGTCCACCGCAGCGTGATCGGCAGCGTCGAACGGGTGGTCGCCCACCTGATCGAGCTGTACGGCGGCGCCTTCCCCGCCTGGCTCGCGCCCGTGCAGGTCGTGCTGCTGCCGATCTCCGACGCCGAACTGCCGCAGGCCGAACGGCTCCGGCAGCGCTGCCTCGACCTCGGGCTGCGCGCGGAGGTCGCCGGGCCCGAGCACGGCAGCCTGGGCGCCCGGATCAGGGAGGCCCGGCTGGTCCCGTACCAGGCGGTGATCGGCGCCAAGGAGGCCGTGGACGACCGGGTCGCGCTGCGCCTGCGGGACGGCCGCCGACTGGAGCCGCTGCCGGCCGAGGAGGCCTGGGCGCGGATCGGCGCGCTGGTCGCCGGGTGCGGCGCCGAGCTGTGGGACGACGGCGGGGAGGGGTGAGCGGGAGGGGCCGCGGGCGGTGGCGTACGTACGACTAGTGCGGTCACGCGGTGTGTCGGCCGGGCCGGGGGTGAGGGCCACCCGTCGAATGGGCGCGGTGGCCGAGTCCACGGCCGCCGTTGCCCCCACCCGTCCCGGAGGTCCCCGATGCGCGTTCCCCGAAGACTCGTCGCTCCCGCCGTCGCCGGCTGTCTCGCCCTCGCCGGAGCGGTCGCCGCCGCCCCGGCCGGCTCCGCCCAGCACCGCCCGCTGCCCGTACCCGACGCCCGGTACTGCGCCGCCGTGGTCGGGCACGCGCCGGGCGCGGACGGCTTCTCGCCGGTCCTCGGCCGGGCCTGCTCGCCGGACTCCCTCGCCGACGCGCTCGCCCGGTCCGAAGGCCGTACCCGCGCGGCGGAGCAACCGGCCGACCGCACGCTGCTGCTGGAGGAGTTCAAGGACGCCGACTACGGCGGCGGCGTCATCTACGCCTTCTACGGGGACGCGGGCGGCTGCGACGCCACCGGCTACCACCTGGTGAACTACTTCGACGTGGCGCTCAGCGTGTCCTCGATGAAGGGCTACAACAACTGCAACGCCGCCCACCTCTGGTCCACGCTCGACGTCGAGAAGACCGTGGACCTCCCGGCCTCCGCTCTCGGGGCGAACTTCAACGACGTCGTGCGGGAGCTGCAGGTCTTCCACCGCTGACGGCGGCCGACGGGCAGTCCGGGCAGTCCGGGCCGGGCGAAACGGCCGGCCCGGACTGCGTCGCGTCACCGGCTATCGCGGCACCAGCTGTCGCGACCCCGGCTGTCGCGTCACTAGCTGGGGAAGGGCCAGGTCGGGCACCACGGCGGGATCCACTGGCCGGGGTAGGGCGGGCCCCACGGCGGGCACGGCGGGAGCTGGGGGGTGGGCGGCACCGAGGTCCAGAGGACCTTGCCGTTCTGCTCGACCGCGATGGCGCCCTCGTTGTAGACGGTCAGCTCGGCACCGGCGTGACCGGCCGTCCCGCTCGACCAGAGCGGGGTGTTGTCGGCGGCGTAGACGACGAGGTTGCCGTCGCCCTGCATGACCAGGACGTTGCCGTTGGGCATGGCGCCCTTGGCGACCCAGAGCGGGGTGGTGTCGCGGTAGAGGACCACGTTGCCGTCGCCCTGCATGGCCAGCATGATGTGGTGGTCCGGCGAGTACCAGGCCTGGTTGCGGTAGATCGCGCTGTTCATCGGGATGCGGGTGGGCGCGGACAGCGCGGTGGCCGCCGCGGCCACAGCGGCCGGGACCGCAGCCGCCGGAGCCGGGGCCGCCGGGGCC
This sequence comes from Kitasatospora sp. Ki12, assembly GCF_054601375.1. NCBI lineage: Bacteria > Bacillati > Actinomycetota > Actinomycetes > Kitasatosporales > Streptomycetaceae > Kitasatospora > Kitasatospora sp. Ki12. Next base: position 830,766 of record NZ_BAAIHT010000002.1, on the reverse strand, counting down.
TGGGCCGGAGTCGTGCCGGGAGCGGCCTGGGCGGCGCCGGCGCTCAGGGTGGCGAACCCGATCGCGGCGACGGCCGCCAGGGCTGCGGCTCGTAGACGGAGACTGGTCATGGGAGAGTTTCGGATCCTCTCGTAGGTAACGCGCCTGTGGCACACGGCATCTGACGGTGCGTCCGGATGGAGTTCCGGTGAGCACTGAGTGAAGGCTATGGCGGTCCGGTGAGGGCCAGCGGCAGTTTCACCGGCAGATCGGCCCGGCCGGCCCTGGCAACACGGCTCGGACGAGAACACCAACGGCCTGCCGCGGCAGCACTTCCACATGGGCGCCGACCTGACCGTCCACACCCCCGAGCACCTGGCCGCCGTCGCTGCCGAACCCAACGGCCGCCCACGCAAGGCGCTCGGTGGGAAACCTCAGCCGAGCGCCTGGCCGAACTCCTCGCGGCCTGGACAACCGGCCACATCGGCCTCCGGGCCTCGTCCCAGGCCGAGCAGTACCTCATGGCCTTGTCCAAGAACGGCCAGCCGACCGCCTACCTCTTCCAGTGCCGAGTCTGTGGCGCCCACCTCGCATACGCGGACGCCGCCTAGCTCGTTCAATGAGCCTGCCAGGAAGGGGAGATGGCTACAACAGGGCTTTCTGTCGGGTGCTCCTAGTAGGACTGCAGCTCGATCAAGTGGCCGTCCGGGTCGCGGAGATGGGCGCTGCGGAGGTTCGGGCCCCACTCCGGGCGGTCGGTGGCCGGGGCGGCGAGGGTGGCTCCGTGGTGCAGGCAGAGGTCGAGGGCGGTGTCCACGTCGTCGACCCGGAAGACCAGCATCGCGGCGTCCTGTGCGGGGGCGGTGGGGCGGGCGGGGAGTTCGGTGGTGCCCAGTGTGGTGGCCATCGCGGAGCGGTCGAAGAGGACCAGGACGGCCTGGTCGGCGACGTCCCAGTTGGCGTACGGGCCTTCGGGTGCACCCTTGACGAGGGTGGCGCCGGTGAGCGGGGGGAGTATCGCGCGGTAGAAGGCGAAGCAGTCGGCGAAGCGGGTGACGAGCAGGCGGGGGTAGAGGGCGTCCACGGGCGGGCTCCTGGGGGCGGTGGGCGGATGGATGGGCGGATCGGTGGGCTCGAGAAGTAGTGGGTCGAGACCCACTATAGGAATACACCCTAGACTTCCGCCATGGCCTCCGAGGATCCGATCGACGCACCCGCACTCCCGCCGACCCTGCTGGACCTGAGCACCTACCTGCTGTCCCGGATCGGCAAGACGGCCCGGGGCCGGCTCGCCGAGCGGCTGGCCGAACGCGGGTTGCGGCTCTGGGACATGGCGGTGCTCGCCGCGCTCGCCGACTTCGGTCCGCAGGCCCAGCGGGACCTGGTGCGGCGGCTCGGCCTCGATCCGAGCGACCTGGCCAAGGTGGCCGACCAGCTCGCCGCCGCCGGGCATGTCGAGCGGGCGAGGGACCAGGCCGACCGGCGGCGGGTCTCGGTCTCGATCACCGCCGCCGGGCGGGAGCTGCTCGCCGAACTCGACGCGCTGGCGCGGGCGGTGCAGGACGAGGTGCTCGCGCCGCTGGACGCGGGGGAGCGGCAGGTGCTGCAGTCGCTGCTGTTGCGGGTGCACCAGGGGGCGGGGGAGCGGCGCAGCGGGCTGTGACGGGGTGTGCTCAGTCGGCGGGCGGCGCGGGGCGGCGGGCGCCCGCGAACTCGCCCGCCCAGCGCGGGACGTCGAGCACGTTCTCGACGCGGGCGACCAGCGTCCCGGTGCGCTCGGCGTGGATCATCGCGCCGTCGCCGACGTAGACCCCGACGTGGTGCAGGGGCGCGTCGGGGCGGGAGAAGAAGAGCAGATCGCCCGGGGCGAGCGCGGTGCGGTCCACCGGGGCGCTGAGGTTGAACTGGGCGACGGTGTAGTGCCCGAGCTCGACGGTGCCGTGGCTGGCCCGGTACCAGCAGTAGAGCGACAGGCCGCTGCAGTCGAAGCCGACCGTCTTCTCGCCCATGCACACGCCGTTCAGCCAGCCGTTCTCCTCGTCGCAGAAGCCGAGGCCCGCGCCGAGGCGGTCGCCGCCGCCCCAGGCGTAGGGCACGCCGATCTGGGCCGCGGCCACGGCGGCGACCCGCCGGCCCAGGGCCTCGGCGGAGGAGGCGGCCGGTGTGGACGCGGCCGGTGCGGACGTGGTGGCGGCGGGGGTTGCGAGCGCCGCCGGGGCGAGTGCCGGGACCAGGCCCGCGCCGAGGGCGAGGCCGAGCATACGGCGCCGTGCGACGCCGGTGTCCTGGTCGCGATCGGTCGATTGGTGGTCGGCCGGTCGTTGGTCCGTCGGTCGGTGTTCCATGGGGCGGCTCCCGGACGGCGGTTGCGAGTGGCTAGCGGTGTGTGTGCGGGCATCAGGATTCCGTGCCCGCCGGGCCGTCCGCCATCACCCGCAACGGTGAATCGTGGGCGCACCGGCCTTGGAACGGTGGGAAGTTCGCCGGTAAATGGTTTGACGGTCGTTCGGCGGAGGCCAACGATGGGCGCGAACGTTCGGTCGGGCCGTCGGAGGACCTCATGAGCAGCACCGTCACACTGATCCGTAACTCCCGGCTGACGCAGGCCGTCGACTACGCCTACGGCGCGGTGGTCGACGCCCCGGCGCGCTCGCTGTGGCTGGCCGGGGCCTGCCCGCTCGACGAGGAGGGTCGCACGGTCGCCGTCGGCGACTACGAGGGGCAGGCCCATCAGGTGATGCGCAACCTGATAACCGTGCTGGAGGACGCCGGCGCCGCTCTCACCGATATCGCCCGGACCACCGTGTACGTGGCCTCGGGCGACCAGGCGGACCTGGTGAAGGTATGGAACGTCTACCGCTCCTACATGGGGGAGCATGACGCGCCCAGCACGCTGCTCGGCGTCTCGGTGCTCGGGTACGACCAGCAGCTGGTGGAGGTCGAGGCGGTCGCGGTGCTGCCGTGACCCGCCGGGGCCCGGTCTGACCGGGCCGTCGGCAGGCCACGGCCGTCGGCGGGTCGGGCCCGGTCAGCCCGCGGCGAGCAGGGCGTCCAGCTGCAGGTAGCCCTCGACCACGCCGTGCTCCATGCCGCTGGCCAGGATGGCGTCCCGGGCCTCCAGGCTGTCGACGACCGACAGCACGGTGACGCGGGTGCGGCCCTCCCCGGCGGGTTCGAAGGTCGCGGTGTCCAGTGAGACGCCGTCCGGCATGCCCTCGAAGGTGAAGGTCTGGACGAGCCGGGTGGCCGGCCGGACCTCGTGGAAGGAGCCGTAGAAGGAGGCGACCACCTGGCCGTCGCGGTGCGCGGAGTAGCGGTAGTGCCCGCCGGTGCGTGCCTCCCAGGTGTCGATCTTCATGTCGAGGTCCTTCGGGCCGAGCCACCGGGCGACCAGTTCGGGGTCGATCCAGGCCCGGAACACCCGCTCCCGCGGGGCGTCGAACTCGCGGACGATCCGGATGGTGGGCAGCTGCGGGTCCGCTTCGATCCGGGTCTCGGGGCCGTTGGTGGAGGTCATGACGGGACTCCTTCGCTCTGCTGAGGTCTGTCGCTGTCGCTGTCGTTCTTGGCGTCGTGGTGCTCGCCCGTGGGTGCGGTCTCGTCGGCCAGGTCCGCGAGGAGGGCGTCCAGCCGGCTGAACCGCTCCTCGGCCTGGCGCCGGTACCGCTCGATCCAGCTCGTCATCAACTCGAACACCTGCGGTTCCAGGTGGCAGGGCCGGCGCTGGCCGTCCCGGCTACGGCTGACCAGCCCGGCCTCCTCCAGCACCTTCAGGTGTTTGGAGACGGCCTGCATGGATATCGCGTAGGACTCGGCCAACTCGCCGACGGTCGCGTCCCGGACCGACAGCCGGGCCACGATGTCCCGCCGGGTCGGGTCCGCCAGGGCCACGAACGCCCGGGACAGCTGGTCGACAGCCAACACACCCTCCTGTCCGTCCGAACCGATCCTCAGCCGGTGCGGCTCGACCGATCCTCAACCGATTGGTTGAGAACAACGCTACGCCGCCCCGCCCACGTATTCAACCGTTCGGTTGTGGATTCGGTCGTGAACTCCTCCGATCAGAGCGCGCAGCCGGTGGTCGTGTCGTCGGCGGCCCGGGGGACGGTGTGGCTGGGCGGCGGGGTGGCGCCCTTCGTGGTCCAGGCCACCAGGTCGTCGAAGGCCGCGTTGAAGCAGGGTTGCATCGGCCGGACGACATCCTTCGCCAGGTCGTAGAAGCCGTCGGTGTGGGTGCCGTTCTCGATCCTGTAGTACCGGTGCAGGTCACCCCGGCCGGAGTCGTTCACCATCCGGTCGTACACGTCGCCGGTCCGGGTGATCGGGAGCAGGACGTCGAAGGTGCCCTGGATGGTGATCAGCGGCCGGGTGATGCGGCCGGTCAGCGACACCCGCTCGACCGCGTCGTGGACGCTGTCGGGCCGGGCGGCGTAGTCGTAGTCGGTGTCGCAGCCGGCGCCCGTCCCTTCGGGGCAGAACGGGGTGCCGCCCTGGGCGGCGCCGTCGTAGTCCGGGTCGAGCTCCTCGCGGATGGTGCGCTGCAGGGAGTCCCAGAGGGTGTAGTAGTGGGCCTTCCACAGCTTCTCGGAGCCCTTCGGGTACCCGGCGGCGTACATGGCCTCGGCTGCGCCGGGCTCGTGCCGGTCCCAGCGGGGGTAGGCGCGCAGGGCGGGAGGCAGGTTGGTCAGCAGGGCGGGCTCGTCCCGGGTGAGCAGCAGGCCGTTCCAGTCGATGCCGCCCGTGTAGAGCTGTGGGTAGTGCTCCAGCTGCCAGCGCACCAGGTACCCGGCGGCGGAGAGGCCGGCGGCGTACGTCCGGGTCGGCGCCTTCCCGTAGTGCTTGGCGGCCACCTGCTTAGCGGCGACGGTGAGTTGGGCGACGCGCAGGTGCCACTCCATCATCGCGTCGCCCGGCTCGTCCCCGTCCTTGTACAGCTCGGGGCCGGTGTTGCCCTTGTCGGTGGCGGCGTACGCGAAACCCCTGGCCAGCACCTGGTCGCTGATGATCTGGTCGTTGGCGTACTGCCGCCGGGTGCCGGGCGGGCCGGCGACGACCAGGCCGCCGTTCCAGTGCTCGGGCAGTCGGATCACGAATTGGCTGTCGTGGTTCCAGCCGTTGTTGGTGTTGGTCGTGGAGGTGTCCGGGAAGTAGCCGTCGAGTTGGATGCCGGGCACGTGCGACGGGTTGACCGTGTCCAGCGCCTGGAGTTTGTCGTAGTCCTCGGGGTTGGTGAGGCCGAGCGGGCGGGTGCCGGTGGTGGTGAGGTCCGCCAGGCAGTGGCTGACGAGGCGTTCCGCACCGGGAACGCGCAGTCGCCGTCCTTCGCAGGCGGTGCGGGCGGCGCTCGCCTCGGCGGCGGGGAGGAGACCGACTGCCAGGAGGGCGGGGACGGCGGCGACGAGGGGGCGCCAACGCCGGTACATCGTGCGGGAACTCGTGCGGGCCATGGTCGAAAGCTCCTCGGGCCGGGTGGTGCGGTGATCGGGACAGACCGACCGTAGGCAGCGGGGCAGGGCGCCGGGGAGTGCCGAATGGCCAGTTCCTCCGGCGTCCGGTCCGTCGCACGGCCACCTCCCCCTGCCGATCGGCACATGACCTGTGGCCAGACCTTGGGAGAGGCTTGTGCTCCGGTTACCGGGGTCCCGTATGGTCCCCGGTGAAGAGCTACTGGGAGGGGGAACGGATGGCCTCGCCGTCGACCGCGGTGCCGTGGATTCCGCCCGTGCTGTACACGGCGGTCCTGGCCGGCGGGATCTACCACGCCGCCGTCTCGGGTGGCCCGGCGCACCTCGCACGCGTCGCGGGCTTCGTGGCGGGGCTGGCCCTGCTCCTCGCCCTGGAGGTCTTCGAACGGCGTTGCCGGAAGCCGAGCAGCCCCGTCCGTGGGGAGGCGGTCCTGCTGGCCGTCCGGCTCCTGCTGTTCACGGCCGTCGCCGCGCTGGACGGCTCGGGCGTCTCTCGGGCCCTGTTCGTCCTGGTGCCGTTCACGGCCTACCTCGCCTTCGGCCGAAGAGCCGGCGTGCTCTGCGGCGCGGGCTGTGTCGCCCTGCTGGTCGTCGGCTACACGCTGTGGGTCCCCCGGTGGTGGGTGCGCGCGGAGTACGTCTCAGACCTGCTGATGTTCGGCCTGGCGCTGGCACTGGCCGGATCGATGGCGGCCGTCGCCGTGCGCGAGCAGCAGGCGCGGGCGCGGCTGGAAGGCGTCCTGGCGGAGCTGGAGGACTCCCACGAGCAGCTGGCCGCGTACGCGCTGCGGGTGGCGGAGCTGTCCACGGCCGACGAGCGGAACCGGGTCGCGCGGGAGATCCACGACAGCCTCGGACACCATCTCACCGCTGTCGCCATCCAGCTGGAGAAGGCCGAGGCGTTCCGGGAGCTCGACCCGCCGGCCTCCGCCAAGGCGGTGTCGGACGCCCGCTGGTCCGCCGGACGGGCCCTCACCGAGGTCCGCGAGTCCGTGAGCGCGCTGCGCGACGCCCGGCCCTTCTCCCTCACCCGCGCGCTCGCCGACCTGGTCCGACACTTCGGCGACGACCGGATGACCGTGACCCTCCAGGTCACCGGGGACGAGGCCGGGTACGGCGCCGAGCCGCTCACCGCCCTGTACCGGGCCGCCCAGGAGGCGCTCACCAACGCTCAGCGGCACGGACGGGCCACCCGCATCGATGTCACGGCCGCCTATGGCGAGGTCGCGGCCCGGCTGGTCGTGGCCGACAACGGACGGGGCTTCGCCGCCGTCCCCACCGACCGCCCCGGCGGCACCGGCTTCGGGATCCGCGGCATGCGCGAGCGGGTCGAACTCCTCGGCGGGCGCGTCGACATCGACGGTCAGCCCACGCCTCGGGAGGCGGGCGGAGCCGTCGTCACCGTCACCGTCCCGCGTTGCCCGATACCGGTGGGGAGCGCCGGGTGAGCGGGCCGGAGGTCCCGGGGGAGCCGGTGCGCGTCCTGGTCGTCGACGACCAGGAGCTGGTCCGGGAGGGGATCGCCTCCCTGCTGGGTATCCAGCCGGGCATCACCGTCGTCGCCACCGCGTGCGACGGAGCGACGGCCGTCGAGGCCGCCGTCATCCACCGGCCGGACGTCGCCCTGGTCGATGTCCGGATGCCCGGCATGGACGGCATCGACACCACCGCCGTCCTCGCCACCCGGGTGCCCTCGTGCAGGGTCGTCATGCTGACCACCTTCGACGACCGGGACTACGTCGCCGGTGCGCTCGTGGCCGGCGCAGTCGGCTACTTGCTCAAGAACCTGCCCTCCGTCGAACTCGCCCGCTCCGTACGCCTCGTCCACGCCGGTGTCGCCCAGCTCGACACAGCAGTGCTGGCCCGTCTCGCCGCCGCCCTGACGATCCCAGGTCGGGTGACCCCGGCGGCAACGGATCCGCAGCCGGCCCCCGGTCCCCACCGCCCGGGCCCGGCAGACGCGCTGACCGGCCGCGAGACGGACGTGCTGCGCCTGATCGCGGGCGGCGCCACCAACCGGGAGATCGCCGACCGGCTCCACCTCAGCGAGGGGACCGTCAAGAACCACATCTCCCGCATCCTCAACCGACTGGGCCTCCGCGACCGCACTCAGGCCGCTCTGTACGCCCGCGACCACGGCCTGCTCTGAAACACCACCCGCACACCGCCCGGCCCCGGGGCGGAGGGGCGGCGGTCAGTGCTCCGCCAGCAGATCCCGGGTCAGTCGGACCAGGTCCGGGATGGCCGGGTGGGTCGGGGTGCCGCGGTGCCAGGCCAGTAGCAGGGGCACCGGCGGGGCGTCGGTCAGCGGCCGGTAGGCGATCATCGGGTGCCGGTGCAGCCGGGGTGTCGCCGAGGTCGAGATGCCGACGGCCCGGCCCACCGCGATGGCGGTCAGCCATTCGTCCGTGTTGGTGACCTCGATCGTCGTCCTGGGCCGGGTGGCGGCCGGCCACAGGTCCAGGGTGGTGGTGCCGGCCACCGTGTTCAGGGCGATCGGCCAGGTCGCCAGGTCCGCGAGGGTGAGGGACGGCCGGTCGGCGAGGTCGCTGTCGGCGGGCACGACCGCCACCCGGTCCTCCTCCAGCAGCAGTTGCGTGGCCAGGCCGGGGTCGGTGATGTCGCCGCGCAGCAGGGCGACGTCGACCCGGCCCTGGGTGAGCCCCGCCGTACGGTCGTCGATGCGGCGCAGCTCCAGCGGCACGTCGGGGTGTTCCTGGTCCCAGCGGCGCAGCAGCGGGACGGTGTGGTCGCCGAGCGCGGCCCAGGGGTGGCCGAGGCGCAGCGGCAGGGCGGTCAGGGTGCGGGGGTCGAGGGCGGCGTCCACGGCGGCCAGTGCGGCGGTGGCCCGGTCGTGGAAGGTCCGGCCCGCCGCCGTGAGCTCCAGGTGGTGGGTGGAGCGGTCGATCAGGCGCACTCCGAGGTGGCTCTCCAGCTGGCGCAGCGTCCGGGAGAGCGCGGGCTGGCCGATGTGGAGCCGGGTGGCGGCGCGGGTGATCGTGCCCTCCTCGGCGATGGCGAGGAAGGCCCGCAGGTGGCGCAGCTCGATGGTCATGCCTGGGAAGCATAATCGCCGGACGATCGGCATTTCACGCGGCGCGAGGGGCTTCCTAGCGTGGGGGCATGACGAACACGAGTTCACGGCCGGCGAGCGCGCCGGCCCCCGGTCCGTCGGGACCAGGTACGCCGGCACCAGGTGCGCCGTCACCCCGTACACCGTCCCCCGGCCTCGGCCGCGTGGTCACGGCGGCCGGTGGCGCGGGCAGCCTGGGCGGGGTCGGGCTGGTGCTGGCGAGCACCCTCTCGGTGCAGTTCGGTTCCGCCGTCGCCGCCCTGCTCTTCCCGCTGGTCGGGGCGCTGGGCACGGTGATGCTGCGGGTGACCGTCACGGCCGTGCTGCTGCTGGCCGTCTGCCGTCCGCGGCTGCGCGGGCACAGCCGTACGGACTGGGCCGTCGTCGGCGGGTTCGGCCTCTCCCTCGGCGGCATGAACATCCTCTTCTACCAGGCGATCGACCGGATCCCGCTCGGCCCGGCGGTGACACTGGAGGTCCTCGGACCGCTCCTGCTCTCCGTCGTCACCGCACGCCGTGCGACGAGCCTCGTGTGGGCCGGGCTGGCGTTCGTCGGCGTCTTCCTGCTCGGGCAGGACGGCTTCGGGCGACTCGACCCGGTGGGCGCGGCCTTCGCGCTCGGCGCCGGCGCCATGTTCGCCGCGTACATCCTCCTCAACTCCCGGGCCGGCGCCCGCTTTCCACGGCTGGACGGGCTGGCGGTGGCGATGGCGGTGGCCGCGCTGGTGAGCCTGCCGCTGGGCATCGGCTCGGCGGGCGGCGCGCTGCTCGAACCGGGGGCACTGGGACTCGGACTGGCCGTGGCGCTGCTGTCCTCGGGGCTGCCCTACACCCTGGAACTGCTGGCGCTGCGCCGCCTGGCCGCCCCGACCTTCGCGGTCCTGATGAGCCTGGCGCCGGCGATCGGGGCGCTGGCGGGCTTCCTGGTCCTGGACCAGACGCTGTCGGCGCGGCAGTGCCTGGCGATCGTCTTCGTCGTGGCGGCCAGTGCGGGAGCGGTGCGGTCGGGCCTCTCCCGTCGCGCGCGGGGGTGAGCGGTCCGGGGAAGTCCGTGACAGTTCGGGCCGGGGTCAGGGCTTGGCCGAGCGGTCGTCCATCCTGGTCAGGGCGTCGCGGAGGGCCGCGCGGGTGGTGACGCCCAGCTTGGGGAAGGCGCGGTAGAGGTGGGTGCTGACCGTGCGGGGGGAGAGCTGGATCCGCTCGCCGATCTCCTTGTTCGTCAGGCCTGCGGCGGCCAGCTCGGCGACCCGGCGCTCCTGCCAGGTCAGTGGCACCGCGACGGGCTCCGGGGCGTGGGGCGCCTGGGCCCGGTCGGTGCCGGCCCAGGTGGCGTGGCTTCGTTCGGAGTGGGCCTGGCCCGCCCACCCGGTGTCGGCGGGCCACCCGGCCCGCTCCGGTCGTCCGGCCCTGTCCTCGCTCGCCTCGGCAGCCCCGGGCAGCCAGGACACGGCCGCGAGCGCACCGCCGCGCCGGGCCGCCGAGCGGGCCGCGGCTTCCAGAGCGGCGGCCACGTCCTCGTCGGGATCGATGACGGCTGCCGGGTGTGGGGTGCGCTGTTCCGGTACCTCCCGCAGTATGGGCGCCAACACCCGCTGGACGGTGGGTAGTTGGTCTGCTACGGCGGTCCGGACGGTGCTCGGGCGGAGCAGCGGCGGCCGCAGGGCGAGGCCACCGGCGGCCGGTTCGACGGTCGGCAGCCCGGCCACCCGACACCGCTCGGTCGGGGACGGGCCGTCGGTCGCCGAGACGGGCACCACAACCGGCACCCCGGCCAGCCCCCCGGCCGACGCGCCGTTGAGGACCTCCGTCCCCGGGCGCAGCGCGACGGCGACCCCGACGCGGGAGGCGGCCTGGACGGGCAGCTCCAGCAGGGCCAGCGGGTTGCCGCGGGCGTGGTCCAGCACGAGGGCGCGGAGCTGCCCGTCCAGTCCGGGGTGCTGCCGGTCCAGCAGGCGCGCGGCGTCCGCGTCGGCGAGCGCGCCGATCTGCGCCTCCGGCAGCGCCGCGGTGTCGAACCGCGAGGAGGTGCCGTCGCGGACGGCCACCAGGAGCTTGACCCCGGGGGTGCCGGCCAGTCGACGGCCGACGAAGCCGCAGATGTCGGCGCTGGCGTCGTCGAGCCACTGGCCGTCGTCGAGGACGAGCAGCAGTGGGCGCTCGGAGGCCGTCGAGGAGAGCAGGTTGAGTACGGCGATACCGAGGGCCATGACCGACGGTGGTGGGCCGCCCGTCCGGTCGAACGCGGAGTCGAACGTCTCGCGGGCGGTGGCGCCCAGTCGGCTGCCGCCTGGTTGTCCGGCGTCCGGGAGCAGTGGGTAGAGGAGCTGGTGGAGTCCGGCGTAGGGCAGTTCGGTCTCCGCCTCGACGCCGGTGGCGCGGACGACCAGGTGACCGTTGCGGGTCGCGAGCTGCGCCGCCAGGTCGAGCAGGGCGCTCTTGCCGATGCCCGCGTCGCCCCGGAGCACCAGGGCCCGTCCGTCGGTGGCGCGGACGAGCGCGGTCAGCCGCGCCCGTTCGCCGTGCCGACCGACCATCACCATGCCCGGTTCCAAGGCCGGATCCCTCCCCTGCCCCAGGCCGCGTGACCGCAGCCGTATTCAACTGGACGGTTAGTTGATTACACTGTGCCCTGACAGTCCTGTCAAGTAAACGGTTAGTTAGGAGCTGGGTGCATGGAGCGCGACGCCGAGGCCACCAGGCGGAGACTCGTCACGGCCGGCCGGGCCGAGTTCGCCGCGCACGGGCTGAACGGCGCCCGCGTCGACCGCATCGCCGCCGCCGCGCGCAGCAACAAGGCGCAGATCTACCACTACTTCGGGAACAAGGCCGGGCTGTTCGACGCGGTCTGGAACGAAGTGGTCGAACAGATCATCGTGTCCGTCCCGCTCGACGTGAACGACCTGCCCGGGTTCGCGGCCGCTCTCAGTGACCTCTACGCCGAGTACCCGGACCTGCCCCGGCTCATCACCTGGCAGCGGCTGGAGCACGGCGACGCGGTCAACGACCTCGGGGTCGCCAGCGTGCGCGACCGGAGCGCCGCCATCGCCGAGCTGCAGGCCAAGGGACTGGTCTCGACCCGCTTCGAGCCCCAGGTCCTGCTCGCGCTGCTCATCCACATCGCGATGCTGTGGGCTGTGGCCAACCCCGAGGTGCTGGTGGTGGTGGGCCTCGACGACCGGGCGCAGCGCCGCGAGGTGGTCCGCCGGGTGGTCGCCGCCCTGGTGGAGTGAGCCCGCGGCTCCGCCGGGCCGGGCTCACATGGCGGTGGGTGGCCGCCGGGTCCGCGCGTCAGGACGGCGCGAGGACGCAGAACTCGTGCCCCTCCGGATCCTCCAGGCAGGTCCACGGGACCTCGCCCTGGCCGAGGTCGAGATCGGTGGCGCCGAGGGCCCGCAGCCGGGCCACCTCCGTCGCCAGGTCGGCACCGGGCCTCGGCAGCAGGTCGAGGTGGACGCGGTCCGGCACGGTCTTCCCGTCGGGCCGGCGGAGGAACTCCAGGTACGGTCCGGTGCCCTCGGGGGAGCGGAACACCGCCTGCTCGTCGGTCAGTTGCTGCGGGGCCCAGTCGATCGCCGCGCCCCAGAACCGGGCCATCTCCCGCGGGTCCGCGCAGTCGACCACCACGGCGGCGATCGGCCCGGTGTCCCGGTAGACCTCCCGGGGCTCCAGCACGCAGAACTCGTTGCCCTCGGGATCGGCCAGGACCGTCCACGGCACCTCGCCCTGACCGATGTCGACGGGCGTCGCGCCGAGCGCCAGCAGGCGTGCCACCAACTCGGCCTGATGAGCGGTGGAGGTGGTGGCGAGGTCGAGGTGCACCCGGTTCTTCGTGGCCGTCTTGGCCCCCGGGACGGGGACGACGTCGATGCCGAGGCCGACCGGCTCCGGCCGGACGAGTCCGCCGCCGGGGCCGACGTAGGTGGCCACGCCCGGGCTGTACACGCTCCAGCCGAGCGCCTCCGCCCAGAAGCGGCCGACCGCCGGTCCGTCAAGAGCCTTGATGTTCACCATGACCGGTCGCAGTGCCATGCCGGCGATCCTACGCGCCCGCCCCACGCGTCGACCGGCGCCGTCTTTCGGCTGGTGGGGGCGCTGCCCGCCTGGCAGGCCCTGCCCGCCGCCGTGCGATCATGACCGGATGCCCGAGGAACCCGACCCGCTGTCCGACCTGCCGTCCGACCCGCTGCCCGTGTCGCCGACCGACTCGCCGACCGACCCGCTGCGCGGCCGGTGGCCGCTCGCGCCGTCCGCCGAGACCGACTGGCTGATGGAGCTGTGCCAGGACGGCACCCTCGGGTTCATGCCGCCCGCGCTGCCCGACGCCGTCTGGGTGCTCAACGCCATGTACGAGCACGAGCAGGGGCCGAGGGACGTCTCGTACGACGAGTACCACAAGGCCCTGTTGGCGGACGGGAGCAGGCAGCGCCGCATGCTCGTGGGCGTGGACATCGACGCCGTGGGTGTCGCCACGGGCGGTGACCTCGGCCGCGCCGAGCACCCGGGGCCGGGCTGGCGGCGGCTGCGCTGGGCGGAGCTCGCGGAGCGGACCGGCGATCCCGTCGTCCCGGAGGGCATGCTGCCCTGCTACCGCTGCCTCCCGTCCGTACGGAAGAACGGCAGCTGGCCGCTCGGCATCCGCCCGCCCACCGAGGGCAGCCTGGACCGGGAGACCTGGAACCGCCTGGTCACCGTCCTCACCGCCTACAGCCCGGGCGGCCCGGACACCCGCTGCTTCGCCTACTACAACCCGCTGATGCTGGACTACGACTTCGAGAACCTCCACGTGCGCGCGGGCCGGCTCGGCGACGCCGCACTGCTCTACGACACCGATGACGCCGACTTCAGCCCCTCCAACCTCTGGGCCGCCGACCGCTCCTGGGTCCTGTGCACCGACTACGACCTCTGGGGCACCAAGGTCGCCGGCCCTCCGGCCCTGATCGAGGCGCTGCTGGCCGACCCCGAGCTGGAGGCGCTGCGGCTGCCTTGGGCGACCTGACGTCCGCCTGGGCGTCCGGCCGGGCGTCCGGCCGACCGGCCTGACATCCGTCCGGCCGACCGGCACGTCCGGCGACCCCGGCTCGCCATCTGAGAAATCGGATGATCTCCATGACGGCGGCGAACTCCGATGGGATGCTGTGGCTTTGGCCCGATCATCGCACCGACCCGGGGAGCCACCCATGCCGCTGTTCGGCAACCGCAAGAACCTTCCGAAGCCACTGTGCGACGAGCACGGTCCGTGCAAGGCGCTGGCCGCGATCTCGATCTTCGAGGTCCGGGACCGGCTGCGGCTGCTGGTCACCACGACCCGCGCGCTGGGCCCCGACCCCATGGCCCGCCAGATCGACGAAGAACTGTCGGTCGTCCTGTGCGTGGACGGAGGGAAGCGGGGCGGGAAGACCGAGGCCCTGGCGATAGCCGAGCACGCCGCCGACCAGTGGAGCATCAGCCGGGCCGAGCTCTGGGAGAAGGCCTTCGCCAACCTGGCCACCGAGCAGCTCAACCGGAAGTCCTTCAACGCGACGAACGGCGACACCCTCTACGCCGTCAACGGGATGGGGGCGTGGCCCGGCGCCGCGCAGGCACTGCGGCTGGAGAACGCCCTGGGCGGGGCCGAGCTGCCGCACGGCGCCCTGGTCACCCTGCCGACGAACAACGCGTTCTGCGCGGCGCCGATCCGCACCGGCGCGTCACTGAACGCGATCCGCTTCATGATCGACCTGACGAAGCAGCTCCAGATCGGCGACCCGGCCCCGCTGACCGCGTCGATCTTCTGGTACCGGGACGGCTGGCTGGAGAACCTGTACGTCGGTGACAACGGCATGATGCGCCCGTCCGCCCGCTTCCGGGACATGATGAACGGTCTCCCCGCCGCCTGACCTCCGCGAAAACCGGTTTGACCGGCACCGCACCGACGCGCAGGCTGGCGCGGTGATACCGAACCTGGCCCCCGCCACCCTGAGCTGGGACGACGTCGACCCGGCCCGCCACCCCTTCGACCCCGCGTCGGTCGAGCAGGTGGTGCGCGCGCTCGGCCCGGCCCTGCGGGTGCCCGCCGGGTGCGACGCGTCCTCCGGCAACGCCGCGCGCCAGGACTGGAGCCGGAAGGTGGCCAGGCCCTGGGCCGACGCGATGTCACACGCCCTGGCTGGCCACTACGGCGACTGGGTCGTGGGCTGGCGCTGGGCGATCGGCGAGGGCGACTTCGACGGCGGGCCGATCGCCAACTGGTGCTGCCCGCCGCACTCGGTGACCACCCCGGAGGAGACACTCGGGCGGGTCGTCGCCGCGGTGTGCGAGTGGCGCGAGTGGCTGGAGGAGCTCGCCGAACGGTTCGAGGCGTACCCGCTGGACCCGGGCCCAGGCCGGGACTCGGACCCGGACCGGGACCCGGACAGCGTCGAGGAGCGGCGGATCCTCTGGGAGCTCGCCGCCCGGGGCCTCATCCTGCGGGTGGCGGACCGCAGCGGCGGCGAGAGCGGCTGGTACGGGCACTGCCACCAGGTGCTCGGCTGGTTCCTCGCCCGCTGGGGCATCGCGGCCGGCACCGCCGAGGAACTGGTCCAACAGGCGATCGGGGGGCGGTTCCACAGTTGGAGCAGCCCGGACACCGCCCTGGTGGGGGAGGTCGCGGAGCGGCTCGCGCAGTCACTGCGGCCCGCCCACCTGGCGGGCGAACGCGCTGCCCCGGCGCTGCCGGACCACCTGGAGCGCTGGCTCGCCGTCCGCGCGGACGTTGACTGGCCCACGCCCTCGGCGGAGGCCGGACACGGGCCGGTGACCCCGGTGCGTGACGGCGCCGCGGCGGACGTCCGCGCCTTCGACCGTCCCATCGGCGTCGCCCGCGCGGACGGCCTCCTCGCCGCCCTCGACCTGCTGCGCGCCGACGCCGCCCGCGGCGCCGCACTGGACTTCGAGCTGCTCCGCGGCTGGCAGCGGCACGTGCTGAACGCACCGGAGCCGCCGCCGTTCCGCACCCTGCCCGCCTTCGCCAAGCGTGGCCTGGAGCGCTACGGCATCGGGCCCGACACCCGTGCCCGGCTCGACGCCTGCCTCGCCGAGAGCGCGGCGGGGAGCCGGGCCGAGGGCGGGGCGGGGAGCGACGCCGAGGGCGCGGCGCCGCTCCCGTTGATCGCCCGCGCTGCGCGCGCCTACCTCGACGTCTGCTTCTTCCACCCCTTCGACGACGGCAACGCCCGCGCCGCCTTCCTCGCCCTGGTCTTCGTCCTCGCCCGTGAGGGCGTCGGCCTCGACGGGGTCAGTCTGCTGCGCCGGGTCACCTTCCAGGCCGACAGCCCGCAGGATCCGCTGATCCTGGCCCGGTACATCGACGTCCACCTCGCGGAGACCCGCTGCAACGCGGCCGCCGCCGCTTCGTAAGCGCTGGGGCCGCTGGAGCCGTCGCGCCGGTGTAGCGTCCGGCGTGAGAAGTCGGCCCGGCCGACTTCTCACGCGCAGACGTGCTCGGAGGAGACGTGCGCGGTCTCGCTGCCGTCCGAGAGCCGCACCGGCTCGGGGCCGGCGGTGCCGTCCGGGCGGCGGACCACGGCGTGCAGGACGCCCAGCGCGGCCCACGGGGTGCCGACGGCGTAGAGAGTGCGCGGGCCGGAGGGCCCGGCGAAGCGGGCGACGCGCCGAGCGGTGAGGCGCTGGTCACCGCAGGCGATGTCCTGGAGCTCCTCCTGGTCCGCGTAGAGGAAGCTCACCCACCGGCCGCCGTGCACGCTCGCGAGGTGGTAGGCGTGCACCGCGGGAGTGCCGTCGTCCGGGAGGGGGTTGCTGGAGCAGCTGGTCTCCCGGAAGTTCTGGTCCCCGAGCTCGAACTCCTTCCCGTGGCAGAGCCGTCCGTCGGGGACGGGCCAGAAGTACCAGATCGTGCCACCCTCGTCCTGGTAGTGGGCCCATTCCCTCCCCGGCGGGTTGTCCGTCGCGGTGGCGCGGATCCGTTCCAGTCCGGCCGCGACCTTCTCGGCGAGCGGCAGCCTGACCGCGGTCGTCGGGATCGCGGCGCCGGCCGACGGACCGGTGTGCGTCGAGCTGCTACAGGAGACCAGGGCGGCGAGGGCCGCCCCGACGGCCGTGGACATGATGGCGGCACGACGCCGCTGGGAGTCGCGCTTCACGCTTCCCCCCGTGTACGACTGCTTGGATCATACGGTCAACTCGCCTGTACGACGCCGATCTTGGGGAGGCGGTTGCGGGACGGTGCGGGCGGGTGGGCGCCGGTCGTAGTCTCGCGGGGAGGTTCGAAGGCAATCAGAAGAAACCATTCGTTCGGTTTTTGACGGCGTGACAGGTCGTCGAAAGAGGCCCCGCCCCTGGGGTGGCCGGGGATTGTGGTGACGGATCTTCAGATGAGGCTCGGCGGGTTGGGGAGAAGGGGGAGTGGTTGGGGGATTAACCGACATCGTCTTGTCGGTCGCGGGTGGGGCGTAGCTAAGATACGGGGTGTTTGGTTTTGTTTTCCGGGATCTCAGGGCGGGGTGGTTGCGGTGGTACGGCAGGAGCGGGCGATCCGGACGCGTCGGCTGATCCTGGAGGCGGCGGCGTCGGTCTTCGACGAGTTCGGTTACGAGGGTGCGACCATCGGCGAGGTCGTCTCCCGGGCCGGCGTGACGCGTGGTGCGGTGTATTTCCATTTCGCGTCGAAGCGGGACCTCGCGCAGGGCGTGGTCGAGGAGCAGTTCTCCCAGGACGGGGTTCCCGAACGGAGCTGCAAGCTCCAGGAGTTCGTGGACACCGGGATGGTGGTGGCGCATCTGATGCCGCGTGACCCGCTGTTGAGCGCGGGTGCCCGGCTCTCGCTCGGCCAGGACGTGTTCGACGACCTCGGCGGGGGTGCCATTCCCGGGTGGATCGGCCGGATGGAGGCCATGCTGCAGGTGGCCGGCGAACGCGGCGAGCTGCTGCCGCACGTCGTTCCGGCGGACACCGCCTGGCTGATCATCGCGGCGTGGACGGGCGTGCAGATCCAGTCCCAGAAGCTCTCCGGGCGGGCTGACCTGGAGCTTCGGGTGTCCGCGCTGTTCCAGCACCTGATGCCGAGCATCGCGGTGCCGGGGGTGCTCGGGTCGCTGCAGATGGGGCCGGAGCGCGGCGCCCAGGTGGTCGCCGAGATCGCGGCGGCCCGCACCGGCGAGGACGCCCCGGACGACGAGGGCGGCGAGGCCGGCGGCGTGCCGGAGGAGGCGCGGGCGGGGATCGGCGTGGGCTGACGGGACGTCAGCCGGCCTCCCGTCCGCGGGAGGCGGGGGAGGAGCGGCGCACGGGCGGCGGCGGGACCACGGGGGTCCGGGCGCCGCCTTTGGTTTGGCCGGTGATGGCTACTCAGAGTGTCAGTGATGCTTCGAAGGGTGATCCCTTCGCCCGCCCTCAAAAACAAACAGCACGTTCGGTTTTGTATTGACAAACCGCACGTCCTGTTTTTCACTGGAGACAGTTGCCCCCTGGGCTGTCGACCCGGGTGCCGGCCGCGGCCGAGGAGCTCGCGGCGTTCCGTGTTCCGTGTGATTGGGGTGGGTCATCGTGGAAATTCGGGTACTCGGGGCGCTGGACGTCCGGGTGTGCGGGGAGTCGGTGGTGCCGTCGGCGCCGAAACCGCGTCAGGTGCTGGGCCTGCTGGCGCTCCGGGCGGACCAGGTGGTCTCGGCGGGGGTGCTGGCCGACGAACTGTGGTCCGGCCGCCCACCGCGCAGCGCGCGCACCACCGTGCAGACCTACGTCCTCCAACTGCGCGACCTGATCGACCGGGCGCTCGCCCGGGTCGGTGCGGAGGCGGGGGTGTCCTGCGCCAAGGACGTCCTGGTCACCTCGCCCGGCGGCTACATGCTCAACAGCGGCGGCGGCCTGACGGACGTCCGGGAGTTCGAGCGGCTGGCCGGCATGGGCTACCGGGCGATCGACGGCGAGGACCACCCGCTGGCCGCCCGGATGCTCGGCGAGGCGCTCGCGCTCTGGCGCGGACCGGCCTTCGCGGACGTCCCGGTCGGCGGCCAACTCGCCGTCGAGGCCAAGCGGTTGGAGGAGACCCGGCTCTGCGCGCTGGACCAGCGGATCGACGTCGACCTGCGACTCGGGCGCCACCGGGTGCTGCTCGCCGAACTCACCGTCCTGGTCGACCGCTACCGCACCCACGAGAGCCTGCACGGCCAGTACATGATCGCCCTGCACCGCTCCGGGCGGCGAGGCGAGGCCCTGGAGGCCTACCAGCGCCTGCGGAACACCCTGGTAAGGGAGTTGGGCATGGAGCCGTCGGTCGGACTGCGCCGGTTGCAGCGCTCCATCCTGCTCGCCACTGCGGAGCGCCCGGCCGGCCCGGAGCGGGCGGAGCGGGAGCCCGCCGTTGCTGGGGCCGCCGTGGCCGCCGTGGCCGCGGTGTCGGAGGCCGCGACGGCCCGGCTCACCCGGGTCGGCTGAGGAGGGCGGGCGGAGGGCGGTCGAAGGGCCCGGCGTCCGCCAGGGGGTCCGCCGGGGGCCGCCGGAGTCTGGTCGGAACGTGCTTGCTGTCGTGAGGGGTTGTGGGACGGGTGGTCCAGGAGAGGTCGGAACGGACGCGCGGGCGGCTGGTGGAAGCGGGGGCGGGGCTGTTCGACCGCCACGGCTACACCGGCGCCACCCTCGGCGAGATCGCCGCGGCCGCCGGGGTGACGAAGGGGGCGCTGTACTTCCACTTCGCCTCCAAGGAGGAGCTGGCCAGAGCCGTCTTCGAGCAGGCCGAACGTTCGCTGCGGTCGGCCTGCGGCGACCAGCGGGCCGCCTCCTCGCCGCTGCAGGGGCTGATCGACGCCGGGTACTGGCTGGTCGAGGCCTTGGGGGCGGACCCGGTGGTCCGGGCGGCGTTCCGCCTCGGCCGCGAGGACGGCGGCTGGCGGGCGGGCCGGGAGGCGCCACCCCGGGAGGCCGGGCCCGCCGTCGGTGAGGCCAAGACGGTCGGGGCCGCCGTCGGTGAGGCCAATACGCTCGGGCCCGGGTCGGTCGGGCCCGGGGGCGTCGGACCCGGGTCGGTCGAGCCCGGAACGGCGGACCCCCAGGCGGTCTTCGCGGGCCTGCGCGGCTTCCACAGCGTCTGGGCCGGCGTCGTGCGGGACCTGCTGGCCGGGGCCCGGCGCGCCGGCGAACTGCGCGACCGCTCGGCCGGGCTCGGCCCGGAGGTCCTGGTCGTGACCGCCGCCTGCGGCCTGGAGGTGGTCTTCGCCGACGGCTGCCCGGCCGAGGAACGCGCCCGCCGGGTCGGCGCCCTCTGGGAATGGCTGCTGCCCTGCCTGGTCCCCCCCGGCACGGCCGGCTCCTACCGCACCAGGCCCCCGACGCCGCAGCCGGCGTGATCCGGGCGTGCCCGTCCGTACCGCGGCGCGATCCGCGCGGCCGCGACTCCGCGCGATCCGCCGAGCCGTACGGGCGGGCACCCCGGCTACCCGCTCGGGCTCGCAACCGCGGAGGTTGCCAGGATCCGCCACGAGCGGGAGCCCTGGTGGGTGACAGGCGAGGCGGTGCGGGCCCGCACTCCCGCGAAACGGCCTGACTGGGCGTCACTATGGGGATGAATGGGCGGATCAGGCATGGATTCGCCCGGTTCCCCCTGGAGGGCCTCCTCATGAGCTGTCGCACCCCCCGCCCCGCCGTCCTGGCGGCCCTGGCGCTCGTCCTTGCCCCGCTCTCCGGCTGCGGCGGCGTCGGCGCCGGCGCCGACGGGGCAGGCCCGGTGGCCGTCGCGCCCCCGCCGCCGGAGAAGGCGTTCGGGCAGGCCTGTGCCGCTCTTCCGGGTGAGGGCCCCGGAAGCCCTGACGGGATGGGCGGCATGCCCGTGCTGACCGCCGTCGACCAGACCAAGGACCTCTCCCAGCTGTCCGCGCTGGTCAAGACGGCCAAGGCGAAGGACATCTTCGACTCGATGGAGAACGTCACCGTCTTCGCCCCCAACGACGCGGCCTTCGCCAAGCTGCCCGAGGACCAGAAGAAGGCGCTGGCCACCCAGCAGGGCGCCGGCGACCTCGTCCGCAAGCTGATCGTCGTTCGTGATCTGCGAAAGGGCGACCTCGAGGACAAGCAGTACAACACCCTCCAGGGCGTCGTCATCAAGGCCACCGGCAGCGGCGAGGACTACCGCATCGGCGGCGCGCAGGTGCTCTGCGGCAGCATCAAGACCGCCAACGCGCGCCTGGCGATCCTGGACACGGTGCCGGCCTTCGGCTGACGGCCGCGCCGGTGGGCACGTCGAGGTGAGCGCGTCGAGGTAGAGCGCATCGACGTGAGCAGGTCGAGGTGGGCAGGTCCCTTCGGACCGACCCACCTCTTCCTGCGTTCGGCGCCGGCCGCGCTGCGCCGAACGGTTCCCGGGGATGGGCCGAAAGCGCGGATTCCGAGGCGAATACCCGATGACACGACGTCAGATGATCTTTCAGTGTGCCTCGCCTCGGCACGCTCTGATCGCGCACGCGTGCATTCGCGTGACAGTCGGGTTGTCCGCACATCTGCGCCCGTGGGTGCGCGGCCGCGAGAGGAGACGCCGGATGGCTCCGGTGAGGTCGTTGCTTGGCGGTCGGTTCTCGACGGCGATGCGCGGGGTGCTCGCGCTGCTCTGCCTCGCGCCCCAGGGCGGGCTCGCGCTCGCCGCGGCCCCGCCCGCCCACGCGCCGGAGGGGCTGCCCGGGACGCAGCGGGCGCAGGTGTCGTGCACGCCCTCCAGCGGCTTCACCAACTGCGCGCGGTTCACGTACAGCGGCGGCGACCAGACCTTCACCGTGCCGGCCGGCGTGAGCAGCGTCTACGCCCGGCTCTGGGGAGCGGGCGGCGGCGGCTCGCCGAGCACCTACTACACCGGCCAGTACGGCGGCGCCGGCGGCGGGTACACCACGGGCACCATCGCGGTGACGGCGGGTCAGAAACTGACCGTCACCTCCGGGCAGGGCGGCGTGATGAACAGCACCACCGCGGCGTACGGCGGCGGTGGAGCCGGCGGCCGGGGCGGGGCCGGCGGCGGTCAGGCCACGGGCGCCACCGGCGGCGGCATGAGCGCCGTGTGGAACGGGAACTACGGCACCACCGCGCTGCTGATCGCGGGCGGCGGCGGCGGTTCCTCGCCGGGCGCCGACGCCGGCACCCCCGCGGCGGGCGGCGGCGGTGGGACCAACGGCGGCCAGGACAGCCGCCCGGCCAGCTCCGGCCGCGGCGGAACCCAGACGGCCGGAGGCGCCGCCGCCACCCAGACCAGCTGCGGCAGCGCGACGGCGGGAAGCCGGTTCACCGGCGGCAGCGGCGCGCCCAACGCCGGCAACGAGGGCGGCGGTGGCGGTGGCGGCGGCTACTACGGTGGCGGTGGCGGTGCCTGCCAGGCGTCGAGCGCCAGTGAGCTGAACGGCATGGGTGGCGGCGGTTCGGGCTACACCGGGGGTGCCGGAGTGACCAGCGCGCAGACCACCGCGGGCGCCAACAGCAGCGCCAACGGCCAGGGCGGCCTGGCCGCGGGACGGAGCGACGCGCTCTACAGCCCGGGGATCGGCAACGGCGGCGGCACCACCAACGGCGGCAACGGCGAAGTCACCCTGGAGTGGGTCACCCAGACCGGACTGTCCATCAGGAAGACGGCCTCGCCTACCACGTACGTCCCGGGCCAGGCGCTCACCTACACCGTCGTGGTGAGCAACGCCGGCCCGGCACCCGCCGTCAACGCGGCCGTCCGGGACGCCCTGCCGTCCGCGCTGTCGGGCTTCACCTGGACCTGCTCGGCCGGTTCCGCCGCCAGCGGCTGCGGCGACGCGAGCGGCACCGGCAGCATCGACACGACGGCGACGGTCGCGGTGAACGGCACCGTGACGTACACGGTGACGGGCACGGTCCCGTCCTCCACCACGGGCACTCTGTCGAACACAGCGACGGTGACCCGGCCGAGCGCCACGGCCGACCCCAACTGCGGTCCGACCTGCTCCAGCACCGTCGACACCCCCGGCCGGGTCACCACCGGGCTGTCGGTGACGAAGACGCCCGACAAGAGCCCGTACATCCCGGGCCAGCCGCTCACGTACACCATCGTGGTGAAGAACGAGGGCCCCTCGGACGCCGTCGGCACCTCGGTCCGGGACACGCTGCCCGCCTCGATCCAGAACTTCACCTGGAGCTGCACGGCGACCGGCGGCAGCAGCTGCGGCGGCACCGCCTCCGGCACCGGCAACATCAACACGACGGTCGACGTCCTGGCGGGCGGCCAGGTCACCTACCGGCTCACCGGCACGGTGCCGGCGGACGCCAACGGCTCCCTGGACAACCGGGCCACCGTCACCCCGCCGGGCGGCGCCACCGACCCCAAGTGCTCGCCCGACTGCACCAGCGCCGCCAACCCGATCCCGCCGGGCCATCAGGCGAACCTGGTCGTCTCGAAGACCCTGCTGACCAGCCCCGTGGTGCCCGGCGGCCAGATCAAGTGGCAGGTGAAGGTCACCAACAGCGGCCCGTCCCGAGCCCGGAACGTCGTCGTCACGGACCGGATCCCGGCCGGGGTGACCGGGGCGAGCATGGTCAACGACCAGGACGCCGCCGCCTGCACGATCACCAACGGCGTCGCGACCTGCCCCGCCGTCGAGATCCCGGTGAACGGCACCGCCAGCTGGACCCTGACCGGCACGCTGTCCCCCGACGCGACCACCACGCCGACCAACACCGCGGTGGTCACGGGCGGCCCCGACCCGTCGGCGACCGCGCACACGGCCGTCGCTTCGCCGTCCTCGTCGCCGTCGCCGCAGGCGAGTCTGACGGTCTCGAAGACGCTGCTGACCAGCCCGGTGGTGCCGGGGCAGACGGTTCAGTGGCGGGTGAGCGTGACGAACAACGGGCCGTCGCGGGCGCGGAACGTGGTGGTGACGGACACCGTTCCGGCGGGCGTCACGGGTGCCTCGATGGTGGCTTCGGACGGGACGGCCTGTCCGATCAGTGGTGGTGTGGCGACCTGTCCGGCGGTGGAGATCCCGGCCGGTTCGTCGCTGACCTGGACGCTGACCGGCACGCTCGACCCGAACGTGACCACCACGCCGACGAACACCGCCGTGGTCACGGGCGGCCCCGACCCGTCGGCGACCGCGCACACGGCCGTCGCCTCGCCGTCCTCGTCGCCGACGCCGCAGGCCAAGCTGACCGTCTCCAAGACGCTGCTGACCAGCCCGGTGGTGCCCGGGCAGACGGTTCAGTGGCGGGTGAGCGTGACGAACAACGGGCCGTCGCGGGCGCGGAACGTGGTGGTGACGGACACTGTTCCGGCGGGCGTCACGGGTGCCTCGATGGTGGCTTCGGACGGGGCGAACTGTCCGATCAGTGGTGGTGTGGCGACGTGTCCGGCGGTGGAGATCCCGGCCGGTTCGTCACTGAGTTGGACGCTGACCGGCACGCTGTCCTCCGACGCGACCGGAACGCCGACGAACTCCGTGACGGTGACCGGCGGCCCCGACCCGTCCGCCTCCTCCCACACCGCCGTCGCCTCCCCGACCACGACCCCCACGCCGCAGGCCAACCTCACGGTGAGCAAGGTCCTGCTGACGAACCCCGTGGTCCCGGGGCAGCAGATCCAATGGCGGGTCAACGTCTTCAACGCCGGCCCGTCCCGAGCCCGCAACGTGGTCGTCACCGACACCGTCCCGGCGGGGGTGAACAACCCCGTCATGACGGCCCCGGACGGCACCGCCTGCCCGATCAGCGGCGGCACGGCGACCTGCCCGGCCGTCGAGATCCCGGCCGGCCAGGCGCTGAACTGGACGCTGACCGGCACGCTCGCCGCCGACGCGACCGTGACGCCGACGAACGCGGTCACGGTCACAGGCGGCCCGGACCCGTCCGCGTCCTCCCGCACCGCCGTGGCCTCGCCGACGGTGACGCCCACGCCGAAGGCGAGTCTGACGGTCTCGAAGGTGCTGGTGACGAACCCGGTGGTGCCGGGGCAGCAGATCCAGTGGCGGGTGAGTGTCACCAACAACGGTCCATCGCAGGCGCGGAACGTGGTGGTGACGGACCAGGTCCCGGCGGGGGTGTCGAATGCCTCGATGGCGGCGTCCGATGGGACGGTCTGTCCGATCAGCGGTGGCACGGCGACGTGTCCGGCGGTGGAGATCCCGGTCGGTCAGACGTTGACGTGGACGCTGACGGGCACGCTGTCGCAGGACGCCACGGTGACGCCGACGAACACGGCAGTGGTGACGGGCGGTCCGGACCCGACGGTGTCGACGCACACGGCGGTGGCCTCGCCGTCCAACTCGCCTTCGCCTCAAGCGAATCTCACCGTGTCGAAGGTGCTGGTGACGAACCCGGTGGTGCCGGGGCAGCAGATCCAGTGGCGGGTGAGCGTCACCAACAACGGTCCGTCGCGGGCACGCAACGTGGTCGTGAGTGACCAGGTGCCGGCGGGGGTGAACGACGCGGCGATGGCCGCCTCGGATGGGACGGTCTGTCCGATCAGCGGTGGTGTGGCGACGTGTCCGGCGGTGGAGATCCCGGTTGGGCAGACGCTGACATGGACGCTGTCTGGCACGCTCGCCGCCGATGCGACCGCAACGCCGTCGAACACGGTGACGGTCACTGGCGGGCCGGATCCGACGGCGTCGACCCACACGGCTGTCGCCTCGCCGACCAACTCGCCGTCGCCGCAGGCCAACCTGACCGTCTCCAAGTCGCTGCTGACCAGCCCGGTGGTGCCGGGTCAGCAGATTCAGTGGCGGGTGAGCGTCACCAACAATGGGCCTTCGCAGGCTCGGAACGTGGTGGTGACGGACCAGGTGCCGGCGGGGGTGAACGACGCGGCGATGGCCGCTTCGGACGGGACGGCCTGTCCGATCACTGGTGGTGTGGCGACGTGTCCGGCGGTGGAGATCCCGGTCGGCGAGACGCTGACGTGGACGCTGTCTGGCACGCTCGCTGCCGATGCGACCGTGACGCCGTCGAACACGGTGACGGTCACTGGCGGGCCGGATCCGACGGCGTCGACCCACACGGCTGTCGCCTCGCCGACCAACTCGCCGTCGCCGCAGGCCAACCTGACCGTCTCCAAGGTGCTGGTGACGAATCCGGTGGTGCCGGGTCAGCAGATTCAGTGGCGGGTGAGCGTCACCAACAACGGTCCGTCGCGGGCACGCAACGTGGTCGTCACGGACACCGTGCCGGCCGGGGTGAGTAACGCGACGATGGCGGCCTCCGACGGGACGGCCTGCCCGATCAATGGCGGTACAGCGACCTGCCCGGCGGTGGAGATTCCCGTCGGCAGCTCGGAGACGTGGACGCTGACCGGCACGCTGGACTCGAACGCGACCACCACGCCGACGAACAGCGTCATCGTGACAGGGGGGCCGGACCCGACCGCCTCCACCCACACCGCGGTCGCCTCTCCGAGCGGTTCCCCGACCTCGCAGGCAGCGCTCACCATCGCCAAGTCGCTGCTGACGAGCCCGGTGGTGCCGGGGCAGCAGATCCAGTGGCAGGTGAGCGTGACGAACAACGGTCCCTCGCGGGCGCGGAACGTCGTCGTGACGGACCAGGTCCCGGCGGGGGTGGACAACGCGACGATGGCGGCTTCGGATGGGACGGCCTGTCCGATCGGTGGTGGTGTGGCGACCTGCCCGGCGGTCGAGATCCCGGTCGGGCAGACCCTGACCTGGACGTTGACCGGCACGCTGGACGCGAATGCGACCTCCACGCCGACGAACACGGCAGTGGTCACCGGTGGGCCCGACCCGTCGGCGACCGCGCACACGGCCGTCGCCTCGCCGACCAACTCGCCGATGCCACAGGCGAACCTGACTGTCTCCAAGGTGCTGCTCACCGATCCGGTGATTCCTGGTCGGCAGGTCCAGTGGCAGGTGACCGTCACCAACAACGGCCCCTCGCGGGCGCGGAATGTGGTGGTGACGGATCAGGTGCCGGCCGGGGTGAACGACGCGACGATGGTGGCTTCGGACGGAATGACCTGTCCGATCAGCGGTGGTGTGGCGACGTGTCCGGCGGTGGAGATCCCGGCGGGCTCGTCCGCGACGTGGACGCTGTCCGGCACGCTCGCCGCTGATGCGACCGTGACACCGACGAACACGGTGACGGTCACCGGTGGTCCGGATCCGGCGGTGTCGACGCACACAGCTGTCGCTTCGCCGTCCAACTCGCCGTCGCCTCAAGCCATTCTGACGGTCAGTAAGGTTCTGCTGACCGACCCGGTCGTGCCGGGTCAGCGGATCCAGTGGCGGGTGGCGGTGACCAACAACGGCCCGTCGCAGGCCCGGAACGTCGTGGTCACGGACCGGATCCCGGACGGGGTCGGCGGTGCGAGCATGACGGCCGCCGACGGGAGCGTCTGCCCGATCGCGAACGGGACGGCGGTGTGCCCGGCCGTCGAGCTGGAGGTCGGGCAGACGGCCTCGTACACGCTGACCGGCACGCTGGCGCAGGACGCGACCGTGACGCCGACGAACACGGCGGTGGTGACCGGCGGGCCCGATCCGAGTGCGACCGCGCACACGGCGGTGGCCTCGCCGTCCAACTCCCCATCACCTCAGGCAAATCTGACGATCAGCAAGGTCCTGCTGACCGACCCCGTCGTCCCCGGGGAGAAGATCCAGTGGCGGGTGGCGGTGACCAACAACGGTCCGTCGCGCGCCCGGAACGTCGTGGTCACCGACCGGATCCCGGACGGGGTCTCCGACGCCGTCCTCCAGGCGGACGCCGACGCGACCCGTTGTCCGGTCGCGAACGGGACGGCGGTGTGCCCGGCGGTCGAGCTGGAGGTCGGGCAGACGGCCTCGTACACGCTGACCGGCACGCTGGCCCCGGACGCGACCGTCACCTCGACCAACACGGCGGTGGTGACGGGCGGGCCGGACCCGAGTGCGACCGCGCACACGGCGGTGGCCTCGCCCACCGGTGGGCCCACGCCGCAGGCGAACCTGAGCCTCTCCAAGACGCTGGTGACCAACCCGGTCGTGCCCGGGCAGCGGATCCAGTGGCGGGTCACGGTGACCAACCGGGGTCCCTCGCGGGCCCGGAACGTGGTCGTCACCGACGCCGTCCCGGCCATGGTCGACTCCCCGAGCATGACCTCGGACGCCGACGGATCGGCCTGCCCGATCACCGGCGGGACGGCGACGTGTCCGGCGGTGGAGATCCCGGCCGGCTCCGCGCTGAGCTGGACCCTCACCGGGACGCTCGACCCGGCGGCGACCAGCACCCCGGTCAACGTGGCCGTGGTGACCGGCGGGCCCGACCCGACGGCGACGGCCCACACCGCCACCGCGCAGGCCAGTGAGACGGTCGCGCCGCAGGCGAGCCTCACGGTCTCGAAGGCGCTGCTCACCGACCCGGTGGTGCCGGGTCAGCCGATCGCCTGGCGGATCAGCGTGACCAACAACGGGCCCAGCCAGGCCCGCAACGTCGTGGTCAGCGACCGGCTCCCGGACGGTGTCGTCGGGGCCTCGCTCTCGCCGGACGCGACGAACGCGGCCTGCCCGGTCACGGGCGGCGTGGCGATCTGCCCGCCGGTCGAGATCCCGGTCGGCCGGACCGCCGCGTACACGCTCTCCGGCACCCTGGCCCAGGACGCGACCGTCACCCCGACCAACACGGCCGTGGTGACCGGCGGCCCGGACCCGAGCACGACGGCCCACACGGCGGTCGCCAGCCCGACCGGCTCGCCGTCGCCGCAGGCGAGGCTGACGGTCTCCAAGGTGCTGGTGACGAACCCGGTGGTCCCCGGTGAGGTGGTCCGGTGGCGGGTGACGGTCGTCAACAACGGTCCGTCGCGGGCGAGGAACGTCGTGGTCACGGACCGGATCCCGGACGGGGTGTCCGGAGCCGTGATGGTCTCGGACGAGGACGGCACCACCTGCCCGATCGGCAGCGGCGTCGCCACCTGCCCGGCCATCGAGCTGGAGGTCGGGCAGACGGCCTCGTACACGCTGAGCGGCACGCTCGACGCCGACGCCACCGTCACGCCGGCGAACACGGCGGTGGTGACCGGCGGGCCCGATCCGAGCGCGACCGCGCACACGGCGGTGGCGTCGCCGTCCGGCCCGCCGTCGCCGCAGGCGAACCTGGTGGTCTCCAAGGTGCTGGTGACGAACCCGGTGGTGCCGGGGCAGCAGGTCCGGTGGCGGGTCACGGTGACCGACCACGGCCCGTCGCGGGCCCGGAACGTGGTCGTCACCGACCGGATCCCGGACGGGGTGTCGAACGCGTCGATGACGGCGCAGGACGGCACGGCGTGCGCGATCGCGAACGGGACGGCGACCTGCCCGGCCGTGGAGATCCCGGCCGGTGGCTCGGTGAGCTGGACGCTGAGCGGCACCCTGGACCCGAACGCGACGGTCACGCCGACCAACACGGTCACCGTCACGGGCGGGCCCGATCCGACGGCCTCGGCGCACACCGCCACGGCCTCGCCGAGCGGCAGCCCCGAGCCCCGGGCCGTCCTGTCCGTGGCGAAGGTGCTGGTGACCGACCCGGTGGTGCCGGGGAAGCAGGTCCAGTGGCGGGTGACGGTGACCAACAACGGACCCTCCCGGGCGCGGAACGTCGTCGTGACCGACAAGGTCCCGGACGGGGTGCTGAACGCGTCGATGACGGCGCAGGACGGCACGGCGTGCGCGTTCGCGGACGGGACGGCGACCTGCCCGGCCGTGGAGATCCCGGTCGGCGGCCTGCTGACCTGGACCCTGACCGGCACGCTCGAGCCGGGCGCCACCGGCACGCCGACCAACACCGTCCTCGTCACGGGCGGACCGGACCCGCTCACGCCCACGCACACGGCGGTGGCCAGTCCCACGGGCGGGCCGGTGCCGGCAGCGCGGTTGTCGGTCTCCAAGGCGCTGCTCACCGACCCGGTCGTGCCGGGGCAGCGGATCCAGTGGCGGGTCGCCGTCACCGACGAGGGGCCGTCCGTCGCCCGGGACGTGGTCGTGAGCGACCGGGTCCCGAGCGGGGTGCTGGACGCGTCGATGACGGCGGACGACGGCACGGCGTGCGCGATCGCGAACGGCACGGCGACCTGCCCGGCCGTCGAGATCGCCGTCGGTGCGACCCGTACCTGGACCCTCACCGGCACGCTGGCGCCGGACGCGACCGTGACGCCGGTCAACACCGTCACCGTGACGGGCGGACCGGACCCGGGCACCCCGACGCACACGGCGGTGGCCTCACCGTCGGCCTCGCCCACGGCACAGGCGCGGCTGAGCGTGGCGAAGGTCCTCGTCACCAGCCCGGTCGTGGCCGGGGCCCCGATCGAGTGGCGGGTGACCGTCACCAACGGCGGGCCCTCGGTGGCGCGGAACGTCGTGGTGACGGACCGGGTGCCGGTGGGCGTGCTCGGTGCCGCGATGACCGGGCCCGACGGCGCGGTCTGCCCGGTCTCGGGCGGTACGGCGACCTGCCCGGCGGTGGAGATCCCGGTCGGCACGACGCTGACCTGGACGCTGAAGGGCACGCTCGACCCGGGCGCGACCGTCACGCCGGGCAACACGGCCGTGGTGACCGGCGGGCCGGACCCGTCGGCGACCGCGCACACGGCGGTGGCTTCGCCCTCGGGCCCGCCCTCGTCGCAGGCGCGGCTGACCGTCGCCAAGGCACTGCTGACCTCCCCGGTCGTCGCCGGGCAGCAGATCCGGTGGCGGGTGACCGTCACCAACAGCGGGCCCTCGCTGGCGCGGAACGTGGCCGTGACGGACCGGGT
This sequence comes from Kitasatospora sp. Ki12, assembly GCF_054601375.1. Taxonomy (NCBI): domain Bacteria; kingdom Bacillati; phylum Actinomycetota; class Actinomycetes; order Kitasatosporales; family Streptomycetaceae; genus Kitasatospora; species Kitasatospora sp. Ki12. The sequence continues at coordinate 800,573 of NZ_BAAIHT010000002.1, read as the reverse complement.
GCCGGACGGCGTGAACGGTGCCTCGATGGCGGCCGACGCGGACGGCACGCCGTGCCCGATCGCGGACGGCACGGCGACCTGCCCGGCCGTCGACGTCCCGGTCGGTGCGACCGTGGCCTGGACGCTGACCGGCACGCTCGACCCGAACGCCACGGCCGTTCCGGTCAACACCGCGGTGGTGACCGGCGGACCGGACCCGGCGGCGACCGCCCACACGGCGGTGGCGAGCCCGACGGAACCGATCACCGTGCGGCACGACCTGCTCCTCACCAAGCAGGCGAGCCCGGCCGACCCGAAGGCCGGTGACACCGTCACGTACACCGTCACCGCGACCAACCGGGCCGCCGGCACGTACCTCGGCGCCGTCGTCACCGACGACCTGTCCGGGGTCCTGGACGGTGCGGTCTACGGTGCCGACACCCATGCCGGCAGCGGGCGGACGTCCTACTCCGCGCCGAGGCTGACCTGGACGGTCGACATCCGGCCCGGTGCGACGGAGACGCTGACGTACACCGTCATCGTGAAGCCGGGCGCCGGGGGCAAGACGCTCGTCAACCGCCTCACTGCCGACGGCTCCAACTGCTCCGACGGCGGCAGTGGGAACGGCGGCAGCGGAAACGGCGGCGGCGGTACGCGGCGGGCGGTGCGCGTGGCGGTCGGCAATTGCTCGACCACCACGACCGTCCGGGACACGCCCAGCCCCAACCCCAGCCCCAACCCCAGCCCCAGCCCGAGGCCCGAGCCGCCGCTGCCGCCCACCGGTAGCGGGAACCCGATGCCGGCCCTGCTGGTCACCGGGCTGCTCCTGGTGGTCGGTGCCGGCCTGATCGCGGCCCGCCGCTCGCGGCGCTGACCCGCGGACACCGTCGGGCGGCCGGTAGGACCGGCCGCCCGACGGTGTCGCCCCGGGGGGGTGCGGGACGGCGGGCAGCCTTCCGCCCGCCGTCCGACTACGGCGCGATGGGGAGCTGGCGCTTGTGCTCGGTGGCGCGGTAGCGGTTCACGATGATGTCGAAGGCCCGCCCGTCCACCGGCTTGCCCTCCAGGAAGTCGTCGATGTCGTCGTAGGTGACGCCGAGCGCGTCCTCGTCGGCCTTGCCCGGGTCGAGGGTCTCCAGGTCGGCGGTCGGGGTCTTCCAGACCAGCTCGGCGGGCGCGCCCAGGGCGTCCGCGACGGCGCGCACCCGGCGCTTGGTGAGTCCGGTCAGCGGGACCAGGTCGGCGGCGCCGTCGCCGAACTTGGTGAAGAAGCCCGAGACGGCCTCCGCGGCGTGGTCGGTGCCGACGACCAGGCCGTTGTGGGCCCCGGCCACCGCGTACTGGGCGATCATGCGCTGGCGGGCCTTGATGTTGCCGTGCACGAAGTCCTGGTGGTGGGCGTCCCGGAAGGGCACGCCGGCGGCGAGCGAGGCCTCCAGCGCGGCGTCGCTCGCGGGCTTGATGTCCACGGTCAGCACGTGGTCGGCGCGGATGAAGGAGAGCGCGAGCTGGGCGTCGTGCTCGTCGCCCTGGACCCCGTAGGGCAGGCGCATCGCGTGGAACCGCGCCTCGTGCCCGGCGGCCCGGGCCCGCTCGACGGCGAGCTGGCAGAGCCGGCCGGCCGTGGTGGAGTCGACGCCGCCGCTGATGCCGAGCACCAGGGAGCGCAGGCCGGTGGACACCAGCCGCTCGGTGAGGAAGGCCACGCGGCGCTCGATCTCCCGCTCGGCCTCGAAGGCCTCGGTGACCTGGAGCTCGCGGGCGATCTCCTGCTGCAGGGCCCTGGTGGCCGACTCGCTCACGTCTGTTTCCTCACTTCTGCTTCTCGGTTCGCCGGACGGTGCCGCATCCACGTCCACCGTATCCGGGACGTCGTCCGGCAGGTCGGCGCGGGGCTCCTGCTGGCGCCGGCCGGGCCTGCGCGGGGCATGCGTTTCGGGGTCGGCGGCGGGCGCGGCCATCGCGCTCATGCATCAGTGCGCGCCTGCAAGTGATGCCGTGTGCAAGCGAGGCGGCGAGGGGCGTTTCGGGAGGCATCGGGCGGGGCGTGGCAGGACGGGCGGTGGCGGGCCCCGGTGCCTCCGTCCGGCGGTGCGGTAGGGTGGCTGACGCCGAGTATGACCGCGCATCAGGGAGGTGAGACCCATTACCGGAATGTCCGAGCGGGTGCTCCCGGAGCGCGGCCGTGCGGGCGCCTCGCGCGCGTAGCGCGCTGACGCGCCGGTGCGGCGTCGGCCCTTGCGGGAGCCCTGACGGAGTCGTTCTCCTCCGTTCACCCTCCTCCCGTCTTCCCCAAGGGGTTGTCTTGCCGGTTTTCTCCTCCGCCACCCTTCGTTCCGCGGTGGTCTCCCGACTGCGCGCCGCCGGTTGCGTGTTCGCCGAGGACGAGGCACGGATCCTGCTCACCGCCGCCGCCTCGCCCGCCGATCTGGCCGCAAAGGTGCGGGCCCGCGCCGAGGGGCGTCCACTCGAACACGTCGTCGGCTGGGCCGAGTTCGCCGGTCTGCGGATCGCCGTCGACCCGGGCGTCTTCGTCCCGCGCCGGCGCAGCGAGTTCCTGGCGGCGGCCGCCACCGCGTTGGCCGGCCCGCCCCGGGGCCCGGGCGCCGTCGTGCTCGACCTGTGCTGCGGCAGCGGCGCGCTGGGCGCCGCCGTGGCCGCCCGGGCCCCGCACCCGGTCGAGCTGTACGCCGCTGACATCGACCCGGACGCGGTCCGCTGCGCGCGCCGCAACCTGGCCGGGGCGGGGGCGCGGGTCCACCGGGGCGACCTGTTCGACGCCCTGCCCGCCGGGCTGCGCGGCCGGGTGGACGTGCTGATCGCCAACGTCCCGTACGTCCCGACCGGCGACCTCGCGCTGCTGCCGCCCGAGGCCCGGCTGCACGAGGCCCGGCCGGCGCTCGACGGCGGCGCGGACGGCCTGGACGTGCTGCGCCGGGTGGTCGCGCAGGCGCCGGCCTGGCTGGCGGCGGGCGGGTCGCTGCTGTTCGAGACCAGTGAGCGGCAGGTGGCGACGGCGCTCGCGGTGGCTCGGGCGGCCGGGCTGGCGGCAGAGGCCAGCCAGGACGAGGACCTGGACGCCACGGTGGTGACCGCGACGGCGGGCTGAGCTCCCCCTGCGATACCCGGCGAGCCCCGGCCACCCTTCCCCCGTGAGGGTGGCCGGGGCGGCTCAGATGCGGGTGCCGTACACGTGGTCGACCGCGAAGGAGAGCAGCACCCGACGGTCGGAGACCATCACCTCGCGGTACTCCCTCCAGTCGGGGTGCTCCCCGGCGGCGCGGCGGTAGTACTCGACCAGCGCGTCGACCTCGGGGCCGTCGGGGTCGGTGCCCGGGCCGGAGAGGGTGGCGACGCCCTCGGCGGTGACCCAGGAGCGTCCGTCCGGCCCGGTCACCTCCAGGCTGACCCGGGGGTCCCGGCGCAGGTTGACGGTCTTGGCCAGCCCCTCCCGGGTGGAGACCAGGACGACGTTCGCCTCCCGGTCGTAGAACGGCATGACGGGGGAGAGCTGGGGCCGGCCGTCGGCCTTGATGGTCGCGAGGATGCCGAGGCGGCTCTGCGCGAGCAGCGCGTACGGGTCGAAAGCTGTGGCGGTCATGGGAGCATCATCGGCCTTCACACCGGTGTGAAGGTCAAGGCGCGGCAGGCGTGTTGCCCGCACGGCGGACATCCTGGCCCGAGCGGCGGAACGGTGGGCGAAGTCCGGGAATCGGGTGTGCCGGCGGGCGCGGAGGTCTAAGGTCGGGCCGACAGAACGTGACGGCTCCGTCACTCGTCCGTGACGGGCCGTCGGCGCAACCGTCGTCCGAACCGAGGGGACGCCGCACGATGGCACGCGAACGCAAGCCCGTGGAACTGCTGGAGTTCTCCGACGACCTCCACTACGAGGACGTCACCCCGCTGCGGGCCTTCCTGACGGCCCGCCTCGGCGAGCTGGTCGAGGCCCAACCCGAGGGCAGCGGCGCCCGGTTCGCCGCCGAGCGGCTGGCGGCCATCACGCAGTACGACTGCATCTTCCTGTCCGACATCCTCTGCGCCTGGGAGGACGCGGTCCTGGAGGGCCGCGGCAACGAACCCGGGTGGACGCAGCGGATGCGGCAGGACGCGATGATCTGGTGGGACCGGCTGTGCCGGACGGCGGGGGAGTTCCGCGACCACCCCGACCACCGTCCCCGGTGGCGCCCGCTGCGGTTCATGAACCTCGCGCACGCGGAGTTCCTGGACGGCCTGACCGACCAGGCGGGCGGTGTGTACGGCGACGGGGCGCACCCCTGACCGTCGTCGGGGTGCAGCCCTGGGGCGTGGACGGGGTGTCCCGTCCCTGGCTGCCGACGGGGTGCCGTCCGGTCCGAAACCCCTTGGACGGGACGGGGGCCGGCTTGCTGGAATGGGAGACGGCCCCTGTCGGATGTCGGAGTCGAAGGGATGCGGCGATGACCGAGATCAGGCCGCACCTGTCGGTGCGCGGCCTCACCGACGCGGACCTGCCGTCCTGCGGCTGGGCCGGATCCGCCAAGCACGTGCGCGAGCTCGTCCACCAGAGCCGCCGCGCCGAACTCGGCGTCGAGGAGAGCAACCCGCGCGCCCGTGCCCTCTACGAACGCCTGGGCTACCGGGCCTTCGGCCGCGAACCCGGCTCCTGGGATGTGGAGGCCGAGGACGGCTCGCTCCAGCGGTACGGGACGATGTGCACGCTGATGTGCAAGGACCTGACGTGACGCTGGATTTCGAGGCGATCGTCGCCGCTGCGGCGGCCGACCCGGCCGTCGTCGGGCTCGTCCTCAAGGGCTCCCGGGCCCACGACGGCATGACCACCCGTCACTCGGACCACGACCTCTACGTGATCCTCGACGACGGTGCCTCCGCCTCCGCCTCCGCCTCTGCCGGCGGAGACGGAGACGGCGACGCGGCGAGCGGGCTGGCCGCGCTCGACGGCTACCGCTCCGCGCGGCTCGACCTGGTCGTCACCACCCTCGAACGGTTCCGCCGGCCCGCCGACTGGGAGCGGTACGCCATCTCCCGCTCCCGGGTGCTGCTCGACCGCCGCGACGGGCAGGTCGCCCGGATCGTCGCCGCGATGGGGCGGCTCGATGCCGAGGAGGCCTTCCGGTCCGGCGCCGCCCTGGTGGACGCCTACGCCAACTCGCTCTACCGCTCGGTCAAGAACCACCGCGACGGCAACCCGCTCGCCGGTCACCTCGACGCGGCCGCCGGTGTCGGCTTCCTGCTCGACCTGCTCTTCGCCCTGGACCGCCGGCCGCGCCCTTACAACAAGTACCTGGCCTGGGAGCTCGACCGGTTCCCGCTGCCCGGCTGGGACGGCGCCGCGCTGCTGGACACCGTCGCCCGGATCACCGCGACCGGCGAGGTGGCGCCGCAGCAGCGGCTCTTCGCCCGGGTCGAGGCGGCTGCCCGGGCCGCCGGCCACGCGGCGGTGCTGGACGCCTGGGGCGAGGACCTGCTGTTGATGCGGCCCGACCCGGACTCCCCGGGCGACCAGTCCTCCTGAGCCGGGCCGACCGGCGGATCGGGTGCAGCGGTTCAGGACGTCCTCCGAGAGTTGTGTCAGTGGTGGTTGCTACGGTCCGGACATGAGCAATCGAGTGCCCTTCACGGGTGAGGAGAAGGAAAGCCTTCTCGCGGCGCTGGACCGGCACCGCGACGCGGTGCTGTGGAAGCTGGAGGGCCTGGACGACGAGCAGCTGCGCCGTCCGATGACGCCGTCGGGGACGAACCCGCTGGGGCTGCTGAAGCACCTCGGCGGCGCCGAACTCGGCTGGTTCCGGCAGACGTTCGGGCGCGACACCGGGCCGCTGCCGTTCGACGTCGACGCCGACGACAGCTCCGACATGCGGGTGGAGCCGCACGAGTCGACGGCCGACATCCTGGCGTTCTACGCCCGGGCGCGGGCCGATGCGGACGAGGTGATCGGAGAGCTCGCGCTGGACGACCTCGGCACCTCCTGGTCCGGCAACTCGGTCTCGCTGCGCTGGGTGCTGATCCACATGACGACGGAGACGGCGCGGCACGCCGGGCACCTCGACATCCTGCGGGAGTTGATCGACGGCAGCACCGGGGACCACGACCGGAGCTGAGCCGGGAGGCGTCGGGGCCTGACAGGCCAGCTCCCTGACAGGCCGGCTCCCTGTCAGGGCAGGTTCCGGACAGCCTGCGCCAGGGCCGCCGCCGTGCGCCGGACGTCCGCCTCCGTGGTGCGCCAGTTGCTGAACGCCGCGCGCAGGGCGGGCAGGCCCGCGTAGTGGGTCGGGGTGACGAAGGCCTCCTCGGCCAGTCCGGCGGCGAGCGCGGCGAGGCGCTCGGCGGTGGGGTCCGCCGCCAGGGTGAAGCAGACGACGTTCAGCCGGACCGGGGCGAGCAGCCGGAGGCCGTCGATCCGCTCGACCGCCTCGCCGAGCGCCCGGGCGCCCGCGATGTTGCGCTCCACGATCTCCCGGTGGCCGGAGCGGCCGTACGCGCGCAGCGTGAACCAGGCGGCGAGGGCGCGCAGCCGGTGCGAGTTCTCCGGGGTGAGGTGCACCAGGTCGGGGTGCTCGCCGAGCGGGCCGAGGTAGGCGGCGGAGTTCCGGAACACCCGGGCCTGCAGGTCGGGGCGGCGGGTGAACTGCACGGCGCTGTCGTAGGGCACGTTGAGCCACTTGTGCAGGTCGGCGCAGACCGAGTCGGCGAGGTCCAGGCCGGCCACCAGCTCCGCGTGCTCCGGCGACAGCGCGGCGAAGGCGCCGAAGGCGGCGTCCACGTGCAGCCAGAACCCGTACCGCTCGCGCAGCTCCGCGATCGCCCGCAGGTCGTCGAAGTCGACGGTGTTGACCGTGCCCGCGTTGGCCACCACGACGCACGGCCCGCCGGACTCGGCCAGCGCCCGCTCCAGCGCGGCCACGTCCACCGCCTCCCGGTCGGGCAGCAGGGGTACCGGCCGCAGCGCCGTCCGGCCCAGGCCCAGCACCGACAGGGCCTTGGCGACGGACGAGTGCGCGCCGCCCGACAGCACCCGGACCAGGCCGAGCGCCCCCACCCCGTCCTCGGCGACGTCCACGCCGAGCCGCTCGCCCAGCCACTCGCGGGCGATGGCCAGCCCGACCGTGTTCGACATGGTCGCGCCGCTGACGAAGGTGCCGTGGTGCGCCTCGGACAGCCCGAACAGCTCGCGCAGCCAGCCGACCGTCTCCCGCTCCAGGTGCTGACCGGCCGGATCCAGCGAGGAGTTGGAGTTCTGGTCGACGGCGGCGGTCAGCCAGTCGCCCGCCAGGGCCGCCGGGGTCGCCCCACCGGTCACGAATCCGAAGTACCGCGGCCCGGCACTCGCCGACAGCCGCGGCTCCCAGCGCTCGGCGAACTCCGCCAGCGCCGCCGGCAACCCGCCACCCGCCGGCAACCCGCCATCCGCCGCGGCGAGCCGCGCCGGGCGGCCGGGCCCGGCACCGGACGCCGCCGCCTGCGGGAGTACCGGCCGCCCGTCCAGGCCGCCGAGGAAGGCGAGGGCCCGCTGCCGGGTTTCCTCCAGGAGTTCGGGCAACCGTCCGAGATCGGCCGCGAGTTCGGGGTGCATGAGGGTCTCCGGGGATTCTCCGTCGATCTGCTGTGCGCCCGAGGCTAGTGCGCGGTATCCGGGCCGTCCCGGGCCAATCCGCTACGGGTGGCCTGGCCCGGGCGGGGGCGAGCCCGTCGTGCCCCTGCTGCGGGCGGTCCGCCGGGGCGGCCAGCGGCTCTGCTCGGTCCTGCTCCGTCCTGCTCCGTCCTACTCGGTCCTACTCGGTCCTACTCGGTCCGCAGCGCGGTGGCGGTCCGCGACCGGGCCGCCCAGCCGGCCGGCAGCAGTGCGCCGAGCAGGGCGATCACGATCCCGCCGGCCAGCAGGGGGATGAGCAGCCCGGTGGTGTAGACGTGGGACACGCTCGGCGGCACGTGCCGGCCGATCGCGTTCCCCATCGGGGTCAGCGTCGCCTTCTCCACCGCGACCCCGAGCGGGACGCCGATCAGCCCGGCGATCAGGCCGGTGAGTGTCACCGAGGTCAGGACCATCGCGACGGTCTGCTTGGGCGTCATCCCGAGGGCCTTGAGGATCCCCAGATCGTGGACCCGCTCCCGGGTGTCCTGCACCACCGTGCTCAGCACCCCGAGCGCGGCGACCGCGATCATCATCAGCGTGAGCGTGGCCACCAGGGCGCCCATGGTGATCACGATGATGTTCTTGCCCCCGCCCGAGCTCGGCTGGACCGAGGCGTTCAGCGGGGACAGCGCGGCGGCGGCCGAGGCGGACCAGTCCGATCCGTTGACGTCGTCGGCCAGCTCGACGTTGAACAGGTCGATGTGCGGGGTCAGACCGGCGGCGGTGAAGGTGGCCGCATCCGTCATGACGGTGTAGTCGCCCTGGTTGGTGTCGAAGTTGACGCCGACGACCTTCAGCGACAGCTGCTTGTTCTGCTGCACCACGGTGACGTCGTCACCGACGTGGATCCCCACCGTCGTGGCCAGCTTGTCGCCGACCACGGCCTCGCCGGGCGCCGAGTACCAGCGGCCGGACAGCAGCTCCAGGTGCGTCCAGGAGAAGTCGCCGGTGACCGTGAACACCTTCGGAGGTTCGCCGCCGGGCGGGGCGCCGACCATGGTCGCGCCGCTGTCGCCCCAGCCGAACGCGGTCTTCGTGCCCGGGATCCCGGCGAGCGCGGCGGCCACCTTTGCCGCGTCCAGGTGCGGGTTGCGCGGGTCGTTGGGGCCGTAGAGATCCCAGGGCACGCCCACGTCGGCCGTGGGTATCACGAACTTCGACGCGACGTTGAAGCCTGAGGTGCTGGTGTCCAGGTACCTGTTGAACCCGGACTCCAGCCCCACCGCGAACGTGGCACTCACCACGCCGAACAGCACCGCCGCACCGACCAGTACGGCCCGGGCCGGCCGGGCGAACGGCTGGGCCAGCCCCAGCGACACGGCCCGGGGCAGCGGCAGCCGCGAGGCAAGGCGCTGCGCCGCCCGACCGCCCCCGGCCTCGGGGGCGCGGCCGACCGCCAGGGCCCGCACCGTCGGCATCCGGCCGGCCCGCAGCGCTGGGATCAAAGCCGTGACGCCGACGATCAGCAGGGTGCCCAGCGGCACCACGGCGCTGACCCACAACGGGATCGTGGCACCGGCCGCGCCGAGCTGCTTGGTGGCCCCGTCCAGGATCGGCACTGCCAGGAGGTTGCCGAAAACCGTGCCGAGCAGCAGGCCGAGTGTCGCCGGGATCATGGCCTGCGCGGTGTAGGCGCGGGCCACCTGCGAAGGGGTGAAGCCCAACGACTTCAGGATCCCGATGCGCCGGATTCCCGAGGCCACGGCCCCGCTGACCACGATCGAGATGATCAGCACCGACATGAACAGCCCGAGGATCCCGAAGGCGATCAGGAAGGGCACGTAGGCCTTGGCGTTGCCGGTCGCCTGCTGCTCCGCGGTCAGGTACGACTGTCCGGCCTCGACCGAGCCGGCCGGCGCGGCGGCGGCCACCGCCTGCTTGTCGGTGGCGATGTCGGCGTCGGTCCCGGCCTTGGCGAACCGGTAGAGCATCTGGACGTCGGACGTGGCACCGGCGGCGGTGAGCCGCGCGAAACCGTCGGCGGTGGCGAAGGCGGTCGCGCTGTCGGTCACCGAGCCGCCGAAGCCGACGACCAGATACGACGGCTTGCCCGGCAGGGAGGAGAACACCACCGAACCGCCGAAGCAGTCGGCGGCGAAGTGGTGCCAGGGCAGGGCGATCTCGCCCGGGCCGGTCGGCCAGCGCCCCTGGGTCAGCGCGAGCTGGTCCATCCCGGAGGTGCTGCCCAGGTCGGGCCGGGTGGTGACGGTGATCGGACCGTTGTCGTGACCGGCCCAGTCCTTCGTGGAGCAGTCCGTGCCGATCGTCGTGTCCAGGGCGGCGGCGACCGGGTAGGGCCCGGCCGCCTCGGTGACACCGGCGGCGTGCGCGGTGGCGGCGGCCTGCGCGGCCGTGGTCTTCGAGCCGTCGAACTGGACCGCCAGGTGCGCCCCGTTCCGCGCACCGAAGGCGTGGTCGAACGGGGCCTGCACGACGGCCAGCAGGCCGAGGGAGAGCACTGAGGACGTCACCGCGGCGAACGTCGTCAGCGCCATGACGAGGGACTGGATCCGACGACGGCCCACGCCGGAGCGTACGACCTTGCCCAGGGCGCTCACCGGACCGCTCCCGCCGAGCTGTTGACGGTGGCGCCGCCGACCGTGTTGGCCACGTCCCGGGCCACGGCACCGTCCACCAACTCGATCGTGCGGCGCGCGGTGCTCGCGGCCAACCGCACGTCGTGGGTGACCAGCAGGATGGTCTGGCCGTCGCTGTTCAGGTCCAGCAGCAGCTCGCGCACGTCCTCGGCCGAGCTGGAGTCCAGGGCGCCGGTCGGCTCGTCGGCCAGCAGCAGCGCCGGCTCGTTCATCAGGGCCCTGGCCACCGCCACCCGCTGCCGTTCCCCGCCGGACAGCCGCTGCGGATAGGCCTTGACATGCCGGTCGATGCCCAGCGACTCGAGCAGCTCGACGGCCCGCCGCTTCGCTTCGCGCTTGCCCATCCCGGCCAGCTGCGCCGGAACCATGACGTTGTCCAACACGGTCAGGTCGTCCAGCAGGTTGAAGAACTGGAAGACCATGCCGATGGAGGCCCGGCGGTACCTCGCCGAATCGGCCTCGCCGAGCTGGTCGACGCGGGTGCCGTCGACGGTCACGGTGCCACTGGAAGGCTTGTCCAGACCCGCGATCAGGTTCAGCAGCGTGGACTTGCCACTGCCGGAATGGCCGAGGATCGCCACGCACTCACCAGCCGCCACGGACAAGGTGACGCCGGCCAGTGCGGGCGGGCCGTCGGCGTACTTCTTCGTCGTGTCGCGAAGATCGATCATCGGTGCGTTCGTCATGACCACGAACCTAGGAACGGACCACGATCCACCGCGTCGGCCGACGGATGTCACCTCTTCCCAGGCCGTCGGCCAGGGGGCGTATCCGGCGCATCCGGCGTACATCCCCGGGGCGACGCGCGGAGCCGACGCCGCTGAATACGATCTCCGCATGGAACAGCTTCTCCAGCGTCTGTCGACATCGAAACGCGTGACCTGGCTGACGTCACAGGCCGTGGTACTGGCCACCGCCTGCTTGTACGCGCTGATGCTCCCCTTGACGATGCCGACCCCTGAGAACGGCCTGTTCCGGTTCCCCGACCTCGAGCCCGCCCAGATGGTCGGTCTGTACATCGTCCTCGCCCTGCCGGTTCTGCTGGTGCGCCGCCTGCCGGCGGCGGTCTTCGCGGCGGTCCTGGGCGAAACGGTCCTCGGCGACGCTTTCGGCGCGCGGCCCTCGATCGTGTTCGTCCTGCTCGTCGGCTTGGGCGGGTACCTCGCCGTCCGGCGGCCCAAGGCTGCCGCCGTCGGCTCCGTCGCGGGCGTCGCGGCCGCGCTCGTCAACGACCTCCACACCCGCGAGCAGTCCGTCGGCGACGCGGTCCAGTGGGCCGGGGGTTTCGCGTTGTGGTTCGCGGTCGCGTGGGTCTTCGGCGGGGTGTACCGCAAACGCCGCGAATACCTGGAAGCCCTGCACGAGCAGAGGGCGGCCCGCGTTGTCATGGCCGAGCGGCTGCGGATCGCCCGCGAACTGCACGACAGCGTCGCGCACAGCATCGGGATCATCACGGTGCTGTCGGGAGCGGCGGCGCGGGTCGTGGAGAGCAAGCCCGAGCAGGCGCGGCAGGCGCTGACCGGCATCGAGACCACCAGCCGGGAGACGCTGCTGGAGCTGCAGCGCATGCTCGGGGCGCTCCGCCGCGCCGAGCCGGACGACGCCATGCCGCAGGCCGCTCCGCTGGCGCCGGCCGGCAGCCTGGCCGACGTCCCGCAGCTCGCCGAACGCACGGCCGGCGCCGGGGTGCGGGTCCAGGTGACCTGGCGGGGCGAGCGGCGGCCGCTGCCGCCGGAGATCGAGCTGTCGGCGTTCCGGATCGTCCAGGAGTCGGTGACGAACGTGGTGCGGCATTCCGGTGCGCGGACGTGCCGGGTCGCGGTCGGCTACGAGCCGGAAGGGGTGACGATCGAGGTGGTCGACGACGGGGACGACGGTCTCGGCGGGCCGGGCCGTCCGAGGCTCTCGGCGGCGGTCGGCGGGAGCGGCTTCGGCCTGCTCGGCATGCGCGAGCGGGTGACCTTGCTGTCCGGCCAGTTCAGCGCCGGCCGGCGTCCGGAGGGCGGGTTCCGGGTGGCTGCGAGGCTTCCGGCATGAGCGAGCGAAGCGAGCTCACCGTCAACAGGTGCGCGTGCGCGAAGCGCTCGCCGAGCGTCAGCGAGGTGGGCGCATGAGCGTGCGGGTACTGCTGGTCGACGACCAGCCGCTGATGCTGGTCGGGCTCGGGATCCTGATCGGCGACACCGACGACCTGGAGGTGGTCGGCGAGGCCGGCGACGGCCGCGAGGCGGTGCGCCTGGTGCGTGAACTGCGTCCGGACGTCGTGGTGATGGACATCCGGATGCCGGGCATGGACGGGATCGAGGCGACCCGGCAGGCGACCGCCGAGCCGGACCCGCCCAAGGTCCTGGTGCTGACGACCTTCGACCACGACGAGTACGTCTACGGCGCACTGCGCGCCGGGGCCAGCGGATTCCTGCTCAAGAGCATGGCCCTGGACGCGATCCTGGAAGCGATCCGCGTGGTGGCCGCGGGCGACGCGCTGATCGCACCGAGCGTGACCCGACGGCTGATCGCGGACTTCGCCGGAACTCCCGGCCCCGCGGCCCCCGAACCGGACGCCGGGCCCGCCGTCGACTTGAGTCCGATCGCGGGGATCACCGACCGGGAGCGCGAGGTGCTGGCACTGGTCGGACAGGGACTGTCGAACGCTGAGATAGCCGAGCGGCTGGTGATCAGCGCGGCGACCGCGAAGACCCATGTCGCGCGTCTGTTCGCCAAGCTCGAAGCTCGGGACCGCGTCCACCTGGCGATCATCGCCTTCGAAACCGGACTCGTGCCGCGTAGACGGTAGAGGCCGATGGGAGGGGCGGACGGTAGGGGCAGGATCAGATGAACGATCGCGACCACGGGTCCGCCGCGTTCCGGACGCGCCGTCACACCCCCGGTCGCAGCAGGACCGGGCATCGGGGCGTACCTGTCGCTCGCGCCGCCGCCGCCAGTGCCGCCGGAGGACCGGGCCGGGACACTACCGCGCCGACTGGTCGTCAGGCTTCCGGCGGCCGGGGAGTTCGGCGCGGCGGACGGCGTCGGAGGTGAGGGCGGCGATCGCGCTCAGGCCGGCGAGGGCGCCGCAGGCGAGGAAGACGGGGGCGGCTCCCCAGGCACCGATGGCGGCGCCGACCAGGGGGTAGCTCAGCGGGGCGAGGCCCAGCATGGTCAGCATCACGACGGAGGTGACCCGGCCGAGGTAGGCGGGGTCGGTCGCGGTCTGGATGAGGGCGCTGCCCAGGCCGCCGGAGACGCCCGCGCACAGGCCGACGGCGGCGGCCAGGACGGCGACGGTCCACAGGCTCGGGACCAGGGCCATCGCCGCCGCGCCGGTGCTGGCCCCGAACAGGGTGCCCGCCATGGTCAGGCCCGCCCGGGGCAGGCGGCCGACGACGGTGAGCAGCACGGCGCCGGCGGTGGCCCCGGCGCCGAAGCAGGCGACGATCCAGCCGTAGCCGGACGGGCCCCAGCCGCGTTCGGCGTTGAGGAGCACCATGCCGACGTTGAGGGTGCCGGTGAGGCCGAGTTCGCAGACGGCGCCGACGGCGACCAGCGGGCCGATCAGGCGGTGGCGGCGCAGGTAGCGCAGGCCGTCGAGGAGGTCGGCGCGGGCGCTACCCGGTTGGGGCGTCCCCTCGGCGGCGGGTGTGTCGAGGGGCCGGACCCGGACGGTGAGCAGAAGCGGCAGGGAGAGCGCGAAGAGCAGGCCGGCGACGCCGAACGCGGCCGCCGGGCCGCCCAGGCCCATGGCCAGGCCGCCGAGCGGCGGGCCCGCGATCTGGCCGACGCGCATCGACAGCGAGCGCATACCGGTGACCCGGGTCAGCTGGTCGGGCCCGGTGATCCGGGGCGGGAGGGCGCCGACGGCGGGGACGAACAGCGCGTCCACCGCGCCGAAGACGAGCGCCACCGTGACCAGCAGCCAGAGCGCGGGCGTGCTCAGGGCGATGCCCGCGGCCACCGAGAGGATGAGCAGACAGCGCAGGGCGTCGCTGCCGAGGATCACCCGCCGGGGGTCCAGCCGGTCGGCCAGTACGCCGCCGCCGAGCATCAGCACCGCGCGGGGGAGCGCCCCGGCGGCCATCACCAGGCCGACCTCGGTGGGGCCGGCGGCCCGCTGGGCGGACCAGCCGAGGGCGACGAAGTAGACGCTGTCGCCGATGAGCGAGGCGGTGTAGGCGGCGAGCCAGCGCAGCACGTTGGCGTCGCGGTGGGCGGGCGGTGCGGCGGGTGGTGTGGCGGTCTGGACGGCGCTCTGGACGGTGGGGGTCGCTTCCGCGACGGCCATGAGGGGCTCCGGTCGTCTCTGTGGGGGTGGAGTGGGGGCTTGGGCGCTGGCGGGGCGTCAGGGGCGGAACGGGAACCCGTACAGGTGGACGGAGACGTGCTCGCGGTCCGCCGTGTCGCCGGCCGCCCGGGCGGCCTTGCCGCGCTCTCGCCAGCGCCGGGACAGCTCCTGCAGCTCCTCACCCAGCGCGGCGAGTTCGGCCGGGTTGAGGTCGAGCAGCCATTCGGAGCTGAAGGCCGCGTCGGTCCACTCCTTTCCCCAGGCGGCGCCCTGTCCCAGGTACGCGCGGTACTGGGCGGTGCGGGAGTCGATGAGACCGTGCGTCACCGCGCCCACGACGGCGGCACCCTCCGGCGTCCCGGTGAGGTCGGACTCCCGGAAGCCCCAGCCCTCCTCGGAGGCGACCTGCCACCACCGCTCCCGGCCGTCGGTGCTCCGGCCGCTCGCCTCGGCGACGAAGCCGTGCTCGGCGAGCTTGCGCAGGTGGTAGCTGACCAGCGAGGGCGCCTGGTCGACCTGCTCGGCGAGCTGCGAGGCGGTGGCGGTGCCCGCCGCGTAGAGGAGGCGGTAGAGCTGCATCCGCAGCGGGTTGGTGAACGCCTTCAGGCGGGACAGGTCGGTGATCCGGTCGGTCTCGGGCTGCTGCGGTTGCTGCGGCTGCTGGGGCATGCCACCACGGTAGATCCGAAGGGAAAGTTGCGCAATAAAAATTTTGCATCGGGGGGTGCCGGGCACCGAACTGTGTGAACTACGTGGAACTACTTGGAACTACCGGAGACGGGTCGCAGTCCGGACGAGGTCGGCGACGGCTCTGGACCGGCTGTGCGGCGGCCAGGCGATCACGGTGGTGACCTTCGGCGCGTCCAGCACGGGCACGGCGGCGAGGTCACCGTGCAGTTGGGCTCGGCACGACTCCGGTGAGACCGCGCAAGCACGGCCGAGCGCGACGAGCTGCAACAACTGCGCGTGGTCGCGGACCTGCGGGCCGGGGCCGGGCTGGTAGGTGCCGTCGCGGCAGGGCCAGCGTGGCAGGGGCAGGCCGGGCAGCCCGGTGATGTCGGCCATGTGCACATGGGTCCGGACGGTGAGCGGATGCCCGGCCGGCAGGACCACGACCTGGCCCTCCGTGCCGAGTTCCTCGGTGTGGAACCCGGCCGTCGAGTCGAACGGCCGGTGCAGCAGCGCCACGTCGGCCCGGCCCTCGCGCAGAAGGCGTTCCTGCTCGGCCGGGCCGCACAGGATGACGTCGACGGGGACCGCGCCGGGTTCGGCGGCGTACGCGTCCAGCAGTTCCGCCAGCAGTTCGCGGGACGCGCTGGCCTTCGTGACCAGGACCAGGCCGGGACGGCCGGCCGAGGCAAGGGCGGCGCGGCGGGTCCGGCGTTCGGCCGCCTCGACCGCGTCGAGGGCCGCCCGGCCCTCGGCCAGCAGCACCGAGCCGGCTTCGGTCAGCGTGACGGTGCGGCTGGTCCGGTCCAGCAGCGCTGCCCCGAGCCGGCGCTCGAGCTGCTGGATCGCCCGTGACAGCGGCGGCTGAGCGATCCCGAGCCGCTCCGCGGCGCGCCCGAAGTGCAACTCCTCGGCGACGGCCACGAAGTAGCGCAGTTCCCTGGTCTCCATCCGGCCACCGTACTCCGGATCGATACCCGGACGGTATCGCTGCCCACCCAATCGGTCTTGGACCCCCGCCGGGGTCCGAGAGCAGCATGGTCCCCATGAGCGAACGAACGATTGCGCTGGTCACCGGCGCGAACAAGGGAATCGGCTACGAGATCGCCGCGGGCCTGGGCGCCCTCGGCTGGAGCGTCGGCGTCGGCGCCCGCGACGACCGGCGCCGCGAGACCGCGGTGGAGAAACTGCGCGCGGCCGGCGTCGACGCGTTCGGCGTACCGCTGGACGTGACCGACGACGCGAGCGCGACAGCCGCCGCACGGCTGATCGAGGAACGGGCCGGGCGCCTCGACGTGCTCGTCAACAACGCCGCCATCACCGGCGGCATGCCGCAGGAGCCCACCCGCGTCGACCCCGCCACCATCCGCACGGTCGTGGAGACCAACGTCATCGGCGTCATCCGCGTCACCAACGCGATGCTGCCGCTGCTGCGCCGCTCCGCCTCACCGCGGATCGTGAACATGTCCAGCTCTGTCGGCTCCCTCACCCGGCAGTCAGAGGCCGCCGGTGAGCTGACAGTAGGTCCGGTAGCCGCGGCGTACTCGCCGTCGAAGACGTTCCTGAACGCCGTCACCCTCCAGTACGTCCGGGAGCTGAGCGGCACGAACATCCTGATCAACGTCGCCTGCCCCGGCTATGTCGCGACCGACCTCAACGGCTTCCGGGGCGTGCGCACCCCCGAACAGGGCGCGGCGATCGCCGTCAAACTCGCGACCCTGCCCGACGACGGCCCGACGGGCCAGTTCTTCGAGGACGCCGGCGTCGTGCCCTGGTGACGTGCACGGCGGTCAACACCCGCGCGGCCACCGGGGGTGAGGCCGCTTCGCCCACGCGTCTCGAACAGGTTCGTCGACGCCCCCGGTCTGACACCGTGCCCGGTGTCAGACCGGGGGCGGCGTCGTCAGCCTCGCCCGCCGGGAGCGGCGGCGAGGCGGCCGAGCATCGCCATCACGACGATCCGCGCGTCCTTGTCGTTCGTCACCGTGCAATGGGCGTCGACGCCTCGCTCGTCCGGTGCCTCGTCCGGCTCGGCGAGGCCCAGCCGGATCAGGTCGACGGCGTACTCGTGGTACCGGGAGTGGTCCGCCGCGGCGCTCACGGCTTCGACGTGGTCGATGCGGTCGGGGTCCGCGGCGCGCAGCAGCGCCGGGGTCGGCGGCGGGCCCAGCTCCTGCCCGATCCACTCCGAGACGGCGTCCCGGGGGCAGCCCGGCTCGAGCTCCGAACTGGCCGCCGCCGTGAGTGCCAGGTGGATGAGGAGGGTCCCGAACCAGGTCGCGGCCTCGGCCGGCGGTGTGTCCGTTCCCGCCGGCGGCATCACGGCCCGGTACAGCGCGGCCGCGTCATCGGCGTGCGCGGCGGCGGAGACCGCCTTCACCGCGCGGCCGAGGGCGGCCTGGTCGATGGTCATGTCGACGGTTCTCCCTGCAATCGGCGACCGCCAACGTACCGCTCCGGCGCGGTGAACCGCTGGTGAAGCGCGGATTCGCCCCGATCCGCGCGCGGGTGGTTGACGGCGGTTCCCGAACGCGGGTGCGGCACACCCGCCGACGGGGGCACCGCCTGGGTGCCCCCGCGCAGCTTCCTCCCGCGCCACCTCGTGTCCTCACAGCCCGGGCGGAGCGCGGTGCGGGCGCCGTAACGGCGCTGAATCGATCTTCTCGGCCGGTCGCAACACGCCGTTCCTACGGTGGCTCCCGTCGGGGAGCGGCCCCGGCTGCCGGTGGAACGCGATGCGCGGAGCCGCCCCGGCACCCGTACGGCTGAGGGGGCACTGTGGCGGGGACGGACGCGGGCCGGGTGCGGACGGTCTGTTCGTACTGCGGCGTCGGCTGCGGGGTCGTGCTGGACCTGAAGCAGGACGCGGACGGCCGCCGGACCGTGGCCAAGGTGTCGGGCGACAAGGACCACCCCGCCAACGGCGGTCGGCTGTGCACCAAGGGCGCGACCCACGCCGACCTGCTCGCCGCCCCCGGGCGGCTGGAGACCGCGCTCGTGCGCGGCGCCCGGGGCGAGCCGGCGGTGCCCGTCGACGTGGACGCGGCGGTGGCGGCCGTCGCCGGTCGGCTGCGGGCGGTCCTGGACGAGTACGGTCCGGACGCGCTGTCCCTGTACGTGTCGGGGCAGATGTCGCTGGAGGCGCAGTACCTGGCGAACAAGCTGGCCAAGGGCTTCATCGGGACCAACCAGATCGAGTCCAACTCCCGGCTGTGCATGGCCAGTGCGGGCAGCGGCTACAAGCTGTCGCTCGGCGCGGACGCCCCGCCCGGCTCGTACCAGGACTTCGACCGCGCTAACGCCTTCCTCGTCATCGGCGCCAACATGGCCGACTGCCACCCCATCCTGTTCCTGCGCATGATGGACCGGGTCAAGTCCGCCGGGGCCAGGCTCATCGTCGTCGACCCCCGGCGCAACGCCACCGCCGACAAGGCCGACCTGTTCCTGCAGATCCGGCCCGGCACCGACCTCGCCCTGCTCAACGGGCTGCTGCACCTGCTCGTCGAGAACGGCCACACCGACGAGGAGTTCATCGCCGGCTTCACCGACGGCTGGGAGGAGATGCCCGGCTTCCTCGCCGACTACCCGCCGGCGAAGGTCGCGGAGATCACCGGCCTCGCCGAGGCCGACATCCGGCAGGCCGCGCGGTGGATCGGCGAGGCCGGCGACTGGATGAGCTGCTGGACGATGGGCCTCAACCAGTCCACCCACGGCACCTGGAACACCAACGCCCTGGTCAACCTCCACCTGGCCACCGGCGCCATCTGCCGCCCCGGCGCCGGGCCGCTCTCGCTCACCGGCCAGCCCAACGCCATGGGCGGCCGGGAGATGGGCTACATGGGCCCCGGTCTGCCCGGCCAGCGCTCCGTCCTCGTCGACGCCGACCGCGCCTTCGTCGAAGACCTCTGGGGCATCGAGGCCGGTACGCTGCGCACCGAGGTCGGGCGCGGCACGGTGGAGATGTTCGAGCGGATGGCCGCCGGTGACATCAAGGCGTGCTGGATCATCTGCACCAACCCGGTCGCCTCGGTCGCCAACCGCAAGACCGTCATCGCCGGTCTGGAGGCCGCCGAACTCGTCGTCACCCAGGACGTCTTCGCCGAGACCGAGACCAACGCGTACGCGGACGTGGTCCTCCCGGGCACCCTGTGGGCCGAGTCCGACGGTGTGATGATCAACTCCGAGCGGAACCTCACCCTCGTCCCCGGCGTGGTCACCCCGCCCGGCCAGGCCACCCCGGACTGGCAGCTCATCGCCCGCGTCGCCTGCGCGATGGGGTTCGCGAACGCCTTCACCTACGCGAACTCCGAGGAGGTCTTCGAGGAGATCAAGCGGGCCTGGAACCCCCAAACCGGCTGGGACATCCGCGGCGTCACCTACGAGCGGCTGCGCGGGACACCGGTGCAGTGGCCCGCCGCGCCCGGCGGGCCCGACCGCAACCCCGTCCGCTACCTCAACGACGGCGTCAGCCAGGCCCTCCTGGAACGCGAGGACGGCACCCGGCCGCAGCTGGTCTTCCCGACCGGAAACGGGCGCGCCCGGTTCTTCCCCCGCCCGCACCTGCCGGCCGCCGAACTCCCCGACGACGACTACCCGTTCGTCCTCAACACCGGCCGCCTCCAGCACCAGTGGCACACCCTCACCAAGACCGGGAAGGTCGCCAAGCTCAACAAGCTCAACCCCGGGCCGTTCGTGGAGCTCCACCCCGAGGACGCCCAGCGGCTGGGCATCGCGGAGCGGGACCACGTCGAGATCACCTCCCGACGCGGCCGAGCCGTGCTGCCCGCCGTGGTCACCGACCGGGTTCGCCCCGGCAACTGCTTCGCGCCCTTCCACTGGAACGACCTGTTCGGCGAGTACCTCAGCATCAACGCCGTCACCAACGACGCCGTCGACCCGGTCTCCTTCCAGCCCGAATTCAAGGTCTGCGCCGTCACCCTCGCCAAGGCGGCGGTTCCGGTGCCGGTGGCGCCGGTGCCCGTGGCCCGACCCGAGAGCGAGCCTGCTGCGGACACGGCGGATGGCGCACCCTCCCCTGAGCAGGACGCCGTACCCGCGCTGGCGGCGATGCTCGGCCTTTCCGACCTCGTGCCGCCTCCGCTCGCCGAGCACGAGCGCCGCTACCTCGCCGGCTACCTCTCCGGTGTCATGCTGGCCCCGCCCGGCCAAGGGATTCCGGTTCTGCCGCCCGGCGCCCCGTTCGACCACGAGACGGCCCGGTGGGTCGACGGCGCTCTCGCCGGCCTGTTCTCCCGCGTCGCCGCACCGGGCGGCCCGCAGGTGCCCTTCGGCGGACCTGCCCCGGACGCCGCCCCGGTCGCCGCCCCGGTCACCAGCCCCTCGACCCGGCGCCTGCTCCTGCTGTGGGCATCCCAGACCGGTAACGCCGAGGAGTTCGCCGCCGCCGTCGGCACCCGGATCGCCGAGTCCGGCCGCGTTCCGGACCTGCGCCCCATGGCGGAGGCGACGCCCGCCGATCTCACCGCCGACACCGACCTGCTCGTCGTCACCAGCACGTTCGGCGACGGCGCTGCCCCCGACAACGGCGCCGACTTCTGGCAGGGCCTCAACACGCCCGACACGCGGCGGCTGGACGGCCTGCGCTACGCCGTCCTCGCGTTCGGGGACTCCGCCTACGGTGACTTCTGCGGCCACGGCCGTCGCCTCGACGAACGCCTCGCCGAACTCGGCGCCATCCGCCTGCACCCGCGCACCGACTGCGAACCCGACTACGAGGACGCCGCCGGAGCCTGGCTCGACGCCGTCCTCTCCGCCCTGTCTGCTCTCTCCGCTCTCGACGAGGAGTCGCGCCCCACGGCAGCCACCGCACTCCCGGCGGCCGGAAGCACGTCGCCCGCCCCGCCGTCCGCCCCGCCGTCCGCCCCGTCGCCCGCCCCGCCGTCCGCCCGACCGACCAGGAACGACCCCTACCCGGCTCCCCTCTCCGGGAACGAGCTGCTCAGCCTCCCGGGCGCCGACAAGGAGGTCCGCCGCTTCACCTTCGACATCGGCGACCAGGTCGAGTACCAGGCCGGCGACGCCCTCGGCGTCCGTCCCACCAACCGCCCCGACCTCGTCGCCGAATGGCTCGCCATCACCGGCCTCGATCCCGGCGCCGAAGTCGTCCTCGCCGGCACCAGCACCGCCACCTTTGCCGACGTCCTCCTCCACCACCTCGACATCACCCGCATCACCCCCGAGCTGCTCCGTACGGTCGCCGACCGCACCGGCGACCGCGAACTGAAGCGGCTGCTCCGCCCGGACAACAAGGACGGCCTGGCGAAGTGGAGTTGGGGGCGTCAGGCCGTCGATCTGCTCGCCGAGTTCCCGGTCCGCCTCGGTGCCCAGGAGTGGGCCGACCTCCTCAAGCCCCTCAAGCCCCGGATGTACTCGATCTCCTCCAGCCCCCTCGCCACCCCGGGCAGGGTCAGCCTCACCGTTTCCGTGCTCCGTTACGAGGGCCCGCGCGGCCACGCCCGCAAGGGGGTCGCCTCCACCTTCCTCGCCGATGCCGAACCCGGCACCGAGGTGCCGCTGTTCGTGCAGGGCTCCGCCCACTTCCGGCCGCCCGGCAACCCCGACACCCCGGCCGTCATGGTCGGCCCCGGTACGGGTGTCGCCCCCTTCCTGGGCTTCCTCGACCAGCGGCGCGCCCTCGGCCACCGGGCCGGCAACTGGCTGTTCTTCGGCGAACAGCGCCGCGCCACCGACTTCTACTACCGGGACGAACTGGCCGAACTGCACCGCGACGGGACGCTGTCCCGCGTCGACCTCGCGTTCTCCCGGGACCAGCGCAACAAGGTCTACGTCCAGGACCGGATGCGCGAACACGGCGCCCAGCTCTGGTCCTGGCTCCAGGACGGCGCCCACTTCTACGTCTGCGGCGACGCCTCCCGCATGGCCAAGGACGTCGACCGGGCCCTGCGCGACATCGCCGTCGCCCACGGCGGACTCGACGAGGACGGCGCGGCCGCGTACGTCAAGCAGCTCGCCGCCGACAGGCGCTACGCCCGCGACGTCTACTGAGGCCGTGCGTGCGGCTCAGCCCCGCCGAGGCCGTGACCGGGCGACCGTCACGGCCAGGGCGGCCAGCCCCGCCGCCACTCCGGCAGCGACCACGGCCGGCCAGCCGCCCTGCGCCCAGGCGAGCGAGCCGACCGTCGAGCCGACGGCGATGCCGGCGAAACGCAGGGTGAAGTAGCAGGTGTTCAGCCGGTTGTGCGCCCCCGGCGAGAGGGTGAACAGGGCGCTCTGGCAGGCCACTTGGTTGCCCCAGATGGCCACGTCCAGCACCACCACGCCCGCGGTCAGCCAGCCGAGCGAACCGCCGCCCGGCAGCAGGAGCGCCCACCCCGCGAGCACCGCCACCACCAGCGCGGCCGGCCCGCGCCGCGCGCCGAGCCGGTCCGCGAGCCGTCCCGCCGCCGGGGACAGCAGCGCGCTCGCCGCGGCGACC
The DNA here is from genome assembly GCF_054601375.1 of Kitasatospora sp. Ki12. Lineage (NCBI taxonomy): Bacteria > Bacillati > Actinomycetota > Actinomycetes > Kitasatosporales > Streptomycetaceae > Kitasatospora > Kitasatospora sp. Ki12. The sequence goes on along the minus strand of NZ_BAAIHT010000002.1, from coordinate 777,963 downwards.
AGCCCGAACAGGCCGATCACCGTTGAGCCGAAGCGGTAGTGCTGGTCAAGCAGGAGGGTCAGCGCCGTCCAGAAGGCCCCGAAGGAGACCCCGACCAGGGCGCCGGACACGGTCACCCGCCGGACCAGCGGCTCGGCCGTGAACAACCGGGGCAGTGAGGCCAGCGCCGCGCCGTACCGGACCGCCCCGACCGGTGGGAGGGCGGGCAGCGTCCGCCGGAGCACCAGCGTCAGCAGCAGGGTGAGCCCGGCGGAGCACCAGAAGACCGCTCGCCACCCCGCGACCGAGGCCAGCGCACCCGCGTACGTGCGCGCCCCCAGCACCCCGACCAGCAGCCCGGCCTGGACGACGCCGACGGTCCGTCCCACCGGCCGTCCCGCGGCCTGTCCCGTGGCCCGTCCGCCGGCCAGTGCCACCGCGAGCGGCGCGACCAGCTGCGGCACGGGGGAGACCAGGCCGAGGACGAACCCGGCGGCCGCCAGCCAGCCCGGGCCGGGGGCCAGCGCGCAGGCGGCCAGCGCCAGTGCGGCGGCCCCGCTCAGCGCGCAGATCAGCCGACGGCGGTCGACGCAGTCGCCGGCCGGGACCAGCAGCGCGATCCCGACGGCGTAGCCGAACTGGGTGGCGGTCGGGACGGCGCCCAGGAGGGCGGGGCTGCTGTGCAGGGACCGGGCGGCGGCGGCGAGGAGCGGCTGGCTCAGGTAGACGTTCGCGGCTGTGACAGCCGAGGCGGCGGCGAGCAGCACGATCGGCACCCCACGGGTGGGGGCGGCAGGCGAGGGGCGGGAGGGAGCGGCGGTGTCGATCACGTGAGTCCACGCTAGGCAGGTCGGGCCTGGCATGCTGTCGCGCGAACGCCGAGAACTGTCGAGAGTGTGCCAATGCACGGCAAGAGCGAGAACCGCGAGGACTACCAGCACGTGCCCAGGCCGCTGGCCGCGATGGCACGCGACCTCCCCGACGGCCACCACATCCCGCCGCACCGGCACCGCCGGGCGCAGCTGATCTACGGGACCAGCGGGGTCATCACGGTCGTCACCGACCGGGGCAGCTGGGTGGTCCCCGCGACCCGGGGCGTCTGGGTCCCGCCCGAGACCGAACACGCGATGACCTGCGCCGGCCGGGTCCGGATGCGCACCGTCTACGTCGAACCGCGGGCCGCACCCGAGCCGCCCGGCGAACCCACCGTCGTCTCGGTCTCCCCGCTGCTGCGCGAGCTGATCGAGGCCGCCACCAGGATCCCGCTGGAGTACGACCCGCACGGGCGGGACGGGCGGCTGATGGACCTGCTGCTGTACGAACTGGAGCCGCAGCCGGTCCCCGCCCTGCACCTGCCCGTGCCCGCCGACCCCGAACTGGAAAGACTGTGCGCCGCGATCCGGGCCGACCCGGGCGCGGACTGGACGACCGCCACCGCGGCCGCCCACACCCACCTCAGCCCCCGCACCCTGCAACGCCGCTTCCCCCACGCCACCGGCATGACCCTGGCCCACTGGGTGCAGCAGGCCCGCCTGCTGCACGCGGTGATCCTGCTCGCCCGCGCCACCCCGGTCAGCACCGTCGCCGCCGACCTCGGCTACGCCACCCCGAGCGCCTTCAGCGCGATGTTCCGCCGTTCCCTCGGCGTCACACCGACCGGCTACTTCGACTGAGGGCCCCGGGACCCTGGGGCAGGACAACGGATCATCCCGCATTCAGGTTCATCCGAATTCTCGTCGGGCCGGGGTGACGTGAAAAGGCGCCAGGTTTCTCGGTCATGCATATGGATTCCGTCAGGAGCGGCGAGACGGAGGATTTCGAGGTCTACGATCCATCTTTGTCGAGAAGAAAGACGGTTCTGACATGAAACCCTGTCCCGCCTGAAACGAGCCCTGGCCTGCGGGGTCGCCGCAATCGCCATAGCCTCGGGCCTGACCGTGCAGGCCGAGGCCGCGCCTGCGGCCGCCCCCGTCGACAAGACCTGCGGAACCCCGTCCGTACCGGGCGGCGGCAACTGCATGACCTCGCTGATCAGCTCAGCCTTCGAAACGATCAGGCTCATGCGCGGCGCCGCGAACTCCAACAAGCTGGACAACGCGGAGTTCACCCAGAACACCGCGTCGAAACTGAGCCGGCAGTCTGCTCGACGCGATCATGACCGAACGCAGACGCCTGAAGGATCGGTTGGCAGAAACCGAGGTCCCGTACGGGAAGGCCTATGCGGCGGCGGAGGCGGCAGGTTGGACCACGGAGGAACTCGCGAGGCTGGGGGCGGAGATGCCTGCCCGCCGCCCCAAGGGGAGGCCCAGGAAGCAGCCTGGGAGCACCCGAAATCCGACCCCGGGGCCATTGCCCGCCGGTGCGGGGAGCTCGAACACGGGGACGTACGCGCTGGCCGACTGATGGCGGGGATCATCACGGAATGGACGGCCATTCAGGGAATTTCGTGAGGCGGCTGACGGCAGCGAGTTAGTGTTCGTCGTTACATTGACCGCGGAGTGATCGGCCCGGCGGCGGTTGCGAGAGCGTTCGAAGGCCCGATTGCGGTGTTCCGCGAGGGCACCCGGGCCGTCATCCCGAGTCGCACCCGGCAACCGGATTCTGTCCGGGCAGGACGATGGCTGCGAGCGGCTGCGCTTCCTGTGCTCGGTGGAGGAGCTCGGCCAGGCGGCGTGGCCCGTGAGCGGTGAGCGCAGCGACCGCGCTCGTCCGGGGCGCCCCTGCCCACCAGCCGTCGGCCGGAAGCCGGACGGGACGCAGCTCGACACCGGCACGGTCGAAGACGGCGGGCTGGACGTACCTCAACCCGCCTGTGCCGCAGAGGTAAGTGCTGGCTCCGACCGCCAGGCATAAGTCGGTCAGGCGCTGCGACCGGTCGGAGCCGGCGTGCAGATCGCTGCTGGCTACCACTTGGCCCCTCCAACCGACCATCGACAGCAGTAGCAGCGTGGACTCCTGGGCCACCGCCGCGATCCGGTCGGTGCGTCCGAAGACGTCGAGGAAGGCGTCCAGCCCGTCCCTGAACGCCGGCCAGTGAGGAGCGGTCTGGTAGTGCTCCCGGAGGAGAACCGCGCTTCGGCGGCGGCTGCGCATCGGGTCGACGATCCGGGCATCCCGGATCAGCGTCGCCCGACCGGCCGGGAGGTGGGTGGGGATGCTCAACCACCTGGTCGGGCCGGGTGCACCGTTCGCCGGCGCGAGGCGGGCACGGTGCTGGTAGTCGCGCCGGGCGAACTGGACGTCGTCGAGGACGACCCACACATCCGCGGCGAACAACTTGGCAAGGGTGGAGAGGCGAGGGAATACGTTCGGCTGGTGGACGGCGCACACCGGCCCGACGGACGGTGCCGTGTCAGCCGAGCAACTTGCTGTCGAAGCCGTCGGCCAGAAGCCGCTGGTACGCGTCACGGACTGCCTCCGGAACATCCTGGGCGACGGCGAACCCGAGCCCCGGATACTCGATCACCCGCTGGAGATCGCCCACGAGGCTGTCGATCACGAGCTTCTCGTCGCCGATGGTCTTCACGTAGTCGTTCAGGTTCATCTGGGTGGAGGTGCACACCACCTCGACCTCCGGCCACGCCTGGCGGCACGTCGCGTACGCCCGGCGCTCCATGTAGGGCATGCTCACCAGCAGCACCGACCGCACCTCGACGCCGGCGGTCTTCAGGACCTCCCGCGAGAATCGGATGTTCTGCCCGGTATTGCGGGCCTGGGGCTCCAGGTGGATCGCGTGCTCGGGCACCCCGAGGGAGACGGCGTGCTCGGTGAAGTGCACGGCCTCACCGCAGGGGAAGTGGTCGGGCCGGGACGGGTTGAGCCCGCCGGTGAAGACGATCTTCTGAACCAGGCCGTCCAGGTACAGTGCGGCCGTCTCGGCCGCCACGCCGAGATCGTGGCAGCCCAGACCGATCGCCACATCGCACGGCCGCCGCTCGTGGCCCATCTGGTGGTAGCCCCAGATCAGCGCGGCGTCCGCCCACTGCCGGTCGGTGATCTCGCGATGCTGCGCGTCCGCCACGTTCTTCTCCCACTCACTAAAGGCACGGCGCCCGCTGGAATCCGGACCGGATTCCTTGGATGCTCCTCCGTTGGTGGGTCATACCGTACTTGTCCGCAATGTGCTCGGCCCGGTTCAGCAGGGCGAGCCCCTCCTCGACGGTCGCACGGTCGCTCAGCAGAATGTGACCGTGCGCGGTGGTCAGCCGGACGTCCTGCATCGGCGCTGAACCGGTGGTGTTCGTCCGCGCCACCGCGATCAGCCGGACGGCCTCCCCGAGATTCCCGGCGCCGCGGTGCGCGAGCGCGAGCTTCTGATTCGCCGTGGCCCAGTCCTCCACCTCGCCGAGGTTCTCGAACACCCGGATCGCGGATCGGGTGATGCTGATGGCCTGCTCATGTTCGCCCTGCTTGTCGAGGGAGGTGCCGACCCACAGGGCCGCCCGCGTTCGATCCCGCGCGCTGAGGCGGACGTCGCCGGCCAGCTCGGAGTACCGGGCTGCCGCAGCGGAGAGCTGTCCGGACATCTCCGTCACCACTGCCAGCGACAGATCCAGTTGGGCCGTCCGCCGGGGTATGTCGAGCCGGGTGTACAGCTGCCGCGCCTGGGCGTACGACGCAGACGCCGACAGCGGGCCGACCAGTGCCCCCTGATCACGGCGAAGGTCACCCACCAGGGTCGTCGAGCGGGCCAGCAGGTAGAGGCCGCGGTCGTCGAGATCGGCCGTCGGCCAGCGTGAGCGCCAGCGTTCCAGCAGACCTCCCGCCAACGAGAAGTCCTGACGGGCTGCGGCCAGAACCGCCCTCTCGATGTCTTCCGCCCACGACTCGTACTCCCACGCCCGCGGCCCGGCCTGGACCTCCGCGAGGACCGGTGCTCCGGTCTGCTGCATGACGAGGGCTTCGAAGCGAAACCGGGCGCCGGGGTCCGACTGGCGCAGCACCGTGTCGAAGATCGCCTGGGTGTCCGGTCTGGGACGGGTGCTCGCCCCCAGCCTCTCCCAGTTCGACACCGCGCGTACCGACATGCCCAGGATCGCAGCCCAGTCCCGGACGGACTTGCGGCACGCCAGTCGCAGAGCCCTCGCTTCGAGCCCGGTCCACACGATCACTGCCGTCATCGCCACCTCCCGCTCCGGGCAGCCATCGAAGCACTGCGGGCAGTGGCGGTGCGCCGAAACTGCCACGGAACTGCCACGGCACGCGATTCCGTCGCGATCGGGACTCCGGCAGTCTCGAAGCAGACAGCCTGGCCGATCGGAAGGATTCGTGCCGAATGCTCACCGAGCAGCTACCCGTTCCGCTGCCCGTCGTGGTGGGACTCCTCCGCACGGCGGTTGCCACGGCACTGCCGCGCCGACAGGCACTGACCGGTGTCCTCGATTCCTTCTGTGAACAGCGGGAGCTCCACCTCGCTGACGTGATCACCGACGACGGCGCGGAACCCGACGTCCTCCTCGCCGGCATCGAGGAGCGGCGCGACCTGTACGCCGTCGTCCTGCCGACGATCGTCCATCTCGGCAACCAGGTCGACGCCGACCGGCGGCGCCGGCACCTTGAGGCCGCGGGCATACGCCTCCTGGTTGCTCGAGGCCGACCGGTCAGTACCTGCGGACAGGGTCGGCCGGCGTGACCTGTTCAGAGGATGTTCCATCCGAACTGGTCCTGGCCGGACCTCAGGCCTTGGATGCGGCGACGGACCTCCGCGAGCGTCGGGCTTCCGTACGGCGCCCGCTTCGCGTTCGTGGTGATCATCCGTAGCTCCCGGAGTCCGCACAACACGGGGTAGCCCTGCCATGAGGTGACATCGAATCCGTACGCGTCGGCGAACTCCCGGTAGTGGGAACGGCCGTAGCCGAAGCGGCGGCAGTGGATCTCGACGGTGACGAGGTCGAGTTCCGGCGGCCCGAAGCACGCGGTGTCCCAGTCGCACAGCACCGCGGCATCACGGTGGTGGAGGGCGTTCCGGTGCTGGGGATCGCCCTGGAGAAGCCCCGGGGGCAGGACGTAGCGCACCTGGGGGAGAGCACCCTCCAGCTCGGCCAAACGCTGTTCCAGGTAGGTGAGATCGTCCGGCGGCAACGCGGTGATCGCCGTGAGCGACTGCCTGACCGCCCCGGCCGTGTCGACGGGGCGGACGTCGAAGGGAGGAGGTGGAAGTTCGTGAAGCGTGCGGAGGGGAAGCGCGAGGTGGGCCGCCGGGACGGGGTGATCAGGCTGCGGCAGGTAGTGCCAGAACGTCACGGCGTGACCGTCGGCCACGACCGGTTGCCGCACCGGCAGAAGTTCGACGGTCGGGAAGTTCTTGTCGGCGAGCCACTGCACCAGCTGGACCGTACGGCGGACGGTGTTCAGGGATGTTCCCGCTCGGGCGACCTTGGCGACCACCCCGGCGGCCGGCAGCAGGTAGACGGCGTTGGTGTGACCGCGCAACATGACGGCGTCCGACGGGTCGAGTCCGACCTGGTCGCAGACGGCGGTGAGGACTTTGACAACCTCGGATTCGGCGAACCCGCCGATCCGGACAACCGGAGCACTCATATCTGCCAGGCTGACGGGCGACGGGTGCATCTGTCACGTCGCGCCGGTCGGAAGGGCCAGGAGTTCCCCGAGTTCTCGGGCGGCGCGGGGGCGCACGTTCTCCGGCGTTATCTTGATGATGTCCGCGGCCCGGGCACCGAGGATCTGGGTGCGGTGGTCCTCGGGCACCGTCAGGTAGGTGTCGCGGGCCAGCTGGCAGGCTTCGGAGACGCTGCGCTGTCGGACGAGGCACATGGCCTGCTCCAGGCGCAGCAACGCCGGGTCGATGCCGGTGCGGTCGGTGTAGAGACGAAGCGCTGCGTCCTGGGCCTGCCCGGCTCTCACCGTGTCGCCGAGCGCGGTGTAGGTGCCCGACAGGTACAGCTGGAGCCGCCGGTAGGGGAACGCCCAGGCGTCGTCCTCGGTGACCGTCTGTCGACTGCGTTCGAACAGCGCGAGGGCCTGCTCCAGTGCTGCACGGGCGCCCGCTTCGTCGCCTTGGTGCGCCTTGACCCGGGCGTCCGCGGCGGCGGCGAACGCGCCCGTCGTGGTCGGGCGCCCGCGGTTGAGGAGAACGGCCTCGTGGGTGAGTGCCGCTGCCTCGCTCAGCGGCCCGTAGTAGAACGGCAGCATCGCCGCTTGAATCCGCACGCGTGTCCGCAGCTCGCGGTTGCCGCTGTCGTCGGCGGCCGACTTCGCCGTCCCGTACCAGTCCCAGGCCAGCTCCTTGCGTCCGAGCTTCATCAGGGCGTCAGCGATCAGCGTGGACAGCACGGCGATCATCTCGGACAGACGCACCTGCACGAGAGCCGGCTGCCGCTCCTCGGAGTACTGCCGGACCTCCTCCAGGTTCGCCAGCAGTCGTGCGAGCATCACCGTCGGGGCACCGCCCACGTAGTCCCGCCGCAGAGCGAGGAGCTTTCCGTCCAGCGACTCCAGCTCACCGGCGGTGAGCGTCGTACTGGCCAGCGTGCGCTCGACAGCGCGGCGGTGGGAGCTCAGCACGGCGTCGACCGGGTCGGCGAGGCCCAGCCCGACGGGGAGCGATGCGGGGCGGGGCGCCGGGACACGAGGCGTAGCGATCACCGGGAGCGCGGCCAGGGACCGGCAGGCGTCCGTGCGGTAGCCGCCGGAGAGACCGAGCCCCTGCGCGTCGGTCTCGTACAGGCGGCACAACAGGTCGATGGTCTGGGCCCGAGGCATCCGGAGGTTCCGTTCCCACGCGCCCAGCTGCTCAGAGTCCAGGCTCGGACGAGCGAGTCCCAACGTCGCACATCGCGCGATCAGTTCGTCGACCGCGCGGCCACGCGTCCACCCCCGCGCCAGACGATGGGCACGGAGCCGGCTGACGCCGCAGCAATCGACGATCACGGCGACCATCGTGTCGATCGTCCAGCCGTTTGCCTCGGCACTGGCCCTGGTGCGCGCTGCGCAGGACGGCCTGTGAGTCATGGCCCACCTCCCTGTCACCAGCCAGCAGCTTAGCCGTCGAACTCGCTGACTAAGAATCAGAAACAGTAACTGATTACCGGTTTGCCGCAGCACCGGAGTTCAAACCGGTGAGTTCGACCAGGAACAGTAACTTCTGTCGTTTGCCTCTCTGCCATCACGCGGCGAATCTCTGTGGAAGCGCGGTGGCCACCGTTTATCCCCCCGCCAACGGCCCGGGAATACCTGCCGACGTTCAGCCCGGAGGAACAGCCATGCACCACATCCTGACGATCAAGGAACAGCTCACGACGGCGTCCCTCGGCGCCATCCGCAACCGGCTGGTCGACGAGGTCGCGAAGGCCGGCATCGGCCTCGACAAGCTCCGGGCGTACGCGCTTCGCGTGTGCTCCTCGGAGTTCATCGACAACGCGATCAAGCACGCCTGCGGTGCGTGCAACGGCGACGGCGCCGAGCTGCTGATCGAGGGTGACGTCGACCGGGAGCGCGGCCGGCTGCGGATCACCGTAACGGACCCCGGAACCGTCGTACCGGTGATGAGCAGCACCATCGACGACCCGGATGCGACCGGCGGGCGAGGGCTCGTGGTCGCGGCCGGTTACGCGGACGACATCGGATGGCACCAGCGCCTCAACACCCTGGGACAGCCCACCGGTTGGTCGGTGTGGTTCGAGCTCGACGTCGATCTGGAGGTGTTCGGCCAGGCCACCGCCGTTGCGGCGGAAGTGCAGCCGAGCGCCGCCGCACAGCTCTCGGAGCGCCGACTGAAGGTCATCTCCGGGCTCGCCCGACGGGGCCTGGCCAGGCTGCACTGGCCGACCCGGCGTCAGCGGGATTCCACCGCTGCGTAGTCGGCGGCCCCACCAGCGGCCGGGCCCTACCACGAAGCCGGTGGCAGTCACCTTCCCACCTGACGGACAACCGTCCAGCCCAGCAACGATCTGAGGAGAACTGCGGTGACGTTCAACAGCGATGCCTTCGACACTCTGCAGGCATGGGCTGTGCAGAAGCTGTCAGGCGTGCCGTTCGCGGACGGGGTGCCGCTGCTGGCGCTGGATGACGCGCTCGCCCGCATCGCCCGTGAGCTGCCTCGGCTGGGAGGCCCACAGTTGGCCAGTCCCTCGGTGGATCTGCTGGCGGTCGCCGTCACCAACACCGCCACGCGGATCCGTCGCAGCGGCCTGGACGACTCCCGAGCTCTCCTGCTGGGCATCCTGGCCGACGAACTGCGCGACGCGGACGAAGCCTTGGACCGAGGCGATCACCGCGGCGCCGTCGACCGTGTCCGCCGGGTGTGCGCCATGGCCGTGTGCCTCGACGAGCTCACTGGCCACGCGGCGCGAGGACACGAGCCGATGCCCACGGGCCGGCGCGGTCTGCCGGAAGCCAATCCGCGCGAGGGCCTACGGGCGCTGCCGTCGATCGCGGTGAGCTCGTCGCCCACGGCGACGCCTTCGGACGCCGCGGGTGACGTTCCGTGGAACGGGCCGAGTCTCGGCGATGTCGTTCTGGGTGAGCACCTGCGCCACCTGCGGGAGTGCCGAGGTTTCACCCGAACCGATGTCGCGGACCGGCTGCCGGGTGAGGCCCACGCGGATGCCCACGACCTCGCCGAGCTGGAGGCCGGCACCAGCCAGGTGCTGTACGAGGCCGCTCGGCAAGGCCAGCTCACCGCCTACCTGGAGGCCTATGGCGCGGGTGCCGTCGCGGCTGCCGACGTCCGGCGCGTATTGGCCGCCGCGCAGGCGGCCCGGCCCGGCTACTTCCCGGACCAAGGGCCCGGCTGGCCGCACCACTACCGAATCCTGGAAGCTCGGGCCGACACCGTGGTGCTCGTCGGTGCCGTCACCATTCCGGCGGCGCTGCGCACCGCGCAGTACGAGATGGCCATGTCGTTGGAGGCGCCCACGATACGCGTGCCGGGCGGCGTGCCCGAGCCTCCGATGAGCACCGTGCCCGGTGATGGCTGCCAGGCCTGTTCGATCTACCGGTCGGACCTGCTTGCCAAGCCGGGGGTGGCCGGTACCTGGCAGCGGGCGCTGAACGGTGCGCGCGCCGAGGCGTTCGACGCGCGCCTCCGTCGCCTCGGCACGCCGGAGGCGACGCTGCTCCTCAGCGCGGACCTCCTGACGTGCCACGGCACGTCGCCCCGCGTCCACGCCGCGCAGATGGTCCACCTCGCCACCCTGGCCCGCACGACCGCACTGCGGGTATGCGTGCTTCCGCCGGACCGCGGAGTCGTCCTGGGCTGGGACGCGGCGGAACTCCGCGTCGGTGAGCGGACCTTGACCGTGGCCTGGTCGGTGTTCGACGTCACCTACCAGGAAGGCTCTCGCCTGCGGATGAGCCTGGCGCTGGACGCGGCGCTGCCGCCGGAGCCGAGCATCACGCTTCTGGAACGGGCGACGGCCGGAGACTTGCCCAGGCGGAGGCGGTGGTGAGGGGCCCATCGGCCTCCGGCCTCGCAAAGGCCGGGCTGGCCCTGCCGCCCATGCGGCTTGGCGGCGCCGGACCGATGACGGCACCGTCGATCCCGGCCGGTCTCGTCTTCGGGCACCCGTGCCGGGACTGCGGCCACCGTCCGCGGCTCGTCGGCGGCCACGCCGTCGTCCTGGACCTGGTCTCCAGGGGGTGGGACTCCGTGGAGGTCGACCGGGCGTACGGCTGGCGGTGGGGTGCAGCGGCCCTGTACACGCGGGTGGCCGCGCGTTGCCTCCACACGGGCAGCACTGTCCACGCCATCGACGTCGCTGTGCGTGCCGGGCTCCTCCGCCTGCCCGGCCGCCCGGCCGACGACCGCCTGCTGGTCACCGACGTCATGCGGACCACCGGCCAGCTGATCGCCGACGGCCACACCAGGCAAGAGATCGCCGTGATCAGGGGCGTCGGCATCAAGGCGGTGTCCACGTCCGCCGGGCGCCTGCGCGAGAGCCTCCACGTGGGCACCGACGCCGAGGTGGTCCTCGCTCTGCACGCCCTCGGACTGCTCAACACCCGGCACCCGTGCCCGTGCCGCCCTCAAACCGACACCGCCGCCGAGAGCGCTCCGCGTTGTGGGTACGCGTCGCCGGCCTGACGGCGTTCCCAAGACTTCGCCCGGCCACGCCAGCTGGGCGGACCGGTGCCGATCGCAGGCGTCCCCCGCCCGGCGGCCGGCACCAACCCCGATCCCCGATTCCGGGGGCCGGTCCGAACCGAGAATGAGGGAGTGACACCATGTCCGTCCTGACCGACCGACTGCCCACCCTGAACATGGGCATCGACGCCGAGCCGCCCGGCCCGCTCGCCACCCGCCCGTTCGGGCTCGACGCCGTCACCAACCCCGTGACGGTCGTGCCGCTGCCCGTCGTCACCGTCGACCCGCACACGCAGCTGTCCTTGATCGACGGCCGCGTGGCCCTGGACATGCCGACCATGGAGGGGTCGGGTTGCCAGACCGAGAGCGACGGCCAGACCGTGATCAGCGTCGACTACGACCAGAACGACGACTGATGACCAACGGCATCGGGAGCACGCGGGGCGTCTCGCCCCGCGTGCTCGTCATCACCCACGACCTCGACCCCACCGCCGACTACGTCCTGCGCGAGCTCAACGCGCGGGCCGTCCCGTTCTGGCGCACCGATCTCGCGGCCTTCCCGCAGCGCATGACCATGCGGGCCGAGCTGCGGCCCGATGGCGCGTGGGGCGGCTCCCTGGCCGGGCCCCTGCGCGGGATCGACCTGTCCGAGGTCACCTCCGTGTGGTGGCGCAAGCCCACCGCGTTTCGGTTCCCCGACAGCATGTCCGGCCCGGAACAGCGGTTCGCCGCCGGGCAGGCCAAGCGAGGGTTCGCCGGCGTTCTCGGCTCCCTTCCACAGGTGCTGTGGGTCAACCGGCCCGAGCGCAACGCCGACTGCACGAAGCCCGCGCAGCTCACCGCCGCGGTCGAAGCCCGCCTGCGGGTGCCGGCCACCCTGGTGACCAACGACCCCGAGGCCGTGCGGGACTTCGCTGAGCGGTGCCGGGGGCGGATCATCACGAAGGTGCTCGGTGGGATCGTCCACACCGAGAACGGGAAGCGTGGGCAGATCTACACCACCAGGGTGCCCTCCGACCGGTGGGATGACCCGCGTGTGGCCCTCACCGCACACCTGTACCAGCAGGAGATCACCGACAAGGCGTACGAAGTCCGCGTGACCTGCGTGGCCGGGAAGCTGTTCCCCGTCCGGATCGACGCCCCCGACGCCCCCGGACGGCTCGACTGGCGTACCGACTCCAAGCACCTCGACTACTCTCCGATCGGGCTCCCTGAGGCCATCCGGACGGGGATCCTGGACATGCTGTGGCGCCTCGGACTCGTCTACGCCGCCATCGACCTGATCGTCGACCGGGCCGGAACACACTGGCTGGTCGACGTGAACCCCGGCGGGCAGTGGGCGTGGATCGACTGCACCCGCGACGCCGTCACCACCGCACTGGCCGACCTTCTCCAGAAGGGCACCCTGTGACCACCACCGACCTCACCACTGCCGCCGAGCCGACCGCCGACACGCTGCGTGCCGCCCTGGTGGACGCGCTCACCGCCGATGGCTCCCTGACCGAGCCCGGGTGGGAGGCCGCCTTCCGTGACGTTCCCCGCCACCTGTTCGTTCCGTACTTCTACCGGCAGGGCCCCGACGGCCGGCAGCAGTGCATCGTCGGCGACGACCCCGATCACGCCGCCGAGTGGCTGCGGACCGTTTATACGAACCGGCCCTTGGTCACCCACCTGATCGGGGGGAACGCGGCTTCGTCCTCCACGCAGCCATCGCTGATGGCCGCGATGCTGCAGGCCCTCGGCGACGACTTCGACGGCCCGGTGAAGGAGATCGGCACCGGCACCGGTTACAACGCCGCCCTGCTCGCCCACCACTTCGGCTCCGACCGGGTCGTGACCGTCGACGTCGACCAAGACGTGACGGCCGAGGCCCGACGCCGACTCGATGCGACGCCGTACCGGCCGACCGTGGTCACCGCCGACGGCGCCGCCCCCACCGGCACGGACGGCCCGTTCGGGGCGATCATCGCCACCTGCGGGCTCGACCGCATCCCCGCCGCGTGGCTGCCCGAGCTCGCCCCTGGCGGCGTGATCGTCGCCCCGCTCGGCGCCGGAGTGATTTGTGCCGAGAAGACCGGCTCCGACGAGGCCACCGGTCGCTTCCTGCCGACCGGCGCCTACTTCATGCCACTCCGCACTGTCGGGGACAGCGGCATCATCCGCCGCCCGTCCCTGTCCACCGCCGGCGCTCGCCCGTCCGCCCTCGGCGCCGACGTCGTCGTGGACGAGACGTTCCGCTTCCTGGTCAGCGTCGCGCTCGGTCGGCTCGGTTGGGACTACGACTTGGTCGACGCCGGTCGGCCGGTCGGTGCCTGCGTGTGGGACGGCGCCGGGTCGATCGCTGAACTGCGCACCGACGGCACGGTCATCGAGGCCGGGCCGCGCTCCTTGTGGGCCGAGCTCGAGGCCGCCCACCGGGTGTACGAGGCCAACGGGTGCCCGGGCCGCGACCGGTACGGCGTCACCGTCACGGCCGAGCGCCAGGTGGTGTGGCTCGACCAGGCCGACGGTCTGAGTTGGACGCTGAAGGCAGGCTGAGCGGGAACGGCGAGGGCCTCACCGCGCTGGTGGGGCCCTCGCCGATCGTCGGGTCGCGCGCCCGGCAGCAGATGGCCGAAGTCGCCGGGTCTCGCGGCAATCCGATTCCTGATCCGGATGTGCTTCCGGTCCGGCGTCCGTGGCGTCACCGGATGCCGGACCAGGACCACAGGGACGCCACCGTGCCGGCGCCCGTCGGCGGCCCAAACCGGGGTACGGCGAGACCCGGTCAGTGCATGGCCGGCCAGGGGACGGTGGTCTGGGCCGGGGCGGCGTAGTCGGTGCCGGGGACGTGCCAGCCGTAGAGGCGGCCGACCTGGGTGTGGAACCAGTCGGTGTCGGCGAGGTCGGGCAGGGTGTCGGTGGTGGCGGCGGCCCAGCGGGCGTGGATGTCGGCCTGGACCTTGGCGTCCAGCTCCCAGCCGTCCAGGCGGATCCGCTGCTCCTCGTCGAGCTGGAGCGGTGCCGCGCCGGTGAGTTGCTGCCAGAGGGTGGTGGCCTGCTGGGCGGTGCTGCGGAAGTCGTCGCCGAGGGCGGCGCGGAGCAGGCTGGTGTAGAGGGCGATGGACGGGATGGCGGTCGAGGCCTGGGTGACGGCCGCGCCGGCGACCACGGTGTGGGCTTGGCCGCCGAGCGGGGCGAGGCGGTGCTGGAGGTGGCGCGCGGTCTCCTCCAGGTGCTGCTTGGCCGCGCCGATGGTGCCGGCCCGGTAGATCGGCGCGGTGAGGTCGGAGCCCACGTAGGAGAGTGCCACGGTGTGGAAGCCGCTGCGGATGAGGCCGCGGTCCGCCAGGGCGTCGATCCAGAGCTTCCAGTCGTCGCCGCCCATGACCCGTACGGTCGCCTCGCGCTCCGCGTCGTCGGCGGGGTCGAGTTCGAGGGCGCCGACGACCGGGGTGTCCCCGTCGAACTGCAGGGTCTTGGCCCGGTAGGCGGACCCGAGCGGCTTGATCGCCGAGTGGTGGACCTCGCCGGTGGCGGGGTCGGTGCGGCGGGGCGCGGCGACGCTGTAGACGAGGTAGTCGACCCGGCCGTACCGGGTGGCGAGGTGGTCCAGCGCCTGCTCCTTGGCCGCGGTGGCGAAGGCGTCCGCGTTGAGGAAGGTGAAGTCGGCGTCGGGCCCGGCGAGTTCGGCGGTGCGGGCGGTCCGGTACCAGCCGGCGGAGGCGGTCCGGCGCTCGGTCTCGGGGGCCTCGAAGGCGATGCCGACCCCGCGCATGCCGTGGGTGCGCAGCGCGGCGACGGTGGCGGCGAGGCCGTACCCGGCGCTGGAGCCGATGATCAGGGCGACCGGTCCCTCCGCGCCGGCGGGGCCGCTGGGCGCGGGGGTCTGCTGCCACAGGTCGTCGACGACGGCGGCGCAGCCCCCGGGGTGGGAGTTGACGTAGAGGAAGCCGCGGTTGCCGGGCTTGATCTGGCGGAGGGTCATCGCTGTCCGTCCTTCGTGCTGATGGAGTGCCGCGCGCCCACTCCGGGCCCGGCCGCTGCTCCATCTTGGTCCGGCCGGTCCGTGCGGTGATCTGGCGACATGTGCCAGCGTCCGCGCACCGATCTTGTCGGTTCCGCCCTCGTGCTGACGGTGTTTCCGCAGCTCGGCGGTCTAGGCGTCGGTGGAGGGGTGGCCCGGTGTGCGGCGTCGTCGGTACCGGCAGCCGCAGGTCTTCTGCGAAGAGTGAACCCTCGCCACATCCGGCCGCACGACAAACGGAACAGCGGTTCTGTATGGTGAAGCCCACAAGCAGAACAGCGATTCTTTTTGCAGGAGGTGCGATGCCTCGACTCACCGACGCGCGCAAGGAACTCCGACGTGCCCAGATCACCGAGGCCGCCGTCCGCTGCTTCAGCCGCAACGGCCTGGAGCGGACCTCGATCGCCGACATCACGGCCGAGTCCGGCCTGTCGACCGGCTCGATCTACGCCCACTACCGCAACAAGGCCGACCTGGTCCAGGCCTCCGCCCACGCGGTGCTCGCCAAGCGCGCGGAGGCCCTCGGCGAGTACGCCGGGAGCGACACCCCGCCCGACCCCGACGAACTGCTCGACCGGCTGATCGCCGGCATCGACCCGGTCGAAGCCCGGGTCGGCGTGCAGACCTGGGGCGAGGCGACCAACAACCCGGTCATCCACGGCATCGTCGTCGACACGATCGACCGGATGCGCGCGATGGTGCACGACAGTGTCACCGCTTGGCTGGTCAAGGTCGAACACCTCGAACCGGCCGAGGCCCAGGAGCGCGCCACCCCGATCGCCCACCGGGTGCAGAGCCTCTACCTGGCCCAACTGCTGTACACCGCCCTGCAGTCACCGACCGAGGAGACCGCACCATGACCACCCCGACCGCTCCGACCGCTCCGTTCGCCGGCCGCACCGTCTCCCGGGTCGGCTACGGCGCCCTGCAGCTCGAACGCCTGCACCACAGTCGCGACGAGGCCGTCGCCCTGCTGCGACGCGCGGTCGAACTGGGCGTCGACCACGTGGACACCGCTCAGTTCTACGGCTTCGGGTTCGCGAACCGGGTCATCCGCGAGGCGCTGCACCCCGAGGACGGCGTCCTGGTCGTCACGAAGGTGGGGGCCGACCCGGATCCGGGCGGGCCGATGCCGCTGCGGCTCGCGCAGCGCCCCGAACAACTGCGCGCCAGCGTCGAGGAGAACCTGCGCAGCCTGGGCGTCGACCGGCTCCCCGTGGTCAACCTCCGCCGGCTCGACTCCGGCCCCGGCCTGCGCCCCGACGGCGACCAGCTGGTCGACCTCGACGACCAGCTCGACGTGATGACCGCCCTGCGCGACGAGGGCAAGATCGGCGCGATCGGTCTGAGCTGCGTCACCCTCGACGGGCTGCGGCGCGCCCTGCCGGCGGGCATCGCCTGCGTGCAGAACGCGTACAGCCTCGTCTCCCGCGACGACGAGGAGCTGCTGCGGCTGTGCGCGGCGGAGGGCATCGCCTGGGTGCCGTTCTTCCCGCTCGGCGGGTCCTTCCCGGCCCTGCCCAAGGTGACAGACGAGCCCGCGGTGCACGCCGTGGCCGAATCCCTGGGCGTCACACCCTCGCAGGTCGGCCTCGCCTGGCTGCTGCACCGCGCCCCCAACGTGCTGCTCATCCCCGGCACCGCCGACCCCGCCCACCTCGAGGCCAACACGGCGGCCGGCCGGATCACTCTCGACGCCGCCGCCCTGGCCGCCCTCGACGCCATCGAGTCCCGCTCCGCCGACGTTCCCATCGGCTGACCGCCGCGCCCCTGTGAGGACGGATCATGAAAGCCATCGTCTACCGCGAGAACGGCGGCCCGGACGTCCTCCGGCTCGTCGACCGCGACCTGCCCGTGCCCGGCCCCGGCGAGGTCCGCGTCCGGGTCGCCGTGTCCGGGGTCAACCCGACCGACTGGCAGGCCCGTTCCGGCCTCGCCCATGCCAAGCAGTTCCCCGAGGTCACCCCGCACCTGGACGGTGCCGGCGTGATCGACGCCGTCGGCGAGGGGGTCGACCGGAGCCGGGTCGGTCAGCGGGTCTGGTTGTTCATGGCCGCCGCCGGGCGGCCCACCGGCACCGCCGCGGAGTTCACCGTCGTACCCGCCGAGCGGGCCGTGCCGCTGCCCGACGGGGCCGGCTTCGACGCCGGCGCCGCACTCGGAGTCCCCGCGCTGACCGCGCACCGCGCGCTCACCGTCGCCGAGGACGGCCCGCGCCGCCTGCGGCCGGGGGCACTGGACGGCGCGGTCGTGCTCGCCGCCGGCGGGGCCGGGGCGGTCGGGCACGCCGTGATCCAGCTCGCCCGCTGGGCCGGCGCGACCGTGATCAGCACGGTCAGCGGACCGGAGAAGGCCCGGCTGGCCACCGCCGCCGGCGCCCATCACGTGGTCGACTACCGAGCGGGGGATCCGGCCGCCGAGATCCGCGGGATCGCCCCGGACGGCGTCGACATCGTCGCCGAGGTGGCGCTCGGCGCGAACATCGCACTGGACCTGGCGGTGCTGCGGGCGCGCGGCACGATCGCGACCTACGCCAACGACGGCGGCAAGCCGGTCGAACTGGACGTGCTGCACAGCATGGTGCTCAACGCGCGCCTCCAGTTCCTGGTGCTCTACACGGCCGGTCCGCAGGCGCGCACCGCGGCCGCCGAGGACGTCGCCGCCGCGCTCCGCGACGGCGCCCTGCCGGTCGGCGCGGAACACGGCCTGCCGCTGACCCGCTTTCCGCTCCACCGCACCGCCGACGCGCACCGCGCGGTGGAGAGCGGCACGGTCGGCAAGGTTCTGGTGGACATCACGTCCTGACGCCACGCTGTGCCCCACCTCGCCCCACACTGCGCCCCACCTTGCCGCGAGGGTCCCGACCTGGACCGGCGGGGTGGGGCGCGCTCGTGGTCGGATCTCCCTCGTCACGCGCCCGGATGCGGCGCGGATGCGCCGAAGCTAGTTTGTGTACGGGAGATTCGCGCTCGTAATGCTCGCAACGCTTGTGAGGCGGCGAACCCGGCGGGCGCTTCGGTCCTGGTGAAACGGAACCAGCCGGCGACAAGCCCGATGCGAGGCGGCCTCGATCGAGGCGATGCCGCACGACAGTAACGGAACTCCCGCAGAACGACGACCTGAGCATCGCTCGGTCTTTCAAGAAGCGGAAGGGTGTCGCAGATGGCAGGGAGATTGTCACGGGCCTGGACAGCGGACGAGGCTGCCGAACACCGGCGATCACGCGGTCCGGACCGGACGGGCGAGGCCGTCCCGGTGGATCGGACGGAGCAGGTCTCCAGCGGTGAGGACCACCGTCCTGGCGTGGAGAGCGACTACGCCGGCGACGACGGCCGTGGCGACGACCCCACGCCGCAGGGGGGATGACCGTGGGACTCTACTTCCAGAACAGCACGTCGACGACGGTCTGGTTCGCTTACGCCTATGCGAACGGCGACTGCGCCTCGGAGGGCGACCCGTGGTCGAAGACCGGATGGTTCATGGTCACCCCGCACACGGATCTGAAGGTGCGTTCCGGCCCGGTCAACGGGGCGAAGTACTTCTTCTACGCGGAGAACCAGGACAGAAGTCTGAGCTGGGGTGGCGAATTCCTCACCCAAATGCCGGACCGGGCATTCGACTGGTGCTGGACCACGGGGAGCACCGACTCCCGGCTGCTCGGCATGAAAAAGATCATCGTGCCGGTGACCTCGGTCAACCACACGATCAACGTCATCGGGCCCTGAGGGGCCGGGCCGGCCGCGCGGCAGTCGTGAAGGCTGCCGCGCGGCCATGGTCGTTTCAGGGCGGATCGGCTCGGCGTGCAAACAGTCGAAGGGCTCAGCGCCGGTACGCGGCGGTCGCGATCTCGACGAACGATCGGATCAGCGGGTTGCCGTCGCCCTCGTTCCACACCGCGACCACGCGGCTCGGCGCCAGATCCGAGAGCGGCACCACGGTCAGCTCGGGGGCCAGGTCGTGGCCGAGCGGGGCCAGGCCGACGGTGCCGTTCCACAGCACGGCCTGCAGGCACTCGTGGACGGCACGCACCACCGGGCCCCGGCGCGGGCTGCCGCCGTGCCAGTACGACTGCCACACCGGGTCGGTGTCCGGCGGGAACCGGAACCAGCTGCGCCCGTCCAGGTCGGCCAGCCGCAGCCGGTCGCGGCCGGCCAGCGGGTCGTCGGCGCGCAGGACCACGCCGACCGGATCGCTGCGCAGCGTACGGACCGTCAAGGCGGTCTCGTCGAAGGGCGCCCGGGTCAGGGCGACGTCGACCAGTCCGGCGCGCAGCCCGCAGGTCGGGTCCGTCAGGTCGGTGTCGCGGACACGGATCTCGACGCCGGGATGGCTGCGGCGGTACGCGGCGGCCATCCTGGCCGTCCCCGGGTCGGTGCCGTCGCCCAGGATGCCGACCGTGATGCTCGCGGTGCCCGCCGCCGTGCTCACCCGCAGCCGTACGCGGTCGGCGTGGTCGAGCAGCGCCCGCGCCTCCCGGAGCAGCACGGCGCCCACCGGGGTGAGCGTGACCCCGGTGGGGGAGCGGTCGAACAGCGGGGCCGCGACGTCGGACTCCAGACGCCTGATCGCCCGGCTCAGCGGCGGCTGGCTCATGTGCAGTCGGGTGGCGGCCCGGCCGAAGTGGAGTTCCTCGGCGACGGTCACGAAGTAGCGCAGGGTCCGTAGCTCCACGCTGCCACGATACCCAGGAGGTATCGGGATCGCGGAACAGGTCTTGGACAGCCCCGGCCGTCCGGCGGTGGACTCGTGACCATGACCGAAGAAACGCACGGCAGCGAAATGTACGGAAGCCGAACGAGCGGCGGCGAACCGCCGACCCGGCCCACGCTCTCGGTGGTCGGGCCCGGCGAGGGCGAGACCATCGTCCTGGGCACCACCCGCATGCGCGTCCTGGAGGACGGCAGCCACACCGGGCACCGCCTGGCGATCGCCGAGTCCGTCCTCGCCCCGCACACCCAGGGACCGCCCCAGCACCGCCACGCCGGGCACGACGAGGGCTTCTACGTCCTGTCCGGCACGGTGCGGTTCACCGTCGGGGACGAGCACCACGACGCCACGGCGGGCACGCTCGTGGTGGTTCCGCCCGGCACCCCGCACACCTTCGCCAACCCGACCGACCGGCCCGCCGTCATGCTGAGCACCTTCACCCCCGACCTGTACGTGCAGTACTTCCGGGAACTCCGGGACGTGCTCGCCGCCGGCCGGCCGCTCACCCCGGAGGCCAACATCGACGCGATGAGCCGCTACGGGACCGAGCCCGCAGCCGATGCGACCTGAAGCCGCCGCGCCCGAACCGTACCCAGCCGCTCCCAACTGCCACCGACGGCCGCCGGTGGCCCCTGTCCACGAACGGGAATCATGAACCTCGCCTACGGGATCGTCGCAGTGCCGCTCGCCCTCTTCTACCTCTACGCGGGCGCGCTCAAGGTGAGCCGCGGCCGTGACCGGCTCCGGCCGATGATGGACTGGGTCGACCGGGTGTCCCTGCCCGCCGTCCGGGCGCTGGGGACGGTCGAACTGCTCGGCGCGGCAGGGCTGCTCCTGCCACCGCTGACCGGCGTCGCCACCGGGCTGGCGCCGGCGGCGGCGACCGGGTTCGTCCTCCTGCAGGTCGGCGCGGTGGCTGTCCACCTGACCGGTGGGGACCGCCGGATCGCGCTCAACGCGGGGCTCCTCGCCGCGGCGGGAGCGGCCGTCGGGCTGGCCGGCGGTTGGTGAGCGGGGGCGCCGTCCGGGGTGGGCGGTCCCCGCCGGCTCGGGCAAGGGGGGGACGCGACTCAGGCGGGGGTCACTCTCCCCAGTTGCATTTGGTCTGGAGTGCTTTGCCCGCGTCGTAGGGGACCATGTCGTAGTGCCAGGCTTCCAGGTCCCAGGTCGGACCGCCGAAGTGGCTGCTGCCGTCGGGGTAGGAGTACGACGCGTGGCAGTACAACTGCTCGTAGGTCGAGTGCATTTCGCCCTGCGAGGCGTGCGGGAACATGAGCGTGTTGGACCAGACCTGCTTCCAGTTGTCCGCCGGGTCGCTGGAAGCGGTGTCCGAGTGCGAGGTACTCGCGAACGCGGCGTCGGTCGGGGTGACGTGCGTGGAGCGCTTGTTCTGGTCCGCCAGGTTCATGTAGACCTCGGTCTTCTTCACCCACTTCGTGTTGGTGATGCCGCCGTAGCCGATACATGCGGTGTGGCAGCTTTCGAAGGCGTTGGACTGGCCGCCGCTGTACAGGATGTAGCGGCCGGACTGGAAGTTCTGCCGTACGCCCGTGTTGTTGTTCTCGTTGCCTCCGACGTAGTCCTCCTTGTATTCGTCGGACGTCGGGTAGCCGTAGTAGCCCCTCTCGTACCCGTTCTCTCCCCACCACCAGCCGGTGAGGCCGTGGACGGCGTGGGCGCCGGTGTACTGGCTCCAGTAGACGGTGCCGCCCTGGAACTGCTGGCGTACGCCGTAGCCGTCGGGGTTCGTGAGCTCGTCGGTGAGGGGGTAGCCCAGATAGCCGCGCTCCCAGCCCAGGTCGGCCCAGTGCTGGCGGATCAGGCCCCACACGGCGTGCGCGCCGGTGCCGGGGGTCCAGTAGATCGAGCCGTTGTCGAAGACCTGGAAGCGGCCGACGCCGTCGGGGGTGCCGAGTTCGTCGCTGGTGGGGCAGCCCAACGACCGCTGGACGCCGGGGGTCTGGGTGTACTCGGTCCAGATGGCGCCGTCCACGGAGTGGGACCCGCAGAACACTTCGGCGGACGCGGGGGTGGCGCCGATGGTGAAGCCGGCGGTGACCAGGGCGAGGGCGACGGCAGGGGCTGCCAGGAGTGCTCCGATACGGCCGAGTGAAGGATGCATGTCATCTTTCTGCCCCGGCCGCGGGTACACGAACCCACGGCCGGCCGGATGCGCCATGTCCCTTGCCCTGTCAGCCAGTTGTGGCCGCCTTCGGGAGGATAGCCCAGACCCCGGGCCGTCCTCAGCGGGTGAGGGTAGGGACTCCACCGCCCTCGACGTGCTTGAGGTGGACGCCGGGGAGGTGGCGGCACCAGGTGGCGGAGATCGGGGCGAGCGTGGCTGCGGTGAGCGGGGTGGGGCCGAGGCCGATGGGCAGGTGGGTGAGGCCGTCGGAGGTCCGGTACGGGTGCGGCCAGGCGTGGAGGCGGGTGGCGCCGGCGTCCTCCAGGGCGGCGAGCAGGGCGCGGAGGCGGCCGCGGACCAGGCCGAGGGAGGCGTCCCCGGTGGTGACCACGGCCCAGGCGGCGTGGCGGCGGTGGAGCGGGGGCCGGGTGAGCAGGGCGGGCCAGGGGTCGGGGTGTTCCGTGGTGAGCTCCCAGGCGCGGTAGAGCTCCTCGGTGAGCAGGTCGCGGGTGTCCGCGCTGACCTGGGTGGTGCAGCTGCGGACGGGGGAGGAGGGGGTGAGGACGGTGACCGGTTCCGTCGACTGACTGCTCGTCAGATTGCCGGCAAGGGAGACTGGTTGGCGCCAGTCCCAGCTCGCCCAGGTCTCGGTGAACTGCCGGAACAGGTCGCAGTCCGTGTCGTCGTCGTCCAGGACGGTGCGGGCGGCGAGCACCGACCAGGCGAGCGAGGGGAGTTGGCCGAACGGGGCCGAGTCGAGTCCGCGCGCCCGGGCCCAGGCCTTGACCTGACAGGCGAGCCGGACGAAGCGGTCGTGCTGGTCGCCGATCGCCGCGCGGATCGCCTCGGCGTCGGTGACCGCGCTCAGTGCCACGGCTTCCGCCTCGCCCAACTCGCCTCGGCCCTCGACGGCTTGGGCCGGGTCGAGGGAGCCGGTGAAGACGACGACGAGGTCGACGGACAGGCCGTCCGCCGTCATCCGCAGTCCCGGTACCCGGGCGCCGCGTACCTCGCGCAGCTGTCGGGCCTCCGGCAGGGCGCCCGCCACCCGGGTGCGGACGCCGGGCAGGTCGGCGGTGCCGGGCAGGGCCGCCACCAGGTCCAGGTCGGCGCCGTCCAGGTGGCAGCCCAGCCGGCGCGAGCCGACCACGTGGACCACGCCGTCCGGCAGCGCCTTCGCGATCCGCTCGGCCAACGCCCATGCCGTGGCGGTTCGTTCGGGAGACTCCGGCTGTGGTGCGGCGCCCGCCTCCTCCGGCACCGGCCGCACCTCGCCCGTCCCCAGCGTGATCACCGCGCGCGGCCGCATCGGCTCGGAGCCCCGGCGGGAGAGCACCACCAGCTCGCCGACCCGGGCCGAGACCCCGGGGAGCCCGGCCGCGCACTCGGCGGCCACCCGCTGCGGGTCGGTGCTACGCCCGAGCGTCAGGTGCGGGGTGAAGCCCTCGGCGCGGCCGCGGCAGCGGGGGAAGCGGCGTTCCAGCGCGTGCCGCAGGGCAGCCCAGGGCTCGGCGGAGGCGGCGGCCGGGTCCAGCCAGACGGTGGCGTCCTCGCGGTGGCCGAAGGTGTGCACGCCCTCCAGCCGCGCGGTGAACGGGGCCGTCTCGGCGGCGGCCGCGCCCAGCAGCGGCAGGGCGCGGTCGAAGTCGGACTCCGGGACGAAGCCGAACAGCAGGTTGACGTGCGGCGGCCAGCGGCGCAGCTGTGGGTCGTGCGCGGCGCGCAGCCGCTGGATCGGCGGCCACAGCTCCTCGGGCGGCAGCCAGGCGACGGCGGTGCGGGCGGTCGGCGCGGTGTCGAGTCCGTCCGGCGCGGCGTGTGCGTCGCCTGCGCCGTCCGTGCCGTCGGTGCCGTCGAGGGTGAGGTCCACGGCGAGGCCGTAGTGGTCGGAGGGGTGCAGTCCGTCGGCGCTCGGGCGGTCGCCGAGCAGGGTGGCGGCGGTGACGCGGGTGCGGTCGGCGCGGTGCAGGACGCGGTCGATCCGGCCCGGGCGGCCGGTCAGTGAGGAGACGGCGGCGAGCGGATTGGCCGTCGGATCGAAGGTGGGGGTGTCGTCGGCCGGGCCGTGCACCTGCGTCCAGGCGTCGCGGAGGCCGAGCGCGGCGGCCGGGCCCGCGCTGCCGGAGCGGGCGTCGTTGAAGTCCCCGAGCAGCAGCAGTTCACCCTCCAACCCGGCGAAACCCTCGGCCAGCAGGGCGAGTTCGGCCTCGCGGCGGGAGGCGCCGTCGGTCGAGTGGTCGCTGCTGAGGTGGACGGCGGCCACGGTCAGTGGTTCGGCCCCGGCCTGTACGGTGATCGCGGTGACGGCCTTGTGCGGGCCGAGCGTGTGGAGCCCGGCCTCCAGGACGGGCAGTCGGCTGAGCAGCAGCAAGCCGTGCTCGTCGACGTCCCGCCCGAGCGGGTCGGTGCCCAGGGTGTACCGGGCGCGGACCCAGGGCGCGGCCAGCAGCAGGGCGACCAGGGCGGGCTCGACCTCCTGCAGGGCGATGACGTCGGCGTCGGCGGCCTCCAGCGCGGCGAGCAGCAGCGGGCGGCGACGGGCGGTGGCGATCCGCTCGGCGTCGTAGCGGTCCCAGAGGGTGTTCCAGGTGACCACACGCAGGCCGGTGACCACGCGCAGGTCCCTGACCGTCGGAGCCACGGTTCGGACCGCCTCCGGCTCGGCACCGGCCCATCCGGTCTCCGCCCGCCAGGCGTACGGCGTCGTCGCCGTGAAGAAGGGCGAGCGCAGGCGGCGCGGCTCGGTGCGGCGCCCGGCCTCGGTGGTGTCGAGCAGGTCCACGCCGGACGCGCGGTCCCAGACGACGACGCCGTCGGCCTCGACGTGCTGCACCCGGTGCCAGGGGATGTCCCCGGCGGCCGTGAAGGCCTCCAGCGGGACGCGCTTGACGCGGTCGTCGCGCTGGCGCACGCCCAGGGTGAACCGGGCCGGGTCGAAGCGGGCGTCCCAGCGGATGCGCTGGCAGATCTGTTCGATGGGACGCATCAGTCCTCCTCGGCGTCGAGCGTGCCCGCCGTGTCTTCCACGGTGCCACCTGCGCCGACGTACCAGGTGCGGTGCGCCTGGCCGGGGTAGGGCGGGCTGAAACGGTACAGCTGTGCGGTGAGCACCTCGGCGGGCACCGGGTGCGGCCGTACGGCGTTGCGGCGCAGCAGCTCCTCCTCGTCGACCACCAGGACCACCTGGGTGACCAGGGCGTCACGGCGCCGGGCGACGGCGTGGACGTGGGAGCGCTGCTGGCGGTTGAGCGAGGTGGCGTCCCAGACCACGGTGGGGCCCGCCGACGGGACGCCCGCGCGGTCGTCGGCCCCCGGGCGGTCGGCGTCCGTACGGTCGGCGCCCGGACCGGCGAGGGCGGTGTCCAGCCTGGCCAGGCCCTCGCGCAGCACCACGGCGTTGTCGCGCTGGTCGGCCCGCGAGCCCCGGGCGGCGCGCAGGTCGTCCAGGCTGATCCGGGCGTCGACGCCGGTGAGCGCGGCGGCGAAGGCGCTCTTGCCGCTGCCGGAGGGGCCGCAGAGGTGGAGCAGCCGGGGGAAGCGGCCGTCGCGCCAGCGCCATGCGGCCGCCACCGCCTCCTCGGCGGTCTCGACGGTGGTGATCCGGCCGAGCGCGTACGCCTCGCGGGTCTGCGCCCAGCAGCGGTCGGCCGCGTCCCGGTCGAGGCCGGCGAGCGCCTCGCGCAGACCGGCGCGCAGCCGGGTGAGCGGCGCCTGCGGCGAGGAGTCGAGCAGCCCGGCGTCCTCGGCGTACAGGGCGGACCAGGCGACCTGCTCGCGTTCCGCCTCCCCGGGGGCGGCGGCCGCGGCGACGGCGTGCAGCACCCCGAGGTCGGCGGCGCCGGAGAGCCGGACCAGCCCGGCGCGGCGGTCCTCGTCCGGGTACGGCTGGTGCAGCCCGGGGTGCAGTCCGACCAGGTCGGCGACCCGGCGGGCCAGCGGCAGCCCGAGCGGCCCGGCCAGCCGCGGGGCGAGCGACGAGCGGCGTTCGGTGCGCAGCGCGGTGGCGAGCACCCCGGCCAGCCGGGCGTCCCCGCTGCGGCCGAGCTCGTCCAGCCGGGCCGAGGCCTCCGCCAACTCCTCGGGTGGGCAGGTGAGTTCGGGAATCCCCAAAGCGGCTGCCAGGGCGGGAAGTTCGGGCAGCGCACCGGAGCGTACGGACCAGAGCGCGGCAGCCGGGCCGAGCCCGTTCTCCACCACGGCGGCGTGCATCCAGTGGGTGTCGGTGCGCACATGGTGCGGGCGGACCCACTTGGCGACCCGCTCGCCGAACTCCGCCCGGGGGAAGCCCCGTACGGTCCGTACGACGTAGCCCTCCTGTCGGTCCGGATCCGTCTTCAGAGCGCGCAGGGCCCGCTCGTCGAAACGGCCGCGCCACAGCACCCGGGGCGCCGGGACGCCGAGCCGGCGCAGGAAGCGGACGGTGTCGTCCCAGTCCAGGCAGTGGTCGCGGTCCGTCCAGACCGAGAAGCCGTAGAACCAGCTCTCCAGGTCGGTGTACGGGATCGAGTGGCGGGCGAACAGGTTCTCGCCGCAGATCCGCCAGCCGTCCGGGATCCGCCCGCCGATCCGGCCCTGGAGGCCCTTCACCCAAGCGCGGGAGGGGTGGTGGGCGGAGTCCAGCGAGCGGGCGTGCAGGCCGTCGGCGTACAGGGTGGTGTTCTCGCCGTCGAGCTTCTCGGTGACGACGACCTCCGCGCCGGCGAGTGCGCTGAGGTCCCCGGTCCGTACGTCGTCCGCAGCCGCCCCGGGTGACCAGGGCAGATGCGGAGTCCGGGGGTAGTGCACGCGCATGTCCGGGCTCCCGTGAACGTCAGTGATCCGGCGGACACTGTAGGAGCGGCGGTTCGGCGCGGGCCACCGATTAACGGTGCGGCTGGCGGCGGGGCGGGCGGTGCGGCGGGCGGCGCGGCGAGGGTGGGTGTGACGGGGCCACCCTCCGGTGCCTTCCGGCGCCCGTACCCCCGCGACGTGCGGCGATACTGGCACGCATGGCCGACTCGATCATGACTCCGAACAGCCTCGGCGACTACCTGCGGGCCCGGCGGGCGCTGGTGTCGCCCGAGGACGTCGGCCTGCCCCCGACCGGGCGCCGGCGGGTGCCCGGGCTGCGCCGCGAGGAGGTCGCCGAACTCGTCGGGCTGAGCACCGACTACTACGTACGCCTGGAGCAGGGGCGCGCCGACCGCCCGTCCGACGAGGTGCTCGACGCACTCGGCCGCGCCCTACTGCTCGGCCCCGCCGAACGCACCCATCTGCGCGACCTGGCCCGCCCGCCCCGGCGGAGCGCGGCAGGGGCATCGGCACGGGCGCGGTCGCGGAAGGAGCCGGCAGACCAGGTGATTCGGCCGGCCCTGCGGCTGGTCGTCGAGGCGATGCCGCTCACCCCGGCCGTCCTGATGAACGACCGCAACGACGTCCTGGCCTGGAACGGGCCGGCCGCCGCACTGCTCGCCGACTTCGCCGAACTCCCGTCGAGGGAACGGAACATGGCCCGCCTGATCTTCCTCGACCCGCGCGCCCGGGAGATCCACCCCGACTGGGACGAGGCCGCCCGCAGCACGGTCGGCATCCTGCGGATGGCCGCCGGACGCCGGCCGCACGACCCGGAGCTGGTCCGGCTGGTCGGCGAACTCACCCTGGGCAGCGCGGAGTTCCGCACCCTGTGGGCGAGCCGCTATGTGCACGAGAAGTCCCACGGCCCCAAGCGGCTGCGCCATCCGGTCTTCGGCGAGCTGGAGTTGGCCTACGAGACCTTCCGGGCGCCCGGCGACAGCCACCACCTGCTGGTGGTCTACACGGCCGAGCCCGGCAGCCCGGCGGAGCGGGCGCTGCGACGGCTCGCCGGTGCGGCCGAGGCGGTCACGGAGCCGAACTCGGCCTGAGCGGAGCCGAACTCGGCCTGAGCGCACGCCAGGTGAGCAGCGCGCCGATCGCGGACAGCGCGGCGAGCAGCAGCCCGGCGGTGTGGAAGGCGCCGGTGAAGGCCTCCGCCACCGCGGCCCGCTGCCCCGGCGCCACCTGCCCCTGGACGACGGCCCGCCCGGCGAGGTCGGCCGCCGTGCCACGAGCCATCGTGCCGCTGGCCGCCGTTCCGCCGTCGGTCACAAGGCCGTCGGGGAGCCCGCCCGCCCGAAGCCGGGCCGCGGTGAGCGAGGAGAGCAGGGCGGCCGCGCCCGCCACGGCGACCGACTCCCCGGTGATCCGCAGGGTGTTGAAGACACCGGCCGCGGCCCCGGCGCGCTCCACCGGGACGGTCGAGACGGCCGCGTTGTCCATCACCCCGAAGGCCAGGCCGACGCCCACGCCGAACGGCAGCAGCGGCAGGGCGAGCGCCGCCCACGAGCCGCCGCCGTCCAGCGTGGTCAGCAGCAGGGCGCCCGCCGCGATCAGCATCGAGGCAGCGGTGAGGACCGCCCGCACCGACGTACGGTCCGCCAGCCGTCCGGCGACCAGCGGGAGCAGCAGAACCGGCGCGGTCATCGGCAGCAGGAGCAGCCCGCTGTCCAGGGTGCCGAGGCCCGCCGTGCCCTGGAGGTAGGTGGGCAGGTACACCAGCAGCACGACGAAGCCGAGGGTGACCGTGAACGGCTGGCAGACCACAGCAAGGAACTCCGGCCGGCCGAAGAGACGGACGTCGAACAGGGCGCGGTCGGCGCGGCGCAGCTCCACCACGGCGAACAGCAGGAGCAGCAGGCCGGCGGCCGCGAACAGTCCCAGCGGAGCGGGCGCCGCCCAGCCGTCGGTGGTCGCCCGGGCGAAGCCGAAGGCGAGCGCGGCGAGCCCGGAGGTGAACAGGGCGAGCCCGGCGAGGTCCAGCGGCGGCCGGCCGGGGCCGTCGGCGGGGACGGCGGGGACGGTGGCGATGGCGGGGACGGTGGCGACGCCGGGGGAGCGGGACTCCGGGACGCGGGTCGCGCAGAGCCCGGCGGGCACCGACAGCCCCGCGACCAGCAGGAACACCGACCGCCAGCCCAGCCCCTCCACCAGGGCCCCGGCCACCGGCGGCCCGATCGCCAGCCCCGTACCGAAGGAGGTGCCCAGGATCCCGAACGCCAGCCGCCGGCGCGGCCCCGAGGTGCCGTGGGCCAGCACCGCCGCACCCGAGGCCAGCACCGCCGCCGCCCCGCCGCCCTGGACGGCCCGGGCGGCGTCCACCAGCGCCATCGACGGCGCCAGCGCGACCAGCAGCGACATCGCCCCGACCAGCCCGATCCCGGCCAGCAGCACCCGCCGCCGCCCGTACCGGTCGGCGAGGCCGCCCGCCGCGAGCGGCAGCGCGGCGAAGCCGATGTTGAAGGCGTTGAGCAGCCACTGCGCGCCGCCGACCGACGAGCCCAGGTCGGCGGCCATGCGCGGCAGGGCGACGGCGGCGCCGATCACCGAGAAGGGCAGCATCAGGGAGGCGGAGGCGACGGCGGTGACGGTCGGCCAGAAGCGCCGCC
The DNA here is from genome assembly GCF_054601375.1 of Kitasatospora sp. Ki12. NCBI lineage: Bacteria > Bacillati > Actinomycetota > Actinomycetes > Kitasatosporales > Streptomycetaceae > Kitasatospora > Kitasatospora sp. Ki12. Next base: position 748,660 of record NZ_BAAIHT010000002.1, on the reverse strand, counting down.
CGTCGGGCTGTGGGCGTGAGCGCGCAGGGGTGGTGGGATCCGGAGTCGTGCTGTTCATGGGACCGATCGTTCGCCGGCGCCGCGCCCCCGGGAAGGGAACGCCGTTCCCTGGGAACCGCAGTCCTCCCTTCACCGCCCCCGCCCCTCCTCGTCGATCTCCCCTTCGACCCTCGCGACACGCGGGCAGGAACGTCCCTGCACCCGACCGGCCGTACGCCGGGGTGCAATGGGCGCGCCCCGTACGACGTCAGAGGAACCCGAGGGAGGCCACACGGTGGACACCAGGACGAAGGACGCCGACCCGGTCCGCGTACTCGACGTGTCGAGCGCCGACTACCGCCGGGTGTTCGAGCTCTTCCTCGCCGGGACGGACGAGAAGCCCGTCACCCACGCCCGGCTGGGCGAGCTCGTCGCCACCCTGCCGCACCGCCGCGTCCTGCTGGACCTCGGCGCCGGCGACGGCCGCACCACCGCCTACCTGGCCCGCTCCTTCGACCGTACGGTGGCCGTCGAGCCCAGCGCGGCGATGCGGGAGAAGCTCGCCGTCACCTGCCCCGAGGCCGTCATCCTCCCGGACCGGCTCGACCGCGCCCAGCCGCCCGAGCCGGCCGACCTCGTCCACCTCTCGCACGTGCTCTACTACGTCCCGGAGGCGGACTGGTTCGACACCGTCAGCCGTGCCCTCGACTGGACGGCCCCCGGCGGCACCCTGCTGGTCGTCCTGCAGAACCCGGAGAGCCCCTGCATGCGGATGGCCGCCCACTTCTCCGGCGTCCGCTACGACCTGGCCCCGCTCGCCGCCCGGCTGCGCGCACAGCACCCGGAGGACGACATCGCCCTGGAGGCCCTGGACCTCCACTACCGCTCGCCGCACCTCGCCGAGGCCGTGGACGTCGCCGAGTTCATGGTCAACGTCGCCGACCTCGCCACCCTCGACCCCCGCCCCTCCCGCGCGGCCCTCACCGCCTACGTCCAGGACCACTTCGCCCGCCCCGACGGCGGCTACGCCATCGGCCACACCCAGGACATGCTCATCGTCCGCCGCCCCTTGCCGTCCTGACCGACCGGCCCCCCGACCGGCTCAGCCCCGTGTGCGCCCGCGGAGCCGCCCTGGTGAGCTGTCCGGGGAGCCCGTCACCCGACCAGCCCCCCGATCCGCCCCCGACCAGCCCCCGACCGCCGCCCGACGGAGGACCCCGTGCCGGACCCGACGACGTCGTACGCCGACCTGCGCGCCCTGGTGATCAACTGCACCCTCAAACGCTCCCCGGAACGCAGCCACACCCAGGGCCTGATCGACGTCTCCACCGGCATCCTGAAACGCCAGGGCGTCACCGTCGACGTCCTCCGCGCCGTGGACCTCGACATCGCGACCGGCGTCTGGCCGGACATGACCGAGCACGGCTGGGAGACCGACGAGTGGCCGGTCATCTACTCACAGGTCATGGCCGCCGACATCCTCACCCTCGCCGGGCCCGTCTGGCTGGGCGACAACTCCTCCGTGATGAAGAAGGTCGTCGAGCGGCTCTACGCCTGCTCGTCGATCCTCAACTCCGAAGGCCAGTACGCCTACTACGGCCGGGTCGGCGGCTGCCTGATCACCGGCAACGAGGACGGCGCCAAGCACTGCGCGATGAACGTCCTCTACAGCCTCCAGCACCTCGGCTACACCATCCCCCCGCAGGCCGACGCCGGCTGGGTCGGCGAGGCCGGACCCGGCCCGTCCTACCTCGACCCCGGCTCCGGCGGGCCGGAGAACGACTTCACCAACCGCAACACCACCTTCATGACTTGGAACCAGCTCCACCTCGCCCGCATGCTGAAGGACGCCGGCGGCATCCCGGCCCACGGTAACCAGCGCTCGGAGTGGGACGCCGGCTGCCGCTTCGACTTCGAGAACCCCGAACACCGTTGAGGGCACGGCCCGAGTGAGTTGACGAGCCGGCCGAGGCGAGCGGACCGTCGCGGGATACCGGGATACCGGGGACAGCACGACCGAGGAGACCGTCCATGGCCGACGACCAGCCCACCGAGACCACCGCAGACGAGCCCGAAGCCGCCGAGACCACCGCCCGGCCGACGACCGTCAAGGCCACCCAGCCGGTCGGCCGTCAGAGGCTCGAGACCAAGACCATCCAGGGGCAGATCATCACCCACACGATCGTCAAGCCCCTGCCGGAGTAGCAGTCCGAGGGGTGACCGCCCCGGTGACGGGCGCGGCTCGTGCCGAGCCCGGATCGCCGCCACGGGACTGCCACACCACGAGGGCTTCGAGGCGCTGCACGCTGATGGTCCGGGAGCACCGGGCGTTCGGACAGCCCCTGGGAGCGGGTCACTCGGTTGACCTCGTGGGACGGCGGCCGACGGCGTCAGGTGCGAGGTTGGGGGCACCTGTCGGATGTCCTGTGTGGGAGAGGTGGTCGGAGCATGGGCTGGTCGCTGTCCGTTCGTCGTCCGGCGGCGTTGGCCGCCGTTCTTGTGGTGTCCGTGATGGGTGGGGCGGCGCCGGCCCGGGCGGCGGGGGTCGTCGAGCACTTCGACATGACGCACACGGAGACCTACAGCGCGCCGCTGGAGGGCTGCCTGCCGCCGGATCTCATCGGGACGGTCACGCTCACGGAGCACTCCACGGGGCAGGTCGTGTCGAACGGGGCGACGGTCGTGATCACCGGGACGAACGAGGTCGACTTCCACATGGATCTACCCGACGGACGGTACGTGCAGAGCGGCCTCAATCGGGACGACTTCCAGGTGGTGCTGCGGCTGCCGTACACCACGGTGGCCAACGTCAGCACCCAGGACGAGCGCACGATCCACGCCGCGGACGGGACGGTCATCGGGACCCTGACGATCCACGAGGACCACCAGGTCGTCTACCGGGACCTGAACACCAACGGGGAACCGGACCCGGGTGAGGTGACCGTCGAGCGACACGAGTTCCGGCTGACCTGCGGCACGCCGCAGGCCTTCGGTGCCGAGAAGGCCCGAGAAGGCCCGGGACGGCCCGGAAAGGCCGCCACAGGTCCACGGCGAGCGCGGGTTCCTCGCGGGTGAGCCGGCCGGTGGCGGCGGGGCCGCTGCTTCGGCTCGAACAGGCTCGAACGGGAGCGAACGGACCTCGGCGCTTCCGGTGTTGTGCGTGGAGTGGTCCACGGCCGGGAACCACATCGTGCCGTCGTGGCGCGGAACCAGCGCCCCCCAGAAGCGAGTTACGGGCGGTCGCCCCCTGCGGCTGGTTCCGGCAGCACGTGGGCCGGGCCGATCGCGCTCACGTACGTCTCGCTGCCGGGCGGCCACGACCGGTCCGAGGTCGCGATCAGGACGTCGGGCAGTCCGGCGACCCCGGGGCGGAGCTCGACGCGGTGGTCGTGGCCGCGGAAGTCGCTGCCGAGGACCTTCGCCGGGACGGAGCCCGCCACCGGCTGGGCGGTGAGCCGGAGTCGGCCCGGGCGGAGCAGGGCGAGGCCGCTGCGGACCGTCGGGGCGGGCCCGGCCAGCGGCAGGGTGCCGAGCGGGGTGCGGGCCTCGGCCGCGGTGATCTCGGCGGGGATCAGGTTCGCCTCGCCCAGCACCCGGGCGACGGCGGCGTCCGCCGGGCGGTGGTACAGCTCGTCGGGGCTGCCGGACTGGGCGATCCGGCCGTCGCGCAGGACGGCGACGGTGTCGGCGAAGGAGAGCGCCTCGTCCTGGTCGTGGGTGACCAGGACCGCCGTGGTCCCGGACTGCCGGAGCGTGGCCGCGACCTCGCGGCGCAGTTCGGCGCGCAGCGTGGCGTCCAGCGCGGCGAACGGCTCGTCCAGCAGCAGCAGGCGCGGCCGGGGCGCCAACGCCCGGGCCAGGGCGACGCGTTGCTGCTGGCCGCCGGAGAGCTGGTGCGGGCGGCGCTCGCCCAGCCCGGGCAGGCCGACCAGGTCCAGCAGTTCGCCGACCCGGGCGCGGCGCTGCGAGCGCGGCAGGCCGAAGCCGATGTTGGCGGCGACGCTCAGGTGCGGGAAGAGCGCGCCGTCCTGCGGGACCAGACCGACACCCCGGCGCTCGGCGGCGAGCGGGCTGCGGCCGTCGTCCAGCATCCGCCCGTGCAGCACGACCTGCCCGGCGGCGGCCGGGTGGAAGCCGGCGAGCACCCGCAGCAGGGTGGACTTGCCGCAGCCGGAGGGGCCGAGGACGCAGGCGAGGGCGCCGTCCGGCACGGTGAGGTCGATGCCGTGCAGGACCGGGCTGCGCCCGTGCGCGGCGTGCAGGTCGACGACGGACAGTCCGGTCATGAACCACTCCGGAGGGTGCGGTGGGTCAGCAGGAGGACGGACGGGACGGAGAGCGCGACCATGAGGGCCGCGTACGGCGCCGCGGCCCCGTAGGCGAGGCCGCTGGTGTAGACCCAGAACTGGGTGGCCAGGGTCTGGGTACCGGTGGGGCGCAGCAGCAGGGTGGCGGTCAGCTCGGTGGAGGCGGTGAGGCCGACCATGGCGACGGCGGCGCCGAGGCCGGGCAGGACCAGCGGCAGGGTGACCCGGCCGAGGACGGCGAGCGGCCGGGTGCCGAGGGAGCGGGCGGCCTCCTCGACGCCGGGCGGGACCTGGGCGAGGGCGGCCCGGACCGCGGTGAGCGCGAGCGGGAAGAACAGCACGACGTACCCGGCGACGAGCATCGGCGGCTGCTGGTACAGGGGTTGGGCCCAGTGGACCGCGAAGTACACCACCGAGAGCGCCACCGCGATGCCGGGCAGCGCCCGGGTGAGGTAGGCGACCCGCTCGACGGCGCGGGCCGGCCGGGTGCCGCGCCGCCAGCCGTACAGGGCGACCGGGACAGCGGCGGCGGTGGCGACGACGGCCGCGCCGAGCGCGTACCCGAGGGTGGCCGCGGTGGCGCCGAGGACGGAGGCCGAGGGCAGCGTGGTGGAGCTGCCCTTGAGCAGCCAGTACCCCAGCGCGTACAGCGGCACGCCGAGTGAGACGCCGACCAGCGCGGCCAGGGCGACGAGCGCCGGGGCCGTCCAGCCGCCGAGGCGTACGGGCGGCGCGGTGCGGGCGAGGGCGCCGTGCCGGGTGACCCGGGCCCGGCGGCCGGCCCAGGCCTCCAGGCCGACCAGCAGCAGGGCCAGTGCGACCAGGACCAGGGTGAGCAGGGAGGCCGAGGCGGCGTCGAAGCCGAGCTTGTACTGGGTGAACACGGCGGTGGCGAAGGTGGTGTAGCGCAGCATCGCGAAGGCGCCGTACTCGCCGAGCAGGTAGAGCGAGACGAGCAGGACGCCGCCGGCCAGCGCCGGCCGGGTGAGCGGGAGGGTGACCCGCCACAGGGTGGCCAGGCGGCCGCGGCCGAGCGAGCGGGAGACCTCCTCGGCGGCGGCGTCGCCGTGCCGCAGGGCCGCCGCGACCGGCAGGAACACGAGCGGGTAGAGCGAGCAGGTCATCACGAGCACCGCGCCCCAGTAGCCGTGGACGGAGCGGAACAGCGAGACCCAGGAGTAGCCGCGGACGAACTCCGGTACGGCCAGCGGCAGGGCGAGCGCGACGGTCCAGGCGCGGCGCCCGGGCAGCGCGGTGCGTTCGACCAGGTAGGCGGCGCCGAAGCCGAGGACGGCGGTGGCGAGGGTGACAGCGGCGGTCAGGCCCAGGGTGTGCCCGAGCAGGGTGGCGATCAGCGGGCGGCCGAGGAGACGCCGGGTCTGGTCCCAACCGGCCTGCGCGGCCTGGGCGACGACGAAGCCGAGCGGCGAGGCGACCAGGGCGACGACGGCGACGGCGGCGGGCGCGAGCAGGCCGGTGGCCCGCCACCGCCGCAGCGGGGGCGGGCCTTCGGGTCGGAGCGGGAAGGTCACTGGAGCAGACCGGCGTCCTGCAGCAGCGACAGGGCCTGCTTGCCGTCGCCCAGCTGGGCCGGGTCGGCAACGGTGCCGATGCCGTCCAGGGCGGGCAGTTCGGGCTTGCCCTTCACGCCGTCGACCAGCGGGTACTCGTGGCTCGCGGAGTCGGCGATGACGGTCTGGGCGGGGGCGGAGGCGAGGTAGCCGAGGAAGGCCTGGGCGGCCGCCTGGTGCTTGCCGTGCTTGAGGACGGCGGCGCCGGAGACGTCGACGAGGGCGCCCGGGTCGCCCTTGGCGAAGTAGTGCAGGGTCGCGTGGGTCTCGGCGGCGCCCTTCTCGTCGCGCATCCGGTAGAAGTAGTAGTGGTCGATGACCCCGCCCTCGACCTCGCCGCTGTTGATCGCGACGGAGAGGTCCTCGTTGCTGTCGTAGACCTTGGCGTTGTCCTTGAGGCCCTTGAGCCACTGCTTGGCCGCGTCCTCGCCCTTGGCCTTGAGGACCTGGGTGACGACCGGGGCGAAGTCGGTCTCACCGGGGGCGATGCCCAGGCGGCCCTTCCACTCGGGCTTGGCCAGGTCGAGCACGGAGGCGGGCGGTGCGGTGTCGGCGCCCTTGCCGGTGGCGGCGAGGAAGGCGGAGGTGCGGGCGGAGATGCCGACCCAGTCGCCCTTGCCCGAACTGTCGGCGGCCGGAACGGCCTTGAGGGTGTCGGGGGCGACCTTGGCGAGCAGGCCCTTGTCACCGAGGACGGTCAGCGCGGGCGGGTTCTCGGCGTAGAAGACGTCGGCCGGGGAGGCGTCGCCCTCCTGCAGGATCTGGTTGGCCAGCTCGGACTCGTCGCCGGAGCGCAGTTCGACCTTGATGCCGGTGCGCTTGGTGAAGTCCTCGGTCAGGGCCTTGACGGTCTGTTCGTGCTGGCCGCTGTAGACGGTGATGCTCTGGCCGGCCAGGGCGGTGCCGGAGGCGGTGGGGGAGGCGCTGCCCCCGCCGGAGCTGCCGCAGGCGGTGAGCGCGAGGGCGCAGGCGGCGACCAGGGACAGGCCCACGAGGGGGCGGACGGTTCCGGGCATGGTGAGGGTCCTCCGAAAGGGCGCGGATCGACCGTCGGCCCTTGCGGATTGCGAGGGGGGACGGCCTGACGGCACGAGAACCTAAGGCAGGAAAGGCTTGCCTAACAAGTGTCGGAGCGTCACATCTCGGCCCGGTCGCGGCAGGGTAGAACTTCGGTGAGCGAACCCCCAAGCCCACGCAAAATGCCCTTCAAGTACAGGTCAGAGCAACGGTGTACGACCGGTTGTCGGGGGCTTCGCGAGACTGGTGACTGACTACGCTGAGTAGTGGCTCTCGGGTGTGAGTGAACCGCCGGCAGATCGGGCCGGGCCACTCGGGCGAGGCAGGCGTGAACCACGGTCGGCGGTGTCGTCCTGACCGTCGCCGCCGACGAGATCAGGGGTTGGGCGATGCGGGCCGAGGCCGTCGGTCGCGGGCCAGGCGCACCGCACCGCGGCCGGCCGCTCCCGCGGGGCCGTGTCGGTATCACTGCTTCGCAGCGCAGCCAAGTTGCCGCTTCGCATGAAGCTGAACTCAGCCGAGAAGCGCGAGCTGTTACCGAAGGAAGCACATGCCTGAGCAGCTCATGAGTGTCAAGCAGACTGCGGAGTACCTGAACATGTCCGCCGCCTGGATCTGCCGGGAGGCTCCGCGCGTTGGACTCGTCCCGTGCAAGTTTCGGACAAGGACCGAACGCGAAGCTGCAGTTCAACGTGTCGGAGGTGCAGGCACGGGTGAAGCAGCAGCGGATCTCGGGGGTGTGAGACCGGCCAGAACGCGACGAGGCCCTGCCCTGGTGAGGGGCAGGGCCTCCTGGCATTCAGGCAGCGCGGCCGAGGTCGAGGACCTGGGCGGCGCGGCCGATGGAGCCGGGCATGAGGTGGCGGTAGATCTTGAAGGTGACGTCGATGCTCCTGTGGCCCATCCAGCACGGCTACGACGGTGCCAGGCTCCCTGCTCCCGAGCTGCCGGACCTTCCGCTTGTCCGTCAACCGGGTGATCCGGCTGGCCGGCCCGATCGACGTCCGGGTACTGCCGCCGCCCGGGCCGGATCTGCTGGCCCTGGTGGTCGAACGGGCGGCGGACGTCGCCGTCCTGGTGGTGTTCCTGGCGGTCGCCGGGATCATCAGCCACCTCATCGACGGACTCGCCCGCCGCTCCCAGCAGGCCGCCCGCGCCTGCGCGGAGGCGCAGGTGCTCGCCCGGCTCGCCGGGGAGTGGCGGGTGGGCTTCGGCGGGTACCTCGGCGACGAACTGCGCAACATCACCTTCGCCGGTGAACAGGACGCGGCGGAGCGGGTGTTGGCCGCCTTCCAGCAGTACCAGCGCGACGACCGGAAGATCCGCGAGCTGAACGCCCAGGGCAAGCTCAAGGAGGCCGTCACCTTCAACACCGGCCTCAACCCGGGCCAGTCCAATGCCGACTTCGGTGTGCTCAGCGCCGCCCTCGAGGACAACCAGGCGATCAACCAGCGAGCCTTCGAGGCCGCGGTCGCCACCGCCGACGGCGACCTCGACGCCACCTCCGCCGCCCTCGGCGCGGCGGCCCTCGCGGCGGTGCTCGCCCTGACCGCGCTGGGAGTCCGGCCCCGTCTGCGTGAGTTCGCCTGACAGCGAGGGCACAGGGGCCGCCGACATCCGGTTCGTCGTTCGTGTCGACTGTCCTCCGGTGCCCGGGCGACTCGGCCCCGCCGTTCCCCGCCAATGCACCGATAAGATGGCTGCAGGTGTGCCGGGAAGACTGGTCGGCGCGGGGGATGACTGCGGCGATCGGCGGCGGTGACCCCGGTTCTCGTGATGGAGTCCTTTCCGCCGATGCACGTTGTGGCGATCGTTCTCGTCCTGGTGGTCCTGGCCACGGCCGTGGCCACCTTCGCCGGGCGGCTGCGCGTTCCCGCGCCGTCGCTGCTGGTCCTGGCGGGCATCGGAGTGGCGCTGGTACCCGGCGTCCCCGCCCTGCACGTACCGCCGCAGGTGATCGGCATGGTGGTCCTGCCGCCGCTGCTGTACGCCTCGGCCGAGGAGCTGTCGCTGCGCGACCTGCGCGCGGTCTGGCGCCCGGTGACCGTCCTCTCCTTCGGCCTGGTCTTCGCCTCCGCCGCCGCCGTCGGCTTCACGGCCGTCGCCGTCGCCGGGCTGCCGCCCGCGATGGCCTTCGTCCTCGGCGCCGTCCTCTCCAGCACCGACCCGGTGGCCGTCACCGCGCTCGGCCGGCGCCTCGCCCTCCCGGGGCGGCTCCAGGTGCTGGTGCAGGCCGAGAGCCTGTTCAACGACGCCACCTCGCTCGTCCTGTTCAAGGTGGCCGCCGGGATCGCGGTGGCCGTCGGCGCCTCGGTGAGCCTGCCGGCGGCGGGCGGGGAGTTCCTGCTCCTCGGCGGGGGCGGCAGCCTGGTCGGCGCCGCCGTCGCCGGCCTGGTGTGGCTGGTGCGCCGCCGCACCACCGACCCGGTACTGGAGACGGTGATCGCCCTGGTCACCCCGTACGCGGCGTACGTGCTGGCGGAATCCGCGCACACCTCCGGCGTCACCTCCGTCGTGGTCGCCGGCGTGCTCCTCGGCCGCTCCGGCCACCGGCTCACCGACGCCCGCATCCGGCTGCAGCTCAACGCCGTGTACGCGGTCGTGGTGTTCCTGCTGGAGAGCGTCGTCTTCTCCATCATCGGCCTGGAACTGCCCACCCTCGTACGGGACCTGCCCGCCGGCACCGGCTGGTGGCCGCTGCAGGCACTCGCGCTCGCCGTCGTCCTGATCGCGGTGCGCGTTCTCTCCACCCTGCCGCTGACCCGCGCCGTCAAGCCCAGCCGCGGGCGGCTCTCCTGGCGGGTCGCCGGGGTCGTCACCTGGGCCGGCACCCGCGGCGTCATGCCGCTCGCCGCCGCCCTCTCCATTCCGCTGCTCGCCGACGACGGCACCGGGCTCACCGGACGGCCTCTCGTCCTGGTGCTGACCACCGCCGTCGTCGTGTTCACCCTCGTCGTCCAGGGCCTCACCCTCGCCGCCGTCGTCAACCGCTCCGGCCTGGCCCTCGAACCCGAACACACCGCCCGGGAGGAGGACGACGCCCGCGACACCCTCAACCGCGCCGCCCTCGACCACATCGACCACCTCACCGAACTCGAAGCCGTACCCGACACCGCCCTGGACCGGGTCCGCCGCGCCCTCACCGCCCGCCTCGACCGCACCCCCGAAACCCCCGACGGCACCACCGCCGACACCGCCTACCGCCAACTGCGCCGTGAGGTCATCGCCGTCCAGAGCGCCGCACTGCACCGCCTCTACGACGAACACCGCATCAGCGACACCACCCGCCGCAGCCTCCAGCACGACCTCGACCGGGAGGAGGCCGCCCTCGGCACCCCCTGACGGCCGGCCCGACGCCCTCACCGTCCTCAAGTCCCTCCCGCACGAGTCCGTGAGCGCCGTCATCACCGACCCGCCGTACAACAGCGGCGGGCGAACCAGCTCCGAACGCTCCAGCCGCCCTTCCCCGCCCATCAGGACTCCTCGACCGCCCGTCGGATCAACGCCCCCGCCTTCTCCAGGTCCGCGGACGAGGCGATCCGCACCTCCAGGTCACCCGTCCCCAGGTGCCCGGTGCCGCGTACGTCCCGTGTGAAGCCGGGCTCCAGCTCCACCGTGTCCGGGTCCAGCCGCAGGTACGTCAGCAGGACCTGGTGCCCTGGGCGGAACACGACGGACGCCACGTTCAACATCCGCCGGTAGGCGACGTGGTGGTTGAGCGCCATCACCTCCAGGTCGCCCGCTGCGGTCAGTACCTCGTCCAGCTCGCCGTACAGCTCCCGCAGACACTCCGGCACCTCCACCTGCGAGGCCTGCGCCGGCGCCCGTGCGGCTGACGACCCGTCGTCCGCATCGCCGACCGGACAGGTCGGCATCGGCCAGACGGAAGCGGTGACGCCCGGGACCGTCTCGACCAGCTGAAGTGTCAGCAGGTCCGGACCGAACACCCGGTAACGCACGAGGTCCACCCGGTGGTCCCGCCGGTGAAGCGAAACAGCGGCCCGGTCGTGGCGCGAGAACTCGGCCGCGACGCAGATCGCCCGAGGCCGCCGCCAGTCGACCGCCTCCGACACCTCGGCCCCCAGGCGTCTGCGCACCAGCACCTCCAGGAGTGTCGCCGTCCGAAGGTTCGCAGGTGAGGAGTCCCAGGCGGACCGTCGGCAGCGGTCATCGGAGCGCCCTTGCGGAGGAACCCGACAGATCGACCGGACAACTCCGGCGACAAGTCATCCGGACAGGCAGTCACCGCCGCAGGTCGCGGAGACGCCGGGCGAGAAAGTACCCCCATAGGGTATGCAGGTGCCTGGACCGGATCTGCCGGGCGATGTCCGGGCAGCACGGCGATACTGGAGCTTGAGCGCCGTGCGCCCGCGCGGCGGCGAGAGGGGCCTCGGCCATGGCTGCTGCTCCCAGGAAACCGACCGATGCCCGGCGCGCCAGGATCGAGGCGCTGCGCCGGGAGGAGCGGCGGCGCACGCGCCGCCGGAAGATCGTGTACTCGACGGCAGCGGGTCTCATCCTGGCCGGGCTGGTGGCGGGCGGCATCTGGGCCGTCACCTCCGCCGAGGACAGCGCGTCGACGAGCAAGGCGAGTCCGGTCGCGGGCGTGCAGACCTTCGGGACGCCGGGGCGTGCGCACGTCCAGACGCCGGTGACGTATCCGCAGACCCCGCCCGTCGGCGGTGACCACAGCCCGGTCTGGCTCAACTGCAACGGCGAGGTCTACACCAAGCCAGTCCCGAACGAGAACGCCGTCCATTCGCTGGAGCACGGCGCCGTGTGGATCACCTACAACGACAAGATCACCTCGGCTGATGTCGCCGCCCTCGCGGCCAAGGTCCAGGGCAAGCCGTACACCTTCCTGAGCCCATACCCCACCGAGCCGGGGAAGATCACTCTCACTGCCTGGAGTACCCAGCTGGTGGTGGACAGCCCGGGCGACCCCCGCGTCGACGCCTTCCTCGCCCGGTACGTCCAGGGGCCGCAGACACCGGAGCCCGGTGCCCCGTGCATGGGCGGGCTCACGCCGTAGTGCCTGAGAGCGGTGCGGGTCACGCGGCCGGAGGCGCTGCCGTCGAGCTGTCAATGCGCCGACGGATCGTTTCCCGGAAGTGCTCGCACTCGGTCAGGTCGTCGTGGTCGCAGGCCGGCGCGCACTCGACCAGGGTGACTGCGGACCGCGCTCGCGCGATCTGCTCGCTGCTGCCGCTGCTGCCGCTGCTGCCGCTGCTCGGCGACCTGGCAGGGGCAGCACTCGCCGCGGGGACGGTCGAGGGCGCGCAGGCCGAGAACTGGCTCGCTCGGCAGGAGCGACGCGCGGACGGCGACCGGCTGTTCCTCGCGATCCCGTTGTTCCTGGCCGCCGCCCGGCGGCCGTGGTGAGTTGTCGCTGAACGTGAGTTGTCGCTGAACGCCACCCGTGTCACCGGTCGTAGACGGGCGGCTCAACGATGGTCGGGTCCTTCGAGGTCTTGGCGACCGGCGGGTCGGCGGGGTCTTCCCCGGTGGACCAGGGACGGACGTTGCTGTCGGGGCCGCCGGACCAGGGCTGGAGGAGGGCGTTGACCGAGTCGGTCGGGTGGGTCCCGGCGACGCCGTAGATCTGGTTCGGGTCGAGCCGTTCGGGGTGGCCGGGCGCGTTCTGCCAACAGGCCCAGAGGCGGTCGACGTTGGAGTGGAGCAGGAACACGAACGGGTCGTGGAAGGAGAAATGCGGGTTGGCGATGGTGCCGCGGATGTAGCCGCTGTGGATGTAGTTGTGCGAGCCCTGCAGGACCTGGTCCATCGCGGTGTACTGCATTGGCTGCGGCAGGTGGTCGCCGCTGGTGGTGATCGTCGCGTCGAGGGCGATGCCGAAGCCGAACAGCACCGTGATCAGGTCGGCGACGACCGGCGGGCCGGGTGCGACGTCGCGGTGGACCAGGTGATGGCCGGGCTCGGTGGACTCGAAATCGGGGAAGGGCTCGCCGATGTCGCTGGAGGCGCTGCCCATGAAGTGGGTGGTGAAGAGCGCGACGCGGTCGTCGGTGGCGACACGGGGGTCAGTGGTCCAGTCCCAGTAGTGCAGGGACAGCTCGGGGTCGACGATGCGCAGCAGGCGTTCCAGCCGGTTGCACAGCTCGCGGTGCCAGGGCAGGAAGGCTCTGCCGCCGTGGACGTCCTGTCCGGCCACATGGGCGCCCTTGTGGACCTCTTCCTGCTTGTCCCAGAAGGTCACTCCGTCGGGGTAGGTGAACTTTCCGGAGTCGAGCTGCTGGAAGGCCTCCTTCAGCCGCCGGCGCTCGTCGTCGGTGATCGTGGCGACGTCTCGGCGGGTTCCGTCTCCCAAGGTCATGACACCCACCTCTCCCGTGGATGGTGGTTGTGATCTCCCCTTCTACTCTCCTCTCTTCCACGGGCTGCTGCAGCAGCCGGGCGCCTGCTGTGTGGCGGATGGCAACGGCGGATGCGTCCGGCAGCGACGGGCTGCCGGACGCATCCGGTGACGGTGGGTGAGGTTCAGCGGAAGCGGCGCAGCCGGAGGCTGTTGCCGACCACGAAGAGCGAGGAGAAGGTCATCGCGGCCCCGGCGATCATCGGGTTGAGCAGTCCGGCGGCGGCCAGCGGCAGGGCGGCGCCGGGCACCATGCCCCTGACCGTAGCCGGTCAACACGGCCGCGGCCCGCCCAGGGCATGACCTGAGCGGGCCGCGGACGGTAGGCCGGTGGCGTTCGCACTGCTGCGATCACCGCGTGGCGGCCTGTCCCCGCTCCGCCGGTGCGTCTGCGGCGGCCGCCGAGGCGTTTCCGGTGCGGATGGTGACGGCCGACGCCAGGGCCCCCACCAGGGCGATGGCGGCGGCTCCGAGGAAGGCGGCCGAGAAGCCGTTGGTCAACGCGATCGCGTCGCCGACCTCGCGGGAGCCGTGTGCGGCGGCGACGGCGGTCATCGCGGCGAGGCCGAGCGCGGAGCCGACCTGGTAGCCGGTGTTGACGATGCCGGAGGCGAGGCCGCCCTCCTCGGGGCGGGCACTGGAGAGCGCGGTGCCGAGCGAGGGGATGAAGGCCAGCGACATGCCGACCGCGGCGAGCAGCGAGGCGGGCAGGACGTCGACGAGGAAGTTGCCGTCGGGGCGGGCGAAGGAGAGCCAGAGCATGCCGGCGGCCAGCGCGGCCAGTCCGGCGACGATCAGCGGCTTGGGGCCGAAGCGGGCGATCAGCCGGGGCGCCAGCACGATCATCATCACCATGATGGCGGCGGTCATCGGCAGCAGCGCGGCGCCGGAGGCGAAGGCCTTCAGACCGAGCACCTGCTGGAGGTAGAGGTTGAGGAAGAACCACATCGGGATCCACGCGGCGGCCATCAGGAACTGGGCGAGGTTGGCGCCGGCCAGGTTGGGGCTGCGCCAGATGCCGAGGCGCATCAACGGTTCGCGCCGCTTGGCCTGGATCGCGACGAACGTGCCGATCAGCAGCACGCCCACGGCGAGGACCAGCCAGGTGCTCGCCGAGCCCCAACCCGTCTCCGGGGCGCGGACGATGGCGTAGACGGAGGTGGCCAGGCCGGCCGTGACGGTGATGGCGCCGAGCCAGTCCACCGAACCCCGCTGGGCGGACGCCGCGGGCATCACGCCCGGGGCCGTCACGAGCACGGCGATCGCGACCGGAATGTTGATGAAGAAGACCCACTCCCAGCTCAGGTACTGGGTGATGACGCCACCGAGGAACACACCCGCCGTACCGCCGGCGGGCGCGGCGGCACCGTAGAGTGCGAGCGCCTTGCCGAGCTCGTGCGGACGGCCGCCGAAGAGCATCATCAGCAGGGTCAGTGCGGACGGTGCGATGAGCGCGGATCCGGCGCCCTGGAGGGCGCGGCCGGCGAGTTCGACCCAGGCCGTCCCGGCCAGCCCCGCCACCAGCGAGCCGGCCGCGAGGACCACCCACCCGGCGGCGAACAGCCGCTTGGCGCCGAGCAGATCGGACAGGCGGCCGCCGAGCAGCAGCAATCCACCGAAGGCGACGACGTAAGCGTTGAAGACCCAGGACAGGTTCTCCTGCGAGAACCCGAGCGCGGTCTGCATCTTGGGCAGCGCGACGCCGATGATCGAGGTGTCCATGATCACCATGAACTGGGCGAGCGCGATCAGGCCGAGCGCCGTCCAGCGGCGCGGGGAGGGTGGTGCACTGAGGTCCGACACGGCCAGACTCCTATACCAGGGAGGGGTATATCTCCGAACGTGGAGGAACATACCCCCTATGGGTATCTGGTGCCAAGGGTGGTGTCCGAGGTGAGGCCGGCGCCGATGACGACACGGCCGGGGCCGTACGGCAGGTGCTTGACCGATCTCGCTTGTGTGGCGCGGTGCTTCCAGCACCGGTTTGCGGCGCCGCCAAATCGCCGGCTCTCATGAAGCTTGACCTTGCTGGAACACCCGGCCAAGAAGCATCAGTTGTCGCAAGGGAGAGTCGCCCATGTCGGAGCAGTTCATGAGTGTCCGGGAGACTGCGGAGTACTTGAGCATGTCCGTCGCGTGGGTCTACCGGGAGGCTCCTGCATCGGGGGCGCGAGTGCGCTCGGCGTCGCGGTCGTCGGCGTCATCGACGGGAGCACGAACTTCGTTCGTGATACGTCGCGTTGAACGCGGCGGCCCGGCAGTACCTGGCCGCCCTCACCGACCAGGTGCATGCGCTGGGCCGCGAAACGGACCTTCCGGCGGCCCGGCAGCGGCTCGCCGAGGCGCGCGACCATTACCGCGAGGTGTACGCCGAGGCGCAGTTGCGGGTGCCCGAGCAAGTCCTGGACCTCGCGGGCCCGTTCAGCCGAGGCCTAGGCGAGATCTGCGGCATGGTCCGTCGCCTCGACGTCGGCGCGCCCCGGGCCGGCGACTCGCCGGTCGCCGTGCGGCAGGGCATCGACGCCCGGTGGGCCGGGCTGCGCCGGGTGCGGGACGAGATGCGGGCCCAACTGGGCGTGTCCCGGGCGGATTCCGGGCCTTGAGCAGGCCGGTCGTGGCATTCGGCCACCGCCGGGCCGAGCGCCCGGCATGGTGGCGGATGGTCACGGGGGAAGTCATGGATCCGGAGAGGCGGGGAGCCGGTGGGCGACGTGGGGGACGGCGGCGTACAGGGGCTGCAAGCCTGGGTCGCGGACGCGGGGGAGCGGGTCAAGCGGTTGGTTCCCGCCTTCCGGGGCGGCGTGGAGCCGTCACAGCGGGAGTGTGACGCGTCCATCGGCGAACTCGAGCAGCTGGCCCCGCTGTTGGACCACGATCCCGCGCCGCGGCGCGGCGGGCATGTGGTTGGGCGCCGCGCTGACCCTGCGATGGAACGCCGGCGGGGCGCGGGCCGACCGGGAACGCGCGGAGTCCCTGCTGCGGGAGGCACGGGACCCCGCCACGGTGCTGGGCGCGGCGGTGAGCGTCGAGCACCGCACGTGGGCGGCGTTCTTCCTGGTGGGCCTGCTCTCGCCCCTGCAGCCGCAGCCCGGGCTGGGGTCGGTGCCCGACATGTCGGCCTACGTGGAGTGGATGCAGCGGGTGGGCCCGGCAGGGATGATGAGTGCCGCCCGGGAGCTGCATGAACTTCTCGAGGAGACCGCGGGCCTTCCGCTGCCGCCGGAACACCGCGAACTGCTGGGCCGGATGCGGCAGGGGAGCGCGGCTCCGAGCGCGGCTCCGAGCGCGGCGGGGATGCACGACCTCCTGGCGAGCATGGTTCCGGACGGAGATCCCTTCTCGGACCGGCTGCGTCAGCTGCTGGACAGGATGTTCGGAACGGCGGCCGCCCCCGCCCCGAACAGGGATCCGGACTCGGATCCGCATCCAGGAGCCGTCCCGGACCCGGCGACCGCCCTCGATCCCGACGCCGTTCGCCGCATCGCCGCCGGCCTGGACGCCGTCCACGCCACCACCTACGGCCTCCAGGAGGCGCTGAACAGCACCGACCCCCACCGGGCGCTCAACGATCTGCTCGGCCGGTTGGGTGACGTCCAGGAGGTCCATGCGGCGGCACGACGGCGAGCAGGTAGTTTGCAGCCGAACCAGTGAATCGGGGTCGAGCCCATCAAGGGGCAGCCCGCCGATGCCGACATTCGTAGGACAAGTGGACGGGTCGGCTCGCCCTGTGCGACAGGCTCCGCCCATGACTCCACCAGATGGGAGAACTACTTGCGCACGAAGCATGTACTGACCGGGGCTGTTGCGATAGCTCTCGTGGCCATCGGGGGCCCGGCGAGCGCCGCGGGCTCGGGGGACACCACCGTGACGTTCACCGTGACGGTCGGCGCGATCTCGATCACGGTCCCCAGCTCGGCCGGTCTCCCGGCCGGGGTCCCCGGTGGCACGATCAATGGGCAGCTCGGGGCGGTTACGGTCACCGACAGCCGAGCCCTGCTCAATGCGTCGTGGACGTCGACGGTCTCGTCGACGGACTACACCACGGGTGCGGGAACGGGTGCGGAGACGATCACGAAGAACAACGTGTCGTACTGGTCGGGACCCGCCACCGCCACAACCGGCAACGGGACCTTCACCCCGGGGCAGGCCACGTTCGCCCAGAAGCAGCCCCTGACTGTGGCGATCACCGCGTTCAGCATGACCAGCGGTAACGGGAACAACTCCGCGACGTGGAATCCGACCCTGGTGGTCGCGGTGCCTTCCTCAGCCGTAGGCGGTCTCTACGCGGGGACGGTGACACATTCGGTCGCATAGTCCGGCGCTTCGCCTGACCCTGCTGACTCTGCTGCTGGCCGTGCTGTGCATCAGCGCGGCCAGCACGGTCGGCGCGACGACCAGGACGGGCCGGGCCGCGAGCGCGGATCCCGGCCCGGACGGCAGCGTCGGCATCCGTCTGCTCGAAGCCCCGCTCAATCGGCACGACGATCCTCGTGCGCTCACCTCCATCGTCGACCACCTCGCCCCCGGCGCCGTGATCACCCGGCGGCTGGAGATCTCCAGCACGTCGTCTGCGCCCCTGCACGTCGAGGTCTACCCCGGCGCCGCGACCATCGAGCACGGCAGCATGGTCTTCGCCCCTGATCGCACGGCGAACGAGCTGACAGACTGGGTCAAGCTCGACCACACCAGTCTCGACCTTCCCCCTCACGGCACAGCAGAGGTGAAGGCGACAATCGACGTGCGGCCCGCGGCATCCTCCGGAGAGCGATACGCCGTCATCTGGGCCCAGGTCGCGTCCCGGGCTGACGCTTCGCACACCGTGACCACCGTCAACCGCGTCGGGCTTCGCCTCTATATCGATGTCGGGCCCGGTGGTGAACCGCCGTCAGACTTCCAGATCGGTGAACTGACTGCCGCGCGGACCAAGGACGGGCAACCCGAGGTCCTGGCCCAGGTGCACAACACCGGCCGGCGCGCCCTGGATCTCGGCGGAACACTGTCGCTGACGGACGGCCCCGGTTCCATGAGCGCCGGACCGTTCCAAGTCACGCACGGCACCACCCTGGCACCCGGAGACACCGCACCGGTCACTGTGCTGCTGGACCCAAGACTTCCCGACGGCCCCTGGACGGCACACCTGACGCTGGTCAGCGGCCTCGTCAAGCGGACCGCGACCGCCACCCTCACATTCCCGGTCTCGCCCGGGAGTTCCAGCCAGGGCATACTGCCCCGGATGGGATGGCCCATCCTGGGCCCAGCCGCCGTGATCGTGACTCTCGGATGCCTGGGCCTCCTGTTCCTCGCCGCGCGACGCCGTGGCGGGTTCCGATGAAGAGATCCCGTACCCGTCTCCGCGATGCGGCACGCCCGCAGCGGCAAGAGCCGGAACCGGTGTGGGTGACCACGCATGCCGCCGGGCCGGACCGGCGGCATGCGGGACTGGCTGACGGAGTATCGGACGACCCCACCGACTGAGACGAACCGCGATCGTGTCGCGTCGCGATGCCGTCGCTGGAGGAAGAACCAGTGAACGAACCGGCGGTCGTTCTCGCTGCCCGAACAGGAGCGGCGCTGTCCTGCGCGATCGCGCTCGTGCTGCCCACGGCCCGGCCGGCGTGGTCGGAACCCCGGAGTAAGCCCCGGCTGCTCGGTCTGTCGATCACGGTACCGACGTCGGTGAACCTCGGGAGCTCGGCACCTGGCGGAACGATCACCGGACACCTCGGCGCAGTGACAGTCGACGACAACGGTGTCGTGGCCAACTGGACGGTCACCGTCGCCGCGACGAACTTCACCACGGGCGCCGGCGCACCCGCCCAGACCATCGCGAAGGGCAGCGTCTCCTACTGGTCGGGACCGGCCACCGCGAAGACCGGCACTGGTACCGTCACCCCGGGACAGGCCACCGCGGCGCAGGCGCAGGCCCTCAGCGCCTCCCGCACAGCCTTCAGCCTGACGGGAGGCCTCGTGGTCACCTCCGTGACCTGGAATCCGACACTGATCGTCTCGGTGCCGGCCTCTGCTGTAGGGGGCGCCTACACCGGAACCGTGACACACTCGGTTGCCTAGCCGGCGACAAGACCGCGCGGCAGCGCACCGCGGACAAGCGAACGCAAGGCCCGCCCCGCCGCCGCACATCAGCCCGTCGTGGATCCGCGACCGCCACGCTTTAATCTCCTGCCGCGAGCTCGGCCGGCTGCGCCCTATTGGGCACTTCCGCCCCCCTGGGAAGGCGGTGAGGCGGGGCGAGCCTACGCACTGCGAAAACATAGCCGCAGAGCACTCCGCCCCGGCACGGGCTCTGAGAGGTCCGTACCGGGCGGTAGGGGCTACCTGGTCATCCGCCACACTGGCAGGAGCCACCGGACTGGCAGCCACATGAGCAGCCGGGGCCGCACGTGCAAGCCTCTGCCAGCGGACCTTCGATGTTCAGTACTGCCGAATCGCCCTGAGCGCGGTCCTGCGCCACACCGCACCGTCCTTCCAACTCGGGTGGGCCCAGTGCCAACCGAGGCGATCGTTCCGTGACAGGTCGTCAGGCGTCCATCGGCCTTGACAGATCGAAGGCGCCACCGCTCGTCGCCGGTAGGCGGCTGGGCGGATGCGGCGGCATCGGTCATGGCGGGCAGTCTCCCGCATTGTCATCAACCACCCGCCAGACCCTGCCCGACGGCGCCCACACCTCCCAACCGCCACACCGAACTCATGTGGATCACTTGGCTGCGAGCGGTCCGAGGTAGGTGCCCCCGGAGACGTCGATGGTCTGGCCGGTCACCCAGCGCCCCTGCGGGCCCGCCAGGAAGCCCACCACGTCCGCGACATCCTCCGGCTCGCCGATCCGTCCGAGCGCCGTGATCGACTCAAGTGCGGCCACCGCCTCGGGAACCGCAGCGTAGGGAGCGATCATGTCGGTCAGCACCACTCCGGGTTCGACCGTGTTCACGGTGATACCACGCCGGCCCAGCTCGTTGGCGAGCGACGGGCCGAGGGCTGCCAGCGCTGCCTTGGTGACGGTGTAGCCGATCTGGCCGGGTTCCGCGATCCGGGTGGCCGCCGAGCCCATGTTGACGATCCGTCCGCCGTCCCGCAGCAGCGGCAGCGCCCGTTGGACCACGAAGATCGGCGTGCTCACGTTGACCGCCAGCAGCCGCTCGAACTCCTCCTCGGTGAGCTGCCCGATCGAACTGACCGAGTGGATGCCCGCGTTGTTGACCAGGATGTCCAGGCCGTCCGCGCCGCGGTCCGCCAGCCCGGCGGTGAGCCCCTCGAACAACCGGTCCACCGCACCGCTCTCGCCGAACCGGGCCTGGACCGCGAACGCCCGGCCGCCGGCTTCGGCGATCCGCGCCACGGTCTCCGCGGCGGCCGCGTCGTTGCCGCCGTAGTGGACCGCGACCAGCGCCCCCTCAGCGGCGAGCCGCAGGGCGACCGCGCGCCCGATTCCACGTGAGCCGCCCGTCACCAGCGCGGTCCTGCCGTCCAGTTCCCCCATGATCGCTTCTCCCCTCGTGATGCCCCGGTCGAATCCGGGAACGACTCAGGCTAACTGAGCGGTTGGGAATGAGGCTGTGGATCGGCTTGTGGTTGACAGTGCCTCTGACAGGGTCTGCGGATGCCCACTGATCTTGTTCCTGACGACCTCTGGGAGCGCGGTGCGCCGTTGCTGCGGCTCGACCTGTCCGGCATCGTCGTCATGCCGGGCGGTTGCCGGTTCCGGATCGGGTTGCTCTGGTGGGAATCGTCTATGTGGTGCGCAAAGGAGTGGCTTGGCGCGATGTCCCGGCGAAACCGTCATGTCCGGTTCGGTGGGAGGTCGCGCGGAAAGGACCTGCCACGAGCCGGCACCTCGCCGCGCGGCCGACCCAACCGCGTGGCTCATCGGCTTCCGTCGGCCCTACCGCCGCTACGAGCGCAAGGCCGACCACCTCGCTGCGTTCGCCAGCATCGCGGCCGCCCTCATCTGTCACCGCCGACTCTCCACATGAGATGTCCTCTACAGCCTCCAGCACCTCGGCTACACCATCCCGCCGCAGGCCGACGCCGGCTGGGTCGGCGAGGCGCCGGGCCCGGCCCGTCCTACCTCGACCCCGGTTCCGGCGGTCCGGAGAACGACTTCACCAACCGCAACACCACCTTCATGACCTGGAACCGGCTCCACCTGGCCCGCCTGCTCAAGGACGCCGGCGGCATCCCGGCCCACGGCAACCAGCGCTCCGAGTGGGACGCGGGCTGCCGCTTCGACTTCGAGAACTCCGAGCACCGTTGAACCGGCATCAGTTCGAAGGGAACGGGGAAGACGGGCTCATCCGGCGGCGCACCTCCGGCGACTTCGTCACCGGAGTCGGTTACTCGTCGGTGCGCTTGTGGGGTGGCAGCTCGTACAGTCCGGTGCCGGCGTGTGCTCCGTTGGTGATGTTGACCACGCCGACGTTGGCTTCCAGGGGGGTGGCGCGGGCCATGATGCCGGCGAAGCCGCGCGCCATGGTGAACACGCCCCAGACCGGCAGCCATGGCTGCAACTGGCCGTTCTCGTCCGGGAACAGTTCGGTGACCGGGCAGATCCGGCGCTGCACTATGTAGGGCTTGCCGAGCGCGGCGTCGAGGTGCGCGGCCCAGCTCTCCTCGGTCACGTCCCCGCCGAGGACCACACCGCTGCCACCGTGCAGTACCGTCGGTTTGAGTACGAGGTCGTTTCGGTTGGCCCGGGCGTAGTCGAGTAGTTCCACCGTTTGTCCGCTCTCCAGCGTCACTGTGCCGGGCCGGACGGTTCGGGTCCAGGGCAGGATGCGGTCGAACGCCGCCAGCTCCTCGGTGCTGAACAGGTGCCGGTTGTTCTCGTCCGAGAGCATCGCGAGTGTGGTCTTGCTGGCGTAGAGCTCTGCGTCCAGCGGGACGAACAGCTTCACCTGGCCGGCTGCGGCGGCGCGGACGACCTGGTCCATCAGCGCCGGGGCTTCGGCGGATTCGAGCAGGTCCTCGGCGAGGAAGATCCGGTGGATGATGTCGACGGCCCGGTCGCCGAGCCAGACCCGGCCGTCGCGGTAGTCGAGCTGGCCGATGTGGCAGGGGTGTGCGTCCGCGCCCAGTGCCTGAAGATGGGCGCAGAACTCCTCCAGGAAGGCGGCCCAGCCGCTCAGGTAGCTGCTCGGCCAGTCGGCGACCGCGATGACCGGCCGGGATTGCGGGTCGAACCCGGTGGTGGCGTACATGGTGTGCAGCAGTTCCCTGGCGGTGTCGGCGAAGCCGAGGCCGTGCCGGGCGGCGAAGCCGGCGAGGAGCGGGTGTTCCAGCAGGGCCTGGGCCATCACGCCGTTGCCCATGCCGCCGAGCGAGCTGGTCATGTTGACTTCCATGACCTTGAATCCGCTGTCGTCGACGCACAGATCCGTACGGGCCATGCGGGTCGCGCTGGCGCCCTGGCTGCGCAGGATCACCTCGATCTGGGTCTCGGTCATGCCGACGGCCCGGGCGAACGCGCCGAGGTCGCCGTCGAAGAGCCTGTCGGGCAGGCTGAACAGCGCGGTGTGGAGCGTTTCCAGATCTTCCATCAGCTGCTCTCGCTCTTCGTGGCCGAGGAAGAGCGGGCGGGGCAGGAAGCGGTTCTCGTAGTCGATGGCGAGCAGGGTGTCGTGCTGCGCACGACCGAGCAGTTCGGCTGCGGTGGCTGTGCTTTCGCTCAGTTCGGCCAGGTACTGCTCGGTCAGCGTGGGGCGGTCCACGGAAGGTCCTCTCAGGGGGCGGGTGGGCAGTGGTGGCGGGAGTGTTCAGCTGCGTGCCGACGCCGCGCGGCGGGTGCCGACCAGGGCGGCCAGGGCTGCCAGGTCGGGCTGGCGCATGACCTCTGCGGCCTTGACCCGGATCGGGTAGGTGCTCTCGATCAGCGCGATCAAGCGCGCGACGGCCAGCGAAGTCCCGCCCGATTCGGCGAAGTTGTCGGCGGGCGTGAGGTCGGGCTGGTCGAGCAGCCGGCGGCAGGCCGCGAGGAGGAACGCTTCGGTGTCCTCTGCCGGCGGGGTCTGCCGGGTCGGCGCCGCCCCAGGTGCGGTGGACACCCCAGGTCCGGTGGACGGTGCGGGGGCGGCCTGCCGGGCGAGCAGTGTGCGGTCGACTTTGCCGTTGGCGTTCAGCGGGAAGGCGTCGACGAAGCGGACCGTGGCGGGCACCGCTTGCTTCAGTACCCGGGCGCGGGCGGCGGCCAGCACGGCGTCCTCGTCGGCCTGCGCCCCTTCGGCGAGCAGGAGGAAGGCGGCCAGCCGTAGACCGCCGCCGGTGCCCTGGTACGGGACCACGACGGCGCGCCGGACCGAGTCGTGGGTTTCCAGGGCGGCCTCGACCTCGGCCGGTTCGATCCGCGCGCCGCTGATCTTCACCTGGTCGTCCATGCGGCCGAGGAATTCCAGCGGGCCGTCGGCGCGCATCACCGCCTTGTCGCCGGTCCGGTAGACACGGTCCACGTACGGTTGGCCTGCGGGGGCCGGCACGAAGCGTTCGGCGGTCCGCTGCGGGTCCACGTAGCCGAGCGCCAGGCCCGCACCGCCGATCCGGACCTCTCCGGCATGTCCCCTGGGCAGGATCCGGCCGTCCTCGTCGGTGATGAAGACGGCGTAACCGGTCAGCGGCCGTCCGATCGGCACGACGGCGGTCGGGTCGTCGCTGTGGGGTTGCAGGCGGTGGGTGGTGGTGAGCACGGTGGCCTCGGCGGGACCGTACACGTTGTGCACGACCGCCGCGCACTGCGCGGGCGGCCGCACCCGCATCCGGTCGCCGCCCACCAGGATGTGGCGCATGGCCAGGCCGGCGGGCCACTGCTGGGTGAAGGCGAGGTCGGCGAGCGGGGTCGGCAGCAGGCAGTGGGTGAGGCCGGACTCCTGCCACCAGTGGAACAGTTCGGCCGTCGAGCCGCGGGCGTCCTCGGGCGCGACGTGCAAGGTGGCTCCCGACGACAGTGCCTCCCACAACTCCTTGAGGTGCGCGTCGAAGGTGGTGCCGACGAAGAGACCCACCCGGGACTCGGGACCGATCTCGAGCCGGTCGCAGGTCCAGCGGACCAGGTTGGCCATCGCCCCCTGCGGCAGCAGTGCGATCTTGGGTTTGCCGGTGCTGCCCGAGGTGGTGACGGCGCAGAAGGCATCGCTGGGCGCACCGTTCGCCCGTCCGCCGCGCAGAGCGATCATGAGCCCGTCCACCGCGTCGGCCGGCGCAACGGTCCAGCCGGGTGGCGGGGTGGTGGTGCCGTCGGTGAGCAGGCAGTTGATGCCGGCGTCCTCGGTGATCGATTCCACCCGCGCGGCCCCCGGCTGCGCGCCGAGGGAGAGATAGACCGCGCCGATCCTGGCCAACGCGACCGCCGCGGCCACCAGCAGCGCGGAACGTTCCAGGCAGACTCCCACCAACTCGCCGCGGGTGACCCGGCCGCCGAGGGCCCGCACGATCCGGGCGGAGGCCTGGTCGAGCTCGCGGTAGCTCCAGGTGATGGTGCCGTCCACGACCGCCGGGGCGTCGGGCTGCTCGGCCAGCCAGCTGTCGAACCACTCGAGTGGTCCCGCCCCCGGTGCGGGAGCGGGCGCGGGCTCACCTCCCCAGGCGATGCTGGGCGGCTGGTGGCCGGTCGGTTCGTGGGAAGTCATCTCGTCTCCTCGGGGCATGGTTCGGGGTGGTGGGATCAGCCGTCGGCTGCTGCGGTGAGTGCTGCGAGGCCGGTTGTGGTGAGCGCTGCGAGGCCGGTCGCGGTGTCGGCGAGGTAGGCCTCCAGCAGCGCGGTGAACTGCCGCTGCATGTCGGCGATCCGGGGGCTGTCGTACTGGTCGGTGGCGTAGTCCCAGATCAGCAGCATGCCGCCGCGGCCCGAGCGGGTGTTGACGGTCCGGCGGGAGTCGGGGATCAGTACCACGTCGAGGGCGAAACGGGAGGTGCCGGTGTTGAACGCCTCGTGGATCGACACCTCGAGGTTCAGACCCTCGACGTGCGGGATCGGCGCGTCGTGCGCGCTGAACATGACGTGGAACAGTGGGTTGTCCAGGCCGGTGCCGGAGTGTTCTCCGAGTTCGCGGGCCAGGTCCTGGACCGGGACGCCCTGGTGCGGCAGCGAGCGGATCAGGACCTCGGTGACCTCGTCGACCGCGTTCAGCGCACTGTCGTCGGGGTGGAGGCGGATGCGCAGTGGGATGGTGTTGACGAACATTCCGACGCTCTCCTCGAAGCCGGGCGGGCGGTTGCCCACCGCGCTGCCGATCACCAGGTCGGACCGGCCGCTCTGCCTGCGTAGCAGCTCCGCGAAGAGGGTGAGCAGAACCGAGAACGGGGTGTGTCCGTCCCGGCGGGCGGTCGTCCGCAGGCGCTCGGCCAGCTCGGGCTCCAGCAGTTGGCGCAGTTGGTCGCCGTGCGGGATGTCGCGGACCCGTCCCGGGGCGGCCAGGCCGGGCAGTGGCAGGTCGAAGGCGGCGCCGTCCAGGGCGCCCCGCCAGTACGCCAGGGCTTCGTCCTGGTGGCCCGGTTGTTCCTCGGCGGCCACCGACCGGCGGACGTGCTCGACGTAGGAGCGGGGCTCGGGCAGGTCGGCCGGGATGCCCTGGGCCAGCGCGCGGTACGTGGTGAACAGGTCGCGCAGGACCAGGCCGAAGGACCAGCCGTCGTGCACCAGGTGGTGCTCGGTGTGAAGCAGCCGGTGGTGGTCCTCGGCCAGCCTGATCAGACTCCACCGCACCATGGGCGCCTCGGCGGTGTCGAAGGGCTCGTCGTGCTGCTCGCGCCACAGGGCCTCGAAGGCCGCCTCATGGTCTTCGTCACCGGTCAGGTCCACGGTGCGGTAGCGCGGTGCGCAGGTGCCGTTCACCCGCTGCTTCGGTGGAAAGTCCTCGGGATCGAGTTCGAGGCGGAAGGCCTCGTGGCGGGCGAGCACGATCGCCAGGCTCTGCCGCAGGGCCGGCTCGTCCAGCGGGCCGCGCAGGTCGAGCGAGGCGGTGAAGTTGTAGGCGCGGCTCTCGGGGAAGAGTTCCTCGTGCAGCCAGACGATCTCCTGGGAGCGGGAGAGGTTGAACATCGGCGCGGCCCTTTCCGGGTCGGTGGTCGTTCGGTGTGCGGGGCTGGGGACGGGGGGCTGGGGGCGGCCTCGGACACCACCTGCTCAGCGGGCGGGTGGGGTGGCGGTGACGGTGTCGCGGAGCAGGAACTCCAGGCCGTCGCCGTGAAGCCACTGCGCACAGGCGCCGGCGTGGTCGGGTCCGTCGGTGTCGGCCAGGCGCCGCTGGGCGTCCGCCATACGGTGGCGTGCTTCGGCGCAGAACACGTCGGCGAGGTCCTGGGCCGGTCCGGTGCCCTCGCCGTGCAGTCGGGCGGCGTTGGCCAGCACCGCGGACATGCTGAACAGCTCGGCGGAGAGCCGGTTGAGCAGGATCAGCGTGCGTTCCTCGGCGAACAGCTCTTCGGGGTCGGGGTGTCGGTCCACCAGGTCGCGGCTGAGGCGGGCGAACCACACGGCCTGTTCGGCCACGAAGCGCAGGTGGTCCCGGTTGCGAGGGGACAGGCAGGCGTCCGCCGCGGTGAGGTCGGTCGCGGCCTCGGCGATGGCCTGCGGCTTCGGGTAGTGGCGCGAGAGCAGGTGCCGGGCGGCCCAGTGGTCCACGAGGAAGTCCACCCCGCCGGCCACCCGCAGGGCACGCGCGTCGCGGAAGAACCGCTCCACCGGCAGCGGCTGTGCGCCGCGCCGGGCCTTGCTCGTCGCCGTCTCGAAGCCCTCGGCGGCCAGCAGGGACAGGGTGCGGTCGACGATGCGCCAGCTGGTCATCGAGGTGATGTTCTTGGCTGCCGTCTGCTCCGGGTCCAGGTCGATCCCCGGGTGGCGCTCCTCGGCCAGCAGGCACCACTCCACCACGCTCTCCACGGCGAAGGTCTCGGCGAGGTTGGCGGCGACGATGCGCTGGATCTCGTCGTACTGCTCCAGGCCGAGCCCGCCGACCGAACGCCGCCGGACGAACTCCCGGGACCAGTGCAGGCAGAGCCGGCCGATCGCCAGGGCGGGCGCCGAGATGGGGTACATCCGGCCGCGGACGCTGATGGTGTGCAGTTCGGGGGCCAGACGCCACTCGTCCTCGGCGGTCAGGCCGTCGAGGGTGAAGACCCGGCTGTTCGGGACGAAGACCCGGTCGAAGGTGAGGGCCGCGTTGGGCAGGCCCTTGAGACCCAGGTACTCGTGCCAGGACCTGACCGTGAAGCCGGGGTCGGTCGTGTCGACGAAGAACAGCCGGATGTACTCCCGGCCGTTGTCGCGCACGGTGGCCGAGACCCTCAGGAGGCCCGCGATCGGCCCGTTCTGGATGAACACCTTCTCGCCGCTGATCCGGAATCCGGTGCCGTCCTCGGTCGGCACCGCGGTGGTGGCCCGGGTCCGGTTGATCGCACCGGTGGGCTCGGTGTCGGCGTCGCCGGAGATCGCGCCCGCCGCGAGCAGCCGTTCGAGTTCGGACTTCAGCTCGCCGTCGGCCAGGATCGGCAGATAGGCGCCGGCGCCCAGTCCGAGGTGGACGGACATGGCGTAGCAGGCGGTCACCGACCAGCTTGCGGCAGCCTGGATCATCCGGAAGGCGTTGTGGGCGGACAGGCCCAGACCGCCGCGCTCAAGCGGGTCCTGAAGCTTGAAGTAGCCGCGGGCGGCGCAGGCTTCGTGAAAGCCGTCGGGCAGCTTCGCGGTGCGGTCCACCTCGGTCGGGTCGACGGTCTCCTGGAGGAAGCGCGTCAGCTCGGCGACGGCGGCGTCGCCGCGGGCGCGGTCCTCGTCGGACGGGGCGGGGAAGGGGCTGATCAGGTCCCAGCGCACGCGCCCCAGGTGGAGCTCGGCGAGGAAGCCGGCCGGAGTGATGGTGTCGTGAGTCATGTCTGCTTTCACAGGTCGTGGGAGAGGGAGCCGACAGGCGACCCGGCGCGCCGGCGGTCGGTGAGTGCGGCCTGGACCAGTGCGAGCAGGGCGGCGCGGTGCTCGCGGAGGTAGAAGTGACCGCCTGGCAGCAGGTTCAGGGCGAACGGTCCGCGGCTGTGGCCCTGCCATTGGGCGAGTTCCTCGGCGGGGAGCCGGTCCTCGGTGCCGCCGAAGACGTGCAGCGGCAGGTCAAGGGGCTCGCCGGGGGTGTGGCGGTAGCTGTCGACCAGTTCGAAGTCGGAGCGGTGCGAGGCCATCATGATCGCGAGCAGGTCCGGGTCCTCGGCCACCTCGTCGGGGAGTGAGCCGTACTGCCCCTGGATGGCGGTGAACAGCTCCCGATCGCCGAGGTGGTGGATCGGCGGCAGGCCGCGGGGCCGGTGCGGGGCCGGGCAGGCGGACAGCAGCAGGCGCTCGGGGCCGGGCAGGCCGTGCTCGCGCAGGGCGCGCGCGGTCTCGTAGGCCAGCAGGGCGCCGAGGCTGTGTCCGAAGAAGGCGAACGGTGCGCGGAACGCGGCCTGTTGCACCAGATCGTGAACCAGCGGGCCGACCCGGGTGTACTGCGGGTCGTCGAGCCGCGAGCCGCGGCCGGGCAGTTGCACGCCCCACACCTCGATGCCGGGCACGTCGTCGCCCCAGCGGACGTACTCGGCGGCCGAGCCGCCGCTGTGGGCGAAGCAGTACAGCCGCATCGTGGCGTCGGGGCGCTTGCGACGGTTGACCAGCCAGCGTGGGACGGTGTGCCCCGGAACCTCAGGCATGAAGGGTCTCCTGGCTCATCGATCGGGCAGTCGGTGCGGCGTCGGGCATGGCCCGCAGTGAGTGCACGGCGGAGAACAGCAGCGGCAGCCCGGCGAGGACGCTGCCCGCACCGGCGAGCCAGAGGGCGCCGCGCAGTCCGAGCGGGCCGACCAGTGCGCCTCCGAGGAAAGTCCCGACGGGGATGACGCCCCAGACCACGAACCGCAGCGTCGCCGTCATGCGCCCGCGCATCGGGGCGGGGGTGACGGATTGCCGCAAGCTGATCTGGTTGATGTTGAAGACGGAGGCGCACAGCCCGGCCAGGGCCATCGCGACCGCCAGGACGGGCATCGCGGTGCCAGGGGTGGCCAGCGGCAGCAGCAGGATGGTGCCGCCCAGCCCGAAGGCGGCCCAGGTGAGCGACGGCCCGACGCCGAGGCGCCGCACCACCCGGCCGTTGGCGAGCGAGCCGAGCAGTACGCCCGCGTTCGCGATCGCGAGCGTGGTGCCCAGCCCGGCCGGCGAGAGCCGCAGGTCACGGACCGCGTAGAGCACCAGGATCGCCTGGACCATGCCGAACAGGCCGAAGAGGTTGGCGATCCCCGCGCTCAGCGCTACCGGGCGCAGCAGCCGGTGCCGGAACACGTACCCGAGGCCGTCCTTGACCTCCGCCACCAGTCCGGGCCGGACCGCGTCGCGGACCGGGCGCTCCTCCACCCGCACCAGCAGGAGCAGGGCCGCCGACCCGGCGTAGCTGAGCGCGTTGGCGAGTACGGCGAGTGGCGCGGTCAGCAGCTGGACCAGGAATCCGCCGGCGCCGGGGCCGGCCAGCTGACCGGAGGTCTCGGACAGCTGCAGTTTGGTGTTGGCCTCGACGAGCTGCTCCTCGCCGACCAGGGTCGGCAGGAAGGACTGTGCTGCCAGGTCGAAGAAGACCGTCATGACCCCGACCGCGAAGGCGACCGGATACAGCAGCCACAGGTGCAGAACCCCGCAGAGCGCGGCCGCCGGCACGGTCAGCAGGACCGCGCAGCGGACCAGGTCCGCTGCGATCATGACGGGCCGTCGGCGCGTCCGGTCCACCCATGCCCCGGCCGGCAGGCCGACCAGCAGGAACGGCAGGTACTGCACGGCGGCCAGCAGGCCCACCTGGAACGGGGTGGCCTTCAATACCGTCACGGCCGCGAGGGGCAGCGCGAGTTCGGAGATCTGGGCGCCGAGCACGCTGACCGTCTGGGCAGCCCACAGCCGTCGGAAGCCCTGGTGGCGCGACAGTCCCGGCGGAGGGGCCGGTCGCGTCATCGGGCGGCCGCCCGTTCACGTGCGCTCTTCGGCCGGAGGTCGCTCCACAGGCCGTCGATCAGGGTGAGGCAGTCCGCTTTGCTGCCCCGTCCGCCCGTCCTCTCCCACCCGGCGGGTAGCGCCCGGCCGGCCGGCCAGACGGAGTACTGCTCCTCGGTGTTGCGGACCACCTCGTAGGTCCGGTCGTCGTTGTCCTCGAACATGGCTGTCCTTCGGGTCGGTGTGTCGGATGACGGTTCAGGCCGGTTGCCGGGCGGCGTCGGTCACCCGGGCGGCGTCGATCACCCGGGCCAGTCGGCGCGGTGCGGGGGCGGTGAAGACCTGCTTGACGGTGATGCGTACGCCGAAGGCCGCACGGACGGCAGAGGCGAGTTGAACGGCGATCAGCGAGTCCCCACCCAGGTCGAAGAAGTCGTCCTGCGCCGCTACGTGCTCCAGTCCGAGCAGTTGACCGAAGATCCGGGCGAGCTGTGTCTCGGTGTCGCCGTCCTGGGCGGGCTTCGGGACGGTCGGCGCGGGCTGGGCGGTGACGGTTGGCGCGGGGTCGTCGGCAGGGAGCGGTGAGTACCGCTGCGGGCTGAACGGGTAGGTCGGCAGCGGAGTCCGGCCCGGCCGGTGGCCTTCGTGCAGCCGCGGCCAGTCGAGCTCGACGCCGGCCGCCCACAGCTGTCCGGCGGCGGCCAGCGAGGTCCGCAGGGCGGACTGCTCGCCGGCCGGGTGCGGCAGGCTGGGCAGCGCCAGGTGGCCCTCGGTGCGGGCCGGGTGCCGGCGGGCCAGTGTCGTCAGGGCCAGGCCGGGGCCGACTTCGAGCAGGATCCGGTCAGGCTCGGCGAACAGGGTGGCGAGGGTGTCGCCGAAGCGCACCGCCTGGCGCATGTGGGCGGTCCAGAACTCGACGCCCGGAACACGGTCCATGCGGACCCACTCCCCGCTGGTGTCCCCGACCCAGGGGATCGACGGCGCCTTGAGGTCGAGCTCGGCGACCAGGGCGGCGAACCGGTCGAGGATCGGCTCCACCAGAGCGCTGTGTCCGGCGGCGGCGATGCGCAGCCGGCGCGCGTCGACACCGTCCTCCGTCAGCCGTGCGAAGACCGCGTCGACCGCCCCCCGCGGCCCGGACACAACGCACTGGTTCGGTCCGTTGACGGCCGCGAGCTCCAGGCCGTCGCCGAGAAGTCCGGTGACGTCGCGCTCGGACAGCGGCACGGCCAGCATCGCCCCGACGGGCAGGCTCTGAAGCAGCCTGCCGCGCTCGGCGACCAGCCGGAGCGCGTCGGGCAGGCAGAACACACCGGCCACGCACGCGGCGGCGAAGGCACCGAGGCTGTGCCCGGCGACAGCCGTCGGCCGTACCCCTCGCTGCTCCCACATCCGGGCGAGCGCGTACTCCACCACGAAGACGGCCGGCTGGGCCACGCTCATGTCGCGCAGCAGCTCTTCGGCCGCCGCGGACTGCTGCCCGCCGGCAGGGTACAGAACCGCCCGCAGGTCCAGGCCGAGCGTGGGCGCGAGCTGCGCACAGCACGCGTCGACCTCGGCACGGAAGACCGGGTCGTTCTCGTACAGTTCGCGGCCCATGCCGACGTGCTGTCCGCCCTGCCCGGGGAAGACGAACGCCACCGGCCGCTCGCCGCCCACGGGCGGGTGGCCGAAGGTGCCGGCCCCGGTCAGTGCTTCGATCGCCTCGGCGTGGTCGGCGGCCACGGCGAACCGGCGGTGCGTGAAGGCGCGGCGGCCGGTCTGCAGCGTCCAGGCGGTGTCGGCCAGTTCCCGGCCGGGGTCGGCGGCGTCGGCGGCCTGCCGTTGCAGGTGCTCGGCGAGCCTGGCGGCGGCGCGGTCCAGCTCGGGGGCGGTCCGGGCGGACAGCACCAGCAGATGGCTTGCGGGCGCGGCGGGCGGGTGAGGTGGCGCGGGCGGGCGAGGTCGCGCGGGCGGCTCCTCCAGGATCGCGTGCGCGTTGGTGCCTCCGATCCCGAACGAGCTGACCCCGGCCCGGCGGGGACCGTCGGGGCGCCACCGGTACAGTCCGGTGTTCACCACGAACGGGCCGTCCGCGAAGGGGATCTCGGGGTTGGGTGAGGTGTAGTGCAGGCTCGGCGGGATCAGGCCGTGCTGGACGGCCAGCACCGCCTTGATGAAGCCCGCCACCCCGGCGGCCGCGTCGGTGTGGCCGATGTTGGTCTTCACCGACCCGATCCGGCAGAACCCGCGCCGGTCGGTGCCGCGCCGGAAGGCCTGGGTCAGCGCGGCCAGTTCGATCGGGTCACCCAGCGGCGTCCCGGTCCCGTGCGCCTCGACGTAGCCGATGCTGTCCGGCTCGACATCGGCCACCAGGTGGGCCGCGCGGATGACCTCGGCCTGGCCGGCCACTCCCGGAGCGGTGAAGCCCACCTTGTCCATGCCGTCGTTGTTCACCGCGCTGCCGCGCAGGACGGCACGGATGTGGTCGCCGTCCTGAAATGCGTCGGCGAGCCGTTTGAGGACGACGATGCCGACACCGTTGCCCGCAACGGTCCCACGGGCCCGGGCGTCGAAGGCCCGGCAGCGGCCGTCGGGCGAGATGACACCGCCCTCGGAGTACTCGGGCAGGCGCGCCGGGACGTTGACACTGGCCCCGCCGGCCAGAGCCAGGTCGCACTCGCCGGACAGCAGCGCCTGCGCGGCGAGGTGAACGGCGACCAGCGAGGTGGAGCAGGCGGTCTGCACCGTCACCGCCGGCCCGGTGAGACCGAGCCGGTGGGCCGCCCGCGACGTGAGGAAGTCGATGCCGGTCGCCAGCCGCAGCTGCCACTCGCTGACCGGGCCGAGCCGGTCGCGGTGGGCCGTCAGCGTGTCCAGGTAGCCGGTCTGGCTACTGCCCGCATACACGCCGACCGGCCCGGCACAGGACCGGGCGTCGTACCCGGCGTCCTCCAGCGCCTCCCAGGCGCAGGTCAGGAACAGCCGCTGCTGCGGGTCGAGGATCAGCGCCTCCCGCGGCGAGTAGCCGAAGAACGCCGCGTCGAACCCGTCCGCGTCCTCCAGTACTCCGAGCGCGGGGACGTACTCGGGAGTGGACGGGTCGCCGGGGAAGCGAGTGACCGACTCCGCGCCCTTGACCAGGTTGTCCCAGAACTCCCCGAGGTCACGCGCTCCCGGATACCGCCCGGCCATCCCGACGACGGCGAGGAAGGGGCTGTCCGGACCCACCGGCTGTGCCGCCTGCGTCATCGGGCACCCCCGGCGCTCTGGCGGGCGCGGCGCTGCTGGAGCCGGGCGTACCCGCTGCGGCGCTCGTCGGCACGCTCGTCACCGAGCGCGCCGACGGCCGGCCCGGAGCCGTCGCGCAGATGGGCGGCGAGCCTGCGGACGGTCGGATGGGCGAAGAGCGCCACGCCGGGAACCTGGCGTCCCAGCGCCCCGCTGAGCTTGCGCTGCACCTGAACGAGCAGCAGCGAGTGACCGCCGATCTCGAAGAAGCTGTCGTCCAGCCCGACCTGGCCGACCCGCAGCACCTCACGCCACACGGCCGCTATCCGCTCCTCCAGGCCGGTCAGCGCCACCGCCTGCGGCGCGCCGGACGTGGCGTCGGCGGCGGCCGGCACCGGGAGCGCCCTGTGGTCGATCTTGCCGTTCGCGGTCAGCGGCAGCTCGTCGAGCAGCACGTAGGAGGCCGGGACCATCGCGGCAGGCAGACTCTTGGCCAGATGGGCGCGCAGCTGCGACGACTCGACTTCGGCAGCGACCACGTAGGCGACCAGCCGCTTGCCGTCCGCCTCGTCGTCCACCGCCCGCACGTGCGCCTGACGCACCGCGGGGTGCGTGCACAGGGCCGCACCGATCTCCGCCGGTTCGACCCGCTGGCCGCGGATCTTCACCTGGTCGTCGGCCCGCCCGGCGAAGGCCAGGGCACCGTCGGCGCGCAGCACCGCGAGGTCGCCGGTGCGGTAGAGCCGCCCACCCGGCGTCTCGCCGAACGGGTCCGGCACGAAACGGTCGGCGGTGAGCCCCGGCTGCCCCAGGTACCCGCGAGCCAGCACCGCCCCACCCAGGTACAGCTCGCCCCGGGTGCCCGCCGCAACCGGCTCCAGATCGGCGTCCAGCACATACGCCCGCGCCCCGGCCAGCGGCCGCCCGATCGGCAGCGTCTCCCCCTCGGGCATCACCTCCCCGGTGAACGCCTGGAGCGTGGCGGTGATGGTGGTCTCCGTCAGACCGTAGGCGTTGACCACGGGCACCGAGGTATGCCCTCGCCAGCCGGCCAACGTACGGGTGTGCCCGGTGTCGCTGCCCACGACCAGGAGCCGCAGGGCCTCGGGCACCTCCCGCGGTTCGGCGTCGAGATCGCGGACCCACTGGTCCCAGTACGGCGTCGGCACGTTGGCCACCGTGACCCGCTCACGGCACAGATGCTCCTCCAGTTCCGCGGGCGACGGCACCGAATCGGGAGCCACCACCACCCGGGCGCCGGCCAGCAAGGTCGGGAACACCTCCTCGCCGAACACATCGAACCCCGGACCGGCGAACTGCAGCACCCGATCGGCTGCGGTCAAGTCGAAGGCCGCACCGACGGCAACCGCGTGGTTGGCCAGCGACCCGTGGGTGACGGCCACCGGCTTGGGGCGCCCGGTCGAACCCGAAGTGAAGATCACATAGGCAAGGTCGCCGGGGGCAACCGCCACCGCCGGGTTCCGCGCGGAGCGCCCGGCCGGCTCGCCGACAGCCAGGTCGACCACCTCGACCACCTCGATTACCTCGACCCCCTCGACCCCCTCACAGCCCTCGGGCCCGATCAGCAGGGCGGCACCGGCGGCCTCCAGCTGGTACCCGCGGCGCTCGGCCGGCAGCGCCGGGTCGAGCGGCAGGTAGGCGGCACCGGACTTCAGCACGGCCAGCACCGCCGTCACCAGTCCACGCCCGCGCGGCAGGTTCACCGCGACCACGCTCTCGGCGCCCACACCATGCTCCACCAGCACTCCGGCCAGCCGGTTCGCGGCAGCGTCAAGCCCCGCATACGTCACGCACCCGTCGCGGTCGACGACAGCCACAGCACCAGGGCTGGCCCGTACCCGCTCCTCGAACAGCTGCGGTACGCAGACCGCGGCACGCGGACCGGCCGATGAGAGCGCGGTAGCGGCTCGGCTCTCATCCTCTTGACTCAGTTCGGGCCTCACGAGGCCAACTCCTCTCCAAAACGGCACGTTCAGCAGCCCGCCGGACAACGGACGGGCGCAGGCCCCGGCCGTGCCGTCCGTCCGAAGCGAACCCGACCCGGCCGGGCGGGGATTCAGGAAGCTCATGGGAAGCCGGGCGGGGTCATCGCGGGTCGTCGACGTCACGGCAGCTGTAGAGACAGCTGCTGTTGAGCTTTCAAACGATCAGCGAGCTTGCTGCCGAGGAGTGTGGGAGGCGCCGGTAGACATCCGATGAACGAGCACGCCCAACGCTCCCCGGAAACCCCCGAGAGCCCCCTCACGCGGGCATACCGGGTTGGTTGGCGACGCCTTGGATTCGGGTCCTCGTCGGGATGCACGGTTGCTGCGCGCTCGCCGTCACGTGTGCCCGGCGTGTCGGCGGCGCCCGGGTCGGCCGGGCGCCCGGCGGGCCGCGAGATCGGCACGTTGTCTTCTTGTTGTTTCTGCAGGTCAGCTAGGGTGCCAAAGGGTTCCGCCGATCTGGCTGGGCGACAACTCCTCCGTGATGAAGAAGGTCGTCGAGCGGCTCTACGCCTGCTCCTCGATCCTCGACTCCGAAGGCCAGTACGCCCTCTACGGCCGGGTAGGCGGCTGTTCGCGCCATCCTGTTCGTGTAGCGACCGTCACAAAGGGTGCGTCAGGGCCGCAGGCCTTGCGGCGCGGCGGCCGTTCTGGCGAAGGATCTTCGGTTTCCGCGTGCGGGATTCGCCGCGAACCGAAGGTCTGACGTCTGTAGAAGATGCAACAACTTTCACGCGACCGGCTTGAAACGGTCACTCAAGCTCCTCGGATCGATCACACATACGGAGTGTTCGCTCACGACTGGTAGGAATGATTCCGAGCGGGCCGATCGCCACCGGATCGTCCTGACCAGCGCCGACGGGGGCTGGCACGCGACGTTGCCGACCGGTCCGCGAAGAACGGGGGCACTGAAAGTTCTTCACATTTTCCATCTGGGGGGCACTGCCATGTCCGAATCCACCACCACCACCACCGAAATCACCCGCCGGCGGATGCTGCAAGGCACCGTCGTCGCGACGGCCGTCGCCGCGGGCACGGTCGTCCTGGGCCTCACCGGCCCCACCGTGACACCCGCCAGCGGCGCCGACACCGAGAGCGGCGACAGCTTCGACGAGGTCTTCCGCAACCGCCGCATCCAGGGCATGCCGATGTCCGGCGAGGGCCACCACGCGATGAGCGGCTACATGGTGCTGATCGACGGCCGGGAACTGCACATGATGCGCAATGCGGACGGCACCTGGATCAGCGTCATCAACCACTACCAGACCTTCGCCACGCCGCGCGCGTTGGCCCGGGCCGCCGTCAACTCCCTGGACGGCGCCGACCTGGCCCCGCTCGCCGCCTGACTCCGGACCGCACTCCGGCCTACGCACAAACCACCCTCGAAGGAAGAACCATGGCAGTCCGCAAGAACCAGGCGACCCTGACGGCCGCGGAGAAGCGCGCTTTCGTCAACGCGGTCCTGGAACTCAAGCGCCGCGGTACCTATGACGCGTTCGTCAGCACGCACAACGACTTCATCATGAGCGACACCGACACCACCGAGCGCACCGGCCACCGTGCGCCGTCCTTCCTGCCCTGGCACCGCAGCTTCCTGCTGCGCTTCGAGCGGGCGCTGCAGGCGATCGACGCCACCGTCACGCTGCCGTACTGGGACTGGACCACCGACCGCACCCCGAACTCCTCGCTCTGGGGCCCGGACTTCCTCGGTGGTGACGGCACCGGCACCGGCGGCCGGGTCGCCACCGGCCCGTTCGCGCAGAGCGGCGGCAACTGGACGCTCACCGTCAGGCCCGACACCCGCAACTACCTGACCCGCGAGCTGGGCCAGGGCGGGGAGTCCCTGCCGACCAGGGCCGACGTGGACGCCGTGCTGGCGATCGCCACGTACGACGCCGCGCCGTTCAACAGCTCCAGCTCGGGCTTCCGCAACAACCTGGAGGGCTGGACGGGCATCAACCTGCACAACCGGGTGCACGTCTGGGTCGGCGGCAACATGAGCACCGGAATGTCGCCCAACGACCCGGTGTTCTGGATGCACCACTGCATGATCGACCGCCTCTGGGCCGGCTGGCAGAGCCGCCACCCGGGCCAGGGCTACCAGCCGGTCCGCCGCACCAGGAACGTGGTCGCCCTGAACGACACCATGAAGCCGTGGAACGACGTCACCCCGGCCGACCTGCTCGACCACACCAAGTTCTACACGTACGACAGCGCGTACTGATCCGGCCGGTGCGGGCCGGGGGGGCCGGAGCAGTGGCCGATGCTCCGGCCCCCGCTCCCGGCGCCGCCAGACCGGACGAGTCTTCCTGGCGTCCGTCGATCTCATATCCGTGGACGACGTGATGCCCCTCCGGGAAGGCGAGTCCCAGCTGGTCCGCCCGGCCGCCCGGCCTACCTGCTCATCTGCCACGACCTGGCCCTGGTACGGCACGTCGCGCACCGGATCGCGGTGATGCGCTCCGGCCGGATCGTGGAGAGCGGCCCGGCGTGCAGGCTGTGCGAGGCTCCTGCCGACCCGTGCACCCGGGAACTGCTGGCGTACGCGCGGACGGGAACGGGCCGGGCCCCCGCTCCCGCGGAGACCCGGCCCGTGGGGGCGTGAGCGGTGACGCCCGCCTCACCGTGCCGGTGGCCGACGGCGGCGCGCCCGACCGACGTGACCTGCCGGGCGGAGCGGGGAGAAGAGCCGAAGATCGGACGTGGTGTCGGGACCGCGTGAGGAGTCGCAGCATGGAGGAGAGGCCGCCGGGCAACGGCGACGCGCACCACGACGAACCGTCGGTGGGCGCGGTGGTCCACACGCACGCCCACGGCCCCGCCACGCCGGTCTCGGCCCACCTGCGCAGAATCATCGCCGCCGTGCTGATCCCGTTCGGCGTGGCGGTCGTCGTCGGGCTCGTCGTCCTGTGGCCCGGCGGGGTGCCCGCGCACGAGCGCACCGGCGTCGGCTTCGACCAGCAGACCCAGCGCGGCAAGGTCACCCGGGTGGTGGAGATTCCCTGCTCCGAGGTCAACCCCGCGGACACCGGCACCTGCCAGCAGGACACCGTCGAGGTGACGACGGGCAAGGACAAGGGCCGCACGTTCACCGTGAGCGTCCACCCGAACGAGCTGCGCCGCTACAGCGTGGGGGAGGAGGTGATCCTGACCTACGCGCCCGACGCGCCGCCGGACATCCAGTACACCGTGGTCGACGTCGACCGGGACACCCCGATCGCGCTGCTGGCGGGACTGTTCGCGGTGGCCGTCCTGGTGGTGGGGCGCTGGCGCGGCCTGACCGCACTGATCGCCCTGGCGATCAGCTTCGCCGTCCTGTCGCTGTTCATCCTCCCGGCGATCCTGCACGGCTCCGATCCGCTGCTGGTGGCGGTGGTCGGTGCCAGCGCCATCATGCTGATCGCGCTGTACCTGTGCCACGGACTCTCCGCCCGTACCTCGGTGGCCGTCGTCGGCACGCTGATCTCGCTGGTGCTGATCGGTGTCCTCGGCCTGGTCTTCACCGGCTGGGCCCACCTCACCGGGAACACCTCCGAGGAGACCGGCCTCATCCACGACCTCTACCCGAACATCGAGATCCGCGGCCTGCTGCTGGCCGGCTTCATCATCGGCTCCCTCGGCGTGCTCGACGACGTGACGGTCACCCAGACCTCGGCGGTCTGGGAGCTCAAACAGGCCGACCCCACGATGAGCGCCCGCCAGCTCTACCGTGCGGGCGTGCGCATCGGCCGCGACCACATCGCCTCCACTGTCAACACCCTGGTGCTCGCCTACGCGGGCGCGGCCCTCCCGCTCCTGCTGCTCTTCTCCATCGCCCAGCGGGACTTCGTGTCGGTGGCGACCAGCGAGCTCGTCTCCGAGGAGATCGCCCGGACCCTGGTCGGCAGCATCGGACTGGTCGCCTCGGTACCGGTCACCACCGTCCTCGCCGCCCTGATCGCCGCGGCCGACCACCCCGACTCCGCGCCCCGGGCGGCCGCAGGGCCCCGGCGGCACGGCCGTCGGCACCGCCGACGGAACGGCGGTGCCGACCGGACCTGAGCCGGGTGCTCGGTCCACCGTCCGTCGGTCGTGCGGCGTCCGACGGGTCAGCCGCCCGGGTGCGGGTCCTGGCCGGGGTGGCCGAGGATCGGGTCGGGCAGGTGACGCCAACCGTCCTGCCCGAGGGAGAGCTCGCCGTCGTCGAGCAGGGCCGCGTCGAGCAGGCGGCGCAGCCGCTGACGGTCGAGCGCTCCGCCGATGAAGACGAGCTCGTTGCGGCGCTCGCCGTAGTAGCCGTCCCAGTGCCAGGCGGCGAGCGTACGGCGTGCGGGTGAGGCCGAGGACCAGTCCCCGGCCGAGCGCCAGGTGACCACGGCGCCGGGCCGGCTGGCCAGCCACAGGTGCCCCCGGCTGCGGGTGATCGCGCGCAGGACGGCCGGCAGCGGCCGGGAGAGCGTTCGTCCGGAGGCGGGGCCGCCGGCCGACGTGATCCGGTACGGGCCCGCCGGCTGCTGCGGCGGGCCCCCGTCCGGTCAGTGGCAGTGGCGGTCGGTCAGCGGTTCACCGCCCGCATCCCGTCCTCGTCGTAGCGCTCGCCCGCGACCTCGGGCAACTCGGCGTCGATGCGGGCCAGGTCCTCGTCGGTCAGCTCGACGTCGACCGCGCCCGCGTTCTGCTCCAGGTAGGTGCGGCGCTTGGTGCCGGGGATGGGCACGAGGTGCTCGCCGCGGGCCAGTACCCAGGCGATCGCCAGCTGGGCCGGGGTGACGTCCTTCTCGGCGGCGATCTGCTTGACCTTGTCCGCGAGCCGGAGGTTGGCCGCGAGATTGGCCTCGGTGAAGCGCGGGTTGGTGCGGCGGAAGTCGTCCTTGTCGAGTTCGTCCGGGGAGCTGAAGCGGCCGGCGAGGAAGCCGCGGCCGAGCGGGGAGTACGGCACGAAGCCGATCCCGAGCTCCCGGCAGGTGGGGAGCACCTCGGCTTCCACGTCGCGGGTCCAGAGCGAGTACTCGCTCTGGACGGCGGTGACCGGGTGGACGGCGTCGGCCCGGCGGATGGTCTCCGCGCTCGCCTCGCTCAGGCCGATGTAGCGGACCTTGCCCTCGGCGACCAGTTCGCCGAGCGCGCCGACGGTCTCCTCGATGGGCACGGTCGGGTCGACCCGGTGCTGGTAGTACAGGTCGATGCGGTCGGTGCGGAGCCGGGCGAGCGAGCCGTGGACGGAGGCGCGCACGTGCTCGGCCGAGCCGTCCTGGCGGCCCACCGTCGACATGTCGCCCGGAACGGCGTCGTCCATGCGGTAGTTGAACTTGGTGGCGATCACGTACTCGTCACGGTGCCCCTGGACGGCCTCGCCGACCAGGGACTCGTTGGTGAGCGGTCCGTAGACCTGCGCCGTGTCGAGGAAGGTGATGCCGAGGTCCAGGGCGCGGCGGATGGTCGCGACGCCCTCGTCCTGGTCGGCCGTGCCGTAGAAGGCGGACATCCCCATGCAGCCGAGGCCGATGGCCGACACCTGGAGGTCCCGCAGACTGCGCTGGTGCATGTGGCGTGCCAGCCCCTCGTCTCGTTGCGGCCCAGGATCGCCGAACCGTCCTCGCCGGGCTGGTTCAGTGCGACCGTGAGCGCGCTGTTCCTGTTCGCCGAGTGCCTGCGTCACGGCGAGACCGATCCCCTTGCCGGCCCCGGTCAGGACCCCTCGATCGCGGCCTTGATCCGGCGGCCGAAGTCGGGCGCGTCCTTGCGAGCCGCGTGAAGCGCCGGGCCGACCAGGACCCTGCCGAGTCCGTGGCCGTCGAGCGTGTTGAAGATCCGGACGCGGGTACGGCCGTCCGGCAGGGCTTCCAGATCGTAGCCGCCCTCGGCGGTGATCAGGTTCTTGCTCTCCTCGCTCCAGCGGACCGTGCGCGGAGCCTCCAGGCCGGTGATGCGGAACTGGCGGGAGGTCTTCATCCCGGCGTCCTTCACGGTGCTGCGGAAGACCGTCCCGACGGCAGTCGGGCCGTCCGGAGTCTTCGCGATCTCCAGGACCCGGGGACTGAACTCGGGGTCGTGGCGACCGTCGGCGAGATAGGCGAAGACCTCCTCCACAGGACGGTCCACCTCTGTACTCGTCTCGAACAGTCCCGACATGTCGGCTCCTCGCTGTGTACCGGCAAGCGCCTCACTGCCAGGATTCCAGAGAGTCCTGGCCCGCGCCTCCCGGCCGCGGGGGGTACGGCGCCGGTCACCCTGGGTCGCGACGCCGGTTTCGTCGTCGCACCGGCGGCACTCGCGTGCCTCCCGCTCGGCTCGCTCGCCGGTCGAGCATGGGGCGGGGGCTGCTGTCCTCGCGCGCGTCAGTCCGGCAGCCAGTGCAGCTCGTGCGCCAGGGTTCTGGCGACGGCGCGGATGCGGCGGTGCAGTGGCGACTGCTCGCGTGGGAGGACCAGGTGGATCGTCAGGCTGGGCGCGCCCCGCAGCGGTCGCCAGGTGAGACCGGCCGGTTGTGCCGTGGCCGCGGCTTCTCCGGCCGGGGCGAGGGTGACTCCGTCGCGCAGGTCGCGCTGGGACATGTCGAAGGAGACCGGGAGCGTGTGGAATCGGGGGTGCGGTCGGGTGTCCCGGAACACCGCGGACAGCTGATCGTGGATCACGGGGTTGGCCGCACGGTCCGGGAGGCGCAGCGGATACGCGGCCGCGTCGGCGATCTCGATCTCCGGGTGTCCGGCCAGCGGATGGTGCTGCGCCAGCTGGACCCCGATGCGCGCACGCCGCAGCAGGAACCGGCGCACGTCACGGCCCGGTTGTTCGCCGCGGGTGATCCCGGCATCGATGCGGCCGTCGGCGACCGCGGGGGAGATCTCCGGTGTCGCCATCGGGACCGCGCTGACCTCGAGTCCGCTGGTGCCGCGAATCAGCCTGTCCACCAGGGCCGGTGCGGTCTCGGCTCCGGCGCTGAGGCTGTATCCGATGCGCAGCGTGCCCAGTGCACCGGCCGCCGCGCTCCGGGCGGTGTCCCATGCCCGGTCCAGCGCCGCCAGCGCGGGCGGCGCGGACTCCGCCAAAGCCGCACCGGCCGTGGTCAGTTCGACGCTACGGGTGTCGCGGACCAGCAGGGGCGTACCGAGTTCCGCCTCTAACCGGCGCATCCGGGCGCTGAGCGCGGGCTGTGCGATACCGATCCGTGCGGCCGCGCGGGTGAAGTTCAACTCCCGTGCCAGCACCAGGAAGTACCGCAGGCTCACCGTATCCGGCGCCACGTGCTTCTCCCTGCCGATTGATAACGATCCGTTCTGACTCTATCCCGTACCTGTCTTTCCCCCGACCGCACATCGAGCCCTAGCCTGCACATGCCGGGATCGATCGATCCGAGCGTCAATTCGGCGTCGGACGTGTCCGGCCCACCACAGGAGGTTTTCCATGGCCAAGGGCTACTGGGTCAGTGTCTACCCCGCAGATTCCGGCCCTGAGAGGCTGGCTGCCTACGACGAGCTGGCCCGTTCGGCTGTCCGGGCCGCGGGCGGGCGGCTCCTGTCCCGTGGCAGTCGAGTCGTCGCCCACGAGGCCGGAATCACGCAACGCGTCGTTCTGGTCGAGTTCGACAGCTTTGAACAGGCCGTCGCGGCATACGAGAGCGAGGCGTACCAGAAGGCGCTGGTGGCCCTCCCCGACGGCTTCGAGCGCGACTTCCGCATCACCGAGGGCATCGACTGACCGGCGGGCGTCGAGCTCAACGGCCGCTCACGCAGAACGCTCGGCCGGGAAACCCCAGCCGAGCGCCTGCACAGGCAACTCGGGGCCGGATCAAACCGACCACGTGGTGCGACCAGCCCTGGAAACCGCTAGAAGCCGCCGGGACCGGTCAGAAGAACACCCCGCACCGCAGCAGCACGTTCGCGTACGGCCGGGCTTCCCCGGTGCGCACCACCAGGCGGGCGCCCGCGCTCAGTTCCTTCAGGGTTTCGTGCGGCACGTACGCCAGTTCGGCGAAGGAGTCGGTCAGCAGCCGGTCCGCGGCGGGGTTCGCCTCCCGTACCTCCTGTGCGGCGATGGCCCCCTCGATCACCAACTCGTCGAGGAGCCCGACCAGTACGGACTCGAACGACGGAATCCCCGCCCGGAAGGCGAGGTCGACCACCCGGGGCCCGTCCGGGATCGGCATCCCCGCGTCACATACGAGCACCCGGTCTCCGTGCCCCAACTCGGCCAGGGCTCCGGTGAGATGGCGATTCAGAATCCCGCCCTTCCTCACAGCGCCTCGACCTCCTCGGCGGTGGGGAACGACTCCTGGGCTCCCCGCCGCGTCACGGCGACGGCGCCCACCCGGGCGGCGTAGGCGGCGGCCTCCGCGAGCGAGGCGCCGGCGCCCAACTTCCAGGCCAGTGCGGCCGTGAAGGAGTCACCGGCACCCGTCGTGTCGACGGCGTCGACCTTCACCGACGCGACCCGGACGACCTCCTCCTCGGCTTCCTCGGCGGACGCGACCAGCGCGCCCTCCGAACCGAGCGTCACCACGACCGACTTGGGCCCGCTCGCGAGCAACGTCCGTACCCATGCGGCGGGATCGTCGCCGATGGTCTCGCCGCCCAGGATCACCCGGGCCTCGTGCTCGTTGACGATCAGCGGGTCGCAGGCCGCCAGGACCTCGGCCGGCAGCGCCTGCGGGGGAGAGGGGTTCAGCACGAACCGCGTGCCGGACGGCAGTTGCCGCACGACCTCGACGACGGACTCCAAGGGGATCTCCAACTGCGCCGAGACCACCCGCGAGGCGTGGAACAGGGGCCCGGCGGCCCGGACGTCCTCCGGCGTGAGCCGCCCGTTCGCGCCGGGTGACACCACGATGCTGTTGTCCCCCGACGGGTCGACGGTGATCAGCGCGACGCCGGTCGGGGCCCCGCCCACCAGGACGCCTGCCGTGTCGACCCCCGCGTTCCGCTGCGACTCCAGCAGCAGCCGGCCGTTCGCGTCGTCCCCGACCCGCGCGAGCAGCGCCGTGCTCGCCCCGAGCCGCGCGGCGGCGACCGCCTGGTTGGCCCCCTTGCCGCCGGGGTGGACGGCGAGGTCCGACCCGAGCACCGTCTCCCCGGCGCCGGGCCTGCGCTCGACACCGATCACGAGATCGACGTTGGCCGACCCGACGACCAACACGTCGTAGTCGTACATGAAACTCCCCAATCAGAAAATCCGAAACAGGGCAGCCGGAGCGCCGCTTCAGCGGGCACTCCGGCCACCCATTCCCCGTGTCAGCCGCTGAACCCGGCCACGGTCTCCTTCGTGACCACCTTCACCGGCACCTTGACGGTCTCCTCGACCTTCTCACCCTTGATCGCCTTGACCGCGTTGTCCACGGCGATCTTCCCGAGCTGCG
This sequence comes from Kitasatospora sp. Ki12, assembly GCF_054601375.1. Taxonomy (NCBI): domain Bacteria; kingdom Bacillati; phylum Actinomycetota; class Actinomycetes; order Kitasatosporales; family Streptomycetaceae; genus Kitasatospora; species Kitasatospora sp. Ki12. Next base: position 703,936 of record NZ_BAAIHT010000002.1, on the reverse strand, counting down.
ACGGCTGCTGGGCCACGGACGCGTACAGCGTCCCCTGCTCGACCGCCGTGAGCCCGTCCGGGGTTCCGTCGAAGCCGACGACCTGCACGGACTCGCCGGCCTTGGACCCGAGGGCCTTCACCGCGCCGAGCGCCATCTCGTCGTTCGCGGCGATGACGCCCTGGACGTCCGGGTGCGCCTGGAGCAGGTTCGACATGACGTCGAGCCCCTTGGTCCGGTCGAAGTCGGCCGGCTGCTGCGCGACGACCTCGATCCCCGGGTACGCCTGGAGTCCCTTGGCGAAGCCCTCGGCCCGCTCGCGCGCGGCGGAGGTACCGGCCAGCCCCTGGAGGATCACGATCTTCCCGCTGCCGCCGAGCTTGTCGGCGATGGCCTTGGCCGCCTGCTCACCGCCGGCGACGTTGTCGGAGGCGACCAGCGCGTTCACGTCGGCCTTGTTGACGCCGCGGTCGACGGCGATGACCGGGATCTTCGCCTTGCCCGCGGCCGCCACGGGGTTGCTCGCCGCGTCGGAGTCCACCGGGTTGACGACGATCGCCCCGAGCCCCGAACTGGTGAAGTTCTGCAGCTGGTTGGCCTGCTGCGAGGCGTCGTTCTGCGCGTCGGTGACCGTCAGGTCGACCCCGAGCTTCTTCGCCTCGGCCTGCGCACCCGACCGGATCTGGACGAAGAACGGGTTGTTGAGCGTGGAGAGCGAGAGGCCGATCTTCTGGGTGCCGGACTTCGGGTCGTTGTGCAGGAAGGACGTCGCACCGACGATTGCGACCGCGACGACGGCCGCGAGCCCGTACGTGGCGAACTGCTTGCCCTTTCCGCCGCCGGGTGACCCGATCGGCGTGGGAGCGGCCCCGGCCTTGCGCCGCACGGTGTCGAGCAGCACCGCGAGTGCGATGACCACACCGATGACGACCTGCTGCCAGAACGCGGAGACGTTCAGCAGGTTCAGCCCGTTGCGCAGCACCGCGAGGATGAGCGCGCCGATCAGCGTCCCCGAGGCCTTGCCGGTGCCCCCGGCGAGGGAGGCGCCGCCGATGACGACGGAGGCGATGGCGTCCAGCTCGTACCCGGTGGCGGCCTGCGGCTGCGCGGAGGAGAGCCGGGAGGCCAGGACGACACCGGCGACCGCGGCGAACACACCGGACAGCGCGTAGATCGCCAGCTTCTGCCTGGGCACCCGCAGACCCGAGAGCCGGGCCGCCTCCTCGTTGCCGCCGATGGCGTACATCGAGCGGCCGATGTACGTACGGCCGAGGACGAACGCCGCGATGAGGCCCATGGCCACCATGACGAGCACCGGCACCGGCAGCCACCCGCCGAGCGTGTCACCCAGGTGGGAGATCGAGGCCGGGAACGCGATCGGCGATCCGTCCGAGATCACCAGCGCCAGACCGCGCCCCACCGACAGCATCGCGAGCGTCGCGATGAACGGCGGCAGCTTGCCGTACGAGATCAGGAAGCCGTTCACCAGGCCGGCGGCCACACCCGTCGCCAGCGCCAGCAGCACCGCGAGGACCACCGGCACCCCGTGCGCCGTGGCGCTCCACGCCAGCACGGTCGCCGACAGCGCGGCCACCGAGCCGACGGACAGGTCGATGCCCGCCGAGACGATCACGAAGGTGACGCCGAAGGCGAGGACGGCGGTCACGGCCGCCTGGACGCCGACGTTGAGCAGGTTGTCGGTGGTGAGGAAGTCGCCCGACAGCGCCGACATGGCGATGACGAGGGCGATCAGCGCGGTCAGCGCGCCGTTGTCGAGCAGCAGACGGCGCAACGCCGCGGCGCCACCGGCGCCCGTACCGCTCTTGAGCGTTTCAGCGGCCACGGGGGGCCTCCAGTTCGGTAGTGGGAATGCTCACGGCCAGCGACATGACCGCGTCCTGCGTGGCCTCGTCCGCGGACAACTCGCCCGCGATCCGGCCCTGGGCCATCACCAGCACCCGGTCGCTCATGCCGAGCACCTCGGGCAGATCGCTGGAGATCATGAGTACGGCGGCCCCGGCCGCCGTCAGTTCGTTGATGAGCTGGTAGATCTCGACCTTGGCGCCGACGTCGATGCCGCGGGTGGGCTCGTCGAGGATCAGCACCTTGGTGTCGGCCAGGAGCCACTTGCCGATGACGACCTTCTGCTGGTTGCCACCGGACAGCGTGCGCACCTGCTGGCCGAGGCCGGCCATCCGTACGCCGAGTTGCCCGGCGATCCGCGCGGCGGCGTCGCGCTGGCCCCTGAGGTCGACGATTCCGGCCTTGGTGGCGGACTTGAGCGTGACGAGTCCGAGGTTCTCCTCGACCGACTGGTCGAGCACGAGCCCCTGACCCTTGCGGTCCTCGGGCACCAGCCCGATGCCCGCGGTCATGGCGGCGCCGATGTCGTGCCGCTTCAGGGAAGTCCCGGAGACGCGGACCGTACCGCGGTCGTACGGGTCGGCCCCGAAGACGGCCCGGACCACCTCGGTACGACCCGCCCCGACCAGCCCCGCGACGCCGACGACCTCGCCGGCCCGCACCTCGAAGCTGACGTCGTGGAAGACACCGTCCCGGGACAGTCCCTCCACGGACAGCAGCGCGTCGCCCGCGGCAGCCCGCTCGCGCGGGTACTGCTGGTCGATGGACCGGCCCACCATCAGCCGGACGAGCTCCTCCTCCGGCGTGGAGGCGGGCACCTGGCCGACCGACCTGCCGTCCCGGATGACCGTGACCCGGTCCCCGAGGGCGGCGATCTCCTCCAGGTGGTGCGTGATGAAGACGATCCCGACGCCGTCCTCGCGCAGCTTGCGCACGATCACGAAGAGCTTCTCGACCTCCTCGGAGGTCAGCACGGCCGTCGGCTCGTCCATGATCAGAACCCGGGTGTCCAGGCTCAGCGCCTTCGCGATCTCTACCATCTGCAGGCGCGCGATGCCCAGTTCGCGCACCCGCGCGCGGGGCGACACGCTGAGGCCGACGCGCTCCAGCAGCTCCGAGGCGTCCGCCTCCATCCGCTTCCGGTCGATCATCCCGAACCGGCGCGGCTGGCGCCCCAGGAAGATGTTCTCGGCGACCGTCAGGTCGGGGACGAGGTTGAACTCCTGGTAGATGGTGGCGATCCCGAGCCGCTCGGAGTCCTGCGCACCATGGATGCGGACCTCCTCACCACCGACCAGGATGCGGCCCTCGTCGGGGGAGTGGGCACCGGAGAGCGTCTTGATCAGGGTGCTCTTCCCCGCGCCGTTCTCACCGAGCAGCACATGGACCTCGCCCCGCCGCAGGTCGAAGTCGACGCCGTCCAGCGCGACCACCCCGGGGAAGGACTTCCGTATGCCCTCGATGCGCAGCAACTCGTCCGGGTCGCTCACGACTGGCTCCTGTTCGTTACGGGGTTCTCGTTCGTCGAGGGGGTCTCGCTCGTCGCCGGGGTCTCGTTCGTCGCGGGGGGCTCGCCGCACGAGCGGCGGACGACGAGACGGGCGGGGAGCGTCACGGATCGCGGCGCCCGCCCCTCGATGCGGTCCACGAGCGCGCGCACGGCGGCCCGGCCCAGCTCGCCCGTGGGCTGGGCGATCGCGGTGATCGGCGGGTCCGTGTGCACGAACCAGCGGATGTCGTCGAACGCGGCGAGCGCGATGTCGTCCGGCACCCGCAGACCACGGGCGCGAACGGCGTCCAGGGCTCCCAGCGCCATCAGGTTGTCCGCCGCGAACACGACCTGCGGGGGCTCGGCGAGGTCGAGGAACCGCTCGGTCGCCCGCCGGCCGCTGTCGGCCTGGAAGTCGCCTTGGCCGATGTACTGGTCCGGCAGGTCGAGGCCGTACTCCTCCAGCGCCTCGCGGAACGCCTCCACACGCTCCTGCCCGGTCGTGGTGGCCGCCGGCCCGGCGATGATCGCCAGCCGCCGGTGCCCCAGCCGGTGCAGGTGCGCGACGAGGTCCCGTACGGCACTCCGCCCGTCCGCCCGCACCACCGGCACGTCGACGCCGGGGATCCACCGGTCCACGAACACCATCGGCGTCCCGGCCCGGGCGGCGTCCAGCATGAGCGGCGACCCGCCGTCGGTGGGGGAGACCAGCAGCCCGTCGATCCGGCGGTCCAGCAGCGTCCGTACGTGGTGGTCCTGCAGTTCCGGCCGCTCGTCGGCGTTCCCGATGATCACGCTGTACCCCAGCGCCCGCGCCTCTTCCTCCACGGAGCGTGCGAGCTCGGTGAAGTACGGATTCAGCACGTCGCTGATCACGAGGCCCAGGGTGTGGGTCTGATCGGTGCGCAGCGACCGCGCCACGGCGTTGGGCCGGTACCTGAGCGACGCGACGGCGGCCAGCACCCGCGCCCGCGCGTCCTCGCTCACCGAAGGGTGCTCATTCAGGACACGCGAGACAGTGGCGACGGACACACCTGCCTCCGCGGCGACGTCCTTGATGCTCGTCACAGCCGCCCCACCTCCTCGTGGAATCGATTACATCGACGTGTGAACACGATTGGAATCGATTACATGCCCGCACGGCAAGACCCGAGCCGATGGCTGAAACCTGATCGTGATGAACCCCGCGCCGATGGACTAGCCGTCACCGTGCGTGACGGTCCGGCCGGTCCCGTTCCGGCGTGCGCGGGGGAGCCGGACCCGCTGGTCGGCCGACCGCTGCGGGAACCGGGCACGCACAAGGCCAGCCCCAGGCCTCTGGCCTGGGGCTTCGCCTGTCATCTGCCGGCGTCCGCCTTGACGCCGTGGACCGGTCTAACAGGTGGCAGGAGGGGGCTCCGGGGCGGAAGCGCATGCCGCCTCCTGGGCCGCCATGACCTCGTCGCCGTGCTCGAAGGCCCATGCGCCCAGGGCGTCGATGGGCGCCAGCAGGGTCCGGCCCAGAGCGGTGAGCCGGTACTCGACCCGTGATGGTGCGCCAGGGTGTGCCTGCCGATCGACCAGCCCGTTGGACTGCAGCCGGCGCAGGGTCTCGGTGAGGACCTTGGAGCTGATGCCCCCGATCCGCTCCCGTAGTTCGGCGGGGCGCCTGGGGCCGTCGCGCAGCGCCCAGAGCACCACGGCGTTCCAGGTGTTGGAGAGCAGGTCGAAGGCGAGGCGGGCGCGGCAGTCGGCGAGGAAGGCGTCGGTCGTCACGTACCACATGGTGCCCGACGGGCCTTCTAGCGTCGGTGTGAACGGTCGAAGCAGGCACGGAGAGAGGATGCATGATGAGAATCGGTGTACTGGGTACGGGCAACATGGCCGACGCCCTCGCCACCCACTGGGTGCGGGCCGGGCACGAGGTGATCATCGGGGGACGGGACCCGCACAGGGCAGAGCTGCTCGCGACGCGCACGGGCGGCGCGAAGCATGCCGGTCTGCGAGCGGCGGCCGAGTCCGCTCAGGAGGTGGTGTTGGCCGCGCTGCCCTTCGGGGCGGGAGTGGAGGTGGTACGGGACCTTCGCGCGGCCCTGGAGGGCAAGGTGCTGCTCGACTGCTCCAACCCGGTCGGGCAGGGCTTCCGGCTGCTGACGGAGGGAGGCCCCTCGGCCGCGCTGCAGCTGGCCGCGGCGGCGCCGGGAGCCCACGTGGTCAAGGCCTTCAACCTCTGCCACGAGGACGTGTGGCGCATGCGGCCGCCCGTCTTCGACGGGCGGCCACTGGCTGTTCCGGTGTGCGGGGACGACGGGACGGCCCTCGCGCGCGTGCGTGAGCTGGTGCGGGACGTGGGGTGCGAACCCGTGGCCGGCGGCGGACTCGACCGTGCGGCTCTCCTGGAGGCGACGGCCGCGCTGTTCATCGGCCTGTGGGTCGGTGAGGGAGTGGACGCCCAGGCCATCGCACCTCCGCTGGCGTACGCGGCCGGACCGGGCCACCAGGACGCGGAAGGCAGCACGGGGGCATTCCCCGCCTGAATTCGAGGACTCCGCATGCCTTTCCGCCGGACCCTGTCGTTCGAGGCCCGGCGGAAGGGTGTGCGTCGGGGGAACGCTCCGGCGTTCGCCCCCTGTACGCGGACGGAGTGCACCGTCGGGTCGCGCGTCGTGCGGCTACCCGCGAAGTACGGGGCTAGATGCTCGATCCGCCGCCGGAGGTGTTGTTCCACCAGGCGCTGTAGGCGTTCAGTGAGTAGCGCTTCTGAGTGCCGCTGGTCGAGGTGATCTCGATGCCGAACTGCATCGTGTCGAAGTTGGTGTTGCGCAGGAGGTGCTGCGACGCGGCCCATCGCCAGACCGCCGAGGCGTCGATGGTGCCGGTGTTGCTCTGCTGGGCGGGGATGAGCTGCAGGACGTTCCAGCCGGGATCGGCCTGCCAGACCGACGCGTACAGGATGCCGCCGATGGTCACGTTGGACGCGATCTGCCTTCCCCAGCCGCCTGCCGTCCCGGACCAGCTGGTGAAGACCATGATCTCGTCCTGGCTGCCGGTCGACCAGAAGTCGCTCGTCCAGTTCCACCAGTCACCGCCGGCGACGGGCGCCGACGACGTGTTGTACCAGAAGCCCGCAGAGTTCAACTGCGACAGCGGCGTCTGGGGTCGGACCGAGGTGTTCGGGTAGGACTTGACCCCGCCGCCGGAGTGGTCGGCGTCGACGTACCAGGACTTGATGCTGTTGACGGTCTGGCACTGCCAACCGGCGTTCTGGCCCCAGATGTTGTTGTAGATCGTCCAACTGCCCTGGGTGTACTGACCCCCCTTGTCGCAGGTGGAGTCCACCTGGGCCTGCGCCGGAACCGTGAGGCTCAGGAACCCGGCGATCACGGCGGTGACCAGGGCCAGCCGGCCGAACCCGGCCGACCTTCCGCTGATGGATTTACGGGTGTGCCATCTCATGTGTCCCTCCAAGGACGGCGATGGGTGGTACCGGACCCCGGTCTGGTGGCGGGATCCGGCGCGGCGAGGTGTCGCTACGAGGTCTCGCTGGCCGGCGAGTTCGGGCTCGGGACGGCGCGGCTCGGCCCCGTCCGAGGTGGCGCGCTCAGGAACTGCGGGAACGGTGCTCGGTCCCCTCTGCTCGCAAGCACCGGGCTCGCCGGACCCAGGTGCGAAGCGTCGAAGCCCTTGCGTCTGGGGACAGTAGTAATGATCGGACCTCTGCGCGGCAAGACTCTGTGCGGGAGGGCACATTTCTTTCACCTGCCGAGTGTCGAACCGCCCTCGAAGAACCGTCGAATCGCTTTCGAACGGCACCGGCCGCGCCCGCCACCTGGCCTTCGCGGCACCGCTATCGGCCCTGGTGGATGTGGCGGAAGGTGCCGGGGCGGGTGCCGATGTGACGGGTGAGGAGATTCCCGAAGCCGGTGGGGAAAGATCGGACGGCGGGCGGCGATCGTCACCGGCTCATCCGCGTGCGTCGGCAACCGCGGTACCGACGCGCCGGACGAAGGCGCCTCGCGCACGCCGCCGTCCGACCGCCTCCGAGCGGAGCGGAGCGGGAGCGCCCGGGGTGGGGGCGGCCTTGTCGGCGCTGCCGTCGAAAGCATTGACACGCCAATTGTGAGCGTTAACACTCTTGTAACCAGGCGGGCGCCCCACCAAGATCCCCGGGTGACGACGCACGCCCACGCGAAGGACTGCGGCTTCACCGTCGGCAGCCGCTCCGGCGGCGGGACCGGCGTCCGGAGGTCCACCGGCCACGTCGGACTCGGCACGCTGTAGCGCCCTGCCCGCGCGGTAGCCGGTCGGAGCCGAACAGCCTTTGTGTGCGGACCCCTTGGCCGCTGCACGCCCCGTTCTCTCCTTCTTACGTACCGTGGAGTTCGCCATGCCGGCTCACCCCTTCAGCCGCCGTGTCATGTTCAAGGCGACCGGCGTCGCGGCCGTGGCCGCAGCCGCCGGCCCTGCACTCGGTCCCGTCTCCGCCGCGGCGGAGACGGGACCGGCCAGGCCCGACGTCGGAGTGTCGACGGTCCCGTTCGAGCTGGGCCAGGTCCGGCTCACCAGCAGCCGGTGGCTCGACAACCAGAACCGCACCCTGGCGTACCTCCGCTTCGTCGACGTCGACCGCCTGCTGTACAACTTCCGCGCCAACCACCGGCTCTCCACCAACGCCGCTGCCACGAACGGGGGTTGGGACGACCCGGGATTCCCCTTCCGCACCCACGTGCAGGGCCACTTCCTCACGGCGTGGGCCCAGGCCGCCGCCGCGCTCGGGGACACCGTCTGCCGCGACAAGGCCAACCGGATGGTGGCCGAACTCGCCAAGTGCCAGGCCAACAACGCCGCCGCGGGCTTCTCGGCCGGCTACCTGTCGGGCTTCCCCGAGTCCGACTTCGCCAGCCTCGAAGCGGGCAGGCTGAGCAACGGCAACGTCCCGTACTACTGCGTCCACAAGACCATGGCCGGACTGCTCGACGTGTGGCGCCTCCTGGGCAGCACCCAGGCCCGCGACGTGCTCCTCGCACTCGCCGGCTGGGTCGACCGCCGCACCGCCGCGCTCAGTTACGGCACGATGCAGTCGATGCTGGGCACCGAGTTCGGCGGCATGAACGAGGTGCTGGCCGATCTCTACCAACAGAGCGGCGACGCACGCTGGCTGACCACCGCTCAGCGGTTCGACCACGCCGCGGTCTTCGACCCGCTCGCCGCCAACCTGGACCAGCTCAACGGCTTGCACGCCAACACGCAGGTGCCCAAGTGGATCGGAGCCGTCCGCGAGTACAAGGCCACCGGGACGACCCGCTACCGCGACATCGCCGCCAACGCCTGGGCGATCACCACCGGCTCGCACACCTACGCCATCGGCGGCAACAGCCAGGCGGAGCACTTCCGGCCCGCGAACGCCATCTCCGGCTACCTCACCGACGACACCTGCGAGCTCTGCAACTCCTACAACATGCTCAAGCTCACCCGGGAACTGTGGCAGCTGAGCCCGGACCGGGCCTCGTACTTCGACTTCTACGAGAAGGCACTGCTCAACCACGTCGTCGGCGCCCAGAACCCGGCCGACCCGCACGGCCACATCACGTACTTCACCTCCCTCAACCCGGGCAGCCGCCGGGGCAAGGGCCCGGCCTGGGGCGGCGGCACCTGGAGCACCGACTACGGCACGTTCTGGTGCTGCCAGGGAACGGGCATCGAGTCCAACACCAAGCTAATGGACTCCATCTACTTCCACGACGGCACCACCCTCACGGTGAACCTGTTCCTCCCGTCCGTCCTGGACTGGACCGAGCGGGGCATCACGGTCACCCAGACCACCGCGTACCCGGCCGAGGACACCACGACGCTCAAGGTCACCGGCAGCGCCGGCGGGACATGGTCCATGCGCGTCCGCATCCCCGGGTGGACCTCGGGTGCCAGCGTCAGCGTCAACGGCGTCGCGCAGAGCGTCGCGACCACCCCGGGCACGTACGCCACCCTCACCCGGTCCTGGGCCTCCGGCGACACCGTCACCGTGAAGCTCCCCATGCGGGTGGCCCTCCAGGCCGCCAACGACAGCCCCGGTGTCGCGGCGATCACCTACGGCCCCGCCGTCCTGGCCGGCAACTACGGCAGCACCACGCTGTCCGCCCTCCCGGCCCTGGACGCCAGCACGATCACCCGGACCAGCAGCACCGCCCTCGCCTTCACGGCCACCGCCAACGGGGCGACGGTCGGCCTCGGACCGTTCCACGACGCCCAGGGCTTCAACTACACCGTCTACTGGCGGACCGACGGCGCGAGCTTCCGGCTGGTCAACGCGGCCAGCGGGCTCGTCCTCGGCATCCAGAACATGTCCACCGCCGACGGCGGCCTCGCCCTGCAGTGGGCCGACACCGGCACCGCCGACCACAACTGGGCCCTCGTCGTCGACGGCACCGCACTGCGGCTGCGCAACCTCAACAGCGGCAAGGTCCTCGGCGTGAAGGACATGTCCACCGCCGACAACGCCCCGATCCTCCAGTGGGCCGACTCGGGCACCGCCGACCACCGGTGGACCGTCGTCGACGCCGGCAACGGCTACCACAAGCTCCAGAACGTCCACACCGGCAAGCTGCTCGGCATCGCCGGCGGCTCCACCGCCCAGGGCACCGCGGCGGTACAACTGCCCGACAGCGGTGCCGCCGCCGGCCAGTGGCAGTTCGCCCCCGTCGGCGCCAGGCGGATCCAGAACGTCGCCAGCGGACTCGTCCTCGGCGTCCAGAACATGTCCACCGCCGACGGCGGCCTCGCCCTCCAGTGGGACGACAACGGCACCGCCGACCACCTCTGGACGGCCGCCCTCGACACCGGCGGCTACCTGCGCCTGCGCAACTCCAACAGCGGCAAGGTCCTCGCCACGGAGAACGGCGGCACCGCCAACGGCACCCGGATCGTCCAGTGGGCCGACAACGGCGCCGCCGACCACCGGTGGCGCCTGCGCCACGGCGGTGGCGACACCTTCAGGATCCAGTGCGCCAACGGCGGCCGCGTCCTCGGCATCTCCGGCGCCTCCACCACCGCGGGGGCGCAGGCCGTGCTCTGGGACGACAACGGCACCAGCGACCACCTGTGGCGGTTCATCTGATCCGGCGCCGGGCCCCGCGGCCGCCGCAGGGCGACCGCGGCGGCCCGGGGCGGGGGCAGGTCCTGGGGCCCGTCTTCAAACCCCCGCCCGCCCTGGCGGGCGGACGACGGGGGTTCGAAGACGGGCCCTAGGATCTGCGCTTATGGCAACACGACTTGTGCAGATCAACATGAAGGCCCAGGACGACTCCGCGCTCGGCCGGTTCTGGGCGGAGGCACTCGGCTGGGGGGTCGACAGCGAGGGGCCCGGTGTGACCAACCTCGAACCCGTGGGCTTCGCCTACCCCGACCCGGTGGCCGTCTGCATCGACATCGTCGCCCGCCCGGAACCCAAGACGGTGAAGAACCGGGTGCACGTCGACCTGGCCACCACCTCGACCGCCCATCAGGCGGAGTTGGTCGCGCGCCTGAAGGATCTCGGCGCGACGCTCGCCGACGTGGGTCAGGGCGACGTCCCCTGGACGGTCATGGCCGACCCGGAGGGCAACGAGTTCTGCGTCCTGGAGCCCCGCCCGATCCACCAGGACACCGGGCCGATCGCCGCGGTGGTGGTCGACTGCACCGACCCGCGAGCGATGGCCGAGTTCTGGGACGAGGCGATGGACTGGACGCTGCACGAGGTCACCGACGACCACGCGACCATGCGCTCCGCCCAAGGCGTCGGCCCCTACCTGCAGTTCCGCCGGACCCCCGACACCAAGACCGGGTGGAACCGCGTCCACCTCGACGTCCGCCCCTACTCCGGTGACGACGTGGCAGCGGAGGCGGCCCGACTGCGCGCCCTGGGCGCCACCGACCCTGATTTCGACCGGTCCGCGATCTCCTGGACGATTCTGACCGACCCGGAAGGCAACGAGTTCTGCCTCCTCAGCCCCGGCTGACCCTGAGCAACGGCTTCGCCCGGCTCCGGGCCGGCGGCGCGGACGAGGTGGCGTCAGCGCATGCCGCCGGCGGCGCGGATGGCGTCCTGGGTGATCCGGCGCGCGTCAGCGGACGCAAGACGGGCGGCCCCGGACAGCCCGCCTCGGCCCCGGAACTCGCTGACCTGCGGTCGGCCGCCCTTGTGGCGCCCGGCCGCAGGTGGCCGATGGCTGGGGAGATCCCATCGAGCAGCTGCGGGATGACTCCCGACCAAGGGGTGGCCGTCTCCACAGAGCGCGTTGCCAACACCGCAGGCACCGGCGACGATCGGGCTCGGCTGCTCGATGGCTCCTCGCGCATGACCCGGCTCGCCCACTGGACTCACCGCCCGCCGACACGACGGCGTGCACCCACGGCCAGTGGACGGCGGGCGGGCCTGCGAGAACGGGAACCGAACCCGGCTTCATGATCGTCTCCGGGGCCGGTACGAACGGACGACCGAGTGGGGGACGGCCATGGCGAGGACGGCGGGCGTAGTGCTCTGCCTACTGGCGGCGGGTGTGGTGTGGCTGCTCGGCATGATGTCCGGCTTCGAGACCCGGCCGACCCGGGCCTGTGTCACCGAGCTCTACGGGTGGGACCCGGTGGCGTACCGGGAACCAGAGCACAAGGACATCCGGATCGAGGAGTCGCTCTTCCCGCCCTCGCACGTCTGCCGGTGGCCGGACGGCCGTTCCGTCGATCTGGTGCCCTGGTGGAACGCCCCGGTCCTGTTCGGCGCGCTGGGTGGCGCAGTCGCGCTGCCGGCGCACCCGCTGCTCCGGCGCATGGTCGCCCGGCGGCGGGGCCACAACGCTCCGTCGCGGGCCGTCCACACCGAGGGTTGAGCCGACAGGTCGGCGACCGGCAGCGGTTGCCTGCCGCCAGCTACAGCGCACCACCCCGGACTGGCGAACAACCACGCCGAGCCCGGTGTAACCACACGCCGGCCATTGCACCCCCCCATGAAGCGGTGTGTCTTTCCCCGGTTGCCTACCCGATGAGGGCCTCGGTGATCTGACGGGTGGTCTGCGCGGCGACCCGGGGGTTGACGGCGGCGTAGTGGGTGTAGGCGTTGAGGGCCGTGGCAAGCGCCCAGCCGCGGCCTCGGGTCCAGGTGGCGTCGTCCACGCCGAGCGCGGTGCGGAAAGCGGCGCGGCTCCCGGCCGACATCAGGGTGAAGGCGATCATCAGGTCGCAGGCAGGGTCGCCGATGCCGAGCCCGCCGAAGTCGATGACCGCGCTGAGGCGGCCGTCGACGGTCAGCAGGTTGCCGGTGTGGAAGTCGCCGTGGAACCAGAGCGGAGGACCATCCCATCCGGGGGTGCTGATCGCCGCGTCCCACAACTCGGTCATGGCCGCGCCGTCGAACACGCCGTCGACCTCGGCGATGGCGGCCCGCGTCGCCCGATCCCGTGCGACCAGCGGCCGGACGGTCAGATCCTCGCGAGCGCCCCGAGCCGGGATCCCCTCGGGCTCGAACCGCTGAAGGGCCTCCAGGAACCCCGCCAGTTCGACGGCGGCCTCGGACGAATCGGCCAGTGCCTCGACGGTCGCCACCTCGCCGTCCAGCCAGCGGGACACCGCCCACGGCCACGGATAGCCGAAGTCGGGTTCCCCCAACCCCACCGGTACCGGTACTGCCAGGGGCAGGTGCGGGGCGAGCCGGGGCAGCCACTCGGACTCCTTCCTGGCCTGCCCGATGGCGCCGCTGTGGCGGGGCAGGCGGACGGACAACTCCTCGCCCAACCGGTAGATCACATGGTCCGATCCGGCCGGATCGAGCAGTGCCAGGGGCAGACCGGCCCACTGCGGGAACTGCGAATCGACCATGCGCCTGACCAGTACGGCGTCGATCGCAGGGCGGGTGACCGCGATTCTCTCGGTCGCCAAGAACAACTCCTCGAGTCGGCCCGCCCCACGCGGCGAGCAGTTGAGGCCATCACAGTGCGTCACAGGATGGCCTGTCGGTGTCCGGGACGGCCTGTGTGGCCCTCCTCCGGTCAGGGCTCGACCGGGACGGCCGTCGTGTCCGCCGAGGCGGTGGGGTGCCCGGTCTCAATCGCCTCCGCCGGGACCTCGAAGACGATGACGAGCCCGTCACGTTCGTTTCCCTGCTCGCCGACGCGCGTGAATCCGAAGCCCGCGACGGTGGCCAGGGAAGCGGTGTTGTCGGCACTGACCCTGGCCCGTACGGTCCTGACACCGGGCTCGGCGGCGGCCCTGACGAGCAGCGCCCGCAGCATGGCGCGGGCGTAGCCCTGGCGGCGGTACCCGGGCACCACGGTGAAGCCGACCTCGACCATGCCGTCCTCGTCCGGCGGGCCGTGGAACCCGGCGTCGCCGACCACGGCCCCGTCCGGTTCGGACACCGCGGCTCGCGTGATCCAGGGCGCGGCCGACGGGTCCCCGGCGAGCTGGTCGGCGCGGTAGCCGAAGATCCAGCGGGCCCGGTCGCCGACGAAGTGCGGGTCGAGGGCCACGCCCGCCTCGGCGCTGCCGCCGGCGAGGTCACCGTCGGCGAGCGCCCGCAGCGCCTTCGCACTGAGCTCGACGAAACGGACGCGCTTGGGGTTGGTGGGGTGAGGTTCGCTGTTCATCGCGGAGATGCTCGCCGAGCGGCAGGAAGACTGTCCACCCCTTTACCGCCCCGCCGGGCACCGCGATCGTCTCGGTTGATGAGGTTCTCCGACACCTGGCCCTGGCCGGAGTTCCGTGAAGGTCGTGGCCGGGTGAGGACGGGGATCCGGAGAAGGGGTCGGAACCGAGGCTCGGCCGGACATGGCGCCGTTTGAGTGCTTTGGCCCGGTGGCGGGGCCGTCGGCACACCGGCTGAGCCCGCCCGAGGCGGTCGGATCCGCCACCTGTTCGGCCACCAGGGCCGCGAAGCCCACAGACTCTGACCGCACGACGACCACGGGCACCCCCGCGGGGTGGTGCCCGACGGCGTCTCCTACGGCACCGTCGGGTCCTACGGCACCGTCGGGACGGTGCCGGCCGTCCAGTCCTGGCTGATCGGCGTCGGCTCCACCGTTTACGGCGGCGCGCTGGTCGGGAGCGCCGTGGTCCGTAGGACCGGTCAGGCCGGATGACCCGCCTCGATGTCCGCCACGTCCCGGAAGGACGACACCGGGACCGCCCCCGGCGGGGTGTGGACCACGACCGGCGCGAGCAGCAGCCCGGTGTGGTCCCCCCAGTCGGCGCGGTCCAGGACCCGGCCGACGAACCAGGCCGGTGCCTCGGCGAGGATCGGCGCGCCGTGCGGGCCGCGGTACCACTCGACCCGGGCGAACTTGTCGGTGTCGTCGCCGGTCCGGCCCCCGAACAGCTCTGCCAGCCGGTGGTCGTGCGGAAGCAGGTGGACGGCGAGAACCTCCGCCGCCAGGGCGACGGCATGGGTGTGGTTCGCCTTCGACACCCACACCACGAACCGCGCCGGACGGATCGAGCACTGTCCGGCGAACCCGACCAGGCAGCCGGCCGGCTCGCGCCCGGCGGCGGTCACCACGTACACGGGGTAGTCCAGCAGGGCGGCGAAGTCGCCGAAGTCGTTCTCGGCCGGTGCCCCACGTCCGGGCCCGTACGACGGCCCCTCAACGGTGCGGCCGTCCGGGTCTCCCCGCCGGTCGGTTGACGTCACTGGATCGGCCATGACGGGCCTCCTACGCTCGCCGTACGTGGGTCGCCCCGCGCGCGTACCCACTTCTCCCGCGACCAGACCGGGCCCTCGTTCTCGCGCACGGTGCAGCGTGACGCCCCCGGTCCGTCCGTCACGTCCCGGGGCCGGAGGGCCGGTCGTCGTCGCCCTCCGCCCCGGCCACGCCTTCGCCTCCGTCCTCGTCGTGGAAGGAGACGTCGACGTGCTGTTCGGGGCGGCGTTCCTCCTGCCGGGCGACGGACGACAGCACCTCCTCGTCCGCGTCGGTGAGCGGGGGCTGCAGGATGCTGCGCGGCCACAGCCGGCGGGCGAGCACGACGTTCGTATCGGCCGCGTAGACGGTGATCTGGGCGGCCAGGTAGAGCCAGGAGAGCAGGCCGATCACGGTGGCGAAGAAGCCGTAGACCTGGCCGGCGTGGCGCAGTTCGTGGGTGACCAGCAGGGCGCCGAACGCCTGGAGGAGCGTGAACAGCGGGCCGGCCAGCGCGCACCCCGGCCACAGCGCCCTGACGGGAACCTCCTTGGGCGTGAGCACCCGGAAGCAGGCCAGGCACACGGTGGCGTTCAGCAGCGCCGAGATCAGCAGCAGCGGGATCAGCGCGACGAAGCCGTAGTACGTGATGAGGGCGGCGAGCAGCCCGCCACGGTCGTCGCCGTACTTCTTGACGACACCGACGACCAGACCGGGAACGCGGTGGCGCTGCTGGAAGCGGTCCAGGGCGCGCAGGGTTCGTTCGATCGGGTTCACGCCGACGCGTCTGCCCGCGATGCGCCGGCCGACACCCCGGCGCCCCCCGCGACGGCCCGCACCCGCGACATCCGGACGTTAGACGCGACCGAAGCAGGGCAGCCGCTCAGTGCCAGGGGCGACGACTGCGTGGAGGCGGGCACGATGGACCGGCGGGAACAGACGGCACTGGTCGGGAACGGGAGCGAACCGCGCCGTGACCACGAGGCGGCAGCACTGCTGCGCGGGTTCGGCCTCGGCCCCATGGCCGACCCGGGCACCGCCGTCGCGGTGCTGTGTGCCTGCACCGAGGGTCGCGGGAGCGGGCGGTGAGCCGGCTCCCGGACCCGCGCGGGCCGCTGTCCGAGGCGGTGCTGGGCCTGCTGACCGCCGGACCGTCCGGCGCGGCCCGGTTCCCGGCACCGCCCGAGCCCGCCACGGACCCCTGGGGCGAGGACCACCAGCTCGCCCTCCACCTCTGCTACGAGCTCCACGACCGCGGTCTGCCCGGGGTCCACCCGGGCTGGGAGTGGGAGCCCGAACTGCTCTCCTACCGGCGGGGGCTCGAACGGCCGTTCCTCGCCGCGGTGCGCACCGAGGCGGAGCCCGTCCGGCCGCTGCGCCAGGCCCTGGAACGGCTCCTGGCGGAGCCTCCGGACGGCACCGGCCCGTCCCACTACCTGCTGGCCGAGGGCGCACGGTGGCAGGCCCGCGAGTACCTGGTGCACCGCTCGGTCTACCACCTCAAGGAAGCGGACCCGCAGCTGTGGATGCTGCCACGGCTCCACGGCCCCGCCCAGGCGGTGCTGATGACGGTGGCCTACGACGAGTACGGCGCCGGCCGCCCCGACCGCGCCCACCACCTGCTGTTCGCCCGGATGATGGCCGACTTCGGCCTCGATCCGGAGTACCGGCACTACCTCGACCTCGTCCCCGCGCCCGCGCTCGCGGTGGTCAACCTGATGACACTGTTCGGCCTGCACCGTGCGCTGCGCGGCGCCGCCGTCGGACACTTCGCCACCGTCGAGATCACCTCCTCGCCCGGATCCGCCCGCCTGGCCGCAGCCTTGCAGCGCCTAGGCGCGGGACCGGACGGCACGCTGTTCTACCGCGAGCACATCGAAGCCGACGCCGTCCACGAGCAACTGGTCCGACGCGGTGTGATCGAAGAACTGATCGCCACCGAACCCGAGTTGGAGGCCGACATCGCGTTCGGCATCGCGGCCGCCGAGGTCGTCGACGGCCGGTTCGCCGACCACCTGCTCGGCCGGTGGCGGGCCGGCCGCACCTCGCTGCGCTCACCCTTGCCCGACGACCGGCTCTGCCTGCCCGACGACCGGCTCTGAAGCCCGCTCCGGCCGCGCGCGGCGCCGGTGGCTGGTGTCGCAGAACGGATAGCGACGGCTGCGCCGGCATGCGCACAACGCCACCACCGGGCGGTCGCAGAAGCGGACCGTCCCGTCCGGCAGGACCACCTCCACCGGACCCTCGACCAGCAGCGGCCCGCCCGGCACGACGACCACCCGGGTCGCGGCCCGGTCAGCGCTCCCGGACACCGCGCACCACCACCAGCTCCTCCTCGCGCTCGCCGGGCCGGATCAGTCCCCGGCGTTCGAACAGTTCGGCGCGCGCCGTCATCACCGGCCCGAAGGCCTGCCTGCGCCGGGCCACCACGGCCACCCGCAGCCCGGCCGACCGCAGCGCGGCCAGCGTCGCCGGGACACCGGCCAGCGCGGACTGCACCAGCAGCAGTCGCCCGCCCCCTGCCAGCAGCCGCGGCGCCTCCCGGCAGATCCGGTCCAGCAGCAGCCGTCCGTCCGCACCGGCGTCCCAGGCCAGCGCGGCCCCTCGGCCGGGCCGTGCCACGGCGTCGCCGGTGGGGACGTACGGCGGGTTGGCGGTGATCAGGTCGAAGCGCTGGCCGGCGACCGGGGCCGCCAGATCGCCCCGGCGCAGTCGCACCCTGCGGCGGTTCAGCCTCGCGTTCACCCAGGTGGTCGCCACCGCCCGGGCCGAGAGGTCCACGGCGGTGACCCGCGCGCCCGCCCCGGCCGCGGCGAGGGCCACCGCACCGGTCCCCGTGCCGAGGTCCAGCACCCGGCTGGCGGTGTCCAGCACCTCGCTGCGGAGGCAGGAGAGCAGGAGCTCGGTGTCGCCCTGGGGCGCGTAGACGCCCGGCGCTCTGATCAACAGCATGCCGGGCGGCTGCCCGGATCGGCGGCGCCCACACCTCGGACGCCGGCCGGAACCGCCCGGTGCCCGCCGAAGCCGCACACGGCCGACTGCGGACGCACGCATACCGTCTCCGGTCCGGCTGGTGCGACGGGCGGGCGTGTCGGGCGGGACAGCGACCCGGTGGGACCCGGTCAGGTCGGCCGGGTCAGCCGAATCTCCAGGTGTCCGGAGAGGACCCGGGTCTCGAACACCGGCTGTGGGGCGGTGGCCGGTCCACGCACCACCTCGCCGTTCCGCAGCCGGAACTCGCTGCCGTGCCACGGACAGCGCAGGCAGCCGTCCACCAGCGTGCCTTCCGAGAGCGGCCCGGAGAGGTGGGCGCAGCGGTCCGCGAGCACATGGCAGTCGTCCCCGTCGCGGACCACCACCACGGCCAGTTCGCCGACCGTGCGGCGGACGGGTTCGGCGGGCGGGAAGTCGTCGACCGCGCCCAGCCCGACCCAGTCCGACGGCGCCAGCAGGGGCACCGCCGCCGCGCGGTTCGGACCGGCGGCCTGCCGGTAGGACAGGTGCCCGCCGAGCGCGGCGCCCGCCGAGACGGCGGCCAGCCCGGCCAGCCCCAGCAGTCGGCCGTGCATCCGCCGGCCACGGCAGCGGGCCGCCAGCGAGGCGCCGTACAGCAGTACGCCGGTCGTGTTGGCGCGGCGTGGACCAGCCCGGTGCGTCGGCGCGGCGGGTCGGGCCGGGCCCAGTCGACCCAGCCCGCGAGCGCGGTGGGGCCGGCGTCCGCCAAACCTGCCTTCCGGACGGGTGCGCTGCCCCATGCCACCACCGGCGGGGCCTCGTGGGACGACGTGTCGGTGGTTAGGGCGCGGCGCACCGGGAAGGCGCGCGGGCGGGCCGGGAAGGCCCCGGCCGCCACATCCGCGAGGAGGCCCCAGATGAGCATGGTGAAGGAGACCGTCGACGTCGACGTGCCGCTGCACACCGCGTACAACCAGTGGACGCTGTTCGAGGAGTTCCCGCGCTTCATGGAAGGCGTCGAGGCGGTGACCCAGTTGGACGACCGCCACAACCACTGGCGGACCAGCATCGGCGGTGTCACCCGCGAGTTCGACACCGAGATCGTCGACCAGCTGCCCGACGAGCGGATCGCCTGGCGGACGACGGACGGCGATGTGCGCCAGAAGGGCGTCGTGACCTTTCAGCGGCTGGACGAACGGCACACCCGGGTCAACCTGGCCATCGACTTCCAGCCCGAGGGCATGGCCGAGAAGGCCGGCGACATGCTGGGCATGGTCGACCGCAGGGTCAAGGGAGACCTGCGGCGCTTCAAGGACTTCATCGAGCACGAAGGCCGGGAGGAGGGCGGCTGGCGCGGCCGGATCACCCCTGGCTGAACCTCCGTCGTCGACCGCACCCCTTGGCCGCGGCCCCGGTCCGAAAGACCGGGGCCGCCGCACGGCACGCGCCGAAGGCCAACTGCCGGGAGCTGGGTGTGCACGAGGGGCCGAGAACTCGCCGAAGCCCTCCGTGCACCGTCACGTCCTCTCTGCGCGTTTCGCGGCGAGGGGATGCGAGGCCGGGGCCCCGGCAGCGCCGGGGCCCCGCTCCTCGCCGCGACCGGGCTCGTCCGGGCGGCTGTCGGCATCCGCGTCGTGGCCGGGGCGGGCTCGGACGAGCACATCGAGTGGTCTCGGCGGCCGGTCTCCAGGTCGAGCGACTGCTCGCGATCACCGAAACGACCGGCCTCTTCACCCTCGAAGACACTGCCGAACGCCCTTCAGACCCCCCCCGCACAACGACAACGCGGACCCATGACCACAGCGGGTCCACACAACCGCAAGCCGAGAACCATGAACCCCGTCCGACGCTACGCCATCGCCCTCCCAGGCGTGCCGGGCGCCCACGCCGCAGCGCGCACCGTCATCGTGCACCTCACCGACCAGCTGGGCCCCGCACGCGAGCCCGTCTTCGAGGACGCCACCGGCACGTTCCGTGTTCAGATCAGCGGCACCACCGCGGAGATCCTCACCGCGCCGGCCGAGTACGCGACGATCCATCCCTGCCTGGAGGCCGTACCCATGCCCTGACCGGGCTCCGGGCCACGTGACTGGCCGTCTACGGGATCCACCAGGTGGCCAAGGACCGACCGGGTCACGCCGGCCCTCGACGGCGGCCTCACGGCGCGTCCCCCGGCCGGCCCAGAGCAGCGTGGGCAACCCGGCGCGGCACCACCGGTGCGGGCGCCCGTGCAGGGACGGCGATGTCAGGAAGCGCCATTGCCCAGCGAACGCCCGTCGGACGGGGAGCCCGGCTGCGCGGACGCGCCCGGTGTGGGAGTAAGGACGAGGGGCGGGTTGCCCCGTGCCTCCTCTGCTCGGGAGGAGGCGATCGGCGAGAGGACGGCATCATGAACACGCCCAACGACGGCTCGGCGAACACCCCCGAAGAGGAGACGGCACGGCGCGGCGAGAAGGCGCGGGAGCGGTCGGCGGAGGAACGGTCGATCGTGGCGCCTACCCCGGCGGACGTCCGTGCCAAGGCCGAAGGCTCGCAGGACGAGGAGGACGAGGAGGACGAGGACAAGGGGACTGAGGAGCCTCAGGTGGATGCCCAAGCTCCGTGAACGGGAGCGAAGCCGGCGACGGCCTGTGCCTTCGGTGTTCGACAGCCCTGCGAGCCGGTACCGGCGCAGGGCTGCGATGCCGTCGGCCCGGGTGCGGTCCTGGGCTGTGGGGTCGTCCTGGTGGCATCCGGCCCCGAGCCGGGCGAGCCGGTCTGAGCCGCGCAGCTTCCGGATGATGCAGGGCTTCGGCGTGCACACCTTCCGCCTCGTGACCGCCGACAAGGCGCGCCACCTTCGCCACGTTCCACGGGAAGCCGAAACTCGGCGTCGCCTGCCAGGTCTGGGACGAGGCGCAGATCACCCGCCGGACGCGACCCGACTGAACCGAGCCCGAATCCTGCTCGACCCGGCCAGGAGGAGGCCCAGCCCGCTGTGCGGGCGGGCCCGGACGCACGAGGCCGGCCGGCCGGATTCGGCGGCGCGCGGCTGTTTGCCGCGCCGATTCGGGGAAACCCGCAGCAGCACGGAACCTGTGGAAGCGGCATGCCGCACCGTCGTCATCACCGGGGCCGGCGGCTGCATCGGCCGCGCCTGCGCCGAGGCGCTCGCCGCCCGCGGGGACCGGCTCGCGCTGATCGCCCGCGGCCGCGCAAGTCTGGAGGGCGCGGTGCGCGGCCGGACGGGTGCAAGCCGGTTTGCCCGGAGCGGGCAGCGGGTTCCTCTCACGGATGCGGGCGACACGGGTCCCGCAGTCATCGGACAGGAGTGTGTGATCATGCCTCGCGGATCGACTCCCAAGCGGGAGCGGCAGTACGAGCACATCAAGGAAAGCGCGCTGGAGCGCGGTGAGAGCGAGAAGCGCGCCAAGGAGATCGCGGCCCGCACCGTGAACAAGGAGCGGGCCCGGCACGGCGAGTCGAAGACCGCCAGCCGCAGCTCGGTGCAGGACATCTCCTCCTCCCGCCGCGGCGGGCTGCGCTCGCACAGCGGCGCCCAGGGGCCGACGAAGGAGCAGCTGTACAACGAGGCCAGGCAGCGCGACATCCACGGCCGTTCGAAGATGAACAAGAAGGAACTCGAACACGCCTTGGGCCGATAGGAGCTGGTGACCGTGGGTACCGTTCCCGTGCCGCCCGACCCCGACACCAACCCCCTGCCGCCGACCGAGCCGTCGCAGCCGCCCGGCCCGCCGGAGTCCGTACGGCCGCCCGGCCCGCCGGAGCCCGTACGGCCGCCCGCCCCGCCGGAGCCGGTGGAGCCCCCCCCTGTCGCCGGATCCGCCCGCGCCTCCCGGCTCGCCCGAACCGCCACCCGAACCGCCCGCCCCGCTCGGCCCGCGTGAGCCCACGGAGCCGGCCCCGCCGGAACCCGGGCACCCCCGCCCGCCGGAGCCTCCCGACTGAGCGGGGCCGGCGGCGCCACTGGGTCGTGGGTGAATCCCGGGCGGCGCCGGACGCACGGGGTGTCCGCGTACGGCCCCGAGGACGAGCAGGCAATCGGGACAGGAGGAGGCCGGGTGCTCGCCAGGACGGCTGAGATCGTGGTGTGGGGTGCTGTGCTGATCGGCCTGACGGTGGTCTTCATCGGCACGGTGTCGCCCGTCGAGATGCTGGTGGCCGGTGTGGCCGCGCTCGGCGGAGCTTTCGTGGCGCAGCGCATGCGCCTGGCCGCAGGCGTCCGCGTCGCGGGCGGCCGGGGCGCGGTGCGGGCGCTCGTCGCGCTCGCGCCCGCGGTCCTGCGGGGGCTCGCCGTACTGGCGGCCGCCGTGGCCGCCGGTCCGGCCGGGGCGGGTGTGCGGCGGGTTCGGATGCGGCGCGGGGCGGGAGCCGGGTGGGCCGGCGTGCTGATCGCCGCGTCACCGGACACCTGCGTGATCGACGTCCCGAACGATGACGAGGTGATCGTGCACGCCCTGCGTCCAGAAAGCGGTCCGGTCGAAGAGGCCGTGTCGCGCGAAGAGGCCGTGTCGCGAACGGACACGGCGCGGTGAACGCCTGGGCCGCGGCCTCGCTGGTCCTGCTGGCCGGAGCGGCACCCGCGTGCCTGTGGGTGGTGGCGCGCGGTCTGACGATCCGCCGCCTGGTGGGGGCGTCGCTGCTGTCGACCGTGGTCGGCGCGGTGTTCCTGCTGCTCCCGATGGCATACGAGCGGTCCTCCTACCAGGACCTCGCGCTGGTGCTGGCCGTACTGGCCCCCGCCGGCACCCTCGTCTTCACGCGCTTCGTCGCCGGTCAACGCCACGACGCCCACCCGCACGGTTCCACGCCCGAGACCTGACGAGACCTGACGAGACCTGACGAGACCGTGCCCCGCGCGGCCCGCCGGACCGGGGGCGCGGGAGGGAGTTCGGATTGACGCCACGCCATGTGATCGTGCTCGTCCTGCTGTGGGCCGGCACGGGCTGCGTGCTGCTGTCCGCGGCCGCGGTGCTGCGGCTGCGCGGAACGCTGATGCGCCTGCACGCGCTCGCACCGGCATCGGTGGCCGGGGTGCCGCTGATCGCCGCGGCCGTGGCCGTCGACCAGGGACCGGGCCGGGCGGCGGCCAAGACGCTGTTCATCGGCCTGGTCTTCGCCGTCGGCGGGACGGTCACCACGATCGCCGTCGGCCGAGCCGCGCGCCAGGCCGAGGCGGAAGAAGGGAACAGGGTGTGAACCAGTGGCTGATCGGCGTCGCCGTCGCCTTCGTCGTCCTCGCCGCCACCACGGCGGTCCTCACCCGTGACCCGGCCCGCCAGGCGGTCGTCCTGTCCGTGCTCGGCCTGAGCCTCGCGGTGGTGTTCGCGGTGCTGCAGGCCCCCGACGTGGCCCTCTCCCAGCTCGCGGTGGGCACCGCGCTGACCCCGCTGCTGATCCTGCTGACCGTCCGCAAGGTCACCCGCCGCCCCACCCGCAGCGACGACCGCGCCAGTGACGGCGACCGCGCCGGTACCGGCGACGACGGACGGGAGCAGAAGTGACGGCCCGTGCCCGGCTGGCGGTGTTCCTGGCAGCGGCCGCGGTGATCGCCGCGTTCTTCACGGCCGCGTGCACCGACCTGCCGCCGTTCGGGACGGACAGCCACCCCTACGGGGAGCGGGCGGTGGCGGCGGCCCTGGACCGGCGGACCGCCAACGTCGTCTCCGCCGTCAACTTCGACATCCGCGCCTTCGACACCCTCGGCGAGGAGTCCATCCTCTTCGGCACCGTCCTCGGCGCGACCCTGCTGCTGCGCCGGGCCCGCGACGAACGCCACCGCCGCGCCGAAGCGGACCGCGTCATGCCCACCACCCGCCTGTTCGGCGCGTTGCTCCTGCCCGTCACCCTGGTGGTGGGCGTGTACATCGTCGCGCACGGCCAGCTCAGCCCCGGCGGCGGCTTCCAGGGCGGCGTCGTCCTGGCCACCGCCCTCCACCTGGCCTACGTCGCCGCCGACTACAGGGCGCTGAAGAAGCTGCGCCCGCTGGCCGTCCTCGACGTCGCGGACTCGCTCGCCGCCGCGTCCTACAGCCTCATCGGCCTGGCCGGAATGATCGCCGGCGGCGCGTTCCTCAAGAACGTGCTGCCGCTGGGCACCTTCAACACCGTCACCTCCGGCGGCACCGTCCCGGTCCTCAACGCCGCGGTCGGCGTCGAGGTCGCCTGCGGCCTGATCGCCCTGCTCGCCCACTTCCTCGACCAGGCCGTCGAACTCACCGACCCCGACCAGCAGAGATACGGAGACACCTGATGGGAACGTGGGTCTTCCTGGCCGCCGGATGGGTCCTGCTCATCGCCCTGTACGGTCTGGTCACCAGCCGCAACCTCATCCACGCCATCGGCTGCCTGGCCGTCGCCCAGTCCTCCACCTACCTCCTGCTCCTGGCCGTCGGCTACCGCCGC
Source organism: Kitasatospora sp. Ki12 (assembly GCF_054601375.1). Taxonomy (NCBI): domain Bacteria; kingdom Bacillati; phylum Actinomycetota; class Actinomycetes; order Kitasatosporales; family Streptomycetaceae; genus Kitasatospora; species Kitasatospora sp. Ki12. The sequence goes on along the minus strand of NZ_BAAIHT010000002.1, from coordinate 679,627 downwards.
GACGCGACCGCCCCCGTCTACTCCGACCTCACCCCCGGCACCCGCCCTGTGGTCGACCCCGTCGTACAGGCCCTGGCCCTGACCGACGTGGTCGTCGGCGCGACCGTCACCGCGCTGCTGCTCGCCCTCACCATCCAGCTGCGCAAACGCCACCACACCGTCGACCCGCGGGCCCTGACCGGGCTCAAGGGCTGACCGTGACCGAAGCCGCCCTGCTGCCGCTCGCGGTGGCCGTCCCCCTGCTCGGGGCGGCGCTGCTCGCCCTCGCCGGCCGGATCCTGCCCCGGACCGGCTGCGACATCCTGGCCACCGGCTGCGCCGGGGCGGAGGTGGTCTGCCTCGTCCTGCTGTGGACCCACAGCGGCGGGCGCCTCGCCACGGCGGACCTGGGCGGCTGGCCCGCCCGACTGGGCATCGTGCTCGCGGCCGACCCCATCGGCGCAGGACTCGCGCTCCTCGTCGCGGTCCTGGTGCTCGCGGTCGTGGTGTACGCCTGGCGGTACTTCGACGAACCCACCGGCGAGCACGCCGGCGCCTTCCCGGCCCTGATCCTGCTGTTCGAGGCCGGGATGGCCGGCTTCGCGCTCACCGGAGACCTGTTCAACGCCTTCGTCTTCTTCGAACTCATGGGAGCCGCCGCCTACGCTCTGACCGGCTACCACATCGAGGACCCCCGCCCCCTCCACGGGGCACTCACCTTCGGCATCGTCACCTCCTTCGCCGCCTACTGCTCCCTGCTCGGCATCGGCCTCCTCTACGCCCGCACCGGCGAACTGAACCTCGCCCGCCTCGGCGGACAGCTGGCCGCCCACCACACCGACGTGCTGACCGTGGCCGCGTTCGTCCTCATCGCCACCGCCCTGCTGGTCAAAGCCGCCGCCGTACCGTTCCACTTCTGGCTGCCCGACGCCCACGCCGTGGCCCCCACGCCGGTGTGCATGCTGATGTCCGGCGCGATGGTCGAACTCGGCGTCTACGGCATCGCCCGCGTCTACTGGACCGTCTTCTCCGGCCCCGGCGGCATCCCCCACCAGGCCTTCCGCACCACGTTCACCGCCCTCGGCCTCCTGACCGCCCTGCTCGGGGCCCTGATGTGCTGGCAGCAGCGCCACCTCAAGCGGCTCCTCGCCTTCTCCACCGTCAGCCACGTCGGCCTGTTCCTCGTCTCCGTCGCCCTGCTCACCTCCGACGGCGTGGTCGGGACGGCGGTGTACGTCGCGGCGCACGGCCTGGTCAAGGCCGCGCTCTTCGCCCTCAGCGGGGTACTGCTGGACCGTTTCGGGAGCGTCGACGAGCACGGCCTGCACGGCAGGGGGCGTGAACTGCGCACCGTCGGCGTGCTGTTCCTGGCCGGCGCCCTGGCACTGGCCGGACTGCCGCCCTTCGGCACCGGCCTCGGCAAGGCCCTGGGCGAGGACGCCGCGGGCCACTGGCAGCCGTGGCTGCCCGCCGTGTTCGTCGCCGCCTCCGCCGTCACCGGAGCCGCGGTACTGCGCGCGGCCCTGCGGATCTTCTGGGGCGCCGGCCCCGTCCCGCGCAACCGGCCGGGCGAGGAGGAAACCACCGGCGAGGGCGAGGAACCCGAGATCCGTTCCCCCCGGCGCACCCTGCCGCCCACCATGACCGTCGTCCCGGCCGCACTCCTCGCCCTCGCCGCGCTCGTCGGCGCCCTGCCCGACGTCGCCGCCGCCCTCGCCCGAGGGGCGGCCGTCTTCACCGACCCCGCCGGCTACACCGCGGCCGTCCTCACCCAGCCCGACGCACCGCCCGGACCCGTCCCGGCCGCCGACTGGACCGCAACCGGGGTGCTGCTCGGCCTGCTGTCCGCCGGCATCGCGGTCGCCCTGGCCGGTACGGCGGTCCACCGGGAAATCCCCGCACGTCGCTCCCGGCATCCCGCCGCCCGGGCCGTACGGGCGCTGCGGCGCCAGCACTCCGGGCACCTCGGCGACTACCTCGCCTGGCTCGCCCTCGGCGTCGCGGTGCTGTGCGTCGCCATCGCCGTCCAGATCTGAATCCCGAGACCGCGGCCGACCGGATCGGCAAGCCACCCTGGCCGGCGGCGGTGCCCGCCGTGGCCGGCCGGGGCGCTACCGCGGGTAGTCGCTCGCCCGGGCGCCGAGGACGGCCAGAAGAGCCAGAGCCTCGGCGCCGGGGGATCCCGGCGGCGCGGTGAAGAGCACGAGGTACTGGTCGCGTTCCGTGAGGGTGAGGGGGTACAGCCTGTGCCTGTATCCGGCCGGCGGCCGGCCGGACGCTGTTGCCATGACGAACAACACGAACTCCGCCGGCAGCGCGCCCGTCGGCCTGCTCGCCGGCAAGGTCATCCTCATCACCGGTGCCAGCCGCGGCGTCGGGGCGGCCGCGGCCCGGCTCTTCGCCTCCGAAGGCGCCGTCGTCGTGCTCGCCGCCCGCAGCACCGACGCCCTGGACCGCATCGTGAAGGAGATCCGCGCCGACGGCGGCGCCGCCGACGCCGTCACCCTGGACCTCGCCGACCCCGCGAGCATCCGCGCCGCCGTCGACCGCGTCGAGGAGCTGCACGGACGGCTCGACGGCGCCTTCAACAACGGCGGGATCGCCCAGCAGCGGCCCGGCCCGCTCGACACCACGAGCGACGCGGACATCGACGGGCAGTTCGCGGTGAACTTCCGCTCGCACTGGACCGCCATGACCGCCGAGGCCGCGCTCATGCGGCGGAACGACGGCGGGGCCATCGTCAACACCTCCGGCATCGGCAGCCGCCGCGCGGTACCGCCCCTGCCCGCGTACGGCGCGATGAAGCGCGCGCTCAACAGCCTCACCGAGACCGCTGCGGTGACCTGGGCCCCGGAGGGCATCCGGGTGAACGGCATCACTCCCGGCGGCACGGCCACGGAGATGACGGAGGAGTGGGAGGCGGCGACCCCCGGCGTCATCGAGGCCAGTGCCGCGGCGACACCGCTCGGCCGGATGGCCGAGCCCCGCGAGGTCGCCGAGGTGGCCGCGTGGCTGCTCAGCGACCGGGCCTCGTACGTGACCGGCGCGATCGTCCCGGTCGACGGCGGCGCCGGCGCCTGAACACGAACCGGGGGACGCCCCACCGCGACCTCGTACAGTGCGTGGAGGTGTGGGATCAGCCCCGCGCGCTCACGGTCTACTGCCCGGCGTCGCTCCGACCAACCGCGAGACCTGTGCGGTCACGGAACCTCCAACTGCTGCGAGCGGTAGCGGATCGCCGCGACTGCGATCGACGTGGTCCTCGACGAGACGGTCGCGGAGCATGCCCGTCCCCGGGCCTGATGCGGATCCGGTGTCGGCATACCGACTGACACGCTTCCGGGGTGCCGGCGCCCTTCGGGGTGCCGGCACCCGCGGTCGCGGCGTCAGTAGACGAGGATGTCCCAGTGGTTGCCCTCGTTGCAGTACAGGTTGCCCGACGCGGCCTTCCACTGCGGGTAGCCGTCGCCGCGGTAGCCGATGTAGGTGAAGCTGTTCTGGATGTAGCCGTCGATGCAGGAGTTGCGGGCGATGTCGACCTTGTAGCCGTTGTAGTGGCTGTAGGTGCCGGAGGCGTGGCCCACCTCCGTCCCGCCCGTGATGTTGATGGCACAGCCGCTGGCCCGCTTGAGGGTGATGATGGCGCTCACCGTGCCCGAGTTGATCTGCTCGAACGAGGTGCAGGTGGAGTTGGACCTGGTGGTGCAGCCTCCACTGGAGCTCCACGTGATGCCGGCGCTGCTGAACTGGCCGGCGGCCGCCGACTGCGACAGCTTGGTGCCGCTGGCGCCGGCCGTGGGCGCCGAGAAGGCGAGGCCGGCCACGGTCAGGGCGACGACGGTGGCTGCGGTGCGTGGCTTCATCTGCATCTCCCGGTGAGGACGGTGGGACGAAGGGGTCGTACGCAGGGCTGTGACGCGGCGGTGCTCCGGCGCGAGGGGCTTGGAGCACCGGCATCGCACCAGGATGGCCCACCGTTGTCTATGCGAGTAGACCCCAATCTGTGAATTTCCCGTGACGGGGAGCGGCCTTGAGCACGTCGAACTCATATCCGGCCCGCCCGGCGTTCGGCGGCCAGCAGCCAGACCAGGTAGCCGCCACCGAGGACGCCGGTCACCACGCCGACCGGCAATTGGTGGTCGGCGACCAGCCGTTGGCCTGCCCAGTCGGCGGTGACCAGCAGGGCGGCGCCGGTGAGCGTCGACGTCAGCAGGTTCGGCCCGGGGGCCCTGGTCAGCCGCTTGGCCAGCTGAGGGGCGGTCAGGGCCACGAAGGAGACCGGACCGGCGGCGGCCGCCGCCAGCGAGGCCAGCAGGACGGCCACGGCCAGCAGACCCAGGCGCAGCGGCTCGACCCGTACGCCCAGGGCAGCGGCGGTGTCGTCGCCGAGCTCCAGCGTCCGCAGTGCCCGGCCGCAGCCGAGCAGTACCAGTGGGCCGAGGACGGCCAGGGCGACCAGCAATGGGACGGCGTCCCGCCAGCCCCGTCCGTCCAGACTGCCCGTCAGCCACAGCATGGCGCGGGCCGCGTCCATCAGCTGGGCGCGGGTCAACAGGTAGCCGTTGACGCCGGTGAGGATCGCGGTGGTCCCGATGCCGACCAGCACCAGCCGGCCGCCGTGCAGGCCGTGCCGCCAGGAGAGGGCGCAGACCGCGGCGCCGGTGACCACGCCGCCGGCGACCGCTCCTCCGGCCAGCGCCAGGCTGCTGCCGCCGGCCACCACCACGAGCAGCGCGCCGGCCGCCGCGCCCTGGGTGAAGCCGAGGACGTCGGGGCTGCCCAGCGGGTTGCGCACCAACGACTGGAAGAGCGCGCCGGCCAGCGCCAGCGCGCCGCCGACCAGCAGGGCGGTGACCACCCGGGGCAGCCGCAGCTGGTTGACGACGAAGTCCTCGGCGGGGGTGCCGCCGCCGGTCAGTGCGCGCAGCACCTCGGCCGGGGTGAGCGGGTAGTCGCCGCTGCCGAAGGTGAGGACGGCGACCAGCAGGACCAGGAGCGCGCAGCTGGCGCCGGCGGCCAGCGCGCGCGGGCGGTAGGTCAGTGACCGCCTGTCGGTCCGGGAGCGGATCGTGCTCATACCCGGGCCACCTTTCCGCGGCGTGCGAAGGAGAGGAAGAACGGCCCGCCGAGTACGGCGGTGACCACGCCGACCTGGAGTTCACCGGGGCGGGCCAGCACCCGGCCGAGCACGTCGGCGCCGAGCAGCAGGACCGGGGCGAGCACCGCGCAGTAGGGGAGGAGCCAGCGCAGGTCGGGTCCGGTGAGGGCGCGGACCAGGTGCGGGACCATCAGCCCGACGAAGACGATCGGGCCGCAGGCCGCGGTGGCCGCGCCGCAGAGCAGGGTGACCGACAGGATGGCGGCGGCGCGCACGGGTGCGGGCCGGGTGCCGAGGGCTCGGGCCGTGTCGTCGCCGAGCGCGAGGGCGTTCAGCGGTCGGGGTAGCAGCAGGGCCAGCACGAGTCCGACGCCGATGAACGGCAGCACCGTGAGCACCGTCTCGGGCCGGGCGTCGGCGAGCGAGCCGACCGTCCAGAACCGCATGCGCTCCAGTGACTTGGTGTCCAGCAGCATCACGGCGCTGACGTAGGAGTAGAGCGTCGCGTTGAGCGCGGCCCCGGCCAGCGCGAGCCGGGCGGGGGTCGCCCCGCGTCCGCCGCCGACCGCGTACACCAGGACGGAGACGACCGCGGTGCCGGCCAGGGCGAACCAGACGTAGCCGTCGAAGGTGGCCACCCCCAGCAGGGAGGCGGCGGTGACGGCGGCGGCGGACGCGCCGGCGTTGATGCCGAGCAGTCCGGGGTCGGCGAGCGGGTTGCGCGTCACGGCCTGCATCACGCCGCCGGCCAGACCGAGCGCGGTGCCGGCCAGCAGGCCGAGCAGGGTGCGGGGTAGGCGCATCCGGTGGACGACGGCGTAGTCGGGCGAGGTGGGGTCCAGCAGCCCGTGCCAGACCTGGCCGGGCGTCAGCGACTTGGCGCCGACGCCGATGCTCAGCGCGAGCACGGCGAGCAGGACCAGGAGGGCGGCCAGGAGGCCGCCGGTGCGCAGCGCGGTGCGGGCCGTGGGCGGGCGGGCTGGGGTCGGGTGGGCCGGGGCCGTACCCGGGCCCGGGCCCGGCTCGGTGGCGGGGACGTCTCCTGTGACCTGCGGCGACGTTGGGACGGACACGGCGGTGGCTCCGGGCTCGGCGGTGAGGGCCGGGAGAGGATCTGGCACCCCTTCTCCGGACACGAACTTAGGTTAGGTTAACCTATGTTCCGGCGTGGCTCCGCTGCCACTGCCCGCGCCCTGCGCCCCCCTGCCTGAGCCCTGCGCTCCCCGACACGAAGCCCTCACCGGCCCTGTCATCGCGAGAGAGAAACCGCCATGCACTCCCGAACCGCCAGTCAACTGTCCCGTCGCGGCCTGCTCGCAGTCGGCGGTGCCACCACCCTCGGCGCGCTGCTGACCGCCTGCGGAAGCGGCGGTCCGAGGACCGACGCCCCGGACGCCGCGCCCGCCGGCGGAGCCAGGAACGGCTCGTGGGCCTTCACCGACGACCAGCCGAAGACGCTCACCGCCCCGAGCACCCCCAAGCGGATCGTCGCCTTCACCGGCACCGCGGCCGCCCTGGTCGACTTCGGTCTGGACAAGCAGATCGTCGGCGTCTTCGGCGAGACCAGGACCGCGGACGGCAAGGCCGACCCGCAGGCCGGCGACCTGAACGTCGACAAGGTCGAGATCCTGGGCAACTCCTGGGGCGAGTTCGGCATCGAGAAGTACGCGGCGCTCCGGCCGGACCTGCTGGTGACCCACATGTACGACCCGGGGGCCCTCTGGTACGTGCCGGACGAGAGCAAGGACAAGATCCTCCAGCTCAACCCGACCGTCGCGGCGATCACCGTGGCCCGGGTCCCGATGACCCAGCCGATCGAGCACTACGCCAAGCTCGCCGAGTCGCTCGGCGCCGACCTGGGGGCGAAGAAGGTCACCGACGCCAAGGCCCGCTTCGAAGCGGCCGCCGAGAGCGTACGGCAGGCCGCCAAGGCGGCCGGCGGCATCAAGGTGCTGGCCTGCTCCGGCAGCGCCGACCTCTTCTACGCCTCCAACCCGGGGATCAGCACCGACCTGATGTACTTCGCGCAGCTCGGCGTGGACATCATCGTCCCGGACAAGCTGGACCAGGGCGGCTACTTCGAGAGCCTCAGCTGGGAGAACGCGGGCAAGTACCAGGCCGACCTGCTCCTCCTGGACGACCGCGGCACCGCCCTCCAGCCCAAGGACCTGGCCGGAAAGCCGGCCTGGGCCCAGCTGCCCGCCGTGAAGGCCGGCCAGATCACCCCCTGGAGCTCGGTGCCGCGCTTCTCGTACGCCGGCGCCGCCCCGCTGCTGGAACGGCTGGCCAAGGCCGTTCAGTCCGCCAAGAAGGTCGGGTGACCGCCTGATGGCCACCGAACCAGCCACCGAGCCCGGCGCCGTAGCGGACGTCGGCGTCGGGAGCGCGGACGACCCGGGCATCGTGGCCGGGCAGTTCCGCTTCTTCGACGCCCACGTCGTACGGACCCACCGGCTCGGCCCCACCCTGACCCGGATCACCTTCGGCGGCGGTCAGTTGGCCGGCTTCGCCTCCGGCGGGCGGGACCAGAGCTTCTCGCTCTTCCTGCCGCAGCCGGGGCAGCCGGCCCCGCTGCTGCCGGACCGCACCGGCGACGGCTGGTTCCGGCGGTGGCGGTCGGTGCCGCCCGAGCAGCAGGCGGTGCTGCGCTCCTACACCGTCCGCGCCCAGCGCGCCGAACCCGCCGAGCTGGACGTGGACTTCGCGCTGCACGGGACCGGGCCCGACGACCCGGCCGGCGCCGCCGGGCCGGCCTCCCGGTGGGCCGCGCAGGCCTCGCCAGGAGACCGGGTGGTGCTGCTCGGCCCGGCGGTGGCGGACAACCGCAGTGTGGGCTTCCGGCCGCCGCCCGGCACCGACTGGGTGCTGGTGGCGGCCGACGAGACCGCGCTGCCCGCCCTCGGCGGCATCCTGGACTGGCTGCCGGCCGGCACCAAGGCCAAGGCCTGGATCGAGGTCCCGCACGCGCAGGACGTCCAGGACCTGGCGAGCGCGGCCGAGGTGGAGATCACCTGGCTGGTCCGCGGCGCGGAAGGCCCGTCCGGCGATGGTGCGCTGGCCGACGCGGTGCGCGCCGCCGAGTTGCCGCCGGGAGTGCCCTACGCCTGGATCGCGGGCGAGTCCGGCGCGGTCAAGGCGCTGCGGCGACACCTCGTCAGGGAACGCGGATTCCACCGCGGGAACATCGAGTTCTCGGGCTACTGGCGCCGTGGCGCCTCCGAGGAGCAGCTGCGCGCCGAGGCGTGACCGGTGTCGTCGGCAAGGTGTCGGCGGAGACCATCCGGGGCGAGCGCCCGGAGTGGGGGAGCGCAAACTCCCGTCATGGACGCGGGCGATCAACTCCCCGGAGTGGACGCCGCGTTGGGCCCGCTGAGTCGTGCACTGATTCTGGCCAAGTTCGGCAAAGTGTGTCGCTGCCGTGAACGGGCTGTGTAGTTTCGAGCGATCCGGAAGGCGCCGTTCGCCTCTATGGGCCAGGCACTCCACGTCCTGGCGGCGCTGTCGGCCGCTCCCTCACCCTCCTCGCAGACGGGAATCGTGATGACCACCCCGAGCACCGGAACACCTGCCGCCACGCCGGCCGCCACACCAGCGACGACCCCGGCGGCCCCGACGACCCCGGCAAGTACGTCGCCCAAGTTCGAAGTGGACAAGGCGATGCTCGACGGCGTGACGCCGAAGGACCTGCTGCCGACCACCGGCAACTACCCGACGGAGATCGTCCGGTACCGCTCGGTGGTGCTCACCGACATCCCCGGAGCGAAGCCGGCGCGCAAGCTGACCGGCGCCATCGACCTCGGCGAGGAGAACCTGCCGTTCTACGACCGCCCGGCCGAAGGCATGATCGTCACGACGGAGCAGAGCTGGTCGGCCCAGGGCGTCACGCTCGGCCGGCTGCTGCACAGCCTCGCGCTCGCGCCCGGCGAGAGCACCAAGGTCGCGGTCGTCGACTGGCAGCGCAGCACCAAGGCCACCGGCACCGAGGCGACGACCGAGAACGACACGCTGTCCGGCACCAGCGACCAGAGCCGGTCGATCAGCGAGGTCGCGAACGCGATCGCCCGCGAGGAGCAGTTCGGCACGTCCCGGGGGTCCCAGTCGAGCAGGTCCTCCAGCTCCGGCGGCAGCATCGGGGTCTCGGTCTTCGGCATCGGTGGCGGCGGCAACTGGGGCGAGTCGTCGAACTCGGGCTTCACGACCGCGGTGTCGCGCTCGACCGGCGTGAAGTCGGTCGCGGCCGAGGCGACGCAGCGCATCAGCGAGCGGACCCAGCAGCTGGCGACCGCGGCCCGCAGCCGGAACATGACGGTCGTGCGCGAGACGACGCAGTCGGAGAAGGACCAGGTCCTCACCCGGGTCGTGACCAACTACAACCACATGCACGCGATGTCGGTGCAGTACTACGAGGTCGTCCAGGTCTACGCCGTGACGACCAAGCCGACCAAGCTGGAGCGCTGCCTGTTCATCCCGCTGCAGGAGCTCACCTTCAACTACACCAGCCTGCAACGCTACAAGGAGGTGCTCGCGTCGGTGGCGCCGGCCGACTGGGCGGCGAAGATCCGGGCCGCCAATCCGTTCGACACCACCGTGCGCAAGCTCGACGCGTGCACGGCGCCGGAGACGCCGCCCACCGCCGGCTTCGACGGGGTGGAGCTGGCCGACATCGCCGCTTCGGCCATGGGCGTGTACGGGGTGCGCAGGTTCGACGGCAGTCCGGTCCGGTTCGATCCGGTGGCCCGGCAGTGGAACCCGCTGCCCACCACCGGACTGGACAGCGAGCTGATCCGCATCGCACCGGGCAAGAGCGTCGTGTGGGCGCTCAGGGCCGACAACGAACTCGTGCACTTCGACGGGACGGCCTGGCGGCGTGACGCGAACGGCTGGGCGGGGCGGAGCCTCGCCTGCGGCTCGGACGGCACGCTCTTCCTCATCGGCATGGACAGTTCGATCTACCAGCGCGACCCGAACGGCGTAGCGCAGAACCTGAACACCACGGCCGACGACATCGCCGTCGTCGGCAAGAACAAGGCCTGGTACTGCCGGCAGGGGCGGACCTGGGAGCGCACCGGCACCACCTGGACGGAGCGGACCCCGGCGCCGAACGTGCAGCGCCTGTCCGCCGGCCCGGACGGCGTGCTCTGGGGCGTCACCGCCGACGGCAAGGCCCTCGTGGTGGAGGCCGGCGCGACGACCTGGACCCCTCCCAAGAACGAGATCCTCGTCAAGCTCTCGGCGCTGACAGACCTCGTCTCATCCACCAGCGGGGACCACTGGGCACTTCTGAGCAACGGACTCATTCTCCGGCTCCTCACCGTGGACCGAGAGGCGCCGATACTCTTCGACGCCCCACCGAAGGCCGACTCCCCCTACGCGTCCAAGATCGACGTCTGGTACGACGAGGCCGGAATCCGCAGCATCCAGGTGGTCTTCCAGGGCCAGGTCTTCCGCTGGGGCGACACCCGCGGCTCCGGCGTGCAGCAACGCGCCTCCTACACCTTCGCGGCCGCCGACAAGCTGCTCTCCGTCGACGCCTGGTTCGGCACGGCCGCCCGTGGCAGCCTCTCCGGGCTGCGCCTGACGATGGACTCGGGCGTGGCCAACTTCGGGATCGCCGCGACCACCACGGCCGCGCCCGACATGACCGAGGACGCCGGCGGCGCGGCCATCTGCGGGCTGTTCGGTTCGACGGTGAAGTCCGGCTCCCGCACCTACGTCGCCTCGCTCGGTTTCCACGTGCGCGGCGGGAACGTGCCGCAGGCCGTCCTGGACCACCTGAACGACAACCGCCGCCACTACAGCCAGGCCGTCTGGGCCAACGCCGACGAGCTGACGCTCAGCCGCATCCTCGCCAACTACTCGTACACGCCCGCGGGTTCGAACGCCGCGCCGGTCCTGCTCGGCACGCTGCTGGACCCCAAGCCGATCGCCGCCACCGGCAACTACCTCGGCTTCCGGTGGAACTTCGGCAGTGAGCAGGAACGAGAGGCGTGGACCAAGACCCGCCAGGCGGGCGACGCCACGTTCGGGGCGCCGGTGACCAACACGATCGCCATCGCCACCAAGGGCGTCTTCGCCGAGGCCGTACTCGGCCGGGCCAACTCGGCCGAGAAGATCGACCTCACCCGGTTCTGGAACTGGAAGGACTCGCCCATCCAGATCACGCCGGCCGACATCGCGCCGGTCGCCACCGGAACGCGCGCCAAGGACCTCGACCTCACGGTGGCCGCCCTCGGAGCCACCCAGGCGAAGTTCTCGCAGCTCTCGGCGATGCCCGACCCGACCGGCCTGCAGGCGGCGCAGGCCATGGCCACCGCGAGCCTGTTCCGCGACATGAGCGGCCTCAGCAATATGAGCGAGGTGCTCACCAAGGGCATCGAAGCCGCCTCCGGCAACGACAAGGCCGCCGGTGAACGCGCCCAGGAGGCCTTCAAGACCGCCACCGAACACCAGCAGAAGATGGCCCAGATCGCCGTCGACCTCTTCGGCAAGGTGGCTCCGGCCGTGACCGGCGTCCCCAACCTGAGCGCCATCGGCGGCGCGCTGAACCAGGGCGACAAGGCCGAGTCGGACACCAAGGCCGAGTCGGACGCCAAGCCCGAGTCGGACGCCAAGCCCGAGTCGGACGCCAAGGCCAAGGCTTCGTCCAAGAGCGGTTCCACAGCCAAAGCCTGATCACCGCACGGTGCGGGCCCGGGCCGCCGCCCGGGCCCGCACCGCGCGAACGCCGACAGTGGAAGCCCGTGAGGGACGGTGCCGGCTGGCGTTCCACCGACACCGTCCCCCAGGCCCTTCACCTCCCTCGGACCGGCCCGGGGTTCTCGCAGCGGACGGCGGCGTCAGGCTCGGCGGGCGGAGGCCGTGAGCCGGTCGGCGAGCGCGATGACGAGGTCTCGGAGTTCGTCCGGTCGCTCGATGACGAACGGCCGGTCGAGCGAGGCGAGTACCGGGGGCAGCCAGTCGAGCCGCTCCGCCCGCAGCTCGACGTGGATCCAACGCTCGGCATGCGGATCCGCGCCGTCCTCGGGCGGGGGCTCATCCAGGCTCGCGACGCTGGCGGGGAGTCGGGCCCGGATCTGTTCGACCGTCCCGTGGATCCGCAGGGTCACCTCGTGCCGGTAGGCGGCCTTGGCGAGCCCTGACAGGACGCGCTGTGCCGGATCGAGTCCGGCGGGCGGCTCGAAGGAGCCGGGCAGGGGCCTCGCGTCCGCGATGCGGTCGAGCCGGAAGGTCCGGTCCTCGCCGATGCCGGGGTCGGTGCCCGTGACGTACCAGCGGCCCGCGTGGGTGACGATCCCGTACGGGTGCAACGTGCGTTCGCTTCGTCGGCCGTCCCCGGCGGTGTACCTGATCGAGACCGGGTGGCGCCGGCGGACCGCATCGGCGACGGCGAGCAGGACCCCGGTCTCCGGGGTGGCCGACTCGCCGGGCGGAGCCGTGAAGGCGAGGGATTCCATGACCGCGTCGAGCCGACGGGCCAGACGCTCGGGCAGTGCCCGGCGGATCTTGGCCGCCGCCGTCTCACCCGCGGTCCCGGTCGCCGTCAGCAGCCCGGTCCTGCGGCCGGCGACGAGGCCGAGCAGCACGGCGAGCGCCTCGTCGTCGTTGAGCATGAGCGGCGGCAGGCGGTACCCGGGGGCGAGCCGGTACCCGCCGTAGCGGCCGCGGACCGCCTCGACGGGGATGTCGAGATCGACCAGGTGGTCCACGTACCGCCGCACGGTGCGCCCGTCGACGCCGAGCCGGTCGGCGAGTTCGGCCACCGTTCTGATGCCGCCGGACTGCAGGAGTTCCAGGAGGGCGAGCACGCGGCCAGTAGGTCGAGCCATGTCCACGAGCCTAGCGCTGATACCGGACCGATTCTGTCCACTATCTGCTCTAGCGTTCGAGGTGCAACGACTCCACCGACCTCAGGAGAGCACCATGGACTTCGTTTCGACCCGGATCATCACGGGCGACGTCGCGCGCCTCGTCGACTTCTACGAGCGGGCCACCGGAGTGCGGGCGGACTGGTCCACCGAGGACTTCGCCGAACTGCGGACCGCCGGCGCGACCCTCGCGATCGGCAGCACCCGCACCGTGGCACTCTTCGCACCCGGCTCCGCCCGTCCGGCCGACAACCACACCGTGATCATCGAATTCCTCGTCGACGACGTGGACGACGTGCACCGGAACCTGGCCGGTCTCGTCGCCGACTTCGTGACCGAGCCCACCACGATGCCCTGGGGCAACCGCTCGCTCCTGCTCCGCGACCCCGACGGCAACCTCGTCAACTTCTTCACCCCCGTCACACCGGCGGCCATCGCGAGGCTCGCCCGCTGACGACAGCGCGCCCGCCCGGGCAGGGGCCGATCGCGGCGCGCTCGTGGACGAGGCGGGACAGGCGAGCACGTCGGCACCGGTCGGCGCCGTTGCCGGGTGATCCGAGGGGGCGGAAAATGGGGTATGGGACGTTTGTCTCAGCCGCGGGAAGGGAGCTTCCGATGGCCTGGCGTATCGAGGGGACGTATTTCGAGAACTGCAATTGCGACATGGTGTGCCCCTGCTCCACCTCCGGCCTCTCGGCTCCGGCGGACTACGACCGCTGTCGGGTGGTCCTGGCCTTCCACGTCGACGCCGGCCAGGTCGACGACGTCGACGTGAGCGGTCTGACGGTCGCCGTGGTGGGTGACGCCCCGCCGCTCATGAGCGACGGCAATTGGCGGCTGGGCATGATCATGGACGAGGCGGCCTCGCCGGAGCAGGCCGAAGCGCTCGGGGCGGTCTTCTCCGGACAGCGCGGCGGCCCGATGGGGGACCTCGTACCGCTGGTCGGCGAGATGCTCGGGCTGGAGGTCGCCCGGATCGACTACGTCGACGACGGCCGGCGCCACCGGGTGCACATCGGCGACGCGGTCGACATCGAGGTCGAGGACTTCGTCTCCCCGCTCGACGCGACCGGAAAGGGCGTACGGGTCAGCGGGGTGGGATTCCCCGCGGACACCCTGGCGGCCGGCGTCGCGACGAGGTCGCGGGTGAACGCCTTCGGCCTCGACTTCGGGAACGAAGGGAAGAACAGCTTCTCGGCACCGTTCGCCTGGGCGGCCTGAGCGATTGCGGGAGGCGGCGGGCAGCCAGGGATGCTGCCCGCCGGTCCGGATGCCGTCAGGAGGTCGACCGCACCGTCTCGGGCTCCGCGGCCGGCGAAGCCGCGTCCTCCTCGGGCGGTGGAACGTGGCGTCGCGGGGCGAGGAGGGCGGAGACGATGCCGCCCGCCGCCAGCCCGGCGCCGACCCAGAGCGCGGGCTTGAAGGCGTCGATGAAGGAGTCCGGTGACCCGTAGACCGCCGGGCCGGTGAAGACGGCGGCCAGGAGCGCGATGCCGAAGACGCCGCCGAGTTCCCGCATCGCGCTGTTGGCCCCGGACGCGATCCCGGCCTCCTGCCGGGGCACCGATCCCATCACCGCGTTGGCCACCGTCGGGAAGCACATCGAGGTCCCGATCCCGGCCACGGTCAGGGCGATGCTCAGCTCCAGGTACCCCATCCCCGGCCGGGCGATCGCGGCGACCCAGCCGAGCCCGACCGCCTGCAGCGCCAGGCCCGTCACCATGAACGGCCGGTTGCCCCAGCGGTCCGCCAGGGCGCCCGCGACCGGTGCGATCAGCATCGGCGTCGCCGTCCAGGGCAGGATCCGCAGACCCGCTTCGAGCGGCGAGTTGCCGAGCCCGATCTGCAGGAACTGCGACATCAGGAAGAGGGCGCCGAAGAGCGAGGCGTACATGAAGAAGCTCACGCCGTTGGCGGTGGCGAAGCCGCGCAGGCGGAACAGGCCGAGGGGCAGCATCGGGTCACGGGCCCGCTGCTGCCAGCGGACGAAGCAGGCGACGAGGGCCGCACCGAGCGTCAGCGAGCCGATCACCTCGCCGCTGGTCCAGCCCACCGTGTTGGCGCGCACCAGCCCGAACGTCAGGCCCAGGAAGCCGGCGCCGGCCAGCACCAGGCCGTACGGGTCGAGTCGCGGCCGTGGTCCGTAGCTCTCGGTCAGCCGGAGCAGGGCGAGCGGGACCAGAGCGAGCCCGATCGGGACGTTCAGCCAGAAGATCCACTGCCAGTCGAGGCCACCGGTGATCGCCCCGCCGACCACCGGACCCATCGCGACGGCCGCACCCGCGATCCCGCCCCACATCCCGATCGCCATCCCGCGCTTCTCGGCCGGGAAGGCCTGGCTGATCAGGGTCAGCGTCAGCGGCATGACGATCGCCGCGAACCCGCCCTGGACGGCACGGGCCGCGACCAGCGCGTCGACCGAGGACGACAGCGCGGCCGCGCCCGAGGCGACCGCGAAGCCGAGCAGCCCGATCGCGTACATCCGCCGCCTGCCGAACCGGTCGCCCAGCGCGGCGCCGGTCAGCAGCAGGCAGGCGAAGCTGAGGTTGTAGGCGTTCACCGTCCATTCCAGGTCGGTGAGCGACGCGTGCAGGTCGGTCCGCAGCACCGGCAGGGCGGTCGCCACCACCAGCGTGTCGAGGGCGACCATGAACAGCCCGAGCGAGGCCAGGGCCAGGGTCCAGCCCCGCCGCGGCAGGGCCGTCGCGGGGGCACGAGGGGAGAGTTCGGAAGACATGGCGTCCGCTCCGTTCCGCAGGTCGCGTTCTTCACCGGTCGGAGTCCGGTCTCACTCCTTCGACGGGTGGGATCCGGCCGGATCGACACCGCCGCAGGAAGATGGCCGAGTGGGTGCTGTCGATCCAGCCGGGTGCCGCACGTCGGTTGTACGGAGGGTCCGGTCCGCGGGCCCGAGTGAGAAGGGGAGCGCGTCATGGCGCAGTACCTGATCCTGATCTACGGGGACGAGACCTCGTGGGCCGCCGCCCCGCCCGAGGTGGTGGAGCGGGTCCACGCCGAGCACCGGGCCTTCCAGGCCCGCAACGCGGGAGCCGTCCTCGGCGGCAACGCCCTGCACCGCACCGACACGGCGACCAGTCTCCGCAGCGACGGCAACGGCGGCAGCGGCGGCGGCAACGGCGCCGGTGGCCCGACCGTCACCGACGGGCCGTTCGCCGAGACCAAGGAGGCACTCGGCGGCTACTACCTGGTGGAGGCCACCGACCTGGACGAGGCCATCGCCGTGGCCCGGCAGGTCCCGGCCCCCTTCGGCGGCGTCGAGGTCCGCCCGATCCGGGTGATCGACTGACTCCTGAGGATCGGCCGAAGACACCTGACACCGGCCGGAACGACTGACACCGGCCGGGACGATGCCTTGACGGAGCCGTGATGACCACCGATCCCGCGGTCGCCGCAGCGGTCGCCGACGCGCACCGCCGCGAGTGGGCCTTCGTGCTCGCCGCGACGGCGCGCGTCACCCGCGACCTCGACCTCGCCGAGGAGTGCGTCCAGGACGCCTACGCCAAGGCCCTGACGGTCTGGGGCGAACGCGGCATCCCCCACCGCCCCGGCGCCTGGCTCACCACCACGGCGCGCAACCGGGCACTGGACGAGCTGCGCCGCAACGCCACCCTCCGCCGGACCCTGCCGCGGCTCCTCGCCACCGACGACACCTCGCCCGAACCCGGCCCCGGAGCCGACGAGGACGCGACCGACGACTACCCGGACGACCGGCTCCGGCTGATCTTCACCTGCTGCCACCCCGCCCTCACCGAAGAGGCCCGGATCGCCCTCACCCTGCGACTGCTCTGCGGCCTCACCACGGCCGAGGTGGCCCACGCCTTCCTGACCGGCGAGACGGCGATGGCCGCCAGGATCACCCGTGCCAAGCGGAAGATCAGCACCGCCCGGATCCCCTACCGGGTACCGCCCGCCGAGGAGCTCCCCGAGCGGATCGACGCCGTCCTCACGGTCGTCCACCTGCTCTTCACCACCGGCCACACCGCCCCCGCCGGAGACGACCTCATCCGCCGCGACCTGGTCGAGCGCGCCCTCGACCTGGCCCGGATGCTGCGCACCCTGCTCCCCGAGGACGCCGGTGTCGCCGGACTGCTGGCCCTCGTCCTGCTCACCGACGCCCGCCGCGAGACCCGGTCGGGCGAGGACGGCCGGATGGTGCTGCTCGCCGAGCAGGACCGCACGCGCTGGGACAAGGCCGCCATCGCGGAGGGCCTCGCGCTGGTCCGCGAAGCCCTGGTGCGACGTCCGCCGGGGCGCTTCGCCCTGATGGCGGCCATCGCCGCCGTCCACGCCGAGGCGCCGAGCTGGCAGGAGACCGACTGGCGGGAAGTGGTCGCGCTCTACGACCTCCTGGTGCAGATCTGGCCCTCGCCGGTGGTGGCCCTCAACCGGGCGGTGGCGGTGGGCTTCGCCGACGGCCCCGCCACCGGGCTCGCGGAACTCGACGCGCTCGCCGCCGAGCCACAGCTCGCGGGCTACGGCTACCTGGCCGCCACCCGCGCCGACTTCCTGCGCCGGCTCGGGCGGGTGGCCGACGCCCGCCTGGCGTACGAAGAGGCGCTGCTGCTCACCGAGAACACCGTGGAACGCGACTTCCTGACCGGCCGGTTGCGGGAGTTGGGGCCGCCCGACGCGCGCTGAGCGCCGGAGCGCCTGAGCACCGGATCGCCGCGGACAAACCCGCCCGCACACCGGCGCTCACGGGTCGTTCGCGCTGCGTATGCTGGGACCGTGACGACGAACGGGGGACGGGGAGCGACGCTGCGGGCAGACGCCGCGCGGAACCGGGCCCAGGTGCTGCGCGTCGCCCGGGAGCAACTGGCCGCGGGGGACGAGTCACTGCAGCTCAACGTCATCGCCCGGCTGGCCGGGGTCGGTGTGGGAACCGTCTACCGGCACTTCCCCAACCCGCAGGCGCTGCGCGAGGCGCTCCTGGTGGAGCGGTGCCGGGAACTGGTCGACGAGGCCCGCGCCGCCGCTGACCTGGAGGACTCTTCCGAGGGCCTCCGCCGGCTGCTGCGCTTCACGCTCGTCAAGGCGTTGGACGACGACGGTCTGGGCGCCGTGCTCGAGTCCGCCAGCGACGCCGAGGCGCAGACCTCGGCCCTGAAGGCCGAACTGGACGAGGCCGTCGCGAGCCTGCTCGACCGGGCTCGGCTGAACGGCGCGGTCCGCGGTGACATCGGGCCCGGCGATGTGCGCCGACTGCTCTGCGGGATCGAACACGCACTGCGAAGCGGGGACCACGGTCCCGCGCGGGTCGAGATCTACCTCGGTGTCCTCCTCGAGGGGTTGCGTCCTCCGCGCTGACGCGGCTCGGAGATCGGAGGCCGGGCGCGCGGCGTCCGGATCCCACGTAATTCGAACATCTGCACCTGGGGGCGCGACACGAGGCTAACCGGATAGCTATCCGATCGTGCTAGCGTGTCGACTCCAAACGGATAGCTATCCGTTTGCTCTGCTCGGCCGAGAAGGGGCGAAGCTGATGGAACGCCAGGCAGTGGTGACCGCCGGGACCGGCGGTATCGGACTGGAGACGGCGCTGGGCCTCGCGGAGCGGGGGTACACCGTCACCGTGACCGGCCGCGACGCGGAACGCGGCGCCCGTGCCATGGAGCGGATCGCGGCCGTGGCCACCGGGGGCCGGCCCCGGTTCCTCGCGGCCGACCTGTCGTCACTCGGCGAAGTACGAGGCCTCGCCCTCGACCTGGCCGCCCTGGGCACGCTGACCGTCCTGGTCAACAACGTCGGGGCGATGTTCGCCGAGCGGCAGCAGACCGTGGACGGAATCGAGGCGTCCTTCGCCGTCAACCACCTCTCGCCGTACCTGCTCACCGAACTGCTCCTGGACCAGCTCCGGGCCGGCGGACCGAGCCGGATCGTGAACGTGAGCTCCGCCGCGGTCAAGGCTGCCAAGCGCACCTTCGACGCCGTCGAGCCGCCGGGCGGCTACTACGGCTTCCACTGGTACGGCCGGGCCAAGCTGGCCAATCTCGCCTACACCCTGGACCTGGCCGAGCGCCTGCGCGGCACCGACGTCACCGTCTTCGCGGCCGACCCCGGCGGTGCCGCCACCCGCATGACCGACGGCACCCTGACCTCGCCGAGCATCGTCTCCCCGGGCCTGCGCCTGCTGTGGCCGCTGGTCCGTCGGCGCTTCGAGCGCTCGACCGCCGGCCCCGCCGCCACGGCCGCCCGCTCCTCGGTGTTCGCCGCCACCGACCCGTCGCTGGACGGACGGACCGGCCTGCTCATCGGCCCGCAGGCCCAGCCCGCCCCCGTCCCCCCGGCGAGCGCCGACCCCAGGATCGCCGCCGACGTCATCCGGCTCAGCAGGGAGCACACCCGCCGATGGGCGCTCGCGTGACCCCGTACTCCGTGCCGCCGGCGCCGGTGTCCCTCCTCCGTCCGGTCCGTCCGGTCCGTTCAGGACCTCGGCGGGTGCGGGGCGCGTTCAGCCGGAGGCCCGGACGACCAGGCGGGTGGGGAGCACCAGGGATTCGCCGGGGGTCGGGTCGCGGAGCAGCAACTCCATGGCGCGGGAGCCGAGTTCCTCCACCGGCTGGCGGACGGTGGTCAGCCCCGGCCGGCACCGGGCCGCGACCGGTGCGTCGTCGAAGCCGATCAGCGCCACGTCCTCGGGCACCCGCAGGCCGTGCCGCCGCAGGGTCCGGAGCGCTCCGGCGGCCATCTGGTCGGAGGCGGCGAACACCGCGTCCAGCTCGGGGTGCTGGTCCAGCAGCCACCGCATCGCGTGTTCACCGGAGACGCTGCTGAAGTCGCCGTACGCCACCGCGGGCCGGACCGCGGCGATCGGGGCGACCGCCTGGTGGTACCCGGCCAGCCGGTCCGCGCCGGCGGCGGTGTCCGGCGGCCCGGCGATGGTGGCCACCGAGCGGCGCCCGGAGGCGCAGAGCCGGTGCACCGCGTCCCTGGCGCCGGCGAGGTTGTCGGCGTCCACGAACGCCACCGTGTCCGGCTCCGGCGGCCGGCCCAGCGACACCACGGGTACCCTGGCCGCGTGCAGCAGCCGGGTGAGCGCGGTGTCCCCCCAGGGGCCGACCAGCAGCACGCCGTCGACGTGACCGCCGCACAGGTAGCGCACCAGCGGCGGCCGCCGGGAGCGTCTGGGGACGGTGAAGACGGCCAACTCCCGTTCGGCGCCCGGCGGGGAGCGCCGCAGCCCGGAGAGCAGCCGGACCGGGAAGGTGTCCGCGTGGTACTGCAGCGGATCGGCGAAGACGACGACGGCCACCACGCCGGTTCCCCGGGCACTGGGCGCCCGGCGGCGGACGTACGCCAACTCGTGCGCCGCCCGTTCGACGCGGGCCGCCGCGTCGGTGGAGACCGGGGCGGAACGGTTCAGCACTCGGGAGGCGGTCGCGGTGGAGACGCCGGCGCGACGGGCGACCTCGGCGAGCGTCGGAGCGGGATCGTTGCTGCGCATGGGCTGGGGCATGGGGGCCGTCCTGAATCGGTCCTCGCTACGGGAGTTGCACCCTCGGCTCGCCACCCCTGCCGGCCCGCCACCCCTGCCGGGTCACCACCCCTGCCGGGTCACCACCCGGGCCGGTCCGCCACCCGTGCCGGGCCACCACCCCTGCCAGCGTGATCGGTTGAGCGATCAGCGTCAAGGGATCCGACAGCCCCACCGCGCGCGGCGATCCCGTGCGCGTCGAGCCGGGGCCCGGGATCGCCGCGTCAGCTGTGGGAGCGCTCCCAGGGGGCGCTCCCGGAGGCGCTGTAACTTACACGCCACCGCGCCGAGCCGGCCGCCGCCCCCGGATCCGGCTCCGGGCTGGTCGCGGCCGTGGTCCCGACCCGGCGGGCCCGTCGGTCGACACCGCCGAGCCCCGCGGGCGCTTCCCAAGCCGGGCGCGCCGCCCCACGATCGCACGCAACACCTCCGTCCGCCGCGCATCCCCCCACCCGCGTGGCGGTACCCCACCCATCTGGAGGACGCGCATGCGACGCAAGGCCCTGCGTGCCAGGGGAAACCGGCTCACCGTCACCGCGACGGCCACCGCTCTCGCCCTGGTCGCCGCGGCGGGCGGCACCCTCACGGTGCCCTCCGCGGCGGCGGCCACCGGCCTGTCCTGCGGCGTGAGTTACGCCGTCGGCAATGACTGGGGCAGCGGCTTCACCGCCAACGTCACCATCACGGACACCGGTACCGCCGCCATCAACGGCTGGACCCTCGGCTACACCTTCTCCGGCAACCAGACCCTCCAGAACGGCTGGAACGGTATCTGGAGCCAGACCGGACAGGCCGTCACCGCCACCAACCCGAGCTACGCCCCGACCATCAGCCCCGGCGCCGCCTACACCACCAGCGCCAACTTCTCCTACAGCGGCGCCAACACCGCCCCCACCGCCTTCACCGTCAACGGCACGCCCTGCCGCGGTGCCAACCAGCCCCCCACCGTCGCGCTCACCTCGCCGGCCGCCGGGCAGACCTTCACCCCGGGCTCCACCGTGACGGTTTCCGCCGACGCGGCCGACGCCGACGGGACCGTCGCGAAGGTCGACTTCTACGCCTCGACCTCGGCCGGTACCAACACCCTGATCGGCAGCGACACCACCGCGCCGTACACCGTCAACTGGGCGAGCGTGGCGGCGGGCGACTACTCGGTCACCGCCGTCGCCACCGACAACGCCGGTGCCACCACGACCTCCAGCCCGGTCGCGATCAAGGTGGCCGGGCCGAGCGTCCTGGTCAGCCCGGCCTCGCTCGCCGTCCAGCAGGGGAGCACGGGCACCTTCACCGTCGCGCTCTCCCAGGCGCCGGCCGCCAACACCACGGTGACGGTGGTCCGTTCGGGCAGCGACCCGGACCTGAGCGTCACCTCCGGC
This sequence comes from Kitasatospora sp. Ki12, assembly GCF_054601375.1. NCBI lineage: Bacteria > Bacillati > Actinomycetota > Actinomycetes > Kitasatosporales > Streptomycetaceae > Kitasatospora > Kitasatospora sp. Ki12. The sequence goes on along the minus strand of NZ_BAAIHT010000002.1, from coordinate 657,814 downwards.
GCCACCCTCAGCTTCACCCCGGTCAACTGGAACGTCCCGCAGACCGTCACCATCGCGGCCGGTACCGACGCCGGCCAGGTCGGCGGCACCGCCACCTTCACGGCCTCCGCGACCGGCTTCGGCTCCGCCGCCGTCACGGTGACCGAGGCGGCGAAGACCTCGGGCTACGACCAGTACTTCCTGGACCTCTACAGCAAGATGAAGAATCCGGCTAACGGGTACTTCAGTCCCCAGGGCATCCCGTACCACTCGGTGGAGACCCTGATCGTGGAGGCTCCCGACTACGGCCACGAGACCACCTCCGAGACCTACAGCTACTGGCTGTGGCTGGAGGCCGACTACGGGCGGATCACCGGCGACTGGAATCCCTTCAACAACGCCTGGACCAGCCTGGAGACCAACCTGATCCCCAGCCACACCCAGCAGCCCGGCCAGAGCACCTACAACCCGGCCAAGCCCGCCACCTACGGCCCCGAGAAGGCCCAACCCGACCAGTACCCGATCAAGTTGAACAGCAGCGCGCCGGTCGGCACCGACCCGCTCTCCGGCGAGCTGAAGAGCACCTACGGCAGCCCGGACGTGTACGCCCCGGCCTGGCTGCTGGACACCGACAACAAGTACGGCTTCGGGCAGTGCGAGGACGGCACCAGCAAGCCCAGCCTGATCAACACCTTCCAGCGCGGCCCGGAGGAGTCGGTCTGGGAGACCGTGCCGCAGCCCGACTGCGACGTGTTCAAGTACGGCAACAGCAACTCCGGCTTCCTCAGCCTGTACAACGACGGCGGCGGGAACTACAGCAAGCAGTACAAGTTCACCGACGCGCCCGACGCCGACGCCCGACTGGTACAGGCCGCCTACTGGGCGGAGCAGTTCGCCAAGTCGCAGGGCAAGAGCGCGGCCATCACCGGGACCCTCGCCAAGGCCGCCAAACTCGGCGACTACCTGCGCTACTCGCTCTACGACAAGTACTTCAAGAAGGCCGGCAACTGCCTCGGCGCCACCACCTGCCCGGGCGGCACCTCCAAGGCGGACGAGCAACTCGGCCTGCTCACCTGGTACTTCGCCTGGGGCGGGTCGACCGAGGGCACCTGGTCCTGGCGGATCTCCGGTTCCGCCGCCCACCAGGGCTACCAGAACCCGATGGCCGCCTGGGTGCTCGCCAACGACCCCGGCCTGAAACCGCTCTCGCCGAGCGGTGCCACCGACTGGGCGGGCAGCCTGGACAAGCAGCTCCAGTTCTTCCAGTGGCTGCAGTCCAGCGAGGGCGGCATCGCCGGCGGTGCCACCAACAGCTGGGGCGGCAACTACGGCGACGACGCGGCCCCGCCGGCCGGCGACCCGACCTTCTACGGCCTGTACTACGACTGGCAGCCCGAGTACCACGACCCGGCCTCCAACCAGTGGTTCGGGTTCCAGACCTGGTCGATGGAGCGGTTCGCCGAGTACTACTACGCCACCGGCGACACCCGGGCCAAGGCCATCCTCGACAAGTGGGTCCCGTGGGCCATGTCGGTGTCCAAGGCCGACCCCGCCACCGGCACCCTGATCACGCCCGACAAGCTCACCTGGACCGGTGCGCCCGACACCTGGAGCGCCACCAGCCCCGGCGGCAACACGGGTCTGCACGTCACCGCGAGCGGTACCGCCACCGACGTCGGGGTGGCCGGCTCGCTCGCCAAGACCGTCGCGTACTACGCGGCCAAGTCCGGCAACAGCGGCGCCCAGAAGTTCGCCCAGAACATCCTGGACACCCTGCACGCCAAGTACACCGACGGCCTGGGCTACTCGGCCGCCGAGACCCGCACCGACTACAGCCGCTTCACCCAGGCGTACTCGCCCGCCACCCACACGGGCCTGTTCGTCCCCTCCGGCTGGAGCGGCACCTACCCGGACGGCACCAAGGTCAGCTCGGCCAGCAACACCTTCCTGTCCATCCGCCCCTGGTACACCAATGACCCGCAGTGGTCCAAGGTGCAGAGCTACCTCGACGGGGGCGCCGCGCCGAGCTTCAACTACCACCGGTTCTGGGCCGAGGCGGACATCGCCACCGCCTTCGACACCTTCGCCCAGCTGTTCCCGACGGTGAACCCGGGCAGCTGAACGGCCCGTCACCCGACCCGGCCCCGACCCGGCCCCGGCTCCGCGCACCCGTGCGGAGCCGGGGTCGAACCAGGAGCGGGGTCCGTACCGACCGCTGCACGTCTCTTGAAGTACGGCCGACGTATGTGTCAGTCTCATTTCGCCGCACCGGGTGTCTTCCGGCGGCGAGGCATTGCGTACCGGCGATGCCTCCCCCTTCATTGTTAGCGCTAACAATGAAGGGGTTGCTGCTTTTCTCCCCTGAGAGAAGCGCGGCCCGGCAAACGGGACGTCATCGCGTCGCCGGTGAACCGAACCACTCTGCGTCAGATGTGTCGTACTCATTGCGGGCTTTGGTGACGGCGACCCCTGCCATCGGCCGGCAGCCGCCGCCCCGTGCTCGCGTCCCCACTCGAAGGAGGCTCCGATGCACCACCGCACGTCCTCCGTCTCCACCAGCTCACGCCCAGTCAGTACGCCCGCCGTGTTGTTACTGGTCCTCGTGCTGGCGACGGCCGTCCTCGGCGGCCGGGCCGCCGCGAGCGGTCCCGCCTCGGGGGTGACCTCCGCCGCGGCCGCCCCCGCGGCGGAAGCGTCGCTGCCCTGTGACCTCTACGCGGCCGGCGGCACGCCCTGCATCGCGGCCCACGCGACCACCCGGGCGCTGTTCGCGGGCTACAACGGCCCGCTGTACCAGGTCCAACGCGGATCCGACCACGCCTACCGCGACGTCGGCCTGCTCTCCGCCGGCGGCTACGCCGACGCGTCGGCCCAGACGTCCTTCTGCGCCGGAACCTCGTGCACCATCACCAAGATCTACGACCAGAGCACCCATCACAACGACCTGGGCATCTCGTGGGGCGGCTACTGGAAGGGGCCGGGCCCCAACGGCGCCGACATCGGCGCGGACGCCTCGGCGCTGCCCGTCATGGCGGGCGGACACCCGGTCTTCGGCGTCAAGGTCACGCAGGGCGTGGGCTACCGCATCGACCACGCGGACGGAGCTCCCACCGGCTCCCAGCCCGAGGGCATCTACATGGTGACCTCGTCCGAGTTCACCAACCAGTGGTGCTGCTTCGACTACGGCAGCGGCGAGAACAGCCACACCGACACCGGCAACGCCACCATGAACGCCATCTACTGGGGCAACGCCTGCTGGTTCGGCGGCTGCACCGGCTCAGGCCCGTGGGTCGAGGCCGACCTGGAGAACGGGATGTTCCACACCAACACCGGCTCCAACAAGGACCCGAACAACCAGGGCATCCACTTCCCCTTCGTCACCGCCCTGGAGAAGAACAACGGGACCAGCAACTTCACCCTGAAGTACGGAAACGCCGCGAGCGGCGGGCTGACCACCACCTACTCCGGCGCACTGCCCAACGGCTACTCGCCGATGAAGACCGACAGCTCCCTGCTGCTCGGGACCGGCGGCGACAACAGCGTCTCCGGCCAGGGCGAGTTCTTCGAGGGCGCCATCACCGCGGGCTTCCCCACGGACGCCACCGAGAACTCGGTGCAGGCGGGCGTCACCGCCGCCGGCTACGGCAAGACCGGTGGCGCCGCGGCCGCCCCGCTGCGCAGCACCAGCGCCAACCGCTGCCTGGACGTCCCGAACAGCAACCAGGCCAACGGCACCCAGACGCAGCTGTGGGACTGCCACACCGGCGGCAACCAGCAGTGGACCCAGACCGGCGCCAAGGAGCTGCGGGTCCTCGGCGGCAAGTGCCTGGACGCCGAGGCCAAGGGCACGGCGAACGGCACCCGGGCGATCATCTGGGACTGCAACGGGCAGACCAACCAGCAGTGGAACGTCAACGCCGACGGCACCGTCACCAGCGTCCAGTCCGGCCTGTGCCTGGACGTCAGCGCCTTCGGAACCGCCAACGGGACCCTGGTCCAGTTGTGGCAGTGCACCGGTGCCGGCAACCAGAAGTGGGCCCGCAGTTGAGCCGGGACGCGACCGGCGTTCCGGCCCGCCCTCGTCCCGGCGCGGGACGACCGCCGGGGCGTAGGACGACGACCGTCCGGGTGTCGGCACGAGGGCCGGCGTAGGACAACCGTCCCGGCGCAGGCACCCGGCCCGGCCTAGGAGGACCGGCCCGGCACAGGACGACCGCCCCGGCCGGCCACGGCCCGACCGGGCGCCTGCCCGCGAACACCACCCCGTCCCCAGCCGGCACCGGCCGGGGACGGCTCCATGAGGGCGGTGTCCCAGCCGCCCCGCACCGCCCACCACCGTGCGAGGAGAGAGCGAACCCATGAAACCCACCCACCTGAAACCCACCCACCGCAGAATCCCGGTCTTCGGCCTCACGAGAGGGGCCCTCGCCGCGGCCCTGGCCGTCGGCGCCGCCGTCATCGCGCCCGCCACGGTCTCCCAGGCGGCGACGATGACCACCCTGTACGTCTCGCCGAGCGGCAGCGGAACCGCGTGCTCCTCCTCGGCCCCGTGCTCCCTGACCCAGGCGAAGACCTCCGTGGAGGCCGTCAACGGGAGCATGACCGGCGACATCGTGGTGCAGCTCGCGGGGGGAACCTACCGGCTGACTGCACCGCTCACGCTCGGCAGCGCCGACTCGGGCAACAACGGCCACCGGGTGCTCTGGCAGGCCGCCCCGGGCGCGAGCCCGGTGCTGTCGGGCGGGCAGCAGGTGACGGGCTGGACCCTGAAGGACTCCGCGAACAACATCTACGCGGCGCCGGTCCCGACCGGTGCCGACTCGCGGCAGCTGTTCGTCGACGGGATGCTGGCGCCGCGGGCGGCGATCCCGATCTCGCGCAACGACGTGAACATCACCGCCGGCGGGATGACCATCGTCAACCCGGCGCTGAACTATCTCGCCACGCTGCCGCAGCAGAACCGGATCGAGCTGGAGAGCCAGAACTCCTTCACCGACCGCTACGCCCCGGTGCAGTCCATCAGCGGGACCACCGTCACCATGCAGCAGCCGGCCTGGAACAACAACAACTGGGGCTACGACACCCTGTTCAAGCCCTTCGCCGGCGGCTCGCTGCAGCTGCAGAACTCCTACGCGTTCCTGAAGTCCACCGGACAGTGGTACCTGGACCCGCAGGCGGGCCAGCTGTACTACAAGGCCCCGGCGGGCTGGCAGGCCACGGCCCACGACATCGAACTGCCCCGGTTGACCTCCCTGGTGCAGATCGGCGGCAGCTACACCAACCCCGCGCACGACATCACCTTCCAGGGCATCGCCTTCAACCACACCACCTGGCTGCAGCCCAGCACCAACGTCGGCTACGCCGACCAGCAGAGCGGGGCGTTCCTGGGGGGCACCTTCACCCAGCCCTCGGACTTCATGACCTCCTGCCAGTCGGGGTGCCAGCTCTTCGAGGCCGCCCGCAACAGCTGGAACCAGGTGCCGGCGGCCGTGCAGGTCTCGGCGGCCTCCGCCATCACCTTCTCCGGGAACTCCTTCTCCCACCTGGGCCAGGTGGGCCTCGGCATCGGCAACGACAGCAACGCCCATGGCTCCGGCGTCGGCCTGGGAGCCTCGGGCATCACGGTCTCGGGCAACACGTTCACCGACGACTCCGGGGCCGGCATCGTGGTCGGCGGTGTGCAGCCCGACGCCCACCACCCGTCCAACGCCGCGATGACGAACCAGGACATCACCATCCAGGACAACCGGATCAGTGATGTCGCCAAGGACTACAAGGACATGGCCGGGATCCTCTCGACCTACGTCACCCACGCCGTCATCACCCACAACGAGGTCTCGGACCTCGCCTACGACGGCATCGACGTCGGCTGGGGCTGGGGCGCCAACGACATCGGCGGCAGCCAGGACTACCGCAACCGCGGCCTCTACAACTACCAGCCCGTGTACACCACGGCGACGACCCTGAAGAACACCGTCATCAGCTACAACAAGGTGCACGGCACCAAGAAGGTGTTCCACGACGGCGGCAGCATCTACACCCTGTCCGCCAACCCGGGCACGAGCATCGACCACAACTACGTCTACGACAACCGGAACACCGTCGGCCTCTACCTCGACGAGGGCTCCCGCTCCGAGAGCCTGAGCAGCAACGTGGTCCAGGACTCGGGCGTGTGGGCCTTCACCAACGCGAGCGGCAGCAACAACACCAACGACAGCACCTTCTCCGGCAACTGGTACAACGGCGGCGCCACCCAAGTCGCCACCGGCGCCCCGCACAACAACGTCCTCACCGGGAACGTCCAGGTCAGCGGTACCAACTGGCCGTCCGGGGCGCAGCAGGTGATCACCCAGGCGGGCGTGACGGGCGGCCCCGGCACCGGCACCACCGGAGCCATGCACGCCGTGGGCGCGGGCAAGTGCCTGGACGTACCGAACGCGTCGACCACCCTCGGCACCCAGACCCAGATCTGGGACTGCAGCGGTGCGGCCAACCAGACCTTCACCCGCACCCCGAGCGGTGAGTTGACGGTCTACGGCGGCACGAGCCGACTCTGCCTGGACGCCTACGGAAAGGGCACGAGCAACGGCACCCAGGTCGCCGTCTGGACGTGCAACGGCCAGAGCAACCAGCAGTGGACCTTCAACTCCGACGGCACCGTCACCGGAGTCCAGTCCGGACTCTGCCTGGACGTGACCGGCGTCTCCACGAGCAACGGCGCCCTCGTCCAACTCTGGTCCTGCAACGGGCAGTCCAACCAGAAGTGGAACCTCTCCTGAGGGTGTGCCCGTACGCCTGAGGGTGTCCCCGTACTCCTGACGGTGTCCCCGTACTCCTGACGGTGCCCTCGGCGGATGTGCTCCGGGGCCGGTCCCGCAACCGCGGGACCGGCCCCGGAGCCGTATTCAACTACGCAGGCTCCACTGCTGGTTGCCCGCGCCCGAGCAGGCCCAGAGCTGGACCTTCGTCCCGTTCGCCGTACCCGTGCCGCTGGCGTCCAGGCACAGGCCCGACTGCACTCCGGTGATCGTGCCGTCGGAGTTGACGTTCCACTGCTGGTTGGTCTGCCCGTTGCAGTCCCAGATCACCGCCGCGGTGCCGTTGGCGGTTCCCTTGCCCGAGGCGTCCAGGCACTTGTTGCCGTAGACCATGAGCTGCTTGCCCGTCGTGTAGGTCCACCGCTGGTTGGTTCCGCCGTGGCAGTCCCACAGTTGGGCCTGGGTGCCGTTGGTCGTGGCGGAGTTGCCGATGTCCACGCAGCGACCCGAGGCCTGGCCCACGAGTTGCTGGTTGCCGCCGCCGGGCGGGGGAGTGCTGGAGCCGAACTGGCTGAAGAACTTCCACACCTCACCGGACGTCCAGGTGCGCCAGCCGTCGCAGGTGCACCCGTCGATCGGGCCGGGGTCGTGGCCCGCTCCGTCGAACGCGGCCCAGACGACCGGATACCCGGACTTGCACCCGGAGTATGTGGTGACGACGTGAGTCAGGCTGCCGGACGCCGGCTCGGGCGGGTTCTGCGCGGTGCAGCCGTTGTTCCTGACGAACTGGTCACGCAGGTCCCGTCCCGAGGAGATGGGCAGGACGTTGTCCCGCAGGCCGTGGAGCCCCATGTACGCGATCGGCTGCGTGCCGCCGGCGCAGCCGCTGAGGTTCGCTCCGGAGTACACCGCGACCGCGCGGAAGACCGTCGGCCGGGCGCAGGCCAGCGCGTAGCTCATCGCGCCGCCGTAGCTGAAGCCGGTGGAGAAGAGCTGCGTCGAGTCGACGCACAGACCGGCTTCGAGCTGCCTGACCATGTCGTCGACGAAGGTGAGGTCCTGGCCGTTGGAGTTGGCCCAGCCGTTGTCGAAGCCCTGCGGTGCGACGAAGATGGTGCCGTTGTTGTCGGCGTCCGCCAGTCGCCTGAGCCCGTAGTAGGACCAGTTGTACCCGTCGGTGCCGCCGGAGTCGACGTCACTGGCGGTGCCGCCCCGCCAGTGGAACCCGAAGACCAGCCGGTAGGGGTGGTTCTGGTCGTAGTTGGCGGGGACCCGCAGGATGTAGCCGCGGTTCTGGCCGCTGCTGGTGATCGTGTGGGAGCCGCTCGCCAGCGACGGTGCCTTGCCGCAGCCACCGGTGCCCGCGGCGGCGTTGGCCGGAGAGGCCTTGACCGGAGCGGCGGCCCCGGCCGGAGCGGCGGTCGCGCTGAAGCCGCCGGCCAGCGCCATGCTGATCGCGGCCACGATGACGACCATCGAGGACAGCAGGGGGGTGAATAAGGATCTGCGTTTCATGAGCTCTTCCTTCGCTGTGGGTGGACAGGAGGTCAGGGCGCCGGCCGGCGGATGTTCCGCCGTCCGGTTGAAACGGTGCGATCGAGCGGGGCGGGCCCTCGGCGATGCGCGCGGGTGGGGCGTCGCCTGAGACGCGCGGGTGGGGGTCCGCCGAATGTGAGCGCTAACAAATTGCGGATGGTTCGTCCCTCCACCATGCGGCGGGACGATTGGAGGCGACGGCGGCAGCGTGCATCACTTCGCACGCGCCGTCAACCTTTCTCACAAGCACCCCGGCGTCCGTGCGGCGAGCGGCGAGCGAGGCGCTGACGCCGGGTCGAACGTCCCGGCCCTCACCGCCGGTCGTCTCCGCGTGGTTCGTCGCCCGCCGTCCTGACCCGCTTGCGGAAGGTCCCCGGCGGCGATCCGAAGTGTCGTTTGAAAGCCTTGGCGAAGGCGAACTCCGAGGTGTACCCCGTGTGCTGCGCGATGGTGCTCAGCGGGGCCGCCGAGCGGTGCAGCAACCGCGCCGCGGTGGCCATCCGCCAGTTGGTCAGGTAGGTCAACGGCGGCTCGCCGACCACCGAGGCGAAGCGGCGGGCGAACGCCGCGCGGGACAGCCCGGCGCGGGTGCCCAGCGACTCCACGGTCCAGGGGCGGCCGGGATCGTCGTGGATCGCCTTCAGGGCCGGGGCGACTGCGGGGTCGGTCAGCGCGGCCGTCCAACCCCGGGTCCGCTCCGTCGGCAGTTCGGCGTACCAGGACCGGAGGATGTACAGCAGCAGCAGATCGATGAGCGCCGTGACGACCGCGTCCGAGCCCGGCTGCGGCGCGTGGAACTCGGCGCACAGCTGATCGACCGCCGAGCGCAGCACCGGGTGGCGGCCGGGAACCGCGGGGAGGTGGATGACCTCCGGCAGATCGCTGAACAGCGGATGCGGGCGATCGACGTCGATCGCGTACGCGCCGCACACCAGCACCGTGCGCGGCCCCGGCCCGTCCACAGTGGCCTGGCCGATCGGCGAGGAACGGTCCACGCGCTCCGGTACGAAGTCCACCGGATCGCGGCCCGGCACGTCGGACAGGGTGTGCCCGCTGCCGCGCCGCAGGAACACGATGTCGCCGGGGCCGAGCGCGAGCGGTTGGCCGTGCGGTGGCAGCAGGTGGCAGTGCCCTTCCACGACCACATGGAACCCGGCTCCCGAGATCGGTTGGAACTTCAGGGCCCACGGGGCGTGCGCGTCGGTGCGCGTCACCATCGGGCGCCCCGTGCGCAGGACTTCGAGGGTGTCGCTCAGGATGTCCATGGCGCCACTCTAGTGCCCGCACGGCGAGACGATATGACAGGGAATCGAGATCTTCAGTCATTCATCGTCTCGATGAGGAGGCGTACGTTCGTGCCATGGCGGTGCCGAGCCCCGGCACCGCGTCGACGAAGGAACGGATCCCATGTCTCTGGCCGGCAAGAAGATCGTGATCATCGGTGGAACCTCCGGCATCGGCTTCGCGGTGGCCCGACAGGCCGCGGCGGCCGGCGCGCACGTCGTGGTCGCCTCCAGCAACCAGGACCGCGTGGACGCCGCGACGAAGCGGTTGGGCGAACCGGCCGAAGGCCGCCGCCTGGACGTCGCCGACGGGGAGGCCATTGCCGCGTTCTTCGAGCAGGTCGGGGAGTTCGACCACCTCGTCTACACCGCGGGCGAATCCCTGCTGATCAAGCCGCTGGTCGACACCACCCCGCAGGAGGCCAGGGCCGTCTTCGAGCGCCGGTTCTGGGGCGCGTTCCTCTCCGCCAAGTACGCCGCACCGCGACTGCGCGACGGCGGCTCGATCACTTTCAGCTCCGGCGTCCTCGCGATCCGCCCCCTGTCCGGGACCGCGCTCACGGCAGGTATCACCGGCGGCATCGAGGCCCTGGCCCGGGCACTCGCCGTCGAACTCGCCCCTCTGCGCGTCAACGTGATCCAGCCCGGCGTGATCCGTACCGAGCTGTGGGACGGCAGCGTCCCGGACCCGGAGGCCTTCCTCCGGGGCGCCGGAGCCGAGCTGCTCACGCGGCGTGTCGGTACTGCCGAGGAAGCCGCGGCGGCCTATCTCTTCGTCCTGGCCAACGCCTACGTCACCGGCACCACGCTCGCGATAGACGGCGGCGCGGCACTGGTGTGACCTGGGGCCCGGGGCGCCTGCTCATCCTCCGTGCGCGGGCTGACGGTTGGTCAGCCCGCCGAGTCGACCTCGGCCCAGTAGGCCTCCAGGCGGTCGGTGACGGCGGTCGGCCGGCTGAGCGGGGCCAGGTGCCCGCCGGGGATCTCCTGCGGGGTGATGCCGAGGCGCTCGCGGGTGATCCGGCGCTGGAAGTCGGCGGGGAAGAGGCGGTCGTCCCGGGTGATCAGCACCCGGGTGGGGACCTCGGGCCAGGCCGGCAGGTTCCAGGGGGTGGCGAACACCGCGTCGGACTCGGGCCGGTCGTGCGCCCGCGCCCCGGCGAGCAGGTCCTCCGGCAGGTCGTGCAGGAAGTACGTCTCCAGGTCGAACGGGGCGTCGGCCGGCCGGCCCTCCCGGACGTCGTTGGCGCGCATGGCCGCGCCCTGGCCGGTGTTCTCCCACCACGCGCCCGCCGTCTCGCCCGGCGCGGGGATCATCGGGTTGAAGAGCACCAGCAGCGAGGCCGGGAGCCGGGCGCAGGCCAGCGAGGCGGTGAACGCTCCCAGGGAGAAGCCGACCAGCACCAGACCGGTGCGGTCGCCGGCCGCCTGCGCGACCGCTTCGGTGTATTCGGGGAGCCCCGCCGAACCGTCGTCACCGGGCAGGTCGACCGCGATCCCCTCGCGCCCCCGGGCGCGCAGCTCGTCCACGACGCGGTGCCAGTACCAGGCCTCGCCGCCGGCGCCGGGTACCAGGACGTAGGTCGGTTCGGTCATGGCCGGCTTCCGGGGTCTCGGGTGGGGACGGGCGTCTGGTTGAAGGCGTAGTAGACGGCCAGGGCGCCGTGGACGGCGAGGGCGAGCGCCGCGGAGACGAAGGCCAGGCCGACGGTGGCGGGGTAGATGACCAGGCCGAGGCTGAAGCGGGCACGGGTGGCGCGGGCGGCCCGGACGTCGACGCGTTCGTCGAAGCAGTGGCCGGTCCGGGTCACGTGGTACCAGAACAGGGTGAAGGTGACGGCATGGGCCACCATCACCGCCCCGTACACGGCGGCGGCGACGTTCGAGGCGTCGGGGACGCGCAGGTTGTCGGCGACCAGCGCGGTGGGGAAGGGGAGCGCCGCGACCACCAGGAGGAGCAGCAGGTTGAGGAAGACCAGGGTGCGGTCGACGCGGGCGATGTAGGTGAACACGGTGTGGTGGTTGACCCACATCACGCCGATCACCAGGAAGCTGACCACGTAGGCGCAGTACGAGGGCCACTGCGCGCCGAGGGCGTGCCACAGTTCGCTCCCGCTGTGGGCCTCCGGCACCTTGATCTCGAGGATCAGCAGGGTGATCGCGATGGCGAACACGCCGTCGCTGAAGGCCTCCACCCGTCCCGAGTCGGTCGTCCCGGCCGTAGCCCGATCCGTCGCCACCCGGTGAGGATGGCAGAACTCGGGCTACGGACCGAGGAGCGACGCTCCGTCAGCGGACGCGTCGGGCGTCGGGCGTCGGGCGTCCTGCGTCGGGCGTCGTGCGTCGTGCGTCGGTTCAGGCCTTCCCCGCGTCCTTGATCTTCTCCATGGCCTGCTTCACGTCGCTCTTCGCCTGCTGGGCGCGGCCCTTCGCCTCGATCGTCCGGTCCCCCGTGGCCCGCCCGGCGGCCTCCTTGACCTTTCCCGTGGCCTTCTCGGCGGCGTTGCGCAGCTTGTTCTCGGTACCCATGGCACGGACTCCTCTCGTGACGGGGGCGGTCCCGTCCGCCCCGGGCGGCGTCTGCCCAGGAAGCGTCACTTCATGCCCGGCTGCCGGCGGCGGCCGGTCGGAGTGCCCGTCGTGGCGGCGCACGTGCTGGACGGGGAGGACCAGCCAGCAGGAGAGGAACCAGAGCATGACGGCAGCGGCGATCCAGCCCGCGGCCGCCGAACCCGTCGCCACCCGCAGCAGGAGCAGCAGCGCGGAGCCGATCGTCAGGGCCAGCAGGACCAGGCCGGTGGCGACCAGCCGTGCGGCGGCGTCGACCAGCTGGGGCTTGAGGTGGCGGCCGGCGAAGATCCGGTGATAGGCCACCGGGGCGGTGAGCGCGCCGGTGGCGAGCGCGCCGAGGACCACCGTGGCGACGTACAGGCCCCGGTCGAAGCCGCCGAGCTGGGCGAAGCGGGGCATGAAGACCACGCTCAGCAGGAAGCCGAAGAGCACCTGGGCGCCGGTCTGGGCGACCCGCACCTCCTGGAGCAGGTCGACCCAGCACCGGTCCGCCCGCTCCTCGGGGGACTCCCTGCGGCCGGTCCGGAGCCTGCCGGGGCCGCCGCGTCCGGTCTCGGGCGTGGTCATGGTGATCGCCTCCTGCCCCCTCAGGCGTGTAGCCGCCGTGCAGCCGGGCAAACGCGGGGCGTGGACGGCGTGGACGAGGAGCAGTTGCTGAGCCCGGCCCTGCCAGGGGCCGCGTTCCGCTCGGCGGTGCGCGTCCGGGCGACCAGGTGGGGCGCGCGGCATGATGGTCGGGACGCCACGACGCCGCCACGACCGGACCGGGAGCACGCCATGGCACGGCCAGCGGACGAGCCCAGCTCGGGGGAGCGGGAACGGGCGGGCCTGCGCGTCACCGGGGCCGACCGGGTGCCGCGTCTCCACCCCGATCTCGGCGCCGCCGATTTCGGCGCCGCGCGGGAGGCGGGCCCGGCATGAAGCGTCCCGAGGAAGGTCCCGCGCAGGAAGGCCCGATGCAGGAAAGTCCCGTGCCGGGCGACGCCGACCGGACCAGGCGGCTCGTGCTGGCGGGCAGCGAGGGCGCGGTGCAGCGCTCCCGGGACTTCAGCCGCCGGGCCCTGGCGTCCTGGGACTGGCTCCCGGCCTTCACCGGCGAGCGGTCGGCCGTGACGGACGACGTCCTGCTGATGGTCTCGGAGCTGGTCACCAACGCGTGCATGCACGCCCCCGGCGGCCCGCGGGAGCTGCGGCTGAGCTGGAACGGCGTGCGGCTGCGGGTGGAGGTCACGGACGCGAGCCCGGTCCCGCCGCGGTTGCGCCCGTTCACCGACCCCGGGCGGCCGGGCGGCCACGGCCTGCGGGTCGTGGACCGGCTCGCCCGGGCCTGGGGCTCGCTGCCCGAGGGCGAGGGGAAGCTGGTCTGGCTGGAGGTCCCCTCCCCGTTGGAGCCGCTGGAGCCGCTGGAGCGAGCCGTCCGTCCGGACTGAGTTGTGCCCCGGGACTCGGACCTCGCGCTCTCCACGCCTGTGCCCGGAGAAAGGTCGGTAGACCGCCCGAAACATGAATCAAATGTCGTGTTTCGGGTAAAAACCCCCTGAAGCGGCCACGGCACGCAGCCGGCCGCATCCGCACCCTCGCCGGGTGTCACCGGGGCCGCGGCCCGACGAAGCCGGGCACGGTCCTTCGGAAAGCCCCGAAGCCAGGAGAAGCCACCCGTGTGCACCACACTGGAAACCGTTCGCCCGGCCGAGCGGGCGGCCGCCCCACCGTCCGGTCTCCCGCCCGACCTGCCGCCGCGCCCGACCGACGCGCAGCTGCGCGCGATGGGAAAGTCCGAGGCGCGTGAACTCAGCGACGCGCTGTTCGAGCGCCTGGCCGGGCTCGCCCGCGAGAGCCACGCCTACAGCTACGTGCGCGGCACCGTCATCGAGCTCAACATGCCGCTGGTGCGCTTCATCGCCGCCCGCTTCCGCCACCGGGCCGAGGACATGGACGACATCCTCCAGGTCGGCACGATCGGCCTGATCAAGGCCGTCGACGGCTACGACCCGCGGCGCGGCGTCGAGTTCATCACCTACGCCATCCCCACCATCGCCGGCGAGATCAAGCGGTTCTTCCGCGACACCTCCTGGCCGGTACGGGTCCCGCGCAGCATGCAGGAGCTGTACCTGACCGTGGCCCGCGGCTCGGACCGGCTGGAGCAGGAGCTCGGCCGCCTCCCGCACCCCGACGAGATCGCCGAGGCCCTCGACCTCACCGAGGACCAGGTCGTCGAGGGCCTGATCGCCGGCCGTGTCTACCGCCCCGACTCCCTGGACGCGCTGCGCGACCAGGACAGCGACGAGAGCGGCAGCGCGATCCTCGACCGACTGGGCTCCTGCGACCCCGGCATCGACCTCGCCGACTTCCGCACCGCCGTCCGGCCGCTGCTCGCCCATCTGCCGCGCCGCGAGCAGACCGTGCTCAAGCTCCGCTTCTGGGACGGGTGGACCCAGTCCCAGATCGCCGAACGCATCGGCGTCTCCCAGATGCACGTCTCCCGGCTGCTCACCGCCATGCTCACCCGGCTGCGCGAGCAGTTGGAGGACCGCGACGCCCCCGGCTGGGCGGACGAGGCCGAGGGGTCGGACGAGGCCGAGCGAACGGGCGAGGCCGAGGGAACGGGCGACGGCGGGGCACCCGCCTGAATTTCCGGCCCACCGGACGTTTCCGGCCCGCCGCAGTGGATAGCCGTGCCGGGGACGAAAGGAGCGCGCGACCATGACCCACCAGCCGCCGAAGACCCGGCACCAGGAGGGCTTCACCGTCCAGGCCGAGCCGTGGGCGGAAGGCACCGTGCTCGCCCCGTACGGGGAGCTCGACCTGGACACGGTCGCCGGGTTCGAAGCGGCCCTCGGCCGGGCGCTCGCCGGGCCGGCGACGGTGGTGGTGATCGACTGCGCCGGGCTGGAGTTCTGCGACTCCACCGGACTCAACGCCCTGCTCCGCGCCCGGGACCGCGCGGCGGTCGAGGGCAGTCGCATCGAACTCGCCCGTCCGCAGCCCCTGGTGCTGCGGATGCTCGAACTGACCGGCGTGACGGACGCGTTTCCGATCCGCGACACCGTGCCGGGCTGACACCCGTCCTGCCTGCCGCCCTCTGCCGCCGTCTGCCACCCGCTGCGATCCGGTGGCACAGTGGAACAGGGCGGCGGCCCGCCGCCGCCCTCGGGGTCGGGGCGCCCGGTCGGGGCACCCCGGCCGTGTGATCGATTCGGGTGGTGGGACGGATGGACGAGCAGTCGGCGCCCGGTGCTCAGCCGGCCAATCCGGCCATTCCGGCCGACCCACCGCGCCCGGCCGACCCGGCCGACCCGGCGGGCCCGGCCGACCCGGCCGAGCAGGCCCTGCGGCGGCTGCTCGTCGGGCTGACGGCGGTGCGTGACGGCGACTTCCGCACCCGGCTCACCCTCGACCAGCCCGGCGTGCTCGGGGAGATCGTCACGGTCTTCAACGGGATGGCGGACCAGCTGGCGCGGGTCACCTCCGAGGTGACCAGGGTGGCACGGGAGGTCGGCACGGACGGCCTGCTCGGCGGTCAGGCCCAGGTGCCGGGCGCGGCCGGGACGTGGCTGGAGCTGACCGACGCGGTGAACGCGATGGCGGGCAACCTGACCTGGCAGGTGCGCAACATCGCGCAGGTGACCACGGCGGTGGCGAAGGGCGATCTCACCCAGAAGATCGAGGTGGACGCGCGGGGCGAGATCCTGGAGCTCAAGAACACCGTGAACACGATGGTCGACCAGCTGTCCGCGTTCGCCGACGAGGTGACCCGGGTGGCCCGGGAGGTCGGCACCGAGGGGCGCCTGGGCGGCCAGGCGCGCGTCCCCGGCGTGGCCGGCACCTGGCGGGACCTCACCGACTCGGTGAACTTCATGGCCGGCAACCTGACCTCCCAGGTCCGCGCCATCGCCCAGGTCGCCACGGCGGTGGCCGAGGGCGATCTCACCCAGAAGGTCTCGGTGGTCGCCCGGGGCGAGATCCTGGAACTGAAGACGACCATCAACACCATGGTCGACCAGCTGGGTTCGTTCGCCGCCGAGGTGACCAGGGTGGCCCGCGAGGTCGGCACCGAGGGCCGGCTCGGCGGGCAGGCGGACGTCCGGGACGTCTCCGGGACGTGGCGCGACCTCACCGAATCCGTCAACGTCATGGCGGACAACCTCACCCGGCAGGTCCGCGCGATCGCCGAGGTGACCACCGCGGTCGCGGAGGGGGACCTCACCCAGAAGATCCGGGTGGACGCGCGCGGCGAGATCCTGGAGCTGAAGGAGACCATCAACACGATGGTCGACCAGCTCTGCGCGTTCGCCGACGAGGTGACCCGGGTGGCCCGGGAGGTCGGCACGGCCGGGAACCTGGGCGGCCAGGCCAGGGTCCGCGGCGTCTCCGGGACGTGGAAGGACCTCACGGACAACGTCAACGTGATGGCCTCCAACCTCACCGGCCAGGTCCGCTCGATGTCCGAGGTGGCCACCGCGGTGGCGCGCGGCGACCTGTCCCGGAAGATCACCGTGGAGGCCAAGGGCGAGGTCGCGGCGCTCGCCGACGCGATCAACACCATGGTGGACACCCTGTCGGTCTTCGCCGACGAGGTCACCCGGGTGGCCCGCGAGGTCGGTACCGAGGGCATCCTCGGTGGCCAGGCCCGCGTCCCCAACGTCGCCGGGACGTGGAAGGACCTCACCGACAACGTCAACTTCATGGCGCACAACCTCACCAGTCAGGTGCGCAACATCGCCCAGGTCACCACCGCCGTCGCCGAGGGCGACCTCAGCCGCAAGATCGACGTGGACGCGCGCGGCGAGATCCTGAAGCTGAAGACGACCGTCAACACCATGGTGGAGCAGCTGGGTTCGTTCGCCGCCGAGGTGACCAGGGTGGCCCGGGAGGTCGGCAGCGAGGGGCGGCTCGGCGGCCAGGCCCGGGTGGAGGGCGTCTCCGGCACCTGGAAGCGGCTCACCGAGAACGTCAACGAACTGGCCGGCAACCTCACCCGGCAGGTCCGCGCGATCGCCGAGGTCACCAGCGCCGTCGCGGCCGGCGACCTCACCCGCTCGATCAGCGTGGACGCCTCCGGCGAGGTCGCCGACCTCAAGGACAACATCAACGCCATGGTGGAATCGCTGCGCGAGACCACCCTGGCCAACCAGGAGCAGGACTGGCTCAAGACCAACCTCGCCCACTTCTCCGCCGCCATCCAGGGCCGGCGGGACATCCGGGCCGTCGCCGAGATGATCACCGACGAGCTGACCCCGCTGATCGGCGCCCAGTACGGCGCCTTCTTCCTCGCCGAGGAGACCGCCGACGGCCCCGAACTCGCCCTGATCAGCGCCTACGGCCGCCCGGCCGGAGAGACCCGACGGCTGCGGCCGGGGGAGTCCCTGGTCGGCCAGGCCGCCCGCACCCGGCGCACCGTCGTCGTCGACGACCTGCCGCCCGGCTACGCCACCCTCGCCTCCGGCTCCGGGGCCGCCGACGCCCGCTCGCTCGTCATCCTGCCCATCGCCCTGGAGGAATGGCTGCTCGGCGTCCTGGAGTTCGCCTCCGTCCACCCCTTCACCCAGGTCCACCGCGACTTCCTGGAGCAGTTCACCGAGGCCTGCGGCGTCAACATCGGCACCCTGCTCGCCAACGCCCGTACCGACGAACTGCTCGGCGAGTCCCGGCGCCTCACCGCGGAACTCCAGGCCCGCTCCGAGGAGTTGCAGGCCGGACAGGAGGAACTGCGGCGCTCCAACGCCGAACTGGAGGAGAAGGCCGCCCTGCTCGCCCAGCGCAACCGCGACATCGAGGCCAAGAACCTGGAGATCGAACAGGCCCGTCAGGAACTGGAGGAACGCGCCCGGCAGTTGAGCCTCGCCTCGATGTACAAGTCCGAGTTCCTGGCCAACATGAGCCACGAACTGCGCACCCCGCTCAACAGCCTGCTCATCCTCGCCCAGCTGCTCGCCCAGAACTCCACCGGCAACCTCACGCCCAAGCAGGTCGAGTACGCGGGCGTCATCCACTCCGCCGGCACCGACCTGCTCCAGCTCATCAACGACATCCTCGACCTCTCCAAGGTCGAGGCCGGAAAGATGGAGCTGACCCCCGAACGCTTCGCCGTGCGCGAGCTGCTGGAGTACGTCGAGTCGACCTTCAAGCCCCTCGCCGACCAGAAGGGCCTCGCCTTCGGGGTCGACGTCGACCGCTCGGTGCCGGAGGAGCTCGTCACCGACCAGGCCAGGCTGCGCCAGGTGCTGCGCAACCTGCTCTCCAACGCCGTCAAGTTCACCGACACCGGCCGGGTCGAGCTGCGGATCGAGCGCGCCGCGGGCCCGGATCTGCCGCCCGAACTCGGACGGGTGGCCTCAGCGGTGGCGTTCCACGTCGAGGACAGCGGCATCGGCATCGACCCCGCCCACCTGGACACCATCTTCGGCGCCTTCCGGCAGGCCGACGGCACCACCAGCCGCCGCTACGGCGGCACCGGCCTCGGGCTGTCGATCAGCCGCGAACTCGCCAGGCTCCTCGGCGGCACCCTCACCGTGCGCTCCACCGCGGGGAAGGGCAGCCGGTTCACCCTCCACCTTCCGGTCGGCGGGCCCGGACACCCGGACGGCGAAGCGGAACCCGAGCCGCGGATCGTGGTCTCCCCGGACCCGGTGGGGCCGGCCCCGGTGGCTCCGGGGCCCGGCGACCCGCTCGCCGGGCGGACCGTCCTGATCGTCGACGACGACGTCCGCAACGTCTTCGCCCTGGCCGCCGCGCTCGAACCGTACGGCCTGACCGTCCTGCACGCCCCCGACGGCCGTGCCGGGCTCGACCTGCTCCGCGCCCACCCCGAGACCGACCTGGTCCTGATGGACGTGATGATGCCCGGCCTCGACGGCTACGCCGCGATCGCCGCCATCCGCGCCGACGAAGGCCTCGCCCGCCTGCCGGTCATCGCCGTCACCGCCAAGGCCATGCCCGGGGACCACGACAAGAGCCTGGCGGCGGGCGCCGACGATCACGTCACCAAACCCGTCGACACCCGCGACCTGCTCGACCGGATGCGGCACGTGCTGGACACGCCGTGACCGCCGGGCACGAGCCCGGTGACGGTACGGCCCGGGCCCTCGCCGAAACCGTCCGCCGGCTCCAGGACGCCGCCGCCCGGACGCGGGCCGGGGAGCGCGGCCGGGCCGTCGTGGACCTCGCCACCGGGATGCTGGCCGAGCGCCTCGGCGTGCTCCCCGCCGAGGCCGCCGCCCACCTCGCCCGGCTCGCCCGGGAGGCCGGCGTACCGGTCGTCGCCCTGGCCGCCGACATCGCCGGCGTGGCGGGGCCAGCGCCCGAGCCACCACCCGGCCCAGCGCCCGAGCCACTTGCAGCGGAGCCCGGTCCGCCGCCGCTCGTGACCCCCGCGCTCGCCGCCCTCCCCGACCCGGGACGCGCCGCCGAAGCCGTCCTGGAGCAGACGGGACGCGCGCTCGGCGTCCACGCCGTCGCCCTGTGGCAGCGCCTGCCGGGCGGCGCGCTCGCCCTCGCCGCGCACGCCGGGCTGCTCGCCGCCGAGGCCGCCGCCTGGAGCCGCGTCCCGCCCGGCGTCCCCACCCCGGCCCAGCGCGTCGTCGGGGGCGGGCCGGAGCTGTGGCCCGGCGACCCGGGGAGCGACGGCCCCTCGGTGGGAGCCGGTTCGGCCAGGGTCGTCCTCCCCCTCCTCGTCGGGGGCCGCCGGCAGGGCGCGCTGGAGCTGCTGTGGCCCGTGCCCGGCCCCGCCCCGGCGCTCGGCGGGCTCCAGCGCCGCCGGCTCCACGCCCTCGCCGACCTCTGTGCGACCCTCCTGGCCGAGGCCCGGACCCCTGTCCCGTCCGACGAGGACACCGCTCTCCTCGAAGGCCTGCCCACCCCGGCCCTGCTGCTGGAGCCGGTCGTCCGCCGGGGTCAGGTCGACGACTTCACGATCGTGCGGGCCAACGCGCACTTCCACGATCCGCTGGGCCGCCCGCAGGACGCGCTGGAGGGCACCTCGCTGCTGGAGGCCTATCCGGTCGCCTGTGCCGCCGGCCTCTTCGAACGGCTGCTCAGGGTGCACGAGACCGGGGCCCCACTGCCCGGCGAGCGGGTGCGACTGGTCTTCCGGCGGGACGCCCTCGCCCAGCGGGACGTCCTCGCCGTTCCCGCCACCGTCCTGCTCACCGCCGCCCCGTACGGTGACCGGCTGCTGGTCGGCTGGCAGCCCGAGCCCGGGCAGGGCGACGCGGAGGAGGAGACCGACCTGCTGCGGCAGGCCCAGCGGCTCGCCCGGGTCGCGGGCTTCGAGGAGCGGCTCGACACCGGCCGGGTCCGCTGGAGCGACGGCCTGCGCGAGATCTACGGGCTGCCGCCCGACGCCGCCCCCGTTCCGCTGGCCCGGCTCGCCCGGCACACCCACCCCGACGACGAGCCCGCGATCCGGCGCCTGCTGGACACCGTCCGCCACCGGCACCGGACCGCGTCCGCCGTCTTCCGGCTGGTCCGCCCGGACGGCGCCCACCGCTACACCCGCGTGATCGCCGAGCCCGTCCTCGACGACCAGGGCCGGCTGAGCGCCGTCCGCGGCGCCTTCCACGACGTGTCCGCCCAGCACCGGACGGAGGTCGCGCTCGGCGCCACCCGGGCGCGTCTCGCCGACTCCGAACAGGAGGCGGCCGAGGGCGAGCGGCTCGCCCTGCGGCTCCAGCAGGCCATCCTGCCCGCGGCACCGCCCCCGCTCGGCGCCACCGGCCTGCGCGCCGCCGTCCGCTACCGCCCGGCCGCGAAGCGGGACCGGGTCGGCGGCGACTGGTACGACGTACTGCCGCTGCCCGACCAGCGCGTGCTGCTCGCCGTCGGGGACGTCGCCGGGCACGGCGTGTTCGCCGCCACCGGCATGGTCGCGCTGCGGCACGCGCTGCGCGGCCTCGCGGTCACCGGGGCCGGCCCGGCCCGGCTGCTGGAGTGGGTCAACACGATCGCCCTGCGCGAACCGGGCCATGTCACCGCCACGGCCGTCTGCGTGATGCTCGACCAGGCCGACGGCGGGCTGCGCTGGGCGCGGGCCGGCCACCTGCCGCCGATCCTGGTCGGACCGGACGGCGCCCACGTGCTGCCGCTGCCGCACGGCATCCTCCTCGGCGCCCTGGAGGACGCCCGGTACGAGGAGCACACCGCCCACCTGCCCCCGGGCGACGTCCTGCTGCTCTACACCGACGGTCTGGTGGAGCGCCGGGACCGCCCGGTCGAGGAGTCCGTCGACCAGCTGATCCGCGCCGCCGGCGCGCCCGGCCCCGACCTGGAGCGGTACCTCGACCGCCTGCTGGAACTCAGCCCGGCCGACACCGACGACGACACCTGCCTGGTCGCCGTTCAGCTGGCAAAGCCCGTGCTGGAGTAGCCCTCACACCGCGCCGCCGGGTCGTCGCGTGCGGCCCCCGGTGGCATCCTGAGGGCTCAGTTCCGGCAACGGGCACCCGGCGCAGTGAGGATCCAGTGACCATGAACCGACCGTCGCCGCACGGCGCACCCGGGTGAGCGGCCGTGCGTACGTGGCGGATCCTGCGGGCGACGGTCAAGGGTGTGTGGGGGCAGGGCCGCACCATCGAACTGCTCCAGCGTTCGATGGCGTTCGCGGCGCTGTTCTTCGTGACGCTCGTCCCGCTGCTGATCGTCATCGCGGCCGCCTTCCCCTCGCGCGGCAGCGGCATCGCCGAGTGGATCACCGACGGCCTCGGCCTCACCGGAGAGGGCGCCACCGCCGTCCACCGGCTCTTCGTCTCCCGTGGCCAGGTACTCAGCACCACCACGGGCGTCGGCCTGGCCGCGCTGGCCGTCTTCGGGGTCTCCCTGATGTCCGCGGTCCAAGGCGTGTACGAGCGCATCTGGCAGCTCGACCGCGGGCCGTGGCACGCGATCTGGCGCCAGGCCCTCGGCCTGGCCGGGCTGACCGGCTACATCGTGCTGGCGGCCTGGAGCGGTACGTTCTGGCGCCACTCGACCGTCCAGCCGACCTTCCGGATCGTCGCGACGACCGTCGGCGGCGTCCTGCTGTTCTGGTGGCTCCAGCGGCTGCTGCTCGCCGGCCGCGTCCCGCCGCGGGACCTGCTGCCGGGAGCCGTCGCGACGATGGCGGCGCTGGCCGGCCTCCGGCTGTTCTCCCGGGTGGTCTTCGCGCCGCTGCTGGTGTCCAACGCCATCTCCTACGGCACCGTCGGCACGGTGCTGGTCGTCCAGACGTGGCTGATCGGCGTCGGCTACACCGTCTACGGCGGCGCGCTGGTCGGGAGCGCCGCCGTCCGGGCCCGCCAGGAGCCCTGACCGGCGGACCGGGCCGGACGGCGCGGGTGTGGCGGGCAACGTGCGCCGGACGCATGGGAGTTGTGGAGATTCCGGAACCGCCGACTGGCATGCGCGGCGACGGGTAGGCGCCGTTGACACACGTCGGTCCGCCCGGGCCGGCGCGCACCACCGCCACAGGAGGGCGACCCGATGCAGAAGTCCGCTGTCCGCCCGATGCCCGTCACGTTCCCCGACAGCCCGCTGCCCGATCTGCCGGTGGACGTGGAACTCCGCTTCGACACCGCCCTTCCCTACGCGGCGTGTCTGGTGTTTCCGCTGACCCCGTGCGGCTGCACCGGCCCCGACGCCGAGGTGTGCTGGTACTTCAGCCGCGACCTGCTGAACGAGGGCCGCCACGCCCCGGCCGGCAACGGCGACGTCAAGGTCAGGCCGGGAACCGCCGGTGAAGTCCTCATCACCCTGCGGAGCCCGGACGGCCAGGCCGTGCTCAGCGCCCCGGAGGCCGCCGTCACCGCCTTCCTCACGGACGCCTTCACGCTGGTGCCCGCCGGATCGGAGCCCGACCACCTCGACATCGACACCGCCCTCGCCTGGTTCCGCGACACGGACTGACCGCGCGCCCGGTTCAGGCCGCGTCGCCCGGCCCGGCCGCCGGGGCAGCGGCAGTGCCGTCGGTCGACGAGCGCAGCAGGGTGGCGAGGAGTTCGGCGATCGTGGGGCCGCTGTCGGCCGGGTGCCGCAGCTGCTTGCCGTCGATGACGTGGTAGTGGTTCGCGCGTCCACGGCGTTCGTGGGAGAGGTACTCGGCCTCTTCGAGATCCGCGATGATGCGCTGGACGGCCCGCTCGGTGAGCAGGCAGCGCGCGGCGATGTCGCGGACCCGGATGCCGGGGTCGCGCGCGATCTGGACGAGCACGCGGGCGTGGTTGGTCAGGAAGGTCCACGACCCACCCGGAGCGGTGCCGTTCTCCACGTCTCTCAGCGTACGACCGCCGGTTCACGGTGTCGAAAACACGACATTCGATTCACGCAAATCTTGACATATGCGGTGGGCGGGTGAGGATGGAAACGGTACGTGAAGGAGACCTTCCCATGTCCGTCCGTCTCAAGAGTGACACCGTGGCCATCGGGGACGCGCTCGTCTGCGTCCTGGCGGGTGACGTGACCATGGACAGCGAACCGATCGCCGCACACGCGCTGAACGCCGCCCTCGACCGGGCACCCTCCGTCCTCGCGGTCGACCTCTCCCGGGTGGAACTGTTCACCTCCACCGGCCTCAACCTCCTGCTCACGCTGCGACAACGGACACTCGGCCGACCGACCGCACTGGTCCTGGTGGCGCCGAGCGACATGGTGCGCCGGGTCCTGGAGATCACCGAGACCGCCCCGCTCTTCCCGGTCCGTGCCACCGCCGAACAGGCCGTCCGCCACAGCCTGCGGCCGCCCGCCGCGCCGCGCTGAAGCTCCGCACCGAACCCTCCGCACGGAACGGTTTGGGCGGATCGGAGCGGGGCACACGCCCGACCACGAAGAAGCTCCGGACAGGCCGGGTCCTTCCATGTGTCCCACCCCCGCCCCTGCGGCCTCCCACCACCAGCGCCGGCTCACCCTCGACACCGACGGCAATCCGTACTGCGTCAGCGACGCCATCGCCTTCACCCGCCGGTTCGTACGGGACCGGCACCTCGCCGACCCGCCCGCCGCATCCGACGACGTCCTGCTGGTCACGGCCGAACTCGTCACCAACGCCGTACGCCACGCCGGCGGCCCCTGCGACCTCGGCCTCACCCAGCACGGCGCCCGGCTGCGCGTCACGGTCACCGACCCGAGCCCCGAGCCGCCGCGCCGCGCCGGACACCGGCCGGCCGGGCACGGCGGCTACGGGCTGATGATCGTGGAACGCCTGGCCGTGCGCTGGGGGCACTACCCCCTCGACGGAGGCAAGGCCGTGTGGGCGGACCTGTCACTGCCGCCCGGCCGGCTCACGGATCGCGCGGTCCGGGGACGCGCGGAGGTTCGTCCGGGCGAGCCGGACCCGACGGTGGCTGGGGGAGCGTGGGCCAGGGGTTCTGGTAGGGGGCGGGGCGATTGAGGACGGGTAGGTCGGCCTCGGTGGCGATGCCGCACTGGTTGCGGCCGGCGGACGGCCGGTGCGGATGACGCCCGGTCAGGCGGCGGGGGTGGTGTCGGTGGCGTCCAGTGCCGCGCGCAGGGTGCGGGCCAGGGCCGAGGGGGCGAGGGCGTGTCCGTGGAAGTGGACCCACCACATGGCCGGCTCGTGGGCGAGCAGGTGCTTGTGGACCGCGGTCATGTCCAGCCCGCCCTCGTGCAGCGCGTCGACGGCGGGCTGCAGTTCGGCCTCGGTGACCGACAGGCTGCCCATCAGCAGTGTCCGGCCGTCGCCGTAGCGGGTGAAGGCGGCGTAGGAGCCCACGAACAGCCGGACGCCGTAGGTGGTCACCGGCAGGTCCTGCCGGGTGAAGCGCACCCGGTAGACCGAGCCGTCCGCCATCGTGCCCGGCCGGCCCAGGACTTCGGCCACCTCGCCCCAGTCCGCCTCCACGGTCGGCACCGGCATCACCGTCTGCCGCCGGGCCGGTTCCACCGCGCCCGCCCTCGGGGCGGACCCGACCAGCACCGGCACCGTCGCCGCCACGGCCAGCAGCCGCCGGCGCGACGGGTGCACCTGGATGTCCTCCGCACCCCGTGCCGACATGCCGCTCACCACATCAGCCCCTCAGCCGCTCAGTCCTCGGCCCCGCCGGACGGCCGGTCGGGACCATGAAACCGAGCGGGGCCGTCGAAGCGCTGAAGCGCCACGCCGTACCGGCGATCCGGTGTGCGCGGGGTCAAGGACGCGTTCACACACTGACCGTCCTGCCGCGAGGGTCAGGGACGTGCGAGGGTGTCCGGGGACCCGCCGGTATCGCCGGCTCGGCCCTCGCCCCCGCCCCCGGGGGCACCCTCGCGCGCCCGGAGCGCGGCGCGGGCCGCCTCGGCGAGGCGGCGGGCGTCTTCCAGCGCCTCGTCGAGGGCCGGCAGCCGGGGTTCGACGTGCGGGCCGACGGCCTCGATGGCCAGCTCGGCGTCCTTCGCGGCCCGTGCCGGATCCTCGGCGAGGACGGACTCGCCCCGGAGGACGCGTAGCAGTGCCACGGCGTGGCGCCCCGCCAGCGTGCTGTCGTCGTGCGGGCCGAAGACGCGTTCCTGGTGGGGGCGCAGGGCCTCGGCGAGTTTCAGGGCCCGCCCCGGTCGGCCTGCCGTGGCGTAGGCGTTGACCAGGTTGGCGGCGGAGATCAGGGTGTCCGGGTGGTCCCGTCCGAGGACTCGCGACCGGAGCGGTAGTACCCGCTCCGCGATCTCGACGGCCTCGTCGTGGCGCCCCGTCCTCCGGCAGGACACCGAGAGGTCGGCGAGGGCTTTGAGGGTGTCGGGATGCTCCGGGCCCTGGACCCGTGTCTGGTCGGCCACGGCCTGCCGTCGCAGGGCGAGGGCCTCCTCGCCCCGGCCCGTCGCGGCGTACGAGGAGGCGAGGGAGACCCGGACGGCCATGGTGTCGGGGTGGTCGGGCCCGAGGATGCGCTCGGAGGCCTCCAGCACGTTCTCCTCGATCTCCATCGCGTCCGCCAGCCGGCCGGCCTGGGCGTAGCTGGAGGCGAGGCTCGCCAGGGCGATGAGCATCCGGGGATGCTCCTGCGCGCCGAGCAGGTTCGCGAGTTCGACGACCACCTGTTCCTTCAGGGCCAGCGCTTCCTCGTACCGCCCGTTGATCTCGTAGGTGAGCGCGAGGTTGTTCCGCGAGTTCACGGTGTCGGAGTGGAGCGGGCCGAGCACCCGTTCCCGGGCGGCCAGGACGTGCTCCTTGAGCGTCACCGCGTCGCTCTCGAAGCCGATCTGGGTGTAGGAGGCGGCGAGGGAGCCGAGGATGTCGAGGGTCTCGGGGGAGTCGGCTCCGAAGAGGCGCTCATGTTCGACCGCGACCCGTTTCCGGAGCACGACGGCGTCCGTGGCACGGCCGGCCTGCTCGTAGGCGGCGGCCAGGTTGGCCTGGGAGATGAGGGTGCGTTGGTCCTCGGGACCGAGTTCGGCCAGGTTGGCCTCGACCTCCTCCTCCCAGTGGTCGACGGCTTCGGTGTGCAGGCCGGCGGCGAGGAGGCTCAGCCCTGCTCTGTCCCGTAGCGCGAATCCCGGGAAGAGCCGGAGGACCTCGCTGCCGACCGTGTCGCGCAGGGTCGCGGTGTTGGCCCGGAGGCTGGCGGCGAGGCGGTGGTCGAGGTGGTCCTCCGCCGGCCAGAGCTGGTACATCGCGAACATCACCGCGGACTGGGTGGGGGTCGGTTCCGGGGTGGTGTCCCGGGCGGCGCGGGCGGTGAGGGCGTGGATGGAGACCTCCCGGTGGGCGGCCACCGCGCCCCGGTGCGGGAGGTCGACCCCGGCCGGGTAGCTGCTGATCAGGTTGTAGGTGTGCAGGACGGCGAGGGCGGTGAGCGCTTCGTCGGCGCTGACCGGCGGAGGTTCCCCCGGTTCGGCCGGCTCCGCGTCCGGGCCGCCGGCGCGTGGCGGGGAGTCCGGTCCGGTCGCTCCGGCGGCGCGCTGCTTCGCGAGGTACTCGGTCACCGCGTCGGTGGTCCAGAGCTCGCGGGGGTGTCCGGCGGGGTCGAGCAGGGCCGCCAGCCGGACGGCCGGGACGGCGAGGCCCTTGGGTTCGGTCTGCTGGGCGGCGTCCAGCGAGATCAGCAGCGCCGCGGCGACGGGCCGCCCGTACAGTTCGGTGTCCGCCTCGGGCGGCAGCACGGCGTCCAGGGTGCGGGTGCGCTCCCGGAAGAGGTCCAGGTAGGCCGTGCAGGTGCGCTGCTGGTTGACCATGTAGGCGGCGGCGTGGGCGAGGGCGAGCGGCAGCCGTCCGAGCGCCTCGGCGAGGTCCTCGGCCCGGGGGTCGAGCAGGTAGGGGTAGCCGGCGCCGGTGAGGCGTTCGCGCAGGTAGGCGACGGCCTCGGCCGTGTCGTAGACGTCGACCGGGACGACGGCCCGCCCGCCGCCGGAGGCGTGGGCGCCGCGCTGGCGGGTGGTGGCGAGGACCCGGCCGTTGCCACGGCGTGACCGCCCGGGCCACAGCGGCCTGGTGGCGGTGAAGTCGGTGACGTCGTCGAGGACCACCAGCCAGCTGCGCTCGGTGCTGCTGAGCCAGTTCAGGAAGCGCCGGGCGTCCTGGTCGACGCGGTCGGCGGCGTTGGTGGCACCGGGCAGCTGAACGGCGGCCGCGGCCTCGGCGTACGCGAGGAGGACGGAGACCGGGTCGGCGGCGGCCGCCCAGACCACCACGTCGACGCCGTCCTCCAGGGCCTGCCAGGCGTAGTGGGCCGCCAGCTGGCTCTTTCCGACTCCGCCGCCCCCGGCGAGGACCTGGGAGAGCACCACCGTCTCGTTCCCGGCCCGCACCTGGTCGATCGCCTCGCGTACGGCGGTGCGCGGCTGGAAGGCGCTGGCCAGGATCGGGATGACGCCGATGGACACCGGCCATTCCGGTGGTGGGGGCGGCGGCAGGTGGACGGTGCCGCCTTGGACGACCGAGCCGTGGACCGTCGAGTTGGTGATCACGTTGACGACGTTCGTCCCGCTTTCCGCTCCCGCGCCGTCCCCCGGCCGCTGCGGCGGCATCACTTCGTTCATGATCTGATCCTCCGTCAATCATTCGACGGCGCACATCCTTGCGCGGTACACCGTCGATCGGTACGGGTTCGGCCGAACTCGCCTCCGGTGGCAGTCGGCCACCGTTGATCGTCCACTCGCCACGTGTGGGTGGTGGGTTGCGGGCCCCTGCCCTGTGGTGGAAACCCGACCGATGTGACTCCGCGTGATGAGCCGGATGGACACCCAGTAGATCGTGTGCGGATAATTCTATCGGGGTGGGCGGAATCAAGATCGTTTCGAAGGGCCTCGTCCGGGTCGTGCGGCACCCCGCGGGGCACCCCGCGCCGCGGGTCGAGGTCGTGCTGCCGAACGTGGACGCGGAGTCAGGACTTCCCTGTCGCGTTCAGTTCACCAGTCAGGTGAGGGAGCCCGATGACGTACAGCAACGGTAACCAGTACAGCGAGCAGGCCGTCGAGGCCCGCTACCGGAACTCGTTCGGCCGGGCGGGCGGGTACCTGCCGGAGGACCGGTCCGTCGTCCACGCCTGGCTGGAGGAGGTCGGCGGGTACGTCGAGCGGCAGCAGGCGCGGAACGCGATCGTGCGGCACGACATGATGTTCACGCCGGCCGGGGAGGCGGTCTTCCGCAACAGGGACCTCAACAGGGCGCTCGTGGGGATCATGCGGGAGTGGTGCGGGTACCTGGACAGCCCCGCCAGCCGTGAGGTGCTGACCACCGACCAATGGCTGTCACCGGCGGCTCGGCAGCAGCTCAAGCTCGACGACTTCGAGATCGACTTCGGGCGGCCCTACGGCGGGCTGGCCTCGTTCAACGACTTCTTCCACCGGGAGATCAGGCCCGAGAAGCGGCCGGTCGCGGGTGGCACGGATCCCAAGGTCATCGTCGCCCCCAACGACGGCAGGGTGGTCAGGATCCAGGGGAACGTGCAGCGCACCGACGAGTTCTGGGTCAAGGGCCAGCGCTACTCCCTCTACGACATGCTGGACGGCAGCGATCTGACGGAGGGCTTCGCGGGCGGCGACGTCTACCAGTCGTTCCTCTCCGGCGGTGACTACCACCGCTGGCACGCACCGGTCGGCGGTACGGTCATCAGCGCCCGGGTGGTCGAGGGGCTGACGTTCACCGAACTCGAATCGGCGGGCCACGACGAGGACGCCGGAGTGCAGTCGCAGATCTACGAGGCCTCGGTCAATGCCCGTGCCCTGGTCTTCATCAAGAGCGCCGACCCCGTCGGCGTCGTCTGCGTGATGCCCGTCGGCATCACCGAGATCTCCTCGCTCACCATCGGGGTCACGCCGGGGCAGACGGTCGAAAAGGGCGACGAGCTGGGGTACTTCAGCTACGGCGGCTCCAGCATGGTCGTGGTCTTCCAGCCGGGTGCGGTGGCCGCCTTCGACGTGCCGGACAACACGACCGGAGACATGGCGAAGGGCCAGTGGTGCGCGGTCAACTCGCAGATCGCCCACACCCGCTGAGGGACGTCTTCCCGCCGCAGACAGATCGCCGACAGATCGCCGACCGCGATCACTCATGAGGGCCCGCCGACGTGTCGGCGGACCCTTCGTGGTGAGTGCTGGCAGACCGAGCAGCCCCCCGTCACCGCCGTACGGGCGTGTCAGCCGCATGTGAGCCGCTGTCAGTGCCGTGTGTGCGCCGTGTGAGCGGCCCGGGTCAGTCTCTGAGTGCCTGACATTCCGCAGGCGGCCGGCCCGAGCTCACCGGGCGGCCTCGATCCCGAAGGAGACACCGGCATGAACACGCCTGTCACGATCATCGGCGCCGGGCTCAGCGGCCTCGTCCTCGCCCGCGTCCTGCGCCCCCACTACACCCTGCCGATCGGGCACCGGTGGGACCGGGTGCCGGGGGTGACCCTGGTCGGCGACGCCGCCCACCTCGTGGCCCCGAACGGCGAAGGCGCCAACCTGGCCATGCTCGACGGCGCCGAACTCGGCACGGCCCTCGCCGCACACCCCGACGACGTCGAGGCCGCGCTCACCGCGTACGAGCAGGCCATGTTCGCCCGCCCCACCGAGGACGTCGTCTTCGAAGGCGCCCAGGTCCAGGGAGCCGACTCCGGCGACAACACGGCCCGGCGCCTGGCCGACATGATCACCGAGTACGGCCGATGAGCCGTTCGACCCCCGCTTCGGAACGAGGAGTTCCTATGCATGACGTAGCGATCGTGGGCGCCGGCCCGGTCGGCCTGTTCCTCGCCTGCGAGCTGCGCCTCGCGGGCTGTTCCGTCCTGGTGCTGGAGCGGGAGCCGGAGCCGCGCTCCCCGTGGAAGGCGGAACCGCTCGGGATGCGAGGCCTGTCCGCCGCGTCGGTCGAGGCGTTCCACCGCCGGGGGCTGCTGCGCCCGCTGCTGACGGCCTCGGGCGCCCTCGACGACGCGGAGGGGGACTCCGGTGCGGACCCCGGTGCGGACCTCGACGCGGACGAGCCGTCACCCCCGCGCGGCGCGGGCCACTTCGCCGGCATGATGCTCGACCCGGCCAAGGTCGACCTCACCGCCCTGCCGTTCCGGCTGTCCGGCCCGGCGGCCGAGGGTGCGGTGACGAACCTCGAAGCGGTCGAGACGGTGCTCGCCGAGCGGGCGTCCGAGCTCGGCGTGGAGATCAGGCGCGGCGTCACGGTCACGGCCGTCGACCAGCACGACGGGAGTGTGGTCGCGCGGGGCGGCGAGCACGAGTACCCGGCGCGCTGGCTCGTCGGCTGCGACGGCGGGCGCAGCGCGGTGCGCCGGCACGCGGGCTTCGAATTCGTCGGCACCGAGCCGCAGTTCACCGGCTACGTCATGCACGCCACGGTCGCCGACCCGGAGAAGCTGCGCCCCGGGTTCAACCTGACGCCGATGGGCCTGTACCTCCGGACGCACCTGGACGGGCACATCGGCGTGATGGATTTCGACGGCGGCGCCTTCGACCGCTCGCAGCCACCGACCCGCGACCAGCTCCAGGAGGTCCTGCGCCGGGTCTCCGGCACCGACGTGACCCTGAGCGACGTCCGGCTCGCCTCGACCTTCACCGATCGGGCGATGCAGGCGACGACCTACCGCCAGGGGCGGGTGCTGCTCGCGGGCGACGCCGCCCACATCCACTCCCCGCTCGGCGGGCAGGGACTCAACCTCGGCCTCGGCGACGCCGTGAACCTGGGATGGAAGCTCGCGGCGACCGTGCGGGGGCACGCGCCGGACGGGCTTCTCGACACCTACACCGGTGAGCGCCATCCGATCGGCGCGGCGGTGCTCGACTGGTCACGCGCCCAGGTGGAGGTCATGAGGCCGGACCCGCACGCCCGGGCGATCCAGGGAGTGGTCCGGGACCTGCTCGGGACCCGGGACGGGACGACCTACGTCTTCGAGCGGACGTCGGGCTCGGCCAACCGCTACGACCTCGGCGGCGAACACCCGTTGACCGGCCGCAGCGCCCCGGACCTCCGCCTCGCGGACGGCACCCGCCTCGGTGACCTGATGCACGACGGGCGAGGGGTCCTGCTCGACCTCACCGCCGACCGGGCCCTGCACGGTTCGGCGATGGGCTGGGAGGGCCGGATCCGGTACGCGGCCGGGACGGCGAGGAACGACCTCGGCCTGGGCGCCGTGCTCGTCCGGCCCGACGGCACGGTCGCCTGGGCGGGCGATCGCGAACCCGATGGTGCGGCCTTCGAGCGTTCGGCCCTCGATCGTGCGGCCTTCGAGCGGGCCGCCGGCCGGTGGTTCGGTGGTCCGGAGCGCTGAGGCGGCCACCCCGTTCCTGAGGGACGCCCACCGGCCGGTGGCTCAGTCGAGCGCGGCCACCGGTACGGGCGCACTCCGCTCCGGGAGGTCGGTCGTCGTGTCGCGTGCGCCGCGCTCCGTGGGCGCCGGTGCCGGTACCGGCTCTCCGGCGAGTGCGGCCTTGGCGCGGCCGATGTCCAGCAGACCCTCCCAGCGGGCCACGACGAAGGTCGCGACGCAGTTGCCGAGCAGGTTGGTGACCACGCGCATGGTGTCCATCAGGCGGTCCGCCGCGAGCAGCAGAGCCACCGCGCCCGCGGGGAAGGCGTGCACGGCGGCGGCGGTCGCCGACAGGGCCAGGAACGCGGAGCCCGGGACGCCGGCCATGCCCTTGCTGGTGAGCATGAGCATCAGCACGATGGTGACCTGCTGGCCCAGCGACAGGTGCACGTCGAGCGCCTGCGCCATGAACAGGGTGGCCACGGAGAGGTAGATCGACGCCCCGTCGAGGTTGAAGGAGTAGCCGGTCGGCAGCACCAGCCCGGTCGGCGCCTCGCCGGCGCCCGCGTCGCGCAGCTTCTGCATCATCCTCGGCAGCACGACCTCGCTGGACGCCGTCGCCACCGCGAGTGAGAACTCGGACCGGGTGTAGAGGAGGAAGCGCCACAGGCTGAGCCCGGTGAACACCTTGAGCAGCACGGCCAGGCCCACCACGAACAGCAGCGCGGCACCGTAGCAGCAGGCGATGAGGGCGCCGTACGAGGAGAGCGCCGACATGCCGTACTGGCCGATCAGGTAGGCGGCGGAGCCGAACGCGGCGAGGGGCGCGAGCTTCATCACGTACCCGACGACCCGGAAGATCACCTGACCGGCCTGGTCGACCAGTTGCAGGACCAGCGGGGTGCGGGTGTGGCCCAGGTGTCCGATCGCCGTCCCGCAGAGCACGGCCAGCAACAGCACCTGCAGCAGCTGGTTGTTGGCGAAGGCCCCGACCGCGCTGGTCGGCACCAGGTTCAGCAGGAAGCCGGTGAAACCGGGGAGTTGGGCGCCTGCGGTCTTCTGGTCCACGGCCGCGGCGTCGAGTTTCGGGTGGCCGCCGGCGAAGCCCTGCCCGGGTTCGAGGAGGTTGCCGGCGGCCAGGCCGACCAGCAGGGCGACCGTGCTGACGACCTCGAACCAGATCAGTGCCTTGACGCCGATCCGTCCGACGGTCTTGATGTCGCCGGCCTTGGCGATCCCGAGCACCACCACGCAGAAGACCAGCGGCGAGATGACGGCCTTGATCGCGTTGAGGAAGGCGTCACCGATCAGCTTGAGGTGGTGAGCGCCGTCCGGCCACAGGTTCCCCACCGCGATCCCGAGCCCGATAGCGGCGATGACCTGGGCGAACGGTGAGAGCAGCACGGCCACGGCCCGGTTTCGGGCCGGCGCGGATGCGTCGGTCATGCGAATCCCCTTCCCGGAAGAATTCCGTACAGCGGAATGAATCTTCCGCATCGATGGGCGTGTGGTGGATTCTGCTGGCCGTTCGTCACACCCCCACGTCCCCGGCGTTAAGGCCGGGTGTCGTGCGGGCCGCCGGGGTCTCGACTCCTCCCGAGGAGCCCGGCGGCCGCCGCCGCGGCAGCGACGGTCAGGAGGCGCCGGTCGCGAGGTAGGTGCGCCAGTCGCCGTGGTGGGTGATGTCCGTTCCGGTGGACGCGGTGTGCGGGTCGCACTGGAAGCCCAGCACCCAGGTGCCGTCGGCGAGTTCGATCCGCCCCAGCGACATGGGGGAGGGCAGGGCGGCCAGGAAGCGGCCGAGGGCCGCGGGTGAGAGGGTCCAGCGTTCTCCGGCGATCGGGCCTCCGGCGCCCGGGCCGACGCGGACCAGGCCGGGCTTCGGCGGGACGGTGGTCAGCGCGGTGAGGCGGTAGGCCGCGCTCGTGGTGACCTCGCCCGCGTAGCGTGCGCCGGTGTCGGTGAGCTGGTGGTTGAGGGGCTGGCCGCGCAGGTGGGCGCCGAAGACGGCGAGGTCGAGTCCCGTGCCGGGCAGGGGAGTCGGGGCCTGTTCGTCGGTGAGGCGGGCGGCGATGTCGAGGGCGGGCTGGTCCTCGAAGGCGCGGGTGATGACGCTGACGCCGAAGGGGCTGCCGTCGGCCTCGCCGGCCGGCACGGCGACGGCGGCGAGGTCGAGGAGGTTGACGAAGTTGGTGTAGGTGCCCAGGCGGGAGTTGACGGCCACGGGGTCGGCCTGGACGGCGGCGATGTCGGGGTGCTCGGTGGTGGTCGGCAGCAGCAGCGCGTCGTAGCCGGACAGGAGGCGGCGGGCGAGCGCCTTGTACCCGTCGAGGCGTTCCTGGTCGGCGGCCAGGGCGTGGGCGGGCAGTCCGCCGGCGGCGAGGATGATCCCGGCCACGGTCGGGTCGGCGGCCGACGGGTCACCGGCGATGAACTCGCCCACGGCGGCGTAGCGTTCGGCGACGAGCGCGCCGTCGTAGAGGAGGCGTGCCGCCTGCAGCAGGGGTGAGACGTCGATGACGGTGGCCTCGGCGCCGGCGGCCTCCAGGCGCTTGACGGCCGTACGGAACGCGGCCCGCGCCTCCGGCGAGAGCGGCGCGAGGTCCTCGTCCCGGGGGACCGCGAGGCGGGGGTGCTCCGGGGCCGACAGCCGTACGTCCTCCGGCCAGGCGCGGCTGAGCGGATCGCCCTCGTCGGGGCCGATCATCACGGCCAGGGCCCGCTGGGCCTCGGTGAGGGTACGGGCGAAGACGGTGACGGCGTCGTAGGAGCGGGCGGCGGGGACGACTCCGGTGGTGGGGACCAGTCCGAGCGTGGGCTTGATGCCGACGATGTCGTTGAGGGCGGCGGGGACGCGGCCGGAGCCGGCGGTGTCGGTGCCGAGGGCGATGTCGGCGATGCCCAGGGCGACGGCGACCGCCGAACCGGAGCTGGAGCCGCCGGAGATCTTCTCGGGGCGCAGCGCGTTGCGGACGGGGCCGTAGGGGCTGCGGGTGCCGACCAGACCGGTGGCGAACTGGTCCAGGTTCGTCTTGCCGAGGACGAGCGCGCCCGCGTCCACCAGCCGTTGCACGGCGGGCGCCGAGCGCCCCGGCGGGTAGGCGTAGTCGGGGCAGGCGGCGGTGGTGGGCAGGCCGGCCACGTCGATGTTGTCCTTGACGGCCACCAGGGTGCCGGCCAGGGGCAGTTCGGCCCCCGCGGCGATGCGCCGGTCCAGCTCGCGGGCCTCGGCCAGGACGTCGGTCTCGGGGCGCAAGGTGATCCAGACCTCGGGCCGGTCGGCTTCGGCGATGCGCCGGTAGGCGTCGGTGACGCGCTCGGCGCAGCTGACGGTCGGGGCCTGGGTCATGCGGTCTCCTCTTCCAGGACGGATTCAACGACGGATTCAACGACGGATTCCATGGTGGACTCCCTGACGACGGCCAGCGGGGTGCCGCCGTCGATCTGCTGGCCGGGGGTGACGAGCACGTCGGCGATGACGCCGCCGGCGGGGGCCCGGACCACCACCTCCATCTTCATGGCCTCCAGAACGAGGAGCGGCTGGCCGGCTTCGACCCGGTCTCCCGGCTGGGCCTCGACCTTCCACACGGTCGAACTGAGCGGCGCCTCGACCAGGACACTGCCCGGTTCGAGGGTCAAGGAAGCGGCGTCCTGGACGACCGCCTCCGGTGCCTCACGGGGGGCGAACTCGCCCGCCTTCTCCCACGCCTGGCGTTCCGCCTCGAAGGCGGCCGCCTGGCGGGTGCGGAAGGCCGCGATGCTGTCGGCGTTCTCGCGCAGGAACCTCTCGTGCTCGCCGAGGGAGAAGGTGCCGGGCCGGATGTCCAGGGCGGTGCGTCCGGCGGTGAGGTCGGCGCGGATGTCGAGGAGTTCCTCCGGGCTCACCGGGTGCCAGATGATCCGGTCGAAGAAGCGCAGCAGCCAGGGTTGGCCGTCGGCGAAGGAGCGGGGCGGGCGCAGGCCGCCCCAGACGGGGACGGTGCGGCCGATGAGCTGGTACCCGCCGGGGCTCTCCATGCCGTAGACGCACAGGTAGGCGCCGCCGATGCCGACCCCGCCCTCGGCGGTCCAGGTGCGGGCCGGGTTGTACTTGGTGGTGACCAGGCGGTGGCGCGGGTCGAGCGGGGTGGCGGCGGGGGCGCCGAGGTAGACGTCGCCCAGGCCGAGCACGAGGTACTGGGCGTCGAAGACCGTCCGTCGTACGTCCTCCACGCTGTCCAGGCCGTTGATGCGGCGGATGAAGTCGAGGTTCGACGGGTTCCACGGCGCGTCGTCGCGGACCGAGGCCGTGTAGCGGGCGATGGCCTCCTCGACGGTCGGGTCGTCCCAGGAGAGCGGGAGGTGGACCGCCCGGCTGGGCACGGTCAGGTCGGCGGTCGCGGGGAGCTGGTCCTCCGCCTCCTGGAGCAGACCGAGGAGGGTGCGCAGGGGGAGCACGTCGGGGTCGGTGTGCAGGTGCAGGGAGCGCACGCCCGGTGTGATGTCGACGAGCCCCGAGGGGCGCAGCGCGTGCAGGTGCTGGGCGAGGGCGTGGACGCGCATGCGCAGCGACAGGTCGAGCGTCATCGGGCCGTACTCGACCAGGATGTTGTCCTCGGCACCGCGCCGGTACGTCACCTCGGGGGTGGTGTCGGTGGCCGGGCGGCGGGCGATGACACCGTCGTCGCCGTCCGGGCCGGCGTTCGTCGGGAGGGTGAGCAGGGCGGGGGAGCGGCGCAGGGCGTCGGCGGTCGTCTCGCCGACGGGGACGAAGCGCACGGTGTCGCCGGGGCGCAGCTGTCCGGTCTTCCAGCGGTCGGCGCGGACGATGGTGACGGGACAGGCGAAGCCGCCGAGGCTGGGGCCGTCGGGGCCGAGGATGGCGGGCGTGTCACCGGTGAAGTTGACCGCGCCGACGGAGTACGCGGTGTCGTGGACGTTGGAGGGGTGCAGGCCGGCCTCGCCGCCGTCCGGCCGGGCCCATTCGGGACGCGGGCCGATGAGCCGTACGCCGGTGCGGGCGGACTGGGCGGAGACCTTCCAGTCCGTCTCGTAGACGGTGCGCAGGCCGTCGCGGGTGAGGAAGTCCGGTGCGGGGTGCGGTCCTTCGCTGACCGCGATCCGCCAGTGGGTGGTGAGGTGCGGGCGGTCCGCGGCCGGCACCGCCGAGGGGGCGGGGGCGTCGGCGGCGGGCGCGGCCGGGCGCAGGACGTCTCCGGCGCGCAGCGCCCGTCCGGCGTGCCCGCCGAAGGCGCCGAGCGTGAAGGTGGCGGTGCTGCCGAGGTAGTCGGGAAGGTCGAGGCCGCCGCGGACGAGGACGTAGGTCCGCATGCCGGGGCCCTTCGGGGTGCCCACGTCCAGGACCTGGCCGGCCGCCAGTTCCAGCGGCTGCCACTGCTCGACGGGCCGTCCGTCGACCCGGACCTCGGCCGGGGCGCCGGTCACGCAGACGACCGTCGGGTGGGAGAAGCGCAGGGCCGCTCCTTCCAGGGTGCACTCCAGGCCCGGCGCGCCCTCGGGGTTGCCGACGGCGGTGTTCCCGAGGCGGAAGGAGAGGTCGTCCATCGGGCCGCCGGGCGGGATGCCGACCTCCCAGTAGCCGGTGCGCCCGGGCCAGTCCTGCACGGTGGTCTGCGCGCCGCCGCGTACGACGTCTATGCGCGGTCGCGGATCGGTGATGCCCGCGAGGGTGGCGGTGGTGTGCCGGGCGGCCCGCACGTCGGGCGCCTGGCAGACCGCGCGGAGCAGGCCGAGGTTGGTCTCCACGCCGTCGATCCTGGTGTCGGCCAGGGCCCGCGCGAGGCGGTCGAGGGCCTCGGCGCGGGTGTCGCCGGTCGCGATGATCTTGGCGATCATGGGGTCGTACGCCGTGGAGATCAGCTGCCCGGTCTCGGCCCAGCCGTCGACGCGGACGCCGTCGGGGAAGCGGACCCGGGTCAGCAGGCCGGAGCTGGGCCGGTGGTCGAGGGAGGGGTCCTCGGCGTAGATCCGGGCCTCGACCGCGTGGCCGCGGGGGACCGGCTCGTGGAGGAAACCGGTCTCGCCGCGGGCCAGCCGCAGCATCCAGGCGACGAGGTCGACGCCGTGGGTCTCCTCGGTGACCGGGTGTTCGACCTGGAGGCGGGTGTTGACCTCCAGGAAGTACGCCTCCTGGCGCGCGGCGTCGTAGACGAACTCCACGGTACCGGCGGAGCGGTAGTCGACCGACGCGCACAACTCCCGTGCCGTCGTGTGGAGTCGGGCTCGGACGTCGGAGGGGAGGTCCGGTGCCGGGGCTTCCTCCAGGACCTTCTGGTTGCGGCGCTGGAGGGAGCAGTCGCGGTCGCCGAGCACGGCGATCCCGCCGGCGCCGTCGCCGAAGACCTGCACCTCGACGTGGCGGGCGCTGTCGACGTACCGCTCCAGGAAGACCCCGCCGTCACCGAAGCTGCCCTGGGCCAGGCGGGTGACCTGGGTGAACGCCTCCCGCAGCTCCAGCGGTCCGGCACAGGCCCGCATGCCGATGCCGCCTCCGCCGCCGGTGGCCTTGAGCATGACCGGGTAGCCGACCGTCTCCGCCGCGCCCAGGGC
This sequence comes from Kitasatospora sp. Ki12, assembly GCF_054601375.1. Taxonomy (NCBI): domain Bacteria; kingdom Bacillati; phylum Actinomycetota; class Actinomycetes; order Kitasatosporales; family Streptomycetaceae; genus Kitasatospora; species Kitasatospora sp. Ki12. Next base: position 619,501 of record NZ_BAAIHT010000002.1, on the reverse strand, counting down.
CTCCGCCTCGTCGGCGAGCAGGCCGCTGCCGGGCAGCAGGGGGACTCCGGCCGCCAGCGCGGCGGCCCGGGCGGTGTGCTTGGCGCCGAAGACCTCCAGCTGGGCCGGGGTGGGGCCGATGAACACCAGGCCGGCCGCCTCCACCGCGGCGGCGAAGGAGGCGTTCTCGGAGAGGAAGCCGTAGCCGGGGTGGATCGCCCCCGCGCCGGTGGCGAGGGCCGCCTCCAGCACCAGGTCGGCGCGCAGGTAGCTGTCGGCGGCGGGCGCCGGGCCGAGTCGTACGGCCTCGTCGGCCATCCGGACGTGCGGGGCGGTGCGGTCGGCGTCGGAGTACACCGCCACCGTGCGCAACCCGAGGGCGTGTGCGCTGCGCAGGATGCGGCAGGCGATCTCGCCGCGGTTGGCTACGAGCAAGGTGTCGAACACGATGGCGGCTCCTCCGGAGCGGGCGGCGGGGCGGTGGGGGCGGTGCTTGACGGGCTGCCGGTGTCGCGAGGTGTGTCTCTGGGCGTGTCGGGGTGTCTGTGGGTCAGACGGTGACCGGCTGTGCGGGCAGTACGTGGTCGCCGACCTTGTCGGTGCTCAGGCACAGCGAGCAGACGACCGCTTCGTGGGTCGCGCAGGCGGTCAGGTCGGGGCGCTCGTAGGGCTGGCGGCAGACGTGGCAGTCGAGGGTGACGGCGCTGGGGTTGCCCGCGGCGTCGAGCAGGGGCTCGTCGATGCCGTCGCCGGTGCGGCGCAGGTAGTACCGGCCCTTGGTGACGATCGCCATCAGCGGGGTGAGGACGAAGGCGATGACGGCGGCGGCCACGGGGGAGTACGGCTGCAGGGTGTCGCCGAGGGCGTGGAAGTACATGGCGATCGACAGGCCCGAGGCGGCGGTGAAGGCCACCACGCCGACCGGGTTGACGGCGTGGAGCATCCCGCGGCGGAACTCCGGCTGGAGCGGGGAGAGCTTCAGCAGGTACTTGTTGACGCCGATGTCGGTGGCGACGGTGACGACCCAGGCGATCGCGCAGTTCGAGTAGAAGCCCAGGATGCTGTTGAGGAAGCTGAACATGTCGGCCTCCATCAGGACGAGCGCGAAGCCGAGGTTGACCAGGACGAAGACCATCCGGCCGGGGTAGTGCTTGGTGACCCGGGTGAAGGAGTTCGTCCAGGCCAGCGAGCCGGAGTAGGCGTTGGTGACGTTGATCTTGATCTGGCTGATCACGACGAGGGCCACGGCGAGCGGGACGACGAGCCAGGACGGCATCATCGCGTCGAAGGCGCCCTTGAACTGCTGGATCGGCTCCGGGGCGGCGGCCGCGCCGACCTTGGTGATGATGTAGACGGCGAGGAAGACGCCGATGGCCTGCTTCAGGGCGCCGAGGACCACCCAGCCGGGGCCGGCCATGATCACGGCGGTCCACCAACCGCGCTTGTTGGCCTCGGTCTTGGGCGGCATGAAGCGCAGGTAGTCGATCTGCTCGCCGATCTGTGCGATCAGGGACAGGCAGACGCCGGCGCCGAGCAGCACGGAGGCGGGGTTGACGCCGCCCTCGCCGCCGGTGCCGGCGTAGGAGAGGAAGCGGTCGACGCTGCCGGGGTCGTCGGCGATCAGGTAGACCAGCGGGGCGACCATCAGCACCAGCCAGACCGGCGTCGTCCACACCTGGAGCTTGCTGAGCGCCTTCATGCCGAAGATCACCAGGGGGATCACCATCAGCGTGGAGACCGCGTAGCCCAGCCACAGCGGCAGCCCGAGGCCGAGCTTGAGGCCCTGGGCCATGATCGAGCCTTCGAGGGCGAAGAAGATGAAGGTGAAGCTGGCGAAGATGACGCTGGTCAGTACCGAGCCGTAGTAGCCGAAGCCGGAGCCGCGGGTGATCAGGTCGAGGTCGACGTTGTAGCGGGCGCCGTAGTAGGCGAGCGGGAAGCCGGTGACGAAGATGACCACGGCGGCCACGGCGATCGCCACGAGCGCGTTGCCGGTGCCGTGGGCCAGGCCGATGCCGGCACCGATGGAGAAGTCGGCCATGTAGGCGATGCCGCCGAGCGCGGTGGTCGCCACGACCATCGGGGTCCAGCGGCGGTAACTGCGGGGCGCGAAGCGGAGGGTGTAGTCCTCCAGGGTCTCCTTCGTCGCCTGGCTCTTCGCGGTGCCGGGTGGTGCGGTCGTCGTCAGCCGTGACTCGGCGGTGCTCATGGTCAGCCCTTCCGGCGTGCGGGTGTGTGTGGGGGATTCAGAGACGGTCGGCGTGCATGGCCATCTGGGTGATGGCGCGCTGGGCACGTTCCAGCACCACGGCCATCGAGTCGCCGACATGGGCGTGCAGGGCCCGGTAGCCCTCGTCGAGCCGTCCGTCGCGGACGAGTTCCATGATCTCGATGTGTTCGGCGATGGTCGTCTCGACCCGGTCCTGGGTGAGGAAGTCGTACATTCGCACTTGGCGGATCCGCTCGCTGACGGCCACCAGGGCGTCGGTGAGCGCGGGGTTGCCGGAGGCGCGGGAGAGCTCGGCGTGGAAACGCTCGTCCTGCACGACGAACCGCGGGTCGGGCGCCGGGGGGCACTTCCGCATCGCGTACCAGCGGTCCAGCTCGACGGTGATGACCGCCGGGTCGTGCCTGAGGGAGGGGTCCTCGATCGCCCGTGCGACACCGCGCAGCTCCAGGGTGACCCGGAGCTCGTAGAAGTCCTTCAGCTGCCTGAGGTTGGGGATCGTGACGAAGAAGCCGCCGTCCCCCCGCTCGATCAGCCCGTCGGACGCCAGCCGCGCCAGTGCCTCCCGCACCGGGGTCCGCGACACCCCGAACCGCGCCGCCAGCCGCACCTCGGCCAGCCGCTCGCGGGCACCGAACTCGCCGTCGAGCACGGCCGCGCGGAGCTTCGCGTAGACCGTCTCGCGCAGTGAGGGCGTGGGCGGCGCTCCCGCCGCCGGCGCGGCATCCGCCGGCACGGCATCCGAGGGCGTATACAGCTTCGCATCCATGAGCGGAGACACTAGGAACCGCGTGTTTCCCCAGGAGCCCGCGCGGGGTGAACGGCTCGTTACCGGAATCTCACCTGCACTCGCGCCCCCGGCCTGCCGACCGCTCCGAACTCCCGCAAGGCCTGCGGTCCCTGAGAAGCCGCTGGGGACGTGGTCGAGACACGCGTGAGGGCCGGGGCGCGTCAGCATCGATCCGATCGATGCTGATGCGCCCCGGCCCTCGGGGTGTGCGGGGTGTCCGGCTCAGCCGGTGTAGTACCAGAACTCCGGCTGGTAGCCCTCGAAGGGGTCCTGGACCGGCATGTGGAGGCCGTTGGCCACCTCGAAGATGGCCACGACGTCGTCGGTGTAGATCACCGGCTGGTGGTCGTTGACGTAGTCCTCGTAGGCGTACATGTCCTGGATGTCGTTGCTGGTGATCGTCTTGGCGATCAGTTCGTCCAGGTGCGGGTCCGAGTAGCCCCAGACGTTCGCTGCGGCGCCGGTGGCGAAGAGGGAGTCGCCGGTCGGGTAGAGCTGGGGGGAGTAGACCCAGCCGCCGTACATGACGGCGTCCCAGGCGCAGCCGTCCGGGTTGGCGGGGGTGCAGAGGGAGGCTTCGGTCTGGAGGTGGTCGACGGGCACCTCGGCGAGGTTCACGGAGATCCCCGACTGCGCGAGGTTCGTCCGGTAGGAGGCCATGATCCCCGGGAGGTCGGCGTTGCCGCCCTGGTAGTCCAGGTCGAACTCCGCCTTGTCGCCGGCGGCGATGTCGGCACCGCACTGCCCCGGGCCCGTCCCCGGGTTCCGGCACACGGCGGGCGTGGTGGTCAGGTCCCAGCCGTTGGCGGCCATCAGGCCGCGGGCCTCGGCGAGGTCGAACTTGATGGTGTGCTGCTGGGCGTTGGGGGACAGCGGGTTCCCGGCGGGGATCGCCGGCACGGCGCCGATCGTCGGGTGGCCCCAGCCCTTGCGGGCGCCGTCGATGACGCTCTGCTGGTCGTAGGAGTCCTGGAGCGCCTTGGTGAAGTAGGGCTGCCGGAACAGCTTGCCGTGCCGGGTGCTCCGGAAGTTGAGCTGGTAGTAGTCGATGGAGTTCAGGTAGGTCAGCGGTGCGATGTGGTAGCCCTGCCCGGCCAGCGGGTTGCCGGCCTGGAGGTCGTTCGGGTCGTACCGGGCCGCGTGGGACTTGGGCAGGATGCCGATCTGCAGGGCGTTCGGGCTGGACGTGCCGGCCTTCAGATCCGCGTACTGGGTCTCGGCGTCCTTGTACGGGACGAAGTCGACCTCGTCCAGGTACGGCTTGTGGACGCCGGAGTAGGCCTTGTTGCGGACGATGGCGTAGGCGCCGGACGCCGCGTCGTAGGACTTGAGCTTCCAGGGGCCGTCCGAGATCTGCCAGAGCGGGTTGGTCGCGAAGGTCTTCTTGTCGACCGAGGCCGCGCTCAGGTAGCGGAAGACCGGATCGCAGTCGGCCTTCAGCGTCGGGGCGTCCACCGCGTCGGCCGCGCATCTGCCGCGCGCGCCGTCGGGGCCGGTCACGTCCCAGGCCCGGGGCATCGGCGTGATCGTGGTCAGGACGTTCTGCAGCACCCAGGTCCGGTTGTAGGCCTGGTCGAAGGTGATCGAGATGCCGTGCTCGGAGACCGCCGTGGAGACCACGTTGTCCGGGAAGTAGTTGGTCGTCGTCCCCGCGATGGTCATCGGCGGCGTGTAGTAGCCGTCGTGCTCCTTCTCGGCCTTGGACATGTTGATCCAGAACTGGATGTCGCGGCCGGTGAGCGGTTCGCCGTTGCTCCACTTCCACTTCTTGAGCCCGACGGTGACGGTCCGTCCGTCGGCGCTCCAGACCGGGGCCTTGGCCGGCGACAGGTCGTCGTCGATGGCGATCCGGTCGTCCCGTCCGGCGAAGTACAGCGGACGGAAGAAGAACTGCTGGAACTCCCCGATGTTGATCGAGGTGACCTGGTTGACGTCCATGAACGGCCAGATCACGTTGGGGCTGTCGTTCGGCCGCTGCGCGATGCGGACCGTCCCGCCGTGCTTGGGGTGCGGCTTGGCGGCCGCCGGGCCGCCGGTGTCGTCGGCGGGGTTGGCGGCGGCAGCCGTGGTGGCCGCCCCGACGGTCACGAGGGCGACGGCCACGACACCCGCCTTCGCCAGGAAGCTGCGGACTCTGCCGATGTGCATGAGGACCTTCCGTTCGAAGCGGGACGCCGGGGTGGTCACGAGCCCTGCCGGATCAGCTGGGCCCGATGTCGGCGCCTTCGCCGGAGCGTCCCGCGTAGGCGCAGGACCCGTGCGGTGCCGCCGGGTGAGCCGTGTGTGCCACCGCTGCGTCGACGTCCCCGACCAGGACGGCGATCTTCTTGACCATGCCCCTTCATGCCCTCTCGTGAATGAATCCGTTTCCCGTACCTGGCATAGCCTCGTGCATGACAATCCCGGGCGGTTCCCGTTCCGATACCGCTCGGCGGGGATCGGTACCGGAGGGTCCTGTCCCGACGGTCCTGTGCTGAAGGGGCCGGAGCGTCAGACCGGGATGCGCCCCGGGCTGGGCCGGTCCGCGCCGTCGAGCACGGTGGCCGCCGCCTCCATGCCCTCCAGGGCGCGGGCCGCCTCGATCCGGTAGCCGATCGCACTCGCGTGCCGGTAGGCGTAGCGGTGCGCCTTCAGCGCCCCCTCGAAGTCCCGTACGGCGAACCGCACCCGGCCGACGATGTTCGCGACGGCCGCCTGGCGCACCGGGGTCCGGCTCGCCTCGGCCAGCCGCAGGGCGCTCTCGACCGACTCGGCGGCCGCCGCCGGATCCCCGCTCAGGGCCGCGACCTCGGCGCAGACCGCCAGCAGCAGGGCGACGTTGCCGGGGAGCTTCGACTCGTCCGACAGCGGTCTGGCCTGCTCCACGCAGGCCCGGGCCTGCGACAGTTCGCCGCAGCGCAGGTGGGCGACGGCCTTGTCGGTCAGGGCCGCGATCTCGATCTCGACCGCGTGCAGCCGGCGGCTGATCTCCACGGCCGCCTGGGCCGATTCGACGGACCGGCGGAAGTCGCCGCAGTTCTCGTGGAGCATGCTCAGCACGGTCAGCGATTCGGCGGTCTCCCGGTACAGGCCGGCCTCGGTGCCCAGCGCGATGCTCCGCTCCAGGTGCGGCAGGGCGGCGTCGTAGGCGCCCACGGTCGTCAGCAGCATCCCGAGGGTGCCCCGGCAACGCGCCTCGGCGTGGGCGTTGTTGATGGCGATGGAGGCGGCGAGCCCCTCCTCGGCGGCCGCGACCCCCTCCGGGAGCCGGCCGACCTTCCAGCAGACGGCGGCCAGGTTCGACAGGCTCAGCAGCAGCAGCGAGGAGTCGCCGAGCCGTCGGGCGCAGGCGACGGCGATCTTGGCGACCTCGTAGTAGTCCTCGAAGCAGCCGCGGAGGTTGAGGTGGTAGGCCAGGTTGCGGGCCAGGTAGGCGGCGTGCAGGTCCAGCCGCTCCTGCTCGGCCCGCCGGACCACGGCGATCAGGCTGGAGTGCTCGCGGTCGAGCCACTCCAGGGCGGCGCCGTGGTCCGGGAAGCGCGGCAGGTACGGCGACTCCGGCCGGAAGGTGGTGTCCAGCCGGCGCCAGTACGGGAACACCTGGGCGCAGGCGTCGTCGCTGGCCTGGCAGTAGTAGTCGAGCAGCCGCCGCAGGGCGATGCCGGCCTCGCCGTCCGCGTCGGGCAGCCGGAGCGCGAACGCCCGGACCAGGTCGTGGAATCCGTACCGGCCGTCGTTGCGCAGCTGCAGGAACCGTACGTCCATCAGTGATTCCAGCGCCGAGTCGGCGGCGGGCAGGTCGCGGGCGAGCAGGGCCGCGGCCGAGTGGACGTCGAGGGCGCCGCCCGGGTGCTGGGCGGTGAGCCGGAACGCGGTGCGGACCGGCGGCTCCATGGCGTCGTACGAGGACCGGAGGGTCGCCTCGACGCTGCGGTCGGTGCTGCTGAGTTCGTCCAACCGCCGGGTCTGGTCGGCGAGCCTGCGCACCATCCGGTCCAGCGTCCAGCCCGGGCGGTTCAGCAGCCGGGCCGAGGCGATCCGCAGGGCCAGCGGGAGGTGGCCGCAGAACTCGGCGAGGTCCCGGGCGGCGGGCAGGTCGGCGGCGACGAGGTCGGCGCCGAGGGTCCGGGTCAGGAACGCGGAGCTCTCGTGCGGCGAGAGCTCGCGCAGCGAGACCCACCGGGCGCCGTCGAGGTCCACCAGCCGGGCGCGGCTGGTGACGATCGCGATGCTGCCCGCGGTCGCCGGCAGCAGGGGCCGGATCTGGCCGACCTCCCGTACGTTGTCGAGGACGAGCAGGTAGCGGCGGTCGGTCAGGCAGTTGCGCCACATGCCGGTCCGGCCCGCGAGGTCGTCGGGTATCTCGTCCGGGCGCTTGCCGAGGGAGCGCAGCAGGATGTCGAGCGCGGTGTTCGCGCCGATGGGCTCCTCGCCCGGGCTGTGGCTCTGCAGGTCCAGGAAGATCTGGCCGTCCGGGAAGGCCGCGGCGATGGTGTGGGCCGCCCGGATCGCGAAGGAGGTCTTGCCGCAGCCGCCGATGCCGTCGACGGCGACGATCCGCCCGCCCGCCGTCCCGGCTTCGGCGGCGGCCGCCACGACCGCGGCCAGCTCCGAGGACCGCCCGACGAAGTCCGGCAGGTCGCTCGGCAGCAGGCGGGGAACGGTGGCGGGCTGCTGCGGGGGCTCGGCCGGCTCGGGCGCCGGCCGCGCCGCCGGGGTGGCGGCCAGGAGGTCCGGGCTGTCCTTCAGGACCGCCTCGTGCAGGCCGATCAGCTCCGGGCCCGGGTCGACGCCGAGCTCCTCGCCCAGCAGCCGCCGTACGGACCGGAACACGTCGAGCGCGTCGGCCCGGCGTCCGGACCGGTACAGGGCGAGCATCAGGTGGGCGTACAGCCGTTCCCGCAACGGGTTGGCCGCGACGAGGTCGCGCAGCTCGCCGACGAGCTCCGGGCCCTCCCCGGAGTCCAGCCGGAGCGCCAGCAGCTGTTCGAGGGCGGCCATCCGGCGCTCCTCCAGGGCCGCCGAGGCCGCCGAGATCACCGCGCTCCCGTGGTCGTCGAGGGAGGCTCCGCGCCACAGGTCCAGGGCCGTACGGAGTTCCTCCGCCGCCCGGTCGCTCCGGCCGTCGCCGAGCAGGGCCTGCGCCCGCTGGACGGCCGCGGCGAACCGGGTCGAGTCCAGGTCGTCGTCGTGCACGGCGATGCGGTACCCGGTGCCGACGGTCTCGATGAGCAGCTTGCCGCCGGGGAGCCGGGTGCGCAGGTTGGAGACCGCCTTGCGGACCTGGTGGGTGGCCGTCTCCGGCGAGGTCTCGCCCCAGATCCCCTCGACGATCCGGGCCACGGACAGGACCTGCCCCGGTGCCAGCAGCAGCAGGGTCAGGACCTTCTCGTTCACCCTGCCGCCGAGCGGAATCCGCCGGTCCCCGGCCCACACCTCCAAGGGCCCCAACAGCAGGTACCGAGGACTTCCCACAATGCTCCCTCCCCCCGCACGCGCCGTACCGTCGGGACAACTCTCCGCATCCTAAGGCCGTAGTGGATCAACCGAACGGGGTCTACCGCATTTTGCCCGGATTTGACGTGGGGCAACGTTCGGTGACCGGCCGGGGAATTGCGGGCGGCCTCCGGACGGGCCCGTGGCAATTCCGGCATATCGGCCGGAATGCCGAGTTCGGCAGGGTCGGTAGGTCTATTTTCGCGACCTGCGTGCCACAACCTGCCGCAAAGTCAAAAGTGTGAGGTTGCAGGGCCTTTGAGCCAATCCGTGCAGCCGTCGACCCATGTTACCTGGCGTTACAATTCAGGCTTTCCGCTGGCTCGCTCCGCCCGGCCGGGAGCGCCTCGGGAGCGCCCCGGGAGCGGCCCGGGAACGGATCGGGAAGCGGTCACGGCAGTCTTTTCCTCGGCGGTGCAGCGGCTGAACGCCGCCTCGGACGCATCGCACTTGCCAGCGGAGAAACCGAATGACTGCCGAGATCCTGGAAACACCCACGGACGCATCGATTCTGGACCCACTGCGGTTCAGGCTCGACGAACTCAGGGCCAACCGGCTCTACCGAGAATTCCTCCCGGTCGCCCATCAGGCGGCCCAGCCCGGCCACACCAGGCACAACGACCGCCTGGTGCAGGTCTGGTGCAGCAACGACTACCTGGGCCTGAGCCAGCACCCGGACGCCATCGCCGCGCAACAGGCCTCGGTCGCGCGGCACGGCACCGGCACCGGCGGGTCGCGCAACATCGCCGGCACCAGCGTGGCGCACGTCGAGCTGGAGCAACGGGTCGCCGAGTGGCACGGCAAGGAGCGTGCCCTGGTCTTCTCCAGCGGCTACGTGGCCAACTTCGAGTCGCTCAGCACCCTGATCGCCGCCACGCCCGGCATGGTGGTGTTCTCCGACGCGCTCAACCACCGGTCGCTGATCGAGGGCATCATCCGCTCCGGCGCGCCCAAGCAGGTGTTCGCGCACAACGACGTGGACGACCTGCGCGCCCGGCTGGAGGCGACCCCCGCCCACCTGCCGAAGCTCATCGTGTTCGAGTCGGTGTACTCGATGGACGGCGACACCTCGCCGCTGTCGGAGATCCTCGACCTCGCCGAGGAGTTCAACGCGCTGACCTGGCTCGACGAGACCCACTCGATCGGGGTGCGCGGTGCCTCCGGCGCCGGCCTCAGCGAGGAGCTCGGCGACCACCGGGCGACCTTCGTGCAGGGGGTCTTCGGCAAGTCCCTCGGCACGGTGGGCGGTTACGTGGCCGGCCCGGACGTCGCCCTGGACTACGTACGGTCGCAGGCCCCCGGGTTCATCTTCACCACGGCGCTGCCCCAGGCCTCCATGGACGCCACCCTCTGCACGCTGGACATCGTCCAGAAGGGGATCGAGCTCCGTGCCGAGCTGGACGCCAACGTCGCCCTGCTGAAGGCCGAACTGCGCGCCCGCGGCATCGAGTTCCTCGACGCCGACAGCCACCTCGTGCCGGTGATGGTGCGCGGGGCCGAGCGGGTCCGCCAGGTGGCCACGATGCTGCTGGAGCAGCACGACATCTACGTCCAGCCGATCAACTACCCCTCTGTCGCCAAGGGCAGCGAGCGCTACCGCGTGACCGTCGCCCCGTACCGGACACCGGAGCAGATCGCCCGGTTCGCCGAATCGCTGCACCACTGCCTGCGGGCCTTCGGCCCCGCGACCCAGACCCCGGAGGAATCGCGATGACCGCCAAGAAGCAGAGCAACCCGTACGTCGGCGCGGAGTTCACCGACGTCACCTACGAGGACCTGCAGGACCCGGTCCTGTGGGCGGACCTGATCGACTCGCTGCACGCCCACGACGTGGTCGTGGTCCGCTCCATCGACCTGACGCCCGAGCAGCAGATCGAGCTCGCCCGGCGGCTCGGCCGCCCCGTGCCGTTCGTGATCGGCAAGTACCGGCACCCGGAGTTCGAGGAGATCATGATCTCCTCCAACGAGCAGAAGGACGGCAAGCCGGTCGGCGTCGCCCGGGTCGGCAACTTCTGGCACCAGGACTCCACCTTCGTCGCCGACCCCGCGCCGTTCACCATGCTGCACGGCGTCAACGTGCCCTCCACCAGCGGGCACACCAAGTTCGCCAGCGCGGTGGACGTGTACGACCGCCTCCCCGAGGAGTGGAAGGCCCGGCTGGCCGACCGGACCGGCAACCACACCGTGAGCAAGCGGCTGCGCATCCGTCCGGAGCACGTCGGCCTGTCCGCGGCCGAGTTCCGGGCCCAGGCCGAGTACGAGCACCCGCCGGTGCAGCACCCCGTGATCGCCAAGGACGAGCGGACCGGCCGGTCCTACGTCTACGGCAGCCGGGAGTACATGGACGGCGTCGAGGGCTTCGACCCCAACGAGAACGAGGCCTTCTTCTCGCTGCTGGACGACCTGATCACGGACGAGAGCCACGTCTACACCCACCGGTGGACGCCGCACGACCTGGTCATCTGGAAGACCCGTACGACCTACCACATCGCCACCGAGGTCGAGCCGGGCGTCGGGCGCACCGTGCACCGCGTCAGCATCGAGGCGGCCGGCGGCGACGCGAAGCCGGTCGAAGAGCGGGTGCAGTGAGCGCCATCGCGGACTTCGCCGTCCGGTACCCCGAGGGGCGGGTCGACGTGCAGGGCCTGCACGCCGCCTCCGGGGTGCCGGTGGCCGACATCCTGGCCGTCACCCACGCCGAGGGGTTCCCCGGGCTGGGTGAGGAGGAGGCCTCCTGGGAGCTGGCGCGGGACGCGGCCCGCGCCGTCCTGGAGCGCACCGGAGTCGCGCCGGAGCGGATCGGCACCGTCATCTACGCCGGCTCGGGGGAGTGGGACCACCCGTTCTGGTCCCCGGCGGCCAAGGCCGCGCACGCGCTGGGCATCGAGCGGGCGCACTGCTTCGAGGTCGGCAACTTCTGCAACGCGGGTGCCACCGCCCTGCGGATCGCGGGCGACCGGCTCGACGCGCAGGGCTCGGGCCACGCCCTGGTCCTGGTCGCCGACCGGCTGAGCCGCCTGGTCGACCGCTCCGACCCCGCCAGCCTGGACCTGTTCAACTTCGGCGACGCGGCGGCCGCGGTCCTGCTCACCGCCGGGACCGGGCCCTTCACCCTCGCGCACTCCGCCATGCGCACCGACGGCAGCTGGGCCGACTACTACCGCGGGGAGCACCGCCCCGGCGGCGTGGTGATCCGGCAGGAGCCCCACCGGCGCGGCCTGGCGGACGCCTACGTCGAGAACTTCGGCGCCCTGGTCGAGGAGACCCTGCGGGCCCTCGGGGCCAAGCTCGACGACGTCGCCTACCTGCTGATCAACCACGGCGACCGGTGGATGCACCAGCGGCTGCTGGCCACCCTCGGCCTGCCCGAGGAGAAGTCGGTGTTCGCCTACCACCGGCAGGGCCACATGGGCGGCGCGGACACCCTGATCGCGCTGCGCGAGCTGGTCGACGAGGGCCGGGTGCAGGACGGTGACCTGATCCTGCTGGCCACCAGCGCGATGGGGTTCAGCTGGGGGATCACTGCTCTGGAGTGCCGACTGTCAACTTGACCCGGCCCTGAAGGGACCGGGCTTGTGGGTAGGGCGCGGCTGGCTGCCGCGTGGCCTCCCACGTCTGAGCCACCTAAGGGGTGGCTGGGACGCGTGACTCACGCCCCGCACTCCACGCAGCCTCGCCCTTGCGGGCGATGTTGCGGGACGCGTTCCGGTCGGCGTGGGCAACAACCCCGCAGGACCGGCAGACGAACATGGCCTGGGAGACCCGGTTCTTCTTCTCGATGTGATGGCAGTCGGCGCAGGACTGCGAGGTGTACGCCGGATCGACGTGGACCAGCGCCACACCGGCACGCTGCGCCTTGTACTGAAGGAAGGACCCGAGCTGATGGAACGCCCAGGAGTGGAGCGCGACCTGTTGGGGCTTGCGGAGCCGTGCCCGGTCGCGGATCCCGCTCAGGTCTTCGAGCGCGATACCCTTCCCGGTGCGTTGAGCCTCGGTCACGATCGTCTTCGCGATGATGTGGTTGGTGTTGGCGGCGTGCCGCTGTTCGGTGCGGTTGCGCTTCTTCAGCAGGCGTTTGGCGGACTTGGTGCCCTTGGCCTGCAGTTTCCTGCGCAGGTCGAGCTGACGCTTTTGGTGGCGGTTCAGCCCGCGCCCGGCCATCGGCTTCATGCCGTCCACCGTGGCGATGTTGACGATCCCGAGATCCACCCCGAGCCATCCGGTGGGCTCGGCCGCCGGCTCGGCGGGAACCTCGCACACCGCGATCAGGAAGAACATCCCGTCACGCTCGACCAGGTCGCTCTCGCCCTTGCGATACAGCCGAAGGGTCTCCAACGCCTCGGGCGAGCAGGCGAAGGCCAGGTCCTTCATCCGGCCGGCCGTGGTCCAGATCGACACCGTCCTCGCGTCGTACTGCCAGGACAGGCACCGGTCGTCGAAGGGCTGAGCCGCGTTCTCGCGGAAGAAGACCGGCTTGGACAGTGCCTTGGCCCGGCGCTTGGACCCTGGCTTGCCGAGGTTCCCGGCCCGGATGTTGGCCCTCAGCGTGGCGTAGGCGTCCACGACCTTCTTCACCACTCGCACCGCGGGCTGGGCCGAGAGGCCGAACTCCGCCTTGACCGCGCCGTACACCAGCTTCTGCAAGTCGTTGCGGGAGAAGACCCGGCTCTCGAACGCCGTGACCGACACCGCGTCAGCGGCCCGATTGCACGCACGCAGGGTAGCCCCCATAGTCGACGCCTGCTCAGGCGACGGTAGGAGCTTGACCCGCATGACGATCTTCACGCCCAGCAAGCTAACAGGAGGCACTGACAATGCACGCCGACCGGAAACGAAACGAACTCCGGTGCTCCGCGCCTACGACTCAAGGACCAATTCCTCCCAGGGCTGAAGCCCTGGGCTTCCTTGGAGATGCCAGGTGAAGATCCTGGTGATGCATCAGGTCCCGTACCGCAAGATCGACTACCACCTGGGGCTCGACCACGACGCCCACGACGTCACGTACTTCGGGACGGCCGACTCGATCGCGGAGATCCCGGAGCGGCTGCGCTGCGGGCGGGTGGTCCTCGACGGTCCGGACGGGCCGGCCGAGCAGATCATCGCCCGCACCCGCCGCGAGGACGGGTGGGAACAGGTGCTGGCCCTCTCGGAGTTCGGGATCCTCGAAGCCGCGGCGATCCGCGAGCACCTCGGCATCCCCGGCCCCGACCGCGCCGGCCTGGAACTGATCCGCGACAAGGTCGCGATGAAGCGGGCACTCGTCGACGCCGACGTGCGCCACCCCCGGTTCGTGGCGGCCCCGCCCGACTCGGGCCGGCTGCCGTGGACCGGCCGTACGGTCGTCAAGCCGCGGCTGGGCGCCTCCAGCGACGGGGTCACCATCCACGCGACGGCCGAGGAGGCCGTCGCCCACCACCGCGGCCTGCCCGACCGGGAGGGCTACCAGCTGGAGGAGTACGTCGAAGGCGAACTCCTGCACGCGGACGGGCTGGTGACCGCGGGCCGGGTGAGCGACCTGGTGGTCAGCCGGTACATCGGCAAGCCCGTCGACTTCGCCGCCGGGGCCCCCATCGCCACCGGACAGCTGCCGCCCGACCCGCGCCACACGGCCTTCACCGAGCAGGTGGTCGAGGCGCTCCGGATCGAGGCCGGCTGCATCCACCTGGAGTTCTTCGAGACGGCCGCCGGGGAGCTGGTGTTCCTGGAGGTGGCGAACCGGCTCGGCGGCGGCGGCATCGTCACCGCCCACCTGCGGCACACCGGGGTCCACCTGGCCCGACACGAGATCGCGATCCGGCTCGGCCTGCCGCGCCCGGACCGGCTGGCGCCGAGCGGGCGCTACCACGGCTTCGCCATCTTCCCCGGGCACCGGCTGGACCCCACCCGGCCCTGGCGGACCGAGGTGCCCGAGCACCTGCGCGGCCACCCGGCGCTGGACCGGCTCCACCTGCTCGAAGACCCCGGCACCGAGACCGAGGGCGGCACCGCCCGGATCACCTACCAGGAGTGGCAGGTCCCCGCCTTCATCGAGGCCTCCCACCCCGACCCCGTCGAACTCGCCCGATTCCTCGCGGACTGCACCCGTTCCATCCGGGTGAGCCAGCCCGAGCCCGCCCACACCCCAGGAGGTCCCAGGCCGTGACCGCCACCACCACCCCGACCCGCTCGGCGGCCGAGCCGCCGACCGCGAGCGCCGGGCCGTACCACCCGACCGATCTGCTGCTGGCCGTCGAACACGTCGAGCGGGCGCTGACGCGCGAGCCCGGCTCGCCGGCGGTGCGGGCGCTGCTCGACGCCGGCGTCGGCTTCCTGTTCCGGACGGAGGAACTGGCCGAAGGGCTCGACGAGCTCTTCGGCGGCGTGAGCCAGTACCCGTGGCGTCCGCTGACGGACAGTGACGACGTGATCGCCTTCTCGCCGGTCGGCACGGTCGTCCTCGACGACCCGGCCGTCCTCGACGGCGCGGCAGGCCACGACGACTCCGCGCCGGGCTCCGCGTCGGACTCCGGTCCGGGCTCCGCCGAGCCGGCCGTCCGCGGTCTGCTGCTGGCCTGGGCGTCCGGCGACGACGTCGTCGTCCGGACCGCGCGGCCGCACTGGTGGCGGACGGTCGAGGACCTGCTGCGGTCCCCGGGCTTCCCGCTGCCCGCCCTGCGGACCGCCGAGCCGGGCGAGACCTTCCCGGACGCCCTCGTGGTCGACGTCCCGCCGCTGCCGGCGGTCGGCGCCGGCACGCCGGACGCCGACCGCGACGCCGTCGACGCCCGGCGCCTCCGGCTGGACTGCGCCTCCGGCTGGGCCCAGGGGCTGTCCCGGCGCGAGTACCTCCCGGGCACCACACTGGCCCGGGCCCGGGCCGCGGCCGCCGACGGACTGGACGGCCGGGTGGCGGCCCGGCTGCGCTACCTCGTCGAGCGGGCCCGGCGCGCCCCGTACTACCGGGCGCTGGACCTGCCGCGGGTGACGGCTCGCGCCGACCTCCAGCGGCTGCCGATCCTGAACAAGTCGGACCTGGAGCGGCACTCCCTGCCGACCGCGCGCGACCTGTCCAGCGGCGACCGCCCCAGCGGCGAGGTCCTCCGCAGCGGCGCCACCGCCGGAACCCCCCGGTACATCGTCTACTCGCGCGCCGACTGGACCAACATGATCCGCGAGGCGATCCCCGTGCTGTACGCGCTGGGCCTGCGGCCGGGCGACCGGGTCATCAACACCCTGTTCGGCGGGGAGCTCTACGGCGGCCTGGTGACCAGCCAGAACGAGCTCTCCCGGATGCCGGTGGAGACCTACACCGTCGGCGGCACCGCGAGCGCCGACCACATCCTGATGCTGGTGCGCAGCTTCGACGCCAACGCCGTCCTGGGCATGCCCGCGCTGCTGCTGCCGGTGCTGCGGGCCGCCAAGGCCGCCTGCCCGGAGCTGCGGATCGAGAAGGTGCTGTACGGCGGCAGCCCGATGATGGAGACCGACAAGCAGTGGCTCCGCGACGAGCTGGGCGCCAAGGTGGTGGCCAGCATCCTCGCCGCCAACGACGGCGCCCAACTCGGCTACCAGTGCTCCGAGATGAGCGGGACGCTGCACCACGTCTGCGACGACTACAACCTGCTGGAGGTGGTCGACGAACAGGGCCGTCCACTGCCCGACGGCGAGGTCGGCGAACTGCTGGTGACCAGCCTGCAGAAGCTCGAAGGGCCGCTCATCCGCTACCGGATCGGCGACATCGGCCGCATCTTCCCGCACAGCTGCGGCTGCGGCCTCACCGGCCGGGTGCTGGAGTACCTGGGGCGCTCCGACGGGCAGATCAAGGCCCACGCCCAGACCATGCTCTACGCGGACATCGTGGCCGAGCTGGCCCCGTTCGAGGTCTCCCAGGTGCAGGTCGAGGTGGCCTCCAAGGACCGGCACGAGTCCATCGTGATCCGGACCGAGTCCGCCCGTCCGCTGGATCCGGCGGTGGTGAAGGCGCACCTCGAGTCGAAGTTCTCGCTCCTCGGCTCGCAGCAGGAATGGGAGACCGACGAGCTGCTGTTCCACTTCGCCGTGGAGTGCCTCGGGGAGGGCGAGCTGCCGCGCCACCCGGTCAGCGGCAAGGTCCGCGGCGTCATCGACCGGCGGGTGGAGTCGTGATGCCCCAGGAACCGGTGAGCGCCCTGCTCAACGCCGAACTCACCAGGCCGGACAGCCCGTTGCGGTCGATCGACCCCCGGCGCCACCCCGTGCTCGCCGACCTGAAGCGCGCCCGGTACCTCCCCCGGCCGCTGGTCTACCCCGAGTCGGAGCTGCGCGCCTTCGAGGCGGATCTGCTCGGCGCCGTCGAACTGCTGACGACCCTGCCGGCGCGGCTGTTCGACGGCGACGTCGAACGGACCTGCCGGGCGCTGGGCCTGGACCCGCGCAAGGCCGAGCTGGTCGGGGACTTCGAGAAGCAGCGCCCGCCGCGCTTCGGCCGGATCGACGCCTACCACGACGGCGAGGCGCTGCGGGTCCTGGAGTTCAACGTCGGCGGGTCCGTGGGCGGCCAGGAGTGGGTGCAGCCGCTGGCGGAGATGTTCTGGGCCGACGACGCGTTCCGCGCGTTCGGGACGGCGCACGGCCTCTACCACCTGCCCCAGACGACGCTGCTGGCCGGCGCGCTGCGGGCGGCCGCCGCCCCGGTCTGCCCGGGCCGCGACCCGGTCATCGCCATGGTCGAGGGCACCGGCGGCCTCGACCTCTACGCCGAGGGCTCCTGGTACCTGCTGCGGCGCCTGCTCCAGGCCGAAGGGCTCGACTGCCTGATCGGGGAGGTCCAGGACCTGGAGGTGACCGCCTCCGGGGTGCGCTTCCAGGGCCGGCGGGTGAACCTGGTGTACCGGCTGTTCGACCTGGACCAGGTCGTCGACGACCCGGACGCCTGGCGCACCACCGTCCGGCTGCGGGACGCGTTCCGGTCCGGTCAGGTCGCGCTGTGGGCCCCGCTGGAGTGCGACCTGACCGACAACAAGCGGTTCCTGGCGTACCTGTCGGACCCCAGGCTGCGCGGTCACATGTCGGCGGACGAACGGGCCCTGGTGGACCGGGTGCTGCCGTGGACCCGCGCCCTGGTGCCCGGCGCGCCGGGGCTCGACGAGGTGGTCGCGGACTGCCGTGATCGCCGCGAGCACCTGATCCTCAAGCCCGACGGGGGTTTCGGCGGCCAGGGCATCACCTGCGGCTGGCTGGTCTCCGACGAGCAGTGGGCCGACGCGCTGCGGCGCGGCGCCGCCGAGGGCGCGGTGGCCCAGCAGCGCGTCGTCCCCCGCGAGGAACCGGTGGTCAACACCGAGACCGGCCTGACGGAGTCCTGGGACGCGTGCCTGGGCCTGTACTGGGTGCCCGGCGGTCTGGGCGGCGGCGGCGGACGGCTGGTGCACTCCGGTGAACCGGCCGACGCCACCGACCGACGACTGGCCCCGATCCTCCTCTACCCGGACCAGGGCGCCTAGGCGCGTCTTGCGGATCTTTGCCGGGTCCGCGACGCCGGGGCACGCACCTCGCCGCGTTGTCGTCGGTCGCCGATGCTCCGCATCGCGTCCCTCCTCCGCCTTGCGATGCACGCACCCCAACGCCGCGGCCTGGTCCGACAAGATCCACAAGACGCGCCCTAGCCCCTGAGCCGTCCCGACCCCCGCTTCCGACTCCCGCCAGCCCACAACCCAGGACGGAGACGATGTCTTCCACATTCCGCGCCGTGCACCAGGTGGCACGCCCCGACGGCGTTCCCGGCGCCGAACACTTCGCCGTCGTGGAGCACCCGCTCCCGGCCGTCGAACCCGGCACCGCCCTGGCGGAGAACGTCTACCTGTCCGTGGACCCGTACATGCGGGAGCTCATGGACGAGGAGTGGCCGCTCCACGAACCGCTGGGGTACGGCCGGGCCATCGGCCGCATCGTCCGCTCCGAGGACCCCGACCTGCGGGTGGGCGACCTGGTGGAGCACGGGGGAGGGTGGAGCACCCACTCCCTGATCCGGCACGGGTACGGACGCGTCATCCGGCCCGCGGCCGGCGTGGCGACGACGACGTACCTGTCCGTGCTCGGCGCGACCGGCCTGACGGCCTACGTCGGCGTCCGGGAGATCCTCCGGGTCCAGTCCGGGGAGGCGCTCTACGTCTCGGCGGCCGCCGGCGCGGTCGGCGGCGTGGCCGGACAGATCGCCAAGCTGGCCGGCGCCGGGCACGTGGTCGGCAGCGCCGGCTCGGCGGCCAAGGTGCGGCACGTGGTCGAGCGGCTCGGCTTCGACGACGCCTTCGACTACCACGACGGGCCGGTGACCGAGCTGCTGGCGAACGCGGCCCCGAAGGGCGTCGACGCGGTGCTGGAGGGCGTCGGCGGCGACCACCTGGAGGCCGCGATCGCCGCCACCCGGGAGTTCGGCCGGATCGCCTGGGTCGGCTCGATCTCCCAGTACAACCACCCCGACCGGCCGCCCGCGGCGCCCCGGAACCTCTACGCCGTGTCGGACCGCAGCATCCACCTGCGCGGCTACCAGGTACGGCACTTCATGCACCTGCAGCAGGAGGCCCAGATCTGGCTGACGCCCCACCTCCAGGCCGGCCGGATCGTCGCCGAGGAGCAGGTGGTCGAGGGCTTCGAGAACGTCGTCGAGGCGTTCCTCGGGGTGCTGCGGGGCGACAACACCGGCAAGATGCTCGTCCGCGTCGGGGAGGAGTGACCGGTGCTCAAGGCCTTCGCGTCCTACCGAGGACTCCTGGCGCTCCCCGGGGCGCGCACCGTGTTCGTCGTCGGGCTGCTCGCCCGCCTCCCGTTCACCGCGGCCTCGATGGCCCTCGCCCTGCACGTCGTCATCGACCTGGACCGCGGCTACGGCGCGGCCGGGCTCGCGGACCTGATGCTGACGGTCGGCGGGGCCGTGGGCGCGCCCCTGCTGGGCCGCTCCCTGGACCGCTTCGGCGTACGGCCGGTGGTGCTGGTCACCGGCGCGGTCGACGCCGTGTTCTGGATCGGCGCGCCCTACCTCTCCTATCCGTGGCTGCTCGCGGCCTCGGTGGTGGCCGGGTTCATGGGGCTCCCGGTGTTCACGGCCATCCGCCGGGCGATCGCCACCAACATCCCCTCCGAGCACCAGCGGCAGGCGTTCGCCCTGGACGCGATCCTCGTCGAGGTCGTGTTCATGGTCGGACCGGCCGTCGCCGTCGGTGCCATCACCGCCGTGAACGACGCGACCGCGACGATGACCGGGATCGGCGTGCTCTACCTGGGAGCCGGACTGCTGCTCACCCGGCTCGCCCCGGCTCCGGCGGCCGGCGGGGCGGCGACCGGCCCGAAGGACCCGGAGGCCACGGAGCCGGGCGGGCGCAGCCTCTGGCTCCGTCCGGGCTTCCTGCTGGTGCTGGGCGTCAGCCTGGCGGCGAACCTCGTCCTGGCCGGCAGCGAGATCTCGATCACCGCCGTCCTGCGCGGGGTCGGCGACACCGAGTGGGCCGGGGTCTGCGTCGCGATCTGGTGCGCGGCCTCCATGTTCGGCGGCTTCTGGCACGGCGCCACCAGCCGGCCCTGGCGGCTGCCGCGGCTGATGCTGCTGATGGGGCTCACCATCGCCCCCGTCGGGATCGCCGGCCACGCGGGCTGGATCTGGCTCGCCGTGGCCATGCTCCCCTCGGGCTTCATGTGCGCGCCGACCCTCGCCTCCGCCTCCGAGGAGATCACCCGGGCGGTGCCGCCGTCGGTGGTCGGCCAGGCCGCGGGACTGCAGGGCTCGGCGATGACCATCGGCGGTGCCATCGGCGCGCCCCTGGCCGGGGCCGTCATCGACCACTCCGCACCGGCCTGGGGCTTCGCGGTCACCGGCCTGGTCGGGGCGTCCCTGGCGGCCGCGACGATCGCCTACCAGTACTTCGCCAGGCCGAAGCCGGCGGAGCCGTCCACCGATCAGGCCGACACCCCGGCGACGGTCTGATCGTTTCCCCCCGGGACGAGGCCGCACCTGCCCCCGCAGGTGCGGCCTCGTCGTGTCCCGCTCACCGTCCGGACGGCCGACCACACAGTTGGGCCTTTCGAACGGCCTCCGGCCAGGGAGAGGTCCGGGCCGGGTAGTTCGCATGGATGGCTCTGGATGCGACGTGCACCGGATTCGATGACCATTCGACGCAGAGGACGCCCGGTCATCTCCGCGCTGCTACCGGCCGCGAAGGTGGTGGCCGCCCCCGTGCACTGTCGGCCCCTCCCGGGCCGCGTCGACGACGGGCAGGACAGGTGAAGGAGGAGGCGTGGCACCTCTGGCTCGGATTCCGTTGGAGGGCGGGGGCTTCATCCTGGTCGAGGCGCAGGGTGGGGCTGAGGGGCCGGTGAAGGCCGGCCGCGTCGGTGATGCCATTCGTGACCTTCCGGGCAGCCTGCAAGAGGCCTTGGAACCGGTCACCGAGGCGGCCCGCGCCACACTCGACCAACTGCGCAAGATCGGCCCTGACGGGATCGCCGTCGAGTTCGGGATCGACCTCGCGGTCGAGGCCGGGGCCGTGATCACCAAGAGCGCTGCCGGCTGCCATCTGAAAGTGACCGTGATGTGGAAGCGGAATCGTCCCGGCGCTCCGAGCGACGAGAGTTCGGGCCCGTCCGATGAATAGCCATGACAGGGAGCCCGACAGCGGCCGTTCACCGGGGCTGCTCACTGCTACGGCCCAGGTCCTCGACCAGGCCGGCGAGGTGGCCGGGGCCGGCTTCCTGGTCGCCGAGGGCCTTTTGGTCACCTGCGCCCACGTCGTACGCGCCGCCGGAGCCGGGCCCGGCGGGAGCGTTCAGCTGGTCTTCCCCCATGCGGAAGGCGCGCCCGGGGTCGAGGGGCACGTCCTGGAGGAGGATTGGCGCGCCCCTGAAGGCGACGATGTGGCCGTCATCCGCCTGGAGAGCACCCCGGCGGGCATGACGGCGCTGCCGTTGGGTTCCTCGGCGGGTAGCCGGGGCCACCAGGTGCGATCGTTCGGGTTCCCCGCCCAGGCCCCACCGGGCGGGCACTTCGGCTTCGGTGTGGCCGGTGACCTGCTTCCGGCGACGGAGGGCAGGGGAGCGCACCTGCAGTTGACGGCGGCCAACGACCTGACGACCGGGTTCAGCGGCGGGCCGGTTCTGGACGAGGTGACCGGCCTGGTCATCGGCATGGTCACCGAGATCACCGCTCCCGACGCGTACGAACGGGGGCAGGGCGTCGCCTACGTCACCCCGACGGAGGTGCTGCGGGAGATCCGGCCCGAGCTGGCCTCGCAGGAGGTGTGCCCCTACCGGGGGCTGGAGCCGTTCACCGCGGAACACGCCCGGTGGTTCGAGGGCCGAAAGGACGCGGTACGGCAGGTGCTGGCGAGCCTGGCCCAGCAGCGGCGGCTGACGCTGCTGCTGGGGCCCTCCGGCTCGGGCAAGTCCTCGCTGATCCAGGCCGGTGTCCTGCCGGCGCTGGCCGCGGGCGAACTGCCGGGCAGCGACCGGTGGTTGCCGGTGATCGCCCGACCGCGGCAGGACCTGTCGGCCGAACTCGAACGCGCCGGACTGCCCGGGGCCGCCACGGACGGGATCGCCGCGGCCGTCACCCGCAGACTCACGGCCGATCCGACGTATCAGCGGGTCGTGCTGGTCGTCGACCAGTTCGAGGAGTTCCTCGTCCCGTCCGTCAACGGTCAGCAGCAGGACCGGCTGCGCGTCACCGACCAGCTCGCCGCGCTGGCCGACTCCTCCGCCCTGCTCAGCGTGATCCTGGTCATGCGCGATGACTTCTATCCCCAATTGGCCGCCTTGGCGCCGAAGTTGCTCGATGCCGCACTGCCGGGTCTGCTCAACCTGCCGGCCACCCTGAGCCGGGACGACCTCCGGGACATCATCGCCCTGCCCGCCCGGGACGTGGGCGTGCACTTCGAGTCCGGGCTGCCCGAGCGGATCACCAGCGACGTCCTGGCCATCAGCTCCGAGGGGGCCTCCACCGGTGAGGCACCCGTCACCGTCCTGCCCCTGCTGGAGCTGGCGCTGAGCCAACTGTGGCAGCGGCGCCAGGAGGGGTACCTCACCCATGACGCCTACCAACGCGCCGGCGCGGTCACCGGCAGCCTGACCACCTGGTGCGATTCGGCGCTCGACCAGCTGGCTCCCGATCAGCTGCCCATCGCACGGCGGATCCTGACCTCCCTGGTACGACCGGCGGAGCCCGGCTACCAGATCCCCGCCATCCGTGAGCAGCTCCCCCTGGAGGAACTGCGCGAACTGGCGGCCGGCACCGGCGGCGCCCCCGACGGCGACAGGGCCATCGACGCCGTCGTCGCCGCCCTCACCCGCCACCGCATCATCACCACCTACACGCCCCGCAGCTCCGAAGGCCCGGACGTCCCCGGCCGGCAGCCGGTGGCCGAGCTGATCCACGACGCACTCATCCGGGACTGGGGCACGCTCCACGAGTGGGTGGACCAGGACCACCGCTTCCAGGAATGGCTCGCGACCACCCGCAAACGGCAGGCGGGTTGGGCCGAGGGACACGACCCCGGCGACCTGCTCGGAGGCACGGCGCTCGCCGAAGGCCTCGACTGGGCACAGCAGCGCCACCTGCCGCATGACATCTCCGACTACCTCACCGCGAGCAAGGAGCGCCAACAGGCCGTCATCCGGCGCAGCAGACGCCTGAACACCGTCCTGGCCTCACTGCTCGTCCTCGCACTGATCGCCGCGGGGGGAGCGGTCTGGCAGTGGCGGACAGCGACTTCCCAACGGAAGGCGGCAGTCGCCGAACGCCAGGTGGCCTTGTCCCGTCAGCTCGCCACGCAGTCCGGCACCCTCATCGGCACGGACTCCGACCTCGCCTCGCTGCTGGCCATCGCGGCCTACCGCACCAGCCGCACCCCTGAATCCGTCGAAAGCCTGGAGAACGCTGCCGCTCTTCCGCTGCTGCGGCGGTTGACCGGACACGGTGATTACGTGAACTCGGTGGTGTTCAGTCCTGACGGTCGTACGCTGGCCACCGCCAGCGGCGACCAGACGGTGCGGCTGTGGGACGTGGCTACCGGCACTGTCCGCGAGACCCTCACCGGCCACACCGGCGCGGTGAACTCGGTGGCGTTCAGTCCTGACGGTCGTACGCTGGCCACCGCCAGCGCCGACCAGTCGGTACGACTCTGGGACGCGGCTACCGGCGCTGCCGGAGCCACCCTCGCCGGCCATACCGGCGTGGTGGCCTCGGTGGCGTTCAGTCCTGACGGCCGCACGCTCGCCACCGGCAGCTATGACCAGATGGTGCGCCTGTGGGACGCGGCTACCGGTGCTGCCCGGGCCACTCTCACCGGCCACACTGACGCGGTGCAATCGGTGGCGTTCAGTCCTGACGGCCGCACGCTCGCCACCGGCAGCTATGACCAGACGGTGCGCCTGTGGGACGCGGCCACCGGTGCTGCCGGAGCCACCCTCGCCGGCCATACGGGCGCGGTGAACTCGGTGGCGTTCAGCCCGAACAGCCGCACCCTTGCCAGCGGCGGCGACGACACCACCGCGCAGCTGTGGGACGTGGCCACCGGTGAGCTCGGCATGGTTCTCACCGGCCACACCGACGCGGTGAACTCGGTGGCGTTCAGTCCCGATGGCCATACCCTCGCCACCGCTAGCACCGACCAGACGGTGCGCCTGTGGGACGCGGCCTCCGGCGCTGCCCGTGGCACCCTCGCCGGCCACACCGAGGAGGTGTACTCGGCCGTGTTCAGTCCCGACGGCCGTACCCTCGCCACCGCCAGCAGAGACACCACCGTGCGGCTGTGGGACGTGGCCGACGGAAGGAACGTCGCCACCCTCACCGCCACTTCCAGCGCTGTGTGGTCGGTGGCGTTCAGCCCCGATGGCCGTACCCTCGCCAGTGGCGACAGCGAGAACACCGTGCGGCTGTGGGACGTGGCCACCAGTAGCGTCCGCACCACTCTCACCGGCCATACCAGGGGGGTGGGAACAGTGGCTTTCAGCCCTGACGGCCGCACGCTCGCCACCGGCAGCGATGACCGGACGGTGCGGCTGTGGGACGTGGCCTCCGGCGCCACCCGAACCCCCCTCACCGGCCACACCAAGGACGTGTACTCGGTGGTTTTCAGCCCTGACGGTCACACCCTCGCCACCGCCAGCGGTGACCAGACGGTGCGGCTCTGGGACGCGGCCACCGGCAAGAGTCGCACCGCCCTCACCGGCCACTCCGCCGCCGTGAACTCGGTGGTTTTCAGCCCTGACGGCCGCACCCTCGCCACCGCCAGCGGTGACACCACCGCCCGCTTGTGGAACGTCGTCCTGCTCCCGCCTGCCGAGGCCATCCAGAAGATCTGCCGGACCGTCGGCCGCGACCTCACCCCGGAGGAACGAAAGGCGTACCTGCCTGGCCAGTCAACGGACCCCGTCTGTCCGAAGAGCTGACCCCCGGTGTTCACGCCCCGGCGCCCCCGCCGCTGCGCTCGACCGGGATCCACAGCTGGGAGTCGGTCTCCGCGCCGATCTCCACGGGCCGCGTCCGCAGGAGCTCCGGACCCGGCCGGCTCGCGTACGGGTTCGAGGGGAACCACTGCGTGAACACGTCCCGCCAGAGCTCCTGGAGGGCGCGCGGATAGGGCCCGTGGTTGTCGAAGACCGCCCAGGTCCCGGCCGGTACGTCGAGGGCGTCGAGGTCCTCGGCGGCCGCGTCGGGACCGGTCACCACGCCGATCCAGTAGTCCACCTCGGCGCCGTCCTCCCGGCTGTCGGTCAGGTGTACCGCCGCCGACAGGATCCCTTCCGGCTCCCGGCCGGACAGCTCCTTCATCCGGGCGACCGCCCGCTCGTCCAGGCCCTCCAGGTGTGCCGTGGCGGCAGCGTTGACCCCCTCGTGCACGAGCGGGATCCGCGCTCTCCTGCCCACGAACCGGAACGGCTCCTTCTCCACGATCCGGTACCGCATCGCCGTGCTCCCCTCGACGACGACACGGAAGGACATGCGCGGCTGCGCCGTGAGCACCGCGCCCGTGCGCCGGGCCTCGCCCGGCCCGATGCCGTGCACCGACCGGAACGCCCGGGCGAACGCCTCGCCCGAGCCGTACCCGTACCGCACCGCGATGTCGAGCAGCGTCGGCTCCCCAGCCAGCACCTCGGCCCCGGCGAGCGTCATCCGGCGTCGCCGCAGGTAGACCGTGAGGGGCATCCCGGCGAGGGTGGAGAACATCCGGCGGAAGTGGTACTCCGACATCGCGGCGATCCTGGCCGCCTCGGCGATGTCGACCTCCCCGTCGAGACGGGCCTCCAAGTGGTCCAGCGCCTGGTTCAGCCGCTCCAGCACGCGCATCCGTCCTTTCGCGCCGCCCGACCGAACCCCGACCGAATCCCGACCGAACCGGTGCGGGAACTGTCGGACGGGAGGCCCCGGCGCTGCCCGAGGCTGGTACCCATGATCGATGTTAAGGGACATTGCGAGCCGCGCTTCGCCGCCGTCCATGCCGCTCTCGCGGCGTCGCTCGGCAAGGACGACGTGGGCGCCTCGGTCGCCGTCTACCTCGGCGGAGAGCCGGTGGTCGACATCTGGGGCGGGTACGCCGACGCGGACCGCTCGGCCGCCTGGGAGCGCTCCACCCTCACCGGCGTGAACTCCACGACCAAGAACATGGCCGCCCTGTGCGCGCTGATCCTGGCAGACCGCGGCGAACTCGACCTCTCCGCGCCGGTCGCCGCCTACTGGCCCGAGTTCGCCGCGGCCGGAAAGGAGCACGTGCTGGTACGGCACGTGCTGTCCCACTCAGCGGGGCTGCCGGACCTGCCCGGGCTGACGACGGTCGAGGAACTCTACGACTGGGAGACCGTGACGGCGGGGCTGGCCGCGCAGGCGCCCGCCTGGGAACCCGGGACGGCCGCCGGCTATCACGCGCTCACCTTCGGGTTCCTGATCGGCGAGATCGTCCGCCGCGTCACCGGCCGCAGCCTCGGCGCGTTCTTCGCCGAGGAGGTGGCCGAGCCGCTGGGCGCGGACTTCCACATCGGGCTCTCCGCCGAGCACGACCACCGCGTCGCACCGCTCATCCCGCCGCCGTCGCTGACCGACGAGTACGCGGCCAGCGCACCGCCCGGGCCGGACGGCGCACGCCGGGAGGTCACCGGCGCCGTGATCCGGGTCAAGGACGCCAACTCGGTGGCCTGGCGCCGTGCGCAGATCCCCGCGGTGAACGGCTTCGGCAACGCCCGGTCCGTTGCCCTCGTCCAGTCGGTCCTGGCGAACCGGGGTACGGCGGGCGGCGTGCGGCTGCTGTCCCCGCGGGGGTGCGAGCCCGCGTGGCAGGAGGTGTTCCGCGGTGAGGACCGCGTCCTGGGGGCGCCGATGTGCTGGACGGTGGGCTTCGGCAAGTTCGGCAACACCTTCGGCTGGGGCGGCTGGGGCGGCTCACTGGTCGCGAGCGACCCCGACGCGCGGATGACGGTGGCCTACGTCATGAACCAGATGATCGACCGGGACCGGCACGAGGACAACCGCGGTATGGAGATCATCATGGCCGCCTACAGCGGACTGCACTGACACCCATGTCCTGACCGGGACGACTGGACTTCATGGACAGGTGTCCAGCTATGATGGACACCTGTCCATGAAGTGCCGCCCCTGTCCATGGGGCGCCCGTCCGCGAAGTCCGGGAGCCGATGATGCGTGTGACCGCCGATGTCCTGGTGGCCCTGGTGGCCGCCCTGCACGGGTACATCCTGGTGCTGGAGATGTTCCTGTGGGAGCGGCGGCCGGGCCGCGAGCTCTCCGGGTTCGACGCCGCCCTCGCCCGTACCACCGCGCCGCTCGCCGCCAACCAGGGCCTCTACAACGGCTTCCTCGCCGCCGGGCTGGTGTGGGGCCTGGTCGCCGGCGGCTCGACCGGCCACCAGGCGCTGCTGTTCTTCCTGAGCTGCGTGGTGGTGGCCGGACTGTACGGCGGTGCCACCGCGAACCGCCGCATCCTGGTGGCCCAGGCGCTGCCCGGGGCGCTCGCGCTCGGCGCCGTGCTGCTCGCCGGATGAGCGCCGCCCAGGACCCCAGGGCGGAGCGCACCCGGGCCAGGCTCCGGCAGGCGCTGTTGGAGGAGTGCGCCGAGCGCCCGCTGGCGGAGGTCGGCGTCGCCGCGCTGGTGCGCCGGGCCGGGGTCGGCCGGGCCACCTTCTACGTCCACTACGCCGACCTGGAGTCGCTCGCGGTGGACGCCTGCGCCGACATTGTCCGCGAGGCCGTGGACGCCCTGCACGCCTGGCGCGGCGTGGCGGACCCGGACGCCCCACCGTCCGCGCTCACCGAGTTCTTCGCCGAACTGGCGCCGCACGCGGCGCTCTACCGGGCCCTGCTGGCCCCGGGCGGCGGCGGACCGCTCGGCCTGGTGCTCACCCGCGACCTGCGCGAGCGCAGCCGCGCCGAACGGGCCCTCGCGGGCGCCCCGGAGCCCGAGCTGGTGGCCGCCGCGGTGGCCGGCACCTTCACCGCTGTGCTGGGGGACTGGCTGCACGGCCGGATCGAGGCCACCCCGGAGCGGATCGCCCACCAGGTCTGGCGGCTGCTGATCTCCCTCCACCGCACACCGCGGCTCTGAGCGGCGGCCGGACCTCACATCATGTCGCCCGGGGTGAGCCCCGGCAGCAACCAGCTCTGGAACGGCGCCAGTACGGCCAGTACGAGGAACGCCACCCCGCTGACCCGGGCCAGCAGCGGACCGCGCCGCCACAGCTTCTCCAGGAAGATCACCACCGCGATCCCCGCCATCGCCGCCACGTTCATCACCCCGAGCGGCACCAGCACCACCATCAGCGCCCAGCAGCAGCCCAGGCAGTACCCGCCGTGGTGCAAGCCGACCCGCATGTCCCGCACCGGGGGCCGCCAGCCCGCGTAGCGCATCAGCTGGGTCATCGGGCTGCGGCAGTGCCGCAGGCACACGTACTTCAGCGGGCCCAGCTGGTACAGCCCGGCCAGGGCGAACGCCGCCGCGCCGATCCACTTCCCGGCGTCCGGATCGCGCTCCACCAGGTGGCCGGTGAGCGCCAGCCCGCCGTACGCCAGCAGCCCGAAGGCCGTCCACACCAGCAGATAGCCGCCCAGGAACTCCGTCGTGCGCACCGCCCGCTCCGCGCCGCTCGACTGCCGGCCGATGCCGCGGGCCCAGGTCACCGCCACCGGCGCCACCGACGGAAGCATCATCGCGGCCATCATCGCCAGCCACAGCACCAGGAAGAACGGCAGCGCCATCCCCATCGTGCCGGGCTCGATCCCCATGCCCCGGGCCTGCCCGACGGTGAACACCCAGGCCAGCGCCGCGATCACCATGATCAGGCCCCACGCCACGGCCAGATCCCTGGCGGGCATCAGCACCCCGGTCCGCAGCGGCTGCTTCTCCACGGTCACGGTACGCATGCTGATCTCCTGCCTGGTCCTTCCAGGACAGCACACCTGCGCCGCCGGCAAAACCCGGAGGACGGGGCGGCGCCGGGGCACGGCCCGTCGTTCCGGGTCCTCGCGGGTGGAGCCGGCCGGTGCCGCCGGTGCCGCCGGTGCCGCTCCTTCAGATACTTCAGCTACTTCAGCTCGAACAGGAGCGAGCGGACCTCGGTGCTTCCGGTGTTGTGCGTGGAGTGGTCCACGGCCGGGAACCACATCGTCTCGCCGGCCACGAGCGGGACCTCGACGGTTTCACCGGACTCGTCGGTGAAGGCCGCCTGCCCGTCCGCGAGGTTGTAGACGAGGTTGTCCCGGTGGTGGTGCATGGCTGTCGTCGTACCGGGCTGAAGCCGGGCCTCGAGCAGACGTACCCGGTCGTTCTCGAAGATGACCTTGTACACATCGGGTGCCACCTGCACAGCGTCAGCTGCCACGGGGTCCTCCTGACTGAGGGAGAAGGGTCGTTGACCTGCTGTCGACGGTAGCCCCGGGCACCCGGCCGTGCACGGCGGGCAGCCCCGGCGGAGTCGGGAGCCGACCTGCCCGTTCCCACCTCGAACGGCCTACGCACGCCGCTGACAGGCGCCGTCGCGGCACTGCGGCCACCTACGCTCGCAACTGTGTTCAACCTGCCCCAGGCGCTCAAGCGCCTCGTGATCGGCCGGGCGATGCGCAGCGAGGAGCTGGGTGAGACGCTGCTGCCCAAGCGGCTGGCGCTGCCGATCTTCGCGTCCGACCCGCTCTCCTCGGTGGCGTACGCGACCGGCGAGATCCTGCTGGTGCTCACCCTCGGCGGCACCGCGTTCCTGTACCTGACCCCGTGGATCGGGGCGGCGGTCATCGCGCTGATGGCCGTCGTGGTCCTGTCGTACCGGCAGGTGGTGCACGCCTATCCGAGCGGCGGCGGCTCGTACGAGGTGGTGTCGACGAACCTGGGGGCGAGCGCCGGTCTGGTGGTGGCGGCCTCGCTGCTGGTCGACTACGTGATGACGGTCGCGGTGTCGGTGGCCTCGGGCGTCGACAACATCATCTCGGCGTTCAACGGCCTCGCCGACTACCGGGTCGCATTGGCGCTCGGCTTCGTCGTCCTGCTGACGGCGATGAACCTGCGGGGCGTCCGCGAGTCCGGCAAGGCCTTCGCCGCGCCGACGTACCTGTTCATCGGCGGCATCCTGCTGATGGTGGTCACCGGCGCGGTGCGGGTGGTCTTCGGCGACGACCCGCAGTCACCCAGCGCCGCGTTCGGCGTCAGCGCCCAGGACGGCAAGGGCACCCTGGCCGGGTTGGGGCTGCTGATGCTGGGCCTGCGGGCGTTCGCGTCCGGCTGTACGGCGCTGACCGGGGTGGAGGCGATCTCCAACGGCGTCCCGGCCTTCCGGAAGCCCAAGTCGAGGAACGCCGCCACCACGATGGCCGTCATGGGCCTGACGGCGGTCGTGATGTTCGCCGGCGTCACCGCGCTCGCGATGACCACGCACGTGCACTACGTGGACGACGCCTGCCGGCTCGTCGGGCTCTCCGGGGACTGCCACGGCTACACCCAGCAGACGGTCATCGCGCAGCTGGCGTCGACCTTCCTCGGCGGCGACCACAGCCTGCCGTTCTACTTCATCCAGGCGGTCACCGCGCTGGTGCTGGTCCTGGCGGCCAACACCGCCTTCAACGGCTTCCCGCTGCTGGCCTCCATCCTGGCCGAGCACCGCTACCTGCCCCGGCAGATGCACACCCGCGGCGACCGGCTGGCCTTCTCCAACGGCATCATCGCGCTCGCCGTGGTGGCCGGTGCCCTCCTCTGGTTCTACGACGCGAACGTCACCAGCCTGATCCACCTCTACATCCTGGGCGTCTTCACCTCCTTCACGCTGTCCCAGATCGGCATGGTCCGGCACTGGAACGACGTCCTGCGCACCCGGACCGCCCCGGCGGTGCGGGGTGCCGCCCAGCGCTCCCGGGTGATCAACGGGGTCGGCGCCGTCACCACCGCACTGGTGCTGGTCATCGTGCTGATCACCAAGTTCACCCAGGGCGCCTGGCTGGCCGTGGTGGCGGCCGTCCTGCTCTGGCTGATGATGCGGGGCATCCGCCGGCACTACGACGCGGTCTCGGACGAGCTGGCGATCGTCGACCCCCGGGAGGAGACGGTGCGGCCGTCGAAGGTGCACGGGATCGTCCTGGTGTCCAAGCTGCACAAGGCCACGCTGCGGGCGCTGGGCTACGCGCAGGCGTTCCGGCCGGACTCGCTGGAGGCCGTCACGGTCTCGGTGGAGCGCGACGCCACCAGGGAACTGGCCGCGAGGTGGGAGGAGTTCGAGGTGGCCGTCCCGCTGAAGGTGCTGGACTCGCCGTACCGGGAGATCACCAAACCGGTGGTCCACTACGTACGGGAGTACCGCAGGGGCAATCCGCGTGACGCGGTCGCGGTCTTCATCCCGGAGTACGTGGTGGGGCACTGGTGGGAGCAGCTGCTGCACAACCAGTCGGCGCTGTGGCTGAAGAGCCGGCTGCTGTTCACACCGGGCGTGATGGTGATCAGCGTGCCGTGGCAGCTGTCGTCCGCCCCCCGGGCCGACCACCCGGCCCGCCGGGCACCCGGTGCGGTCCGACGCGGCGAGCCGACGCCCGGGAGCGACATCCCGGAGCCGGAGAGGATCTGACCCGCGGTCCCTGCCCCGCCGTTCCCCCAGGTGGGTGTGGCCGTCCGGAGCGCACCCGGTAGGTTGGCGGCTCGTCGACGGTGGGTTTCCGGAGGGTGGTGGGTGATGGTCTCGCGAGCGGTGGTGGACTGCGCGCTGTACGAGGACGGCCGGCGGCTGCCGGGGCCGGTCGAGCTGTCGGACGTGCTGGAGCGGATCGGCGAGAAGGACGGCCGGTTCGTGTGGATCGGCCTGTTCGAGCCGACCGCGGAGCAGTTCGCCGAGATAGCGGCGGCGTTCGGGCTGCACCCGCTGGCTGAGGAGGACGCGGTGCGCGCGCACCAGCGGCCGAAGCTGGAGCGGTACGGGGACACGCTGTTCCTGGTGCTGAAGACGATCACGTACGTCGAGCACGAGAAGGTGACGGCGACCAGCGAGATCGTGGACACCGGGGAGATCATGGTGTTCGCGGGCCCGGGGTTCGCGATCGTGGTGCGGCACGGCAGCGCCAAGGGCCTGACCGGGGTGCGGCGCGACCTGGAGGCCACGCCCGAGCTGCTGGCACTGGGGCCGGCGGCGGTGCTGCACGCGGTGGCGGACCACGTGGTGGACGGCTACCTGGAGGCGGCGGACTCCTTCGAACGGGACGTGGAGGAGCTGGAGGCCGCGGTGTTCTCGGCCGAGCGGACCGACGACTCCGCGCGGATCTACCAGCTCAAGCGCGAACTGCTGGAGTTCAAGCGGGCCGTCGCGCCGCTGACACTCCCGCTCCAGCGGCTCTCGGACGGTTCGCTGCCACAGATCCCCGCCGCGATAGCCGCCTACCTGCGGGACGCCGCGGACCACCACACGCAGGCGAAGGAGCGGATCCTGGCCTTCGACGAGCTGGTGTCCAGCATCCTGGACGCCGGCATGGCGCGGTTGTCGATGCAGCAGAACACGGACATGCGCAGGATCAGCGCCTGGGCGGCGCTGGCCGCGGTGCCCACCATGGTGGCGGGCGTGTACGGCATGAACTTCGACTACATGCCGGAGCTGCACTGGACCTTCGGGTACCCGGCGGTGCTGCTCTTCACCGTCACCGTCTGCGTGTTCATCTTCCGGGCGTTCCGCCGCAACGACTGGCTGTGAGCCCGTCGATCTGACCCGTGGCCGTCCCGAGGCCGGCTTCACCCGCTCGGGTCGTCCGAGGGGTGGGGGCGGAGCGTCCGTCCTTACGGTGGAGCGGCAGATTCGCGGGCGTGCCCCGGGCACCCGAGCGGAAGGACCGCACATGCCGCTCGGCCCCGTCGACCCGCAGATCGCGGCACTGATGAACCGGTTCGGAGTGGCCGGGCCGCCGCCTGCCACCGCGCCCACCGTGGAGGAGATGCGGGCGGGCAACCGGATGCTCTCCCTGGCGGTCACGCCCAGCCCGCCCCTCGACGTCGCCTCGGTGCGGGACGAACGGCTGGCCGGAGTGCCGGTGCGGATCTACCGGCCCGAGGCGGCCGGTGCGGCGCCGACGGTCGTGTTCTTCCACGGCGGCGGCTTCATCGTCGGCGACCTCGACACCCACGACGGGGTCTGCCGCCGGCTCTGCCGGGACCTGGGCGCCGTCGTGGTCAGCGTGGGCTACCGGCTCGCCCCCGAGCACCCCTTCCCCGCCGCCTACGACGACAGCCTCGCCGTGGCCCGCCAGGTCGGCGACCACCCCGCGGACTTCGGCGGCGGCCCGCTCGCCCTGGCCGGGGACAGCGCCGGGGCCAACCTGGCCGCCGCGGTGGCACTCGCCTTCCGGGACGAGGACCGGCCACTGGCGGCGCAGCTGCTCGCGTACCCGATCACGGACCTGCGGACCGGCCGCGACTACCCGTCCAGGACCGAGTGCGCCACCGGCTACCTGCTGACCACCGACGAGGTCGAGAACGACATCCGGCTCTACCTGGCCGACGACCCGGGCGCCGGCGAGCGGGCCCCGGCCTCCCCGCTGCTGGCCGAGGACCTGCGCGGCCTGGCCCCGGCCGTGGTCGGCTGCGGGGAGCTCGACCCGCTGCGCGACGAGGGCCTGGCCTACGCCGACGCCCTGGCCGCCGCCGGCGTCCCGGTCAGCAGGCACCGGTACCCGGGGCTGATCCACGGCTTCATCAACTACGACACCCACTCCCCGGCGGTCGACGCCGCCGTCACCGAGATGTACACCGAGCTCGGCGCACTGCTGAGGGCGGCGCGCCGATAGGGCGTGTCTGCCGGAGGGGCCGCGGCGCACGCCGCGGCCCCTCCGGTGGGGTGGGGGTCAGGAGGTGGTGAGGGCGGTGTCGTCGAGGACGAAGCTGGTCTGGAGGGAGGAGTCCTCGGTGCCGGTGAACTTGACGGTGACGGTCTGGCCGGCGAAGGAGGAGAGGTCGTAGCTGCGCAGGGTGTAGCCGTTGGCGGCGTTGACGTTGCTGAAGGTGGCCAGGGTGGTGGAGCCGGCCTGGACGGTCAGCTTGTCGTAGGCGGTGGAGCCGGACTCGGCCGTGTCGATGTGCAGGTAGAAGCTGAGGGTGGCCTTGCAGCCGGCCGGGACGGTGACGGACTGGCTGAGCGTGTCGGTGTGGGTGGAGCCGTAGCCGTTCAGCCAGGCCTTCCAGCTGCCGCCGTGGGCGGGCTCGCCGGTGGAGTTGTCGATGACGCCGCTGCTCGCGGTCCAGGGTGAGGCGCTGCCGGTCTCGAAGCCGGGGTTGCCGAGCAGTTGGGTGCCGGTGCAGCCGCCGCCGGTGCCGGTGACGGTCCAGCCGAAGGTGGTGGAGCCGCTGGCGCCGGTGGAGTCGGTGGCGGTCACCGTCGTGGTGGAGTTGCCCGCGGTGGTCGCGGTGCCGGTGATCAGGCCGGTGGCGGAGTTGATGGACAGGCCGGCCGGCAGGCCGCTGGCGCCGTAGCTGAGGGTCTGGCCGGTGGCCGAGTCGGTGGCGTGGATCTGCAGGCTGACCGAGGAGCCCTGGGCGGTGGTCTGGTTGCCCGGGTTGGTGACGGTGACGGTGTTCCCGCCGGTGGTGCCGGAGGTGAAGGCGGCGGTGCCGTTGGGGGTGCCGAGGCCGGTCGGGCCGTCGTAGCCCGCGCCGGCGGTGCACAGGTAGGAGGGGGAGCAGCTGCCGTTGGCGCCGCTGGTCACGTCGTAGAGCGAGCCGGTGTGGGCGTACGGGTAGGAGGCCGGGGTGGTGCCGGCGGCCGGGGTGCCGGCGAGGGCGTAGACCGCGGCGATGATCGGGGAGGAGGCGCTGGTGCCGCCGTAGACGTTCCAGCCGGAGCCGCCGTAGGTCTGGTAGACGGCGACGCCGGTGGCCGGGTCGGCGACGGCGGAGACGTCGGCGACGGTGCGCTTGGCGCAGCCGGTGTCGTGCTGCCAGCCGGGCTTGGGGTCGTAGGCGGAGCAGCCGGAGCCCGCACCGTTGCCGCCGGCGCTGGTGCCCCAGACCTTCTCGCTCCAACCACGGCTGGTGGAGGCGCGGTTGAGGCTGGTGCCGCCGACGGCGGTGACGTACTGGGAGGCGGCCGGGTACTCGACGCCGTACCCGGAGTCGCCGGAGGAGACGGTGATGGCGACGCCGGGGTGGTTGAAGTAACTGGCGTCCGAGGTCGGGTCGGTGGAGTCCTCGGAGCCGCCGTAGCTGTTGGAGACGTACTTGGCGCCCAGCGAGACGGCGGTGTTGACGGCGGCGCCCAGGTTGTCCATGGAGGCGTCGTCGGACTCGACCAGCAGGATGTGGCAGTTGGGGCAGACGGCGCTGACCATGTCGACGTCGAGCGAGATCTCCCCGGCCCAACCGCTGTCGGCGCTCGGGTAGGTGCTGCCGCCGCGCTGGTCGACCTTCTTGAAGCAGCCGTTGGCGGTGGTGCAGGCGGGCAGGCCGTACTGGGAGCGGTAGGCGGCGAGGTCGGACTCCGCGTTGGGGTCGTCCTGGGCGTCGACGATGGCGACGGTGGCGCCGGAGCCGGCCGAGGCGGGGAGGTTGTACGCGGCGGCGAGGTCGCTGGGGCCGTAGCCGGAGGGTGTGATGTCCGGTGCCAGGGTGGCCTGTTGGGCGATGTCGGTACGGGCGAGCGCGAGGCAGGCCATCTGGCCGGGGTGGCTGGGGGCGGCGCACAGCCGCTTGGTGGCGACGCCGGCGTGCGGCGCGCTGGCGGCGGTCGCGGTGGTCGTGGCGGTCGCGGTGGGGCCGGTGGCCGCGAGCAGGCCGGTGGCGGCCATGGCCAGGGCGGGCAGGACGGCGAGGAGCTTGCGGGTTCTGGGCAGGCGCGGCCTGCCGGGGGTGTGGAAGCGCAAGGTTCGACCCTCCGTGGGGGTGAGGGCGCGGCCGGTGCCGGCAATGGGGGTGCTCGCCGGGACGGGCTCGGGCCCGTGCTGACGGATCACGGCATGTGCGGGCCGGTCCCGGCGGATGGCCGTGGACCGGCTGGTGCCTGCGCTGTACGGGATGCGGGGGATCCCCGGTGGAAGCGGAATGCCAGGGGCATGACAGCTGAGGGGATGCCGAAGGTCGCACCGCCGACAGTTCCTGTCGCGCGGCGTGCCCATGACGTTACTGACGGGTTGTCGACGCGCTCAAGGTGCCGTTCGCAGGCTTTACCGGGCTTTGCCCATGAATTGCCCAACGGGTGAAGCGGGTTGGCCTCCGGTGTCCAGAGCGCGGGGCGTGCCGGCGCGGGCGGGGTCGTGGGCGGGGTCGCGGCCCTTGCGGCCGGCCGCCGACCGGTGGCTCCCGGGCCGCGGGCTCGTCAAGGTTTGGCAATGATTTTCATATCGTTGCCATCGGGGCTTGAGGATGAAAATCGTTTCCATCTAGGCTGCTCCCGTAGCCCGCCCGTCCCGAACCACGAGGTGTTCGTCATGCCTTCCCCCGCTTCCCGCCGCCTGCTCAGACTCGCCGCCGTCGCGGTCGCCACGCTCGCCGCCGTCAGCGCCTGCTCGACCGCACCGGCCAAGAACGCCTCCTCGGAGGGGACCGCGGCAGCCGCTGCCGGTGGCTCCGGCAAGGTCATCCAGGTCGCCGCCGCCGAGAACTTCTGGGGCTCGCTGGCCGGTCAGCTCGGCGGTGACCACGCCAAGGTGACCGACATCATCAGCAGCCCCGACGCCGACCCGCACGACTACGAGCCCACCGCCGCCGACGGTCGCACCGTCGCCGCCGCCCAGTACGTCATCACCAACGGCATCGGCTACGACGCCTGGTCGGACAAGCTGATAGCCGCCAACCCGGCCGCCGGCCGCACCGCGCTCAAGGCCGGCGACCTGCTCGGCCTCAAGGAGGGCGACAACCCGCACCAGTGGTACTCCCCGGAGAGCGTCCACAAGGTCGTCGACCGGATCACCGCCGACTACAAGAAGCTCGACCCGGCCGACGCCGCCTACTTCGACCAGCGCAAGGCCGACCTGCTCGGCAAGACCCTCGCGCCGTACGACCAGCTGATCGCCCAGATCAAAACCACCTACGCCGGCACCCCGATCGGCGCCTCCGAGTCGATCGTCACCCCGCTCGCCGAGGGCCTCGGCCTCAAGCTGCTCACCCCCGAGAAACTGCTCGACGCCGTCAGCGAGGGCACCGACCCGACCGCCGCCGACAAGGCGACCGCCGACGAGCAGATCAGGAGCAAGCAGATCAAGGTCTACGTCTACAACAGCCAGAACGACACCCCGGACATCAAGGCCCAGGTCGAGGCCGCCAAGGCCCAGGGCATCCCGGTCGCCACCGTCACCGAGACCCCGACCCCCGCCGGTGCCGCCTTCCAGGACTGGCAGACCGCCGAACTCCAGGGCATAGCCGCCGCGTTGAAGCAGGCGACCGGCAAGTGACCACCGCGCCGATCGACCACGCCACGGTCACCGAGCCACCGGCCCCCGCCCCCGCTCCGGTCCTGGAGCTGCGCGGCGCGGCCGTGCGGACGGGCGGCCGGACGCTCTGGTCGGACGTCGATCTCACCGTCGGGGCCGGGGAGTTCACCGCCGTCCTCGGCCCCAACGGGGTCGGCAAGTCCACCCTGGTCAAGACGCTGCTCGGCGCCGTGCCCAGCGCGGCCGGCACCATCCGCGTCCCGGCCCGTACCGACGTCGGCTACCTGCCGCAGCGCCGCAGCTTCGACGCCGCGGTGCGCATCCGGGGCATCGACGTGGTCCGCCTCGGACTGGACGGGCACCGCTGGGGCCTCCCGATCCCCGGCGTGCACCGCGCCCGCCGTCGGGCCGAACGCCGGCGCGTGGACGAGGTCATCGAGTCGGTCGGCGCCACCGGCTACGCGCACCGGCCGATCGGCCGGTGCTCCGGGGGCGAGCAGCAGCGCCTGCTGCTCGCCCAGGCCCTGGTCACCCGCCCCCGCCTGCTGCTCCTGGACGAGCCCCTGGACAGCCTCGACCTGCCCAACCAGAGCGCGATCGCCGCGCTGCTCGGCCGGATCTGCCGCGAGGACGGGGTGGCCGTCGTCATGGTCGCCCACGACGTCAACCCGATCCTGCACCACCTCGACCGGGTCGTGTACCTGGCCCAGGGCCGGGCCGTCGCCGGTCCGCCCGCGGAGGTGATCACCTCCGAGACGCTCACCCGCCTCTACGGCGCACCCGTCGAGGTGCTGCGCACCGCCGCCGACCGGCTGGTCGTGGTCGGTGTGCCCGAGGACTGCCGGAGCTGTGGCCCGTGCTGCTAGCCGAGACCCTCGCACCCGCCTTCTCCTGGAACCCGGTCGCCGACCTCCGGGAGATGTGGGCCTACCCGTTCATGGTCAACGCCTTCCGCGCCGGGGCCGTGGTCGCCGTCGTCGCCCCCGCCGTCGGCTGGTTCATGGTGCTGCGGCGCCAGACCTTCGCCGGCCACACCCTGTCGGTGGTCGCCTTCCCCGGCGCCGCGCTCGCCACCCTGCTCGGGATCTCCACCACCCTCGGCTACCTCGGCGCCTGCCTGACCACCGCGCTCGTCATCGCGGCGCTGCGCGAGCGCGGCCGCTCCGGCGGCGCCGAGGAGTCCGCCGCCACCGCCACCGTCCAAGCCTTCGCGCTGGCCTGCGGGTTCCTGTTCGTCACCCTGTACAAGGGGCTGCTCGGCGGGCCGCAGGCGCTGCTGTTCGGCACCTTCCTCGGCATCACCACCGGTCAGGTCGGACTGCTCGCCGCCGTCGGCGCGGTCGTCCTCGCCCTGCTGGCCGTCATCGGCCGCCCGCTGCTGTTCGCCTCGATCGACGGGGACGTCGCCGCCGCGCGCGGTGTGCCGGTACGGCTGCTCGGCGCCGGGTTCCTGCTCCTGCTCGGCGCCGCCACCGCCGAAGCCGGCCAGATCACCGGCAGCCTGCTGGTCTTCGCGCTGCTGGTGATGCCCGCCGCCACCGCGCAGGTGCTCACCGCCCGACCCGTCCTCGGCCTCGCACTCGCCGTGGCGTTCGGCCTCGGCGCCTGCTGGCTGGGCCTGATCGCCGCCTTCTACCAGCCCTACCCGCTCGGCTTCTTCGTGACCACCTTCGCCTTCGCCGGCTTCCTCCTCGCCCACCTCGGCCGGGCACTGGCGGGCGCGCTCGGCCGGGCCGCGCCCCGGACGGGGGTGCCCGCGTGATCACCGCCCTCCACCAGCCCTTCTTCCAGCACGCGTTGCTGGCCGGCACGGCCATCGCGCTGGCCTCCGGACTGGTCGGCTACTTCCTGGTGCTGCGCGCCCAGACCTTCACCGGGGACGCGCTCGGCCACGTCGCCTTCACCGGCGCGATGGCCGCCCTGGCCGGCGGGTTCGACCTGCGGCTCGGCCTGTTCGCCGCCACGGTCGGCGTCGCGCTGCTGCTCGGCGTCCTCGGCAGGCGGGGGCGGCCCGACGACGTCGTCATCGGCACCCTGTTCTCCTGGATCCTGGGCCTGGGCACCTTCTTCCTCACCCTGTACACCACCCACCGCAGCACCACCCAGGGCAACGCCGGCATCAGCGTGCTGTTCGGCTCCGTCTACGGGCTGGACAGCGCCCGGACCACCGCCGCCGTCCTGATCGCCCTCGCGGTCGGCGCCGCCGTCCTGCTGATCGCCAGGCCGCTGCTCTTCGCCACCCTGGACGAGGCCGTCGCCGCCGCGCGCGGCGTCCGTACGGGCGCGCTCGGCCTCGGCTTCCTCGCCCTGGTCGGCGTCTGCGCGGCCGAGGCCACCCAGGCCGTCGGCTCGCTGCTCCTGCTCGGCCTGCTCGCCGCACCCGCCGGTACGGCACTGAGGCTGACCGACCGGCCGTACCGGGCCCTCGGGCTGTCCGCCGCCCTCGCCGTGCTGGAGCTGTGGAGCGGGCTGATGCTCAGTGCCGTCGTGCCGCGACTGCCGCCGAGCTTCGCGATCATGGCGGTCGCCGCGGCCTGCTACGCCGGGGCGTCGCTGGTCCGTCCCCGGTCCCGTTTGACCCGCACCACCGTCGCCCGCAGCACCGTCACCCGCATCGCCACCGTCACCCGCACCACCGAGGAATGAGGAACCACACCCGTGACCACCGGCACCACCCCCGTACGCCCCCTGCCCGTCACCGTCCTC
Source organism: Kitasatospora sp. Ki12 (assembly GCF_054601375.1). NCBI lineage: Bacteria > Bacillati > Actinomycetota > Actinomycetes > Kitasatosporales > Streptomycetaceae > Kitasatospora > Kitasatospora sp. Ki12. Next base: position 579,508 of record NZ_BAAIHT010000002.1, on the reverse strand, counting down.
TCCGGCTTCCTCGGCGCGGGCAAGACCACCCTGCTCAACCACGTCCTGCACAACCGGGCCGGGCTGCGGGTCGCCGTCATCGTCAACGACATGAGCGAGATCAACATCGACGCCGCCCTGGTGCGCGACGGCGGCGCGGCCCTGTCCCGGACCGAGGAGCGGCTGGTCGAGATGACCAACGGCTGCATCTGCTGCACCCTGCGGGACGACCTGCTGGAGGAGGTCGACCGGCTCGCCCGGGCGGGCCGCTTCGACTACCTGCTGATCGAGTCCAGCGGCATCTCCGAGCCGATGCCGGTCGCCGCGACCTTCTCCTTCGCCCGCGACGACGGCGCCACGCTCGCCGACCTCGCCGCGCTGGACACCATGGTCACGGTCGTGGACGCCGCCAACTTCCGGTCGGAGCTGGCGAGCGGCGACGAGCTGACCGCACGCGGGCTCGACCAGTACGAGGGGGACGAGCGCACCGTCAGCGACCTCCTGATCGACCAGGTCGAGTTCGCGGACCTGATCGTGCTCAACAAGCTCGACCTGGTGGGGGAGCCGGACGCCGTACGGCTGCGGGCCGCGCTCACCCGGCTCAACCCGTCCGCCCGGATCGTCCCGGCCCGCTTCGGACGGGTCGACCCCGCCGAACTGCTGGGAACGGGCCGCTTCGACGTCGAACGGGCCCAGCAGGCCCCGGGCTGGGTCGCCGAGCTCAACGGCGACCACATCCCGGAGACCGAGGAGTACGGCATCTCCAGCACCGTCTTCCGCGCCGACCGCCCCTTCCACCCGGGCCGGCTCTGGGATTTCGTCACCGCGGACCTCGACGGCGGCGCGTACGGGGGTGTGCTGCGCTCCAAGGGCTTCTTCCGCCTGGCCACCCGTCCGCACATCACCGGCCTCTGGTCGCAGGCCGGTTCGGTGGCCCGGTTCGAACCGGCCGGGGTGCACGCGGACGGGCAGGGGCAGGAACTGGTCTTCATCGGCACCGCCCTGAAGGCCGACGCGCTGCACCAGCGGCTCGCCGCCTGCCTGCTGGCGGACGGCGAGCCGGTCGAGCCGGGCGAGGACCCGTTCCCCGACTGGGAGGGCGGTGACGACGCGTGCCCCGTGTGAGGGGCTACCCGTCCGAGGGCGGCAGGTCCCGGTACGGGGCGCGCGGCTGCGGGACGGCGTGCCGGTCGGCGACGTCGATGCGCGGCGCGGAGGTGGCGGGGACGTCCGGGGTGGGCTTCCAGGTGCCGGTGAGGTCGACCCAGCTGTCCGTGGCCGGGGCCGGGCCGGTGGCGTGCACCAGGACGCGGAGCCGACGGGCGTCCGCCGCGCAGCAGCTGACGACCAGGCGGTTGAGGTACCACTCGCCGGCCTGCGCGCCGGGGGAGACGAAGCCGGTGAGGCGGACCTTGCGGCCGGCCAGGCTCTTCTGCGGGTCCCGGCTGCGGCCGATGAACTCGGTCAGGGACATCGGGGTGGGCACCGACACCGAGGCACCGGCGGTGTCCTGGGCGTTCTGAGCGTTCTGGGCTCCCTGGCCGGGCGCCGATGCGGCGATGTCGGCGTAGGCCGCCGGCTCGACGACGGCGTCCGTGCCGTCCCGGTTCGCGCTGAACGAGCCGAGCGGGGGCGGGGTGAGGCAGAGCAGCAGCACGGCGGGCGCGGCCAGCAGCCACGCCACCCGCGGGCCGTGCCCGTGATCGTGCCCGTGCTCGTGCCCGGGCCCGTCGTGCTCGTGCCCGTCGTGCTCAGCGGGCCGGTGCCAGACCGCGTTGCCCTCGGCGTCCCGGCCGAAGCGCATCACCGGCTCCCGGCGCCGCTCCGTCAGCCGGCGCGCCACGCCCGCGATCCCGAGCCCGACCAGGACGATCCCCGAGGCGATCAACGGGAGGCGCAGGCCCTCCTTCACGTACTGCAGGAACACATCGCTGCCGACGGTGATCCGCAGCAGCGCGGCGCCCACCAGGGCGACGAGCAGGGAAGGGGCGAGGCCCCGGAAGGTGGCTTTCACCGCAGCGCGCCTCCGATCAGGATGCTGGCGAGGACGGCGACCACGAAGGTCGCGGAGGAGAACCGGACGGCGAACGCGCGCCCGAAGGCGCCCGACTGGAGCGCGATGAGCTTCAGGTCGACCATCGGGCCGACCACCATGAAGGCCAGCCGCGCCGTGGGGGAGAAGCCGGTGAGCGAGGCGGCGACGAAGGCGTCCGCCTCCGAGCAGACCGCCAGCACCACCGCGAGACAGGCCAACGCCGGTACGCCCAGCCAGGGTTGGTCGGCGAAGACCCGCAGCACCGACGGCGGGACGAGCACGTTGAAGGTGGCGGCGGCCGCGGCGCCGACCACCAGGAAGCCCCCGGCCTGCAGGAAGTCGTGCTGGAAGCCGCGCCGGAACTCCTCCAGCGGGTTGCGCGCCCCTTCACCGTGACCGGCCGGCCCCGTGGGCAGCCGCAGCCACTCGGGCCGGCCGAAGGCCACCCAGAGCCAGCCCATCACGACCGCCGTGAGCAGCGAGGCCAGCAGTCGGGCCAGCACCATCTCCGGTTTGCCGGGGAAGGCGATCGCGGTGGCGACCAGCACCACCGGGTTCACGGCGGGCGCGGAGAGCAGGAACGCCAGCGCTGCGGCCGGGGTCACCCCGCGGCGCATCAGACTCCCGGCCACCGGGACGGACGCGCACTCGCAGCCCGGCAGGACGGCCCCGGCGACCCCGGCCACCGGCACCGCCAGTGCCGGATTCCTCGGCAGCACCCGGGTGAACACCCGCTCCGGGACGAACGCCCCGATCGCCGCCGACACCACGGTGCCCAGCACCAGGAACGGCAGGCCCTGCACCACGATGGCGACCATGACCGTCCGCCAGGTCTGCACACCGCCCGCGTCCCACACCCGTACCAGGGCGGCCGTCGCCCCGGCCACCGCCAGTACCCCGATCAGCAGCGCGGGCCTCCGGCGGGGCGGGGTTTCCGCCGCTGCCGCCGGGATGTGCCGGGCGCTGCCGAGACTCGTCTCCACCAAGGTGACCGCCCCTCAGCCCGCTCGCCGCCGATGCGCGGCGAAACCTGTCTGCTCACCGTCATGTGGGGAGCGGGGACAGAGTAGCGGTGATAATCATATTCATCTAGGTCTTCCGCTGCGGCCACTTCGATGGGTAGCCTGCGTCGACTGCCGCGTTCCGCTTCGGGTCTGGTCGCGCTGGGGTGATCCCTGCGCCGGAGGTCGAAATCACACCTCAGGTAAGATCCAAGGTCCCCGACGAGCTCGGCGAGTTCGAACCGGCTCTGGACCTACTTCAGCCCCGCCGAGCAGATCGCCCCCGGTGAGCGCACCGGCCGCTTCCGGACCGGCGGCGACCAGCCCGTCCTGGACGCCGACGGCCGCAGCCGGATCTCGGTGGAGGACGCCGCGGTCGCCCTGGTCGACGAGGCCGAACTGCCCCGCTTCGTCCAACGCCGGTTCACCGTCGGCTACTGATCAGGACCGGGTCGGCGGCGGGCCGAGCGGCGGGCGGCGCGCGAAGAGGAGCGCACCCGGCACGCTCTCGTCGGGGTCGGTCAGGAGGTGGGCCTCGACCGTGAACCCGGCCTCGCGCAGCCAGGCCGCCACCTGCTCAGGGCGACGGCGGTGGACGTGGACCTTCATCGGGTGACCGCCGTAGCCCTGGGTCTTCAACCGCGACTCGGAGCCGACGTGGAACCCGAGCAGCAGCGGCGCACCGGGGCGCGACACCCGCCGGAAATGACCGAAGACCGTGGGGACGGCCTCGTCGGGGATGTGGATCAGCGACCAGCAGGCGAGCAGGCCGGCGACCGACTCGTCGGCGAGGTCGAGGTCCGTCATCGAGCCCACCTCGAACCGCAGACCGGGATGGTCGCGCCGGGCCACGTCGATCATCACGGGTGAGAGGTCGACACCGAAGGCGTCGAGACCCAACTCGCCCAGATGGGCGGTGATGTGACCCGGGCCGCAGCCCACGTCCGCCACCGGCCCGCCGCCGGTGGCGTGCACCAGGTCGGCGAACAGCGCCAGAGCCGCCCGAAGGTACGGTGCCCCGGCCAGAGCCTCGCGGATGTAGTCGGCATAGCTGACGGCGACGGTGTCGTAGGAGGTCCGGGTGTCCGTCAACCAGGAGTCGGCGTTCATGCCCGGCAGAGTAGCCCGGTGGCCGAGGTCGATGCAGAGCCGGCGGACCACTGCCGAGAACATACCGGCTTCGCTGCGGGGCGCACTCCCGGCGGCCCGCACCCTTGACGTGGCAATCCTGCGGGAAGAGACTCCGGAGAGGACATCCTCGAACGTGGGCGGGAGAGCCGTGAAGCGTGCGGAGCGGGCTGCCGATGGCGCGGCCCATGCCGTCCGGCTGCTCCCGGTGCTGACGTGCCGTCGCCACATCGATCTGCAGCGGGTGTGCAGCAGCATGGCATGAGCCCGTGCTCCCCGCGGCCCGGCGGCCGTTCCCGTCGGAGTGGACCGGGCCGTCGCCCCTCCTGAGTCCGTCCTTCACCCCCACCCTCATCCGTCGTACGCGCCTCCGCGTACCTCGACGCCCGGGAGACCCATGTCCGCCCCGTTCCCCTCCGCCGTGCCCGCCCTCCGCGGGCGGGTCGGCCGCGATGCCCGCAGCGGGTACTTCCCCGTGCCGCACCGCTACCGGCTCCACCTCGCGCTCTCCTGTCCGGACGGTCTGCGGATCGCCGTCACCCACGGCCTGCTCGGCCTCGACGACACCCTTCCGATGAACCTGCTGCCGGCGGTTCCTGACACGGACGGCGGCGGGTACTCGGTGCTCCGGCCGCTCTACGAGGCGAGCTCGCACCGGCACCCCGGGCCGGCGACCGCGCCGGTGCTCAGCGACGACTGGAGCGGACGGATCGTCAGCACCGACCCCGCCGAGATCCTCACCGACCTGGCGCGGCGCTTCGACGGGGCCGGGGCCGACCTCCACCCGTCCGGCGCCGAGACCGCGATCGAGGCGGTGGGGCTGCTCTGCGAGCGGACCGTCAACGCCCCGGCCCAGCGCGCCGGCCGGGCCGACGCCGCTCCCGCCGAACGTGCGGCGGCCCTGCGCACCCTGCTGGACGGGCTGGCCGTGGTCGAACGCCGTCTGGACGGCCGGGACCACCTGCTGGGTGCGGGGCCGACCTTCGCGGACGTACAACTCTGGGTCACCCTGGTGCAGTTGGACACCGTGCACCGCTGGCACCTGGACGCCGCCGCCGTGCGGCTCATCGCCGAGCACCCCCGGGTGTGGGCCTACGCCCGCCGGCTGGCCGGACACCCCGCGTTCGGCCGCCACCTCGACCTGGCCGGCACCGCCCTCCGCCACCACGCCCGCTGCCAGGGCAAGGAGGCCGCGGGAGCGGCGATGCAGATCGTCGACTGGGCGGAGCACGCCCAGCGGTGGGTGCTGCAGCCGGGCTGAGCGCGGGAGGGGTTCAGCCGGGCCCGGCTCCGTTCAGCTGGCGAAGGACTCCGCGTAGGCACCGAAGGCGTACATCGCTTCGAGGCTGCCCGGACGTGGTGGGTCGGTCGGGTCCCAGCCCAGCTCCCGGTCCTGGATCACCTGGGTGAGCAGGGGGCGCCAGCGCGGGTCAAGGGTTTCGCGCGCCCATTCCAGTGCGCCGCGCTTGGAGGCCACCTCGCCGGTGTGCAGGGTGAACAGTGCCCGGCAGTAGGTGGTCACGGCATAGCGCTGACTCCAGGCCACGTCGAAACGGGCCCAGGTCCGCAGGTCTTCCATGAGGCCCGGCAGCATCTCGCGCATCGATTCGCGCAGGGCCTGGGGTGGCACTGCGCCGACGAGGTCGGTGACCGGGGGGCCGGCGAGGGTGATTCCGTGGTTCCTGAGGATCCAGCGGGTGTGCGGGCTGTTGCAGTGGGCGTCCCAGATCAACTCGCGGTGGCCGTGGTTGCAGAACAGCCACGGTGTTCCGAGCCCGGCGACGGCGCGCAGGGACGTGGTGTCCGCGTAGGAGCCCTCCAGGTGCTTGGTCCAGAAGCCCGGACGGGTGGGAATCTCGTCGTGGAGCCGGCGGAGCTCTGCCTCTGTGGCCCCGGCGGGCAGGACGGTAGTGGCGACGATGAAGTCGCAGTCGCTGTGCAGGTCTCCGGCGCCCAACGCGAAGGAGCCCTGCAGGTAAGCACCGACGAACGTGTTGCCGAGGATTCCGCGGACCGCGTGGACGAACTCGTCCAGGAGCGCGTCTAGCTCCCGGTATGGGGTGAACATGGGGGATCTCCATACCCGTTGAAGTGGAAGGGGCTCACGGGCGCGGCGGAGATGAACGGGATGTACCGCCGCGTTCAGGCGCGGCGGATCCGCCCTGCGGCGAAGCAGTACGACGTCATGGGATGGACGGTAGCCGTCGCCCCCTTTACTGGGCAATCGAGATTCCAGCGGGCGGATCGCGTCTCTTTTCGGCAAGCGGTAAAGATCTCGTGTCAGAAGTCAGCCTTTGCCGGATTTCAGCTTGAGTTGGCCTCCGGTGTGCCCGGTGTTGGCTTGGTGAGGGCGAACAGGCCGGGCTCGGGTTCGGTGAGGATGCCGCGGGTCACCAGGCGATTGAGCTTCGCGCGGGTGCCTTCGGTATGCCGGGGTTCGGCGCCGAGACCGAGTGCCTGGCAGACGTCTTTGGCGCGGAGCCTGTCCGTGGCCTTCTCGATGGCGGCCAGGATCTCGTGGTATCCGGGCGGCAGCGGCTCCGGAAGCGGGATGCCATCCTCGGCAGCCAGTCCCACCACGGTCGCGCGGGTGATCTCCAGACGTTTCAAGGTGTCTTCGGCAGCGGCGAGTTGTTCGGTGAGCTGGGCGATCTGGTCACGCAGCCGTTCGGCTGTCTCGCGGACGAGCTGCTGCCTGGTCTCGATCTTGTCCAGAAGTTCCCTCATCGACGCTCCCGCCGGTTACGGGTGCTGGATGCCAGGGTGGCGGGTCGCGCCAGGTCGGGGTGGCGGCGCGGGTGAGGCGGCGGAGCATGACGTCGGTCATGGACCAGTGGGATCACCGCCACCGAACTGGCCGGCTTGGCCTCGTAGTCCCGTGCAAGCCTGCGGTGGAGCATGAGAGTGCCCAGGGTCTGCTCGACCACCCATCGTTTGGGCTCCGGCGTGAATCCTCTCGCGCCGGGCTCCCGCTGGACGATCTCGACGTCGATGCCGAGGGCGGCGCCGTGGTCGACGACCGCGTTCTTGAACCCGGCGTCCGTCCATGCCTTGGTCACGGTGTGAGCACCGGCAGGTTGCTGCTACCTGATCCTGGCCGGTGGGGAAGCGGCGGGCGCCGCGGCGCGAGCATGACGGCGACACCCGTGCATCGCGGGTCCGTCACCGGGCATGCGCCATCGGAGTGGTTGTCGTGGTGTCCTGCGCGGTTTGCCGTGGGTGGCGCGGACATGGTGAAGCATGACTCGTAAGAGAACCGCGCTGCTGTGCGCCGCCGCGTTGCTGGTGTCCTCCGTCCCTCTCATCGCGGGCGCGGCCGGACCCGCCGACGCCGCCGGCGCCACCAGGCACCGTGGGTCCGAGTGCGTGGCCTCCCCGGATCCGGTCGACGGCCAAGGCCGCGCCATCCGCGACGTCGTCGAGAACGCGCGGCGCGATCTGAACCTGCGGGCGGTCATCGCCCGGGTGACCCAGCACGGGCGCGACCTGTGGACCGGCGCGGTCGGTCCGTCGATGACCGAGGTGCCGGCCCGCCCGGACATGCGCTTCCGCGCGGGGTCGGTCGGCATCGCGTTCATGGGCACGATCCTGTTGCAGCTCGTCGACGAGAAGCAGGTCAGCCTCGACGACCCCATCTCACGCTGGCTTCCCGAGATCCCCCACGCGGACGAGATCACCCTGCGCGAGCTCGGCGACACCACCAGCGGCTTCCGGGACTACGTGACCGACCAGGGCTTCCTCGCCGACCTGGAGGCCCATCCGTTCAAGCAGTGGACGCCCCAGGACGTCTTCCACTACGCGGACCTCGACGTCCAGCTGTACGAGCCGGGAACCAACTTCAGCTACTCGCACGCCAACTTCCAGCTGCTCGGCCTCGCGCTGGAGCGGATCACCCACACCCGGCTCGACCACCTCCTGGAGCAGCGCATCTACCGCCCCCTGGGGCTGCACGCGACATCGAACAGCTACACCCCCGACATCCCCACCCCCGTGCTGCACGCCTTCACGCACGAACGCGGCACGTACGAGGAGTCGACGTTCTGGAACCCCTCCTGGACCACGGCGCCGGGCGCGGTCATCAACATGAACATCTGTGACCTCGCCCGGGCGGGCGCCGGGATCGGTTCGGGGCAGACGCTCTCGCCCGAGGGCTACCAGACCCTGCTCGACCCGGGCACCGTCGGGCTCGGCCAGGCGACGCCGACCTGCCCGAAGGACGTCTGCATGCCGCAGACCCAGGACATCCACTTCGGGATGTCCGCGCTCGTCGTGCACGGCTGGATCGTGCAGAACCCCTCCCTGTCCGGCTACGCCGCGATCATGGCGTACCTGCCGTCCGAGGACCTGTCGATCGCGGTCTCCGGCACGTATTCGCCGACCACCGACCAGCAGGTGCAGAACCTGACCACCACCATCGCGGAGGAGCTGTCCCGCCTGCTGGTGCCGGACCAGCCCCTGGGCTGAGCCCGGTCGCCGCAACGGCGGCGGCTCCCAGGTCTGGACCCGGGCCAACGGCACCCTCACCCACGGAGGCAAGTGCCTCGACGTCACCGGCCGGGGCACCGCCAACGGCACGCCCGTCGAACTGTGGGACTGCAGCGGCGGCGCCAACCAGCAGTGGACGTCCCGACCGGACGGCACCCTCGCGAGCCTCCGGTCCGGCCGCTGCCTCGACGACCCCGCCTTCGCCACCGCCGACGGCACGCCGCTGGGGATCTGGGACTGCAACGGCGGGGACAACCAGCGGTGGACCCTGCCGTAGTCCGCAGGTGTGGTTGGCTTTTGATTCCCTGTTCCAGTGACTGGCCGTCACTGCGGGCGACGGTGCACACGAGACCGACCGCCAGGAACGCGAGGGTCTCACTGACCGCGCTCAGCCCGATGACGTACCACCACTCGCCGCCGAACCAGTCCGGCGGCGGGCGGCCGTCGGTCGGGGCATCAGCGGGATCCGGAGGTCAACGCTCAGAACCCGCCAGAGGCTGGAGGGCAGCACGGTCAGCGAGATCGCGTAGGCGAACCGCACCTACGGACAGCCGATCCTCTGATCCGAGGAGGGGCGTTGCTGATCTGTCGGGCATAACACCACCAAAGCGGCATGACTATAAGCCATCCAGGGGATCAGACATGCCAAAACGCCCACTCACTGGGCGTTTCACCCATGAAAGCGCTGGTTGATGCGGGTTTTCGAGCCGTCCGGTCGGAGCCCTTGGCGCGACTCCCGAGGCAGAAGTGACGGGCGTGGCACCTGCGCACGAAAGCCCGCCGAAGATGCGCACTCCGTCCTGTCTCATTCCAAAAGGCCGGCCTCGATGGCATCTGTCCGCGCAGATGCGCGGACCATGGCCAAGACGACGATCCCGCAGTATGCCGTCATCATGACGGTTCGTCGACCGTATCCGAGCGACCTGTCCGACGCCCGCTGGGCACTGATCGAGCCGACCCTGACCGCCTGGCGCCAGGCCCGCACCGCACGAGCCCTTGCCTTCGGCCGGCCGCCCGAACACGACCTGCGCGACCTCCTCGACGCGATCCTCTACGTCGACCGCACCGGCATCCCCTGGCGCTACCTCCCGCACGACTACCCACCCTGGGAAACCGTCTACGCCTACTTCGCCAAATGGCAGCGCGACGGCGTGTTCGCACAGCTCAACGGCCTTCTACGACGCCTGGTCCGCGCCACAGAAGGCCGCGATCCGGAGCCCACGGCCTGCATCGTCGACTCGCAGAGCGTGAAGACCTCCACGAACGTCCCCGCCTCGACCCAGGGCCCCGATGTCGGGAAGCGGATCGTGGACAGGAAACGCAACATCGTCACCGACACAATCGGCCTCCTGCTCGTCGTGCTGGTCACCGCCGCAAGCGTCCAGGACAACGCCGCCGGCCGTCAGCTCCTGACCCGGGTGACGGCCGAGCACCCCACCATACGCAAGGCCTGGGCCGACATGGGCTACAAGAATGCCGTCGTCGAACACGGCGCCGCCCTGGGCATCGACGTCGAGATCGTCCGCCGCGACCCCGCGATCAGGGGATTCGTCGTCCAGCCCCGTCGCTGGGTCGTCGAGCGGACCTTCGGGTGGTTGATGAACCACCGACGACTGGCCCGCGACTACGAGGCCCTACCCGCCCGCTCCGAAGCCATGGTCCACGTCGCGATGATCGGCCTCATGACCCGCCGACTCACCGGAGAATCCACCCCGACCTGGCGCGGAACCTGACCCCCGAAACCAGGGACGAAACGCCCAGTCAGAGCACGTCCGCCAGGAACTGCCGCAGCCGTGGGCTCCGAGGGGTCTCGAAGAGCTCCTCGGGCGGGCCGGACTCGACCACGCGGCCGCCGTCCATGAACGCGACACTGTCGGACACCGAGCGGGCGAAGCCCATCTCGTGGGTGACCACCACCATGGTCATGCCCTCGCGGCCGAGGTCGGCCATCAGCGCCAGCACACCCTTGACCAGCTCCGGGTCCAGCGCGGAGGTCGCCTCGTCGAAGAGCATCACCCGGGGTGCCATCACCAGGGCACGGGCGATCGCGACCCGCTGCTGCTGCCCGCCGGACAGCCGGCCGGGGCGGACGTCGGCCTTGTCCCGCAGGCCGACGAGGTCGAGCTGGCGGTACGCGGTCTCGGTCGCCTCCTCGCGGGACAGCCTGCTCAGTTTGCGGAGCGGAAACGTGAGGTTGCGCAGGACGCTCATGTGCGGGAAGAGGTTGAACTGCTGGAAGACCATGCCGACCTGACGGCGCAGCAGATCGGGGTCGCGCCGCAGGACGCTCTCGCCGTCCAGCAGGACGTCGCCGCGGTCGGGTTCCAGCAGCCGGTTCATCGCCCGGAGCAGCGTGGACTTGCCGGAGCCGGACGGCCCGATCACGGAGAGCGTGTGTCCCCTGGGGACGTCGAGGTCGACGCCGCGCAGGATCGGGGTTCCGCCCAGGGAGAGGTGGAGATCCCGGGTCGCCAGGCTGACCGGGGAGAAGGACGTACCGGTGCGGGTCGCCGCGGTGCCGGTTACTGCGGTTTCGGTGAGTCGCCGGTCAGGCACGTGCCGCTCCTTCGGGTGCGGGGTCGGGTGCGGTCACGGGTGCGGAGGGGGAGGGGGAGTCGGGCGTGCCGCTGCCCTGGTCGACGACCCTGCGCCCGTGCCGGAGCCGCCGGTCGACGATGTTGACCAGGTGCGTCAGCGGCACGGTGAGGACCAGGTAGAACAGGCCGGCGAGGACCAGTGCGGACTCGTTGCCGGTCGTGGCGGCGGAGTCCTGGCCGATCCGGAACAGGTCGCGCTGACCGGCGGTCAGCCCGAGGAAGTAGATCAGGCTGGAGTCCTTGATCAGCGCGATGAGCTGGTTGACCCAGGCCGGCAGGACCCGCCGGACACCGAGCGGAAGGATGATCAGCCGCATCGCCGAGGCGTACGAGAAGCCGAGGGCGCGCGCCGCCTCCAGCTGGCCCGCCTCCACGCTCTGGATCCCGGAGCGGAAGATCTCGCCGAAGTAGGCGGCGGCGATCAGCGAGAGCGAGAGGATGCCCAGCGGGTAGGGGTCCGGTCCCCAGATCTGCATCCCCTGCGGCGCCAGGCCGACGCCGACCAGCAGGATGGTGACCACGGCCGGGAGGCCGCGGAACACGTCGGTGTAGACGCGGGCCGGCCAGCGCAGCCATCGGGTCCTGGCGATCCCGGCCACCGCCAGGAGCAGGCCCAGCACTGTGCCGATGATCGCCGAAGTCACCGAGAGGATCAGCGTGTTGGGCACGCCGGTGGTGAGCAGGTCGGAGATCGCCGAGCGCATCGATCCCCAGTTGAAGAATGTCTCCGCCAGCGTGCCCAGCTGGTCCACGTCAGCCTCCTGTCCGGTCTGTTGCGGTGTTTGTGGTCAGCAGGTCAGGGTCAGGGGGTCGCGGATGCGCTGACCGGCGCGCTCGTCGCCGGGCCCGGGCTCGCCACGGCCACGGGCGGGTAGGTGACCGATCCGCCGCCGGGCTTGAAGCCGTCCGGAACCGGCCGGCCCGGGTAGTACTGCTCCTGGAGGTGCGTCCAGGTCCCGTCGGCGATCACCTCGTCGAGGGCCTTGTTCAGCGCGGCGAGCAGCTGCGGCCGGTTCTGCGCGACGGCGAAGGCGGTCGGCGCGGGGCTGAGCTGCTTCTGCACGAGCACCACCTTGCCGCCGCTGTCCGTGGCGCTCTTCTCGCCGATCTCGGCGGGCGAGATCCAGGCTTCCGCGGTGCCCGTCTTCAGCTGGTTGAGCGCGCTGTTGTAGTCGGGCACCCGCACCGGGTTGAGGTTCTGCTTCGTCGCGTAGTCGTCCTGGACCGTCCCCTGGACGACCACGACCCGCTTGCCGGCGAGCTGGTCGAAGGCGGTGATCGGCGAGCCGGCGGGAACGTCGAGCCCGAAGTAGCCGAAGTCGTACCCGTTGGTGAAGGCCACCGTCTTCTTGCGGGCCTCGGTCACCGTGATCGACGAACTGCCCACGTCGAACTTGTGGTTGGCGACCTGCGACAGCAGGGAGGAGAAGTCGGTCGAGGCGAACTCCACCTTGAGGCCGGCCTTGGCGGCGACGGCGGTGAACAGGTCGTTGTCGAAGCCGGTGAACTTGCCGTCCTTGAGGTACACGTTCGGCGGCGCGTCCGAAAGCGTGCCGACGCGTATCTTCCCCGGCTCGATCAGCTGGTACGGGTTGTCGGCGGAGGTGGCCGACGGCGACGTGCTGCCGCAGGCGGCGAGCGAGGCGAGCGAGACGAGAGCGGTGAGGGTGGTGACGAGAACCCGGCGCGGGCCCATGAGTGCTCCAGAGCTGGTGACGGCGGAGGAACGCGCGACCGGCCCGCCCCGGTCACGCGAGGACCGGGGCACGGCGGCAGCAGCGAACAGCCGCACGGAAAGGTGCGGATGAGGAAGGAAGGAAATGAGAAAGGGGGCAAGCGCCCGGCGTCAGAGCCGAAAGAGGGCGCGCGTCAGCAGCTGGGGCGACAGCTCATCGCCGTCACACGGCGCAGGTCGATGTGCCTGCGCGAAACGAGAAAACCAGCCATGCGGGCACTATGCGTGGTGATCGTCGCCGGAGTCAAATCTTCCACTCAGCGGCGGGAGGGCAAGCCCGATCGTCCTGAGGTGGGACTATTCGGCGATTCCCCGGGTGAGCGACACGACGGTGACGAAGGCACGGTAGAGGCGGATGGGGTCGTCATCGGTGATGTGCACGGTGAGGTCGTCGTCGCGGATCACCCCGGTGACCCAGGTCGCCATCTCGGCGAGGTCGGCGTTGCGGAAGCGGACGGAGAGGGTGGCGGGCAGGGCGATCACGGGTGGTGCGGCGTCCCTGAGCCTCCGTACGGCGGTGTCGGCGCCCTCCCGGATCAACTCCCGGGCCTGCTCCGGGTGCAGGCTGTCGGCGGCGAACCGGGAGACCGAGGTCTTGACCACGACCGCCTCGACGCCGGGGCAGAACGGTTCGACCTGGCTGGCGGTGACGTCGTCGCCGGTGATCAACACGACCGGTACCCGGTGCCCGAGCGCGACCAGCGCGTTGATGCCCGCCTCCCCGGCCGCGATGTCGTTCAGCCGTACCTCGGCGATCGCGCGCGGGTTGTACGTGTGTGACAGCGCGGACGCGGCGCCGGACATCGAGCCGTGGTAGGAGACGAAGAAGACCGCGTCGAACGACGGGTCGAGTCCCTGCATCATGTAGAGGGGCTTGTGCCGGCCCGACAGGTAGCGGGCGCGGCGCGCGAGGCGGTCCGGTCGGAGGTTGGACATGGCGGAGTGCGAGTCGTTGACCAGGAACTCGGTGGCACCCGCGTCGGCGGCGCCCTCGATCGCCGCGTTGACCTCCTGTTCGAGCAACTCCCGGTAGTAGCCGTACTGGGAGCCCGTCGGCCGGCACTGCTCCCAGTCGACGATCCCCGTGGTGCCTTCCATGTCGGACGAGATGAAGATCTTCAACGGTGTTCTCCTCGACGTCCGTGGTCACTTGGACACGTCAGGACCGCATCATCGCGTCCGGTGGGCCGATCCGGTAGATGGCCCCGGGGCAGAGGCGTGCTGTGGCCAACCCGCCTTGGCGAGGTTCTCCTCGAACGCGGCGAGGTAGTCGGGCAGGTGGCGGTCGGCTCGGCGCCGGTCGACATCTGGCAGGCGTCGAGCGCGGCCGGCGAGAGGCCCCGACCCGCGTGATGCGGGTCGGTGAACACAGGACGGCCGTCCGGAACCGTCAGACCCGGTAGAGGTGGAAGGCCGCGTTCATGCCGCGGCGCCGGACCGGCCGGGGGAGGAGGGTGCGCAGCGCGGTGGCGTCGCGGAAGGTGGCGGCGAGGGTGTGCAGCAGGTCGCGGTAGCCGGCGTGGTGGAGCCGGACCGGCGAGTCGACCAGGGTGAGGTTGTGCCGGGTGGCGGCGTGGACCAGCGGGTCGAGTTCGGTGGCGAGGACCCGGTGGCCGAACCGGGGGCCGAGGAGCCGGCCGAGCTGGTGGCCGAGGTTGCCGGAGCCGCAGAAGAGGTCGGCGATCACTGGGCGGGCGCCGCTGACCGGCAGGCCGGCCAGGACGTCGGTCAGGGCGGCGGCGACCAGTGCGGGGTGGGGGTCCTTGACGCATTCCAGTGCGGTGCGGCCGAGCAGCCGGATGCCGTGTGCGGCCATCCGGGGCGCGGGGATGCCGTAGAGCGACAGGCCGTCGGGGTGGCCGCAGACGATCCGGCCGACCTCGCACAGCTGGCCGGAGGTGAGGGGGCGGTTGCGCAGGGGGCCGAGCAGACGGGCGCGCAGGTCGAAGTAGGCGGCGGAGTCGACGGGTTCCGGCGAGGCTCCGGTCATCGCAGCACCTCGGCGAGGACCTCGGCGAGCGGCGGGCCGTCCAGCGCGGAGCGCAACTCCTCGACGGCTTCGCGGCGTTGTGCCGGGTCGAGGGCGAGGTAGTGCTCGATCCGCTCGTTGAGGTGGCGGCGGAACCGGGCGTAGTGCGCGTCGTCGCGGCAGATCCGTCCGGCGATGTCGACGAGGGCGGCGGTGCCCGTGAAGTCGTCCTCCGGGACGGGGTGGTCGGGCAGCAGGTCGGTGAGGCTGAGCGCGGTCTTGGCGAAGTGGGTCCGGTCGAGGCGGCGGATGGTGAACAGGTGGGCGTAGTGCTGCTCGGGCAGGGCGAGCGGGAGCCGGCCCAGCGCGAGCGCCTCGTGCAGCGCGGTCAGGCCGGGGGTCATCAGGTAGTGGGGGGTGGTGGCGACGTACGCCAGCAGTTCGCGCTGCGGCACCAGCCGGCAGTCCGCCCGGCGTCCGGCCACCGTGACGGTACGGGCCCGGCGGCCGCCGAACGGCCCGCCGCAGACCAGCACCCGGCCGAACCGCGGCCAGTCGCGCAGCAGGTCGGGCAGCCAGCGTTCGATCAGCAGCAGGTAGTCGTTGTGGGCGTCGAAGTCGAGCAGGAAGTTGCGGAAGCCCCCGAGGTTGACCAGCAGGTCGTACGCCGCCGGGCCCTGGGGCCGGTCCGTACGCCCGGCCGCGCGGAGCCCGTCGTGGTCGACCAGCGCGCCGCTGGTGCGCGGCGCCCGACCGGTGCCGAGAGCGGCGAACTCGGCGATCCGCTCCCGGACGCCGGGGAAGTTCTGGACCACGCTGTGGGTGGCCAGCAGGTGGGCGGCGAGGACGCGTTCGTGCGGGGAGAGTTCACCGAGGTGCCGGTCGGCGGCCGCGAAGCCGGTGCGCGGCAGGGTCGCGCACAGCCGGTGGATCGCGGCCGGCGGCCGGTCCGTGCGCCAGAAGCTGAACAGGCTGTCCACGAGGATCGCCGGCCGGTCCGCGAGTACCGCGCGCAGCACCAGGTCGGCGTCCATCACCGAGACCAACCGGTCGCTGTCGAGCAGGAGTTGACGAAGGTCCTGGTCCGAGGGCAGCGGGGTGCGGATCTCGTCGAAGGCGTCCGGATTGCGCAGTGCGAACTCGGCCGCCACGCCCTCGCCGACGAAGACACGGTGGTGGTCGGGCAGTGCCCGGGAGACCGCCACCAGTTCGGCCGCCGGGCCGAACCCGCAGTTCTGCGCTCCCATCACGAGTCGCACGGGGCCGCCTCCGCGACGGTCGGGCCGGCCGCCTCCGTGACGATCGGGCCGGCCGCCTCCGCAACCGTCGGGCCGCCCGCCCCCGAGGCGACCGGGCCGGCCGCCTCCCGGTCCGGGAGCACCTCGAGCAGGGCGCTCAACTGCCGGGCGAAGGCCTCCGGGTGCTTGGCGTAGCCGGAGTGGCCCCCGGGGAAGAGCACCAGGTCGCGGCGGAGGGCGGCGGCCAGCGCCGCCACGGGCCGGTGGATCAGGTAGCCGCGCGATTCCTCGCCACCGGCCGGTGTGATCCGGCTCGCCAGCCGCGCCAGCGCGGCCAGGTCGGGCAGGAAGGCGGTCGTCGGCCGCATCACGTGGGCCAGGAAGAAGGTGGTGTTGTCCCGCACCTCCGGCAGGTCCGGCACGGGCCGCCCGCCGAAGGCACTCGCCAGACGCCGCATCCCCGCCGGCGCTCCGTCGCGCAGGTAGGCCTGGTGGACCTCCTCGAAGAAGGCGAGCTGCGCGTCGGCGTCCGGCAGCAGGCGCATCGTCGGGGGCTCGTGGGCGACCACCACGTCCACCCGGTCGGGGTGGCGCCGCAGCAGTTCGAGTGCCACCAGCGCGCCGGCGCAGCTGCCGAGGACGCGCACCGGCTCTCCGGGCACGGCATGCAGGTCGAGCAGGCGGAGTGCGTCCTCGGCCTGCACCTCCACCTGTTGGTCGACCGGTGGACCGTCCAGCGGACTGCGGGAGATGCCACGCGGGTCGTAGCTGACGACGCGGTAGCGGGCGGCCAACTGCTCTGCCAGTGCCTCGAACACGGCCGCGTCCGAGGCGCCGCCGGGAACCAGCAGCAGCAGGGGCCCGCTGCCGCGGACCTCGACGTGCAGCCGGGCACCGGGGACGTTCACAACTTCGGTCTCAAGTGCGGCCATCGCCTGCTCCAGGAGCTCCGTGGTGTCGGAGGGTCACCTGAATGATACGCACCGTGCCCGGGTCCTCTCGCACTTCGGCGCGGCCGCAGGTGAACGGGTCGGTGGGCCGGATTCCGTCCGGGGGCAACGGTTGCGGCGGCTTCGCGGGTTCACCGTGTCGAGCGGCGAATTCCCGGAAGGGATTTTCCCTGGTCAAGAGCGTGTGGTGAGGCCGGAGTTGTGAAGTGTGCATGGTATTCCAGCGGCTGGTCGCCGGTGGGGATCCGGCCAATGCAAGGAATGTGCCCATTGCTTACTTGATTCGCGCAAGTCCCTTCCGTTCCTGGATCGAATCTGACAGCATCGTCCGCTATCCGGTGACCAATTGTCGGCAATCTGCGCCGCGTGGAGGAGATGTGACCACCCAGGCCGGCACCCGTGTGCCCACCGGCGGCTCCGCCCACCGCCCCGCGCGCTGGGTCCGCGCCAGGCTGCGGGCGAGCCCGGCGGCCGCGCTGCTCATGGCGGCCCTCGCGTTCGTCACCGTCTTCCTCGCGGCGGCCTTCCCCCGTGCCGCGGACCGGGGCGCGGACGCGGCGCTCCAGGACTTCGTCAGCCAGAAGGGCCTCAACCGGACCAGTCTGCAGACCACCTCCAAGGTCCGCGACGGCGACGGAGTCGCCATGCTCGATCAGGTACAGGCACACCTGATCGAGGCGTTCGGCCGGGAGTTGACGCCGGCCCGGGCCGGCCAGGCCTACGGCGCCCGTGCCCTGGGCTCCCACACCATGGGCAATCCGGGGTACGCACGGATCTCGGAGTACGGCCTCCCGGACCTCAGCCTGCTCTACCTGCGCGATCTGGCCGGCCGGGTCACCCTCACCGACGGCACCTGGCCGACCCCGAGTGATGCGCGCGACCCACTGCCGATCGTGATCAGCGAGAAGGCCGCCGAGACCATCCGCATCAAGCTCGGTGACGTCATCGACAACGGCAAGGACGGCCTGGAGGGCCCGGGCGCCACGCGAAGCACCGTGGTGGTCGGCCTCTACCGGGCCAACGACCCGCTGGACCCGTTCTGGGAGGAGCTCGGCTGCCCGGTCCGTGCCTGCCTGAGAACCAACACCCTCCCCGACTTCGAGCATTGGGCGACCACCGGGTTCGTCGACGGCGGCAGCCTGCCGGCGATGGCCCGCTGGGGTTCGAGCGCCGACAACTTCTGGCGGGTGCCCGTCGACCCCGCCTCGCTGCACGCCGACCGGCTCGACCACACCCGCAGCGTCATCAGCTCCCTCCTGATCGGGCACGGCGCCACCGACCTGGCCGGCGCGACCGGGCGCGCGGACCTGCGCACCAGCTCGCTCCTGCCCGAGATCCTGGCCAGGGCGGACGCCCGCTACCAGGCCTCGCTGCCGCTCAGCGCGATCGGCCCGGCCGGTGTCGCCGGTGTGGCCGTCGTGGTGCTGTTCCTGGCCGCGGCCCTGACCACGGACCGGCGCACCGCCGAGATCCGGCTGCTCCGGGCCCGGGGCGGTTCCGTCGCCGGGGTGCTGCGACGGCTGCTCGGCGAGGGAGCCGTCACCGTCCTGCCGGCCGCGGTGCTCGGGACGGCGCTCGCCCTGGTGCTGCTGCCCACGCCTCGCTGGGACCGTTCGGTGTCGGCGGCGCTGGCCGCGACGCTGATCGCCCTGCTGGCCTTCCCGGCCCGCGCGGCCCTGCTCTGGGCGCGCCCGCGAGCGGCCGGCGGGCGGCGCAGAGTGGTCGGCGAGCTCACCGTGCTGGCGGTCACCGTCGCGGCCGTGGCGGAGGTCCGGCGCCGTGGGGTCGGGCACTCCGGCGCCGGGGTGGACCCGCTGTTGGTGGCGGCGCCGCTGCTGCTGGCCGTCACCGGCGGGCTGGTGCTGGCCCGGATCGAGCCGGTGGTGGTCGGCTGGCTGGCCGCGCTCACCGGTCGCGGCCGGGGCCTGGTCGGCTTCCTCGGCCTGGCCCGGGCCGCTCGTGACAACTCGGGCCGCCGTCGGCCCTCCGCGCTGCCGCTGCTCGCCCTGCTGATCGCCGTCGCCACGGCCGGCTTCGGCGCCACCGTGCTCGACACCGTCGACCACGTCCGGACGCGGGCCGCTCGCCTCTCCACGGGCGGGGACATCCGCGTCTCCCTCCCGGACTACGCCGCCCTGACCGGGCCGATCGTCAAGGCCGCCGAGTCCTTGCCGGACGTCCGGGCCTCGACCGGCGTCTGGGTCGAACCCAAGACCCGCATCATCGGCGCCGACCACACCATCACCGAGGCCTACCTGGTGATGGTGGTCGATCCGGCGGCGTACGCCGAGATCGCCCGGACCCTCGGGGTCGGCGGGTTCGACCCGGCGAAGCTCGCCGGCACCCCCGGCGGCCCGGACACCCCGGTGCCCGCGCTGGTCAGCCGCGACCTGGCCGAGCGCCTGGCCGCGGGGTCGTCCCAGGTGCGCACGCCCAACGGCAACGACCTGCGCGTCGCCGTCGCCGGGACCGTCGGCGCCACTCCCGCACTGCCCGACCCCGGCAAGCCGTTCGTCGTCGTTCCCGCCGGCCCCGCCTGGGAACGGCTGCCGGACGCCAAGCGGGTGAACGAGTGGTTCGCCGTCGGCGACGTCGACCCCGAGGGGGTCAGGACGATCCTCCGGCAGAACGGCGGGGCCCAGCCGACCGGCCTGGCCAAGCTGATCGCGGACGAGGCCGCGGCCGTCGGCAAGGCCACCCACGGCCTGCCCGCGGGATACACGGTGCACAGCAGCCGGGAGGCCGCCGCTGCTCTCGCAGACGACCCGTTGCAGCACGCGGCCGGGCGGCTGTTCTGGTACGCGGCGGCCGCCGGCGGCGGATTCGCCCTGCTCGCCGTCCTGCTGACGCTCTTCCGGGCCGCGCCGGACCGTACCGCCGTGCTGGCCCGGCTGCGCACCATGGGGCTGCGGCCCCGGCAGGGGCTGGCGCTGATCGTCGCCGAGGCGCTGCCGCAGACCCTGGCGGCGGCCGTCGGCGGCGGCCTGGTCGCCGCGGCGGCGGTCGCGCTGCTGGGCGGTGCCTTCGACATCTCGACGCTGGTCGGCGCCGAGGTCGGAGAGGCCGTCACCCCCGTGCTGCTGCCGGTGCTGCTGCCCACCGTGGGCCTGGCGCTGCTGGTCTGCCTCGGAGTGGTGCTGGAAACCCTGATCGCCGGCCGGCGCCAGATCGCCACCGAACTGCGCGCGGGCGAACAGACGTGACGGCCGGGCCGGCGGCAGGGCCCGTGAGAGGCTTTCGCTCCTCGGCGCGCCGGTGCGCGCCGCCCGGCCGGCTGCCAAGGAGACTAACGCTGTGACTGACATGCGAGAGACGCTGGACTACCAGACATTCGGCCGGGCGGTGCGCGAACTCGCGCAGACGATCGCCGATGACGGGTACGAGCCCGACCTCATCCTGAGCATCGCCCGCGGCGGCGTCTTCGTGGCCGGCGGCCTGGCGTACGCGCTGGACTGCAAGAACGTCCACCTGGTGAACGTCGAGTTCTACACCGGTGTGGGCACCACCCTCGACATGCCCGTCATGCTCGCGCCCGTCCCCCAGGCGATCGACTTCACCCACAAGAAGGTCCTGATCGCCGACGACGTCGCGGACACCGGCAAGACGCTGAAGCTGGTCCGCGACTTCTGCCTCGAGCACGTCGCCGAGGTGCGGTCCGCGGTCATCTACGAGAAGTCGCACTCCCTCGTGACCTGCGAGTACGTGTGGAAGAAGACCGACGACTGGATCAACTTCCCGTGGTCGACGGAGCCGCCGGTCGTCCAGCGCGGCGGCCAGGTGCTCGACGCCTGACGAAGCCGCCGCGTACCGGCGGCGGTGACCGCCGCCGGTACGCGGAAGCCTGAAGCGCAGCGGTCCGAAGCGTGGTGCCGGTGGTTCACGGCGCCGGATCGGACGCCTGCCAGGCGGCCATCTGCTGCCGGAACTTCGGGCAGTCGACGATGTCCTCCTCGCCGCACCTGAGGGCGTGGGTCAGGAGCTGCTGCGCGTGGTCGAGATCGACCATGCGCTGCCGGATCTCGGTGAGCTTGGCGCGGATCATGGCTTCGCGGCGCGGCTGCTCCTGCTGGAACTCCCCGATCTCGGCCAGGCTCAGCCCGGCCTGCTGGCACGTGCGCAGGACCGTGATCCGCTCGGCGGCCTCCGGCGGGTAGCGCCGTTGCCCGCTCTCGCGCTCGGGTGCGGGCAGCAGGCCGTGGCGCTCCCAGTACCGGATGGCCGATGCGGGCACCTTGGTGAGCTCGGCGAGCCGGCCGATCGTCATGCGCATGTTCCGCTCCTCCTGTTCCTCGTCGATCCGGGCACGTGACGTGGCATGTGGCGTGGCGTGTGACGTGGCATTTGACTTGAACCTTAGTTCAAGTAGAAGAGTGGCCGGCACGAGGACAGCGGCGAACGAAAGCCGCTGGCAGGACACTTGGAGGTACCGTCATGAGCGACCGGGACATACGGGAAGAACGCGCCGAGCAGCTGGTGGAAGCCGCGGAGGGGCTGTTCGCGGCCGGAGTGATGTCCCACTCCGGGCACGCCAACCTGAGCGCCAGGCTCGACGGCCGGCGGCTCCTGCTGACGCCGGGGTTCGTCCGCGGCCTGAGGCCCGAGCAGCTGGCGACCGTCGGCTTCGACGGGCAGGTCCTCGAAGGCGAGCTGCGGTCCGTCAGCGCCGAGATCATCGCCATGCACAGCGCCGTGTACGAGGCCCGGCCGCACGTGGGCGCGATCATCCACACCCACTCGCCCTCCGCGACCGCCTTCGCCGTGGCCCACCGGCCACTGCCCTGCCGCACGGAGCCGATGCTGCGCTTCGGACAGGCCGAGGACGTCCCCGTGGTTCCCTGGGGACCCCGCGGATCGGACGTGTCGGTGCGTGGCATCGCCGAGGTGCTGCGACAGCGCCCGACGACGGCCGCCGTCCTGCTGGCCAACCACGGCCTGCTGGTGTTCGGCCCGGACTCCGCGGCCGCCGCCCACCTCGTGGTGGCGATCGAGGAGAGCGCCGAAGCCGAGATCGCCGCCGCCGCGATCGGCGGGGCCGTGGACTTCCCCCCGGGCGCCCAGGAGGCCGTGCGCGCCTCGATCGCGCGGGTCGCGTCATGACGGACGACACCCTCGCCGCCCGCACCGAGGCCGTCAGCGACCGCTACCGCTCAACCCTCGGCACCGTCCCCGGCGGGGTGCGGGAACGGCTGCGCCTGGCCCGGGAGTTCGGCCGGCTGCCGACCGAGGAGGCGATCGCGGAACTGCGCCACATCGTGCTGACCGACAGTCCGCTGGGAGCGCGGGTGCAGCAGCTCGTCCACTTCGGGCAGCTGCTGGCCCTCGGCCGCGAACACCCCGCCCGGATCCACGCCCGGGGCGCACTCCACGCCGGAGCCTCCATCACCGACCTCATCGGCGTCGCCGAGACCGCGCTCATCACCGCGGGCGTGCCGGCGTACGCACTCGGCACCGAGATCATCGCCGAACTCCTGCCGCAGGCGGACGGCCTTCGAGCCCCCGGGGCGTAGGCCGGGTGGGGGGCGGAATCGGGCCGTGGGAACGGCCGTCCCGGGGGGTCTCCCGTCCGCCGATCGGACCTGTTAGCTTAGGTAAGCCTAACTTTACGATCGACGTGATGACATGACCGGGGGGACCCATGACCGATCAGCCGACCCGCAGGACGCCGCGCGCCCGCGAGACGAAGGTTCTGCGCACCGAGCGGATCACGCCGCACATGGTGCGCCTGGTGCTCGGCGGCGAGGGGCTGGGGGACTTCGATGCCACGGAGTTCACCGACCACTACGTCAAGGTGCTGTTCGCGCCCGCGGGCGTGACGTACCCGGAGCCGTTCGACCTGGCGCGGATCCGCGAGGAGTACCCGCGTGAGCAGTGGCCGGTCACCCGGACCTACACCGTGCGGGCCTGGGACCCGGCGCTGCGCGAGCTGACCGTCGACTTCGTGGTGCACGGTGACGAGGGCCTGGCCGGACCGTGGGCGGCCCGGGCGGAGCCGGGCGAGACGGTGCGCATCCTGGGCCCCGGCGGCGGCTACGCCCCGGACCCGGACGCCGACTGGCACCTGCTCGTCGGCGACGAGAGCGCCCTGCCCGCGATCGCGGCGTCCCTGGAGCGGATGCCGCCCGGTGCCGTGGTGCACGCCTTCATCGAGGTCGCCGACGCCGCGGAGGAGCAGAAGATCGTCTCGCCCGCCCCCGTCGAGCTCACCTGGCTGCACCGCGGTGAGCGACCGGTGGGCGAGGCCCTCGTCGAGGCGGTGCGCGCGCTGGAGTTCCCGGCCGGTGCGGTCTCGGCCTTCGTCCACGGGGAGGCGGGCTTCGTCAAGGAACTGCGGCGCCAGCTGCGCGTGGAGCACGGCGTTCCGCGTGAGCGGCTGTCCGTCTCGGGCTACTGGCGGTTCGGTCAGGACGACGATGCCTGGCGGGCGACGAAGCGCGAGTGGAACGCCCAGGTGGAAGCCGAGCAGGAGCAGGCCGGCTGACCCTGGATCCGGGGCGCGGCCGGCCGGCCCTGTCCGGCCGGCACGCCCCTGCTCCGGCGACGAACCCGTTACTATCCAAAGGCGATTCACCATGATCGCGGGCCCGCACGGGACAGCGGGCCCGGCGGGTCCGGAACCAACGGGGGAAGAGAACGTGGCAGATCCTGACCACACGACAGAGCCGACAGAAGAAGCCCGCATCGAGGATGCGGGCAACATCCTGGTGGCGCCTTCGGCGTTGCGGGACGAGGAGGTGGTCAGGGACTTCTTCGGGTCCACGATCACGCCGGAGGACCTCGCTTCCGGTCCGCCCGACCTCGCGCGGAAGACCGTCTACCTGTGTGGCGACATATCCGGGATCGACGGCCGTCAACTGCGGGCGGCTGCCCGGGTGTTCGCCATCCGGGAGCTGTCGCACGGCTACCGTGAGGGCGCCGACGAACCCTGGGGCCTCGTAGACCTCGGCCGGGTGCCCGTCCGGGTGCACGGCGTCGGCGTGTACTACCGCCGCTTCTTCGGGCTCGGCGCCGATCACTTCGGACGGATCAGCGCGGAGCACGAGTTCCAGTCCCTGACGGAGTCCACCAAGCCCGGAACGGCCCATCGCAGCGGGATCTATCTGACGCCCGTCACCCGGGACGGTGACGAACTGCACTTCCGGCTGCTCCGGTGCTCCACGAACCTCTCGGGGCCGACCGAGGGCTTCCGCCCGACCGACACGGACATCGTCGAGGCGCTGAACCGTGAGGCCGCCACCGTCTTCCGGGGCCATGCGCCGCTGAACCACGTGCTCGCCCAGATCTACCACAACACCCTTGCCACGGCGGAGCGCAAGCAGTCCAAGGCCAGGATCTCGTCCCATGCGGACAAGACCAAGGACATGCCCGTCAACGGCGTCATGGCCTTCTGCACCTTCTACGACCGGCTCGACGGGCTGCGGCCGCTCGCCGAGGACGCCTTCGACTACGGGGCGAAGGGTGCCAGCGGGCTGACCGGACTCCGCTTCCGCCGCAAGGAGTCGGTCGAAGCGCTCGACGGGGTCGCGCTGCCCGAGCAGTTCACCCTGACCCTCTATCCCGGCTCCGTGTTCTTCATGCCGCTGTCCACCAACCGGCTGTACACGCATGAGATCCGGCCCTCGGCGCTGGACGCCGAGCTGCTGCCGACCCGCCTGGGGTACGTGGTGCGCTGTTCGAGCGCCGAAGCCGTTCACCGGAACGGCCGGACGTTCCTCAAGACGGCCGGCGGGCAGGTGGAGCTGGGGCCGCCCACCGAGGCCGGCATGGACAGGCTGCGCGGGCTGTACGCCGAGGAGAACAGGACCTCGTCCTTCATCGACTACGGCGACGAATTCCTCTTCAGCATGAACACGGGAGACTACTGTGCCCCCCGGGTCTAGGATCTCGGACGAGATCCTCTCGTACGCGTTGCCGGCCGAGGAGAACCCCTTCGCGGAGCTCTCCGCGTCGGCCCGTCTGGAAGACGTGGGAAAGGGCCGGCGGGGCGCCGTACTCACCAGGGTCGACGAGTCGGGCGGTGTGCCCCTCGTCCGTACCACCACCCGGTACGGCAGCCCGGCGCAGCGGTTCCGGGCGGTGCACGAACGGCTGGCGCGGCGGATCCAGGAACGCTCGGGGCTTCCGGTCGGCTTCAACAACGCTCTCATCGAGAGCTACACGAACGCCTGCACGACCATGGGCAGCCATTCCGACCAGGCCCTCGATCTGGCCGACGGGTCGTTCATCGCCGTCTTCTCCTGCTACCGGGATCCCGGATCGGGCCCGCCGAGGAAGCTGGTCTTCGAGGAGAAGGGGGCCGACGGGGAGAAGTTCGAGATCCCGCTCGCCCACAACGGTGTCGTCGCGTTCTCCGTCGAGTCGAACCGGCGGCTCAAGCACAAGATCGTGTTGGACGCGCCCGATCGGACGGTGGACAACCAGTGGCTGGGGGTGACGTTCCGTACGTCGAAGACCTTCGTCCGGTACCGCGACGGACACGCGTACCTCCCGCAGGGGCCGCGCCTGGTGTCGGCCGACGACGAGCAGCGGCGCGAGTTCTACGGGCTGCGGCGCCGTGAGAACGGTGAGACGGACTTCGGCTACCCCCTGCTGACGTACACCGTCAGCGAGAGCGATCTGATGCCGCCGGTCTGACGCTGGCGACTCCCTCACGGCGAGCGGCTCCGGCCCGCGCCCCCCGATGCCGGGTGGGCGCGGGCCGGGGCGGCTCAGGAGCGGGCGGCCGTGCCGGCCCAGGCGCGGTTGCCGAGGAGGGTCTTGATGTCCGAGGCGAGCCCGTTGTCGGGGTTCACCAGGAAGCCCAGCTCGTAGAGGGTGTTCTTGTCCCAGCTGGTGGTGAGCAGGCGGACCGGGACGTCGCCGGGGTGGGCCTGGAGGGCGAGTTTGAGTTCGGCGACCACCGTGGGGGTGATCCGGGAGGTGGGGATGGTGATGTGGACGGGCGGCTTGGTGCCGAGTTCGGCGGAGGAGACGTCGAGGGTGGTGATCTCCTGGCCGAAGATGCTGAGTGAGCCGTCGCGTTCGTTGAGGCGGCCGCGGACCGAGATGACGTTGTCCTCGATCATCTGCTCGGCCATCAGGTTGTAGGTGGCGGGGAAGAACAGCACCTCGACCGAGCCGTCGCGGTCGGCGAGGGTGATGATCGCCCAGGCGTTGCCGGCCTTGTTGATCCGCCGGTCGACGCCGGTGATCAGGCCGGAGAGGCGGACCTCGCCCTCGGTGCGGCCGGAGCCGAGGAGGTCGGCGATCGAGGTGTCGCGGTTCTGGGAGAGGATGTGCTCGGCACCGTCGAGCGGGTGGCTGGAGACGTAGAGGCCGAGCATCTCGCGTTCCAGGGCGAGGAGTTGGCGGCGGGGCCACTCGTTGTCGGTGAGCTGGAAGTCCAGTCCGATGGTGGGCCCGTCCTCGTCGCCGCCGAGGGCGCCGAAGAGGTCGTCCTGCCCGATGGCCTGCTGCTTCTTCACGCCGGTGACGGCGTCGATCGCGCTCTCGTGGACGCTGCTGAGGGAGAGCCGGGTGTGGCCGAGCGAGTCGAAGGCGCCGGCCTTGACCAGGGAGTCGACGGTGCGCTTGTTGCAGACCACCAGCTCGACCTTGTCCAGGAAGTCGGCGAAGGAGGTGTACTTGCCCTCCGCCTCGCGGGTGCGCACCAGGGACTCGATCACGGGCACGCCGACGTTGCGCACCGCCTTGAGGCCGAAGCGGACGTCGCTGCCGACGGCGGTGAAGTCGACCACCGACTCGTTGACGTCGGGGGAGAGGATCTTGATGCCCATCTGCCGGCACTCGGCCAGGTAGACCGCCATCTTGTCCTTGTCGTCGGCGACCGAGGTGAGCAGCGCGGCCATGTACTCGGCCGGGTAGTTGGCCTTGAGGTAGGCGGTCTGGTACGAGACCAGGCCGTACGCGGCGGAGTGCGATTTGTTGAACGCGTAGCCGGCGAACGGGACCAGGACGTCCCACACCGCCTGGATCGCCTCGTCGGAGTAGCCGCGCTCCTTGCAGCCCGCGTGGAAGGGCACGAACTCCTTCTCCAGCACCTCCTTCTTCTTCTTGCCCATCGCGCGGCGGAGCAGGTCGGCCTGTCCGAGCGAGTAGCCGGCCAGCACCTGGGCGGCTCGCTGGACCTGCTCCTGGTAGACGATCAGGCCGTAGGTGGGGCCGAGGACGTCCTTGAGCGGTTCCTCCAGCTCGGGGTGGATCGGGATGATCTCCTGCTGGGCGTTCTTGCGCAGCGCGTAGTTGGTGTGCGAGTTCATGCCCATCGGGCCGGGTCGGTACAGCGCGGAGACGGCGGAGATGTCGGCGAACTCGGTGGGCTTCATCAGCTTGAGCAGGGCGCGCATGGGGCCGCCGTCGAGCTGGAAGACGCCCAGGGTGTCGCCGCGGGCGAGCAGTTGGTAGGTGGTGGGGTCGTCGATCGGGATCTTCTCGATGTCGACGTCGACGCCCCGGTTGGCCTTCACGATCTTGATGCAGTGATCGATGATGCCCAGGTTCCGCAGACCCAGGAAGTCCATCTTGATCAGGCCCATGGCTTCGCACGACGGGTAGTCGAAGCCGGTGATGATCACGCCGTCCTTGTCCCGCATGTGCAGCGGGATCAGTTCGAGCAGCGGGGTGGAGGAGAGGATGACGGCCGCGGCGTGCACGCCGGTGCCGCGGATCAGGCCCTCGATGCCGAGGCCGGTGTCGATGATCTTCTTGACGTCCGGCTCGTTCTCGTACAGCGAGCGGATCTCGGTGCCCTCGTTGTACCGGGGGTGCTTGTCGTTGAAGAGGTCGGCCAGCGGGACGCCCTTGCCCATGACGTCCGGCGGCATCGCCTTGGTGATCCGGTCGCCCATCGCGAAGGGGTAGCCGAGGATGCGGTTGGCGTCCTTGACGGCGGCCTTGGCCTTGATGGTGCCGAAGGTGTTCACCTGGGCCGTGTAGGCGGCGCCGTACTTCTCGGTCACGTAGCGGACCATCTGGTCGCGCTGGCGGTCGTCGAAGTCGATGTCGACGTCCGGGGGGTTGATGCGCTCGGGGTTGAGGAAGCGCTCGAACAGCAGGTCGTGCTCCAGCGGGTCCAGCTGGGTGATGCCGGTCAGGTAGGCGACCATCGAGCCGGCCGCCGAACCGCGGCCCGGGCCGACCGGGATGCCGTTGTCCCGGCCGTACTGGCAGATGTCGGCGACCACGAGGAAGTAGGCGTCGAACCCCATCGGGGTGATCACGCCCATCTCCAGCTCGATCCGGTCCAGCACCTCCTGGCTCGGGCTGTCGCCGTACCGGTGCTGGAGCCCGACCTGGATCTTCTTGCGCAGGTAGGAGGCCTGGGTCTCGCCCTCGGGGACGTCGAACTGGGGCATCCGGTCGACGTAGGTGAAGACCTCGTCGTACGACTCGACCCGTTCGGCGATCGCGAGCGTGTTGTCGCAGGCCTGCGGCAGCTCGCGGAAGAGCTCGCGCATCTCGGCGGCGGTCTTCACGTAGTAGCCCGAGCCGTTGAACTTGAAGCGGTTCGGGTCGTCCTTGTTCTTGCCCACGCCGACGCAGAGCAGGCTGTCGTGGGCGTCCGCCTGGTCGGCGGTCACGTAGTGCGAGTCGTTGGTGGCCAGCAGCGGGATGTCCAGCTGCTTGGCCAGGCGCAGCAGGTCCTCGCGGACGTCGCGCTCGATGGACAGGCCGTGGTCCATCAGCTCCAGGAAGTAGTTCTCCTTGCCGAAGATGTCCTGGTAGGCGCCGGCCGCCTTGACGGCCTCGTCGTACTGGCCGAGCCGCAGCCGGGTCTGCACCTCGCCGGAGGGGCAGCCGGTGGTGGCGATGATGCCGGTCGCGTTGGCGGCGATCAGCTCGCGGTCCATCCGGGGCTTCATGTAGTAGCCCTCCATCGACGCGAGCGAGGAGAGCTTGAAGAGGTTCCGCAGACCGGTCGCGTTCTGCGCCCACATGGTCATGTGGGTGTAGCGGCCGCCACCGGAGACGTCCTTGCCGCCCTCGCCGTCGGCGCCGGTCGGGCGCTGGCCGCCGGGCGACCAGAACACCTGCTTCTTCAGGAAGCGCGAGGCCGGGGCGACGTACGCCTCGATGCCGATGATCGGCTTCACGCCGGTCTTGGCGGCCGCGTGGAAGAACTCGTAGGCACCGAACATGTTGCCGTGGTCGCTCATCGCGATGGCGGGCATGCCCTGTCTCTCCGCCTCGGCGAACAGCTTGCCGTTCTTCGCGGCGCCGTCCAGCATCGAGTACTCGGTGTGGACGTGCAGGTGCGCGAAGCTGTCGGACACGGCGCTGTACTCCTCGGACGGATCTCGGTCGGAAGCCACCCAGGCTAGCCGGTCGGGGCCGACGGCGTGGCGCGCGGGGAGGACTGCTGCGGAGACCTTGACACGTTCCTCCCGGCTCCGTCCGAGTCCTCGGCGCGGCGTCGGCGGATCACGCCTCCCCGGGCGCGCTCACCGCAGCACGGACTCCAGGAAGTCGCTGCCGATCCGGGCCACCACCGAGATGTCGAGCTGGTGGAGGACGTAGCGGCCCCGGCGCCGGGTGATGAGCAGCCCGGCCTTCTTCAGGACGGCCAGGTGGCGGGAGACCTCGGGGGCGGTGATGCCGTACGCGTCGGCCAGCTCGTTCGTCGAGTACGCGGCGCGGGACAGGTTGCGGCACAGGTTCATCCGCATCGGATGGGTCAGCGCGTCCAGGCGCAGCCTCACCGTCTCCACCGGCTCGGCGCCGCCGATCTCGGGGGTGGCGGCCGGGTACTGGATCACAGGCTGCCAGCCCGGCCCGTACAGGGTGAAGAGGTGCGGCCAGCCGAAGACACTGGGCAGCAGGGTGACGGCGGTGCCGCGGGCGTCGCTGCGGCCCTGCAGCAGCTTGTCGACGACGATGCGGCTGCCCTGCTCGTCCTTCTCCAGGCTCAGCGCCGGTGACGCCGCGGTGAGCGCCTCCGCCAGGCCCTTGCGGCGCAGCAGCTCGGTCTTGTGCTGGGCGTCGGCGGCGAGCTGGACGCGGACCCGGCGCCAGGTGTCGGCGAAGAACGCCCGGTCGCAGTCCTCCAGGAGCCGCCGGATCCACGCGCGGGTGGCGGTGGGGTCGGCGAGCATCCGCTCGACGAACGCCGCCTGGCGCGGGCCGCGCGCCGCCGCCAGGTCGAGCGCGCGGCGCCGCGACCACGGGTCGACCAGGGGCGACGGCAGGCCCTTGGGGTAGTGGCTGGTGCTGCACGAGATCTCCAGGGCCGCGCCGACGAACTTCTCGTCGTCCATGCGGTCGAGGTCGTCCAGCTCCTCGGCGAGGGTCTCCCGGGGCCGGGCCGGCATCAGGAGGTCGGAGCGGGTCGACCGCCACATGAAGTCGGCGTCCAGCATCCGGTCGGCCAGTTCCGGTTCGAGTGCGCCGGAGGTCGCCGTCGTCCACGCGTGCAGCCGGCCGTGGTGGCCCGGCTCGGCCAGCGCGTGCAGGGCGTTGCCGAGCTCGGCCAGCGGCGAGGGGCAGAAGACGATCCGCTCGTGCGGCAGTCCGGTGATGTCGATGGTCACGCTCACCCCCCTATCCTGCCGGGCGGGGCGAGCGCGTCATTTGACGGGGGTCGTCAATCGGCGGGACCGGCGGGGCGGCCGTGGTGCACGGTGGGCGCATGAACGCACTGCACCAGCACCTCGTGGACAGTTACCGGGCCGCCCAGCACGGGGAACCGGCCCCGCCCGTCCCCGGCACCCACGACCTCGCGGTGCTGCGGGCGGCCCGCGACCGCCGCCGCTTCGAAGCGGTCCTGGCCGGCCGCCCGACCACCGGCCGGCTGAGCTTCGCCTTCCGCCGCTGGCTGGCGTCCCGGGGCTGACCGGCACGGTGGGCGCGGAGCGGGGCGGGGGACTGAGGTCTTGGAGCGGCGCTACATCGTCACGCGCCGGGCTGGACGCCGAGGTCGGCGAGCAGGCCGCGGACGCGCTCCTCGATCTCGTCGCGGATCGGGCGGACGGCGTCGACGCCCTGGCCGGCCGGGTCCGCCAGCTTCCAGTCCAGGTACCGCTTGCCGGGGAAGTAGGGGCAGGCGTCACCGCAGCCCATGGTGATCACCACGTCGGAGGCCTGGACCGCCTCGACGGTCAGGACCTTCGGGGCCTCGGCGGAGATGTCGATCCCGACCTCGGCGAGCGCCTCGACGACCGCGGGGTTGACGGTGTCGGCGGGGGCGGAGCCGGCGGAGCGGACCTGGACCCGGTCGCCGCCGAGGCGGGTGAGGAAGGCGGCGGCCATCTGGGACCGGCCGGCGTTGTGCACGCAGACGAACAGCACGGACGGGACGGCGGGGGTGCTCACGGAAGTGGGTCCTTACGGTCTTCGGGGCGGTTTTCAGAGTGGTATTCGGGCCGGGCGGGAGTACGCGGGGTCAGCGGGCGGCCGCGGCCGGGTGGTGGTGATCGCCGTGCGGGACGACGACGTCCTCGGCGGCCGGAGAAAGGCGGCCGAAGACCACCGCGACCAGCGCCACACCGACGGCCAGGCCGACGAGCTGGGCGGCGACGAACGGCAGTACGGAGGCGGGGGCGATGCCGGCGAAGGTGTCGGTGAACGCCCGGCCGACGGTCACCGCCGGGTTGGCGAAGCTGGTCGAGGAGGTGAACCAGTAGGCGGCGCCGATGTAGCAGGCGACCGCGACCGGGGCGACGTGCGCGCGGCCGACGCGGGCCAGGCCGAAGACCAGCAGGACCAGGCCGGCGGTCGCGACGACCTCGCCCAGCCACAGGTGCGGCGCCCACCGGTCGTGCGTGGACCAGCGTACGAGCGGTTCGGCGAACATCGCGTCCGCCAGCACCGCCCCGCCGATCGCGCCGGCGATCTGCGCAAGCACGTAGGCCGCGACCTCCCGGAGCCCCGGCCCTTCCCCGCTGCGGCGGCCGGTCCACCAGGCGGCCAGGGTCACGGCCGGGTTGAAGTGGGCGCCGGAGACCGGGCCGAGCAGCAGGATCAGCACGCCGAGGCCGAAGACGGTCGCGAGCGAGTTGGCGAGCAGCTGGACGCCGACGTCCCGGGACAGCTCGGTGGCCTGGATGCCGGAGCCGGCCACGACGGCGACCAGCGCGCCGGTCCCGAGGAATTCGACGGCCGTCCGGCGGGCGAGCGGTGCCGTCGCGGTCATCCGGACTCCCCGGTGGGGGTCTGGAGCAGGGCGGAGAGCTTGGCCAGGGCGGCCGGGAGCACCCAGTAGTAGACCCAGGTCCCGCGGCGCTCGGAGTCGACCAGGCCGGCCTCGCGCAGGACCTTGAGGTGGTGGGAGATGGTCGGCTGGGACACGTCGAAGGGGCCGGTCAGGTCGCAGACGCAGGCCTCGCCGCCCTCGTACGAGGCGATCAGCGACAGCAGCCGCAGCCGTACCGGGTCCGACAGGGCCTTGAACATCTTCGCCAGGTCGACGGCGGCGTCTTCGCCCAGCGGCTCGCGGACCATCGGCGAGCAGCACGCGGCCGCGTCGTCCTGGCCGAGCACTTCGAGTTCCAGATTCGACATGCGTCTATGTTGACAGTCATCTATGCGGAGAGGCAAGCTCGCTGTATCGACAGATGTCGAAACAAGACCTCGGATCGGGGAGTACCGCCATGTCCCGTGTTCAGCTCGCCCTGCGCGTCGCCGACCTCGAAGCCTCCGTCGCCTTCTACGCCAAGCTCTTCGGCACCGAGCCCGCCAAGCGGCGGCCCGGCTACGCGAACTTCGCCGTCACCGAGCCCCCGCTCAAGCTCGTCCTCATCGAGGGTGAGCGCGGCGAGTCCACCCGCCTGGACCACCTCGGAGTCGAGGTCGACAGCACCGCACAGGTCACCGCCGCCGCCACCCGCCTCCAGGACGCCGGCCTGGCCACCTTCGAGGAGAACGACACCTCCTGCTGCTACGCCCTCCAGGACAAGGTCTGGGTCACCGGCCCCGGCAAGGAGCCCTGGGAGGTGTACGTCGTCAAGGCCGACGCCGACACCCTCGGCAAGAGCGCCGACGGCACCCCCGGTACCTGCTGCACCGGCGGCGGGCAGACTGCCGGACCGGTCGCCGCTGCCACCGGATGCGCCTGCGGCTGACCGGTGGCCGGTGCCGGGGTGCTAGAAATCTCCCGTGGACGATCACCCCGAGCCCTCGACCCTGCGTGTCTTCGTGGCGCTGGCTCCGCCCGACGACGCCAAGGACGAGCTGGCCGAGGCGCTGCAGCCCGCGTACGCCGGGTACCCGCGGCTGCGGTGGAACCGGATCGAGGACTGGCACATCACCCTGGCCTTCCTCGGTGAACTGCCCTCCACCGCGGTGCCGTCGCTGCGCTCGGCGCTGGCCGGCCTGGCGGCGTCGCACCCCGCCCTGCGCCTGGGCCTGCGCGGCGGCGGCCACTTCGACGAGAGACTGCTGTGGAGCGGCATCGACGGGGACCTGGAAGGGCTGCACCTGCTCGCCACCGACGTCCGCGACCTGGTCAGGTCCTGCGGGATCGAGTTCAACGCCCGCCCGCTGCGCCCCCACCTGACCCTGGCGCGAGCTCGCCGCGACGATCCCACCAGCGTGCCGCAGGCCGCGGCCGGGCTCGCCGGCTTCGCGGGCCGACCGTGGCGGGCCGAGCGCCTCCACCTGGTCGGCAGCAACATCGGCCGCGGCCCCGGGCCGATCCACTACCGCGACATCGAGGCCTGGCCCTTCGGCGCCGCCGTCCGGACCGGGGGCGGCGGCCGCCCCCGGTCCGCGCGTTGACCGCTTGTCTACCGGGGATTCCTACGGTCGGGCCTTCGGAAAGTTCCGCACCGCTCAGAAGGATTCCCATGATCGACCCGGCCGCGCCGTCGCGCGGTGACACCCTCTGGATCGGCGACGATCCGCGCTTCACCGAGTTGCGCGCCAGCTACCGCAGGTTCGTGTTCCCGGTGACGGCGGCGTTCCTGCTCTGGTTCCTGACGTACGTGCTCTGCTCGGCCTACGCCCGCGGCTTCATGGCGACGAAGGTCGCCGGGAACGTCAACGTGGCGCTGGTCTTCGGACTGCTGCAGTTCGTCTCGACCTTCGGCATCGCCCTGGCCTACGGCCGGTTCGCCGCCCGGCGGCTGGACCCGCTGGCGGCGGCCCTGCGGAGTGTGGCGGCCTCCCGTCCGACCGTCCCGGGCCCGACCGCCCCGGCCCCGAGCGGCCCGTCCGGCCGGGAAGCGACGGGGGAGCAGGCATGACACAGCACCTTCCGCTCGCCGCGGCGGCGGCGCAGTCCGCGTCGCACAAGGGCCTGACCGTCGGGCTGTTCGTCGCCCTGGTGGCGGTGACGCTCGGCATCACCCTCTGGGCCCGGCGGAGCACCCAGGGCACCGGGGGCTTCTACACCGGCGGCGGGCAGTTCTCCGCGCTGCAGAACGGGATCGCGATCTCGGGCGACTACCTGTCGGCGGCCTCCTTCCTCGGTATCGCCGGGATCATCGCGCTCTCCGGGTACGACGGGTTCCTGTACTCGATCGGCTTCCTGGTCGCCTGGCTGGTCGCGCTGCTGATGGTGGCCGAACTGCTGCGCAACACCGGGCGGTTCACCATGGCCGACGTGCTGGCCGCGCGGCTGCGCAGCGGGCCGGTGCGGACCGCCGCGGGTGTGTCGACCATCGTGGTCTCGATCTTCTACCTGATCGCGCAGATGGTCGGCGCGGCGACGATCGTGGGGCAACTGCTCGACGTCAAGGGCGCCTCCGCGCAGATCTGGACCATCGTCGGGGTCGGCGCCCTGATGATCGTCTACGTCGTGGTCGGCGGGATGAAGGGCACCACCTGGGTGCAGATCGTCAAGGCGGTGCTGCTGATCGCCGGCGCGGCCGTGATGACCCTGTGGGTGCTGGCGAAGTACGGGTTCGACCTGAGCCACCTGCTGGGGGACGCCGCCACGGCCTCCAAGAAGGGCGACGCCTTCCTCCAGCCCGGCCTGAAGTACGGGGCGACCGACGGCTGGTCGAAGCTCGACCTGGTCAGCCTCGGCACCGCCCTGGTGCTGGGCACCGCGGCGCTGCCGCACGTGCTGGTCCGCTTCTACACCGTCCCGACCGGGCGCGACGCGCGCAAGTCGGTGAACTGGGCGATCGGCATCATCGGGGTGTTCTACCTGATGACCCTGGTGCTCGGCTTCGGGGCGGCCGCGCTGGTCGGCACCGCGACGATCAAGGAGAAGGACCCGTCCGGGAACACCGCCGCCACCCTGCTGGCCGAGCACCTCGGCGGCGGCGCGGGCACCACCGGCGGCTCCCTGATGCTCGCCTTCATCGCGGCGGTGGCCTTCGCCACCATCCTCGCGGTGGTCGCCGGGCTCACCCTGACCTCCTCGTCCTCCTTCGCCCATGACCTGTACGCCAGCGTCATCCGCAAGGGCAGGGCCACCGAACGGCAGGAGCTGGTCACGGCGAAGATCGCCGCCGTGGTCATCGGCGCGGTCGCGGTCGCCCTGTCGATCTTCGCCAGGGACCTCAATGTGGCGTTCCTGGTGGCCCTCGCCTTCGCCATCGCGGCCTCCGCCAACCTGCCGGCGATCCTGCTGACCCTGTTCTGGAAGCGCTTCACCACCTTCGGCGCCAAGTGCGGCATCTACGCGGGCCTGGTCGGCTCGATCGGCCTGGTGCTGCTCTCCCCGATCTGCTGGGGCGGCGCGAGCGGTACGGTCCACGCAGTGAAGCTGACGGCGGCCCAGGCGAAGGACTGCGGCGTGGAGGCGTCCAGCAAGCGGGTCGGCAACGCCACGGCGCTGATCTCCTGCACCACCACCGCGCCGATCCCGCTGCAGAACCCGGGCGTCATCTCGATCCCGGTCGGGTTCGCGGCCGCCGTCGTCGGTTCCCTGGTCGGCAGCCGCCGCCGTCGGGACGAGGACGCGCACGGGGACGCGGACGGGCGCGCCTTCGCCGAGCTGGAGGTCCGCGCGCTCACCGGGGCGGGGCGGTAGGCCGTGGAACCCGGCTCCAACCTCGACGAGTTCCTCTCCGACCTCGCGCGCTACGCCGCCGCGGACGTCCTGACCGCCCAGCTCACCGCGGACACCCTGCGCAAGTACCTCCGGGCCGGCCTGATCGTTCCCGAGGACCTGTGCGCCGGCGACACCGACGGGTACGCCCAGCGGCTGCTGCACGCCGGACGGTCGCACTCCGTGGTGGCCCTGACCTGGCTGCCCGGGCAGTCCACCCCGGTCCACGACCACGTCTCCTGGTGCGTGTCGGGGGTGCTGGAGGGCGTCGAGGTGGACGAGGCGTACCGGCTGTGGCGGCTGCCCCGGTCCGGGCGCAGGGTGCTGGTGCCGTCCGGCCGGACCACCTGCTCTCCCGGCCGGGTGCAGCTGCTGGTGCCACCCGACGAGGACATCCACCGGGTGTCGAACGGCGGCACCGGTCGCGCGGTCTCCCTGCACGTCTACGGCGCGGACATCTCGCTGAACGGGGGCAGCTCGATCAACCGGGTCTTCGGACAGGAGGTCGTGGACCGCCCGCCGGAGGGGGCCCGCCTGTTGAGCTGGCGGAGCCCGGACGGCCTGGCGCCGTGACCGGCCCCGGCTTGACGGCGCACGGCAGGGCCTGACACGACACGTCGCGAACCGACGGGTCGTCCGCTCCGGACGGCCCGTCGGTTCGCGACGTGGCCCCGCCGCCCGGCGTGTGGTGCATGATGGCCGTGACCACTGGGGGGTGTCATGGGGCTGTTCTCGGCGAAGTGCCCGGTCGGGCCGGAGGAACGGGTCTGGATCGAGGAGTCGATGGCCTGGCTGACCGCCGAGTTCGGCCGGGAGGTGCTGGACCGCGCGCCGGTCCTGCCGACCGCC
The DNA here is from genome assembly GCF_054601375.1 of Kitasatospora sp. Ki12. Lineage (NCBI taxonomy): Bacteria > Bacillati > Actinomycetota > Actinomycetes > Kitasatosporales > Streptomycetaceae > Kitasatospora > Kitasatospora sp. Ki12. The sequence goes on along the minus strand of NZ_BAAIHT010000002.1, from coordinate 542,611 downwards.
GAGTTCTTCCCGGGACCGTACGAGGGCTCCGAGGAGGACGTCCGGCGCGTGATCACCCGGCTCTGCGGCTACCTGGGCGTGGCGCCCGAACGCCTGACGGTCGAGATCGAGCCGGACGACGGCGAGCGCGGCATGGCCGACGACCTCGGGCTCGCCTACGAGTCCCGCTCCGCCGCCGGGCACTACCGGCGCGAGAACGGACGCCCCGTGATCGCCGTCGCCCAGCGCCAAGCCGCCCGCCCGGTCGCGCTGGTGGCCACCGTCGCCCACGAGCTGGGCCACGTCCGCCTCCTCGACGAGCAGCGGATCACGAGCGACCGGCGCGACCACGAACCGCTCACCGACCTGCTGACGGTCCACTTCGGCCTCGGCGTCTTCACCGCCAACTCCGCCTTCGACTTCAGCCAGGACAACCACGGCTGGTCGTACTCGCGCCTCGGCTACCTGACCGAGCGGATGTTCGGCTACGCGCTGGCCTGCTACGCCCACCTGCGGGGCGAGACCGATCCCGCCTGGGCCCGCCATCTGGCCACCAACCCACGGGCCTACCTGAAGCAGGGCCTCCGCTACCTGGACCGGAACCCGTTGAGCGTGTGACGCCCGCTGCTCCGAACCGGACGGCCCCGCCCGGCGGCGAGCGCTTCCTGACAGTCTGCCTCGTACCGGCCGGAATCCGGCCCAAGACATATTTTCGGATCGGCTCTGACCTTCTCAACTCCCGAAGCCGAGTGCCAGATTGACTGCCCCGGAAGCCCGGCCCCCGCCGGGCTTCCGGATCCTCCGCCCTGCGTCGAACGGGGAGACATGACGGCACCCACCGCGAGCACCACCGCGACCACCACCACGACCACCCACCGCACCGCCCGCGCGGCCGGCGCTCTCCCGCTGGTCGGACACGTCCCGGCCCTCTTCCGCCATCCGCTGCCGTTCCTGCGCTCGCTCGCCGGCCAAGGCGACCTGGTGGAACTCCGGCTCGGACCGCAGCGCGCGATGATGGTCTGCACCCCCGACCTGTTCCACCACGTCCTCACCGACACCCGGCACTTCGACAAGGGCGGGCCGCTCTTCGACAAGCTGCGCTGGTTCCTGGGCGACGGGCTCGGCTCCACACCCCACGACGTGCACCGCCGACAGCGCCGGCAACTCCAGCCCGCCTTCCGCCCGGAGGCCTTCGCCCGCTACCTGCCGGTGATGCTGGAGGAGGTGACCGCCACCGCGGCCGGCTGGGCCGACGGCCGGGTGATCGCCGTCGAGGACCACGCCTACCGGCTGATCGCCAGGATCATCACCCGGACGCTGTTCTCCGCGGACCGCTCCTCCACCGCGGTGGCCCGGATCGCCGCCGTCTACCCGGACTTCCACCACGGCATCGGCCGGCAGATGCGCTCCCCGTCCCGGCTGTTCGACCGGCTGCCGACCCGGGCCAACCGCCGTTTCCGCCAGGCCTGCCGCACCGTGAACGAGGTGGTCGACGGCGCGATCGAGGGCCGCCGACGCGGCGACGGCGGCGACCACGACCTGCTCACGCTGATGGTGGGGGAGGGCCTGACCGACCGGGAGATGCGGGACCAGATCGTCACCATGCTCACCGGCGGCATCGGCACCTCGGCCTCGGCGCTCGGCTGGGCACTGCACTTCCTCTCCCTGGACGAGGAGCTGGCCGACGCCGTCGCCCGGGAGGCGCGCGCGATCCTCCCCGCCCGGCTCCGCCAGGCCGTTCCCGGCAGTGCCACGCCCGCCGGTGCCATACCCGCCGGGGTCACCCTGGCGGACGTCACCCGCCTGGACCTCGCCCGCCGGGTGGTGGCGGAGACGCTCCGCTTCTACCCGTCCGCCTGGTTCTACAGCCGCACCGTCACCGAGCCGGTCGAGCTGGCAGGCGAGCACCTCCGCCCGGGCACCGCCGTCCTGCTCTCCCCCTACCTCCTCCACCACCGCCCCGACCTCTACCCCGACCCCGAACGCTTCGACGTCGACCGCTGGTCGCCCGCCCGCGCGGCCGAACTCCCGCGCCGGGCCTACGTCCCCTTCGGCACCGGCTCCCGCAAGTGCATCGGTGACGTCTACTCCCTGACCGAACTCACCCTGGCCGTCGCGGTCATCACCTCCCGGTGGCGGCTGGAACCGCCGCCGGGACCACTGCCCGCGCACCTGGTCGAGCCCCGCCCGTGGACGGTGATCCACCCGGCCCCGCTGCGCCTGCGGCTGCGCAGCCGTCCGTGAAGCGCACTGCACCCGACCGGCCCGGCTCGGCCCGAAGGAGACCGACACCCGCATGACGACACCCCCGACCGTCCCCCTCGACCTGCGGCTGCTGCCCGACCCCGACCACGTCCTGTACCAGCTGCCGCCCCGGATGTCCCCGTACCGGGAGGAGCTGGAGCGGCTCATCCTGGAATGGGCGGACCGCTACGGCCTGGTGGACGGGCCGCGCGCCCGCAAGCGGCTCGCCGACACCCACCTGGGCGAGCTCATCGCCCGCTGCTACCCGGACCTGCGCGCCGAGCGGCTCTCGCCGCTCGCCGGCTGGTTCACCTGGGCCTTCGTCATCGACGACCTGTACGACGACTGGGCCCCCACGGACGCCGCCGACGACACCCGCACCACCCTCCGGATGCTCGCGGCCCTCACCCTTCGTTCCGCCGAACCGTCGCCGCCTGCCGGTGACGCGCCGCCGCCGGCCGGTGACGCTCCGCCGCTCGCGGACGAACTCGCCGAGGTGTGGCGACGCCTCGCCGGGCGGCAGAGCATCCAGTGGCAGCTGCGCTTCATCACCCACATGGGGCAGTTCCTGGACGCCTTCCGCTACGAGGCGGTGAACCGCGAGCACCGGCACGTCCCCGCCCTCAGCGGCTACGCCCAGCTGCGTCGCGTCTCGGGAGGCATCACCCCCTCGCTGGACCTGCTGGAGTACGCGGCCGGCCTGGAGGTACCGGCCCTGCTCCACGAGTCCGAGCAGCTGCGCACGATGGTCGACAAGGCCTCCGACGTCGTCGTCTGGGTCAACGACGTCCTCTCCCTGCAGAAGGAACTCGTCGTCGGCGAGGTCACCAACGGCGTGCTCGCGGTGAGCCGGGAGCTCGGCTGCGGCATCCAGGACGCCATCGACCACGTGTATCGCAAGGTCGCCCGCGACATCGGCGTCTTCCTGGACGCCGAGGAGTCGCTCACCACCCTCTGCGGCAGCTGGCACGGCCTCCGCGAGGCGGACCGGGCCGCCGTCGGCGCCTTCGCCGGCGGCATGAAGGCCTGGATGCGCGGCAACCTGGAATGGGGGGTCAACTCCGGCCGCTACGTGGAGATCGACACCCTCCGCCTCACCCGCAACCCGGACCTGCTCGGAGGGCGGACCCCGGCCTGACCCTCGCGGCACGCCCGGCACCGCGGCCGAGGACCCCGAACACACTGGGCACGGAACACGCTGGGCACGGAACGGGCGGCGGTTCGCGTCCGGTGCCCGGCCGAGGGGCTATCGTCCGTCTGTCGACGCCGATGGGAAGGTACCTGCCGTGACGTACACCGTGGATTTCGCCACCGTCTCGACCGTCGGTCTGGAGTCGTCGCCCGTCGCGGAGGCGCTCGCCGGCCTGCGGGCGAACGAGGCCCGGTACTTCAGGAACAAGTACGACCACGTCTTCACGGTCGAGTCGGCCGCTGACGCCACGGCGGTCGTCGACTGGGTGCACCGGATCCTGAAGGAGGAGCGCGACATCGTCATCTCGTCCCGACCGCTGGAGGCCACGGCCTTCCAGGTCGAGAACATCCGCATGGCCTACGTCTTCTACGAGAGCGGGCTGTCGGTCAACGTGATGTACACCGTCGACGGCGACAAGAAGCGCGCGGTGGGGTTCAAGCTCGCCGAGGGGATGGAGGTCCCGGAGGAGCTGGCCCCGCGGTTCAAGTTCGCCCGTCAGAAGTCGAAGCTCGCCGGGACGATCCGCGGCTCGTACTTCGTCATCAAGAACGAGTACTGACCGCCCGGCACCGAACGGGTACGGGGGTGGGCGGCGCGGCCCGCCGCCGGTGTATCCTCACGTCCAAGCAAAGCGGGGAGTGATCCCCATTTCTTGGGTCGGGGGAGAGGAACGCCATGATCGGGACGGCACTGGTACTGGGCGGCGGCGGACCGGTCGGCGGCGCGTGGCTGATCGGTGTGCTCGCCGGCCTCGCCGACGGCGGGGTCGACCTGACGGCCGCCGACACCGTCATCGGCACCTCGGCCGGAGCCATCTTCGGCGCCCGGCTCGCGAGCGGCGAACCCGCCCGTGAACTGTACGAACGTCAACTGGCCGACCTCGACGGGATCGAGATGGGCGTCACCGCCGCGCAGACCCTGCGCTTCCTGTGGGCGGCCCTCGCCACCCGCGACCCGGAACGCTCCGTCCGGCGCCTGGGCCGCGCCGCCCTGACCGCGCGTCCCACCCCCGCCCAGGACATCCACGACGTCGTGCGCACCCTGCTGCGCGATGCCACCGCCTGGCCCGCGCAGTCGCTGCGGATCACCGCTGTGGACGCCCGGACCGGCGGTGTCGAGGCGTTCGACGCCGACTCGGGGCTCGACCTCGCCGACGCGGTCGCCGCCAGCTGCTCTGTCCCGCTGGTCTGGCCGCCCACCACGGCCCTCGGGCGGCAGTGGATCGACGGCGGTGCCCGCTCCACGGCCAACCTCCAGCTCGCCGCCGGCCACCGCCAGGTGCTGGCCGTCGCACCCGTCCCCACCGCCGTCGGGCCGCACCCCAGCGCCGGGCAGCAGGCGCAGGAGCTGCGCGCCGCCGGTACGCACACCACCCTGATCGCCCCGGACGCCGGTGCCCGCCGCGCGATGGGACGCGACCTGACCGCCAACGCCCGGCGCTCCGCCGCCGCCCGGGCCGGCCACCGGCAGGGCGCGGCCCTCGCCGCCTCGGTCGCCCGTACCTGGCCGGCGCTGCGCACGACCGCGGAGTGAGCAGGGGGTGATGGGCGCACGGGCGGGCCCGCCGGCGTCACGCCGGGGCGTCGTCCCTCACAGGGCGGTGAGGACGTCCTGGTGGGCTCCGTCGAGGACGAAGCCGTTGTCGAACCTGACCCGGACCGTCACCCGCTTCCCCCGCTCCCGGTACGCGGCCCACTCCGGCTCCAGCGCCGCGATCTCCGCCTCCAGCCGCTCGCGGCTCGCCGTCGGCATGGTGTGCCCGTAGTCCTCGAACAGCGCGGTGAGCCGCTGGTACTCCAGGACCTCACGGCTCTCCGGGAGCTCCCCGTCCACCCGTTCGACGGTGCCCTCGAGCCCGGCCCCCAGCGAGAGGAGCCCGACGACCGCCCCCGGCTCCCCGGCGACCGCCGCGCCGAGTTCGAGGTCCTCGGCCAGCCTGACTCGTCGGCCTTCCTCCAGGGTCATCCGTTCTCCGCCTCTCCCTCGATCGGTGCCGCCGGGCCGACCGGCCCGCGGGCCCGGCCACTGTCCGCCGGGCACGTCACGGTACCCGGCTCTCGGTGGCGGGCCCTGCCGTCGCCCTCCCGCTGCCGGGTTCAGGGGGACATGGTCAGCCCCGACGCGGCCGCGCCCCGGCTGAGAACCGTCGAGCGGATGTGCTCCAGCGCCCGGGCGTAGTCGGCCCGGCCGGGGTCGCGGCGGGCGGCCTTCCGCAGGTCGAGGACGCGGTAGGGCGGGCCGAGGTCCGTCACCTGCGGGATGAACTCGGCCTTGGCGACCGTCCACCGCTGCCCCGGCGCGGCCGGCGGGGCGAAGGTGAACCGGGCGATCGAGCTCCAGTTGCCGCGCGGATCCTCGGCACCGTCGTAGGTGAACATGTGTCCGGCGAGTTGGTCGCCGAGGCCGTACACCGTCCAGGTGTCGTTGATCCGCTCGTACGCCTGCGGGATGTGGGCGTGGGTGCCGAGGACCAGGTCGACGTCGGGCCGGCCCTCGCCCTGCCCGGCGGCCAGGTCGCGGGCCAGGGTGAGCTGCTGGTCGTTCGGCGCGTCCTGCCACTCGGTGCCCCAGTGGACGCTCACCACCACGAGGTCCGCACCGCCCGCCCGGGCGGCGCGCGCGTCGGCGAGGATCCGGTCCCGGTCGATCAGGTTCACCGCCCAGGGCCGGCCCGCCGGCAGCGGGATCCCGTTGGTGCCGTACGTGTAGGCGAGGTGCGCCACGGTGGCGCCGCCGGCCCGGAGCAGCGCGGGCCTCCCGGCCTCGGCCTCGTCGCGGGCCGAGCCGGTGTGCGCCAGGCCCACGGCGTCCATGGCGTCGAGCGTGCGCCGGATGCCGTCCGCGCCGTCGTCGAGGGTGTGGTTGGAGGCGGTGTCGCAGGCGGTGTACCCGGCGTCCTTGAGGGCGGCGGCGACCTGCGGGGGAGATTTGAACGCCGGGTAGCCCGTGAACGGCCCGCCGTCGGCGCCGTAGACGGTCTCCATGTGGCAGATGGCGAGGTCAGCGCCGCTGATCAGCGGTTTGACGTCGGCGAACATCGCGCGGAAGTCGTACCCGTTCCCGCCGGCGTCCTCCTTGGCCTGCCGGATGATCTCGGTGTGCGGCAGCACGTCGCCGGTGGCGAGCAGGGTGAACGCCCGGGGCCCGGTGGGGGAGGCGGCGGGGGACGCGGCAGCGGTGGCACCGGCCGGCGCGGCGACGGCGGGGCTCCGGCCGTCCGCCGGCGGCGCCGCCGCGGGGGAGCCGCAGCCCGCGGGTGCCAGGAGCAGCGTGACGGCCGTCGTGACGGCCGCTCGGCGGGGCAGGCGCATCATCGTCTCGTCTCATGATCGGAAGGTGTCATCGGCCATCCGACTATGCGACGCCCCGGTCGCTCTCCCTCGGCCCCACGCCGACGAGGCCGGGCGGACATCAGGCGGAGGGCGGGGCGAGGGGCGGGGGAGCGCGCGGTAGCATCCCAGGTCAAGAGGCTGTTCGAGGTATCCGAAGGGGTATCCGGAGGGGTATCCGGAAGGGGAGGGCGGGTCCATGTCGGTCGACGCGTGGCCGGAGCTGCTGCTCCCCGCCGGGCAGTTGGCCGCGCTCTGCACCGAGCTGCCGCCGCTGGAGCGCCTGGTGCTCCGATCGGTGCACCTGAGTCCGCGCGGCGCCGGCGTGACGTTGCGGGTCGAGTTCCCGTCCTTTCCCGACCTCGCCCCGCAGGCCTGGGTGGACGCGGGCTGCGACCGGTTCGAGGCCCAGATCGAGTTCTTCGGGGTCGACGAGGACCTGCGGATGCGGGGCGTCCCCGGCGGCACGGTGGTCGACGTCGGGCTGAGCCGCTACCTGCGGGAACGGGAGCGCCGGATCGCGGTCGGGGTGCGCGGCCGGGGGTTCTCGCTGGACTTCACCGCGCACGCCGCGCTCAAAGCGGGGCACCTCAACGCCTACCGCTCCGACGGCGCGCAACCGTACGCGGCCGAGCGGTGGTTCGTCAGCCCGATCGACCGGCGGCTGTACGGCGACCTGCTGCCGCCCACCACCGCGAAGATGTTCTATGGGTGACTCCCCGGGGGGCCTCATGGCTGAGCACGACTGGTCCGCGGAGGTGGCGAACCCCGGGACGCTCCGCGAGGTGCTCGGCGCGCCGCCGCCCCCGCTGAGCGACTACGGCCTGGACTCCGTCCTCGTCGACGAGCGCGAAGCGTCCGTCACCCTGCGGTTCTCCGCGCGCGCCGTCCCGGCCAGGGCCGCGGACCTGTGGCGGGAGCGCGGGCACAACGCGGTCGAGTTCACGCTGGTCTGCGTCGGTGTGACGGACTTCCAGGTGGACGCCTGGTCGGGCTGGCCCACGACCCGGGCCACGCTCACCGGGCGGCGGGTCCTGCTCGCCGGGCGGGGCAAGCACGTGTCCTTCACGGCGGCCGAGATCCGGGCCGAGCCGCCCGTCGGACAGCTCTGGGGCGCCGAGTGACGGATTTCCGAGGCTGACGGATGCCCGGGGGCGGGGAGACACTCCGGCCCTCCCGGACGGTTGTCAGTGCGGCACGCTACGTTCACGACCAGCAGCCGAACCGGAGGAGAGGGGCGTCATGACCGACCGTACGAATGAGACGATCAGCTGGGACGACGTGCGCGCGCTCATCGCCGACCGGGTCCCGCAGGGGGTGATCGACCGGCTGTCCCCGGTGCCCGCCGGCGAGCTGCGCCACCTGCGCACCCCGCTGCGCAAGCTCCGCACCGAGCTGGCCCGTGAGCTCTCCTCGGGCGACCGCGAGCGCTACTCCGCCGCGTACGACCAGCTCGCCGCCCTGCAGTTCGCCGGGATCCACGCCGCCGCGACCCCGGCCGAGGCCCTGGACTGGCTGACCTCCCGCCGCCTCCTCGACGCCTGCTGGCCGCTGCCCGGCGGCGGCTCCACCAACCCCGACGAGCACGCCCTCCTGCTGGCCCTGCTCCAACCGCACCGTGACGCGGAGTTCCACCGCGAACTCGCGATCCGGCTCGCCGAGTGGCTGCCCGTACGCGGTGACGGCGCCCGCTGGCTGATCGCCCACGGCCTCGCCGTCTGGTCCGGCGCCGAACTCCCCACCACCGACGGCTACGTGATCGGCTGGGTGCGCCAGGGCAGCCTGATGCGCTACCACCACCGGGAGATCGCGGAGTGGTTCGCCGAGCGGGGCCTGCGCGAGCCGGCGCCGCACCACGACACCCTGCTCTCCTGGTTGCGCGCCCAGCCCCGGCTCGCCGAGTTCGTCCGCCGCCTGTTCGAAGTCCCCGACGTCGGTGCCGAGTTCGCCGATCCGTACGCCGCCCGCTTCGGACCGGACAACGAGTGGCCCCGAGCGCTCACCGCCCTGGCGGGCGAGGGCCTGCTCGACCGCGCCGAACTGATCGACCTCTGTCTCGGCCGTCTCCTGCGCGGCGACCGGCCCGGCAACCTGCGCGGATTCCTCCAGCTGTACGCGGCACTGTCACCCGACGCCGACGAGGTCCTCGCCCGAGCACGCGATCACGTCCGACTGGCCGCCGACGGCGCGCCGACCGCCGCCAAGGCCGCCCAGACGGCGCTGCTGTCCGTGGACGCTCGGCTGCCCTCGGCACTGTTCGCCGAACTCACCACCGCGGTCCTGACCCGCCCGGAGAAGGCGCTCGCCACCACCCAGCTCAGCAGGGCCGACGCCGCGCTGCGCCGCGACCCGTCCGCGGCCGACACCCTGCTGCCCGCCATCGCCGCGGCCTTCACCCACCCGGCCCCCGCCGTCCAGGAACGCGCGCTGCGCCTGGCCGCCCGCCACCTGCCCGACGCGGCTCCCGCCACCGCCGAGGCCGTACGCGCCGCCGCCACCGCCCTCGGCGCCGCCCTCCGGAGCGACGCCCGCCGCCTGCTGGCCGTCCCGAGCCCGACGCCGGCCCTTACCCCGACGCCGGCCCCGCCCGCCACGCCCGCTGTGCCCGCTGTGCCCGCCACGCCCGCCGGGCACGGCGCACTGCCGACCGTACCCGCCGGGCCGTTCGACCTCGCCGAGCGGCTGGGGGCCGTCATGGCCGACCGGGTACCCGACCCCGGCGAGTTCGAGGTGGTGTTCGCCGCCCTCGTCGCGGAGCACCACCGCGACCCGGCCGCCCTGCGGACCGCGCTCGCCCCGCTCGCCGCCCGGCGCGGCGACGACCGGGTGTGGCTCTGGGAGGCCCGCAGCGTCACGGGAGCGCTCGGCTGCCTGCTCGACGCCCTGACCGGCCGACCGCACGAGTCCGATCGGCACACGGCCGAACTCCTCGGCCTCCCCGCCCACCTGCGCACCCCCGCCGTCATCCCGGCACTGCGCGTCCACGAAACGGCGTGCCGGATCGCCGACGCGCCGGTGCCGTGCCTGCTCGCCACCCCCACCGCCGCGGACGGCACGATCGACCCGGCCGTGCTCACCGAACGGCTCGCGTCCCACCGCGCCGCCGGTGCCCGCCCCTGGCCCGCCGACCTTGCCCAGTCCCTGCTCCGGATACCCCCGCAGGCACTGCCCGCCGTCCGCGCCGCCGCTGCCGGGTTTGGCTGCGACCTGCCGTCCGACACGGTGCCACCCGCACCCGACCGGTTCCACGTCCAGTCCCCGGACCAGCCCGAGCAGGTCGGCGGCCACGGCCGGGTCCCGCCCACGCTCCCGCGCATCGCACCACTCGCCGTCACCGCCGCCGTCGCACCGGTACCGGACGGCATCGCCGCCCTGCTCCACACCCTTCCCGACCCCACCGACACCGCCCGGTTCGCGGGCGCCCCGTGGACGCAGACCGCCGAACTCGCCCAGCTCCCCTGGCTGGCGCCCTGGCACCCGGAGGCCGTAGCCGCCCACGCCCTCCCCGGCGCGGTCTTCCACTCGCATGCGGCCGCATCCCGGGAGACCGACCCCCTGCTGCCCCGGCTCGCGGACACCCCGGGCGAACTCGGCCCGGTCAGCCACCTGCTCCTCGCCTACGGCCTGACCGCCACCCGGGCGGAGAACCGCACCGCCGCGCTGGACGCCCTGCTGGCGGCGAACGCACGCGGACGCCTCCGGCCCGAGGCGCTCGGCACCTGGCTCGCGGCGCTCTGGCGGCTCTCCGTCGCCAAACCGAACCGGGTCCTGCCCGTCCTGGCCGACGCCGTGCGCAGCGGCGAGGGCCGGGCGATCTGGACGGTACTCACCACCCTGATCACCGAACTCGCCGCCGAACCCGGCCGGCGAGGCCTGGCGGACACCCTCGCACTGGCCGCCGAGTGCGCCGCTACCGAGCACATCCGCACCACCCTCCCCGCCCTCGACACCCTGACCACCCCGACCGCACCCCGCCGAGTCCGCACCGAGGCCACCCGGCTCACCACGATCCTGACGCCCTGACCGCACCGAACCCCGGGCCTGCCGCGCTGCCGCACTCAGGGCTGTCCGCGAGGTCCGGCGCGCCGTCGCGTACGGCTCCGCCCCGGGAGACCATGGCAGCATGGACAACGAGGCCCGCACGGACGCCGAGACCTTCGCCCGGACCCGCCGCTCCCTGCACGCGGTGGCCGAGTTGGTCCTGGCCGGGCCGCAGTACCGGGCGAGCGGGACGATCCGGTTGCGGGCCTCCGCCGGCGGCTTCACCACCGTCGCCGAACCGCGGCTGCGGGTGATCGGCGCGGAGCTGGTCGGGCCCGGACAGGTGCTGTCCCTCGAACGGACCAGCTGCGCCGCTCTCGGCACGGCCCTCGCGCTCACCGTCGGCGCCCCGGCGGGGCTGTACGCGGACGGTCCGGGCGTCGCCGCCGATCACGCGATCGAGGTGGACCCGTCCGCCGCCCGCCGGCTCGCGCACTGCTTCGCGCTCGGCGAGGCGGCACTGGCCGGGCTGTTCCCGGGTGAGGAGCCGGTCATCTGGCCCGAGCACTTCGACCTCGCCGTGACCGTCGGCGCGGTGAACTACGGCATCTCGCCGGGCGACGCGTTCGAGCAGGAGCCCTACGCCTACATCGGTCCGCACACGCCGCAGCAGGGGGCGTTCTGGAACGCACCGTTCGGCGCCACCCGGACGATCCACGAACTCGGCGGGGTCGCGGGCATCACGGCCTTCCTGGACCGAGGACGCCGGTTCGCCGCAGCCGGCTGACGGACACGGAGGTCGGCGCGAGGCCGGAAGTCGTTGATGCCATGCTGTCTCCGACACAGCTCAGCACCACCGGGAGCCGACGATGGGAACGTGGGGAACCGGACCATTCGGCGAGTCCTCGGCGATGGCTCCCAACTCGCACAAGGATGGACGGACCACATCGACGCCAGCGAATGGCGCCGGGAAGTGCAGATGATCCTCGACGCGCTGAACCGCTGACGGTCACTCACCGTATGTGCGAGGAATTGTCGAATTCTGTGGATCGACCGGACAGTCCAATGGCTGGTCGATCAAGCGAGCGGCTTGCGGTAGCGGACATACTCGTTCTGTCTCCGGAACCCCACGCTCTCGTAAAGATCGTAGGACCGGTGGGGATTTGCCGTGCCCGTGTACAGCCTGGCCGTCGTTGCGCCCTGCTCGCGAAGGCTTCGCAGCCCTTCCAGCAGCAGGATCCGGCCGATTCCGAGGCGTCGCTGGTCCGTTCGGACGCTCAGCTCTTCCACCTCGCCCACGGTGCGGTCGTGGCTGCGGATGGAGCAGAGGGCCACACCGAGCATCTCCTGCCCCCTCCAGGCAGCCCTCCAGCATGCCGGGTCGGCGGTGTCGACAAAGTCCTGGAAGGTCCATTTCTGAGTGAAACCGGTTTCCGCATACGAATCGACGACCGTCCTCCAGGCCGCGCGGTAGTGGCTGGTCCCGATCGGCCCCGTCCGTATCCCGGCCGGGAGTTCGCTGCCTCGTTCGGGCAACTGCTGCAGATTGCCCAACTCCAGCTCGACCAGACTGAAGACACGTCGGTAGCCGGCTGCGAGCAGAAGCGCCGTGGCGTCCTGCTCGGAGACCATGGCGTTCGCACCGATCACTGCAGTCCGAGCCGTGCCATGGTCTTCGACGAGCCGGCGGATCCGCTCTTCGGCCCAGCTCAGCATGGCTGACCCGATGCCCTGGTCGCGATGCTCGGGCAAGAGGTAACCGCGGTGCAGGTAAAGCCACGTATCGTCCTGCTCCTGCCACCACCGGATCGTCGAGTAGCCGACGACGCTCCCGTCGCGTACCACCAGGACCTGGTTCTTGGACGGCTCGTCCAGCTTGGCAGAGGCCTCGGCGATCTCGGCCGCTGTCGGGAGCCCTTCCACAACCGAACGGGTGTCGACCCGGTCCCGTTCGACACATCCCAGCCGCACCGCGGCCATGGGGCCGTGGTCCTCGTCGCCCCGATACGGCCGGAACCCGAAGCCGGCCGGAAGGTCCTGTCCTGGCGTGTCATCCGACATGATCGGATGATCTCGAACTTCGAGGCAGGTCCGCCGGTGGTTTGTGGGTGGAGGGGTCACCAGCCTTCGGACCAGAAGGTCGAGTAGGGGGACTTGTCCGGTGCGCCGCCGCGGTCGCCGGCTCCGCCGAAGGTGATGCCGCGCCCGGCGAGGGCCCGGTAGCAGGCGTCCTGGCAGATGTTGCGTGAGGTGCCGCCGTAGCCGATGACCTCGTCAGGCCCGAGGCTGTCGATGACGGTCTCCTCCGCGTGGATGACCGGGCGGCTGGCGGCTCCGTCGGCCTGGACGAACTTCTCGCCGGGGCGCAGTTCCCAGCCGGGCGGCAGGGGGCCGCCGCCCTCGATGGCGATCCGGTTGGTCCAGGTCTTGGTGGCGGTGTTGTAGACGCCGATGACGGCGGTCGTGCCGCGGTCGTTCATCGGGGGTGGGCGCTGGGCCTGGAGTTCCTCGGCCCGGCTCCGGGCCGCCTTGGCGTCGTCCTCGGTGGGCCCGCACTGGTCGGTCGTGCGCGCGGGCCGGGCCTGTGGTGTGTCCTGTACCGCGGTGGCGGGTGTGACCGGGGGGACGCCGGTGTCGGGCAGGGCGGCGTTCCCGGCGGAGGTCCGGCAGGCCTGGACCGGTTCGACCTGGTCGATGACGATCTTCTTGCCGTCGACGGTGGCTGTCGCCTGGCCGCCGTTGGCGACGGCGGAGCGGAAGGCGTCCTGCTGGTCGCCGCGGGCGAGTCCGGCGGTTCGTGCGGCCAGGGCCGTGTAGTGGCCGTTCGGCTTGGGGGCGAGGCCGTCGAACGTGGCGGAGGGGTTGACCTGGCCGGCGTCGGCCTCGGAGGCCCTGGCGAGCGTGTCGGGGGTCAGGTAGGCGGTGACGGGGCGTTTGTCGACCTTGACGTCGTGCTGGCGCCCGTAGGCGTCGAGGGCGCGGGCCTGCGGGGCCCGGGCCGGGCGGTCGCCGCCGGCGGCGGGCGCGTTCGGGTGGCTGGCGGTGGCGCTCGCGGGGCGGGGTGCGTCGCCGCCCCGGGCCATCGACGCCGCCGCCGGGGAGGGTGTGGCCGGCCGGTCGGCCGTGGCCGGCGGCGGGGCGGGCACGCTCTGCAGGGCGGAGGCCATCTCCTGGAGCAGTTGACGGCGCTGCAGCACCATCTGCTGGGCGTCGCCGCGCAGGGCGCCGGCTTCGGCGTTGTAGGCCGTCGTCTCGGTGGTGAGGGCTGCGCGTTCGCCGTCGAGTTCGGTCAGCCGGGTGCGCAGCTGGTCCTTCTCTGTGTCCAGTTGGCCCTGTTCCCCGGCGAGTTGGGCGCCTTCGGCGTCGAGGGCGGCCTTCTCGGAGTCGTAGGCGGCGGCTTCGGCGGCCTGGGCGGGCATCTGGAAGGTGTGCGGCTTGGCGTTGTGCGCGTCCACCTTGGCGTTGTGGGCGTCCACTTTGCCGTTGTGGGCCGCGAACTTGGCGGAGGTGGCGGACGCCTGGGCACTGAGGGCGTCGAGCGCGGTGCCGAGGGCCGTGCCGCGCTGGTCGAGTGACTGCTTCTGCGCGACCAGCGCGCCCGCTCGCTGCGACAGGGGCGCGATCTGCTGTCCGAAGGACGTGATCCGGGAGTTGAGGTCGCCGGAGTAGGCGCCGCTCGTGCGCAGCGGCTGGGGCGCGGCGGCGCTCTCCGCAGCGCCCGGGGCGGGGCTCGCCGCGGGCACTGCGGCGGGCACCGCGGCGAGCCGTCCGGCCGTGACGCGGACGTCGGGCCGCGGCGTCGGTGCTCCGTTTGCCGGGCCGGCGGTGAGAACCGGTACGAGCGCCGCGACGAGGACGAGGCCCAGGACTCGACGCAGCCCGGCCGAGGCGCTGTGATCCGGCGTGGACGGGCCCGGGTGGGCGCTGCTCATCCCTTCACCCCCGCCGCGAACCGGTCGGCGATGGCCGCGGCGGCCGCTTTGCCGTCCCCGGCCTGGCAGAGCGCGACCTGCAGGAGCGCCCGGCCCTTCAGCCGGGCCTGGCGGTAGCAGGACCAGCCGTCGCCGGCGTACTGCCGCGACGTCCAGGCGATCGCGTCCGGGCCGGTCGTGTCACTGCTGTAGTTCCAGGTCGAGGTGGTGCCGTCCTGGTCGGTGCGCACCGCGGTCGGGCAGCCCTCGATGCCGTCGGCCAGCGCCCGGTAGGCGGTCCCGGCCTTGGCGGTGTCCGGGTAGAGGCCGACGGCCTGGGTCACCGTGTAGTCGCCGACGCCCGTCGCGTCCTCGTAGGTCGCCGCGAGGAACGCCGTCCAGTCGTTCCCGTAGACGGTACGGGTGGCCGGGCCGACCGCCGCGGCGCAGTTCGAGGGCTCCGCCGTCAGTTCGGCGGGCGGCTCGCCGGTCCGCGGGCCGGCGACGACGGTGGTCCCGGCCAGGCCGCTGACGTCGTCCGGGCTCAGCAGGTCCGCCTGTACGGTGCCCGCCGCCACGTGCAGGCTCTTCGCGGGGTGCGGGTCGCGCAGCCAGAGCCACCAGGCGCCGCCGGCCAGCCCGAGGCACAGCAGGAGAACCAGGGCCAGGACCAGGGCGGGCGGCCGCCGGGGAGTCCACTTCCGTGGCCGCCCGGGCGAGTCGGGCGGATCGGGCGGCTGCGTCGGCATGGGCGGCGCGACAGGCACGACAGGCGCGACTCCGGTCGTGGGAGGCGGTCCGTACGGAGACGTACCGGCGGGTGGGGGCGCCCAGCGGGGGGACGCGCCCGGGTTCTCGGCGGCCGCCGTGCCGCCCGCGTCGGAGGGTTCGGACTGTTCGGCCATGGCAACCTCGTGATGATCCGTCGGATTCGGGTGCCTGCACGACGACTTGCGCGCATCGCCGGGTCCAGGGTCCCCGACTCCGCGCGGGCCGCACAAGAGTGGTGCGGCCCGCGCGGAGTCGGTGCCGGGACGCGCCGGCGGACGTCGAACCGCTGGAGAACGGTCGGTTCGAACGATGTGTCCGATTCGTCGCCCTGGCCGCGGCCCTCTTCGCCACGTCGAGGGCCTGGTACACCGTCGACACCAACTGGAACGCGAGCATCGCCGCGATCACTGCGCAGAAGCCCCGACCTTCCCCGCCTACTTCAACACCACCCGCCCGGCGGCCGATCCGCCCCTGTCCACCGACAGCACGGCCGTCGGGAAGCTGAACCCGCACACCATCGACTACGGGCCCACCGTCGTCCGCGGGGTGGGACCGCTGTCCATCCCGGCAGCACGGGCGGCGAGCTCGGTGCCGGGCGTTCAGCGGGCGAAGCCGGTGACCACGTCGGTGAACTCGACCTGCGGCTCACCGTCCAGGAGCTCTGGAAAGCGCGCCAGCAGATCGGTCACGTAGGAGGCGGCGAAGTGGGCGTCGCACGCCGCGCGGTCCGCATACCGCTCCGAGACCAGGAGCCGGCCGCCCTCCTGGCGGCCGACCGTGTAGGCCACCGCCCCCTGCTCCTCCTGGGAGCGTTCGGCGACCTGGCACAGGGCCGCCTCGAGAATGTCTTCCTGCCCGGGTCTGGCCTGCAGGATCGCTACCACCATGGTCATCGGACCGCCCTTTCTCTGGGTCAGTGCCCAGCCTGACCGGGACCGCGCAGCGGCTCATAGTAGAAATGCGACAGTCCCTGGCCCAGCAGTGCGGTCGGGCGCCGGCCGGTGAAGTGCCGGAACTCACGGATAAAGTGGTTCTGGTCGTAGAAGCCCGCGCCCAACGCGTCCGGCAGATAACGGCGTTGATCCGACAGCAGCAGGGCACGGGTGAGCCTCTGGAACCTGGCCAGACGCTGGAACCCTTTCGGGCCCACCCCGACCGCCGGCGGGAACGCCCGCTGCAGCCGTCTGGAGCCGACCCCGAGCCGCTCGGCCAGTGCATCCACCCGCATGCCGCCGGGACTGCGGTACACAAGGTCCACTGCCGTGTCCATCCACGGGTCGGCCCGGTGGTGGACGGCGAGCAGCCCGGTGAGGAAGCGATCGAGGGCGTCCGTGCGCGCGCCCGGATCGGTGGCCAGGCGCACCTCGTCGGTCATTCGCCGGCCCGTGGGGCCCCACAGGTCTGTGGCGCTCACCACCTGGTCGGCCATGTCATCGACGCCCGTGCCGAGGAAGTGGCGCAGGGCACTGGCCCGGAACCGGACGGCCACGAAGCCGACCGCCGCTCGTGAGGTCAGTGACCAGCGCGCCTGTCGGAGGCAGAGCAGGTGCGCGGCGGGCAGCGGCTGCGGCGGCAGTCCGTTCGCTCCGCACAGCTCGACCCCGCCCGTCCAGTGGATCCACAGCTCGGCGCCCGTCCCGGGCAGCAGCAGCGGCAGGTCGCCGGCCTCCCCCTCACCCCACCAGTACCGCTCGACGAAGGCTCGCAGGGCCGGCGTCGGTGACGCGTGCGCGATTCGCATGGTTCCCCCACTGTCGGTCCGGCCCGTGACCGGCGGACCGGTGAAGGCCCAGAAGCTCGGTGGGCGGCGGCCCCGGACCCGTATCGCCGGCTGAGGCGGCCGGCCTTCCTAGGCCGTTGCCCGCTGGACACGGTAGCTCCAGCGGGTGAGTGACCTGACGACGGTTTCGGCACCGACGGGGTTGGCGCTGTGGACGAAGACGGCTCCGATCTGAAAGGGCTGTCCGTTGAAGGCGGCTTCTTCCAGGAGGGTCACCACCGGCATGATGGTGTCGTCGCCACCGAGGTCGTGGTCGAGCCACAGCTCGTCGATGAAGCTGTCGCGGTGCTCCTCCAGAAGCCGGATGCCCTCGCGGCCGGTGCGGGCGATCCGCGTGGCCCGGGGGAGGGGGCGGAGGTCGTCTATGCCGAGAACGACGGGTGTCGGCGGGGTGGGGGCTTCCTTCACCGGGTGATTGTCACAGTCGGTGGGCGGGATGACCACGGAGTATTGATGCTCTGCTCGGCGGACGGTGCCCACGTCAAGGTGGGACGGCAGGCTCCAGCGGTCCCGCGTCACCCCGTCGAACGTCAGTGTCAGTGCGGCCCCGTACTGTTCACGGCATGGCAAGTGTGATGTTCGTCGACGAGACGACGGCGGGGGACCGGAGCGACGGGTGGGGGCTGGAGATCCTCGAGGAGAGGCTCACCGTGCGTGAGCTGATCCGGCGCAGGGTGTTCCAGGAGGTCGCCGAGTACAACGCGACGGCACCGCAGGTGTTCCAGGGGCTGGTGCAGCCGCACGACGCCGAGCGGGTGCTGAACGGGTACGCGCTGCGCACGCCGCGCCGGATCGATCCGGAGGCGCAGAGCGAGCTGGCGCTCCGGGCGTTCGCGGGCAACGGCTTCCTGGTGCTGGTGGGGGAGCGCCAGGTCACCGACCCGGAGGAGGAGATCGAGCTCGGGCTCGGCACCGAGGTCACGTTCCTGAAGCTCGTTCCGCTGGTGGGGGGATGACGGTGGTGGACTTCCAGGAGATCGCAGAACTGGTCCGGCGGTATGTGGGGACGGCGGACGACCTCGCCGTCGAGCTGCTGAAGCTGGGAGTCGGGACGTACCGCGGCTACTGGGACGGACGGTGGGACGGCGTCTTCGCCGAGTTGCGCGCGCTGCCGTCCGAGGCCCGGACCGCGCTCGCCGATGCGCTGGTCGGGCAGTACCGCTCGGCCGAGGCCGGCCCGGTCGCCCGCGAGAACATTCTGATCCTGCTGGGTGTCGTCGCGCACGGTCTGCCCGGCGACCGGCTCCCGGCGGAGCGCCTGCAGATGCTCGACGAGCTCGGCCACGAGAACTCCGTGGTGCACAGCCACCGTCACCTGCTCCTCGCCGAGGCCGAACTCAGGGCCGGTCGCCCCCTCACGCCCGAGGTCGTGGCCGTCTTCCGGCGCTCGGCTCTGGACACCTACTGCAGGAAGCCGCTCGTCGAGTTCGCCGGCACACTCACCGAGCCCGTCCTCAACGTCGGTGAGGAATGGGCCGAGCAGGCCCTGCGGGACACCCTTGACGACCCCGGCTGGCAGGCGCTCCTGCGGCACGCGACCACCGCCAGAGCCGCCAAGCCCTCCCGCCCGTGGGAGCGGCAGGCCGAAATCCTGATCCTCGCCCTCGGTGCCGACCGCGTCCGGACCACCGTGCTGCCCTGGCTCACCCTCGTCGGCCGCCGCACCTTCGCGCTGAGCGGCGAACGCATCGGGTCGGACGGACAGAGCGCCTACGACCCGTACAACGCCAACGCCCTGCGCGGACTGACCTGGGTGCTCGCCCTGCTGCCCGCCCATCCGGACACCGCCCGCGCCCTCGGCGCGCTGGTCGAGACCTCCCTCCGGAAGATCCCCGGGCTCGGCCCGCGCAACCCGAAGGTCGCCAACGCTGCCACGACCGCGCTCTCCCGCATCGACGGCGAGGCGGCCCTCGCCGAACTCGCCCGCCTGGCCACCCGCGTGACGTACAAGGGCACGCTCAAGCTGCTCGACACCGCGCTCCAGACCCGGGCCGAGGCGATGGGCCTGTCCCGCGAGGAGATCGAGGAACTCGCCGTCCCCGCCTACGGGCTGACCGGGGTCGGCCGGGCCGAGCCGCGTCTGGGCGAGGCCGCGGCGGTCCTGGAGGTCCGGGGCACCCGAGTGTTCCTCGGCTGGCGCAACGCCGCGGGCAAGGAGGTCAAGAGCGTGCCCGCCGCCGTCAAGCGCGACCATGCCGAGGAGCTCAAGGAGCTGAAGACGGCGGTCAAGGACATCGACAAGATGCTCTCCGCCCAGAGCGAGCGTCTGGACCGGCAGTTCCTCGGCCGCCGCGTCTGGCCCTACGCCGCCTGGCGCGAGCGGTACCTCGACCACCCCCTGGTCGGCACCCTGGCCCGCCGGCTGCTGTGGACGGTCGACGGCACGACCGTCGGATTCGCGGACGGCGAGCTGCGCACCCTCACCGACGACCCGGTACGCGAGGGGAGCGAGGTCAGGCTCTGGCACCCGGTGGACCACGAGTCCGCCCAGGTCGTGGCCTGGCGTGACTGGCTGGAGCGGCACCGGATCACGCAGCCGTTCAAGCAGGCCCACCGCGAGGTGTACCTGCTGACCGACGCCGAGCGCGCGACGGGGACCTACTCCAACCGTTTCGCCGCGCACGTCCTGCGCCAGCACCAGTTCCACTCCCTGACGTCGGTCCGGGGGTGGCGCAACAAGCTGCGCCTGATGGTCGACGACTCGGCCCCGCCCGCCACCCGCGCGCTGCCGCAGTGGGGGTTGCGCGCCGAGTACTGGATCCACGGGGAGGGCGACGAGTACGAGGACAACACCACCGAGTCCGGCAGTTACCTGCGTCTGACCACCGACCAGGTCCGCTTCTACCCGATCGACGCGCCGGAGAACGAGGCGGACTGCTACGGCAGTGAGTACCGCATGTGGCCGAAGGCCGGCGCCGAGCCGGTGGAGCCCGTCCCGATCGCCGAGGTCCCGCCGCTCGTGCTGTCCGAAGTCCTGCGCGACGTGGACCTGTTCGTGGGCGTGGCCAGCATCGGCAACGACCCGGCCTGGCAGGACGGCGGACCGGCGGGCCGCTTCAGGGACTACTGGAACTCGTACGGCTTCGGTGAGCTCGGCCAGGGCGCCGAGACGCGCCGCACGCTGCTGGAGCGGCTCGTGCCCCGGCTGGCGATCGCCGACCGCTGCACCCTCGAGGGCCGTTTCCTGCACGTGAGGGGCGAGCGCCACACGTACAAGATCCACCTCGGCTCGGGGAACATCCTGATGACGCCGAACGACCAGTACCTGTGCATCGTCCCGAAGCCCGCCGCGGCCGCCCCGCAGACCGGCTACCTCCCCTTCGAGGGCGACCGCGTGCTGGCCGTGATCCTCAGCAAGGCGATGATGCTGGCCGAGGACACCAGGATCACGGACCCGACGATCCTGAGCCAGCTCTAGTGATGTGACCGCACACGTCCGCCGGGTCGCCCGATCACGCGGCGAGAACGGGCCTGCTGCACTGGCGCAGGCCCTTCTCGCCGCAGGCGCGGGCGCGCTCCTCGCGGCGGTCGCCCCGTGGCCGGCGCTTCCCGCGTGTGGTCAGGCGACGCGGAGGACGCTCTTGCCGTGGGTGCTGCCTTCGGCGAGGCGTCGCACGGCCAGGGCCAGGTCCCCGAGGGCGTACTCGGCGGTGATGTCCACGCGGACCTTGCCCTCGGCGACGAGGCCGAGTGCGCGGCGGGCACTGTCGGCGAGCCGCTCGGGGTGGGTCCGGCTGAGCAGGTTGCTGTTGTAGGTCAGGAGTGACTTGCCGTGCATGAGGAGGTCGTTGGCGTCGGCGAGGACGGGTTCGTACGTGGCGAGGTTGCCGTATGCCACCAGTCGGCCGTGTGCCGCGAGCTGTTCGAGGCCGGCGGTGCGGGTCGAGCCGCCGACCGGGTCGAGGATGACGTCGGGCTTCCCGTCACCGAGCTCGGCCGGGAACTCCTCGCGGAGCAGGAGCTGATCGTAGCCGAAGTGTGCGGCGTAGTCGGCCCTTTCGGTGGTGCCGACCACACCGACGATCCGGCCCGCTCCGGCCAGTCGGGCGAACTGGGCGGAGAGCGTGCCGACCGAGCCGGCGGCGGCGTGGATCAGCACGCTTTCGCCGGGCCGCACACGCGCGGCGGTGTTGACCAGGTCGTAGGCGGTCGGCGCGCCCCACCCGAGACCTGCGGCCGTCCTCAGCGGCATGCCGCCGATGCCCAAGGTGAGCGTGGCGGGCGCCAGGACCACCTCGGCGTAGGCGCCCGAGGAGGTCAGCGCGGTGACGGCCTCACCGACACGGCGTGCGTCGACACCCGCGCCGACCGCGACGATGTGCCCGGACGCCTCGAACCCCGGGACGAAGGGACGCGGTACGGCGAAGTGGCCGTCCCTGACCATGGTGTCGCCCCACTGGATCCCGGCGTAGGCCACACGGATCGCCACCTGGCCGGGGCCGGGAGCGGGCTCGTCGAGTTCGGCGACCCGGTAGTGGTCGTCGGCGTCGAGAACGACAGCCTTCATGGTGACAGCCCCCTGTGTTGACTCAGTATCCTTACAGTCGAGAAGCGTAGGTATATAAGGTTCCTGAGTCAACCCATGAACCTGTTATTGGACTGGGAGTACGCGGTGGAAGCCCCGATCGAGAACGACCTCTGCACCCGGATCAGGCGGTCGGAGCAGGCGCTGATGGCGCACCACGAGGCCGTACTGCGCGCCTACGGGCTGACCATGACGCAGTACACCGTGCTGCTGACCCTCTCCCGCGAAGGCGGCCTGTCCGGCGCCCAGCTGGCCCGCTCCTGCGGGGTGACGCAGCAGAGCATGAGCAGCGTGCTGACCAACATGGAGACCAAGGAACTGATCCGCCGCGAGACGTCCCCGGTGCACGCCAAGGTGCAGATCGCCACCCTCACCGATGGGGGCCGGACGCTGCTGGACAGCGCCTACCAGGAGGTGATCATCCTTGAGCGCGCGCTCACCGACGCGTTCACGCCCTCCGAGCACGCCGCACTCTGCGAGCTTCTGGAACGCGCCACCACGGTCCTGGTCCAGCAGACGCGCCCCGCGACTGTGCAAGATCGAGGCTAGCGCGCAAGGGTGTCGAACCAGCGCACGATCTGGGGCCCCGCCAGCTTGAAAGACCCGTTGTGGTCGGCCTTTCCGTGGTCGACCACGGGGGCCGTCACACCGTTGCGGGCCAGATCGGCCGCGCAGCTGATGGAGTTGGCGATCGGCACGTCCGTGTCGCCGGCCGCGCTGTGCAGCCGTACGGGCACGTCGGGCTTCCAGTCGCAGGTCCCGTCCTGCGCCTTGAGCGCGGCCAGCAGGCCGCCGTCCGGGTGCCGCAGCCGCTCGTAGAAGCCGTCGGTCAGCAGTTCCTTCACCGAGCCGGGCAGCTTCGTGACGATGTCCTCCTCGGTGTGCCGGGTGTCGAAGAGTCCCTCCACGTACCCCGCGTACGGCTGCCGGAAGGCCTCGGCCGGGTTGTCGTAGACGGGGTGCAGCCGGTTCTGCGCGGTGAGGAAGTACGACATGTAGAAGACACCGCTGATGTCGTTGACGCGGCCGTCGAACAGGGCGGGGATCTCGGCGCCCTGCAAGTCGTACGGTCCGGCGACCGGCGCGAGCGCCCGCAGCCGGAAGTGCGGGTCCGCGCCCCGCGCCAGCTCGCGGCCCAGCGCCATGGCGACCTGGCCGCCCTGCGAGAACCCGGTGCCGTACACGTCTCCGGTGAGCGGCCTGTCAAGCGTACGCGCGGCGGTCCGGGAAGCCCGCAGCATGTCGAGCGAGGCGGAGACGGCGGAAGCGGTGTCCATGTACGGGTGGAGGCCGGGGCCCTTGCCGAGCCCGAGGTAGTCGGGTGCGGCGACGGCGCGGCCCGCGGCGGCGTGCAGATAGGGCGCGTACAGCCCGAAGTCCTTGGCGACGGACGGCGCGTAGTCGCGGTGGACCATCGTGCCGTGGGTGTCGGCCACCAGGTCGAGCCGGCGCTCACCACCCTTGGGGAGCACCAACAGGCCGGTGGCAGTGGTCGGTTCGCCCTGAGGCGTCACGGTCCGGTATGTGAGGCGGTAGCCGCGCACACCGTGGCGCACCGTCGCCGGGTCGATGTCGGCGCCCTTGAGGAACGCGGCGACCTCGGCCTGGCTCAGGTCGGCGACGGGAGTGAGACCGAGAAGGGCCCCGCGCCCCAAGTTCTGCTGGGCCGGGCGGGGTTCGGACGCCGCGACCGCCGGGGCGGCGGCAAGGGCGGCGAGGACGGCGGCGGTCACGGCGGCCAGGGAGTGGCGTACTCGCCTGCGCCGTACGGCCTGTCGGACGAGGGTGCGGGTCGTGGTGTGGGTCATGACGACGACACTACGGAGCCGTCCGCCACCGCGACATCCGACCGTCCCCCCGGCCGGGGGTGTGGCCAGCCCCACCCCGGAACCAGGGAATCCCCCCGGGCGGAGGCGAGTTGGGCCGGCGTCCGGCTGTTCACGCCGCAGCCCATGAGCCGCGGCGGATAAGAAGCAGCGTCGAGGACCGGCGGACCTCAGTCCCGCAGGGTTTCTCCCTGCGGGTCGTAGCAGACGAGCCCGTGCTCGCGAGCCAGACCAGCCGCGTGCTCGGAGACTTCCTCCGCCCTGCTGTAGGACATGAGCAGATAGACCATCGGGCCTGATGCCTCGTCAATGACGGGTGATGACGCCCAGGGGCTGCCAGGGAGATCGTCCGGATACCGCTCGACGAGAGCCCTGATGTACGCCTCGATACGCGGCGAAAGCTCGACGATCAGATCTTCCGATTCGAGATAGCGCTCGTAGAGCTCGTCGAAGATCGCGCCGGCTTCGTCGTTGCTCGGCTGCTCGCCGTCCCATACGGCCAGGTCGTAGCTCATGCGCGAATGATCGCAGGTGCCCACCCGGCTGAGGTCGGCAACCCCCGGCGCACGAGGCGGCGGCTTCGCATCAAGTGGGCGAATTGACCAGACCGTGGTCGCGCCAGTGGCGGAAGAACGCGTAGACCCGGTCCCACGGTGGGAAGTCCGCTATCTCTCGACCAATTCTCCCACATCGCCACGGAAACGAGTCTGGCCCCGCCGCTCGCGCGGCGGGGCCAGACTCCAACTCGGCTCAGTTCAGCGACCTGTGGAAGCGGCGTTCTCTCTCGATGCCGGGTCAGGCGGCGACCTCAGCTGACTCCCGTGACGAAGTTCGGCCCCTACGCCACGAGCTCCAGGTGCGCCAGAGAAACACTGGCCAGGCAATCGCCGCGGCCAGACCACCAACGGCAAAGGCCGTCACCAGCAGGTAAGCGGATCCGCCCCCCGTAGCGAAGACACCGCCGGGGGCACCGGAGTCCAGTGCTACCGCCGTGTCGCCGACCCGCAAGGAATCCGCTCCGTCGTAAAGGAGGACGTCCGTGCGCGTGGAAGTGCCGTCCGCCGCTTTCCAGCCGCCGTAGACGTCACAGGACCCGTGGCTGCAGACCTTCCTGGCGACAGTGAATGTCCCGCTCACTCCGCTGCCGCTCTGCGCTTCCCAAGCCGGCACGAGATCAGGCGCGGCCTTGGCAATGCCGAGGAAGGCTATGAAGGGCAAGCCGATCCAGAGGAATATCGACATGCGCCAGTGGCGCTTCGCGGGGGCATCGCTCATGATCGTGGAGCCTACGAGGTGATCCGGGCTTCGTAAAATCCATTCAGCCGCGAAAATCCCCACAAGGCACATTGCCGGTGGCCGTCGTTCTTCGATCTGCGGACGGCGCGCGAACGCAGACGGGGTCCGGTACCTGATCAGGTACCGGACCCCGTCCGATGCTGGAGCGCCAGGTCCGGGTTGCACGGACTCTTCCTACTGAAAGTAGGACGTGCTCTGGTAGCACGGCTGACGCCTGACGAGGGATCATTCTCCCTCGCGACAGGAAGAATATTAGCAGGTCAGCGACCCTCCATTGAACGGGGTCACGGCGGGAGCCCCGCGCGGGGGCGCGGGGTGGTCACCGGGGTAGCGGCGAGGCCTTGCGGAGGAGTTCTTCGGTGGTGCAGGTCTGGTCAGGGTCTGTGACGAGACAGATGTCGAAGCCTTGGCCGTCCCGCTGGACCTGGGCTTCGAGGTCGCACAGCCCCCCGGTTGAAGCGGCGGTGCCGTCCGACACCGTGAACCAGTCGCCCTCGGTCGCGGAGTCCGAGGCTGTGAGGGTCCGCGGCGAGGCGGCGTCCCGCACGTAGAACCGCCACCTGCCGGCCGTCATGCTCGACGGGCACCTGTAGTCGGGCACGGCATGGTTGATCCCGCTCGCCGTCAAGCTGTGGTCGGCGGCCATGTGTACTCTGGCGCCGGCCGTATTGCCCCAGTCGCCGACCAGGTCGGCCTGTTGGATCACGGTTGCCTCGCCGCCGGCGCCCGCGCACGAGGTGCATCCGAGGGCCAGCAGTCCGAGGGCTGCCGCAACCCGCCCGAAGGGCCTGTTGAGCCGGTGGGCCGCGCGCCGCGTCCTGCCGCCCGCCCGCCCTGCCGGCTGCCCAGCCTTGTCGGCTTCGGCTGGGAAGTCTCGCATCGGCTCCGTGCCCCACTCGTCGGTTCGACTGTCTCGGCCGCTACCCTGCCAGATCTCTTGAACATGTTCAATTAGCGGTCGGTGGATCCGTTCGGGCCGCCCGCCGAAGCCGCCGCAGGCCACCCGCTCGGGTACGGTCCCCGAGGTGGCGCCGGGACCCGGAACCTGCACGAAGTGTCCTCCCCGCACCCGCGGGGGTCACCCGGGCTGCACTCTGGTGCCCGAGCCGGATGCCGTGTCGTGCCCGGCTGTTCGCAACTGGTGCTGATCGAGGAAGGCTGGCCCGCCGATGGCCGCGAGGGCCTCCAGCGCGCCGGCCCGCACCCTGGGCGCCGGGGCGGGACGGGAACGCACCTGCTGCAGGCTGGGGCCGGCTGCGGGGCCGATCGCTTTGAAGGCCCAGACGGCTCGCTGCCGGACCTCGTGGTCCGGGTCTCCCAGCGTCGGAACGATCCGGTCGACGAACCTCGCCGCGGCCTTTCCCTGGGTCTGGAAGGCGAAGAGCGCGTCGCTTCGGACCCGGGGGTGCGGGTGGTCCAGCAGTGGCACGTAGACCGCGTGGTCGGCCACCTCCAATCTCCCCAGCGCCCACCCGGTCCTCCGGGCGACCTCGGGCGAGTCCGCCGCCGCGGAGGCCTGTGCCAAGGGCAGGAGAGCGGGCTCCCCGATCCGGCACAGGACGTCCGCCGAGACGGCCCAGTCGACCGGTGACCGCTCGTCGCAGAGCAGCTCCAGCACCGCCGCGACGATTTCCTTCCCCTGCTCGACGAGCGCATCGCGGGCCGACCGGGTGTCGTTCCAGGCACCGGAGAGTTCGTCGACCGGCAGGTGCTTGTCCATGGCGGGCACCCTAACCAGGCGCTCTGACAATCGCGCCGAGCGGGTGGCGGACGGGCGGCGCCGGTGTCGGTGGGCCTCGAGCCCACCCGTTGCGAGCGTGCGGGGCAGGCGCGCGCCGTGCGCCGCGCGCCTGCCGAGGGGGGCATCCGGTGGGTCAGCCGCTGACCTCCAGGGTGGTGGGCCAGCGGTCGCCGATCTTGGCGAACAGCGCCTTGATGTGGTCGGGGTGCAGCTTGACGCAGCCGTACGAGCGGTAGTCCTGGTCGCCGTCCCAGCGGGTGGACTCGGGCTCCTTGGCGGTGCCCTGGCTGCCGTCCGCCTTCATCTCGCTGTGGATGAACAGGTCGGACCGCAGGGTGCCGTCGGAGCACTTCTTGTCGGAGAGGGCGATGGCGAAGCCCTTGATGACGCGGTCCCGGTGGGTCTCGTGCCCCTCGATCCGGTAGGTGCCGTCAGGCAGCCAGCCCTTGTTGGTCCGGCAGCTGTCCCGGCCCTCGGCGCTCGCGCCCAGGCCGGACCCGGCCCGGTAGGAGGCGACGGTCCGGCCGTCGACGCGCAGCGAGAGGGTGGAGCGGTCGGGGTGCTCGTGGTTCTTCACGAAGGTCAGCCGGACGCCGTCGTCCGCCGCCTGCGCCGCGTGCGACGTGGACGTGGTGCCGGCCGTGAGGGCGGCCGTCAGGCCGGCGGCGAGCAGCAGCGTGGTGAGGGGGGACCGCCGGTGGGTGGTGCGGGGGGAGTGCGAGCGGGTCGTGCGCATGTCCTGCTCCTGTCCTGTCTGTTTCCGGGGTGGAGGGCCGCCGTGGGCCGTGGGCCGTGAGTCTCGGGCCGGGTTCCGGCGACGTCACCGAGCCTCCCGGCCGCCGGGGTTGGCCGTCCATCAGGTGCGGAACAGTGGAACTTGCACTCTGTCTTGCACCGCGCTGACCTGCGCCTGAGCGCCCCGCGGTGCAGATCCGACCACCCGGGAGGACGCCTGTGGAACAGCGCGGGACGGCATTCGAGGAGACGGCGGGCGCGTTCGCCCGGGCACTGGACGACTGGGCCCGGTGCCTGGCCGAAGTCACCGACGGTGCACAACGGCCCTCCCGCAAGGTTCTGGTCCGGCGGCTGAGACTGGCGGGACACCGGATCGACGAACCGCTGCTCTCCTACTGGCTGAAGGGACACCGGCAGCTCCTCGCCGGAAAGGCCAACCGGGTGCCCTCGCCGGCGGACACCGCCGCACTCGCCCAGGCGCTTCGCCCGGACGCCACCGCGGCGGTCGAACTCCTCATCGGGCACGGCGAGGCGGTGGACCTGCTCCGGTCACGGCTGCGGGAGCTCGGCGGCGCCGGGTGGCGGCGGAAGGTGGTCGCCCACCTCGGCACCGCCGGCGACGGGACGGACGGTGATGGCCGGCTCCGCGACGAAGCACACACAAGAGGCGCGTTCGAGGACGTGGACACGGCGCGCACCGGGGCCGCGCGCTTCCCCCGTACGGCCGTACGCCGATGGCTGCCCGTGGCGGCCGCCGTCATGGTCGCGGCCGCCGTCCTGCCGCTGCTCCTGCTGGCAGGGCGCAGCGGCGCGGGCACGGACCGGGCCGCCCCCGTACCGCCGCCGCCACCGCCGGGCGCGAGCGTCGCGGGCGAGCCGCCGGCCACCGCCCCGGAGCGTGCGGACCTGCCGTTGTTCTCCCCGGCCGCCGGGGACCGCACCGAGATCGGCGGCAACCACCGCTGCGGACGGATCCGCTACGTCGAGGGTGTCGCCTGGACGGCGTGCACCCGGGTGGACGAGTCCGGTCTGAGCTTCGCGGTCCACCTGACCAACACCGGCCCCGAGGCGGTGACGGTGCAGGCCAAGGTCGGCTGGGTCCGCACCCGCGCCAGTCACCCGTGTCCCGGCTCCTGGGGCACCGGCGTGCGGATCGTCGTGGCCCCCGGCCAGTCACTGCTGAGCCCGCCGGAGAGTTGTGTCCAGCCCCTGCTCCCCGCCACCGCCTTCCAGGCCCGCGCCGAGGTCGGCACGCTGGACGCGGTCTCCCTCTACCGCGAGATGTCGATGACCGTCCACATCCAGCCCGACGGCCGCACGGCGATCTGGGCCGACGAGGCCTGACGGCCTTCGCTGAGCGGTGCGAATCGGCGCGGCCCGTCGGCCCGTCGGCTCGTCGGAGGGTGCGGAGCTCGGGCTGCTGCCGGTCGTATTGCCGGGTGGTTCTGCCTGTCCATGACAATGATGACCGGTGAAGGATGAGCCGCGCCTGGAAGGCTCGGCCGGCCTTCCCCCGAAGCCCTGTTTCGCGCATGCGACGGCCGACCGACCAGCCCCGTGGTGATCAGCGGACACCCGGACCGCTGACACCGGATTCGTCGAACGGAGAGAAGAGACATGAGCATCCGTCGAAGGCTTGCCGCAGGGGTCGTTGCCGCGGGCGTCATGGCCGGCGGTGTCGTCGCCGCGACACCGGCCAGCGCCAACATCTCCCAGAACGGCTGCCTGGGCAACAGCTTCAAGATCTACACGAACAGCGTCGGCTACTGCTTCAACGGCCAGGGCCCTGGCATCCACGTCAACATCGCCGGAGTGAACAGCGTCGACACCGGCGGGAACTGGGGTGCCTTCAGCTACCAGACGTACGGCTCCGGCGCGGCGAACCGGCCGTTCGGCTACGGCGAGCAGATCAGCTTCGGCCAGTGGTTCACCGTCCTCGACCTGCGCATGAACCAGAACTGACGATCCGTCCCGCCCGCGGTGACCGGCACGTCCGCGTGACGGTCACCGCGGTTCGAAAGGAGTGCCGCCGTGGCGACGACGCGTCGACTGCGACACCTGGCCGCCGCCGCCCTGGCGTTCACCGCCGGCGCCTGCGGCGGCGGACCCGCGGCTCAACAGCAGGCCGCGCCGCCACCGCTGGGCCGGATTCCGTCCGTCACCTCGCTGGATCAGGTCGCCCGCCCGATCGACACCTACGTACCGAAGCTGGACGACGAGAAGAAGCTCATCCAGGCCCGGGATCTGGTGATCGGAGAATGCATGCGGAGATACGGCGTCGCATACAGCGGTGGCGACCTGAACGGAATGGACACGACCGCCACCGGATACCACCGGGCGACACCGGTCTACGGATTCTTCGGAACCGATGTCCCCGCGAGCAGGGGGTACGACCGGGTCACTCGGCTGACCCCGCCCGCGCCGCAGTCCTCCGAGTACGTCGGCGTTCTCACCGGAGTCGGTCGCGACGGCGAACAGGCCTCGGCGCCGACCGGGGACCCGGTGCCCGCGGGGGGCTGTGCAAAGGCGGGCGCGGCCGCGATCGGCGGCGATCTTCCTCGTCCCGACGAGCACTCCCTTCCCGGGGGCGGCCCTCGGGTGCCGACGACGGACCCGCGGCTGGTGGCAGCTTATGCGCAGTGGTCTCGATGCATGCGGGACAAAGGCTTCGCCTATGCCGACCCGATGGCCGCCTACCTCGACCCGAAATGGGTGGCGGGCTCGACGGGAGGACGCGCCGAACACGGCAAGGAGGAGACGGAGACCGCTTCCGCTGATGTGGAATGCAAGAAGGCGACCAATCTCGTGGGGGTCGCGGTCGCGGTCCAGTCCGCATACGACTCCGAATACATCACGTCCAACTCGGCGCAGCTGGCGGAATTCTCGCGCGATCTCGGCGAGAGGCTGAGAATCGCGGATCGAATACTGTCCGGCGGTGGGGTCGGATAGCGGAATCGGGGCTGTGATGTCGCTGAGCGCCGGTCAGGGCTGGTGTGCCGCCGAGATGACGATGTCCCGGAGTCGCTCGGCGTACAGCCGCATGTTCTTGCCGGCGATCTCGGTGTCCGGGTGGCGGCTCGCGAACCAGAGGCCCTCGTGCAGCCGGTTGACCCAGGCGCAGACCTGGTCGCCGTAGGAGACCCTGAGCAGTGCGTAGGCGTTCCGGTCGGTCCACTGTTCGGAGCCGGGCAGGTCCCGGGTGTCGATGAAGGACACGATCGAGTACAGGTCCGGTGAGGTGGGGCGGAAGTCCGTGCCGAGCAGCCGCAGGACCCGGGCCAGGGGCAGCCGGGCCAGCGGACGGTTGGCGCGCAGTTCGTTGCGTACGGCCGCCAGGGCGCCGGGGAAGTCCAGCCCGGGTGTCAGCGGGACCTCGATCGGGGCTCCGCCGACGTACCAGCCCACGGAGTCCGACCAGCGGGACTTCGTCCGGGTGTGGAACGGCACGACGGTGCGGTAGACGGACGCGCCGGCGATCTCCTGGACGATCAGGCTCGTGGCCGCCAGCACGCCGACCAGGGAGCCTCCGTACGGCCGGCAGTACGCCTCGAACGCGGCGGCGGTGTCCGCGTCCACGAGCAGCTCGCGCGCGAGCCGCTGGGTGGGCAGCCCGGCGTCCGGGTCCAGCCCGAGATCGAGGGGGAAGGCGGGCAGCTTCCCGTCGCCGCGGCGGATGAACTCCCGCCAGCGGGACACGATGGGGTGGGTGCCGTCGACCCGGTCCGCGTCCGCCCGCTCCAGCTCGCAGAAGTCGACGTAGCTGCCGGGCGGGGCGCAGTCCGCGACGCGGCCCGCCAGACCCGCCGCGTACAGCTCGTTGAGCTCGGCGGGGATGCGCTGGAGGGAGTAGGCGTCGACGTTGCTGTGGTCGAAGGCGGTGTAGACGCTGGTGGAGTCGGGCCGGACGACCGCCGCGTAGACGAAGTTCGGCCAGCCGAGCGCGTTGGCGCCCGCGTCGAAGCGCTCCCGCAGGCAGCGGACCAGAGCCGCCGGGTCGGCGAACTCGCCGAGTTCCGTCCGGTGCAGCGCCACCGCGTCGGCGTCGAGCGTGAACCGGCGCAGCTCGTCGCCGCCGGGGCCGGTCCAGCGGAAGCCGCTGCGCAGGGTCTCGTGCCGGAGCGTCCAGGCGTGCAGCGCCCCCTGCAGCACGTCGAGGTCGACCCGGCCCGGGAGGTCGAACGCCGCACCGATCCAGGTCGGGACGGTCAGGCCGTCGTCCGACACCGTTCTCGCCGTGCGGATGTGTGACTCCTGGATGTACGCCGGGGGCCGGGTGTCCTCCGGCAGCTCGGCGGCCGCCGCCACCGTCGCGGGGCTGAGCGTGAACTCGACGAGCCGTCCGGGCCGGACCTCGCAGCGTTCGATGTCGGAAATCCGCACGGGAGGCTCCCTCAAGGCTGGGGTCGGGCACCCGGTCGGGTGCTTCCCCGGCCCAACGAGGAAACGGTGTGAAAGGAAACGGCCGCCGACTCGGTCGGCGATCGGCCGGGCCCGATCGGGTCAGGCCTCCTTCCGGACACGGGCGAGTACCGGTCGGGGTGGAGCGGCCCCGAGGAGGAGCGGCCCCGGGGTGCAGCAGCGCGCCGAACGGCGGCCGCGGCACCTGGCGGTCAGGGCGCCAGGAAGCCGCGGAGGAGTGCGGCGGTGGCGGCGAGGTGTTCCTCGGTGGCGCGCCGGGCGGCGTCGCCGTCGCCGTCGAGGATCGCCCGGACCATGGCCCGGTGCTGCTCGGCGGCGTGCTCGATGTTCCGGTCCAGCATGGGGATGGCGTTGAGCAGGTCGTTGAGGCGCATCCTGGCCTCGGCGATGGCCGCGGCGAGGGTGGGGGAGCCGGTGAGCTCGCCGATGGCGAGGTGGAAGCGCGAGTCCAGCTGGCGGTACTGCTCGGGTGTGGCTCCCTCGAGGTCGGTCAGCCGGCTCTCCAGGTGGGCCCGCTGGTCGGGGGAGAGGGAGTGGCGGGCGGCCGCCTCGGCGGCGCCGACCTCCAGCACCTGGCGGTAGGTCAGCGCGTCCTCCAGGGCGCCGCCGAGGTCGCGGGCGGCGCGGCGCAGGTCGGCGACGTCCGGCGCGGGCATCCGGTAGGTGACGAAGGTGCCGCCGTACCGGCCGCGGCGGGGTTCGACGACGTCGGCCTGCTGGAGGGTGCGGAGCGCCTCGCGCAGGGTCTCCCGGCTGACGCCGAGCCGGGTGGCGAGGTCCCGTTCGGCGGGCAGCCGGTCGCCGAGGCCGAAGACGCCGAGCTTGATCGCCTGGAGCAGCCGCTCGACGGTCTCCTCGAAGGCGTTGCCGGTCCGGACCGGGCGGAAGATCGCGTCGGCCTGCCAGTCGAGCCGTGCTCGCTCCCGTGTTTCGTCCACGTCCACGCCGGAATCGTACCTACGAACGGGATTCCCGGACTCGTTCCCTTCCCGCCCTTGACGCGGCCCCCGCTCAGCCGGAACGATGCTGCTCACCCACCCAATGGACTGATTCCAGACCATTGAAGAGCCGTCCGACCGTCGAACCCGTCGGGGCGACCGTGCCACGCCGTCGTGGCCGCGTGCTCCCCGGCACACCCTCAACCCCCAGGGGTGCCCATGACCGACGCACGCTCACCCGACCACCCTGCCCCCGAAACGTTTCCGGCGAACACCGCGCCAGGTTCCGCCTCCGTTTCCGCTCCCGTCTCCGATCCGGGTTCCGCTCCCGCATCCACCCCCGAACCCGCTCCCGTCTCCGAGGACGAGCAACGGCTCCGCGAGCTGGGCTACACCCAGGAGCTGGCCCGCTCGATGTCGGGCTTCTCCAACTTCGCCGTCTCCTTCTCCATCGTCTCGATCCTCTCCGGCTGCCTGACCCTGTACGGAACGGGGATGAAGACCGGGGGCCCGGCCCTGATCATCTGGGGCTGGCCGGTGGTCGGCCTGCTCACGCTCTGCGTCGGGCTGGCGATGGCCGAGATCTGTTCCAGTTTCCCGACGGCCGGCGGGCTCTACTACTGGTCCGCCAAACTGACCCGCAGCAGCGGCCCGGCCTGGAGCTGGTTCACCGGCTGGTTCAACTTCCTCGGCCAGGTCGCGGTGACCGCCAGCGTCGACTACGGCGCGGCCTTCTTCACCAACGCGTTCCTCACGCTCCGCTTCGGCGTCGAGGCCAGCCCCGCGCACACCATGGAGATCTTCGCCGTCATCCTGCTGGCGCACGGCCTGCTCAACACCTTCGGGGTGCGGCTGGTCGCGGTCCTCAACAGCGTGTCCGTGTGGTGGCACCTGGCCGGCGTCGCGATCATCGTCGGCGCGCTCGCCGTGCTCCCCGACCGGCACGCCTCCGTCTCCTTCGCGCTCACCGAGTTCGTCAACCAGACCGGCTTCCACAGCCAGTTCTACGTGGCGCTGATCGGCCTGCTGATGGCCCAGTACACCCTCACCGGCTACGACGCCTCCGCGCACATGACCGAGGAGACCCGCGACGCCGCCCGCTCCGGCCCGCGCGGCATCGTCAACGCCATCACCGTCTCCCTGGTGGCGGGCTGGATCCTGCTGCTCGGCATCACCTTCGCGATCCGCGACTACGACGGCGCGCTCAACAGCGACACCCAGGTCCCGCCCGCGCAGATCTTCATCGACGCGATCGGCTCCGGCGGCGCCCAGTTCCTGCTGCTCATCGTCATCGGCGCCCAGTTCTTCTGCGGCATGGCCTCCGTCACCGCCAACTCCCGGATGATCTACGCCTTCTCCCGGGACGGCGCGCTGCCCGGGTCCCGGCTGTGGCACCGCATCGACCCGCGCACCCAGACCCCCACCAACGCGGTCTGGCTGGCGACCGGCGGCGCGCTGCTGCTCGGGCTGCCCGCGCTCTGGAACACCACCGCCTACACCGCCGTGACCTCGATCTCCGTCATCGGCCTCTACATCTCCTACGTCATCCCGGTGTACCTGCGGCTGCGTCAGGGCGAGGACTTCCCGCGCGGCCCCTGGCACCTGGGACGCTGGAGCCGGCCGATCGGCGTCGTGGCGGTCGCCTGGACCGCGGTGATCACCGTCCTGTTCATGCTCCCCACCGCGAGCCCGATCACCGCCGAGAGCTTCAACTACACCCCGGTCGCCGTGGCCGTCGTGGTCGGCTTCGCCGGCCTGTGGTGGCTGGTCTCCGCCAGGCACTGGTTCACCGGGCCCCACGTCCACGGCACGCCGCCCGAACCCGACGCGCTGGACACCGAACTGGAGGTCCGATGACCACCCCCCGGCTCACCCTCGACGAGCTGCGCACCCGCGTCGCCGACGGGTCCGTCGACACCGTCGTGCTCGCCATGACCGACATGCAGGGGCGCCTCCAGGGCAAACGCGTCGCCGCCGAGTACTTCCTCGACGACGTGGTGCCCGGCGCCGCGGAGGGCTGCGGCTACCTGCTGGCCGTCGACATCGACATGAACACCGTCGACGGCTACGAGATCTCCTCCTGGGAGAACGGCTACGGCGACCTGACGCTGCGCCCCGACCTCGCCACCCTGCGGTCCGTCCCCTGGCACCCGGCCACCGTCATGGTCCAGTGCGACGTCGTCCACCACGACGGCACCCCGGTCGCCGTCTCCCCGCGCCAGATCCTGCAGCGGCAGCTGGACCGGCTGGCCGGGTACGGCTGGCAGGCCCAGGCCGCCACCGAGCTGGAGTTCATCGTCTTCCGGGACAGCTACGAGCAGGCCTGGGACAAGGACTACACCCGGCTCACCCCGGCCAACCAGTACAACGTGGACTACTCCATCCTCGGCACCGGGCGGATCGAGCCCCTGCTGCGCCGGCTGCGCAACGGCATGGCCGGCGCCGGCCTCACCGTCGAGTCCGCCAAGGGCGAGTGCAACCTCGGCCAGCACGAGATCGCCTTCAAGTACGCCGACGCCCTCACCACCTGCGACAACCACGCCGTCTACAAGACCGGCGCCAAGGAGATCGCCGCCCAGGAGGGCTGCAGCCTCACGTTCATGGCGAAGTACGACGAACGCGAGGGCAACTCCTGTCACATCCACCTGAGCCTGCGCGACGAGCAGGGCGCCCCGGTGTTCGCCGGTGACCGCACGCACGGCTTCTCCCGCACCATGGAGCACTTCCTCGCCGGACAGCTCGCCTGCCTGGCCGACTTCGCCCTGCTGTTCGCACCCACCGTCAACTCCTACAAGCGCTACGTGCCCGGCAGCTTCGCGCCCACCGCCATCGCCTGGGGCCGCGACAACCGCACCTGCGCGCTACGGGTGGTCGGCCACGGTCAGTCGCTGCGCTTCGAGAACCGCGTCCCCGGCGGCGACGTCAACCCGTACCTCGCGGTCGCCGCCCTGATCGCGGCCGGACTGCACGGCGTCGAGCAGCAGCTCGAACTCCAGCCGGAGTTCACCGGCAACGCGTACGCCTCCGACGCGCCCCGGGTGCCCGCCACCCTGCGCGACGCGGTCGACGCCTTCGAACGCAGCGCCGTCGCCACCGAGGCCTTCGGCAAGGACGTCGTCCGGCACTACACCCACGCCGGACGCACCGAACTCGCCGCGTACGAGCGGGCGGTGACCGACTGGGAGCGGCGCCGCGGATTCGAGCGGCTTTGACCGGCACCGACGCCGTGACCGGCACCGACGCCGCGGGCCGCGACGATCGCCGCCGGCCGCTGATCGGCATCAGCAGCTACCAGGACGACGCCGCCTGGTCCGTCTGGAACCAGCGCGCCTCCCTCGTGCCCCAGACGTACGTGGACGCCGTCGTCCGCGCGGGCGGCACCCCGGTGCTGCTGCCACCGCAACCCGGCGGGGCCGGCCGGCTGCTCGACGCCCTGGACGGGCTCGTCCTGGCCGGCGGACCGGACGTCGACCCGGCCCGGTACGGGGCCGCCGCCGACCCCCGCACCGGCCCGCCCCACCACGCCCGCGACGACTGGGAGAGCCGGCTGCTCGGCGCCGCCCTGGCCCGGGACCTCCCGGTGCTCGGCGTCTGCCGCGGCATGCAGCTGCTCAACGTCGAACTCGGCGGCACCCTCCTCCAGCACCTGCCCGACGGGAGCCACCAGACCGTCCCCGCCCGGTTCGTCCGCCACCGGGTCGAGCCGGCGGACGGCAGCCGGCTCGCCGACGTCCTCGGGCCGGCGGCCGAGGTCTCCTGCTACCACCACCAGGCCGTCGACCGGCTCGGCACCGGCCTTCAGGTCACCGCGCGCAGTGCCGATGGCACAGTCGAGGCGCTCGAACTGCCTGGCCACCGCTTCGTGCTGGGCGTCCAGTGGCACCCCGAGACCGACCCCGACGACCCGCGCCTGTTCCACGCGTTCATCACCGCCAGCCAGAGGGAGACCATCCGATGACCGAACCGGACCTCTTCGAGGTCGTCAACCCCGCCACCGAGGAGGTGATCACCACCGTCGAACTGGCCGGCCTCGCCGAGACCGACGCCGCCGTCGCCCGCGCCCGCGCCGCCTTCGACACCTGGCGCCGAGTGGCCCCCGCCGACCGGGCCCGGCTGCTGCGCGCCTTCGCGGCCGCCGTCGACGCCGACCGCGAGCACCTCGCCGCACTGGAGGTCGCCAACGCCGGCCACACCATCGGCAACGCCCGCTGGGAGGCGGGCAACGCGCGGGACGTCATCGAGTACTACGCCGCCGCGCCCGAGCGGCTGTTCGGCCGGCAGATCCCCGTCGCCGGCGGGATCGACGTCACCTTCCAGGAGCCGATCGGCGTGGTCGGGGTCATCGTGCCCTGGAACTTCCCGATGCCGATCGCCGCCTGGGCCCTCGCCCCGGCGCTGGCCGCCGGCAACACCGTCATCGTCAAACCGGCCGAGCTCACCCCGCTCACCGCCCTGCGCCTGGCCGAACTCGCCCTGGCGGCCGGGATCCCGGACGGCGTGCTGCAGGTCCTGCCCGGGCGCGGCCCGGTCGTCGGACAGCGCTTCGTCACCCACCCCGACGTGCGCAAGGTCGTCTTCACCGGCTCCACCCGGGTCGGCAAGGAGATCATGGCGGGCTGCGCCGCCCAGGTGAAGCCCGTCACCCTCGAACTCGGCGGCAAGAGCGCCAACATCGTCTTCGCCGACGCGGACCTCGCCAAGGCCGCCGCCACCGCGCCCTACGCCGTCTTCGACAACGCCGGCCAGGACTGCTGCGCCCGCTCCCGGATCCTCGTCGAGGCCTCCGTGTTCGACGACTTCCTGGCGCTCCTGGAGCCGGCCGTCCGCGGCGTGCGGGTCGGCGACCCGAGCGACGAGAAGACCGAGATGGGCCCGCTGATCTCCGCCGCCCACCGCGAGCGGGTCTCCTCCTACGTCCCGGACGCGTCGGCCGTCGCCTTCCGCGGCAGCGCCCCCGACGGGCCCGGCTTCTGGTACCCGCCGACCGTCCTCGCACCCGTGCGACACGAGGACCGCGCCTTCACCGAGGAGATCTTCGGCCCGGTCGTCGCGGTCGTCCCGTTCCGCGACGAACAGGACGCCCTGCGCATCGCCAACGCCACCGAGTACGGGCTGTCCGGCTCCATCTGGACCCGGGACCTCGGGCGCGCGCTGCGCGTCTCGCGCGGCGTCGAGGCCGGCAACCTCTCCGTCAACTCGCACTCCTCGGTGCGCTACACCACGCCCTTCGGCGGCTTCAAGCAGTCCGGACTCGGCCGCGAGCTCGGCCCGGACGCCCTCGACGCCTTCACCCAGACCAAGAACGTCTTCATCTCCACGGAGGAATGATCAGCATGACCCAGCGACTCGACGGCCGGGTGGCCGTCATCACCGGCGCGGGCAGCGGCATCGGCCTGGCCACCGCCCGCCGCTTCGCCGCCGAGGGGGCGAAGGTGGTCTGCGTCGACCTCGACCCCGAGACCGGCGCCAAGGCCGCGAACGAGGTCGGCGGCCTGTTCATCCAGGCCGACGTCACCGACGAGGCCGCGGTGCGCGACCTCTTCCAGCGGGCCGTCGACGAGTACGGCCGGCTCGACATCACCTTCAACAACGCCGGCATCTCGCCGCCGGACGACGACTCCATCCTCACCACCGGCCTGGACGCCTGGAAGCGGGTCCAGGAGGTCAACCTGACCAGCGTCTACCTGTGCTGCAAGTACGCGATCCCGCACATGCA
The DNA here is from genome assembly GCF_054601375.1 of Kitasatospora sp. Ki12. Lineage (NCBI taxonomy): Bacteria > Bacillati > Actinomycetota > Actinomycetes > Kitasatosporales > Streptomycetaceae > Kitasatospora > Kitasatospora sp. Ki12. Next base: position 504,228 of record NZ_BAAIHT010000002.1, on the reverse strand, counting down.
GCGCCAGGGCAAGGGCTCGATCATCAACACCGCGTCCTTCGTCGCCGTGATGGGCGCGGCCACCTCGCAGATCTCCTACAGCGCCTCCAAGGGCGGCGTGCTCGCGATGTCCCGCGAGCTGGGCGTGCAGTTCGCCCGCGAGGGCATCCGGGTCAACGCGCTCTGCCCCGGGCCGGTGAACACCCCGCTGCTGCAGGAGCTGTTCGCCAAGGACCCGGAGCGGGCCGCCCGCCGGCTGGTCCACATCCCGCTCGGCCGCTTCGCCGAGCCCGAGGAGATCGCCGCCGCGGTGGCCTTCCTCGCCTCCGACGACTCCTCCTTCATGACCGCCAACACCTTCCTCGTCGACGGCGGCATCTCCGGCGCCTACGTGACGCCGCAGTAGCGGACACCCCATCGCGGCACCGACGGCCCGCCCGCCCCACGACGGGGCGGGCGGGCCGCTCCGGCTACCGGCCCGGGGCGGGCGGTCTGCTCCGGCTACCGGCCCGGGGCGGTCCTCGGCGGGGTGTCCAGCACCCGGAAGGAGAGGCCCGCCGCGATCAGCCGGTCGATCAGCGGCCGGCCCATCGCCACCGCCGTGGTCGACTGCCCCGCCACCGGCGGCAGGTCGTCGTACGCCAGGCAGAGCGCCGCCTCGGCCAGCATCTTCGCGGTCTCCTGGTAGCCGGGATCGCCCCCGGACACCTCGGTGAGGACCGTCCGCCCGTCCAGCGCCCGCGCCACGAACCGGACGGCGAACCAGGACCGCGCCCGCTGCTCCGCGCTCGGCCCGTCGCCGGGCTTGCGCAGCCGCCCCAGGGCCCGGCGCAGCAGCGGCAGCTGGGCGGCGACGGCGAGCGCCGCCACCGCGGCGACACCGCCGAGGGCCATCGGCAGCCGGCGCACCGCCGCGTAGTGCGCGTAGCCGAAGTCCGGGCCGTACTCGTCCAGGGCGGCGGCCGAGCGGGACACCACCTGCGGGTCGATCGAGGGCATCGGCACCGCCCAGGCCCGGGCCGCCCGCGACCGGTGCGGCCGGCCGACGGGCGTGCGGATCAGCCGTCCCTTCGGCCGGGGCTCCACGGCGCGCCGCTCCCGGGCGGCCCGGGCCATCGCCCGCGGCCGGGAGAAGGCCGTCATCGCCGAGGCGAAGGTGCCGCCGGAGACGGTGCCGCCGGCGCGGACGAAGCCCTCGACCGAGACCCGGGCCGCCGGGCCGCCGCGGCGCAGCAGCTCCTCGACGGTGAACAGCACACCGAGGTCGTGCGGCACCGAGTCGAACCCGCAGGCGTGCACCAGCCGCGCGCCGGTGGCCACCGCCCGCTCGTGGTGCCGGACGTACATCCGGTCGACGAACTCCGGCTCGCCGGTGAGGTCGACGTAGTCGGTGCCGCTGTCCGCGCAGGCGGCCACCAGTGGCTCGCCGTGCCGCAGGTACGGGCCGACCGTGGACACCACCACCCGGGCCGAGGCGGCCACGGCGCGCAGCGCCTCGCGGTCCGCGGCGTCCGCGACCAGCAGGGGGAGGTCGGCGCAGCGCGGGTCGATCCGCGCCAGCCCCGCCCGGACGGCGGCGAGCCTGCGCTCGTCCCGCCCGGCGAGCGCCCAGCGGCAGCCCTCGGGTGCCGTCCGGGCCAGGTACTCGGCGGTGAGCCCGCCGGTGAACCCGGTGGCACCGAACAGGACGAGGTCGTACGGGCGCGGCTCGGCCATCAACAGTCCCTACTCGCGGGTAATCGAATGCGCCACGCTAGGAGCCCGTCGTGGCACTGTCAACGGTCCCGGCCCCGGGTTCTCGTACCGGTCATATGACCGGCTCGGCGACGACGTGGATCTCGTGGACGGCGTTGCGGTCGCCGGTGAGCGGCTGGACCCGGCCGGCGGAGTCGGTGGCGCGGCAGCGGATGCGGTGCGGGCCCGGGGCGAGGTCGTGGCGGAGCCGGAAGCGCTGCCAGCTCGGGTCGGAGCCGCGGCGGTCGAGTTCGGCGGGCTGCCAGTCCCCGCCGTCCACGGCGACCTCCACCGAGGTCACCTCGGTGGAACTCCAGGCGTAGCCCGCCAGTTCACGGCTGCCGGCCGGGACGGCGCTCCCGTCGCCCGGGGAGAGCAGCTTGCTGCAGACGTCCTTCTCGCGGACCGGCCGGGCCTCGCTCTCGCCCGGCAGGACCCGGGTGTAGAGGCGGGTGGTGAAGATGTGGTCGGGGCGGTCGGCGGCCAGCACGATCCGGGTCAGCCACTTGACCGAGTTGGTGCCGAACATCAGGGGCGCGACCGCCCGCAGCGGGTAGCCGTGGTCCGGGTGCAGCGGCTCGCCGTTCATGGTGTGCGCGAGGACGACCCCGGAGCGGGCCTCGTCGAGGGGCAGGTCCTTGAGGTAGCGCACGCCGCTCTCGCCCCCGAAGTCACCCGTGTCGGCGCCCTCCAGCCAGAGGTGCCGGGCCTCCGGGAGCGGCCCGGCGAGCTCCAGGACGGCGGACAGCGGGACACCGGACCACTCCACGTTGGTGACCGCACGGGTCGGCACGGTGGGGTGCAGCGGGTTGCCGAAGCACTCGTGGACGGCGGTGAAGCGGGTCTGCGGCAGGCCCAGGACGGCCGGGAAGTCCAGCCGGACGGGCCGCTCCACCAGGCCCTCGACGGTCAGCGACCAGGCCGCGCGGTCGAGCCGCGGGTGCGACTCGAGGTGGTTGCGGATGAACACCTCGGCGACCGGCGTGATGAAGAGGTCGGGCGTGGCCGGATCGGTCTTGAACATGTGTCATTCCCCCGTGTCGAACGTGCTGTTGCGCGTGATCGACAGTACAAGGAGCGACCGACACCGCCCGGGGCGGGTCTGCCCTGGACGGCGCCGCTCAGCCGCCCGCCGGGCCGGTCGGCTGGACGGCCTTCCCCGGGGCGGGCGTCCCGGGCGGAGCGGACCGGCGCGGGTAGCGGCGGTCGGTCGCGGTGCAGGCGGTGAGGACGAGGGCGGCCGCAGCCGCCGCGGCCGTGACGGCGAAGGCGGCGCCCGGGGTGACGTGTTCGGCGGCCCACCCGGCGAGGAAGGTGCCCGCCGACTGCGCCAGGATCAGCGCGCTGACCAGCGTGGCCATCGCCTCGCCGAGCCGGGCGGCGGGCACCGTGCGCTCGACCAGGCCGAACACGGTGATGAACTGCGGTGCCACGGCGACCCCGAGGAGCCCGACGGCCGCGGCGAGCGCCGGGAGGCTGCCGGCGGCGGGGAACAGGACGCAGGAGGCGGCGAAGAGCAGCGCCGAGCTCGCCCGCAGACGGGCCGGCAGGCCGCGGCGGGCGGGCATCGAGGCGGTGGCGACGCCCGCGAGGGAGCTGGTGCAGCCCATGAAGCCGTACACCAGCCCGGCGGTGCCCGGCCGGCCCAGGGCCTCGGTGGTCGCGGTGATGCCGACCTGCACCGAGCCGAAGCAGGCGCCGAGGAGTGCCGTGCCGCCCAGGAGGAGGACGTACGGGGTGGTCAACAGCCGCTCGGCGGAGCGGTTCCGGGGGTGGGAGGGCGCCGGGACGCCCGGCGAGGCGGTGGGGTGCAGCGCGAACAGACCGGCGCAGACGCCGCAGAGCCCGGCCGCGGTGAGCAGGCCGACGGCGGGGGAGGCGGCGGTGGCGAGCAGGCCGACCAGGGCCGGTCCGGCGGTGAAGGAGACCTCGTCGACGATCCCGTCCAGGGACAGCATCGCGGAGGTCGCCTCCGGTTCACCGGCCGCCAGCCGGACCCAGCGGCTGCGCGACAGCGGGCCGACCAGCGGGACCGACAGCCCGGTCAGCACGGCGGGCGCGATCTGCCAGCCGAGCGCGAGCCCGCGCTCGGAGGCGGCGACCAGGGCGACCAGGGCCGCCGCGTTGACCAGCGCGGCGACCAGCCCCACCGTCCGCTGCCCGCGCCGGTCCGCGAGCCGGCCGACCACCGGGCCGCCGACCGCCTGACCGACCGCCAGCGCCCCGGCGACCAGCGAACCCGACCACACGCTGCCGGTGTTGCGGCTGACCAGCAGCAGGGTGCCGATCGGGCTCATCGCGTTCGGCAGCCGGCCGAGCAGCGACCAGAGCAGCACCCGGCGGCCCGCCAACCGCTTCGCCGTACGGAAGTTCAACGCCACGGACACCGCGCACGCCTCTCTGCGGAGCCGGCCCGGGCGCCCGCCTCCCGTGACCGACCCGGCCAGGCGACAGCGACCTGCGGGTGAACCCCTGACGCTAGGTGGGGGCACCGGGCACGGGACATCGTCCGATCCTCCGGCGGAGCCGCGCGGCGGGCGGCGCCCGGTCGGAGGAGTGCCCAAGGCGAGCGGTGTTCCGTCCCGGTAACCGGCTGTCGTACCCGCCACGTAGCATCCGGCCGTGCCCGGCCGCCCGGCCGGCGCCGGCGGCGGACAACGGGAGAAGTCGAGTGTCGGATGCGATCTGGTCGGTGCTGGCGGAGGGCGAGCGCGAGCAGTGGGAGGCCACGCCGCTGGTCGGGGTGGGGCCGCTGCGGTTCGGTATGACGCACGGGCAGGTCAGCGCCGCCCTGGGGCGCGAACCCGCTTCCGGCGGCGGCGACTTCGCGACCTACCCACCTGCGGACCGACGGGTGTGGGGGAGCATGCTCACGGCCTACTTCCGCCCCGCCGGAGCGGACGACGTACCGCCGGACCTGCCGGGGGGCTCCCTCCTGGGGGAGACCGACGACGGCCACGAGTACCTCGCCCGGCACGGGTTCGGCGGTGTGCTCGCCGCGGTCGCCGTCGACGCCCGGTTCGGTCCGCAGGTCCGCTGGGAGGGCCTGGCGCTGACCGGACGCGTGCCCTCGGCGACCGAGGACGCGGTCTTCGCCAAGCTCCGGGACTGCGGCCTGGGCGAGGAGATCCGCGTCTCCCAGGAGGCCACGTACAGCTACGGGGAGATCGGCCTGCTGCTGCGCGTCCAGCGCGCCGGCGACGTCCTGCTCACCCGGCCGGTCCTCGCCGCCCCGGCCTGGACTGAGCGCCTCGGTGACACCTCGGAGGGTCCGATTCCCTCCCAGGAGTGGAGGAACCACTGACCCGCGCGCCGCGGACGGCGTGACCCGGGACCGCCCGACAGTTCGTCCGACGGGCACTCACCCCGCCGCGGCGCAGTCCTGTGCCTCCGTCAGGTAGCCCGCCACCGGGCCGAGGGTCAGCATCCCGCTTGCGGCACCGGCGTGTTCGGCGCGCGCCCCGCTCAGGGCGGCCGCGGCACGGGCCGCGACGGCGGGCTCGCCGAGGCGTACGGCGGCGCGGGCGGTCAGGCACCACAGGGCTTCCTGGAGGTGGTCGTGGGGCGGTTCGGGCAGGGCGGCGAGGGCGGTGCGGGCCTCGTCGGCCCGGTCCTGGGCCAGCAGGACGAGGGGGCGTGCCCACGGCAGGTACGGGCCCCAGTCGAGCCGCGGGTCGGTGGGCGCGGGCCGGTCGTGCAGCAGGCGCAGGCCCAGCAGGGCGAGCGGGAAGAGTCCGCGGTGCAGCCCCGGCATGCCGGCGGTCCGGAGGGCTTCCTCGGCGGCGCGGTAGCGCGCCGCGGCGGTGGCGGCGGTCGGCCCGCCGGGTTCGGAGCTCCGGGCAGCGGCGGCCCGGGCCCGGAACCACTCGGTGAGGACGGGGACGAGCGGCGCCTCGGTGGTGACGGCGAGCCGTTCGGCGGCCTCGGCGTGCGCGGTCGCGGCGTCGAGGTCGCCGAAGGCCGAGGCGGACTGCAGGCGGACCAGCCGGCCGAGGACGGCGAAGTGGGGAAGGTCGTGCCGGTCGGCCAGGTCGAGGATCTCGGCACCGATCCCGTCCCGGACCCGGGCGAGGCCGGGGCGGTCGAAGGACTGCAGGAACATCCCGTTGAGGGCGAAGGCCAGCAGGCCGGGATCGGCCAGACCCCGGGCCAGTGCCTCGGCCTGCCGTGCGGCCCGCCGCGCCCGGTCCGGCTCAGGCCCGGACAGGTCGGCGCTGCGGCTCTCGACGGCGATCGTCGCCAGCAGCCGGGCGGACAGCCCGGCGGGGCCGTCGTGGCCGGCGGGTGGGGTGAGGGCGGTGAGGGTCCGTTCGGCGGCCGCGACGAGGGCCCGGGACTGCTCGGGGTCGTCGGCCCGGCTCCAGAGCGCGGGCACGTCGTAGGCGCCGATGACCCGGGCGGTCAGCACCGGGTCCCCCGTGCGTTCCGCCGCCAGGACGGCGGCGAGCCGGTCGCGCCGGGAGTGGACGAGGGCGTCGCCGCCCGCCAGGGCGAGGACGCGGGCCACCTCCACCGTGGTGCGCGGGCCGAGCCGCACACCCGGGCCGGGCCGGCCGGTACCCGCGCCGTCGGCCGGGTCGGACCCGCTCAGGACGGACTGCTCCAGCCGCCGGAGCTCGGCGGAGGGGTCGAGCCCGAGCCGGTCGACGAGCATCGCGCGGGCGCGGCGGAGGGTCGCCAGCGCGTCGGCCCGCCGCCCCGCGCGGTACAGCGCCCGGGTGAGCAGCCCCCAGGCAGGCTCGCGCCACGGGTGTTCGGCGACATGGGCGCCCAGTTCCGCGACGAGGTCGGCCCCCTCCCCGGAGTCGAGGAGGAGGCGGGCGCGCAGCTCCACGGCCTCCAGCCTCAGCTCCTCCAGCCTGGTCCGCTCCCGCCGGGCCCAGTCGGAGTCGGGCACGTCGGCGTAGGCGGGTCCGCGCCAGGCCGCGAGCGCCGCGCCCAGGTCGGCCGACGCGGCGGGGTCGCGCCGGGCCCGGGCCAGAGTGTCCTGGAAGCGGTGGACGTCCACGTCCTCGCGCGGCAGGCGCAGCGCGTACCCGGGCCCCTCGGTGACGAGGACGCGCGGCGCGGCGCGCGGCGGCCGGTCGGGTTCGAGGGCGCGGCGCAGCGCGGCGACGAAGGTGCGCAGCGCGCCCACCGCGCGCACCGGTGGATCGGCCCACAGGTCGTCGACCAGGGTGTCCGTGGTGACCATCCGGCCCTCGGCGGCGACGAGCCGGGCGAGCACCTCACGGTGGCGGGGGCCGCCCAGGTCCACCGGGCCGCCGTCGTCGCGGAGGGCCCGTACGGCACCGAGTACGTCGATTCGCATGCCCCCATCCTCCGTGCCCGGGCCGGCCGCGGCCGCACCGTACTGATCGGTTGCTGATCGCCGTCGCGCACGCTGGTCACGTCCGTTCCCGATCCGAGAGGACGATCCCCGTGACGCCCACCCCGCCCGCCACCGTTCCCGGCTTCGACCTGCTGCGCCTGCCCGGCGCGGACGGTGCGGAGCTGACCGCCGCCGTCGGCGGCAGCGGCAGCCCGGTCGTGCTGCTGCACGGCTTCCCCCAGACCCACCTGATGTGGCGGCACGTGGCCGGGCGGCTCGCCGCCGAGCACACGGTGATCTGCCCCGACCTGCGCGGCTACGGTGCCAGCGACAAGCCGGCCGCCACCGGCCCCGAGGTGTACGCCAAGCGCACCATGGCCGCCGACGTGGTGGCCCTCGCCGCGGCGCTCGGCCACGACCGCTTCGCCCTCGTCGGCCACGACCGGGGCGCGCTGGTCGCCTTCCGGGCCGGACTGGACCACCCCGAGACCGTCACGCACCTGGGCGTCCTCGACATCGTGCCGACGCTCGACATGTGGAACGTCCTGCACGGCACCTCGGCGGCGGTCGGCTACCACCTCTACCTGATGGCGCAGCCGCCGGGCCTGCCGGAGACGCTGATCGCCAACAGCGCGGACGCGTTCTTCGGCTCCTTCCTCGACGCCTGGGCCGGCGACCCGGCCGCCCTGCCGCGGGACGTGCGCGCCGAGTACCTGCGGGCGAGCGCCGCGGCGGTCACGTCGATCGTCGCGGACTTCCGGGCCTCGGCGGGCATCGACCTGCGGCACGACCAGGCGGACCTCGACGCCGGATCGCAGCTGGCCATGCCCGTGACGGTCGTCCAGCAGGACTGGGGCGCGCGGTTGGGCTTCGACGCCGCGGGGCTGTGGAAGGCCTGGGCACCGGACCTCGACCACCGGCTGACCCGGGCGGGGCACTTCATGGCGGAGGAGGCGCCGGAGGAGATCGTGGCGGCGATCAGGGACCTGCTGGCCCGCTGAGGAGGCGCCGGGGCTCACCCCGGCCCGGTGCGGTCGCGCACCGGGCCGGGGCCCGTCCGCGTGCGGTGCCCGCCGCGTCACTCTGCCCCGTCACTCTGCCGAGGTCACTCTCCCGCGTCACAGGACCGCCAGGGCCGCCTCCAGGTCGTCCAGGCCCAGGGAGCCCTGCCGCAGGGCCTTCATGTGCCAGCGCTTGAGGTCGAAGTCGGCGCCCTGGCGGCGGCGGGCGGCCTCGCGGCCCGCCAGCCAGGCGCGTTCGCCGAGCTTGTAGCCGATGGCCTGGCCGGGGCGGCCGAGGTAGCGGAGGATCTCGCTCTCCAGCAGCGCGGGCGGCATCCCCGCGTACTCGGCCATGAAGGCGGTGGCCAGCTCAGGGGTCCAGCGCTCGCCCGGGTGGAACGGGGAGCCGGCCGGGATGACGCTCTCCAGGTGCATGCCGATGTCGATGATCACGCGGACGGTGCGCATCATCTGCTTGCCGAGGTAGCCGAGCCGGCGTCCGGGGTCGGAGAGGAAGCCGAGCTCGTCCATCAGGCGCTCCGCGTACAGGGCCCAGCCCTCCACGTTGGCGCTGATCTTGCCGAGGGTGACCTGGTAGCGGGACAGCTCCTCCGCCGCCGCCGTCCAGGAGGCGAGCTGCAGGTGGTGGCCGGGCACGCCCTCGTGGTACCAGGTGCTGACCAGGCGCCAGGAGCGGAACCGCTCCTGGGCGTCGCCGTTGGCCACGGGCAGGTAGGTGCAGCCGGGGCGGCTGAAGTCGAGGCTCGGGCCGCGGTAGTGGGGTGCGGCCGCGCTGCCGGCCGGCGCGACCCGGGTCTCGACCCGCCGCAGCGGTCCGGTGATGTCGAAGTGGTGCCCGTCGAGGCCGTCGATCGCGGCCTCGGTGAGCTCCTGCAGCCAGGCGCACATCCGCTCGGCGCCCTGCACGGTGTGCCCGTGCCGGTCCAGGTGGGCCCGGGCCTGCTGGACGGTGGCGCCGGGCAGCACCCGGTCGGCCTCGGCGCGCAGCTGCGCCCAGACCCGGTGGAACTCCTCCCAGGCCCAGTCCGAGGTCTGGTCGAGGTCCAGGTCGGCGCCGGTGTACAGCCGGGCCAGGGCCTGGTAGCGCTCGCGGCCGACGGCGTCCGGCGTGCCCTGCGCGGCGGAGCGGTAGTCCTCGCGGAGCCAGTCCCGGAACGCGGCCACGGCGGCGGTCGCCCCGCCGGCGGCCGCGTCCAGCTCGGCACGCAGCCGCTGCGGCGCGGGGGCGACGAACTCGGCGAACCAGCCGGGGCCGCCGGCCGGCTCCCCGGTCCACGCGGTCAGCTGCGCGGCGAGCACGTCGGCCTGCCGGGGCGCGGCGAGCAGTCCGCGGCCGACGCCGGCGGCCAGCGTGGCCCGGTAGCCGTCCAGCGCGGCGGGCAGGTCCCGCAGCCGGACGAGCACCGGGGCCCAGTCCTCGTCGGTGCCGGTGGGCATCATCGTGAAGAGGTTCCGGAGCTGGTGCACCGGCGCGTGCAGGTTCCGTACGGCCCGGAAGTGCTCACCGGCCTCGTGCACCCGCAGCTCGGCCGCCAGCCGCTCCCGCAGCAGCCGGGCGCACGCGAGCTCCGCAGGATCCGCGTCGGGCCCGGCCCCGGGCAGGGCGTCGAGCCGCACCAGCGTCTCGCGGGCGAGCCCGGCCTCCTGCTCGATCCCGTCGGGGGAGAGGTCGGGCATCCGGTCGTCGCCCGGGGCCAGGCCCAGGAGCGCGGAGGTGACGGGATCGTGGGCGGCGACCCGGGCCACGTGGTCGTCGGCGATCCGTCGGGCAGTCATCAAGGCGTCGTCCATTCGGTCGTTCTCCGTTCCGGCCCCGGCCGGGGCGGTACCCATCCTGTGCCGGGGCGGCCCGGTACGTCGCGTGGTTCGGCGACTTCCGCGCAGGATGACGGTTCCGCCGGAGGGCACCAGGGGACTCGGGGATCAGCCGGCGATGTGGCGCAGGTAGGCCTCGGGGCGTTCCGGGTAGCGGCGCCAGTGGTCGACGAGTTCGAGGTCCCGCCAGTCGGTCCGGCGCACGCCGGGGCCGGTCGCCTCCCCGCTCCGCCTCGCCACGGGACCGGCCGCCCCGGGGGATCGGGGCGGCCGGTGGGCTGTGGGGTGCGGAGGGGCTGCGGGGCGGGTGCTACCACTTCGCCCAGGGGAGGTTCCAGCCGCCGAGGCCGTTGTCGGGGGCGACGGTCTTCTCCTTCGAGTTCACGATCGTGACGATGTCGCCGATCAGCGAGCTGTTGTAGAAGGACCCCGCGACGGAGGTGTCGCTGCCGCCCTCCACGTCCTTGAGCGCTACGCAGCCGTGGCTGGTGTTCTCCTTGCCGAACGGGTCGCCCTTGTACCAGAAGTTGCCGTGGAGGTAGGTGCCGGACGTGGTCAGCCGCATCGCGTGGGGGGCGGCGGGGATGTCGTACTCGCTGCCCATGCCGACGGTCTGGGAGTTCATGTGGGTGACCTTCTCCTTGGACATGATCACCATCGTGCCGCCCCACGAGGCGTGCTGCGCGTCGCCGAGGGTGGCGGGCACGGTGGTGGTCTTGCCGTCGCGCACGATCGTGAGCTGGTGCGTGGCGGCGTCCGCGGTGGAGACCTGGGAGCGGCCGATGGTGAACGGCTCGTCCTTGTCGACGTCGCCCCAGACGCCCGGGGTGACCTCGACGCCCTTCAGCCGGTAGTGGATGGTCACCTTGGTGCCCGGCTTCCAGGGCTCGGCCGGCCGGAAGTCCAGCCGGTTGTCGCCGAACCAGTGGCCCTTCACCTCGGTGCCGTTGTCCGCCTCGAAGGTGATCGCCTTGGCGACGGCCTCCTTGTTCACGATCTTCGAGCTGAAGTCCACCTTGACGATCATGCCCACGCCGTAGGTCTGGCCGTCGGCGATGTTGTCGTTGGTGGAGACCTGCTTGCCGGACGCGACGGTGGTGAAGGCGGAGGTGGCCGCGGCCACCAGGCCGTCGGCGTCCGTCGCCTGGGCGTTCACCGTGTACGCGGTGCCCGGGGCGAGCCCGGCGGCGGGCTTCCAGCCGGAGCCGTCCGGGGAGATCGCCCCCTGGACGGGCTTGCCGTTCTTGTCGGTCACCTCGACCGTGGTGAGCTTGCCCTTGGTGACGGACACCTGGAGCGCGTTCGGCGCGACGCCCTGCGCCCCGTCCTTCGGCTCGACGTTCAGCACCGCGGCCGAGGTCTTCGGCGTCGTGGCCGCCTCGGTGCCGCCGGTCCCGCCGGTGCCGCCGGTCCCGCCGGTGCCGCCGGGGGCGGCGGAGGAGGAGGCGGTGGCGCCCGCCGTCGCGGCCGCGTCGCCGCCCTTGTCCTGGCCGTCGCCGCAGGCGGCGGTCATCAGCAGGACCCCACCCATCGTCAGGGCCACCGCGCCACGGTTGAAACGGTCGGTGCGTATCGCGGCGCGGGCCGCCTGAACAGTGCTCACAGTTGCTCCTTCTCGGTGTTCGACGGCAGGTTCTCCGGCGGCTCGTCCCAGCCGCAACGGTGGACCCCCGATCAGGGATGCTGGGACGCCCCCACCTACGCTGAGCTGCGGAGACGAAAGATCGCTGGGACGCTTTCGCGGGACGGGGGAACCATGGGACGGCGTCCCGCGTGCTGTCTGCCGGGGCCGTTCCGTGGTCGTCCGGCTGCTACGGGACGGGGCGCGGTCACGACGGGGGCCACGTGCGGGTGGAAGAACAGTGCCGAAGGGAATCGGGGAGACGTTGAGGGAGACGGAGGAGGTCGCGCAGCTGCTGCGGGAGCTGAAGAGCCGGTCGGGACTCAGTTACGGTGCGCTGGCGAAGCGGTTGCACCTGAGCACCTCGGCCCTGCACCGCTACTGCAACGGCGATGTGATGCCGACGGAGTTCGCTCCGCTGGAGCGGCTCTCACAGCTGTGCGAGGCGACGCCGGAGGAACGCGTCGAGCTGTACCGGCTGTGGGTCGTCGCCCGCGCGGTACGGGGGAGCAAGCCGGCCGCCGCCCCCGAAACGCCCGAGCCCGCGGCGGCGACGCCCGCACCGGACCGTGCCCCCGGGGTGGCGCCGAGGCGGCGCGCCCGCCGTTGGGGCGCCCTCGCCGCGGCGACGGCCATCGCGGTGCTGGCCGCCGTCGGGATCGTCGTCATCGGCCTGAAGACCGACCAGGCCGGCGCCGACTCCGCCCGCGCCGCCGACGTCCGGCCGTCCGCCGGAGCCCCGTCGCCGTCCCTGTCCGCATCCCGGTCCCCGTCGGTGTCCGCGGCCGCCGCCGGGGCGAGCCCGTCCGGGACGGCCGCCGGGGCGGACCCGAGCATCAGCGCCCCGGTCACCGTCTCCGTCCACCCCTCCGGCTGGGGCAGTCAGTGCGACCAGTACCTGGTCGACCGCCCGCCGTCCGAGGTCCCCTGGCCGCCCGCCGTACCGGACGTGGCGGGCTGGGTCTCCCAGGTCGGCGCGGTGCCCGGCCACTACCAGTCGGTCAAGCTCACCGTGCAGGGCACCGGTCGGGAGCCCGTGCTGCTGACGGGCATCAACGTCCGGGTCACCCGGGTCGCGGCGCCCCTCGCCTGGAACGTCTACGCCGTGGGCGAGGGCTGCGGCGGTGGGATCGGCCTCCACGCGTACGACGTCGACCTGGACGCGGCCCACCCCGTTCCGGTCGTGTCCGACGGCAGCACCGGCCTGCCGCTCAGGGTGAGCGAGAGCGACCCGGTGGTCATCGCGGTCGACGCCGAGACCACCTCCCACGACGTCAGCTGGTACCTGGAGCTGGAGTGGACCACCGGCACCCGGAAGGGGACGGTCACCGCCGACCCGGGCCACGGCACCCCGTTCCGCACCAGCGCGGTCAAGGGCCGGCCGCTGTACGTCTACCCGAACGGCGGGACGGCCTGGGAGCCGAGAGTTCCCCGGGGGTGACGGCACCCCGGCCCCTGCCCCGGTGATTCGGGGTCAGGTGGTCGGGGCCGGTGGAGGAGCCGGGTGGGTCAGCTGAAGCTGACGTCGTAGACGCCGACGCTGCGGGGGGTGAAGCGCGCTGACCCGGTGAGGCCCTCGTACCTGAGGGTGCCGCCGGTGACGATCGCGTCGAAGTCCCGGAGTTCCGCGCCCGGGTGGGCGGTGGGCCGCACGCTGGTGATGGCGATCTGAGCGCCGTCGGTGAACTTGAGCACGGTGCTGCAGAGCACCTGGTCCTGGGTCGAGCCGATCTCGTCCTTGACGCAGTTGCCGTAGGCGGTGCTGATCTGGTGCCCGTCGACGTCGTTGGCCTTGGCGCGGTTGCCGTAGGGGACGCCGAGCGCCGGAGGCCCGGACAGGGTGTCGGAGCCGGTGTAGTCGAACGTCATGTCCGGTACCTGGGCCGCCCGGGTGGAGCGGGTCTTGCTCTCCTGCGGACTGTCGCTCGCCATGGCGGGCACGCTGATCGCGGCGGCCGTGCCGACGGCCGTGGCGGCCAGGACGAGGGCGAGGGTGCGCTTGGCGGGAAGGGTGGGGAGCATCGGTTCTCCTCGGCTGCTTCGGGCCGGTCGCCCGAATCCAGCGGAAGTCGATCACACCGGGTGAGGCGGCCGGGACGGCCGCGGGGCCCCGGCGCCGGATCCCGGGAGAGGCCGGTCGGACTTGTGCCACAAGGGCTCCGGTCGTCCACGAACAGCAGGGGTTGGGCCGTCCGCGTGATCGCGGTCGCCACCTGCTTGCCCGGCAGGATTCACCCGTCCGGCTCCCCAGGGTCGACGGCGCCGGTGTGCGCGGGTCAGGTGTCGGCGGTGGGGGTGCGGTCGGGGTGTCCGGCGCGGGGGGTGTCGCCGGGTGCCGCGTAGAGGCCGGCGGCGCGGCGGGTCGCCTCGGCCAGGCGGGCCCGGAGCGCGGGCGGGTCGAGGACCTCGGCCTCCGGGCCGAGGCGAAGGAGTTCGAGGTAGCCGATGTCCCAGTTCTCGACCGGCAGGGCCACGGTGACCCAGCCGTCGGCGTCCGGGGGGCCCGCGGTGGCGAGGGCGTCGGTGGCGGCGGTCGGTTCCAGCAGGTCGGCGAGGTTCGCCACGGCGAGCGGGCTCAGCCGCACCACGGCCCGCTCGCGCAGCAGCGCGCGGGTGAACTCCCGTGCCGCCGCGGCCCAGTGGCCGGCGAGGTCGAACCCCGGGTCGCGCTCGAACCGTTCGTCGCCGGCCTCGGCGCTCTCGAAGCGGTCGACGCGGTACGAGCCGATCCGGCCGGACGGGCCGCGCGCCGCCACGTACCACTGCCCGGCCTTCAGGACCAGGCCGTACGGCTCCAGACGCCGGTCCCGGGTGCCGCCGCGCGCGGCATACCGGGCCTGGAGCACGCGGTCCTCCCACACGGCGCGCGACACCTCGGGGAGCAGCGGCGGGGTCTCGGCCTCGCGGAACCAGGCCGGTGCGTCGAGATGGAACCGCTGGGCGGCGGCCGCGGGGGCGTCGCCCAGGACGGCGGCGACCTTCAGCCGGGCGGCGAGGGCCTGGCCGGCCAGACCCATGGCGCGCAGCGGGCCGGGGAGGGCGGCCAGGTGCAGGACCTCGGCCTCGGTGCGTTCGAGCCCGGTGAGGCGGGTGCGGTAGCCGTCGACGAGCCGGTAGCCGCCGCCGCGGCCGCGTTCGGCGTACACCGGCACCCCGGCCTCGGCCAGTGCGGCGACGTCCCGCTGCACTGTGCGCTCGGAGACCTCCAGCTCGGCGGCGAGCTCCGGGGCGGTCATCGTCCGCCGGGCCTGGAGGAGCAGCAGCAGCGCGATGGCCCGGCTCGCCCGCATGTCGCTCCTCCCCCCCCCGCCCGCCGTATCGGCGTGATTCTCCCCGGCCGCCCCGGGTCAGCTGTCGTCGGCCTCCCCGACGAGCTTGGCGAAGTCGGGGGCGAACACGGCCATCCAGTGCGGGTGCAGCCGGTAGTAGACCACGTCGTTGTCCCAGTCGAAGGTGTCGGCGCCGTAGAAGTCCTGGAAGTACGCGAGCAGGTCGGGCCAGTCGGCGGCCGGTTCGCCGTCGAGGGGGTTGAGGACCTCCACGGTGCCGTGGGTGAACACACCCAGGTCCTCTCCGCGCAGGTGGGCGACGCTGGCGGCGGGCCGGGCGGCGAGGTGCCGGGCCTTGGCGGCGGTGCGCGCGGTGCCGAAGTGCCAGGCACCGTGCAGGAAGTGGCCGTCCGCGCCGCTGATCCGCGGCTCGCCCTTCGCCGTCACGGTGGACAGCGCGAGCGTGCACATGCCGGTGAGCACCCGGGTGAGCTGCTCGGCGGTGAGCGTGCGCTCGCTGCTGATGATCGACCGCAGGTGCGCCGTGGAGCCGGCGAGCGAGGCGTCGAGGAGGGCCTGCAGCCGGCGGAGTTCGTCGGGTGTTTCGCGCATGAGGGGTCCTTGCCGTTCTTGTCCGTACCGCTGCCGTCCGTACCGCTGTCGTCTCCCACTGTCTCCGCGAATCCCGACATCCGCTGTCGTGTTTCCACGGTGCGCCGGCCCGCCGCGGATCGCGCGGGCGGCGCGGATCGCGCGGGCGGCGCGGATGTCCCGGTCGCGGCAGGGGGGATCATGGGTGTATGGCGAGAGACACGCGCTCCTCGCCCGGGCTGCCGCGACGCCGGGCGGGTGGCGGTCGTGGCCGGCGGGAGCCGCGCGCGGGCCCGGGGGAGCCGGCGGAGCGGCGCCTGCGGTCCGTGACGGGCATCCGCAGCGTCGCCGGGCAGATGTTCGTCCTGCAGGTGTCGATCGTGCTGTTGCTCGTGGTGGCGGCCGTGGTCGCGCTGCTGATCCAGTCCCGCAGTGACCGGTACGACGCGGCGCGTGACCGCTCGCTCGCCGCGGCCGAGGCGTTCGCCCACGGGCCCGGTCTGGTGGCCGTGATGCGGGGCCCCGACCCCAGCGCGGTGCTCCAGCCGCTGACCGAGGCGGCCCGCAAGGCCGCCCGGGTCGACTTCATCGTGGTGACCGACCGGAACGGCATCCGCTACACCCACCCCCAGCCCGAGCAGATCGGCAAGAAGTTCGTCGGCACCATCGGGCCGTCGCTGGAGGGCCGGGTCACCGTCGAGCAGGTGCGCGGCCCGCTCGGCCGGGAGTACCAGGTCGTGGTTCCGGTGGAGGACGACCGCGGCGCAGTCGTGGGCATCGTGTCGTCCGGGATGAAGGTCGCCAACGTCAGCAGCGCCGTCGACCGGCAGCTGCCGGTCGTGCTGGGCGCCGGCGCCGTCGCGCTCGGCCTGGCCACGGGCGGCACGGCGCTGGTGGGCAGGCGCCTGCTGCGGCAGACCCACGGCCTGGGGCCGGAGGAGATGACCCGGATGTACGAGCACCACGACGCGGTGCTGCACGCGGTGCGCGAGGGCGTCGCCATCGTCGGCGGCGACGGCCGGGTGCTGCTGGCCAACGACGAGGCGCGCCGGCTGCTCGACCTTCCCCCGGACGCGGAGGGGCGCGCCGTCACCGGCCTCGGCCTGGGCTCCCGGACGACCGACCTGCTGACCTCCGGCCGCGCGGTCACCGACGAGGTGCTCCCGGTCGGTGAGCGGTTGCTGGCCGTCAACAACCGGCCCATCGACAGCAGGGGTGCTCTGTCCGGCAGCGTCACCACCCTGCGCGACTCCACCGAGCTGGTCGCCCTCTCCGGGAAGGCCGAGGTCGCCCGCGGCCGGCTGCGGCTGCTGTACGACGCGAGCGTCGCCATCGGTACGACCCTGGACGTGCGGCGCACCGCCGAGGAGCTCGCCGCGATGGCCGCCCGGGAGTTCTGCGACTACGCCACCGTCGACCTCGCCGACGAGGTCCTGCGCGGCGAGGAGCCGACCGCGCCGGCGGCCGGGGCGCCGGTGGAGCTGCGACGGGTGGCGGTCACCGGCAGCCGGGACGATTCGCCGCTGTACCCCCAGGGGGAACTGGTCCGGTGGGTCGGGAGCTCCCCGCAGGCGGCGGGCTTCGTCAGCGGGCACTCCGCGCTGGTGCCCGAGCTCGCGACCGACGTCGGCTGGCGGATGCAGGACGCCGAGCGCACCCGGGCGGTGCTGGAGTTCGGGCTGGCGTCGATGATCGCCGTGCCGCTGACGGCGCGGGGCGTGCTGACGGGGATCGCCTGCTTCTGGCGCGGCCGGGACAGCGGCCCGTTCGAGGAGGAGGACCTGTCCCTGGCCGAGGAGCTGGCCGCCCGGGCCGCCGTGTCCGTCGACAACGCCCGCCGCTTCACCCGCGAGCACACGATGGCCGTCACCCTGCAGCACAGCCTCCTGCCGCGCGCCCTGCCCGAGCAGAACGCCCTGGACGTCGCCTACCGCTACCTGCCGGCCCAGGCGGGGGTCGGCGGCGACTGGTTCGACGTCATCCCGCTGTCGGGCACCCGGGTGGCGCTCGTCGTCGGCGACGTGGTCGGCCACGGCCTGCACGCGGCCGCGACCATGGGCCGGCTGCGCACGGCGGTCCAGAACTTCTCCACCCTCGACCTGCCGCCGGACGAGCTGCTCGGGCACCTGGACGAACTGGTCGCCCACATCGACCAGGAGACGGCCGCGGTCGAGGGGGCGCCCGGGATCACCGGCGCCACCTGCCTCTACGCCATCTACGACCCCACCGCCGCCACCTGCGTCATGGCCCGGGCCGGCCATCCCCCGCCCGCGGTCCTGCTCCCGGACGGCACGGCGATGCTGCTGGACCTGCCCGCCGGTCCGCCGCTCGGCCTGGGCGGCATGCCTTTCGAAGCCGCGCGGGTGCGGCTGCCGGAGGGGAGCAGCCTGGTCCTCTACACCGACGGCCTGGTCGAGGACCGCACCCGTGACATCGGCGTCGGCCTGGACCTCCTGATGGCCTCCCTGGCCCACCCGGGCCGGTCGCCCGAGGAGGTCTGCGATGCCGTGCTCGGCGCCCTGCCGCCCGCCCGCCAGGCCGACGACATCGCCCTGCTGGTCGCCCGGACCCGCGTGCTGGCACCCGACCGCAGGGCCGAGTGGGAGGTGGCCGCGGATCCGGCGGAGGTGGCCCGGGTCCGGGCCGAGGCCGCCCGGCAGCTCACCGTGTGGGGCCTGGACGAGGCCGCCTTCGTCACCGAACTGGTGCTCAGCGAGCTGGTGACCAACGCGATCCGCTACGCGACCGCACCGATCACGGTGCGGCTGCTGTACGACCGCACCCTGATCTGCGAGGTCTCGGACGCCGGCAGCACCGCCCCGCACCTGCGCTACGCGGCCGACGAGGACGAGGGCGGCCGCGGACTGTTCCTGATCGCCCGGCTCGCCGAACGCTGGGGCGTCCGCTACACCCCGGACGGCAAGATCATCTGGGCCGAGCAGGTCCTGCGTCCGGCGGCCGCGCCGGCCCTGCCGGGCGAGGGGTAGCCGGCACGGGGTCGCGGAACCGGGGCATCCGGTTCGCGTCGTCGCGGGGTCCTGGACCGGTCACGACAAGCCTTCCGATGGCCGGATCCGGCCCTCCGAAGGTGATCCTCCGGCCGGCGGACTTCCCGGGTCCGCTCCGCCCGGAGGGCGCCGTCCGTACAGGTCACGGCGCATCCCGCCGTTCCCGTGGTGTTCATCGACGATCATCATTCGTAGATCCACTTTCAAATCTCGTGCACGCATTTCACACATCCCACTCTTTCGGTGCCCCGGATGCTCTAGATTGACTTTCACTTCGCACGGCAGGGCGCCGGCGATGATCGATGATCTACGGGTCCATTGCCGCGGGCAGTGGTTTTCGTGTCTCCGGCGGTAGGCGTGGGGTGATCGATTTCCGGCGCCCGCGCGGGGAATTCGAAGACGGAGAGCAGCCGTCGGCGGTTTCCCGTGTGACGCGGGATTCCGGTGGGACGGACGAGTCCTCCGGGATCCGGGCGGGATGTTCACGTAGCGCTGCAAGAGCCGGTTCGCCATGCGCGGGAGGCGGGGGCCTCCCGGCGGTAGGAACAGCGCGGTCGGGGAGGCGGGACCTCCCGAAGGGGAGGATCAGTGCGGGAGGCGCGAGCCTCCCGGGGGGAGGAATCGTGTGGAGCGAACACGTCGAACCCACTGGTGACTTGACGGGGGCCGTGGAGCAGGGGGAAGGAGAGTTAGCCGTCCCGTTTCGACCGGCGCGGGGGCGTCGGGGGAACGGGTCGCTCGGCCGGCCCGAGAGCGACTGGGAGCAGCAGTACCGCCGTACCGTGATCATCAGCGACACCGTGGCCACCGCGTTCGTGGTAGCGGCCATCGGCGGATTCTTCGGGGTCCGGGACGCGGCCAGCTGGCACGAGAAATGGGGAATTCTCGCCTTCGGCACCGAACTGCTGGTGGTGGGGGCACTCGGCATGACCCGGTCGTGGGCCCCGGCCGTTCTCGGCCAGGGTGCCGAGGAATTCCGGCGGCTCGGACGCTCGCTGTTCACGGCGGCCGTCGTCCTCGCACTCGGCGGAATCGCCCTCACCTCGCACAACATCAAACTCTGGATCTTCGTCGCCATTCCGGCGATCACGCTCGTCACCATGACCGAGCGCTATCTGCTGCGGCTGTGGCTGCACAAACAGCGCAAGGAAGGGCGGTGCCTGCGCCCGGTGCTCGCCGCCGGGAGCCCGGCCACCGTGCGCGACCTGATCACCCGGACCCGCAAGTTCCCGCACCTCGGCTGGCGGGTGGAGGCGGTCTGCACGCCGTACGCCCTCGGGCTGGGCGGTGACCGGCTCTACGGCGTGCCGGTCGTCGGCCGGCTGACGGACGTCGCCACCCACGTCCGCCGGGACGGCTACCGCGTCCTCGCGATCACCCCCGACCCGTACTGGACGCCGGACCGGCTGCAGCGGCTGGCCTGGGACCTCGAAGGCGGCGACGCCGAGATGGTCGTCGCGCCCGTGCTGATGGAGGTGGCCGGCCCGCGGCTGCACGTCGACGCGGTGCTCGGGATCCCGATGCTGCGGGTCAGCATGCCGGCCTTCACCGGCGGCCGCCGGGCGGTCAAGGAGGTCGTCGACCGGCTGGGCGCCGCCTTCCTGCTGGTGCTGTTCGCGCCGCTGATGGTGGGCGTCGGGCTGCTCGTGCTGCTGGACAGCAGGGGCGGGGCGTTCTACCGGCAGCACCGGGTGGGCAAGGACGGCCGCGAGTTCACCCTGGTCAAGTTCCGCACCATGGTCGCCGGGGCGGACCGGGCCCGGGCCGAACTGGCCGACCGCAACGAGGGCGCCGGACTGCTGTTCAAGCTCCGCCGGGATCCGCGGGTGACCCGGGTGGGCGGGGTGCTGCGCCGGTACTCGCTCGACGAGCTCCCGCAGCTCGTCAACGTGCTCACCGGCTCGATGTCGCTGGTCGGCCCGCGGCCGCCGCTGCCGGAGGAGTCCGCCGCGTACGGCCCGGAGATCCGGCGGCGGCTGCTCGTCAAGCCCGGGCTCACCGGCCTGTGGCAGATCAGCGGGCGCAGCGACCTGCCGTGGGAGGAGGCGGTCCGGCTGGACCTGCGGTACGTGGAGGACTGGTCGCTCGCCCTGGACACGGTGATCCTCTGGAAGACGCTGCGTGCGGTGCTCCAGGGCCAGGGGGCGTACTGATGCGAAGGACGCGAAGGAACCGACGAGGGGGGCGTCGTCCGATGGGCGCGCGGAGGGCCGGCCACAAGGGCCTGCCGGAGGGGAGGAACGAGTCATGAGGATCAGCGTCCTGGGGCTCGGCTACGTGGGCTGCGTGTCGGCCGCGTGCCTGGCCGGCCTCGGTCACGAGGTCATCGGAGTGGACGTGAACCAGGTGAAGGTCGACCTGGTCAACGACGGCAAGGCCCCGGTGGTCGAGGAGCGGATCGGCGAGCTGATCGCCGAGGTGGTGGCGGCCGGAGCGCTGCGCGCCACCGCCGACGTCCGCGAGGCGGTCATGGCCAGCGACGTGTCGCTGGTCTGCGTGGGCACGCCGTCGGAGCCCAACGGGAGCCTCTGCACCACCTACCTGGAGCGGGTGGCCGAGCAGATCGGCGCCGCGCTGGCCGAGCGGGACGGGCGGCACACCGTCGTCTTCCGCAGCACCATGCTCCCGGGCACCTGCCTGAACCTGCTGGTGCCGATCCTGGAGAAGCACACCGGCGGCACCGCCGGGGTGGACTTCGGGGTCGCGGTCAACCCGGAGTTCCTGCGCGAGGGCACCAGCGTGCGGGACTTCTTCGACCCGCCCAAGACCGTCATCGGCGAGCTCGACGCCGCGAGCGGGGACGTGGTCGCCGCGCTGTACGACGGCCTGCCCGGCGAGGTGTTCCGGGTGCCGGTCCCGACGGCCGAGGCGATCAAGTACGCGGACAACGCGTTCCACGGCCTCAAGATCGGCTTCGCGAACGAGCTGGGCGCGGTCTGCCGGGCGCTCGGGGTGGACTCGCACCAGGTGATCGACGTGTTCCTGGCCGACCGCAAGCTGAACATCAGCCCCGCCTACCTGCGGCCCGGCTTCGCCTTCGGCGGCTCCTGCCTGCCCAAGGACCTGCGCAGCCTGGTCCACGCGGCCCGGCAGGCCGACGTCGCGGTGCCCATCCTCTCCCACGTGCTGCCCTCCAACGCCGAACACCTGGGGCGCGCACTGGAGTTGATCGAGCGCACCGGCAAGCGCCGGGTGGGCCTGTTCGGCCTGTCCTTCAAACCCGGCACCGACGACCTCCGCGAGAGCCCGCTCGTCGAGCTGGCCGAGCGGCTCTTCGGCAAGGGCTACGACCTGCGGATCCACGACCCCAACGTGAACCTCTCCCGGCTGCTCGGCGCGAACCGCGAGTACATCGAGACCCGGCTGCCCCACCTCGCGCAGCTGCTCACGGACTCCGTCGACGAGGTGCTCGGCCACGCCGAGGTGTGCGTGGTCGGGACGGCGGACCCGGCCGTGCTGGCCGCGCTGCCGCACGGCGACGGCACGGTGATCGTCGACCTCGTCCACCTGCCCGACGCCGACGCGCGCCGGACCGAACCGGGGTACGTGGGCCTTGCCTGGTGACGCGTCGTCGAGCGCCGCGGTCGGCGGCGACGGGCCGGCCCGTCGCGCGCTGATCCTGGTGGAGAACCTGTCGGTGCCCTTCGACCGGCGGGTGTGGCAGGAGTGCACCACGCTGCGCGACGCGGGCTGGACGGTGGACGTCATCTGTCCCCTGGGCAGCAAGCGGGACACCGAACGGGAGGTGGTGATCGACGGGGTGCGGATCCACCGCTACCCCCTGCACGCGGCCACCGGCGGACCGGCCGGCTACCTGCGGGAGTACGGATCGGCGCTGTGGCACACGGCCCGGCTGGCCCGCCAGGTCGGCCCGGTCGACGTGGTCCACGCCTGCAACCCGCCCGACCTGCTGTTCCTGCCCGCCCTGTGGCTGAAGCGGCGCGGTGCCCGGTTCGTGTTCGACCAGCACGACCTGGTCCCCGAGCTGTACCTCTCCCGGTTCGACCGCGGCGAGGACCTGCTCTACCGCGCCGTGTGCGCGCTGGAGCGGCTCACCTACCGGGCCGCGGACATCGTGCTCGCCACCAACGAGAGCTACCGGGACGTCGCGCTGCGCCGCGGCGGCAAGCGGCCGGAGGACGTCTTCGTGGTGCGCAGCGCGCCCGACACCGACCGCTTCCAGCCGGTGCCGCCCGAGCCGGAGCTCAAGCGCGGCAAGCCCCATCTGCTGTGCTACCTGGGCGTCATGGGTCCGCAGGACGGCGTCGACTACGCCCTGCGGTCGCTCGCGAAGCTGCGCGACGAGTTCGGCCGGACCGACTGGCACGCGGTGTTCGTCGGCGGCGGCGACACCTTCGACGCGATGGTGGAGCTGTCGGGGCGGCTCGGGCTCTCGGAGCAGGTGCAGTTCACCGGGCGCGTCCCGGACGCCGACCTGGCGCGCTACCTGTCCACGGCGGACGTCTGCCTCTCCCCGGACCCGCGCAACCCGCTCAACGACGTGTCGACCATGAACAAGGTCCTGGAGTACATGGTGATGGGCCGGCCGATGGTCTCCTTCGACCTCCGCGAGGCCCGGGTCTCCGCCGGGGACGCCGCCGTCTACGCGCCCGCCAACGACGAGAGCGGGTTCGCCGGGCTGATCGCGCAGCTGCTGGACGACCCGGACAAGCGGGCCTGGATGGGCAAGCTCGGCCAGGAGCGGGTCAACGGGCCGCTGTCCTGGCGGAACTCCCAGCGGGCGCTGCTCGCCGCCTACGCCGCGGCCTGCGGCGACCGGGCCCCGGTGGCGGCGCGCGGCCGGAAGCGGGCGGGGAGAAGGCCGCTCCGTTGAACGACGACACGATACGCCTGGCCACGATCGGCCGGATCCTGCGCCGGCGCTGGCGGCTGCTCACCGTCCTCGCGGTGGTGGGCGCGCTCGCCGGCTACGGGGGCTCCGCGCTGTTCCCGCCGCAGTACACGACCTCGGCGTCGGTGCTGCTGCCGGGGGCGTGGCAGGAGCGCGAGCTGCTCACCCAGGCGGAGATCGCGTCCAGTTCGGTGGTGATCGACCGGGTGGCCGCCACGCTCGGCTGGTCCGGGGTCAGCGGCAGCGACCTGCGGGACCGGGTGACCGCCACGGCGGCGGACGGGAACATCATCAAGATCTCGGGCACCGCCGAGACCCCGGAGCGCGCGCAGCAGCTCTCCGACCAGGTGGCCCGGCAGTTCGTCACCTTCGCCGCCCGGATCGCGGGCGACGGCACCGACCCCGAGGCGGCGCAGCCCGAGGCGCTGCGGCAGCTGGTGGCGCAGGCGAGCCGCCGGATCACCGAGCTGGCCGACGCGGCCGCCCCGGGACAGGGCATGGACAGCGTGCAGACCCGTACCGAACTGGAGAAGCTGCGCACCGCGCTGCAGGACGCCGTCAAGAAGCTGGACCAGGCCGACCCGTCCGCCAACAAGTCCATGGTCGTCATGGGGTCGGCGGCCCGGCCGACCGGCCAGGCGGCGCCGACCAGGATCCAGCTCGTCGCGGGCGGGGCGCTGGTGGCCCTCCTGCTCGGGATCATCGGCCACCTCACCGCCGCCCGGACGAGCCGGCGGCTGCGCACCGAACCGGAGACCGCCGCGGCGCTGGGCTCGGTGCTCCTCGGCACCGTCGACGTCACCGCCGAACGGTCCGCGAAGGCGGCCCGGGACCGCGGCCCGCGGGCCCTGGTCCGCCGGCTGCTGGGCCTCGACACCCGGTGGGACCTGCCGGTCCCGCACGCCTCCGGCGACGAGGCCGGCCGGCGGGTCCGCTACCGGCGGGTCTGCGCCCGCCTCCGGGACCGGCTGCCGGCCTCCCGCCGGCTGCTGGTCGTCGTTCCGGACGGGGACGGGCCGGCCCGCCGGGCCGCCGAACGGCTCGCCGCCGAGGCGGACGGCGAGCCGCTGCTGCGGGTGGTGGAGGTGTCGGTGACCCGGCCGCTGCTGCCCGACCGCGAGGACGAGTCCGGCGCGCTGGTCGTGCTCAGCGCGGGCAGCCGGACCGCGGCCGAGCTCGCCGGCATCGCCGGGGCGTGTGCGGAGGCCGGGCAGGAGGTGGTCGGCGTGGTCGTCGCCGACCTGGTCCGGGGCCGTCCGACGCGCTCCGCCGACACCCGTCCGGACGCGCCCGAGCCGGTGCTCGTGGGCGGCGACGACACGAGGAGAGCGGCCGGGTGACGACGACCACGACAACGGAGCCGCCGGCCGCCGCCCCGCTCCTGGACCTGCAGGCGCTGGTGGCCGCGGTGCGCAGGCGCCGCCGGCTGTGGTGCGCCATGGCGCTGATCGGGCTGCTGCTCGGCGCGGCGGTGGCCGTGCTCAAGCCGCCGCCGCCGAGCGCGGTGGTCAAGCTGCTGGTCGCGCACGAGGCGGACCAGCCGAACGACTCCGGGACGCTGATCCGCACCGACGTCGCCGTGCTGCAGACCACGGGGATCGCCGCCAAGGCCCTGCAGTCCCTCGGCTCCTCGGAGAAGCCGGAGGACTTCATGACGGAGTACGCGGGCGTCGGCCTGACCAACAACCTGCTGGAGATCGACGTGAAGGGCCCCAGCGACGCGGAGGCGGTGGCCCGCGCCAAGGCGCTGGCCGACGCCTTCGTCGCGGACCACGTCCGGCGGATCCAGGAAGCCGCGGACGCCGAGGCCAAGGCGCTGCTCGACCAGCGGGACCGGATGCGGGAGGAGCTCGCCCAGATCAACGCGGCGATCGGGGACGCACCGCAGCAGAGCGGACCGAAGGGCTCGGCGAACCTGGAGTCGCTCTACTCCAGCCGGGCCGACCTCACCTCGCGGATCACCGAGTTCGGCCAGCGCGCCGCCGCGGCGCGGGTCGGCACGCCCCGGCTCGTCGCCGGCACCCAGATCGTCGACGCCCCGCACGCGGTGCGGCAGTCGCTGCCGAAGACCGCCGCCACCGACGCCGCGATCGGGCTCGTCCTCGGACTCGTCCTCGGGATCACCTGGGCCGCGGTCGGCGCGGTGGTGGCGGACCGCCCGGTGCTGCGCCGGGACATCGCGGCGAACCTCGGCGCCTCCGTCATCGCGGAGCTGCGCGGCCTGCCCCGCCGGTCGGCCGGCCGGCTGCGGGGCCGGCGGGCCCGAGCGGCCCGGACGCGGCTCACCACGACCCTGGCCCGTACCGTACGCGGCTCCGCGGAGCCGGTGTCGCTGCTCGAACTGGGCTGCGCGGGAAGCGTCGGCGCGATCGCCCTGGACCTCGGCCGGGAGCTGGGGGAGCAGGGGCCGGTGGTGGTCGTCGACGGTCTGCCCGGCCCGCAGCTCGCCAAGCGCCGCCCGCAGCCGGGGGACCCGACCGTGGTCGCCGACGATTCGGCCGCGGCCACCGCCGGTCAGGAACTCCGGCTCGGCGTCGGCTCGGTGGCACCCGGCACGGCCTGGACCGACCTGCGCCACCTCGGCACCCGGACCGTGCTCGTGGTACGGGCCGGGCACGGCAGCGCCGCATGGCTGCACACCGTGGCGCGGCAACTCGCCGACCAGGACATTCCGGTGATCGGCGTGGTGCTGATCGACCCCGATCCGGGGGACCGGACCGACGGCACGCTCTGGGACGGGCCGCGCATCCCCGCGGCCGGCCGCACCGAGCGGACGGCCCGGCAGAACGGGACGGGTCGGCGGCGGACGGAGCGACGACCGATGTGGACCGCACGGGTCCCGGACAGCGACCAGGAGGCGAGGTAGGACATGTGTGGCATCGCAGGCGCGTACCGATGGCCGGACGGGAAGGTCGTGACCGACCTGCTCACCGACACCCTCGCCCACCGCGGTCCGGACGGGTCGGGCCGGTACGGCCACTCCCTCGGCGACGGCGAGGTGCAGCTGGGGCACCGCCGGCTGGCCATCGTCGACCTGTCCGAGACCGGCGCCCAGCCGATGGTCTCGGACGGCCTGGTCCTGACGTACAACGGCGAGCTGTACAACGCGCCCGAGCTGCGGGCCGAACTGTCGGCCGCCGGGGTGCGCTTCCGCGGCACCTCCGACACCGAGGTGCTGCTGGAGGCCTGGCGGCGCTGGGGCACGGACTGCCTGCCCCGGCTGCGCGGGATGTTCGCGTTCGGGATCTTCGACGAGCGGACCGGTGAACTGGTGCTCGCCCGCGACCAGCTCGGCATCAAGCCGCTGTTCCTGGTCCGGCGCGGCGAGGGCCTGGTGTTCGCCTCCGAGCTCAAGGCGCTGGCCGCCGCGACCGGCGGGTCGCTGGAGGTGGACCACGGCGCGATGGTGGCCTCCCTGCTGTACTACTGGGTGCCGGACTCGCGGTGCGCGCTCCGCGGGGCGGAGAAGCTGCCGCCGGGGAGCTGGCTGCGGTGCCGGCCCGACGGCCGGGTGGAGCGCGGCCGGTTCTGGCACCTGCGGGAGGTCGCCGCCGAGGGCCGGGAGCGGGCCCTGGCCGGCGAACTGCCGGACATCGCCGCCGTCGTGGAGGATTCGACCCGCCGTCACCTGCTCTCCGACGTCCCCGTGGCGACCTTCCTCTCCGGCGGGCTGGACTCCAGCTACCTGACCGCGCTGGCGGCCCGCGACCACCCCGGGATCTCCGCCTACACGATCGGGTTCCGGGCCGAGGACGCCAGGTTCGAGGCGATGCCGGACGACCTGCGCTACGCCCGGCAGGTGGCCGAGCGGTTCGGCGTCGACCTGCACGAGATCGAGATCGCCCCGGACGTGCTCGACCTGCTGCCGCGGATGACGTACCACCTGGACGAGCCGATCGGCGACCCGGCCGCGATCAACACCTTCCTGATCTGCTCGGCCGCCCGGGAGGCCGGGGTCAAGGTGATGCTCTCGGGCATGGGCGCCGACGAGCTGTTCGCCGGCTACCGCAAGCACCTGGCCAATCAGCTGGCGCTGCGCTACCAGCGGGTCCCGCGGCCGCTGCGGCTCGGCCTGTCCGCGGCCGTCGACCGGCTGCCGGTCGCCACGGCCAGCCGGGGGTTCCGGTCGGTGCGGTTCGCGAAGCGGTTCCTCTCCTTCGCCGACCTGCCGGAGGAGACCGCGTTCCGGCGCAGCTACACCATGTACGACCGGGAGGACCTGCTCGCCCTGGTCGATCCGGACCTGGCCGGGACGGTCCATGACGTGCTGACCGAGCACGCGGACGTGTACCGGGACAACGACCTCGACGACTTCGTCAACCGGATGTGCCTGGGCGACGCCCGGATGTTCCTGCCGGGCCTGAACCTCGCATACACCGACCGGTCGAGCATGGCGGCGTCGACCGAGGTGCGGGTGCCGTACGTGGACGTCGAGGTGGTCAGGGCGGCGTTCGCGGTGCCCGGCGACCGCAAGATCGTCGGACGGCAGGGCAAGGCCGTCCTCAAGGAGGCGGCCACCTCGGTCCTGCCCCGGGAGATCGTCTACCGGCCCAAAGGCCTGTTCAGCGCCCCGCTGCGGGCCTGGATGAGCCGGGACCTGGCACCCCTGGTGCGCGAGGTGATCAACGACGGCGAGCTGGTCCGCTCCGGGTTCCTGCGCCGGGACGCGCTGGCGCGGCTGGCCGCCGAGGACGCCGCCGGGCAGCAGGACTTCTCCAAGCACCTGTGGCACGTGCTGACGCTGGAGTACTGGTACCGCGGAGTGACCTCCGGCGGGGCCTCCGGCGTGACTTCCGGCGGGGCCGCGGCACCTTCCTGACGGCGCGGGGCCCGGGCGACGGCGTAGAGAGCAAGACGGCGGAGAGAACAAGGGGACTTCGGTGAAGCAGGTTGTGCAGAACTACAAGAGCGGCGAGCTGGCGGTGCTCGACGTGCCGGTACCGGGGTGCAAGCCGGGCGGTGTGCTGGTCCGCACCGCCTTCTCGCTGATATCCACCGGGACCGAGCTCATGAAGGTGTCCGAGGCCGGCATGTCGATGCTGGGCAAGGCCCGTTCCCGTCCGGACCAGGTGGCCAAGGTCATGCAGAGCGTGGCCACCAACGGGCTGCCCGCCACCTACCGCAAGGTGATGGGCAAGCTGGACTCCTACACGCCGCTGGGCTACTCGCTGTGCGGGGTGGTCGAGCAGGTCGGTGCCGGGATCGACGACGTGAAGGTCGGCGACCTGGTGGCCTGCGCGGGCAACGAGCACGCGCTGCACGCCGAGCTGAACTGGGTGCCGAAGAACCTCTACACCCCCGTGCCGGACGGCCTCGCGCCGCGGCACGCGGCCTTCGGCACCGTCGGGTCCATCGCGCTGCAGGGCGTGCGCCAGGGCGAACCGCAGCTCGGCGAGGTGGCGCTGGTCATCGGCCTCGGGCTGATCGGGCAGCTGGTGGCGCAGCTCCTCACCGCCTCCGGGGTGCGGGTGGTCGGGGCCGACCCGGACCCGGCGCGCTGCGAGCTCGCCCAGCGCCTGGGCGCGGTGGCCTGCGGTGACCCCGGGTCCGCGGCCGTGGAGGCCGCCGTCGCCGAGCTGACCGGCGGCCACGGCGTGGACCAGGTGTACCTGGCGGCCGGCGGCGGCAGCAACCAGCCGGTCGAGCTGGCCGCCCACCTGGCCCGGGACCGGGGCCGGGTCGTCGACATCGGCAAGTGCCGCCTGGACCTGCCGTGGAACGCGTACTACGAGAAGGAGCTGGACGTCCGGTTCTCCCGCTCGTACGGCCCCGGGCGCTACGACCCCGAGTACGAGCTGGACGGGCGGGACTACCCGATCGGCTACGTGCGCTGGACCGAGCGCCGCAACCTGGCGTGCTTCCTCGACCTGCTGGCCCGCGGCCGCGTCGACGTGGACCCCCTGGTCTCCCACGTGGCCGAGTTCGAGGACGCCGTCGAGACGTACCGGCGGCTCGAGGACGGCGAACTCAAGGCCGTCGCCGTGCTGTTCCGCTACCCCGGGCCGGCCGGGGAGGGGGAGCCGGAACGGGCCGCGCAGGCCCCGGAGGTGGCGGTGCCCGCGGTGCGCCGCACCGGCACCGCGGCCACCCCGGCCCGGCCCGTGAACGCGCCGGTGCGGCTGGCGTTCATCGGCGCCGGGAACTACGCGGGCTCGATGCTGCTGCCGCACCTGGCGCAGCGCGCCGGCGTCACGCTGTCCACCGTCGTCACCACGACCGCGCTGTCCGCCGCCAACGCCCAGCGGAAGTTCGGCTTCGCCCGGGCGACCACCGACCTCGACGCGGTGCTCGGGGACCCGTCCGTGGACGCGGTGTTCGTGGTCACCCGGCACAGCTCGCACGCCGAACTGACCCGGCAGGCGCTGCTCGCCGGCAAGACGGTGTTCGTGGAGAAGCCCCTGGCCCTCACCGAGGACGAACTGGCGAGCGTGCTCGCGGCGGTGGAGGAGTCCGGCAACGACCGCCTGCAGGTGGGCTTCAACCGCCGGTTCGCGCCGCTGCTGCGGCAGGCGAAGAGCCGGCTCGGCGTCCGGACCGGCCCGGCGAGCCTGCGCTACCTGGTCAACGCGGGCCGGCTGCAGCACGGCAGCTGGTACCTCCGGCAGGGTACGGAGGGCTCCCGGTTCGCCGGCGAGGGCGGGCACTTCATCGACACCGCGAGCTGGCTGCTGGAGGCCGACCCGGTCTCGGTGTACGCGGTCGCCACGGCCGGCCACGAGGACCTCCAGGTGGTGCTGCGCTACCCGGACGGCTCCACCGCCACCATCAGCTACGTCACCACCGGCGCCCCCGGCTTCCCCAAGGAGACGCTGGACCTGGTCGCGGACGGCAAGGTGCTGAAGCTCGACGATTTCGTCCGCGCCTCGGTGCACGGCCCCGAGCGGTGGGTCAGTTCGCGGCTGCCCAAGGCCCGGGACAAGGGCCAGTCCGCCGAACTGGCCGCGTTCGTCAAGGCCGTACGGACCGGCGGCCCGATGCCGGTGCCGCTGGAGTCGCTGGTCGCCACCACGGCGGCCACCCTCGCCGTGCCGACCGCCCTGGCCGGCGGCGCGCCGGTGACCCTGGCGAGGACGCGATGACCATGAGCGCGGGCTGGTACCTGCGGCGGCTGTCCCGGATGGGACCGCGGGAGGTCGGCGGCCGGGTGGGCGACACGCTGCGCAGGCGGCGGTGGCGGTCGGCGCCGCCGGAGCGCCCGGTCGTGACCGGCGCCCGGTTCACCGCCGTGCTGCCCGCCGGGACGATCGCCGCGGTGCCGCCGGACGCCGCGAAACGGCTGGTCGCCGCGGCGGACCGGCTGATGGACGGGCACGCCGAGTTCTTCGGGGTGGAGCGCGCGGACCTGGCCGCCCCGGACTGGTGGCGCGACCCGAAGACCGGGCGCCGGGCCCCGGCCGACTACGCCTTCGACGTGCCGTACCGGGACGAGGACGCGGTCGGCGACATCAAGCAGATCTGGGAGCCGTCCCGGCACCAGTACCTGACCGTGCTCGCCGCCGCCTACGCCGTCACCGGGAACGAGCGGTACGCCGAGCGCGTCGCCGCGCACCTGCGGTCCTGGTGGACGGCCAACCCGCCGCTGCGCGGCGTGCACTGGATCAGCGGCATCGAGCTGGGCATCCGGCTGCTGTCCTGGGTGTGGATCCGCCGGCTGCTCGACGGCTGGCCGGGCGCCGCCGGACTGTTCGAGGAGAACCCGGAGGCGCTGGACCAGATCTGGCACCACCAGCGCTGGCTGGCCGCCTTCCCCAGCCGGGGGTCCTCGGCGAACAACCACGTCATCGCCGAGGCTGCCGGACAGCTCGCCGCGGCCTGCGCGTTCGACTGGTTCCCCTCCTCGGCGCGCTGGCGGTCGGGCGCCCTGCGGTCGCTGGAGCGGCACCTGCGCGGCAACACCTTCCCCTCCGGCCTCAACCGCGAACTGGCCACCGAGTACCACGGACTGGTCCTGGAACTCGGCCTGGCCGCGGTGGCCGAGGCGGACGCCGCCGCCGTCCCCGTCCCCAGGACGGTCCGGCTGGTCCTGCTGCGGATGACCGACGCGCTCGCCGCCGTCGTGGACGACCGGCTGCGGCCGCCGCGCCAGGGCGACGCGGACGACGGGCACGGTCTGGTCGTGGACGGCGCGGGCACCGACCGCTGGGCCTCGCTGCTGGCCACCGGGGAGGCGGTGTTCGGCCGGCTCGCCTGGTGGCCGGAGGTGACCGGCACCGACGTCCGCACCCCGCTGCTGGCCGCGCTCCTGAAGCCGTACGGGAAGCCGGGAAGCACACCGGCGGTGACCCGCCCGGCGCGCCGGCGGGCCCACTTCGCCGACGCCGGGATGACCGTGCTGCGCGGCCCGGACGGGATCTGGTGCCGCTGCGACGGCGGCCCGCACGGGTTCCTGTCCATCGCCGCGCACGGCCACGCGGACGCGCTCTCCCTGGAGGTGCGGCAGGACGGGGTCGACGTGCTCGCGGACCCGGGGACGTACTGCTACCACGGGCAGCCCGAGTGGCGGCGCTACTTCCGGTCGACGCTGGGCCACAACACCCTGGAGCTGGACGGCGAGGACCAGTCCGTCTCCGGCGGGCCGTTCCTGTGGACCCGGCACGCCCGCAGCCGCGTCCTGGTCGCCGACACCTCCGGCGAGGCGGTGTCCCGCTGGTGCGCCGAGCACGACGGCTACCAGCGGTCGGTGCACCGCCGCCGGGTGGAACTGGTCGCCGCGAGCCGGGAGCTGCGGGTGCTCGACGAGGTGAGCGGCCCGCGCCGGGAGGTACGCCTGGCGTTCCACCTCGGCCCGGCGGTCACCGCGGACCTGACGGGGAACCGGGCCGTGCTCACCTGGACCCGGGACGGCCGGGACCGCTCCGCGGTGCTCGACCTGCCCGGGCAGCTGACCTGGCGGGCGCACCGCGGCGAGACCGGACCGCCGCTGGGCTGGTACTCGGCCGGCTTCGGACGCAAGGAGCCGGCCACCACGCTGGTCGGCACCGGCTTCACCGACGGCGGGCAGGGGTTCACCACCGTGCTCGGGTTCCGCGGCTAGTGCGACGGGTAGGGATGAGGCAGGTGGGGCGGATGGGGATCACCGGGAGCTACCGGTGGGCGTCGGCGGCGGTGCTGACGCTCGCCCTGCTGATGACGACCGGCTGCACGAGCGGGTCGGACTCCCCGGCGGAGCCGACCCCCCCGCCCACCGCACCGGTGGCCGCGGCCCGGGTGTGCGCCGAGCCCCCGGCCGGGCCGGCCGGCGCGCCGCCCGGCGCCGTGACGGTCGACCCGGCGGTCGTCAACGACCTGGCCGCGAAGACCAGGAACAGCCCTCCGCACACCACGTTCTGGCTGGCCCCGGGCACCCACACCCTCGAACCGGACCGCTACGCCCAGGTCATGACCAAGGAGGGGGACACCTACCTCGGCGCGCCGGGCGCGGTGCTCGACGGCCGGAAGACCAACAACTACGCGTTCAGCGGCACCGCCCCGGACGTCACCATCCGCTACCTGACCGTGCAGGGCTTCGTCGCGCCGCACGACGAGGGCGTGGTCAACCACGACATGGCCGACGGGTGGGTGATCGAGCACGCGACGATCCAGGGCAACTCCGGCGCCGGGCTGATGGCCGGCGCCCGCCAGCAGGTCCGCGCCAGCTGCCTGCGCGACAACGGCCAGTACGGCATGAACGCGTACAAGACCGGCGACTCCATCAAGGGCCTGCTGGTCGAGGGCAACGAGATCACGGGCAACAACACCGACGACTGGGAGCGGCGCCAGCCCGGCTGCGGCTGCACCGGCGGCGTCAAGTTCTGGGCCGTCGACGGCGCCGACATCCGCGGCAACTGGGTGCACGACAACCGCGGCACCGGGCTGTGGGCGGACAACGACAACAACGACTTCCTGATCGAGAACAACGTGCTGGAGGCCAACGACGGTGCCGCGCTGATCTACGAGACCAGCTACAACGCCGTCATCCGGAACAACACGGTCCGGCGGAACAACTGGGTCGAGGGCCGCCGGCACGCCGCCGACGGCGACGACTTCCCGCACGCGGCCGTCTACCTGTCGGAGGCCGGCGGCGAACCCCGGGTCCCCGCCCGCACGGACCGGATCGAGATCTACCGGAACACGCTGGAGGACAACTGGTCCGGGATCACCCTCTGGGAGAACGCCGACCGGTTCTGCAACAGCCCGGCCAACACCTCGACCGGCTACTGCACCCTGCTGGTGAAGGACCCCGGCCGCTGCGTGAAACCGGCGATCGACACCCCGCCGCTCTACTCCGACTGCCGGTGGAAGACCCAGCGGGTCGACATCCACGACAACCGCTTCGCCCTCGACACCTCCGTCGTCAAGTGCACCGTGGACTGCGGCCGGATGGCGGTGCTCTCCAACTACGGCACCTACCCGGACTGGTCGCCGTACATGGGCAAGCGGGTCGCCGAGGCGATCACCCTCAAGCAGGACAACCGCTGGCACGACAACGTCTACCGCGGCCCGTGGACCTTCGTCGCCGACGACCCGGGCCGCCCGCTCGACTCCGGGCAGTGGCAGGGCACGCCGTACCGGCAGGACACCGGCAGCACCTTCGCCACCACCAAGGCCGGTGGTTGAGATGGGCGGGGCCCCGCTTCGCGGCGCGCCGGCGGACGGAACGGGCACGGCGGTCACGCCGGCCGGAGCCGAAGGACGCCCCGACGCCACGCCGAAGGCCGTCTGGATCGTCTGGGCGCTGCTGGGCCTCAACACGCTCGGCTCCGCCGGGGCGAAGACCGTCGTCCGGCTGCCCCGCTCGCTCATCCAGATGGCCACCATGGGCGCGCTGGTCTCCGCGTTCGCGCTGGCCCTCCTGCTCAACCCCCGGCTGCGCGTCCGGCCCGGCGCCTTCCTCACCCTGCTCACCCTGCTGCTGGTGCCCAGCCTGATCTCCAGCCTGAAGCTGGAGGTCGGTCTCGGCGCGCTGTTCCGCTGCACCCGGCTGGCCATCTTCATCACCACCCTGTGGCTGATCAGCCGCTGGTGGGACGGAAGCTTCCGGCTCGTCCGCACCCACATCCGGATGTACTACGCGGTGCTCTGGTCGGTGGCCGCCGGCCTGGTCATCTCCCCGGGCACGGCCATGCCCGAGTACTACGGCGGGCGCCTGGTCGGCGCGCTGTGGCCGCTCACCCCGCCGCAGATCGGCCAGTACTCTGCGGTGATCATCGGGCTCACCGTGCTGCTCCTGCTGGGCCGCCGGACCACCGGGAAGAGCGCGGCCATGGTCATCGTGCCGACCTTCGTGCTGCTCGCGATGACCCACACCCGGACGGCCACGATCGGCCTGCTCGCCGGCCTGGCGCTGGCGATCGGCTCGCTCCTGCTGACCAGCACCGCCGCCCGCCGGTTCTTCACCTGGGCGCTGGTGACGGCCACGGTGGCCGCGGTGGCGTTCGCCGGCGCGCTGCAGACCTGGTTCATGCGCGGCCAGAGCAAGGAGAACTTCTCCAACCTCACCGGCCGGGCCA
Source organism: Kitasatospora sp. Ki12 (assembly GCF_054601375.1). NCBI lineage: Bacteria > Bacillati > Actinomycetota > Actinomycetes > Kitasatosporales > Streptomycetaceae > Kitasatospora > Kitasatospora sp. Ki12. The sequence continues at coordinate 469,537 of NZ_BAAIHT010000002.1, read as the reverse complement.
AGGTCTGGGACGCCCTGCTGACCCGGCCCCGGACCATCCCCGAGGAGGCCTTCGGCATCGGCCTGGGCGACAAGTCCTTCGGCGGACTGCCGATCGACAACAGCTGGCTGGCCGTCTACAACGAGCAGGGCCTGGTCGGCATCGGCCTGGTGGCCGCGATCCTCCTGGCGCTGGGCGGCGTCGCCCTGCTGCGCCCGCCCTCGCTGGAGCGGGCCTGCGCGATCTTCCTGATCAGCTACGTCGCGATCTCCTCGTACACCGAGGCCGGGCTCGGCGACGCCTCGCCCTACCTGCTGCACCTGGCCCTGGCCGCCTCGCTGCTCGCCACACCCGCCGCGGCCACGCCGCCGACCACACTCGCGGTCCCGCGCCGACGTAGCCCGCGCCGGGACCGCACACAGGAGGTGACCTGACCGTGCACGTCCTGGTGGTGCACAACCGCTACTCCTCGGCGCAGCCGAGCGGGGAGAACAGGGTCGTCGACGAGGAGGTGGGGCTGCTGCGCGCGGCCGGCCACCGGGTCGACCTGTTCGAGCGGCGCAGCGACGACATCGCCGCCCGCTCCCTGCTCGGCAAGGTCGCGGTGCCGCTCCTGGTGCCGTGGAACCCGCCGGTCCGCGCGGAGCTCACCGCGCGGCTCCGCGGCGAGCGGCCGGACGTGGTGCACGTCCACAACGTCTTCCCGCTGCTGTCCCCGGCGGTGCTCGCCGCCTGCGCCGACGCCGGTGTGCCCGTCGTCGCCACGCTGCACAACTTCACCCAGGTCTGCCCGCCCGGCACCCTGCACCGGGACGGCCGGGCGTGCACCGAGTGCGTCGGGTCGGCGACCGGGCTGCCCGCCGTCCGGCACGGCTGCTACCGCAACTCCCGGCTGGCGACGGTGCCGCTCGCGGTCAGCATGTCGGTCAACCGGCGGCGGTGGTGGACCGGCGTGGACCGGTTCTTCTGCATCTCCGCGGCGCAGCGCGACGTCCTGGTCCGCTCCGGCATGCCGGCCGAACGGCTGGTGGTGAAGCACAACTTCGTGCCCGAGCCGGACAGCCGCCGTACCGGCGACGGCGAGCACCTGCTCTTCCTCGGCCGGCTCGCCGAGCCCAAGGGCGTACGGCTGCTGATGGCCGCCTGGGACCGGCTCGCCGCGGCCGGCGGTGTGGGCGTACCGCTCCTGCTGGCCGGCGGGGGGCCGCTGGAGGCCGAGGTGACCGCCTGGGCGGCGGGCCGGGACGACGTGCGCTACGTCGGCCTGTACGACCCGGACCAGTGCCGGGAGGCCGTCGCGCGAGCGGTCGCCGTGGTGGCTCCCTCGGTCTCCCCGGAGACCTTCGGCCTGGTGGTCGCGGAGGCGATGGCGGCCGGGGTCCCGGCCGTCGCCGCCGGGCACGGCGCCTTCGTCGAGCTCGTCGAGGACGGGGTGACGGGGCTGCTGCACCGGCCGGGCGAGGAGGCCTCGCTCGCGGAGAGCCTGCGCCGGATCACGGCCGATCCGGCCGCCAACCGGGAGATGGGCCGGACCGCCCGGCGCCGCTACGAACGGGCCTTCAGCCCGGCCGTCGGCCTGGAGCGCCTGGTGGAGGAGTACCGCACCGTGATCGCGGGGCGGTCCGGCGGCGCCGACGGCGCGCCGCCGACAGGGAACGGAAACGCTGGCCCGCGCCGGGGAACCCCGCGCGGGCGGGAATGGGGGCAGTAGATGACACGATGCCGACTCTGCGGTTCGACGGCGCTGGGGAGCGTCGTCGACCTGGGGGCGACGCCGCCGTGCGAGAGCTTCCTCGCCGCGGACCAACTGGACCGGCCGGAGCCGGCGTACCCGTTGCACCTGCGGGTCTGCACGGACTGCTGGCTCGCGCAGATCCCCCCGCTGATCACGCCGGAGGAGACCTTCACCCAGTACGCCTACTTCTCCTCCTACTCGACCTCCTGGGTGGACCACGCGCGGACCTTCGTCGACGGTGCCGTCCAGCGGCTGGACCTCGGCCCCGAGGCCTTCGTGGTCGAGGTCGCCAGCAACGACGGGTACCTGCTCGGGCACGTCGTGGAGCGGGGGATCCGCTGCCTCGGCATCGAACCGTCGGTCAACGTCGGCGCCGCGGCCAGGGAGAAGGGCGTGCCGACGCTCACGGCGTTCCTGGACCCGGTCACCGGCGCGGACGTCCGCGTCAAGCACGGCCCGGCGGACCTGGTCGTCGCCAACAACGTGTACGCGCACATCCCCGACGTGGTCGGGTTCACCCGGGGGCTGCGCGCCCTGGTGGCCGACGACGGCTGGGTCTCCATCGAGGTGCAGCACCTGCTGACCCTCATCGAGGAGAACCAGTACGACACGATCTACCACGAGCACTTCCAGTACTACACGGTCGCCTCCGCGGCCCGGGCGCTGGAGAGCGGCGGGCTCACGCTCGTGGACGTCGAGCTGCTGCCCACGCACGGCGGCTCCATCCGGCTGTGGGCCCGGCCGGCCGAGGCGGCCGGCGAGCCGAGCCGGCGGGTGGCCGAGGTGCTGGACCGGGAGAAGGCCGCCGGGCTTCGGGAGCTCTCCGGGTACACCGAGTTCTCCGCCCGGGTGGCCAAGGTGCGCCGGGACCTGCTGCGCTTCCTCATCGACGCGGCCGAGCGCGGCGAGACGGTGGTCGGCTACGGCGCCCCGGGCAAGGGCAACACCCTGCTCAACCACTGCGGCATCCGGCCCGACCTGCTCCCGTACACGGTCGACCGCAACCCCTACAAGCACGGCCGGTTCACCCCGGGCACCCGGATCCCGATCCTGCCGCCCGAGCAGATCGCCACCGACCGGCCGGACTACGTCCTCGTCCTGCCGTGGAACCTGCGGGCCGAACTGGTCGAGCAGCTCTCCTTCGTGCACGAGTGGGGCGGCCGACTGGTCTTCCCCATCCCGGAACTGAGCATCGTGGAGGTGAAGCCGTGAAGGTCGTCCTGTTCTGCGGCGGTTACGGGCTGCGGATGCGCAGCGGGGCCAACGACGACGTGCCCAAGCCGATGGCGATGGTCGGGCCGCGGCCGCTGATCTGGCACGTGATGCGCTACTACGCCTACCACGGGCACACCGAGTTCATCCTCTGCCTCGGCTACGGGGCCCACCACATCAAGAACTTCTTCCTCAACTACGAGGAGACGACGTCCAACGACTTCGTGCTGCGGGGCGGGAAGACCGAGCTGCTGTCCACCGACATCTCCTCCTGGACGATCACCTTCGCGCAGACCGGCATCGAGTCGCCGATCGGCGAGCGGCTGCGCCGGGTGCGCCACCACCTGGACGGCGACGAGATGTTCCTCGCCAACTACGCCGACGTGCTCACCGACGCCCCGCTGCCGGAGATGATCGACCGGTTCTCCCGGCGGGACGCCGGCGCGTCGATGATGGTGGTGCCGCCGCAGTCCTCGTTCCACTGCGTGGAGCTCGGCGAGGACAACCTGGTCGGGGGCATCACCGCGGTGAGCGAACTGCCGCTGTGGGAGAACGGCGGCTACTTCGTGCTCCGCCAGGAGGTCTTCGACCACATCCCGGAGAACGGGGACCTGGTCGCCGACGGCTGCGCCGGACTGGCCAAGCAGGGACGGCTGGTGGCGCACCAGCACCGCGGCTTCTGGAAGCCGACCGACACCGTGAAGGAACGCGCGGCGCTCGACGAGGCCTACGCCCGGGGCGAGCGCCCGTGGGCCGTCTGGGAGAAGGACGGCTCCGGCGTGAGGACCGCGTGATCCGCCTCCGGGCCGGCGCCCTGACCGGCGTCGTCGCGGTCGGCGCGCACTGCGACGACATCGCCATCGGCGCCGGCGGCACCCTGCTGACGATGTGCCTGGCGCGGCCGGGCCTGCGGGTCGACGCGCTGGTGCTCTCCGGCGGTGGCGGCGAGCGGGAACAGGAGGAACGGGCCGCGCTCGCCGCCTTCTGCCCCGGCGCCGACCTGCGGCTGACCGTCCTCAAACTGCCGGACGGCCGGCTGCCCGCGCACTGGGACGAGGCCAAGGCCGCCGTCGAGGAACTGCGCGGACGCGGCGAGCCCGACCTCGTCCTCGCCCCGCGCACCGAGGACGCCCACCAGGACCACCGCGGCCTGGCGAAGCTGATGACCACCGCCTTCCGCGACCACCTGGTACTCGGCTACGAGATCGTCAAGTGGGACGCCGACCTCGGCCGCCCGACGGCCTACCAGCCGCTCACCCCGGAGATCGCCGAACGGAAGGTCCGGCTGCTGCAGGAGCACTACCCCTCGCAGCGCCACCGCCCCTGGTACGACCGGGAGGCCTTCCTCGGGCTGGCCCGGATCCGCGGCATCGAATGCCACGCGCGCTACGCCGAGGCGTTCGCCGCCACCAAACTGACGCTCGACCTGGAGGGCTGACCCATGCGCGTACTGCTGACCGGACACCAGGGCTACCTGGGCACCGTGATGGCCCCGGTCCTCGCGGCCGCCGGGCACGAGGTCGTCGGGCTGGACTCCGGCCTGTTCGCGGACTGCGTCCTCGGCCCGGCGCCCGCCGACCCGCCCGGGCACCGGGTGGACCTGCGCGACGTCACGGCCGAGCAGGTGGCCGGGGTGGACGCCGTGATCCACCTGGCCGCGCTCTCCAACGACCCGCTGGGCTCACTGGCGCCGGACCTCACCTACGACATCAACCACCACGCCTCGGTACGGCTGGCCCGGCTCGCCCGGGACGCCGGGGTACGGCGCTTCCTGTACGCGTCCACCTGCTCGGTCTACGGCGCCGCCGGCGGCGACGAACTGGTGGCCGAGGACGCCCCGCTGCGCCCGGTGACGCCGTACGCGGAGTCCAAGGTGCGGGTGGAGGACGACCTGCACGACCTGGCCGACGGCGACTTCAGCCCGGTGTTCATGCGCAACGCCACCGCCTTCGGCTACTCGCCCCGGCTGCGCGCCGACATCGTGCTGAACAACCTGGTGGGCCACGCGCTGCTGTCCGGCGAGGTGCTGGTGCTCTCCGACGGCACCCCCTGGCGCCCGCTGGTGCACGCCGCCGACATCGCCCGGGCCTTCACCGCCGCGCTGGCCGCGCCGCGCGAGGCGGTGCACGACGAGGCGTTCAACATCGGCAGCGAGACCAACAACGTCACCGTCGCCGAGATCGCCGGGCAGGTCGCCGAGGCGGTGGAGGGCGCGAAGGTGCGGATCACCGGGGAGAACGGAGCCGACCCCCGCTCCTACCGGGTGGACTTCTCCCGCTTCCGGGCCGCCGTCCCCGGCTTCGACTGCGAGTGGACGGTCAAGCGGGGCGCGCTCGAACTCGCCGAGGCCTACCGCGAGTTCGGGCTGACCCGGGAGGGCTTCGAGCAGCGCTTCACCCGGCTCGCGGTGCTCCGCGCGGCGTCCGGGGCCGGCACCGTCGACGACACCCTGCGGTGGCGCCGATGACCACGCCCGGCGAGGAGATGCACGCGCTGGTCGAGCGGCTGTACCCGATCTGCCGCAGCATCACCGGCGACGGCGTGCGCGCCACCCTGGACATCGTCGGCGAGTACCTCCCGCTGCGGGTGCACGAGGTGCCGACCGGCACCAAGGTGCTCGACTGGACGGTGCCGCAGGAGTGGAACATCCGGGACGCCTACATCGCCGACGGCGCCGGCCGCCGGGTCGTCGACTTCGCCGCCTCCAGCCTGCACGTGCTCGGCTACAGCGTGCCGGTGGCGGCGACCATGCCGCTGGCCGAGCTGCGCGCCCACCTGCACACCCTGCCCGACCAGCCGACCTGGGTGCCGTACCGCACCAGCTACTACACGCCGCAATGGGGGTTCTGCCTGGCCCAGGAGACCCTGGACGCCATGCCGGACGGCGACTACGAGGTGCGGATCGACTCCACGCTCGCGGACGGCCACCTCACCTACGCCGAGCACGTCGTCCCCGGGCAGGTCACCGACGAGGTGATCGTCTCCTGCCACGTCTGCCACCCGTCGCTGGCCAACGACAACATGGCCGGCGTCGCGGTGGCGGTCTTCCTGGCCCGGGAGCTGGCGCGTCGCTCGCCCCACTACACCTACCGGTTCGTCTTCGCGCCCGGCACCATCGGGGCGATCACCTGGCTGGCCCGCAACGCGGAGCGGGTGGAAAAGGTCAAGCACGGGCTGGTGCTGGCCTGCGCCGGCGACCGGGGGCAGCTGACGTACAAGCAGAGCCGGCGCGGCGACGCGGAGATCGACCGGGTGCTGCGGCACGTCCTGCGCGCCTCCGGACGCCCGCACGAGGTCAGGGAGTTCACGCCGTACGGCTACGACGAGCGGCAGTACTGCTCGCCCGGGTTCGACCTCGGCGTCGGCTCGCTCACCCGGACCCCGTACGCCGGGTACCCCGAGTACCACACCTCGGCCGACGACCCGGACTTCGTCTCCCCGGAGGCGCTGGCGGACACCCTCGCCGTCTGCCGCGAGGCGTTCGCCGTCCTCGACCGCGACCGGCGCTACGTCAACCTCAGCCCGTACGGCGAGCCGCAGCTGGGCCGGCGCGGGCTGTACGACTCGCTCGGCGGCCGCAGCGACGCCAAGGAGGCCCAGCTGGCCATGCTCTGGGTGCTCAGCCTCTCCGACGGCGAGCACGGCCTGCTGGACGTCGCCGAACGGTCCGGGCTGCCCTTCGACACCGTCGCCGCCGCGGCCGACGCCCTGCACGGCGCCGGACTGATCAAGGCATGACGCCGATGACCACCGAGGAGGCGGGGACGACGGCCCCGGGGACGGGCCCGAGCGCCGGACGGGGACTCCTCGGCCGGCTGTCCTGGGGACTGGCCGACCAGGCGGCGTCCAGCATGACCAACTTCGCGGTGGGCATCTACGTGGCCCGCTCGCTGGGGGTCACCGCGTTCGGCGTGTTCAGCCTGGCCTGGCTGACCTACGGCGTGGTGCTCAACGTCGCCCGCGGGCTGGCCACCGACCCGCTCGTGGTGCGCTTCAGCGGCGCGCCGGAGGCGTCCTGGCGCTCGGCGGCGGCCCGGTCGGCGGGGGCCGCGCTCGGCGTCGGGACCGTCCTCGGCGCGGTCTGCCTGCTGGTCGGGCTCGGCCTCGGCGGCCGGGTCGGGGCCGCCTTCGCCTGCCTCGGCGTCGCCCTGCCGGCGCTGCTGCTCCAGGACGCCTGGCGGTTCGCCTTCTTCGCCGCCGGGGCCGGGCGGAAGGCCTTCACCAACGACCTGGTCTGCGGCCTCGCGCTCGTCCCCGCCATGGTCGTGGCCGCCCGGGTGGGCACCGTGGCCGCCTTCCTGCTGGCCTGGGGAGCCGCCGCCGCGGTGGCCGCGGGCTACGGCTGCGTCCAGTCGGGCCTGCGGCCCCGGGTGGGGCAGGCCCGCGGCTGGCTGCGCGAGCAGCGCGACCTCGGCAGCCGCTACCTGGTCGAGAACGTCAGCCTCAGCGGCGCGGGCCAGCTGCGGGCGTACGGGCTCGGCGCGATCGTCGGGGTCGGGGCGGTGGGAGCGGTCCGCGGCGCCGAACTCCTGCTCGGCCCGTTCCTCGCCCTGCTGATGGGGCTGTCGCTGGTCACCGTCGCGGAGGCGGCCCGGGTGCTGCGGCGGGCACCGCACGCGCTCGGCCGGTTCTGCCTCCTGCTGGGCGGCGGGCAGGCCGCCGCCGCGCTGCTCTGGGGCGCGGCGCTGCTGCTGATGCCGGACCGGCTCGGCGAACTCGTCCTCGGCGGCGTCTGGCACGACGCCTCCCGGCTCATCCTGCCCGCCACCCTCGGCGTCGCGGGCGCCGGCCTCGGCAGCGGCGCGGCGGCCGGGCTGCGGGCGCTCGCCGCGGCCCGGCGCAGTCTGCGCTGCCAGCTCTTCGCCTCCGCCTGCTACGCCGGCCTCGGCCTCGGCGGCGCGGCCGTGGCCGGCACGGCCGGCTCCGCCTGGGGCGTCGCCGCCGCGACGGCCTGCGGCTCGGCCGTCTGGTGGCTCCAGCTGAGGGCCGCCCTGCGCGAGCACCACCGCGCCCCCACCCCCGGACCCACCCCCGCACCAGAGGACGACATCCCCGAAGTGAGGACCGCATGACCGCCCGACCCAGACTGAGCATCGGCCTGCCCGTCTACAACGGCGAGGAGTACCTCGCCGAGTCGTTCGACGCCCTGCTCGGCCAGACCTACGAGGACTTCGAGCTGATCGTCTCCGACAACGCCTCCACCGACGGGACGCCGGACATCTGCCGGCGCTACGCCGAGAAGGACTCGCGGATCCGCCTGCTCCGGCTGCCCCGCAACATCGGCGCCACCCCGAACCACAACCTGGTGTTCGCCGAGTCCCGCGGCGAGCTGTTCAAGTGGGCCTCGCACGACGACCTGTACGGCCGGGACCTGCTGCTGCGCTGTGTGGAGGCGCTGGACGAGCGGCCGGACGTGATCCTCGCGCACGCCGACCAGGCGGTCATCGACGGCGACGGCCAGGTGAAGGTCCCCTACGAGTACACGCTCGCCACCGCCTCGCCGCACGCGCCGGAGCGCTTCCGCAGCATGCTGTTCGAGCCCGGCGGCGACGACTTCTACGGGGTGATCCGGGCCGACGTGCTGCGCCGGGTGAAGCCGATGGACAGCTACCACCACGCCGACCGCACCTTCGTCACCGAGCTCGGCCTGTACGGGCCCTTCCACCAGGTGCCCGAGCTGCTGTACTTCCGCCGCGACCACCCCACCCGGGCCGAGCGGGCGAACCCCTCCAAGCGCTCCCGGTGCGTCAACCTGGACCCGCGCCGGGCGGGCCCGCTGCACCCGACGGCCCGGCTGCTCGCCGAGTACGTCTGGGGCTTCGTCTCGGCGGTCCGGCGGGCGCCGCTCTCCTCGGCCGACCGGCGGGAGTGCTACCGCCACCTGGCCGCCTGGATGGGCAGCCGGGCCCGGCCGGGCGCCGGCGAGCGGGTCGAGGACCGCGCCCCGGTCGACCCGGCCCTGCTCACCGTCTCCGTCGACGCCCTGGTGGCCGGCCGCGAAGGGAGGCGGTCATGACCGCCGGGCCCCGAAAGCCGGTGCGGGTCGGGGTGTTCGGGCTGCTCGGCTCCGGCAACCTCGGCAACGACGGGTCGTTGGAGGCGGTGCTCGGGTACCTGCGCGCCGACCACCCGGAGGCGGTCGTGGACGCGTTCTGCGGCGGGCCCGAGGCCGTGACGGCCCGGTTCCGGATCCCCGCCACCCGGCTGCACTGGAACCGCGCCGAGTACCGGACCGCCTCGCGGGCGGGCGCCGTCGCGGCGAAGGGCGTGGGCAAGCTCGTCGACGCCGTGCGCACCGCCGCCTGGGTGCGCCGGCACGACGTGGTGATCGTGCCGGGCATGGGCGTCCTGGAGGCCACCCTGCCGCTGCGGCCGTGGGGCTTCCCGTACGCGCTGTTCCTGCTCTGCGCGAGCGGCCGGCTGCTGGGCACCCGGGTCGCGCTGGTCAGCGTCGGCGCCGCCGGGATCCGCGACCGGCCGGTCCGGGCCCTGGTGCGCTGGTCGGCGCGGCTGGCCGCGTACCGGTCGTACCGGGACGTCCCCTCCCGCGACGCGATGCGGGCGATGGGCGTGGACACCGCGCGCGACGAGGTCTACCCGGACCTCGCGTTCTCCCTGCCGACGCCGCCGAAGAGCACGCCTTCCGGTACGCCGGGCCCGGTCTGCCTCGGCGTCATGGACTTCCACGGCGGCAACGACGACCGCGCCCGCGCCGAGGAGATCCACCGGCGCTACCTCGACGGGACGATCCGGTTCGTCCGGGTGCTGGTCGAGGAGGGCAGGCAGGTCCGGCTGCTCACCGGCGACGCGTGCGACACCTCGGTGGTCGACGCGATCCTCGACGCGGTGGACTCCCCGCTGGTCACCGCCGCCGAACCGGCCTCACTGGCCGACCTGATGACGGAGATGACGGCCGCCGACACCGTGGTGGCCGTCCGCTACCACAACCTGATCTGCGCGCTGAAGACCGGTACGCCGGTGCTCGCGCTCTGCTACGCGACCAAGAGCGAGGCGCTCATGGCGGACATGGGCCTCGGCGCGTACTGCCACCCGGCGCGCGAGGTCGACGCCGACCGCCTGCTCGAACAGTTCCGGGACCTGGAGAAGAGATCGATGGAGCTGAGACGGACCCTCACCGAGCGGAACCTGACCGCCGCCCGGCGCCTGGAGCACCAGTTCACCGCCCTGACCGCGGCCCTCTTCCCGAGCGCCGACCACGCCCGGACCCGATCCGACACCCACAGCCAAGCCCAGCGGGAGGCTCCATGAAGGTGACCGAAGTCCCGGCGATCGCCGGCGCGTACCTGTTCGAACCCACACCCTACGCGGACGAACGCGGCTTCTTCTGCCGCACCTTCGACGCCGAGGTGATCCGCTCGGTGGGGCTCGACCCGGACGCCTTCGTCCAGCACAGCCTGTCCCGCTCCGTCCTGGGCGTGCTGCGCGGCCTGCACCTGCGCTCCGGCGCCGGCGAGGCCAAGCTGGTGCGATGCTCGTCCGGGAAGGTCTTCGACGTCGTCGTGGACCTGCGGCCGGACTCGCCGACCTACCGCAACCAGGCCCACTTCGAACTGTCCGGCGAGACGCAGGTGAGCGTGTACATCCCGGCGGGGTGCGCGCACGGCTTCCAGGCGCTGACCGACACCGCCGACGTCTCGTACCGGATCGACCGGCCGCACGATCCGGCCGAGGACGTGACGATCGCCTTCGACGACCCGGAACTCGCCGTCCCCTGGCCGCTGCCGGCCGTGTCGGTGTCCAAGCGGGACAGCGAGGCACCGAGCCTCGCCGAGGTCCTGCGGCACAGGAAGGGGTGAGGCCGGCGTGGACACCGGACACACCGAGGGGTTCGGCCTGCCCCGGTCGCGGGCGACGAACGAGCGGCTGCACGCCCTGATCCCCGGGGGCGCCCACACCTACGCCAAGGGTGACGACCAGTACCCCGAGGACCTGGCCCCGGTCATCAGCCACGGCCGGGGCGCCCACGTGTGGGACCTCGACGGCAACCGCTACGTCGAGTACGGCTCCGGCCTGCGGTCGGTCAGCCTCGGCCACGCCCACCCGCGGGTGGTCGAGGCGGTGCGGCGCGAGCTGGACCGGGGCGGCAACTTCGTCCGGCCGTCCGTCGTGGAGGTCGAGGCCGCGGAACGCTTCCTGGCCACCGTGCCGACCGCCGAGATGGTGAAGTTCGCCAAGAACGGCTCCGACGCCACCACCGCCGCGGTGCGGCTCGCCCGCGCCGTCACCGGGCGCTCCCGGGTGGCCGTCTGCGCCGACCACCCGTTCTTCTCCGTCGACGACTGGTTCATCGGCACCACGCCGATGTCCGCCGGGATCCCGGCCGCGACCACCGAGCTCACCGTGGCGTTCCCGTACGGGGACCTGGCCGCCACCGAGGAACTGCTCACCCGGTACCGGGACGAGGTCGCCTGCCTGATCCTCGAACCCGCCGGACACGCCGAGCCGCCGCCCGGATACCTCGCCGGCCTGCGCGAACTGGCCCACCGGCACGGCTGCGTGCTGGTCTTCGACGAGATGATCACCGGCTTCCGCTGGTCCGAGGCGGGCGCCCAGGGCCTGTACGGCGTCACCCCCGACCTGTCCACCTTCGGCAAGGCGCTGGGCAACGGCTTCGCCGTGGCCGCGCTGGCCGGGCGCCGGGAGCTGATGGAGCGGGGCGGGCTGCGCCACTCCGGGGACCGGGTGTTCCTGCTGTCCACCACGCACGGCGCGGAGACCCACGCGCTGGCCGCCGCGATGGCCGTGCAGGACACCTACGCCGAGGAGGGCGTCACCGCCCGGCTGCACGCCCTCGGCGAGCGGCTGGCCGCGGGTGTCCGCGAGGCCGCCGCGGCCGCCGGCGTCGGCGACCACGTCCTCGTCCGGGGCCGGGCCAGCAACCTGGTCTTCGCCACCCTCGACGAGCAGGGGCAGCCGTCGCAGCCGTACCGCACCCTGTTCCTGCGCCAACTCCTCCTGGGCGGGGTGCTGGCCCCGTCGTTCGTGGTGAGCAGCGCGCTCGACGACGCCGACATCGCGCACACCGTCGAGGTGGTGGCCGGGGCCTGCGCCGTCTACCGGAAGGCGCTGGAGGCCGGCGACCCGACCCCCTGGGTGGGTGGGCGGCCGGTGAAGCCGGTGTTCCGCCGACTGGCCTGACGCGAGGTCAGTGCGGCCCCCGCCCGGGCCGGCCGGCGGTGGCCGGCTTGCGAGCCGCTCGGGTGGCCGCCCGGTCGGCCGCCCGGTCGACCAGCCACCCGGCGGCCGGGACCACCGCCAGCGCGGTGCACCCGCCGCCGAGGGCGTCGGTCGGGTAGTGCGCGCCCAGGGCGACCTCCGCCCAGCCCATCGCGGCCCCGGCGGCCAGCGCCGGGGCGAGCAGCAGCAGGAGGGCGGCCGCCCTGCCGGGGCCGGGGCCGGGCTCGTTCCCGTCCCGGCCCCCGTCCCGGCCCCCGTCCCGGCCCCCGTCCCGGCCCCCGGCTCGGCCTCTGCTCCGGCCCCGGCGCCCCGTCGCGAGCAGGGCCGCCACCAGGGCGACCGCGGTCGCGAAGGCGGTGTGCCCGCTCGGGTAGGACAGGTTGTCGCCGTGGATGGTGCGTCCGGCGAGGTGCTTGAGCAGCGTCGCCGCCCCCACCGCCGCGGCGACGGCGGCCACCAGGAACACCGCCGCGCGCGGACGCCGGAGCAGCAGACAGCTCGTCACGGCGGAGAACACCAGCGTCGCGGCCCCCGGCGGTTCGCCCAGGGCGTCCAGGGCCAGGGCGAGTTGCCGCCACGGCGGCCCCGCACCGTCCAGCGCCGCCCCGATCCGGGCGTCCACCGGTCCGGGCCCGCCCGCACCGGCGTACCGGATCCCGAGCACGGTGACCACCAGCGCGGCGAAGGCCGCGACCGGCCCGAGCCACCCGCGGAGCGACGGCGGCAGCACCGCGGACGCGACGGCGGGGTGCGGTTTCCGGACGACTTCGGCGGCCGGGTGGTCGGGCAGGCCCCGGTCGGGGTGGTCCGTCCGCACCCCGGCGTCCGGGTCCGGTCCGGCCGGGCGTTCTTCCAACGCGAGCCCCCCATCGCGGTCCGACGTCCGACGGACCGTCAAAGAGTGTGCACCGCACCGTGATTCGCGGCGCCGCTGAAGCCGGACCGATGATACCGGCGTCCGGCGGTGCGGGGGTGGTGCCGCCGGAACGGGCCTGAGCGGAACGGCCGGTTCGCACGGGTGGATCGAGTGTCCGGGACGACACAGTAGCGTTACGTCGATATGACAAGTACGCTGCGTGTCGTTGGTTGGACACCAAGCGGGCCTGGTCGCCACTCCGTGGGGGGAGTCACGTCCAGGCCCGGTCGCCGGCCGTGGTCCCGGTTGGGCTCGTGGGGGAGCTTCAGCCGGGACCCTCGGCGGACTGATTGCGTTATGCCCGGTCGAACGGTGTTTCAGTCATGACAAGCCGTCAGAATTTTGGCGGCCTGAGCGGAGCGTCCGGTCCCGCCCGCGCCCCAGCGGGCTCCAGGGCCGGTCGCCCGGACTCAACGCTGCGACGCCTGGCCTGAGTTGGCGGCGTCTAGGCCTTCCAGGTCCGTCTCCCCGGCGGTGCTCCCCGAGGTCACGAAGGTCCGCTCGGTGAGCGCGACGCGCGGCCTCAGCACCAGCACCGCGGCGCAGACCGCGGTGACCGCCGCCATCACGACCAGCAGCGTCCGGTAGTCGAAGCGGTCGATCAGGACCGTGCCGGCGGCGAGCGACAGCGACTGCGGGACCAGCACCAGCATCGTGCAGATGGCGTTGACGCGGCCCTGGAGCCGGGACGGGGTGTGCAGCTGCGCCGCGGACGACAGCACCACCATGATCCAGGTGATGGCGATCCCGTCCGCGACCTCGCCCGCGACCACGAAGGCCAGGTTCGGCACGCAGTAGGCGAGCGCCGCCGCCGTGAACGCGCCGATCCCGAGTCCGGCGGTGCGCGCCATGCCGACCCGCCGGATCAGCACGGAGACCGTGAGGCCGCCGATCACCGCGCCGACGCCCTGCACGGCGTTGAGCGGGCCCAGCGCCGACGGCGGCCGGCCCAGCCCCTCGTCCACCACCGCGAACATCACGGTCTGGCTCAGGCCGATGACGCAGAACGCGCAGGCCGCCGCGTAGCCGATCTGGGCGAGCACCGGGGTGGCGGCGATGTGCCGGATGCCCGCGAGGACACTGCGGCGGAACGGCTCCCCGGGCGCCTCCGCACCCACCGACTCCTCGACCCGCAGGCCGGCCAGCGCCAGGATCGCGGCCAGGAAGGTCAGGGAGTTGAGCACGGCGAGCGTCCCGGCGCCGGCGGCCGCGTAGATCGCCACGCCGACCAGCGGGGCGATGATGCGAAGCCCCTGACTGACCGTCTGGAGCAGGGCGTTGGCGCCGGTCAGCTGGTCGTCGGGGAGGAGGTCCCGGCGGATTCCGGCCGACGCGGCGCCGAGCACGCCGAAGGCCACGCCGTAGCAGACCGCCACCAGGTAGATGATCCACAGCTGTTCGCCGCCGTGCACCGCGAGCAGCGACAGCACGGCCAGCGCCATCAGGGCGTTGGTGGCCATGAGCAGCGGCCGCCGCCGCACCCGGTCGGCCAGGTGGCCGAAGAGCGGCGACAGCACCATGGGCGCGCCGAGGGCGGCCTCGACCCCGCCGGCGGCGGCGTTGCTGCCGGTGAGGTCCTTGGCCCAGATGCCCAGCGTCAGGTAGAGGGCGCTGCTGCCGAAGCCGGAGAGCGCCTGGCCGATGAGCAGGCGGCGGAACCGGGGGTCCGCGAGCGGCTTCACCGCCGCTCCCGCCCGTCGCGGGGGTGCAGCAGGACGGGGGCGGACTCGTAGCCCCAGATGAGGTTGGAGTGCAGCCGGCGGGCCGGGCCGGCCGGTTCGGCGGATCCGGCCGCGGCGAGCAGTTCGGTGAACAGCACCCGGAGTTCGGTACGGGCGAGCGCCCCGCCCAGGCAGAAGTGCGGGCCCACGCCGAAGGCGACGTGCGGGTTGGGCGTGCGCCGGACGTCGAAGCGCTCGGGCGCCTCGAAGACCGTCCCGTCCCGGTTGGCGGACGGCATCCAGACCGTCACCGGGTCGCCGGCCCTGATCGGGCGGCCGGCGATCTCGGTGTCCCGGGAGGCCGTGCGCAGCACGTGCATGGCCGGGCTGGTGTAGCGCAGGATCTCGTCGACGACGCCGTCCATCCGGTCCGGGGAGGCGGCCGCGAGCCGCCACTGCCCGGGGTCGGCGGCGAGGGCGAGGAGCCCGCCGACGGTGGCGTGCCGGGTGGTCTCGTTGCCGCCCGAGATGAGGCCGTCGCAGTTGAGGAAGATCTCCTCGTCGGTGAGCGGCTCGCCGTCGACCGTGCCGTTCACCATGGCGCTGATGACGTCGTCGCCCGGTTCGTCCCGGCGGAAGTCGACGAGGTCGGCGTAGTAGGCGAGCATGCCGGCGTGGGCTTCGAGCCGGGCGATCGGGTCGACCTCGGAGGCGCCGAAGGCGGCCCGGGTGGACTTCAGCATGAACGCCCAGTCGCTCTTCGGCACGCCCAGCAGGTCGCAGATCACCGCCACCGGCAGGACGGCGGCGAAGTCGGTGAACTCGCAGGGCTCACCGGCCAGTACCGGCTCCAGCTCCTCGCGCACGATCGTCCGCATGTTCTGTTCCAGGCGGGCGACGGTGCGCGGGGTGAACGCGGAGCTGATGACCCGCCGGATCTTCCCGTGCCGGGGCGCGTCCGTGACGATGAGCATCTTCCCGGCGGCCTCGGCGGTGGCGGTCGGGTTGTGGCCGATCCGCATGCCCTGGGCGGAGGTGAAGGTCGCCGTGTCCTTCAGCACCCGCTGGACGTCGGCGTGGCGGGTGACGGCCCAGAAGCCGCCGCCGTCCGGGGACTCGTTCCAGTGCACCGGGTGGTCGCGGCGCAGGGCGGCCCACACCGCCTCCGGGTCGCCGGCCCCGTACAGGGCGGGGTCCGCGAGGTCGACCGCCGGCGGGGCTCCGGTCGCTGTGGTCATGATGCGCTCCGCTGGGTGGTCGCGGGCACGGGGTCGAGCAGGTGCTCGGCCCGCGCGATGGACAGGATCTGTTCGGGCCGGCCGAGGACCAGCTCCGGGAGGTGCCGGGAGACGGCCGCCACCGGCCAGTCCCACCAGCGGGCGGTGAGCAGCCGCTCGACGTCCTCGGGGCCGTAGCGGGCGCGGATCACCCGGGCCGGGTTGCCGCCCACGATCGTGTAAGGCGCCACGTCGGAGGCGACCAGGGCGCCGGCGCCGATGATGGCGCCGTCTCCGACGGTCACGCCGGGCATGACGGTGGCGCCGCGGCCGATCCAGACGTCGTTGCCGATCCGGGTGTCGCCCTTGCGGCCCGGCCCCCGGGCGATCAGGTCGTCGATCAGGCTGTCGCGCCAGTCGCCCTCGAAGCTGAGGAACGGGTAGCCCGTCGGGCCGTCGAAGACGTGGTTCGCGCCGGCCATCACGAAGGTCACGCCCGCCGCGATCGAGCAGTAGCGGCCGATGAACAGCCGCTCGGTGCCGAAGGCGTAGCGGACCCGGGACTCCTCGAACCCGGCGGTGTCCTCGGAGGCGTCGTAGTAGGAGAAGTTCCCGGCGACGACCTTCCCGCCCGGGTCGAGCACCGGGCGGATGAAGACCAGGCGGTCGTCGCCGAGCGGACGCGGATCGCGCGGGTCCGGGATGTCCAGGTCGGGGTCGAGGTCCCGGTCGAGGCCGGGATCGACGGCGGGGCCGGAGGCGCGGTGGTCAGTCACGGTCGGCCTCCGTCCCGGTCGACGGGGCCGGCCGGGCCGCCAGGGCGGCCGTCACCAGCGGCCCCGACTGCTCCATGACGGCGGCCGTCAACATCGCGTCGTGGTCGGAGTCCACCACGTGGTGCTCGGCCGCGGTGAGGTACGGCTGCCAGGCCTGCGCCGCGGAGCCCCGCTCGGCGACGGTCTTGGCGGCGGCGATGCTCAGCACCCGCCCGTGGTAGCCGTCCGGGTGCGGCGGCCCGAGGAGGGCGGCGACGCCCTTGGCCGCGCGGACCAGGGCCCGGCTCTGGCGGGCGTCCAGGGCGCCGTCGGCGGTCGGGCCGGCGATCACCTCGCCGGTCACCCAGGCGGCGAAGTCGCCGTCCAGCTCCTCGGGCGTCACCGGCCGCTCGTACGGCCAGGCGTCGTAGAGGACGACCAGGTCGACGGTCCGCCCGGAGGCCTCCAGCAGGCGGGCGACCTCGTAGCACAGCACCCCGCCCAGCGACCAGCCCATGAGGACGTACGGGCCGTCGGGGTGCGTCGCGGTGATCAGGTCGGCGTAGCGCCGGGCCAGCGCGTCGAGCGACTCCACCGCCTTGAAGCGGCCGTGGCTCTCCGTCACCTGGATCCCGTAGACCGGCTGGTCCCGCTCCAGGTGGGGCAGGACGGAGCTGTAGCACCAGCTGAGCCCGCCGATGGGGTGGACGCAGAAGACCGGACGGCTGCTCGCCGGGCCGCGCCGGAGCTCGATGACGTTGGCGTACGGGTCGGTCGGGGCCTCGTCCAGCCGGGCCGCGAGGCCGGCCGGGGTGGGTGCCTCGAACAGCGTCGTGATGCCGATCTCGACGCCGAGCAGGGCGCGGATCCGGCCGATCAGCCGGGTCGCCAGCAGCGAGTGGCCGCCCAGCTCGAAGAAGGAGTCGTCCGGGCCGGCCCGGTCCAGGCCGAGCTCCTGCGCGAAGAGCCGGACCAGGACGGCGACCCGCGGGTCCTCGGGGGTGTCCTGGTCGGCCCGGCCCGCCGCGGCGGGGCCGTCGGACGGGGACGCGGGCGCGGGCAGGGCCTTGCGGTCCACCTTCCCGCTCGGTGTCAGCGGCAGCTGGTCGAGGAGCACCACGTCGCCGGGGACCAGGTACTCCGGCAGGCGCTCGGCCGCGTACCGCCGAAGTTCGGCGGCGAGCTCCCCGTCCTGCGGCGGCCGACCGGCCGTCAGGACGGCGTAGGCCACCAGCCGGACGTCCCCGGGGCGGTCCTCCCGGGCGATCACCGCGGCGTGGGCGACCTCCGGGTGGCCGGTGAGCACCGCCTCGACCTCGCCGGGCTCGACCCGGAAGCCCCGGATCTTGATCTGCTCGTCCGTCCGGCCGAGGAAGACCAGCTCGCCGTCCGCGGTCCAGCGCACCAGGTCGCCGGTGCGGTACATCCGCTCCTCGGGCGCGCCGAAGGGGTTCGGCAGGAAGCGCTCGGCGGTCAGCGCGGGCCGGTTCAGGTAGCCGGTGGCCAGCCCGGCCCCCGCGAGGTACAGCTCCCCGGGCACGCCGGGCGGGACGGGGCGCCGCAGCGCGTCCAGCACGAACACCCGGGTGTTCGCCACCGGCCGGCCGATCGGGACGGCCTCCGGCACCCCGTCGACGACGCGCATGGTCGCGCAGACCGTGGACTCGGTGGGGCCGTAGGCGTTGACCACCTTGGCGAAGTGGCGGGCCGCGTCGAGGACGGCGGGCGTGCAGGCCTCGCCGGCGGTGATCAGCGTGACCCCGGCGACGTCCTCGTCGAACTCGGTGGCGAGGACCACGGCCGGCGGCAGGGTGGCGTGGGTGATGCCGTGCACCCGCAGGAAGTCAGCCAGGCCCGGGCCGGGGATCCGGTCGGACTCCGGCACGACGACCAGGCAGCCGCCGGTCAGCAGCGCCATCCAGGTGTCCCAGACCGAGGCGTCGAAGCTCATCGAGGCGAACTGCAGCACCCGGCTGCCGGCGTCGACGCCGAGCGTCGCCGCCTGGGCGCGCACCATGCTGGGCAGGCCGCGGTGGGAGACCACCACGCCCTTGGGGCGGCCCGTCGACCCCGAGGTGTAGATGACGTACGCCGGGTGGGCGGGCAGCAGCGGCGCGGTCCGGTCGGCGTCGGCGGGCGCGGTGGCCGGTCGCTGGGCGACCGAGCGGCGCACCCCCTCGTCGTCCAGCGCCAGGACGGGAAGGGCCGGGCCGCCGGGCAGGGCGGCGGCGACCTCCCCGGTGCTGAGCACACAGGCCGGGGCGGCGTCCCGCAGCATGAAGGCGACCCGGTCGGCGGGGTAGGACGGGTCGACCGGGAGGTAGGCCGCCCCGGCCTTGAGGACCGCGAGCAGGGCCACCACGATCTGCTCCGAGCGGGGCAGGGCGAGGGCCACCAGACGGCCGGGACCGATGCCCCGGGCGATCAGCTCGTGCGCCAGCCGGTTGGCGCGGGCGTCGAGTTCGGCGTAGCTCAGCTCGGTGCCGAGGTGGCGCACCGCCGGTGCCGCGGGGGTGTGCGCGACCCGGGCGGCGAAGAGCTCGGGCACCGTCCCCGTCGGCACCTCGGTGGCGGTGTCGTTCCAGTCCCGCAGGACCTGCTGCCGCTCCCGGGCGGAGAGCAGCTCCACCGCGCCGATCCGGCGGCCCGGGTCGGCGGCCATCGCCTCCAGCACCAGCACCAGCCGGGCGGCGATGCCCTCGACGGTGGCGTGGTCGAACAGGTCGGCGTCGTACCCGATCGCGGCGACCAGGCCGGTGGCCGGCCCGGCCCCGGCCGCGCCGCCCGGGCGCTCGCCGAACACGAAGGACAGGTCGAAGGCGGAGATCCCCATGCTCAGGTCGTGCGGGGCGACCGCCAGCTCCGGGAGGGCGAGCTCCGCGCTGATGCTGTTCAGCATGGAGACGCTGACCTGGAACAGCGGGTTGGCGCCGGGCACCCGGGCCGGGTTGAGCGCCTCGACCAGGGTCTCGAACGGGACGTCCTGGTGGGCGTAGGCGCCGAGGTCGGTCTCCCGGACCCGGCCGAGGAGTTCGGTGAAGGTCGGGTCGCCGGAGAGGTCGGTGCGCAGCACCAGGGTGCTGGCGAAGAAGCCGACCAGGCCGTCCAGCACGCCGTCGGCGCGCCCGGAGGTGGCCGTGCCCAGCGGGATGTCGGGCCCGGCCCCGGAGCGGGAGAGCACCACGCCCACCGCGGCCTGCAGCGCCATGAAGACGGTGCAGTCGTGGGCCCGCGCGACGGCGGCCAGGGCCGCGTGCAGGGTCGGGCCGACCTCGACCGCGACCTCGCCGCCGCGCAGGCTGACGGTGCCCGAGCGCGGCCGGTCGAAGGGCAGCGCGAGCTGGTCGGGGACGCCGGCCAGGGCCTGGCGCCAGTACTCGGTCTGCTGGGTGAGCCGGCTCGCCGGGTCGTCCTCGGCGCCGAGCAGCTCGCGCTGCCAGAGCGTGAAGTCGGCGTACTGGACGGGCAGCGGCGGCCAGGCCGGGGCGCTGCCGGTGCGGCGTGCCGCGTACGCCTCGGCGAGGTCGTCCAGCAGCGGCTCCAGCGACCAGCCGTCGCAGGCCACGTGGTGGACGACCAGCAGGAGGACGTGCTCGTCCGGGGCGAGGCGGAAGAGCCGGGCGCGCAGGGCGGGTTCGGTGGTGAGCCGGAAGGCCCGGTTGCTCTCCTCGGTGAGCCCGGCCTCCAGCGCCTCCGGCGTGGTGTCGGTGACGGGCAGTTCCGGCCGGGCGTCCGGGCCGGTGAGGACCTGCTGCCAGGGCCGGCCGTCCTTGGTGGGCAGCACGGTGCGCAGCGCCTCGTGCCGGTCGACGACGTCGGCCAGGGCGGCGGTCAGCGCCTCGACGTCCAGGCGGCCGGAGAGCCGGGCCGCGTACGGGATGTTGTAGGCCGCCCCGCCGTCGAGTTCGTTGAGGAACCAGAGGCGGCGCTGGGCGAAGGAGAGCGGCAGGCGCTCCGGGCGGACGGCGGGCCGCACGGTTGGCCGGGCCCGCTGCCCGAGGTCGACGAGCGCGGCCAGGCCGGCCGGGGTCGCGGCCTCGAACACGGCCCGGACGGACAGCTCCACGCCGAGGGCGGAGCGGATCCGGTCCACCAGCCGGATGACCAGCAGCGAGTGCCCGCCGAGCTCGAAGAAGGCGTCCTCGACGCCGACCCGCTCCACCTCCAGGACCTCGGCGAACAGCTCGCACAGGGCCGCCTCGGTCGGGTTCGCGGGCTCGCGGCCGGCGGACCGGGCGGAGACCTCCGGTACCGGCAGCGCGGCGCGGTCGACCTTCCCGTTGCGGGTCAGCGGCAGCGTCTCCAGGACGACGATCGCCCCCGGGACCATGTGGGCGGGCAGGTGGCCGGTGGCGAACTCGCGCAGTTCGCGGGCGTCCGTCCCGTCGGGGCAGGCCGCGTAGGCGACGAGGCGGCGGTCGCCGGGGGTGTCCTCGCGGACCACCACGGCGGCGCCCTGGACGGACGGGTGCCGGGCGATCGCGGCCTCGACCTCGCCGAGTTCGATCCGGAAGCCGCGGATCTTGACCTGGTCGTCGGTGCGGCCGCAGTACTCCAGCTCACCGGCGGCGTTCCAGCGGCCGAGGTCGCCGGTCCGGTAGAGCCGGGCGCCGGGCACGTCGGTGAACGGGTCCGGGAGGTAGCGCTCGGCGGTCAGCGCGGGGCGGCCGAGGTAGCCGCGGGCCACGCCGGGACCGCCGACGTGGATCTCGCCGACGACCCCGGTGGGCACCGGCTCGCCGCGGGCGTCCAGGACGGCCAGCCGCCAGCCCGGAATGGTCCCGTCGATGGGGGAGACGTTCGCCTCGGCCCCGGTGCTGACGGGGGCCATCACCCGCCAGGTCGTGAGCACCGTGTTCTCGGTGGCGCCGTAGGCGTTCACCAGCCGGGTGGTGCCCGCGGGGTGCCGGCGCTGCCACTTGCCGACGGTCGCGAGGTCGAGCGCCTCGCCGCCGAGCACGACCATCCGCAGCCCCAGCGCGTCCACCGGGTGGCGCTCCTCCCGGGCCGCGAACTGCCGGAAGGCGGACGGGGTCTGGCTGAGGACGGTGACCCCTTCCCGGGCCAGCAGCGCGTGCAGCGCGTCCGGGTCCATCACCGCCTCGCGGGGGACGACGACCAGGCGGCCGCCGAAGGCCAGCGGGCCCCAGATCTCCCAGACCGAGAAGTCGAAGGCGAGCGAGTGGAACAGCGTCCACACGTCGGTCTCCGACGCGTCCGAGAGGAGCCGGGTGGAGGCCAGGAACACGGCGAGGTTGCCGTGGGTGACCTCGACGCCCTTGGGCCGGCCGGTGGAGCCCGAGGTGTAGATGACGTAGGCGAGTTCGGCCGGCTCGGGCCGTACAGGTGCCGGGACGGCGGCGTCGGTCGTCCGGGTGACGTCGAGGGTGCGCCACGGCCCGTCCGGCACGCGGGCGGCGGTCCCGGGGTCGGTCAGGACGATCGGGACCCGGGCGTCGCCGAGGACGAACTCCAGGCGGGCCGGCGGGTAGTCGGGGTCGACGGGGACGTAGGCCGCGCCGAGCCGCAGGACGGCGAGCACACCGGCCACCATGTCGACGGAGCGGCCGAGGCAGAGCCCGACCCGGTCGCCCCGCCGGACCCCCTGCTCGGCCAGCAGCGCGGCGATCCGTCCCGCCCGCTCGTCGAGTTGACGGTAGCTCAGCCTGGCGCCGGTGCCGTCGCCGACGGCGGTGCGGTCGCCGGCCGCCGCGACCTGCGCCGCGAACCGCTCGACCGCCGAGGGCACCACCTCGGGCAGCACGCCCTCGGGCCCGTCGCCCAGGTCGAGCAGCCGCTGCCGCTCGGCCCCGTCCATCAGCGGGAGTTCGCCGACCGGCCGGGCCGGCTCGGCCAGCGCCCCGGCGAGCAGCAGCTGCCAGCGGCGGGCCAGCGCCTCGACGGTGGCCCGGTCGAACAGGTCCTCCGCGTACTCCAGCACGCCGCTCAGGCCGGCCGGCTGCCCGTCCGCGCGGTGCTCGGTCAGACCGAGGCTGAGGTCGAACTTGGCCGCGCCCGCCGCGAACGGCTCATCGGCGACCGTCAGGCCCGGCAGGACCAGGCCGCCGCCGTCCCCGGCGGCCTCCAGCGAGAAGCTCACCTGGAAGAGCGGGTTGCCGGCCGCCGTACGGACGGGGTTGACGGCCTCGACCACCCGGTCGAAGGGGACGTCCTGGTGGGCGAAGGCCGTCAGGGCCGTGCGCCGCACCCGCTTCAGCAGCTCGCCGAAGCTCGGATCGCCCGAGCAGTCGACCCGGAACACCAGGGTGTTGACGAAGAAGCCGACGAGTTCCTGCAGGTCCTCGTCCGTACGGCCGTCCACCGGCGCGCCGATCGGGATGTCGGTGCCCGCCCCCAGCCGGCTCAGCAGCGCCGCGAACGCCGCCTGCAGCGCCACGAAGGGTGTGACCCGGTGCTCGCGGGCCAGCCGCGCCAGCGCCCGGTGGGTGTCGGCGTCGACCTCGAAGCGCACCGTCCCGGCCGGCGAGGGGCCCGCCGTCGGCGGCCGCTGCCGGTCCCGGGGCAGCGGCAGCTCCTGCGGGGAGCCGCGCAACTCCTCGCGCCAGTAGTCGAGTTGCTGGGAGAGGAGGCTCTGCGGATCGTCCTCCGCGCCGAGCGCCGAGCGCTGGCGCACCGCGTGCTCCGGGTACTCCAGGGGCAGGGCGGGCCAGACCGGCTCGGCGCCGGAACGGCGGGCGGCGTAGGCGGTGCCGAGATCGCGCTCCACGAGCCCGAGCGACCAGCCGTCCGCGGCGATGTGGTGGAGCACCAGCACCAGCACGTGCTCCGCCGGGCCGGTCGCGAACAGCCAGGCCCGCACCGGGAGTTCGGAGGTCAGGTCGAACTCGTGCCGGCAGGCCAGGTCGACCCGGCCGGCCAGCTCCCCGGCGGCGCACTCGGCGGTCTCCACCGTGAACCGCCCGGCGACCTCGCCGGGGGCCACGACCTGCTGCCACGGCTGCCCGGCGACCTCCGGGAACACCGTCCGCAGCGCCGCGTGGCGGCGGACGACGTCGCCGAGCGCCGCGGTCAGCGCCGCCCGGTCCAGGGGCCCGGAGATCCGGAGCACCCGGGGCATGTTGTACCCGGCCCGGAACTCCCCGAGCCTGGAGAGGAACCACAGCCGCTGCTGCGCCAGGGACAGCGGCAGCCGGCCGGCACCCGCCGCGGCGGGTGTGTCCGGCGAGAGGGGTGCCGGGACGGGAGCCGACCCGTCTTTCAGGGCGTCCAGACCGTGTGACATCAGATGTACCTCCAACTCCGTCCCGAACGATGGTGACTAGGCGCTGCGCAGGCTCTTGGGCCGCATGTCGGTCCAGTTCCGCTCGATCCACTCCAGGCAGTCCGGCTTCTTGCCCCGGGCGCCGGCGTCCTGCCAGCCGGGCGGGTTGTCCCGGTCCTCGGGCCAGATCGAGTACTGCTCCTCGTCGTTCACCACGACCTTGTAGTCCAGGTCGAGTTCGTCGTTGGACATGGCAACCTCCACAAGCGGAATGGGTTTCTTTGAACAGGTATTGACGGAGCGTCAGTCGGAGAGGTGGTGCGCGAGTTCGGCGACCGTGGGGTGGAGCTGGACGTCGACCGGCTTGAGCGCGAGGCCGAGCTCACGCTTGATCCGGAAGGCGATCTGCACCGCCCGGATGGAGTCGCCGCCGAGGTCGAAGAAGTCGTCCTCCGCGCCGACGCGCTCCACCTGGAGGATCTCCGCCCACACCCGGGCCAGGGTCTCCTCCAGCGGGGTCCGCGGCGCCACCCGCCCGGCCGGGTCGGCGGCGGGGCGGACGGGCGCCGGCAGCGCCGCGCGGTCCACCTTGCCGCTGGCCGAGAGCGGCAGCGCGTCCAGCACCACCACCGCCGAGGGCACCAGGTACGCCGGGAGCCGGCGGCCCAGCCAGGCGCGCACGTCCTCGGCCGAGACCGTGGCGGAGGCGGCCGGGACGACGTACCCCACCAGCCGGCGCTCCGCGCCCTCGCCGAGCGCGGCGGCGGCGCCCGCGGCGACCCCGGGGTGCGCCCGCAGGTGCGACTCGACCTCGCCGAGCTCGATCCGCAGGCCGCGGATCTTCACCTGGTCGTCGGTGCGCCCCAGGTACTCCAGCTCACCGGTGGCCGTCCACCGGGCGACGTCGCCGGTCCGGTACAGCCGCGCCCCGGGCACCGCGCCGGACGGGTCCGGGACGAAGCGCTCGGCGGTCAGGCCCGGCCGCCCCAGGTAGCCGCGGGCCACACCGGTGCCGCCGATGCAGAGCTCCCCGCGCGCCCCGGCCGGCACCGGCCGTCCCGCCCCGTCCAGGACGTGGGCGACGGCGCCGGGGACGGCCCGGCCGATCAGCACCTCGCCGTCGGCGGCGCAGCGGTGGGCGGTCGCGTAGACGGTGGCCTCGGTCGGGCCGTAGGCGTTGACCAGCTCGGCCACCGCGGCCCAGCGGGCGGCCAGCGGGGCCGGGAGCGCCTCGCCGGCGACGACGACCCGGCGCAGCGCGGGCAGGTCACCGGGTTCCAGGCCGGCCAGGACGCTCGGCGGCATCGAGACGACGGTCGGCCGGTGCGCGCGGATCGCCGCGACCAGCCCCTCGCCGACCCGGTCGGCCCCGCCGGGGGAGACCACGAAGGTGGCGCCGGTGGTGAGGACGGAGACCAGGTCCGCGACGGACACGTCGAAGCTCAGCGACGCGAACTGGAGCAGCCGGTCGTCGGGGCGCAGGTCCATCACCTCGTCCGCGACGGCCACCAGGTTGTCCAGCGACCGCCACTCCACCTCGACGCCCTTGGGCGTGCCGGTGGAGCCGGAGGTGTAGATGACGTAGGCGAGTTCGGTGGCCTCCGGGCGGACCGTCCCGGGGTGGACGGCGTCCGTCGCCAGGGTGGTGTCGAGGGTGCGCCAGGGGCCGTCCGGGATGCGGCCGGTGGTGTCCGGGTCGGTGAGGACGAGCGGGACGTCCGCGTCCTTGAGCACGAACTCGATCCGGCTCGCCGGGTAGTCGGGGTCGACCGGGACGTAGGCGGCGCCGAGCCGCCAGACGGCGAGGACGGCGGCGACCATGTCGACGGTGCGGCCGAGGCAGATCCCGGCGCGGTCGCCGCGGCCCACTCCGGCCCCGGCGAGCAGGGCGGCGAGCCGGGCCGCGCGCTCGTCGAGCTCGCGGTAGGTCAGCCGGCCGCCCGTCGCGTCGGCGACGGCGGTGCCGTCACCGTTCGCCGCGACCTGCGCGGCGAAGCGCGCCAGGACGCCCTGCGGAGCGACGTCCCGCGGTGCGACGTCCCGCGGTGCGACGGCTTCTGCGCGCGGCAGGGCCTGCGCCGTGACCGGGGCGGCGAGTTCGCCGTCCGGGTCGCCGACCAGTGACTCGACCGCCCGGACGTGCTGGTCGGCGATCTCCTCGATCTGGGCCGGGCTCAGCCGGTTGGCGTCGTAGTCGATGCACAGCTGCAGCCCGTCGGTGAGCGGGTTGCGGAAGAAGGTGACGGTGAGCGGGACGTCGGCCGGCTCCACCCGGCGGCTGGCGGTGAGTTCGCCGAGGCCGCTGAGCAGGTCCGCGTGGGCGCCGTCGCCCATGGTGTCGCGCATGACGTGGAAGTTGTTGAAGGTGAAGTTGGTCGTGAACAGGTCGCGCCCGCCGGCGAGCTGCCGGATCCGGGCCAGCGGCAGCCGGCGGTGGGGCAGGATCCGGGCCTCCGCCTCGAAGACCCGGCGGACCAGGTCGGAGCGGCGTCCGCCGCCCACCGCGAGCCGGAACGGCACGGTGTTGAGGAACAGCCCGCGGGCCTCCGTCCCACCGGTCTCCTCCAGCCGGCCGTTGAGCGTGACGCCGCAGCAGACGTCGTCCAGGCCGGTCTGCGCCGCGATCACCTGGAGGTGCGCGGCGAGCAGGACGGTCTTCTCCGGCACGCCGAGCCGCTTGGCCAGCGCCCCGACCCGCGGGCCGAGGTCGGCCGGCAGGTGCGCGTCGCGCCAGCCGTACCCGCCGACCACGCCGCTGGCGCCGTCGCCGCGCAGCTCCTGGCCGGCCGGCGTGGGCTCCTGCCCGGTCGGCCGGGGCTCCTGCCCGGCGAGCGCCGGGAGCTCCGGCAGGGTGTGCCCGACCAGCGTCTCGGACCAGAACCGCCGGGCCTCGGGCGAGGCCGAGGCCTGCTGCTCCAGGGCGACGAAGTCGCGGTAGGCCGAGGCCGGGGGCGGGAGTTGGGCCAGGCCCTCGCCGTCCAGGAGCCGGGTGTAGTGCAGCAGGATCTCGGTGATCGTCGACCACAGGCTCCAGCCGTCGAGGATGGAGTGGTGCTCGACCAGCGTCCACTGGAAGCTGTCGTCGCCGAGCACCTGGACGGCGAAGCGCAGCATCGGCGGCCGCTCCAGCTCGAACGGGCGGCGCTCGCGCTCCATCAGCTCGTCGACGGCCCGGTCCTGCTCGGCCGGTGACAGCGCCCGCAGGTCCTCGACCAGGACCGGCAGCTCGGCCTCGCGGTGGACGAGTTGCAGGGGCTCGCCGTAGCCGGTCAGGTCGAAGCCGGTCCGCAGGACGGGGTGCCGGGCGACCACGGCCCGGACGGCGCGGCCGAACGCCTCCTCGTCGAACCGGTACGGCAGCCGGTAGCTGGCGGCGTTGACGTACGGGAGCACCCGGAGGTCGGACGCCATGTGGTAGATCATCCCGACCTGGAGCGCCGTCATGGGGTAGGCGTCGTCGAGGCCGGCGCCGGGGCCGTCGGCGATCCGGGCCCGGTCGGCCGCGGAGAGCAGTTGGAAGGGCTCGGTGCGCGCGCGGTCCTCGGCCGTGTCGGCGGCGGCGGCCAGGTCGGCGAGGGTGCGGTGCCGGTAGATCTGGGCGACGGCGATGCCGAGGCCGCGGCCCCGGGCGAGGGCGGCCACCTGCACGGCGCGGATGGAGTCGCCGCCGAGGTCGAAGAAGCCGTCCTCGGCGCCGACCCGCTCGACCTGGAGGATCTCGGCCCAGATGTCGGCGAGGGCCTGCTCGGCGGGGGTGCGCGGTGCCACGTAGGCGGCGGCGTCGCCGGAGAACTCCGGTGCGGGCAGGGCGGCGTGGTCGATCTTCCCGTTGCGGGTCAGCGGGAGGGTCTCCAGGGTCACGACCGCGGCGGGGACCATGTGGGCGGGCAGGTGCCCGGCCGCGAAGTCGCGCAGCTCCTGGGCGTCCGTCCCCTCGGGGCAGGCCGCGTAGGCGACGAGCCGGCGGTCGCCGGGGGTGTCCTCGCGGACCACCACGGTGACGCCCCGGACGGACGGGTGCCGGCCGATCGCGGCCGCCACCTCGCCGAGTTCGATGCGGAAGCCGCGGATCTTGACCTGGTCGTCGTCGCGGCCGAGGTATTCGAGCTCGCCGGCGGCGGTCCAGCGGGCGAGGTCGCCGCTGCGGTACAGCCGGGCGCCGGGCAGGTCGGTGAACGGGTCGGGGACGAAGCGCTGGGCGGTGAGGTCCGGTCGTCCGAGGTAGCCCCGGGCCACCGCCTCGCCGCCGACGTACAGTTCGCCCCGCACGCCGACCGGCACCGGCTCTCCGTGGCCGTCCAGCACGAGCGCCCGGTAGCCCGGCAGGGCCCGGCCGATCGGGCTGCTGCTGGAGCCGAGCCGCTCCTCGTCCAGGACCTGCCAGGTGACGTGGACGGTGGTCTCGGTGATGCCGTACATGTTGACCAGGACCGGGCGGTCGGGCGCGTGGCGGCGCCACCAGCTGCGGACCGAGGCCAGGTCGAGCGCCTCGCCGCCGAACACGACCAGGCGCAGGGCCAGTTCGTCCCGCGGGTGGCGCTCGTCCTCGGTCACCAGCTGGCGGAACGCGGAGGGCGTCTGGTTCAGGACGGTGACCCGCTCGCGGACCAGCAGGTCGCGGAAGGCCGCCGGGTCGCGCGTCACGTCGCGCGGGACGACCACCAGACGGCCGCCGTGGGCGAGGGCGCCCCAGATCTCCCAGACCGAGAAGTCGAAGGCGAAGGAGTGGAACAGCGACCAGACGTCGGTGTCGTGCAGGCCGACGGTCTCCGCCCCCGCGTCCAGCAGTGCGGCCAGGTTGCCGTGGGTGACCTCGACGCCCTTCGGCCGGCCGGTGGAGCCCGAGGTGTAGATGACGTAGGCGGCCTCGCCCGCCGCCGGCCGGACGGTGCCGGTGTGAGCGGCCTCCGTCGCCCCGGTGGTGACGAGGGTGCGCCAGGGGCCCTCCGGGACCCGCCCGGCGGTGTCGGGGTCGGCGAGGACGAGCGGCGCCCGGGCGTCGCCGAGGACGTACGCGAGCCGCTCCGCGGGGTTGTCGGGGTCGACCGGGACGTAGGCGGCGCCGAGCCGCCAGACGGCGAGGACGGCGGCGACCAGGTCGACGGAGCGGCCGAGGCAGAGCCCGACCCGGTCGCCCCGCCGGACGCCCTCCCCGGCGAGCAGGGCGGCGAGCCGGGCCGCGCGCTCGTCGAGCTGACGGTAGGTCAGCCGGGCGCCGGCGCCGTCGGTGACCGCGACCCGGTCGCCGGCCGCCGCCACCCGCGCGGCGAACCGCTCCGGCGCCGACGTCCGCACCCGTGGTTCCGGGGCCATCCCGACGAGCCGCACCCGCTCCTCGGCCGACAGCAGCCCGGCCCGCGCCACGGGCGCGTCCGGCTCGGCCAGCAGGGAGCCGAGCAGCCGGTTCCAGTGCCCGGCCAGCCGTCCGACCAGCTCCGCGTCGATCAGCTCGGTCCGGTGCTCGACCTCGACCTCGATCCGCTCGCCGTCGTCGTTGACGTTCCAGGTGAGGTCGAACTTGGCGGTCTCGGTGTGCACCGGGACGTGGGCGGTCTCCAGCCCCGCCATCGGCGGCGCGGCGTGCCCGCGGGCGTAGCCGAACAGGATCCGGAACAGCGGGGAGCCGTCCCGGTCGGTGCCGAGCCGGCGGGCCAGCTCCTCCAGGGCGACGTCCTGGTGCTCCAGGGCGTCGAGGAACGCGTCCCGGGCGGTGCCGACCAGCCCGGCGAAGCCGGTGCCCGGGCCGGCGGTGATCCGCAGCGGGACCACCTTGACCAGGCAGTCCACCAGCCGGTCCGTCCGCGGATCGTCCCGGCCGGCCAGCGAGGTCCCGATGACCAGGTCCTGCTGCCCGGAGTAGCGGGTGAGCAGCGCGGCGAACCCGGCGAGCAGCGTCACGGCGGGGCTCACCCGGTGGGTGCGGCCGAACGCGCGGACGGCGGCGGAGAGCTGGGCGGGCAGGGTGAACCGGGTGGTCGTGCCCCGGTTGGTGCGGGCGGCGGCCCGGCCGCCGGAGCCGAGCAGCTCGGTCGCCGCGGGGGCGTCGCGCAGGGTCCGCTCCCAGAAGGCGAGGTTCTCCTCGGCCGTGGCGGCGTCCACCGGTTCGAGCTCGGGTTCCTGCGACGCCTCGCCGGGTACGGGCACGGGTGCGGGCACGGGCACGGGCACGGGTGCGGCGCCGGGCCGGTAGTGCGCGGCAAGGTCCTCCAGCAGGACGTCCACCGACCAGCCGTCGCTCACCAGGTGGTGGGAGACCAGCAGCAGGAAGCACTCGTCCTCGGCGTACCGGAGGACGGACACCCGCAGCAGCGCGTCGGTGGCGACGGCGAAGGGACGCGCGATCTCCTCGGCCATGGCCCGCCGGGCCGCCGCCTCGTCGGGCAGCCGGAGCTCGCGGACCGGGATGTCGGCGTGGTCGAGGACGGTCCGGCGGGGGAGGCCCGCGACGGAGGAGAACCTCGTCCGCAGCGCCCGGTGGCGGCGGACGAGCGCCGCGAGGGCGTCCCGCAGCCCGTCCGGGGACAGTGCGCCCCGCAGGCGCAGCGCGACCGGCACGTTGTAGACCGGCTGCCCCGGGTTGACCTGCTCGGCCAGCCAGATGCCCTGCTGCGTCGGCGACACGGGTAGCGAGTCGGTCATGACGCTCCACTCCTCTCCTGATCGGCGGTCTGCCGCTGCCGGTGCTCGTCCGCCCGGGCCAGCCGGATGACCCTGATGGTCCTGTGCAGGCCCGGGAGGTCGGGCTCGTGCTCCTCGATGTACGTCGCCAGCGCGGCGAGAGTGCCGTCGACGAGCAGGACGCGCAGCGGCACCGTGACGGACAGCTCGCGCCGCAGCCGCGCCACGATCCGGGTCGCGGTCAGCGAGTAGCCGCCGAGGGCGAAGAAGTCCTGGTCGGCGCCGATGCTGTCGACGCCGAGCTCCTCGGCCCAGAGGTCGGCCAGGACGGTCTCCAGGGCGGCGCGCCGGCTGGACGCCGGGGCCGCTTCGTCGGCCTCCGGCTCCGGGCGGCCGGTCTCCGCCGGATCCACCGAGGCGGGGTCCACCGAGGCCGGGTCCGCCGCGGCCGGGCCGGGCGCGATCCCGCCGGTGACCGGCTCCCCGACGGGCAGCCACCTGTCGGCCCGCAGCTCCGGGTCCCGGACCAC
This sequence comes from Kitasatospora sp. Ki12, assembly GCF_054601375.1. NCBI lineage: Bacteria > Bacillati > Actinomycetota > Actinomycetes > Kitasatosporales > Streptomycetaceae > Kitasatospora > Kitasatospora sp. Ki12. The sequence continues at coordinate 438,494 of NZ_BAAIHT010000002.1, read as the reverse complement.
GGCCGTGAGGAGCGACAGGTAGTGCTCGACGAACCGGGCGATCCGCGCGGCGTCGTAACGGTCGGCCTGGTACTCGAGGTTGCCGATCGTCCCCGAGGTGGTGGTCTCCAGCGTCACCATCAGCCCGAACTTCGCCGAGCGGACCCGGACCGGCACCTCCTCGGCCGCCGCGCCCGCGAGGGCGAGCCGCACCGGGTCGACGTTCAGCAGCTCGAAGATGACCGAGGTCAGCGGCGAGCCCTGGGCGCCGTGGATCCGCCGCTCCCGCAGCGCGGTCTCCAGCGGGTAGTCCTGGTGGGTGTAGGCGTCGATGACGGTGGTCCGGGCGCGGTCCAGCAGCTCGCGGAACGGCAGGCCCTCGGCCAGCCCGGTGCGCAGCTGCACCAGGTTGACGAAGGAGCCGACCGACGCTTCGAGCTGAGGGTGGTTGCGGCCGGCGACGGAGGTGCCGACGGTGAGGTCGTGCTGCCCCGAGTAGCGGTGGAGCAGTCCGAGGAATCCGGCGTAGAGCACCATGAACGGGGTCGTGCCGGTGCTCCGGCCGAGGGCCTCGACCTCGCCGAGCAGCCCGGCGGGGATCTCGAAGCGGTGGCAGCCGCCGCGCAGGCCGGGGCCGGGGTCCGTGCGGTGCAGGGCCGTCAGGTCCACCTCGGGGGCGGTGACGACGCTCTCCCGCCAGTGGTCCCGCAGCGCGGGCAGCCGCTCGGCCAGCACGTCCCGGTGCCAGGCGGCGTAGTCCAGGTAGCCGGCGGGAGAGCCGTCCCGGGGGCCGTCGTCGGGCGCGGTCTCCCCGCCGGCGTACAGCGCGCCGAGCTCGTCGACCAGGTGGGCCAGCGACCACTGGTCGCAGACGATGTGGTGGACGACCAGGACGAAGGCCCAGTCCTCGGCGCCCAGGCGCACCAGCACCGCGCGCAGCGCGCTCTCGGCCAGGTCGAAGGGCGCGTTGACGGTCTGCTCGACCAGGTCGGCGAGGCCGGCCTCGTCGAGCCCGGGCAGCTCGACGGTCTCGAAGGGGGCCGCCGCGACCGGGGCGACGGTCTGGACCGGGCCGGCCTCCGACTCGGTGATCCGCAGCCGCAGCGCCTCGTGACGCCGCACCAGCTCGTCCAGGGCCCGCCGCAGCGCCTGCGGGTCCACCGTGCCGCGCAGCCGCCAGGACAGCGGGAAGTTGTACTGGGCCGAGCCCGGGTTGAGCTGTTCGGCGAGCCAGATCCCGGTCTGTACGGAGCTGAGCGGCTGGGCGCCGCCGGCCGGGGCGGCCGGGATCGGCCGGGCCGTGGCGGGCGCGGCCCGCTCGATCCACTCGGAGAGCCCGGACAGCGTGGGGTGGTGGAAGAGGTCCTCGACGGTGATCTCGACGCCGAAGACGGTGCCCGCCCGCATGGCGACCCGGGCGGCGAGCAGGGAGTGCCCGCCCAGGGCGAAGAAGTCGGAGTCGGTGTCGATCTCGGCGGGGGAGACGTCCAGCACCTCGGCCCAGATGCCCGCCAGGACTCCCTCGCCGGCGGTCAGTTCGGCGGTGCCGGGCGCCAGCGGGGCGGCCTGGGCCGGGTCCTGCTCGATGTCCTCGGCGTCCTCGATGTTCTCGACGTCGAGGACGGGCAGCTCCGGCGCGTCCAGCAGCGCGACCAGCACCTGCCGGACGGACTCGCAGAAGGCCGTCACGGTGGCGGGGTCGTAGAGGTCGCGGTCGAACTCGCAGCCGGCCTCCTTGCGGTCCGGGTCGAGGCTGAGCACCAGGTCCCGGTCGGCGAGCTGGGGTCCGATGCCCCGCCACTGCTCGGCCGGGCGCCCGAACAGTACCGCGACACCGGAGCGGGCGGCGGACTCCGGCCCGGCTCCGAGGTCGGTCTCCAGGTCGGTCTCGAACGCGGCGTCCAGCCGGCCGAGGGTCACCGTCGCCGCGGACCGGCCGCCCAACTCGACCTCGACGTCCAGGAGTCGGACCGGTCCGAGGAGCGTGCCGACCGCGAGCGCGGTGCGGCCGCGGTGGTGGCGGGCGGCCAGGGCGGCGGCGACCGCGGCGACCGCCGCCGTCTGCGGCTCGATGCCGTACCGGTCCGCGACCTCCGTGACGCCCTCGGCGAGGGCGGCGCCGTCGAGGCTGACCGTCGCGCGCCGGAACTGGGTCACCGGCGGGCGCGGCCGGTCGGGCGGCAGGGTCGCGTGGGCGGCGGGCTGCCGGGGCTGGAAGAGGCTAGCCGACATCGGCGATCGACTCCTTGCCGTCCTTGCCGTCCTTGCCGTTCGTCGCGTCCGCGGCGTCCTTGGCAGCCTTGCCCGCCGGGGCGCCCTTGACGTGCTTGACGATGACGGTGCGGCCGAGGACGAGGGCGTCCAGCTTCGAACGCAGGAAGGTGCGCAGGGCCTCCTCCGGGGTCGCGATGATCGGCTGGCCGCGCAGGTTGAAGGAGGTGTTCAGCACCACCGGGGTGCCGGTGCGGCGGCCGAACGCGCTGATCAGTTCGAAGAACCGCGGGTTGCTCTCCTGGTGGAGCACCTGGACCCGGGCGCTGCCGTCGACGTGGGTCACCGCGCCGAGGTTGTCGCGCTGCTCGGCGCGGGTCTGCGTCACGAACAGCATGTGGGCGTACCGGGATTCGGTGCCGGGGGCGATCTCGAAGTAGTCGCCGGCGTCCTGGACCCGGACCACCGGCGCGAACGGCCGGAAGCTCTCGCGCTCCTTGACCACCTCGTTCAGCCGGTCGCGCATGGCCTCGGTCCGCGGGTCGGCGATGATGCTGCGGTTGCCGAGCGCGCGGGGGCCGAACTCCATCCGGCCCTGGACCCACGCGGTGATGTTGCCCTCGGCCAGCAGCTCCGAGACGCGCTCGGCGAGCTCGGCGTCGGTGGTGAACTCCTCGACGGTGCAGCCCTCCGGCTCGCCGGCCGCCGCCGACAGCTCCTGGTCCGAGAACCCGGGCCCCCAGTACGGCATGGACATCCGGCCGGCCCGGGAGGAGGCGGCGGCGTCGGCCGCGAGCGCGGCGCCGATCGCGGTGCCGTCGTCGCTGGAGGCCGGCTGGACGAAGATGTCGTCGAACAGGCGGCTGCGCGAGACCAGGCCGTTGAGCGTGCAGTTGAGCGCGACCCCGCCGGCCAGGCAGAGCCGGTTCAGGCCGGTGCGCTCGCGGGCCGCCCGCAGGACGTGCAGCATCGACTGCTCGGTGATCGCCTGCAGGGCCGCGGCGATGTCGGCGTGGTCCTGGGTCGACGGCTCCCCCGGCAGCCGGGCGGGGCCGAGCACGGCGGCCAGCTCGCGCAGCACGCCCTCGTGGGTCTCGTGCTCGAAGGACGTGCGGTCCCGGGCCAGTACGGGGACGGTGTACGTGCCGTCCTCGCGCAGCCGCACCATGGCGGCGAAGCGGTCGTAGTAGCGCTGGGGGTCGCCGTAGGGCGCGAGGCCCATCACCTTGTACTCGTCCATGAACGGGACGAAGCCCAGGTGGTGGGTGACCAGGCTGTAGAGGATCCCGACCGAGTGCATCGCCGGGACGGTCTGCAGCACCTCGATGGACTCGCCCCGGCCGACCGCGACGGTCAGGCTCTCCGACTCGCCCATCCCGTCGCTCACCACGATCAGCGAGTCCTCGAACCCGCTGGGGTAGAAGGTGCTGGCGGCGTGGGCCAGGTGGTGCGGGACAGGCCGGAAGCGGTCCGCCCAGGGCCGGCCGGGCAGGAACTTCTCGGCCAGCGCGAGCTGCGAGCCGGTCGAGTACACCTCGCGGAACCGGGTCGAGGAGTAGGTGCTGCCGAAGCTGCCGGCCGGCTCCCCGTAGGCGAAGCCGTGCGCCAGGACGTCGATGTCGTCCGGCCCCAGACCGGCCTGCGCCAGGCAGAACTCGATCGCGTTGACGGGGAACGACCCGGTGGTCTTCTCCCCGGTGAACCGCTCCTCCGCGGCGGCGGCCACCACCTCGCCGTCGATCACCAGGGCCGCCGCCGAGTCGTAGCCCTGGGCGAACCTGTGCAGCCGGGGATCGAGCCCGGGGAAAGACTCCCGCTTGAATTCCAGTCCACCGTTGAGCCCGCTGTAACCGAGGACGCGCATGTCTCCAACCTCACCTCGTTGCCGCCCGAAATCGTTCGGCCTTCACGCTAGGCCGGGACATCCCCGCACGTCGCCGCCCGTAGGTCCGGAACCGACCTGTACTTCGGTAGGGCCGGGATTCCGGCCGAAAGGACGAGTGGCAAATCGTTGACCCGTGCGCGGCGCCGCTCCTAATGTGGCCGGCGGAGATATCGAAGGAGCAGCGGATTCCGTCAGGATTCGTGTGAGCGACCGGGTGATAGGAGCCTGAGCTCGATGTGCGGAATAGCCGGGGTTTACGGACTCGACGACCCGGCCGGCCTGGACCCCGACGTCCTGACGGCCATGACCGACGCGCTGGTGCACCGGGGGCCAGACGCGCACGCCACCTGTGAGACCGGCGCGTTCACCGCCGGTTTCCGCCGCCTCTCACTGGTCGACCTGGCCGGCGGCGGACAGCCCCACAGCACCCCGGATTCCTCCGTGGTCTCGGTGTGCAACGGCGAGATATTCAACCACCGGAGCCTCCGGGAAGAACTCCGGAGAAAAGGCCACCGATTCCGGGGCGGATCGGACACGGAGGTCCTGGTCCACCTCTACGAGGAATACGGCACCGAACTCACCGACCACCTCGACGGGCAGTTCGCCTTCGCCCTCTACGACCGGCGCGAGGACCGTCTGGTGCTCGCCCGCGACCATTGCGGAGTTCTGCCGCTGTTCTACACCGTGGTGGCCGGGACCATCGTCTTCGCCTCGGAGATCAAGAGCATTCTCCGGCACCCGCTGGTGGCCCGCCGGGTCGACCTGCGCGGGCTCGACCAGGTGCTCTCGCTGCCCGGGCTGGTGAGCCCCCGGACGATGTTCGAGGGCATCCGGTCGCTGCGCCCCGGTGAGCGGCTCGTCGCGGACCGCTCGGGCCACCGCACCGAGCGCTACTGGGACCTCGACTACCCGCTCTGGGACGACGACGCCCGCAGCCGGGACGCCGCCGCGCTCGCCGACCCGCGGGTGTTCGACGGCCACGCCGACCGGACCAGGGACCTGCTCGAAGCCGCCGTCCGCTCCCGCTCCGTCGCGGACGTCCCGGTCGGGACGTACCTCAGCGGCGGCCTGGACTCCAGCCTGATCGGCGCCCTCCTGGCCGCCGAACGCCCCGACCACCAGTGGCCCAGCTACGCGGTGACCTTCCCCGGCAGCAGCATCGACGAAGCCCGCTACCAGCGGCTGGTGGCCGGCAAGATCGGCACCCGGCACCACGAGGTCCCGGTCGACGCCGCGGACACCGCCGGCCTGCTCAGCGGCATGGTCCGGCACGCCGAGACCCCGGTGAAGGAGTCCTACAACGTCTGCTCGATGCTGCTGGCCCGCAAGGTCCGCGCCACCGGCACGGTCGCGGTGCTCAGCGGAGAGGGCGCCGACGAGCTGTTCGGCGGCTACCCCGGCTACCTGCTCGACGCCGGCGGCCCGGGCCGCGGGTCCGGCGACCTCCTGGAGGAGCAGCTCGAACGCGAGGCCGCCCACCGGATGTGGGGCCTGGACCTGCGCTACGAGAACGACCAGCTCCCCGCCCACGACCTGCGCCGCCAGCTCTACAGCGCCCCGCTCGCCGAGGAGTTCGACGGCTTCTCGGTCACCTCCCAGCGCCTGGTCGACCCGGAGCGCCTGATCGGGCGCCACCCCCTGCACCAGCGCTCCTACCTCGACTTCCACCTGCGCCTCGCCGACCACCTGCTCGGCGACCACGGCGACCGGATGGCCATGGCCAGCTCCGTCGAGATGCGCTTCCCGTTCCTGGCCAGGGACGTCGTCCGGCACGCGACCGCGGTCCCGCCGTCCCTGATGACGGCCGGCGGCCAGGAGAAGGCGGTGCTGCGCCGCGCGGCCGAGGGCCTCGTCCCGCCCGAGGTGCTGAACCGCCGCAAGTTCGGCTTCCGCAGCCAGACCAGCACCGAACTGCTGCTGGCCGGCGACGAGTGGTTCAACGACCTGCTCTCACCCGCGACCGTACGCCGGCAGGGCTACTTCGACCCGGACGTCGTCGCCGAGCTGATCCGCCGGCAGACCTCCGGCGCCCGCACCGTGCACCCGCACCTGGACACGGACTACCTGCTCGTCATCGCGACCTTCGCGATCTTCCTGGAGGAGTTCGGCCTGCCGTGCCTGGGATGACCCGAGAACGCGTCACCACACCCCCGCCGGGCGCCGTACGGCCGCGGGCGGCCGACGCCCCCGCGCGCCCCGGCGAGCCCGGCGCCCGCCGACCGCTGATCGGCGTGATCGGCGGCATGGGCCCGCTGGCCTCCACCGAACTGCTCAACACGGTGTACGGCCTCGAACCGCCCGAGCGCGAGCAGCTCGCCGCGCGGATCCTGCTCTGGTCCGACCCGGCCGTGGCCGACCGGACCACGGCCATCCAGTCCGGCACGGTCGACCTCGTGCGCGCGGCACTGGAGGACTCGGTCGACCGGCTGCTCACCGCCGGCGCCGACGTCGTCGTGGTGGCCTGCATCACCGCACACCCCGCGATCCGGCTGCTGCCGGAGCGGCTGCGCTCCCGCTGCGTCTCCCTGGTGGACCTGGTCTTCGAGCAGCTCGCCGAACGCCCCGGCCGCCACCTGGTGCTGTGCACCCGGGGCAGCGTCCTCGCCGGCGTCTTCACCGACCACGAGCGCTGGCCCGAGTTCGCGCACCGCCTGGTCCTGCCCGACGAGGAGGACCAGGAGCGGCTGCACCGCCACGTCTACCGGCTCAAGCGCAACGGCGACCGGCTCGCGACGATCGACTTCGTCCGCGCGCTGCTGCCCAAGTACCGGGCCACCGCGTTCGTCGCCGGCTGCACCGAACTGCACCTGGTGACCAGGGCGATCGAGGCCCGCGGCCTGACCCGGCACCTGCCCAGCATCGACCCGATGACCGTCATCGCACAGCGAATGAGGGATGGATCCATATGACAACGCCGACGGTTCTGGGGCGGTGGGCGGACAGCCTGGCCCGCGACGGCTCCCGCTGCGCCGTGAAGTCCGGTGCCGGAGAGGTGAGTTACCGGGAGCTCGCGGGCCGGGTGGCCGGCTACCAGGCAGCCTTCGAGGCGATCGGACGGCCGGCGGACCCGGTCCTGCTCTCCTGCGCCGAGCCGGTGGAGGTGATCGCGGCCGTCCTCGGCTGCATGGCCGCCGGCCGTACCTTCGCACCGGTCGACCCCCGGCTGCCCGCCGCCGTCCTGGACGGGGTGCTCGACGCGCTCCGCCCGGGCGCGGTCGTCGCCGACGCGGCGGGCCGGGAGGCGCTCGCCGGGCGCGAACTGCCTGACGGCGCCCGGCTGGTGATCCCGGAGACGGTGGAGTCCGGAGCGTGGTCCGCCGAGGCCTGGCAGCGGGCCGCCCCGGAGGACCGCGGCTACGTCTACTTCACCTCGGGCACGACCGGGCGCCCGAAGGGCATCCGCGGCAGCCTCCGGGCCGTCCACCACTTCGTCGACTGGGAGATCGCCGAGTTCGGGATCGGCGAGGGCACCAAGGTGTCCCAGCTGACCTCCCCGGGCTTCGACGCGTTCCTGCGCGACGCCTTCACCCCGCTGTGCGCGGGCGGCACCGTCTGCGTGAACCCGGCCGCCGGGGCGCCGGTCGGCGAGGGCCTGGCGCGCTGGCTCACCGAGAACGAGGTCGAGGTCCTGCACTGCGTGCCGACCCTCTTCCGCACGCTGCGCTCCGCCGCGCTGACCCCCGCCTCCTTCCCCGCCCTGCGCGCCGTACTGCTCGCCGGCGAGCAGCTGCACCCCGCGGACGTCGCGTGGTGGCGCGGCCTGTTCGGCGACGGCAAGGAACTGGTCAACCTGTACGGGCCGTCCGAGACGACCATGACCAAGCTGTACCACCGGACGACGGCCGAGGACGCCCAGGCCCGGCTGGTGCCGGTCGGCCGGCCGCTGCCGGGCGTGGCGGTCCGGGTGCTGACCGGGCCCGGGGACGCGCCGGACGCGCTCGGCGAGGTGGAGCTGGAGGTCCCGTTCCCGCTGCTCGGCTACCTCGGCGAGGAGGAGTGGCGCGGCACGGCCGGCAGCTACCGCACCGGCGACCTCGGCAGGTTCCGCCCGGACGGGGCGCTGGAGCTGTACGGCCGTCGCGACCAGCAGGTCAAGGTCCACGGCGTGCGGATCGACCTCGGCGAGGTCGAGAACGCCCTGCGCGGCCACCCCGGGGTGACGGACGTCTGCGCGGCGGCGGTCACCGAGGACGGGTCGACCGCCCTGGTCGCCTACGTGGTGGCCCCGGACGTCGACGACGCCGAGCTGCGCGCGCACGCCGCGCGGCGGCTCGCACCCGGCCTGGTGCCCTCGGTGTTCGTCCGGATGGCGGCGATCCCCCGGACGCTCAACGGCAAGGTGGAGCGCCGCTCCCTGCCGAAGGTCGCGCTGCAGAGGACGGCGGAGGCCACCCAGCCGCCGCAGGGGCCCGAGGAGACCCGGATCGCCGCGATCTGGACCGAGATCCTCGGCCTGGCGGGCGTCAACCGCGACGACGACTTCACCCTGCTCGGCGGCGACTCCCTGGCGATCGCCCGGCTGATGGACCGGGTCCGCTACGAGTACCAGGTCGACCTCCCGCTGCGGGCGTTCCTCCTGGACCCGACCGTCGCCGGGCTCGCCTCGGCCGTGACGGACCGCCTGGTCGGGAGCGGATCGTGAACGCTCCCGCGAACACTTCCGCTACGGCCTCGCCCGTGCACGCTCCCGCGAGCGGTTCCGCCGCAGCGCCGCCCCCGAACGCTTCTGCCGCAGCGCCGCCCGCGAACACTTCCGCGACGGCGCCGCCCGCGAACGCTTCCGCCGCGGCTCCGCCCGCGAACGCCGTGCTCCGGGCCCGGCTGACCGGGGAGCCGGACGTCACCGCGCTGTCGGCGGCCGTCGAGGCCCTGGTGGCCGCGCGTCCCGGGCTCGCCGGGTCGGGGGAGCGCCCGGGCCGGGTCCGGCTGAGGGTCATCGACCTCTCGCGGTCCGCCGGGGAGCAGCAGCGGCGGGTCCTCGCCGAGCTGGCGGCCGACGAGGCCGCCCGGCCGCTCGGCGCCGCCGGCCGCCCCCGGCTGCGGGCCTGTCTCGCCGGGCTCGGCGTCGGCTCGTACGAACTCCTGCTCACGGTGGACGGGGAGCGGGCCGACGCCCGGTCGGTCGCCGGGCTGACCCGGGACCTCGGCGCCGCCTACCGCGCGCGGATCGCGGACGCCCCGGCGCCCGCGACCGGACCCCTGCCGGGCGCCTGGTTCCCCGGCGAGCGGGCGTCCCGCGCACTGCCGGGCGAGCCCGGGAAGTCCGAGGAGCCCGGCGACGCGGCGGACCGGCTGCTCGCCGCCTTCGCGGCGGTGCTCGGCCGGTACGCCGGGACGTCGGAGGCCGTGCTGACCGTGCCCGACGAAACGCTGACCACGCCGGACGGGACGGCGCCCGTGCCCGCCGGGACGGCGCCCGTGTCCGCCGGAACGCCAACCGCGCCCGACGAGGCGGCCACCCCGCCCGACGGCCCGGCGCGGCGGGTGATCCGGCTGGACCTCTCCGCCGCCCTGACGCCGGCTCGCCTCGCCGCCCTGGTGCGGACGGCCCCGGAGGCGGGTGCCGAGGCCGCGTCCTTCCCGATCCGCGCGGAGTTCGCCGGGCCGCACCTCCCGGCCGCGACCCTGGACCTGCCGGGCGTCGCGGCCGAGCTGACCGTCGACTGCCCGCCCGACCCGGAGGGCCGGCTGACCCTGGCCCTGACCGGGCCGGCGGAGTTCACCGTCGTCCTCACCGGCGCGCTGCCGGGCCTGGTGACGGCCGAGGGCTTCGCCGACCACCTCGTCCGGGCGCTGCGGTTCGGGCTGGACACCCCCGACCGGCCGCTGGCCGAGCTCGACCTCTCCGGCCGCCCCGCGCCGTACCCGGCACCCGCCCCCGCCACCACCCGGCCGTACCGCGACTACCTGGCCTTCCTGGACGAGGAGTTCGCGGCGCGGGTGAAGGACGCCCCCGGGGCGGTCGCGGTGCGCTCCGCGGAGGGCACGCTCGACTACGGCGGGCTCGACCGGTGGAGCAGCCGGACCGCCCACGCCCTGGCCGACCACGGCGTGGGCCCCGGGCAGGTGGTGGCGCTGCTGCTGAGCGGCGGTCCCGGGCAGATCGCGGCGGTCCTCGGCGCGATGCGCACCGGCGCGACCTTCAGCTGTCTGAACCCCGCCGACCCGGACGCCCGGCTGCGCGACATCCTGGCCGGCACCGGCGCGGTCTGCGTGCTCGCGGACGAGGCCGCCACCGCGGCGCACCCGGCGCTGCTCGGACCGGACGGCCGGTTCGCGGGCCTGCCGGTGCTCCGGCTGGAACCCGCCCCCGGGGACGAGCCACCGGGGGAGCGGGACACCTTCCCGGCCCCGCCGGTCGCCGACCACCCGCTGTGCATCGTGCACACCTCGGGCAGCACCGGGACGCCCAAGGGCATCGCGCTGTCGCGGGCCGCCTTCGCGCAGTTCGCCGAGTGGCAGCGCGAGCGGTTCGGCATCGGGCCCGGGAGCCGGGTCGCCCAGTGGGCGCCGCTCACCTACGACGCCGCCTACACCGAGATCTTCGCGGCGCTCACCGCCGGCGCCGCGCTCTGCCTGCCGCCGGACGCGGCCCGGCGCGATCCGGTCTCGGTGGTGCGCTGGCTGCGGCGGGAGCGGATCGGGCAGATCCAGACCGTGCCGTCGTTCTTCCGGCTGCTCACCGAGGCGCTGGACGCGCAGGGTGGCGAACTGCCGGACCTGCGGCACGTCCTGATCGCCGGTGAGGTGTTCCCGGTGGACCTGGCCGAGGCGTGGGCGCACCGGGCGGTGCGGCCGGGGCTGCACAACCTGTACGGGCCCACCGAGTGCATCCTGGCCACCCACCACGAGCTGCCCCCGGGCGGGTCGTTCCCGGCCGGGGTGCCGATCGGCGGGGCGATCCCGGGCCGGGAGGTGCTGGTCCTGGACGCCCTCGGCCGGCCGTGCCCGGCCGGGGTGCCCGGCGAGATCCATCTGCGCAGCGGCTTCCTGGCCGGCTCCTACCACCGCCGGCCCGTCGAGACGGCCTCGGCGTACCTGCCCGACCCCTGGCGGACCGGCCGGACCCTGTACCGCACCGGCGACCGCGGCTACTGGCGGGCGGACGGCACCCTGGCGTTCACCGGCCGGACCGGCAACCAGGTGAAGATCCGCGGGAATCGGGTCGAACTGGACGAGGTCGAGGCGGTGCTGGAGCAGCAGCCCGGGGTGCGGGAGGCCGCGGCCGCCGTGCGTACCACCGCCGCCGGCGACCCCTGCCTGGTGGGCTACGTGGTGGCGGACGCCGGGGTCACCGGGGAGGAACTGCGGCGGCTGGTCGCGGCCCGGCTGCCGGCCCCCGCGGTCCCCGACCTGATCGCGGTGCTGGCCGACCTGCCGCGCACCGCCACCAACAAACGTGATCGCGCGCGGCTGCCCTGGCCCCTGCCGGCACGCCGGAACGAACTGGAAGGTGAGAACTCATGACGAACGCCGAAGCGGCGATCGCGGTCCTGGCGGTGGAGGCCGGGGTCGGCCCGGACACCGTGCGGCTGGCCGCGTCGTTCAAGGTGGCGGCGGTGCTGACCGGCTCCGACGCGCTCGGCGACGAGGGTGCGAGCTGGCGCGAGCTGATCGCCCGGGTGGCCACCCCGCAGGGGCGGGCCGAGGCCGAGCGGGTCGGGAAGGAGGCCGGCGAGCAGGAGCACGTCGGCGCCGACCGTGCCGAGGGCTACGTCCGGGCGGTGCTGGAGCGGATGGCCGCCGCCCCGGACGAGGCGCACGACGCGCACGGCCTGGTCGCCGGGGAGGAACTGGCGGCCGCCCTCGCGGCCTCGGCCGGCCCGGTCCGGCCGCTGCCGGACCGCCGCTTCCACGAGCTGTTCGAGGAGCGGGTGCGCCGGCACCCCGACGCCGTCGCGGCGGTGCAGGGCGGGCGGAGCTGGACGTACGCGGAGCTGAACGGCCGCGCCAACCGGATCGCCCGGTCGCTGCGGGAGCGGGGGCTGGCCGACGAGGACGTGGTGGCCGTGGTGGCCGAGCGCTCGCTGGAGTGGATGGCCGCGGTGATCGCGATCTTCAAGGCGGGCGGCTGCTACCTCCCGCTGGACCCGTCCTTCCCGGCCGAGCGGATCGCCGTGGTACTGGAGCGCAGCGGCTGCCGCCGGGTGCTGGCGGACCCGGGGCTGGCCCAGCTCGACGAGGCGGTGCGGGGACGCGAGGTGACCGTCTCGCTGCTGACCGAGGAGCCGGCCGGCCCGGGCTCCGACGCCGAGCAGGACCTCGGACTGCCCGTCCGCGCCGACCAGTTGGCGTACATCTACTTCACCTCGGGCTCGACCGGTGAGCCCAAGGGCGCGATGTGCGAGCACGCGGGCTTCCTCAACCACCTCTACTCCAAGATCGAGGACCTGGGCGTCCGCGAGGGCGACGTCATCGCCCAGACCGCCCCGCAGTGCTTCGACATCTCGCTCTGGCAGCTGGTCTGCGCGCTGCTGGTGGGGGGCCGGACGGAGATCGTCGGTCAGGACACCGTCACCGACGTCCGCCGTTTCGTGGAGACCGTCACCCGGGCGGGCGTCCAGGTGGCCCAGCTGGTGCCCTCCTACCTCGACCTGGTGCTGGAGACGCTCCAGGGGGACAGCCTGGGCCTGCCGTCGGTGCGGGTCCTCGCGGTGACCGGCGAGGCGCTCAAGACCGAACTGGTGCACCGCTGGTTCGCCGCGTTCCCCGGCATCCCGCTGGTCAACTGCTACGGCACCACCGAGGTGTCGGACGACACCAACCACGGCGTGCTGCACGGCCCGCCGGCCGGCCGGTTCGTCCCGCTGGGCCCGCCGACCCGCAACGTCCGGGTGTACGTGGTGGACGAGCGGCTGCGGATGGTCCCGGACGGCGCGCCGGGGGAGATCGTCTTCGCCGGGGTCTGCGTCGGCCGGGGGTACGTCAACGACGCCGCCCGCACCGACGCCGCGTACCGGCCGGACCCGTACCACTCCGGCGAACGGCTCTACCACTCCGGCGACTTCGGCCGCAGGCTGCCCTCCGGCGAGTTCGAGTACCTCGGCCGCCGGGACTCGCAGGTGAAGGTGAGCGGCTTCCGGATCGAGATCGGCGAGATCGAGAACCGGCTGCTCCAGGTCCCCGGCGTGCGGGACGGCGCCGTGGTGATCGCCGGCTCGGCCGAGGACCCGCAGCTGGTCGGCTTCTACAGCGGCACCGCCGCCCCGGAGCCCGGGGCCGTGGACGGGGCCCTGGCCGCCGTCCTGCCGCACTACATGGTGCCGGGCCGACTGCACCGCCTCGACCGGCTGCCGCTCTCCCCGAACGGCAAGATCGACAAGAAGGCGCTGACCGCCGAGGCCAAGGCGCAGGGCGGCCGGCCGGCCGCCGACGGCGAGGTGGCGCTCCCCGAGACCGACACCGAGCGCCGGGTCGCCCGGCTCTGGGCCGAACTGCTCAACGTGCCGCTCGACCAGGTCGGCCGCGGCTCCCGCTTCGTCGAGCTCGGCGGCACCTCACTGGCCGCGATCCGGCTGGCCATCGCCCTGGACCGCGCGGTGACGGTCGGCGAGCTGAAGACCACCCCGACCGTGGCCGAGGTGGCCGGACTCCTCGACCGCAAGGCGGCCGGCCGGACCGCGGAGGCCCGGCGATGACCCCCGCCACCCGCACCGCACCCGCCCTGCGAATCCTGGAAGCCGCCCCCGGCCCGCGCTGGGCCGCCGAGCACCGCGCGGAGGTCCGCGCCGAGGTCGAGGCCTCCGGAGCCGTCCTGCTGCGCGGCTCGGGCGTCGCCTCGCCCGCCGACCTCGCGGCCGTCACCGCCTCGCTCGGGATCGAGCCGATGGCCGAACGGGAGGGGTTCGCACCCCGCGACCGGCACGGCGAGACGGTCTACTCGGCCTCGCACTGGCCCGCGGACGCCCCGATGTGCATGCACCACGAGCAGAGCTACGCCGCCGAGGTCCCCGGCCTGATGGTGTTCGGCTGCCTCACCGCCCCGGACCGCGGCGGCCGGACGATGCTCGCCGACTCCCAGCAGGTGCTGCGCGCCCTCCCGGCCGGCCTGGTCGAGCCGTTCCGCCGGGACGGCTGGCTGCTGCTGCGGTCGTACCAGGACGTCGGCGTGCCGTGGACCGACGCCTTCGGCACCGAGGACCGCGCCCTGGTCGACGCCTACTGCGCGGCCGAGGGCATCCGGCAGGAGTGGTTCGACGGAGGACTGCGCACCGCGCAGCGCCGGGCCGCCGTCGTCGCCCACCCCCGCACCGGCGTGCCCGGCTGGTTCAACCAGATCGCCTTCCTCAACGAACTGACCATGGACCCGGTGATCCGCGAGTACCTGCTCGACCAGTACGGGCCGACCGGCCTGCCGTTCACCACCGCCCACGGCGACACCACGCCGATCGACGCCGGCACCGTCGAGGCCGTCAACGCGGCCTACGACGCGGCGGCCTTCGGCGAGTCCTGGCGCGACGGCGACGTCCTGGTCGTCGACAACATCCGGATGGCGCACAGCCGGGAGCCGTACGAGGGCCCCCGGGAGGTCGCCGTCGTCCTCGGCGACCCGGTCCGCCTGCCCGACCATGTCCTGTCCGACCACGTGCTGCCCGACCACGTCCTGCCCGACCGCGTCGTGCCCGGCGGAGGGACCGGATGACCGCCGCCTCCTTCGCGCAGGAACGCGCCTGGCTGGCCAGCCGGTTCGCCGCCGACACCGCGCTCTACCACGTCACGGACCAGTGGCCGCTGCACGGGGACGTCTCCGAGGGGCAGATCCGGGCGGCCCTGGCCGCCGTGGTGGAGCGGCACGAGGCGCTGCGCACCGGGTTCCGGGTCGTGGACGGCGCGCTGCACGCGGTCGTCCGGGACGCCGTCGACCCCGACCTGGAGGTCCTCGACCTGTCCGGCCGCCCCGAGGAGGAGCGGCGGGCGGCGCGCGAGGCCCTCGCCGACCGGCTGAAGCACACCGCCTTCGACCTCTCCCGGGCACCGCTGTGGCGCGCCGGCCTGGTCCGGCTCGGCGCCGGGCGCTGGCGGCTGCTCTTCGTCGCCCACCACGCCGTCTGCGACGCCCCGTCACTGTTCAACCTGCACGCGGAGCTCACCGAGTTCTGCGCGGCGTTCGAGCAGGACCGGCCGCCGAGCGTCCCCCGGCTCCCCCTCTCCTACGGCGACTACGCGCGCCGGCAGCGCGAGCGGCTCGACGGCGCCGGAACCGCCGCGCTGGCCGGCTACTGGCGGAAGCAGCTCGCCGGGCTGCCACCCGCGCACGGACTGCCGCTGGACCGGCCGCGCCCGGCCCGGCGGTCCTTCGCCGGCGCGGAGCTGCGGACCGAGCTCCCGGCCGGCACGGCGCCCGCGCTCGCCCAGGCCGCCGGCCGGTACGGGGTCACGCCGTTCGAGCTGCTGCTCGCCGGGTACGCGGCCCTGGTCCACCGGCGCTCCGGCCGGGACGACATCGTCCTCGGGGTGCCGCTCTCCGGCCGGGACCGCCCCGAACTGCTGCCCCTCGTCGGCACCTTCGTGAACATGGTGGTGCTCCGGGTGGACGCCTCGGGCGACCCCTCGTACGCCGCGCTGGTCGACCGCGTCCGGGCGGTGTGGCGGGCGGCCCGCGACCACCAGGAGCTGCCGTTCCAGACCGTGGTCGAGCAGCTTGCCCCGCGGCGCGGCCCCGGCCTGCCACCGCTCTACCAGCTGGCGTTCAACGTCACGGCGGCCGAGGGCTTCGGGCCCCCGTCCACCGCAGCCGAGGACGACCTGCTGCTGGAGGTGTCCGGCGGCGCCGTCCGCGTCGAGTACAACACCGCCCTGTTCGGACCGGAGACCGCCGCGGGGCTGCTCGCCGACTACGCGGCGGTGCTCACGGCGGCCCTCGCCGACCCGGCGACACCGCTGTCCCGGCTCCCGGCCGGCCCCGGGCCCGCAGGCGGCGCCGAGCCGGTGCCGCCGCCCGGCCACGTCCCGCCGCGCACCGCCGCCGAGGAACTGGTGGCCCGCGCGTGGGCCGAGGTGCTCGGCGTCGACCGGGTCGGCGTCGAGGACGACTTCTTCGCCGTCGGCGGCCACTCGCTGCAGGCGCTGCGCCTGCTCGCCCGGCTGTCGGCCGACCACCGCGTCGAGACCACCGTCGACGCCTTCTTCTCGAACCCCACCGTCGCCCGGCTCGCCGCCGAACTGGAGCGGCACACCGCGACGCGCCGGGACGACCGGACCGACCCCGAAGGAGAGACATGGCAGTGACCGGCCGGATCGACGGCGTGCCCAGCGAGGTCTGGGACGAGGAGGTGCTGGCCCCGCAGTTCGGCTACGAGGCCGAAGCCCTGCTGCCGCACTACGTGTCCATCGAGAAGGTGCTGCTGCTGGAGTACCGCCGGATGGGCCTGGTCGACCAGGAGGGGACGGCCGCGATCACCGGGCGGCTCGACGAGCTGACCCCCGAGCTGATCCGGGCGGACCCGCGGGACAACATGTCGGACATCTTCTTCGCCATGGAACGCCACGTCGCCCGCGGCGGGACCACACCGTTCGCCGCCTGGCACGTGGACCGCAGCCGCAACGACTTCCAGGCCTGCGGCCAACTGCTCTCCAGCCGGGAGAACGTCCGCGCCCTCGCCGACGGCCTGATCGCCTTCGGACGCACCGTGGCGGCGCGCGCCGCCGAACTGCCGGACAGCCCGATGCCCGGCTACACCCACGCCCAGGCCGCGCAGACCGTCACCCCCGCCTTCTACCTCTCGGCGCTCTCCGAGGAGACCCTCGACGCGGCCCGCCGCCTGCTGGCCACCTACGACGGGATCGACCGCTCCCCGCTCGGCGCGGGCAGCATGGCCGGCCAGGAACTGCCCTGGGACCGCGAGCGGATGGCCGCACTGCTGGGCTTCCGGCAGCCCCAGCCGCACGCCCTGATGGCGGTGGCCTCCCGCTCCTGGGCCCTCGGGGTCGCGTCCGAGCTGTCGACCTTCGCCGTCCTCCTCAGCCGCTTCACCACCGACCTGATGACCTGGAGCGGCGCCGGGTTCGGCTTCGTGGACTTCCCCGACGACCTGGCCGGGATCTCGGCCGCGATGCCGCAGAAGCGCAACTTCCCGGTCCTGGAACGGATCCGCGGCCGCTGCTCGCACGTCGTCGGCTGCGCGGCCCAGCTCGCCTTCGCCCAGCACGGCACCCCGTACGCCAACAGCGTCGAGGTCTCCAAGGAGGCCGGCCGGCACCTCCGGGAGCAGTTCGCCGCGCTGCGCTCGGCCCTGCGGCTGGCCCACACCGCGCTCGCCACCGCCACCTTCCGGACCGACCGGATGCGCGAGGCCTGCGAGGGGGACTTCCTCGGCGCCTTCACCCTCGCGAACCGGCTGACCCTGGAGGCCGGCGTCCCCTGGCGGACGGCGCAGGTGATCGCCGGGGCGTACGTCCGGGCCGCCATCGCCAAGGGCCTGACCGCGGCCACCCCCGACGGCCCGCTGCTCGCGGCGGTCGCCGAGGAGCACGGCCACCGGGTGCCCGAGCCCGGCGCACTGCTGGCCGGCTCCCTCGACGCGGACCGGGCCGTCCGGGTCAAGCGGTCCACGGGGTCGACGCACCCCGACGCCGTCCGGGCCATGCTCGCCGCGCAGGACCGCGGCTACCGGGAGGTGGCCGGGCAGTGGCGGCTGCGCGCCGAGACGGCGAGCGCCGCCGCGGCCCGCGTGGACGCCCTGCTCGCCGACGCCTCCACCGACGGCCCGACCAACGCGTCCACCGAGGGCCCCACCCAAGCGGGCACCCCGTGACCGGCCCCAGCCTGATCACCCGCCGCCCGGGCGCCGACCTGCGCAGCGGCCGGGCCGACGGCCCCGGCACCTTCGGCGAACTGCTCCAGGGGCGGCTGCCCGACGGCACCGACTTCCTCGTCACCCTGCCGATCACGCTCCGCTCCCGGGCCTGGTTCCGCTTCGACCCGGCCGGCCCGCTGCGGGTCTTCCCCGCCCACAAGACCAAGTCCCTGCGGCTGGCCGAGGCCATGCTGACGGCCCACCAGCCCGGTGGCGGCGGCACCCTGATCCTGGACAGCGACCTGCTGATCGGCAAGGGCCTGGCCAGCTCCTCGGCCGACCTGGTCGCCACCGCCCGCGCGGTCGGCGGCGCGCTCGGCCTGGACACCGGCCCGACGGCGGTCGAGCACTGGCTGCGCCCGATCGAGCCGACCGACGGGGTGATGCACCCGGGCGTCGTCGTCTTCGAGCACCGCGAGGTACGGCTGCGCGAGGCCCTCGGCGACCTGGCGCCGGCCACCGTGGTGGCGGTGGACGAGGGCGGCCACCTGGACACCGTCACCTTCAACAAGCGCCCCAAGCGCTACTCGCCGGCCGACACCGCCGAGTTCACCGGACTGCTGGCCGACCTGACCGCCGCCGTACGCGCCGGGGACCTCTCCGCCGTGGGCCGGGTGACCACCCGCAGCGCGGTGCTCAACCAGCGGTTCGCCCCCAAGCGGCACCTGGACGCGATGCTCGCCATCGCGGGGCGGACCGGGGCGCTCGGCGTGGTGTGCGCGCACAGCGGCACCATGCTGGGCCTGCTGTTCGACGACGCGGACCCGGACCGCGCCCGCAAGGTGGCCGAGGCGCACGCGGCCTGCGAGGCCCTCGGCGACGACACCTTGCTGTTCCGGACCCTCACCCAGCCCTCCCAGTAGGGACGACTTCCAGCAGGGACAACCCCAGCAGGGCACTCCCAGCAGGGGCACTTCCCCAACCTCCCAAGGACGGACGGACATGCGGCAGGAATCGGTCATCGACGGCATCGGCCACACCCCGGCGGTGCGGCTGCGGGTGGACGCCCCCGAAGGCGTCGAGGTCTTCGCCAAACTGGAGATGCAGAACCTCTTCGCGATGAAGGACCGGGTGGCCCGGCAGGTCATCCTCGACGCCCGGCGCACCGGCGCGCTGGCCGAGGGCGCGCCGATCGTGGAGAGCTCCTCGGGCACGATGGCGCTCGGGGTCGCCCTGGTCGGCACCTACCTCGGCCACCCGGTGCACATCGTCACCGACCCGCGCATCGACCCCATCACCCTGGCCAAGCTGCGCACCCTGGGCTGCGAGGTCCACGTCGTGGCGGCGATGACCGGGCAGGGGTGGCAGAGCGCCCGGCTGGAGCGGCTGGCCGAGCTGATGGCCGGCCTGCCCGGCGCGTTCTGGCCGCAGCAGTACAGCAACCCGCAGAACCCCGCCGCGTACCGCAGCCTGGCCGGCGAACTGGTCGCGGACCTGGGCTCGGTGGACGTCGTGGTCGGGGCGGTGGGCAGCGGCGGCTCGCTCTGCGGGACGTCGAGGGCGCTGCTGGAACGCCTGCCGGACGTCTCGGTGGTGGGCGTGGACTGCGTGGGCAGCGTGCTCTTCGGCCAGCCGGACCGCCCGACCCGCAAGCAGAGCGGACTCGGCAACAGCCTCATCCCGGAGAACATCGACTACCGCCTCTTCGACGAGGTGCACTGGCTGTCCGACGACGAGGCCTTCGACGCCACCCGCCGGCTGGCCCGGGAACAGAAGATCTTCGGCGGCAACACCTCCGGTTCGGTCTACCGGATCCTCACCCACCTCGCCGCCCGCGCCGAGCCCGGCACCCGGCTGGTCGGGATCATGCCGGACCGCGGCGACCGCTACGTGGACACCGTCTACGCCGAGGCCGACGCCGACGCCTCCGAAGCCGGCGCCTCCGCAGCCGGTGCCGTCGCGACGGCCCCGGAGGAGGTGGAGTACGGCGCCACCGTCTCCAGCTGGTCCTTCGCCCGGATACCCCGCCGGGACCGGCGGCTGCTGCTCTTCATCGAGTCCAACACCACCGGCACCGGGATGATCGCGCTGCGCACCGCCGTCCGGCTGGCCCTGGAGCCGGTGCTGTTCACCAAGGACGCGGCGCGCTACCCGGACCTGGCCGACACCGGCTGCCGGGTCGTGGTCTGCGACACCGACGACGAGGCCGCGCTGACCGCGGCCATCGCCGGGGTGAGCGCCGGGCGCCGGGTGGCGGGCGTCACGACGACCAGCGAGTTCTACCTGGAGCACACCGCGCGGGCGGCCGCCGCCCTGGGCACGCCCGGCAACCCGCCGGAGGCGATGACCCGCTGCCGGAACAAGGCGCTGACCCGCACCGCCCTGCACGAGGCCGGGGTGACCCAGCCCCGGTTCGCGGTCGTCACGGACCCGGACGCGGTCGCGGCCGCCGTCGCCGAGGTGGGGCTGCCCTGTGTGGTCAAGCCGGTCGGGGAGTCCGGCTCGCAGTCCGTGCTGTGGTGCGAGGACGCCGGGACGGCCGTCGGGCACGCCACCGACCTGCTCGCCGTCACCCACAACGTGCGCGGCCAGCGGACCCCGGGCGCGGTGCTGGTCGAACAGTACCTGGAGGGGCCCGAGTTCAGCGCGGAGCTGTTCGGCGTGGACGGCGAGGCCCGGTGCGTCGGCGTCACCCAGCGCACCGTCAGCCCGCTGCCGCACTTCGTCGAGACCGGCCACCTCTTCCCGGCCGACATCGAGGACGCGCTGGCCGAACGGATCGCCGACACCGCCCGGCAGGCGCTCAAGGCCGTCGGCTTCGAGCGCGGCCCGGCCCACGTCGAGCTGAGGCTGACCGCCGACGGCCCGGCCGTCATCGAGATCAACGGACGGCTGGCCGGCGGCATGATCCCCGAGCTGATCCGCCCGGCCACCGGGATCGACCTGCTGGAGCAGCAGATCCGCGCCGCCGCCGGCCTGCCGCTGAACCTGTCGGCCGAGCAGGACCGCCGGGCCGGCCTGCGGTTCCTGACCGCGCCGCGGCCGGGCCGGCTGACCGCCGTGACCGGGGTCGAGGCGGCCGAGCGGGTGCCGGGCGTGGAGCGGGTCCTGGTGAGCGGGACGCCGGGGCGCGAGGTCCGGCCGCCGCGGAGCGCCTACGACCGGCTGGGCCACGTCATCGCCGTCGGATCGACGCCGCAGGAGGTCGGACGGGCGCTGGCCGAGGCGGCCGGACTGATCGAGGTCGGCGTCCAGGAGGGGTGAGGGACCGTCACGCCCCGCCCGGGGTAGGGAGGTCGACGGCGTGCCCGCGGAGCTCGGCCGCGATCCGGCCGAGCATCACGTCCATCTCCTCCCGGAGGAAGAAGTGGTCCCCGGGGTGGACCCGGAGGGCGAAGGACGCCGAGGTGTGGTCGGCCCAGCCGGCGGAGAGCTCGGCCCGGACGACCTGGTCGTCCTGGCCGGCGAACGCCGTGATGGGACAGGAGATCCGGCTCCCGGCCGGCGCGTGCCACTGTTCGAGCAGGGTCAGGTCCGCCCGGATCACCGGCAGCATGAACTCCATCAGTTCGGCGTTGGCGAGGATCTCGGGCGGCGTGCCGCCCATCGCGGACAGCTCCGCCGTCAGCGCGGCGTCCGGCAGGCCGTGCAGCGGCTTCGGCTCGGCGGCCGAGGCCGGCAGGGATCCGGAGACGAAGAGCCGGGCCGGCGGGGTGGCCCCGGGCCGCCGCTCCAGCTCCTCGGCCACCGCGTACGCGATCTTGGCGCCCATGCTGTGGCCGAGGATCGCGTAGGGTCCGCGCTCCTCCCGGAGGACCTCCTCGCACAGCGCGTCCACCATTGCGGCCATGCCGGTCACCAGGGGGTCGCGCAACCGGGTCCCGTGGCCGGGCAGTTCGACCGGGACGACCTCGACGTCGAGCCGCCGGGCCGGCTCGGTCCACGTACGGAAGAAGTGCGACGACCCGCCGGCGAAGGGCAGGCAGTAGACGCGGGGCAGCCCCGTCGTCCCCTTGGTCCACGGCAGCCAGCGGGCGGCGCCGTCCTGGTTCGGTCGTGACATCAGATGACACCGTTCTGGTGGGCGAACACGGCGGCCTGCAGGCGGTCCCTGAGCCCGAGTTTCCTGAGCAGCTGGGAGATGTGGAACTTGACCGTCGACTGCACGATGCAGAGCCGCTTGGAGATCTCGGCGTTGGACATCCCGTTCGCCAGCAGCGCCAGGATCTCGCGCTCGCGGTAGGTGAGGAGGTTGAGGCTGAGCGCGGGGAACAGGGCGGGCTGCTTGTCGCGGACCCAGCCCAGGAGCAGCGCCGCGATGTCGGGGGAGAGGAAGGAGTGGCCGGTGGCCGTGGCTCTTATCGCCTGGGGGAAGTCCTCCACCATGGTGTTCCGGGTGACGATCCCGGTGGCGCCGGCCAGGATGGACTCCAGGACGGCGTCGTCCTCGGGGGGTGCCATCAGCAGCGTGCGGGGGGACTCCTGGTCGGGCCCCAGGAGGTCGCGGACGAGGTCGATGCCCGTCATGTCCGCGAGTTCGAAGTCGGTGACGACGACGGCGGGGTTGAGCTCCCGGGCCAGCTCGCTGGCGGTGCTCCCGGCCGAGGTCTCGCCGACCACCCGGATGTCCGGCTCGGCCACGAGGGCCGAGGAGAGCCCGCTGCGCATCAGCGGCTGGCCCACACATATCAGAATCGGTATTTCCATCGGTCTGTGACATCCCCCTCTACCGGAGTGGTCCGCCCAGCACCCCCGGTTCCCGCCGGTCCCGGCCCCGCGGTGGCGGGCCGTCGACCGGCCGGACGTATATCCGACCCCCGTCGGAGAGTGCTGCTCGGTTCGTACTGGATCAGCCCCTGCCGCGCCCGACGGGCCCGGCGGTGTCGAGCCCGAGCGCGATCGCCAGCAACTGGGTGCGGCTGCTGGCTCCGCTCTTGGCCCGCATGTTGCGGATGTGGGTCTCCACGGTGTGGTGGCTCAGGTACAGCAGGCGGGCGATCGCCCGGGAGGTGCGGCCCTGTGCGAGGTGGTCGAGGATCTCCCTCTCCCGCGTCGTGAACAAAGGGTTCAGCCTCCCCAGGAGGTGTCGTCGCAGACGGTGTTGGGCGGGCAGGTGAGGATGGTGGCCATCGCGGGGCCCGGCTGGACGATCGCGGCGGGGACGTCGTCGCGGGCGGTCGAGGAGGAGTCGAAGACGGTCGGCGTCAGCAAGGAGGCTGCGGCGCCGAGCAGCGCCACGCTGGTGAAAATGATGCGCTTCATGAGATCTCCCGTGGATTCATTGGTATTCGCCCCGATTTCCCGGTGGGGACATGACTCCACTCTGGCGGGCATCGAAGATCGCGGACATGCTTGGAGCCGTTCATCAACTTGCCTGGCAGTAAAGGGGTGTGGGGGTAAATATGGACAAAAGCGCTCGCGATATGACAGAACGTCGGGTCGAAGCAGGTCAGGGGCAGGAATCGGATCTGTCCGTCTACGCATGGTTTGCGGAGAGCCGGCACGTCGGAGCCCACGATCCGGCGGTCGTGGCGCAGGCGACGGGACTGTCCCCGTCCGAGGTGACGGCCGCGGTCGAGCGGCTGCTCGACGCGGGACTGCTGGCGCCGGCCGGCGCCCGGCAGGAAGCACTGCGGGTGGTGTCCCCCGACTCGGCCTACTTCCGGCGCGCGGCCCCCGTCGAGGCGGAGATCCGGCAGCGCCAGGACGACATCGCCAGGATGCGCGGCCGGTTCGACGAGTTCGCCCCGCTCTTCCCGGACAGCCGGGAGTCCGGCGCGGGCATGGAGGTCATCCCCACCCTGGCGGAGGTCCGCTTCCTGCTCAACCAGCTGGGCGAGCAGTGCACCACCGAGGTGGTCAGCTGCCAGCCCGGCGGCGGCGCCCGGCTGCCCGAGGCGATGTCCGAGGCCCTGGTCCGCGACCGGGCGATGCTGGAACGCGGCGTACGCATCCGCACCCTCTACCACCACACCGCCCGCTTCAACGGCCCCAGCCAGGCCTACGTCGCCGCCGCCTCCGCCCTGGGCGCCGAGTACCGCACCACCCACGAACTGGCCGGGCGGATCATCATCATGGACCGCGAGACCGCTTTCCTCCCCGCCGCCGGCCCCGAGCTGGGAGCCGTGGTCATCCGCGAACCCTCGACCGTCGCCTACCTGTACGAGATGTTCGAACTCACCTGGGGCCAGGCCACCCCGTTCCAGGAGTCGACCGGACGCGACATGGAGGCCGTCGCCCGGGAACTGCACCGCACCATCCTCCGGCTGCTCGCCGACGGGCTGAAGGACGAGGCGATCGCCCGCCGGCTGGGCATGTCGCTGCGCACCGCCCGCCGCCACGTCGCCGAGATCCTGGAGCACCTCGGCGCCGACAGCCGGTTCCAGGCGGGCGTCGCGGCCAGCCGGGCGGGCCTGCTGGATACCTGAAAACCGTGATGCCGTCCGACAGGCGCATGCACCATGCTGACACTCCGGCACCACTGTGACGGATGGCACCACCGAAGGAGACAACACGTGGACTGGGCACGCCTGAGCGAGCGCCCCGGGCTGGATCCCTACCTCCAGGAGCTGGCGCTCTTCCTGGACGCCCACTTCGGCCGCACCTTCGCGCTGCTCTGGCCCGAGAACGACCCCGTCGTCCCCCCGGGCGCGGACGGGCCGCCGGACACGGCACTGGCCGGGCACGTCGCCGCCGGCCTCACGGCCCTGCTGGGCTGGCGGGTCGAGCACACCACCGGCGCCCCGCCCCCCGCCGGCCACCTCCTGGTGATCCAGTCCGCCGGATCGAGCCGGTGGACGCTCCGCACACCGGGCGACCCCGCCGCCGAGGTGTCCACCCTGACCGGCGAGGCCCTCTACCTCCCGCCGGGCTACCGGGCCGACGGCATCCACAGCGAGGACGCGCGGCACGTCCGGCTCGTCGTCACCGACCCCGAGCAGACACCGCCGGCCGCACCGGCACCACCGGCCGTCCCGGCGACGGAGGCCCGGCGGGACTGAGCCCGCCGGCGCCGCGAGCTCGTGCCGTACGGGTGCCGGGGCGTCAGTCGACGTGCAGGGTGAGTTCGGCGGTGTGCAGCTGCCCGGCGGTCCGGAACTGGAGGAAGACCCGCCAGTCGCCCGGTTCGGCGAACAGGGCCTGGAAGGTCAGGGTCGGGCCGCCGTGGTCGCCGTCGACGGTGCCCGACGGGTGGAGATGGGCGAGCGCCTGGTCGCCCTCGTGGAAGGCGCTGAGGTGGGCGTAGGCGTCCAGGTAGGGCTGGAGGTCGGTGACCGGACGGCCGTCCCGGCTGACACTCGCGACCAGCTGGTGCGCGCCGGCCATCGGCCGGGCGGTCAGCTCGACGGTGTAGCCGTCCACGGTGGTGCTGCCGGCCGGGGCGGGCAGCGGCACCGGGGCGTCCTGGCCGGGCACGGTGACGGTGCGGCTGAGGACGAGCTCGGGCGCGTGCGGGCCGGTGTCCGGGACGAAGTCGGCGTACAGCCGCCAGGCGCCGGGGGTCAGGGCAGCGAGGTCGGCGGTCCAGGTGCCGTCGTCGGCCATCTCCGGGTGCAGGTGCTGGAAGCCGGTGAGATCGGCGCGGATCGCGTAGAAGTGCAGCTTCTTGGTCTGATGGACGGCGAAGCCGGTGACCGGGGCGCCGCCCGGGCCGGTCACGGTGAACCGGAAGGCCGTCGGCCGCCCGGCCGGCACACCGCAGGTCACCAGGTTCAGCCGGTAGCCGTCCTGCTCGGCGGCGAGGCCGCGGGCGGTGCTCCCGGCGGCGCCGGGGTCCCCGGCCGGGTGGGCCATCCCAGGCATCCCGGCCATCTCCGACCCGCTCGACCCGCTCGCCGTCCCGTCCTGTGGAGAGCCGGAGGGGGCGGCTGGGACGGACACCGCCATCCCGAGCACCAGCAGCACCGGCACACAGGACGCGAGCAGCCAACCCCGGGAGAGCGGGCGGAGGGGAGCAGCGGTCATCGGCAGGTCCTTCCCGGAGCGGGCGCGGAGGCGGGGGCGCCGTGCGGGCCGAGGGCGTTCGGTCCCACTGCAACAGGAGACCCGCGACGGCCGGCGCGATAACCGAAAGCCACGAGGCTGTTCGGGACTTCCCGCTTTCCGGCCCCAGGAAGGCGGTGACGATCAGCCGCGCCGGTGGCGGCGACGCCGCCGAACAGCGGAGCGATCAGGTTGGCGACGCCCTGGCCGGACAACTCCCGGTCCGCTCCCCAGCCCGCCCGCGGCCGAACCGACACCCCACCGTCAGCTGGGACACGGCCTCACGGGCCGGCCGCGGCACGGTGTGCCGTCACCGCCGCGGCGAGCAGCCGATGGCCGAGCGGGGTGCAGCTGTGCCGCACCGCCCGACCGGCCCGCACCGTACTCACCAGCCCGGCCCGCCGCAGCGCCCGGGCGTGCTCGGAGGCGCTGGCCGCCGAGATGCCCAGCTCACCGGCCAGTTGACTGGTGGTCGGCTCGCGCAGCGTCATCCGCAGGACCGCCGAGCGGGTCCGCCCGAGCAGGGCCGCCACCGGCTCGTCCGGGGCCGCCCCCGGTGCCGGCGCCTCCTCGAAGAGATGGGGCAGCGGTGTGAGCGCCGGGTAGACCAACAGCAGCGCTCCGTCCGGCAGCCGGCCGCACAGCGGCTCCCCGGTCCACTGCGCGGACGGCAGCAGCAGGGCGCCGCCGCCCTCCAGGTGAAAGTCCAGCTCCCTGGCCACGGCGATCTCCAGTGTGCTGCCGCGCCATCGGCTGCCCGGGTAGAGGCCTGCCAGCATCCCGCGCAGCCCCTGCTCGCGATGCACCTGCCCGCGCCAGGCGAGGTCCGTGTCGAAACCGGTGCGCAGCCTCGGCCAGACCGCGTCGACCAGCGCCGCGTGGGAGGCGCGCAGGCGGGTCTCCAGGTACTGCCAGGCCTGCCGGTCCTCGTTCGCGAGGCCCCGCATCAGCGGGGTGACGGGCAGTCCGTTGCGGCAGATCCGTGCGAGTTCGCTGCGGACCAGCGTGTTGGTGGACGAACGCACCAACTCCAGCCCGTGCTCCAGGTCGACGCTGAGCGGATCGAGGAAGAACGGACCCGCGCCGGTCACCGGGACCAGCTCGGTCAGCGGCGCGACGGACCGCGCGCCCGTGGAACCGAGCAGTCGGTGCCGCCGGGCGAACGCCGGGTCCGCACCGGGCCGTTGCAGCATGGCGACGGCCAGCCCGACCTCCATAAGCGGCGCCGGCCCGTCCGCGAACCGGGTGCCGAGCAGGTCCTCGGCCGTGAAGTGGATCCGCAGCACCACGCTCGGCACCTCCCGGCGTTCCCGGGCTTTCGGCCCAGACCGAAAACGTGGCGCCGGTGCCGCCGCGGTCCGACGATACCCAGTGCGCGGCCGCGGTGGCAGTGGGCCTCCGGACGGCCGTCCGGTCCCGCCCCGACGCCCAGGAGGCTTCCATGCGCATGCCGTCGCACTTCACCCGACCGGCCGTCCTCGCCGCGGTCCTGGCGGTGGCCGTCCTCGTACCGGCGGCCCCGGCAGCGCAGGCCGACGACGACGGCTGGCAGCCGTACCACGGCCAGGACTACGACGCGCCCGCCGGGACGCTCTGCCCGTTCCACCTGCACATCACCGACCTGTTCGACCAGGAGGAGACCAAGACCGTCGCCCGACACCCCGACGGCTCGCCCGCGAAGGTCCTCTGGCGCGGGCCGCTGATCCTGCGCTACACCAACGTGGACACCGGCGCCCAGGTCGACCGCGACCAGAGCGGCCGGGCCACCGAGTACCGGCTGTCGGACGGCAGCACACTGTGGGACGTCCCGCCGTCCTCGCACATCTCCGCCAAGGTCCACCCCGGCAACCCGTACTACGCGGTCGGCGACTACGTGTTCAGTGGCGGCGCGGTGCTGCTGGTGCACCCGGACCGGCAGGTCGAGGTGCTGGTCCAGCATCAGGTGGAGAACCTCTGCCGGACCCTCGCCTGACCGACCACCGGGGACCTGCTCGGCAGCGCTCCGGCCTGGACGCGGTGGTGTGCACCCCCGACGGCGCGGTCCCCGGCGTCCTGGCGGCCGCAGCCCGGGCGGGCCCGAGGGCCGGACCGGGCTGTACGGTCGTCAGGCCGTGCGGATCCGGTCGCCGATCTCCGGCCTCTCCTCGAAGCCGGCCGCCTTGTACGTGGCGACGCCACCGGCGTTGGAGCTCGGTGTGCACACCCGCACGCTCGACGCGCCCAGCTCCCGCAGCGCGGCCGCCCCGGCGAGGGTGATCGCCCGGCCGTACCCGCGACCGCGGTGGTCCTCGTGGACGCCCATCGGTTCGACCAGTCCCGGCTTCCCCGGGCCGGCCGACCAGACCGTCACCACCGCCGCCGGGGCGCCCTGGTCGTCGTAGGCGCCCAGACAGCGCGCGTCGCCGTAGAACGGCCCCGCCGCCATCGCGTGCCAGTACGCCCGGGTGGGCCGCGAGGTGCCGAACGCCGACCGCAGGACGTCGGCGAAGTCCTGCGCCTGCTCCGGGCCGATCGCGGTGATCCGTACGCCGGGGTCCTCCACCGCTTCCGCGAGGTCGCGGAAGAGCGGCGTCCACGGTTCGTCGACGCCCCAGCCCTCCTCGGTCAGCAGGTCGTGCAGCAGCAGGCCCAGCGGCGCCTCGACGGACACCGCTCCCTCCGGCAGCACGCCGCGCTCGGGCAGCGAGAGGTCTTCAACGAGTCGCCGCGCCACGTCCTCGTCCCGGAAGGCGTCGGGAGCGACCGTCATCCGGAACACCGTCGGCGAGTCCAGCATCCCGACGGCGAGGATCCGGCCGGCCCGGCTCCAGGTCCGCACCACCGCGGCCGTCTCGGCCGCTCCGAGCCGGTGGTTCCAGCCGATGTCCCCCGGATGCAGCTGCATCGGCGCCCCGTCGTCCTGCCACTCCCGCAGCGCGCCCATCGCCTCGCGCACCCCGCCCGCGGTGGGTGTCCCCAGCACAATCGTCATGCCCGGGATCCGACACCCCGTCACGGAGGTCCGCAAGCCATTTACCGGCTCACGGGCGGCTCTCCAGCGGCGGCCGGCGAGGTCGCCCCGCCGAGGTGACCGGTCCCGTGAACCCCCGTCACGCCGCGCGGATCGCGGCGAGCGGGGTGAGGGCGGCGTACTCCAGCGGGGCCGAGGGGTCGATGGAGATGTCCATCGGGGCGGGTCGGGCGCCGGAGCGCACCAGGAGGTCGCCGATGGCGGCGACCATGGCGCCGTTGTCGGTGCACAGCCGTAGCGCAGGGACGCGCAGGGTGATGCCGGCGGCCGCGCAGCGCCGCTCGGTGAGGGCGCGGATCCGGGAGTTGGCGGCGACCCCGCCGACCACGACGAGGGTGTCGATGCCGTGGTCGGTGCAGGCCCGGACGGCCTTGCGGGTGAGGGTGTCGGCGATGGCCTCCTGGAGGGCGGCGGCCGCGTCCGGGACGTGCGGTTCGGTGCCGGCGGCGCGCTGGGCCTCGACCCAGCGGGCGGCGGCGGTCTTGAGGCCGGAGAAGGAGAAGGCGTACGGGGGGTCGTTCGGCCCGCTCAGGGGCCGGGGCAGCCGGACGGCCTTCGGGTCGCCGTCGCGGGCGGCGTGGTCGATCGCGGGGCCGCCGGGGTAGGGGAGCCGGAGGATCCGGGCGACCTTGTCGAAGCACTCGCCGGCGGCGTCGTCCAGGGTGTCGCCGAGGTGGACGATCGGGTCGCGGGCGAGGTCCCGGACGAGCAGCAGCGAGGTGTGCCCGCCGGAGACGATGAGGACGATGCACGGGTTCGGCAGCGGCCCGCCGTCGAGGGTGGCGGCGGCGACGTGCCCGGCGAGGTGGTGGACCCCGTAGAGCGGGACGCCGAGGGAGAAGGCGTAGCTCTTGGCGGCGGCCAGGCCGACCTGGAGGGCGCCGGACAGGCCCGGGCCGGTGGTGACGGCGACGGCGCCGATGTCGGTCAGGGCGAGCCCGGCCCGGGCCAGCGCCTCCTGGACGACGGGGGCCATGGCGTGGACGTGGGCGCGGGCGGCGATCTCGGGGACGACTCCGCCGTAGCGCGCGTGCTCGTCCATGGACGACGCCACCGCGTGCCCCAACAGCACGCCGTCGCGCACCAGACCGGCACCGGTCTCGTCGCAGGACGACTCGATCCCCAGCACCACCGGTGGTCCCGCCATCACACGTCTCCCTTATTGCTAGTACTCTGCAATTGCGAGAGCCTAGCAATAAGGGAGGTGGCCGGGTCGGGCCGGGCCGGAGCGCCCCGGCCTCAGTGGTGCCTAGCCGCTGAAGACGCCGAGTTCGTGCAGGGAGTAGCCCCACTGGGTGCCGCGCTGCACCCCGTGGACGCGGACGTAGCGGGCCGGGACGCCGGTGAAGCGGGCGGTGTCCAGGCCGCCGTGTCCGGTGGTGGTGGACCAGACGGACTGCCAGCTGCTCCCGTCGGTGGAGACCTCGATCCGGTACGCCCGCCCGTAGGCGCGCTCCCAGTCCAGCGTGACGCGTCCGACCAGGGCGGTGGCGCCGAGGTCGACCTGGAGCCACTGGTCGTCGCTCCACTCGCTGGCCCAGCGGGTGCCGGTGTCGCCGTCCACCGCCCGGCCGGGTGCGAAGCTGACGAAGGGGTTCCACCACTCGGCGCTGGAGGCGGTGGCCGGACGGCCCGCGGCGAGGTTCACCGAGGCGTCGTGCCGCTCCGAGGCGCCCCAGGTGGTGAGGTAGGACTCGGCGCCGCGGAAGAGGTCGTCCAGCACGCCCTGGCCGCCGACCTGCCGGATCGACTCCAGCCAGTCCGGGACCAGGCCGTAGTGCGCGGCGCCGTCCGTGTCGATGTCCCAGGTGCGCGAACCGGTGGTCTGGCGGTCGATCAGGGAGCCGCCGTCCTGGCTGCGGAACGGGTAGCGCACCGGATCGGGGGTGTTCGCCCCGCGCGGGCCGGGCCAGCCGCCGACGCCGTTCATGTCGGTGCCGTAGCCGTACCCCACCCCGTACTTGTCGCGCAGCGCGTCGGTGCGCTCGGCCTCCGCGCTGAACGCCTCGGCGCTGTTCATGTACTGGGCGACGAAGCCGCCGAGCTTGTAGACCCGCTCGATCCAGTCGAGGTCCATCCAGCTGTGCGAGGAGATCACGCCCGGGTAGGACTCGGACTCCAGGATGTCGAAGGAGCGCCCGGCGGCCTTGACGCTCATGTGGTCGACCTCCAGCATCATCTTGCGTTTCATCAGCCCGCGCACCGCGTACTCGCCGAGGTCGGTCAGTCCGCGGCTGTTGCACTGGGCGTCGCCGGCGTAGGCCGGCACCGTCACCCCCGCCGGGAGCTGCTGCTGCGCCCCGGGTGCCGGGGCGAGGCCGATCGGGTTGTCGTGCTGCGGGCCGGCGCACTTCTCGGTCTTCCAGAAGGTGCCGGTGGAGAGGAACTGGCCGACGTTGATGGCCGTCCCGAGCGCGCCCTCGTCGAAGCGCACCCCGCAGAGCGCGTTGTCGAACTTGTGGCAGAGGAACATGCTGCGCACGCCCAGCCCGTACAGCTCGTCCAGGCCGCGGTCGATGTCGGCCTTGGAGCACTGGGCGACGTCGAGGATCTGCTTGCAGCCGAAGGGCTCGGAGGTCTCCACACCGAGGACGACGGCCAGCTTGCCCTGTTCGACCACCGCGCGGGCCTGCGCGCTGTCGGTGACGATCCGGAACCAGCCCTTGCCGGGCCCGCCGTACATGGTGTCGATGTAGGCCTGCAGCTCGTACGTCTTCTGCGCCTGGAGGCGGATCGAGGTCATCTCGTCGCAGCTGCGGTCCTTGAAGAAGTAGACCGAGCAGATCACCCCGTTGGTGACCAGGTCGTTGACCAGCACCCGCTGGCCGCCGCGCCAGGCCCGTTCGATCCAGGCGTAGTAGTTCTGCTGGTGGGTGAGCGAGTCGTGGGCCGGCCAGTCCTTGAAGGTGGGCCAGCCGACCGGGTCGTGCTTGCCGTCGCCGCCCTTGGTGATGAAGTCGAAGATCGCGAGCGAGCCGTCGGGGTAGTGCTCGGGGCAGTCCTTCAGGGCGTCCGCGACCCCTGCCTCGGAGAAGGACTTGCCGCAGATCAGCCGTCCGCCGAAGGCCTCGTTGGCCATGATGTGGTCGTGCGCGTCGACGAAGCCCCGGACCTTCCCCTGGGCGTCGGTGCCGCGGAACGGTTCGCCGGTGACGTTGATCTGCGAGTCGGGCGCCGGTCGGGCGGTCGGGTTCCACCAGCCGGTCTCGCCCGGGGCCGCGGGGGAGGGTGCCGGGGGTGCCGGTGTCGGAGCGGCCGGCGCCGGAGCGGCGAAGAGCATGGTGGTCAGGGTCAGGAGTGCGGCCAGAAGCGTGACGAATCCGCGCCTGCGGTGGGGTAACTGGGGCATGGTCACCACCCGGGTCCGAAGTGAGGGTGGCGCGGCCCGGGGGTTGCCGGGCGCCGTCGGGGACGCGCGGACCGGCCCGTCCGGGCCGGCCGTCATGGACCGCGCACTCGGTGTGACGAGAATCGCCACTGTTGGACAAGTAGTCAATAGCCGTACGGGACCCGGCTGCCCGCCGCGTGCCCGTCGACCGGGCCCCGCCTGTCCGACCCGGCCTGGTATGTCCGATTGATTAGGGTGGGCACGTCCGGCTGGCGCCGGGGTCGGGCCGGGCCCGGCCGGAGTCGGGTCGGAGTCGGGTCGGAGGGACGGGAGGCGGCGGCATGATCCGTGGGGTCCACCTGGAGGCGCAGTGGCGGCGCGAGCAGCTGCGGACGAACCTGTGGGTCGTGCCGATCCTGGAGGTCGTGCTCGCGGCGGTGCTGTTCGTCGCCACCTGGTCCCTGGACCGGGCCGCCTACCGCGGGGACCTCACCCTGCCGTCCTGGGTCATCAGCGGGACGGCGGACGCGGCCCGGCAGACGCTCGCCGCCATCGCGGCCTCCCTGATCACCGTCGTCGGCGTGGTGTTCTCGATCATGATCGTGACCTTGACCCTGGCCTCCACCCAGTTCGGCCCGCGGATGCTGCGGACCTTCATCCGCGACCGCACCACCCAGCTGACCCTGGGCACTTTCGTCGGCACGTTCGTCTTCGCGATCCTGTCACTGGTCGTCATCGGGCCGGGCTCGCACGGCGACCTCGTACCGCACCTGTCCATCACCGTCTGCATGGTGCTGGTGATGGCCGACCTGGCGGTGCTGATCTACTTCATCCACCACATCGCCACCTCCATCCAGCTGCCCAGGGTGATCGCCAGCATCGCGGCCGAGCTCTCCGAGGCGATCGAGGCGGGCGCGGGCGAACCGGCCCGGGCCGGAGAGGCCGTCACCGGGCCGTCCGCGGTCGAACTGCACGCCCGGCTCGACACCGCGGGCGCGCCCGTCCCGGCGCCGGCCAGCGGCTACCTGCAGTTCGTCCGGCACCGCACGCTGGTCCGGATGGCCGCGGAGCTCGACGCCGTCATCCGCCTGGACCACCGGCCCGGGCACTTCCTTGTGCGGGGCCACCAGCTCGCCACGGTCTGGCCCGCCGGGGCGGCGCCCGAGGTGGCCCGGCGCTTCGCCCGCGCCCACATCACCGGCTCGACCCGGACGCTCGCCCAGGACATCGCCTTCGCCGTCGACCAGCTGGTGGAGATCGCCATCCGGGCGCTGTCCACCGCCGTGAACGACACCTTCACCTGTCTGACCTGCGTCGACTGGCTCGGCGAGGGCCTGTGCCGGATCGCCGCCCACTGGCACCCGAACCCCGTCCACCGGGACGAGAGCGGCCACATCCGGGTGATGACCGCCCCGGTGAGCTACGAACGCCTGGTCCAGCGCGCCTTCGAGAAGATCCGCCAGGCCGCCCCCGGCATGCCGGCCGTGCTGATCCGCCAGCTCGACGCCCTCACGGAGATCATGGCGGAGACCAGGACCGAGCAGCAGCGCCAGGTGCTCCTGGCCCAGGCCGGGATGATCGAGCGCCTCAGCCGCGAGACGGTCGCCGAACCGGCCGACCGCGAGGACGTCCACCGCCGCTACCTGGCCCTCCTCGCCGTCCACGCGGGCCTCGCCGGGCGGGGCTGAGGGCTCCCGGGGCGTACGGGATGCGGCCGGGTCAGGTGCACCAGAACAGGACGCGGGTGCAGCTCGGAGTGGCCGTCGGGGTGGACGGGTGCGGGGCGGGGGAGGACGGCGGGACGGGGCCGGTGCTCGGCGCGGTCGTGCCGGTGCCCGGGGCGGGCTTCACGGGCGGGGCCGGCGGGGGCGGGGCGGCGGTCGGGGCCGAGGAGGGCGCCGTGGCCGAGGTGGTGCCGGTGGACGGCTTGGGCCGGGTGGCGGTGGCCGACGGCTGCGGGCCGACGGTGGCCGTCGTGGTGACCGGGGCCGGTGCCGGTGCGGCTGGGGAGCCGGAGGTGGTCGCGGAGCGCGGGGCGGGCGACTCGGTGCCCGCCGAGGCCGGGGTCACCGCGCCGTCGGAGTTGCCGCCGGTCAGCAGCACGGTGGCGAGCCCGCAGGCCATCACCCCGGCCGCCGACACGGCCAGGACCTTGCCCCGCGCCCGGCCGCCCCGTCGCCGCGCCGCTCGGCGGGACGGTGCGGAGCCGGTGGGCGCGGGTTCGCCCGGGTGCTCGGGGAGCAGGCCCGCGGCCTCCCCGGCCACGACCTCGGCGGCCCGGCCGCAGCCGGGGCAGGAGAGCGCGCCGTTGAGGTGGCGTCGGCAGGGGGTGCAGTAACTCATGGGATCTCTTCGATAGGTGAGGCACGTCCGGGATCCCGGCGGTGACCGCCACGCCGCCCGCGGACCGGGCCGGATGGGATGCGAGCCTACGCAGATCCGGCTGGTTCGCGACACCCGGTCGGAGCGAGGCTTCTGCGCGGGTCAGGTGTGGTTTGTGTGACGACTGGTGACGGTGTCCGCTCGTGCGGCGGGTGGGGCGGCGGCGCGGCGCCCGGGCGGTTCGTACGCCGTCCGCGACCCGGGAACCGGAGCGTACGGGCGGGCGTTCCTGGCTGAGGACAGTCAGGTGCGGCGGCCGGCAGGCAGCGCCGCGGGGTGGCCGTCCGTACAGGGAAAGGAATGCACATGCACGTCACCCTCGCCGAGGAGCTGATGCTGCTCTCACTGGACGACGAGTCCGGTGTGGCGAAGGACGGGGCGGCCGCGGGATGGGCGGTGGCGGGAGGTCTGCTCGCCGAGCTCGCGCTGGCCGGCCGGGTCGCGCTCGACGAAGGCCGGCTCAGCGTCATCGACCCGACCCCGACCGGCGATCCGCTGCTCGACGAGCGCCTGGAACGGCTCGTCGAGTGGATCGGGGGCAAGGCTCCCGGCAAGGCGAAGGCGGCGGAGTGGCTGACCAGGGACCGTGCCACGGCCGTCCGCGCCGCCGTGGACCGGCTGTGTGAGCGCGGCCTGGTCGTCGAGGAGCGCCACCGGGTCCTCGGCCTCTTCCCGGTCCGGCGCTACCCGGAGGCGGACGGGTCGGTCGAACGGGAACTGCGCGGGAGGCTGACCGCCGTGATCCGGCATCACGAGGCGCCCGACATGCGCACCGCGACCCTGATAGCACTGCTGCACTCCGCCCGGCTGCACGCCCTGGCCTTCCCCGACCTCCCCCGCGCGCGGGTCGAGCTGCGCTTCGCGGAGATCGCGGCGGGCGACTGGGCGGGCGAGCCCGTCAGCGAGGCGCTCCGGAACATGCGGGTGGCCATCGCGGCGATCACCGCGGTGACCGTCGCCACCGCCGCCACGGCGGCCATCAGCTGACAAGCCCGAACACGACGGAAGCCCGGCACCACCATGGTGCCGGGCTTCCGTCGTGTTCGGGGAGTCTCAGGACCGCCGGTCCCGACGCCGGGTCAGGGCTTGGTCGGGAGGACCGAGTAGCAGTACGGGTCGCTCTGGTGGAGGTGCGCCCAGTACAGCAGGTCGCCGGTGTCGGGGCCGACGACCCCGTCGGCGTCGAGGTGCTGGGCGCTCTGGTAGGCCTTCAGCACCCGCAGGGTCTCGCCGCCGAACTGCCCGTCCACGTCCAGGCCCAGCTCGGGGTGGGGCAGACCGGGGCCGCGGTTGGAGTTCCAGTGGTTGAGCGCGAGCTGGACGCACGTCACGGCCGAGCCGCGGTCGCCGTAGCGGACGTAGCGCGCGCCGGGCTGGGCGCTCGCGGCCGAGGCGCCGACGCCGACCAGCAGGAGGGCGACGGAGAGGGTGGCCGCCCCCTTGCGCAGGGCCGCCTTGGTGTTCAGCTTCATGGTGCTTCCTGACCTCTCGTACTTCTGATGCTTCAGGTGTTTCACGTGCTTCACGTGCGATGGGGCAGGCGCCGGCTCGTGTCCCCGACGCCTCGTCAACCGTAGGAGCACGAGAGCCCGTCACACGCCCGGTGGGACCGGCCGGAGCCGTCCCACGGCCGTCTCAGGGCGCTGACCCGGGCTTTGGGAAGGAACCCGTCCGGAAGGTGGAGACGGCCCAGCTTCCGGTGGGACTACAGGGCCAGCTCGACCAGCACGGGCCGGTGGTCCGAGACCGGCATCCTGGGTGCCCGCACCGCCGTCGGTGGCTGGGGCCCGAGACCGGCCGTGAGGACGTGGTCGAGCTGCGCCAGCGGGCGGTGCGAGGGGAAGGTCCGGACCCGGGCCGACCGGCGCCACGTGGGCCCCGGGGCCGACGACCGGGCGAGCAGGCCGGCCGCGCGGAGCGTGGCCGTGGGGATCGCGCCCATCAGGTTGAAGTCGCCCAGCAGGACGTGCGGCCGGGGCAGGTCGGCGATCCAGCCGGGTACGGCCAGGAGTTGGCGGACGTTCCACCCCGGGACGAAGGACAGGTGCAGCGCCACCGCCGTGAACGGCCCGCGCCGCCCCCGCAGGACGGCGGCCAGCGCCACCCGCGGATGGTCGCGGATCACCGTGAGGCCCGACCGCCCGGACACCGGCAGCGGCACGGCGAGCGGCGGCGCGCCGAAGCGCCGGGCCCGCCACTCCAGGACGGGCAGCCGGGACAGCAGCGCGATGCCGTGCGAGGGCACCTCGCCGTCGTGCCCCGTGCCCGCCGGACCGTACACCCGCAGCCCGGGTTCGGAGCGGTCGCGGACCCAGCTCCGGCCGGGCCGGGACCGGGCGTGGAACGCCGAGGCGTAGCGCCAGTCCGCGGCCCCGGTGGCCTCGGCGACCGCTCGCGCCTGGTCCGCCCGGCCCGACCGCTCCTGGAAGCGGTCCAGTTCCTGCAGGGCCACCACGTCGGCGTCCAGGGCGGCGACGGCGTCGACGAGGGGCCGCACACCGACGGGGTCGGAGCCCGGCACCGGCCGGCCGTCGTCCAGGAGCGGCCGCCCGTGCAGGACGTTGAAGGTCGCGAGGCGTACGGCGGCGGAGTCGGTCACGGTCGGACGGTACAACAGCTCGCGGGGCCAGGGCCCGCGGCGGCGAACGCGACGGAGCTCCCGGCCGTCGGCCGGGAGCTCCGTCACCGTGTCACCCTCGCGGCGGGGATCAGCAGGGGAAGGTGCCGCTGTACAGGGCGTGTCCGTACGAGGAGGTGCCGGCGCCGAAGCCGTAGATGCCGTCGTCGCTCCAGACCGCCTCGCGGAAGCCGTTGACGCAGGTGGAGGTCGGCGCGAGCGCGAAGCCCTCCAGGTTGTCGACCGGCATGACGGCCGGGTTGGTGTAGGTCACGTCGGGGACGATCGCGCCGGCGGCGTTGACCTTCATCAGGGTGTGGGTCTCGCCGCAGGTGTTGTCGCAGGTGGCGATGATGCGCTGGGTGCCGGCGTCGAAGGTCACGTCCATCACGGAGGCCTTGCCGGTGGCGACGGTGCCGAAGGTGGTGAACGTGCCGTCGGAGTTCAGGCCGTACGCGTGCAGGGTGCCGTCCCACTCCAGGCCGGCGAAGAACAGGCCCGCGCCGTGCAGCGGGTAGTTCGCCGGGTTGTAGGCGGCTCCGGTGAGCGGGTCGACCCAGCCGTTGGCGGTCAGCCAGCTGTCCGGCACGTAGCCGACGCCCTCGAAGCCGAGGTTGGCGTCGTCCTTGCTGCCGGTGTTCAGCTGCGGGAACTGCGAGGTCATGTCCCACTGGTGGATCGGGGTGAGGGTCGATCCGGTCGCGGCCGGGTCGAACTCCATGACGGTGTCCTTGGGGGCGGTGTTGTTGCCGTTGTCGCGCTCGGAGGTCACGTAGACGTGGCCGTTGCCGCCGACCGTCAGGCCCTCGGAGTCCGGCAGGCCGGTGCCGCCCGCGAAGCGGATCTGCTTGCCGGTCGCGCTCCACGACGGGTCCGGGATCCACTTGCCGTTGCTCTTGACCAGCTTGTACAGCCAGTTCTTGTTCTTGGCGGCCCACAGCACCGACGGGTTCGCCGGGTCGAAGGCCAGACCGCTGAGGTCGCGGCCCTCGGGGCCGGTGGACGTGGTGAAGGCGCAGACGTTGTCGGCGATCGTCACGTCCAGGCCGCCCGGCCAGGCCAGGGTGCCGGTCGGGGTGGCACCCGTACCGGAGGGCGCCTCGGGGGTGCAGCCGCTGGTGAGCGCGCCGCCGCCGCCCAGCAGGTGGCCGGTCTGGCCGCCACCGCCGCCGCCCGTACAGGAGTTGGCGCCGCCGAGGGTGGCGGTCACGGAGGTCTGGAACCAGCCGGTGCCGTTGGCGCAGCGCTCGGCGGAGGGCTTGGCGCCGTCGAGGGCCCAGCTCACCGAGTCGACGGTGGTGCCGCTGCCGTCGAGGAGGAAGACCGAGTCGTTG
This sequence comes from Kitasatospora sp. Ki12, assembly GCF_054601375.1. Lineage (NCBI taxonomy): Bacteria > Bacillati > Actinomycetota > Actinomycetes > Kitasatosporales > Streptomycetaceae > Kitasatospora > Kitasatospora sp. Ki12. The sequence goes on along the minus strand of NZ_BAAIHT010000002.1, from coordinate 400,029 downwards.
TCCCCGAGCCCCAGCGCGGAGTCGAAGGTGACGTAGCCGCCCGCGGGGATGGTGGTCGCGCTCGGGGAGGAGGAGGCGATCGAGACCGGCGCGTGGGTGGTGTCGCCGTCGACGTACTTCCAGGAGCCGATGCTGACGGCGCTCGTGCCGCCGTTGTACAGCTCGACGGTGTCCGAGCCGTTCGAGGTGACCTCGTTGATCCGCACCCGGCTCGCCGCGGGGACCGAGGACGGGCAGCCCGGGGCGTTCGGGGCGCCGAAGGTGGTCGCGGCGGTCGTGGTCACCCACGCCCCGGTGCCGTCGCCGCCGCAGCGGGCCATCGCCGGCTTCGCCGCACCGGTGGCCCAGTCGACCCGGTCGACCACCGTACCGTCGGCCGTGTAGATCACCAGCTTGTCCGAATCACCCAGTCCCTTGGGGGAGTTGAAGGTGACGAAGCCGCCGGCCGGGATCGTGGTGGAGGACGGGCTGAAGGACTGCGGCACGAAGCCGTCGTCCGACATCTTCCAGCCGCTGATGCTCACCGCGGCCGGGCCCGCGTTGTACAGCTCCACCGTGTCGCTGTTCGACGAGGTGACCTCGTTGATCCGAACGTTCTGATAGCCGGCCGGGTCCGCCGCGGCCGCCGGCTGGGCCGCGACGATGCCGGTGACGACCATTCCTGAAAACGTCAAAGCCGCGGCGCACAGGGAGGCGACGCCGACGCGCGAGTGTGAGGTAGGCACGAGGCGGAACTCTGGCGACACAACGTGGAAACCGGGTGTACGGCGGCTGAATGCGGCCTGCTCGCTGCCGGAACGCCAGGCAGGCCGCGCACCACGCGACACCCGGGCACCACCCGCCGCCACCGGCACCGGCGGGCCCCCGTCCACGGCCGGCCCGACCGCCGGCCCGACCGCCCCCTGCCCGCACGCCCGTTCGGACGGCCTCCTACGATCAGTGCGCAGACCCGCCCTACCGCACGACGACTCCACCGCACGGGGAACGGAGTCGCGCACCGAGGAGGAACGTCCATGCAAGCCCGGAAGATCGGCGCGGCCGCCGCGACAGCGGTGGCGCTTCTGGCCGCCCGCGACCTCGTCCAGAAGAAGCACGCGCTGCTCCGGAACTTCCCGGTGGCCGGGCACGCCCGCTACCTGTTGGAGCGGATCGGGCCGGAACTGCGGCAGTACATCGTGACCTCCAACGAGGAGGAGCGCCCCTTCAGCCGCGACCAGCGGACCTGGATCTACGCGTCGGCGAAGGAGGAGAACAACTACTTCGGCTTCGGCACCGAGGTCGACGTCGAGCACGTCCAGGGCCACGCCTACCTGAAGCAGCGCACCTTCGCCGGGCCGCTGCCCGACGCGCACGACCCGCAGGCCGCGCTGCCCTCGGCCAAGGTGCTGGGCGGTCCGCGCGGCCGCGCCAAGGCGTTCCGGCCGGCCAGCGTGGTGAACATCTCCGCGATGAGCTTCGGCTCGCTCTCCGGCGCGGCGATCACCGCGCTCAACAAGGGCGCGGCCCAGGCGGGCACCATGCACAACACCGGCGAGGGCGGCCTCTCGCCGTACCACCGCAACGGCGGCGACCTCGTCCTCCAGCTCGGCACGGCGTACTTCGGCTGCCGCGACGAGGACGGCGGCTTCAACCTGGACAAGCTCAAGGAGGTCGTCGCCGGTGCCCCGGTCAAGGCGATAGAGATCAAGCTCTCCCAGGGCGCCAAGCCGGGCCTGGGCGGGATGCTGCCGGGCTCCAAGGTGACCCCGGAGATCGCCGCCATCCGCGGCATCCCGGTCGGTCAGGACTGCGCCTCCCCGTCGCGGCACACCGCCTTCGGCGACGTCGACTCGATGCTCGACTTCGTCGAGCTGCTCGCCACCGAGACCGGCGTGCCGGTCGGGGTCAAGAGCGCGGTCGGGGACATGGGCTTCTGGCAGGAGCTGGCCACCCTGATGGCGCGGGGCGACCGCGGGGTCGACTTCGTCACGATCGACGGCGGCGAGGGCGGCACCGGGGCGGCGCCGCGGATGTTCGCCGACTCGGTGTCGCTGCCGTTCCGGATGGGCTTCTCCCGGGTCTACGGCACCTTCGCCGAGCTGGGGCTCACCGACGACCTGACCTTCATCGGCTCCGGCAAGCTCGGCCTGCCCGAGAACGCCGCGGTCGCCTTCGCCCTGGGCGTCGACATGATCAACGTGGCCCGCGAAGCCATGCTGTCGATCGGCTGCATCCAGGCGCAGAAGTGCCACACCGACAAGTGCCCCACCGGCATCGCGACCCAGAACGCGTGGCTCGCCCGCGGCCTCGACCCGGCCTCCAAGGCCGACCGGGCCGCCAACTACCTGCGCACCCTGCGCCGGGAACTGATGAAGGTCTCCTCGGCCGTCGGCGTCGCCCACCCGGCCCTCATCACGGCCGACGACATCGAGATCATGAACGGCGACTACGAGGCCCGCACCCTGGCCGGCGTCTACGGCTACAAGGACGGCTGGGGCGAGCTCGGCCCCCGCCTCGCCGAGGAGATCACCACCCTGCTCACCCCCGGCCCGGCCGCCTGACCCGCCCGCGGGCACGGACGGCGCCCTCCGCACGACCACAGCGGTCGCGCGGAGGGCGCCGGTCTTTCCGCCGGACCGTCAGTTCCAGAGCCAGAACTGGTAGGCGCTGCCGTTGCACCAGTTGGCGACCGCGTTGCCGGTCTGGCCGCCGTCCAGGCACTTCCTGGAGTCGTGCGACCACACGAAGACGTAGTACGTCTGGCCGTTGATGTTCTTCGAGGCCCCCTTCGTCCAGTGCTGGTAGTCGCCGCCGTTGCACGGGCCTTCGCCGTTGTTGCTGCCCACGCCCGGGTCGAGGCAGTAGCCGGAGTTGGTCTGGAGCTGGTAGTAGTTCGCGCCCGCGGGGGATATGTCGTGCCACCACTGGGCGCCGGAGCCGTTACAGGGGTACGTGCTGATGTAGCCACCGGCGTCAAGGCACTGCTGCTTCGCCTCGTTGAACATCGGGCCGTTCTTCCACGCGGCATTGGCCGTGCCGCTCTGCGCCATGAGGAGGAGGGCCGATGACGCGGCCGTGACGGCGACGGCTCGCAGCGCCGTCGTCCTGACTCCCCGAAGGTTCCGGAACATGCTGTCCCTTTCTTCCCGAAGCGGGCTACGGCTCAGGGTGCCCGGTTGGGCGCCCTGAGCCGTTGCATTGCTCCGGAAAGTTAGGTGTGCATGCCACCCCGGTCAACCAATCGAAGGCAAAGGCCCGATCCGATCGGTGGAGTTCCGGTTTCCGAGGCCTTCGCGCCACCGCCCTGAGCTGGCGCGGATGTGCTCCAAACCTCGTCGTGGGTGAGATGGGTCACGCGGGGCGGCGGCGTCGGTGGGTGGTGGCGAGGAGGGCGGTCAGGGCGAGGAGGGTGAGGGCGCAGGCGATGGTCGCGAAGCCGAGGCCGGTCTGCCACGGCGTCATCGTCGTGCCGAGGTCCAGGACGAAGATGCTGTCGGACATCAGGTAGCCGACGACGGTGGAGACGCCCGTCACGGCGGCGGCGATCCAGAGCCACAGCGAGTCGCGGAGCACCACGAGCCCGGCCAGGACCAGGCACAGGACGGCGGCCGTGCTGAACCCGGCATCGGCGGCCGGGCTCTGGCCCCAGTAGGGGAACACGATCGACAGGTGCAGTCCGGCGCTGGCCACCAGGGCGGCGGCCGCCGACCACCGCAGCGGCGAGCGTGCCCCGCGCAGGCGGGCCAAAGGACGGCGCCCGTTGTCGACCGGTGGCCGGACGCCGGCATCCGGATCCTCCGGGGGCTCCTCGGTCTCCGGTTCCTCCGTCGCGGCCTCGGTGGCGGGGCCGGAGGCGGTGGGGGTGGAGTGCAGCAGCTGGGTGAGGTGGGCGACGTCGGGTACGGGCCGGACCGCCGCGGCCTCGCGCAGGGCGTCCTGGATGCCGCTGGCGGGGTCGGTGCTCAGGAGGGCGGCGAGCAGCGCGACGTCGTCGGCCGAGCGGGTGAGGACGGCCGTGCGCAGGATCGCGTCGGCGCCGGCGGGGGCCTCGGGCCGCAGCAGCGCGAGCAGCCGGGCCAGGTCCTCCACCGGACGGGTGGCCGCCGCCCGCTGCAGGGCGGGCGTGAGCCGCGAGGTCCGTTCGGACCCGAGGTGGCGCAGGAGCTCGGCCACCTCCTCGACCGGCCGGGCCGCGGCCGCCTCCAGCATCGTCACGGCGAACTCATCGCCGGGTGACGCCTCGGACGCGGGGCCGGGGGACGGCGGTAAGGCACCGGACGGGGCGCCGGGGGAGTCGGGTACCGGATCGGGCGTGATCGCGGTGTCGGGACCGGGGGAGAGCGGGTAAGCCACGGGACCTCCTGGAGACGGACAACTGGAACGACCGTCGGTCTCACCGCTGGAGGGAGCCCGGAACTGCCGTACTCCTTCCAGCCTCCTCGCCGCTCTGCCGAGCGCTACCGGGGTTCGGGCATTCGGAGGACCACGGCCGCCGGCCCGGGGCTCCCCGCCTCGGGCCGTGCCGCCGGGGGTGGGTCAGGAGGCCGGGTCCTCGCCGGTGGGGGTGGGGTCCTCGGGAGGGGTGTGGGGGGCGGCCGGGTGGGGTGTGCGGGGCCCGGTTCGCTCCTCGGCGGTGCGGCAGGTGCCGCAGGTGCTCCAGTGGGGGCGGTGCCGTGGCCGGTCGGCGGTGGTTTCGGTGGAATGTCGTGGCGCCATGGTCATGTCGGAGGTGTCCAGGCCGCACAGGGTGTGCGGGCCGCAGAGGCCGGACGCCTCGGCCGGGGCGGCGTGGGCACGGCGCACCGGGTTCTCGGGGTCCGCCGGTCTGCGGTCGGGTCCGAGGATCCGGACGTTGGTCGGGGTGTCGGGTTCCAGCACGATGACGGTGTCCATCCCCCCAACGTCGCCGGGGGTCGGGCGCGCCGCACCCGCCGGTGGCCATCCGGACGAACCACCGTCCGGCCACGGTCCGGCCGGGGCCCTGTGATACAGCTGGTGGTTTGCGGTCGATCGGAGGGGAAGGTCCATGGCGGAACAACGAGTTGTCATCGTGACAGGCGGCGGTACGGGCATCGGCGCGGCCACCGCGCGGCTGCTGTGCGAGGGGGGTCACCGGGTCGTCGTCTCCGGGCGGCGGAGCGAGCCGCTGGACGGCGTCGCCGAGCGGACCGGCGCGCTGGCCCACCCGGCTGACACGACCGACCCCGAGGCCGTACGCGACCTCGTCGAGAGCACCGTCGCCCGCTTCGGGCGGCTCGACGGACTGGTCGTCAACGCGGGGGTCGGCCGCGGCGGCGGCGTCGGCGAGACCTCCGACGAGGACTGGGACCTGGTGCTGCGCACCAACCTCACCGGTCCGTTCCTGACGATGCGGGCGGCCCTGCCGCATCTGCTGCGCGCCCGCGGCGCCGTCGTCGCGGTGGCCTCCGTCTCGGCGCTGCGCAACGGCACGGGCAACGCCGCCTACGCCGCGTCCAAGGCGGCGCTGCTGCAGCTGTGCAGCTCACTGGCCGTCGACTACGGCTCGCGCGGGCTGCGGGCCAACACGGTGTGCCCCAGCTGGGTGCGCACCGAGATGGCCGACCGCCGGATGGCCCGCTTCGCGGAGGAGGCGCGGCTGGGCGACGGCGAGGGTGCCGGCGGAGGCGTCGGCGACGGTTCCGGCGACGGCGGTCTGGACGCGGCCTACGCCGAGGCCACCCGGCTGCTCCCGGCGGGCCGTCCGGCCGACCCGCGGGAGGTCGCCGAGGCCATCGCCTGGCTGCTGTCCCCGGCGGCCTCCTTCGTCAACGGCGCGACCCTCACCGTCGACGGCGGCGCCACCGCCCTGGACCCGGGCACGGTCCCCTTCAACCACCGGATCGTCCCCCGGGAACCCGCCTCCTGAGCCCCGGCATGCCCACCGCCGGGCCCTGGAACGGACCGGTGCCGGCCTCCCCCCCCGAGTGCGCGGGAGGGGGAGGCCGGCACCGCCCGGGCCGGGCCCGTTACGGCAGCGGGATGCGCACCACCTGCGGGTCGTGGTCGCTGAGCTGGTTGCTGAACTCGCTGTTGATGTGCACGATGTCGTAGCCGTACGAGGTGGCCGCCAGCGCGCGGGAGATCAGGATGTGGTCGAGCACCTGCGAGTTGCCCTCGTACACGTAGGTGTAGCGCTCGGGCAGCGGCAGGGTGCGCGGCAGGTCGGTGAGCGAGCCGCCGGCGGTGAGGATGTCGGCGGTCTGGGAGAACTCGAAGTCGTTGAGGTCGCCGAGCACGATGACCGAGGCGTTCGGGTCGACGGCCAGGATCTGGTCGGTGAAGCCCTTCACCGCGGTCGCCTGGTCGTGGCGCTGGCTCTCCGAGGGGTGGGACGGCTGCTGGTAGCGGCCGAAGAGGGGCTGGTCGCCGCCCTTGGAGTTGAAGTGGTTGGCGATCACGAAGACCGGCTTGCCGTTCCAGCGGAACTCGCCGGCCAGCGGCTTGCGGCTGGAGGAGAAGGCCGCGTTGCCAGGGTCGATCCGTCCGGGGGAGTAGGCGAGCCGCGGCGTGCCGCCCGCGTTCACCACGGAGTCGGCGGTGGTGGAGCCGGCGCCTGGGCGGTCGGTGAAGGAGAGGCCGCGGTCGGTGCGGAACAGGAACACCTGGCGGATGTTGCCGCCGGGCTGCCCGCCGTCCTGGCCGTCCACCGGGTCGATCTCGCGGTACGAGTAGGCGGGGCCGCCGGCCGCGGTGATGGCCGCGGTGAGCTTGGCGATGGTCTGGGTGGCGCTGACCGTGCCGTCGTCGGTGGCGCCGCTGTTGTCCTGGATCTCCTCGAGGGCGACCAGGTCGGGCGAGCGCAGGTTGGTGACGATGCCCGCCGCGAGGCCGTCGAACTTGCTCTGCGGGTCGGAGGGGGCGAGGTTCTCCACGTTGAAGGTGGCGGCGGCGAGCTGACCGGCCGTCGGCGCGGTGGTGACCTCGGGGGCGGTGCCGCCGGAGGTGACCGCCGGGGTGGCGGTGACCTGGAGGGTGAAGTTGCCGAAGGCGTAGTCGAGCACGCCGACGGTGGCGCCGGTCAGGGTGTCGCCGGTGTTCGCGGTCGGGGTGGGCGCGAGCGCCTTGCCGAGGACGACCCGCTCCGGGTTGCCGTCACCGGCCTGGAGCAGGATGCCGCCCCGGTTGGTCCGGGTGGTGCTGCCCTGCGGGACGACGGGGAGCTCGCCGTACTTGTTGGTCGGCCCGACCACGGCCGCGTCGTCGATCTCGACCCGCATGCCCTCCAGGGACTCCCAGAAGTCCAGGCCGTCGGTGGCGGGCTGATAGTTCCCGGCGGTCTCGACGTCGCCGGAGGTGACGCTGGAGATGACCGCGGACGGGGGTATCCGGCCGCCCGGGCCGACCAGGGTGGCGGCCGGCAGCGGCGCGTTGTGGGCGACCACCGTGACGGTGGGCGCGGTGAGTTCGGTGATCGACAGGTTGGTGGTGCCGCCGGTGCCGCCCGGGCGGTACTGGCTGACGGTGGCGCTCACCGTCACCGAGTCGCCGACCGCGACGGTGGGCGCGCCGGCGGTGTAGACGTAGACGCCCTCGCTGGTGCCGGGGTCGCTGTCGGGCTGCGGGTCCTGGTACCAGAAGCCGTTGGGGCCGACGGCGGTCACCACGCCGGGCACCGCGCTGACCGCGGAGCCGGCCAGCGGGGAGGTGCGGGCGGCGCCCTGGATGTCGTGGATGCGGGTGCCGCCGGTGCCACCGCCGCCGGTGGAGGAGGAGTTGCGCGGCGTGGGCGTGGCGAGCGCGAAGTCCGCCGCGTTGTTGTCGGTGTCGGTGGTGCCGCCGCCCGCGCGCAGGGCGGCGGTGGTGTTGGACAGGTTGCCGGTCGGGGAGCCCTCGGCGGAGGTGGCGCTGCTGCCGTAGCCGATGAAGTCCTTCACCCCGGGCTGGGTGGCGCAGCCCGAACCGCAGGTCAGCGCGGTGCCGTTGGTGACCAGCGCGACCTTGCCGGAGGTCGCCGACAGGGCGATCGTGCCGGTGGCGTCCGGCGTCGGCAGGGCGCTGCCGGCGCCGGATCCGGCGGCCTCCTGGACCAGGAAGTAGTGGCCGGGCGCGATCGTGCCGGACAGGGTGGTCCGCGACCAGGACGAGCCGCCGGCCGAGGCGTACTGCACCGTCCAGCCGGTGACGGTCACCGGCGCGGTGCCGCGGTTGTACAGCTCGACGAAGTCGTTGGCGTACGGGGCGCCGGAGTTGCCGCCGCCGCCGTACACCTGGCTGATCACGATGTCGGGGGACGCCGCCTGGGCCGCGCCGGCGGGCAGGGCGACCAGCGCCGCCACCACGGCGGCGGCGGAGGCCGCGGCGAGGGTCCGGCGTCGGAATCCCGGCGTTCTCGGGGTACTCGGCGTTCTCGGGGTGCTCCGGGGGTTCGGGGTGCTCCGCATGAGGCCTACTCCTGACCACCGTCCGGGTTCGTGGCCCGGCGGTGTGAGCGCGGATGGGAAAGGTCGGGCGCTGAGGTTGTAGCAGCGCCACCAGATGCCTACCGTCCGTGTCGGGCAACGGCCAGACGTACGGCGGAAGAACGTTTCTACGCGCGACAAGTGGGAGATTCTGTTCCGGAATTGACGCCTGGTCCGCCCCTGAGGTCGCCTCCGGATCGGCGTCGTCCCGACCGGTCGGATCGCCGGTACTCGCCAGAATTGGTCCAGACCTATTGACGGGCTGTGCCGCCCCTCCTACGATCCGGACCGGCACAGCCCCACATGTCCCCCCACCTCACCCAGAGCCGGGCGTCACGCCCCCACGCGATGGTCATGCGCATGCCCACACCGCATGCCTCATGTCTCATGCCCCGTGGCGCTCGGCGGGAAGGGAGCACAGCATGTTCCGTCGAAGGCCGGGCACTCCACGCCCGTCGAGCGATGCCCGCCCCGCCGTGGAGCGCGCCACCCGGGCCCACCGGACCGGCTCCACCGGGCCCGCACCGACCGTCCTCAAGCGCGCCCTGGCCGGGGTGAGCGCCGCCGCTGTCATCGGGGCCGGGCTCGCGGCGGCCGGCACCGTCACGGCCGGAGCCGCCACCCCCGACCTCGTCGCCAACCTCGTCGCCAACCCCGGCTTCGAGAACGGACTCTCCGGCTGGACCTGCACCGGCGGCTCCGGCACGCCGGTCGGCAGCCCGGTCCACGCCGGCTCCGGTGCGCTCCGGGCCACGCCGACCGGCCAGGACGACGCCCAGTGCTCCCAGACCGTCAGCGTGCAGCCCAACTCCCAGTACACGCTGAGCGCCTACGTCCAGGGCAGCTACGTCTACCTGGGCGCCACCGGCACCGGCCTCTCCGGCGCCCAGTCCACCTGGACCCCGAGCGCCGCGACGTACAGCCAGCTCAGCGTCGGCTTCAGCACCGGGGCGAACACCACCTCGGTCACCGTCTACCTGCACGGCTGGTACGGGCAGCCCGCGTTCTACGCGGACGACGTCTCGCTCGCCGGCCCCGGCGGCAGCAGCCCCACACCGACCGCGACCCCCACCACCACACCGCCGACCACCCCGCCCACCACCCCTCCGACGACGCCGCCGACCACGCCACCCACCACCCCACCCACCACCCCGCCCACGACGCCGCCGACCACCCCGCCGGGTGACACCTGCCCGACGAAGCCCAAGCCCTCGGGCAAGGTCCTGCAGGGCTACTGGGAGAACTGGGACGGCGCTGCGAACGGCGTCCACCCCGGCATGGGCTGGGTCCCCATCACGGACAGCCGGATGGCCGCGCACGGCTACAACGTCATCAACGCCGCCTTCCCGGTGATCCTCTCGGACGGCACCGTGCAGTGGCAGGACGGCATGGACGCCGGCGTCAAGGTGTCGACCCCCGCCGAGATGTGCCAGGCCAAGGCGGCCGGTTCGACGATCCTGATGTCGATCGGCGGCGCCGCCGCGGGCATCGACCTGAGCTCCAGCACCGTCGCCGACCGCTTCGTGGCGACCGTCGTCCCGATCCTGAAGAAGTACAACTTCGACGGCATCGACATCGACATCGAGACCGGCCTGTCCGGCAGCGGCGACATCAACACGCTGTCCGCCTCCCAGGCCAACCTGATCCGCATCATCGACGGCGTGCTGGCCCAGATGCCCGCGGGCTTCGGCCTGACGATGGCCCCCGAGACCGCGTACGTCACCGGCGGCAGCGTCACCTACGGCTCGATCTGGGGCGCCTACCTGCCGATCGTCAAGAAGTACGCCGACAACGGCCGGCTCTGGTGGCTCAACATGCAGTACTACAACGGCAGCATGTACGGCTGCTCCGGCGACTCGTACCAGGCCGGCACCGTCCAGGGCTTCACCGCGCAGACCACCTGCCTGAACAAGGGCCTGACGATCCAGGGCACCACCGTCAAGGTGCCGTACGACAAGCAGGTGCCCGGCCTGCCGGCCCAGCCCGGCGCGGGCGGCGGCTACCTGGACCCGGGCCTGGTCGGCCAGTCCTGGAACGCCTTCGGCGGATCGCTGAAGGGCCTGATGACCTGGTCGATCAACTGGGACGGCTCCCGCGGCTGGACCTTCGGCGACAACGTCAAGCGCCTTCAGGGCCGTTGACCGACCGCCGGGACCCCGCCGAACAGGGCTGACGCCCCCGCCGACGTCCCGCCGACGCCCCGCGCCCGCCCCGCCGACGTCCCGCGTGCCCCGGTGCGCGGGACGTCGGTTGTTCGGCGTTTTGTTCAATGACCGAGGGCCGAACCAGAACAACCCCGGTGCGCTACACCAGTAGCGCACGCCACACCCGTGCCGTGCGTGGGACCAGGGCCGCGACAGCGCCGAACCCCGGGAGAGTGCACCAGATGACGACGCTCTGCATCGCGAACAACCGCACCGAGGAGATGGTCGGGGACCTCACCGGGATGGCGCCGCTGGAGCAGCTGTACGCCGGGTGCGGGGCGCAGCGGATGCTCTGGTGGGCGGAGGACGGGGACGTCCTGGTGCTGCCCTGGGGGCCAGACCCGGAGTACCTGGCGTACGTCACCGGGCTGACCGGGGTGCGGGCCGACAGCCTGACCTTCGTGCTGCCGCCGCCCGGCGCCCAGGGCGACCAGGTGCTCACCACCGACCGGCTGGCCGACCCGGTCTTCCGGGCCGAGCTGGGCCGGGTCCTGGCGGGCCGCACCGTCGAGGAGGTGCTGGCGATCTCGCCGAACGGCGCGGTGGCCGAGCTGGCGGCCGCGCTCGGGCTGGCGCACGCCATGCCCGGCCAGGCCTTCGCCGCGCAGGGCGGCAACGCCCTGGTGAACAGCAAGGCCGGGTTCCGGGCGGTGGCCGCCGGGGTGGGGGTGCCGATCCCGCCCGGGCGGGTGGCCGGCTCGCCCGCGGAGGTCGAGGACGCCATCGAGCAGCTGCTGGCGCAGGGCCACAGCGTGATGGTGAAGGTCGAGTTCCAGGCCGGCGGCTTCGGCAACGAGGTCCTAGCCCGGGACGAGCGGGTGGACGCGGCCGGCGCCGAACGCGTGGTGCCGCTGGCGGACCGGGAGGCGGTGGCCGGGTACGTCGCCGAGCGGTGGACCTGGCTGACCGGCGGGCGCGGCCAACGGGTGGTGGTGGAGCGGTACTTCGCCGACTCCGCGCCGCTCTACGCGCAGTTCCTGATCGACGACGCGGCCGTGGTGCTCTCCGGCTGCGGCGAGATGGTGATGCGGCCGGTGGTGATCGGGGAGATCACCCCGCCGGTCACCCCGGACGCCGAGGTGCGGGCCGAACTCGTCGCCCAGGGCGCCCGGTTGTGCGAGGCGTTGCGGGTGATCGGCTACCGCGGCACGGTCAGTGCGGACGCCGTGCTGACCCCCAAGGGCGAGATCTACTTCCACGAGACCAACGGCCGGCTCACCGGCTCCAGCCACCTGCACGACGCCTACTTCGGCCGTCTGCTGCGCGAGGAGCACCGCGGCTCGCGCTACATCCTGGAGCTGGCCGGCCTCAAGGTACCCTCCTTCGCCGAGGCCGTGGCCGCGATCGGCGAGGCCGGGCTGGCCTTCGACCCGGAGACCGGCACCGGCGTGCTCTACAGCTGCGACTTCGGGCCCGCCGACGGCTCGGTGATGTACTGCACGATCGCCGAGAGCCCGGAGGGCACCCGCGCCCTGGAGACCGCGCTGCTCGCGCTCTTCGCCGGATGAGAGCCGACACGGCCGACGGCGGGATGCGGGCGGCGGTGATCCACCGCTACGGCGGGCCGGAGGAGTTCCGCACCGAGACGGTGCCGGAGCCGGTGGCCGGCCCGGGCCAGGTGCTGATCGACGTCACCCTGGCCGGGCTCAACTACGCCGACCTGCACTGCCGCACCGGCGAGTACGCGCGCTACCCGCTGCCGGCCGTGCTCGGCGCCGACGTGGTCGGCCGGCGGCGCGGGGACGGCCGGCGGGTCGCCGCGCTGCTGCGTTCCGGCGGCGGGTACGCCCAGGTGGCCCGCGCCGAGGCGGCCCACACGGTGGAGCTGCCGGACGGCGTGGCCGACGAGCAGGCGCTCGCGCTGCTGGAACAGGGGGCGACGGCCTACGGCGCGCTGACCCTGGCGGGACGGCTGCGGCCGGGCGAGACCGTCGCGGTGACCTCCGCCGCCGGCGGGGTGGGGCACCTGGCGGTGCAGCTGGCCCGGGAGCTGGGCGCGGGCCGGGTGCTCGCCCTGGCCTCCACCCCGGCGAAGCGGGAGTTCGCCCGCTCGCTGGGCGCGGACCGGGTCCTGGACCCCGGGGACCCGGAGCTGGCCGAGCGGCTGGCCGCGGAGTCGGGCGGGGTGGACCTGTTCGTGGACCTGGTCGGCGGCCGGGTGCTGCGCGCCGGACTGGACGCCCTGGCGCCGTTCGGGCGGCTGCTGTCGGTCGGGGCCCGGGGCGGGGCGGAGGAGAGCTTCTCGGTGGACGAGCTGGCCGACCGCTCGGCGGGGCTGCTGGGGTTCTGGCTCCAGCACGTCCTGGCGGACCGGGTGCTGTTCGCCGGCGTCGCGGAGCGGCTGTTCGGGCTCGCCGCCGAGCGGCGGCTGGTGGCGCGGATCGACCGGACCGTACCGCTGTCCGGGGTGGCCGGGGCGCACCGGGCGCTGGCCGGGCGGGAGACCATGGGCAAGGTGCTGGTGGACGTCCGCCGCGAGGACTGAGCCGGCGCGGTGACCGGGCCCGACGATCCGCCGTCGGGCCCGGTTGCCGGTTCAGTACCCCGCGACCTCGTCCAGGCCGTGGCCGCGCAGCGGGACGAGGAAGCTGCGTTCGAACACCACCACGGTCTCGCCGGTGGACTTGGTGCCGGTGGTGCGGCAGCTCACGATGCCCTGCCCGTCCCGGCTCTTGGACAGCCGCTTGGCGAGGGTCTCGGTCTCCGCGTAGAGGGTGTCGCCGGTGAACACCGGGTGGGTCATCCGGATGTTCTCCCAGCCCAGGTTGGCGATGGTGCGCCCGCTCGTCGAGCGGGCGGTCATCCCGCCGACGATGCTGAGGGTCACCAGGCTGGAGACGATCGGCCGCCCCCACGGGGTGTGCGCGCTGTAGGCGGCGTCGATGTGCAGCGGGGCGTCGTTCATGCTCAGCATGCTCATCAGCACGTTGTCGAGTTCGGTGACGGTCCGCCCGGGGCGGTGCTCGACCACCTCGCCGACCTCGAACTCCTCGTAGTAGCGCCCGACCACCTCGCGGTAGCGGCGCTCGCCGATCCGCCGGTAGCCGGCCGGTTCGGTTCCGTCCATGACGGCGTTCCCCCAAGTCCTAGAGATCGGCGGTGAGTTCCTTGACGTGCCCGGCGAACTCGCGGATCAGCCGCTTGTCCATGTCGGCCCGCATCATCAGCCGGAGCCCGGCCTCGCCCTTGGGCACGATCGGGAAGAACACCGCCGAGCTGTAGAAGCCGCGCTCGAAGAGCTGGGCGGACAGCTTGACCGCCTGCTCGGCGTCCCCGACGTCGACCCGGCGCACCGGCAGGCCGTTGCCCGCGAAGGTGGTCGGCAGCAGCTCGTCGAAGAGGTCGATGTTGCGGTTCAACCTGGCCTGGAGGTCGGCGAGTTCCGGGGAGCGGTGGATGGCGGCACTGCCGAGCGAGGCGCCGACCAGCGGCAGGGCGACGTTCTGCGACCAGCCGACCGGGCCGGCGTGCCGGTGCAGGAACTCGAACTGCTCGCGGTTGCCGAGCATCGCGACGCCGCCGCCGGTGCCGAAGCCCTTGCCGAGGCTGGCGACGATGACCGTCAGCGGGTTCATCTCCAGCCGGGAGCGGACGAAGCCCTCGCCCCGCTCACCCATGATGGACAGCGAGTGGGAGTCGTCGATGTAGAGGAACAGCCCGTAGCGGTCCTGGAGTTCGAGCAGCCCGTCGAGGGCCGCCGCGCCGCCCATCGAGTACGCGCCGTCGGCCACGTAGGCGACCCGCGGGTACTTGCGGCAGATGTCCTCCAGGTAGTTCAGGTCGTTGTGCGGACAGGTGAGCACCAGCGACTCGTCCGCGCAGATCGGCTTCACGTACGCCATGCAGAAGTGGCAGAAGCGGTCGAAGACCATCACCCGCGGGCCGCCGCCGCCCTGGCAGGTGCCGTCCAGGTGGCCGGAGGCGATCAGCGGCAGGATGCCGGCGGTGAGCGAGGTGCAGGACGCGCCCGGCAGGACGTGCGCGCCGAACAGCTCGCCCAGCTCCTCCTCCAGGCGCACCAGCAGGTTGTGCCGGATCCGGGTGGTGGAGGTGACCAGCCAGGTGCTGCGGGACTCGGCCAGCGCGTCCACGGCGGCGGCCGCGACCGAGGGGTGGTTGTTCAGGCCCAGGTACGCGCAGGAGACCATGTTGGCGAACTCGTGGCCGGTCTCGCGGACGATCAGCCGGTTGTTGGACTCCGAGTCCACCGTGATGCCGATCAGGCCGTTGGCGGCGGCGGCCTGCCAGACCGGGTCGGCGGCGGCCAGCATGGCCTCGGCGTTGCGGTACCGGCGCGGGCCCAGGATCGATTCTTCGGTCATCGTCACGTCTCCGTCGCGTGGTTCGGGGTGTTGTCGGGTCGGGGCTTGCTCTCGGGTCGGGGCGGGCCGTCCGGCTGAGGCGCGCCGTCGGGTCGGGGCGAGCCGTCCGGCCGAGGCGGGTCGAACTGCTCGATCAGCCGCTGCGAGGCCTCGAAGAACGGCATGCCGACCATCACCCCGTCCACCACGGTGACCGAGCGGCCGTTCTCCAGGCCTGCCGCGACGACCCGCCGGGCGCGCGCCAGCAGCTCCTCGTCCGGACTGAACGTCTCGTTGATCAGCGCCAGTTGGCGCGGATGGACGGCGATCTTGCCGCTGAACCCGAAGTCCCGGGCGAGACCGGCCTCCCGGTGCAGCCCGGCCAGGTCGGCGACCTCGAAGAACGGCGCGTCCATCGCCTCCACCCCCGCGGCGCGGGCGCTGTTGACGATCCGTCCGCGGGCGTGGGCCAGGGCCTCCCAGGAGAGCCGGGCGCCGACCGCGAAGGCGTAGTCGGCCGAGCCGAAGACCAGCCCGCGCAGCCGGTGCCCGGCGGCCGCGATCGCGGGCGCGTGCTCGATGCCCAGCGGGGTCTCCACGACGGCCAGGAACTCCGTCTCCGGGCAGTCCGGGCCGAGCGCGCCGGCGGCGATCTCGACGTCCCGGGGGGACTCGGCCATCGGGATCAGCACCAGGTCCGGCTTGACCCGGTAGCGGGTGATGGCGATCAGGTCGCGCAGGCCGTCCGGCCCGGACAGGGCGTTGATGCGCACCGCGCTGCGCGCGAGCTTGGTGGACGGGAGGGCGAAGAACTCCTCGGCGAGCCGGCGGGCCTCCTCCTTCCGGGCGGGCGGGACCGAATCCTCCAGATCGACCATGGCGATGTCGGCCCCGGACTGGTGGCTCTTGGTGTACCGCTCCACGGCCATCGCGGGTGTGGACAGCAGGGAACGGCAGTACCGCGTGAACTTCATGGATGTCTCCGAAGTCAGCGAAGGCTGCGGGTCCCGGTTCTATCCCACCGGCTTTGTTCGGCGCCGTACGGCTGGACATTGAACATCAACTCGGAACAACCGACCCGCACGCACCATTGTTTGACGCCAACTGCCCTGTGCATGATGAATCACCGGGGGATGGACAGGAGACACGCCTCGCAACACGCGTCGCACGCGTGGACGCGTGGGGCGCAAGGGCGTCAGCACACCGCTTCAACGAAGAAGGGGGCCGTAGTGCCGCGTCGGGAAAGTCCACTGGACCCTGGGGACGGGTCGCTGCTGCGGTTCGCGGGCGATCTGCGGGCGCTGAGGGAGCGCGCCGGAAGTCCGCCGTACCGCCAGCTCGCGTTGCGGGCGCACTGTTCGGCGGCCAGTCTGTCGGTGGCCGCGGGCGGGCGGCGGCTGCCCAGCCTCGCCGTCACCCTCGCCTATGTGCAGGCCTGCGGCGGGGACGTGCGGGAGTGGCGGCACCGCTGGCAGCTGCTGGCCGCCGAGCTGGCCGCCGACGCCGCCGCGCGGCGGCGCGCCCTGGACGCCGGGCGGGCGCCGTACCCGGGCGCGGCGGCCTTCGAGGCGGTCGACGCGGAGCGGTTCTTCGGCCGGGAGGCGCTGCTGGACCGGCTGGTGTCGGTGCTGGCCGAGCGGCGGCTGGTGATCGTCACCGGGCCGTCAGGATCGGGCAAGTCCTCGCTGGTCAGGGCCGGTCTGCTGGCCAGGCTCGGCTGGGCCCCGGCGGTCGTCGGGGCGGCCGCCGGGAGATCCGGGGCCGGGGACGGAGCGGGGCGGTCCCCGGCCGGCGGCGGTGTGCCGGTGGCGCTGCTGACGCCCGGCGAACGACCGATGGAGGCGTACGCGCTCGCGCTCGCCCGGCTCGGGCAGCGAGCCGGGGAGACGACGCGCGACACGTCCGGGCCGACGGCCGGCGATCCGGTGCTGGTGGTGGACCAGGGCGAGCAGCTGCGCACCCGCTGCCGGAGCGCCGCCGAGCGGGCGCGCTTCCTGGACGCGCTGGTGGCGACGGCGGCGGGCGGCCCCGGGGAGGCCCTGGCGGGGCTGCCGGTGGCGGCGCCGGCCCGGTGCCGGGTGGTGCTGGTGGTCCGCTCGGACCAGAGCGGGCCGCTGTTCGCCGAGCACCCGGGGCTGGCCGAGGTCGGCCGCCACGGCGTGCTGACGGTGGGGCGTCCGGCGCCGGACGAGCTGCGGCGGGCGATCACCGAACCGGCGTTACGGGCGGGCTGCACCGTCGAGGGCGCCCTGCTCGCCGTCCTCATCTCGACCGCCGCGCAACAGCCGGGCGCGCTCCCGCTGCTGTCCGCGGCGCTGCTGGAGACCTGGCGGCGGCGCAGCGGCAACGCGCTCACCCTGGCCGGGTTCCAGGCCACGGGCGGTTTCGAGGGGGCGCTGGCCCGGACGGCGGAGACGCTGTACAACGGGCTGGAGGCCGCGGACCGGGCGGCGGCGCGGGCCGTGTTCCTGCGGCTGGGCGGGGAGTTGCTCGACGGCGAGCTGCCCGGGGCCGGCGAGGAGACGGCCGCCCCGGTGTCCCTGGGCGACGGGCTGACGGTGGGCGGCGAGCTGGTGGGCGGCGGTGACGAGGGCACTCGGAAGCCGGTCCGGCGGGCCGAGTTCGACGGTCCCGGTGTCCCCGAGGTGATGGAACGGCTGGTCCGGGCCCGGCTGGTGGTGGTCGACCGGGACACCGTCGAACTCGCCCACCACGCCCTTCCGCAGGCCTGGCCGAGGCTGCGCGGGTGGCTGGGCGAGGGCCGCGAGGCACTGGGCGAACAGCGCAGGCTCACCGCGGCCGCCCGGGGCTGGGCAGCCGCCGACCGGGACCCGGAACTGCTGTACCGGGGCGTCCGGCTGGAGCAGTTGATGCGACGGGTGGCGGCCGGGGAGCTGGCCACCGCGGGGGTCGAACGGGCCTTCCTGGCGGCCTCGGCCCGGGCCGCCGTCGCCGACCGGCGCCGGTCCCAGCGCCAGCACCTGACGGTGGCCGGGCTGGCCGCGGCGAGCGGGGCGCTGCTGGCCCTGGCGGGCGGGAGCCGGATCCGCCGGGCCTGGCGGTGGTGACCGGCGGGCCGGGCACGACGTAGGGCTGCTGGGGCCCGGACCACCGCCGGTCGCCGGGACGTCCAGCCGGGGCATTGATCGGCACCGGAACGGGTGAGTCGAACAACCGGTTGATCAACCGGAGTCCGGTCGCGGCGGCGTTCTCGGTGCCGATCACGGTCCTTGCGCCGCCGTCGACCGGCCGGGTAGCTTGACGATCGATCCCGGCCCGTCGAAAGGCGAATTCGGCTGCCCGGCCGGGGATTTCCCGTACGCCGTGGCCGGCCGGAGACCGTCCGGCGATTCATCCGCACCCGAATTCCCGTGGCCGGTTCCGTACGCTCGCGCCGCCGTGTCCGCGCCGTTTCCGCGTTTCCCTAAACCCGTGTCAAGGGGGAGTCATGTCCAATTCGGCCCGTCCGGTGCACAGCTGGGACGAGTTCAGCACATTGCGGGAGGTCGTGGTCGGCAGCGCCGTCGGCGCCCGGCTGCCCGAGCAGACCGAGCCGTCCTCCTGGCTGTCCTGCTTCCCGAAGACCAGTGCCGCCGACCTCGGCGCGATCCAGGTCGGGCCGTACTCGCCGCAGGTCGTGGAGGAGACCGAGGAGGACCTGGACGCGCTGGTGGCCACCCTGCGGGGTCTCGGCGTCACCGTCCACCAGCCCGAAGTGATCGACCACGCGGCCGAGTTCGCCTCCCCGCTGTGGAAGGCCGACGGCGGCTTCCACTCCTACTGCCCGCGTGACCTCACCCTGGTGGTCGGCGAGACGGTCATCGAGGTCGCCAGCCCGATGCGCCAGCGCTACTTCGAGGTCTTCGGGCTGCGCGGACTCTTCCAGGACTACCTGCGCCGCGGCGCGCGCTGGATCTCCGCTCCCCGGCCGCAACTGAGGGACGAGCTCTTCGAGTTCGACGCGGACGGGCTCCCGCTGCTGGGTGAGAGCGAGCCGGTCTTCGACGCCGCGAACGTGCTGCGGCTCGGCCGGGACGTGTTCTACCAGGTCTCCCGCAGCGGGAACGAACTCGGCCTGCGGTGGCTGGAGTCCACCCTGGGCCTGCTCGGCGACGGCGGTCTGCGGCTGCACCCGCTGCGCGACATCTACGGGTACACCCACATCGACAGCACCATCGCGCTGCTGCGGCCGGGACTGGTGCTGCTGAACCCGGAGCGGGTCAACCCGGACACCGTGCCGGAGCCGCTGCGGGGCTGGGACATCCTGTGGTGCCCGCCGGCCGAGCCCTCCGGTGACGCGCTGGAGAACGCGCTCAGCGAGAGCTGGATCAGCATGAACCTGCTGATGGTCTCCCCGGACACGGCGATCGTCGAGTCCGGGCAGGACGCCCTGATCAAGCAGCTGGAGCACGCCGGGATCACCGTCCTGCCGCACCGGCTGCGGCACTCCCGGGTGCTCGGCGGCGGCTTCCACTGCGTCACCCTGGACATCCGGCGGGACGGCGGTCTGGAGGACTACCTGTCCTGACCCGACCCGACCCGACCCGACCCGGCCGCGACGGCCGGGCCGGGCGGAGCGGGCTCAGCCCTCGGTGGGGTCGGGCGTCCGGGGGCTCAGCGGCACGGACCGGACGGAGTCGGCCACCTGCTGTACCTGCCGCAGCGTGGGATCGGAGGGCTTCCGCAGACAGGCCGTGATCTCGACCGCCGCCTTGGGGCCGTCGCGCTCGACGACGCGCACCCCGATCATCTGGCGGTCGCCGCCGAGCGCCAGGCAGGCCTTGTCGACGACCTGGGGGAGGAGCTTGGAGCGGTCCCCGGTCATCTTGTCGGCCAGCTCCGGGTCCTCCACCAGCCGGAACGTGAGGACGGCGCCGCCGAGGACGAGCGGCCCGGAGACCGGACAGCGGGAGGCCTCCAGCTTGCAGGACGGTGCGGGCTGGAGCGCCTGGGTGCCGAGGTAGCCGAACCGGTCCTGCGGGTCGTCGGTCACGGCGGTCCGGGTGTGCCAGCCCGCCGGCACGTCCACGACCATGGTCGGGAACAGCGGGAACCGGATCGATGTGCCCGTCGGGCTGAAGGAGACGGTGGGTTCGGCCGTCGGTGTGGCCGTCGCAGCAGCCGTCGCCGCCGGGTTCGGGGCGGAGACGGACCCGGCCGGCCCCAGGCCGCCGCCCCGCCCCGCGCCGGGGGCGATCGCGGGCGCGGCGGCCAGCACGGCGGCGGTGAGCCCGATGCTCAGCCCCGCGGCGAGCCCGGCCGCGCGCCGTCGGCGCCTGCTCCGGTCGACGCGGGCGAGGACGCGTTCCATCCGGTCCTCGGGGGAGGCGAGAGCCGGCACGGCCTGGTGGAGCAGGATCCGCAGCTCCTCCTCGTCGGCCCCGTCGCGCCGCGGGTCGTCCGGGCCGAGCAGGTCAGTTCCAGTCACGACGTCCCCCGTCCAGCAGGAGCTCCCGGGCGGGCAGCCGGCCGCGCAGCGCGGAGAGCGCCCGGTGCGTCTGGCTCTTGACGGTGCCCGTGGTGCAGCGCAGCACCTCGGCGGTCTCCTCGACGCTGAGGTCCTCGAAGAAGCGGAGCACCACCACGGCCCGTTGCCGCGGCGGCAGCGACCGCACGGCCTCGGCGACCACCTGGCCGAGCACCACCCCGTCGTACGGGTCGTGGCCGGTCGGCGGCTCCGGCAGTTCCCCGTGCGGCAGCTCCCCGGTCCAGCGGCGCCGCCACCAGGAGATGTGGCAGTTCACCAGGACCTTGCGCAGGTACGCCTCGGGGCGGTCGGGGGCGATCCGCGCCCACTTGGGCCAGACCTTGGCGAGCGCCGTCTGCAGCAGGTCCTCGGCCTGGTGCGGGTCGCCGGTCAGCAGCCAGGCCACCCGCAGGAGCTTCGGCCCGCAGGCGGCGACGAACTCCTCGAAGTCCGGCGGTGTCGCGTTCGTCATCCTGCCGTCGTCCCCGCCATGCTTCTCGTGCCGTCCCCATCTGCCCGGGCGGCCGTTCGGGCCGCGGTGTCGTCGTTTCTCTCACGGCAGCTCAACGCGGTGGGCGGCGCTCCGGGTTGCCTGGCCGGTAGGAAGATCCTCGGCGGGCTTCCTCGGCGGACTTCCTCGACAGCACCGGGCGCCGGTGATCGGTTCTGCTCGGGCCCGCCCACCGCACCGGCGGCACTAGACTTCCGCCATGCTCAAAGCTGACCGTACCGCCCGGATCCTCGCGCACATCACCGAGGCGGGGAGCGCCGACGTGCACGAGCTGGCCGGGCTGCTCGACGTCTCCCCGGCCACCGTCCGGCGCGACCTGCAGGAGCTGCACGACCAGGGGCTGCTGCACCGCACCCGCGGCGGGGCCGTGACCGGGGCCGTCAACCTGGAACTTCCGCTGCGGCACAAGCACGGCAAGCGCCAGGCGGAGAAGCGGCGGATCGCCCTGGCAGCCGAGCGGCTGGTGCCGGACGGCGCGGTGGTGGGCCTGACCGGCGGCACCACGACGAGCGAGCTGGCCCGGGTGCTGGCGGAGCGTAGCGGGCTCACGATCGTCACCAACGCGGTCAACATCGCGGCCGACCTGATCGTCCGGCCGGAGGTCCGGCTGGTGGTGGTCGGCGGCATCGCCCGGACCACGAGCTACGAGCTGGTGGGGCCGGCCGCCGACCGGATGCTCGGCCAGTACCACCTGGACATCGCCTTCATCGGGGTGGACGGCCTGACCGCCCAGGAGGGCTGCACCACGCACGACGAGATGGAGGCGCAGACCGACCGCGCGTTCCTGGGCAGCAGCGCGCGGTCGGTGGTCCTGGCGGACAGCACCAAGATCGGCCGGGTCACCTTCGCGCGGATCTGCCCGCTCTCCGACGTGCACGACCTGGTCACCGACGACGAGTTGACGGCGGCCCAGGAGGAGGCGGTCGCCGGCTGCGGGGTCCGGGTCCTGCGGGCCTGAACCGTTCGACGCCCCGTCGTTCGCCGCGTACCCCTGATGCCCGGCCGGGCCCGCCCGGCCGGGTTTTCTGCTGCCCCGCCCGTTGACATGAACTGTCCGAGGCAGGAAGCTCGTTCGGAACTGCTCGGAACCAGCTCGCTTCAAGCAATTCGGATCAGCGAATCAAGCGCGTACGAAGGCGGTAGTTGCGGTGAACAAACCTGTGCTGGCCCTCGCCACCGTGTGCGTGCTCGGCGCGCTCGCCCTCACGGCCTGCGGCAGCGGCGGTGGCGGCGGGAGCGACGACGGCGGACCGGGCCCCGGCGGCAAGGTGACGCTCAAACTGGTCGCCGCCGACTACGGCGACAAGGAGTCCAACAGCTCGAAGGCCTACTGGAAGGGCGTCACCTCCGCCTTCACGGCGGCCCATCCCGACATCGCCGTCGACGTCCAGGTGGTCAACTGGAACGACATCGACAAGCAGGTCAAGACGATGATCCAGAGCGGCAACGTGCCGGACGTCCTGCAGACCGGCGGCTACGCCGACAAGGTCGCCGACGACCTCCTCTACAAGGCCGAGGACGTGCTGTCCGCCGCCACCCGGGCCGACCTCATCGACAGCCTCGCCGACGCCGGCCGGGTCAAGGGCGTGCAGTACGGCATCCCGTTCGTCTCCTCGGCCCGCGCCTTCTTCTACAACCGGGCCGTCTTCCAGCAGGCCGGCATCACCCGCCCGCCCGCCACCTGGGACGAGCTGCGCCAGGACGCCGAGCTGATCAAGGCCAGGGTGCCCGGGGTCACCCCGTACGCCCTGCCGCTGGGACCGGAGGAGGCCCAGGGCGAGAGCATGCTCTGGGAGCTCGGGAACGGCGGCGGGCCCACTGGCAAGGACGGCGCGTACACCCTCGACAGCCAGGCCAACGTCGACACCTTCGGGTGGCTCAGGACCAACCTCGTCGGCCCGGGCCTGACCTACGCCAACCCGGCCACCACCGACCGCAAGACCGCGTTCGCCGACTTCGCCGCCGGCAAGGCGGCCATGCTCAACGGGCACCCCTCGCTGATCACCATGGCCCGGGACGGCAAGGTCGACTACGGCGTCGCCCCCGTACCCGGCAAGGCCGGCCCGCTCGCCTCCACCCTCGGCGTGGCCGACTGGATGATGGCCTTCAAGAAGAACGGCCACCGCGACCAGGTCCGCACGTTCCTCGACTTCGTCTACACCGAGGAGAACACGCTCCGGTTCTACGAGACCTACAACCTGATGCCGGTCACCAAGGACGCCCTCAGCGCCATGACCGCCAGCGGACGGCACAAGGACCTCGAACCGTTCTTCGCCCTGCTGCCGCAGGCCACCTTCTACCCGCTCGGCGACACCAGCTGGGACGCGGTCTCGGCCGAGCTGAAGAAGTCCGTCGGCGGCGCCGTCGCGGGCGACCCGGCCAAGGTGCTCGGCGACCTGCAGAAGAAGGCCAAGGCCGCCACCGCCGACAAGTAGGCCCGGCTTCCGGCTCCCCCCTCGTGCCCGGCTCCCCCTCGTGCCCCGCGAAAGGCACCCGCAGTGACCCTCGACCCTCCCGCACCGCACGCCGCCCGTCCGCGCGGGCACCGCGGCCGCCTCGGCCCGCTGCCGTGGATCGCCCCGGCCGTCCTGCTGATCCTGTTCGTCGTCCTGTGGCCCGTGTACGAGATGGTCCGCACCTCGTTCCTGCGCGTCAGCACCAGCGGATTCGTCCGCGGCTCGGCCGGGTCGGACAAGTACCGCAAGCTCTTCGGCGAGACCGACCTCGGCCACGTGCTGCTCTCCACCGTGCTCTGGACCGTCGCCGTGGTCGGTCTGACGATGCTGCTCTCGCTGGGCCTGGCCCAGCTGTTCGACCAGCGCTTCCCCGGCCGCCGGTTCGCCCGCTGGGCCCTGATCGCGCCCTGGGCCGCGTCCGTCCTGATGACCGCCATCGGCTTCCGGTGGATGCTCGACCGGACGGCCGGCGTCCTCAACACCGCGATGACGGACCTCGGCCTGATCGACGGGCCCCGCGACTGGCTCGGCGACCCGGCCACCGCCTGGCCCTGGATGGTGGTCGTCGCGGTCTTCGTCTCGCTGCCCTTCACCACCTACACCCTGCTCGCCGGCCTCCAGACGGTCCCCGGGGAGGTGTACGAGGCGGCCAGGGTGGACGGTGCCTCCCGGTGGCAGGTCTACCGGCGGATCACCCTGCCGCTGCTGCGCCCGGCCTTCCTGGTCGGCCTGGTGATCAACCTGATCAACGTCTTCAACTCCTTCCCCGTCATCTGGGGCATGACCCAGGGCGGCCCGAGCAGCGACACGGCCACCACCACGGTGTTCATGTACCAGTTGAAGAGCACCGACATCGGCGAGTCCGCCGCCATGTCGGTGGTCAACTTCGCCCTGGTCGTGGTGATGGTCCTGGTCTTCCTCAAGGTCAGCGGATGGACGAACGGGGAGCGGAGATGACGGGACGTCAGGCGGCGCGGAAGCTCCGCCCGCGCACCCTGCTGGTCGCGGCGACGGCCTGGCTGCTGGCCGGTGTCTTCCTGCTCCCGTACCTGGAGATGGTGGTCACCGCGCTGCGCCCGGCCGACGAACTGCGCGACCCGTCCTACCTGCCACGGCACTTCGCCTGGTCCAACTTCGTCGACGTCTGGCGGGACTCCACCCTCGGCGCCAACCTGCGGGTCACCCTGCTGGTCGCCGCCGGCTCCACCGTGCTGGTGCTGCTGGTCGCCCTGCCCGCCGCCTACCACACCGCCCGGGTCCGCTACCGGGGGCGCCGGCTCTTCCTGCTCCTGGTGCTGGTCACCCAGATGTTCCAGCCGACCTCCCTGCTGGTCGGGCTGTACCGCGAGTTCTACCAGCTGTCCATGCTCAACTCGGTCTGGACGCTGATCCTCTGCAACGCCGCCTTCAACCTGGCCTTCGCCGTCTGGATCCTCACCGCCTATATCGGCTCGATCCCGGTCGAGCTGGAGGAGGCCGCCATGGTGGACGGCCTCGGCCGGCTCGGGGCGCTGCGCCGGGTGGTCCTGCCGCTGGCCCTGCCCGGCGTGGTCACCGCGCTGATCTTCACCTTCATCGCCGCCTGGAACGAGTTCGTGATGGGCCTGACCCTGACCACCGCGCCGGAACGCCAGCCCCTCACCGTCGGCATCAACGGCTTCATCGGCAACTACACCGTGGAGTGGAACTACCTCTTCGCGGGATCGGTCGTCGCGATCGTGCCGGTCGTGGTGCTGTTCGCCCTCATCGAGCGCCGGGTGGTGTCCGGGCTGACCGCCGGATCGGTCAAGTAGCCGACGCCGTCCCCCGGTCGGGCGCCGGGGCTGTGTCGCCACCCCCTCTTCCGAAGGAGCCGCCGCATGACCTCCCACACCGCCGCCGAGATCGCCTCGCAGCCCGCGTGCTGGCGCCGGGCGGCCGAGTCCCTGCCCCGGTACGCCGACGTGCTGCCCCGCCGGGGCGAGCGGGTCGCCGTCATCGGCTGCGGCACCTCCTGGTTCATGGCCCAGGCCTACGCGGCGCTGCGCGAGGGCGGCGGCCACGGGGAGACGGACGCCTTCGCCGCCTCCGAGTTCCCCGACGGGCGCGGCTACGACCGGGTGCTGGCCGTCACCCGCTCCGGGACCACCACCGAGGTCCTGGAGCTGCTGGCCCGGGCCCGCGCGGCCGGGGTGCCCACCGGCGCCCTCACCGCCGACCCGGCCACGCCCGTCATGGCACTGGCCGACACCGTCGCGGTGCTGGACTTCGCCGACGAGCGCTCGGTGGTGCAGACCCGCTTCGCCACCACCGTACTGGCCCTGCTCCGGGCGCAGTTGGAGGCCGAGGACGCCCGGCCGGCCGGGGTCCGCCCGCTGGCCCGGGCGGTGCGCGACGCCGAACGGGCCCTCGCGCAGCCGCTGCCCGCCGGGGCGGACGGCGCCGAGCAGTTCACCTTCCTCGGCCGGGGCTGGACGTACGGGCTGGCGCTGGAGGCCGGGCTGAAGCTGCGCGAGGCGGCCGGGGCCTGGACCGAGGCGTACCCGGCCATGGAGTACCGGCACGGGCCGATCGCCGTCGCCGGACCGGGCCGGGTGGCCTGGGCCCTCGGCCCGCTGCCCGCCGGGCTCTCCGAATCCATCGCCCGGGCCGGCGGCCTGCTCGTCGCCGGATCCGGCGAGGCCGCGACCGACCTGGACCCGCTGGCCGACCTGATCCGGGCCCAGCGGCTGGCCGTCGCGGTCGCCGAGGCGCGCGGCTGCGACCCCGACCGGCCGCGCCACCTCACCCGCTCCGTCGTGCTGCCGGACCCAGGTTCCTCCTCCTGATCACGTCCCACCTGACACGAACCTCCTGACCACGATCCGACCCCCCTTCCGTCGACAGGAGAACCGACCATGCGCTTACACCGACCCCGACCCCGCCCCCGGCTCCGCCCGGCCGCCCTCGCCGTGGCCCTGAGCAGCATCACCGCCCTCGCCGGGCCCGCCCTCCCGGCCCGGGCCGCGGCCCCCGGCTCCGCCGTCCTCGACCAGGGCCACCAGAGCGTCACCTGGCAGAGCCCCCAGTACGCCAAGGGCACCCTCGGGGACGCCGCGTCCTGCCCGCCGGCCGCGCAGGACCCGGGCGGCGCGGTCTGCGACCATTTCGACCTGACCGTCAACGTGCCGGCCGGCTACTGGGACGACAACCCGGAGGGCGGCGTCCCGGTCTCCGTCCGCTGGCAGAACCAGACCGACGACTTCGACCTCTACATCTACGACGCCGCCGGCAAGCAGGTCGCCAGCAGCGCGGGCACCGCCGACCCGGAGGCCACGGTGATCCCGAAGGCCTCGGGCACCTACCGGGTCCTGGTCGTCCCGTACGACGTCCACGGCGGCTCCTACACCGGCACGGCCTACCTGCCGCAGACCGCCGACGCGGGCGACCTGACCTCCTTCGGCGGCTCCCAGGGCAGCTACGACATCACCGCCGGCACCCTCAAGGCCGAGGTCGACTTCCTCGCCGACGACCAACTGCGCCTGCGCGCCGCCCCCGACGGCGTCCTCACCGACCCGGCGGGCAGCACGATCATCCGCAAGCAGCCCGAACCCCAGCGCGACACCAGCACCTTCGACGCCGGCGCGTACTACGGCATCCGCTCCAAGGACCTGGTGCTGCGGGTCTACAAGCACCCCCTGCGGTTCGGCCTGTACAAGGCCGACGGCACCGCCCTCTGGCAGGAGGACGCCCCGCTGCGCTGGAGCACCGGCGGACTGCGGCAGAGCCTGGTGCGCGGCGCGGACGAGCAGTTCTTCGGCGGCGGCGAGCAGAACGGCTCCTTCTCGCACCGCGACAAGACCATCCACGTCGCCAACAGCTTCGACTGGAACGAGGGCGGCTGGAACAACTCCCAGCCGTTCTACGTCTCCACGGCCGGCTACGGCGTCTTCCGCAACACCTTCGCGCCCGGGATCTACTCCTTCGGCTCGCCCGTCCGCACCGGGCAGCAGGAACGCCGCCTGGACGCCTACTTCTTCACCGGCGACGTCAAGTCGGTGGTCGGCCGCTACACCGCGCTCGTCGGCAAGCCCTTCATGCCGCCGGTCTACGGCCTGGAACCCGGCGACTCCGACTGCTACCTGCACAACGCCAACCGCGGCGAGCGCCACACCCTGGACGCGCTGAAGGTCGCCGACGGCTACGTGGCCAACCAGATGCCGCTCGGCTGGATGCTGGTCAACGACGGCTACGGCTGCGGCTACGAGAACCTCGCGCAGACCGGCCAGGGCCTGCGCAAGGACCACGCCCAGCTCGGCCTCTGGACCCAGAACGGCCTGCCCGACCAGGCCAACGAGGTCAAGGCCGGCGTCCGGGTGCGCAAGCTCGACGTGGCCTGGGTCGGCAACGGCTACGACTTCGCGCTGAACGCCTGCGACCAGGCCAAGGCCGGCATCGAGGACAGCAGCGACGCCCGTGGCTTCGTCTGGCTGCCGGTCTCCTGGGCCGGCGCGCAGCGCTGCGGCGTGCTGTGGAGCGGCGACCAGAGCCTGTCCTGGGACTACATCCGCTGGCAGATCCCCACCTACGCCGGCGCCACCATGTCCGGCATCGCCTACAACACCGGCGACGTCGGCTCGATCTACCGCCGCGACCCCAAGATGTACGCCCGCGACCTCCAGTGGAAGGCCTTCCTGCCGGCCGTCATGACCATGGACGGCTGGGCCAAGGACATGACCGGCAAGCAGCAGCGCGACCAGCAGCCCTGGCTGGACGGCGAGCCGTACACCTCGATCAACCGCAAGTACCTGCAGCTCAAGGAGCGGCTGCTCCCCTACATGTACACCCTCTCCGAGGAGGCCACCCGCACCGGCATCGGCGCGGTCCGCCCGCTCGCCCTGGAGTATCCGAACGACCCCGAGGCCCTCGGCCCGAACGCCACGTACGAGTTCCTGGCCGGGCCCGACTTCCTGGTCGCGCCGGTCTACTCCGACACCTCCGTGCGCGACGGCATCCACCTGCCCGAGGGCACCTGGACCGACTACTGGACCGGCCGCACCTACCAGGGCCCGACCACCATCAACGGCTACTCCGCCCCGCTCGACACCCTGCCGCTGTTCGTCCGCGGCGGCGCGATCGTGCCGATGTGGCCCAAGGGCACGCTGTCCTGGGAGAACCGCGACCGCTCCGAACTCGACTACGACCTCTACCCGCAGGCGAAGGGCGACTCCTCCTACACCCTGTACGAGGACGACGGCGTCACCCGGCAGTTCACCGCCGGCTCCTCCGCCACCCAGCGGGTCGACGTGCACACCAACCGCGCCGTCACCACCGTCGACGTGGGCGCCAGCGAAGGCAGCTACGCCGGCAAGCCCGCCGAGCGGTCGTACCGCTTCACCGTGCACGGCCGCCCCGCCCCGCGCCTGGTGGTCGGCGACGACGGCCCGCTGCCCCGGCGCGACTCGGCGGCCGCGCTCGACTCGGCCGGCTCCGGCTGGTACTTCGACGCCGGGACCGGGGTGACGGAGATCCGCACGCCGTCCCAGCCCACCGACGACAACTTCTCGCTGCGCCTGATCCACGGCGGCAACTGACCGCGACCCGACAGGTACCGAACCCGCGCGCAGGGCTCCCCTCCCGAGGGGGGTCCTGCGCGCGGTCGTATCCCGGGACCGCGAAAGCCGGCGGAACCCGGTGGAATGCTCCCGGGGCTGGCCATTTCCCCCTCGACCTGGTCGAATCCCAGTCGTGGACGTGGACGTGGACGTGGATGTGGACGGAACCGAGGAACCCCGCGGGGGCACCCCCGTGGGACGGCGGGTCGTGCTCGGCCTGCTGGGGCTCGGGGCCGCCGGGGTGGCCGTCGGCCCGTACCTCCAGCGGGCCCAGGACGCCGTCACCGCCGCCGACCCGACCGGGCTGACCGGCCTGCTGCCGGGCGGCGGAGGCTTCCGGTACTACTCCGTGACCGCCTCGGTGCCGAACCGCACCGAGGAGACCTACACGCTGACGGTGGACGGCCTGGTGGACCGCCCGGCGACCCACCGGCTGGCCGACCTGCGGGCGATGCCCCAGCGGCGGCTGGTCAGGGACGTCCAGTGCGTGACCGGCTGGCGCGTCCCGGACACACCGTTCGAGGGCGTCCCGCTCGCCCACCTGCTGGACCGGGCCGGGGTACGGCCCGGGGCGAAGGCGGTGTCGTTCAGCTGCTTCGACGGCGCGTACACCGAGAGCCTCACCCTGGAGCAGGCCCGGCGTGAGGACGTCCTGGTCGCGCTCAAGCTGCAGGACACCCCGATCACCCACGCCCACGGCGGTCCGGTGCGGCTCTACGTCGCGCCGATGTACTTCTACAAGTCGGCCAAGTGGCTTTCGGGCATCACCGTCACGGACGCGGTGCGGCCCGGCTACTGGGAGGAGAACGGCTACGACGTCGACGCCTGGGTCGGCCGGTCGAACGGGCGGGACGATGCGCCGACGAGCTGAGCTGGTCCTCCGGTTCACCCGCGCCGAGCGCTGGGTGCACCGCACCACCGCCACCCTGATGATGATCTGCCTGGCCACCGCGGCCTGCCTCTACCTGGCGCCGCTGGCCGAACTGGTCGGGCGCCGGCGGCTGGTGGTCACCGTGCACGTCTGGTGCGGACTGGCACTGCCGGTACCGCTGCTGCTCGGGCTCACCTCCCGGGCGCTGCGGACGGACGCGTCCCGGCTGAGCCGCTTCACCCCGGCGGACCGGGCCTGGCTGCGCGCCGTGAGCAGGCGCCTACCGCTGCGCCCGGCGGGCAAGTTCAACGCCGGCCAGAAGCTGTACGCGCAGTGGACGCTCGGATCGATGCTGGTCGTCCTGGGCACCGGCCTGCTGATGTGGCTGACCCACCTCGCGCCGCCCGCCTGGCGGACCGGGGCGACCTTCGTCCACGACTGGTTCGCCCTGGCGATCGCCACCGTGCTCGCCGGCCACATCCGGATGGCGATCGGCGACCGGGAGTCCCGGCTGGGCATGCGGACCGGTCTGGTCGACCGCCGGTGGGCCGAGCGCGAGCACCCGCACTGGCAGACCGCCGCCGCACCCGAGCCGCCGTGACCACCGGCTCGGCTCAGGTGGGGCGCGGGTTCAGCGGTCGGCCTGGTAGCCGTTGATCTTGCTCAGCGGCCCGCGGCTGCCGTCCTGGTAGACCGGCTGCATCTGGACGTCACCGTAGATCTGGAACAGCTTCTCCGCCGGATCGGCGGCGGTGGGGTTGCAGTTGGGGTAGCCGACGTACCAGTAGATGCCGGCCACGCCGTCGCCCTCGACCGCGGGGGAGACGGTGGTGTAGAAGGCCGGCGACGGTCATCACCGCGGCCAGCGCGGCGAGGCGTGAGCGGGTTCCTCTGCGTTCCATGATCCGTGACACCTTTCGTTCGTCGGCGAAGTGTCCTTGGGCAGAGCCTGTTCGAGCACGGTGGACGTCGCAAACGCCGTGTGCCGAAGCGGTGACGGCCGGGGGCGGGGCGGGTCAGGTGGGGGAAGGCGGGGTCAGGAGGCCGGGAACATCTCCTCGACGCAGCCGGTGACGGCCTCGCGCAGGGTCTCGATGATCCGGGGGACGAGGTCGTCGGTGGCGGGGTCCGTCGGTCGGGGGTCGGCGGGGGTGCAGATCAGGTACGTGACCGGCACGTGTTCGTCCCCGGCGGGGACACCGAGCCTGCGGCGGAAGGCGTCGACGAACGGCCGGCCGTAGGCCGCGGGGTCGAGGGCGGAAGCGGTGACGAGGAGCGGAGGGGCGCCGAGGGGCGCGACGCCGAGCCGGGCGCGGACCCGGTCGTTGAGCTCGTTGGCGGTCCTGAGGACGGTGTTGGGCTCGCCGGAGACGACCGGGTTGAAGGCGTAGCCGACGGGGAGCTGGTCCGCCCCGAGTTCGCGGAGCAGCGCGAGCGCCTCCCGGTCCCGCAGCAGCTCCTCGTCGCTCCTGGCCGCGATGCGGTCACGGATGAAGGCGAGCTGCTCCTCGACGGCACGGCGCTGCCCGGCGCCCACGGCGCCCGCAGCGCGTTCGGCGGGCAGCCGGTGGACCGTCGTCACGGTGAAGGGGTCGCCGGGGCGGGCCATGGTGAGGAGGGCGGCGTAGAGGCGCTTGGCGGCGAACAGGGCCCGGCCGGGGGTGGGCCCGGTGCCCTCGGAGTCCCCGATGCCCCCGGAGTCCCCGGTGCCCCCGGAGTCCTCGGTGCCGAACAGGCCGGAAGGTCCGAACAGGCCAGAGGGTCCGAACAGGCCGAAGAGGCCGAAGAGTCCGAAGGAGCCGGCACCGGTGCCGAGGAGGGCCTGGTCCCGCTGCCGCCGGTCGCGGTAGCGCAGGCCGCCGGCCGGCTGGGGGGCGGGGCCCGCCCGGTGGGCGGCGATGCTGACGGAGTCGGCCCGGTCCAGGGCGTCGTGCTGCTCGGTGACGTAGGCGCTCCGCGCGAGCTCCCCGGTGGCGGCGACGTCGCTCCGGGCGGCATCCGCGTGGACGGGGTAGCACAGGCCGCGGCGCCCGAACTCCTCGCGCAGGTCGAGGATCGCGGCGAGCGGGTCGACGGCGCCGAGGTCGCCGCCGCCCAGCACGGCGACGTCGAGGAGGACGGGTTCGTGCTCGCCGAGGCACTCCTCCAGCAGCTCGCGGCGGGCGTCCGGGTCGGCCCGCGCGTCGAGGTCGACGGCGACGGCGCGCAGGTTGTCGCGGCCCAGGCCGAGGACGGCGGCGGCCTTGGGCCAGGAGGGGTGCATGGTGGCCGGGGCCAGGATCACGCCGGGGGCGACCTCGCCGCGGAGGAAGTCCCGGAAGGCGTCGTAGCCGAGGTGCTGGAGCGTGTACTTGCCGACCAGGGACAGCTGGGCGTCGGTGAGCCCGTACGCCGTGCGCAGCCGGGCGGGCAGGCCGAGGACGGTCGCCGGCCGGAGGTTCACCAGCTGCCAGGGGGAGAGGTCGGCGAGCGGCTGCTCGGTGCCGTCGGGCAGCGGAACGGTGAGCCGGCGGGCGACGGCGAGGCCGGGCTCCCGGCGGACCGCCTCGGCGACGGCCACCGGGGTGTAGGTGAGGTCGCGGGCGGACCAGGCGGCTTCCAGGTTGGCGACGGTGCCGCCGTGGGTGGGGTGGCCCCGGGAGGCGTCCGTCCGGTGGCCGAGGAGGCGCCGGAGGCCGTCGCCGACGGTCCGTTCCGGGGTGCGGCGG
Organism: Kitasatospora sp. Ki12; assembly: GCF_054601375.1. NCBI lineage: Bacteria > Bacillati > Actinomycetota > Actinomycetes > Kitasatosporales > Streptomycetaceae > Kitasatospora > Kitasatospora sp. Ki12. Next base: position 367,539 of record NZ_BAAIHT010000002.1, on the reverse strand, counting down.
GCCGCCGCCCCGGCCGGCGGGCCGCCGACCTCCTCGGGCAGTCCCTGCCCGCCACCGTCCGTCACGGTCGAGTCCATGCCCGCGCCTCCAGGATCCGCCGGGAACGGTGCGCCGATGCGCACCGCGCGAGACCTGGATAGGGCACGGACCATGATCGTCCGGGCAGTGTCGTGCGCCGGGCCGTGGCCTCCCACTCGACAGGAGTAGCGCGGTCCGGAGTGCGGTGGGGGGCGTGCCCGGGGCCGCGTCCCCCGGGCGCACGACCGCGCACTGCCGTGCGCGTACGCTCCCCCGGCCGACGGGCTGAACGAGCGGGCGACGGCGGGAGTGGGAAGTCGGCCCGGCCGACTTCCCACTCCCGCCCGGTGGTGCGGGTGCGGGGGGATCAGCCGAGCAGCAGGTACTTGGTGGACGGGACGCCCTGGTAGAGGCTGCAGTCGGTGTTCTGGGTGGTCATGGTGTAGGTGAAGCCCTTGGGGATCTCGCAGGCCCAGATGCCGTTGGCGGGCTTGCGGAGGTGGAAGGCGTTGGACTGGACACCGGGCTGGAGGCTGCAGGCGCTGCCCCAGGTGATCAGGTCGTAGGTGAAGGCCGGGGTGCCCATGCAGGCGGTGAGGCCGTCGACCGGGGTGCGCAGGTGGTAGGCGTTGGACTGGACGCCGGGCTGCTGGCTGCAGGCGCTGCCCCAGGTGATGGCGTCGTAGACGAAGCCGGGCGAGCTCTGGCAGGCCGTCAGACCGTCGACGGGGGTGCGCAGGTGGAACTGCGGGGCGTTCCAGCTGCCGGAGCTGCAGGTGCGGTTCATCGACACCTGGTCGTAGACGTAGCCGGACGGGACGGTGCAGGCCCAGACGCCGTCGAGCCCGGTGGTGGTGGCGCTCGCGGGGGTCGCGGTGGCCGCGCCCGAGAGCAGGAGGGCGAGGGCGGCCAGTGCGGCGAACAGCAGGCGGACTGGGCGGGTGCGTGCGGTGGGCATGGCTCTCCCAGGGTGATGGCCCGGACGGGCACGGGGCACGGGGACGTCGAACAGCTGGCACGGAGTGCGGGGCGGGCAGCGGGGGTCGCGGCCCGTCGACGGTTCTAGGGCGGACGATTCGCGGCCGCCTCGCGAACCGGTCGGGCCGGTCCCGCCGTCCCGGCCGGACGTTCACGATTCGTAAGGTCTGCCGCACCGGTTCCGCCGCCGTCCGTTCCTACAGTGGCCGGGAGGTTGTTCCCGAGAAGACGAGAAGAGAGGTGGGCCGGGATGACGGTCGACCAGGACGTCCTGCCGCGTGCCGAGGTGGGCGTGATCGGTGGCTCCGGGCTCTACGAGCTGCTGGACGACGTGACCGAGGTGCGGGTGGAGACCCCGTACGGCGAACCGAGCGACGCGCTGTTCGTGGGGGAGGTGGCCGGGCGGCGGGTCGCCTTCCTGCCCCGGCACGGGCGCGGCCACCGGCTGCCGCCGCACCGGATCGACTACCGGGCCAACCTGTGGGCGCTGCACTCGCTGGGCGTGCGGCAGGTGCTCGGACCGTGCGCGGTGGGCGGGCTGCGGCCGGAGTACGGGCCGGGCACGCTGCTGGTGCCGGACCAGTTCGTCGACCGGACCTCGGGACGGGTGCAGACCTTCTACGACGGGCTGCCGCTGCCGGACGGCACGGTGCCGGAGGTGGTGCACGTGTCGATGGCCGACCCGTACTGCCCGGCGGGCCGGCAGGCGGCGATGGAGGCCGCTCGGGAGGCGGCCTGGGAGCCGGTGGACGGCGGCACCCTGGTGGTGATCGAGGGGCCGCGCTTCTCCACCCGCGCCGAGTCCCGCTGGTTCACCGCCAACGGCTGGTCGGTGGTCGGCATGACCGGGCACCCCGAGGCGGTGCTGGCCCGTGAACTCGGGCTCTGCTACACCTCGGTGGCCCTGGTCACGGATCTCGACGCGGGGGTGGAGAGCGGGGAGGGCGTCACCCACGGCGAGGTGCTGAAGGCGTTCGCCCGCAACGTGGACCGGCTGCGCACGGTGCTGTTCAAGGCGGTCGAGCGGCTTCCGGTGGTGCGGGAGTGCCCGTGCGGTCACGCCCTGGACGGTCTCACGACGGGTCTTCCCGGGGTGCCCGGCGCCTGACGGGCCGGGGCCTGCGCCCGACGGGCCGGGGCCGGTGCCTGGCCGCCCGGTCCCGGCGCCGCCACCGTCCGGCGAGCGCGAGCAGCAGCGCGACACCGGCGGTGGCGGCCAGCACCAGCAGCCAGTTGCGCAGATACGGCAGCGGCAGCACCGAGGGGTTGCCGTGGTCGTCGTCGGCGCGCAGGACGGCCGGCAGGCCGACGGCGGTGACGGCCGCCGCGACGACCAGCCAGCCGCGCAGCACCGGCCCGCGCACCAGGAACGCGCCGAGCAGGCACACCAGCGGCACCCACAGCCCGTCGTGGATCACCAGCCCGCCGAGCGCCCAGACCAGGATCCCCACCGGGTCGGTGATGTACGGGTCGCCGAGCAGCCCGTACAGGCCGTAGCCGATCACGGCGAGGCCGGCGGCCAGGAGCAGGCCGCGGACGGTGGCGGTCATACGATCACCTCGATGCGGGTGACCCACTTGGTCTGCAGGACGCCGGGCCGGTTCGGCGCGATGACGCGGGCCGGGAACCCGTGGTCCGCCGCCAGGACCTCGCCGTTGACCCGCAGGGCGAGCAGGCTCAGCGGATCGTCGACGTACGGTGCGGGCATCGCCATCACCCGGTACGGTCCCTCGGCCTCCAGCGAGGTGACCCGTACCGCCGAGCCGGGCGGGGCTCCGGCCCGCCGCACCAGTTCGGACAGCCGGACCCCGGTCCACCGGGCCGAGGCGCTCCAGCCCTCCACGCAGGAGATGGGCAACTCGACGTCGTGCTGCGGGAGTTCGCCGAGTTCGAGGAGCGTGAGCCGGTACGGCCGCGGCCCGTCCACCAGGAGCCGCCAGTCGGCGGGCACGGTGACCGTGCCGGCCTGGGCGGCGGTGCGGTTCACCGGCAGGCCCTGCGGGCCGAGGTCGGGACGGCGCGGGGCCAGCAGGTCCAGGCCGCTCAGCCAGGGCACGCTCTGCCCGGCGGTGACGAGGGTGACGGTACCGACGGCGGCGGTGGTCGCCGCGAGGAACGCGCGGCGCTGCGCCAGAGCGGGAACCGCCCGGCGCCACCAGTGCGCGGCGATGAGCGGCGCCTTGACGGCCAGGTGGACCAGCAGCCCGCCGGTGGCCAGCCAGCCCAGCCAGAAGTGGGTCTGCCGGAACGGGAACGGCCACGGGTACCACTGCAGGGTGTTCAGCAGGCCGGTGAACAGCTCCAGCAGGACGGCCGCGACGAGCAGCGCGATGCCGAGCCGCTCCAGGGCGTGCAGCACGCTGCGGGCCGGCGGCCACTCGAACAGCCGGGGGTAGACCGCCCACAGCTTCGCGCCGGCCAGCGGGATCGCGGCCAGGCCGCTGATCACGTGCAGGCCCTGGGTGACCCGGTAGCCGTTCACCGGCCGCGCGGGCAGGTGCGGTGCGAGCCAGCCCGGCGGGTCCTGGAGCAGATGGCTGGTCAGGCCGGTCAGGAAGCAGACCAGGAGGGCCGCGCCCAGCCAGCGGCCGAGGACGACCACGGTCCGTGGCTCGTGCAGCGGTGAGGTGAACACCCCCTCCCGCAACGGCCCGCGACGCAGGAACGCCGGGGGAGCGGGCAGCGGCGGGTCGTAGCGGCGGCGGCTGGCAGGAGTGCCGGAGTCGGCGGGTTCGGTTTCCACCCGTCCATCGAAGCGCCCCGGCACCTCCAGCCGGTGCTCCGACGTGCTTACGGATTCCGAACGGCGGCCTCGCCGTCGGCGCCGGGGAGGCGGGCCGGTGGGAGGGTGGGCGGCGTGATCTCCCGTACCGTCCCGCCCTGCCTCCTCGCCCTCGCCGCCCTGGTCACCGCCCTGGCGCTGACCGTCGACCGGAGCGCCGCCCTGCCGCTCGCCGGCTGGTACGTCCTCGATGTCGCCCTGTTCGCCGTCGCGGTGCTGCTGCTGCGCAAGGTGCCCGGCGGGGCGGTGGTGCCGCTGGTCCTGGCCGGCTCCGTCGCCGTGGCCGCCGTCGGGCTGCTGGCCCCGCCGCGCACCAGCGACGACGCCTACCGCTATGTCTGGGACGGCCGGGTCCAGGCGGCCGGGATCTCGCCGTACGCCCGCACCCCGGACGATCCGGCGCTGGCGCGCTTGCGCGATCCGGGGCTCTTCCCGGTGGGGGACGGGTGCGCGGGCTGGGACGAGCGGCGCACCACGGCGGGGGACTGCACCCGGATCAACCGGCCGGCCGTGCACACCGTCTACCCGCCGGTGGCGCAGGCGTGGTTCCTCGCGGTGCACCCGTTCGGCGGCGGGGTCCGCGGGGTGCAGGCGGGCGGGGCGGTCCTGGCGGTGGCGACCACCGGGCTGCTGCTGGCGGTGGGGCGGGAGAAGTGGCGGGCCGCGCTGTGGGGGTGGTTCCCGGGCCTGACGGTGTGGGCGGTCAACGACGCGCACGTGGACACGCTGGGCGTCCTGCTCACGGTCGCCGGGCTGGGCTGCGCGGTGCGGGGCGGCGCGGTGCGGGGCCGGGCGGCGCGGGGACGGGCCGTCCGCGGCGGGCTCCTGCTGGGCGGCGCGGTCGCGGCCAAGCTGCTGCCCGCCCTCGCCCTCCCGGGCGCGCTGTCGGGTCTGCTCGCCCGGCGCCCGGACCGGAACGACGTGCTGCTCCTCGGATCCGCGCTCGGCGCCTTCGCGCTGTCCTACCTGCCGTACGTGCTGGCCTCGGGCACCTCCGTACTGGGCTACCTGCCGGGCTACCTGCGGGAGGAGGGCTACGAGCAGGGGCACATCGACCGGTTCGGACTGCTGCGGCTGGTGCTGCCCGACCGGCTGCTGCCCTGGGCGGCGGCCCTGGTCCTCGCGGCGGTGGTGGCCGCCGTCCTGCGCCGGGGCGACCCGCGGCGGCCGTGGTCCGGGGCGCTGCTGGTGACGGGCACGGCGCTGCTGCTCGTCGCGCCCTCCTACCCGTGGTACGGGCTGCTGGTGGTCGCCATGGTCGCGCTCGACGGCCGCTGGGAGTGGCTGGCCGTCCCGGCCGCGGGGCAGGCGCTCTACCTGACGGGGGGCCAGGAGGCGCAGCAGCTCTCCTACGGAACGGCGCTGTGCGTCGTCCTCCTGGTCCCGCTGCTGCGGCAGCGCCGCACGGGGCGGGCGGCCGTGGCGGTGGGCGCCGAGAAGTGACGGAAGTCTGACGGACCGGCGCCGGCCCTGGCCGTGCCGCCTCCCGGCTGGTCGAATCGGCGGCGTGAGCGAACAGATCGAAGAGGACCGGGGAACGCCGGTCGGCCGCCGTACGGTGCTGGGCCTGCTCGGGCTCGGCGCGGCGGGAGCCGTGGCCGGCCCGTACCTGCAGAGAGCCCAGGAAGCGGTGGCCGGGAAGGACCCGACGGGTCTGGCCGGCCTGCTGCCGGGAGGCGGCGGCTTCCGGTACTACTCCGTGGTCGGCTCGGTGCCGGTCAAGGGCCCGGACACGTACACCCTGACGGTGAACGGGCTGGTGGACCGCCCCGGCAGCTACCGGCTGGCCGACCTCCAGGCGATGCCGCAGCGCCGGATCGTCCGGGACGTGCAGTGCGTGACCGGGTGGCGGGTGCCGGACACCCCGTTCGAGGGCGTGCCGCTGGCGCACCTGCTGGACGCCGCCGGAGTCAGGGCGGGCGCCGCCGCGGTGCGGTTCGACTGCTTCGACGGCGAGTACACCGAGAGCCTCACCCTGGAGCAGGCCCGGCGTGACGACGTGGTGGTCGCGCTCAAGCTCCAGGACGCGCCGATCCCGCACTCCCACGGCGGCCCGGTGCGGCTGTACGTGGCGCCGATGTACTTCTACAAGTCGGCCAAGTGGCTGTCCGGGATCACCGTCACCCGCACGGTGGAGCCGGGGTACTGGGAGCAGAACGGCTATGACGTCGACGCCTGGGTCGGCCGCTCGAACGGACGTGACGATGCGCCGACCGCCTGACCGCGTGCTCCGCTTCACCCGCGCCGAGCGCTGGGTGCACCGCGCCACCGCGGGCCTGATGCTGATCTGCCTGGCCACCGCCGCCTGCCTCTACCTCGCGCCGCTGGCCGAACTGGTCGGGCGCCGGCGGCTCGTCGTCACCGTGCACGTGTGGTGCGGCTCGGCGCTGCCGGTACCGCTGCTGCTCGGGCTGGCCTTCCGGGCGGTGCGGGCGGACGTGACCAGGCTGAGCCGCTTCCACCCCGTGGACCGGCAGTGGCTGCGGGCGGCCCGGGCCCGGGTGCCGCACCGGCCGGCGGGGAAGTTCAACGCCGGGCAGAAGCTCTACGCCCAGTGGACGCTCGGCGCCATGCTGACGATCCTCGGCACGGGCCTGCTGATGTGGTTCACCCACCTCACGCCGACGGTCTGGCGGACCGGCGCGACCTTCGTCCACGACTGGCTCGCGGTGGCCATCGCCGTGGTGACCGCCGGGCACGTCCGGATGGCCCTGCGGGACCCGGAGGCCCGGCGCGGGATGCGGACGGGGCTGGTGGACCGGCGCTGGGCCGAGCGGGAGCACCCGCAGTGGCCGGTGCCGGGCGGGGACCGCGTGGGGGCGCGGGAGTAGCGGGTCCCCCCGGGCGGGCGTCCTCCGGCCCGGGGGGGCGCCTACCGGGGGGACGCTTCTCGTCAGCGCGGACGGGCCGCCTTCCGGAAGGCGAGGAAGTGCCGGCCGTGCGAGGACCAGCGCTCGGTCTCGACGAGCCCGGCCCGCTCCGCGCGCCGGGTGGTGGCCGTCGCACCGCAGCGGGCCCAGGCGAACGGCGGTCCGACCCGCCCGTCGGCGCCCTCGACCCGTACGGTGATCCGCTCGTCGACCTCGGCCGGCTCCACCTCGACCAGCAACACGGCCCCCGGGGCGAGGAGTTCGGCGCTGCGGCCGAGCAGCAGCCCCGGGTCGCCGCCGATGCCGAGGTTGCCGTCGGCGAGCAGCGCGCCACCCCAGCGGCCCTCCGCGGGGAGCCGGTCGAACACCGACCGGCGCAGGGCCGGCCCGCCGAGGCTCCTGGTCCGGGCCACCGCGGCTCCGGTCACGTCGACACCCAGCGCCGGCACGCCCAGGCCCAGCAGGGCCGCGACCAGCCGGCCGGGGCCGCAGCCGAGGTCCACCACCGGCGCGGCCAGCCGGGTGCAGCGCAGCAGCAGCCCGTGATCGGCTCCGGCGGCGGGTGCGCACCAGCGTTCGACGTCGAGCGGGATCCGGCGGCCGTCCTCGCCGCGGAGCCACAACGGGCCCCGGCCGGCGCGGACGGCCTCGGCGAACGGGTCGTCCACCCACGCCTCGGACGCGACGGTCACCCCGCCACCTCCCGGGCGGTCCCGATCGACCGCAGGCAGGCCGCGAACCTGCCGTCCGGGGCCTCGGCGGCGACCTGCCGCGCGTCCAGGACGGTGTCCACGTCGGTGACCACCGGGAGCCGGCCGACCGCCAGGCCTTCCGCCGCCAGCCGGTCGAGCAGGGCCCGCCCGGTGTCCGGCGTGGACATCGGCACGCCCAGGAGCAGCCGCCGGGCCAGCCGCTCGGTGGGCCTGGCCAGCCCGAGCGCCCAGAACCCGCCGTCGGCGGCCGGCCCGTACCAGGCGTCGACGCCCGTACGCCCGGCGGGCGACAGGGACTCGGCGAGCAGCGCGGCGTCCAGCTGCGGGGTGTCCATGCCGACCAGCAGGGCGGGCGCGTCCGGGGCGAGGACGGCGGCCGCCGCGAAGGCCGCCGCGAGCCGGGCGTCCAGCCCGCCGCCCGACTGCGGCACGACCTGCCAGCCGGGTGGGAGCCAGTCGCCGACGGCGCCGTCCAGGACGAGCAGCCGCCGTCCGGCCGGCATCCGGGACAGGGCGGCGAGGGTGTCGGCGAGGGCGGCCTCGGCCAGCGCCGCCGCCTGCTCGGGCGTGCAGGGCGGGGTGAGGCGGGTCTTCACCCGCCCCGGGACCGGCGACTTGGCGATCACCAGCAGGGTCGGGGCCGGTGCGGCCAGGACGGCCCGCATGTCGCGGACGGCCTGCCGGGTGCCGCGCACGGTGCCGGTGACCTTGGAGCGGCCCGCGCGCGGCAGGTAGTCCACGGGCGTCTCGGCGATCCGCATCCCGGCCGCCGACGCGGCGAGGACCATCTCCAGGGGGTAGCCGGAGCGGCGGTCGCCCAGGCCCAGGGCCAACAGCCGGTCACGGCGGGCGGCCCGCATCGGCCCGAGGTCGTGCAGCGGCGCTCCCGTCCTCGCCCGCAGCCGGCGGGCCAGGAACGCGTTGGCCAGGCGGGCGTGGAGCGGCCACGCCCCGACGGTCGCGGGGCGGCGCCGGCCCAGCACCAGGTCCGCGGCGCCGGCGAGGACGGGGGCGGTGACCCGCGGCAGCTGGGCGGGATCCAGCGAGCCGTCGCAGTCCATGAAGCAGACGAACTCGGCGGTGGCGGCGAGCAGCCCGGCGTGGCAGGCGGCGCCGAAGCCGCGTCGCGGTTCCTCGACGACGGTCGCGCCCAGCGAGCGGGCCAGCTCGGCGGAGCCGTCACGGGAGCCGTTGTCGACGACGACGGCCCGCCAGCCCGGCGGGACGCGCCGCAGCACCCAGGGCAGGGCCTCGGCCTCGTCGAGGCAGGGCAGGATCAGATCGGCACGTGGCAGCGGGGGAGTCGGAGAGATCACGTCGGCCACGCTAGGGGCGGGCGGGCCCGTGGCGGCCGAACCGCGCCCTTACGGAAGTCGTACGTCAGCTCGCCGGCGGAGGAAGCCGGTGTTCGGCCGGAGGGAGCGGCGTCCGGCTTGAGCCGCGATCTTACGGAACGCGAACGTCGACCCCGGTGCGGCACCCCGGGACGGCCCACGACTCGTATCCTCGGCGGGGTGAACGACAGCCCCGCCTCCGCCGCACCGCCGGACCCCGCCCGCATCCTGGTGATCGACGACGACCTCACCGTGGGCGAGGTCGTCGCCGGCTACCTCACCCGGGCCGGCCACCACGTCGACCGGGCCGTCGACGGCAACCGGGGCCTCGACCTGGCCCGCGCCCACCGCCCCGACCTCCTGGTCCTGGACCTCATGCTCCCCGGGATCGACGGGCTGGAGATCCTGCGCCGGCTGCGCGCGACCGAGGACGGCGCCGACCTCCCGGTGGTCATGCTCACCGCCCGGGGCGACGAGGCCGACCGCATCCTCGGCCTGGAACTGGGCGCCGACGACTACGTCACCAAGCCCTTCAGCCCACGGGAACTCGTCCTGCGGGTCCAGTCCGTCCTGCGCCGCGCCCGCGCCGGCGCCGGCGCCGCCACGACGCCCGCCCCCGTGCGGCTGGTGTCCGGGGACATCACGCTCGACCCGCGGGCCCGCCGGGCCGACCGCAAGGGGCGTGAACTCCTGCTCACCCTGCGGGAGTTCGACCTGCTCGCGTTCCTCCTCCGGAACCCCCGGACGGTCTTCGCCCGGCAGGAGCTGATGCAGCGGGTCTGGGGCTGGGACTTCGGCGACCTGTCCACCGTCACCGTCCACGTCCGCCGACTGCGCGAGAAGATCGAGGACGACCCCGCCGCACCGACCCTGATCACCACGGTCTGGGGCGTCGGATACCGCTACGACCCCGCGACGGACGGTCGCCGCGACCCGATGACCGACGGTCGCCACGACCCCGCGACGGACGGTCGCCACGGCCCCGTGACGGACGAGAAGGACGGCCCGGCGTGAAGGACCTCCTGCTGATCGCCCTGTTCGCGGGGCTCGGCGCCACCGGCGCCGGACTGCTCGGCTGGCTGGCCGTACGGCTGCTGCGCCGGCGCTCGGTGGCGCTCTCGCTCTTCTGCGTGGCCGTCGTCACCGTCCTCGCCGTCACCTCCGGGACTTTCGCCGTCGCCCAGGCGATGTTCCTGTCCGGGCACGACCTCGGGGTGGTGATAACCGTCCTCGGCATGGCGTCCGTGGTCTCGCTGCTCACCGCCGCGCTGCTCGGACGCCAGGTGGTGGCGGGCAGCCGCGCCCTGACCGCGGCGGCCCGCACGGTCGGGAGCGACACCGGCTTCACCGCGCCCGACCACCCCCTCGGGCTCGAACTGGCCCAGCTCAGCGAGGAACTCGCCGCCACCAGTGCCCGGCTCGCCGAGTCCCGGGCCCGGGCGCAGGCGCTGGACGCCTCGCGGCGGGAGCTGATCGCCTGGATCTCCCACGACCTGCGCACCCCGCTCGCCGGGCTGCGCGCCATGGCCGAAGCCCTGGAGGACGGGGTGGCCGACGAGCCGGAGCAGTACCTGACGCGGATCCGCGCCGAGGTGGAGCGGCTCACCGGCATGGTCGACGACCTCTTCGAACTCTCCCGCATCCAGGCCGGCGCGCTGTCCCTGACGGTGTCCCGGGTGTCCGTCTACGACCTGGTCGACGACGCGCTGGCCGGCGCCCACCCGCTGGCCCGCCGGCGCGGCGTCCGGCTGGAGGGCCGTCAGGTCGCCGCCGAGCCGGTCGAGGTGGACAGCCGCGAGATCACCCGGGTGCTGGGCAACCTCCTCGTCAACGCGATCCGCTCGACGCCCGAGGACGGCGTCGTGGCGGTCTCGGCCCGCCGGGAGGTGGACGAGGTCGTCCTCTCGGTCACCGACGGCTGCGGAGGGATCCCGGAACAGGACCTCTCCCGGGTGTTCGAGACCGGCTGGCGCGGCAGCAGCGCCCGGACGCCGCGGCGTGATCCCGGTGAGGGCGGGGACAGCGGGGCCGGGCTCGGCCTGGCCATCGTCCGCGGCATCGTCGAGGCCCACTCCGGCCGGGCCCGGGTGCACAACGTCGCCGGGGGCTGCTGCTTCGAGATCGCGCTCCCGGCGGCGCGCGGGTAGGCGGGGCCGCGGGGGGGGGTAGGCCCCTGGGCGGTCAGGCCCGCAGGGCCGCGGCGGCGAACTCGGCCATCCCCGCGCGGAACGGCACCCGGGCCCGCCAGCCCAGCTCCGCCCGCAGCCGGGAGGAGTCGGCGGTGATGTGCCGGACGTCCCCGAGCCGGTACTCGCCGGTCACCACCGGCGCCGGCCCGCCGTGGGCGTCCGCCAGCGCCCGGGCCATCTCGCCGATGGTGCGCACCTCCCCGCTGCCCACGTTGTACGCCCGGGCGTGGCCCGGCGGCCGCTCGCGGACGTCCGCCAGGGCGGCGAGGTTGGCCGCCGCGACGTCGTCGACATGGACGAAGTCCCGGCGCTGGCCGCCGTCCTCGAACACCCGGGGCGCCTCGCCGCGGGCGAGCGCCGAGCGGAACAGCGAGGCCACCCCGGCGTACGGGGTGTCGCGCGGCATGCCCGGGCCGTAGACGTTGTGGTAGCGCAGCGCCAGGACGGATCCGCCGCAGGCGCGGGCCCAGGCGGAGGCCAGGTGCTCCTGGGCGAGCTTGGTCGCCGCGTACACGTTCCGGGGATCGCCCGGCGCCTCCTCCGCCACCAGGCCCGGCCGGAGCGGGGCCCCGCACACCGGGCACGGCGGCTCGAACCGGCCCGCGTCGAGGTCCTCCGGCCGCCGCGGACCGGGCGCCACGGCCCCGTGCTCCGGACAGGCGTACCGGCCCTCGCCGTAGACCACCATCGATCCGGCCAGGACCAGGTTCCGCACCCGTGCGCGGGCCATCGCGGACAGGAGCACCGCCGTACCGAGGTCGTTGCAGCCGGCGTACGCGGGCGCGTCGTCGAGGTCGAGCCCGAGGCCGACCATCGCCGCCTGGTGGCAGACCGCGTCCACCCCGGCCAGGGCGTGCTCCACCGTGGCCGCGTCCCGTACGTCGCCGTGCCGGAAGTCGACGCCGGCCGGCAGCTCGGGAGCCGACCCCGACGGGTGGACCGCGGGCAGCAGCGCGTCCAGCACCCGGACCTCGTGGCCCGCGGCGGCCAGGGCGCGCACGACCGTCGAACCGATGAACCCGGCGCCGCCGGTGACCAGAATCCTCATGACCTGGGACGCTACCGGCCGGCCCGCCCACCGGGCCGTCGCCACGGGACGGCGTCAGCGATCCGTAAGGCCTGGCGTTCCCCGCCGGGTACGGGAAATGGGGTGGCGATCGCACGTGTGATCGATAGGCTTCGCGCCGATCAAGCTGACACACAAGGTGGTTGACGATCCGTCCGGTCCGTCCGGTTCGACCGGTCCGTCCGGTCCGTCGTCGTCGGCACGAACGTGAGGACTACTGATGAGCGACCCGATCATCGTCGTGGGTGCGGGCCCGGTGGGGCTGACCGCCGCGTTGGAGCTGGCCAGGCGCGGGGTGCCGGTGCGGATCGTCGACCGGCTGGCAGAGCCCACCACGGAGTCGCGCGCCATCGTCGTGCACGCCCGCAGCCTGGAGATGTTCGAGCGGCTGGGCCTGGTGGACGAGCTGATCCGGGCCGGGGTCCGGACCACGGGGATGGAGATGCACGCGGACGGCGAGGTGGTGGCCCGGATCGCCCTCGACCTGGTGGACAGCCCGTTCCCGTACTCGGTGACCGTCGCGCAGACCGAGACCGAGCGCATCCTCACCGCGGCGCTCGCCGGTCACGGCGTCACCGTCGAGCGCGAGGTGACCCTGACCGGCCTGACGCAGGACGAGCACGGCGTCCAGGCGGTGCTGGAGCACGCCGACGGGCGTCAGGAGGCCGCCGGTACGGGCTGGCTGGTGGGCGCCGACGGCGGGCACAGCCAGGCACGCAAGCTGGTCGGCAGCGCCCTCGCCGGGAAGTTCAAGGGCGAGAAGTTCCTGATGGGCGACGTGAACGCCGACCACGACCTCGACCCGCACAGCATGTACACCTTCTTCTCGCCGCACGACGGCCCGCTGCTGGTCTTCCCCATGGAGGGGGACCGGCTGCGACTGATCGCGAACATCCCCACGGACGAGCAGCGCACCGCCACCCGGGAGTGGCTGCAGCAGGTGGTGGACGAGCGCGCCGAGCGCCCGATCCGCATCCGCGACTCCCGCTGGCTCACCGTCTTCGAAGTGCACCACGCCCAGGTGCCCGAGTACCGGGTCGGCCGGGTCCTGCTGGCCGGCGACGCGGCGCACGTGCACAGCCCGGCCGGCGGCCAGGGCATGAACACCGGCATCCAGGACGCCCACAACCTGGCCTGGAAGCTCGCCCTCGTCAGCACCGGCCAGGCCGGCCCGGCCGTACTGGACAGCTACCACGCGGAGCGCCACCCGGTCGGAGCCCAGGTGATCCAGTTCGCCGGCACGCTCACCCGGGTCGCCACCCTCGCCAACCCGATCGCGCAGAAGCTGCGCAACAAGGGGATGCACCTGCTCACCGGCCTCGCCCCGGTCCGCCAGGCGATGGCCGACCGCACCGAGGAGACCGCGGTCGCGTACCGCAGGAGCCCGATCGTGGTCCGGGGCCGCGGCGGCGGCGACCTGCACGCCGGTGACCACCTCCCCGCGGCCGGCCCGGAGCTGCGCGCGGCGCTCGCCGGAGCCCACGAGCACGTGCTGCTCACCGTGGCGGTCGACGGCTCGGCACCCGCACCGGTGAGAGGTCTGACGGTACGTCAACTCCTGGTCGGCGCCAACGCCCCTGCCTCGACGGGCTACGACGCCGCGCTCCAGGACCCCGACGGCCACGCGGCCGCCCGCTACGGCCTGCCGAACGGCGGCCGGATCATGGTCCGCCCGGACGGCTACGTCGCCGCGATCGCCCCACTGGACGACGACGCGCCGCTGCACGCCTACCAGGCGCTGCTGCGGGCGTAGGGCCCGTCTTCGAACCACCGCCGGGGTGGGCCCCGCCGGCCCACCCCGGCCAACCGTCACCGATGCCGTGATGTGGCGCACGATCCCTTGACCGGATCTTTGCGGTTTCGCCATGATGAGCCGTCATGTTCTGACTCCGCCGTCGGGGGAAGTCCGGTCCGAATCCGGCGCTGACCCGCAACGGTAGGCCGCCGACCCGCGTCGGTGGCGAGCCCGAGTACCCGTCGGCGGAGGTGTGTCGTCCCCTCCTCCCGTCGTGGTCTGCGGGCCGGAGCTCCGAGGGCTGCCCCGGCGCGTTGCCGACGTCCTTCGGGCCCCTGCGTCCAGGCCCGGAAAGGCACTCCATGCCCGCGCTCCGCCGCACCCTCCTCCGCCCGCTCGGTCTGCTCGCGATACCCGCCCTTGCCCTCGCCACCGCGCTTCCGGCCGCCACCGCCGCCCAGGCCGACACGACGTCGTCCCGGACCGTCCGTCCGGACGCCGCCGCGGCCGGCTGGCTGGCCCGGCAGCTCGTCGACGGGGACCACTTCGAGTCCGTCTTCAACGGCACCGCCTACCCCGACCAGGGCCTGACCGTCGACGCCGTGCTCGCCTTCGCCGCCTCGCACAGCTCCGACCAGGCCGCCGCCAAGGCCACCGCCTGGCTGGCGAAGCCCGAGGTGATCAGCGGCTACCTCGGCGACGGCACCACCGAGGCCTACGCGGGCGCCACCGCCAAGCTGCTGCTGGCCGTCGAGGTGCGCGGCGGGAACCCGGCGGGCTTCGGCGGGGTCGACCTGCCGGCCCGGCTGCGCTCGCTGCAGACCGCCGAGGGCCGCTTCTCCGACCGCTCGCAGTGGGGCGACTACAGCAACGCCTTCGGCCAGTCGCTGGCCCTGATCGCCCTGCACCGTACGCCCGGTGACGCCCCGGCGGCGGCCGTGGACTTCCTCGCGAACAGCCAGTGCGCGGACGGCGGCTTCCCCGTCTCCTTCGGCCAGACCTCCTGCACCAGTGACTCGGACGCCACCGCGCTGGCCGTCCAGGCCCTCGCCGCCACCGGCCGCACCACCAAGGCGAACGCGGGCCTGACCTGGCTGACCGCCCACCAGAACGCCGACGGCGGCTTCGCGGCGGCCGGGGCGACCGCCTCCAACGCCAACACCACCGGCCTGGCAACGCAGACGCTGCTGGCCGGCGGGCACTACGGCACCGGCCTCAAGGGCTGGAGCCGGCTGGTGAAGTTCCAGCAGGGCTGCTCCGCCGACCCGGCGGCGCGCGGCGCGGTCGCCTACGACGCGTCCGGCTTCAACGGGGCCACCGGTGCCCGGGCCACCGCCCAGGCCGTCCTCGGCCTGGCCGGCACCCCGCTGGCCACCCTCTCGGCCGCCGGGGCGCGCCCCGACGCGCCCACCCTCGCTTGCCCGGCCCCGGCCGCACGCTGAACTCGCCTGACATCAGGAGGACTTCACTCATGACCGGTACCTTCACCCGGGCCCGTGCGGCCCGCCGTGCGCTCGGCTCCGTCGCCGCCGTCGCGGCTCTCACCGCCGGCCTGCTCGGCGTCTCCGCCGTCCAGGCCCCGCAGGCCCGGGCCGCCTCCTGCGACGGCACGACCGGGGTCACCGTCGTGGTCGACTTCACCGCCGTCGGCGGCGGCATCGAGACCGGCTGCGCCCCCGGCGACCCGGCCAGCGGGCTCGCCGCGCTGACCGGCGCCGGATTCTCGTACGCCTTCCACCCGCGCTTCCCGGGCTTCGTCTGCAAGATCAACGCCTTGCCGACGACCTGCACCAACCCGACCGGCAGCGCCTACTGGTCGTACTGGCACGCCCAGCACGGCGGCCCCTGGTCGTACAGCAATCTGGGTGCGGGCAGCTACAACCCGGCGCCCGGCGACGTCGAGGGCTGGTCCTTCGGGGCGGGCGCCCAGCCGGGCGTCACGGCGCCCTGACACCCGCCCGCCGGCACGCTCTCGGCCGTCCCGGGGCGCCGGCGCGCCCTCCGACGTTCCGGACCGGCGGCACCATGGCGACGCGGGTGCCGCCGGAGCCCGGGGCGGCGGTCTGACGGTCCGTTGACTCCGAATCCAGCACTGTGGTCTGATGAAACGATTTTTGCCCTCGGCATTCAGGGGAAGCCGGTCCGACTCCGGCGCTGACCCGCAACCGTAGGCCCACCACCCGGTGGGTGAGCCGGAATGCCTGGACCGGGGGCCTGTTCACAGAGCACTTGCGTCGTCGCGGACTACGACGCGGTCAGGGCGGTCCCCCCTTCCCGGGGTGACCGCAGGCTGCGCCGTTGTCTCCCGCGTCGACCGACCAGGGAGTCGTCGTGAGGGTCAGCACCAGTCGCACACGTCACAGGAACCGGGACCTCGCGTCGCTGGTGGCCGCCGGCGCCGTCACGGCCGCCGCCTGCGGCACCGTCCTGCTCGGGCACGCCGGCGCCGCGACCGCCGCCCCGGCGCCGACCGCCACCAACGGCGCCCCGGCGGCCGCGTCCGCCGGAAGGACCCCCGACGCCGCCAAGGGCAGCGCCTACCTCACCGACCCGGCCCGTCTGATCGACGGCCGCTACTACGAGGGCTTCCCGGCGTTCGCCGACTTCGGCCTCACCGTCGACGGCGCCTACGCCCTCGCCGCCACCGGCACGGACGACGCCGCGCTGCGGAGGATCGTCGACTTCCTGGACCAGCAGGGCAAGGACGCCAGCGAGCGCACGGTCAACGACTGGACGGCCATCGGCACCGAGTACGCCGGCGGCGGCTCGATCGGCAAGGAGGCCCTGCTCGCCGAGGCGGTCGGCCGCGACCCGCGCGCCTTCGGCGGCCACGACCTGATCGCCGCCCTCGCCGGCCTGGTGTGCACCAAGGCCGACGCGAACACCGGCTGCGACGCCCCGGGGAACTACACCTACGCGACCTCGGTGTTCTCCCAGGCGCTCGCCGTCATGGCCCAGCTCCGGGCCGGGGAGTCGACCAGCGCCGCCCCCGCGATTGCCTACCTGAAGGGCCTCCAGCACCCGGACGGCTCCTGGCCCAGCCTGATCCCCGCCACCGGCGACTCCGACGTCGACAGCACGGCGATGGCCGTGATGGCCCTCGCCCTGGTGCCCGGAGGCGAGGCCTCCCAGGCCGTGGAGAAGGGGCTCGGCTGGCTCGCCGCCCGGCAGCTGCCCGACGGCGGCTTCCCCGGCGCGGCCGGGGACTCGACCAACTCGGCCGCCCTCGCCGTCCAGGCCATGACGCTGCGCCAGTCCTCGTACGGTGCGCAGATCGGCAAGGCGCTGGACTTCCTCGCGGGCCAGCAGAACGGCGACGGCGGGTTCAACGTCGCCGCAGCGGGGCAGCGGGGATCGGACGTCCGGGCCTCGACGCAGGCGCTCGGCGGTGCGACCGGCATCTCCTTCGGCACGCTCTCCCGGAACCTGAACGGAACACCGACGCCGACGCCGACGCCGACGCCCACCGGGACGGGCACCCCGACCGGCACACCCACGGGTACACCGACAGGTACGCCCACGGACACCCCGACCGGGACGCCCAGCGGGACTCCCTCGGGCACGCCGAGCCCGACGGGCTCCGCCACGACGACGGCGCCCGCCCCGGCGTCCACGTCGCCTTCGACTCTGCCTTCGACCTCGCCCTCGACCTCGCCCTCGACCTGGCCCGATGGGCTCGACATCCCGGCCGGGGACGGCCGAGCCCCCGCCGACGGCGCGCCGGCCCGGACCGGTTCCGGCAGTCTCGCGAGCACCGGGAGCCAGGCCCTGGCGCTGACGGCCGGCGCCGGTGCGCTGACCGCGCTCGGCGCCGCAGCCGTCCTGGTCGCCCGTCGCCGGGCCGGTGGCGCCGCGGGGCGGCACCGGTGAGCCGGGGACCGGGCTCGCGCTCCGGGCGGCTGTCCGGGGCGGCGGCGCTGACCTTCGCCCTCGCCTGCGGCGGCGTCGCGGGGGGCACCGCCCCGGCGTCCGCGGCGCCGCTGCCGATGGACCAGTGCACCCCGACCACCGGCGTGGTGCTGGCCGTGGACTTCGGGAAGTGGGGCGGCCCGCTGCTGCGTTCCTGCGGGAGCACCCCGACCACCGGCTACGCCCTGCTCAACCAGGGCGGTTGGAAGACCACCGGCACCAGCCACGACGGCCCGGCGTTCATCTGCCGGATCGGGTACAGCGGCTTCCAGGGCGGCAAGCAGTTCCCGACCCCGGACCAGGAGAAGTGCGTCCTGACGCCCCCGGCCACGGCCTACTGGTCGTACTGGCACGCCGACCCCGGGCAGTCCACCTGGTCGTACAGCCAGCTGGGCGCGATGCTCTACCAGCCCAAGCCCGGCAGCGTCGACCTGTGGATCTTCGGCGGGACGAACATCGAGGGCACCGAGGGCCGCCCGACCGTCTCGCCGGACAGCCTGCGCGCCCACGACACCACGCCGGGCGGCTCGGGCACCGGCGCCCAGCAGCCTCAGCCACCCCAGCCGCCGGCGGGCGGCGGGTCGACGGGTGCCACCGGTACGACCGGCGGCTCCGGCTCCGGCGCCGGGGCGGCTTCCGGCGGCGGTACCGGCCGCGCCCCGGCCCCCGCCAAGCCCCAGCCGGGCGGAGCCCGTCCGCCCGCGCCCGCCACGACCCCCGGCACCGCCGCCACCCCCGAGGACGGCATCACCCCGCCCGGGGCGCCCGAGCCGGCGCCCGTGCCCGCCACCGTGGTGCCGGTCGAGCCGTCCGCCGCGCCGCCCACGGACACCCCGAGCGAGCAGCCCGGCCCGCAAACGGCGGCGGCCGCGCCGACGCCCGGCCCCGCGGTGCCCGGCAGGGTGATGGACGCCGCCCCGGTGGCCGACGCCCCGCACGACTCCGGCTCGATGCTCCCCGCCGTGGTCGGCGCCGTCCTGGTCGTGGCGCTCGGCGTGGCCACCGTCGTCACCGCGCGCCGCCGCCGACGGGCCGAGTGATCGCGTGACCGTGCTCGACAAGCGGACCGTGCCCGACACCGTGACCGTGCCCGA
Source organism: Kitasatospora sp. Ki12 (assembly GCF_054601375.1). Taxonomy (NCBI): domain Bacteria; kingdom Bacillati; phylum Actinomycetota; class Actinomycetes; order Kitasatosporales; family Streptomycetaceae; genus Kitasatospora; species Kitasatospora sp. Ki12. Next base: position 348,851 of record NZ_BAAIHT010000002.1, on the reverse strand, counting down.
CGAGCGGACCGGGGGAGGCCGGCGCAGCCCGCGCAACCTGCACCCGCTGGCCTGGTGGACCTGGGCGCTGGCCCTGGCGACGGGGGCCAGCCGCACCACCAACCCGCTGCTGCTCCTGCTCGTCCTCGCCGTGCTCGGCTACGTGGTCACCGCCCGCCGCAGCGAAGCCCCGTGGGCGCGCGGGTTCGCCTACTACCTGTGGCTGGCCCTGACCGTGGTGGCGATCCGGGTGGTCTTCCGGTGCGTCTTCGCGACCGGCATCACCCCGCAGGACCACCTGCTCTTCTCGCTGCCGCACATCCCCACGCCCGCCTGGTACGCGGGGATCCGGATCGGCGGCCCGGTGTCCTTGGAGGCCACGCTCTCCGCGGCCTTCGACGGGCTGCGGCTGGCCTGCCTGATCTGCTGCATCGGCGCCGCCAACACCCTGGCCAACCCGAAGCGGGCCCTGCGCGTGCTGCCGGGCGCCCTGTACGAGCTGGGCGTCGCCGTCACGGTCTCCCTGAGCGTCGCGCCGCAGCTGGTGCAGAGCGTCCAACGCGTCGCGCGGGCACGCCGGTTGCGCGCCGGGCAGCGCAAGGGCGTGCGCGCGCTGCGCGGCATCGTGGTGCCGGTCCTGGAGGACGCGCTGGAGCGTTCGCTGCACCTGGCCGCCGCGATGGACTCGCGCGGCTACGGCCGCTCCGGCACCGCCTCGCGCCGCTCCCGCCGGCTCACCGGCGCGCTGATGCTGCTCGGCATGTGCGGCCTGTGCGCCGGGGTGTACGGGCTGCTGGACGGGACGGCCCCGGCCGCGCTCGGGCTGCCCGCCTTCGTCGCGGGCGCCGTGCTCTGTACGGCGGGTCTCGTCCTCGGCGGGCGCCGGGTGCGGCGCACCACCTACCGTCCGGACCGCTGGCGGGCCGCCGAGTGGGCGGTCGCCGGGTGCGGGGTGGCCGCCGCCGTGCTGCTGTTCGCCACGGTCGGCTACGACGCGACCGACCTCAACCCCTCGCTCTACCCGCTGACCTGGCCGGCGCTGCCGCTCGTCCCGGTGCTCGCCCTGCTGCTGGCGGGCGCCGCCGGGATCGTCTCCCCGCCGCCCGGGCGTACGCCGGAACGAGCAACCGACGCCCGCCGAACCGGCACCGACCGCACGACCTCCGAGGTGAGCACGTGATCCGATTCGACCGGGTCGGCGTGGTGTACGACGGCGAGACCACGCCCGTCCTGCGCGACGTCGACCTGCACATCCCGGAGGGCGAGCTCTGCCTGGTGGTCGGCCGCACCGGCGTCGGCAAGTCGACCCTGCTCGGCGCCGTCAACGGCCTGGTGCCGCACTTCACCGGCGGCACCCTGCGGGGCCGGGTCACGGTGGACGGCCGGGACACCGCCCACCACCCGCCGCGCGAACTGGCCGACGTGGTCGGCGTGGTGGGCCAGGATCCGCAGGCCGGCTTCACCACCGACACGGTGGAGGAGGAACTGGCCTACGTCATGGAGCAGTTGGCCATCCCGCCGGAGGTCATGCGCAAGCGCGTCGAGGAGACCCTGGACCTGCTCGGCCTGGCCGAGCTGCGCCACCGCGCCCTGTACGAGCTCTCCGGCGGGCAACAGCAGCGCGTCGCCATCGGGTCCGTCCTCACCGCCCACCCCCGCGTCCTGGTCCTGGACGAGCCGACCTCCGCGCTCGACCCGACCGCGGCCGAGGAGGTGCTGGCCGCGGTCACCCGGCTGGTGCACGACCTCGGTGTGACCGTGCTGCTCGCCGAGCACCGGCTGGAGCGCGTCGTCCAGTACGCCGACCGGGTCGTCCACCTGCCCGGCGACGGGACCGTCGTGCACGGGCCGCCGGCGGAGGTCTTCCGGGAGACCGCGATCGCGCCGCCCGTCGTCGACCTCGGCCGGCTCGCGGGCTGGCAGCCGCTGCCACTGTCCGTACGGGACGCGCGCCGCGCCGCCGCGCCGCTGCGGGAGCGGCTCACCGACGTGCCCGTTCCCCCGCCGCGCCGGGCAGCGGTGGCGGGGGAACGGGTGCTGGACGCCCAGGGGGTGGTCGTCCGGTACGGTCCGGTGGCCGCCGTCCGGGAGGTCGGGCTGGAACTGCGGGCGGGCGAGGTCACCGCGCTGATGGGCCGCAACGGCTCCGGCAAGTCCTCGCTGCTGTGGGCCCTGCAGGGCTCCGGCCCCCGCCAGGGCGGCAGCGTGAAGGTCACCGGCACCGAGGGCGAGAAGCCCGAGGACCCCAAGCGGCTCTCCGCGGCCCGGGCCCGGCAGCTGGTCGGGCTCGTCCCGCAGACCCCCACGGACCTGCTGTACCTGGAGACGGTCGCCCAGGAGCTCGCCCAGGGCGACCTGGAAGCCGGCCGCACCGGCGGGCCGAGCGCACGGCAGATCCTCGACCGCCTCGCCCCCGGCATCCCGGACGGCACCCACCCCCGGGACCTCTCCGAGGGGCAGAAGCTGGCCCTCGTACTGGCCATCCAACTGTCCGCCGCACCACGGGTGGTGCTGCTGGACGAACCCACCCGGGGGCTCGACTACCAGGCGAAGGAGGCGCTCACCGGCATCGTGGACGCCCTCGCCGCCGAGGGCCGGGCCGTCGTGGTGTCCACCCATGACGTCGAGTTCGTCGCCTCCGCCGCCGACCGGGTCGTGGTGATGGCGGAGGGCGAGGTCGTCGCCGACGGCCCCACTGCCGAAGTCATCGTCGCCTCACCGACCTTCGCCCCGCAGACGGCCAAGATCCTCGCGCCCCTGGCCTATCTGACGGTACGTCAGGTCGCCGGAGTGCTGGAGACCGGGGAGACCCCCCGATGACCGCCGTCCGGATCCCGGGCCGGGCCCGGGTCGTGGTCGCCCTCGCCGCCTTCATCGGACTGACCGCCTTCACCTGGCCCTTCGTCGTCGCCCCCGGGAAGTTCGGCTCGAACTACGCCCCGCCGCTGATCTTCGGCGCCCTGCTCGTCCTGGTGCTCGCCGTCGTGATCGCGGAGATCTCGGCCGGCGGCATCGACGCCAAGGCCCTCGCCATGCTCGGCGTGCTCTCCGCCGTCAACGCCGGACTCCGCCCGCTCGGCGCCGGGACGGCCGGGGTGGAGACCGTCTTCTTCATCCTCGTCCTGGCCGGCCGGGTCTTCGGCCCCGGCTTCGGCTTCACTCTCGGCTGCACCTCGCTGTTCGCCTCCGCCCTGCTCACCGGCGGCGTCGGCCCCTGGATGCCCTACCAGATGTTCGGCTGCGCCTTCGTCGGCATGCTCGCCGGCCTGCTGCCGAAGGTCCGGCGGCGCCGCTGGGAGGTGCCGATGCTGGCGGCCTACGGGGCGTTCTCCGGCTACCTGTTCGGCTTCCTGCTCAATCTCTCCTTCTGGCCGTTCTCGACCGACCCGAACAGCTCCATCGCCTACCTCCCCGGCCTGCCGTTCACCGAGCAGTGGCACCGCTACCTGCTGTTCGACCTGGCCACCTCGCTCGGCTGGGACACCGGCCGCGCCGTCACCACCTTCACCGCCGTCCTGGTCGTCGGACCGGCCGTCCTCACCGTCTTCCGCCGCGCGGCCCGCCGCGCCAACTTCGAGCCGACCGTACGCTTCGAGCCGACCGTACGCTTCGAGGTCCCGGACGCGCCCGGAACGGCCTGACACCCCGGCGGACGCGCTACCCGCGCGTCCGCCGGGGTGCGGTGGCCGGGCGGTTCAGCCCGTGCGGTGGACGTGGAAGCCGCGCCCGCTCTTGCGGCCGAGGAGGCCCGCCTCGACCATGCGGGAGAGCAGCGGCGGCGGGGCGTACAGCGGCTCCTTGTACTCCTCGTACATCGAGCGGGCGATCGCCTCGACGGTGTCCAGGCCGATCAGGTCGGCGAGGGCGAGCGGGCCCATGGGGTGGGCGCAGCCGTGGACCATGCCGGCGTCGATGGACTCGGGGCTGGCGTGCCCGGCCTCGGCCATCCGGATCGCGGCGAGCAGGTAGGGCACCAGCAGGGCGTTGACGACGAAGCCGGCCCGGTCCCGGGAGTGGACGACGTGCTTGCCGAGGACGTTCGCGGCGAAGTCCTCGATCCGGCCGACCACGGCGGGGGAGGTGTGCAGCGAGGTGACCAGCTCGACCAGGGGCATCGCCGGTGCGGGGTTGAAGAAGTGCAGGCCCAGGACGTGGGAGGCCCGGCCGGTGGTGATGCCCAGGCGGGTGACCGGGATGGCCGAGGTGTTGGTGGCCAGCACGGCGTCCTCGTCGACGAGGACCTTGTCCAGGGTGGTGAGCACCTCGGTCTTGACCCGCTCGTCCTCGACCACGGCCTCGACGACGAGTTGGCGGTCGGCGAGCGCCTCCGGGTCGTCGGCGAACAGCAGGTGGGCCCAGGCGTCGGTGCGCTGGCGCTCGCTGAGCCGGCCCCGGTCGACGGCGCGGTGCAGGGAGCGGTCGATCCTGGCCCGGGCGGCGCGCAGGGCGTCCCGGCCGTTCTCGCAGACGACGGTGTCGAGCCCGGCGCAGGCGAAGACCTCGGCGATGCCGGAGCCCATCAGCCCGGCGCCGACGACCGCGACGCGGCGAATCTCGTTCATGGTGTGCACTGCCTCCGTGGTGGGGCGGCTCAGGCCGCGGTGCGGATCCGTACGAGGTGGCGGGCGTAGGCCTCGGTGGTGAGGAAGGCGGGCAGGTCGGCGCCGAGGGAGGTCTCTTCCAGGATGCGTACGGCGTCGTCCACCCGTGCCGGGTCGCAGCCCTCGGCGAGCAGCGCGGCGCGTTCCCGGTCGATCAGCCGGCGCACCAGGTCGGGGGTGGCGAGTGAGCCGCCGGTGAGCCGGGTGCAGTGGTGCTGCCACTGCCAGATCTGGCAGCGGGCGATCTCGGCGGTGGCGACGTCCTCCATCAGCCCGAAGACGGCGACCGCGCCGGAGCCGCCGAGCCAGGCGACCAGGTAGCTTAGGGCGACCGCGACATTGGCGCGCAAGCCCTGTTCGGTGGGCAGCCCGGCGGTGAGCCGCTGGACGCCCAGCAGGTGGGCGGCGGTGACCTCGACGTCCGTGCGGGTGCGGTCGAGCTGGTGCGGGCGGTCGCCGAGGACGGCGTCGAAGGCGGTGCGGCAGGTGTCGACCAGGCCGGGGTGGGCGACCCAGGAGCCGTCGAAGCCGTCGCCGGCCTCACGCTCCTTGTCGGCGCGCACCTTGGTCAGGGCGACCGCGTCGGCGGCCGGGTCGCGCTGCGGGATCGCGGCCGCCATGCCGCCGATGGCGTGGGCGCCGCGCCGGTGGCAGGTGCGCACCAGCAGGTCGGTGTAGGCGCGCAGGAACGGCTGGGTCATGGTGAGGGTGGAGCGGTCGGGCAGGACGTACCGGGGGCCGTGCTGGGCGAAGTTCTTGATCAGGCTGAACAGGTAGTCCCAGCGGCCCGCGTTGAGACCGGCGGCGTGTTCGCGCAGCTCGTGGAGGATCTCGTCCATCTCGAAGGCGGCGGTGACGGTCTCGATCAGGACGGTGGCGCGGATCGTCCCGTGCGGGATGCCGAGCTCGGCCTGGGCGAAGGTGAAGACCTCGTTCCAGAGGCGGGCTTCGAGGTGGTTCTCCAGCTTGGGCAGGTAGAAGTACGGTCCGGAGCCGGCCGCGATCTGCGGCCGGCCGCAGTGGAACAGGTAGAGGCCGAAGTCGACCAGGGCGCCGACGGCCGGGCGGCCGTCGATCAGGAGGTGCTGCTCGTCCAGGTGCCAGCCGCGCGGGCGGACCACGATGGTGGCCGGGGTGTCCCCGATGTAGTACCGCCGGCCCTCCGGGGTGGTGTCGTCGATCCGGCGCTCGATCGCGTCGATCAGGTTGAGCTGGCCGGAGACGAGGTTGTGCCAGGTCGGCGAGGTGGCGTCCTCGAAGTCCGCGAGCCACACCTTCGCACCGGAGTTGAGGGCGTTGACGGTCATCCGGCGCTCGGGCGGGCCGGTTATCTCCACCCGGCGGTCGTGCAGGCCGGGGCCCGCACCGGCCACCCGCCAGGAGGAGTCCTCGCGGACGGCGCGGGTCTCCGGGAGGAAGTCCAGGGAGCCGCCGGCGGCCAGGGCCGCGGCACGGCGACGGCGTTCCGCGAGGAGTTCGGCGCGGCGGGCGGCGAAGGCCTCGTGCAGACGGGCCACGAAGTCCAGGGCGGCGGGGGTGAGGATCTCGTCGAAGCGGTCCTCGGGTTCTCCGAGGATCTCGACGCGGCTGGGCTGGCTCATCCGGTTCTCCAGGAGGCGGGGGCAGGGTGGGAGGCAGGTGGAAGGCGCCCGGGGCCTCGTCCCTCAACGAGGCCCCGGGCGGCGGGTGGACGGCGGCTCGTCCCTCAACGAGGCCGCCGGGGTCGGCGGTCGGGCGCCGCTGGGGTGGCTCAGTGGAACTGCTCGGCCTCGGTGGAGCCGGTGAGCGCGAGGGTCTCGGCGTTCGGGTTGAGTGCGGTGGAGACCAGGTCGAAGTAGCCGGTGCCGACCTCGCGCTGGTGCTTCACCGCGGTGTAGCCGTCCGGCGCGGCGGCGAACTCGGCCTCCTGGAGGTCGACGTACGCGGTCATGCCGTGCTCGGCGTAGCCGCGGGCCAGCTGGAACATCGAGTGGTTGAGGGCGTGGAACCCGGCCAGGGTGATGAACTGGAAGCGGTAGCCCATCGCCCCCAACTCCCGCTGGAACTTGGCGATCTGGTCGTCGTCCAGAGCGGCCTTCCAGTTGAAGGACGGCGAGCAGTTGTAGGCGAGCATCTTGTCCGGGTACTCCGCCTTGAGCGCCTCGGCGAACTCCCGGGCCTGGGCGAGGTCCGGGGTGCCGGTCTCCACCCAGATCAGGTCCGCGTACGGTGCGAAGGCGAGGCCGCGGGAGATCACCGGGGCCATCCCGGGCTCGACCCGGTAGAAGCCTTCGGCGGTGCGCTCACCGGTGCAGAAGCGGGCGTCGCGCTCGTCGACGTCGGTGGTCAGGAGGTTGGCGGCGAGCGCGTCGGTGCGGGCCACGATCAGGGTCGGCACGTCGGCGATGTCGGCGGCCAGGCGGGCGGAGTTGAGGGTGCGGATGTGCTGGGCGGTGGGGACGAGCACCTTGCCGCCGAGGTGGCCGCACTTCTTCTCGGAGGCCAGCTGGTCCTCGTAGTGGATGCCGGCCGCGCCGGCCGCGATCATGCCCTTGGTGAGCTCGAAGGCGTTCAGCGGGCCGCCGAACCCGGCCTCGGCGTCGGCGACGATCGGCACCAGCCAGTCCGGGCCGTCGTTGCCCTCGGCGGCGTCGATCCCGTCCGCCCGCAGCAGCGCGTTGTTGATCCTCCGCACCACCTGGGGAACGGAGTTGGCGGGGTAGAGGCTCTGGTCGGGGTAGGTCTGACCGGCCTGGTTGGCGTCGGCGGCGACCTGCCAGCCGGACAGGTAGATCGCCTGCAGCCCGGCCTTCACCATCTGCACCGCCTGACCGCCGGTCAGCGCGCCGAGGGCGTGGACGTAGTCCTGCTCGTGCAACTGGTTCCACAGGCGCTCGGCGCCGCGCCGGGCCAGGGTGTGCTCCTCGCGCACCGTGCCCGACAGCCGGACCACGTCGGCCGCCGTGTAGGTGCGCTCGATGCCCGCCCACCTGGGGTCGGAGGCCCACCGGGCGGCCAGCGCCGCCGCCTGCTGCTCCTGCTGCTGCCGAACCGACTGCGTCATGGGTCTGCTCCCGGGTGTTCGTTGCGAGGGTTGTTCGCTGTGAGGTGCGTTCGCTGCGAGGTGCGCTCCTTGCGAGGTGCGCGCATGGAGAAGGGCGCGCTCGTTGCGAAGGATGTGAGGCACCTCACCGCGAGGGTGAGTGGGCGGCCGGGTGGTGCCGGGCGGCGGTGGAACACCGCGGGACGTGGACGCCCGGACAGCCCACCCGACCGCGACCGACCAGGTGTTTCTCCGCTGTCCTGCGCACCTCCCGGCCGCACCACCGACTCTGGCAGCCCCCGGAGCCGCCGTCACCGGTGGACCACTGCCAACTGCTGCGAACGGTCGTCAGCGGATCTGCGAAGCCTGCGAAGGCCGGCCCGACCGTCGTGCGGCTAGGCTGCCCGCACCGGGTCGTCAGTTGCGCGCAGTGGGGAGAACGACACCATGGGGAAGGCCTTCGCGGGTGCCAGGCTGCGCCGTCTGCGCGAGGAGCGCGGGCTCAGCCAGGCCGCGGTCGCCCGGCTGATCGACCTCTCGCCCAGCTACCTCAACCAGCTGGAGCACGACGCCCGGCCCCTCACCGTCCCCGTCCTGCTGCGGCTCACCGAGGCCTTCGGGGTCGAGGCCGGCTACTTCGCCCCGCCGGACAGCGCCCGGCTCACCGCCGAACTGCGCGACGCGCTCGGCGAGGAGCTGACGGCCGGCCGGGTCAGCACCGGTGAGCTCGACGAACTGGCGGCCCGACTGCCCGCCGTGGCACGGCTGCTGACGGACCTGGCCCGCGGCCGCCGCGACGCGGCCGAGCAGCTCGCCGTCCTCGTCGGGGACCGCGGCCCCGGGGCCGACGCCCGTACGCCGCACGAGCAGGTCCGCGAGTTCTTCTACCGCCGCCGGAACTACCTCCACGAACTCGACACGGCGGCCGAGGAGTTGGCGGAGGGCATCAAGCTGAGGCGCGGCGGGGTCAGGGAGGCGCTGGCCGACCGGCTCGCCAGCGCGCACCGGGTCCGCATCGCCACCGGCGGCGGACAGCTGCACCGGTACGACGAGCAGACCCGGACCCTGCACCTGTCCGACCGGCTGCGCCCCGGCCAGCAGGCCTTCCGGATGGCCACCCAGCTCGCCTACCTGGAACACGACGGGCTGCTGTCCGAACTCGCCGCCCAGGACAGCCCGGAGGCCTCCACCACCTGGTCGCTCACCCGCATCGGGCTGGCCAACTACTTCGCCGCCGCCCTCGTACTGCCGTACACCGCCTTCCACGCGCAAGCAGAGTCGGCCCGCTACGACATCGAGCACCTGGCGGACCACTTCGGCGTCGGCTACGAGACGGTCTGCCACCGCCTGAGCACCCTCCAGCGCTCCGGCCTGCGCGGGGTGCCGTTCTCCTTCGTACGCGTCGACCGGGCCGGGAACGTCTCGAAGCGGCAGTCCGCCACGGCCTTCCACTTCTCCCGTACGGGCGGCACCTGCCCGCTGTGGAACGTCTACGACGCCTTCGCCTCGCCCGGCCGGGTCCACGTCCAGGTCGCCGCCATGCCCGACGGCCGCCGCTACCTGTGGACCGCCCGCGCCGTCACCCGCTCACCCGGCGGCTGGGGCCGCCCGGGCAAGACCTTCGCCATCGGCCTCGGCTGCGAGCTCCGCCACGCCGGACGGCTGGTGTACTCCGCCGGACTGGACCTCGGCGACGAGGCCGCCGCCACCCCGATCGGCCTCGGCTGCAAGGTCTGCGAACGCCCGGCCTGCCCCCAGCGCTCCGCCCCGGCCATCGGCCGCCCCCTGGCCGTCGACGAGGGCACCAGCACCTTCGTCCCGTACGCCGCGCTCGAAGCACCGGGAGAAAGGTGAACCCCGCTGCCCCGGGCCATGGTTGGGGGAACGCCGAAGGCCGGCCGGGGCGACGTGGTGTCGCCCCGACCGGCCTCCGGCGTGGTCGGACGGTCGGACCGGTGACGGGCCTCAGCTCGCCGAGGCGGCCGTCTCGGGGGCCGGGTCCGAGCTGGTCTCCCGGACGGCCGAGGTGACCGGCTTCGGGTTGAGGAGACGTTCGGCGAGGTGGCCGAAGAGCAGCCCGAAGGAGGTCCAGAGGGTGAGCTGGATGGCGAGCGCCGCGAGGCGGAACTGCCAGAGCAGGGTGGCCGAGAAGTCCTCGGGCACCTCGTTGACCGCGGGCAGGAAGGCGTAGGCGAGGCCGACCGCGACGGCGAAGCCGAGGACGGCGACGACGGTCGCGTACCAGGTGCCCAGACGGGGCGCGAGCCGCTTGCCGACGATCACCGCGGCGACCGCCAGCAGCACGCTGAGCGCCATCATCAGGAAGTACAGCGTGGTGCGCTTGCCGATGGTCTCCGGGTCGCCCACCGACGGCGGGTTGGCCGGGTACTTGAGGAACGGCACGACGTAGACCGCGACCAGCGCGACGCCGGACAGCAGGGCCGCCGTGGCGCGCGGGGAGAAGCGGCCGACCCGGCCGAGGGCGAAGCAGTAGGCGAGCGCGGCGATGCCGCCGAGCGAGACGCCGTAGATGAGAACGCCCGTGGCCAGCCCGGCAGTCGACTGCAGGGTGCGGCTGACGATCTCCATCGCGGGTTCGCCGGCGGAGTGGGCGTCCTCGTAGGCGATCGCCGCGTCCACCCGGGGCTCACCGAGCAGGTAGGCGACGACCAGGGCGAGCAGGCCGGCACCGAGGCCGGCCAGCATGCCGCGGACGAGCAGGGATCTGACGGTTGCGGAGTTCATGTGCGGGGGCCCCTGATCAGTGGCAGGGGAAACCGAGCAGGTGGCGGCCGTCGTGCACCCACTCGTGCACGTCCTCGCCGGAGATGAGGGAGGTGGCGCCCTGCTCGGCGCCGACGAAGTAGATGAGGGCCATCAGCAGGATGCCGAAGAACACGGCCCAGGGCAGGATCGCCTTGACGGAGATGGGGGTGATCGCCGGAGCGGCGGGGGTTGCGGTGGCGATGGGGTGAGCCATGGCCGACCTCCTTTGGGGAACACGCGTCCCGTTCGATGGAGCACACCGACGACGGAGGTGGGTCTGACTCGACCGGCCCGGGACGTCAGGTCCGGGGACGAGGCGTCGGGGGACGGGTTCACAGTGGCGCGACCGTGCCGGGTTCTCACCGGGCTTCCACGTACCGTCGTCTTGAGTTGTGGCAGGGACGGTACCGTGTCGCGGGTGCCCGGCCAAGGGTTTCGTACCGGCTCGCGGGCGCGCGACGGGCGCGCGACGGGCCACGAATTCTCGTCCGTATGCGCGCGACGCTGCAGCTGGGGGACAGGAGGAGGGCGAATGACCGTACAGGTGATCTTCGTCGCACCGGCGATGGGGGCGGAACTGCGCGAGGCCAGGTTCGGCGACGACGGGCCGCCGGACGAGGCGGGCCTGGCGGCCGCCCGCGCGGCGGCCGGCTCGCTGCCGGCGGTACCCCGCGGCTTCGCCTCCCCCTCGAACCGGTGCCGGCTCACCGCCGGTGCGCTCGGCGTCACCGCCGAACCGGACGGGGCGCTGGCCGACCTCGACGTCGGCAGCTGGCGGGGCCGCCGCCTCGACGAGCTCGCCGCGACCGAACCGGCGGAGGTCGCGGCCTGGCTGGCCGACCCGACGGTGGCGCCCCACGGCGGCGAGTCGGTCGAAGCCCTGTGCGCCCGGGTCGGCGGCTGGCTGGCGGCCGTGGCCGGGCAGCAGCAGGGCCGGGTGCTGGCGGTGGCCGAGCCCGCCGTGGTCCGGGCGGCCGTGGTCCACGCGCTCGACCTCCCCGCGGCGGCCTTCTGGCGGCTCGACGTCCGTCCGCTCTCCGTCACGGAACTGTCCGGGCGCTCGGGACGGTGGAACCTGCGCTGCGGGGCCGAGCTGACGCACCCCTGAGCGAACGGTCCGCACCGCCGACCGTTCGTCAGCATGCGACGGGCGCGGGCGGCTCGACGGTGGCCCGGACCTGGGCTTTCGGGCTTCGTCACCGTTCTGTCACGCCCCGGTCCGACGGGAACCGGCACCGCGGCGGCGGTGTGTATCGGGGGCAGATGCCGGCACCGACCCGGCACCACCCACCCTCGGAGGAACGTCATGCGGAACGCGCGGTACGGGAAGAACGCCAGAAGAGCCGCCGTCGCCACCGTCTCGGCCGCCACCGCGGCCCTGCTGCTCACGGCCTGCGGGCCCGGCGACGACGGAGCGGGGACGGCCGCGGCCCCGACCGCGGCACCCACCGCGGCACCCACCGCGGCGCCGACCTCGGCGCCCGGCGCCGCGCCCGGTGCGGGGGCGACCGCCCCGAGCAGCACGGCCCCGGCCCCCACCAAGGCCGGAGCCCCGTCCACCGGCGGCCCGTCCACCGGCGGCCCGTCCACCGGAGCCCCGTCCGCCTCCGGCACCGCCGCTCCGGCCTGCGCGGCCGGCGACCTCAAGGTGGAGGCCCACCAGGCGAAGGTGCGGCCCGACGGTACCGGCGTGGGAGCGGCGATCGTCGCCTTCACCAACTCCTCCGCGCACCCGTGCACCGTGCAGGGCTTCCCGACGGTGGCCGGGGCGGCCAACGGCTCCCCGGACCACAACGCCCCGCTCACGGTGACCCACTCCGGCGCCGCCGCCCCGGTGCGGGTGGGCCCGGGCGGGAAGGCCTGGCTGAAGCTCACCTTCGTCCAGGTCCAGGGCGAGGCCGACGGCTACTGCGTCTCCGGCGCGACCCCGGTCGCCTACCCCACCCTCGTGCTCGGCCTGCCCAGCGCCGGCGCCCACCAGGTGGCCCTGGACGACGGCCTCTTCGCCGAGTGCGACAACAAGGTGACCACCACCGCCCTGCTGGCCACCAGCCCGTCCTGACCCGGCCGCCCCCGGGCCGGTCCGGGCTGATCCGATCCGGTCCGGGTCGATGCGGCCCGGCTGAGGAGACGTCAGTCCTGCCGGGAGCCGGCCGGCTCCCGGTCGGGTCAGGCCGCGGGCCGGGCCTCCGGGAGGGCGGGGATGTCGGCGACGCCGTCCAGCACGTAGGTGTGGGGGTGCCCGTCGAAGGCCTCGCGGGTGAGTTCCCCGGTCAGTACGCCGATGACGACCCCGGCCCCGGCGTTGGCGCCGGCCTCGACGTCGACGACGGTGTCGCCGGCGGTCAGCACCCGGCGGGTGTCGATGACGCCGGTCTTCTCCATCGCCCGGTGGATCATGTGCGGGGCCGGACGCCCGCGCGGGACCTCGTCCGAGGTGACGACCGCGTCCAGGTTGCCGCCCTCGCCGACGGACCAGCCGAGCGACTCCAGCAGCGGGTAGGCGACGTCCTCGCTGAAGCCGGTGGTCAGGGCCACCTTGATGCCGCGTCGGCGCAGCTCGGCGAGGGCGGCCTCGACACCGGCGATGGCCCGCGGGGGAGTGGTCCGGTAGGCCTCGCGCAGGAACCCGGCGAAGGCCGCGTAGCTCTCCTCGACCAGCTCCGGGGTCGGGGTGCCGCCGCCGAGGCGGACCAGGGCGGTGATGGCCTCGCGCTTGTCGGTGCCCATCCAGGTCTGGAGGTCGGCCTCGGTGACGCTCACGCCGGTCCGCTCGACGGCGGTGCGCAGCGCCCGGTAGACGGCACCGGCCTCGTCGATGGTGGTACCGGCCATGTCCAGGGCGGCGAGCTCGATCACGGTGTCAGTCCTCTTCGGTGCGGTAGCGGCCGATGACGGTACGGCCTTCGATGGTGTTCTCGATGGTGAAGGTGGCCATGGCCGGGAGGTAGCGGTCGTCGGCGTCCTCCAGCGGCACGCCCTGGCTCGACGTGGTGAGCCGGCGGACGCGCAGCAGCGGGTCGCCGACGGAGACCCGGAGCAGCTCGGCGTCCCGCGGCTCGGCGGCGACGGCGTCGATGGTGTGCCGGGCGCGGTGCAGGTCGACCTCGCGGCGCAGCAGTTCCTGGTAGACCGAGCCGGTGTCCGGGTCGAAGTCGAACAGGATGCGGCCGACCTCGTGGACGAAGGTGGAGCGTTCCAGCATGGCCGGGACGTCGTCCAGCAGCCGCAGCCGGACGAGTTCGACGACCGGCGCGCCCTCGGCGAGGCCGAGCCGGGCGGCCGCCTCCGGGGAGGCCCGGCGCCGGGCCACCTCGACGGTGCTCTGCCCGGGCTCGCGGCCGATGGTGCGGGCCCACTGGGTGAAGGACAGGAACGTGCCGAAGGGCTGGGAGGGCGCCGTACGGCGGGCGACGGGCGGTTTGCCGCGGCCGCCGACCAGGCTGCCCTCGTTGCGCAGCAGGGCCAGGGCCTGGCGGACCGGGCCGCGGGAGGTGCCGAACTCGGCGCAGAGCTGCGACTCGCTGGGCACCGGCCGGCCCTCGGGCCACTCGCCGGACTCGATGCGGCGCTGGAACTCGGCGCCGAGCCGCTGGTGGAGAGGAAGGTCCTCACTTGTCTTCACAAGTCGACTATGACACCTGGGGGCGGAACTTCTCAAGGCGGACGACCTGGTTGTTTCCCAGAACAACCGCCCGCCTCCGATGGTGGTCGAGTGGATGAACGAACGGTAACTTGTATAGACACCTCTTGACGTCGAGGTCGACGAGCCCGGAATCTGGAGCCATGAGCAGCAGCACCGTACCCGCACCCGCCACCGCCGCCTCCCGCACGCACCCGACCGGCGACCCCGGCCGCAGCGACGTGGTGATCGTCGGCGCCGGCATCATCGGCCTGGCCCACGCCTTCGAAGCCCTGAGCAGCGGGCTGTCCGTCACCGTCGTCGAGCGCGACCGGCAGCCCGTCGGCGCCTCGGTCCGCAACTTCGGCCACTGCTGCATCAGCGCCCAGGACGGCGAACTGCTCGCCGTCGCCCAGCGCTCCCGGCCCGGCTGGCTGCGCGCGGCGAAGGCCGCCGGCATCTGGGCCGAGGAGGCCGGCACCCTGGTGGTGGCCCGGTCGGCGACCGAGGCGGCCGTCCTGGAGGAGCTGCGCGCCGAGCGCGGCGGCGACGAGGTCTTGCTGCGCACCGCCGCGCAGACGGCCGCGCTGCTCGGGCGCGCCGACGGCGCCGACGGCGACCTGGTGGGCGGCGCGCTGCTGCCCGCCGACCTGCGGGTGAACCCGCGCGAGGCCGCGCCCGGCCTGGCCCGCTGGGTGGCCGGGCAGCCGGGCGGCCGGGTGCTGTGGGGCACCGCCGTCACCGGCGTCGAGAGCGGGACGGTCCACACCACCCGCGGCCCGGTCCACGGCGACCGGATCCTGGTCTGCGTCGGCCACGACCTGGACTACCTGTTCCCCGACGTCGCCGAGGACCACGAGGTCCAGCGCTGCCGCCTCACCATGGCCCGGGCCGAGGCCCCGGCCGGCTTCCGCACCGACTCCGCGGTGCTGACGGCCACCTCGATGCTCCGCTACGAGGCCTTCGCCGGCCGCCCGTCCGCCGCCCGGCTGCGCGAGGAGGTCCTCGGGCACAGCGCCGAACTGCTGGAGATCGGCGCCAACGTGATGCTCACCCGGCTGCCCGACGGCACGGTGCTGCTTGGCGACTCGCACCACTACGACGCCACCACCCCGCCGTTCGTCGAGGAGCGCACCCACGAGCTGCTGACCGCCGAGATCGCCCGGGTGCTGGGCGTGGAGCGGCTGCGGATCCTCGAACGCTGGCAGGGCGTCTACGCCAGCAGCCCGCGCGGCCCCCTGCTGGTGCGCGACCTGGCGCCGGAGGTGCGGGCCGTCACCGTGACCTCGGGCGTCGGCATGACGCTCTCCTTCGGCCTCGCGGCCGCGACCTTCGACGGCACCCTCGCCGCCACGGCCTGACCGGCCCGCCTGCCTTCTCCGACAGCCCGGGGCCGCCCGGTGGCTCCGGCCACCGGGCGGCCCCGGGCTGTCACCGCTACAGGCTCACCAGCACGATCCCCGCGGCGACGATCGCCGAGCAGATGACGCGGTTGCGCCCGAACGGCTCCTTGAAGACGAGCGTGCCGATGCCCGCCGCCAGCACGACGCTGGTCTCGCGCAGCGCCTCCACCTTGGCTACACCGCCCAGCGACAGCGCCCAGAGGATCAGGCCGTACGAGGCGAGGGCGTTGACCCCGCCGAACACCCCGGTCTTCCACTGGGTGCGCAGGTAGTCGAGCAGCCGCCGGCGCCGGACGACGGCCGCCAGCGCGGGCATCGGGATGCTCTCCAGGACGAACAGGTAGACCAGGTAGCTGATCATCCGCTCGGTGGAGTGCACCCCGGCCGCGTCCGAGGCGGTGTAGCCGGCCACGCACAGCCCCGCGACGACCGCGTACGCGATCGGCACCGCGCGGATCTCGCCGAGCCGGTTGGACAGCACCAGGCTGATGATGCCGACCGAGATCAGCGCGACCCCGAACCAGCCGGTCGGGCCGAGGGGTTCGTCCATCAGGGCGACCGAGATGACCGCCACGGCCAGCGGCGGCACACCGCGGATGATCGGGTACATCTGGCCGAAGTCGCCCAGCTGGTAGGCCCGGACGAGGAAGAGCCGGAAGGCCGTGTTGAGCACGGTCGAGATCGCGACGAACGTCCAGGCGCCCGGGTCGGGCGGGGCGACGAAGGGCATCGCCAGACCGCAGACGACCAGGGCGACGGCGTCGACCATGCCGACGGCCGTCAGCCGGTCGGTGCCGGACTTGACCGCGGCGTTCCAGGAGGCGTGCATGAGCGCCGAGACGAGCGCCAGCACGATCGCGAGGAGGGGAGTGGACACAGTGGGGGTACCGTCGTTCCTTTGCCGGTGGGCTGCGCGCTGTCGTTTGGGCGGCGCGTCGCCGGTGGGGCGACGCGCCTGGGATCAGGCGCGGTTGGACCAGATCCGGAACATGAACCGGTTGACGTCCTCGGCCCGGTCGGTCGCCGGGTCGACGACCCGCGCGGGGAACCGGTCGTGGAAGGCGGTGCGGGTGTGCAGGAAGCGCTCGTCGGCCTGGACCAGGCTCTGGCCCGGCTCCAGCCGCAGCCGGTACTGCACCGGGGTCTGGTCCAGCAGCGTGTCCAGGAAGTCCAGGGCGCGGACCTGTTCGTCCGTCATCGGCTCCCCGGCCCTGGCGTGCGCGGCCTCCATGTACACCCGGAAGTACTTGATCAGCGGCTTGCCGACGGCGTCGTAGCCGATGATCGGGGCGCGGAAGAGCCGCTGGTCCTCGGCCATGCCGCGGTTCTCGAACCAGAAGTCGCCCTCCAGGACGGCCAGGACGTCCGGGTGGTCGAGCAGCTTGCGGTGCACCGTCGCCGCGTCGATCAGGATGCTCTCGCCGCCGACCAGGGCGTCGCGCACGCAGGACAGCAGCAGGTAGTCGATCGGGTCGGGGTCGGCGGTCGCGTCGTTGTGGACGTAGGCGCCCTGTCTGGTCTGGTGGTAGCGCACCCCGCCCTCGATGGTGCCCACCCCGCGGTCGTAGACCTCGATGACCTTCCAGCCCTCGGAGTTCTGCACCGTCGGAACGCCCAGCAGGTTGCCCAGCACCCAGGCGAGGACGCCCTGTTCGAGGATGGTGGTGACCCCGTCGATCCGCTCGTAGAGCACGAAGTGCGCCCCGGAGTCGATGGTCGCCCGGGTGGCCTCGACCTCGGCGGCGAACAGCGGCACCGCCGCCGGGTCCACCCCGAGGGTGTCGATCCGCCGCCCCGCCAGCCCGTCGGCCAGCCGCTTCACGTACCCGGCCACCTCCGCCTGGGCGGCCGGGGAGAACACCCGGTAGCTCTCGTCGGGAACCGGGATCGTGCTGACGAAAGACATCCGTCCTCCACTTGTAGATACTGCTCGCGCTCGGGGCGGCTGATCGACAAGGGGAAGTGAGGCCTGTCTGACGGCATGCCAAATAACCGGCTCAAAACCGGACTTTCCCCCCGTGCTCGACGCTGATGATCACGCCGCGGAGGCGAAGCTAGCACGGCATGTGTGCATCCGGCCAGAACCTGACTATACAAGTGGGCGAGAGCTGGAGACGCCGCTGAGCCTGGGCCGGGAGGTACCCGGGCCCAGGCTCAGCGGTGTGTCTCCGGGGGCGGCTACAGCAGCGCCTCCGAGCCGTGCAGCTCGACGAAGCCGACCACGCGGCGCAGCTGGTCGAAGCTCGTGACGTTGTTGCCGATCAGGTGCACCGAGGCCGGCTGGCCCTGGCGCCAGGCGTGCGCGGCCCGGGAGAGCGCGCCCCACTGGTTCTCCATGTCGCGGTAGTCGACGCTCAGCTGGTTGGCGGTGTAGCGCTCGATGTTGCCGTGGACGCGGTTGAGGATCGGCCCGAACCGGGCGGCCTCGGAGAAGATGGTGATGGCCATCAGCATGCCGCGGTCGACGCGGACCTCGTCCCACTGGGGGACGTTGTAGAGGTCCCGCATCGCGTTGAAGATGTTGTTGGAGCCCAGGTAGAGGTTCTCGCGGGTCGGGCCGCCGTTGATGTTGAGGTAGCTGCCGGTGCGCGGCATGAGGCGCACCTGGACGCCGAGGTCGCTCTGGAACTGCAGCTGCCGGCCGTCCTGGAAGGCCCAGTGCTGGTTGGCCGCGGGGGAGTAGAAGCCCGCGACGTAGAGGTTGTCGGCCCACAGGTAGACGGAGACGAGGTCGGCTCCCGCGTTCCGCACCCGCACCTGGATCAGCCGGTTGGTGTTCCGGGTGGTCTGCTGGACCATCCCACTGTCGGCGCCGGTCGCGTCGCCGTAGCTGTTGCGGTGGATGGCGTCGATCAGGTTCCAGTAGCGGTTGGCGTGCTCGCCGCTGCCGTTGGTAATGCCGGTGATGTCCCAGTCGATGATCGGCCAGCTCTGCTGGGTCGCGGCCCGCTGCGCGGCGGCCGGTTGGGCCTGGTGCACCACTGTCGGGGTCGCGCCGGAGGCGGCGGCGGTGCCGGCCAGGGGGAGGAGCAGGGCGGTGGCGGCGGTCAGGGACAGGAGTGCGGAGTGGGTCCTGGTGAACACGGTTCCTCGTGGATGGCGTGGGATGACCGGAACCCGGTCGGCTCCGATCTGCCGGGCCATCATGTCCGTGCGGGAAGAGTCCACTTGTCCTCGTCGCGCACGCGTTCTGTTCCGTGCGCGAACGCCGCCGCGCCCGTGCCCTGAAGCGGGCGCGTGCGCGGCGGTGGTGCTGGTGTCGGTGGTGGTGCGGGAACCGGGGCGCCGGGGTCAGAAGGCCGAGTGGGCGAACCAGTGGGCCAGCAGGTCCTCGTCGCCGGAGGCCTGGATGCCGGGCGCGGTGCGGTCGAGACGGCCGTAGAGGAGCAGCAGCAGGTCGGCGGCGCCGGCCCGGAGGGTGGCGTCGGCGGGGGTGTCGTCGGCGTCCCGGTCGAGGGCGAAGCCGTCGGGCCGCAGCCGGACCAGCCAGTCGCCGTCGCCGTCGGTGCGGGTGAAGCGGATGGTGCGGTGCTCGGCGCGCAGTTCGGCGGTGTGCGGGGCGAACAGGGTGGCGAAGGGCAGGTTGGTCAGGAACTCGTCGACGCCGTCCGCGGCGAGGGCGGGCTCCACGTCCGCGGTGCGGCCGAGGGCGAGTTCGGCGTCGACGCGGTGGACGAGGGTCTCGAACAGCATCCGGCGCACCCAGAAGCGGGCGTGCTGGTCGGCGCCCCAGGCCCACATCGGGGCGTCGAGGTCGGTCTCCGCGAAGGCGGCGGCGGCCTGTGCGGCGGAGTCGGCGAGCCAGGCGGGGTAGTCCTCGGGGAGTTCGGGCAGCTTCAGGTCGACGTCGCGGCTGCGCGGGGGCTCCTGGATCCGCTGCCGGAGCAGGACGGTGAACCAGCGCTGGACGCTGCCGGCGTGGCGGACGAGGTCGGCGAGGGTCCAGTCCGGGCAGCTGGGCACCGGCAGCGCGGGGTCGGCCCGGTCCACGGCGGCGACGAAGCGGGCGGTCTCGGCGGCGACGGCCGCGCCGTGGTCGAGGGGGGTCATGGGCGGTGTCTCCAGGGGTGCGGGGCTCGCGGCGGCGCCGGATGTTTCAGTACGTGAAGCAATCGGGGCGACGCTAGGCCTGAAAGGTTGAGTTTGTCAAGCATCGCCCCGGTCGCGGTCGCGGTCGCGGTCCCGGTCGCGGTCCGGGTCGTGGTCCCAGTCCTGGTCCATTGCCGCCAGTAGCTCCGGGCCCGGCCACCGCCGCGCCGCGCCCGGGCCGGCCCGCTCGGCCTCCCGGACCAGCGCGGCCAGCCGGGTGTTGGCCGGCGCCGGCAGGCCGTACCGGGCGGCGAGCGCGATCACCTCGCCCTGGAGCGAGTCGATCTCGGTCGGACGGCCGCGTTCGAGGTCTTCCCACATCGACGAGCGGGCCTTGGCGTCGATCCGCAGGCTCGCGGCGGCCACCCGGCGGAAGAGCGCGTCGGGCAGCCCGAGCAGCAGGGGCGTCCAGCGCGGCGGCACCGGGCCGAGCCGGGCGGGCGCGATGCCCGCCGCACCGAAGGCGGCGAGCGCCTCCCGCTGGCACCGGGCCAGACAGGCCCGGTACGCCCGGGTGCCGAGCTGCTCGCGCAGCGGCAGGCCGGACAGCGCGTTCACCGCGTTGTTCAGGTTCATCAGAAGCTTCGCGGCCTGCACCGCGGGCATGTCGGCGCGCAGCTCCAGCCGGAGCCCGCCGGCCCGGGCCGCCGCCGCGAACGGCCGGGCCACCGGGGCGGACTCGACCATCAGCGCGCCGCCGCTGCCCTGGTGGACGGCGGCCGGACCGCTGCGCACCACGTTGTACGGGACCATCCCGGCGAGCACCCGGTGGCCCGGCAGCTCGGCCCGCAGTACCTCCGGGTTGTGCAGGCCGTTCTGGAAGCTGATCACGACCGCGCCGGGTGCGAGGTGTCCGGCCAGTTCGCGGGCGGCGGTGCGGGTGTCGGCGGACTTGACCGTCACCAGCACGAAGTCCGCCGCCGCCGCGGCCGCCGCCCCGGTGGCGACGGTCAGCCCCCGCACCTCCCGCCGCGCCGGGCCGGGGCCGGTCAGCGTCAGCCCGTCCCGTTCGACCTCCGCCATCGCCGCCGGCCGTCCGATCAGCGTGACCTCCGCCGCGGCGGCCAGCATGCCGCCGAGGTGGCAGCCGACGCTGCCAGCGCCGAGGACCGCGATCCGTGATGCTCCGACGGCCGCGTCCCGTGAGGCCGCGACCCGTGGTTCCCGGCGCACCCGATCAGCCGACCAGGTCCGGGTCGCTCGCGGCGATCTGCTCGAACAGCGGCTGCGCCTGGAACCAGCCGGCCAGGTGGCTGCCGACCTGTCCGCGGGTGATCAGG
The DNA here is from genome assembly GCF_054601375.1 of Kitasatospora sp. Ki12. NCBI lineage: Bacteria > Bacillati > Actinomycetota > Actinomycetes > Kitasatosporales > Streptomycetaceae > Kitasatospora > Kitasatospora sp. Ki12. Next base: position 328,089 of record NZ_BAAIHT010000002.1, on the reverse strand, counting down.
GCGGTCTCCCGGTCGATGTGCTTCGGGGTGCCGGCCGCCATGGCGAGCAGCTGGGCCTGGCAGGAGCGCTCCATCGTGACGAACCACCAGACCGCCTCGGCGACCGACTGCCCGACGGTCAGCAGCCCGTGGTTCTGCAGGATCACCGCCTTGTGGGTGCCGAGCGCGGCCGCGACCCGCTTGCCCTCGTCGACCTCGTTCACCACGCCGCGGTAGTCGCTGTACAGCCCGTGGTCCTCGAAGAACGCGCAGGCGTCCTGGGTGAGCGGGTCGAGGGTGAGGCCGAGGCTGGAGAAGGCCTTGCCGTGCAGCGAGTGCGCGTGGGCGGCGGCGACCGCGTCCGGGCGGGCCGCGTGCACCTGGGAGTGGATCACGAAGGCGGCCCGGTTCACCGGCCGGTCGCCGTGCAGCAGGGTGCCCTCGTGGTCGACCAGGATCAGGTCGGACGCCTTGATCATGCTGAAGGGCATCCCGAACGGGTTCACCCAGAAGCGGTCGGGGTGCTCCGGATCGCGCACGGTGATGTGCCCGGCCACCCCCTCGGAGAAGCCGAACCGTCCGAACAGCCGGAATCCGGCGGCGAGTTGTTCCTTGCGGTACCGGCGTTCGGCGGCCGGCGAGTCGAAGCTCGGCGGCATCGGCAGGGTGACGCCGGACGGCAGCGGTCCGACGGCGGCGGCGAGCGCGGCGGGCAGCGGAGTGCCCGCACCGGAAGGCGGAGGGATGCTCATGGGCCCAGAAGATACAATGCTGTATCCGATACGACAATGGATCCGATACGGCCACACAGCAAGACCGGCCGCCGTCCGAGTGAACCGGGATGCCACCGATGCCCAAGGGTGAGACCAAGCGACGCCCGCGCACCCGCGCGGCCCTGCTCCAGGCGGCGCTGGAGACCTTCGCCGAGTACGGGTTCCGCGCCGCCAGCATCGAGCAGATCTGCGAGCGGGCCGGCTACACCCGGGGCGCGTTCTACTCCAACTTCAGCAGCAAGGAGGAGCTGTTCCTCGCGCTGTTCGACGAGCACAGCGACCGCATCCTGCGGCGGATGACCGAGCTGGTCGACTCGATCGCCACCGAGGACCTCACCGTGCAGGCACTGGTCGACGTCCTCTGCGAGGTCGAACCGGCCGAACGTGACTGGTACCTGGTCAGCACCGAGTTCACCCTGCACGCCATCCGCGATCCGCAGGCCGCCTGGGTGCTCGCCCGGCACGACGCCCGGCTGCGCACCCAGCTGGCCCGCGCCCTCACCGACCACCTCGCCCGGGCCGGCCGCACCCTCACCGCCGACCCGGACGAAGTCGCCCGGCTGCTGATCGCGATCCGCGAGGGCGGGCTGGCCCAGAGCTACGTCGAACCCGAACAGCTGCCGCCGGGCAGGCTCGAACGGCGCTTCCTGGAGCCCCTGCTGACCGCGCTCACCACGGACTCCCACCCGTCCTGAAACGGCCCGCCGGGCCGGCTCGGCCGACCGGGCCCTCCCACCGGTGCCCCCGGCTGCGTTTGCGCAGGTGGGGGCGGGATACTTACCGGCATGGCACGGGTACCGCTGATCGAGGACGACGACTCCGAACGCGAGGCGTCGGCACCAGTCCCGCGCCGACGCGGGCGCGACGTGCGCGCCTGGGCGTCGGGCGCGGCGGACCGCGTCCCGGCCGCGCCCCGCTACGGCCGGTCCGGCCACTCCGGCCGCGCCGGGTCGCTGTGAGCACCCCGCCCCCGTCCGAGCGCCCGGAGCCACGCACTCCCCGGCTGGTCCGGCTGCGCCGCGCCGTCGCCGGGCTGCGCCCGCGGCTGCTGGTGGCCTTCGTCGCCGTCGCCGCCCTGAGTGCGCTGGCCACCGCCGCGCTCACCTACCGGGCCGCGACCAACTCCACCCTCGACCTCACCCAGGACACCACCCTGGACGAGCTGCGCCGCCGCATCGACGTCCGCGCCCCGGCCCTGCCCTTCCCGCCGACCCAGTCCGAACTCGACGTCCTGGCCGCCGAGTTGTCCGGCACCGGCGGCTTCCGCGACTGGCACGTCCTGGCCGCCTACGGCACCGAGCACTCCGCCTGGGCCCAGCCCGTCGACGTCCCGCCGGCGCTGCGGCGCACCGTCGACGGCGGCCGCGCCGCGTTCCAGCGCTTCAGCGCCGAGGGCCACCCCTGGCTCGCCGCCGGCGTCCCCGTGACCTACGCCAAGGGCGGCCCGTCCGGCCTGACCGTCTACGCCGTCCTCCCGCTCGACCGCGAGCAGAGCGCCGCCGACGCGCTGCTGGCCGGCGCCGCCGGGGCCGGGGCGTTCGCCGCGGTCCTCGCCGCCGGGCTCGCCCTGCTCGCCGCCCGCCAGGTGCTGCGGCCGGTCCGGGCCCTGGGCGACGCCGCCCACGCCCTCGCCCAGGGCCGGCTCGACACCCGGCTCACCGTCACCGGGCACGACGAACTCGCCCAGCTCTCCAAGACGTTCAACCACACCGCGCGCACCCTCCAGGGCACCATCGAGGAACTGCGCGCCGTCGAGTCCCAGGGCCGGCGGTTCGCCGCCGACGTCTCGCACGAACTGCGCACCCCGCTCGCCGCCATGCTCGCCGTCACCGACATCCTCGACGAGGACGCCGAACACCTCCCGGCCGACACCGCGACCGCCCTGCGCATGATCAGCAACGAGACCGTCCGCCTCACCCGGCTCGTCAACGACCTCATCGAGATCTCCCGCCTCGACGCCGGAGCCGCCCCGCTGCGCACCGAGTCCATCGACGCCGCCACCGCCGTCCGGGAGACCGTCGACCTGCGCGGCTGGAGCGACCAGGTCGAACTCGACCTGCCCGCGGCCCTGCCCGTACAACTCGACCCGCGCCGCTTCGACGTCATCGTCGCCAACCTGGCCGGCAACGCCCTGCGGCACGGCCGGCCACCCGTACGGCTGCGACTGCGGGAGGCCGACGGCGAGCTGCTGCTGCTCACCGTCACCGACCGCGGGCCGGGCATCCCGCCGGCCGAACTGCCGCACCTGTTCGACCGGTTCTACAAGGCCGACAAGGCCCGGGCCCGCTCCGAGGGCAGCGGGCTGGGCCTCGCCATCGCCCAGGAGAACGCCCGGCTGCACGGCGGACTCATCGAGGCCGCCAACTCGCCGGGCGGCGGCGCGGTGTTCACCCTCGTCCTGCCCCGCGGCATCCTCCCGGAGGAGATGTGACCGTCCGCCACCGTCTGGTCCCCGTCACCGCGGCGCTGCTGCTCGCCTGCGGCTGCTCGATCGCCACCACCGACCCGGTGAAGAGCGGGCGGGCGGCCACCGGCATCCAGCCGGGCACCCGGCTCTACTTCCTCGACCAGCACGGCCTGCGGCTGACCATCCGGCCCGGCGCCCAGCGCGACGGCCTCCAGCGGACCCTGGACGCCCTGGTCGCCGGGCCCGACCGGGCCGAGGCGCACACCGGCCTGTACAGCGAGCTGCCCGCGGGCGGCCGGGTCCAGGCCACCGCCGTGCCCGGCACCGTCACCCTCCGGCTGTCCTGGCCCGCCGCCTCGCTGTCCGCCTCCGCCGTCCAGCAGCTGGTCTGTACCGCCGACGACGCCCCGGCCGAGTCCGGCCCGCCGCCGAGGGTCACCATCGTGAGCAGCGACGGCCCCTCGGCCATCCAGCAGCAGTGCGACCTCCACCGGGACGGCTGACCCGGGGCCCGGCCCACGGGCGGCATGACGGGGGCACCCCCTCCCGAGGGCGGCGGGACGTACGCTGGGCAGCGGCTTACTTCACGGCGTGAGACGACGGCTGGGGACCGCCGAGCGCCAAGGGGCCGGAGAGTGGGCCCCGGGCGTGGGTGACGGACCGACGGGAGGGTTGCCCGTGCACGGGCGAGGCGGGAACACGGTGCGCGACCTGCGCACGGGCAGCCGGGCCACCGTGCTGCGCGGGCTGTACTTCGACGGGCCGCTCAGCCGGCAGGAGTTGGGCGCCCGCACCGGGCTCAGCGCCGGGTCGGTCAGCAATGTGACCGGCGAGCTGCTGGCGGACGGCCTGATCGAGGAGTGCGGCTCGGTCGGGTCCGACGGCGGCCGGCCGCGGACCATGCTCCGGGTCGCCGCCGGCCGCGCCCGGCTGGTGGGCGTCGACGTGGGCGAGACCCAGGTCCGGGTGGCCCTGTTCGACCTGGCCCGCACCGAACTGGCCGCCCGCGACCTGCCGCTCTCCGACCGGGGCCGCGACGCCGGCCACGTGGTGGAGCTGATCCTCGCCGGGCTGGCCGACGTGCTCGAACGCACCGGCACCGCGCCGGAGACGGTGCTCGGTGTCGGCGTCGGGGTGCCCGGCATCGTCGACCAGGGCGCCCCCGGCGCGGACGGGCGGGGCATCGTGGTGCACGGTCAGGCCGTCGGCTGGGACGCCGTGCCGCTCGGCCGGCTGCTGCGGGCCGGTACCGCGCTGCCGCTGTTCGTCGACAACGGCGCCAAGACGCTGGGCCAAGCCGAGATGTGGTTCGGGGCCGGCCGCGGGGCCCGGCACGCGGTGGTGGCGCTGGTCGGTTCCGGGGTCGGCGCCTGCGTCATCGCCGACGGCGCGCGCTACCGGGGGGCGAGCAGCAGCGCGGGCGAGTGGGGCCACACCAAGGTGCACGTCGGCGGCCGGCGCTGCCGCTGCGGCGCCCGCGGCTGCCTGGAGGCCTACGTCGGGGCCGAGGCGCTGGTGGAGCGCTGGGGCGCGGCGCCGCCCGGCGACGAGAAGGCGGGACTGGCGGCGCTGCTGGCGGCCGCCGAGGCGGGGGACCCGGCGGCCGTCGGGCTGCTCGACGAGGCCGCCGAGTACCTGGGGGCGGGGATCGCCGACCTGGTCAACCTGTTCAACCCGGAGCGGATCGTGATCGGCGGCTGGGCGGGGCTGCTGCTGGGGCCCAGGCTGCTGCCCGGCATCCGCGCCGCGGCCACCGGGTACGCGCTGCGCTTCCCGTACGAGCACGCGCTGATCGTCCTCGGCAGTCTGGGGCCGGAGGCGGTCGCCCTGGGGGCCGCCACCCTGCCGCTGTCGGACTTCCTGGACTCCGGCGGGCGGCTGCCGGATCGTTCGCATCTCACCGACGCCGGCGCATAGTTCACGGCGTGAGCTAAGCACACGGAACGGGTTGACAAGTACACGGCGGCGGCCTGAGACTCCCGGTCAGGGACGGCCCCGGGCCAGGCGCCCGGGCGGCGTCCCCGAGTCGATCCCGGTGGGCCCCCGACCGCCCGGTGAGGCGATCCCCCCACGGGCCGCCGCCGCGCGCCACCGGCACCCCCACCCACCTCACCTAGGGACCTGCCGATGAGGCGTTCTTCAGCCCGGCCGCGCACGCCGGCCCGCCCGCGCACGTCAGCCTGCCCGCCCACGCCGGCCCGCCCGCGCACGGCACCGGGGGCGGTCCTGGGCCTGCTCCTGTTCCTCGTGTCCGTCCTGGCGGTGCCGGTCCCGGCCGGCGCCGCCGGTCCACGGCCCGCCCCGGCCGGACCGGCCGCCGCGGCCGCCGCCGACTGCGGCACCGACAACGCCGCCAGGGGCCGCCCGGCCACCGCCTCCAGCGCGGAGAGCGCGGGCACGCCGGCCGCCTCGGCCGTGGACGGCGACCCCGGCACCCGCTGGTCCTCCGCCTTCAGCGACCCCCAGTGGCTCCAGGTCGACCTCGGCGCGGTCCGCCAGGTCTGCCGGGCCGTACTCACCTGGGAGACCGCGTACGGGCGTTCGTACCGGATCGAGGTCTCGGACGACGGCGCGGCCTGGCGCACCCTGTACAGCACCGACAGCGGGGCCGGCGGCACCGAGACCGTCCCGCTCGCCGGGAGCGGCCGCTACGTCCGGCTGACCGGGCTCGCCCGGGCCACCGCCTGGGGCTACTCCCTGTGGGAGTTCCAGGTGAACACCTCCGACGTGCCGCCGGTCCAGGGCGGCGGCGACCTCGGGCCCAACGTGCTCGTCTTCGACCCCTCGACGCCCGGCATCCAGGCCACCGTGGACCGGGTGTTCAAGCAGCAGGAGGCCAACCAGTTCGGCCCCGAGCGCTACGCGCTGCTCTTCAAGCCGGGCAGCTACGGCAACCTCAACGTCCAGCTCGGCTTCTACACCTCCGTTGCCGGTCTCGGTCTCAGGCCCGACGACACCACGATCAACGGGGACGTCACCGTCGACGCAGGCTGGTTCAACGGCAACGCGACGCAGAACTTCTGGCGCTCCGCCGAGAACCTCGCCCTCACCCCGGTCAGCGGCACCGACCGCTGGGCGGTCGCCCAGGCGGCCCCGTTCCGCCGGATGCACGTGCGCGGCGGCCTCGAGCTCTCGCCCGCCGGGTACGGCTGGGCCAGCGGCGGCTACATCGCGGACAGCAGGATCGACGGCAGCGTCGGCAACCACTCCCAGCAGCAGTGGTACACCCGGGACAGCGCGATCGGCGGCTTCAGCAACGGCGTCTGGAACCAGGTCTTCTCCGGCGTCCAGGGCGCACCGGCCCAGAGCTTCCCCGACCCGCCCTACACCACCCTGGACACCACGCCGATCTCCCGAGAGAAGCCCTTCCTCTACCTGGACGGCGCCGACTACAAGGTGTTCGTCCCGGTCAAGCGCACCAACGCCCGCGGCGTCTCCTGGGACGGCGCCGCGCAGGGCGAGTCGCGCCCGCTCAGCCGCTTCTACGTGGTGAAGCCCGGCGCCACCGCCGCGACCGTCAACGCGGCGCTGGCCCAGGGGCTCGACCTGCTCTTCACCCCCGGGGTCTACCACCTGGACCGGCCGATCGCGGTCACCCGGCCCGACACCGTGGTGCTCGGCCTCGGCCTGGCGACCCTGGTGCCCGACAACGGGGTGACGGCCGTCCAGGTCGCCGACGTCGACGGGGTACGGCTCGCCGGTCTGCTCGTCGACGCCGGTCCGGTCCGCTCCTCCGCCCTCGTCCAGGTCGGCCCGGACGGCGCCCGGGGCGGCCACGCCGCCGACCCGACCACCCTGCAGGACGTGTTCGTCCGGGTCGGCGGCGCGGGCGGCGGCTCCACCACCGCCGGCATCGTCGTCAACAGCAACGACGTGATCGTCGACCACACCTGGATCTGGCGGGCCGACCACGGCACCGGCGTCGGCTGGGACGTCAACCCCGCCGACTACGGCCTGCTGGTCCGCGGCGCCGACGTGCTCGGCACCGGGCTGTTCGTCGAGCACTTCAAGAAGTACGACGTCGAGTGGTCCGGCGAACGCGGCCGCACGATCTTCTTCCAGAACGAGAAGGCCTACGACGCCCCGAACCAGGCGGCGATCCAGAACGGCCCCACCCTGGGCTACGCCGCCTACAAGGTGGACGACACCGTCACCGCCCACGAGGGCTGGGGCCTCGGCAGCTACTGCTACTTCAACGTGGACCCCACCATCCGGATGGACCACGGCTTCGAGGCACCGACCCGGGCGGGCGTGCGGTTCCACGACCTGCTGGTCGTCTCGCTCGGCGGCAAGGGCCAGTACAACCACGTCGTCGACACCACCGGCGCCGCCACCTCCGGCACCTCGACCACCCCGTCGACGGTGACGGCCTACCCGTAGCCGGACCGGGGCCCGAGGGGCTGCCGCCGCCGGGCGGCAGCCCTACCGGTCGGCCTCTTCCGGGGCGTTGTTAGCCTGTTCCGCATGATCGGGAAGAGCACGGTCTCGGGCTGGGCGGCGCGGGGCGGTCCGCAGCGGGCCCTGATCCTGGCGAGCTTCGTCAGCCGGGTGGGCAACGGGCTGTTCAACACCGCCTCGGTGCTCTACTTCACGCTGGTGGTGCACCTGCCCGCCGCCCGGGTCGGGGTCGGCCTCACGATCGCGGGGCTGGTCGGCCTGCTGGCCGGGGTCCCGGCGGGCAACCTGGCCGACCGGTACGGGCCGCGCACGGTCTGGCTGTGGGCACTCGCGGTGCAGGCCGCGACGATGGCCGGGTTCGTCCTCATCGACGACTGGGCCACCTTCACGCTCGTCGCCACCCTGGACCGGCTGGCGGCGACGGCCGCGGGCGCCGCGGGCGGTGCGCTGATCGCCCGGGCGGGCGGTGAACGCCCGGCCGCGTTCCGGGCGAGGCTCCGTACCTTCGTCAACCTCGGTGTGGTGCTGGGCACCCTCGGTGCCGCCGTCGCCGTCGCGGCCGGCACCCGCCAGGCGTACACCGCGCTGATCCTCGCCAATGCCGCCAGCTTCGCCTGCGCCGGGCTGATCGCCCTGGGCGGCCTCCCGAACTACCGGCCGCTGCCCCGGCCCGCGGAGCACCACCGGGCGGCGGTGCTGTCCGACCGGCCGTTCGTGACCTTCGTCGCGCTCTACGGCGCGATGGGCCTGCAGTACCAGACCGTCTCCCTGCTGCTGCCGATCTGGCTCTCCGCCCACACCGACGCGCCCCGCTGGACGGTGGCGGCGGTCTACGCGGTCAACAGCGGGGTGTGCGTCCTGCTGCAGAGCCGGATCGGCTCCCGGGTGGAGACGCCGCGTCAGGGCGGCCGGGCGTTCCGCCTCGCCGGGCTGTGCTTCCTGGTCAGCTGCCCGCTGATGGCCCTGACCGCGGACGTCCCGGCGTGGACCGCGCCGGTGCTCGCCGTGCTCGCCGTCGTCGTGCACAGCCTCGGCGAGGTGTGGGAGTCCTCCGGCGGCTACGCGCTCGGCTTCGGGCTCGCCCCCGACCACGCCCAGGGCCAGTACCAGGGCTTCTGGGGCGTCGGCTTCAACGCCGGGCAGGCCCTGGCGCCGGTGGTCCTCACGACGGCGGTCCTCGGCCTCGGCCACGCGGGCTGGCTGCTGCTCGGCGCCTTCTTCGCGGCGCTGGGCGCGGCCGGCCCGCCGCTGGCCGCCTGGGCGGAGCGCACCCGCCGCCACCCGGACCACGACACGGCCCACCCGACACCCGCCGGTTCACCCGCCCCGTGACGCCCGGTCAGGCCGGGCGGCGGGCGCGGACGGCGTGGTGGCCGGCGGCGTGCAGGCGGGCGGTGTCGGGGGTGGGTGGGAGCAGGGGTTCGAGGGCGTGCCAGGCGTCGGTGCAGAGGCGGTCGGCGTCGTGCTCGCTCGCGGTGGCGGCGCCGCACTCCAGCAGGGCGTGGCGGGCGGCGTTGACCTCGGCCTCGGTGGCCTCGCCGTCGCGGACGGTGGCCCACAGGGCGGCGGGCCGGGGGAGCAGGGTGACGGCGTGGGCCAGCGGCAGGGTGACCTTGCCGCCGCGCAGGTCCTCGGCGACCTGCTTGGTGGGGGTGCCGTCCGGGTCGGTGACGCCGCGCAGGTCGGCGACGTCGTCGGCGATCTGGTAGGCGGTGCCGAGCGCCGTCCCCCAGTGCAGCAGCGCCGTGCCCAGCGCGGCGTCGGCGCCGGCGGCGATCGCGGCGATCTGGCAGCAGGCGCCCACCAGGGCCCCGGACTTCAGCCGGTGGGTGGCGAGGACCAGCTCCAGCAGCGGGCCGTTGTCACCGGTGGCCAGGGCGTGGTCCATCTCGCGGTGGTGGCCCTGGACGTCGAGGGCCTGTCCGGCGTGGGCCGCGCGCAGGGCGGCGAGCAGGACCTCGCGCATCCGGCCCTGCAGCGCGGGTTCGTCGGGGGCGGACAGGGCGATGGCCCGGTCGAAGGCGAAGTAGGCGCAGGTGCCCGCGGTGAGGGCGACGGGCACGCCGTACACCGCGTGGGCGGCGGGCTTCGCGCGGCGCACGGCCGAGCCGTCCTGGACGTCGTCGACCACCAGTGAGCCGGTGTGGGCGAGTTCGAGGGCGGCCGCGAGGACGCCGAAGCGCTCGCCGTCGCCGCCGAGCAGGTCGACGATGCTCATCAGCAGGGTGGGGCGCCAGCGTCGGCCGCCCGCGTCCACCATGTGCCGGACGGGTTCCGCGAGGGCCCGGTGCAGGCGCCGGTCGAGGGCGTGCGCGGTGCCGGCGGACAGGCCGCGGTCGTGCCCGCCGGGGAGCCAGACGTCCAGTCCGCCGGGGGAGGGCGGGCAGAGCCGGTCCAGGTGGTGCTCGATCCCGGGGGGCCGGGCCCCGGTGTGCGTGCCGTCCCCGAACGGCCCGACGTCCTCGGCGGGTGCCATAACCATGCGCTCAGCCTAGGGTCGCGCGCGGGGAACGCGGTGGACCGAACGGCGGACGGCGCGCGGTCCGGAACCACTGTCATCCGTATGCCGGGTCCGGGGGCGGGGGTGAGGGGCCCGTCCGGTCCGGTCGGCGATATTTCCGAAGAGGCCTGGTCGGGGTCAACTCCCGGCCGGGGCCAGGATGTTAGCTCGTGTACGGCCGACCCGGCGGGTGGCGGGGCGCCGGTGTTGGCAGGATCCTGACACCACATCAGGTTACCCTTGGGTAATCCACTGATGTCGCCCGGGTGAACGTCCCCGGCCTCTCATGAAGGACCCGTACGTGCTCGATCACCAGTCCCGCCGTTCCGGCCGCCGTCTCGCCGGATCGGCGCTGGCCCTCGCCACCGCCGTCTGCGTACTGCCCGTCGTCCCCGCCTTCGCCGACCAGGCCCCCGTGCCGGCCCCGGCCCCGGCCGCGCAGAGCGAGGCCACCCCGCACCTGGACGCGGTGGAACGGACGCTGCGCCAGGTGTCCCCCGGGCTGGAGGGGACGGTCTGGCAGCGCACCGCGGGCAACCGGCTCGACGCTCCGGCCGACGACCCGGGCGGCTGGCTGCTGCAGACCCCCGGCTGCTGGGGCGACCCCTCCTGCACCGAGCGCACCGGCACCCGCCGGCTGCTCGACAAGATGCGCGAGAACATCTCCCGGGCCACCCGCACCGTCGACATATCCACCCTCGCGCCGTTCCCCGAGGGCGCCTTCCAGGACGCGATCGTGGACGGCCTCAAGGCCTCGGTGGCCGCCGGGAACAGCCCGCACGTACGGATCCTCGCCGGAGCCGCGCCGCTGTACAACATCACCGCGCTGCCGTCGAAGTACCGCGACGAGCTGGTCACCAAGCTCGGCCCCGCCGCCGCCCGGGTCACCATCGAGGTCGCCTCGATGACCACTGCCAAGACCGCGTTCTCCTGGAACCACTCCAAGCTGCTGGTCGTCGACGGACAGAGCGTCGTCACCGGCGGCATCAACAACTGGAAGAACGACTACCTCGACACCGCCCACCCGGTGACCGACGTGGACCTCGCGCTGAACGGCCCGGCCGCCGCCTCCGCCGGCGCCTACCTGGACACCCTGTGGGACTGGACCTGCCGCAACACCGGGGTCTTCTCGGCCGCCTGGTTCGCCTCCACCAACGGCGCCGGCTGCACCCCCGACCTGGAGAAGCGGCACAACCCGCCGGCCGACAAGGTGCCCGCCACCGGCGGCCAGCAGGTGATCGCCGTCGGCGGCCTGGGCGTCGGCATCCGCGACAAGGACTCCGCCTCGGCCTACCGCCCCGGCCCGGTCCCCGCCGTCGACGACCTCAAGTGCGGCCCGATCGGCCTGCACGACAACACCAACGCCGACCGCGACTACGAGACCGTCAACCCGGAGGAGAACGCCCTGCGCGCGCTGATCGCCAGCGCCGGCAGCCGGATCGACATCTCCCAGCAGGACGTCACCGGCACCTGCCCGCCGCTGCCCCGCTACGACGTGCGCACCTTCGACCTGCTCGCGGCCAAGATGGCCGAGGGCGTCAAGGTCCGCATCGTGGTCAGCGACCCCGGCAACCGGGGCACCGTCGGCAGCGGCGGCTACTCGCAGATCAAGTCCGTGAACGAGATCAGCGACACCCTCGCCGCCCGCCTCACCGCCCGCCTCGGCGACCCGGCGCAGGCCAAGGCCACGATGTGCCGAAACCTGCAGCTCGCCCCGTTCCGCGCCGCCCCCACCGCGACCTGGGCCGACGGCCACCCCTACGCGCTGCACCACAAGCTGGTCGCGGTCGACGGATCCGCCTTCTTCATCGGCTCCAAGAACCTCTACCCGGCCTGGCTGCAGGACTTCGGCTACGTCGTCGAGAACCGCACCGCCGCGGCCCAGCTGGACGAGCGGCTGCTCGCCCCGCAGTGGCAGTACTCCCAGACCGCCGCGACGTACGACTACACCCGCGGCCTCTGCCAGGGCTGACACCGGTGAACCGGGGCTGACACCCCACCACCCGGCCCGGGGCCGCCGGAAACCTGGGGGCGATCCCCCCATGCGGCCCCGGGCCGGAGTGTGCCACGGCCCGGGGCGCACCGCGGTCGGCGGTGTTCCGGCAGGCCACGGGGGACTCCGGCGGGTCCGGGGCAGGGGCGGCCTCGGGCGTGGGCGGAATGCGGGGGAGCATCCCCCATGCGGCTCGAGCCGGGCTCGACCGATGCTCAAGGCCCAGGAGGACTCACCGCGCGTCGATCGAGGAGCCGCTCTATGGGGAATGCCCTGTCCGTCAGCGTCGTAGCACTGGATCCCGTCCTGGAGGCGGGAGCCGCCAGCACCCTGGGCAACAGTCCGGAGGTCGCCCTGGTGCTCCCGAACGAGCCCGCCCGGGTGGCGGTCGTGATCGTCGACCAGGTGGACCGCCCGGCCCTGGACCTGGTCACCACCACCCGTGAGCAGGAGCAGCGGCCCGAAGTGGTCCTGGTGGCCACCGAACTGGTCGCCGCCGATGCGCGCCAGGCCATCACCGCGGGCGTGGCCGGACTGCTGCGCCGCCGCGAGGTGACCGCCGACCGCCTGGTGCGCACCGTGCTCTCGGCCGCCGGCGGCGACTGCACCATGTCCGCCGACCTGCTCGACGAACTGCTGGAGCACCGGGAGGGCGCGGCGCGGCCGTACGCCGGCGGCCCCGGCCTCAGCGACCGCGAACGCACGGTGCTGCGGCTGGTCGCCGAGGGCCGGGAGACCGAGGAGATCGCCCGGGAGCTGTGCTACTCGGTGCGGACCGTGACGACCGTGCTGCGCGACATCACCCAGCGGTTCCGGCTGCGCAACCGCGCCCACGCGGTCGCCTTCGCGCTGCGCGGAGGGCTGCTGTGAGCGGCGCGGCGGTGGCCGAGGCGCCGGCCGGGACACTGCCCGGGACGCCGACCGGCCCGTCGTACCCGTCCCCGGCGGCCGACCGGGCGCAGGCCGCCGCGGGCCACCGGCTGCGCGCCTACCTCCGGGCCACCGACCTCGCCGGGTACGAGACCCTCGCCGGCGCGCTGAGACGGGCGGGCGTGGAAGTGCTCGGCAGCCGACCCCTCGACGGACCGCCGGGCGCGGTCACCGTCGCCGTCGGCGGGACGGTCGAGGAGGCCCTCGGGATCTGCCCGCCACCGGGGCCGTCCGGGGCCGAGCCCGGGGTGCTGCTGGTCGCCGAGCGGTTCACCGCGGGCGGGGTGCTGCGCGCCGTGCGCTCCGGCGCGCGGGCCATGCTGCGCGCCACCGACACCGCCCCGCACCGGCTCGCCGCCGCCGTCCGCACCGCGCGGCACGGCGAGGGGATGATCCCGCAGGGCGTGGTGCTGCGGCTGTTCCCCGCCGGGGCGGAGGAGACCGGCACGCCGCGCCCCGGCACGCCGCTGACGGCCCGGCAGTCCCTGGTGCTCGCCCTGGTCGCCGAGGGCCACGACAACGCCGCGATCGCCCGGACGCTGTCCTGCTCCCAGCACACGGTGAAGAACGCCCTCTACGACCTGATGGCGCGGCTGCAGGTCCGCAACCGGGCCCACGCCGTGGCGCACGCCGTCCGGGCCGGGCTGATCTAGAGGCCGCTGACCCGGTGGGGCGCCGTTCCCGGCGCCCCACCGGCCCGCACCCGGCTACTCCCGGGCGTCCGCGGCGATCACCCGCTCGATCACGCCCGCCAGGTCGGACACGTACGGCGGCTTCATCACGCCGAAGTGGTCGCCGCCGATCCGGTGGACCGTCACGCCGCCGGTGGCCAGCTCGCCCCAGCGCCGCACGTAGTCGGCGAACTCCTGGCCGTACGACACCTCGTGGCGCCCCTGGGCCAGTTCGTCGCTGGCGATCAGGTGCAGGTGGAGGGCGAACGGGCGGTGCCGGTAGGCGAGGTCCATCTCCATCACCTCGCGCCAGATCCGCGCCTCGCGCGGCCAGACCTCGCCGATGCCCTCCTCGGGCAGGGTGATCCCGGTCTCCTCGTCGACGTCGTCCACCAGGTGGTCCAGCAGCTCCAGGATCTCCTGGCGCCGGGCCGGGGTGTCGGCCGCGGCGCCGCCCCGCGCCAGCTCGGCGGTCAGCTGCTCCAGCCGCTGGATCAGGGCGAACTCCCGCCAGCCCTCGGCCCGCCGGTGGGCGTCCAGCCCCGGGTCGAGCAGCAGGAAGGTGACCTCCTCGCCGGCGTCCGCCAGCCGGTGGGCCAGCTCCGAGGCGATCCCGCTGCCGCCGCACCAGCTGAACAGCCGGTACGGACCGGCGGGCTGCGCCCGGCGCAGTTCGGCGAGGTAGCGCTCGGCCATCTCCTCGGCACCGGGTGCCGTCGGGCTGTCGTGCGGGCCGGGCCACTCGAAGGCGGCCACCGGGAGGTCGGGGTCCAGGTGCGGGGCCAGCCGCAGGTACCAGTGCGCGCTGCCGCCGCCGGGGTGGACGCAGAACAGCGGGGTCCCGGTGCCTCCCTCGCGGATCCAGACCAGGGCGCCGCCGGTCCCCTCGGCCGTGTCCGTCTCCTCGGCCGCCCGGGCGGACTCCAGCTCGGCGGCCAGCCTGGCCACCGTCCGGTTCTCGATGAAGGAGCGGAAACGCAGCTCCAGGCCGTGCCGGGCCCGCAGGGTGGCGACGATCCGCATCATCGCCAGCGAGTGCCCGCCCAGGTCGAAGAAGTCGTCGTGGACGCCGACCGCGGCCACGCCGAGCGCCTCGCCCCAGGCCTCGCAGAGCGCCCGCTCCAGGTCGGTGGAGGGCGCGGCGTACGCCGAGCCGAGCTGCGGCCGCAGGGCGTCCGGGGCGGGCAGCGCCGCCCGGTCGACCTTGCCGGCCGGGTTGAGCGGGAACTCCTCGACGGCCAGGTAGTGCGTCGGCAGCAGGGCCTGCGGGAGCCGGCCGCGCAGGTGTTCGCGCAGCCCGGCCGGGTCCGCGGTGCGGCCGGGCACGGCCCTGGTGTACGCCACCAGGGTGGCGTCCGGGCCGGCGCCGCGGTGCACGGTGACGGCGGCGGCGGCCACGTCGGGGTGGCCGAGCAGCAGTTCCTCGATCTCGCCCGGTTCGATCCGCAGGCCGCGCACCTTCACCTGGTGGTCGCGGCGGCCGTGGTACTGCAGGGTGCCGTCGGCCGAGCGGGACACCAGGTCGCCGGTGCGGTAGAGCCGGGCGCCGGGCAGGCCGCCGTAGGGGTCGGGGACGAACGCCGCGGCGGTGGCCGCCGGGCGGTTCAGGTAGCCGCGGGCGACGCCGTCGCCGCCGACGTACAGCTCGCCGCGCACCCCGTCCGGCAGCGGCCGCAGGCCCTCGTCGAGGACGTACGCGGACACCCCGGCGATCGGGCCGCCGATCGACGGCGGCCGGTCGTCGCCGGTGGCCGTGACCGGGGCGAGCGTGGCGCAGACGGCGGTCTCGGTCGGTCCGTAGGCGTTGACGAAGGTGGCGTGCCGCGACCAGCGCGAGGCCTGGGCCGCCGAGCAGGCCTCGCCCGCCGAGACCACCACCCGCAGCCGCGGGAAGTCGGCCGGGTCCTGCTGGGAGAGCAGGGACGGCGGCACGGTCATGTGGGTGACCAGGGCGGACTGCTGCCGCAGGTCGCCCGGGTCGGTGTCGGGCGGCGGCAGCACCAGCTCGGCGCCGTGGGTGAGCGTCATCAGCAGCTCCCAGACGTACGCGTCGAAGCTGGGCGAGGCGTACTGGAGCACCCGGTCGCCGGGCCGCACGTCGAGCGGTCCGCACTGGGCCTGGCGCAGGTTGAGGGCGGCCCGGTGCGGGACGCCGACGCCCTTGGGCCGGCCGGTCGATCCCGAGGTGTAGATCAGGTAGGCGAGGGACTCGGGGTCCGTGGGCCCCTCGGGCGCGTAGGGCGGCAGCGCGGCGTACGCCTCCGGGTCGAGCACCTCGACCGTGCCGGGCGCGTCGGGGGGCAGGGTGGGCCGCAGCTCGCGGGTGGTGAGCAGGACGGCCGCGCGGGCGTCGGTCAGCATGTGCCGCAGGCGGTCGGCCGGGTAGGCCGGGTCGAGCGGGAGGAAGGCGCCGCCCGCCTTGAGCACGGCCAGTTGGGCGATGACCAGGTCCGGGGTGCGCGGCAGGTGCAGTCCGACGACCGTGTCGGGCCCGACGCCGAGGGTCCGCAGCCGGTGGGCGAGCCGGGCGGCCCGGTCCTCCAGCTCCGCGTACCCGACGGTCTCCTCGCCGTGGCGCAGCGCCGTCGCGTGCGGCGTCCGCCGGGCCTGGCGCGCCACCAGCTCGTGCACCGACCCGGCCTCGGGGCTCGGCGCCTGGGGGCCGAGCCCGGCGCGCAGCGCCGCCGCCCGGTCGGCCGGGGGCAGGGTCAGGGCGCGCGGGTCGGCCTCGGGGTCGGCGGCCATCGATTCCAGCACATGGCGGTAGACGCGCCCCAGCAGGGCGAGCTGAGGGCGGCCGACCACGGCGGGCCGGGCGCCGAGGCGCAGCACGCCGGGGAAGGTCCAGACCTCCAGGCCGAGTTCGCTCGGGCTGAAGTCGTCGACCATCCCGATGTCGCCGGACTCCCAGTCGAGCACGTGGAAGTCCAGGTAGCCGAAGGCGGCCTCGACCAGCGGGGCGTCGGGCCCCCACTCGCGCCGCATGGCCGGCATCGGGTAGCGGCGGTGGGGCCACAGCTCGGCCTCGTCGGCGAAGACGTCCGCGACCAGCGCGCGCCAGGTCGGCGCGGACAGGTCGGCCGGGAAGGGCACGGTGTTGAGGTACAGCCCCATCACCTCGTCGCCGCGGGCCCGTTCGGGGCGGCCGTTGGTCACCAGGCCGGTGAAGAACCGGGTGCGTCCGGTGGCGACGCCCAGGGCCGCCAGGTGGGCGGTGTGCAGCACGCTCTTCAGGGAGGCGCCGGCGGTCGCGGCGAGCCGGCGCAGGCCCGGCAGCAGGTCCTCGTGGTCGACGTCGACGATGTGGGCCCGCTCGTCCTGCTCGCTGCCGGCCCAGCCCGGGGGCAGCTCGAACTTCTCGTGCCGGCCGATCCGTTCGGCCCAGAAGGCGCGGTCCTCGGCCGAGTCGAGGGCCGCGAGCTCCAGCGCGACGAAGTCGGCGAAGCGTACGTCCGGCGGGGGCGGCAGGTCGGGGCGCTTTCCCTGGCGCAGGGCCCGGTAGAGGGCGATCAGCTCGGCGACCACGGAGGTGTGGCTCCAGCCGTCCAGGATGGCGTGGCACTCGGTGTGGGTCAGCCACCACTCGTGGTCGTCGATCACGTGGACGGCGTACCGCAGCAGGGGGGCGGTGGCGAGGTCGAACGGCCGGCGCCGCTCGGCGGTCAGGAACCCGTCCACCAGGGCCCGCTGGTCGGCGGCCGGCAGGCCGCGCAGGTCCTCGGTGCGGACGGGGAGTTCGGCGTGCCGGTGGACCAGTTGCAGGACCTGGGAGTAGCCGGAGAGGTCGACGGTGGTGCGCAGGATCTCGTGGCGCTCCACCAGCAGCCGCCCGGCCTCCCGCAGGGTGTCGGGGTCGAAGGGCTCCTCGTCGCGTACCCGGTAGCAGGAGACGTTCTGGTAGACCGCCCGGTCGGTGGCGGCGAGCATCTCGAAGACCATGCCGGCCTGGGTCTGCGCCAGCGGGTAGGCGTCGGCCAGTCCGTCCGGCAGCCGTTCCCGGTCCTCCGCGCCGATCAGGGCGAACGGCTGCACCAGCGGTCCGTCGTCCGGCCCGGCGCCGGGGCCCTGGTCCGGTCCTGCGGCGTCCGCGGCGCGGACCAGGGCGGCGAGTTCGCCGACCCGCTGATGGGTGAACAGGTCGTGCACGGCCAGCCGGATCCCCCGCTCGCGCAGGGCGCCGACCACCCGGATGGCGCGCATCGAGTCGCCGCCGAGCTGGAAGAAGCTGTCCCGGACGCCCACCCGGTCCAGGCCGAGGGCCCCGGCGAACGCCTCGGCGAGGGTCTGCTCCAGGGCGTCCCCGGGTGCCACGTACTCCCCGGCCAGCGCGGAGCGGCTGCCGTCGGGGGCGGGCAGCGCCCGGCGGTCGGTCTTGCCGCTGGGGGTGAGCGGCAGGGCGTCGTGCAGCAGCCAGTGGGCCGGGTGCAGCTGGGCGGGCAGCCGGTGGTGCAGGTGCTCGCGCACCGCGGCCGCGTCCACCGCGCGCGGGGCGAGGTGGGCGACCAGCCGGCCGTCGTGGACGGTGACCGCGGCCGCGGCCACGCCCGGCGCGGAGGCCAGCGCCTCCTCGATCTCGCCGGGTTCGACCCGCTGGCCGCGGATCTTCACCTGGTCGTCGAGCCGGCCGAGGTACTCGATCGCGCCGTCGGGCCGCAGCCGGGCCCGGTCGCCGGTGCGGTAGAGCCGCTCGCCGGGGGCGGTGGCGAACGGGGAGGGGACGAAGCGCTCCGCGGTCAGGCCCGGCCTGGCCAGGTAGCCGCGGGCCAACTGCACGCCGCCGAGCAGCAGTTCACCGGCCACGCCGATCGGGACCGGCCGCAGGTCGGCGTCCACCAGGTAGGTGCGGGTGTTGGCGATCGGCCGGCCGATGGTCACGGCCTCGCCGGGCAGGCAGCGGACGGCGGTGACGTCCACCGCGGCCTCGGTCGGGCCGTAGAGGTTGTGCAGCTCGCAGCCGATCCGCCGGTGCACCGCCTCGGCCAGCTCGCCCGGCAGGGCCTCGCCGCTGCAGACCATCCGGCGCAGCGCGGGCAGCGGGGGCAGCTCCCCGGCGAGGAACTCGCGCAGCATGGACGGCACGAAGTGAAGGGTGGTCACGCCCTCCCCGGCGATCAGCTCGGCCAGGTAGGCCGGGTCGCGGTGGCCGCCGGGCTTGGCGAGCACCATGGTGGCACCGGTGACCAGCGGCCAGAACAGCTCCCACACCGAGACGTCGAAGCCGGTCGGCGTCTTGTGCAGGACCCGGTCGTCGGAGCCCAGCCGGTAGGCCTCCTGCATCCAGTGCAGCCGGTTGGTGATCGCCCGGTGCTCCACCACCACGCCCTTGGGGCGGCCGGTCGAGCCGGAGGTGTAGATCACGTACGCCGGGTGGCCCGGTTCGCAGAGCGGCGCCGGGTCCTCGGTGGGCAGGCCGGACAGGTCCTCGGCGATGTCCACCGGGAGGACCCCGCCGTCGGCCGGGGCCGCCCCGGCACTGCGCTGGCCGATCACGACCCGGGCGCCCGAGTCGGCGAGCATGAAGGCCAGCCGCTCCGCCGGGTACTCCGGGTCGAGCGGCAGGTAGGCGCCGCCCGCCTTGAGCACGCCCAGCAGCGCCACCACCAGTTCGGCGCCCCGGTGCAGCCGGACCCCGACCACGGACTCCGGGCCCACGCCGAGGGCGCGCAGCCGGTGCGCCAGCCGGTTGGCCCGGGTGTTCAGCTCCGCGTACGACACCGTGACGCCCTGGTCGCGCAGCGCGGGAGCGTCCGGGACGCGGCGGGCCTGGGCCTCGACCAGGGCGGTGAGGGTCCCGGCGGGGTAGCCGCGGGCGGTGTCGTTCCAGGTCTCCAGCAGCAGGGTGCGCTCGGCCGGGGGCAGGACGTCCAGTTCGTGGACGGGCAGCCCGGGCGCGGCGACGGCGCTCTCCAGCAGCCGGGCCAGCTGGGCGGCGAAGCGCTCGACGGTGGCCCGGTCGAACAGGGCCGAGGCGTAGGTGATCCCGCCGGCCAGCGAGCCGTCGGGCTGCTCGGTCAGGCCCAGGGTGAGGTCCACCTTGGCGCTGCTCTCGCCGACCGGCAGCCGGCCGACGGTCAGCCCGCCGGCCGGTACGGCGCCGGCGGTCGCGGCGTCCTCCCACAGCAGCATCGTGGTGAACAGCGGGTTGCGGGACGGGTCGCGCTCCGGGACCAGCTCGTCCACCAGCAGCTCGAACGGGAGCTCCTGGTGGGCGTAGGCGTCCATCGCGCCCTCGCGCACCCGGCGCAGCAGGTCGGTGAAGGAGGGGGTGCCGGAGAGGTCCGTCCGCAGGACCAGGGTGTTGAGGAACAGGCCCACCATGGACTGGAGTTCGGCGCGGTCCCGGCCGGCCACCGGGGTGCCGACGGCCAGGTCGCGCTGCCCGCTCCAGCGGCCGAGCAGGACGGCGTAGGCGGCGAGCAGGGCCATGAACGGGGTGGCGCCGTGCTCCCGGGCCAGGGCGGTGAGCCGGCCGGCGGTGTCCGCCGGGACGGCCACCGGCACCTGGTCGCCCGCGGAGTCCCAGACCGGCGGCCGGGGCCGGTCGGTGGGCAGCTCCAGCGGGGGGAGACCGGCCAGGCGGTCGCGCCAGAACGCCAGTTGCCGCTCGGACGGGGCGCCGGCCAGCCGCTCGCGCTGCCAGACGGCGTAGTCGGCGTACTGCAAGGGGGAAGGGTCCGGGGTCGTCGAGGCCCCGGAGCACGCCGCCGCGTAGCCGGCGGTGAACTCGGCGACCAGCAGGTCCTCCGACCAGCCGTCCGCCGCGATGTGGTGGAAGGTCAGCAGCAGCGCGTGCTCGTCCTCGGCGAGCCTGGCCAGGGTGGCGCGCAGCACCGGGCCGGTCGCGAGGTCGACCGGGCGGCGCTCGGAGCTGGTCAGGGCGTCGATCCTGGCCTCGGCGGCGGGGCGGTCCAGCTCGCGCAGGTCCAGCTCGTCCAGCGGCACCGGGGACGGCTCGTCGACCAGCTGGACGGGTTCGTCGCCGACCACCGGGTAGCGGGTGCGCAGCACCTCGTGGCGGGCCGGCAGGGCGTCCAGCGCGGTGTGCAGCGCCCGGTGGTCCAGCGGGCCGCGCAGGTGCAGGGCGGCGGTCATCAGGTACTCGGTGCCGCCCGGCCGCATCCGGTCCAGGATCCAGAGCCGGCGCTGGGCGGAGGAGAGCGGCAGCGGGCCGGTGCGGGGGGCCCGGCCGATGCCGTCGGCGGGGCGGGGCGCGGCCCCGCCCTCCAGCCGTCGGCGCAGCAGCTCGGCACGCCGGGCGGAGCGGTCAGCGGTCTCGCTCATCGCACACCTTTCCGGGACAGGAGGTCCTCGATCTCGTCATCGGTCAGCCGGTCGATGTCGGCCTCGACGGCCTCCCGCACCGCGTCGGCCAGGGCGGCCACCGTGGTGGCCTCGAACAGTCGCCGCAGGGGCAGGTCGACCGCGAAGGCCTCGCGCAGGGCGGCGAGGACCCGGGTGGCGAGCAGGGAGTGCCCGCCGAGGGCGAAGAAGTCGTCCCGGGCGCCGACCCGGGGCAGGCCGAGGATCTCGGACCAGACGGCCGCGATCGCCTCCTGGACCGGGCCCTCGGGGGGCAGGTGGACGGCCGTCTCCTCGGCGCCGGCCGGGGCGGGGTCGGGCAGCGCCTTGCGGTCGACCTTGCCGCTGGAAGTCATCGGGAACTCCGCGAGCGGGGTCCAGCGCGCGGGGATCATGTACTCGGGCAGCAGGTCCCGCAGGTGGGCGCGCAGGTCGGCGACCGGCGGGACCTCCTCGCCGGGCCGGGCGACCAGGTAGGCGACCAGCTGCCGCTCGCCGGGCGCGGTGGGCGCGGCGACGACCACGGCCTCCCGCACCGCGGGGTGCCGGGCCAGCGCCGCCTCGATCTCGCCGAGTTCGATCCGCAGGCCGCGCAGCTTGACCTGGCGGTCGATCCGGCCGAGGAACTCGATGGCGCCGTCCGGGCGGCGGCGGACCAGGTCGCCGGTGCGGTAGAGCCGCTGCCCGGGCGCGGTGGCGAGCGGGTCGGGGACGAAACGGTCGGCGGTCAGGCCGGGGCGGCGGTGGTAGCCGCGGGCGAGCCGGACCCCGCCCAGGCAGAGTTCGCCGGGCACCCCGACCGGGACGGGCCGCAGGTCGGCGTCCAGGACGTGGGCCCGGGTGCCGGCCACCGGCCGTCCGATCGGCAGCGCGGCCGAGGCCTGCCGGCCGGCCTCGCCGGCCGCGTCCACCGGGTGGAGCAGGCAGGTGACGGTGGCCTCGGTGGGCCCGTAGTTGCACAGGAAGCGGCCGGGCAGGCCGGTGTCCGCCCAGCGCCGGGCGTCGTCGACGGTGACGACGTCGCTGCCGACGTTCATCAGCTTGAGCGCGGTCAGCCGGCCGAGGTCGGGGGAGTCCAGGACGGCGCGGTAGTAGGCGGGGGTGATCTCCAGGATCGTCACCCCGTACTCGGCGAGCCGGGCGGGGAGTTCGGCCGGGGTCCAGAAGACCGGGTCGCCGACCACGACGGTGGCGCCCGCCACCAGGGTGGCCGCGATCTGGTCCATCGCGACGTCGAAGGTGAGCGCGGACAGCAGCACGACCCGCTCACCCGGGGCGATGCCGTAGGCGTCGGCGATCACCCGGCAGTGGTGGGCGTAGGAGCGGTGCTCGATCATCACGCCCTTGGGGCGGCCGGTCGAGCCCGAGGTGTAGATGACGTAGGCCAGGTCGGCGGGCCCGGCCAACGGCACCGGGTCGGTGTCGTGAGCCGGGTCGGTCGGCTCGCCGTCCTCCCCGGGCTTGTCGTCGACCAGCACGGTCCGGTACCGGCCGCCGGCCGTCCGGTCGGCGAACTCGGCGGTGGTGAGCACGAGTTCGGCGCCGGCGTCGTCCAGCATGAAGGACAGCCGGTCGGCCGGGTGCCGGGGGTCGAGCGGCACGTACACGCCGCCCGCCTTGAGCACGGCCACCAGGGTGACCACCGCCGCCGCGCTGCGCTCCAGGCAGGAGGCGACCACGGTCTCCGGTCCGACCCCGAGGTCGCGCAGCCGGTGGGCGAGGCGGTTGGCCCGGGCGTTCAGCTCGGCGTAGCCGATGCGTTCCTGCCCGGCGATCACCGCGACCGCCTCCGGGGTGCGGCGGGCCGCCCGCTCGATCAGCTGCGGCACGCAGAGCCCGTGCTCGTCGGCCGGGTCCAGGGCGGCGGTGCGGTGCCCGTCCGGGTCGGGCCACAGGTCGAGCAGCTGGTGCCGCTCCGGCTCGGTGAGCAGGCCGAGGTCGCCGAGCCGGGCGTCCGGGGCGGCGGCGACGGCCCGCAGCAGGGTCAGGTAGTGCCCGGCCAGGCGGTCCATGGTGGCCCGGTCGAACAGGGCGGTGGCGTACTCGAACCAGACCCGCAGCCGGCCGTCCTCGTGCTGGGTGACCGTCACCGTGAGGTCGAACTTGGCCACGGCGGGCCCCGCGTCGACCCACTCGGCGGTGGCCGCGCCGAGGGAGGCGGGGAGGTCGTCCGCGTGCTGCAGCTCGAACATCACCTGGAACAGCGGGTTGCGGGAGAGGTCGCGGTCCGGCCGGAGGGCGTCGACCAGGTGCTCGAACGGCACGTCCTGGTGGGCGAGAGCGTCGGCGGACGCCCGGTGGACCTGGTCCAGGAGGTCGGTGAAGCGCGGATCGCCGGCCAGGTCGGTGCGGATCACCAGGGTGTTGGTGAAGAAGCCGACCAGGTCCTCGGTCTCGGGCCTGGTCCGCCCGGCGACGGGGGTGCCGACCGCGACGTCCTCCCGCCCGGTGTGGCGGCCCAGCAGCACCTGGAAGGCGGCCAGCAGCAGGACGAACGGCGTCACCCCGCTGCGGCGGGCCAACTCCGCCAGCTCGCGGCCGAGTTCCGCCGGTACGGTGGTGTCGAAGGTGGCGCCGCGGGTGTCCCGGACGGCGGCCCGCAGCCGGTCGGTGGGCAGCTCGACGGGCACCAGGTCGGCCAGCCGCTCCCGCCAGTGGTCGAGCTGCCCGGCCAGCCCGCCGGCGTCCTCCCGCTCGCGCTGCCAGACCGCGAAGTCCGCGTAGTGCACGGGCTGCGGGGCCAGGGGCGAGGGCTCGCCCGCCGCGAGCGCCCGGTAGGCCCGGTCCAGGTCGGCCAGCAGCAGGCCGGTCGACCAGCCGTCGCAGACGATGTGGTGCAGGGTCAGGGCGAGCAGGTGGTCGTCGGGGGCGATCCGCACGACGGTGACGCGCACCGGCCACTCGGCCGCCAGGTCGAAGGGGCGGCTGCCGGCCTTGGCCGCCAGCCGGTGCGCCTGTGCCTCGGCGTCGGCGGTCCCGGCGAGGTCGACCAGCCAGAACGGCACCGGGCCGGGCGGGTCGATCACCTGCCGGGGGTCGCCGTCGTTCGGCAGGTAGTGGGTGCGCAGCACCTCGTGCCGGGCGGCGACGGCGTCCACGGCGCCGCGCAGCGCCTCGACGTCCAGCGGGCCGCGCAGGCGCACGGCGAGCGGGACGAGGTACTCGTCGCTGCCGGGCTCCAGCTGGTCCAGGAACCAGAGGCGCTGCTGGCCGAAGGAGAGCGGCAGCTCGCCGGTGCGCACCACCGGCCGGATGGCGGGCCCGTCCTCGGGGTCGGCGGCGCGGGCCGCGTCGACCCGGGCGGCCAGCGCGGCGACGGTACGGGCGCCGAACAGGTCGCCGACGGTCAGGTCGACGCCGAGGCCGCGGCGCAGCCGCAGGACCATCCGGATCGCCAGCAGCGAGTGGCCGCCGAGGGCGAAGAAGTCGTCCTCGGCGCCGACCCGGTCCACCTCCAGCACCTCGGCCATCGCCTCGGCGACGGACCGTTCGGCGGCGGTGCGCGGGGCGGTCCACGCGCGGCCCGTGCCGCGCTCGCGGCCCTCGGGCGAGGGCAGCAGCTTGCGGTCGACCTTGCCGCTGGGGGTCAGCGGCAGTTCGTCCAGTTCCAGGACGGCCGAGGGGACCATCGCCTCCGGCAGCCGGGCGGCCAGGTGCGCGCGCAGCTCCTCGGGGCCGGCCGCGGCGCCCGGGACGGGCACCACGTAGGCCGTCAGTTCCAGGTCCCCGGCCGCCGAGCGGTGGGTGGCGACCGCGGCGGCCCGGACCGCCGGGTGGGCGGCGAGCACCGCCTCGATCTCCCCGGGCTCGATCCGCACCCCGCGGACCTTGACCTGCTCGTCCAGCCGGGCCAGGAACTCCAGCGCGCCGTCCGCGCGGCGGCGCACC
Source organism: Kitasatospora sp. Ki12 (assembly GCF_054601375.1). Taxonomy (NCBI): domain Bacteria; kingdom Bacillati; phylum Actinomycetota; class Actinomycetes; order Kitasatosporales; family Streptomycetaceae; genus Kitasatospora; species Kitasatospora sp. Ki12. Next base: position 303,251 of record NZ_BAAIHT010000002.1, on the reverse strand, counting down.
AGGTCCCCGGTGCGGTACCAGCGCTCGCCGGGGGTCCGCGGGTACGGGTTGGGGGCGAAGCGCTCGGCGGTGAGGCCGGGGCGGCCCAGGTAGCCGCGGGCCAGGCCGACGCCGGCCACGCACAGCTCGCCGGGCACGCCGACCGGCACCAGCCGGTCGTGGGCGTCGACCACGTGGACCCGTACCCCGGTGAGCGGGTGGCCGATCGGGACGACGCCGTCCCGCCGGGTGCCGTCGTACGGCCAGGCGGTGGAGTCGATCGCGCACTCGGTCGGGCCGTAGGTGTTGACGACCCGGACGTCGAGCAGGTCGCGCAGCCGCTCGCACAGCTCGGTGGGCAGCGGCTCGCCGGCCGAGCAGACCACGCGCAGCGCGGTGCAGTCGGCCAGGCCGGGCTCGGCGAGCAGCAGCCGCAGCACCGAGGGGACGAGCTGCAGCACGGTGACGCCGTGTTCGGCGGCGGCCCGGGCCATCACGGCCGGGTCGCGGTGGGCGTCGGCCGGGGCCATTACCACGGTGGCGCCGCACACCAGCGGGGAGAGGAACTCCCAGACGGCGGCGTCGAAGCCGATCGTGGTCTTCTGCAGCAGCCGCTCGCCGGGGCCGAGGTCCAGGTGCTCGACCGACCAGAGCACCCGGTTGCGGATGGCCGCGTGCGGCACCACCACGCCCTTGGGGCGGCCGGTGGAGCCGGAGGTGTACATCACGTACGCGGCGCCCCGGGGGTCGACGGGGACGGGCGCCGTGAGGGCTTCGGTGTCTTTGGAGCCGTCGTCGGGCTGATCGTCGCCCGGCAGGACCAGCCGGGGCCCGTCCGGCAGCCGGTCGCGCAGCGCCTCCTCGGTGATCACCAGGTCCACCCCGGCGTCGGCGACCAGGTACGCCAGCCGGTCGGCGGGGTGGTCGGGGGCGAGCGGCACGTACACCCCGCCCGCGGTGAGCACCGCGAGCAGCGCGGTGACCAGGTCGGCGCCCCGGTGCAGCGCGACCCCGACCGGGGTCTCCGGGGCGACCCCGAGCGCGGTCAGCCGGTGGGCCAGCCGCAGGGTCCGGTCGGCGAGTTCGGCGTAGGTCAGCTTCAGCGGGCCGGCCACCACGGCCACCGCGTCCGGGGTGGCCTCGGCCCGGGCGAGGAAGAGCTCGGGCAGCGACGGACCGGACCACAGCCGGTCGGGGTCGGCGTCGGCGGGGTTCCAGGCGTCGAGCGCCCGTGACTCGGCCTCGGTGAGCAGCTCCAGCCGGTGCACGGGGCTGTCCGGCTGCTCGGCCAGCTGGGTCAGCAGCCGCAGCAGGTGGCCGGCCATTCGCTCGATCCGGGCGTGGTCGAACAGGGCGGTCGGGTAGAGGAAGCGCCCGGTGAGCGAGCCGTCCGGCTCCTCGTCGAGGTGCAGCGAGAGGTCGAAGGCGGAGGTGGTGACGGCGGCCGGGACGAGGCCGACGTCCAGGCCGGCCAGGCGGAACGGCTGCGGGTCGGTGGTGTGCAGCGCGAACGCGGCCTGGAACACCGGGTTGCGGGACCGGTCGCGCTCCGGTGCGAGGTCCGCGACGACCCGGTCGAAGGGCACGTCCTGGTGGTCGTAGGCGTCCAGGACGCTCTCCCGGACCCGGCCGAGCAGGTCGTGGAAGGTCGGTGAGCCGGACAGGTCGGTGCGCAGCACCACGGTGTTGAGGAACATGCCGAGCAGCTGTTCCAGCTCGGGCTGGTCGCGGCGCGAGACCGACACGCCGACGGCCACGTCCTCGCGGCCCGCGTGCCGGGCCAGCAGCAGCTGGTAGGCGGCCAGGTACACCATGAACGGGGTGGCGCCGCGGCCGCGGCCCAGCTCGGTGAGCCGGGCGGCGCACCCGGCGGGCACGGTGAAGGTGACGTCGGCGCCGGCCGGCTCCCAGAGTGCCGGGCGGTGCCGGTCGGCGGGCAGCTCCAGCGGCTCCAGCCCGGCGAGCCGCTCGCGCCAGTAGCCGCGGCGGCGCTCCGTCCGCTCGGCGTCGGCCTCCCAGCGGTCGCGCTCCCACTGGGCGTAGTCCGCGTACTGCAGCGGCGGCGGTTCCAGCGCGGACGGTTGCAGCGGGGACGGCTCGCCGGAGCGGAACGCGCCGTACAGGGCGTCGAGTTCGCGGGCGAGCACGACCCAGGAGCCGGCGTCGAAGGCGATGTGGTGGACGGTCACCAGCAGGGCCGCGTCGGCCTCGCCGAGCCGTACCAGGGTCAGCCGCCAGGGCGCCGCGGTGCGCAGGTCGATCGGGGTCCGCCGTTCGGTGGCGCTCAACTCCCGGAGCCGGTCCAGCTGTTCGGCCTCGGGCAGGGCGCTCAGGTCCACCCGGCGGGGCTCGACCGGCGCCGGGTCGTCGACGATCTGCGAGCCGGCGCCGTCCAGGGCGGCGTAGCGGGTGCGCAGGATCTCGTGCCGGGCGGCGACCTCGGTCAGCGCGGCCGTCAGCGCGGTCTCGTCCAGCGGGCCGCGCAGCCGGATCGCCTCGTGCAGCAGGTACTCGGTCGAGGCGCCGGAGCGCAGCTGGTCGACGAACCAGAGCTGCTCCTGGGCGAAGGAGAGGGGGGAGCCGGTCTCATCGGGTGCCATCGGACGCCTCCCCGGGCGTGTCGGTGCGGGCGGCGCGGGCCTGGGCGGCGTCGGCCGCGGACCAGGGCTCGGCCATGGCCACGGCGATCCGCCGCGGTCCGGTGAAGGGCTCGCGGCCGTGCGCCGCCAGCATGTTGTCGACCACCAGCACGTCGTCGGGCCGCCAGTCGAAGCGGCGTTGCTCGGCGCGGTAGCAGTCCCGCAGGTGGGCGACCACCTCGTCGGGCACCGGCTCGCCGTCGCCGTAGTAGGTGTTGGTGGGCAGGCCGGCCTCGCCGTACATCTCCCGCAGGCCGCCGCAGACCTCGGGCCCCAGCGTGGTGACGTGGAAGAACGCGAGGTGGTTGAACCAGACCGGCTCGCCGGTCTCCGGGTGCCGGTGCACGGCCTCGCGCCGGGCCCTGGTCCGCAGGCCGGTCGCGGTCCACTCGGCGGTCATGCCGTTGCGGGCGCAGTACCGCTCCACCTCGGCCCGGTCCTCGGTGCCGAAGGCCTGCTGCCAGGCCACCCCGAAGCCCTCGGTGAAGTTGCGCACCACCATCCAGCCGCGGGCCGCGAACTCCGCGCGCACCGCCGGGTCGATCGCCGCGTGGACCCGGCGGACGTCGGCGAGCGGGGTCGAGCCGAGCGTCTCGGGCGCCCGTACGCAGTGGAAGAACAGGGTGCGGGGCCAGACGGCCTGGTAGGAGTTCTCGTTGTGGAGGAAGATCTCCTCGGCCGGCGGGTAGTCGGTGGAGGTGTACACCCGGCCCTTGATGGTGCTGCGCGGCGAGGAGCGCTCGGTGTAGGCCAGCGGCTCGCCGGACACCGCCCCGACCACGCCGGCGAACCCGTCGACCCCGCCGACGTCGAAACCGCGCAGCAGGACCGCGCCGTGCTCCAGGAGCCGCCGGCGGAGGAGGGGACGGGCGGCGGGCAGGTACTCGGCCACGGGGGTACCCGGCGCGTCCGCCGACAGGACGAAGGGAAGGGCGGACTCCACGGCGCGCTCTCCCGTGGGATCCGCGGTCGCGGCCGGGCGTGAGGGGTTCGCAGTCATGCGCCTCAGCCTCTCGGGCCGGGCCGGGTGCGGCGAGAGAACAACCAGCAGCCCTGTCGGCAGCGCGTCCTCCGGGCCCGCTGCGTGTCCTTCTCTTCCGGCCCGGGCGGCCGTTCCGCTCTGTGCAGGGGCAGGCCGACGGGCTTCGGCACGCGGGCATGCCGACGGCGGCCGGGACCCCCGTCCGCATCCGTGCGGGGGTCCCGGCCGCCGTCGGGGCCGGTCCTCAGCCGAGCCGCTCCACCGGGAGGCCGGGTCGCTCGGCGGCGGCCGCGACGAACCGGGTGAACGCGGTGGCCAGGTCGCGGGCCGCCGCTCCGGTCAGCAGCCCCTCCGGGTAGTGCAGCCGGCCGTCCAGGGCGCCGCCGTTCTCCCGCAGGTCGACCAGGACGTCGAAGGGGTGCCCGCCCTGCCCGTGGTCGTACGGTTCGGCGACGACCCCGGGGAGGTCGACCCGGCCGGTGAGCGGGCCGAGCAGCTGGAAGCCGGCCTGGGCGACCGGGTTGCGGCTCGGGTCGCGCGGTGGGCGCAGCGCCGTCACCACCCGGTCGAACGGCAGGCCCTGGTGACGGTAGGCGGCGAGCGCGGTGGCCCTGGTGCGGGCCAGTACCTGGGTGAACGGCTCGCGCCGCCCCACCGGGGTGCGCAGCGCCAGGGTGTTGACGAACAGGCCGACCAGGTCGGTGAGTTCGGCCACCGGTCGGTTGGCGGTGAAGGTGGCCACGACCAGGTCGTCCGTTCCGGCGGCCCCGGTGAGCACGGCCGAGAAGCAGGAGAGCAGCGCCATGAACGGGGTGGCGCCGGCCTCGCCGGCCGTCCGGTTCAGCGCGGCGGTGACCGCCGGGTCCAGGGTGAAGTCGACGACGGTGTCCCGCCGTCCGCGCAGCGGCGGCCGGGGGTGGTCGCCGGGCGGCCCCGGGGCGGGCAGCTCCAGGACGGGCAGCGGCGCCCGGAGGTGGCGCAGCCAGTGGTCGAGGTCGGCGGCGGTGCGGTCCGCGGTGTCGGCCTCGGCGCGCTGCCAGGCCGCGTAGTCCGGGTAGTCGACGGGCAGTTCCGGCAGCCGGGGGGCGCGGCCGGCCAGCGCGGCCCGGTAGCACTCGGACAGGTCGCGCCAGAACACGCCCATCGACCAGTCGTCGGAGACGATGTGGTGGACCACCGCGAGCAGCACGTGGTCCTCCGGCCCGAGGGTGAGCAGGACCAGGCGCAGCAGCGGGCCGCGGTCCAGCGCGAACGGCCGGGCCACCTCCTCCCGTACGGCTCGGCGGGCCCGCTTCTCGCGCTCGCCGGGCGGCGCGTCGGTGAGGTCCACCAGCTCCGGGAGGCTCGGCGGGTCCGGGTGCACCACCTGGTGCGGGACGCCGCGGACGGACTCGAAGGTGGTGCGCAGCGCGGCGTGCCGGTTCACGGTCGCCCGCAGGGCCTGGTGCAGTGCGGCGAGGTCGATCCGGCCGCGCAGCCGGTGCGCGTCGTACATGGTGTACTCGGTGCTGCCCGGGGTGAGCCGGTCCAGGAACCAGAGCCGGTGCTGCTCGGAGGAGAGCGGAACCGGCCCGGGCGGGCGCGGCGGTACGGTGCGGCCGGCCTCCGGTGCGGCGGTCGGTCCGGCCGCGTCCAGCAGGGCGGCCAGGTCCTCGACGGTGGGCCGGGCCAGCAGGTCGGCGGGGGAGGGCGCGGCGCCGGTGAGCGCCCGCAGCCGGGAGCAGATCCGGGTGGCGATCAGGGACTGGCCGCCCAGGTCGAGGAAGCGGTCCCGGACGCCGATCGGGGCCACCCCCAGGGCCTGTTCCCAGACGCCGACCAGGGCCCGCTCGGTCGGGGTGCGCGGGGCCAGGTAGGCGGTGGTGAGCTCCGGGCGGCCGTCGTCGGGGGCGGGCAGCGCCTTGCGGTCGGTCTTGCCGCTCGCGGTGAGCGGCAGTTCGGCGAGCCGTACCCAGGCGGTGGGGACCATGTAGTCGGGGAGCAGTTCGCCCAGGTGCTTGCGCAGCTCGGTGAGGTCGGGCGCGTCGGGGACGACGCCGACCAGGTAGCCGACCAGCCGGCTGCCGCCGGTGGCGGCCGGGTGCGCCGCCGCCACGGCGGCGTGCACCTGCGGGTGGGAGGCCAGCGCGGCCTCCACGTCGCCGAGTTCGATCCGCAGGCCGCGGATCTTCACCTGGTGGTCGAGCCGGCCCAGGTACTCGATCCGTCCGTCCACCCGTCGGCGGGCCAGGTCCCCGGTGCGGTAGAGCCGGGCGCCGGGCGGGCCGTACGGGTCGGGCCGGAAGGCGGCGGCGGTGAGGCCGGGCCGGCCGAGGTAGCCGCGGGCCAACTGGACGCCGGCCAGGCAGAGTTCGCCTGCCGTGCCCGGGGGTACGGGCACCCCGTCGGGGTCGAGCAGGTAGGTCCGGGTGTTGGCGACCGCCCGGCCGATGGTGACCGGGGCGCCGGGCAGGCAGCGCTCGGCGGTGACGTCCACCGCCGCCTCGGTGGGCCCGTACAGGTTGAACAGCTCGCAGTCGAGGAGCTCGTGCACCTCGCGGACCAGGTCCGGGCCGAGCGCCTCGCCGCTGCACACGATCCGGCGCAGGTCGGGCAGTTCGGGCGGGCCGCCGTGGGCGCGCCGGGCCCGCAGGTCGGCGAGGAACTCCCGCAGCATCGAGGGGACGAAGTGCACGGTGTCCACCCGCTGTTCGGCCAGCACCCGGTGCAGGTAGGCCGGGTCCCGGTGGCCGCCGGGCCGGGCCAGGACGAGCGTGCCGCCGACCGCGAGCGGGCCGAAGAACTCCCAGACCGACACGTCGAAGGTGGCGGGCGTCTTCTGCAGCACCCGGCTGCCCTCGGCCAGCCCGCAGTCGTCTCGCATCCACAGCAGCCGGTTGACCACCCCCCGGTGCGGCACCACGACGCCCTTGGGCCGGCCGGTCGAGCCGGAGGTGAAGATCGCGTACGCCGGGTGGTCCGGCCCGGCCGCCGGGGCCGGGTCGTGGGAGGGCCGGCCGGGCTCGTCCGCCGGGACGACCGGCCGCACCCCGGCGTGCTCGGCGGCCTCTGCCGTCACCGCGTCGGTGACCAGCAGGGCCGCGCCGCTCTCCGCCAGGACGGCGGCCGTGCGCAGCGGCGGGTGCTCGGGGTCGAGCGGCACGTACCCGGCCCCGGACTTGAGCACCGCCAGGAGGGCCACCACCAGGTCGACCCCCCGCTCCAGCCGGACCCCGACCAGGGCCTCCGGCCCGGCCCCGGCCGCCCGCAGCCGGTGGGCCAGCCGGTTGGCGCGCTCGTTGAGCCGGGCGTAGCCCAGTTCGACGCCCTCGCAGACCAGCGCGACCGCGTCGGGGGTCAGCCGGGCCTGCCGCTCGAACAGCTGGTGGACGCACTGCTCCAGCGGGTACGGCCGGTCGGGGCCGGTCGCGTCCGCCAGGTACCGCCGCAGCTCCGGTGGAGCCAGGGCGGCGGGCCGGGCGGTCACGGCGCGCCGCCGGGGAGGAAGCCGTCCAGCCGGGTGCCGCCGCCCCCGGCCTCGGCGCCGCGGCGCACCAGGTCGGCCAGCGCGAGGTCGAGGATGCCCAGGCCGAACGGGGAGAACACGGTGGTGCGCTTCGGGTCGCGCGGCCGCGGGCCCGGCCCGGCGAGCAGGCCGCCGATCGTGGCGCTGATGAACTCCCGGCCGCCGGACTCCTGTTCGGCCAGGTGCAGCGAGGTGGCGGCGCGGCACACGTGGTCCGGGTCGTCGACCACGTTGACCGCCGAGAGCACGGACTCCACCGTCAGGTCGCGCAGCGAGACGTGCAGCACCAGCGTGCCCGGCCGGCAGGGCGCGGTGTCCAGGTGCGGGGCGGCGGCGGTGGTGGCGAGGCTGACCAGCGGGTGGGCGGCCAGCGCCGCCTCGGGCCGGTCCACCACGGCGGTCTTCAGGCCCGGCTGCTCCCGCGCGCAGCGGGCGGCGAACCCCTCCGCCCGGCCGCGGTCCCGGTCGTACAGGGTGACGGTGTCCAGGGCGGGCAGCACCACCCGGAGGAAGCGGAGCACCTCGAAGTTGATCACGCCGCAGCCGATCAGGGCGGCCCCGGTGTCGGGCTGCTCCCCGGCCAGGGTGGCGGCGGCCAGCGCGGCGCTCGCGGCGGTGCGCCGGGCCGAGACCAGGGACCCCTCGATCAGGGCCTCGGGGTGTCCGGTGCGCATCGAGTTGAGGATGATCGCCGCCGAGGCGCGCTCCAGGCCCAGCTCCAGGTTGCCGGGGAAGGAGGAGATCCACTTCATCCCGGCCACCGGCCGCTCCCCGCCCAGGTAGGCGGGCAGGCCGATGATCCGGTTGCGCTCGTCCTCGGGGAAGCGCAGGAACACCGAGTGCGGGATCGCGCTCTCGCCCCGCGCGTGCCGGACGTAGGCCTCGCGGACCGCCGCGAGCACCTCCCGCTCCCGCCCGTCCAGTGCCTGCCGTACGTCGCGGGCGCCCAGGATCAGCATGCTGCCACCTCCACCGATGGGTCCTTCCACAGGTCGGCGGCGTCGCCGAAGTGCTCGGCCGCCCAGTCGTCGTTGTAGATCGTGTCCAGGTAGCGCTCTCCCCGGTCGGGCAGGACGACGGCGCAGACGGACCCGGCTGGCACCCGCGGGCGGATCCGGTCGAGGGCGCTGAGCACCGCGCCGGAGGAGCCGCCGGCCAGGATCGCCTCCCGGCGGGCCAGCGCGCGGCAGCCCACCAGGCAGTCCAGGTCGTCGACGTGCACCACCTCGTCGGCCAGGTCCGCGCCGAACAGCGCGGGCCGCACCGAGGCGCCGTGACCGGGGATCAGCCGGGGCCCGGCGGTCCCGCCGAAGATCACGCTGCCGACCGCGTCGACGGCCACGATCCGGGTCGTCAGGCCGCGTTCGCGCACGTACTCGGCGCAGCCGCGCAGGGTGCCGCAGGAGCTGGTGGCGCACACCAGGTAGTCGACCCGGCCGTCCAGCTCCTCGACGATCTCCCGCATGGTCTGCCGGTGCGCCCGGGCGTTCAGCGGGTTGGCGTACTGGTCCGGGCAGTAGGCGTACGGGATGCCGGCGACCAGTTCGCGCACCCGGCGCAGCCGCACCGGCAGGTACTCGCCGGTGCCCTGGTCGCACTCGGTCACCACCTCGACCTCGGCGCCCAGGGCCCGCATCACGGCGATGTTCTGCTGGTTGGTCCGGGCGTCCACCACGCAGACGAAGCGCACTCCGAAGTACCGGCACACCTGGGCCAGGCCGATCCCGAGGTTGCCGGAACTGGACTCCACCACCACGGACTTGCCGGGGGTGAGCGCGCCGGAGCGGATCCGGTCGACGAGCATGTTCAGCGCGGAGCGGTCCTTGATGCTGCCGCCGGGGTTGTGTGCCTCCAGCTTGGCGTAGGTGCGGAAGCCGCTGTCCGGGAAGATCCGGGTGAGCTCGACCAGCGGGGTGGCGCCGACGGTGGACAGCACACCGCCGGGCACCCCGTCGGCCGGGGGCGCCGTCACCGGACGCCCGCGCGCGGGTCGCGCCCGGCCCGGGCCGGGGGTGTCGTTGGGGTACGGGTCATGGCGGTACTCCTCGTGAGAGCGTCGGGGAGAGGTCGGACGGGCCGGGCGCCCTAGACGGCGGGCGCGTCCGTCGGGGCGGGGAGCGCCGGGTCGCTCGCCGGGGGGTCGTCGGGGGCGGCCGGGCCCTGCCGGACGGCCTTGCTGAGCGTCACCGCGCCCGCCAGCAGGACCATCCAGACGGCGAGCGCCGCCAGGGCCGTCCCGGTGCCGTACCACTGGAGCAGCAGCCCGCCGGCGAGCGAGCCGAGCGGCAGGGCTCCGCCGGACAGCACGCTGCTCGCGCCGGACACCCGGCCCTGGAGGTGGTCCGGGGTGGTGGAGAGCTGCTGGGTGGCGACGGCGACGTTCCAGATCGGGCCGACGAACCACATCAGCGCGTAGAGCGCGCCGGTGAGGTAGAGGTCGTCGGCGAGGAGCAGGCCGACCGCGAGCAGGGCCCAGGCCCAGTTGGCGCCGATCACCACGGCCGGCAGCGGCAGGCGCCGCCGGCACCAGGAGGCGGCGGTGGAGCCGAGCACGCCGCCCGCCCCCGCGACCCCCAGCAGGACGCCGATCCCGGTGGGGGAGGCGCCGCGCTCGTCGGCGAGCACCACGACGACCAGGAACAGCGCCCGGAACAGCAGGTTGCTGCCGGCGACGGCCAGGGCGGCGGTGCGCAGGAACGGTTGGCGCCACAGCCAGGCGAACCCGGCGGCCAGCTCGGCGAGCGGCTTGGCGGGCGGCCCGGCGCCGTCGGCCGCGCTGTCGGACTCCGGGGCCGCGCCGTCGGACTCCGGGGCCCCGCCGGGCGCGGCCTGGAAGTCCTTGCGGATCAGCAGCAGCGTCACCACGGACACCGCGTAGCTGATCGCGTCCAGCAGGAAGGGCAGCGCCCGGGCCACCCCGAAGAGCGCGCCGCCCAGCGGGGTGCCGAGGGTGACCGCCGCCCGTTCGCGGGCCTCGTTGCGCGACAGCGCCTCGGTCAGCCGGCGTTTCGGCACCAGGTGCGGGACGGCGACGTGGGAGGCCAGCTCGTGGCAGACCGTCAGGCTGCCCTCGACGAAGCCGACCAGCAGGATCTGCGTCAGGGTCAGCCGGTCGAGGGCCAGCGCGAGCACGATGCTCAGCGCGCCGGCCCCCCGGACGACGTCGCACCAGATCATCAGGCGTTTGCGGTCCACGCGGTCCACCAGCGCCCCGGCCGGCAGCGGGAGGAGCAGCAGCGGCAGCAGCGCGGTGAACCCGGCGAGCCCCGCGTCGGCGGCCGAGCCGGTGACGGCCAGGACCAGCAGCGGGTAGGCGACGGTGGCACCCGTCGACCCCAGCATGGACAGGGCCGAGCCGGTCCACAGCAGGACGAAGTCCCGGTTGCGGTGCAGGGGCGGGTCGTCGGCCTCGGGCCGTTCGGCGGCGGCCGTCACCGGGCACCGCCCCGGCGGGCCCGGCGGGCGCCCAGCAGCGGCAGCGCGGCGGCCGCGCCCGCCTCGGGGTAGTCGGGCAGGGCGGCGGCCAGCGCGGCCACCGTGGCGCGGTCGAAGACCGCCCGCACCGGCACGTCCCGGCCGGTCGCCTCGCGCAGCCGCAGGGCGATCCGGGTGGCCAGCACGGAGTGCCCGCCGAGGGTGAAGAAGTTGTCGTGCGCGCCGATCCGCCGGTGGCCGAGGATCTCGGACCAGGCGGCCGCGACGGTCCGTTCGGCCTCGTCCCTGGGCTCGACGAACTCCTGGACGTCCGCGCCGGGTTCGACGGCGGGCAGGCGTCGCCGGTCGACCTTGCCGGAGGGCGTCAGGGGCAGCGCGTCGAGGACCGCGAAGGCGGCCGGGACCATGTAGTCGGGCAGGGTCGCCAGCAGCCGGTCGCGCAGCTCGCCGTGCTCGGGCACCCGGGCGCCGGGCACCGGCTCCAGGTGGGCGACCAGTTCGACCTCGCCGGTCGGCAGGGTCACCGGCTGGACCACTGCGGCCCGCACCTCCGGGCAGGAGAGCAGCGCCGTCTCGATCTCGCCGGGCTCGATCCGGTGGCCGCGGATCTTCACCTGGTGGTCGGCCCGGCCGAGCAGCTCCACGCCGCCGTCCGGGCGCCGGCGGCCGAGGTCGCCGGTGCGGTACATCCGGGCCCCGGGTGCCCCGCCGTACGGGTCGGGCAGGAATGCGCCGGCGGTGGTGCCGGGCCGTCCGAGGTAGCCCCGGGCCGGGCCGGAGCCGCCCAGGTGGATCTCGCCGACCACGCCGTCCGGGGCCGGCTCCAGCCGCCCGTCGAGGACGTACAGCCGGGTGTTGCCCAGGACGGACCACGGCGCCCCGCCGGGGTCGGTGCCCGGCCGGGTGACGGTGGCCCAGACGGTGGTCTCGGTGGGGCCGTACAGGTCCCAGACCCGGGCGCCGCCGGCGGTGAGCCGGTCGGTCAGGTCGGTGGTGAGCCGCTCGCCGCCGCTGAGCACCAGCAGCCCGGCGGGGGCCTTCCAGCCGCCGTCCAGCAGCATCCGCAGGGTGACCGGGGTGGCCTGGACGACGGCCGGGCCGGTCCGGTCGAGCAGTTCGGCCATCCGCAGCGGGTCCCTGGCCTCCTCGGTGCCGGCGAGGACGACCCGGCCGCCCGCGAGCAGCGGGAGGTACAGCTCCAGCACGGAGGGGTCGAAGGAGACCGTGGTCAGCGCGGCCACCGCGTCGTCCGGCCGCAGCGGCACCTGCTCGGCCATGGCGGTCAGGAAGCCGGTCAGGCCGCCGTGGGTGACCATGACGCCCTTGGGCCGGCCGGTGGAGCCGGAGGTGTGGATGACGTAGGCCAGGGCGGCCGGGTCGACGGGGACCGCGGGCGCGGTGTCCGGGTGCGCGGCGATCTCCGCCCGGTGGGCGTCGGTCAGCACCAGCCGGCGGCCCTCGGCGGGCCCGCCGGCGGCGAGCCGGGCGGACAGCGCGCGGTCGGTGACGACCAGGGGGCTGGCGCAGTCGTCGAACAGGAAGCGGATCCGGTCCTCGGGCAGGGCCGGGTCGACCGGAAGGTAGGCCGCGCCGGAGCCGAGCACGCCCAGCATCGCCGTCAGCAGCTCGGGGCCGCGGTCCAGCAGCAGCCCGACCACGGTGCCCGGGCCGGCGCCCAGCGAGCGCAGGTGGTGGGCCAGCCGGTTGGCGCGCGAGCGCAGCCCGGCGTAGTCGATCCGCTGCTCGCCGCAGACCAGCGCCACCGCGTCGGGGGTGCGCTCGGCCTGCCGGTGGAACAGCTCCAGCACGGTCGGTCCGTCCTGCGCCGCGGTGACGGGCGGTCCGGCGGGCAGCAGGGCGCGGCGGTCGGCGGGCGGCAGCGTGACGGCGCGGGGGTCCGCCTGCGGGTCGGCGACCAGGCCGGCCAGCACATGACGGTAGGTCCGGGCGAGCAGGGCGAGCTCCTCGGCGCCGATCCGTGCCGCGGCGGCCTCCAGGAGGACCGTGCCGGGCACGGTGGACACCGAGAGGCCGAACTCGTTCGGCGTCCGGTCCTCGACCTCGTCCGCGTCGATGCCCTCACCGGCCAGCACGTGCATGTCGGTGTAGTTGAAGAACACGTCCACCAGCGGGGTGTCCTGGCCCCAGGCGCGCTGCATGGCGGGCAGCGGGTGGTGCCGGTGCGGCCAGAGCGCGGTCTCCTCGGCGAAGACGGACCGGGCCAGCGCGGGCCAGTCGGCCGCGTCCAGGACCACCGGGAACGGCACGGTGTTGAGGAACATGCCGCGCACCTGGTCGCCGTCGGCCGTCTCGGGACGGGCGTTGCAGACCAGCCCGGAGGTGAACGCCGCCGGGCCGTCGGTGGAGCCGCCGAACAGGCCGAGCACGGTCAGATGGGCGGCGAACAGCACGCTCTTCAATGGGACCCCGGCCCCGGTGGCGACCGCGCGCAGGCCCGGGAGCAGGTCGGCGAAGCCCACCCGGGCGACCCGGTGGACGGCGTCCTCGGCGCCGTCGTCCGTACGGTGCCGCTCCGGGTGCGACCAGCCCTCGGGGACCCGCCACGGGGCGTGCCGGGCGACCCGCTCGCGCCAGAACCCGCGGTCCGCCGCGGACTCCAGGGAGCGGCGCTCCAGCGCGATCGTGTCGGCGAACCGGGTGGCCGGCGGGGCCGGCGGCCGCGGGTCCCGGCCCTCGCGCAACGCCCGGTAGTAGCCGAGGAGTTCGGGCACCAGGGAGTTCTGGCTCCAGCCGTCGAGGATGGTGTGGGCGTAGACGACCGTCAGCCGCCAGCGCCGGTCGTCGGTCCGGTGCGCGACCAGCCGCAGCAGCGGGGCGGCGGCCAGGTCGAAGGGCGTGGACTGCTCGCGCGCCGTGGCGGCGGTGAGTTCGGCCCGGAGCCGCTCGGGGGAGAGCCCGCGCAGGTCGTGGACCTCCAGCGGGATGCGCGCCTCGGCGTGCACCAGCTGGAGCGGCTCGCCGTGGCCGGACAGGTCGACCGAGGTCCGCAGGATCTCGTGCCGCTCGGCCAGCAGCGCGGCGGCGGCGCGCAGCGCGTCGGGCGCGAAGCCGTCGTCCTCCTCGCGCACCGGGTAGCTCAGGACGTTGACGTACATGCCCCGGGCCGCGCCGGCCAGCATCTCGTACGCCATCCCGGCCTGCACCAGGGACAGCGGGTACGCGTCGGTCAGGCCGCCCGGCAGGCGCTCGCGGTCGCCCGGGGCGAGCAGCGCGAAGGGCGCGGTGGGCTCGGCCCGCCGGCCGGCCGCGCGGGGCGCCAGGGCCTCGGCGAGCAGGCCCACGGTCCGGTACCGGAAGAGGTCCTGGACGGAGACGTCGAGCCCCTGCTCGCGCAGCCGGCCGACGGCGCGGATGGCGAGGATGGAGTCGCCGCCGAGGTCGAAGAAGGTGTCGTGCACGCCGACCCGGGAGACCCCCAGGGCCGCCGCCCACGCCCGGGCGACCAGGTGCTCGACCGGGGTGCGCGGGGGGACGTGCTCGGCGGCGGCCTGCGGCACCGGATCGGGCAGGGCCGCGCGGTCCAGCTTGCCGCTCGGCGTCAGCGGAAGCCGGGGCAGGCTGGTCCACGCGCTGGGGACCATGTGCTCGGGCAGCGACAGCCGCAGGTGGGCCTGGAGTCCGGCGGCGGCCGGGGCGGCGGCCGGGTCGGCCGCAACGACGTGCGCGGTCAGCCGCTCGCCGCCGGGCACGCCGTGCAGCGCGGCCACGGCGTCGGCGACCAGCGGGTGGGTGCGCAGCACGGCCTCGATCTCGCCGAGCTCGATCCGGTGCCCGTGCAGCTTCACCTGGTGGTCGCCGCGGCCGTGGTAGCTGATCGTGCCGTCGGGGTTGCGCCGGGCGAGGTCGCCGGTCAGGTAGAGCCGTCCGCCGGGGTTGCCCGGGTCGGGGTCGGGGACGAAGCGCTCGGCGGTCAGCGCGGGCCGGCCGAGGTAGCCGCGGGCGAGCTGGACGCCCGCCAGGCACAGCTGCCCGGGGACGTCCACCGGCACCGGGGCCAGGCCGTCGTCCAGCACGTGGACCCGGGTGTTGGCGACGGGCGTGCCGATGGTGACTCGCTCGCCGGGCCGGCACGGGGCGGCGGTGACGTCGATGCTGGCCTCGGTGGGGCCGTACAGGTTGTGCAGCGCGGCGCCGCCGGTCACCGGGTGGCGGTGGCAGGCCTCGGCCAGGTCGTCGGGCAGGGCCTCGCCGCTGCACAGGACCAGCCGCAGCCCGGCGGGTGGGGCGTCGGCGGGCACCGTGGCGTCGGCGGGCACCGTGGCGTCGGCGGGCGCGGTGGCGTCGGCGGGAACGGTGGCGTCGGCGGGCACCGTGGCCAGGAAGGCGCGGAGCATCGCGGGTACGAAGTGCAGGGTGGTGACGCCCTGGTCGGCGATGACCCGGGCGAGGTAGCCGGGGTCGCGGTGGCCGTCCGGCCGGGCCATCACCAGGGTCGCGCCGGTGATCAGCGGCCAGAACAGCTCCCAGACGGAGACGTCGAAGCTGTACGGGGTCTTCTGCAGCACCCGGTCGGCCTCGGTGAGGCGGTAGGCGTCCTGCATCCAGCGCAGCCGGTTGACCACCCCCTGGTGGGTGCAGACCACGCCCTTGGGACGGCCGGTGGAGCCCGAGGTGTAGATGACGTAGGCCGGGTGCAGCGGGTCCACGGTCACGGGGCTCCCGGACTCGGCGGGCTCCTCGGCCGGCTCGGCGTCCAGCAGCAGGACGCGGGCCCGGTGCGGGGGCAGCGCGGCCGCGAGGTCGGCGGTGGTCAGCACGACCGGCGCGGCGGAGTCCGTGAGCATGTGGGCCAGCCGCTCCGCCGGGTAGCCCGGGTCCAGCGGCAGGTACGCGCCGCCGGCCCGGAGCACCGCCAGCAGCGCCACCGGCAGCTCCAGCCCCCGGTTCAGGCAGACGGCCACGGTGCGCTCCGGGCCGACGCCCAGCGCCCGCAGCCGGCGGGCCAGCGCCTCGGCGCGGGACTGCAGCCCGCGGTAGTCGAGTTCGTCCTCCTCGAAGCGGACGGCGACCGCCGCCGGAGTGCGCTCGGCCTGCCGCTCGACCAGGACGTGCAGCAGCTCGCCCTCGGGGTAGCGCACCGAGGTGTCGTTCCACCGCTCCAGCCGGGCGCGCTCCTCGGGCGAGAACAGGGTGGCACCGGTCACGGTCGTGCCCGGGTCGTGGGCGACCGCGTCCAGCAGCGCGGTGAAGTGCTCGGCCAGCACGGCCGCCCGCTCCGGGGTGAACAGCGCGGTGGCGTACTCGACCACGCCGGAGAGCGAGCCGTCGGGCGCCTCGGTCAGGTGCAGCGTCAGGTCGAACTTGGCGCTGTGCCAGGGCGTCGGGTACGGGGTGGCGCTCAGCCCTGCGCCGCCGAAGCCGGCGCCGGCGCCCGCCCCGTTGTAGGCGAACATCACCTGGAACAGCGGGTTGCGGGCGAGGTCGCGCTCGGCGCCCAGCTCGTCCACCAGCCGCTCGAACGGGACGTCCTGGTGCGCGAAGGCGCCCAGCGCGGTCTCCCGGACCCGGTCGACGGCCTCCTCGAAGGTCGGCTCCCCGGACAGGTCGGTGCGCAGCACCAGGGTGTTGACGAAGAAGCCGAGCAGCTCCCGGGCCTCCGGCCGGGTGCGGCCGGCCAGCGGGGCGCCGACGGTGACGTCCGAGCGGCCGGCGTGCCGGGCCAGCAGCAGCTTGAACGCGGCCAGCAGCAGCATGAACGGGGTCGCGCCGCGGGTCCGGCCCCAGGCGGTCAGGGCGCGGGCCGTCCCGGCCGGCACGGTGAACGGCAGGATCGCGCCCGCCGGGTCGAAGACCGGCGGCCGGGGCCGGTCGGCGGGCAGCTCCAGCGCGGCCGATCCGGCCAGCTTCCGCCGCCAGTAGTCGAGCTGGCCGGCGGTCGCGGCGGCCGAGTGCGCCTCGCGCTGCCAGCCGGCCCAGTCCGCGTACTGCACCGCGGGCGGCGCCAGCGGGCTGGGCCTGCCCTCGGCGAACGCCGGGTAGAGGGCGCCGAGTTCGGCGGCGAGGACGCCGACCGAGTGGCCGTCGAAGGCGATGTGGTGGAAGGCCAGGACGAGGACGTGGTGGTCCTCGGCGAGGCGGACCAGCCGGGCCCGTAGCGGGGTGCCGGCGGTGAGGTCGAAGGGGGTGCGGGCGAGCTGCCCGACGAGCCCGTCCAGCCGGTCCCGCGCGTCGTCCGCGGGCAGCCCGGCGAGGTCCACCAGCTCGAACTCCGGTGCGGCCTCGGCCAGCGGCAGCTGCCGCGGTTCGCCGTCGACCTCCAGGTAGCGGGTGCGCAGCACCTCGTGACGGGCCGACACCTCGGCCAGCGCGCGGCGCAGCGCGGTCACGTCCAGCGGGCCGCGCAGCTCCCAGCCGACCGGCAGCACGTACTCGGCGGTGCCGGGGCGCAGCTGCTCCAGCAGCCACAGCCGCTGCTGGGCGAAGGAGAGCGGCAGCGGGCCGCCGCGGGCGACCCGGGGGAGGGCCTGCTCGGCGGCGCCGCCGGGAGCGGCGGGCCGGGCCGAGCCGCGCAGCAGGCCGTCCAACAGCGCCCGGCGCCGCTCGGCCTGCCCGGTCGGGTCGGCCGTGCCCGTCGCGTCGGCCGGGTCGGTCAGGTCGGAAGCGCCCGTCGTGCCGGCCGAGCCGGTCGGGTCGGCGGGGGGAGGGCCGGTCAGCGGAGCGCTCATCCCTCGATCACCTGAGACAACATCGACTCCACCTCTGCATCGGAAAGTTGCTCGACCCGCTCGGTGATCGCCACCCGCAGCCGTTCGGCGAGCAGGGCCGGGGTACGGGCGTCGAACACCGCGCTCACCGGCAGCTCGACCGGGAAGCGCTCGCCCAGCAGGGCGGTCACCTCGGTGGCCAGCAGCGAGTGCCCGCCGAGCTCGAAGAAGTCGTCGTGCACGCCGATCGCGGCCACCGAGAGCAGTTCGGACCAGACCTCGACGACGGCCTGCTCGACCGGGGTGCGCGGCGCGGTGACCGGCGCCTTCGCCGGGTCGTCGCCGGGGGTCGGCAGCGCGGCCCGGTCCACCTTGCCGTTGGGGTTCAGCGGGAGCGCGGGCAGCCGCACCCAGGCGGTCGGGACGAGGTATTCGGGCAGCAGCCCCCGCAGGTACTCGCGCAGCGGGCGGCCCGGCCGGTCGAGGGTGTCCGACACCACGTAGCCGACCAGTTGCTTGTCCCCGGCCGGGGTCGGCCGCACCGCGGCCACCGCCGCCCGGACCTCCGGGTGGTTGCCCAACGCGGCCTCGACCTCGCCGAGTTCGATCCGGTGGCCGTTGATCTTGACCTGCTGGTCGCGCCGGCCGTGGAAGAGCAGCAGGCCGTCGGCGCCCTCGGTGACGAGGTCCCCGGTGCGGTAGAGCCGGGCGCCGGGCACCGTGCCGTACGGGTCCGGGACGAAGCGCTCGGCGGTGAGCGCCGGGCGGCCGTGGTAGCCGCGGGCCACCCCCGGCCCGCCGACCAGCAGTTCGCCGGACTCGCCGGCCGGCACCCGGGTGACGCCGTCCTCCGCCACCACGTACAGGGTGGTCCGGGTGATGGCCCGGCCGATCGGGATCGAGCCCCGGGTCTCGGCCAGGGTGACCCCGCGCCGCGCGGCGCAGAAGGTGGTGCACTCGGTCGGCCCGTAGCCGTTGACCACCTCCACGCCCCGCTCCACCAGCATCCGCACCTCGGCCGGCGGCGCCACGTCCCCGGCGACCAGGACCTGGCGCACCGTCGCCAGCGCGCCGGGCCGGGTGCGCACCACGTGCTGGAACAGCCCGGTGCTCAGCAGCGCCACGCTGACGGCGTGCCGGCGCACCGCCTCCTCGATCGAGGCCGCCGTCGGCACGCCCTGCGGCAGCACGGCGAGCCGGGCGCCGTTGCACAGCGCGCCCCAGACCTCGAAGGTGGAGAGGTCGAAGGAGAGCGGGGCGAGCATCAGCACCACCTGCCCCGGGTCGAGGTCCGCGTAGTCGGCCTCGTGGACCAGGCGCAGCACGTTGCGGTGGGTGACCCCGACCCCCTTCGGGCGGCCGGTGGAGCCCGAGGTGTACATCACGTAGGCCAGGTCGTCCGGCACGGCCCCCGACGCGGGAGCCGTGGTCGGCAGGCCGGCCGCCGCCGACCAGTCCGGCTCGATCGCCACCCGCTCCAGGCCGGTGGCCGCGAACCGGCCGGCGAGCTCCGGCTCGACCAGCAGGACCCTGGCGCCCGAGTCGGCCACCATGAAGGCGAGCCGCTCGGCCGGGTACTCCGGATCCAGCGGCAGGTAGTGACCGCCCGCCTTGAGCACGGCCAGCAGCGCGGTCACCACCTCCGGGCTGCGCTGCGCGCACACCGCGACCGGGGCGTCGGGACCGACCCCGCGGGCGCGCAGCAGATGGGCCAACTGATTGGCCCGGGAGTCCAGTTCGGCGTAGGTCAGCCGCCGTCCGCCGAACTCCAGGGCCGTCACGTCCGGCGTGCCCGACGCCCGTCCCGCGAACCACTCGTGCACGCACCGGTCGGGCAGGGGTGCGTCGGCGCGGCCAACCACGGTGTTCATGCCGGCCGGGTCTCCCGCTCCATGCGCACCCGCAGGCTCAGCGGACGCATGTCCGTCCAGACGGTGTCGATGTGGTCCAGGCAGTCCTGCTTGGGGCCCTCCGTGCCCTCCCGGTGCCAGCCCAGCGGGAGCTCCCGGTCGGCCAGCCAGATCGAGTACTGCTCCTCGTCGTTGCGGACCACCCAGTACGTGCGCGGGTCGGTGCTCTCGTCGGCCATTCCGCTCTCCTCTCGCAGGGGCGGGCGCCCGCTCGGCCGGGGCGCCGCGACAGGAAGACTCGCCCGCCGCGGGCCGGGCGCCATAGGGAAGAAGCGGCCGAGAATCCGGCAGCCCCGCTGCCCGCAGGACTGCTGGTCCTTCTCTTCTGCCGGCCCGCGCCGCGCCGGAATGCTGGCCGGACCCCGCCGCGTCGGAAAGGACACACATGACCGTCGAACGGACCGCGCCGGCCGCGCCCGGAGAGCCGCCGGCCCCCGGCGACCACGCCCTCTTCGAGACCATGGAGGCCGACGTCCGGCTCTACTGCCGGAAGTTCCCGGTGGTCTTCGAGCGGGCCAAGGGCGCGGAACTGTACGCGGAGGACGGCCGGGTCTTCCTCGACTTCTTCTGCGGCGCCGGCGCCCTCAACTACGGCCACAACCCCGACCCGATCAAGCGGAAGCTGGCCGCCTACCTCGCCGCCGACGGCGTCAGCCACGGCCTGGACATGTACACCGTCGCCAAGCGGGACTTCCTGGCCAGGATGGACGAGGTGCTGCTGCGCCCGCGCGGACTCGACCACAAGGTCCAGTTCACCGGCCCGACCGGTACCGACGCCGTCGAGGCCGCCCTCAAGCTGGCCCGCAAGGCCACCGGGCGCCGCGGGCTGGTCGCCTTCACCGGCGGCTTCCACGGCATGTCGCAGGGCTCGCTGGCGGTCACCGGCAGCCGGCGCGCCCGCCGGGCCGGCGGCGTCCTCGCCCAGGACGTCACCTTCGTCCCCTACGAGGACGGCCCGCACGGCGCGTTCGACTCCATCGGCTACCTGGAGCGGCTGCTCACCGACCCGTCCTCCGGCACCGACCTACCGGCCGCCGTGATCGTGGAGCCGCTCCAGATGGAGGGCGGCGTCTACCCGGCCTCGGCGGACTGGCTGCGCCGGCTGCGGGACCTGACGGACCGCCACGGCATCCTGCTGATCGCCGACGAGATCCAGTCCGGCTGCGGGCGGACCGGAACCTTCTTCGCCTTCGAGCAGTCCGGCATCGTCCCGGACCTGATCACCCTCTCCAAGTCCATCGGCGGCTACGGGCTGCCGCTCTCCCTGGTGCTGCTGCGCCGCGACCTCGACTGCTGGGAGCCCGGCGAGCACACCGGGACCTTCCGCGGCAACCAGCTCGCCTTCGTCGCGGCCACGGCCGCCTGGGACTACTGGGAGCAGCCGGAGTTCCTCGACGCGCTGGCCGACAACGCCGAGCGGCTGCGCGAGTTCGGCGAGACCGTCCTCGCCAAGGTGCCCGGCGTCACCGCGCGCGGCCGGGGCATGGTGCTCGGCCTCGACCTCGGCGCGGCCGGCGGCCCCGAGCGGGCCGAGCGCGTCCAGCGGTACTGCTTCGACCAGGGCCTGGTGGTCGAACTCGCCGGCCGGCACGACGAGGTGGTCAAACTCCTGCCGCCGCTGGTGATCGACCGGGCCTCGCTGGAACGCGGCCTCACCGTCGTCCTCGACGCGATCCTGGCCGGGTGAGCGCCGTGACCAGCCGACGCCACCTGATCTCCGTCGACGACCTCGCCGACGGCGAGCTGTACGACCTGGTCCGCCGGGGCGCCGAGTTCGCGGCCGGCCACGCCGAGGACGCCCGGCCGCTGCGCGAGCACGTGGTCGGCATCCTCTTCCGCAAGACCTCCACCAGGACCAGGACGGCCTTCTCCGCCGGAGCGCTGCGGCTCGGCGCGCAGATCATCGGCTACGGCCCCGACGACCTCCAGCAGAACACCGGCGAGACCGTCGAGGACACCGCCCGGGTGCTGTCCGGGATGCTCGACGTGCTGGTCGCCCGGACGACCGGCCCCGAGGCCGAGCTGCGGGCGCTGGCCGACCAGCAGACCATGGCGGTGATCAACGCGATGAGCGCCGAGGAGCACCCGACCCAGGCCCTCGCCGACCTCACCACCCTGCACCGGCACTTCGGCCGGGTCGACGGGCTGCGGGTGCTCTACGCGGGGGAGGGCAACAACAGCGCCTCCGCGCTCACCCTCGCCCTGTCCCGCTACGCCGGCACCGAACTCCACCTGCGGACACCGCCCGGGTACGGCGTCCACCCCCGCTACGTGGAGCGGGCCTCGGCCGAGGCCGGGCGCCGCGGCGGCCTGGTCGAGCAGCGGCACGACATGGCCGACCTGCCGGAGGTCGACGTCGTCTACACCACCCGCTGGCAGACCACCGGCACCAGCAAGCCCGACCCGGACTGGCGCTCGGTGTTCGACCCCTTCCGGGTGGACGACGCCGTCATGGCCGCCACCTCCGCGCCCGTCTTCCTGCACGACCTGCCCGCCCACCGGGGGGAGGAGGTCACCGCCTCCGTGCTGGACGGGCCGCTCAGCCTGGCCTTCGGGCAGGCGGAGAACAAGTACCACAGCGCGCGCGCCGTCCTGGAGTGGTGCACGGCCGGGACCGGCTGAGCGCGCGGTGGCACGGCGGCGCGGTGGCGGCGTCGTGAACGGTCGGCCCGGCGCGCCGCCCGTTCACGGCCCGTGCGCCGCGCCGCCGCTCCCGGCCGGCCGGGACGCACCGGTGCTCACGTCCCCTCAGGCGTGTCCTGCGGATCCTTGCCGGGTCCGTGACGCCAGGGCACGCCCTGGGCCGCACCGGTGGTCACGGCCGGCGCCGGTCCGGGGCGAGCTCCGCCGCCAGTCGGCAGAGCTCGCCCCGGTCGGCCGCCCCGGTCTTCTGCACCAGGCTGGCCAGGTGCTTCTCGACCGTACGCGGGGAGATCGACAGCCGCCGGGCCAGGTCCTGGTTGCCGGGCCGGTCCACCAGCAGCGCCAGCACCTCGTACTCGCGAGGGGTGACGCCCCGCTCCCGCAGCGCGGCCGGGATGCGGTCCCGTCCGGTGCGGCGCTGCCCGACGCTCGCCCCCGCCTGCCGGAGCAGGGCCCGGCAGGCGCCCGCGACGGACGGCACGTCCAGCTCGTGGAAGTACTCCTCCGCGGTGCGCAGCCAGCTCACCGGATCGCCCCAGCCGTCGGCCAGCGCGGCCTCGGCGACCAGCCGCAGGCCCAGCCGGTGGGCGGTCGGGAAGCGGTCGGGGTCCTGCCGCAGCCGCTCGACCTCCGCGGCGGCCTCCGCGCCCCGGCCCCGGCGGCCGAGCAGCACCGCCCGGGCCAGGGCCAGGAACGGACGGTTCCAGGCCAGTTCCGCGCCCGGGGCGCCGGCGACCGCCTCGTACTCGGCCCAGCCCGCCCGGCCGGCCAGGACGGCGAGCAGCGGGTCCAGCCCGTACCGGCCGGACAGGTAGAAGACGCTCGGGTGCCGGGCCTCCCACTCCGCGGTGGCGGCGAGCTCGGCCTCGGCGCCGGCCCGGTCCTCCTCCAGCAGCGCGCACACCGCCCGGCACAGCCCGAGCACCACCGGGGTGAGCAGCGAGCCGTCGCCCCCGGCCTGGCGGAACAGCCGCAGCTCGCGCTCCATGTCCCGGCGGCGGCCGCGGTGGGCGGCGAGCGTCGCCGAGGTCAGCCGCAGGTAGCGGTGGGTGGCGAGGTTGCCCATCCGCAGGCTGGTGTCCAGCCAGCGGTCCACGATCGTCTCGGCGGTGGCGGGGTCGCCGCGCAGCACGGCGTTCATCGCCAGCAGGCTCTCGGTGTGCTGGGTGCGCACCAGCGAGCCCAGCTCCCGGGCGGCCTCCCCGGCCTGCTCCAGCCGGCGGGCGTCGCCGGTGCGCAGGAAGGCGTTGGCCCCCAGCCGGAGCAGGGCCTCGAACCGCCAGTTGGGCAGGCCGTGCGTCTCGGCGACGGCCAGCATCCGCTCCAGGCAGGCGTCGGCCGCGTCGAAGCCGCGCTCGCGGGCGAGCAGGGCGAGCAGCTGCAGCGCCTGGCAGGCCAGCACCGGCGGCCCGGTCCGCTCCGCCTCCTCGGCGGTCTCCCGGGCGATCCGCTCGGCGTCGTCCACCCGGTCCCGCTCGCCGGGCAGCAGCGCCAGGTGCCCCTCGACCACCGCCAGCGCGGCCGTCTGCTCGGGCCGGCCCCCGTCGTGCAGCAGCGCCCGGGCCGCCGAGACCTGGGTGACGGTGTCGGGGCCCCGCTCGGCCACCACGGCCGCCCAGGCCAGCCGGGTGCGCAGCGCGACCTCCCGCTCCGGGCTCAACGCGGCGGAGCTGGCCGTCGGCAGGTCGTCGGCCAGCGCGAGCGCGCGGTCCAGCCGGCCGGCCTCGACCAGCGCGTACGCCAGCGACTCGGTGACCGCCGTCCGGTCCGTCGGGGCCGCCAGTTCCACGGCCCGCTCCAGCAGCCGGACGGCCGAGGCGGAGGCGCCCTCGGCCAGCGCCTGCCGCCCGGCCTCGGCGTAGAGCAGGGCCGCGCCGTGGTGGTCGCCGGCCGCGACGAGCAGCCGGGCCACCAGCCGGCCGTGGTCGGCCGCGTACGGCGGTCCGGCTTTGCGCAGCGCGGCGGCGGCCCGGCGGGCGAGCGCGGCCCGCTCCGCCGGGGCGACGCTCTCCAGCACCGCCTGCGCGGTGATGGCGTGCCGGAAGCCGTACCCCTCGGGCGCACCGGGGTCGGGCACGATGAAGTCCGCCTCGGCCGCGGCGCGCAGCCGGGCGAACAGGCCGGGATCGTCGTCCCCGGTGACGAGTTGCAGGCAGTCCACCGAGAACCGGGGGCCGAGGGTGGCCGCCGTCAGCAGCAACTCCCGTACCGGCGCGGCCAGTCGGCCGAGACGCAGGCCGCAGCCGTGCACCACACCGGCCGGCACCGTGGTGGCCAGGTCGCCGGTCACCCGCCAGCCGTCGCCGTCCCGGCGCAGCGCGTCCGAGCCGACCAGCTCGGCCAGCAACTCCTCCACCAGGTACGGGTTCCCGCCGCTGCGCTCGGCCAGCCGGGCGACCACCGCGGACGGCACCCGGGCCACCGGCACGCCCAGGCAGCCCGCGGCCAGCGCCCCGACCTCGGCGGTGGTCAGCGGCGGCAGCTCCGCGACCGACGCCACCCGGCGCCGCTCGGCCCCGCGCACCAGGTCCAGCGCGTTGCCCGGCTCCGGCCGCAGTGTCGCGACCAGCAGCACCGGCACCCGGTCGAGGTGGTCCACCAGGTACTCCACCGCGCCGACCGTCTCGGCGTCCGCGTCGTGCAGGTCCTCCAGGGCCAGCACGCAGCCGGACCGGCGGCCGACGACGGCGAGCAGCCGTAGCAGCGCCTCGGCGAGCTCCACCACGCTCTCGGCGTAGCCGGGCCCCGCCGCGGACCGCCACTCCGGCACCAGCCGGCCCAGGGCCGGCCGGTACGGCAGCAGCTCCGGGTCCCCGGGGGGTCCCCCGGCGTGGAAGCACGAGTAGAGCGCCTCCACCAGCGGGCGGAACGGGGTGTCCGCCCCGGTGGTGCTACTGCGGCCCCGGAGCACCGGCAGCCCGGCCGCCACGGCCCGTCCGGCGCAGTCGTCGACCAGCCTGGACTTGCCGATGCCGGCCTCGCCCACCAGGAACACCGAGCGCCCGCCGTCGCCGTGAAGGCGCGTCAGGGTTCTTCGGAGCAGCGAGGTCTCGGCCGTCCGGCCGACGGTCACCGGTGATGAGGTCCGCATGGCCGCAGGCTATTGGGCCTCGGACGGCTCCGGAAGAGCGGAATCGGGCATTCACCGCCCGACCGACCGGCAGGTTCCTGCCGGAACGCGCCGGTGGCCGGGCGGTGACGGGTGTCCGGGCGGTGGCGACGGCGCGCCGGGTGCGGCTGACGGCGGGCCGCTCGGTGCCGACGGCGGCCGGGCCCGGACGGGCGGGGGCTACTCCTCGTGGTAGCTCATCGTCGTCCACGGGTCCCCGGTCTCGGCCATCCGGGCGGTCCCGCCGCCCAGCAGCACGGAGCGGCGGGCGAGCCGGCTGCCCGGGTGCAGCCTGATCGCGCCGGCCGGGTGGTCGGCGGCCACGCTCTCGTGGCCGTCGGACCGCTTCCACCGGCGGACCGCCTCCGGCGCGGACGTTCCGGCGGGCTGCCCGACGGCCGGCCTGCCCGCGGCGGGGGTGGTCTCGGCGAGCGGTCTGGCCGGGGTGTCGGTTCGGTTCAAGGGGTTCACCCTTCTCTCTTCGAGGGTCACGGCGCCACGGAGGACGGCCGATCGAGCGTCACGGCGTCACGGTGGACGGCCGCTGGTGGGTCACGGCGTCCTCTTGGGACGGCCGCGTCGAACTCGGCGCCAGGAGCAGCGCCGAAGCCGTACGGTGGGCGAAGCCGAGCCGGAGCAGCCCGTGGCCGACCCCGGCCAGCCCGAACAGCAGGCCCGGGACGGCCAGGCCGTCGGGGGTGCCGCAGACCGGCCCGGTGCGGGCCAGCGCGTCCAGCAGCGCGGCCGCGCGGCGCGCCCGGCCGCGACCGGCGGCCGCACCGGGAGCCCGGCCGAGCAGTTCCAGCACGCCCGTCTCGCCGTGGCAGAGGCTGTGGTCGGGCCGCGGACCGGCCGCCACGGCCGCGCGGACGGCGGCCCCGGCCCAGGCGGCGAGCTCCGGGTCGGCCGCTGCGGCCCCGCTGTCGACCACGGCGAGCGCGATGCCGGGCGCGCCCTCGCAGCAGGACCCGCCGGGCGCCCGTCCGGCCACGGACGAGCGGAGCGCGGCCAGCCCGGCGCGCTCGTGGGCGGCGCCGCCGCCCGCCCGGGCGAAGGCCAGCAGGGCCCAGCCGAGGCCGGCGGTGCCGGTGGCGAAGCCCGCGGCGGGTGCCTGTGCCGGTGACCGGTCGGCTCGGTCGGGCTGGTCTAGTCGGTCGAGGAGGCGGTCGGCGCAGAGCCGCGCGCCGGCCCAGGCCTCGGGGTCGCCGGTCTCCCGGTGCACCGCGAGCAGGGCCGCGAGTCCGCCGGCCGTGCCGTCGGCCAGCCCGGACGGCTCCTCGGCCTCGGCGGCGGCCGCGGTGAGCCGGACGGCGGGCCCGACCCAGTCGAGCACCTCCCGGTCCGCCAGCAGCCCGCCCACCTGCGCCAGCGCCCAGGTGAGGCCGCCCAGGCCGGCCCAGGCCCCTGAGCCGACCAGCGGCAGGTCCTCGGGCCGGGCGGCGAGCCGGTCCAGCAGGTCCGGTACCGGCCGCAGCGCGTGGCGGGCCACCTCGGCGTAGCGGTCCGTGCCGGTGAGCGCGGCGAGTTGGGCGAGGAACAGGGCCGGCCCGGGGTAGCCGCCGCCGAGGTCGGCGCCGGCCGGGGCGAGCCGCCAGTACCGGTCGGCGACCAGGTCGAGGCCGAGCCAGTTCGCCCGCTCCGCCGACCGGTGCGCCCCGTCGACCAGCCGGTCGCCGAGGGCCTGGGCGGCGGCGAGCAGCCGGTCGGGCTCCGGGGCGGGGGCGTCGGGCGGTTCGGCCCGCGCCGCCGTCGCGGCCGGTCCGTGGGCGGGGCGGGTGGAACGGGCCGCCATGGCCGCGCGGACGATCCACTCCTGCCCGGCGGGGTCGGTCGTGCCCAGGGCGGTGAGCCGCTCGGTGACCCGGTCGAGGCCGGGGCGGTCCAGGAGGCCGGGGAACGGCCGGCCCCGGCCGCCGCGCAGCTCCGTCCCGCCGGGGCGGGTGGTGAACAGCGGTACGTCGCCGTCCCGGAGCTCGGCGACCTCCTCCTCGATCAGCGCGGCCGGGCCGGGGCGGGCGGACTCGCCGGTGCCGAGGGTCCGCAGCAGCGCCTCGCGGTGCGCCGCGTCGCGCAGCACGTCGGGGTGGGTCGACTCGTCGAGCAGCGTCGCGTACTCCTCGGTGGCCCGCAGCACCACCCGGACCTCGTCCTCGGCGAAGGCGCTCAGCAGTCCGCGCGGGCCGGTGAGGTCGGCGAGTCCCGCCGCGAGCGCCCGGCGGCCCGCGCGGAAGCCGGCCAGCAGGGCGTCCAGGTGGTCGGCCGGATCGGAGTCGGCGCCGTCGAGCCGCGGCCGGTTCTCGGCACCGGGGAACTCGGCCGCACCGCGGACCAGCCGCATCTCGTCGGTGCCCGCCGCCGCCCAGCGCACGGCCCCGCTCGGCGAGCCGGCGCCGACGTCGCCGCCGAGCCCGGAGGCGTCCAGGGCGCGCTCGTCACCGAGGACCAGCCGCGGCAGCAGACCGGTGCGGTGCGCCGAGGCCTGCAGCGCCAGCGCCGCCGGGTCGCTCTGCCACGGATCGTCCTCCGGCCGGTCCGGGTCGGCCGGCGCGGGCGGGTGGAAGAGGGTTTCGAGGTCGACCGGCACGGGGTGCTCGCCGCAGGCGATCAGGTTCCCGGCGTGCAGATCGGTGGCGTCCAGGGCGTGCAGCAGGGCGAGCCAGGCGCCCTGCCGCAGGTAGAACCGCTCCACCTCGGCCGGTTCGGCGCAGGGGCGCCGCTCGATGAACTCCAGCCAGCCGTAGCCGGGTCGCTCCAGCAGGGCCGGGGTGCGCAGGCCGGGGGTGCCGGGCCGGGCGTTGAACCAGCCGACCAGGTCGGCGAGATGGCGGTGGACGGCCGTCGGCCTCGGCCGGTACACCAGCCGCCCGCCGCCGGCGAAGCGCAGCACCGCGACCGCCCGCCCGCCCCGGTGCCCGTCGCCGGCGCCGCGCCGGACCGCCACCAGCGGGCCGGGGTCGGTGCCGTGGAACAGGGCCCCGGTCAGCTCCCGCCGGTCGGCGGCGAACCGGGTTAGCAGCTCCGCGAAGGCGTCGGCGGCGGCCAGGCAGTTCTGCGCCAGGATCCTTGCCAGCACCGGGTATTCGCCGAACAGCGCGCGGAGCCCGGCCGGTGCGGCCATCCGCCGGACGAAGTCGCGGAAGCGGTCGGCGGGGGTGCCACCCGCCAACACCCCTTCCTCCCTGGCCACGTTGAGCTCCAGGACGAGCGTCCGGGCGGCCTGCCGGGCCAGCGTGTCGGTGAGCCCGGCGACGAACTGCGCCCGTACGGCGGGCAGATCGACCGCCTCGAGGGGCAGGGCCGCCGGCAGCCCGGCACCGGCCAGCCGGGCCAGCGGCGCCACGACGGCCCGGAACCCGCTGACGCCGGGCAGGTCTCCGGCGGGTGACTCCCGGTCGGGCCCGTCCCCGTACAGGAGGGGGGCGGTCGGGGCTCCGGTCAGCGCCTGGTCGACGAACGCCGCCCAGGCGGGCCGGGCCGCCCGGGCCCGGTCCGGCGCCGGAATCGCGGGCAGCCACCAACCGCCGGATCCGGAAGCGGCGTTCGCGGTTGTGGGGGCCGTAGCAATCACAGTGCAGAGGGTGACATCGTGTGGAGGATTGCACAAGGGTGTGATCTCCAGGTGTCGATCACGTGATCGTCCGGCTCTCGGCCCGGGGCCCGTCCTCAGTGGAAGTACAGCGCCGCCTTCTCCAGGACGTGCGAGGTGAACATCCCGCCCCAGGCGAAGCCGCCCCGGTACATCGTGACCCGGGCGGCCCCCGGAGCCGCCGCCTCCACCGCGACCGGCCGGGCGATCAGCGTGGCCCCGAGCACCCGTCCGTCCGCGCCCGCCCACCGCGCCGCCGCCGGGTCGACGGTGTCGCCGATCAGCGCGGGCAGGATCATCGCCGCGTTGCGGGCGCCCGCCAGCCCGCTGCGGACGCTCCCCGCGTACTCCATCGCCCAGCTCGTGAAGTCGGCCAGCGCGGCCTCGTCGACCCGGTGGACGGCGGCGGCGAGCACGAACAGCTCGACCTTGGTGCCGAACCACCGCGCCTTGCGGTCCGACCGGCTGCCGATCACCACCCGGACCCCGCGCCAGCTCCCCTCGGTCACCTGGCAGCCGTCCGCCGCCAGGCGCCCACGGAGTCCTTCCAGATAGGCGGTCGCCGAGTCCGCCGTCGGCGCGCTGTCGAACTGATGCTCCGTCATGGGGGGATCCTGCCCCACCCGCCCGGCATCGGAAAGGCCGCGGGCGCGCGAACCTCAACCATGGCGAGGTCCGCGCGGCCGCGGTCCAGTACCAGGTGACCCATGGGTGAATCCATCACATGACAAACCGGCGAGTTGAAAAATTCTTCATATCCTTAGATCCTGGCCCCATTCCGAACGACTGGACAATGTGAGCATGAGCGACAACCTTCCCCCCTGCCCGAAGTGCGCCGGCGAGTACACGTATGAGATGGACGCCATGATGGTCTGCCCGGAGTGCGGCCACGAGTGGGCGCCCACCGAGGCGGGCGAGGCCGGGGCGGGCGAGCGGGTGATCAAGGACTCGGTCGGCAACGTGCTGAGCGACGGCGACACCGTGACGGTGGTCAAGGCCCTCAAGGTCAAGGGCAGCGCCTCCGGCATCAAGGCGGGCACCAAGGTTCGCAACATCCGCCTGGTCGACGGTGTGGACGGGCACGACATCGACTGCCGGATCGAGGGCTTCGGGGCCATGCAGCTCAAGTCCAGCGTGGTCAAGAAGGCCTGACCCCCGGCCCCCCGGCCCATGGCCCCCTGGGGTCGCCCGCCCCGCCGTCCGTACGCCGACGGCGGGGCCGGCCGGGCCGCGTGCCGCCGGAGTACTGGCGGTGATCCGCTCCGAGGACGATGATGTCGCGGTGCCGCCCCGCGGCCCGGTCCGGACCCGTCCCCTCGGAGGCGTCATGCTGAACCTGTCGGTCCTGCTCGAGGACTCCGCCCGTACGCACCCGGACCGCGACGCGGTGGTGCTCGGCTCGACGCGGCTGACCTACGCCCAGGTCGACGCCGCCGCGAACCGGGTCGCCAACCTGCTGGTGGAGAGCGGGATCCGGCCCGGTGACCGGGTGGCGCTGAGCTGTCCCAACCTGCCGCAGTTCCCGGTCGTCTACTACGGCATCCTCAAGGCCGGCGGGGTCGTCGTCCCGCTGAACATCCTGCTCAAGTCGCGCGAGGTGGCCTACCACCTGCGCGACGGCGAGGTGAAGGCGTACTTCTGCTTCGAGGGGATGCCAGGCCTGCCGATCGGGGAGGAGGGCCGGCGGGCGTTCGCGGAGGTCGAGGGCTGCGAGCACTTCTTCCTGATCACCGCCGATCCGGCCGCGCCCTCGCCGGTCGCGGGGGAGGAGACCCTGGACGCGGCGCTGGCCGGCCGGTCCCCGGTCTTCGACCCGGTGGCCACCGAGGCGACCGACACCGCCATCATCCTCTACACCTCGGGCACCACCGGTCAGCCCAAGGGTGCCGAACTCTCCCACGTGAACACGGTGATGAACGTGCTGGCCTGCAACCGGGTGTTCCGGAGCGCGCCGGCCACCGACAGCCACCTGCTGTGCCTGCCGCTGTTCCACACCTTCGGCTCCACCGTCCAGATGCACACCGGCTTCTCGACGGCCGCGACCCTCCACCTGGTGCCGCGCTTCGACGCGGCGGAGGTGGTGCGGCTGATGGAGACCGAGGAGATCACCTTCTTCGCCGGGGTCCCGACCATGTGGTGGGCCCTGCTGGGCGCCCTCGCCGACACCGTCGACGTGGACCGGATCGCCCGCAACCTGCGGATCGGGGTCTCCGGCGGCGCCCCGCTGCCGGTGGAGCTGCTCGGCCGGATCGAGGAGCGGCTCGGGATCAGGGTCCTGGAGGGGTACGGCCTCTCCGAGACCTCGCCGGTGGTGACCTTCTCCGACCCCGGCCGCGCGCCGCGCCCCGGTTCCGTCGGGGTGCCGATCTGGGGCGTCGAGCTGAAGCTGATCGACGAGGACTGGTCGGAGGTCACCGGGCCCGGCGCCGTCGGCGAGATCGCGGTCAAGGGCCACGCCGTGATGAAGGGCTACTACAACCGGCCCGGGGCCACTGCCGCCGCTATCAGGGACGGCTGGTTCCGGACCGGCGACCTGGCCCGCCGGGACGAGGACGGCTTCTACTACATCGTCGACCGGGTGAAGGACATGATCATCCGGGGCGGCTTCAACGTGTACCCGCGCGAGGTCGAGGAGGTGCTGATGACGCACCCCGCGATCAGCCTCGCCGCGGTGGTCGGCGTGCCGCACGAGAGCCACGGCGAGGAGGTCAAGGCGTACGTGATCCTGCACCCCGGCGCCTCGGCCACCCTCGAGGAGCTGATCGCCTGGGGCAGGGAGCAGATGGCCGGCCACAAGTACCCGCGCATCGTGGAACTCGTCGAGGCCCTGCCGATGACCGCCACCGGCAAGATCCTCAAGCGCGAGCTCACCTGACCGGCCATCAGTCGACCGGCCCGGTTCTCACCTGACCGGCTCGCGCCGCTCGACGGCGTCGAAAGCGGGCGCGAGCGGGGCCAGTGCCGCACGGAGCCGGTCGGGCAGCGAACCGGAGGGGACCACCAGTCCTCCGGCGCCGGTACCCGCGAGGGCCCCCGCAGTCCCGGCCGGGCGGAGCCAGCCCTCCAGCGCGATGCGCACCGCCGCGGCCACGCTCGCCGCGAGCACGCGGGCGGTGGACTCGCCCGCGTCCTCCAGGCGTTCGGCGAGTACCGCCGTGAGCGGGGGCTCGATGTCGGCGGTGGCATCGAGGAAGGCCTCGCGCAGCGCGCTCCGGGTGGTGATCAGCAGCAGTGCCCCGTGCTCGCGCTCACCGGTGCCGGTGTACTGCTCGACCACCGCGTCGGTGACGGCGTCGGCCAGGCGGACCCCCGCGGGCCGGGCCGCGACCGCCGCCGCGACCCGGGCCTCCCGGTCCGCGGTGACGGCGGAGACGATCGCCTGCTCGCGGCTGGCGAAGTAGTTGTTGTAGGTGCGCGGTGAGACCCCGGCCGCCTCGGCGATGTCCTCGACCCGCACCCCGTCGGGGCCGCGTTCCACGGCCAGCCGCAGGGCCGCCTCGCGCAGCGCCGCGCGGGTGGCCTGCTTCTTCCGCTCCCGCAGTCCCGGTGGTGGTGTCGTCACGGGGTCAGCGTTCCACACCGGGCTGCGCGCCCGCAAACTTGCGTGCCAGCACATATGCGTACGAGAAAACTTGCGTGCACGCAAAAGTCCTGTCAGTCTCGACCAGGCCGGGGCCGACCGGTCCCGACAGGTCCCGACAGGGAGGGCATCGTCGTGCGGGCAAGAGGAATGACCTACGACACCGGATTCGTCGTGCACGGGCGGACGTCCCGCGAGCACTTGGACCCCGCGGTGGTCCGGCGCGAACTCGCGATCATCCGCGACGACCTGCACTGCAACGCGGTCCAGATCGTCGGCGGCGACCCGGACCGGCTGGAGGCGGCCGCCGCCGCTGCCGCGGAGCTCGGACTGGAGGTCTGGTTCTCGCCGTATCCGCTGGAGCTGGATCCGGAGCAGATCCTCACGCTCTTCCGGGACTGTGCCGAGCGGGCGGAGAGGCTCCGATGGGAGGGGGCCGCGGTGGTGTTCGTCGCGGGGGTCGAGCTGAGCGTGATGAACCGGGGGTTCCTGCCCGGGGAGAGCCCCGAGGAGCGGGTCGAGCAGCTGATGGCCCGCCCCGAGCGGCGGGCCGACGCGATGCGCGACCTCGGGGTGCGGGTCAACGCGTTCCTCCGCGAGGCCGCGGCCGCCGTCCGCGAGCGGTTCCGGGGCGCACTCACCTACGCGTCCATCCAGTTCGAGCAGGTCGACTGGACCCCGTTCGACTTCGCGACGTACGAGCTGATCCGCTCCGCCGAGGTCGCCGACCGGTTCCGGGAGGCGGTGCGCACCCTGGCCCGGGGCCCCAAGCCGCTCGCTGTCACGGGGTTCGGCACCGCGGCCTACCGTGGCGCGGGCGACCGAGGCGGGCGGGTGCTGGAGGTGGTTGAGCACGACCCGGAGACGAGGGCCCCCGCACGACTGAACGGCGTGTACGAGCGTGACGAGGCCGGCCAGGCCGCCTATCTGAGCGAGCTGCTGGAGATCTTCGAGACCGAGGGCGTGGACAGCGCGTTCGTCTTCCTGTTCGCCCTGCCCGGCTACCCGCACCGCCCGGACGGCGACCCCAGGGACGACCTGGACCGGGCCGGCCTGGGCATCGTCAAACTCCTCGAAGGCCGCCGGGGGCAGGCCTACCCCGACATGGAGTGGGAGCCCAAGGCCGCCTTCGCGGCCGTGGCACAGCGGTACCTGCGCTAGGTACCTGAGCTGAGTACCTGCGCTGAGTACCTGGGCAAAGTACCTGCGCCGGCTAGGCCGGGAAGCTGTCGATGAACGCCTCCCGGCCGCCGGCCAGGTCGAGCGGCTCCAGCTCGGCGTCGTAGTCGACCCACCACACCACCGGTACGGTGGGCGCCAGTTCGTGCAGCGCGGTGTAGATGACGGTGAGCGGCGCGGAGTGCGGCTCCCGGTCCTCGAAGGAGAAGGCGCCGTGCCGCAGGTTGTAGGACACCTCCGCCCACCGGCCGGGCTCGACCTCGGCGTGGACCTCCAGGAAGTTCTCGAAGGCGCCGCTCACGGTGGCGTCCGGCCAGTGGCGGCGGACGCACTCCGTCAGCTGCTCGCCGGTGAAGGTCCACGGTCCGGCCTGTTCGCGGTCGGCGCTGACGTAGAAGGTGGATCCCACGGGGTGTTCTCGCTTCTCTCAGTGATGTGGAACGGTGCCGCGGACCGGGTGCCCGGTCGTGGCGGTCACCGTCACGGTACGACGCGGACGTTCCCGGTGACGCCCTTGGCGGTCATCAGGGCCTGGAAGTAGGAGCTGGCCTTGCCGTCGTTGGTGATGAGCTCCAGGTGGTTGACCTTGTTGCGGGGGTCGTTGAGCGCCGAGGCGTACTTGTCGAGCTTCTTCGCCTCGCCGTCCATCGTGTTCTCGTACACGAAGTCGAAGACGCCGTCCGCGTTGTCCAGCCGGAAGGGGGACTTGCAGCTCTTCTGCTGGCCGATGTACTTGGCGTCGATCGCGGCGCCGTCCTCGGGGCGCACGCCGTCGGCGTCCATGCCCAGCTCGCGGCCGGTCTCCGGGTCGGTCACGCCGGTGTACAGCCGGTACTCGGTCGACCCGGCCACCCGGACCTGGTAGGCCCGGCGCGCGTCGATCTTGGGGTCGCCCTTGACGGAGGGGCCCAGCGCCTGGAAGGTGCGGCCGTCCTGCTGCATCTGCGCCATCCAGGTCCGGACGGCGGCCTGGTCCTGCGGCGACAGCGCCGGGAAGGGGCTGTTCGGGTCGCGGGGCAGCGGCGGCATGCCGGGCGTGACGGTGAACGGCGGGGGCTTGGGCGCGGGGGCGGCCGCGGCGTCGGTCGCCCCGGCCAGGACGACGGCGGTGGTGGCGACGGCGGTCACCGTGGCGCCGACGGGGATCAGGCTCGCCGCCGCCGCGTCGACCACGGCCGCCGCCTCGGCCAGGACGGCGAGTTCCGCGCTGCCCTCGACGGCCGCGGTCATGGCGGCCGCCGCGGTGCCGGCCTCGGCGACGATCGCCGCCTCGCCGCCGGCCGCCGCCACGTCGGACCCGCCGAGGGTGAAGACGGTCAGCAGGATGCCGGCCCCGGCGACGATGCCGGCGGTGATCGCGAGGTCCTCCAGCGTGTCGCGCAGGTCCTCGACCTGCTTGGCGTAGGCCTCGCAGGCCTGGCCGAGCTTGAACGCGGCGTTGGTGATGCTGTTCAGCAGCGGGCCCTCGGTGGCGCAACCGTCGTGCACCTTGGCCCAGTTCTGGGCGAAGGAGGTGACGGCGCCGGAGGTGCTGGAGGCGGTGACGCGCAGCACCCGCTTGTCGCCCTCGGCGCCGAGCTTGCTGACCAGCTCGGCGAAGTGCTTCCAGTCGCTCGCCGCCTGGCGGAGCTTGTCCGGATCGCCCTGCGGCCAGAACTCCTTGAGGATGTCGTGGATCGCCCCGCTGTCGTTGTGCCCGGCGGCGGAGCGGAGCTTGGCCTTGGCGACCTGCTCGTCGCACTGCGGGTTCGCCGACTCCGGGAGCTTCTGCGGCGCCATCATCGAGGCCGCGACGTCGGCGTCGGTCTGCAGGTAGTTGATCGCCATCGTGTACAGGCCGTTGGCCGTCCCGCCGAGCTGGCCGACGACCTGGGCCATCGCGTCGACGAGCTTCTGCGCGGCCGGATCGAACGTGGCGGCGAACTTGGTGCCGGTGTCGTCGTCGCCGGCCATGCCCGCGGTGGCGTCCGTGGCGAACACCAGACTGCGGTAGATCTGGGCCGCGGCGTTCTGCAAGTCGGTGAACCCGGCGGAGGACAGCAGCATGTCCGCCGGTTTGACGTGGAAGTCCGTCATGGTGTCCCCCCGATACGTCCTGACACGGCCACGGTAGCAAGCGATGCGGACCGTGACACGTCCCGGGACGGGAGTTCCCATCGCAGGTCAGGAGCGGTGACGGGGTCTTCGCCCGATGCGCACGGCTCCGCCGCGGGTCCTTCGCGAAAGGACCCGCGGCGGAGCGGCGGTGCGGCGGGCGCAGCGGCGGCTGCGGCGGTCAGCGCAGCCCGGCGAACAGGTCGTTCTCGGGCAGGTCCGCGCCGGTGGAGTCCTTGACCCGGACGAAGGTCTCCACGCCCCACAGGTCGTTGAACCGCTCCTTGCCCATGCGCAGGAAGAAGATGTTCTCGCCCTGGCTGGCGTGGGCGGCGAGGGCGTCGAACTTCTGGTCGCCGAACGCGGTGGTGTCCACCCAGGTGCTGACCTCCTCGTCGGGCAGCCCGATCGAGTGCAGGTCGACGGCCTCCGTCGGGTCCTCCGGCTCCTCGAAGTCCGCGCCGAACTCGCGCATGACCTCGCCGAACCGCTTCATCATCGAGTGCGGCGCCGTCGTCCAGTACACCTTGGGCTCCGCCTCGACCAGCTCCAGCGCCGCCATGGTGATGCGGTGGGCCTGGATGTGGTCGGGGTGGCCGTAGAACCCGTTCTCGTCGTAGGTGACGACCACGTCGGGCTGGTAGCGGCGCATCAACTCGGCGAGCCGGGCGGCGCCCTCCTCGACCGGGGTCTGCCAGAAGGAGCCGGGCGCGTCATTGGTCGCCCAGCCCATCATGCCGGAGTCGGCGTACTCCAGGAGCTCCAGGTGACTGACCTTCAGCACCTCGCAGGAGGCCTCCAGTTCGGTACGGCGCATCGCGGCGACGGCCGCCGGGTCGTGTCCCGGGTCACCCGGCTTGACACCCCCCGGTCCGTCGCCGCAACCGCCGTCGGTACACGTCACCAGGACCGTACGGATGCCCTCCGCCGCGTACCGGGCCAGCACACCCCCGGTGCCACTGGCCTCGTCGTCGGGGTGCGCGTGCACCGCCATCAGCGTCAACGGCCGGTCAGCCATGAAAACCATCCTCCGGGTCTGAAAGTGCTCGGTTCCGAGTCTGCGCTACGACGGCAAGCAGCCGCCCCGCATTATCGGGGGCACCGGTGACAACCCCAAGCGATCACTTGGGTAATCCCGATGAATCCCTGGGATTGACTTGGATCATGGTGGATTCGATCATCGCTGCATGGCCCGGGCGGCAACCGGCCCGGCCTCGCGCGTCCCGTAGCCACGGGCGGCGGGGCCGTGCGGTGCCGACCCACGACGTGCCGAGAGGAATCCATCGTGTCCGTTCCACCCGTTCCACCCGTTCCCTCCGTTCCCTTCGTTCCCTCCGTTCCACCCGCTCCTTCCCTTCCCTCCGTTCCACCCGCTCCCGCCGAGGAGCGCCGCACCGGGCCGACCGGGGCCGGGCGCCGCCGGACGGTGGCGGTGCTCGGCCCCGGCGGCGTCGGCGGGCTGCTGGCCGCGGTGCTGTCCCGGGCCGGCCACCGGGTGATCTGCCTGGCGGGCGAGTCGACGGCGCACACGCTGCGCCGTGACGGCATCCGCGTCCGCAGCCCGCAGTTCGGGGAGTTCACCGCCCCGGTCGAGGCGCGCACCGAACTGCGCGAGCCCGTCGACCTCTGCCTGGTGACCGTCAAGCAGACCGCGCTGACCGGGGCGGCGGCCCGGATCGCCCCCGAGGCGGTGGCCGACGGGGTGCTGGTGCCGCTGCTCAACGGCGTCGAGCACGCGGACGCACTGCGGCTGCGGTTCGGCGCGGAGCGGGTGGTCCCGGGGGTGGTGCGGGTCGAGTCGACCCGGGTCGCGCCCGGGGTGGTCGAGCACGGCAGCCCGTTCACCGAGATCGACCTGGCCGGGCCGCCCGAGCGGCTCGCGGACCTCGCCGGGCTGCTGCGGGGCGCCGGCGTCCGGACCCGGGTGATCGAGGACGAGCCGACGGTGCTCTGGGGCAAGCTCGCCTTCCTGGCGCCGTTCGCGCTGCTCACCACCCGCTACGCGCTGCCGATCGGCCCGGTCCGGACCGGGCACCGCGAGGAACTGGCCGCCCTGGTCGCCGAGGCCGCCGCCGTCGGCCGGGCCTGCGGTGCCGCCGTCGACCCCGGGCGCACCCTGGCGCTGTACGACGCCTTCCCGGCGGTGGCGAAGTCGTCGATGCAGCGGGACGCGGAGGCCGGCCGGCCCCTGGAGCTGGACGCCGTCGGCGGCGCGCTGCTGCGGGCCGCCGAGCGGCACGGGGTGCCCGTCCCGCTGGCCGCCCGCCTGGTGGCCGAGCTGACGGCGGGGGCCGCGCCGGCCTCCTGACCGGGAAAGTCGGGTGCGTCGATGAACGGTCGGCCCCTAGCCTGGGTGGGTGAACCTCTCGCACCTCGGCACGCCGCTCGGGCCGATGACTCGCGTCCACGGCGGGTTCGCCAACCGGATGTACCGGCTCGACACCGACCAGGGCTCGTTCGCGGTGAAGGAGTTGAACCTCGCCGACCGCCGCTGGGCCTATCGCGTCGAGGACGTGTTCAGGTTCGAGCGGGCGGCCTTCGCCGCCGGCATCCCGATGCCGGAGCCGGTCTCGGCCGACGGGCACACGCTCGTGCACCGATGGGTCGAGGGAGAAGAGGTGCCGGAGGCGCCGGTGTCGGCGGCGTACGCGTTCGAGATCGGTGAGATCCTCGCGCGGGTCCACGCGCTCGACGTCGTGTGGACCCGCGGGCCGGTCGAGGAACCGGTGTCACGGGACTGGCCCGAGCTGGCCGCGCGGGCGGCGGCGACCGGGCAGCCGTGGGCCGAGGAACTCGCCTCCCACGTCGACACGTTCCTCGCGATCGCGCACCTCGTCGACACCTGCGAACGGCCGGGCCCCGTCGTGCTGACCCACGGGGACATCCACCCGTGGAACCTGCTCGCCCGAGAGGGCCGGCCGGTGGTGCTCGACTGGGAGCTGTCGGGGATGCTCGACCTGTCCGGCGAGCTCGGCTCGACCGCGCTGAGCCTCGCGAAGGGGCCCGGCTTCGACGACATCAGGCCCGCCGTCTTCCGCTCGGTCCTCGACGGCTACGTCGCGGGCGGCGGAGCGCTGCCGCCGCCCGGTCCGAGCTGGTTCGTGTTCATGATCGGCGGCTGGCTGGGGCACGCAAGGTGGAACATCCTCCGCTGCCTCGCCGGTGTCGAGGCGAGCACCGGCCCCGACCTCGCCCTGTCCCACCAGTCCGCGCGCGACGGCGTCCGCGGCCTCCCCGACCTGTACGCCCGACTCCCGGAGCTCGAGGCACTGCTGGTCTGACACGCCCTATTCCGTCGCGTCCGGCGGGAAGGGGACCGGGTAGGCCTCGGCGAAGTCGGCCGAGCGGGAGACCGCGCGCCACTTGGTGTCGTCGGCGAGCAGTCGGCGGTCCATGGCGATGGATCCCTCGGCCGCGTTGACCCCGAGCGGCAGGTGGTCGGGGATGTCGCGCCGCTTGGCCATCCGGACCAGGATCTCGGCGGCGCGGACCGGGTCGCCGGCGACGCCGGCCCCGTCGCCGTTCTGCCGCAGCCGCCGGTTGACGGCGCCGACCGTCTCCTCGTACGCCTCCGGGATGTCGTGGACGACCATCGAGGAGCCGGCCCAGTCGGTGCGGAAGCCGCTGGGCTCGACGACCAGCACCTTCACGCCGAACGGCGCGGTCTCGGCGCGCAGGACGCGGCTGAACCCGTCGATGGCGAACTTCGCCGCCTGGTAGGAGGCGATGCCGGGCGAGCCGCCGACCCGCCCGCCCATGGACGAGAACTGGACGACCAGGCCGCCCTTCTGCTCGCGCAGCAGCGGGATCGCGGCCTTGGTGACGTGGTAGACGCCCCAGAAGTTGGTCTCGAACTGGGCGCGGAAGTCGGCGTCCTCGGTGGTCTCGATCGGCGAGACGTTGGCGTAGCCGGCGTTGTTCACCAGGACGTCGATCCGGCCGAAGTGCGTCCGCGCCTCGGCGAGGGCCGTACGGGCGGCCTCCGGGTCGGTGACGTCGAGCGCGATCGGGCGGATCCGGTCGCCGAACTCCTCGACGAGGTCCGCGAGTTGTTCGGGGCGCCGGGCGGTCGCGGCCACCCGGTCGCCGGCCTCCAGGGCGGCGCGGACGAGGGTGCGGCCGAAGCCGCGCGAGCTGCCGGTGATGAACCAGGTCTGTTCCATGTCATTAGTAAAACACTGTTGCGTTAATAGCGCAACGGCGTTGCGGTAATACGGCAACGCTGTCGCGCTACGCTGGCCGGGTGGAAGCAGCAGCATCGGAGTTCCGGCGGGCGCGCTCGCCCGAGGCCAAGCGGCAGCGCGAGGCCTCGATCCTGGAGGCGGCCCGGGCGCTCGGCCGGGAGCGCGGCATCAGGGACGTCTCCCTGACGGACATCGCCGCCGCGGTGGGGATGCACAAGTCGGCCCTCCTGCGGTACTTCGAGACGCGCGAGGAGATCTACCTGCGGCTGACCGCGGAGGGCTGGCAGGAGTGGTCGGACGCGCTGACCGAGCGGCTGCGGGAGGCCGAGGACCCGGGCCCGGCCACCGTGGCGCGCGCCTTCGCCGCCACCCTCGCGGCCCGCGGGATGTTCTGCGACCTGCTCGCCCACGCGCCGCTCAACCTGGAGCGCAACGTCTCGCTCGACGCGGTGCGCGAGTTCAAGCTCGCCACCCGCGCCGCCCGTGAACCGATCACCGCGGCCGTCCGCGCGCAGGTGCCCGCCCTGGACGACCAGGACGTCGTCGACCTGGTCGCCACCGCCGTCGCCCTGGCCGGGGCGATGTGGCAGATCGCGAACCCGGGCGCGGAGGTCGCCGCCCTCTACCGCAGCGACCCGCGACTCTCCCACGCCGTCATCGAGGTCGAACCCCGGCTCGCCCGCATCCTGACCGCGACGATCCTCGGCCTGGCCACGGCGGCCGGCACCGCCCAGGACTGACCACCGGTCACGCCCCGGGCGGCGGCCGGCCGCGCACGGCGGAGGGGGCGGCCGCTCAGCCGAAGTCGGGGATGGGGTGGTCCGGGGCGAGGGCGGCGGCGATCCGCTGGGCGATGGTGTGGGCGCTGTGGCCGCCCGGCGCGTTCGGGCCGTTGGTGGTGGACACGGCGATGGCCAGGTGTTCGCAGGGCAGGTAGTCCTGGGAGGCCGAGTAGCCGAAGAACAGCGGGTGCTGGGAGATCCAGTCGTTCAGGACGAGGACGCCCATCCCGTAGTGGGTGGCCTCGGTCTGCGCGATGCAGACGGTCTCCGGGCAGGTGTCGGTCGGTGTGCCGAGGCCCACCGTCCCCGGGTTCAGCAGCTGCCGGTAGCCGGCGGGGGAGAGCAGTTCGCCGGAGCCGACGCCGACGGCCGAGCGGGCCAGGTCGCAGATGTCGGTGGTCTCCACCGCGCCGGGGGCGGTGGTCCACGAGGGGTTCCAGAAGGTGGATTCCTCGTAGCGGCCGCGTTCGGCGGTGAAGGCGTGCAGGACGGGTGTCGGGATGTCCGGCGTGTGGCTGTCGGCGGTCTCGCGCAGTCCGAGCGGGCCGAGGACCTCCTGCTGGATCAGGTCCTCCAGCGGCTGTCCGCTGACCTTCTCCAGCGCGGCGCCGAGCAGGACGAAGTTGGCGTGCGAGTAGCTCCAGTTGCTGCCCGGCTCGTAGAGGAGGTCCGGGCCGGTGGACAGGGCCACCAGCTCCTCGGCCGTCCACTGCCGGAACGGGTCGGCGTACACGGCCTCGCTGAAGCCGGGGACCTTGACGTAGTCGACCAGGCCGGTGGTGGAGGCGCCGAGCATCCGCAGCGTCATCCGCCGGCCGTAGTCGTCCGGCAGGCCGGGCACCCACTGGCCGACCGGGTCGTCCAGGCCGACCCTGCCCTGGTCGACCAGCCGTAGCAGCGCCGTACCCAGGTAGCTGATCGCGATGTTGCCGTTGCGGAAGTGCATGTCGGGCCGGGCCGGGACGCCCGTCATCGACTCGCCGAGCGCGGTGGTGAGGAGTTCGCGGCCGTCGACGGTGACCTTCAGGATCACGGACTCGAGGTCCATCTGCGCCTTGGCCTGCTCGGCGATCCGCAGGACGTCGAGCGCCTGGCCGCGCTCCGGCTGCGGGGAGCTGACGCAGGGCCGGCGGTGGGCCTTGCCGCGGTCCTCGCCGCCGGCCGTGGCGGTGCCGGCCGTGGCGCCGGCGGTGGTGACGGGGGCGCAGAGGGCGAGGAGCGCGGTGGCTGCGGCGAGGAGCGGCAGGGGGTTCCGGCGGGAGGGTCTCATGGCCCGGAGTATCGGCCGGGCCCGCTCCGCTACCCGGACGGCGGGCGCCGACCCGCGTGAACATCACCCGTCGGGCCCGCGCGGACGCGCCCCGGTCCGGTCAGCCTGCGGCTAGCAGCCCGTCCACCAGCGCGCGGAGCCCGTCCTCGTAGGTGTCCTCGGCGGTCAGCGCCTCCCAGCGCTCGCCGGCCTGCGCGAGGCGGGGCAGCTCGTCCGGGTCGAGTCCGGCGAAGACCTGCTCGCGGTAGGTCGGGCGGTCGTCCGCGCCGCGGCGGCGGGCGGCGGTGACCCGCACCACGATCTCGCCGGCGGTGTAGTACCAGATCGCTCGGTAGCCCCGGACGGCCCGTTCGAGCGACAGTCCGCAGTCGACCAGGCCGTCGACGATCTGCTCGACGAACCACAGGGCGTGGGTGGACATCAGGTCGTCGGCGGTCAGCACCTCCACGATCCAGGGGCAGGCGGCGAGCGCCTGGTGGATCGCGGACGCGGCGGCGACGACCCGCTCGCGCGGTTCGGCCGGCAGCGCGGTGGGGCGCAGGGCCTGCGCGGCGTAGTCGTCCAGCAGCAGGACG
This sequence comes from Kitasatospora sp. Ki12, assembly GCF_054601375.1. Classification (NCBI taxonomy): domain Bacteria; kingdom Bacillati; phylum Actinomycetota; class Actinomycetes; order Kitasatosporales; family Streptomycetaceae; genus Kitasatospora; species Kitasatospora sp. Ki12. Next base: position 261,134 of record NZ_BAAIHT010000002.1, on the reverse strand, counting down.
AGCAGTTCCTCCTTGTTGCGGACGTGGTGGTAGAGCGCCATCGGCGTGCTGCCGATCTCGGTGGCGAGGCGACGCATCGTCAGTTTCCCGACGCCCTCCTCGGTGACGATCCGGCGGGCCGTGCCGACGACCTCCTCCCGGGAGATCCGGGGAGGCCGGCCGGTGGCCTTGCGCGGTGCGGAGGGCTGCTGCATGCCCCCATCATCTCCCGGGCCTCGACAGCGGAGATCGTCCGGGGGTACTTTCCTTACATGTACGAAAACTACGCGGGGGTGTCCCACCCCCGCGGCGGACCAGCACCTGGAAGGAACACCCTCATGACGACGACCCCGACGACTCCGACGACTCCGATGACTCCGACGACCCCGGCCGCCCCGATCGCCACCGTCGACCTGTTCGCCGCGGCCCTGCACATCCACCCCGACGGCGACCTCCGGGCCACCGAACGCCGGATGACCGGCGGCGACCCCGGCGCCTGGCAGATCGCCACCTTCCACGTGGAGACCGACGCCGACGTGCACGCCGACCACTGGGAGATGCACCCCGAGGCCGAGGAGGCGGTCTGCTGCCTGGCCGGCGGCGTCCGCGTCCACTTCCGCCCCACCGCGCCCGGTGCCACCGAGGAGACCGTACGGCTGGCGGCCGGCTCGGCGGTGATCGTCCCCCGGGGGCGCTGGCACCGCCTGGAACTCGACGCCCCCAGCGACCTGATGTCGATCACCCTGCGCACCGGCACCCGCCTCGAACGGCGCGACGGCACCCGCCTCGAACGGCGCGCCGGCGCCCACTGACCCCGGCCGGCCCGCCCCGCGTGGTACCGCGGTACTACGAGCCCGTCGAGGATCGGCCCCCGGTACCACGGTTCCGGCCGCCCCCCGCCCCTAGCGTGGAAGGCGAGGGCGGCCGGGACGGACCGGCCCCGGACCACAGGGATGACCGATGATCGAGGCGCACCAGCTGACGAAGCGCTACGGCGAGAAGACGGCCGTGGACCGGCTGGACTTCACGGTCCGGCCGGGCACCGTGACGGGCTTCCTCGGGCCCAACGGCGCGGGCAAGTCCACCACGATGCGGATGATCGTCGGCCTGGACGCCCCCACCGGCGGAACGGTCCGGGTCAACGGCCGCCGCTACGCCGAGCACGCGGCGCCGCTCCAGGAGGTCGGCGCGCTGCTGGAGGCCAAGTCGATCCACCCCGGCCGCTCCGCCTTCAACCACCTGATGGCCCAGGCCCACACCCACGGCATCCCGCGCCGCCGGGTCGAGGAGGTCATCGAACTGACCGGCCTGACGTCGGTGGCCCGCAAGCGCGCCGGGGCGTTCTCGCTCGGCATGGGCCAGCGGCTCGGCATCGCCTCCGCCCTCCTCGGCGACCCGGCCACCGTGATGCTGGACGAACCGGTCAACGGCCTCGACCCCGAGGGCGTCCTGTGGATCCGCAACCTGCTCACCGGGCTCGCCGCCGAGGGACGCACCGTCTTCGTCTCCTCCCACCTGATGAGCGAGATGGCCCTCGTCGCCGACCACCTGATCGTCGTCGGACGGGGCCGGCTGCTCGCCGACACCACCGTGCAGGAACTGGTCCGCCAGGCCGGCGGCGACGTCGTCAAGGTCGTCACCGCCGACCCGGCCGCGCTGCGCGCCGCCCTCGCCGGACCCGACGTGGAGATCACCGGCCGGGCCGGCACGGACGAACTGCTGGTCACCGGCCGCACGGCCCGCGAGATCGGCCTCGCGGCCGCCGAGCAGGGCATCGCCCTCTTCGAGCTCACCCCCCGGACGGTCTCCCTGGAGGAGGCGTTCATGGAGCTCACCCGCGACGCCGTCGAGTACCACGGCACCACCACGGCCACTGCCGCCACCGGCACCGGCACCGACACCGACACCCCGAGGAGCGCGGCATGAGCACCGTCGCACCGAGCCCGACCGCCGCGCCCGCCGACCCGAGGCCCGCCCGTCCGGCGTACAAGGTGACGGCCGCGCGGGTGCTGCGCGCCGAGTGGGCCAAGCTCTGGTCCCTGCGCTCCACCTGGATCACCCTCGGGCTGTCCCTGCTCTTCCTGGTCGCCTTCGGCCTGATCGCCGCGTTCCAGTTCAAGTCGCGGATCGACGGCGGCCGGCCGATGGACCGCGACTTCGCGGAGGCGAGCGCGCTGCGGCTCTCGCTGTTCGGCACCAACTTCTCCCAGCTGAGCCTGGGCGTCCTCGGCGTGCTGGTCGCCGCCGGCGAGTACTCGACCGGCATGATCCGCTCCACGCTGGCCGCCGTGCCGCGCCGCCTGCCCGTGCTCTGGTCCAAGGCCGCCGTGTACGGGGTGATCGCGCTGCTCCTCGGCACCGCCGGGGTGTTCGCCACCTTCCTCGCCGACAGCCGCATCGTGGCCGGCACCCGGGCGGCGATGACCCTCTCCGACACCGGGGTCGTGCGCGGCCTGCTCGGCGCCGGACTCTACCTCGCACTGGTCGGCGTGATCGGCGTCGCGCTGGGCGCGCTGCTGCGCTCGGTGGCCGGCGGGATCGCCGTCCTGGTGGCCGCGCTGACGCTGGTCCCCGGGCTGACCCAGCTGCTGCCCAGTTCGTGGCAGGACCACATCGGCCCCTACCTGCCCAGCCACGCGGGCGAGGCGATGTTCGCCCTCCAGCACGACGGCACCCTGCTGTCGCCGACCGCTGGGCTGGTCGTCTTCCTCGGTTGGACGGTGCTCGCCCTCGCGGGAGCCGCGGTACGGCTGCTGCGCACCGACGCCTGAGCCACCCGGGGCGCCCGGGGCGGGTGAGCCGCCCCGGGCGTCCTGAGACACTCGGGCGTCCTGAGACACTCGGGCGTCCTGAGACACTCGGGGTGCGGCGCCGGAACCGACCGGCGCCGCTTCCGCGACCGCGACTCCCTACGACCGCGAACGACCGCGAACGACCGCGAACGACCGCGACTCCGTACGAGCGCGACGAACCACCGCCACGGAGGTGCCACCGGTGAGCGACCACGCCACCTCCACGGCCCCGGCCGCCGGAGCCGGACCGTACCCGTTCACCGGAGCCGGACCGTACCCGGCCGCCGGGGCCGACACCCTCTCCGCCCATCCGCTGTACGCACGCCTGGCCCGGATCGGCCAGCGCCTGCGGCAGGCGGACCGCGACCACCCCTGGGCGCTCGACGCCGCCGTGGTCGCCGGCGTCGTCCTCCTCTTCTGCCTGCCCGACCTCTTCCCGGGGTACGGCAACGAGGGCCCGCGCGAGCACCGCCTCGTCCTCGCCCGGCCGCCGCTGGCCGCGATGCTGGCGCTGCAGGCCGGCCTGGTCGTCCCGCTGCTGTGGCGCCGGCGCCGGCCCACGGCGGCGTTCGTCACGATCATGGCGGTGTTCGCCCTGCAGTGGTCGCTGAACGTCGGCCTGCGCGCCGACGTCGCCCTGCTGGTCGCCCTCTACAGCCTGGCCCTGCACGGCCGGCTGCGGCACCTGGCGTGGTCCTGTGCCGCCATGGCCGGCGCCGTCTCCCTGGTCGCGGTCGCGATCTCCGACGGCGGACTGCCGATCGGGGACGCGCTGTTCTTCCTGTTCAGCGCCACCACCGCGGCCGTCGCCGTCGGCATCGCGGTGCGGATCCGCCGCGCCCAGCTCGCCGGGCTGCGCGAACGCGCGGCCCGCCTGGAGATCGAACGCGACCAGCGCAGCCGGCTCGCCACCGCCACCGAACGCACCCGGGTGGCCCGCGAGATGCACGACATCATCGGCCACAACCTGTCCGTCATCGTCACCCTCGCCGACGGCGGGGCGTACGCGGCCCAGGCCGCCCCCGAACGCGGCCGGGAGGCCCTGCTGCTGATCGGCGACACCAGCCGCCAGGCGCTCGGCGAACTGCGGCGGATGCTCGGCGTCCTGCGGGACCAGGGCGACGAGGCCGCCGAGTTCACCCCGCAGCCGGGCATCGCCGACCTCGACGGGCTGTGCACCCGCATCCGCGCCGCCGGACCGCGGGTGGTGTACACGGCCGCCGGGGACCTCGACCGCCTGGACCGGGGCGTGCAGCTGATGGCCTACCGGATCGTCCAGGAGTCGCTCACCAACACCCTCAAGCACGCCGGGCCGGACACCCGCGCCCACGTCACCCTGTCCGCCGAGGCCGACCGGCTGCGGGTCCGCGTCCAGGACAGCGGCCCGCCCCCCGGCGTCCGTCCGCCCGTGCACCCGGGCGGCGACGGCCACGGCCTGGCCGGCATCCGGGAGCGCGCGGCCCTCTACGGCGGAACCGTCACCGTCGGCCCCGGCCCCGGTGCAGGATGGACCGTGGAGGCCGTACTCGACCTCACCCCCGATCCGACAGGCGGCCCGACGTGACCACCGTCCTCATCGTGGACGACCAGCCACTGCAGCGCTACGGCTTCCGCATGCTGCTGGAGAGCCAGGCCGACACCCAGGTCGTCGGCGAGGCCGCCCACGGAACGGAGGCCGTCCGGCTCACCGCCGACCTGCGGCCGGACGTCGTGCTGATGGACATCCGGATGCCCGGCATGGACGGCATCGAGGCGACCCGCCAGATCGTCGCCGCCGGCGGCCGCTCCCGCATCCTCGTCCTCACCACCTTCGACCTCGACGAGTACGCCCACGCCGCGCTGCGCGCCGGCGCCAGCGGCTTCCTGCTCAAGGACGCCCGCCCCGAGGAACTGCTCTCCGGCATCCGCTCGGTCGCCGAGGGCGACGCCGTCGTCGCCCCCGCCGTCACCCGTCGGCTCCTCGACACCTACGCCCACCGCCTGCCCGTGCGCCCGCCCGGCACGGCACCCGCCGCCGACCCCCGGCTGGAGGCGCTGACCGACCGCGAACGGCAGATCCTGGTCGCCATCGCCCACGGCTGGACCAACGGCGAGATAGCGCAGCGCCTGGTCCTCGCCGAGTCGACCGTCAAGACCCACGTCAGCCGGGTGCTGGCGAAGATCGGCGCCCGGGACCGCGTCCAGGCGGTGATCTTCGCCTACGACCGCGGCCTGACCAGGCCCCAGCCGCCCATCTGAGCGGGGATCACGGCCCGCCCGGCTCGGACCCCCGCTTGCGGGCCGACGCTCCGGCACCCTTCGGCCGGGAGATGCGCCCATCCTCCGCCTTGCGATGCACACACCTCAACGCCGCCCCGCCCGCCCTAACGCGCGGACGACGGGGGTTGGACAACGGGCCCCAGGGCGCCGACGGTGAGCCAGGCGGTGGCGAGGAGCCAGCCGCCGAGGACGTCGAGCGGCCAGTGGACCCCGAGGTAGACGCGGCTGAGGCCGATCGCGAGGGCGAACAGCGCGGCCTCCGCGATCGCCGTCGGGGCCGCCGACGGGTGGGCCCGGGCGACGGCCAGTGCCAGCAGGCCGGCGGCGAGCGCGGCGGTGAAGGAGTGGCCGGAGGGGAAGGCGAACCCGGACGCGTCCGTCGCCCAGGTCGTCGCGGGCGGCCGGGGCCGGCCGCAGGCGTGCATCACCCCCAGCCGCAGGAGCTGGCCCGCGACCAGCCACAGCACCGGGGCGAGCAGCAGGAGTACGCCGCGGCGGGGGTCGCGCGGCGCGGGGGCGGCCCGGAGGGTGACGGCCCCGGCGGCGAACGCGAGCAGGTACGGCACCGGGCCGGAGCCGAGCCAGGTCAGCGCGACGGCCGCGCTGCGGGCGCCCTCCGGCCGGTGGGTGGCGGCCCAGTCGTCGGCGGACCGTTCGAACGGGAACGGCGCCCAGCCACGGGTGGCCAGCAGCACGGCGAGCCCCGTGAACAGCAGGGCGGCGGTGAGGGCGACGAGGGCGACGAGGGGCAACGGGCCGCCGAGCCGCCGGGCCCGGCCCGGTGAGTGGTTCATCGACGGTGCCGCCTTTCCTCGCGCTGCCTTTCTCCCTGCACCCGGCCGGTGCGATCGGTCAGTCGCCGTCAGTCGCCGTCAGTCGCCGTCAGTCGCCGTCAGCCGCCGTCTGCCGCCCGCGCCCGGCCGGTCGCCGGACGGCGAGCAGCGCGGTGTCGTCGGTGAGCCGGTCGCCGGTGTGCCGGACGACGGCGGCGGCCACGTCGTCGACCAGCCGTTCGGGGTCGGCCGCCCCGGGCTCGCGGGCCAGCCGGTCGAGGTGGGTGCGGAGGGGGAAGAACGTGCCGTGCCGGTCGCGGGCCTCGGTCACCCCGTCGGAGACGATCAGCACGGTCTCGCCCGGGTCCAGCCGGACCCGGTGGACCGGCGGCAGACCGCCCGCGAGGTGGGCGAGGCCGATCGGCGCGCCGTTGCCCGGCGGCAACTGCCGTACGCCGCCGGGGCCGAGGACGTGCGGGCTGTCGTGGCCGAAGTTGACCACCTCGACCTCGCCCGGCGACCCGGTGGGGAAGGAGATGACGACGGCGGTGGCGAACCGCTCGTCCTGGGCGCCCATCCGGACGGAGAACACGTTCTGCCGGTGCAGCCGTTCCTCCAGCCAGGAGGCGACGTCGGCCAGGTCCTCCTGGCGGTAGCCGGCCTCCCGGAAGCAGCCGACCAGGGCCGCCGCGGTGGAGACGGCCGGCAGGCCCTTGCCCTGGACGTCGCCGAGGATGACCCGGGCGCCGTACGGGGTGGCGAGGACGTCGTAGAAGTCGCCGCCGACCCTGGCCTCGACGTCGGCCGCCAGGTAGCGGGCGGCCGAGTCGACGCCGCCCCAGCCCGGCGGGACCGAGCGCAGCACGACCTGCCGGGTGGTCTCGGCGGTGCCCTGGAGGTGACGGACGTAGGCGACGGCCCGGGCGCGGTAGACGCTGAGCGGGACGGCGAGGGCGGATCCGGCGATCACCAGCAGGTAGTCCTCGATCCCCTGGTCCTTGACCCAGATGCTGTCCAGCACGGGGTAGCCGGCGATCGCGAGCGCGGCGAACACGGTGGTGAGCAGCGGGTCGCACAGGCCGGCGGCGACCACGGGCACCAGGACCAGCCAGCTGACGGACGAGAAGTCCGCGGGCGTCGCCGCCGCCACGGCCACCACCGCCGCGAGCAGCGCGGTGGGCACCAGCCAGGAGCGGTGGCCGTACCGGATCAGCAGGGGCAGGGGCGGCCGCGGTGCCTCCTCGGAACCCACCCGGCCACCGCCCTCCTCGGCCCGGTGTGCCGCGGGGCCGCGCGCGGGGCGCGGCGGGCGCGGCCGCCGGGCCTGCTCTCCATCCCCGCGCCCGGTGCGAAGCCGTGGGGCGGAGCCGTCGCGGCCAGGCTAGGCGACCGGGCCGGGTGCGGAGGGGGCCGCGCCCCCGGTCGTCGCACGATCGGACCAGTCGCCGCCACGGGTCGGCCCGGGGCGGACGGTCGACGCAGGACACGTTGTGTCCTATGGTGAACATTGTGTTCTGAAGCATCGTTCCTCCGACACCCCCGGGAACCGAAGGAGAACCACGGCATGGCCGACACGTTCGAAGCGGGCAAGTCCGAACTGGTGGACCTCGCCCACCGCCGGATGGAGACCGCGATCCCCGACAGCGGCTGGACGGTGCGCCAGAAGCTCGCCCTGACCTGCCGCATCCTGTTCGACGCCGGGCACGACTCCGGCCTGGCCGGACAGATCACCGCCCGCGCCGAGCGCCCGGGCACCTACTACACCCAGCGCCTCGGCCTCGGCTTCGACGAGGTCACCGAGCCCAACCTGCTGCTCGTCGACGAGGACCTGAACGTCCTGGAGGGGGACGGGATGGCCAACCCGGCCAACCGCTTCCACAGCTGGGTCTACCGCGCCCGGCCGGACGTCAACTGCGTCATCCACACCCACCCGCCGCACATCTCCGCCCTGTCCATGCTGGAGACCCCGCTGGTCGTCTCGCACATGGACACCTGCCCGCTGTACGAGGACTGCGCGTTCCTGGAGGAGTGGCCCGGCATCCCGGTGGGCAACGAGGAGGGCGAGCTCATCGCCGCCGCGCTCGGCGACAAGCGGGCCCTGCTGCTCGCCCACCACGGCCAGCTGGTCGCCACCGGGACGATCGAGGAGGCCTGCACCCTCGCCCTGCTCTTCGAACGGGCCGCCCGGCTGCAGCTGCTGGCGAGCGCCGCCGGCCGGATCCGGGAGATCCCCGGGCCGCTGGCGCGGGAGGCGCACGACTGGATCTCCACCCCCAAACGCGGCCAGGCGAACTTCGCCTACTACGCCCGCCGCGCCCTGCGGGCCGGCCACGGCGACGCCGTCCCGGGCGCGACCGGCTCCACCCCTGCCTCCGTTCCCGCCCCGAAGGAGTCCTGAGATGGCCACGACCGCCCTGGAAGGCGTCATCGCCTACCCGGTCACCCCGTTCTCCCGCACCGACGGCGGCCCGGACCTCGCCCGGCTGGCCGAGCTGATCGACCGCCTGATCGCCGCCGGCTGCCACGCGATCGCCCCGCTCGGCTCCACCGGCGAGAGCGCCTACCTCGACGACCGGGAGTGGTACGACGCCGCCGAGGCCTCGGTCGCCGCCGTCGCGGGCCGGGTGCCGACCGTGGTGGGCATCGCCGACCTCACCACCCGCGGCGCCGTCCGCCGGGCCCGGTACGCCGAGCACGTGGGCGCGGACGTGGTGATGGTGCTGCCGCTGTCGTACTGGAAGCTGGACGAACGGGAGGTCACCCGGCACTACCAGGAGATCGCCGGTGCGATCGGCATCCCGCTGATGGTCTACAACAACCCGGCCACCGCCGGGGTGGACCTTCCGCCGGAGCTGCTGCACCGGCTGGTCGACCGGGTGGAGAACATCACCATGGTCAAGGAGAGCAGTGGCGACGTCCAGCGGATGCACCGGCTCGTCCAACTGTCCGACGGCGCGCTGCCGTTCTACAACGGGTCCAACACGCTGGCGCTGGCGGCGTTCGCGGCCGGCGCGGCCGGCTGGTGCACGGCCGCGCCCTGCCTGATCCCGGAGCTCACCCTGGAGCTGTACCGGGCGGTGCGGGCCGGTGAGCTCGACGCGGCCCGGCGGGTGTTCCACCGGCAACTGCCGCTGCTGCGGTTCCTGCTCGGCGGCGGTCTGCCGACCACGGTCAAGGCCGGGCTGGCGTTGCGGGGTCTGGACGTCGGCGAGCCCCGCCTCCCGCTGCTGCCGCTGGACGAGGAGCGGACGCGGCTGTTGGCCGGGCTGCTGGCCGAGGCGGCGGCACCGGGCGCCTGACGCCGCGGGCGCCCGCCGCGCCTCAGGGCAGGGTGGGGACGGGATCCGAGGAGCCGGCCGGGTCGTCGTGGATGACCACGAGGATCTCGGCCGGCTCCGCGCCGGTGCTCCGGCAGCGGTGCGGCAGCGCCGAGTTGAAGTAGACGCTGTCCCCGGGGCCGAGTCGTACCGTGCGCTCCGGGAACTCCAGCTCCGCGGTGCCCGCGTGCACGAAGAGGAACTCCTCGCCCGCGTGGCACTTGTACGCCGACCCGGTCGGGTCGGTCGGCGGGTACATCACGAACGGCACCATCCGCTTGCCGCTGAGGCCGGTCGCGATGCCCTCGTAGTGCGGGGTGCCGGGGCCGGCCCCCTCGGCGATCGGGGTGCGCTCGCCGGCCCGCACCACGGTGACGAGCTCGGGCTCCACCTCGTCGGAGAACAGCCGGCCGACGTCGACGTTGAGCGCGTGGGCCAGCTTGAGCGCGGTCGAGATCGACGGGTCGCTGAGACCGCGCTCGACCTTGGAGAGGTAGCTCTTGGTGACCCCCACCTGCTCGGCCAGCGCCTCCAGGCTGAGCCGGTTCTGCTTCCGCAGCACCCGCAGTCTGCCGCTCATGCGCCACCCCTCACCCGCGGAATCGTCCGGTCCAGTATCCCACCGCGGGCCGGCCGGCTGACCTGGCGGTCACGACGCACCGGCCTCAGCCCTCCCGGGCCGCCGCGGTGGTGACGGCCGTGGCGATCAGCCAGCCGAGCAGCGGCACGCTCAGGGAGATGGGCAGCGGCCACAGGGTGGTGGTGAAGAGGAAGCTGCCGAGCATGGCGGCGCCGGCCGTCCAGGAGGCGCCGAGGACGGGGACGGCCAGGGCGGTGTCGCGCGGCCAGGCCAGGCCGTACGCCGTCAGCGCCGTACCCGCGCCGATCAGCAGGGCCAGCTCGAAGGAGGTCAGTACGGGGGTGCTGCGGACGGTGGCCCGGTGGCCGTGCCAGGAGACCTCGATCACCCGGCCGTTCCAGACCTTCAGGTCGACGTCGGTGCCGACCTGGGCCTCGTCGTAGAAGGCCTCGCCCACTTCGAGGGTATGGGCGGGAGCCTCCTCCCGGCCGACCGTCATCTTGTAGGTGGTGGAATCGCTGGTCTCCTTGTACGTCAGCGCCCGGACCTTGCCGGTCTCGTGGCGCACACAGGCGGTGCCCGGCGCGGTGCCCGCCGCGCCGCAGACCGGAGCCGTCCGGTGGGCGGCCATCTCGTGGTAGGTCGCCACGAACCAGCCGAAGCCGGCGGCCACGGTGGCCAGGCCCGCCAGCACCAGCAGGCCCCGGGCCAGCACGCGGGCGACCGTCCTGAAGGCCCCGGGCGGCCTGGCGTCCTCGGTCCGTGCGTCCATCGCAACCCCCTCGATCGTGGCCGGGCACCTCCCCGATGCCCAGCAGGATGATCTCAGGGGCGGCGCCACCGGGGGAACAACTCGGCTTTCCTGTAGCACAGTTGTCGACGGTCTGCGGTGAGGCCGCGACGCGGGAGGGCCGTCAGTAGTCCAGGGCGGCCGCCGTGGCGAAGGCGGTCATGACCACCCAGCCGAAGACGGGGATCCCCAGGGTGACCCCGAACGAGCACTGCGAGACGGTGTACACGAGGCTGCCGAAGGTCGAGAGGACGAGGACGCCGACGGCGACGCCGCTCGGCGCGCCCGAGCGGGACCAGGACAGTCCGTGGGCGGTGAGGGCCGATCCCAGCGCGACCAGCAGGCCCACCTTGAGGGAGGTCAGCCAGGGCGTGCTCGGGATCGGGTCCCGGTGCCCCCGGTAGAAGACCTCGGCGACCCGGTCGTGCCAGATCGTCAGGTCCACGTCCGCGCCGACCTCGGTGTCGTAGTAGAACTCCTTGCTGACCGAGTAGCCGTCGCCGGGCGCGGTCTCCCTGCCGATGGTCAAGTGGTAGACGGTGCTGTCGCCGCTGTTGTCGACGTTCTTCGCGACCACCTTGCCGGTCTCGTGCCGGGCGCAGTCCGTGCCGGGCGCGGCCGCCGCCGTGCCGCAGACCGGGGCGGTGCGGTAGGCGCCCCCCGCGTCGTACGCGTCGATGAACCACTCGAAGCCGAGCACGGTGGAGGCCAGCCCGGCCGCCAGGAGCAGGCCCTGGGCCAGGACGCGGGCGGCCACCCCGACGATCCGCCGGAGGCGGCGGGGAGGTCTGGCGTCCTCGATCCGAGCGTTCATCGCAACCCCCTCGACCGTGACCCGGCACCCAGCAGGATGATGACAGCGGCGTGGCCGCCGGGGGAACAACCCGGGCTTCCTGTAACGCGGTTGGGAACCTCCCGTGGCGGGGCCGTGACGGAGCCGGAGGTCAGTCCTCCCGGGCGGAGAACGTGGCGCCGGCGGTCATGCCCAGCCAGCCGAGGACCGGGACGACCAGGGCGGTGGCCGTGGACGTGGGCTCGGCCGCGATCAGGGAGCTGCCGAGGAAGGCGAAGAGGGCGACGGAGGCGGCGACGGCGGCGGGGGCCGGCGAGGCGCGCCAGGACAGGCCGTACGCGGTGAGCGCCGATCCGAGCGCGACCAGCAGGGCCACCTCGAGCGAGGTCAGCCAGGGCGTGCTCCGGGTCGGGGCCCGGTGGTCCCGGTAGGAGACCTCGGCGACCCGGCCGTGCCAGAGTGCCACGTCCACCTCCGTGCCGATCTCGGTCGCACGGTAGAAGTCCCAGCTGACCAAGTAGTTGCCCCGGTGCCCCGCCTCCCGGGTGACGGTCAGCCAGTACTGGTCGCCAGCCCCCTCGCCGCCGTCGGAGACGTCCCGGGCCGTCACCTTGCCGCTCTCGTACCGGGCGCAGTCGGTGCCGGGCGCGGCCGCCGCCGTGCCGCAGACCGGGGCGGAGCGGTAGCCGCTCACCTGGTCGATCGCGCCGACGAACCAGCTGAAGCCGAGCACGGTGGTGGCCAGGCCGGCCGCCAGGAGCAGGCCCTGGGCCAGGACGCGGCCGGCCGTCCCGGTGATCCGTCCGGGGTGGCCGGGCGGCTTGGCGTTCTCGGTCCGAGCGTTCATCACAACCCCCTCGATCGTGCCCGGGCGCCTCCCCGGGTGCCCCGGCACGATGATGACAGCGGCGTGACCATGGGGTGAGCAAGCAGCGGCGCTTGTAGCGGAGTTGTGAAACTCGGGCCGGACCGGGACGGGCCGGGGCGGTCAGAGGAGCGTTACGGCGGCGGTGATCACGGCCAGCCAGCCGAGCAGGGGATTCCCAGGACGAGGACGAGCGGCCACTGCCAGGGGATGAGGAAGGTGCTCCCGATGTAGGCGCAGGGGCCGATGACGACGGCGGCGCCGAGGCGGGCGTCCCCGGTGTCACGGCGCGACCGGGTCAGGCCGCGCACGGTCAGCGCCGATCCCGCCGCGACCAGGGCGGCCACCCCCAGGGACGGCAGCCGGGTCCCGACCGGGTTCTCGGCGCTGTGTCCGTGGTACGAGACCTCGGCGACCCGGCCGTGCCAGAGCCTCAATTCCACGTCGGCGCCGATGGCCGTGGACTGGTAGAAGTCCTGGTCGACCTCGAAGGTCTGCGCGGGCGCCGTCTCACGCGCCACTGTCAGCAGGTAGGCGCCGTCGGTCTTCCGTGCCGTCACCCGGCCGCTCTCGGACCGGACGCAGTCCGTACCGGGCGGGGCCGCCGTCGTGCCGCAGGCCGGCGCCGTGTGGTGGGCGACCGCCTCGTCGTGGGTGTCGAGGTACAGCCCGAAGCCGAAGGCGGCGGTGGCGAGCCCGGCCAGGACGAGCAGCCCCTGTGCCAGGAGCCGGCCTGGCGATCCCGCCGTCCGTCGGGGCCCGCCGGATGCCCCCGGGTCCCTCTGCCATGTCTCCATCGCCACCCCCACAGCCGCGTCCCCGGACGCCCTTCCCGGGCACCCGGCGGGGATGATTCCAGGGCGGCCGGTCGGCGGGGGAGTGGCCCGGCGGGTTTGTGACGTGGTTGTGGAACTCCGGCCGGGGGCGGCCGGTCAGGGCAGCAGCAGGGCGGCGAGCTCGTCGAGCAGTTCGGTGACCCGGCGGGCCTGGTCCGGGTCCGGTACGGCCTTCGCGATGACCGGTTCGGCGGGCTGGGCGGCGCGGGCGCGGACGGCGTTCCGGGCCCGGTCGGAGACGGTCAGCAGGGTGCGCCGCCCGTCGGCCGGGTCGGCGGTGGCGTCGAGCAGTCCGCCCTCGCGCAGTCGGGCGACCGAGACGGAGACGTGGCTCTGGGCGAAGCCGGTGCGGGCCCGGATCTCCTGGACGGAGGTGGCGGGGTGGCGGTACACGTCGGAGACCACGGCGAGCTCGCCGGCGGTGAGGTGCGCGGAGGCCGCGTCGGTGACCATGGCGCGGCCGAGGTCGGTCAGCCGCTTGCCGAGTCTGAGGAGTTGCACGCCGTCCATGTCCGGAAGGATACATCTTCACCGATGCATCTGTAGCGATGTAGATTGTCGGGCATGACGCCCTCCGAACCCGTGCCGCCCGCCGAACGCCTGACGCCTTCCGAGCCGCTGACGCCCGCCGAACCGCTGGCGCCCGCCGAACCGCTGGCGCCCGCCGAGCCGCTGAGCCCGGTCTCCCGCACCGCCCTGTCCGTCGCCCGGGTCCGGGCCTACGAGAGCTCCCGCCCCGACCCGCTCTTCGTCGACCCGTACGCCGCCGCCTTCGTCGAGGCCGCCGGGCTGCCGCTGCCCACCTCCGGGTCCGGCGGCGACCTCGCCAAGGCCCTGGTCGCGCACGGCATCCTGCGCACCCGCTTCTACGACGACCGCCTCCTCGCCGCCGGCGCCGACCAGGTCGTGCTGCTCGCCGCCGGCCTGGACACCCGCGCCTACCGGCTGGACTGGCCCGCCGGCACCCGGGTGTTCGAACTCGACCTGGGCCCGGTGCTGGCCTTCAAAGAACAGGTCCTGGACGGGATCGGTGCCCGGCCGAGGAGCGGGCGCACCACCCTGCCCGCCGACCTGCTGGACCCGGACTGGCCCGCCCGGCTGGTCGCGGCGGGCTTCGACCCGTCGCGGCCCTCGGCCTGGCTCGCCGAGGGCCTGCTGGTCTACCTCTCGCCTGAGGAGGCCGCCGGCCTGCTCACCGCGGTGGCCGGCCTCGCCGCCCCGGGCAGCCGACTGCTGACGGAGAAGGGCGGGGACGTCGCCGCCACCCCGCAGGACCCGGCCCTCGCGCACATCACCGACCTGTGGCGCGGCGGCCTCGGCCCCGACACCCACGGGTGGCTCGACCGGCACGGCTGGACCACCGGGCTCACCGCCCTGGACCGGGTCGGCGCGACCTACGGCCGTCCGCTGTCGCGCCCCTCCACCCGGGGCTTCATCGAGGCCGTCCGGCGGACCGGGGACTGAGCACACCGCCGGGGCACGCCCGGCCGCCGCCCCGGCGGCGTCATGTCCATGCGCTGGTCGATCACCCAGTCCGGCCGCCCCCGGCTGGTGCGCGCGACCACTCGTTGCGCCCCGCGGCGCGTTGCTTCAATCGCCGTGTCGATCAATCGGCGAGTCGAGGACGGTGGCGGAACGTGGACCTGAACACGGTGGTGGAGCTGCGCGACGCGCGGCGGCGCGGGACCTGGCGGCCGGGGGACGCCTGGCTCGGCGGCGGGACGTACCTGTTCTCCGAGCCGCAGCCGCACATCCGCCGGCTGATCGACCTCGGCCGGATGGGCTGGGAGCCGGTGCGGCTGACACCCGCCGGGGACCTGGAGATCGCCGCGACCTGCACGATCGCCCAGCTCTCGCGCTTCGCCCGGGCGCTGGACCGGCCGGCCGCGCCGCTGTTCGAACAGTGCTGCCGGGCCTTCCTCGCCTCCTGGAAGATCTGGCACATGGCCACCGTCGGCGGCAACCTGTGCAACGGCCTGCCGGCCGGGCCGATGATCTCGCTGACCGCCGCCCTGGACGGCGTCTGCACCCTGCTGTCCCAGGACGGTGCGGTGCGCCGGCTGCCGGTCGCGGACTTCGTGACCGGCGCCGGGGTGAAGGACCTCGGGCCCGGTGAACTGCTGCGCTCGGTCGTCCTGCCCGCCCGGGCCCTGGAGCGGCGGACGGCCTTCCGGCAGGCCTCCCTGTACGGGCTCGGCCGCTCCGGCGCGCTGCTCGTCGGCACCCGCGACCCGCTCGACGGCGAACTGGCGCTCACCGTCACCGCCTCGACGGTG
The DNA here is from genome assembly GCF_054601375.1 of Kitasatospora sp. Ki12. NCBI lineage: Bacteria > Bacillati > Actinomycetota > Actinomycetes > Kitasatosporales > Streptomycetaceae > Kitasatospora > Kitasatospora sp. Ki12. The sequence goes on along the minus strand of NZ_BAAIHT010000002.1, from coordinate 245,874 downwards.
CGGCCGATCCGGCTGCGCTTCGCCCTGCCGCCGAACGCCGGGGCGGTCCGCGAGGCGGTCGGGTACGGGGTGCGGCCCGAGGAGTACTACGACGACATCCACGGACTTCCCGCCTGGCGGCGGCACATGACCTTCCGCTTCGCCGAGGAGATCCGCCGCGAGCTGGTCGAGGAGGCCGGGAGATGACGTACTCGATCCGGGTCAACGGCGAGGACTTCGACGCCGAGCCGCGGGCCGGCCAGTGCCTGCGCACCTATCTGCGCGAGCGCGGCTGGTTCGGGGTGAAGAAGGGCTGCGACGCGGGCGACTGCGGCGCCTGCACCGTGCAGGTGGACGGCGAGCCGGTGCACAGCTGCCTCTACCCGGCGCTGCGCGCCGAGGGCCGTACCGTCACCACCGTGGAGGGGCTGGCGAAGGACGGCGAACTCCACCCGGTGCAGCAGCGGTTCCTGGACGCCCAGGGCTTCCAGTGCGGCTTCTGCACGGCCGGGATGCTGATGACGGCCTCCGCCTTCACCGCGGAGCACCTGGCCGACCTGCCGCGGGCGCTGAAGGGCAACCTGTGCCGCTGCACCGGCTACCGGGCGATCGAGGACGCCGTCCGGGGCGTCCGGCACACCGAATCGCCGTGCGCGGGGAAGGCCGTGGGCCGCAGCCCGGGCGCCCCGGCCGGCCCGCAGGTGGTGACCGGCACCGCCCGCTACACCTTCGACCTGGACGTCGAGGGCCTGCTGCACATGAAGCTGCTGCGCTCCCCGCACCCGCACGCCCGGATCGTCGCCGTCGACACCTCGGCGGCCCTGCGGGTGCCCGGGGTGGTCGCCGTGTTCACCCACGAGGACGCCCCCGACCGGCTCTACTCCTCGGCCCGGCACGAGCACCCCACCGAGGACCCGGACGACACCCGGGTCCTGGACGACGTGGTCCGCTTCGTCGGCCAGCGGGTGGCGGCGGTGGTCGCCGAGAGCGAGGGCGCCGCCGAGGAGGGCTGCCGGCGGATCGCCGTCAGCTACGAGGAACTCCCGTACGTGCTGGACCCGGAGGAGGCCATGCGGGCCGGGGCCCCGGTCATCCACCCGAAGGGCCCGGAGTCCCGGATCGCCCGTGCCGAGAGCAATGTCTGCGGCGAGGCGCACGGCGAACTGGGCGACGTCGAGCGGGGCTTCGCCGAGGCGGACGTGGTCTACCAGGAGACCTTCCGCACCCAGCGGGTCCAGCACGCCAGCCTGGAGACCCACGGCTGCGTCGTCTCCTTCGAGCAGAACGAGGCGACGGGGCGGGAGCGGCTGGTGGTGCGCTCCTCCACCCAGGTGCCCTTCCTCACCCGGCGGGCCCTGTGCGACCTCTACGGTCTGCCGATGGACGCGGTCCGGGTGGTGGCCGGCCGGGTCGGCGGCGGGTTCGGCGGGAAGCAGGAGATGCTGACCGAGGACATCGCGGTGCTCGCGGCGCTGCGGCTGCGCCGGCCGGTCAAGCTGGAGTTCACCCGGGCCGAGCAGTTCCACGGGGCCACCACCCGGCACCCGTTCACGGTCACCGTCAAGCTCGGTGCCAGGAGCGACGGCACCCTGACGGCCCTGCAGTACCGGGTCGTCGCCAACACCGGCGCGTACGGCAACCACGGGCCGGCGGTGATGTTCCACAGCGTCGGCGAGTCGATGGGCGTCTACCGGGCGCCGCACAAGAAGGTCGACGCCTACTCCGTCTACACCAACGGCGTGCCCGCGGGCGCCTTCCGGGGCTACGGCCTCGGCCAGGTCACCTTCGCCGTGGAGTCGGCGATGGACGAACTCGCCCGGCGGCTGGGGATCGACCCGCTGGTGCTGCGCGAGCGCAACGTCATCGGCCCGGGCGAGCACATGGAGGGCCCGCTCGGCGAGGAGGAGGACCTGCACATCGCCAGCTACGGCCTCGACCAGTGCCTCGGCGTCGTCCGGGCGGCCCTCGCGGACGGCACCAGCGCCGAACTCGCCCCCGAGGGCTGGCTGGTGGGCCAGGGCTTCGCGATGGCGGCGATCGCCTGCGGCCCGCCCGGCGGCCACTTCGCCGACGCCACCGTACGGCTCCTGGAGGACGGCAGGTACGAGGTCGCCGTGGGCACCGCGGAGTTCGGCAACGGCACCACCACCGTCCACCAGCAGATCTCCGCCGGGGCCCTCGGGACCACCGTGGACCGGATCACCGTCCGGCAGTCCGACACCGACCTCGTCCGCCACGACACCGGGGCCTTCGGCTCGGCCGGCACGGTCGTCGCCGGCAAGGCGGTGCTGAAGGCCGCCGAGGCGCTCGCCGAACGGATCCTCACCTTCACGGCGGAGTACGCCCGCACCCCGCGCGGCCTGCTGCGGCTGACCGCCGACGCGGTCGAGTGCGCCGGGCGGCGCGCGGTGCCGCTCAAGGAGGTCTTCGAGGCGGCCGGGGGCAGGGGCGTCGTGCTCTCCGCCGACGGGCACTTCGGCGGCTCGCCGCGCTCGATCGCCTTCAACTCCCAGTGGTTCCGGATCGCCGTCGACCCGGACACCGGCGAGATCCGGATCCTGCGCAGCGTCCACGGCGCGGACGCCGGGAAGGTGATGAACCCGCTGCAGTGCCGCGGCCAGGTCGAGGGCGGCGTCGCCCAGGCGCTCGGCGCCACCCTGTTCGAGCAGGTGCTGGTCGACGGGCGCGGCGAGGTCACCACGGCCGGGTTCCGCCGCTACCGGCTGCCCGCCTTCGCGGACGTGCCGCGCACCGAGGTGCACTTCTCCGACACCTCCGACACCATCGGCCCGCTCGGCGCCAAGTCCATGTCGGAGAGCCCGTTCAACCCGGTCCCGCCCGCCTTCGCCAACGCCCTGCGGGACGCCACCGGGATCCGCTTCACCGAGGCGCCGTTCCTGCGGGACAAGGTCTGGCGCGCCCTGGACGAGCACCGCCGGCGGCCCGCCGCACCGTGAGCGCGGCGCGGTCCACTGTCGGGACCACCGGACCGCGACCCGGCCCGCAGCCCTGCCGTCAGGTGATCACACAAGAGGAAAACACCGGCTTCCTCCTTGTGTTTACGATGCCTGGCACGCGTTGGACATCGCATGTGCGAGACCCCACCTCGCGGATGGCGCACAAGGAGCACAGCATGATCGTCGGAGACCTCCTGGAACTGGACGACCTCCACATCGAGGTCGCCTGGGCGAGCCCCCACCTGCTCGACCGCGAGGTGACCGGCGTGACCTCCACCGACCTCCAGGACCCGGCCCGCTACCTGCAGCGCGGCGAACTGGTCCTCTCCGGCCTGGTCTGGTGGCGGCCGGACGAGGGCCAGGGGGCGATGCGCTTCGCCAACTCCCTGCGCACCGCCGAGGTCGCCGCGCTCCTCGCCGGCGAGGGCACCCACGGCAGCGTCCCGCCCGAGCTGGTCGAGGCCTGCCGCCGGCACGGCATCCCCCTGCTGTCCGTCCCGGCCGGGACCAGCTTCCGCTCCGTCACCGACCGCGTCTACCTCCGGCTGTGGGGCGACCTCCAGGCGCACGCCGAAGGGCAGGCGGCCCTCCCGGCCGCCGCCCGGCGCGCCCTGACCCAGCTCATCCGCGACCAGGCCGCCCTGGACCACCTGCTGGAACGGGCCGTCACCGACCTCGGCCTGCCCGCGTGCTCCCTGACCACCGGCGCGGGCCGGGTCCTGGGCACCTCCGAACCCGCCGCCGAACCCGCCGCCGCACCCGCCCCGAAGCTCCCCGCGCCCTCGGGACTCTCCGTGCGCCACACCGGGCCGGCGCCCGTCCCGGTCGGCCCGCCCGGCGAATCCCCCTTCGACGGCTGGCTGCTGCGCCCCCACACCGAACCCGGCCCGGCCGCCACCGCCCTGCTGCACGGCCTGGCCGAACTGCTCACCCCGCTCGCCACCCGGGAGCGGGCCACCGCCACCGCCCAGCGGCAGACCGGCACCCGGCTGATCGAACTGCTCGACTCCGGCGGCGACACCGAGGCCGAGGCCGAACGCGCCCTCGCCCTCTCCGGCCTGCCCCCGCACCGCCGGCTCACCGCCGTCGCCGCCCGGATCGACGGCGCCCCGGCGACCTGGACGGCCGCCGCCCTCGCCGAAGCCCTCCACGAGCTGGACGCCCCCTTCGTCGCCGCCCCCGACGGCCGGGGCGGCGCCGCCGCCCTGTCCCCGGCCCCGGAGGAGCGCGTCGCCCAGGCCCTGCGGAGCGCCCTGCCGCGCCTGGACGCCGCACTGACCGGAGGGCGGCGCCTGCGCCTGGGCACCGGCGCCACCGTCGACCCGCTCGTCCGCGAGCTCCGGGCCGCACTCGTCCAGGCCCGCTACGCCCTGCACGTCGAGCCGCCCGGGACGGTGGGCCGCAGCGCCCGGATCACCTCGCTGGAAACCCTGCTCCGGGGCGTCCCCGCCGAGATCACCGCGGACTTCCGCCGCCGGGTGCTCGCCCCGCTGATCGAGCACGACCGGACGAACACCGTCTCCCTGCTGGACACCCTGGACGCCTTCCTGCGGCACAGCGCCTCCTGGTCGAGGACCGCGGAGGCGCTGCACCTGCACGTCAACACGGTGCACTACCGGATCAAGCGGATCGAGGAGCTGACCGGCCGCAGCCTGCTGAAGCTGGAGGACCGGCTCGACCTGTGGGCCGCGCTGCGCTGCGCGCCCGCGTGATCTCCATGCCCGCGTGACTCCACGCCCGCGTGATCCTCCGCGCCGGGCCCGCTCAGGCGGCCACCGCCTCGACCACCGACAGCACCGTCGGGGTGGGGACCACCCGGGAGAGCCGCAGCCCGGCCCGGGCGAAGAGGTCCGCGAAGTCGCCCTCGGTGCGCTCGCGGCCGGTGAGCGAGGCCATCATCATCAGGTCCAGGGCCTTGGACTGGTGGGGCGCGTTGCCCGCCGGGACCACGGCGTCCAGCACCAGGACCCGGCCGCCCGGGCGCAGGGCGCGGCGGCAGTGCCCGAGCAGGGTGACGCAGCCGTCGTCGTCCCAGTCGTGGGTGATCCGCTTGAGCAGGTGGACGTCGCCGTCCGGCACGGAGGCGAAGAAGTCGCCCTCCCGGGGCGTCCAGCGGCCCGCGATCTCCTGGTGCGCCGCCAGGCGGTGCCCGGCGAGGACGTGGGCGCGGTCGTAGAGGACGCCCTCCAGGCCCGGGTTGCGGCGCAGCACCTCCAGCAGCAGGCCGCCGTGGCCGCCGCCGATGTCCACCACCGTGCCGCTCGCCGGCAGCTCGCAGGCGGCGGCGATCAGCGCGTTCTCCGGGTCGGACATCGCGGCCATGCCGACGTGGAAGACGGCGGCGGTCCGCTCGTCCTTGGCGAAGTGGTCGAAGAACGGCATGCCGAACAGGTTCTCGAAGGCCGTGGTGCCCTCGGTCAGGCAGTGCGTCAGCTCGCCGGCGGGCCGCCACATGGTGGGGTCGGTGAGCATCAGGACGGCCGCCCGGGCGGAGTACGGGGCGTCGCCGCGCAGGGCCTGTCCGGCCTCCGCGAGGGCGAAGCGGCCCCGCCCGTCCTCCGTCACGACGCCCCGGGTGGCGAGCAGCCGCAGCACCCGGTGGAGGTTCCGGGCGTCCGTGCCGGTGGCGGCGGCGAGTTCGGCGGGGGTACGGGGGCCGTCCGCGAGGTGGTCGGCCACCCCGGTGTCGGCGGCGGCCCGCAGGGCGGCGGGGAAGAGGAAGCCGAGGGCCTCGTCGACGAGGAAGGCGGCGGAGTCCCGGAGGGCCGCCTCCTGCCCGTCCGCCCCGGGCCCCGCCGCCGCCGTACCCGCTGCCGCGTCCGTACCCGCTGCCGCTGCCTCCGCCGGGCCGCCGCTGGTCCGGTCCTCGTCCTGACGCATGCCGTCCTCCTGCTCGGTTCGGCCCCCGCCCGGGGAACCTGCCCAGGCGGGGCCGGGCCGAAGCGCGGCGTCACCCGGGCGTGTGGCCCCGATCCGGCCCCGGGTCAACGGTTCTGACGGCATGTCACCTCTGAGCGGGTTCAGGTGGCCAGGTGTCGGCGGCCAGCACGCCGGTGGCGTAGGCCCGGGCGACCAGGGCGGTGCGGTTGGGCACCCGCCAGCGCCGGGAGAGCCGGGCGAGGTGGTAGTTGACGCCGTCCGCGGTGAGTCCGATCTCCCGGGCGATCTGCGCGGTGGTCGCGCCCCGGGCCGCCGCGGCGAGGATCCGCGCCTCCACCGGGCTGACCTCGGCGCGCGGGCCCGGCGGCGCCTCCCGGGGCGCCTCGACGGTGCGCAGCGAGAGCAGCAGGTTCGGGGTCTGCTCCGGGGTGTCGCTGACCAGGTCGACGGTCATCTCGCCGCACCGCTCGCCACCGCCGACGGGCGTCCAGGAGACCCGGGCCGGGTACTGCGAGCGGCGGTGCAGCCGGACGGCCTCGGCCAGCGCCTGCAGGGTGTCGCTGTCCCGGAGGGTGAAGAACTCCAGGATCTTCCGGTTGTGCAACTGTCCCGGCAGCAGGCCGAACTCGGCCGCCATCGCGCGGTTGACGATCAGGACCCGGCCGCCGAACTCGACCACCGCGATCGGCAGCGGCACGTGGTCCAGCAGGCGCAGCGCCCGGTTGCGCCAGACCACCGCGGCGTCCTGCCCGCTCCCGGGCACCGGCCCGCAGCCCGCGGTCGGTGAGATCTCCACACTTCCTCCCCGTTCGTCCCGCCGGGGCAGAGCTGACGGTTCGTCGGCAAGCCCGCGGATCTTCCGGGTACTACACAATCATGTAGTGATCGCGGCCCGGCTTCCCTCCCGGTGGGCACAGAGTGGAGGGAGCCGAATTTTCCGCTGCGGGAGGGACCCACCGATGACCGAGACCATCACCGAGCCGAGGCGCCAGGCCGACGCCGACGCCGACGCCGATGCGGGCACCGACGGCGCTGCCGCGGCCGGGTCGCGGGCCGTGCCCACGATCGACATCTCCTCGGCGCCGCCGGTCGCCGCCCCGATGCTGCGGACCATGGAGCTGGCCAGAGAACACGGCCCGGTCTTCGTCCAGCGGATGCACGGCCGCGACCTCATGATGGTCAGCGGCCTGGAACTGGTCGAGGAGCTGGCCGACGAGACCAGGTTCACCAAGTCGATCGGCCCGGGCCTGGAGAACGTCCGCCAGTTCACCGGCGACGGCCTGTTCACCGCGTACAACGACGAGCCCAACTGGGCCAGGGCGCACGACATCCTGATGCCCGCCTTCGCGCTCGGCTCGATGCGCACCTACCACCCGGTGATGCTGACGGTGGCCCGCCGGCTGATCGACTCCTGGGACCGCCGGGAGGCCGCCGGACTGCCGGTGGACGTGCCCGGCGACATGACCCGGATGACCCTGGACACCATCGGGCTGGCCGGCTTCGGCTTCGACTTCGGCTCCTTCGAGCGGGACGAACCGCACCCCTTCGTGGACGCCATGGTGCGTTGCCTGGAGTGGGCGATGAACAAGCTCACCCGGGACCCGGAGCTGGACCACACCGAGCGCGACACGGCCTTCCGGGCCGACTCCGACTACCTGGCCGCCGTGGTGGACGAGGTGATCGCCGCCCGCGCCGGGGAGGACGAGCAGGGCCCGGCCGAGGACCTGCTCGGCCTGATGCTCGGCGCGGTCCGCCCCTCCGACGGCACCCGGCTGGACGCGGAGAACATCCGCAACCAGGTGATCACCTTCCTGATCGCCGGCCACGAGACCACCTCCGGCGCGCTCTCCTTCGCGATGTACTACCTGGTCAAGAACCCGGCCGTGCTGCGGGAGGTCCAGCGCGAGGTGGACGCGCTCTGGGGCGGACAGGCCGACCCGGAGCCCTCGTACGAGGACGTCGGACGGCTGCGGTACACCCGGCAGGTGCTCAACGAGGCGCTGCGGCTCTGGCCGACCGCGCCGGCCTTCAGCCGCGAGGCGCGCCAGGACACCCTGCTCGGCGGGTGGATCCCGCTGCGCGCCGGGGAGACGGTCTTCGTGTCGACCCCGATGCTGCACCGCGACCCGGTGTGGGGCGACAACCCCGAGCTGTTCGACCCCTCCCGGTTCGACGCCGAGGCCGAGGCGGCCCGCTCCCCGCACGCCTTCAAGCCCTTCGGCACCGGCGAACGCGCCTGCATCGGACGGCAGTTCGCGCTGCACGAGGCCACCATGCTGCTCGGCATGCTGGTCCACCGCTACCGGCTGCTCGACCACGCCGACTACCGGCTGACCATCAAGCAGACGCTCACCATCAAGCCCGACGAGTTCACCCTCGGCCTCGCCCGGCGCACGCCCGCGCCCCTGGCCGCCGAGCCCGCGACCGCCCCGGACACCCGGGCCGGCGCCGCCGCCGAGCGCCCCGGCCGGGTCCGCCAGGGCACCGGGCTGCTGCTCCTGCACGGATCCAACTACGGTGCCGGCCGCGAGTTCAGCCGCCAGCTGGCCGAGGCCGCCGCCGACCTCGGCTGCGACACCGAGATCGCCGCGCTGGACACGTACGCGGACGGACTGCCCACCGACCGCCCGGTGGTGATCACGGCCGCCTCGTACAACGGGCAGCCGACGGACGACGCGGCCGCCTTCGTCCGCCGCCTCCAGGAGGACGGCGGCGCGGAAGGTAGGGCGGAGGGCGTGCGGTACGCGGTGCTCGGCATCGGCGACCGCACCTACGCGGCCACCTACCAGCGCGTCCCGGCGCTGATCGACGACCGGCTCGCCGCCCTCGGTGGCACCCGGCTGCTCGCCCGCGCCGAGGCCGACGCCTCGGGTGACCTCTCCGGCACCGTACGGCAGTTCACCGAGGCGCTGCGCCTCGCCCTGCTGGAGAGCTACGGGGACGCCGACGCGCCCGCCGAGCCGCGGCAGGAGGCCGGGTACACGGTGACCGAGGTGACCGGCGGCCCGCTCGCCGCGCTGGCCGCCCGGCACGGCATGGCCGAGCTGACCGTCACCGCCGTCGACAGCCTGACCGACCCGGCCTACCCCCGGGTCAAGCGGATGGTCCGCCTCGCGCTGCCCGAGGGCGTCGGCTACCGGAGCGCCGACCACCTCACGGTGCTCCCGGCCAACGACCCGGCGCTGGTCGAGCGGGCCGCCCAGCTGTTCGGCGCCGACCCGGAGACGGTGCTCACCATCGTGGCCCACCGGCGCACCGGCCTGGCCGTCGACCGCCCGCTGACCGTACGCGAACTGCTCACCCACCACGTCGAGTTGCAGGACCGGCCGACCGCCGAGCAGCGCGCCGCGCTGGCCGCCGCCAACCCCTGCCCGCCCGAGCGGGCCGCGCTGGCCGCCCTTCCCGACGGCGACCCGCGCACCCTGCTGGACCTGATCGAGGACCACCCGGCCCTGCGGGGCAGCCTGACCTGGCCGGTGCTGCTGGAACTGCTGCCGCCGATCCGGCCCCGGCACTACTCGATCTCCTCCTCGCCCGACTGGGACGCGACCGAGGTGGACCTGATGGTCTCCGTGCTCAGCGCCCCCGCGCGATCCGGCCGGGGCACGTTCCGGGGCACCGGCTCCGGGTACCTCGCCCGGGTCGCCGAGGGGGACACCGTGCTGGCCCGGGTCCAGCCCTGCCGGGAGGTGTTCCGGATCGGACACCGCACCCCGGTGATCATGATCGCGGCCGGCACCGGCCTGGCACCGTTCCGCGGCGCGGTCCTCGACCGCCGCGCCCTGCTCTACAAGGGCGCCGAACTCGCCCCCGCACTGCTCTACTTCGGGTGCGACGCGGCCGAGTCGGACTACCTCCACCGGCTGGAGCTGGAGAAGGCCGAGCAGGAGGGCGCGGTCTCGATGCGGCCCGTCTTCAGCGAGCGGCCGCAGGACGGGCGGCGCTTCGTGCAGGACCGCCTCGCCGCGGAGGCGGCCGAGGTCTGGGACCTGCTGGAGGCCGGCGCCGAGGTGTACGTCTGCGGCGACGGCGCGCGGATGGCGCCGGGAGTACGGGCGGCGTTCCGGGAGCTGTACCGGGAGCGGACGCCGGGGGCCGACGAGCAGCGGGCGCAGGCCTGGCTGCAGGGGCTGATCGAGGCTGGCCGGTACGTCGAGGACGTGTACGCGGGCTGAGCACCCGGCCCCGACACGGCCGTCGGCCCGCCGCGCTGTGCGGCGGGCCGACGGCCGTTCCGTGGGAGGGCGGGGGATCAGTACACGTTGACCCCGTACGCGGTGAGCGCGGCGTTGACGGGCTGGAAGAAGGTCGTGCCGCCGACGGTGCAGTTGCCGCTGCCGCCCGAGGTGAGGCCGAGCGCCTTGGTGCCGTCGTACAGCGGGCCGCCGGAGTCGCCGGGCTCGGCGCAGACGTCGGTCTGGATCAGCCCGCGTACGGTGCCGCCGCCGTCGCTGTAGCGCACGGTGGCGTTGAGCCCGGTGACCTTGCCGCCGTGGACGCCGGTGGTCGAACCCCGCCGGGTGACCTGCTCGCCGACGACCGCGTTCGGCGCGGAGGTGAAGCCGCCCGGGCGGCTCAGGGCGGAGTTGTCGTAGCGGACCAGGGCGTAGTCGTGGTCGGGGAAGGTCGAGCTGAGGGTCGGCCCGATCGAGGTGTGGTGGGCGGCGTCGGTGTACCACTGGGAGGCGACGTTGCCGCAGTGCCCGGCCGTGACGAAGTAGTAGCCGTGGCTGTCCCGCACGTTGAAGCCGAGCGAGCAGCGATACTTGCCGCCGTAGATGGCGTCGCCGGCGGCGAGCAGCGGGGTGAAGGCGCCGGGGACGTGCCGGACGGTCAGGACGGAGGTGTCGCCGCCGGCGGCCTGGGCGAGCCGGTCGAGCGCCTCGGTGGGCACGGTGCTGTCGGCGGTCACCACCACCCGCCCGGCGGCCTCGTCGACGTACCAGGCGGTGCCGTCGACCTCGGCGCGCAGGACGGCGTCGCTGACGGCCGCGAGCTGTTCGGGCCGGGCGGAGCCGGTGGGGTCGGCCGCGGAGCCGGTGGGGTCGGCCGCGGCGCCCGGCACGGCGACCGCGGTGGCGGTCAGCAGGCCGAGGGCGACGGCGAGCAGCCGGGTACGGCGTCGGGTGGTGCCGGGGCGGGGGGTCCTGCGCTTGGTCCTCACCGGTCTCCTCCTGGGAGTGAGAGGCCCCTGGGGATGGGGGCGTGAGGCGCGGTCAGACGGTGGGCGGCCCCGGCGTGCTGTTCGGAAGCACGGCGAATGATCTGCCCCTGACAGCGCTGACCGGAAGTATCAGGAAACGGACAGGTCAGTACAAGCGTCCCGGCCGGGTGTCGGCGGACCCGCGCGCGGTCGGCCGACTGCATGGGTCCGCCGTTCGGAGGAGCGGGCCCCGGCCGCCGCCCGGAGCGGAAAGTGTTATCGGCGCGGCCGGGCGGGGTCTCCGAGGCGTGGGAACGGGCGCACGATGCCGCGGGTGAGGGTCCGCGGCGGGACCGCGGGGTTCTAAGGGGCGCTCCGCGCGGAGGTGAGGTCCTCCGCCGCGTCCGCTCCCCGGCGCCGCCGGACCGTCCCGTCCGGCCGGCGCGCCCGGCGGTCCGCCCGTTACCCCCACGACGGCGGACCGCCGGGGTTCACCCGGCAAGCCCGTCCGCCCTGTGGGGCCCGTCAGGCCCGTGAAGCCCGTCGAGCCCGCCGGGGGCCCGGCCTCAGCCGTTGCCGAAGAAGCCGAGGGCGCCGACCGCGCAGACGCCGCCCGCTCCCATGAAGACCGGGGTCAGCACCTTGAGCTCGATCCAGCTGCCGGCCCGGAACCGCATGCCCTTCGGCGGGCCGATCGGGTACCAGCGCTTGCGCCCGATCGGGATCGGCCACAGCACCGGGCAGCCCGAGACGGTCAGCGCGTCGCCGAGGCAGTGCACCAGGGCGCCGAGCGCGATCGGCAGCCCGATCCACAGGTACTCCTGGCCGGGCTGGTCGAAGAGCCAGTGCGAGCCGTTGCCGGGCCGGTCCAGGACCTCCGCGAGCATCCAGGCGCTGGTCGCCCCCAGCAGCCACACCAGGACGTCACTGGACACCCGGGCATGACGCCACAGCAGGCCCTCGATCGCCAGCACCATGTGCACGAACAGCACCGCCAGCACGCCCCAGCGGCCGCCGAACCCGGCCACCGCCGCGGCGCCCGCCCCGCACAGCAGCGCCCACGGCCAGGTGTGCGTCAGCGTCCGGTGGCCGCCCGAGCGGCGCGGGTCGCCCTTGCCCCGGGTGGCCTTGTAGACGGCGTACGAGAGGTTGTCGATCACCTCGCAGAGCGCCCGGGACACCGGCCCGAACGCCCTGGATATCGTCGCCGCCTTGTGGTCGAGGTCGGGTGCCAGGGCGGCGCCCGCGCAGATCAGCGCCCCCGCCAGCAGGACCGGCCAGGGCATCGGTTCCCCCATCCCGGCCGCGACCGCGCCGACCCCCAGCCAAGCCGCCGCGCCCGACAACGAATGCGCCGGTCCCATCATCTCCGTACACCCACCGATCCTGATCAGCTCCGTCCTCAGCGTGAGGACCTGACAGCACGGCAGCCTATCCGTCCAAGATCACTAACCGTGACGGCGGAACCGGGGGAGGGGTTCGACGACGGGCTCTACGGTCGGCTGAGCCGCCAGATCTGCTCCTCGCCGGACTCGGCCGGGGCGGTCGCCTCGGCGGGGCGGCGCAGCCGGACGGTGAAACCGAGCCGGGCCGGGACGGCGCCGCTGGCCAGGTTCGCCGGGTCGTGGACGATCTCGACGTGCTCCACCCCGGGCAGCCGGAACGCCTGCTCGACCAGGGCGGCCGCGGCCCGGGTGGCCAGGCCGCGCCCGGTGGCGGCGGGGTGCAGCCAGTAGCCGATCTCGCGGACGTCGTCCGGGGTCTCCTCCCGCCGGTGCAGCCCGCAGGCGCCGACGACGGCGCCGTCCAGCACGATCGCGTAGGCGTAGTCGGCACCGCTCGCCCAGCGCTCCGCCCGGGCGGCCAGGTACTCGGCGGTCCGGGCGCGGCTGTGCTCGCCGGCCCACGCCATCCACGGCCGCAGGTGGTCCAGCGACTCCTCGATGACCCTGCAGAGCTCGGGCAGGTCCGCCTCGCCCGCGAAGCGGCGCAGCGTCACCTCGCCCAGGACGATGACGGGCTGGGGCGACGCGTGACCGGCCGGGGTTTCCGGTGCTTCCAGGGGTTCCATGGAGGAAGGATCGTCCGTACCCGCCCCACCGGGCAAGCGGATTACCTGATTCCGGAAGGCGGGGTGAGGTCCGGGCCCCGGGGGGGTGCCGGGCCCGTACGAGGCCTGCCCGCCCTGTCCGTTCATCGCGCCCTCCGTGCACCGGGGCGTCCGTCCGTGAGCACCGTAACGCGGTGTGTCCGATTGTCGGTGTCCCGGTGCAGACTGGAAGCTCCCACTCGTGGTTGATGGCAGAGACGAGACGCCATGAACGAGTACGACGGTGAACTCCCCGACGGTGAACTCCCCACTCCCGACCAGGCCTTCAGCACCGCACTCAACCGCCTCCTCGACCTCGACCGACCCGACCTCGACCGACTCCTCGACCTCGACCGACTGATCCCCAGGCCGTCGATCCCCCGGCAGCGCGGGAGTTCGACCGGGCACCGGGTGGCGGAGCCCGTCCCGGGAGGCGAACGGCGGCGCCGCACGCCGTCCCCGCCGCTGCCGCCCAGGACCACGGGGGAGGCGTACGCCCCGCCGGTGACGGCGAGCGTGCCGCCGCCGGCCGGCCGGGTCATCCCGCCGGTACGGGCGGGCCACTGCTCGGCCGGCCGGATCCCGTGCGATGCGACCGGGGCGCGGCTGTACCCGGGCGGCTGGTTCTGCGACGACCACCGCCCGTAAGGGCCGCGGTGGCCTTTTCGTACCGGCGCCGGTACGGGGAGGCCACCCGATCAGGCGCCCTGGAGGGCGGCGTCCCGGAGGGAGGCGGACAGGGCGCGCGCCTCGTGCTCGGTCATCCGCGGCGTGTCGTACGGGAGGCCGTTGACCCAGCGCTGGGCCAGCCGGGCGATCCGCTCCCCGTACCGGGCCGCGGTGATCAGGTCGCCGGGCGACCCGGCCCGCTCCGACCCGAGGTCGGCGTGGCTCTGGCTCATCAGCCCCAGCCAGGAGCCCAGCCGGTTCACGTCGTCGCGGTGGCCGCCGCTCCAGTTGTTGCCCGGCATGTCACCCACGCCGATCCACTGCATGCCCATCTGCGCGCCGAAGACCGCCAGTTGCTCCAGGACCATCAGCTTGTCGCCGCTCTGCGAGGCGGACATGGTGAAGCCGCCGGCCAGCTTGTCCTTCCACGCCTGGGTGAGGAACGGCGTGAACGCGGCCTCCATGAACGCCTTGAACACCGCCGACACACTGCCCATCAGCGTCGGGCAGCCGAACACGATCGCGTCCGAGCGGTCCAGCAGCGCCAGCACCTCCGGGTCGTGCCAGCGGCCGGCGACCACGTCCTCCGCCCGGATCCCGACGATGTGCACCCGGGCACCCGGCACCAGCCGGGCCCCGTCCGCGAGGTGCTCGGCCAGGACCCGGGTGTGCCCGTGCACCGAGTGGAAGACCACCGTCACCGTGACCTCCGGTGCGTCCTGCCCGCGCTCGACCTCATTGACCGTCATGACTTCTCACTGCTCCTGTTCGTGGGGCCCTGCTCGTTCGGTTCGTGGGGGCCCCTGCCTGCCCAGCCATCACACCGCGCGCCCGGCAGACCATCAACGCCGAACTCCGACCCCCAGCGATCGGTCCCACCGATCGATCGGGTTAGCCTGCTCCCGTGGACAGGATCGAACTGGAAGCGTTCGTCGCCGTCGCCGAGGAACTCCACTTCGGCCGCGCCGCCGCGCGCCTGCACCGGGGCCAGCCGACCGTCAGCGACGCCGTCAGACGGCTGGAGAACACCCTGGGCGGGCGGCTGTTCCACCGCACCAGCCGCCGGGTGACGCTGACCGACCTCGGCGAGGCGCTGCTGCCCGACGCCCGCGCCGCCCTGGCCCAGCTGCGCCGCTTCCAGCAGCGCGGACGCTCCCTGGCCGCCGGCGAGGCCGCCCGCTCCACCCTGGTCGTCGCCCACGCCGAGTACACCGGCCAGCAGCTGCTGCTGCGCTGCCTGCCCCGGCTGCGCGAGCGGTTCCCGGACGTGACGATCGTGCCGGAGGCCATGCCGACCACCGCCCAGGTCACCGCCCTGCGGGCCGGCACGATCGGGCTGGGCATCGGCTGGGCGACCGGCGACGTCACCGGCGTCCGCGCGCGGGTGCTGTCCACCGAGCGGTTCATGGCACTCGTCCCCGCCGCGCACCCCCTCGCCGGGCACACCGAACTGAGCGCCGCCGAACTGTCCACCACCGATCTGCTCACCTGGCCCCACCAGATCAACAGCGGCCTCTGCGACCGGCTGCTGTCCGCCTTCCACATCGGCGGAGCGGACCTGCGCATCATCCGGACCGCCGACAGCGTGCACGCCATCGCCGCCCACGTCGCCGCCGGAACGGGCATCGGCATCACGGTCGAATCCGCCCTCGACCACCGGCCGCCCGGCCTGCGGGTCATCCCGCTCACCGGCCCCTCGACCACCGCCGACCAGGTCGTCCTCACCCCCGCCGAGCCCTCGGACACCGCCGCCGCCCTGCGCGACCTGCTGCTGCACGCCTCGACTGACGCACCCGCCCCCGCCCACTGAGCGACCCACGGCCCGGGGAGCCGGCCGGGTCGTTGGGTACGGCAGACTGCTCGCCACGGGGGCGTCACACGAGGGAGGGGGCGGGCCGGTAGTGGACTCGACGTCCGTCGCGGAGGCGCTCGGCAGCTGCCGGGCCCGGCTGTCGGAGTGCGCCCGCTGAGACCGGTCGGGGCGCGGACCGCTCAGCGCGGGCCGGTCAGCCCGCTCCAGGTTCTCCGCGTACCAGCCACGTCGGATCGAGCGGGACCAGGTGGCCGGTCAGCTCGCGCACGTCGGCCGGGACGTCGGCGCGGGCGAGCAGGTCCGGGAGGAGGCGGGTGGTGTACGCCCGGTGCGTCTCCGGGCTGGTCCAGAGGGTGGTGACGAGGTAGCGGTCGGCGGCCAGCCGGGTCACGGTGCCGGCCAGCATGCCGTCGGCCGCCGCCATGCCGGGGGACCAGACCCGGCGCTGGACGTCCAGGAAGTGGCCGGTACGGCCCGGGCGGAGCCGGCAGTCGGCGGCGCGCAGCACGGTGGCGCGGGCCAGTGCGTCGGGGAGGGAGGCCGCCGCCCCCGGCACGGTGAGCACGACCGGGCCGGCCGCCACCTCGATCGCCGTCCAACTGCCCTGCTGCGCCGCCGCCTCGGCGACCGGGTCGTGACGGTCGCGCAGGAAGCGGAGGTACGCGGGCTCGTCGGCCCACAGGGCGAGCAGCAGGGCCCGGTCGGAGTCCGGCGCCCAGCCCCCGGTCTGCCCGATCAGGCCCGGCTGGTCGGAGATCGCCGACCAGCGCCGCTGGCCGTCGGCGAACACCCCGCGCGCTCCGGGCCGTACCCGGCAGTCGATCCACTTGCCCCACATGCGGCCCATCCTGCCGCCCTGGCCCGGTGCACCGTCCATCGGTCCCGGGTCGCGAGGGAGGTCGGCCGGGGGACGTAGGCCGTACGGGCGCGATGGCTGGATCTTGCAGAGTCCTGTCATTGCCGCCATCGCCGCTCCCGGGCGAGGGTGGGGGCATGGACGACGCACTCCGACTTCCGCACCTGGTCGTGATCCCGGTCTTCGCCGGGGTGAACGCCGTGGACGTGACCGGGCCCGCCGAGGTCTTCGCCCTGGCCGGGCGGCTGCTCGCGCCGGGCCGGCCCGGGTACGAGGTGCGGGTCTGCGCCGAGCGGAGCGGGCCGGTGGACACCTTCTCGGGGGTGCCGCTGTACGTGACCGCGACGCTCGACGAGTCGCGGGTGCGTCCGGACACCGTGCTGGTGCCGGGGCGGGTGGACCTCGGGCCGGACGGGCCGGTGCCGCGGGTCGATCCGGCGGTGGTGGCCTGGCTGCGGGAGGCCGGCCCCCGGGCCGGGCGGGTCGCGTCGGTGTGCGCGGGCGCTCATGTGGCCGCCGCGGCGGGGCTGCTGGACGGGCACCGCGTCACCACCCACTGGGCGACCGCCGAGCGGCTGGCCGCCGACCACCCGGCCGTCGAGGTGGACGCCGACCCGGTGTTCATCCGCTCCGGACGGCTGTGGACCAGCGCGGGCCTGACCACCGCGATGGACCTCACGCTGGCCCTGGTCGCCGAGGACCACGGCGACGACCTCGCGCTGGAGATCGCCCGGATCATGGTGATGTACCTCCAACGCCCGGGAGGCCAGAGCCAGTTCAGCGTCCCGCTCGCCCACCGCACCGGCGGCCGCGCCGACCTGCGCGGCCTGCGCCGGTGGATCGGCGAGCACCTGGACGCCGACCTGTCGGTACCCGCGCTGGCCGACCGGCTCGCCATGAGCGAACGGCACTTCGCCCGGGTCTTCCGCGCCGAGACCGGCACCACACCCGGGGCGTACGTCGAGGAGCTGCGCCTGGAGGCCGCCCGCCGGCTGCTGGAGCGGACCGGCCACCCGCTGCCGGGTATCGCCCGGGCCTGCGGGCTCGGCTCCGTCGAGACGCTGCACCGGGTGTTCCGGGACCACCTCTCGACCACCCCCGGGGACTACCGGCGCCGCTTCCGCGTCGGCCCCGTCGGCACCCACTGACCGACGATTCGTCATTCCGACGAGCGCTCCGATGAACATTCCGATGAAGGAGAACCATGAAGATCACCGCCACCCACATCGGCACCGCCACCGTCCTGCTGGAGATCGGCGGACTGCGGCTGCTCACCGACCCGGTCTTCGACCCCGCGCCCGCCGAGTACCGGCCCGGCCCGGTGGTGCTGCGCAGCACCGAGGGCCCGGCGGTCGGTGTGCACGAGCTGCCCCCGGTGGACGCCGTGCTGCTCAGCCATGACGAGCACCCCGACAACCTGGACGCCACCGGCCGTACGCTGCTCGTCGGGCGCCCGGTGCTGACCACGGTCAGCGGGGCGGCCCGGCTGGGCGGCGGTGCCCTCGGGCTGGCGCCGTGGCAGACCCGCGAGCTGACCGTCGACGGCCGGACCCTGCGGGTCACCGGGACGCCCGGGCTGCACGGCCCGGTCGGGGACGTCACCGGCTTCGTGGTGGAGGTGCCGGGGGAGGAGGAGGCCCTGTACGTCTCGGGCGACACCGTCCACTTCCCCGAACTGGACGGGATAGGGCGGCGGTTCACCATCGGCACCGCTCTGCTGCACCTCGGGGCCGCCCGGTTCGAGGCCTTCGGCGGCGGGGAGCTGATCACCATGGACGCGGCGCAGGCCGCGGCGCTCACCGCCTCGCTCGGCGCCCGCCGGGTCGTCCCGGTGCACTACACCTCGTGGGAGCACTTCACCGAGGGCCGGGAGGAGACCACCGCGCACTTCGCCGCGGCGGGCCTGGCCGACCGGCTGCACTGGCTGACCCCTGGCGTGCCGGAGCTGCTCGGCTAGCGGACTGTCGAGGACCGTGCCGTTGTACGACTAATCCACCCCTGCGAGTGGTTCCGGCGTATCGCTCCGGGTCTTCCCCCGGCCGGGACACCTATAAAGGGCCCGTCATGTTGATCAACTGATGGGCTCTCACCATGTTGCAAGCCGCTCTGCGGGTGCTCGCCGCCGTTTCGCTCGCCTCCGCCGTCTCCACCGTCGCCGTCGCCCCGGCGGTTGCCGCCCCCGCCCCCGCATCCGCGCCCGTCGTGGCGGGCCCGCGGGCGGCCGCCGACGACGACCTGACCAGCCCCTGCGGGCCGGTCGGCGACTACCGGGCCTCGGACTGGTGGCGCACCACGACCGAGCCGCAGATCGCCCAGACGGTCGCGGCCACCGCGACGAGCGAGCGGTGGCAGTGGCGCAACGACGTCAACACGCTCTGGCGCGGTGACACCCGGGAGACGGTGGAGGACATCTTCCGCGCCGGCTTCACCCCCCGGGGCGAGGCGGTGACCCCGCTCGCCGAGTACATCGTCAAGGGCGGTGGTCAGAACAGCGCGCACCTGAGCACCAGTTGTGCGATGTGGGTGGCCCAGAAGTTCGCCACCTACGGGGCCGCCAAGACGGGCTGGGTCTACGAGATCTACGCGCCCGGCGGCATCGACGTCAACGCCACCGCCCGGCTCAACGAGTACCAGTCCCCGTACCTCTGGAACAAGGAGATCGACTTCCCCGGCGGGGTCGAGGGCAAGTACCTCAAGAGCGCCTGCAAGTACCACCTGACCGCCACCGACCCGGACACCAAGGTCAGCACCTTCGAGAACCTCGGCTGCAAGTCCAACCCCGACTTCGCGCCGTACCAGTAGCCGTACCCGTACGAGTAGCGGTAGCGGAAGCAGACCCTAGCGGGCGGCCGCCGGGGGCAGCCGTTCCAGGATCCGTTCCATGCCGCTGGTCCAGTTGGCCTCCAGGGCGGTGACGGCCTGGTCCACGTCGCCGTCGAGGAGGCACTGGGCGATCCGCTCGTGCTCCTCGGCGGCGCGTTCGAGGATCTCGTGGTCGCCGACCACCACCCGTTCGTAGCGGTGCAGGGTCAGCTTCAGCGAGTCGATCATCTCGCGCAGCCGGGTGTTGGCGCAGCCGGAGAGCAGCAGCGCGTGCCAGGCGTCGTCGTAGCGCTCTATCGTGCCGTGCGGTGCCAGCGGCGCGGAGAAGGCGCGGGCCTCGGCGAGCAGCCGGGGCGCGATCGCGGACAGGTGCGCCGGGTCGGAGGTGCGCAGGGCCAGTGACTCCAGGGCGATCAGGATCGCCGTGAGGTCGAGGAACTCCTGCTTGCCGGTGGGGGCGAAGCGGAAACCCTTGCCGCGTTCGCTGGTGATGATGCCCTCGCGCTCCAGGCTGATCAGGGCCTCGCGCAGGGGGGTGCGGCTGACGCCGAGCTCCTCGGCGAGGTGGACCTCGTTGATCGACTCGCCGGGGGTGAACCGGCCGCGGCCGAGCTGCTCCAGGAGTTCGTCCTTCACCTGCTCGCGCAGCGGACGCCGCTCGATCGCCATCGGGCTTCCCTTCTTTCCGGTTCCGTAGCGTACCGGCCGGGCGACCGGCACCATCCGCCGGGCGCTCGGCTCGGACGGCCGGGCGCCCGGCCGCGGGGTGGTCAGGCGGTGCCGGCGCCGTCGACGGTGATGACCGCGCCGCTGACGAAGGCGGCGGCGTCACTGGCCAGGAAGGCGACGGTCTGGGCGATGTCCCGGGGCCGGCCGATCCGGCCGAGCGGGCGGTCGGCGGCGTCGGCGTAGAAGGCGTCCGGGTCCTCGCCGAGCTGGCGGGCCTCCTCGGCGAGCATGCCGGTGTCGGTGTCGCCGGGGCAGACGCAGTTGACCCGGATGTTGTCCGGCCCGTGGTCGATGGCCATGGCCCGGGTCATGTTGACCACGGCGCCCTTGGAGGCGCAGTACGAGACGGCCCGGCCGCCGCCCTTGACGCCCCAGCCGGAGCCGGTGTTGACGATGCTGCCGCCGCCGTCGGCGGCCATCAGCGGGACGACCAGTCCGCTGAGCAGCATCACCGAGCGGACGTTGACGGCCATCACCAGGTCCCAGTCCTCGTCGGTGATCTCGGTGACGGTGGAGCGGCGTATGATGCCCGCGTTGTTGAACAGCACGTCCACGCCGCCGTGGTGGTCGACGGCGGTGCGCACGACCCGTGCGCAGTCGTCGCGGCGGGAGACGTCGCAGCGTACGAAGGTGCCGCCGACGTCCTTGGCGGCCTGCTCGCCGCGTTCGGCGTCGAGGTCGGCGAGGACGACGGCCGCGCCGAGTTCGGCGAGCAGGGCGGCGGTGGCCCGGCCGATGCCGGAGGCGGCGCCGGTGACGATCGCGCGCTTGCCGTGCAGGTCGATCATGGGGAACTCCTCTGCAAGGGGTGGGGCGGTGGGTCAGGCGGAGAGGCGGTGGACGGCGGCCGAGCGGCGGCCGGTGATCACCCGGAGGTACCCGGAGAGGGCGTCGTCCAGGGCGGGGTCGCCGGTGTCCAGCAGCAGGGGGCGGCCGGCCAGGGCGGCGAGTTTCGCCTCGGTGGCGAGGACGAGCAGCCGTTCCCGGCCCGCGCGGCGCAGCAGTTCGGGGGTGAGCTGCTGGTTGCCGCGGCCGAGCAGGAAGCCCTGGCCGCCGATGGGGGAGAGGACGATCCAGGGGGTGGCGGGCAGGGTGCGGAGCTGGTCGGCGCGGGTGTCCCGGAGCACCAGCCGGGCGGCCCCGGTGCTCTCCAGCCGCAGCAGGTCGACGCCGGTGAGGCTGGCGTCCGGCGCGCCGAGGGCGGTGGCGACGGCGTGGGTGGTGGAGCCGGGGCCGAGGACCAGCAGGCCGTCGGGGCCCACCCGTTCGGCGACCTCGGCGGCGAGGGCGGCCGGTGTCGCCGGGTCGGGGCCCGAGCTGCCGGTCTTGCGCTGCTGGACGCGTTCGGGCAGCACCGGGACGGTCAGCCGGCCGTACAGCCGTGCGCCGACCCGGCCCTCGCGCAGCGCCGGCTCGTCGCGGTCCACGACCTCGGCGGCTTCCAGTTGAACGCAACCCCGCCCGGCGGCCCAGGCGGCGGCCACCTCGGCGGCGGCCCGGGGGTGCACGGCGAACACGGCGGAGTGCATCTTGACCCCGGCCGGGATGCCGAGGACGGGCAGCCGGGGCTCGGGCCCGAGCGCCTCGAGCAGGTCGCGGGCGGTGCCGTCGCCGCCGCAGAACAGCAGCAGCCGGGCGCCGGCCGCGACCAGGGCGCGCACCGCCGCGCGGGTGTCCGCGGCGGTGGTGTCCGGTCCGGCGGGCCGGTGGACGACCCGTGCGGCTCGGCCGGCCGCCCGGGCCGCGTCGGCGCCCATCGGGCCGGCGGCGGTGAGCAGCTCCACACCGGGGAGGTGGCGCAGCGTCAGCGCGGCCCGGTCGACCGCCTCCGGCCGCGCCCCGAGCGCCCGGGCTCGCCGCTGGACCTCGGCGCCGTCGCTGCCCTTGAGGCCGACCCGGCCGCCGAGGCCGGCGACCGGGTTGACCACGAGCCCGACGGCCGGTGCCGTCACGGCCGCTCGCCGAGGACCTTGCGGCGGTAGGCGCGCCAGCTGACGGCCCAGACCGCCGGGTCGTCCAGCGGCTCGTGCCGGATCCGGTGCACCGTGGAGCGGTGCGGGGCGGTCCGGACGGTCTCGGGCTCCTCGTACGCCTCGCGGGCGACCTCGGCGAGGATCGCCGCGTACTCGTCCAGGTCGGCGCGGGAGTAGGACTCGGTGGGCTCCAGCGTCATCGGCTCGGGGACGACGTACGGGTGGTGGCTGGTCCAGTAGTGGGTGCCGAAGTCGGCGGCCCGGCGGCCGAGGTCCTCGCTGTGCAGGCCGGTGTCCTCGTTGAGCCGCTGCCAGCTGTAGCGCACCTGCTCGACCCGGGGCCGCCCCTCGGCGTACGGGACGGAGACGCCGGGGATCCGGCGGACCCGGTCCAGCAGGTAGTTGTTGTTGAGGACGGCGGTCTCGGCGACCTCGCGCAGGCCCTCGGCGCCGAGCGACATGATCCAGGCGTAGGCGCGCACCAGGTTGGGGACGACGCCCAGGTACGGGCGGATCTTGCCGATGGACTCCGGCCGGTCGTGGTCCGGCAGGTACCGCTCGCCGTCGAACTCGACGGTGGGGCCGGGCAGGTGGGGCGCCAGCTCGGCGGTGACGCCGCAGGCGCCGGCCGCCGGGCCGCCGCAGGCGTGCGGGGTGGAGAAGGTCTTGTGCAGGTTGAAGTGACACAGGTCGAACCCGGCCTCGCGGGCCCGGGTGATGCCGAGGATGCCGTTGGCGTTGGCCTGGTCGTAGGCGCACAGGCCGCCGGCCTCGTGGACGATCCGGACGAACTCGGCGATCCGGGGGTTGTAGATCCCGGTGTCCTCCGGGTTGGTGATGAGCAGTGCGGCAGTGCGCGGGCCGACGGCGGCGCGCAGCGCCTCGATGTCGGGGTAGCCGTCGGCGTCCGGGGGCAGGGTGATCACCCGGTAGCCCGCGGTCTTGGCGCAGGCCGCGTTGGAGGGGTGCGAGAAGGCGGTGGTGACGACCTCGTCGCGCTGCCCGGCCTCGCCGCGGGCGGCGTGGTACGCGCGGATGACGGAGACGTTGGTCCAGATCGCGGCTGAGCCGGCGCCGGGCTGCAGGCTGACCCGGTCCATGCCGGAGATCTCCTTGAGCAGCTGCTCCAGCCGGTGGACGAGTTCGAGCACGCCCTGGACGGTCGAGGCGTGCTGGTCCGGGTGCAGCACCGCGATCCGGGGGTCACGGACGAAGGTGTCGTTGACCTTGGGGCTGTACTTCATGGTGCAGGTGCCCTGGCCGACGTCCACGTTGAGGTCGGCGCCGAGGTTCTCCTGGGAGAGCCGTAGGTAGTGCCGGAGCACCTGCTGCTGGCCGAGTTCGGGCAGCGCGGGCGGGGCGGCGCGGCGCAGTGCGGGGGGCAGCCGGTCGGCGGGGTCGCCGACGGCGGCGGTGACGGCGGGCTCGGGCAGCGGCGGCAGCACGCCGCGCTCGCCGGGGGCGCCCAGCTCGAAGACGAGCTTCTCGTCCCAGCGGGCCTGGTGGAAGCGGCGCAGCGCGGGTTTGGGGGCGATCCGGGGGTGGGTGGTCCGGGGGTGGGTGGGACGGGGATCGGTGGTCCGGTGGTCCGTCACTTGACGATCTCCTGAAGCGCGTCGGCGAGCCGGTCGATGTCGGCACGGGTGTGCAGCTCGGTCACGCAGTACCGGCCCTCGGCGGGCCCGGCCGGGGTGCCGCCGTGCAGGCCGCGGGCGAGCAGGGCCTCGGCGATCTCGGCGGCGGTGCGGGCTCCGGTGTAGCGGACGGTGAAGTCGGCGAAGTGCACGGCGTCGGGGTCGTCCAGTTCCACGCCGGGGACCTCGGCCAGCCGCTGCCGGGCGTAGGCGGTGGTGGCGAGGATCGTCCCGCCGATCTCGCGCATGCCGTGCGGTCCCATCAGCGCCAGGTAGACCCCGGCGGCGATGCCGTGCAGGGCGGCGGCGGTGCCCACCCACTCCTTGCCCTCCTCGCGCAGGGCGAAGGAGGTGCGCTCGTACGCGACGTCGCCGAAGCCGTACTCGCCGGGGACGTCGGTGGGGGCCAGGCCGAAGAGCCGGCTCGGGTACTCGGCGACCAGGCGCTGGTCGTCGGCGCTGCCGATGAAGCCCGCGTTGCCGCCGCCGAAGCTCGGGTGGATGCCGAGCGGCTGGAGGTCGCCGCAGGTGAGGTCGGCGCCGAAGGAGGCGGGCGGGGCGAGCACGCCGAGGCTGATCGGGTTGACGTGCACCACGGCCAGGGCGCCCGCCGTGTGGGCGAGTTCGACGTACCGCGGCAGCTCCGGGTCCACCCGGCCGGTGTGGTCGGTGAGTTGGGCGTAGACGGCGGCGACGTCGCCGCCGGTGAGCGCGGCCCGGACGGCCCGCGGGTCGGCGGCCACCGGGTGGAGCTCGTGCACGCCCCGGACGTAGTCCTCTATCCGGGAGAGCCGGTCGGGGTCGATCGCGCCGACCAGCAGCAGCCGGCGCCGCCCGGTGGCCCGGCCGGCCATCCGCAGCGCGGTCGCGGCGGCCTGGAAGCCGTCGTACGTGGGCACGTTGACGACCTCGACGTCGAGCAGTTCGGCCATCAGCGACTGGTACTCCCACAGCGCCTGGAACCGGCCGTGGTCCTCGTAGGGCTCGCCCGCGTAGGCGGTGAGGAACTCGCTGCGGTTGACGATCTCGTCCACCACGGCGGGCACGTGGTGGCGGTAGCAGCCGGCGCCGAGGAAGCTGCGGCCCGGCGGGACGGCCGTGTTCCGGGCGAGCAACTCGTCCAGGTGGGCGACCAGTCGGGCCTCGGAGTCGAAGGGCTCGGGCAGCCGCAGCGGGCGGTCCAGCCGGAGCGCGGCCGGGATGTCGGCGTAGAACTCCTCGACGTCCTGCGCGCCGACCGCCGCCAGCATCGCCTGGCGCACCTGCGGGGCGGAGTTGGGGATGTACGGGTGGGTCCGGGGAACGCGTGCGCTCATGCGGGCACCTTCCGCGATTTCCGTCACAAGCCTTGACGGGCTTGTGAATGCTGAGTTCTGTATACAGCATTCGGCATTCACCAGTCGGGAGGCAAGATGTCCGCACGAACCCGGCACCGAAATCATCACCAACCAACCGATGACCAACTGGAGTTGAGGCACGCGCCGACCCGGCGCCGACTGCTCTCGGCCGGACTCGCGGGCGGAGCCCTGCTGTTGACGGGTGCCACCGGTTGCGCCACCGGTGGCGCCGGCACCCAGGACGCCAAACGGCTCACCGGCGGCACCGGCGCCACCCCCACCGGAAAGGTCACCGTCTGGTCCTGGGACGTCGCGGCCAAGGCCCTCAAGCGGCTCGGCGCCGCCTTCGAACAGGCCCACCCCGGAACGACCGTCGAGGTCGTGGACATCGGCTACGACAACGCCTACGACAAGATCACCGTCGGACTCGGCGCCGGCAGCGGCCTGCCCGACATCCTCACCGTCGAGGGCCACAAGCTGCCCGCCTACATCGGCAACTTCCCGAACGCCCTGGTCGACCTCACCAGCCGGGCCGAAGGGCTCAAGTCCCAGTACCCGGCGGCCTCCTGGCGCACGGTGACGGACGCCGGGGGCCGGGTGTTCGCGCTGCCCTGGGACAGCGGCCCGTGCGCCCTGTTCTACCGGCGCGACCTCTTCCAGCAGGCCGGCCTCGACCCGGCCGCACTCGCCACCTGGGACGACTACCTCGCCGCCGGGACCACCCTCAAGAACGCCACCGGCCGGAAACTCCTCATCCTCGACGGCAAACAGGACACCACCTTCGCCCAACTGCTCCAGCAGCAGGGCCAGTCCTGGTTCGTCGACGGCAAGGTGGCGGTCGCCACACCCGCCGCCGAACGCGCCCTCACGCTGCTGAAACACCTCGTCGACCGAGACCTGGTGGACTTCGAGAACGGCTGGGACGGCCTGGTCTCCGGCACCCACGACGGCAAGGCCGCCACCACCCCCACCGCCGCCTGGTGGGACGGCACCCTCACCACCGACCTGGCCGACCTCGGCGGCAAGTTCGGCGTCGTCCCGCTGCCCGCCTTCACCCCCGGCGGCACCCGCACCTCCAACAGCGGCGGCTCCACCCTCTGCGTCACCGCGCAGAGCCGGAACCCGGAGACCGCCTGGGCGTTCGTCTCCCACCTGCTCGCCGACAAGGCCAACCAGGTCTCGATGATGCGGCAGGAAGGGCTCTTCCCCGCCTTCCTCCCGGCCCTGGACGACCCCTACTTCCAGCAGCCCGCGCCCTACTACGCCGGCCAGCCCGCCATGCGGCTGTTCGCCGAACTCGCCCGCGCCATCCCCACCGTGGAGCGCACCGCCGACGACTCCAAGGCCGGCGACATCGTCACCACCGCCGTCAACCAGGTGCTGCACAACGGCGCCGACCCGGGCACCGCGCTGCGCTCCGCCGCCCGCCAGATCGCCACCGCGACCGGCCGCCAACCGGTCTCGTAGGAGCGGGCGCCATGACCAGCAGCCTCCCCGTCCCGCTGCGCAAGCCGGACCGCGCGTCCGCCCCCGCGGCCGCTCCCGCCCGCCGACGGCGCTCCCCGCGCACGGCCGCCTGGCTCTTCGCCGGGCCCACGGCCGCCCTCTTCACCGCCTTCTTCGCCTACCCGCTGGCCGCCAGCCTCTACCAGAGCCTCACCGCCCGCCGCGACGGCGTCGACGTCTTCGTCGGCCTCGACCAGTACCGCCGGATGCTGCACGACCCGGCCTTCCTGCACTCCCTCGCCAACACCGGCCTGATCCTCGCCGTCCAGGTGCCGGTGATGATCGGCCTGGCCCTGGTCCTCGCCGTCCTGCTCAACCAGTCCTGGCTGCGCTTCCGGGCCGGCTGGCGGGCGGTGTTCTTCCTGCCCGCGATCACCACCCTGGTCGCCTACGCCGTCGTCTTCCAGGTCCTGCTGCGCACCGACGGTGGCCTGGCCGACCAACTGCTCCAGGCACTCGGCGCCGGCCCGGTCGACTGGCTCAACTCGCCGACCTGGGCGCGGATATCGCTGATCGGCTCGGTCACCTGGCGGTGGACCGGCTACAACGCCGTCATCCTGCTCGCCGGACTGCAGGCGATCGGCCGCGACCAGTACGAGGCCGCCGCCCTCGACGGCGCCGGCACCGCCCGCACCTACACCGGCGTGATCCTGCCGCAACTGCGGCCCGTGGTGCTGTTCTGCGTCATCACCTCCACCATCGGCACCCTCCAACTCTTCGACGAGAACTACGTGCTGACCCGCGGCGGCCCCGGCGACGCCACCCTCACCCCGGTGGTCTACCTCTACAAGGTCGGCTTCCAGCAGCTGGACTTCGGCTACGCCGCCGCGATCGCCTGGGTCGTCGTGCTCATCATCGCGGCCGTGTCGCTGCTCCAGTTCCGGCTCTACGGAAGGGAACGCCGCCGATGAGCCCGCGACCCGCCACCCGCCCGGGGCGAGCCACCCGCCCGGGGCCCGCCTTCGGCCGTGCCGCCGTCCTCGCCGTGCTCACCCTCGGCGCCGTCCTCAGCCTGGTGCCCTTCGCCTGGATGCTGATCGCGAGCACCCACAGCAGCTCGGAACTCTTCCACTCCCCACCGCCCTTACTGCCCGGCGGCGAACTGCTGCGCAACCTCGCCCACCTCCAGGAGACCATCGGCTTCGGCCGGGTCATGCTCAACAGCCTCGGCATCGCCGCCGTCCACACCGCGCTCAGCGCGCTGCTGTCCGCGATGTGCGGGTACGGACTGGCCAAGTACCGCTTCCGCGGCCGGGGGCTGCTGCTCGGCGTGGTGCTGGCGACCATGATGATCCCGCTGCAGGTGCTGCTGGTCCCGCTGTTCCAGATGATGGCGAGCCTCGGCTGGATCGACAGCTACCAGGCCGTCGTCCTGCCCTTCCTGGCCAACTCCTTCGGCATCCTGCTGATGCGCCAGGGCTTCCTGGACTTCCCCGACGAGCTGCTGGAGTCGGCCCGGATCGACGGTGCCGGAGAGCTGCGCACCTTCTACCAGGTCGTCCTGCCCTGTGTGCGGCCGCAGCTGGGTGCCCTGGTGATCTTCACCTTCATGGGCCAGTGGAACAGCTTCATCTGGCCGCTGCTGATGCTCAACACCCAGGAGAACTACACCGTGCCGGTCGCGCTCAACACCCTGACCGGGCTCTCCCACGTCGACTACTCCGGCCTGATGCTCGGCTCCCTCCTGGCCACGCTGCCGCTGATGCTGCTCTTCCTCCTCTTCCAGCGGCAGTTCGTGGCCGGTCTGCTGGGCGGAGCGCTGAAGGGATGACGACGATGACCGCAGACCACCTCACCCGGGTCCCCGGACTGCTGTACGGCGGGGACTGGAACCCCGAGCAATGGCCCGAGCAGGTGTGGGCCGAGGACGTGAAGCTGATGGCCGAGGCCGGGGTCAACCTGGTCACGGTCGGCGTCTTCTCCTGGGCCAGGATCCAACCCGACGCCCACGACTGGGACTTCGGCTGGCTGGACCGGCTGCTCGACCTCGTCCACCGGCACGGCATCGCCGTCGACCTGGCCACCGCCACCGCCTCGCCGCCGGCCTGGCTGGTACGCGCCCACCCCGAGCTGCTGCCCGTCACCGCCGACGGCGTCCGGCTGGAGTTCGGCTCCCGCCAGCACTACTGCCCCTCCTCGACCGCCTACCGGGCCGCCGCCGTCCGGCTCACCCGGATGCTCGCCGAGCGCTACCGCCACCACCCGGCGCTCGCCCTGTGGCACGTCCACAACGAGTACGGCGACCACGTCCAGGAGTGCTTCTGCCCCGCCTCGGCCGCCCACTTCCGCCACTGGCTGCGCGAACGGCACGGCGGCATCGAGGAGTTGAACCGATCCTGGGGGACGGCCTTCTGGTCCCAGCGCTACAACTCCTTCGAGCAGATCGAGCCCCCGCGCACCGCGCCCGGACCGGTCAACCCGACCCAGCTGCTGGACTGGCGCCGGTTCTGCTCGGACGCGCTGCTCGACCTGCACCGCGCCGAGAAGGCCGTCCTGGACGAGGTCTCGCCCGGCGTGCCGGTCACCACCAACTTCATGTCGATGCTCAAGGCCCTCGACTACTGGGAGTGGAGCCGGCACGAGGACTTCGTCTCCGACGACGCCTACCCCGACCCGGCCGACCCCCGCGCCCACGTCAACGCCGCGATGACCTACGACCTGATGCGCTCGCTCAAGGGCGGCCGGCCCTGGCTGCTGATGGAACAGGCCCCCTCCGCCGTCAGCTGGCGGCCGGTCAACCTGCCCAAACGCCCCGGCCTCTACCGCCTCTGGTCCCTCCAGGCGCTGGCCCGCGGCGCCGACGGCGTGCTGCACTTCCAGTGGCGCGCCTCCTCCGCCGGGGCCGAGAAGTTCCACAGCGCCATGCTCCCGCACCGCGGCACCGCCTCCCGCGGCTGGCAGGAGACCGTCCGCTTCGGTGCCGAACTGCGCCGCCTCGGCGAGCTCGCCGGCAGCCGGCTGCGCGGGGACGCCGCCGTCCTGCTCGACTGGGACAGCTGGTGGGCCCTGGAACTGGACGACCACCCCTCCGCCCGGATGCGCTGGCTCGACCTGCTCCGCCCCTGGTACGCCGCCCTGTACGACCGCGGCGTCACCGTCGACTTCGTCCCGCCCACGGCCGCCCTCGACGGCTACCGGCTGGTGCTCGCCCCCAACCTCTACCTGCTCGACACCGCCACCGCCGACCGGCTCACCGCCCACGTCCGGGACGGCGGCCACCTGCTCTGCGGACCGTTCAGCGGCATCGCCGACCGGGACGACCACATCCACCCCGGCGGCCACCCCGGCCCGCTGCGCGAGCTGTTCGGGCTGGTCGTCGACGAGCACTGGCCCATCCCGGACGGCGCGACCACGACCGTCACGCTCGACGGCGCCGACCAGCACGCCGGTACGGGGCTGAACACGGGCACCGAGCTGCACGCCGAGCACTGGAGCGAGTGGATCGAGACCGAGGGCGCCGAGACCCTCGCCCGCTACGGCTCCGGCGTACTGGCCGGCCTGCCCGCCGTCACCCGCCACCGGTACGGGAAGGGCAGCGCCTGGTACCTCAGCTGCCACCTCGGCGCCGGCCTCGGCCGGGTGCTCGACCTGCCGCTCGCCGAAGCCGGGGTCGGCCCGGTGCTGCCGGGCCTCCCGGCGGGCGTCGAGGCCACCCGCCGGTACGCCGCCGACGGCCGCCGGTACCTCTTCCTGCTCAACCACGGCCCCGCCGAACGCCGGGTGCCGCTCGCCGAGCCCGGCACCGACCTGCTCACCGGCACCGCCACCGGGGAGGCCGTCACCCTCGCGCCGCTCGGCGCCGCCGTCCTCCGGCTCCCCGCCGTCTCGCGCGACCCTGCCGATCCGCGCACCCCCGCCGTCCACCCGCCGACCGCCGTCCAGTCGCCGACCGCCACCGAGGAGCACGAGTGACCCCGCTGACCCGCCGCCACCTGCTGGCCGGCTCCGCCGCCCTCGCCGCCGCCGGCAGCCTCGGCACCGTCGGCGCCCCCGCCGCACACGCGGAACCGGCGGACGCCGCAAAGCCCGACGAGCGCTACGCCGACGTGCTCGACCTGCACGGCACCCCCGCCCAGGCCTACCCTGGCGACCAGGGCGGCAACAACCCGATCAACGTCTTCGCCGACCTCGGCGCCTGGCACGCCTACGCCCTGCCCCGCCCCGCCGACCCGCCCGGCGGCTTCACCGGCCCGCTGTACCTCGCCCAGGAGTACCCCTGGTGGCTCAGCGACGGCCTCACCCGCCTCCACCTCAGCGAAGAGGGCCGCGACCTCGACCTCACCGCCGGCGGCCCCCCGCGCACCGCCGCGCTGCCCGGCCTGCTCCGCCAGGCGTACGACCTCGGCGGCGGCCTCTCCCTCACCCTGGACCTGCGCTTCGCCGGCAGCCGCACCGCCCTGCTGCGCGCCCGGCTCGCCAACACCGGCACGGCAGCCCGTACCCTGAGCGCCGCCTGGACCGGCGGCCTGCTCCGCCCCGCCACCGGCCCGCAGCGCGAGGCACCGCGGCTGGTGGCGGGCGAGCAGGGCGTGGAGGTGCACTTCGCCCGCGTCCGGCAGACCTGGGACTACCTCACCGACGGCACCGAGCGCTTCGCCGTCCGGCACGCCCGGCCCGTGCGGGTCACCCTGACCGGCGACACCCACCGCACCGAACTCACCGAAGCCGTACGGCTGGCGCCCGGGCAGACCCGCACCCTGGACTGGACCGAGAGCTACACCTTCACCGAGGCCGAGCGGGCCCGGGCGGCCGCCGAATCGGAGGCCGCGCTGCGCGCCCCCGAGCGGATCGCCGCGGCGGGCGCCGCCCGCTGGGCCGGGTACGTCGCCCGGGCGACCGAGGGCGTCCCGGCCGCCCGGCGCCGCACCGCCGTCAAGTGCGTGCAGACCCTGGTCACCAACTGGCGCAGCCCGGCCGGCCGGATCCGGCACGACGCCGTCACACCCACCCTCTCCTACAAGTGGTTCAGCGGCGTCTGGGCCTGGGACACCTGGAAGCAGGCCGTCGGCACCGCCCTCTTCGCACCCGGCCTCGCCGCCGACCAGATCCGGGCCGTCTTCGACCACCAGGTGCCCGCGGGCTCCGCCGACCGCCCGCAGGACGCCGGGATGGTCCCGGACTGCGTCTTCTACAACGACCCGGCCACCGGCGGCGGCAACTGGAACGAGCGCAACTCCAAGCCCCCGCTGGCCTCCTGGGCCGTCATGGAGGTCTACCGGCGCGGCGGCGACCGGGCCTTCCTGCGCGAGATGCTGCCCAAGCTGACCGCCTACCAGGACTGGTGGTACCGCACCCGGGACCACCACGGCGAGGGCCTGTGCGAGTACGGCGCCACCGTGGACCCGGCCAACGCCACCCCGGAGGACTGCCGGCAGGCCGCCGCCTGGGAGTCCGGCATGGACAACGCCCCGCGCTTCGACGCCGCCTCCGTGGTCCCCAACCGGGCCGCGGACGGGACACTGCTCGGCTGGTCGCTCACCCAGCGCTCCGTCGACCTGAACGCCTACCTGGCCGCCGACCACCGCCACCTGGCCGCGATCGCCGCCGAACTGGGCGACCGCGCCACCGCCGCCCGGCTGCGCGCCCGGGCCGAGCGGATCGACACCGCCGTGCGCGACACCATGTACGACCCGGCCACCGGCTGGTTCCACGACACCGACCTGGCCACCGGCGCCCGGCTCACCGCCCGCGGCCGCGGCATCGAGGGCGCGATCCCGCTCTGGTCCGGCACCGCCACCCCCGCCCAGGCCCGTACCGTCCGGCGCCTGCTGCTCGACCCCGCCGAGTTCGGCACCGCGCTGCCCTTCCCGACGGTCGCCCGCAGCTCGGCGTCCTTCGACCCGGCCGGGTACTGGCGCGGCCTGGCCTGGCTCGACCAGACCTACTTCGCGATCGAGGGCCTGCGCCGCCACGGCTGGGACGAGGACGCCCGCCGGACGGTCGAGCGGCTGCTGGCCACCGCCGCCGGGCTCGCCGGTGACGGTCCGCTGCGGGAGAACTACGACCCGCTGACGGGGGAGGGGCGCAACTCGACCAACTTCAGCTGGTCGGCGGCGCTGCTGCTGCCGCTGCTCCGCATCTGAAACGGGGGCGGCCGGCTTTGGCTCCCGGCGGCCCGACCAGGCATGATCGGGGCATGGTCGAACGAGTCATTGCAGCGTGTGACGGAGCAGCCAAGGGCAACCCCGGGCCGGCGGGCTGGGCGTACGTGGTGGCGGACGCCACCGGCGCGCCCCGGCGCTGGGAGGCCGGCGCGCTCGGGCACAGCACCAACAACGTGGGCGAACTGACGGCGCTGCGGCGGCTGCTGGCGGCGACGGACCCGGCCGTCCCGCTGGAGGTGCGGCTGGACAGCACCTACACCCGCGACTCGGTGACCAAGTGGCTGAAGGGCTGGAAGCGCAACGGCTGGAAGACGGCGGCCGGGAAGCCGGTCGCCAACCAGGAGCTGATCCAGGCGATCGACGCACTGCTGGAGGGCCGGGACGTCACCTTCGTCTACGTGCCGGCCCACCAGGTGGACGGCGACCCGCTGAACGCCATCGCCGACAAGGCCGCCAGCGACGCCGCCCGCACCCAGCGGGACGCCTCCGGCACCGACGCCGACCTGCCGGTGCCCGACCCGGCCGCCGCCCCGAAGGCACGCACCAGCCGGGCCGGGGCCCGTACGGGCGGCGCCGGCGCCACCGGCGGCTCCGGTGGGACCGCCGCCAAGCGCAGCTCCTCGGGCACTTCCCGGACGCTGGCCGCCCGCTTCCCGGGCACCTGCCCGTGCAGCCGCGCGTACGCCAAGGGCGACAAGATCACCAAGGTCGGCGGCAGCTGGGGCCACCCGGAGTGCGCCGCCGCCCACGCCTGACGGGTCCGTGCCTGACCGGCCCAAGCCTGGGGAAGGCGCCGGAAACGCGACCGGCCGACCGCGGGTGCGGTCGGCCGGTCGTGGCTGAACAGGGGATCGGGGGAGGGATCAGCCCTCCTGCGCGATCTCCTTGATGTCCTCGAAGGTCATGCCGAGGGAGTTGAACGAGCGGGCCTGGGTCTCCGGGACGCCGAGCGCGGCGAGCTCCTTGAGCTGCGCGGCGGTCAGCGGCGCGGCGGTGGTGGCCGGACCGCCCGCGGTCCCGGGGATGAGGTGGCTGCCGGCACCGGCACCCGGACCGGCGGCGAAGCCGAGCACCGCCTTCATCAGGTCCTCGGAGGTCAGCTTGGTCGCGTCGGCCGGGGCCTGGACGTTCGGGGCCGACTTGTCGAAGGCCAGCTTCACCGGGAAGTTGACGCCGGGCTCGATCTTGTCCGCGAGCTGGGCGAAGTCGAAGGTGGCCGAGGAGAAGGCGCCGTCCTTCAGGTAGAGGTCCACGCCGACCTTGCGGTCCGGCACGTCGCTCGGGGCCTTGCTCGGGAACTTCTTGAACTGCTGCGGGAACTTGTCCGCGACCGGCTTGACGGCCTTGAACAGCTCGTCCACCAGCTGGCGGGCCGGGGCGCTCATCCAGATGTGCTCGGTGCCGTCCTTCTTGCCCTTGTCCTCGTACGTGACGGTGCGGCCGAGCACGTCCTTGAGCGAGTTGAGGAGCTGCTTGGCGGCCTCCGGGTCGGCGGTGGGCGCGGCGCTCGGGCGGGCCTTCTTGCCGTCGTTCTTCTTCGCCTCGTCGGCGAGCGCCTGGAGGTCGAGCTCGACCCACTTGCCGGCCAGCACGTCCTTGACCGCGGCCATGTCCGGCGGCAGGTCCTTGCTGACGGCGTCCACCTCGGACGGGTCCTCGCCGGTCAGCTTGACGACGCCCTTGGCGTCGACGTGCAGGTAGCCCTTGGCGTCGACCTGGCGGTACTCCAGCAGCGGGGTGCCGTTGCGGTCGGCGACCACGTAGGAGACGCGCACCGACTTGTCGAGCGTCAGGTCGTTGTTCGCGGTCGAGCCCTTGGCGTTCTTGAAGGCCTCGATCTCCTTGAGCGGCTTGTCCGCGGAGACGGCGACGGCGAGCGAGAGCCCGGACATCGCCTTGGCGCTCTTCTCGTCCAGCCCGTCGTCGGCGCCCTTCTCCCCGGTGGCCTTGGCGAAGGCGACGATCTGCTCGGGGGTGGCGTCGATGGAGAGCTTGAAGCCGGCCGACTTGCCGTCACCGACCTTGCCGAAGGCCTTGGACACCTTCTGGGCGGCGTTGAGCTGCTCGACGGTGCCGCAGGCGGCGAGAGCGGTGGCGAGGACGGATGCGGTGACGGCGACGGGCATCGCACCGCGAGCGGCCTTGCGGATGGCGGTGTTGATGGTGCAACTCCTGTGTGACTGGGCCCGATCGGTCGACCGGGCCTTTCTCTCCCCTGTGGCCTCAAGCGCCACAGTGCATACACATGTGATCACATTATCAGCAAGGCGTCGCACCATTATTTGGGGCAGGCTTTAAGCGATGTGGCTGGAATCGTCCGCAATGGCCGGATCCGTCCGACGGCCTCCGCATACCGTCCGGCGGACCCGTCCCGCACGACGGCGAGCCATGGCGAAGCATGGCGGAACCTTTGCCAAGAAGGGGTGTTCAGACCCTCACCACCGGCTGCTAGCCTCAGC
Source organism: Kitasatospora sp. Ki12 (assembly GCF_054601375.1). Taxonomy (NCBI): domain Bacteria; kingdom Bacillati; phylum Actinomycetota; class Actinomycetes; order Kitasatosporales; family Streptomycetaceae; genus Kitasatospora; species Kitasatospora sp. Ki12. The sequence continues at coordinate 210,923 of NZ_BAAIHT010000002.1, read as the reverse complement.
CGATTTCCCGCCGGGCAAGGTCGGCGGACATGACGGGTAAGAGGTACCGGAAGCATGGCAATACGCCGGGCGAAGCAGAAGGCCCAGGTCATCGAGAAGCTCTCCCAGGTGGCACCGCCGGGGGACGCGTTCATCGCGTGCGTGCACGTGGAGACCGGACCCAGCCCGTGGCTCAACGCGGTCTTCGACGAGATCCCGCTGCTCGGCCTGATCGTCGCACTGACCCGTCGGTTCTACTTCCTGACGCTCACCAACAGCTCCGTCGTGGTCAACACGGCCAGCCGTTGGACCAACCGCCCCGGCGAGGTCGTCGCGGTCTTCCCGCGGCACGCCTTCCCGGTCAGCCGGGTCAAGCGGGCCTCGATCTGGAGCTCGATGTACCTGCAGCTGCCCGACGGCGCCAAGCCGACCCGGCTGAACGTCCACCGCTACTGGCGGGCCGAGCTGGACCAGTTGAGCACGGTCTTCCCGCCCGGCTCGATCGACCCGGGCTCGCAGTCCTTCGAGCTCGCGCCGAAGGACACGGGCTACCCGGGGCCGCAGGGCCAGCCGTTCCCGCAGCAGCAGGCCTACCCCGCGCCGCCGGCCCAGCCCTACCCGCCGCAGCAGGCCTACCCGGCGGCACCGCAGGGCCAGCCGTACCCGCCCCAGCAGCCGTACCCGGCGGCACCGCAGGCGCAGCCCTACCCGCCGCAGCCGTACCCGTCCCAGCAGGCCTACCCGGCGCCGCAGGGCCAGCCGTACCCGCCGCAGCAGCCCTACCCGGCGGCACCGCAGGCGCCCTACGGCGGGCAGCCGGGCTACCCGTCGCAGCGGTGACCCGGCCCGCGGGAGGCTGAACGGACGTCGGCCCCGGCTCCCACGAGGGAGCCGGGGCCGTTCCGTTGCCGCGACTTACGACGACTGCAGGCCCACCACGAGGACCACCGCCGTGACGATGACGAATGCGAGGAGCAGGCCCACCACGGTGGGCGTCAGCCGGTCCCGGAACTGCTTGGCCGGCCGGATCCGCCAGGTCGGGTGCGTGCTGTACTCCCACCAGTTCACCAGCCGCTGGAAGTTGACGTCGAACTCGGCGGCCGGGTAGATCGAGCTGGTCTGCAGGCCCGGCAGCGAACGGCGCCGCCCGCCGGCGAGGAAGATCCGCGCGGAGGACGAGGCCGTGCCGTTGCCCTTGGTCTCCCGGACGTCGACCCACCGGATCTCCGGCCACGGGTAGGTCCGGCCGCGCCCGAGGCCCCAGCAGATGGTGACGCCCTGGGCGTCGACGCGGCTCCAGCAGCGCCAGCTGAGCGCGAAGGACCCGCCTGCCAGCACCAGGGTCCCGAGGACCAGCCAGAAGGTGCCCATGGCACCGAGATGCGTGCTGCCGATGGCCAGCTGGAGCACCAGCACGATGACCAGCGGCCCGAGATTCGACCACGAGGGCCGGAACAGGTCTTTCCCCCGGAAGATCAGTTCGTTCACACGGCGCACATTACGCCTGCGCCCCCGGGGGCGGGCGAGGGGGGTACGGCTCACGCCTTGCGGCCCCGCGCACCCCCGGCCGCGGCGGTCTCCCGCAGGGTGCGGCGCGTGGCGGCCAGCGTGAGCAGGCCCCACAGGGCGGCGAGCACGGCGGTGACGTACACGCCGGTGCCGAGGAAGTCGAGGTCCTCCTCCGTCGAGACGGGCGGGGCCCAACCCGCCGGGTCGACCAGCACGTTCATGGTGTCGCCGATGTCGGACCGGCCCGAGCAGCCGAAGCCGCCGACCTGGCCGTGCGGCAGCGGCTGCCCGTCGGTGCGGCGGATGTCGCAGGTCCAACTGACCCGGCCGCTCCTGTCCTTGGCCTTGTGGGCGTCGGTGATCACCACCTCGGTCTCCACCGCGCGGTGGGCCATGAGCTGCGCGCGGATGCTCGTCGTCGGAAGGACCATGAGCAGTACCCCGAACAGCACGGCGAGCAGGATCACCCAGCCCTTGGGCCGGATGAGCCCCATGCCGATGATCCCGGCCGAGAGCGCCAGGAAGGCGGGGATCATGCAGAGGACCTGGTAGTCCGGGTTGGTGGCGACCGCCAGCAGGCCGACCATCAGCACCGGGACGGACCCGACCAGCCACGCCGCGCGGCGGACCGTCCGGGGTGACGGCGGTGGCGCGGGTCGTCTGCGCACCCGCTTCGGGGGCTTGGCCACCCCTTCGGCGAGTGGCCGCTTCCGCTTCTTCCTGCCTGCCATGGGGCCCCCGTTCGGTGTCTTCCGTGCCTGCGACAGTGTGACCGCAGGTCCTGACGTCCGGAAGGGCGGGTGCCGGTCTCCGGCCGGTCCGGAGTTACCGACGAGTTCACCGAATGCTCGCCGGAAGTCTTGCGGGTCGTGCCGACGGGCAAGTTGGATACACAACATCCCTCGACCCGACGGGTCCACGACACCTTCCACGACACCTTCCACGGAGCCCAGATGCCGCTGTCGTCCGTCCGCCGTGCCCTCGCCGCCGGCGCCGCCGCCACCGTGATCGCCACCCTCGGCACGGCCCCCGCCTCGGCCGAGACCGCGCCGGCCCCCTCCTCGACAGAGAGTGCGCCCCCGCTCGACGTGCTCACCTACAACGTGTTCCTGATGAGCACCTCGCTCTACCCCAACTGGGGCCAGCAGTACCGGGCGCAGGCGATCGCCTCGGCGGACTTCTTCCAGGGCCACGACGTGGTCGTCCTGGAGGAGGCCTTCGACAACGCGGCCTCCGACGCGCTGACCGCCAAGGCCTCGGCCGCGTACCCGTACCACACCCCGGTGGTCGGCCGCTCGACCGCCGGCTGGGACGCCACCTCCGGCAGCTACAGCTCCACCACCCCTGAGGACGGCGGGGTCACCCTGCTCAGCAAGTGGCCGATCCTGCACAAGGAGCAGTACGTCTACAAGGACGCCTGCGGCTCCGACTACTGGTCGAACAAGGGCTTCGTCTACGCCGTGCTGGACGTCGACGGCCGCCGCACCCACGTGGTCGGCACCCACCTGCAGTCCACCGACTCGGGCTGCTCCAGCGGCCAGGCCGCCGGCATCCGGGCCAAGCAGCTCACCGCGATGCGCGCCTTCCTGGACGCCAAGCGGATCCCGGCCGACGAGCCGATCGTCCTCGCGGGCGACCTCAACATCGACTCGCACGGGTCCGAGTACCAGGCGCTGCTGACCAACGGCAACCTCGCCCCGGCCTCCGCCCGCACCGGCTGGCCGTACTCCTTCGACACCGTCGACAACTCCGTCGCCGCCTACCGGTACCCGGGCGAGCCCAAGGAGGACCTCGACTACGTCCTCTACCGCGCCGACCACGCCCGCCCGCAGCAGTACACCAACCAGGTGGTCCGGGTGCACAGCGCGCCCTGGACGGTGAGCAGTTGGGGCAAGAGCTACACCTACACCGACCTCTCCGACCACTACCCGCTCGCCGCGCACTGACGCTCCGCCGGAGCGGGGGCCGGCCGCCGTGTGCGGCACGGGGTGCGGGACGCCCTGTGGGATGCGTCACCGTCACGCCCGGCAAGCGGTTCGGCCCCTTACGATCCTGAACGCCGAGGTCGGGCGCCGTCGTACCCCGGCGGCGCCCGCCCGGCGCCCAGTGATCCGCCCGAGGAGAAGCGCACGTGACCACCCCCACCGCCGCGCCCGACAGCTACGACCAGAGCTACTACCAGCGCACCGGCGAGAACCGCTACAAGCCCACCGCCCAGGCCCAGGGCGCCTGGCACCCCGACGAGCAGCACTTCAGCCCGCTCGGCGGCCTGATCGTCCACGCCATCGACCAGTACCGCGCCGACCGCGGTCACGCCGGCGGCTCCGGCGACGGACTGGCGCTGGCCCGGATCAGCTTCGACATACTCGGCCTGATCGCCCTGGAGGAGTTCGAGGTCACGGTGGAGACCGTCCGGCCCGGGCGCACCATCGAGCTGATCGAGGCCACCGTGGTGATCGGGGAGCGCGCCGTGGTCCGGGCCCGGGCCTGGTTCCTCGCCGAGCTCGACACCACCGCCGTCGCGGGCACCCACGACCCGCGGCTGCCCGCGCCCGAGGAGTTCGAGCCCTGGGAGATGAGCGGGCTCTGGGGCGGCGGCTACATCTCCTCGATCGACGTCCGCCACCGGGCGACCGCCCCGGGCCGGGCCGCCGCCTGGATCGCGAGCCGGGCCCAGCTGGTCGCCGGGGAGCCCTGCAGCCCGCACGCCTCCTTCGTCGCCCTGGTGGACACCGCCAACGGCATCGCCGCCCGCCAGGACCCCACGGAGTGGATGTTCCCCAACACCGATCTGACCATCCACTTCCACCGCTGCCCCGAGGGCCGCTGGACCGGCCTGGACACCGGCGTCAGCTTCGGCCCGGCCGGTCACGGCGTCACCAGCACCGTCCTGCACGACGAGCGGGGACCGGTGGGACGGGCCGAGCAGATCCTCACCGTCCGCCCGCAGCCGGTGAGTTGACGGGCCCGGTCACCACGTCGGCGCCGCCACCGTTCTCGGTGGCGGCGCCGACGACACCCGTGCTCAGCCGGACAGCGAGTCCATGAAGGAGCTGACCGAGAACACCGCGTTCCCCGGCCCGGCCGGGCCGTAGCCGGGCGGGGAGGAGAGGCCGAACTCCTCCAGGGTCGCGCGGTAGGTCCGCAGCAGCCGGATGTGGTACTCCAGCGGCGCGCCCTGCGGGTTGGCCTTGCCCAGCGGGGTGGTGGGCTCGGGGCACCAGGTGGTGAAGCGCGGGACCACGCCGTGCGACATGAAGAAGCGCAGGCCCTCCTCGGTGGAGGCGATCGCCTCGTCCACCGTGGTGAAGCCGAAGGGCTCCGCCATCTCCACGCCCGCGACGAAGTTGGGGATCACGTTCTCCGGGCCGAACACCTCAGTGGAGTCGAGGATCCGGCGGTGCCACTCGTCGCGGCCGACGTAGCGCTCCTTGCCCGGGCAGTAGAGCTCGAAGAGCCGCTTGTCCCACACCTCGAAGTTGGGGTGGTAGATCCGCACGCCGTAGTCGTGGAAGCGCTGGACGTCCTCGCGCGGCAGCGCCTGCGCCACCACCTTGCCGATCCAGCGCCCGGGGAAGCGCTCCTCGATGGCCTTGGCGTACTGCCCGTAGAAGTCGGCCTCGTCCCGGCCGCCGACCTGCGAGGTGATGGCGCCGCCGGTCAGGGTGTACGCCTGGGAGGCCCGGGCGGTGTCGTGCTCGTCGATCAGCGCCAGCGCCTCCAGCACCTCCTCGACCGGCTTGACCCCGGTGTACGGGCGGCCGGCGGCCTTGTGCTGGCGCCAGTTGTGGTTGATGTCGCAGTACTGGCACTCCTCCTTGGCGCCGAAGTACTGGCAGACCCGGAACACCGTGAGGTAGATCAGGTAACCCCACTGGATGGTCGGGGCGACCTCCATCACCGACTTCCCGTTGGCGAGGGTGTGCCGGTAGTAGTCGGGCATCGGCGGCAGGCCGACGTCGGCGATCCGCGCGCCGTCCAGGTAGAGGCCGAGCGTGCCGTCCTCCCCGGCGCCGACCCGGTACGGCGAGTCCGGGTTGACCCGCACCGACACCACCGTGCGGCGCAGCCCGTACGGTCCGCCGGTCAGCACGACCTCCTCCGGCGGCCGGTTGAGCGCGGCGGCGCCCAGCTCGGGCAGGGTGCGGTGGTCGAAGGAGAAGATGAAGTAGGACTTCGGCTTGACCTCGCCGCCCCCGTCGGCGCCGGTGCTGCCACTGAGCGCGGACTCGTCGAAGGCCATGCCGCCGCGCAGCAGGTCCTCCTTGATCACCGCCTCCCGGGGCACGTCCGGATAGCGCTCCATGAGCCCCTCGACGAGTGCGGTGCGGCTACGGGCCTGGCTCTCCATGCGCGTGGTCTTCCTTCCTGGCCCCGATCCTCCACGGCGCCGTGCCCATTCTCGTCCTCCTTACGGGCACGGCCGTGAGCGGCCGCGCCCGGGAAGATCAACTCGTCCATGGTGGGGGCGGGGACGGCGCGCCGCCTCGGCCCGCGGACCCACGGCCGACGGGACTCGAGTCCTAAGGCCTGTCTGATAATTGATCTCGTGGCAGGTCGAGGTGAGTTGACGGACGCGGCGTGGGAGCGGATAGAGCCCCTGTTGCCGCAGGTGGATGGGCGTGGCCGCCCGTGGCGTGATCACCGGCAGGTGGTCAACGGTGTGCTGTGGCGGCTTCGGACCGGGGCCCCGTGGCGCGACCTGCCCGAGCGGTACGGACCGTGGCAGACCGTCTACGAGCGGTTCGCCCGCTGGGAAGCGGACGGCACCTGGGCGAGGCTGCTGGAGCACGTCCAGGTCCGCGACGACGCCGTGGGCCGGGTGGAGTGGACCGTCGCCGTCGACTCCACGGTCAACCGGGCCCACCAGCACGCCGCCGGCGCCCGCAAAAAGGGGACGCGGACGGGGACGAACTGGAAGATCCGGGCCGCTCACAGACGCGCCAGGCCCTCGGCCGGTCCCGAGGCGGGCTGACCACGAAGGTCCACCTCGCCGTCGACGGCCGCGGCCTGCCGCTGTCGATCGTGCTCACCCCGGGCAACGTCAACGACGCCACCACGTTCGCCGAGGTCCTGGACGGGATCCACGTCCCGCGAGCCGCAACAGGCCGCCCGCGCACGACACCGTTGCGGGTGCTGGGCGACAAGGCCTATTCCAGCAGGGCGATCCGGCATCTGCTGCGGCGTCGGGGCATCGCTGCCACGATCCCCGAACGCCGCGACCAGGTGGCCAATCGCCGACGCCGCGGGCGCCTCGGCGGTCGGCCGCCCGCCTTCGACAAGGAGATCTACCGCGATCGGAACGTGGTCGAACGATGCTTCGCCCGCCTCAAGCAGTTCCGCGCGATCGCCACCAGGTTCGACAAGCTCGCCGACCGCTACCGCGCTGGAGTCGTCCTGGCCTCCCTGATCCTCTGGCTCCGCGAACCGGCCAGATGATCATTTGTCAGACACGCCTTAGGGCGTGTCTGACAATTCCCGCCGGGCGCGCGACGCCGGGGCACGCACCTCGCCGCGTTGTCGTCGGTCGCCGATGCTCCGCATGGACTCCCTCCTCCGCCTTGCGATGCACGCACCCCAACGCCGCGCGCTGATCCGACGCGAATTGTCAGACACGCCCTAGGCCGACGGACCGCCGGGACCGCCGGAGTGGGAAGTCGGCCGGGCCGACTTCCCACGCGGTCCCACGCGGTCCCCCGACGCGGCGGTCTCGCGCCGCATCGTGAGTGCGGTCGATCGGTGCCGAGGCGCGGCGGGCTGCCGCCGGTCGGTCGTTGGTGTTCGAACAGCCCTGCCGCGAGCGGCGCTACGCGGGCGGTGGGGGCTGGACACGGGTGGGAGTCACCGGGTTGACGCGGGGTGGTGCGGGCGGGGCGCCACGGCGTGGGGCGGGCCGATGCATGACAGGGGCTCATTCAAACGCCGTCAGCCCGAACGTTCACTCTATCGGGTGTAGAAGATCGTCCGTTGCGTTCCGGAACGGGCCCACCCACCTACGGTTGGGACCCGAGCGACACGGGGCCCGCCGCGTGGAGTTCCCCTCGCTGCGGGCGAGCTGACGGCCCGTCTCATCGTGCGACCTTTCCAGAGGAGGCTCCATGCCCCTGCGTGTCAAACCGGGCTCACCACCCGGGCTCGCCGCCCCGGCGGTGGGTCCATGAGCACCCCGGCGATCGAGCGGATCCTGCGCGGGCCCAGCGGACTGGGCACCGCCGGCCTGCGGCTGACGCCGTCGGCCCCGGCTGTCGAGGCCCCGAGTGTCCAGGCGCCGGCTGTCGAGGCGCCGGACGTCGAAGTGGCCGCCCCCGACGTCGTCGTGCCCGAGGGCGCGGTGGCCGAGAACCCGGTGCCGGAGTTCGTCGCGCCCGGTTCTCCGGCGTTCGAGGCCCCGGCTGTGGGGGCCCCGGCGGTGTCGGAGGCCGTGGTGCCGGACGTCCAGGCGCCCTCCCTGGCCGAGCCGTCCCTACCGGCCCTGGACCTACCCGCCCTGGACCTACCCGCCCTGCCCCTGCCCGGCCTGGCACCGGTCGGCGCGGCCTCGCTCGGTGCGGCCCTGCTCGGGGCCGCTCCGGCCGCCGCGGCGCCGAGCGGCGGCAAGCCCGGGCTCGGCGACCCCATCCCCGGCCTGTACCACCACCCGATCGCCGAGCCCGACCCGGCCCGGGTGGAGGCGCTCAGCCTGAAGATCAAGGCCTGGGCGATCGACGAGATCGAGCTCTACCCGCCGGAGTGGGAGAAGGACTTCGACGGGTTCTCCACCGGGCGCTACATGGTGGCCTGCCACCCCGACGCGCCGAGCATCGACCACCTGATGCTCGCGGCCCGGCTGATGGTGGCCGAGAACGCGGTGGACGACTGCTACTGCGAGGACCTCGGCGGGTCGCCGGTCGGCCTGGGCAGCCGCCTGCTGCTCGCGCACACCGCGCTCGACCCGCTGCACACCACGCCGGAGTACCAGCCGGCCTGGGAGGCCTCGCTGTCCGAGGACGCCCCCCGGCGCTCGTACCACTCGGCGATGGAGTACTTCGTCCGTGCCTCCACACCGTCCCAGGCGGACCGGTTCCGGCACGACATGGCGCGGCTGCACCTGGGGTACCTGGCCGAGGCGGCCTGGGCGGAGACCGACCACGTCCCGGAGGTGTGGGAGTACCTGGCCATGCGCCAGTTCAACAACTTCCGCCCCTGCCCGACGATCACCGACACCGTCGGCGGGTACGAGCTGCCGGTCGAGCTGCACGCGCTGCCCGCGATGCAGCGGGTGATCGCCCTCGCCGGCAACGCCACCACGATCGTCAACGACCTGTACTCGTACACCAAGGAGCTGTCCAGCCCCGGACTGCACCTGAACCTGCCGACGGTGATCTCCGAGCGCGAGGGCGTCTCGCGCAAGGAGGGCTACCTGAAGGCCGTCGAGGTCCACAACGAGCTGATGCTCGCCTTCGAGGCCGAGTCGGCGGCGCTGGCCGCGGCCTGCCCGGTGCCGACCCTCCTACGGTTCCTGCGCGGCGTGGCCGCGTGGCTCGACGGCAACCACTACTGGCACCAGACCAACACCCACCGCTACACCCTGCCCGACTTCTGGTGACCGCCCCGCGCGACACCCGTACTCGGTAACCACTCGTAGAAAATTTGGAGTTGACCCATGTCCCTGACCGACGACCTCACCACGACCGGTAACGCCATCCCGGGCCCGGCGACTCCGTACCAGGGCGACATCGCACGCTACTGGGACCACGAGGCACGCCCGGTCAACCTTCGGCTGGGCGACGTCGACGGCCTCTACCACCACCACTACGGCATCGGCGCGATCGACCAGGCCGCGATCGGCGACCCGGCCGACAGCGAGCGGGAGAAGAAGGTGATCGCCGAGCTGCACCGCCTGGAGTCCGCCCAGGCCGACGTGCTGCTCGACCACCTCGGCGACATCCCGGCCGACGGCACCCTGGTCGACGCGGGCTGCGGCCGCGGCGGCTCGATGGTGATGGCCCACCAGCGCTTCGGCTGCCGGGTCGAGGGCATGACCCTCTCCACCCAGCAGGCGGACTTCGGCAACAAGCGCGCCGCCGAGCTCGGCATCGGCGACTTCGTACGGTCCCGGGTCGCCAACATGCTGAACATGCCCGTCGACACCGGCTCCGTCGCGGGTTCCTGGAACAACGAGTCCAGCATGTACGTCGACCTGCACGACCTGTTCGCCGAGCACTCCCGGGTGCTGAGCGTGGGCGGCCGGTACGTGACCATCACCGGCTGCTGGAACCCGCGGTACGGGCAGCCGTCGAAGTGGGTCTCGCAGATCAACGCCCACTTCGAGTGCAACATCCACTCCCGCCGCGAGTACCTGCGGGCGATGGCCGACAACCGCCTGGTGCCCCAGGCCGTCATCGACCTCACCCCGGACACCCTGCCCTACTGGGAGCTGCGGAACACCACCTCGCTGGTGACCGGCATCGAGGAGGCGTTCATCGAGTCCTACAAGGACGGTTCCTTCCAGTACGTGCTGATTGCGGCCGACCGGGTCTGATCCGGCCGGGTCCGACGCGAGCGCGACTGGCGCGAGCGCAGCCGGCCCGAACGGCTGACGGCGGCCTCCCCGCGGACGTGGGGGAGGCCGCCGTCGTGCGTCCGGGGGCCGCTACGGCCGGGTGAAGGTGAGATGGGTGACCCCGCTCGGGGTGGTGACCGCCTCGGTGCGGAAGCGCTGCTCCAGCCCTTCGAGCCCGGCCCAGAGCGGCTCGCCCCGGCCGAGGACGATCGGCACCACGACCACGTGCAGGTGGTCGATCAGATCGGCCTCCAGGAAGGCGCGGACGGTGCTCGGGCCGCCGCCGATCCGCACGTCCTTGCCCCCGGCCGCGTCCCGGGCCTGCCGCAGCGCCTCCTCGGGCGTCGCGTCGATGAAGTGGAAGGTCGTGCCGCCGGCCATCTCCAGCACCGGGCGCGGGTGGTGGGTGAGCACGAAGACCGGGGTGTGGAACGGCGGGTTCGGCCCCCACCAGCCCTTCCACTCCTCGTCCTGCCAGGGGCCTCGCTGCGGGCCGAACTTGTTGCGGCCCATGATCTCCGCCCCGATGTCGTCGCCCCAGGCGCGGGCCATCGCGTCGTCCACGCCGGTCTCGCCGCTCTCGTCGCCGTGCATCCGCCGGAACGTCCGGGTGCGGAAGAACCAGCTGTGCAGGCGGTCGGTGGCGTGGCCGAACGGTGCGTCGAGGCTCTGGCCCTCGCCGGTGCCGTAGCCGTCGAGGGAGATCGAGAAGTTGTGGACCCGGACCAGGGACATCGGCTTCCTCCGCCGTTCGGCGCCTCGGTGCGGGCGGGCCGCCGCACCCTGTTCGCGGGCCCACGCTAACCCGCGGCTCCGACAGGCTGACGCTGCGACACCAGGCGCGGTCGCCGTCGGCGCGGCCCGGTGCGGAGTGCCAGGTCGGGAGGGGTGGGGCCGGTGGGGTGGATGTGGACGAAGGGGAAGGGGCCGGGGGAGAAGCAGTGCAGCCGTCACGCTATTGTCGTGCCTTCTTCACGCGGAGCACGTCCTGGTGGGCGATGCTCCGTCAGGCTGCCCGGAGGAGGGCAGCCGGCACGTTCCGAACCTCGGGGGGTTCCCATGACCATGCGCCGTACTCTGTCCGGATTCCTCGCGGCCGGCCTGCTCGCCGGTGCGGCCGCCCTGATGTCCACCGCCCCGGCGGACGCCGCCCCGACCGGGACGGGCGACCTGCCGTTCGGCTCGGCGACCACCGTCGGCCTGCACAACACCTACGACCCGGCCGCGTTCCCGTTCCTCGCCCAGGGCCTGGACACCGGCACCGGCATGATCGAGCTCGACCTCTGGCCGAACATCGTGACCAAGGAGTGGAAGGTCAGCCACTCCAACCCGCTCGGCAACGGCAACAACTGCACCGCCGCGACCACCCCCGCCCAGCTCTACAGCGGCGGCACCAACAAGAATCTGGAGAACTGCCTGGACGACGTCCGGGTCTGGCTCGCCGCGCACCCGGCGGCCGGGCCGCTGGTCATCAAGCTGGAGCTCAAGCCGGGCTTCTCCGCCAACCTCGGGATGGGCCCCGACCAGCTGGACACGCTGATCGCCCAGCACCTCGGCTCCGCCGTGCTGCGCCCCGCCGACCTGCTGGCCAAGCCGGGCGGCGGCTCGTACGCGAGCCTCGACGCGGCGGTGCGGGCGGGCAACTGGCCGAGCCGTTCGGCGCTGGCCGGCAAGGTGCTGCTGTACGCGATCCCGGGCACGGTCGAGCTGGACAACCCCTTCGACACCCTGCACACCGACGTCGAGTACGGGCGGCACCTGCGCGACCTGGCGGCGGCGGGCCGGATCGGCCAGGCCCAGGTGTTCCCGTCCGTGCTGGGCGCCGCGGCCGGTGACCCGCGCGGCCGGTACACCGGCGCGGACGCCTCGATCCGGCCGTGGTTCGTGGTCTTCGACGGTGACGCCTCGACGTACGTCAACGGCATCGACACCGCGTGGTACGACGCCGCGCACTACCTGCTGGTGATGACGGACTCCCACAAGGTCGCGCCGGAGATCAGCGGCACCGACCCGACGGCGGACCAGGCCCGGGCCCGCGCCGAGCAGTTGGCGAAGGCGCACGCGAGCATCGTGTCGAGCGACTGGCGGAAGCTGCCGACGGTGCAGTCCCTGGTGCTGCCGCGCGGCTGACGCCCGGTGGCGGCGGGCCCGCGCCCCAGGACGCTCCCCGGCCGCGATAGCGTCGGCGCCCGCAGCGTCCGACTCCCTGGGAGGTTCCCGTGCCACAGATCCTGGTCGACCACTCGGCCGAACTCGACATCGACCGGGCGGCCCTCGCCGACGAGGTCCACCAGGCCATCGCCGGCGTCATCGACACCACCGTGGCCGAGTGCAAGACCGTCTTCCGCACCGTCGCCCACCACCGGGTCGGCGACGGCACGACCGGCGAGGCCGTCGTCCTGGCCGAGGTCAAGATCCTGGCCGGCCGTAGCGCGGAGCAGCGTGCCGCACTGACCGACCGGGTCCTCGCCGTCCTGCGCTCGCGGATCGGCGTGCCCGCCGCCATCGGTGTGCAGGTCACCGAACTCGACCGCGACACCTACCGTTTCGTCCACCACCCCGGCCACTGACCGGCGGCCGGAGACGGAAACGGTCCCGTGCGAGCCGGCCGGAGAGGCCGGGCGCACGGGACCGCTGTCCTGGACCGGGGATCAGTCCGTCGGGCAGTGGGTGCCCGCCGTCGGCACGGTGCCGTCCAGCAGGAAGGCGTCGACCGAGGCGCGGATGCACTTGCTCGCGCCGTACGCGGTGTGGCCCTCGCCGTCGCGGGTGAGCAGGACGGCGTTGCCGAGCTCGGCGGCGAGCTTCTCGGCCCACGCGTACGGGGTGGCCGGGTCGCCGGTGGTGCCGACCACCACGATCGGCGCGGCGGCGGCGGACTTGATGGTGTGCGGCTTCTCGGTGGCGCGGAACGGCCAGATCCGGCAGTCCGGGTCGAAGAGCGACGAGAGCGGGTCGTGCTTGCTGACCAGCGGGGCCTTGGCGGCGAGGTCGGTGAGCGCGGCCTGCAGCTGTTCGCCGACCGGCGCGTCGGTGGCGCCGTCGGCGCAGTGGATGGCGGTGTAGGCGTCCGCGGACGCCGAGTAGCGGCCGTCCTTGTCACGGCCGTTGTAGCCGTCGGCCAGGGTGAGCAGGTCGTCGCCCTTGTCGCGGACCATGGCCCAGCCGATGGCGTTGCGCAGTCCGCTCCAGGCCTTCTCGCCGCCGTAGAGCCGGCTGAGGACGCCGGTCCAGGCCGCGCTGGAGGTGAGGGTGCGGCCCTTGGAGGTCTTCAGCGGCTTGTCCTTGAGCCCGTCGAGGAAGTCGGCGAGCTTCTGCGGGGCCCGGGCGGCGTCGGTGCCGAGCGGGCACGGGTTCTTGGTGACGCAGTCGGCGGCGAAGGCCTTCAGGGCGCGTTCGAAACCGGCCGACTGCTCGATGTTGTGCTGGACCAGGGAGAAGGACGGCGAGGTGGCGCCGTCCAGGACGAGCCGGCCGACCCGGTCCGGGAACTCCTCGGCGTAGAGCGAGCCGAGGTAGGTGCCGTAGGACATCCCGAGGTAGCTGAGCTTCTGGTCGCCGAGGGCGGCGCGCAGCACGTCCATGTCCCGGGCGGTGTTGCGGGTGCCGACGAAGGGGAGGACCTGGGCGTACTTGGCCTGGCAGGCGTCGGCCAGCTGCTTGCCGTGGTCGTCGCCGGGCGCGTCGGTGTTGAGCCAGCCGTCCCGGGCCTGGTCGTCGAGGCACTTGAGCGGGCTGGTGCCGGCCACGCCGCGCGGGTCGAAGCCGACGATGTCGTACCGGTCGTGCACCGGGCCGTCGAAGTCCTTCGGGCTGTAGGTGACCATCTGGACGCCGGAGCCGCCCGGGCCGCCCGGGTTGAGCAGCAGGGAGCCTATCCGCTGGTCGGCCTTGGTGGCGGGGTTGCGCACCACGGCGACGTCCAGGGTGCCGGTGGCCGGGGCGGTGTAGTCGAGCGGGACCTTGAGGGAGGCGCACTGCAGGGCCGAGGTGTCCGCCTCGTTCTGCGGGTCCTTCGGGCAGGGCGCCCAGGCGAGTTGCTGGCCGTAGAAGGTCTTGAGTGCCGGGTCGGCGGCGCCGGTGGGCTTGGCCGTCGGCGTGGGGCTGGGGGTGGCGCTCGTCGCGGCGGCGCTCGTGGCGCTGGTGGCGGCGGTGGTGGTGGGCGCGGCCTTGCCGCCGCTGCCGCTGGTGCAGCCGGCCAGCAGGGCGGTGGTGGCGAGGGCTGCGACGGCGGCGGGCAGGGCGCGCCGTGAGGTCCGGGTGATCATCGAATGCACCGCACACAAATATCACCAGCTGGTCACATCAGTCACATCGGTTTGTTCGTGGCCACTCGCAGCCGCCCGCAACCATCCGTGAGCACGCGTGAATGCCCGATTCCACCCGCCCCCGAACGGTGCCATGCTGGGGCCATGACAGAAAGCAAGGTGGTCGCCCCGCTCCGTGACGAACCGGAAGTCGGCGGCCGACGGCGGGAATTGGCGGCGGCGACGGTGGGCTCGGTGGTCGAGTCCTTCGACTGGAACATCTACGCCGTCCTCGCGCCGTACTTCGCGGCGGACCTCTTCGGGCACGGCAAGCACGGGTTCAGCGGGGTGCTCGGGGCGTACGTGACCTTCGCGGTGGGGTTCGTGGCCAGGCCGGTCGGCTCCTACCTGATCGGGCGGCTCAGCGACACCCGGGGACGGCGCTTCGCGCTGAGCCTCGGCATGGCCGTGATCGCCGTGGCGAGCCTGGGCATCGCCGCGATTCCGGGCCAGCGCACGATCGGGTTCTGGGCGGCGGTGCTGGCGGTGCTCGCCCGGGTGGTGCAGGGGCTCGCCTTCGGCGGCGAGGCGCCCAGCGTGGCCGCGTACGTGACCGAGACGGCCCCGCCGCGGCACCGCTTCGCGTTCAGCTCGGTGTCGTACGGCGGGATCATCCTCGGCTCGCTGCTCTCCTTCGGCGTGCTCACGCTTCTGATCCACACCATCGGCAAGTCCGGTCTGGAGAACGGCGGTTGGCGCTGGGGGTTCGTGGTCGCCGCGCTGCTCGGACTGGCCGCCGTCTGGGTGCGGCGGTGGGCGCCGGAGAGCGCGGAGTTCCGCCGGGCCCGGGCCGCCGCGGGCGGGGGCGGCCGTCCGCCGTTCCTGCGCACGCTCCGCGAGCACCGCTGGGCGGCGCTCACCGTCTTCCTCAACACCCTGGGCGGGACGGTCGGTTACTACTTCGCCCTGGTCTACCTGCCGCAGTACGCCGCCGCCTACCACGTGATCGGCAAGGAGGAGGCGGCCTCGTTCATGACCGTGGTGCTCGGCGTGGTGCTGGCCACCATGCTGCTCACCGGCGCCGCCGCCGACCGCTTCGGCCTGCTGCCGGTCGCCCGGATCGGGTTCGGCCTGCCGATCCCGCTGGTCGGGCTGGGGCTCGCCGGACTACGCCAGGGCTGGCTGCCGTTCCAGGTCACCGCCGTGCTGCTGGGCATGCTGGTGGCCACGGTGCTCGGCACGCTCAACGTCTTCACCGGGCTGCTGTTCCCGACCGAGGTGCGGGCGGTCGGCCTCGGCGTGGTCAACGCGGCCACCATCGCCGCGTTCGGCGGCACCTTCCCGCTGCTCGCCGAGTGGCTGGGCGACCGGCACCTGCTCGGGGTGATCCCCTGGTACGTCACCGTCTGCACGACCGGCCCGGCCCTCGCGCTCTTGACGGCGACGAAGGTGCCCTCGTTCACGGCCGCGATCCGGGACTCCGGTGCCGTGACCGGCCGTTCACCGGGATCCACCTGACGAACGATCATCGGCTGTGGTTGAGTGGTCCGGACAAACGCCGAACGGGGAGGGCGAGCGTGGACACCGACACGACGGGCAACAGCCCAGCGGACCGGGCATGGGAGGGCGGCGCGTTCGACATCGGCGCGACCGAGAGCTGGCTGGTCGAGGCCGGTTTCGAGGAACCACCGCAGGTCGACCTGCGGACCGACCGGGCGCACTCCGCCCGGGTCTACGACTACCTGCTGGGCGGCAAGACGAACTTCCCGGCCGACCGCGAGGTCGGCGACCGGGTCCTCGCCGACCTCCCCGGCGCCGGTGAGGCGGCCACCGCCGCACGCGCGGTGATGCACCGGATGGTCCGCCGGCTCGCCGAGGTGCACGGCGTCCGCCAGTTCCTCGACGTCGGCACCGGCATCCCCACCACGCCCAACCTGCACGAGATCGTCCAGTCGATCGACCCGGCGTGCCGCGTGGTCTACGTGGACAACGACCCGATCGTGCTCGCCCACTCGCGCGCGCTGCTCAGCAGCACCCCCGAGGGCCGCACCGCCTACGTCCAGGGCGACCTGCGCGAGCCGGAGCTGTTCCTCGCCGACCCGGCGGTGGCCGCCACGCTGGACCTGAACGAGCCGGTCGCGCTGACGCTGATCAACATCGTGCACTTCCTGTCCGACGAGGCCGCGCACCCGCCCGTGCGCAAGCTCCTGGACGCCCTGCCCGTGGGCAGTTTCCTCGCGCTGAGCGCCGGCACCGCCGACACCGCGCCCGACCGGGCCGAGGCCGGCAGCCGCCGCTACGCGGAAGCCGGGATAGAGGTCCACATGCGCTCCCACGAGGGCGTCGAGCGCTTCTTCGCCGGGCTGGAACTGGACGCCCCGGGCGTGGTCCTGATCAACCGCTGGCACCCGGAGCTGGGCGCGGCGCCGTCCCCCGGGCTGCCCGACGAGCTGGTCCCGGTGTACGGGGGCGTGGGGCGCAAGGTCTAGCCGTCCGTGCGGTGTGCGGACCGACCGCGACCGCCGGTGCCGTCCGCGACCGCCAGTGTCGTCCGAGACCGCTGATATCCCGTCAACTCGACGGCCGTCGAACCGGAGCTTTGTCGAAACGATCGTCTTTACGTGTACGTGTCATTAAAGTGACTGCTTGTCGAACCCCCCACTCGGCAAGCGGAGTCCCCCATGACCATCGCACGCAGGTCCATCCTCAAAGGCACGACCGCGGCCGGCGCCGCCCTGGTGGCGGCAGGCCCGACGGCGGCCGCGCAACCCGCGGCCGCCCAACCGGCCGACGACGCCCCCACCAGCCCACTCCTGCAGAGCACCCCGCACCGCAGCGGAGCCGCCGGCGTGGCCGGCCTGCACCTGCAGTTCGGCACCGACCCGAGCACGGAGATGACCGTCTCCTGGCTCACCCCGCAGTCCGTCCGCCGCCCGCTGGTGCGCTACGGCTCGACGGACGGCGGCCTCGGCCGGGCCGTCGAGGCCGAGACCCGGACCTACCGGGACTCGCTCGACAAGGTGGAGGTGTACGTCCACCACGCCCGGCTCAGCGGGTTACGGCCGGGCACCACCTACCTCTACAGCGCCGGCCACGACGGCGCCAACCCCGAGACGGGCACCTTCACCACCGCCCCGCGCGGCCGCGCCCCGTTCACCTTCACCAGCTTCGGCGACCAGGCCGCGCCCAACCTCCGCCGCCTGGTCACCTTCCCCGACGGCATGCCCTCGCCGCTCGGCAAGTGGCCGGTGTTCATGAGCAGCCAGGTCGGCACCGCCGCCTCCGCCGACATCGTCACCGCGGTGGAACGCGTCGGGCCGCTGTTCAACCTCATCAACGGCGACCTCTGCTACTCCTCCTACGCCGGCCGGCACGGCCAGAGCCGCACCGCGACCTGGGCCGACTGGTTCATCAGCAACAGCCGCTCCACCCGGCTGCGTCCCTGGATGCCCTGCGTCGGCAACCACGAGAACGAGGGCGGCAACGGCCCGATCGGCGCGTCCGGCTACCAGGCCTACTACTCCCTCCCCGACTCCGCGGCCTCGGCCGACGAGGAGACCGCGGGCATGTGGTACGCGTTCACCGTCGGCTCGGTCCGGTTCATCAGCCTCGCCAACGACGACGTGGCCATCCAGAACTCCGGCGACATCTACCTGCGCGGCTACTCCGGCGGCGCCCAACAGCGCTGGCTGGAACGCGAGTTGCGGACGGCCCGGAGCAACCGGTCGATCGACTGGATCGTGGTGTGCATGCACCACCCGATGATCTCCAGCTCCATGCACGGCGCCGGCAGCGACCTCGGCATCCGCGAGACCTGGGGCAAGCTGTTCGACGCCTACGGGGTCGACCTGGTGGTGTGCGGGCACGAGCACTACTACGAGCGCTCCCACCCCGTCCGCGGCACCCTGCCCAACGACACCCGCACCCCGGTGCCGACCGAGACCCGCACCGACCTGATCGACACCGGGCGCGGCACCGTCCACATGATCATCGGTGCCGGCGGCAACGCCGCCACCACCCAGGACGACCTCTTCCCGCAGCCCCAGGGCCGGGTGGTCATCGGGCTGCAGGACCCGAAGCCGGGCATGCCCTATCGGGAGTCGGTCTGGCTCACCGAGGACGCGCCCTGGGCCGCCGTCCAGGACCGGCGACACGGCCACGGCTTCGCGGCCTTCGAGGTCGACCCCGGCGACCGCCGCGGCGGCACCACCACCATGAAGGTCACCTACTACACCTTCGACGGGCCGCACGCCGAACTCAGCCCGGTGGACACCTTCACCCTGTACCGGCGGCGGACCGACGGGCGGGGCGGGCGGGACGGTAACGACGGCTGAGCCCGGGGCGGGCCGGTGCCAGGAGCCCTCGAGAGTCCGGCACCGGGCCGCCTGACTCGTAGGGCTCCTGACTCGTCCGCCCCCGACCGTCCGAGCTCAGCGCCGGAAGAGACCGGTCAGCACGTCCCACCAGCTGCGCCGCTGCGCCGGGACGGCCTGGCGGACGGGCCCGGCCGTCCCGCCGGCGCCCGCGGCCGCGGCCTCGATCCGGGCGGCCCGCTCGGTGTCCGCCCGCCGCTGGGCCTCCGCCGCCACCGCGGCCGCCCGCTCGGCCTCGGCGACCGACTCCGGGTCCGGCTCGATGTCGCGCGGGGTGAACTCCACCGGCAGCGCCGTCAGGTGCCGGGAGATCCAGGCCGAGCTCCAGCTCAGCTCCTCCTCCGGCACGGCCAGCCGGACGTCCGGCAGCAGGGTGAGCAGGATGTCGATGCCGGCCTCGGCGACGTGCCGCCCGATGTCCTGGCCCGGGCACTCGTGCGGCCCCGCGCCGAAGGACAGGTGGGAGCGGTTGCCGTACAGCGGGGTGGCCAGGTCGGGACGGACCACCGGGTCGACGTTCCCGGCCGCGAGCCCGAGCAGCAGCAGGTCCCCCGCCTTGATCTGCTGCCCGCCCAGCTCGGTGTCGGCGGTCGCCCAGCGGCCGGCCACCAGGGACATCGGCGGGGAGTCCCAGAGCACCTGGTCCAGCGCCTCGCCCAGGGTCATCTGGCCGCCGGACAGATGGGCCCGGAAGCGCGGGTCGGTGAGCACCATCTTCAGCGAGTCGGCGATCAGGTTGACGGTGGTCTCGTTGGCGGCGAGCAGCACCACCCGCAGGTGCTCCATCACCTCGTCGTCGGTCAGCCGGGCCGGGTGCGCCAGCAGATGGCTGGTGAGGTCGTCGCCGGGCGCGTCGCGCTTGATGGCGATGGTCCGGCGCAGGCCGGCCACCACGTACTCGTTGCTGGCGATGGCCGTCTCGGTGCCCTTCATCAGGTCCCGGGCGGCGTTCACCAGTTGCGGGCCGTACTCGTCGGGCATGCCGAGCAGCTTGGTCATCACCAGCATCGGCAGGTGCTCGGCGAACTGGGTGATCAGCTCGGCCCGGCCGGTCGGCCCCACCACCTGGACCAGGTCGGTGGTGAAGCGCCGGACGTGGCGGCGGATGCCGCGCCGGTCGAAGCGGTTCAGGCCGTCCAGCACGGCGCCGCGCAGCCGGCGGTGCTCGTCGCCGTCCGCGAACACGCAGATCGGCTGCCAGGCGATCACCGGCATCAGCGGGGAGTCCATCGGGAGTTCGCCGGTGCGGAACGCCGTCCACAGCCGCGAGTCGCGGGAGAACAGGGTCGGGGTGCGCATCGCGGTGATGTTGGCGCCGTGGCCGAGGATCAGCCAGGCCCGGTGGTCGCCGTGCAGCAGCACCGGGGCCACCTCGCCGTAGTCGGCGCGCAGCTTCTCGTAGAGGCCCGCCGGGTCGGCCTCGGCCTCCGGACCGTACAGGCGCCGCAGGCCACCGGGGCCGATCGGGCCGACGGGGCCGTTGGCGTGCGCCGGGCAGCCGGGCGGCGGGGTGGGGACGGCGTCCTCGGGGAACGGGGTGCTCACAGGGTCTCCGGTCGAAGGGGTCGGTCGAGGCGTTCGGTCGGGGTGGCTCGCGTCTGGGTGATGCGGGTCGGGTGACTCGGGCCGGGTGACCCGCGTCGGGGTGGCTCGGGGAAGGCGGCCCGGGGCAGGTGGCCCGGGCCGGGCGCGCGTCAGCGGGCGGGCGGCGCGGCGAGCTCGTACAGGTAGTGCATCAGCGTCATCAGGGTGTCCCGGCTGGACTCGCGGCTGCGCGCGTCACAGGCGACGATCGGCACCCGGTCGGGCAGGTCGAGCGCGCCGCGCAGCTCGTCGAGCGGGACGGCCGGTGCCTCGGGGAAGCCGTTGACGGCCACCACGAACGGCACGCCGCGTTCCTCCAGCCGCCCGATCACCTCGAAGCTGACCTCCAGCCGGCGGGTGTCCACCAGGACCACCGCGCCCAGGGCGCCCTCGAACAGGCCGTTCCAGAGGAACCAGAACCGCTCCTGCCCGGGGGTGCCGAAGACGTACAGCACGAGCCGCTCGCTGATGCTGATCCGGCCGAAGTCCATGGCCACGGTGGTGGAGGTCTTCTGCTCGACCCCGGTCGGGTCGTCCACGCCGACCCCGGCCTGGGTCATGGTCTCCTCGGTGGTCAGCGGGCGGATCTCGCTGACCGAGCCGACCAGCGTCGTCTTGCCGACGCCGAAGCCGCCCACGATCACCACCTTGACCGCGGTGGTGACGGTGTCCGGCAGCAGGTCCGTGCCGGCCGGGCCCACCACCGTGTCAGAGCCGCTGTAGTCCATGGATCACCGCCTCCAGGAGGGCCCGGTCGGGAAGTTCCGCCGCCGGAACGGCGGCCCGGGCCTCGATCAGTTCGTCGTCGAGCAGGTCCGCCAGCAGGACGGTGACCACGCTCGTGGGCAGCTCCAGGTAGGCGGAGACCTCCGCCACCGAGAGCGGGGAGCGGCACAGCCGCAGGATGGCCGCGTGCTCGGGCTGCAGGGCGGGCGTCGGCTCCGCGCGGGAGACGATCAGGGTGACCAGGTCGAAGACGCCCGGCCCGGACGGACCGCTGCGGCCGCGGGTGATCACGTACAGGCGGTCGGGCTCGGGGCCGTCCCAGCCGCCCTGGTCTGCCGTCATGCATCCGCCTCACTGTGCTCGTTCATGTGCCCGTCCCGCCGCTCGGCGCGGAGGTGGGGCCGGGGGCCGCGTCACACGACCACCTCGGGATTGCGCGGCGGGGTGGACAGGTGCTCGCCGATCCGGGCCACCAGGTCACGCATCTGGTGGCTCACCAGCCCGGCGTCCACGCCCTCGTCGGCGAGCACCGCCAGGTAGGCGCGGTCGCCGGCCGCCATCAGGTAGAAGTAGCCGCCGTCCACCTCGATCACGACCAGCCGCATCGAGCCGTCGCCGTGCGGGAACTCGTGCCCGATCGCGCCCGCCAGGCTCTGCAGCCCGGCGCAGGCGGCCGCGAGCCGGTCGGCGGTGTCGGGGTCGGTGCCGTACTGGGCGATCCGCAGCCCGTCCCCGGACAGCACGATGACGTGGCGCACGCACGGGACGCTGTGCGCGAGGTCGTTGAGGATCCAGTCCATGTTGCTGCGGTGCGGAATCACTGCTCGCCTTTCCCTGCCGTGTCTTCACTGGGGTGTCCGGAACTCGGGTGCCCGGTCCCGGGCGCACCGGCCCGGTCGGCCGGACCGGCGGACGGCCCGGGCCCGGTGCCCTTGATGCCGTCCATGAACGCCTCCAGCCACAGGCCCGGCTGCTTCGGTTCCTTGGCGGGGCGGGGCGCCTGCGCCGCCGGGCCCGGCACGGGCCCCGCCGTCGGACCGGCGGGCTGCGCGCCGGCGGAGCGCATGCCGGTGGACTGCATGCCGGACGACTGCATCCCGGAGGACTGCGCGGACTGCGGCCCGGTGGCCGCGGTGCGCGAGGGCGGGGCGAAGGCGCGGGTCATCGGCGGGCGGCGCCGCCGCTGCGGCAGCCCGTTGGCGGTCCGCTCGGTCACGATCACCTCGTCGTCCCCGGCCGGTGCCGCCGAGGCGGGCGGCGAGCCCCACGGGCTGGTCGAGCCGTAGGACGGGCCGACACCGGCCGAGGTGGTCCGGGCGCCCCACGGCCGGGCCGGCGCCGCGTGCCGCGGCGGGCTCGGCGGGAGCGGACGCGGGCCGGAGAAGGCGCCGATGCCGTGCGCCCGGCCGGTCGGGGGAGCGGTGGTGAGCAGTTCCTGCGGCACGACCAGCACCGCGCGCACACCGCCGTACGCGGAGCGGCGCAGCGACACCTGGAAGCCGTACGCCTGGCAGAGCCGGCCCACGATGGCGAAGCCCAGCCGGGGGGACTCGGTGAGGTCGTCGAAGTCCTTGGAGACCATGGCCTCGCGCATCGCGCGCTCGGCGCGGGCCGTGGCCTCGTCGGTCAGGCCGAGGCCGCCGTCCTCGATCTCGATCGCCATCCCGCTCTGCACCTCGGAGGCGCTCAGGTGCACATGGGTGTGCGGCGGGGAGTAGCGGGTGGCGTTGTCGAGCAGCTCGGCGACGGCGTGGATCAGTGGTTCGACCGCCGGGCCGGTGACCGAGATCTGGGCCACCGGGTGCAGGTCCACCCGCTGGTACTCCAGGATCCGGGACATGCCGCCGCGCAGCACGCTGTAGAGGGCGATCGGCCGGGTCCACTGGCGGCCGGGGCGGGCCCCGGACAGGACGGCGATACTGTCGGCGAGGCGGCCGGTCAGGGCGTTGCCGTGGTCCAGCCGCAGCAGGTCGTCGAAGACCGCCGGGTCGTTGCCGTGCCGGTCCTCCATCTCCCGCAGGTCCTTGGCCTGCCGGTGGATGATCGCCTGGACCCGGCGGGCGATGTTGACGAAGGCGCGCTCGGCGGAGTCGCGCCGGCTGACCTCGTCGTCGACGGCGACCGCGATGCCGCGCGCGACGGACACCAGGGACTTGCGGAACCGGGGCGAGACCGCCACGGCGTCCTGCTCGATCGGGTTCAGCAGGACGTCCATCGAATAGCCGTACCGGGCCCCGGACACCACCCGGCGCAGCTCGACCTCCGCCAGCCGCGCGAGCTCGTCCTCCTGCCCGGCCAGCCGGCGCTGGAGGTCCTCCACCTGCCGGGCGCCGCGGTCGCGCAATTCGGCCAACGCCCGCCCCCGGCGGGCCGACTCGGCGGCCACCACGGCCACCAGCACGGTGCCCGTCGCCCCGCACCACAGCACCCCGGCCCGGGCCCCGGCCGACACCACCGCCGCGGCGCACGCCACCGCCGCCGCCATCACGGCCGTCGGCAGCAACCAGCCGAGCAGGGGCGCGGGGCGCCGTCTGGCGGGTGACGATCCAGCTCGAAGCATTCAGCATCCTCAAAAACGATCGGAACAGTGACGGGGACGGGACGGCGACCGGCTCCGGAGGCGTGGTGCTGCAGCATAGCCAAGTTCAGGACAATCCTGACCGAAACTCAAAAATACTGTCTCTCAACCGACTTGTGGCAACTTGCCGGACATGACCGACATCTCGCACACCAGTCCCGCTCCCGGGCGAACGCCGCCCCGCACCAGGCTTCTCGCCCCGCCCTCCCCGCACCGCCAACCCGGCCCGGATTCGCCCATGCGAAGGGTTTCCCCGCCAAGTCCCGGCGCGCCGAGACGAGTTCGTGCTAGGCGAGGCTCGGAGTCGATCCGTGATCACCCATGTGGGGGATCATGCCGCCATGAGCAACAGATGTTGCTCTGCCAGGCAACGATCATTGACGGATCAAGGCGGGGGTCCCTACAGTGCAGCCCATGGAGACGGGCGATCTTGGTCGGCGGGTGGCGGAGGATGTGGCCGGTGGGGGTGGTGTGGCGGGGTTGCGGCGGTTGTCGGAGGTGATCGGGGCCCTGGAGGAGCGGAGGACGGAGCTGGTGGAGGAGTTGCGGCGCGGGCGGGAGGCGACCTGGGAGGAGATCGGGCAGGCCTGCGGGATGACCAGGCAGGGGGCGACGCGGCGGTGGGCCGGGCGGCTGCGGGCGCGCTCCTTCGGGGTCGCGGCGGCCGCGTACCAGGCCGGGCGGCCGGGCTACCCGCAGGCGCTGATCGGCTCGGCGGTGCCGAGGGAGGCCCGCCGGGTGCTCGATCTGGGCGCGGGTACGGGCAAGTTGACCCGGCTGCTGGTCGACGCGGGCCTGGACGTGGTGGCCGTCGAACCCGACGGGGGGATGCGGGCGCAGCTGGCCGCGGCGGTGCCGAAGGCGGCGGTACGGGCGGGCTCGGCGGAGCGCGTCCCGCTGCCGGACGGGAGTGTGGACGCCGTCGTGGTGGCGCAGGCCTGGCACTGGTTCGACCCGGCCGTCGCGGTGCCGGAGATCGCCCGGGTGCTCGCCCCCGGCGGGACGCTCGCCCTGGTGTGGAACGTCCGGGACGAGTCCGAGCCGTGGGCCGCCGAGCTGGGCGCACTGATGCACCGCTCGACCCGGCAGCGGATCGACACCGAGCCGGTCCTGCCGGCGCCCTTCGGCGCGCCCGAGCGGCTGGAGATCCGCTGGGAGCACGCCACCACGCGGGCCGGGATCGTCGACATGGTCGCCTCGCGCAGCTACGTCATCGCGCTGCCGGAGCCCGAACGGGCCCGTCTGCTGGCCGACGTCGAGCGACTGCTGGTCACCCACCCGGACCTGGCGGGCCGGGACGCGATCGCCCTGCCGTACGTGACGAGGTGCACCCGTGTCCGCCTCGGCTGAGCCCACGCCCGTAGCCACGCCTGTAGCCGAGCCCGTAGCCGCGCCCGGCCCCGAGCCCGTCACCGTCCGCCGCCTGGGGCGCGCGGACGCCGTGCCGTACCGGGCCTTCCGGCTGGCGGCCCTGCGCGAGACGCCGAGCGCCTTCACCTCCAGCCACGCCGAGGAGCGCGCCAAGCCGCTGTCCGCCACGCTGGAGCGCCTGGCGGAGGCCGAGGACGGGCCGGGCGCCCTGTTCGGCGCCTTCGACGGCGCCGGCGTGCTGGTCGGCGCCGCCGGGCTGAAGGTGGCGCGGCGGAGCCAGGAACGGCACAAGGGCACGCTGTACGGCATGGCGGTGGCCCCCGAGGCCGCCGGGCGCGGGATCGGCCGGGCCCTGGTGGGCGAGGTGCTGCGGACGGCCGCCGAGGACGGGCTGCTGCGGCAGGTGCTGCTGACCGTCTCGGAGGGCAACGAGGCGGCGCTGCGGCTCTACACCGCCTGCGGGTTCGAGGTCTGGGGCCGGGAGCCGCGGGCCGTGCTGGTCGGCGGGCTGGCGGTCGCCAAGCTGCACCTGGTGCGGCTGCTGGACACCGGGCGCTGACCGGTCGCCCGGGCCGCCCGGCCGGGAGAATGCCGCTCCGGCGGGTCCGGAAATTTCACCCGATTTCTGTTCCTGGAAGCGCTGTTGGTGAATCAATGAATTCAGCGAACGCCCGCTCCAGCGTTCTTGCCCCCCGCCTCGCCGGTTATCCGGCAGGGTTGCCGGTTGCCGACTGAAGAACCCGTGGGTAGTGTCTGTCTCTGCGTCAGGGAGACCGCCACGGGGGTGTGTTCATGGTCCGGCACGCATTTCACGACAGCTGACCGGACATCGGTCATGCGCATATCGATCCCCCCAGGCGGACGTGGAACGTTCTGTGAGCGTTCCTTCCCGCGCGGACATGTTTCGCACCATGAGGGAGGAAAAGGTCATGGACAACAATTCCGTGGAGACCGCTGAGCTCCAGGCTTACGAGACCCCCGAGGTCTTCGAGGTGGGCTCTTTCAGCGAGGACACCGGCTACATGGGCTTCGTCGGCGGCGAGCCCTGGGTGACCAGCATTCCGCGTAGCTGGTGGTAGAACCGCGCCACGGGTGACGTGGCGCGCTGATCCGCGAAGAAGGGGGAGACAGTCCGGTGGATTTCGGTGAGCAGTACTTCGTGGTCCTTCCGGACCAGCAGAGGGCAGTCGCCGCCGCCGACCGGCTTCCCCCGGACGCCACGCCGCTCATGTCGCACCCGTCCGGCCGGCCGTTCCTGGCCGGCCGGACCGGTGCGGGGCAGTTCCTGAAGGCCGAGGCGGGGGAGACGGCGCTCGCGGTCGTGGGTGTCTGCTCCGCCACCCAGGCCGAGCTGGACGCCGAGGCGGCGCGCATCACCCACCCGTCCCAGCTGGACGGGGCGGCGCTGCGCTGGTCGGGCAGCTACCACCTGATCGCCTCGGTGGGCGGACGGCTGCGGGTCCAGGGCACGGCCTCGGGGCTGCGCCGGATCAGCCACGGCAGCTCGGACGGGCTGACCGTCGCCGCGGACCGGGCCGACCTCCTCGCCGAACTGATCGGCGCCGAGCCGGACCGGGGCGCCCTCGCGCTGCGCCTGCTGGAGAACCTGCCGTACCCGCTCTCCGAACGCCCGCTCTGGAAGGGCGTCGAAACCGTGCCGCCCGGCAGCTGGCTGTCGGTCCCGGCGGACGGCCGGGGCGCCACCGTGCACGCCTGGTGGCGGTCGCCGGAGGCCGAACTGCCCCTCGCCGAAGCCGCGGTGGCGCTGCGCACCGAGCTGGCCGCGGCCGTCGACGCCCGGCTCGCCCGCACCACCCGGCTGACCGGCGACTTCTCCGGAGGCCTGGACTCGACCTCGCTGATCGCCCTCGCCGCCCGGGAGACCCCGGTCGTCGGGTTCACGATGGCCAACGACGACCAGGCCGACGACGACCTCCACTGGGCCGAGCTGGCCGCCGCCGAACTGCCCCACCTCGAACACGTCGTCTTCGGGACCCACGAGGTGCCTGGCTCCTTCGCGGGCCTGACCGGACTCGACGCCGTCACCGACGAGCCCAGCCTCGCCCTGCTGAGCGCGCCCCGGCTGCACGCCATGCGGCGGTTCGCCGTCGACCGCGGATCCACCCTGCACCTGGACGGTCTCGGCGGCGACCAGGTGCTGACCGGCCACTTCGCCCACTACCACGCGCTGCTGCGCCGGCGTCCGCTGACGGCCCTGCGACGGCTGCGCACCATCCGGCTGCTGAGCCGACTGGACGTCGGGGCCTCCCGGCGCACCCTGCTGGACGGCAGCTCGTACCGCTCCTGGTTCACGGCCGAGCTGAACGCGCTCGCCTCGGGGCGGGACCGGCGCCGCAACCGGGTCTTCGACTGGGGCGGCGGGCTGGCCTTCCCCGAGTGGCTGACGGCGGAGGCCAGGGAGCTGATCCTGGCCGAACTGCGGCCCGCCGCCGAGCGCGCCCGGCCGCTCGACCCGAACCGGGGCCGGCACGCCGACCTGGCGGCGGTCCAGGACGCCGGGCAGCTGGTCCGGTCGCTGCACCAGGTGGTCGCCCAGCCGGGGTACAGCGGCTCCTCGCCGTTCCTGGACGACCGGGTGGTCGCGGCCTGCCTCGCGGTGCGGCCCGAAGAACGCGTCACCCCCTGGGAGTTCAAGCCGCTGATCAAGAGCGCCATGGCCGGCGTACTGCCCCGGCGGGTGCTGGATCGGCGCACCAAGGCGGACGGCGCGATGATCGCCGCCGAGGGCTTCGCCCGGCACCGGCTCGAACTCGACGAGCTCTGGCGGACCTCCGCGCTGGCGGAGTCGGGGCTGATCGACCCGGCGCCACTGCGCGCGCTCTGCCGCCGCCCGTACGCGACCGCCACGCACACGGGGCGGATGCCCGTGGCGCTGAGCGCCGAGCTCTGGGCGAGGGACCGGCTCGCCTGAACCCCGCTCGGCTCCCTGCCCCTGCCCCTGCCCCTGCCCCTGCGCCTCCGCCCTACCACCACGAGAGGGAACCACCGGCATGACCTTCGCGCTTCACCCGGACGTGTCCACCGCCGACACCGAGTACGGCATCGTGCTGCTGGACGGCCGGGACGGCCGGTACCTCCAGCTCAACGGGACCGCCGCCACGGCCTTCCGGGCCCTGCTCGACGGCGGCACCGTCGAGCAGGCCGCCGAGCGGCTGACGACCACCTTCGACGTCGCACCGGACCGGGCCGGCCAGGACGTCGAGCGGCTGGTCGCCAAGCTGGTCGCGCTCAAGGTGGTGGCCCGGTGAGTGACACGGTGGTGCCGGTCAGGACCGGCCCGAAGCTGACGATCCGTCAGAAGCTGCTCGCGAAGTCGGCGGTGGGCCTGGCCCGGCTGCTCGCCCGCAAGCCGCCGGCCAGGATCCGGGTGCTGCTGGCCCGGCTGAGCAAGGGCGCCCGGCCGGCGACCCACGCCGAGGCGGAGGCGGCACGGGACGCCGTCGTCGCGGTCAGCCTGCGCTGCGCGGCCTTCGAGGGCTGCCTGCCGCGCTCCCTGGCCACGGTGCTGGTCTGCCGGGCCCGCGGCACCTGGCCCACCTGGGTGGTGGGGGTCCGTGCCCGGCCGCCGTTCGGCGCGCACGCCTGGGTGGAGGCCGAGGGACGGATGGTGAACGAGGGCGTGGACCCGGCGTACTTCCGCAGCCTCTTCACCGTCGGCGTGCCCGGCGACCGGCCGTAGAGCCGGCCGCCGGGCACGCCGACCCCGCTCTGGGGGGGCGGTCAGTAGACGCTGACGCCGTACCTGGCGAGCGCCTCGTTGACCGGCTGGAAGAAGGTCGTGCCACCGCTGGTGCAGTCGCCGCTGCCGCCGGAGGTGATGCCGAGGGCCTTGGCGCCGTCGTACAGCGGGCCGCCGGAGTCGCCGGGTTCGGCGCAGACGTTGGTCTGGATCATGCCGCGGACGGTGCCGCCGTCGGAGTAGCGCACGGTGGCGTTGAGGCCGGTGACCGTACCGCCGTGCGTGCCGCTGGTCGATCCGGTGCGCTTGACCGACTCCCCGACGTACGCGTTCGGGGCGGAGGTGTAGCCGCCGGTGTGGCTCAGCGAGCCGTTGTCGTAGCGGACGAGCGCGTAGTCGTTGCCGGGGAAGCTGGAGTCGACGGTCGCCCCGATCAGCGTGGTGTGACCGGAGTTGGTGTACCAGGTGCTCGCGACGTTGCCGCAGTGCCCCGCGGTGAGGAAGTAGTACGTGCCGCCGCTCACCACGTTGAAGCCGAGCGAGCAGCGGTACTGGCCGCCGTAGACGGCGCTGCCCGCGCCGAGCAGCGGGCGGAAGGTGCCGGGGGAGCGCTCGATCCGCATGGCGGCGTCGGGGCCCGCGGCCTGCCTGAGCCTGGCGATCGCGGCCGGGGAGACGGTGTCGTCGGCGGTGACGACGACCCGGCCGGCCGACTGGTCGACGTACCAGGCGATGCCGTTGACGTCGGCCCGCTGCACGGCGTCGCTCACCGCCGTGAGCCGGGCCGCTCCGGTGGGGGCGGCGGGCGCGGCGACCGCACCCGGCGCGGCGACGGCGGTGGCGGACAGCAGTCCGACGGCGGCGGCGAGCAGTCGGGTGGTCCTCGCGGTGCCGGTGTGGGGGGTGGTGCGCGTGGTCCTCACTGATCTCCTCCTGGGTGTGGGGGCCGTGAGGCGCGGTCAGGGAGTGCGCGGACACCCGACGGTGCCCATGGGGGAGCCACCGCGGTGATCTGCCCCTGACAGGCGCTGACGGGAAGTATGAGCAGGCCCGGCGGGTGCCACAAGGCCCCGGACGCGGCCTGCACACCATCTCGACAATCCGCCGGGCCGCAGCCGGGCCGGCGTCGGGCCGGCGTCGGCGGAGAATCGGGCGGCCCGCCCGCGCGACATTCCGCGGTCTCACGTAGTCATCAGGGGTATGCACGAAGATCACAGCATGAGGGAACGGGCGGGAACCGAGTGAAGTCAGCACAGGAGGCCGCGTACGTGGAGTTCGTGGCCGCGAGGGCGAAGGCGCTCTACCGCTCGGCGTACGTCCTCGCGGCCGGGGACACGCACCTCGCCGAGGACCTGGTCCAGGAGACGCTCGGCCGGGTGTACGTGCACTGGAAGCGCGTGTCCGGGGCGGACAGTCCGGAGGCCTACGCCCAGACGGTGCTGGTCCGCACCTTCCTCAGCCTGCGGCGGCGCCGCAGCTCGACGGAGCGCCCGACCGGGGACCTGCCCGACGGCGCGGCGAGCGGCCCGGACACGGCGCTGCGGCTCACCCTGCTCGACGCGCTCGGGCAACTCCCGCCCCGCGACCGGGCGGTGCTGCTGCTGCGCTACTGGGAGGACCGCAGCATCGAGGAGACCGCCGGGATGCTCAGACTGAGCAGCAGCGCGGTCCGCTCCCAGGGCACCCGGGCACTCGCCAAGGTGCGCGCGCTGCTCGGCGACAGCCTGTCCGACCTGGTACCGCGCTGAGCACCGTGCCCGCAGGTCGAGACCACCACGAAACCCCCGTCCGTGACAGCGAAGACAGAGAAGGTGACACCGGCATGCCGTTCGAAACGGACCTCGCACGCGCCTTGGACCGCACCACCGACCCCCTCGAACCCGACCTCACCGCGCTCCTGGCCGGAGCCGTCGACCGCGGGCGCAGCCGCCGGCGCCGGCGCACCGCGGGCCTCGTCGCCGGGGCCGGGGTCGGCGCCTGCGCCGTGCTCACGGCAGCCGGCCTGGTCCTCTCCGGCACGCTCCCCGGGTTCGGCTCCGGCGGATCCGACCTCGAACCGGCGGCGCAGTCGGCGCCCCGTTCCGTGATCACCGGCGCCCAGATGATCCAGACGCTGGAGGCGACGTTCCCCGGGGCCCGGTTCAGCCAGCAGACCGGGCAGGACAACAACCCCTCGGACCCGTCCAGCGGGGCGGTCGCCAACGGCGGACTGGTCGTCGACGACGGACAGGGCGCCGCCACGGTCGGCATCTCGGCCGTACGGCTCAGGCTGCCGCTCCGGGACGGCGACGGGCTGGGCTGCGACCAGAAGCACACGCGCGGCGGCGACACCTGCACGATGAGCGAGCTGCCGAGCAGCGCGGCGATCCCCGGCGGGGCCCTGGTGATGTCGGAGCAGAACGCCTCCCACCAGCCCGCCCAGGCCGACACCCCCCGCCGCTGGACGGTGACGGTGACCCTGAAGTCGACCGGCGCGCAGCTCCAGCTGGTGCAGTGGAACACCGCCCTCGGCACCGGCCCCGGCACGGTGAAGCCGACGCGTGCCGCTCCGCCGCTCTCCGAGCAGCAGGCGGTGGCCGTCCTCACCGGGCCGGTCTGGGCACCGATCCTCGCCGCCGTGGGCTGACCCGGGGACGGCACGGTGGCTCAGCCGGCTTCGGCTCCGGAGGTGTTCCCGGACGCAATTAAGTCATTCGACTGTTTCGGTGCCGCCGTTCCCGTTCGATCCTGGCCGGGTGCCCACACGTCGGTGCTGGGCGGTCATCACACCTGGAGGCCCCGCAGTGCCCGGAACACCCGTCGTGTTCGTCCATGGAGCGTGGTTCCACGCACTGTGCTGGGAGGCGTGGGCCCAGCGCTTCACGGCCCGGGGCTTCACCGTGGTGGCCCCGGGCTGGCCGGGCGAGCTCCCGACGGCCGACGAGGCGCGGCGCCGCCCGGACCGGCTCCCGGACCTCGGACTGGCGGCGCTCACCGAGCACTTCACCGGCGTGGTGGGGGAGTTCGACAACCCGCCGGTGCTCATCGGGCACTCGGTGGGCGGGCTGGTCGTGCAGCGGATGCTGGCGGACGGCCTGGGGCGCGCGGCGGTGGCCATCGCCTCCGCGCCGATCAACGGCGTGCCGCTGCCGAGCCCGCTCGCCGGGCCCGGGGCGCCGCCGGAGGAGAAGGCCGGCCGGGAGGGTGCGCAACTTCCGCTCTCCGCAGGTCAGTTCCGGCACTTCTTCGCGAACACCTCGGACGAGCGCGGCGCCGCCGAGCTCTACCAGCGCTACGCGGTCCCGGCCCCGCGCCGGCTGATCACCGAGGTGGGCGGCGGCCCGTCCGCGCTGACCACCGTGGACGTCGGCCGACGGGCCCGCGGGCCGCTGCTGCTGATCTCCGGCCAGGAGGACCTGCTGGTGCCCGACGCGGTGACCCGCGCCGTCTACAAGCAGTACGGCGACTCCACGGCGGTGACCGAGCTCAAGCAGTTCGCGGACCGCAGCCACTCCCTGGTGGTGGACAGCGGCTGGCGCCCGGTCGCGGACCACGTCCTGGAGTGGCTGGCACGGCAGGACATCCGGGCCGTCGACTCCGGGGCGTAGGTCGAGCACACGTGTGCGCCTCACCCCGCGCCGGGGGCCGGGGCACCGCCGAGCGCGTCGCGCAGGGCGGCCCGTGAGGTGATGCCGAGCTTGGGGAACACCCGGTACAGGTGGGAGCTGACCGTCCGGGGGGACAGGTGCATCCGCTCGCCGATCTCCTTGTTGGTCAGGCCCCCGGCGGCGAGGTCGGCGATCCGGTGCTCCTGCCAGGTGAGGGTGGCCAGGTGGGCCGAGGAGGCCCGGGCGGGCAGCCCGGAGGTGCGCAGTTCGCCGCGGGCCCGCTCGGTCCAGGCAGTGGCGCCGAGCCGCTCGAAGGCCTCGGCCGACTGGGTCAGCGGCCGCCGGGCCGCCGCCGGGCCGCGGGCGAGCCGGGCCCGGTAGCCGTGGGCGAGCCGGATGCGGGCCAGCTCGAACGGGAAGCGGTCGGCGTCCGGCAGCGCCTCCACCCGCTCGAAGAGCCGGGCCGCCTCCTCGGCGTCCTCGGTCGTCATCGCCAGCGCGCCGTACGTCACCAGCGCCAGCCGGGGCGAGATGTCGGGCAGCCCGGCGTCGCGCGCGGCCAGCGCGTGCCGCCGGGCCTGCTCGGTGCGCCCGGTGTGCAGGGCCGCCTCGACCAGGTCGAGCAGCGTCCGGGACGCCTGGTGAGCGTACGGCGTGAACGAGCCCGGGGTGGTGATGCCGATCGCGTACAGGTAGGCGGTCTCGAAGTCGCCCTCGCTGAGCGCGGCGATCGTGCCCACCGAGTCCGTGATCTGGGTGAGGAACCCCACCCCGCGCGGCCGCGCCCAGGCGTCCACGGCGGCCTGCAGCTCGCGGGCCCGCTCCAGCCGGCCGCGCATGGCCGCCACGAGCGCGAGGTAGGCGCGGCTGTGGTGGGCGAAGAGGTCGTGGCCGTGGCCCGTGGCCAGTTCCAGGCCGCGCAGCCCGGTCCGCTCGGCCTCGTCCCACTCGCCGAGGGCCAGCTGGTCGAGCATGATCAGGTGCAGCATCGTCATCCCGGCCGACATCACGCCCGTCGCCACCTCGCGGTCGACGACCCGCTGCAGGTACGGCCGGTACGGGCCGAGGACGTCCAGGTGGTAGGCGGCGACACCGAGCCGGGTGACGTCCCAGAGCTCCAGGTCCCGGGGATCGGCGAACGCGGCCTCCAACCGCTCCCGCACCCCGGCGCCGTGCCGCACCACATCGCCCCAGGCGTCGCGGTAGATCAGCGAGCGGGCCGGCACCAGGTCGCCCAGCCGCTCCAGGAACTCCCGGGTCTCCTGCCACGCGGCGCCGTCGCTGCCGTACTGACAGATCGCCAGCAGCAGGGTGATCAGCCGGGGCGCCGTCTCGTCGCCCTCCCGCGGGCCGTCCGCGTGCAGGGCCTCCAGCGCGGCCATGACCCGGCGGCGCGAGGACCGCACCTCCCCGTCCTGGTACAGCGCCAGGTAGGCGGCGGCGAGCACCGCGGCGGGTGATTCGCCGCCGCCCGGGACGAGGTCGGCGTGCGCCAGCCGCTGCGCCCGGTCGAGCAGCCCGGCCTGCCCGGCGAGGAACGCCGCGTCGCCCAGCCGCCGCGAGCGGTCCGCGTGGTTCTCGCTGAGCTCTGCGGCCCGGGTCAGCCAGGCCACGGCGGCCACCGCGCCGCCGCGCCGGGTCGCGGACTCGGCGGCCGCCTCCAGGTCGGCGGCGACCCGCTCGTCGGGGTCCAGCGTCGCGGCCGCCAGGTGGGTGGCGCGCCGTTCGAGGTCGTCGCGGTGGAAGCGGGCGAGCGTCGCGTGCGCCGCGCGGCGCTCGTTGGGGGTCGCCAGCTGGACGACGGTCGAGCGCACCAGGGGGTGGCGGAAGACGAAGTCGCCGCTGATCGGGTCGATGTCCAGCAGGCCGCGGACGGCCGCCTCGTCGGCGTCGGCCATCCGGTAGCGGGCGCCGCGGGCGTGCCCCGCGGCGGGCCCGGCCGTCACGCCGTCCAGCGCCCCGCGCAGCAGTTCCGTGCGCACCGCCCCGTCCAGGGCCTCGATCCGGGTGCCGTAGACGTACTGGAGGCGGCGTGGCAGCGGGACGCCCGGGTAGTCCGGCGCCTCCTCGGCCCCGTGCGCCGGCCGGCCCCTCAGGTACGGCGGCAGCTCCAGCAGTGCCAGCGGGTTGCCCTGCGCCTCGTGCAGGACGACCCGGCGCAGCTGCGGGTCGAGGCCGGGGTGCCGCCGGTCCAGCAGCACACCGGCCTCCTCCTCCGACAGGGGGGCCACGGACAGTTCGGGCAGGGCCGCGGTGTCCAGCCGGGACGGGATGTCGGAGCGCAGCGCGACGAGCAGCTTCACCGAGCCGCCGCTGAGCCGGCGCCCGGCGAACCCGACCACCTCCGCGCTGGCGGTGTCGAACCACTGCCCGTCGTCGAGGACCAGCAGCAGGGGCTGCTGCGAGGCGGCCAGGGACAGCAGGTCGAGCACCGCGATGGCGAGGGCCATCACCGACGGCGGCTTCTCCTGACTACGGCCGAACACGACGTCGAACACCCCGCGGTAGCCGTTGTCGAGCCGGCTGAGCTGGGGGAGCAGCGGGTGCAGCAGCTGGTGCAGGCCGGCGAACGGCAGGTCCGACTCGGCCTCGACACCGGTCGCCCGGATCACCCGGTGGCCCCGCTCGGCCGCGAGCCCGACGGTGTGGTCGAGGAGCGCGCTCTTGCCCACACCCGTCTCGCCCTTGAGTACCAGCGCCTGCCCCTGCGGTGACGTCACGAAGGACGACAGCACGTCCCCCTCGTACCGGCGGCCGACCATCGTGCGGACGGTCCTGACCGGCTGGTTCACGGGCTCTCCCTACGACTTCGGTTGCACACGGGAAGCCCAGCGGCTGCCGTGTCCTCCGGTCAGTTTCCCACGGGCGAGCAGGTGTTCCGATCACGTTTTCGGCCGAGGTGTGGGGCGGGAAGCCGGTGGGGGTGTCGGTGGGGTGTCGGCGGAGGTGTCGGCCGGCCCGGCTCACACGTGGGTGTGACCGACGCGGGCACGGCGGCACACCCGTCATCTGACGGTTGCTCCCGCCGTCCGGGCCCGCCGAACGCCCCGGTCAGGCCGGCGGAGCGGAGGGTGACGTACGGAAACCGTGGGTCAAGTGACGGATGCCCCGGACCGGCCGGTGGCGGAAGAGTCGGGGGACGGCCGGAACGTCGGGAGACGGCCGGGACCAGGAGACCGGAACGAGGAAAGGGGAGCACCGCCATGAGCGGCGAAAGGCTCGGACACGGCGGCTGCCGCGAGGTGCCGAAGGGCGTCCACGCGCTCGCCCTGGACGTCCACCGGGTGCTGGGGCGGACAGCGCGCCAGCCGCTACGGGCGGAGTTCCGCTTCGACCCGGCCACCCCGGACCTCGTCACCCTCACCCTCACCCCGCCCCGCGGCCGCGCCGTCACCTGGCGCATCGGCCGCGGGCTGCTGCACCGCGGCCTCACCGAGCCCAGCGGCGAGGGCGACGTCCGGATCTGGCCGCTGCCCGGTGAGCGCGGCGCCCTGGCCTGGCTGCGCCTGGCCTCCCGGGAGACCGGCGCCGTCCTGGAACTGCCCGTCGGCGAACTGGCCGAGTGGTTCGAGGAGACCGATCGCCTCGTCCCGCCCGAGCGCGCCCGCGAGGCCGCCGAACGCGACTGGCAGGCCTTCCTCACGGAGCTGCGCACCGACCGGTGAGCCCGGCCGTGCGCGGCCCGGGGCGGGCCCGGAAGCGGACTGTCGGTGCCGGGGCATAGCGTGTTCCACGTCGGCGGGCCGGAGCAGCCCCCGCGCCTCCATCTCCGTTGTCCGAAAGGGGCTTTCGCCGTGTCCGTCGCCGTGGAAGAGCAGGTCACCTACCTCGAACTGTCCGAGGACGAGGGGAGTGCGCACAAGTTCTACGAGGTGCGGCTCGCCGGGACGGTCGTGACGGTCCGGTACGGGCGGATCGGTGAGCCGGGGCAGAGCAAGGCCACCGGCTACCCGACCGCGGAGAAGGCGGCCTCGGCGGCGGCCAAGAAGGTCGGCGAGAAGGTCCGCAAGGGCTACGCGCCCGCCGTGCGGGGCGTGCGCCAGCGCCGCGCGGTGACCAGGCGCCAGATCGTCAGCAGCCGCTCCACCGCCCGTCAGGCGCCGCTGCTGTGGCGGTTCCGCTCCGGCTCGCCGGCCTTCGGGATCTTCGTCGGCGAGGAGCACGCCTGGGTCGGCAACGAGCGCGGCGACGTCTACACCCTCACCCACGACGGCGAGGTCACCGCCCGCTACGGCCTCCCGGACGGCGTCAAGTGCATCGTCGCCGACGACTGGTGGATCTACGCCGGCTGCGACGACGGCAAGGTGTACGACCTGGGCGGCAAGGTCCCGCGGGTCGCCTACGAGATAGCCCAGGACGTCGACATCTTCTGGCTCGACATCCACGACGGCGTGCTCGGCGTCGCCGACGAGCGCGGCGGACTGACCACGGTGGACCACGAGGACGAGTTCCAGTGGCGCCGCCAGGCCGACGGCCGCGACGGCTGGATGGTGCGCTGCGACGCCGACGGCGTCTACCACGGCCACTCGCGCGGCGTCGCCCGCTACGACAACCGCAGCGGCGACCCGCGCTGGCACACCCCCACCAAGGGCGAGGTGCTGTTCGGCTGGCAGGAGGCCGAGGAGGTGTTCGCCGGCACCGGGCGCGGCTGGGTGCACCGGCTGCGCAAGTCGGACGGCTCCGAGGTGGCCTCCTACCGCTGCGACGCCGCCGTCTTCTCCTGCGCGGCCTCCCCGGACGGCGAGTACGTCTTCGCCGGGGACAACCACTCCTCGGTGTACTGCTTCGCCGCCGACGGCACCCGGCTGTGGAAGCTCGCCACCGGCTGCGGCTCGGCGTACAGCATGCAGTACCGGGACGGCCGGCTCTACCTGGTCACCACCGACGGCTCGCTGGCCTGCCTGGACGCGAGCGAGCAGGCCGTCCGGGCCGCCGAGGACGGCACCCTGCCGAAGACCGCCGAGGTGAAGGGTGCCGGCTGGGAGCCCGTGCTGGCCGGTGCGGCGCTGGAGACGGTCGAGGTCACCGCGGTCGGGGCGGCCGGCGGCGGGATCGAGGTCGAGTGCGTCCAGGACGGCGCCCGGCTGCGGGTGCGGGTGGTCTCCCAGGGCTTCGACCCGACCTGGCGGGTGCAGTTCCCGAAGGACGTCCGGGTCGCCGGGGCGCGCTACCTGGTCGCCGAGGTGCGGGAGTCCGCCTCGGGCGGCTTCTACCGGGCCCGCGGCGAGATCAAGCGCCTGCTCTGACCGGGTCCTCGGGCGGCCGCGGCCGGGGGGATCCGGCCGCCCGAGGATTCCTGTCCCGCCGAGGCGGGACCAGGTGAGGCGGGATCAGGCGAGGCGGAGCACCAGCTTGCCGGTGTTCTCGCCGCGGAACAGCATCTGGAAGGTCTCCGGGAAGTCGTCCACGGTGCCCTCCACCACCTGCTCCTTCACGGCGATCCGGCCGTCGCCGATCCAGCCCGCGATCTCGGCGGCGGCCTCCGCGTACCGGCGGGCGTAGTCGAACACCACGAAGCCCTCCATCCGGGCCCGGCGCACCAGCAGCGCCAGGTAGTTGGACGGGCCCTGGACGGCGCTCTCGTTGTTGTACTGGCTGATCGCGCCGCAGACCACCACCCGGGCGTGCAGGGCGAGCGAGGTCAGCGCGGCGTCCAGGACCGGACCGCCGACGTTGTCGAAGTAGACGTCGACGCCGTCGGGGGCGTGGGTGCGCAGCGCCTTGCGGACGTCCTCGGCGCGGTAGTCGATCGCCGCGTCGAAGCCCAGCTCCCCGGTGAGCAGCGCGCACTTCTCGGGGCCGCCGGCGATGCCGATCACCCGGCAGCCCTTCACCTTGGCGATCTGCCCGACCATGCTGCCGACCGCCCCGGCGGCGCCGGAGACGAGGACGGTCTCGCCCTCCTTGAGCGCCCCGACCTCCAGCAGCCCGAAGTAGGCCGTCATGCCGGGCATCCCGAGGGCGCCGAGGTAGGTGGACAGCGGCGCGAGCGCGGGATCCACGGTGATCGCGCCCTTGCCGTCGGAGAGCGCGTACTCCTGCACCCCGAAGGCCCCGACCACGTGCTCCCCGACCGCGAACCGCGGGTGGTTCGACGCGACGACCTCGACCACCGAACCGGCCCGCATCACCTCGCCCAGCCCCACCGGCGGCAGGTACGAGGGCCGGTCGTCCAGCCACCCCCGCATCGCCGGGTCGAGCGACACGTACTTCGTCCGCCCCAGGAACTCCCCGTCCCCGGGCACCCCCACCGGCTCGCTCCCGTGCCCCCAGTCCTCCGCCCGGACCTCCCCGACCGGCCGACGGGCAAGGCGGATCTGACGGTTGACTGCGGTCATGACGTCTCCTGGTCACACATCGGGGCTCTGAAACCGAACGAGCCCCGATTCTAAGCAAGCGCTTATTCATCTGACCAGGGGCCTGCGCAGAGGAAAGAGCCGAGCGGAAGACCCGCGTATGCTGCGCTCCGTGGAGACGGAGATCATCGAGGGAGTGCCCACCCCGGTGGCGCACTCCTGGGCCCACCAGACCACGGTCGACCTGGTCCGGTTGCAGATCGGCCCGCGACAGCGCGAACTCGGTTTGCGCGCGGGCTCGGGAGACCTCGCCCTCCCGGGGACGGGGGACCGGTACGTGCCCGACCTGGCTGTCGTGCCGCGCGAACTGGCCAAGGCGAAGGGCGCCTTGCTGCCCGACCAGACGGTCCTCGTCGTCGAGGTCACCTCGCCCTCGAACGGCGACACCGACCGGACCGTGAAGCGCCGCTGGTACGCCCAGTTCGGTGCGCCGCTCTACCTGCTGGTGGACCGGCAGGAGCGGGCCTGCACGCTGTTCTCCCAACCCGGCACACTGGGTTACACCCGGCTCGAGGGGCCGCACCCGTTCGGGATCCCGGTGCGGCTTCCCGAGCCGTTCGAACTGGACCTGGACACCACCGAGTTCTGACGCCCCATGGGCCGCCCGGCTGCCGTGGTGGCGGTCAACTCCCGTCGATCACCCGACTGTCGGACGCCCCGAGGGGGTGGCAGGTCCAGTCGATGCGGAGCGGGGTGTCACCGGCGAGGAGGACCGCGTCGACGGCGGAGTACTCCTCGCCCCACGAGCGCGCGTCGTGGCGCTGCCCGCCCCGGGGCTCGGCCCGGACCTCCAGGGGCGGCCGGCTGTCGGCCGGCCGGTACGGGGACGGGTCCCAGCCCGGGGCGGTGAGCAGGCCGGGCCGGTCGGCGGTGGCCTCCAGCCGGGTGTAGAGCAGCCCGCCGACCCGCAGTGCCCCGCTGTGCCAGACCCGGATGCCGTTCTCCCCGCCGCCGGGCGGGTCCAGCGGCGCGGGTTCGGCGACCAGTTCGGCCACCGTGGACGGGGTCACCGCGGCGTCGAGGAAGAGCCCCACCGACCGGGGCAGCAGGGAGTGGTGCACCACGAGCACCGGCCCGCTCCGCTGCGCCACCCGCCCGAACTGGCAGACCACGAACTGGACGCCGTACTCCGGGTCGTCGACGAGCCCGGGCAGCGCCAGCGTGCCGTACGGGCGCCCGGGCACGGTGAGGTAGACCAGCCACGGTGACACGGCCCCGCCGGCGGGCGGCACCGGGCGGTGTTCGAGGGCGAGCACGGTGAGCAGGCCGGCCGGGGTGTCCAGGAGGCCGCCGTGGCTGAGCCGGGTGCCGGGGGTGTCGACGAGTGTCTCGGGCGGGCGCAGCAGGGTGGGGCCGTCGGAGTGCATGGCCGCGAGGGTAGGCGACCTGTCGGTGCGGTCCCCGGCCGCCGCACCGACAGGTCAGCCGGTCAGCCCTCGCCGGGGGCCGCGGCGGGGTGGGCGTCGGCCGGCTGCCAGCCGAGCGCCGGTCCGAGGCGGGTGGCGAGGTCGGTGAGGATCTGGACGTAGTCCTGGTGCTCGAAGCTGAACGGCAGCGCGAAGGCGACCTCGTCGACCTCCCGGTACCCGGCGTGGGCGTGCAGCCGTTCGACGAGTTCCGGGGTGGTGCCGACCAGGTCCGGGGCGAACAGCAGCCGGGCCGGGCCCTGCGGCGCGAGGGTGCGCGGGGTGCGGGAGCGGGCGTACGCCTCGTACCTGGCGCGCTGTTCGGGGGTGGCGGTGTCGGTGGGGATGACCACCAGCCCCTGGGAGACCCGGGCCCGCTCGCCGTCGGGGTGGTGTTCGCGGAAGGCGCGGATCTGGGTGGCCTGGATCGCGGCGAAGTCCGGCTGCGCGTCCGGGGTCGAGGCCCCGTCCTCGCTCTCGGCCTTGACGACGCTGCTGGTGAGCAGGTTGAGCCCCTGCTCGCCGGCCCAGCGGGCGGAGCGCAGGCTGCCGGCGCCGTACCAGAGCCGGGCGGCGAGGCCGGGGGAGTACGGCTGGACGCGGCGGGAGTACACCTCGATGCCCTCGGTGCCGGCGAAGTCGGAGGCGTCCTCGCCGCGGACGAGGGCGAGCAGGCGTTCGGCGCGGCGGGGGCTGAAGTCCTCGGCCCCGGCGGTGTCGGGGTAGAGCGCGTCACGGACGTGCTCGTAGTGGGTGGGCGGGCCGACGCTGAAGCCGGGGTTGAGCCGGCCGCCGGACAGGACGTCCACGGTGGCGAGGTCCTCGGCGAGCCGCAGCGGGTTCTCCCAGCCGAGCGGGGTGACGGCGGTGCCGAGCTGGATGCGGCTGGTGCGCTGGGTGGCGGCGGCGAGGACGGCGACGGGGGAGGAGATCCCGTACTGGAGGTGGCGGTGGCGCAGCCAGGCGCTGTCGAAGCCGAGCTGCTCGCCGAGGGTGATGAGGTCGAGGGTGGACTCGTGGCCGCGGCGCGGGTCCGCCTCGTCGAAGAGCCCGATGGTGAGGAAGCCGAGCCTGCGCAGCGGGCGGGGGTGCGGCGACATGGTGGCGGCTCCGCGGGTGAGGCGGCCCCGGGGAGGGCCGGTCGACTGGTGCCCTCCGAACGTACGCACCGGTGCCCGGGGCCGACAAGATCGGCACACGATCCGGCCACGGCGTCGCAACCGGCCGTAACAAGGCGCAACCGGCCGCAACCAGCCGTAACGGGGCGCAACACGGCGCCACGGGTGCGGGGCCCCGCCCGCCCGGATGGACGCCCGGACGGACGGGGCCCCGCGTCGGTCGGCCGTCAGCAGCTGCGCAGCTCCGGGCTCTGGTTGCGGATCTGGTTGTGCAGCGAGGTGAACTCGCGGTACGCCACGCTGTCCTCGGCGCCGGGCCGGAAGGCGCCGACACGGTGGCAGTTGACGAAGGCGAGCTTCACGCCGAAGTGGTCCTCCAGGCTCCCCCGGATGGCGTTGCTGGCGAGCGCGCGCAGCAGCTGGGCCCGCTCCTCGTCGCTGGGCGTGGTGTTGTCGGTGGTGAACTCCTCGTCACAGGCGGCGAGTTCGGTGCTGAGCCCGGCGACGACCTGGTAGGCGTACGGGAGCGAGGCGCGGACGGTCTCGAGGAAGTCGGCCTCCTCGACGCGGCCCTCCTGGGCCTGGGCGAGGAGGGTGGGGGAGACGTCGAGCGACATGGGTGTCCTCTTTCGGGAGTGCAAAAGGGGGTACGGGGGTTCGGCTGCCGGTGGGCAGCAGCCATCGGCACGCAACGGCTATCGAAGATGAAAACCATTGCAAGAAAGACTCTCCCGGTCCCCATGACGCCCTGTCAAGCACCGCCCCCCGAAGGGCTGACGGCCGTCGGCTCCGGCAGCCGGCGCACCTTGATGACGAGCGCCGCGATGACGACGGCCAGCGCGGCGAAGACCAGGCCCAGCTGGAAGGCGCTGGAGATGCCGTGCACCAGCACCTGCGAGGAGTACGGCTGCGGGAGCTGTCCGGTCGCCTTGAAGCGCAGGGCCTCCTGCGGGGTGGCCTGCTGGAGGAACTTCCCGGCCTGCCGCCGGGCCTCGTCGCGGCTCGCCGTGCCGTACACCGTGACCAGGATCGACAGCCCCAGCGAACCGCCCACCTGCTGGGTGGTGTTGAGCATGCCGGTGGCGGCGCCCGTCTCGTGCGGGGCGACCTTGGAGACGGCGGTGAGCATCACCGGCACGAAGATCGAGCCCATGCCGAAGCCGAACAGCAGGGTCGGGCCGAGGATGCCGCCGACGTAGCTGCTGTTGATGTCGATCCGGCTCGCCCAGGCGACTCCGGTGAGCACCAGGACCGATCCGGTGACCAGGAACGGCTTGGGGCCCCACCGCAGTTGGTTGCGGGCGGCGAACTGGGCGGCGCCGATGATGGCCGCGCTGATCGGCAGGAAGGCGAACCCGGCCCGCAGCGGGCTGAAGCCGAGGATCTCCTGCACGAACAGGGTGATGAAGAAGAAGATGCTGAACATCGCCGCGGCCACGCAGAGCATCAGCCCGTACGCGCCGGAGCGGTTGCGGTCGCGGAACAGGTGCAGCGGGGTGATCGGCTGCGGTACGCGCCGCTCGTTGAGCAGGAAGGCGGCCAGCAGGACGACGGCGAGGCTGAACGCGGTCAGTGTCACCTGGTCCGTCCAGCCGTGCTCGGAGGCGCGGATGAAGCCGTACACCAGCGAGACCATGCCGGCCGTGGCGGTGAACGCGCCGGTCAGGTCGAAGCGGCCGGGGTGGCGTTCGGACTCGTTGATGTAGAGCGGTGCCAGCAGCGCGATCGCGATGCCGATCGGCACATTGACGAAGAACACCCAGCGCCAGGACAGCCAGGACGTCAGCATGCCGCCGAGCAGCAGCCCGATCGCGCCGCCCGCGCCCGCGACGGCCGAGAAGACGCCGAAGGCCCGGTTGCGGTCCGGGCCCTCCTTGAAGTTGGTGGCGATCAGCGCGAGCGCGGTCGGCGAGGCGATGGCGCCGCCCAGCCCCTGCAGGGCCCGCGCGGCCAGCAGCCAGGCGGAGGAGGTCGCGAACCCGCCGAGCAGCGAGGCCAGGCTGAAGACCAGGACCCCGACGACGAACACCCGCCGCCGGCCGAGGATGTCGCCGGCCCGGCCGCCGAGCAGCAGCAGCCCGCCGAAGGTCAGGGTGTAGGCGTTGATGACCCAGGACAGGTCGGTGGTGTTGAATTTCAGCGCCTGCTGGATGTGCGGCAGCGCGATGTTCACGATCGTGATGTCCAGGACGACCATCAGCTGGGTGGCCGCGATGACGGTGAGGGCTATCCCTGGGTGCTGGCCCCGACGTGCGGTCGCGGGCGGAGCCGTGGCCAGGGCACGCGAGGTGGCCATGGCAGGTTCCCCAATGGCTCGGGAGCGAACGACGGG
The DNA here is from genome assembly GCF_054601375.1 of Kitasatospora sp. Ki12. Classification (NCBI taxonomy): domain Bacteria; kingdom Bacillati; phylum Actinomycetota; class Actinomycetes; order Kitasatosporales; family Streptomycetaceae; genus Kitasatospora; species Kitasatospora sp. Ki12. The sequence continues at coordinate 167,515 of NZ_BAAIHT010000002.1, read as the reverse complement.
AGGGGGACGGATTCGTTCACCTCCACCGACAGTAGCCCTGGGAGATAGGGAACACAACCGTTCATTACGGAAATGCCCGTGCTTTCCGGTCCCGGTGTTCCCGGGGTCAGTCGGATGCGGGCCGCAGGTTGTTGATGAGCTGGCCGAGGGCGAACTCGAAGCGGTCGGGTCCGGTGCCGGAGACCAGCTCGGCGGCGTGGCGTCGCGTCTGCGGGAATTCCTCGGCGGGCAGCGCGGTGAAGCGGTCCAGCAACTCCTCGTGGCTGAGCACCCATTCCTGGTCCTGCTCCTGGCCCTGGTGCCGGCGCCGTTGCCGGACCAGTGACTGCTCCAGTGCGTAGGCGCTGACGTAGAGGGACAGCGCGTCGCGGGCCCATCCGGCCGTCCTCGGGTCGACGCCGCCCGCGAGCAGGATCGCCAGGATCCCTTCGCCGACCCGCAGCGTTTCCAGGTGGGTCGGCACCATGGCCAGCGCGGCGCGCGACACTCCGGGGTATTCCAGGTACAGGTCGCGGATCTGGGTGTACACCCCGACCAGCTGCTCGCGCCAGGCGGCCGGGTCCGGTGCGGGGAGGACGACCTCGGAGTAGAGCCTGCCGATCAGCAGGTCGTCGATGTCGTCCTTGTTGACGATGTGCGCGTACAGCGACGACGGTCCGGTGCCGAGCACGGCGGCGACCCGGCGGATGGTCAGCGCGTCGTACCCCTCGGTGGCGACGACTTCCAGGGCGGCGTCGGTGATCCGTTCGACGGTGATCGGCTTCTTGCGCGGTGCCGGCGCGGCGACCTCCGCTGCGGGTCGGGCGTGGCGGGCTGCGCGGCGCTGGCGGGGATCGGCGGACATGCCGACCACCCTACCTTGACACGATCTAAGTTCGTTCCGTAGAACTTAGATCGTCAGAACGAACTAAGTTCGTATCGATCTCGCGGAGGTGTGTGATGCGGGTTTCCGTCGTCGGAGCCGGTCTGGGAGGTCTGGCTCTCGCGCAGGGTCTGCGTGGTGCCGGGATCGAGGCCGACGTTTTCGAGCGCGACCCGGGGATCGCCGCCCGGTTCCAGGGCTACCGGCTCGTGCTGAACCGGACCGGCTTCCAGGCGGTGCGCGACTGCCTGCCGACGCGCTGGCACCCGCTGCTGGACGAGATCGTCATGGAGGCCTCCGCCGAGCAGCTGATCCTAGACCCGCGGCTGAACGAGATCGGCAGGCTCGGCGCGGGCCGGACCGGCCTCGTGGTCGACCGGCAGGTGCTGCGACACCTGTTGCTGACCGGCCTGACCGTGCACACCGACGCCGCGTTGACCGGCTACGAGGTGACGGCCGACGGCACGGTCCGAGCCCGGTTCGACCGCCGCGACCCGGCCACCGCCGACCTGCTCGTCGGCGCGGACGGTGTCACCTCCGCCGTCCGCGCGGTCCTCTCGCCGCAGACCACCCTGACCGACACCGGCGTCCGGTTCGTCATCGGCCGCACCCCGCTGACCGAGGAGTTCGCCGGCCTGTCCAAGGCCTACGGCTCGAAGATCACCGGCGACGGCGTCAGCCTGCTGCTCGGCGCGATGCGCTTCCGCACCCCGCCGAAGCAGGCCGCCGAACAGCTGGCCCCCGACGTCACGCTGCCCGACATCGGCGACTACGTACGCTGGGCCATGATCCTCCCGCCCAACGGCTCACCGGAGAACCTGACCGCGCAGGACGCCGTGCTGTCCAGGACGGAAGGCTGGCACCCGCAACTGCGCGCGCTGATCGAGCAGGCCGACCCGGACAACAGCACACTGCTGTCCATCCGGGTGGTCAAGCCCGGCCGGCGCTGGGCGCCTGGCCCGGTCACGCTCCTCGGCGACGCGATCCACGCCACCTCCCCGACCGGCGGCAACGGCGCCAACACCGCGCTGCGCGACGCCGACCTGCTGCGCCGCCGCCTGATCGAGGCCGACGAAGGCCGCCGGGATCTGCCCGGCGCGGTCGACGACTACGAGCGGCAGATGTTCGAGTACGGCGCCGAGGCCGTGCGCAGCAGCCTCGAGAAGCTGCCCGCCTTCGCCCCCGAAGCGAAGCTGTCCTGAGGCCGACACTCCGCGTGGGCGGCGGTGCGTCCACCAACCGGGGCCGTGGCCTCAGAGTTCGCGGATCTCACGCCTGGTCAGCGCGTACCCGAACGCGCCCAGCAGGCAGAGTCCGGTCGTCGCGAACACCCCCCGGCTCCCGAACGCGTCCACCGCCGCGCCGGCCGCGATCACCGAGAGCGGGAAGACGCCCAGGCCGCAGAAGGTGATCGCCGCCATGACCCGGGCCAGCAGCGCGGGCGGGGTGCTCTTCTGCACGCCGGTGACGACCAGGACGTTGGTCACCGTGCTGGCGCCGCCGGCCACGGCGAGCAGCAGTACGGCGCCGACGAGACCGGTGAACGGCACCAGGCCGATCGCCGCCCCCATGACCAGGCCGGAGCGCATCGCCGTACGGCCCCGCGAGCGGACCTCGGTGAGACCGGCCGCGAACAGGCCGCCGACCAGCGCGCCGCCGGTGAACGCGGCCAGCAGCACGCCCAGGCCGACGGCGCCGGCGGCGAAGCCCTGGGTGGCCAGGGTCGGCAGGGCGACCCGGGTGGCGCCGCCGACCGTCAGGTTCGCGATCACCGTCACCGTGAGCACCGCGCGCAGCAGCGGCGACTCCCGCAGCAGGCCGCGGAAGTTCCTGGGTACGGAGGCACGTTCGGAGACCGGGTTGGGCGGTGCGACGGCGCTGCCGCGACCGATCAGCAGCAGCGTCGCCGTCGACACGGCGAAGGTCGCCGCGTCCAGGCCCAGTGCGGCGGCGGGGTCCAGCCAGGCGACCAGCGGGCCGGCCGCCGCCGGACCGAGCAAGCCCGCTCCGAAGGTGACCGTGCTGTTCAGCGCGTTGCCCGCGTGCAGGTCCTCGGCGGGCAGCAGGGTCGGGGTGATCGCCCAGGCGGCCGGCAGGAACACCCCCGCGCCGAGGCCGACCAGCAGGGCGAGGCCGCCGATCAGCCAGAAGTCGGCGGCCCCGCCGGCGGCGACCGCGCAGAGCCCGGCGGTGGCGAGCAGCCGGCCGAGGTCGGCGGTCAGCATCACCCGCCGGGCGCCGTAGCGGTCGGCGAGGATCCCACCGAGCGGGGTGGCGGCCAGCCGGCCCGCGCCGTAGGCGGCGATCACCAGGCTCAACTGGCGGGCGCCTCCGCCGAGGGAGTAGACCAGCAGCGGCAGGGCGACCACCTGGAACGCGTTGCCGAACTCCGAGGTGGCCTGCCCGATCACCAGCAGCCGGTAGCCGCGCGAACGCAGCGGGGCGACGCCGATCCGGGGGCGGAACCGCAACAGCCCCGCCGCGCGGCCCGCCCGGGGGCTGTCCGTCCCCGCGTCGCCTGCTCCCGCGTCGCCTGCTCCCGCGCTACCGGCTCCCGTACTGCTAGCCATGGAGCGAGACCGGCAGCGACTCCAGGCCGCGCAGCATGATCGTGTTGCGCCAGGGCAGGGTCTCCTCGGCGGCGGCCAGTTCGATCCGCGAGAAGCGTTCGAGCAGGCCGGTCAGCGCGACCTCGCTCTCCAGCTTGCCGAGGAAGGAGCCGAGGCACCGGTGCAGGCCCTGCCCGAAGGCCAGGTGGCCCGGATCGCCGCGGTCCAGGATCAGCCGGTCGGGCTCGGTGAAGCGTGCTGGGTCCCGGTTGGCCGCGCCGAGCGAGAGCAGCACCAGTTCGTCCGCCGGGATCTCGACGTCGTCGACCATCACGTCGGCGTTGGTGAACCGCAGCGTGGCCATGCTCACCGGGGACTCGTAGCGCAGGAACTCGTCGATCGCGACCGGCATCGCCGCCGGGTTGGCGCGCAGCCAGGCGAGCTGGTCGGGGTGGTGGAGCAGGGCCAGGGTGGCGGTGCCGAGCAGGTTGACGGTGGTCTCGTGGCCGCCGATCAGCAGCAGGAAGACCATCGAGAACACCTCCTGCTCGGTGAGTTCACCGGCGTCGCAGGCCTGGACCAGGTCGGTGAGGATGTCCGTGCTCGGCGTCGCCCGCCGGGCCGTCATCAACTCCCTGAGGTAGTCGTTGAGTTCGGCGGTGGCCTGGCCGAAGGTCATCTCGCCGCCCTGGGTGAGGATCGCGGTCGACCAGGTGCGGAAGGCCCGCATGTCCTCCGGGGGGAAGCCCAGCAGCTCGCAGATGATCATGATCGGCAGCGGGAAGGCGAAGTCCGTGACCAGGTCGGCGCTCTCCCGCCCGTGCAGCCCGTCCAGCAGGCCGCCGGCGATGCGCTCGACCAGCGGCCGCATCAGGTCGACCCGCCGGCGGGTGAAGACGCCCTGGATCAGGCGGCGCAGCCGGGTGTGGTCCGGCGGGTCGCTGTTGAGCATGTGGACGACCTCCGAGCCGAGCGTCAGGCCGGCGCCCCGTCCGCTCGCGATGGCCTGGCTGCGGCGGACGTCCTGCCCGAAGCGCGGGTCCATCAGTGCGGCCCGGACGTCCTCGTAGCGCGTCACCAGGTAGACCGGCAGGCCCTCGCCGAACTCCACGGTGGAGACCGCGCCGGCCTCCCGGATCCGGGCGAGCGTGGGGTAGGGGTCGCGGATGAAGGCGGACATCCGCGCGGCGGCGTCGTCGACCGCGGTGCTCATGGTTCCCTCCTCGGGCTCGAAACTCTCACGGCTGCACGGCCACCCGACCGGGCGGCTACGCGGCCACGCGGCTACACCGTCAGCGACGGGAAGGGCCAGCGGCGCACCCGCATGGGCAGGAACCACGCGCGGCCCGCCTGTTCGGCGATCAGGCCGGCCTCGGCGAGGTCCCGGTGGACGGCGTCCGGCAGCAGGCCGGCCTCGACGCCCTCGGCCAGCGCGTCCAGCTGCGCCAGGTGGCCCGGCTCGTCGATGGTGAACAGTTCCAGCGTCCCGAACCGGCGGTCGCGCACCTCGACGAAGCCGGGGCCGCGCCGGAAGACGCACTTGCTCGGGAAGTACGTGGCGCGCCAGTCGGCGAGGACGTCCTCCGTGCCGCCGCCGGTCAACCGCTCCGGCGGGTACAGGTGGTGGAACCGGCGCCGGGCCGCGCAGCCGTCCGTGCAGACCGCCCGCCAGAGCACGGCCAGCCCCTGCCCGGTCGCCTCGCGCAGCAGCATCAGCGCCCGCGCGGACGCCGCCGGCGCGTCCGCGCAGAGCCGCACCGGCTCGGTCAGCCGCAGGCAGCGGACCCCGGCGCGGTGCAGCTCGGTGACCTCCGTCTGCGCCGGGCCGGGCAGGGTGCGGCGACCGAGCGCGTAGTCCGGCAACTCCCGTGCCGCGGGGTCGTAGTCGAGCCAGAGCTCGACCTCGGGGCCGGCCGCGCGCCAGGCGGCGGCACCGGTCCGTTCAGCCGATCGGGACGGCATCGGGCACCTCCTCGGTGCGGGGACGGGCACCGGCCGGGCCGTGCCGGTGCTGCATCCGCATCAGCACCTGGTTGTCGGACTCGACGGCGACCTGCAGGTAGCTGTCCCCGTCGTGGAACAGCAGCCCCAGCGCGGTGAAACGCTCCAGCACCGGCTCGACCGCCGCCGCGCCGCCGGGGACCTTGGCGGCCAGCGCGGCGGTCGAGCGGGGCTGGGCCAGCAGCCGGAAGGCGGCGAGCTCCGCCGGACCGGTCAGCTCGACCACCCGCCAGTCGTACCCGGGGCGGGTGTTGACGAGCACGATCCGTCCGCCCGCGTCCCGGTAGCTGAGCCGGCTGTCGGGGAACCGCGCGAGCCAGGTGTCCACGGCGGTGCTCAGCCGCTCCGCGAGGTCGCCGCCGATCCCGCGCGGTGGCGCGGTGAACACGTAGGCCAGTTCGTTCAGTTCGCTCTCCGGCAGGCGGTAGGTCGCGCGGTACTGGAAGGCAGGCCGGGTGATCGCGAAGCCCAGCTCGGGGCGGTCGAAGTACGGGCTGAACCGCTCGATCGCGATCCGGCCCGCTCCGGTCGGCGGGTCCAGGTGGTGCAGCACGGGCAGTTGGCGGATCACCGACTCGTAGTCGGCGGGCTGCTCGCCCGGGAAGCCGTAGAGGTAGTTCCACGTCACCGAGACCCCGGCGCTCTGGGCGTCCCGCAGCGCGCGGACGTTCTGGCAGCCGGTGACCCCCTTGTCCATGATCCGCAGTACCCGGGTGCTCAGACTCTCGATGCCGGGCTGCACCTGGGCCGCGCCCGAGTCGCCGAGGAGCTGGAACTGGTGGCGGCGCAGGTTGGCCTTGATCTCGAAGTGCAGCCGCAGATCGACCGGGAGCTCGGCCAGCGACTTCAGGACGGTGTCGAAGTAGCCCATGTCCAGGATGTTGTCGACCACGTAGACGTCCAGCAGCTGGTGGCGTTCGACGAGCGTGAGCACCTCGGCGAGGAAGTCCGCGGGCGGCTTGGAGCGGAACTCCATCGAGGAGCCGTTGAGCCCGCAGAAGGTGCAGTGGTGCTTCTCGCCCCACCAGCAGCCGCGGGAGCCTTCGAGGACGAGTTTGGGATCGACCCAGCCGGCCGCGACGGAGGCGTCGAGCCGCTCGAAGAAGCCGTCGTAGCGTGGCGCGAGGATCGCCGCCGGCGGCAGCGGACGTGTCGTCATCGCGTTGGCCGTCGACGTGCCGGAGCCGTCGCGCCAGCACAGCCCGGGGACGGCGGAGAGGTCGCCGCCCTCCAGGAGGCCCGCCAGGAGCGCAGGGAAGGCGGCCTCGCCCTCGCCGCGCACCACGAAGTCCAGGAAGGGGAAGTTGCGGTGCAGCGCGGCGCCCTGCGGGCCGTCGCAGTTCGCGCCGCCGAACACCGTGCGCACCTGCGGGCACCGTTGCTTGAGCAGCCTGGCGGCGGCGAGGCTCGCGGTGTTCTGCTGGAAGGTGGTGGTGAAGCCGACCAGGTCCGGCGGGTCGGCGGCGAGTTCCTCGACCAGGCGGGCGATGAACACGGGGGCGAGCGCGCGGGTGGCCCGGGTCAGTGCGATCTCCTGCTCGCTCGCACCGCTGGTGGCCAGGTACGCGAAGTAGCCCGCGAACCCGGCGTCCGCGTCGCCCTCGCCGTCACTGCCGTCGCCGTCGTCGCCGTACAGCGCACCGGCGAACGCCCAGTCGCCCGCGCCCTGGAAGTAGGACTTCTCGGAGAAGTACTGGTAGTCGTCCACGCCGAAGCCCGCGGTCTCGGCCGCCCAGTCCACGAAGTCCAGGTTGGCGTACCGCACGTCGACCTGATGGCCGGCGCGTTCGGCGGCGGTGTGCAGGATCCCGAGCGCCAGCGACGGCACGTCGATCGCGCCCCAGGGCATGTGCAGCAGGACGATACGCATGGTGGCCACTTCTGTCGTTCGCCGGCGGTCGGTTGGTGTTCGCGGTTCGGTCGGAGAGGTGTCGCTCCGGGGTGCCGAGGGCGCCCCGGAGCGACGGCGGGTCACTTCTTCGCTTCCGGCTTCGGCTTCGGCTGCCCCTTGAGGGCGGGCGCGACCGGTGCGGCCTTTGTGATGTCGAGCGCGAAGTTCTGGACTATCACGGCGCCCCGGTCACGCTCCGGGGTGCTGATCGGGTCGCTCTGAATGCTGCGTCGCTTCATGGCTGTTCACCTCCTTCCAACGGATCGGCGGGTGCCTCAGGGCGGTCGCCCCGAGGTGTCCGGGGGGAGCGGCGCCGGCCAGGCGTGTCCGGCGAACCGGACCATCGCGGCCAGCACCGATCGGTGGTCGGCGGTACGGCGGCTGTAGTGGCCGCCGTCCACCCAGAGCAGCTCGTGCGGCACCGCCAGCCGGCGCAGGTCGTCGGCGTAGCCGGCCACCTGCTCGGGCGGGCAGCGCTCGTCGGTCCGCGAGGCGACCAGCAGGACGGGCGAGCGGACCTGGCGCACGTACGCTCGCGGGTCGGCGGCGCGGTAGCGCTCGGGGACCTCGTCCGGGGTCCCGCCGAAGAGCTGCCGGTCGAGCTCGCGCAGTGCGGGGGTGGTGGTGCGGTAGGCGGCGGGGTAGTCCGCGATCGGCTGGGCGGCCATGCCGAGTGACCACAAGTCCGGCTGTGCGCCCAGCGCCAGCAGGGTCAGGTAGCCGCCCCACGAGAACCCGCAGAGGCCGGTGCGCTCCGCGAGCGCCGTACCGTCGGCGACCAGCTCCGCGCGGACGGCGGCCAGGTCCTCGATCTGGGCCAGCCCGACCCGGTGGCCGTACTCGTGCTGCCAGCGGGCGCCGTAACCGGTGGAGCCGCGGTAGTTGGTGCGCACCACCGCGTAGCCCTGGTCCACCAGGGCGTTCACCCGGGGGTCGTAGGAGTCACGGTCGTGGGTGGCGGGGCCGCCGTGGACCAGGAAGAGGGTCGGCCACGGGCCCTGGCCGGCCGGGGTGCTGACGAAGCTGTGGATCGGCCCGTACGGTCGGGGCGTCCAGCGCCGGCTGCGGGAGATGTCGCCCCGGTCCGCTTCGAGGTCGGGCGCCACCGAGGTGCCGGGGCGCAGGACCAGCGGGCGGGGCGGTGTCGACTCCCGGCTCCAGACGCAGTGCAGGGTGCCGTCCGGGGCGCACGACAGGTCGTGGATCGTGCCACCGGGCGTGCTGATCTCCCGGGTCGGAGGACTCTGCTCCGACGGACCGTGCCCCGCCGGTCGTCGGCCGACCGTTCCCGGCCCCGCGGTCCCTTGCCTTTTCGGAGCCCGCCCCGCCGCCGGGTCGAGGTCGGCGAGGAGCAGCCGGCTCCGACCGGCCCGCTCGTGCTGGATCAGCACCCCGCGCGGCCCCTGGTACCAGCCGGCCGATATCTGCGAGTCGAAGGACAGCCCCGGGTACCCGGTCAGTCCCGCGCCCGCCCGCCAGGTCGCGACGGTGTACCGCTCGTCCTCCTCGACCACCACCAGCAGCTCCGGTTCGAGTGCGGCGAGCGGGTTGAACTCGATCGGCCAGAGCCGCCGTCGGCGGTGCCCGGCGAGCCGCAGTGGGCCCGCCGCCCGGGCGTCCGCGGGTAACAGGACCACCGCGTCGTCCCCGTCGGGGCGCCCGCCGAGGGCGAGCAGCCGACCGTCCGGGGACAGGTCGGCCAGGCTCAGGTACCCGGGGGCCGAACCGATCAGCCGGGCCTCGCCCCCGGGCGGTCCGAGGTAGCAGTGCGAGCCGCCGTCGACACCGACCGCCACCGCGGCGAGCGCGCCCGTCCGGTCGAAGGCGACGCCGTACGCCCGCCCGCGCGGCACGCCGTGCAGCGCCTCGCCGCCCGAGCCGCCCGAGCCGCCCGCGAACGGCTCGCGCCGCCACCGGCCCTCCCCGGCACCGTCGGCGTCGAACCACCAGATGGCGTCGCCGTCCGGCTCGATCTCGCTGAGGTGGACGCCCTCGGGCCGGTCGGTGACCACCCGGCGCCGCCCGGTCCCCAGGTCCCAGGCCACCGCCTGCCAGCGCTCGTCGACGAGCCGCGTCTCGACCGCGCGGTCGCCCGCCAGCGCGGCGAAACCGGGGGACTGGAACGCCTGCGTCACGGGCCCGGCCCTTCCGGCTCGATGGGGGGAACAGAGCGCGCTGAACGTCCCGAGACCGGCGAACCGGTGTGAAGAACCGGTGAACCGGCGTGAAGAAAAGGCCACTTGTGGAGGAGTGCGGCCACTCTAGGGGGGTGTCGTGGCCACGAACAGACCTTTCGCACGGTTGGCCGAAAAGGCTGCGTCCTACGGCCCGACGTCGGCCCGTGCGGGGAGCCGGGTCCGGAAGGTGGTTGCCCCGGGAGTGTCGAGGACGGTGAGGGTCCCGCCGTGGACGGTGGCGATGTCGCGGGCGATCGGGAGGCCGAGGCCGGTGCCGCCGTCGTCGCGGCTGCGGGCGTCGTCGAGGCGGGCGAAGCGCTCGAAGATCTTCTCCCGGTCGGCGGGGTCGATCGGGGGGCCGTCGTTGGCGACGTCGAGGAGGGCCTGCCCGGTGGCCCGGTCGAGGCGGAGGGTCACGGTGACGCGGTGTCCGGCGTGGCGTTGGGCGTTGTCGAGCAGGTTGGTCAGCAGGCGGCCCAGCCACAGGGGGTTCCCGTGGACGGCGACCGGCGCGGGTGCGTGGACGGTGACCGGGTGGGGCTCGTGGCCGCGGGCCGCGACGGTGGCGCGGACGAGGTCGGTGAGGTCGACGGGTTCGTGGGGCCAGTCGTGGCCCGTGGCGTCGAGGCGGGCGAGCAGCAGGAGGTCGGTGGCGAGGGTCTGGAGCCGTTCGGTGTCCTCCAGGGCGCCGGCCACCAGGCCGCCGCGGATGTCCGGGTCGGGGTGGGTGCGGGCGACTTCGAGCTGGGTGCGCAGGACGGTGAGGGGGCTGCGCAGTTCGTGGGAGGCGTCGGCGATGAAGCGGCGTTGGCGGGCCCCGGCGGCCTCCAGCCGTTCGAGCATGGCGTTCATGGTGCCCGCGAGGCGGGCGATCTCGTCGTCGCTGCGGGGTTCGGGGACGCGGCGGTCCAGGTCGCGGTCGCCGATGGCGGCCACCTCGGCGCGGATGGCTTCCACCGGGCGGAGGGCCCGGCCGGTCGCGCGCCAGGTGAGGGCGCCGACGGTGAGCAGCAGGACGGCGCTCAGGGCGGCGAGCGCGGCGGTGGTGAGGTCCTCGGCGGCGTCGACGGTGCGCAGCGACGCGCCGACGTGGATGGTGACGGGGCCGGTGGGGGTGGCGGCGGTGACCGTGGTGACGCGCTGGTGGTGCTCGTCGCCCAGGGCGCCGAGGTTGAAGGTGGTGTGGCCGTCCCGGCGGTGGGCGGGTGTGAGGGGGGAGTGGCCGGCGAGGTTCTGGCTGGCGGAGACGACCCGGCCGTTCGCGTCCACGACCTGGATGAAGTCGGTGCCGTGGTCGAGCGGGAGCGGGCTGGCGAGGTGTCCGTCGGTGGCGAGCCGGGCGACGGCCAGGGCCTGTTCGCGGGCGCCGGTTTCGACGGTGCGTTCCAGGTTGGCGCGCAGCAGGAGGACGACGGCGGCCGAGGCGACGGCGAGGACCACGGCGACGCTGAGGCAGGCAGCGAGGGTGGTGCGGGCGCGGACCGAGCGCGGGGTCAGCCGGTCGGCGAGGGCCGCGAGACGCGGGTGCCGGTCGAGGCGGCGGTGGGCGGCCGCGCGGACGCGGGCGGCGACGCGGGCGAGGGGGCGGCCGGGGACGCTGGCGAGCGGGCGGCCGAGGGTACGGCCGGGGGTGCGGTCAGCCACCGTCGGCCGCCAGCCGGTAGCCGGCGCCGCGCACGGTCTGCACCGCCGCCCGCCCGTAGGGGGTGTCGATCTTGCGGCGCAGGGCGCTGACGTGGACCTCGACGGTGTTGGGGTCGCTGTCGAGGGCGCTGTCCCAGACCGCGTCGAGGATCTCGCGCTTGGAGACGGCTTCGCCGGCCCGGCGGGCGAGGTGGTCGAGGATGGCGAACTCGCGGGGTGTGAGGGCGATGGCGGTGCCATCCCGGGTGCAGGTGCGGGCGGCGGAGTCGACGACGAGGTCGCCCAGGACGGTGCGCCTGGGCGCGCGGCTGCCGATGCGGCGGGCGAGTGCCTTGAGGCGGGCGACGAGGACGACGAAGGAGAACGGCTTGGACAGGTAGTCGTCGGCGCCGGTGTCCAGTGCCTCGGCCTCGTCCCATTCGCCGTCCTTGGCGGTGAGCATCAGGATGCCGACGTCGCTGCCCGAGGCCCGCAGGCGTGAGCACACCCGGTAGCCGTTCAGGCCGGGCAGCATGATGTCGAGGACGACCACGTCGTAGGCGTGGTCCGTGGCCTTCGCCAGGCCGGTCAGCCCGTCGTGGGCCAGGTCGACGGTGAAGCCCTCCGCGGCCAGCCCGAGCTGAAGGGCTTGGGCCAGCCGACGTTCGTCCTCCACCACCAGTACGCGCATACCCACCAGGGTGGCAGGTCCCGGCGGCGGGGAGCTGAAGACCCCTTCAGGTCTTCAGCCGATCTTCAGCAACGCCCGGACATGCTGAGGCCATCGCCCGGGAACGGTCCCGGGCCGTTCGAGGAGAGGGGTGGGTACCGTGAGCGAGCCCATGGAGGCCGGGGAGCCGCTGGAGCCGCAGAAGGCCTCGGGCCGGACGCGTACGGGTCTGGGGCGGGCCGGGCGCTGGGTGCGTCGGCGCTCCGGGCGCTGGGTCGCGGTCGGCGCGGCGGTGGTCGTGCTCGGGGGCGGCGCCGTGGCGGTGGCGGTTCACCATCACGAGGGCGAGGGCCACGGTGACCGCAAGCTCGCGGGTGAGCGCGAGCGGCCCGACGGCCGGGACGGCCATGAGCGTGGTGCGCACCACCGGGGCGGCCACGGAGAGCACGGGCAGGACGCGCACGGCGCGCCGGCGCCGCTGCCGGCGACCGGTGCGGGTGACGCGGTGGCCAAGGCCTCCTCGGCGGTGCCCGGTGGCAAGGTCGAGTCGCTGTCCCCGGCCACCGAGCAGGGCGGCGGCCGCGCCTGGCAGGCCGTGGTCGTCGGTCCGGACGGTGTGCGACACCTGGTGACCGTCGACGGCACCGACGGCACGGTCACCGGCAACACCGTCCTGGGCGGTTGACCCACCCGTCCCGTCGGCGCGGCCCCGGGCCGCGCGTCATCGAAAGGAGCGCCGTCGTCTTGGGCGCCACGACAATCCCCCAGCGGACGCATCCGGGTCAGGGCGCGTCCGCCGGGCCCGCCTGGAGCAAGGTCCCGCAGGTCACGGCGGTGTTCTGGGTGGTCAAGATCCTCACCACCGGGATGGGCGAGACCACCTCCGACTACCTGGCCCGGGTGCTGGGGCCGGTGCCGGCCGTCGGCTCGGCCGCCCTGCTGCTGGCGGCCGTGCTGTTCGCCCAGGCCCGTACCCGCCGCTACGTCCCGGTCGTGTACTGGGCGGCGGTGGTCATGGTCAGCGTGTTCGGCACCATGGCGGCCGATGTCGCGCACGTCGCGCTCGGCGTGCCGTACGCCGTGTCCGCGGTGGCGTTCGCCGTAGCCCTCGCCCTGGTGTTCGTCCTGTGGCGGCGCACCGAGGGGACCCTCGCGGTGGAGACGGTCGCCGGCGGGCGCCGTGAGGTCTTCTACTGGTGCGCGGTGATGGCCACCTTCGCGCTCGGTACCGCCGTCGGTGACCTGACCGCGGCCACCCTGGGCTGGGGCTACCTGCCCTCCGGGCTGCTGTTCGCCGCGCTGATCGCGCTGCCGGCACTCGCCCACCGGCTGTCCGGCCTCTCGCCCGTCCTCACGTTCTGGTGGGCCTACGTCCTCACCCGGCCGCTGGGCGCCTGCTTCGCCGACTGGGCCGGGGTCAGCCACGAGCGCGGCGGCCTCGACCTCGGCACCGGCCCGGTCAGCCTCACGCTCGCCGTGGTCATCGTGGCGGCCGTGGTGTGGCTGACCACGGCCGAGCGCCGCGAACCCCGAGCATTGGCCTGAGGACCGCCCCTTCACCCGCCCGGCCAAGCCGCCCGGCCAACCGGCCCGGCCAACCCGCCACCCGTCCGACCCGCCACCCGTCCGACCCACCACCCGTCCGACCGATCCGCTCCCGCGAAAGGGCGCCGCACGCGATGAACCTGTCGTCGAGCCTTCTGGCCGTCAACCCGTTGGACGCGGGATCACTCCTCGGCGCGTTCGGCGCCCTCGGGATCGCCGTGGTGCTGTTCGCCGAGACCGGCCTGCTGGTCGGCTTCTTCCTGCCCGGCGACTCGCTGCTGTTCACGGCGGGCCTGCTGTGCACCACCGGCACCCACGGCGGCCCGCACCTGGACCTCGCCCAGGTCCTCGCCGCCTCGGCCGTCGGCGCCCTCGCCGGCGCCCAGGTCGGCTACCTGCTCGGCCGCCGCGGCGGCCGGGCCCTGCTCGCCCGCTCCCGCAACAAGCGCCTCCACGAGGGGGCGGCGCGGGCCGAGGAGATCCTGCACCGCTACGGGCACGCCAAGGCCGTCGTCCTGGCCCGCTTCGTCCCGGTGGTACGCACCGTCCTCAACCCGCTCGCGGGCGCGCTCGGCGTCAGCGCCCGCACCTTCACCCTCTGGCAGGTCGTCGGCGGCCTGGTCTGGACGTTCGGACTGGTCCTCGCCGGGTACGCGCTCGGCTCCTCCGTACCGAACGTCGACCACTACCTGCTGCCCATCGTCGCCGTCGTGGTCGTGGTGTCCCTGCTGCCGCTCGTCCTGGAACTGCTGCGCTCGCGCCGCCGGGACGGCAGGCGCTGACGGCCGGCGCCCTGGCACCCGCCCCCGAATACCCGCGTCGTCCACGCTCCGACCGTTACCAGCGTCCCTCACCTGCCGGTGGCCAGCCCTGCCCGGGGGCCTGCCGGCCGGGTGGAGTCGCCGCGGGCCGCAGGGGGGTGACCCGGGCGGTGTCCGAGGAGGTGCGGAGCGTCTGCGTCGCGGCGGGCAGTCGGGTGGCCGCGGGGGAGGGTACGGGGGCGTGGGCGGGGACCCGATCCAGGCGTAGGACGAAGTTCGGGTAGTCCAGCGGCTTGCCGGGGAAGTCCTGGTCGCTGCTGGTCAGCAACTGGCCGAGGACGCCGTCGCGTTCGAGGAGGGGACCGGGAATCACCCGCACGTTGGGTCGCCATCTGCGGTCCCACGGCAGGTACTCCAGCGACAGCGTCCAGCTCTCCTCGTCCACGGCCAGCGTGGCGCCCGGCCGGCCGGGGAGCACCCGGGTCCCGTAGGGGCCGCGGACGACCGCCCGTTGCTCGAAGTCGGAATTCCGCGTGAGCACGGTGATCCTCCACGGGCCGTGGAATGTGAGCATGGCCGCGTTCCTGACGTCGTCGCGCGCCGCCGACCGGCCCGCACCCGACCTGGTCCACGGCTCACCACCGCAGGGGCGTTCACCCGGGTGGCGAGGAGGGCGGCGTGGACGGCCCGACGGCGGGCAGAGCCGGAGCCCGGGTGCGGGGGCGGCCCGGGGCGGATGCGAGGGTAGGCCTCGTGAACGAGACGATCATGGCAACCGCCCGCGAACGAGCCGCCCGGCACCGGCGCGCGTTCGACCTCCGCTTCGAGGCCTACTTCGCCGCCCTGCCGGAGCGCCTCGACACACCGCCGCTCAGCCGCTTCACCCCGCGCTGCCTGGAGCTGCTGCGGGACCTCTCGCTGCGCGGCGGCAAGCGGCTGCGGGTCGCCCTGCTGTACGAGGCCGCCCGGCTGGTGACCACCGACCCGGTGCCCGGCCTGGCGGAGGCCGCGCTGAGCATCGAACTGCTCCAGACGCACGGGCTCGTCCACGACGACATCATCGACGACGCGCCCGTACGCCGGGGCGGCCCCTCCACCTACTACGCCTACCGCGAGGAGTTCCCGGAGGCGGACCGCACCGCACTCGGCCTGGCCGTCCTGGCCGGGGACCTCGCCGCCTTCCTCGCGATGCGGGTCCTGCTGGAGGCGGACGTCCCGGCCGAGCTGCGCCAGGCGATGCTGGAGGTGCAGCTGAACGCCGGCGCCCAGACGGTCGCCGGCCAGATCGTCGACCTCGAACGCGACTTCCGTCCGCTCCCGGACGAGGAGTTCCTGCACACCGTCTGCGAGTACAAGTCCACCCGGTACTCCGTGCTCGCCCCGCTGCGGCTGGGGCTGCTGGCGGCCGGCGAGGACCTGGCCCGCCACGACGCACGGCTGCGCCGGTACGCGACGCTGGTCGGCATCGGCGGCCAGCTGCGCGACGACTACCTCGACCTGTTCGGGGACGAAGGCGCCACCGGGAAGTCCACCGGCGCCGACCTGCGTGCGGGGCGTCGCAGCTACGCCCTGACCGCTCTGCTGGCGGGCGCGGACGAGGCGCAGCGGGCCGTGGTGGAGTCCGCGCTCGGGGACCCGCACTGCCCCGCCGAGACGGTCGAGCGCGTCCGCGAGCTGGCCCGGCTGCTGGGCGTGGACGGGAAGCTCCGCTCGGACATGCGCCGCTGTGCCGAGGCGGCCCGTGCCGAAGCCGAGGGCTGGCGCCCGCACTGGCGCGCGGAGGCGGTGGCCTTCTTCGAGGGCCTGCCGCTGTCGAACGTGGTGCCGGGCGGGTGAGCGGGCGGGTGAGTGGGGGCCCGGGTTCCGAAGAGCCCTCGCGTCACCGAGGGGCCTTCGGCTTGCCCGGGCCGGGTCAGAGCTTGAACATCGCCGTGTACGGGTGGGCGATGCGTTCCTGTCGTGCGCCGAAGTCGACGAGTACCGCGATGTCGCCCTGACCCTCGACGCCGATGACCCGGCCGAGGCCGAATCCGTCATGGGTGACCCGGTCGCCGACGGCGAAGTGCTTGCGTGGTGGCTCCGCCGGTCTCTTGAAGGGGCTGGTGGGCAGGGGGCGGCGGCCTGCAGAATAATTTGTCATTCCCACCAGTATGCGCCCGGAAACGTCGGCGTGGGCCGCTCCGGCGCGGTCGAGACCGAGTCGGTACCGCATCACCCTTCCCGGGGATCCCGCGGCCCCCGAGGGTGCGGCGGCAGGCTCAAAGGGGCTGGTCCGCACGCGTGTTGACCGTCCTCCCGGACCGCTGCCGGCCGTCGCGGGGGGAGGCCCCGGAAAATCGGGGGTGAAGCGTCCCACCACGGCGGGCCGCGGCCTGCTACAGTCGACTTAGTTGCAGTAGTGGTTCCCATGAACTTTGTGTGCGCCTGCTGATGTATTGCAGGCGCATTTTTTGTTCCCCGGTTCTTCCGGTGGGCACTCCATGCGGTGACTCGAAGTTCGCACGGTGCGTGCTTCGGACAGCCTTGAAGGAGATATTTAATGGCTAATGGCACTGTGAAGTGGTTCAACTCGGAGAAGGGCTTCGGCTTCATCGAGCAGGAGGGTGGCGGCCCCGACGTCTTCGCCCACTACTCGAACATCAACGCCAACGGCTTCCGTGAGCTGCTCGAGGGCCAGAAGGTCGAGTTCGACGTCACGCAGGGCCAGAAGGGCCCGCAGGCGGAGAACATTCGCCCCCTGTAGTTCTGCTGTGAGGGCATCCGCCTGAGCAGTGAGGGGCCCGCACCGCGCATGCGCGGTGCGGGCCCTTCGGCATTCCCACGGCACCTCGCGATTTCCGCGACACCTCGCGGCCTGCGCCGACGCCCGGGCCGTGGGGCCTTTCTGCTGAACTAGACTCGGCACATGATCTTCATTGTCGTGAAATTCCAGGTCAAGCCCGAATACGCCGAGTCGTGGCCGGCCCTCGTGGAGGACTTCACGCGCGCGACCCGGGACGAGCCCGGCAACCTGTGGTTCGAGTGGTCGCGCAGCGTCGAGGACCCGCACACCTACGTCCTCACCGAGGCGTTCCAGGACGGTGCCGGTGAGGCGCACGTCACCTCGGACCACTTCCGGGCCGCGATGGAGACCATGCGTCCGCTGGTCGAGCGCGCGCCGCAGATCGTGAGCACCGTCATCGAGGGCGCCGACGGGTGGTCCAAGATGGGCGAGCTCGGTCTCGACTGAGCGCCGACGGCGCCGACGAGCGCCGACGAGGACCGGACGAACCGGCGTGACGGGGTTCCCGTCACGCCGGTTCGGCTTCTCCCGGCGCGCGGGCCTCAACCCGTGATCGGCCTCAGCGCGGCGGTCATCGTCGCCGCCATGCCGGAGGCGCCGTTGTAGGAGCCGACGGTGGCGTCGTGGTAGGCGTTCACGATGTCGTCGCCGGCGACCTGGTTGCGGTCGCCGATGATGACGGTGCCGTAGTTGCCGCCGGTGGCCTGGGCGGCCTCCATGGCGGCACCGGCCACCCCGCTCCCGCCGTTGTGGGAGCCGACGGTGGCGTCGTTGCCGGCGTTGATGATGTCGTAGCCGGCGACCTGGTTGTCGTCGCCGATGATCACCGTCCCGTGGTTGCCGCCGGAGACGACCTCGGCGCTCGCGGCGGTCGGTACGGCGGCGAGGCCGGCGGCGGCGAGCAGGACGAGCGTCCGGGCGATGTGACGGTTCATGGGGGATTCTCCGCTTCTGTCAGTAGGTGTCCCTGGGCGGGCGAGAGGTGACAGTAGGCGGAGCCCTCCGGACGGCGGGTGATGGTCCGCCGCCCGTGGTGTGTCGGGCGGGGCCGCCGGGGGCCGGTCGGCTCAATCGCCCCGGTGCAGCGGCCTTCCGAGGGGAGCGCTCGCGACCCTGACGAGGGTTCACCCGTCCGGCTGGCCGACGGCGCGGCAGACGGGGGAGCCGCGGCGGAGCCGGGCTAGGGTCGGCGGGGCCGGTCCGCCCCACCACCGGGCGCACTCCGCCCACCACGGGAGAACGATGCCGAGGGTCCCCAGTCTCCGCTCGCGGTGGATGAGCGCCGCCGCCGGGCTGGCCGTGGTCGCCTCCGCCCTCGCGGGCTGCGGAAGCGGCGGGCAGGGCGGCCCCGTCACGCTGAACTGGTACAACTTCCCGGACGACTCCGGCGCCCTCCAGCAGGCGGCCGACCGCTGTGGGCAGCGATCCGGCGGGCGCTACACCATCCGCTACAACAAACTGCCGCGCGGCGCGGACGGCCAGCGCCAGCAACTGGTGCGCCGGATGGCGGCGCACGACACCGGGGTCGACATCCTGGGCCTGGACGTCACCTGGCCCGCCGAGTTCGCCGAGGCCGGCTGGATCCGCGAATGGGCCGGCGAGGCGCGCGAGCGGGGCACCGCCGACACGCTCGACGCGGCGGTGCGCACCGCGACCTGGCGGGGCCGGCTGTACGCGGTCCCGTACAACTCCAACACCCAACTCCTCTGGTACCGCGACGACCTGGTGAAGACCCCGCCCAGGACCTGGGCCGAGATGCTGGCCGCCGCCGAGGACCTGGCCCGCGCGGGCAAGCCGCACCGGGTGGAGATCCAGGGCGCCCAGTACGAGGGGCTGACGGTCTGGTTCAACACGCTGGTCACCAGCGCCGGAGGGTCGATCCTCACCCCCGACGCGCAGGCGCCCTCGCTCGGCGCACCGGCCGTCGCGGCCGCCACGGTGATGCGGGACCTGGCGAGGTCCGTCGCCGCCGACCCCTCGCTGCCCAACCAGATGGAGGACCAGAACCGGCTCGCCATGGAGTCGGGCACGGCCGCCTTCGAACTCAACTACCCGTTCGTCTACCCCTCGATGAAGGCCAACCGGCCCGAGCTGTTCCCGCACTTCCGCTGGGCCCCGTACCCCGCCGTCACCCCCGACCGGCCCGCCAGCGTCACCATCGGCGGCATCGACCTCGCGGTGGGCGCCTACAGCCGGCACGCCGAGCTCGCCTTCGAGGCCACCCTGTGCCTGCGCGACCGGGACAACCAGCTCACCAACGCGCTGGAGGGCGGCCTCCCGCCCTCCCTGCGCAGCCTCTACCAGGCGGCGGAACTCACCCGCAGCTACCCCTTCGCGGCCGAGGTGCTCACCGCCCTGGACTCCGCCGGCCTCCGCCCGCAGACCCCGGCCTACCAGAACGTCTCCATCGCCGTCTCCCACACCCTCTCCCCGCCCGCCGACATCCGCCCGGAGAACGACGTGGCCGACCTCCGCGGGCAGATCCAGGACGCCCTCGGCTCGAAGGGGCTGATCCCGTGACACCCGTGACACCCGCGACACCGACCGCCGGAGCCCGCGCCGACGCCCCCCGGAGACCGGCCGGTCCGTCCCGCGGCGCCCGCCAGGAACGCCGGCTCGGCCTGCTGCTCTGCGCCCCGGCCGTCCTGGTGATGCTCGCCGTCACCGCCTACCCGATCGGCTACGCCGTCTACCTCTCGCTCCAGCGCTACGACCTGCGCTTCCCCGCGCAGGCGCACTGGGTCGGGCTCGCCAACTACGGCGCCGTGCTGACCTCGACGTACTGGTGGCAGGCGCTCGGCGTCACCGTGCTGATCACCGCGGTGTCGGTCGCCGTCGAACTGGTCCTCGGACTGGCGCTCGCCCTGGTGATGCACCGCGCCGTCTTCGGCCGGGGCACCGTCCGCACCGCCGTCCTGGTCCCGTACGGGATCGTGACCGTCGTCGCCGCCTACTCCTGGCAGTACGCCTGGACACCGGGCACCGGTTACCTGGCCGCCCTGCTGCCGGAGGGCAGCGCCCCGCTGACCGAGCAGTGGCCCGCCGTCGCCCTGATCGTCCTCGCCGAGGTGTGGAAGACCACCCCGTTCATGGCCCTGCTCCTGCTCGCGGGCCTCGCGCTGGTGCCCGAGGAGACCGTCCGGGCGGCGATGGTGGACGGCGCGGGCTTCGGGCAGCGGCTGCGCCTGGTGATCCTGCCGCTGATGAAGCCGGCGATCCTGGTCGCCCTGCTCTTCCGCACCCTGGACGCCTTCCGGATCTTCGACAACATCTACGTGCTGACCGGCGGCTCCAACGACACCGGATCGGTGTCGATCCTCGGCTACGACAACCTCTTCACCGCGCTCAACCTCGGCATCGGCTCGGCCGTCTCGGTCCTGATGTTCGGCTGCGTCGCCCTGATCGCCCTGGTCTTCGTCAAGCTGTTCGGCGCGGCCGCCCCGGGCGCCGGACCGGAGCGCCGATGAGCGCCCGTCCGAGCACCCGCCTGAGCACCCGTCAAGCCCGCAGCCTCACCGGCTGGGGCATCGCCAACCTGGCCGTCGTGCTCTACGCGCTCTTCCCGGTCTGGTGGATCGTCGCGCTCTCCTTCAAGGACCCGGCCACCCTCTCCGACGGCGACTTCGTGCCGCGCACCTGGACCTGGGCCAACTACCGGGGCATCTTCCGGACCTCGGAGTTCACCCGGGCCCTGGTGAACTCGATCGGGATCGCGGTGATCGCCACCACCGTCGCCGTCGTCCTCGGCACCATGGCCGCCTACGCGGTGGCCCGGCTGCGCTTCCCCGGCAAGCGGCTGCTGATCGGGGTCTCCCTGCTGATCGCGATGTTCCCGCCGATCTCGCTGGTCTCGCCGCTGTTCGACATCGAGCGGGTGCTCGGCCTCTTCGACACCTGGGCCGGGCTGATCATCCCGTACATGACCTTCTCGCTGCCGCTGGCGATCTACACGCTCTCGGCCTTCTTCCGGGAGATCCCCTGGGACCTGGAGAAGGCCGCCAAGGTCGACGGCGCCACCCCCTGGCAGGCGTTCCGGCTGGTCATCGCGCCATTGGCGGCGCCCGGCGTGTTCACCACCGGCATCCTGGTCTTCATCTTCTGCTGGAACGACTTCCTGTTCGCGATCTCGCTGACCTCCACCACCTCGGCCCGGACCGTCCCGGCCGCCATCGCCTTCTTCACCGGGAGCTCCCAGTTCGAGCAGCCGACCGGCTCGATCGCGGCCGCCGCCGTGATCATCACGATCCCGATCGTGGTCTTCGTGCTGCTGTTCCAGCGCCGCATCGTCGCCGGGCTGACCGCCGGCGCAGTCAAGGGCTGAGGCCCGCAGGACCCACAGGACTCGCAGGACCCACAGGATGAGACCGCCCCACCCGGCGGACCAGGAAGGCGGACCGTGGCGGAGATCGTCCTCGACGGCATCACCAAGCGCTACCCGGACGGCGCCCTCGCCGTCCGCGGCGTCGACCTCACCATCGCCGACGGCGAGTTCGTGATCCTGGTCGGCCCGTCGGGCTGCGGCAAGTCCACCACGCTCAACATGATCGCCGGGCTGGAGGACATCACCGAGGGCACCCTGCGGATCGCCGGACAGGTCGTCAACGACCGCGCGCCCAAGGACCGGGACATCGCGATGGTCTTCCAGAACTACGCCCTCTACCCGCACATGAGCGTGCGCGACAACATGGGCTTCGCGCTGCGCCTGGCCAAGGCCGACAAGGCGACCATCGCCGCCAAGGTGGAGGAGGCCGCGCGCATCCTGGACCTCACCCAGCACCTCGACCGCAAGCCCGCCAACCTCTCCGGCGGCCAGCGCCAGCGGGTCGCGATGGGGCGGGCGATCGTCCGCGACCCCAAGGCCTTCCTGATGGACGAGCCGCTCTCCAACCTCGACGCCAAGCTCCGGGTCCAGATGCGCACCCAGATCGCCGCGCTCCAGCGCCGCCTCGGCACCACCACCGTCTACGTCACCCACGACCAGGTGGAGGCGATGACGCTGGGCGACCGGGTGGTCGTCATGCGGGCCGGCGTCGTCCAGCAGGTCGGCTCGCCGCAGGAGCTGTACGACGAGCCGGTGAACCTGTTCGTGGCCGGGTTCATCGGCTCGCCCGGCATGAACTTCCTCGGCGCCGCGCTCGCGGAGAACACCCTGCGCACCTCGCTGGGCGCGCTGCCGCTGGACGACCGCACCCGGCGCGTCCTGGAACACGCGGACGCGCCGCGCGACCTGATCGTCGGCATCCGCCCGGAGGACTTCGAGGACGCCGCCCTGGGCGAGCACACCGGCGGGGCCGTCTGCACCGTCACCGTCGAGGTCAGGGAGTCCGTGGGCTCGGACGTGTACGTCCACTTCGCGGAGGAGGGCGGGCCGGTGCCGACCGAGGAGCTCGCCGAGCTCGCGGCCGACTCGGGCCGTGCCGACACCGGCCTGCAGGAGCACCGCGTCGTCGCGCGGCTGAGCACCGCGACCCGCGCCGCCGAGGGCGGCCCGCTGGACCTGTGGGTCGACACCGCGCGGATCCACGTCTTCGACCCCCGCACCGGGGCCAACCTGACCCACCCGGAACGCGCGGCGGGGTAGCCGGTCACCCCGGCTCGGGAGCCGGGCCCTCGTCACGGAGGGCACCGCGGTGGTGTCAGGCTGCTCCGCCCTGCTGGCGGCTCATCCAGTCCGTGATGGCCTCCTCGGTGCGGGCGAGCTCGTCGGTGGGGCTGAACTGCAGCAGCTCGGTGCCGGCGTCGACGTACGGGCGGTGGCCCGGCGGCTGGTAGAAGGCGTCACCGGCCTCGTACACCTCCTCCTTGTCCCCGGAGACGAAGCGCAGGCGGCCGGCGATGACGTAGCCCCAGTGCGGGCACTGGCACGACCCGTCGGGCAGGGCCTGCAGCGGGCCGTCCAGGTCGGCGTCGGCGGCGAAGGAGACGAATTCGACGGTGTACCCGTCCATCTCCTCGCGGCGGTCGGTCACCGGCCCGAACTCCTGGACCCGCGTCGCGGATTGCTTGGAAACCTTCGGCATCGGTACGGCTCCTCTCGGTGACGACCCCCGAGACTTCCCGTCATGTCGAGTCGACCACCCCGGACGGCCGGGCGCATCCGGGGTGGGGAGGGCCGGGGGTGTCAGGCGCTTGGCGCCGGGGAAGGCCGGCCTTCCTGAGGTGAGCCGTCCCTTACTCTCTGCGATTCGTTGTTCCACGGTCATCAGCTGGTGCTTTCCCCGGCCGGGCGGACGGCCACGAGCAGGGCCAGGGCCGCTGCCTGGACGAGCGCCACCGTCGCGACCAGGGCCGGCACCGACACCTCGTACAGCGTGCCGGTCAGGGCGCCGCCCGCGAGGGTCGCGACGCCGACGACGGCGGCGAACACGCCGTAGGCGGTGGCGCGGTGACCGGTCGGCACCAGGTCGGCGACGGTGGCGCGCAGCGTCGACTCCTGCACGCCCATCACCGCTCCCCACAGCAGGACGCCGGCGACCACGGCGGCCCGGGTGCCGCTGAAGGCGAGCGCGGTCATCGCGGCGACCAGCACCGGCAGCACCGCGAGGACCCGCGGGCCCACCCGGTCGTACAGCCAGCCGGTGGCGAGCGCGACGACGGCGTCCGCGAGCATCGCCGCCGCGTACAGCACCGGCACCAGCGACGCGGACACCAGGTGACGGTGGACCAGGTGGAAGGAGACCACGCCGAAAGTCGCGAAGCCGGTGGTCGTCGCCGCGGTGAAGGCCGCGTACACCCAGAACGCGCGGGGCAGCCGGGCGCGCCGGCCCGCTTCGCCGTCCGCCGGGCGGGTGGCGGCGGGCTCGTAGCGGGCGGGCTCGGGCACCCGGGCGCGCAGCCACAGCAGCAGGGCGAGCGCCGCCACGCCCGGGACGGCGAGGACGCCCAGCGCGGGCCCGTAGCCTCCGGTCACCGCCAGCACCCCGGCCACGGTCAGCGGGCCGATCACCGCCCCGAACTGGTCGAGCGCCTCGTGCACCGCGAACCCCCGGCCCCGGCCGGTGGCGGCGGTGGCGTGCGAGAGCAGGGTGTCCTTGGCGGGGGACCGTACGGCCTTGCCGACCCGCTCGGCCACCACCAGCACGCACGCCGCGGTGAGCGTCCCGGCCACGCCCAGCAGCGGCACGGCGGCGACGGTCAGCGCGTACCCGGCGACGGTCAGCGCCCAGAACCGGCCGGTACGGTCCGCCAGCGGCCCGGACAGCAGCCGGAGTCCGAGGGCCGCGGCCTCCCCGGCGCCGGTGACCACGCCGACCACCAGCGCCGACGCGCCCAGGGAGGCCAGCAGCGGGCCGGTGACGGACCGGGCGCCCTCGTAGACGAAGTCCGCGAGGAGGCTCACCACACCGAACCAGACGACGAACCGCCACGGCCGCAGGCCCGGCGACCGCTCCGCCGGGGCGGCGGGCCGGTCCGGCCCCGAGGGGTCCGTGCCGGGGTCCCTGCCGGGGTCCGTTCCGGGGTTCGTCCCCACGATGCCTCCGCGATCGCCGAGCCGGTGAACGACGGCTCCCGGCCCGGGCCGTTGGGTGCGGGTGCGGGTGCGGGTGCGAGACCGGCGCGGGATCGGGATCGGCCTCACGATAGCGGAGCCCGCGGGCCGTTCCCGGTACCGGCCGAGGTGCGTACGGGCGGGAGCGGGAGTTGGCTGGAACCACGGGGTTCCGGACCCCGACGCAGCGGCCGGGAGTGAAGGGAGCGGTGTCATGGCTGTGGTGATGTCGATGCGCTGGGCCGGGGTCACGCCCGGGCAGTACGACACCGTGCGGGACGAGGTGCGCTGGGAGGAGCTCGCGCCGGCCGGCGCGCACCTGCACGTCGCCTGGTTCGACGCGCAGAGCCTGCACGTGACCGACGTGTGGGAGTCCCAGCAGGCCTTCGAGGCGTTCTTCGCCGAACGGCTGGCGCCCGCGGTCGAGAAGGCCGGCATCGCCGGCGAACCCGAGGTGGCGTTCAGCCCGCTCCACCGGCGGTTCATCGTCGAGGGCGTCACCGGCGCCGCCTGAGCGCGGACCGCGGGTGCTCCGCGTGGGCACCCGCGCTGCCGTGACGCGGCACGTCAGCAGCCGCCCGGAGCTCGTCGGGACCACGGGCGGGCCCGTTCCAGCTGCCCGGCGAGGCGCAGCAGGGTGGCCTCCCCACCGGGTCGGCCGAGGACGTGCACACCGATGGGCAGGCCCGTCGCGGAGTGGTACAGCGGGACGGACATCGCGGGCGCCCCGGTGAGGTTGGCGACGACGGCGGGGAAGGCGACGAACGGCGCGGCGGCGCGGGCGGTGCGCCAGGGGTCGTCCTCGGTGGAGGTCATCTCGCCGAGCGGGAGCGGGGGTCGGGCCAGCGTCGGGGTGAGCCAGAGGTCGTACCGGGTGAGGAACCCGGCGACGGTCCGGGCGAAGGACTGCAGGGTGGTGACGGCCAGCAGGTAGTCGCCCGCGGAGACCCGGCGGCCGTGCTCCCAGGAGGCCAGGGTGTACGGCTCCAGCTCCTCGGGCCGTGGCGGGCGGCCGAGTTCGCGGGTCCAGTAGGCGACGATCCAGGCCATGGCGGCGCCGAAGACGGTACCGATGGCGTCGCTCACCTCGTCGGTGAGGCCGGGCAGGTGCGCCTCGGCCGGTTCGTGTCCGAGGCCCGCGCACAGCCGGACGGCGTCGTCGAGCGCGGCGGCGCAGTCCGGGTGGACGGGGTGGCCGCCGGCGGTGCGCAGGCTGTACGCGATCCGCAGCCGTCCGGGCTGCCGGTCCACCTCGGCGCGGAACGGACCGGCCGCCGGGGGAGCGGGGTACGGGTCGCCCGGCTCGGGCCCGGCGACGGCGTCCAGCAGGGCGGCGGAGTCGCGCACGGTACGGGTGAGGGCGTGCTCGGCCGCCCAGCCGCCGAAGGCGTCGCCGTACGCGGGGCCCAGCGGCACCCGGGCGCGGCCGGGCTTGAGGCCGAACAGGCCGCAGCAGGAGGCGGGGAAGCGCAGCGAGCCGCCCGCGTCGTTGCCGTGGGCGGCCGGGACGAGCCGGGCGGCGACGGCCGCCGCGGATCCCCCGGAGGAGCCGCCGGTGGTGCGGGTCCGGTCCCAGGGGTTGCGGGTGGGGCCGTGCAGCAGCGGCTCGCAGGTCGGGCTCATGCCGAACTCGGGGGTGTTGGTCTTGCCGAGGAGGACCAGCCCGGCGGCGCGCAGCCGCCGGACGAGTTCCTGGTCGCGGCGGGACACGTGGTCGCGAAGGAAGGCCGAGCCCTCGGTGAAGCGCACCCCGGCCTGCTCGGTCGCGAGGTCCTTGAGCAGGTACGGGACACCGCGGAACGGGCCGTCGGGCAGCCCGGCGCGGACCTGGTCCAGGGCGCGGTCGAAGGCGGGCGTGATCACCGCGTTGAGGCCCGGGTCGAGCCGCTCGATCCGGGCGATCGCCGCGGTGACCAGCTCCTCGGCGCTCACCGTCCCCGCGCGCACCAGGGCCGCCTGGTCGGTGGCGTCGAGCGCGGTCAGGGCGTCGGCGTCGGAGGCGGTGAGCGTGGTCACGGCCGGGCCTCCAGGAGGATGTTGAGCGGTGCGCTGTCCTCGGCGACCCGCCGGACCCGGGTGAACCCGCCCGCCGCGAGCACCTCGCGCAGCCGGGCCTCGCCGGCCATCGTGCCGAGCGCCGCGGCGCCGGTCTGGGCGAGCGAGGACGGGGTGCAGACCAGGGTGGAGATCGCGTAGCCGACGCGGGCGTACGGGTTGGCGAAGTCGTCGGCGAAGCGGTCGGCGGCCAGCGGCTCGACGACCAGGACGGCGCCGCCCGGTGCGAGCGCGGCCCGGGCGTGCGCGGCGGCGGTGACCGGGTCGCCCATGTCGTGCAGCGAGTCGGTGAAGGTGACCAGGTCGTAACCGTGGCCGGGGAAGCCGGCGGCGTCGGCGACCTCGAACGCGGCCCGTCCGTCGAGCCCGGCCTCGGCGGCGGCCGCGCGGGCGTGGGCGACGGCGGAGTCGTCGGGGTCGAAGCCGGTGACGGTGGTGCGCGGCCACCGCTGGGCGATCAGGATCGAGGACAGGCCGTGGCCGCAGCCGATGTCGGCGACCTCGGCGCCCGCTTCGAGCCTGGGCACGATGCCCTCGACGGCGGGGATCCAGGCGGCGATCAGACCGTGCACGTAGGCGGGGCGGGTGAAGCGTTCCTGGGCCAGCCCGAGTGCCGGGTGGTGCTCGCCCCAGCCCATGCCTCCGCCGGTGCGGAAGAAGCCCTCGATCCGGTCGAGGTCCGCCCAGAGCGCCGTGAGGCCGGGGAAGACACCGATCAGCGCGGTCGGGGACTCGTCGTCGGCGAGGACGGCGGCGTACGCGTCGGTGAGGGTGAAGGTGTCCGCCGCGGAGTCGTACTCCAGGTAGCCGGCGACGGCGACGCCGCGCAGCCACTCCCGGACGTACCGCTCGACCAGGCCGGTGCGGTCGGCCAGCGCGACGGGGGTGAGGGGGCCGGCCCCGGCCAGGGCGCGGAACAGGCCGAGCCGGTCGCCGAGCACGACCAGCGGTGCGGTGCAGTTGACGCCGAGCTCGCCGAAGACGTGGCCCACGGCGGCTTCCAGCCGCTCGGGGTCCACCGTCGTCGCGGACGGGGTCGGGGTTTCGGTCGATGTGGCCATCTCGATCACCTCTTGGGAAGTCCTGGTGACCGGGAGGCGTGAGGAACCGCCTCACACCCCGTGAGGCGGACGGTGGTCGGGTCGGCGGCCGGTCGTCGGGAGGGCGGACGGTCACAGCCGCCAGCGCACGGGTTGCTCCGGGCGGTAGGCGCAGGACCGTCCGGTGGTGACGGAGGCGGCGAGGTGCCGGCCGAGCTCGGGGTGCTCGCGTTCGATGTGCCGCAGGGCGTCCCGGATCCGGGCGGTGACGGTGGTGCGGGCGCGTTCCCCGGCGTCGCCGAGGCGGCGGGGGCGCCCGCCGAGGCCGTAGGCGCCGCGCAGCTCGGTGACCAGCGCGTCGCGCTCCTGCTCGGCCCGGTCCAGCCCGGGCAGGTCGTCGCGGTCGCGGGCCTCGGCGATCTCCTCGTCGAGGCGCTCCAGCCGGGCCCGGTAGGCGGCGCGGGCCCGTTCGTCGGCGCGTTCGTCGCTGCCGGTGGGCGGGAGGTCCTCGCCGCCCAGCAGCCGGGTGGCGGGGAGCTCCCGGCCGGGGGAGGAGAGCAGCAGCGCCAGGTCGTGCAAGCCCTTGGCGTCCTTGAGGACCACCGTGCGGCCGCGGTACCCGAGCGTCCACAGCTGCCCGTCCCGGTGGAAGACGTGGTCGTCGTCCGTCCGGGCCAGCGCGGCGCGGGCCCCGTCGCGCAGCCAGTCCAGGCCCAGTTCGGCGGCGGTGGCCTGGGCCTGGCCGAGCAGCAGCCGGCCGCGTTCGCCCGAGGGCTCGTGGGCGCACAGCGCCCGGCCGAGTTCCAGCCGGGCCCGGACCGCGAACGGCCGGGCGCCGAGCCGGTCGGCGGCGTCCAGGGCGTCCGTCAGGTGCCGGACGGCCTCCGGCCCGTCGGCGGCCAGGCCCAGGTAGAGCGCCACCGGGCCCAGCACGGCGACCCCGCCGCCGACCACGATGGTCTCCTCCGCGTACGGGAGCAGCCGCCGGTAGCGGTCCGCGCGCACCTCCGGCACGTCGGCCGCGACGGCGATCTCCACGTCGAAGGCCAGGCCGGCCAGCGCCCGCCAGCGGAAGCGGGACAGGTCCTCGGCCGGGGGCAGGGCCCGCAGGACGGCGGCGGCCGCCTCGGTCTCGCCGGCCGCCAGGTGGTCGAGGCAGCGCCAGTGCGGCAGGAACTCGGGCGGCAGCCCGGCCTCGCCGTACTCGGCCAGGGCCGCCGAGACACCGGTCGGCCCCGCCCGGGCCAGCGCACCGGCGATCCGCTGGGTGGCGGCCACCCCGGCGCCGTCCGGTTCGCCGATCGCCTCGGCGAACTCGGCGGCCTCGTCGGACAGTTGCTCGGCCTCCCGGAAACGGCCGCGGAGCAGGGCCCAGGCGGCCTCGCGTGAGCGGACCAGGTAGCGGGCGCGCGGCAGCCGGCACCGCCCGGCCGCGTCCGCCGCCCGGTGCAGCGCCTCCGCCGCACCCGGGTCGGCGAGTTCCAGCAGGGCCACGAAGCGGCACAGGGCGCCCTCGAACTCCAGCGCCGCGTCCCGCGCGTCCACCGCCGCCGCCACCAGGCCGTCCGCGAGGGCCAGCCGGCGGTGTGCGGTGCCCGGCGCCCACTCGACGTCGTGCCGCGCGAACAGCGCGGTGGCCAGCGCGTGCGGATCACCGGCGGCGCGCGCCCGGTCGGCCGCCCGCCGGGCGAGTTCCCGGGCCAGGTCGGGCTCCCGCTCCGGGCCGTCGGCCAGCTCCCTGGCCAGGGCGGCCAGCACCTCGGCGTGCACGGCCGGGTGCGGCCCGCCGGCCAGGGCCGCCTCGGCGCGCTCCAGCCAGCCGACCACCACACGCGGCGAGTCACCGCTGCGCACGCCCGCCTGGTGCAGCCCCAGCGCGGCCGCCGCCAGCAGCTCGGGCCGGTTCCCGGCTCGGGCGGCCGCCTCGGCGAGCCCGGCGAACCGGCGGGCGGCCGAGTCCCGCGCCCCGGCGCGCAGCTCCGCCCCCGCCAGGGCGGCGCGCAGCCGCAGCGCCGCGGGATCGTCCGGGGCGGTGAGCCGGACGGCCTGGTGCCACCAGCGGGCGGCCTCCTCGTACGCCAGCAGGCCCATGGCCTCCTCGGCGGCCAGGACGGCGTGACGGACCGCGGGCTCCACCGGGCCGAACGGCAGCGCCTGCCCGTGGTGCCAGGCCAGCTCGGCCGGTCCGGCGGTGCCGGCCAGGGCCCGCGCGGCGGCCAGGTGGGCCTCGGCGCGGCGGGCCGGATCGAGCCGGGCGACGAGCTCCTCGCGGAAGAGGTCGTGGACGAAGCGGTAGCCGTCGGGGCCGTCCCGGGCGACGATCCGGGCGAGCAGGGCGGGCTCCAGCAGGCCGGGGACCTCGGCGGCGGGCCGCGCGGTGACGGCGGCCAGCCCGGCGACGGTGAAGGTGCGGCCGAGCACCGCGGCGCCGCCCAAGGCGCGGGCCGTGCGGTCCGGCAGCCGGGCCAGGCGCCGGGCCACCGTCTGGCCGACGGCGGTGGGCACGGTCGGGTTGTCGCTGCCCGCCGGGTTGCCGCTGCCGGCGGCGCGCAGCCGGGCGACCTGCTGGACGAAGAAGGGGTTGCCGCCGGTCCGCCGGTGCACCAGGGAGGCGGTCTCGGCCGTCGCAGGTGGTCCGCAGCGGTTCAGCAGCGTTCCGACCCCCGTCGCGTCCAGGCCGCCGAGCAGCACCACCTCGGCGCCGGGCAGCGCGGGCAGCGGGTGCCCGGCGGGCAGTTCGACGTCCCGGTAGGTGCCGATCAGCAGCAGCGGCTCGTGCCGGGCGCGCCGGCCCAGGTGGCCGAGCAGCAGGACCGAGGCGGTGTCCGCCCACTGCAGGTCGTCCAGGACCACGACCAGCGGGCGGCCGTCCCGCAGCAGCAGACCGGCGATCCGGTCGAACAGGGCCAGCCGGGAGTCCTCGGCGGCGGCCGTGGCCGGCTCCCGGGGCGTGGTCGGCTCCGGGACGGTGGTCGGCTCCGGGACTGCGCCCGGCTCCCGGGCCGTGGCCGGATCCCGCACTGTGACCGGCGCCCGGACGAACGGCTCCGCCCGCCCGGTGACGGCGCGCACGACCTGCTGCCAGGGCCAGAGCCCGGGCGCGGCGCCGCCGTCCTCGCAGCCTCCCCACACCGCCGTCAGCCCGGCGCCGCGGGCGTAGCGCACGACCTCGGCGGCGAGCGCGGTCTTCCCGATCCCGGGCTCCCCGGCCAGCAGCACCAGGGCGCCGCGGCCGGCGGCGGCGTCGTCCACCGCACGGCACAGGGAGGTCAGCAGCGCCGCCCGGCCGACGAGGTCCGACTCAACCGGCGAGCCCACACCGGCATTCTCCCACCGGGGCGGCCGGGTGCGCCGGGCGCGTCAGGCGCGCCGGGTGGACGGCGGGCGTCGGGCGGGTCGGCGTCGGGTGGGTCGAGGGCGTCGGGCGGGTCGGCTCCGTCACGCGGAGCCGGTCTCCGGGCGGACGATGACCACCGGGCAGGCGGCGTGCTGCGCGCAGCGGGTGCTCACCGAGCCGAGCAGGGCGCGGGTGAAACCGCTGTGGCCGTGGCTGCCGACGACCAGGATCTCCGCGCCCCGCGAGGCGTTCAGCAGGACGTCCGAGGGGTCGCCCAGCACCATCGTCGTGCGGACCTCCACCGGGCGGTCCGCGCCTAGCACCGTCCGGAGCTCGTCGGTGAACCGCCGCTCGGCGAGGTCCCGGTCGAAGGACATGTCGACCACCGGCGCCGACCAGCCGACGCGGCTCGGCGGCTCCCACGCGCCCACCGCGTCCACGACGCCGCCGATCAGCGTGGCGTGCCGGAGCGCCCAGCGCAGCGCGGCGTGCGACGACGGCGAGCCGTCGACGCCGACCACCACGCGGGGAGCGGAGTCGTGCGCGTCCATGTGCCACCGTCCTGTCGGTCGTCGCCCCTGCCACCACGGTGCGGGCCGTCCGGAGCCGCCGCCAGCACGGGTCCGGCACCCGGGTGACGGTCGCGGCGGCCCCGGGTGCGGGCTCAGCCGGCCAGGCCGGGTAGCACCTCGGCGCCCGGCAGCCGCGCCAGTGCCCAGCCGGGGAGGATCAGCTTGCCCCGGCGCCGACCGCTGCCGACCAGGACGTACGGGGCCGCAGCCACCGCCTCGTCGATGAGCAGCGGCCAGCCGGCGGGGAGGCCGACGGGGGTGATGCCGCCGTACTCCATGCCGGTCAGCTCGACCGCGGTGTCCATCGGGGCGAAGGAGGCCTTGCGCGCGCCCAGGTGGGTGCGGACCGTCCGGTTGACGTCGACGCGGGTGGTGGCCAGGGCCAGGCACGCGGCGTGGGTGATCTCGCCGGCCCGCTTGGCGGCGACCACCACGCAGTTCGCGGACAGCTCCGGCGGGGTGTCGTAGGCCTCGCAGAACACCGCGGTGTCGGCCTTCCCGGGGTCGGTGTCCACGTAGAGCACGGAGGTGGCGGCCTCCCGGGCGTCCCAGTTCTTCAGGGCGTCGGCCACCGGGCCGGCGAGGTCGTCGCCGACCTCCAGTGCCGCGAAGGCGGCCGGGAAGGATCCGAAGGGCGGGCGTACGGGCTCACTCATGCCCGGACTGTAGCGCGGCCGCCCGGTGGTGCGGGCGGCCACCGGGGTTCCGCCGTCCGGACCACCTACCCCCAGTACCCGGTGTGCGGGGCGGCGGCCTCCTCGTACAGGTGCGGCCCCGACGCCTCCACGGTGTTGCCGCCGGCCGCGAAGACCTGGCGGCACGGCAGGTCGAGCACCGGCTCGTCCGGGTCGACCCCCGCGATGGCGTTCAGCTCGGTGGCGGAGAGCGCGTAGACGACCCGTCGGATGCCGCTCCAGTAGATCGCGCCGGCGCACATCGCGCAGGGCTCGGTGCTGCTGTAGAGGACGGCCCCGGTCAGCTGGGCCGGGGCGAGCGTGCGGGTCGCCGCTCGCACCAGGTTGGTCTCCGCGTGGGCGGTGACGTCGCGGTCGGACAGTACGGAGTTCTCGGCGGTGAGCAGGACCTTCCCGGCGGGGTCGGTGAGCAGCGCGCCGAAGGGGTGGTTGCCGTGCGCCCGCGCGCTGTGCGCGAGCTCGATGGTGGCGAGCAGGTGGGCGCGGGTGAGTTCGTCCATGGCGTGTTCCTCCGGGATGCGCGGGTGGTGGCGTTAAACGTATAACGAAGGGCGTTGCCCGGAAACGGCCCGGCCGTGGCCCCGTACGAGGCAGGATGCCCGGGTGAACGCGATCATGCATGCCGCCGAACGGCTGCTGGCCACCCGGCTCTCCGACCCCGTCGACCTGGGTGGCAGCCGGCGCACCACCGTGCTGCGCTGCCGGACGGCCGACGGACGGAGCGTCGTCCTCAAGGCCTACACCGGCGGGTCCGACGCGCTGCGCGGCTTCACCGCGGAGGCGGCCGGGCTCGCGCTCGGACTGGCCGGCCCGGAGGTGCTCGGGGTGGACCCGGAGGTGCCGCTGCTGGTCCTGGCGGACCTCGGCGACGCGCCGACCCTCGCCGACGTGCTGCTGGGGGACGACCCGAAGGCCGCCGAGGAGGGGCTGCTGGCCTGGGCCCGCGGGCTCGGCCGGCTGGCCGCCCGCTCGGTGGACCGGCGCGCGGAGCTCACCCGGCTGTGGGCGCGCTACGACCGGGGCATGCCGAGCTGGGACGACGAGCCGTGGATCCCGCGGGTCGTCGCCGCCCTCCCCGGCAGGCTCGAAGCGGCCGGGGTCACCGCGCCGCCCGGCCTCGCCGACGAGCTCGCCCGGATCGGGACGGCGGGCGGGGAGGAGTACCCGGCGTTCAGCCCGGGGGACACCTGCCCGGACAACAACCTGCTCACCCCGGACGGCCTGCGGCTGATCGACTTCGAGGCGGCCTCCTTCCAGTCGGTGTTCCTGACCGCGGCGTACTGCCGGATGCCGTTCTCCACCTGCTGGTGCGTCTTCGCCCTCCCGGCCGGGCTCGCCCGGCGGATCGAGGAGGCGTACCGGGCCGAGGTCGTCCCGGTCTACCCGGCGCTGGCCGAGGACGCGGTGTGGGAGGCCGGGATGCGCGAGGCCGTCGTGGTGTGGACGGTGAGCGCGACCGTGAGCCTGCTGCCGCGGACGGTCGAGGACGGCCCGATGCACCGCACCCGGCGGCCGGTGGCGACCAGGCGCCAGGTGCTGAGGCACCGCTGGGAGACGGCGGCGGCGCTGGAAGGGTTCGCCGCGTCCCCCGGGTTGCCAGCGTTCGCCGCGTTCCCCGCGTTCACCGAGACGATGCGCCGGCTGCTGCGGGACGTCGCCGGCGGCTGGCGGGTCGACCCGCTGCCGGGCTACCCCTGCTTCGCGCACCGGGAACCGTCGGACACGCCCTGAGCGCCCGGTCAGTCGTACGGGACGACGGCGACCGGGCAGTGGACGTGGTGGATCGCGGCGTGGGCCACCGGGCCGAGGTGGTGACGCCGTGGCATGCGGTGGTGGCGGCGGCCCAGGACGAGCAGCCGGGCCGTCGCCGCCGCGGTCACGAGCTCGACGGCGGGCTTGCCCCGGACGAGGTCGGTCGTCACGGCCACCTCGGGGTGGCGGGCCCGCCAGGACTCCAGGGCCTCGGCGAGATCCGCCCGTTCGCCGGCCGACACCTCGCCCTCCAGCCCGCCGATCGCGCCGTAGGACATGTGCTCGCTGCCGGCCGGCGGCGCCCAGACGTGCACCACGCGCAGCGGCGCCGAACGGAGCGCGGCGGCCTCGAAGGCGAAGGCCAGCACCGGCTCCGCCGGGCGCGCCAGGTCCAGGCCGACCGTCACCGGGCCGCTCGCCTCCTCCTCGCCGGCCCGGACCAGCACCACCGGGCAGTCGGCGCGGCGCAGCACCTCCTGGCTGACCGAGCCGACCAGGAAACCGCGGAGGGTACCCAGGCCGCGCGAGCCGAGGACCAGCACGGCCGCGCGCCGGGCGGCCTCCTCCAGCGCCTCGGCGGGGTCGGTGGTCACCGACGAGGAGGAGACCGCCACCCCGGGCGCCAGGGCGCCGAGCTCGGCCTCGCGCTCGGCGAGCCGGGCCAGCGCCCGCTGGTAGCTCTGGTCGCTGCCGACCACGTCGTGCTTCGGCCAGGGCCAGGCCTGGAGGAGCTCGACGGGCAGGCCGCGGCGGTGCGCCTCGCGGGCGCCCCACTCGGTGGCGGTCAGGCTCTCGGGCGAGCCGTCGAAGCCGACGACCACGGATCCGGTCACGGCGTCCTCCTCGGTTCCGCCTCGATTCCGCGGCGGTCGCGGGCGGCGCCGCCCGGCGCCACGGGTGCGGCCCCAGTATCGGCAGTGGGCGCGATCGGCGCCTCCCGGGGCGGGTGCGGAACGGCGTGACCCCGGGGCCACGCCTCTTTCCGGCTCTGCCTCAGGTGCGGATCCGGCGGAAGACGACCACCAGGATGACGGCGGTGAGCGCCAGCAGGATCCCGGCCTCGACGAGCTGGATCGGCACCAGGTGGTCGACCGGGTGGTAGCGGAGCCAGGCGGCGGTGGCGTTGTCGCAGCGGTCCGAGAACAGACAGGTGTCGGAGGAGACCCTGCTGCCGTCGGCCAGCACGGCACCGCGGTCGATCAGCCAGGCGTTGGGGGGCTGCGCGGCGCCCAGCCCCGTCGCCCGGTCGGGCAGTGCGGTCACCTCGTCCACGACGGGCCGGAAGTACGGGCGGCCCCAGCGGATGATCCCGTGCATGGCAGCGACCAGCGCGCCGGTCAGGAACATCGCCGGCAGCGTACGGCGCACCAGTCGGCCGACCAGCGCACCCAGCGCCAGCGCGAACAGCGACCAGGCGACCGGTGCCAACCCGAGGGCCGGGTAGGTGAAGAACTGGAACGGCGGGTCGAAGGCGCCCTGACCGTGCACGACGTCCGTCCACCACACCCAGGTCATCAGGGAGGCGACGGCGCCGCTGAAGACCAGGACGGCGAGACCGGGCACCGCGAGGCGGGCGGCCAGCCAGCGCACCGGGCTGACGGACTGCGCGCGGATCAGCCGGATCGTGCCGCGCTCGTACTCCTGGGCCAGCAGCGGCGCGCCGATGAACACGCCGATCAGCAGCGGCACGGCGGTGACCGCGGGCTGGAGGACGGAGACGAACCAGAAGTTCGGCCGGTTGATCGGTGAGAGCAGGGTCCAGCACCGGGCGTCGGACCAGGTCTCGGGCTCGTAGCAGCCGGTGCGCTTCAGGACGCCCACGGTGTGCCGGATGACGACGTGTATCCAGACCAGGTCGGCCGCCACCACGACCAGCAGCGCGGCCAGGGTCCACAGCACCGCCCTGTTCTGACGAAGTGTCAGCCAGAGCAGGCCGCGCAGCCCGGGCGCGGCGGGGCGTCGGGCACCGGAGATGGGTGCGGGGGCGGTGGCGCGGTCGGGCAGGACGTCGGTGTTCATGCGGCGGCCTCGTGGTCGGTGTGGTGGTCGTCGGCCGGGGTGGTGCCCGGTCGCGGGTCGGCCGGTGCGCGGAGGTAGCCCAGCAGCAGCTCCTCCAGGCTGGGCCGCTCGCTCTCCCAACGGTCGTCCGGCTCCCAACGGCCTTCCAGGGGCTCAGCGGTGCGCACCAGCGCGGTGGCCTGACGGCCCCCGACGCGCCGCTCGACCACCAGGTCGGCCGGGAGCTCGGCGCCCTCGGCGGGCCCGGTCAGCAGTCGGTGCCCGTCCAGGACCTCGTCCAGGTCGCCGGCCAGCCGGATCCCCCCGCGCTGGACGAGCAGCACGTGGTCGATGACGCCGTCCAGTTCGGGCAGGATGTGGGAGGAGACCACGATGGTGGTACCGCGCTCGGCGGCGGCCGACATCAGGGTGCCCATCAGCTGGTGCCGGGCGAGCGGGTCCAGGTCGGCCATCGGTTCGTCGAGCAGCAGCAGATCGGGGACCTTGCCGAGCGCGAGCGCCAGCGAGACCCGGGTGCGCTGGCCGCCGGAGAGCGATCCGATCCGCGCCTTGGGCCGCAACTCGCCCTGGTCGACGACGCGCTGGGCCGCCTCCTGGTCCCAGCCCGGGTTGAGCTCGCGCCCCATCCGCAGGGTCTCGGTGACGGTCAGGCCCGGATAGAGCGGCTTGTCCTGTGCCACGTACGCCACCCGGGCGCGTTGCCCCGGGCTGCCGGCAGCTTCGCCGAAGACCCGCAACTCACCCTCGGTCGGAGTCAGTTGGCGGGCAGCGAGGGCGAGCAGGGTGCTCTTGCCGGCGCCGTTGGGGCCCACCACGCCGCAGATCCGCCCGGTCGGGACGGTGAAGTCGCAGCCCCGCAGGGCCCAGCCGCCCCGGTAGCGCCGGCCGAGGCCGACGGCCTCCAACGCGGGCGTCATGGTCGTCGGGTCGTCCACCCGGTCCCCCCACAGTTCTCAGTTCGGTGTTGCCGGGGAGACCCCGGTGTCGAAACGCTGCTCCAGGACGGAGGCCATCAGTGCGGAGATGTCCTCGCGTTCCAGCCCGGCCTCGCGGGCCCGGTCCACCCAGCCGACCAGGTCCGCGCGCAGCGGCCCGTCGGCGGCCGCCTCCGGCCGGGCGAGCGAACGCCGGACGAAGGTGCCGAGCCCCGGGCGGGGCTCGACCAGCCCCTCGCGTTCGAGTTCGCGATAGGCCTTCAGCACGGTGTTGGGGTTGATCGCGGTCAGCTCGACCACCTCGCGGGCGGTCGGCAGCTTGTCCCCGGGCTGCAGCAGTCCGAGCCGCAGCGCCTGCTTGGTCTGCTGCACGATCTGCTGGTACGTCGAGACGCCGCTGCGCCGCTCGATGCGGTACTCGATCACCGGCGTTCCGGCCTTTCACTAGTTCAATAGTGGAATGGTGGCCCACCGCGGCGCGGTGGTCAAGCCGAACCCGGGGAAGGGGGCGGCGGATCGGGGTCAGGGGTGCCGGAGCAGCAGCAGGCCGTCCTGATCGACCAGCCGCCGGTAGCCGTAGCTCTGGTAGAGCGTCAGCATCCGGGCGGTGTCGGCGGTGGCGCACGGGGCCTGGACGCTCGGATCGCGCAGGTCGACGGCCACCCAGTCCGGGCCGGGCCAGACCGGCTGCCGGCACACCAGGGAGACCTCCGCCCGGTCGGTCAGCTGGGCGGCCAGCCGGTTGGAGGCCGCCACCGTGGCGTCGTCCGGTATCAGGCGGAGCAGCGCCCGGGTCTCGGCAACCCGGGGCGAGGTGCTCCAGGCCTCGGGCATCACCACCTCGTGCAGCGGGTAGAGCGGCAGCGTCACGGCCGTCACCAGGGCGCTGACGGCGAGCGCGCGCCGGGCCGGACGCGCCAGCGGGGCGCGCGGGGAGCCGGCGGGGCCCGGGCGGGCGCCGGAGCGGCGCAGCGCGTCGACCAGGGCGGCGACCGCGATCGGCATCAGCACCGCGCTGTAGTGGTAACTGACGCCCCAGTAGTGCGGGTTGGCCGAGGACAGCCGCCAGGCCAGGGTGGGCACGCAGAGCAGGAGGAGCGGCGAGCGCAGACCGAGGAAGCCGGTCGTGGCGGCCAGCAGGAACAGCAGCAGCCACTTGACGGGCGGCCACCCGAGCCGCAGCGGCAGCGCCCAGAGCGAGGGCCGCCCGCCGCCGTCCAACTGCTGCCAGTAGTCGAAGCCTCCGCTCGGGTTGAAGGCCGGGAGGACGACGAGCACGGTGAGCGCGGTCGCGGCGAGGCCGAGGGCGGCGAGGGCGAGCCCGGGCAGCGGGGCGCGCCGGTCCTGCCGGGCCTGCCAGGCGATCAGCAGGCCGACGGCGGCCACCGTCAGGCCCAGGTCCTCCTTGACCAGCAGCAGCGGCAGCGACCAGAGCGCGGCTGCGAGCGGTCGGCGCCGGCCGAGCGCGGTGGCGGCGAAGGCCAGCAGCGGGACGGCGAAGGCGATCTCGTGGAAGTCGTCGGCCGCCGCCCTGACGATCCCCCAGGAGGCCCCGGTGACGCAGCCGACGAGCAGCGCCACCCGGGGCCCGGCCACCTCGTGGGCCCAGCGGGTGAGCGGGACGACCGCCAGCGCCATGAGCAGGGCCTGGGCGACCACGAGCGTGAGCGGGGTGGGGAAGAGCCGGTAGGCGGGGGCGAGGGTGGCGATCAGCGGGTGGAAGTGGTCCCCGAGCAGGTGGTACCCGGGCCCCTTGAGCGGCACGACCGGCGCCCGGAGGTGCGCGTACGCCCGGACGGCCTGCTCGAAGATCCCCAGGTCGTAGGCCTTGGTGAGGCCGCGGCGGTGCCGGTTGGCGCCGACGCAGACGTAGAGCGCGGCGAAGACCGCCGCCAGGCCCCAGGCCAGTGCGGCGGGGTGGCGGACGAGCCGGGCGGTGCGTCGGGGTGGGGGCGCGGCCTGCCGGGGGCGGGGCGGGCTGTGCGGGGCGAGGGCCAGGGGCATCGGCAAAGAACCCTTTCACTATTTGATTAGTGGAAGGGTGGTAGAAGTCCCCGGCCGGCGTCAACTCCGGTCCGGCGGGGCCGACTGGACCACCCTTCAAGTGTGCGTCACTGGCTTGACTGGTGATGTGAGCGACTGCCATCATTTCATCACCGCCCCAACCAGTGACGAGAAACGCGAGAAACGTATCTCGACCTCGGTGGGGCGGACGGAAACCTACGACCCGGATCGGGAGCGCACCATGGCAGTCAGCTACACCGCCGTCGTCAACGTCGACGGAGAGGGCCGCAACGGCGGCCGGGTCCACTCCTCCGACGGCCTGCTGGAGACCGGCCTCGCCATCCCGAAGGAGCTGGGCGGCGCCGGCACGGCGACCAACCCGGAGCAGCTGCTGGCAGCCGGCTGGGCCGCCTGCTTCCTCGGGGCGCTGCGCCGCGCCGCCGCTGACCGCAGGATCCGGCTGACCAGCACCACCATCACCGCCGAGATCACGCTGACCCACGGCGACGACAACGAGTTCACGCTCTCCGCGGTCCTCAACCCGGTGCTCGGCGGTGTGGACCAGGCCACCGCCGAGGAGCTCGCCCGGGTCGCCCACGGCATCTGCCCGTACTCCAAGGCCACCCGCGACAACATCCCGGTCACCATCAACGCCGGTGTCGCCGCCTGACCCACCCCCGGACGGCGGGCCCCGTGCCTGTACCCCCGTCCCGCACGGGGCCCGCTCCCACTCCGCACACCCGTGACCGCCGACCCGCACACCTGAACCGCTGCACCCGCACCGCCGCACCCGTACCGCCGACCGGAGAGCGAGGGCCCGCGATGGCCGCCACGACGCACATGTTTCCCCGCGCGGCCGGACGTGCCCGTCACGCCCCGGACCGGTGCTCCACCGGTCCGGCCGAACGGCGGCGCCGTGGCCCGGAGCGTGTCGGGCGCGTCGGGGAGGAGCGGTGGCCGGACGGCGCCCAGGTGTGGAACTGGGCGGAGACCGCGGTGCTGCTGGGCTACGGCCCCGGGGCGTGGTACTTCGTGTGACGCGCCGAGGGTGACGTATCGCCGTGGGCCGTGGGCCCGGTGGGTCAGCCGGCCGGGTCCGTCCCGACGAGGGTGTACAGGACCGAGCGCTCCTGCTTGTGGCGCCGGACGCGCCCCTTGGCGACGAGCGATTCCAGGGTGTTCCGGACGACCTGGGGCGTGGGGTCGCGCTTCGGGTGCTTCGCCATGAGCTCCTCCCGCAGGTCCTTCGCCGGGCAGGGTTCGGCGTGGCGGCCCAGCAGCTCCACCAGCAGGTCACTCAGCAGGGGCCGGCGCGAGTTCTCCTTCGCGCCGGCCTTCGTCGTGCGGGCGACCGGCCGCGCCGTCGCGGGGACGGGCTCCTCCTGCGTCTGCTCGGGCAGGCGCGACGGGTCGGCGAAGCCCTCGTACCGCTCGGCGAGGGAGAGGAGCTCGACCAGCAGGGACTCCTCCTGCTTCAGCACCTTGAGCGCGTTCTCCAGCTCCTGCTGTCGCCGGTGGTTCTCCTCCAGGTCCGACGCGACCTGTTCCACGTACCGGGACCGGAGTGTGGGGGCTGGCTGGCGGGTCACGACCGCTCACTCCCTCGAGATGGATGGTGTTGCATGGTACCCATGCCGAGGGCCCGGGTGTGGCCCGGGCGGAACATGCCGGTCGTGCGTCAGTGCACACCCATGGCGGGCGAGGTCTTCTTCCGCGCCCGGTAGGCGGCGGCCTTGATCTTGTTGCCGCAGGACTCCATGCCGCACCACTGGCGGCGCATGCCCCGGGAGCGGTCGATGTAGATCCGGGTGCACTCCGGGTTGCCGCACTCCTTCATCAGCGGGAGGTCCGGTCCGCTGAGGAGTTCGACGGCGTGCCGCGCGACGGTGGCCAGGGCCTGTTCGGGGGTCGCCTCGTTGTGCCGTCCGGCCAGGGTGAGCTGCGGTGTCACCGGGGGCTTGCGCGCGGCGCCGTTGAGGACGGCGAGCGCCTCGCGGTCGAACTCCTCCTCGGCGAGCCGGTTGGTGACGAGCCGGTAGACGGCCTCGCGCACGGTCTTCGCCTCCCGGACGTCGTGCTCGTCGCCGGGCGTGATCGTGTCCACGAGCCCACAGTCGAGGTACCAGGCGTTCAGCCGCTCGGGCGTCACGAACATCTCGAACCGGGTCGAGCGCCGCGCGCGGAGGGTGGCGGCGAAGTCGAGGGCCGGGTGCCCGCACACGAAGACATGGTCAAGGTTCACATCACCATCCTGACAGGTGACTGTAAGAGGCGCAAGAACCACCCTCCGCGCGGGCCCCGACGGCAGGTGCACGAACGACACGCCCCGCGCCGGGCCCGGAGGCCCCGGCGCCGGGCCGCGTCACGCACCGACGGGTCACACCGCAGGGGCTCCGGTCTCGCGCAGGGTGCCGTCGGTGAGGCGCAGGCGGCGGTCCACGCCGATCTCGGCGAGGAAGCGCTCGTCGTGGCTGACCACCAGGAAGGCGCCCCGGTAGGCGTTGAGGGCGCTCTCCAGCTGGCTCGCGCTGACCAGGTCGAGGTTGTTGGTCGGCTCGTCGAGCAGCAGCAGGTGGGGGGCCGGCTCGGCGCACAGCACGCAGGCCAGGGTGGCGCGCAGCCGCTCGCCGCCGGAGAGCACCCGGACCGGCAGGTGGGCCCGGGCGCCGCGGAAGAGGAAGCGGGCGAGCAGGTTCATCCGTTCCGTCTCGGGGCGCTCGGGGGCGGCGGCCGCGAAGTTCTCGGCCACGGTGCGCTCCGGGTTCAGGAGGTCCAGGCGCTGGGAGAGGTAGGCGATCCGGCCGTCGGCGCGGGTGATCCGGCCCTCGTCCGGGGTGAGCTCGCCGGTGATCAGGCGCAGCAGGGTGGACTTGCCCGCGCCGTTGGGCCCGGTCAGCGCGATGCGTTCGGGGCCGCGGACGCTCAGGTCGACGCCGCCGTCGGCGAACACGGCGCGGCCGGCGTGGCGGACCTGGAGGCCCTCGCCGAGGAAGAGGTTGCGTCCGGCGGGCACCTGGGTGTCCGGCAGTTCCAGGGCGAGCCGCTGGTCCTCGCGCAGGGCCCGGCCGGCCTCGTCGAGCCGGGCCTTGGCCTCGCTGACCCGGGAGGCGTGCACCTGGCCGGAGCGGCCGGCCGCCTCCTGGGCGCCGCGCTTCATGTTTCCGGCGAAGATGCGGGGCAGGCCGGCGTTCTTGAGGTTGCGGGCGGCGTTGCTCGCGCGGCGCTCGGCGCGCTCGCGGGCCTGCTGCAGTTCGCGCTTCTCCCGCTTCAGCTCCTGCTCGGCGTTGCGGACGTTCTTCTCGGCGACCTCCTGCTCGGCCCGCACCGCCTCCTCGTACGCGGTGAAGTCGCCTCCGTAGTAGCGCAGTTCACCGCCGTCGAGCTCGGCGATGCCCTGCATCCGGTCGAGCAGCGCGCGGTCGTGGCTGACCAGCAGCAGGCAGCCGTTGAAGTCCGTCAGTACGTCGTAGAGCTTGTGCCGGGCGGCCAGGTCGAGGTTGTTGGTCGGCTCGTCGAGCAGCAGGACGTCGGGGCGCTTGAGGAGTTGGGCGGCGAGGCCGAGGGAGACGATCTGGCCGCCGCTGAGCGTGCTCAGGCCGCGGTCCAGGGCGAGGTGGCCGAGGCCGAGCCGGTCCAGCTGGGCGCGGGTGCGCTCCTCGATGTCCCAGTCGTCGCCGATGGTGGTGAAGTGCCGCTCATCGACGTCGCCGGACTCGACGGCGTCGATGGCCCGGATGACGTCGGCCACGTCGAGCACCTCGGCGACCGTGAGGTCACCGGTGAGGGGCAGGCTCTGGCTGAGGTAGCCGAGGGTGCCGCCGACCGTCACCGAGCCGGTGGCGGGCGTGAGTTCGCCGGCGATGAGCTTGAGCAGGGTGCTCTTGCCGGAGCCGTTGGGTGCGACGAGGCCGGTGCGGCCCGTGGGCACGGTGAAGGACAGGTCGTGGAAGACCGGGGTGTCGTCCGGCCAGGAGAAGGAGAGGTTGGAGCAGACGACGGCGGCGTCGGACATGGAGGTGACCTCGAAGGAGACTGAGGGCAGGGCTGGGAGCGCTGCCCCGGGCAGACATGGGAAAGGGGTACGACGAAACGGACCACTACGGCTGCGGCGCTCCTGGAGCACCGGCCGGTGGCCGTCGGTTCCGGATCTCACCCGGAGATGTCGTCGTCACCCGCCATGACTGCCACTCCTCGATCACATGATGTCTGGTCACACGCAGCGTAGCAGGTGTGACCGTCGGCCGCCGAGGTTTCTCACCGGACCGCGTGTGCCGCCTGGACCGCCCCCACCGCCCGTGCCAGCCTGCCCCGGTCGCGTCGTTGACAGCGGTGGCCGCCGACCCCTTTCGTCACCGGCTTGGCCGGTGATACGTTTCGACCAAGCCCCCTGCCCATGTGTCGTGCACATGTTTCCCGCACGGCCGGGCACACACCCACCTCTCTCGGACGGGACACCCATGAAGAAAATCCTGATCGTGCTCGCCACCGGCGCGGCGCTGGCCGCCGCGAACCTGCCGATGGCGGCGGCGGCACAGAGCAGCCCCGTGCCCGCGACCTTCTCCTGCGCCCCGGTGTCCGTCCAGGCCCCCGCCGGCACCGCGGTGGAGTCCGTGACGGCGCTCCGCCAGGAGGGCGGCACCGTCAACGGAACCGGAGTGGTGGGCGGCACCGTCACCGGCGTGCCCGCCTACTGCGAGGTGACCGTCACCCTGACCCACCCGGGCGACGACGACCACGCCAGGGTACGGACCTGGCTGCCCGTCAGCGGCTGGAACGGCCGCTTCCAGGCGCTCGGCGGCAGCGCCTACGCCGCCGGGGACAACAACGTCGGGATGGGCACCGCGGTCAAGAACGGCTACGCCGCGACCACCACCGACGCCGGACTCGGCGACGCCGTCGACGTCTCCTGGGCGCTGAACGCCAAGGGGGAGGTCAGCACCGCGCTGCTGGAGAACCTCGCCTCCCGCTCCCAGCACGAGGCCGCGCTCGTCGGCAAGCAGGTCGTCGCCGCGGCCTACGGGCAGCAGGCCTCCTACTCCTACTTCAACGGGTGCTCCACCGGGGGACGCCAGGGCTACATGGAGGCCCAGCGCTACCCCGACGACTTCGACGGCATCCTCGCCAACGCGCCCGCCGTCAACTGGGACGAGTTCGAGGTCGCCACCCTGTGGCCGCAGGTGGTCATGAACAACGAGAAGACCTACCCGTCCGCCTGCGAGTTCAAGGCCTTCACCGACGCCGCCGTCAAGGCCTGCGACCCGCTGGACGGCCTCAAGGACGGCCTGGTCAACGACGCGTCGCGGTGCGACTTCGACCCGCGCCGGCTGATCGGCACCACAGTGGTCTGCGAGGGCCGGGAGCTGACGATCACGGCGGCCGACGCGGCCGTGGTGCGCAAGATATGGGACGGCCCGCGGACCGCCTCCGGCAAGAAGCTGTGGTCCGGCGTCCCGGTCGGCGCGGACCTGTCGGCCCTGGCGGGTGTCGCCCGCGACGCCGACACCGGCGCGGTGAAGGGCGCGCCGTTCCCCGTGCCGCAGTACTGGGTGGCGAGCTGGCTGAAGAAGCAGCCGTCGTT
The DNA here is from genome assembly GCF_054601375.1 of Kitasatospora sp. Ki12. NCBI lineage: Bacteria > Bacillati > Actinomycetota > Actinomycetes > Kitasatosporales > Streptomycetaceae > Kitasatospora > Kitasatospora sp. Ki12. The sequence continues at coordinate 123,178 of NZ_BAAIHT010000002.1, read as the reverse complement.
CGACGTCTCGACGATCACGTACGACCAGTTCACCCAGCTGTTCGAGCAGTCCCGCGCCGAGTACGACCGGATCATCGGCACGGACGACCCCGACCTCTCCGCCTTCCGCGACGCCGGCGGCAAGCTCCTGAGCTGGCACGGCCAGGCCGACCAGTTCATCCCCACCCAGGGGACCGTCGACTACCGCCGGCAGGTCGAGCGGACGATGGGCGGCGGCAAGCGGGTCGACGACTTCTACCGCCTCTTCCTGGTCCCCGGCGCGGGCCACTGCGGCCTCAACAAGGGCGTCGGCACCATCGACGACCTCGCCGCGCTGACCGCCTGGGTCGAGCAGGGCAAGGCCCCCAGGACGCTGCCCGCCACCCTGACCGACGCCGCCGGACGCGACGTCAAGCGTGACGTGTGCGCCTACCCCAAGGTGTCCCGCTACTCGGGCCACGGCGACCCGGCGGCGGCGTCCAGCTTCCGCTGCGTCCCGGCGAACCGGTACTGATTCCCTCCCGGCACCGGCTCTCTCTCCCGGCCCGCGCCCCCCTGGCGCGGGCCGGGTTCTTTCGTTCCGGGTTCACCACGCGACGTTCCGGCCGACGCGGTCCAGGTACGCCAGGTAGGGCGTGCCCAGGCGGGGGAGCGGGACCTCCACCAATAAGGGACGGTCTCCTCGACGGTGAACGGCAGGTCAGAACCGCCCGGAGCGCTACGGATCCAGCCTGGCGCCAGGAGGAGGAAGGCACGCGGCTCCTCGCCGACCGTCTCCACGACCCGCCCGGCGCCCGGCGGGCCTCGCTGAAACGGACACGCCGGAGGGGCATGCGCGGGTGCGCATGCCCCTCCGGCGTCCGGCGTCGGGGGGAGCTCAGTTGTCGTTGCTGTTGAAGAGGGAGAGGACCTGGAGGATCTCCAGGTAGATCCAGACCAGCGTGGTGGTGAGGCCGAAGGCGGCCAGCCAGGCGTCCTCCCGGGGGGCGCCGTCGGTGAGGGCGTCCTCGATCTGGCGAAAGTCCAGGGCGAGGAACCCTGCGCCGAGCAGGACGCCGATGGCGCCGAAGAGGAGGCCGAGGCCGCCGCTGTGGAAGCCGAGGCCGTTGCCCGCGCCGAAGGCGGAGAAGAGGGTGTCGGCGAGGAGCAGCAGGAGGAAGCCGGTCGCGGCGGCGGTGAGGAACCCGGCGAACCGGTGGGTGACGCGGATCCAGCGCATCCGGTAGGCGAGCAGCACGCCCGCGGCCACGGCGAAGGTGCCGAGGACGGTCTGGACGACGACGCCCGGGGTGAGGTGGGTGGAGGTCGCGCTGGAGATCACCCCGAGGAAGAGGCCTTCGAACGCGGCGTACCCGAGGATCAGGGCGGGGGAGGGCTGCCGCCTGACGGACTGGAGCATCGCCAGGGCGAAGGCGACGGCGGCGGCGCCCAGGGCGATCCCGTACGAGGTGCCGAGGTTCGCGGCGTCGACCGGGAGGAGGAGCCAGGAGAGCACCGCCGTCAGGACCGTGGTGCCGAGCGTCGTCGCGGTGCGTACGACGACGTCGTCCAGGGTCATCGGGGTTACGGGGGTGGGGTCCTCGTGGGTACGGAGGTCGCTCTCCGGCGGGCCGCCCGCGTGGACGCCGACCGGCTGGAGCAGCACGGTGTCGGCGGGGGCCGGGGCGCGGGTGGCGCCCCAGCGGGAGAGGACCGGGTTGGTGCTCTTCATGTCATTCCTCCTCGTCCGCCGCGCGAGCGGCCTGCGGTGGCGCGTCGTCAGGGGGTGTGCGGGGAGTGCCGAACGGCACACGTGTGACCTCACGCGCCCATCGGCTCGACGACGACCTTATGCGTCACCACTCTGACAGGTGACGCAAGGTCGGGCAAGTCGCTGAGGCCGGGTGCGACGGCCGCCGTCATTCGGACGGTGCTCCCGGGCGTTCGAGCAGCCCGCGGAGGAACCCGTCCCAGTCGATGCCGGCCAGTTCCGAACCGGCCGGGGCGATCCGGTAGGTGGCGTCCAGCCAGACCTCCAGCGGGCCGGTCGGCAGCTCGAACAGCGCCTCGATCTCCGGGGTTTCGAGGAGGAGCCAGGAGGAGAGCCGCTCGTCGGACTGGGCCGGCCACATCCGGACGTCGCCGTAGCCGCTCATCGTGCTCAGGCCGCCGTGCAGCAGCTCGCGGCCGAGCCGCCAGATGAGGCTCGGTCCGCGTTCCGCGAGGAACTCGACGGTGATCACGGCGGGCATCGCCGGATCGAAGCGGAACTCCGCCCGCACGGGCAGCCGGGTGAACTCGTCGAGCATCTGGTCGGTGTCCAGCAGCAGTGGCGGCAGGTGCTCGGGCGTCGAACGGGCCCGCAGTGGCGATTGGTCACGGTGCATGGCAGGAGTTCCCCCTCCGGGTGTGAACGGTGCGGCACCCACTCTTCGCCGGACGCGGCGCCGGGCGCATCGGTCACATGACGGTCGGCGGACGCGGTGCGGCGGGGCGCCGCGTCGGAGGGGGCGGCGCGGAGGGCGGTCGGGGTGTCCGCGGGCGGACCGTCATTTGACTGTTCCGCCGCCCGATCCGACGGGCGCACAGTGAGGGCCGAGGCGCCGCGCCCCGCAGCGGGGCGACGCCGGGAGAGCACCGACGAGCCGATCGACAGGGAAGAGTGCCCGCATGGCCAGGTCCGACATCCGTTTCCACAGCGCCGGCATCGAGATCGCCGCGCACCTGTACACCCCCGACACCCCGGCGTCCGGCCCGCGTCCGGCGCTGGTGGTCGGGCACCCGGGCACCGGGGTGAAGGAGCAGACCTCCGGCACGTACGCGCGGCGGATGGCGGAGCGCGGCTTCGTCGCGCTCGCCTTCGACGCCGCGTACCAGGGCGAGTCGGGAGGTCTGCCGCGCGGGCTGGAGGACCCGGCCCAGCGGGTGGAGGACTTCAAGGCCGCGGTGTCCCACCTGCTGACCCGGGCGGAGGTCGACGAGGGGCGGATCGGCCTGCTGGGCATCTGCGCCTCCGGCGGCTATTCGCTGGCCGCCACCGGTGGTGATCCCCGGGTCCGGGCGGTGGCCGCGGTGTGCACCGCCGATCCCTCCCGCCAGTTCCGGCTCGGAGCCGACGGCGCCCAGGACCCGGCGGTCTTCCGGGCCCTGCTGGACGCGGCCGGCCGGGCCCGCACCGCCGCGGCCCGGGGGGAGGACCCCGGTGTGCTGACGATGTTCCCGGAGACGGCCGACGAGGCGTTCGCGCTGGGCGGCGACCACGGCGTCCAGGGCTTCGAGTACTACTGCACCTCGCGCGGCGGGCACGAGCGGTCCGCGAAGGTCCTGGCCTGGGAGAGCATCGACCGGATGGCCTGCTACGACGTCTTCTTCGCCGTCCCGCTGATCGGCCCGCGCCCGATGCTGCAGATCGTCGGCGAGCGCGCCGTCACCTCCTGGATGGCCGTCGAGGCGCACCAACGGGCCACCGGGCCCAAGGAGTTGCACTGGATCGAGGGGGCGGACCACGTCGGCCTCTACGACCGGAAGGAGTACATCGACCAGGCGGTGGACAGGCTCGCCGACTTCTTCACCGTCCACCTGGGCGCCGCGGACTGACGGAGCCGTCGGAGGTGGCAGCACGAAGGGGCCAGCAGCTCGGGCTGCCGGCCCCTTCCGGGCTTCCGTCGGTCTCCCCGGTCCCGCCGAGCGGGGCCGGGGGCGTGCTCATGCGGCGCGCAGCGGGCCCGCGAAGGACTTGCGCAGGGACGGGGGAGCGGCGACCGGGAGGAGGGCGGCGAGCATCTTGCCCTTGAGGGTGGTGGGCTCCCGGGTCAGCTCGACGTCGACCCGGGTGCCGTCGCCCTCCGGGGTCATCCGGAAGACCCAGCCGCCGCCGGCGCCGAAGAGCTTGGAGTCGAGGGTGGTGACGGTGACGGTGTCTCCGCCGGCCCGCCACTCGTACCGGGCGCGCTCCCAGGCGGCGGCGGTGCCCTCGGTGACCTCGGCCCAGGTGTCGCCGAGGTCGTGGACCTCGAAGTGCTTGGCGTCGATCGTGGGCCACGCCTCGGCGCGGGCGGGGCTGAAGTCGGTCAGCACCGCCAGGACCTCCGCCGGGGCGAGCGTGGAGACGAGATGGAACCGTACGACTGCCATGATGGGCTTCCTCGCTGAGAAGTTACTGTTCTGACCGGTGACGATAGGGTTCCACGGCGATGCGTCACCAGTCAAGGTGGTGACGCATCGCCAGGTGTGCGAACGCCCGGGCGAGAGGGGCGGCCGCAGAGGGCCGAACACAGCGGCCGACCGTCGGACTTGAGTCATTCGACTGTCGTCCGCCCCCTTCGCCCGGGCGATGCCGGAGGTCAGGCGTTCCGCCCGTCGGACGCCGTGCCCAGGGCGTCGCGCAGGGCGGCCCGGGAGGTGATGCCCGGTCTGGGGAAGACGCGGTAGAGGTGGGTGCTGACCGTGCGCGGCGACAGGTGCATGCGGGCGCCGATCTCCTTGTTGGTGAGGCCGCCGGCGGCGAGGTCCGCGATCCGGCGTTCCTGCCAGGTGAGGGCCGGGTGGCGGACCCGGGCCGGGTCCGGGTCGGGCAGGGCCGGTCAGCGGGCGGTGGCGCGGGCGGCCTGCTCGATGACGTCCGCGACGAGGCGGGGGTGGGAGACGGCGACCGAGTGCGAGGCGGCCACCTCGGTGGTGTGGGCGTGGGCGCGCTCGGCCATGTAACGCTGGACCGCCGCCGGGATGTTGAGGTCCCGGGTGGTGACGACGGCCCAGCTGGGCTTGGTCTGCCAGGCGGCGCCGGTGGCCTTCTCCTCCAGGGCGGCCTTGGCGATCGGGCGCTGTTCGGCGGCCATCAGCGCGGCCTGGCCGGCCGGGACGTCGGCGGCGAACTGCTGGCGGAACCTGTCCTGGCGGATGTACAGGTCGGTCGCGATGCCGCCGTCACCCTGCGGGTAGGTGACGGGGTCGAGGGCATCGGGGAGGGTGGAGCCCGGGAACCTGTTGGTGAGCTCCAGCGCGGTCTCGCCGGGGGCGGGCAGGAAGGCGGCCACGTAGACCAGGCCCTTGACCTCGGGGTCGTCGGTCGCGGCCGCGCTGATGACGGTGCCGCCGTAGGAGTGCCCGGCGAGGATCTTGGGGCCCTTGATGTGGTCGAGGACGGTGCGCAGGGCGGCGGCGTCGGAGGCCGGACCGCGCAGCGGGTTGGCGGCGGCGACCACCGGGTAGCCGTCCTTGCGCAGTTCGGCGATGACGCCGTTCCAGCTGGAGCCGTCGGCGAAGGCGCCGTGCTCCAGGACGACGGTCGGCTTGGCGCGGCCGCCGAAAGCGTCGGCCCCGTCGGCCCCGGCGGCCCCGGCCGGGCTCGGGAGGGTGAACGCGCAGAGCGCGAGACCCGCCGTGAGTGCCGAGACCGCGGCCGCCACCAGTCGCCCGCGTCGACCCTTGATGCTCACCACGACAAACCCCTTTCGGGCATTCCGGATATGGGCGGGGTCGGCAGGGCCGACCCCGTCACCGTTCTGACTGGTGATGAGTCTGTCCGGGCGTGGCGTCACCTGTCAAGGAAGTGACGGCGTCGGGGGCTACCCGCGGCGCACCAGGGCGTCGACCCGTACGGCCGCGGCCAGCAGCTCCCGGTCGGCCATCCGACGCCCGATCAGTTGCAGGCCCACGGGCGGGGAGTCGGAGACCGGGAGCGGGATCGTCACCGACGGCCGGCCCGCGGTGGCGGCCGGGGAGGTGTTGCGGATCAGGGTGAAGAACGTCGGCGCGTCCTGCCCGTTGAGCGGCAGGGAGTCCTCGAACCGGTGCAGCGGCCGGGCGCACACCGGCACGGTGGGGCTGACGATCGCGTCCAGGCCGTTCAGCGCGAAGAGTTCGTCGTAGGCGGCCTGCATCACCCGGCGTTGTGCGAGCGCCCCCTGCAGGGCGGCGGGCCCGGGGTACCCGGGGCCGGTCGGCAGCGCGGTGGCCTTGAGCATGTCGCCGATGACCGGGTCCCCGACGGCGTCGAGCAGCTCGGCCGGGGTCGGTCCGGCGCGGTGCTCGTCGAGGTAGCGGCCGAGGGCGTCGGCGAACTCGCCGAAGACGAGCGGGAACCCGACCCGGCCGTCGTGCTCCACCAGGTGCGCGGTGTCCACCGGGATCCAGGTGGCGTGCTCGGTGGAGAGCCGGACGACGGCCGCCTCCCAGGCGGCCCGGACCGGGCCCTCCAGGTCCTCGGTGAACACGTGCCTCGGCAGGCCCAGCCGGAGCGGGCGGTCCGGGCCCCGTGCGCCGTCGGTCTCCCCGGTGACGAGGGTGTCCAGCGTCCTGAGGAGGTCCAGGGAGCGCGCCATCGGCCCGGGGGTGTCCCGGGTGGGGCACAGGGGGGTGAGGCCCGCCGAGGGATAGCGCCCGGCGCTGGGGCGCAGGCCGTAGATCCCGTTGAGGGCGGCCGGGATGGTGACGGAGCCGCCGGTGTCGGAGCCGAGCCCGGCCTCCGCGACGCCGGCCGCCACCGCGGCGGCCGTACCGCCGCTGCTGCCGCCCGCGAACAGGGCCGGGGCGGTGCCGTTGCCGACCGCGCCGAAGGTGTGGTTGCACGAGGTGGCGCCCAGGGCCAGCTCGTGCATGTTCGTCTTGCCGAGCACGATCGCCCCGGCCGAACGCAGGGCCCGGACGACGGGCGCGTCGGCGGCCGGGACGAAGTCCCTGAGGGCGGGGGTGCCCGCGGTGTTGGGCAGGCCCGCGACGTGGATGTTGTCCTTGACGACGAGGCACCAGTCGGCCTCGGCGTCCCGGCGCGCGGCCTGGGCGTCCCGGCGTGCGGCCTCGGTGAGCGCGCCCTCGGCGTCGAGGGTGATGAAGGCGTTGAGGTGTGCGGTCGCGGCGGCCCGGTCGAGTGCCGCCGACACGGTCTCCTGCGCTCGGCCGCGGCCGGAGGTGTCGGGGTTGGCCATGGAGTCGTCTCCTTCGTGCTGGTGTCGGTGAACGAGTCAGCCGTGGCCCCGCCCCGGGGCGACTGCCCGGGGCGGAACCACGGCTGACCAGGACGTTACCGGGGTCGTCAGGCCGGGACCACCCGGTAACTCACGGCCACCAGTGGAACGTTGGACTGGGCCAGCGAACCGGTGAGCCAGGCGTGACTGCCGCCGCAGTCGGCTCCGGGGTACAGCGAACCGGTGAGCACCTGCCTGACGGGTGTTCGGCCGGATGTGAGACCGGGAGGGGGATCATCACATGTTCAACCATCTGTTGAAAGTGTGGATCCGGTCAAACACGTGTGCCGGGCGTGGGGGGTGCGTATGTGCTCGTCACCGCCTTGACGGGTGACGGGTGCGGGCGCATGCTGAGGAGTATGAGTGAGGAATCCAGTCGCGATGCCGCCTCCGAGACGCGGCGGGCGCGATACGGCAAGCTGCCCGAGCGGATCCGCTTCGAGTCCATGACGGAAGGGGTGGCGCCCGCCCCGGGTGGCGATCCGAACGACCCGTACAACCCCGAAGGCGCCTGGAAGTTCTACAACTGCCTGGCCGTCGACCTGGGTCTGTAGAGCGGGCCTGGGTCCGGGGCCACGACGGAGAGCGAGGGGTGAGGGCGGCCATGTGTACGCCCGTCGGTGCAGTATCACAGCACGGGCGCCGTCGCGGAAGTGGCCAGACATGTCATCAGAAACACCCCAGGGCAGTCGAATCGGCCTTCCGGGGGGTTTCCGGCGGACGGATCGGCTCCGCCGGGGCGGCCCGGCGCGCCCCGGGCCGGCCGCCGCAGTGCCGCTCTGGGCTGGACCGTTCCCGGAATCAGGGGTGCCGGTAGGTGGTCCCGGCCGGACCGCCGGTATGTACCTCCGGCCGGTCGTCCGGGTGTTTGGGCACGTCAGGGAGGCTTCTGTCACACCGTCAGACAGTCGAGGCCATCTCGACAACTGCGGGAACGTCGACCGATGATAATGACAGGGCCCTGACGAATAGTCCGAGTCCGGCAACCACCAACGGTCGACGAGCCAACGCAACCAGAGCCATCCACAGCCGCGATCCGGCTACTCCTGGCATGGGGCCGCGTGCGGAACGTAGTGATTATGCGCAGGGGGGAAGGATGCAGCTGACAGCTGCTGGGAGCACCATGACCGCCCGCGTCGAAGACGCATTATCCGGCGTCCGGATGGAGTCGGTCATCCGCTCCGGCGGGCGGACCGCCGTCATACGGATGTCCACGCTCTCACTCGGCGAGTCCCCGCGGACCGAGGGCGTGGACGGCGAACACGTCGCGAGACTGGCCTCCGTCGAGGACCGCCTGCCGCCGATCCTGGTGCGGCGCTCCGACCTCGTCGTCATCGACGGCATGCACCGTCTTCAGGCGGCCCGGGCCCGGGGGGACCAGACGATAGAGGTCGAGTTCTTCGACGGCTCGGACGGCGACGCGTTCCTGCGCGCCGTCGAAGCCAATGTGGCGCACGGTCTGCCACTCAGTCTGAAGGACCGGCGGGCCGCCGCGGCCCGCATCATCGCCTCGCACCCGCAGATGTCCGACCGGGCCGTCGCCCGGGCCTCGGGGCTGGGCGCGAAGGCGGTCGCCAGGATCCGCGCGGCTCGTTCAACTGCCGCACCGCCGCAGTTGGATAGGCGCGTCGGCAGGGACGGCCGGGTGCGCCCGCTGAACGCCGCCGAGGGCAGGTGGCGGGCGGCGGGTGTGCTGGCCGAGAACCCGGAGGCGTCACTGCGGGAGATCGCGCGGCTCGCGGGCATCTCGCCGGCCACCGCGAGCGACGTGCGCCGCCGGGTCCGGGCCGGACTGCCACCGGCCGACTCCGGAGGGGACGGGCCCGCCACCACGCCGCCGCCGGAGGAGGCCGGCGCCCGGACGGACCCGCAGGGGAGGCCTCCCGCGGGCACGGCCCGCCCGGACTGCCACCGCGCGGAGCGCCCCGCCGCGCCCCACCCCGACCTGCTGCTCGCCGCGCTCCGGCGCGACCCCTCGCTCCGGCTGCGGGAGGAGGGACGAGGACTCCTGCGGCTCCTCCAGCACAACGCCACCGCCGAGTGGTCCGGGCTGAGCAGCGCCGTCCCGGCGCACTGCGAGTCGATGGTGGGGCGGCTGGCCCGTCAGTACGCCGAGCAGTGGCTGCGGTTCGCCGAGCACCTGGAGGAGCGCGAGGAACCGGCCCGGCGCGATCCGGCGGGGTGACGGTCCCCCATTCCCTTTCCGGGTCACCGCGCCGCCGGACCGCCGGGCAGTCGGGCCGCCGGACCGGATCCGAGGGGAACGAACGGGAAGAGTGTGTGCGCACACACTTGAACACGCCTCGACGCCGGCGCCGGCCGGTGGATATCTTCGAAGGGAAGTCGGAAGTGCGCCGTTATGCGGCCGACCGCCACCCGGCGGCGCAGCCAGTGGATATTCGCGGAAGAGATCTGGGGGAATTCCTCAATGATTAACCCGGCATTCGCTATCAGTGACGAGGACGTGGAGAGCTTCCGGGAACACGGCTTCCTGAAGCTCAAGCAGGTCTTCTCGGCCGGGCTCGTCGATCACATGAAGAAGCTCAGCACTTCGGAGATCGTCCCGCCCGCCGACAACTACGGATCGGGCTTCAGCAAGCTGAAGTACGACATCGGCAACGACGACCCGACGATCCTCGAACTCATGGGTGACCGCGGCTTCGCCACCGCCATGGCGGAGCTCACCGGCCAGAGGCTCTTCTTCACCCAGGGGCTCGGCTTCGAGCTGGAGAAGAACAAGAGCACCGGCTTCCCGTGGCACGTGGGCACCCAGAGCTTCGGCTTCCAGCGCCGCCAGGACGCCGGGTTCACCATCTGGACGCCGCTGTGCGACATCGACGCCGAGGGCCAGCGCGGCGGCATGAAGTACGTGTCGAAGAAGCACCTGTCCGGCGAGTTCGTCTACCAGCACATCAACCTGCTGCCCGGTTACATGCGGGCCCGGGCGGAGGCCGGCGAGGAGCTCGGCTACGACGACTTCAGCGTGCTGAAGAACAGCCTGCTGAACTCGCCCCAGATGACGGGCCTGCTGGACCACATCGCGGTGGAGGACTCGTTCGAGCCCGGCGACGCCCTGATCTTCGACAAGTACGTGCTGCACCGCAGCGTGCCGCTGGGGGAGGGCCCGATCCCGTCCCGGCTCGCCTACGCCCTCCGCTTCTCCTCGATCGACGCCCGGTACGACAAGGGCAGGGTCGACGCGCTCGCCTACCCGCGGGTGACCTTCAACTACGACGTGGGCAGCGACTTCAACGAGAAGGTCGCCTCGGACGACGGCGAGCAGGTCTACGCCGGCCGGTACTTCGACGGCACCCGCGAGGCGCGCACCCTGGACGTCCACAACGGCTGACCGGGACCGCTGCCGGTCCCGTCGCCCCGAGCACGGAACGGGAAGGACATGGCGACTGCTGCACACGGCGCTGCCGTCGGGATCCGGCCGGCCGCGGCCGCGGACGGCGAGGTCCTCGCGGAGATAGCGCGCGAGGCCTACGGGAAGTACCTCGGCCTGGTGGACGAACCGCCGGCCCCCCTGCTGCTCGACTACCGGGAGGTCGCGGCGTCCGGCCGGTGCCACGTCGCGGTCTCGGACGACGGGACGCTCGGGATGGTGACGGTGGAGACGCCGGAGGACGGGGACCCGTACCTCGTGCTCCGGAACCTCGCGGTGCGGCCGTCCTGCCAGGGGCGGGGCATCGGGAGGAAACTCGTCGCACTCGTCGAGGAAATGGCGCGGTCCGCCGGGCTGCGCGGTGTCCGGCTGTGGACCCGGGTGGAAATGGTCGACAACATCGCCTTCTACCAGGGCCTGCGGTACGAGGTCACGCACACCGAGCGGAACGAGCATTCGCACCGGGTATTCCTGCGCAAGGAAATCGCCTGAGACCGGATCCGGTTCCGCGTGGGTGTCGGGGCCGGGTAAACCCAGGTAAAGCGGAACAACGACGGAAGGAATGAAGTGACCGCTGAATCCACGGTCGTCGCGACCAGGGTCTCCGAGACGTTCGGCGCGGAGGTGAAGGAGCTCCGGCTGACCCCCGAGGTGATCCAGGAGCACGGACGCGCGATCTACGAGACGTACCTGGACCACAAGGTCCTGGTCTTCCGCTCCCAGGACATACCGGCGAGCACCTTCGCCCGGTTCGGCACCATCTTCGGCCGGCCCGAGGAGCACCACGTCATCAAGCTGCGCCACCCCGAGGAGCCGACCCTCTCCCTGCTCTCGAACCAGAACGAGCCGGGCCGGAACAAGGAGATGAAGACCTCCGGCCAGGGCTGGCACTCGGACTACTCCTACAAGCTCGTCCCGGGCAGCGCGACGATGCTGCACGGCCTGGAGATCCCGGCGGAGGGCGGTGACACCCTCTTCGCCAACGCCGAGGCGGCGTTCGAGGCGCTGCCGGAGGAGCGCAAGGCGTACCTGCGGACGCTCCGGGTGCGTCACCAGTACCGGTGGTCGCCGGACCGCGAGGACCCGTGGGCGCGGTGGAAGTACATCGGACCGGAGGAGCGCGAGCAGACTCCGGAGATCACCCACCCGCTGGTCCGCCGCCACCCGGACACCGGCCGCGAGACCCTCTTCATCCAGCCCCGGATCATCGGCAGCGTGGTCGGCATCGACGGGCTGCCCGAGGCGGAGAGCACGGCCCTCATCGAGGAGCTGATCGCGCACATCACCAGCGAGCCGTACGTCTACCGGCACCGGTGGAGCCCGCTGGACGTGGTGGTCTGGGACAACCGGTGCGTGCTGCACTCGGCGACCACGAAGGACCTCGACGAGAAGCACGTACGGAAGCTGCTGCGGCTGACCACGCACGGCCAGCCGGTGACGCCCTCGCTGCCGGAGGTCGGCCACAGCCGGCTCTCCCCGAAGGCCTGAGACCGGGGGAGCGCCCCTCGGCGCCGGACCGCGCCCGGGCCGGCGCCGAGGCCCAGGCCCCCACAGACAGTCCGTCCGACCGTCCGCCTGACCGTCCGACCGTCCGTCCGACCCGTGAGCGAGTCACCATGGCATCCGGCATTCCCCTCCGCCCGTCCGACGGCGACCTGTACTCCCGCATGCTCGAAATCCTCGAACGGCTGGTGGGGTTCGACACCACCAGCCACCGGTCGAACATCGAACTCCTCGACTACGTACAGGAGTTGCTGTCCGGCAACGGCATCGAGAGCCGGCTCCACTGGAACGACGAGCACACCAAGGCCAACCTGGTGGCGACCGTCGGCCCCGGCGCGGCCGGCGCGGACGGCGAGCGCGGCATCGTCTGGTCGGCCCACACGGACGTCGTCCCGGTCGACGGGCAGGCCTGGGACACCGACCCCTTCGCCCTCACGCTCACGGACACCGTCGCCATCGGCCGCGGCACCGCGGACATGAAGGGCTTCATCGCCTGCTGCCTGACGATCCTGTCCCGGGTGGACCACGAGCGCCTCACCGTCCCCGTCACGCTGGTGCTCACCTACGAGGAGGAGGTGGGCTGCGTCGGTGCCCGCCGGCTCGTCGAGGAACTGCGCGGCTGGGAGGGCAAGGTCCGGGGCTGCATCGTCGGCGAGCCGACCGGCCTGAAGGTCGTCGTCGGCCACAAGGGCAAGCAGAACCACCGGATCAGCTTCAAGGGCGAGCCCAAGCACGCCGCGCTCGCCCCGCTGCTGCCCAACCCGATCACGGCCGCGGCCGCGGTCATCGGCCGGGCCGACATCCTCAACGAGACCTTCCGGGTCCAGGGGCCGCACGACGACCGGTTCGCCATCGGCCACTCCTGGATCAACGTGGGCCGGGTCGAGGGCGGGGTGAAGCCCAACATCGTGCCCGAGGACTGCGTGGTCGAGTTCGAGATCCGCAACATCCCCGACCACTCCTGCGACGGCATCGCCGCCGAACTCGGGCGCTTCGCGACCGGGGAGGTGCTGGCGGGCATGCGGGCCAAGTCCGACGCCGTCGAGGTGCGCACCGAACAGCTCACCGACACCCCGTCGTTCGCCATCGACCCGGAGCACGAGTTCGTCACCTTCGTACGGGAGGCGCTCGGCGCCAAGGAGGACCCCGAGTTCGTCCCCTTCGGCACCGAGGCCGGCCTGATCTGGGGGCACGCCCGGATCCCGACCGTCGTCTGCGGGCCCGGCGCCATCACCGAGGCGCACACCGCGAACGAGTTCGTCGCCCTGGCCCAGCTGGAGCAGTGCCTGCACTTCCTGCGCTCGCTCCCGCTCGGCTGACGGGCCCGGACGACCCCGCGCGACACGGACGACCCCGCGCACCACGGACGACCCCGCGCACCACGGACGACCCCGCGCACCACGGACACCGCGATCGTCGCATCGCAGAGGGAGAACCGAGTGAAGAGCGACGGCTCGCTGACCACCGAGGCGAGGCCGGACGGCGAGGAGGAACGGCCCGGACTCGGGCGGCAGTTCACCACCCTGTGGACCGCCGCGTCCTCCTCGTCGATCGGCGAAGGGGTGTCGATGGCCGCCGCACCCCTGATGGCCAGCACGTTCACCGACGACCCCCGGCTCATCGCGGGCGTCAGCATGGCCCTGACCCTGCCGTACGCGCTGTTCGGCATCCCGGCCGGCGTGCTCGTCGACCGGGTCGACCGGCGCCGGACGATGGTGCGCATCGACCTCTTCCGGGGCTGCCTCATCACCGGGTTCGTCCTGTCGGTCGCGCTGGGCTTCGGCAGCCTCTGGGCGCTGTACGCGTGCTTCTTCCTGATCGGCACCTGCGAGACCTTCTTCCGCAACGCGGCGCAGATCCTGGTGCCGTCCGTGGTGCCGGAGAAGCACCTGGTGGCCGCGAACGGGCGGATCATGGGGTCCGAGACGGTGGGCAACCAGTTCGTCGGCCCGCTGATCGGCTCGTCACTGTTCCTGCTCGCCCCGGCCGTCCCCTTCGGGGTCAACGCCGCGACCTTCTTCGCCTCGGCGTTCCTGCTCACCCGGCTGCGGCTGCCGCAGGGCGACCACCGGCCCCGGCCGGCGGCCGGGCGCCCCCGGCTGATCACCGACATGGCCACCGGACTGCGCTGGCTCTTCGCGAACCGTCTGCTGCGCACCCTGTCCTTCACCGCCGGCGCGATCAACCTGGTCTACACCGGCGCCCTGGCCGTGCTGGTGGTCTACGCGCACCGAGAGCTGGGCCTGTCCGACCTGGGGTACGGCGGACTGGTCGCCTGTCAGGCGGTGGGCGCGATCAGCGCCGCCAAGCTGTCGCCCTCGCTGGTGCGCCGGATCGGCAACGGCTGGGCGCTGGTGAGCGTGGTCACCGCGATCGGGTGCAGCAACCTGGTCATCTGGCTCGTCCCCCGGGTGTGGGCGGTCGGGGCGGCCCTGGCCCTGGGCGCCTGCGCCTCGGTGACCTGGAACACGGTGGCGGTCGTGCTGCGGCAGACCCTCGTCCCCAAGGACCTGCAGGGCCGGGTCAACAGCATCTACCGGCTGTTCGCCTGGGGCGCCCTGCCGCTCGGGGCGGGCCTGGCCGGCGTGGTCTCCAAGAGCCACGGCACCCCGGCCGTGTACGCGCTCGGCGTGGGGCTGATGGCCGTCGTCGCGATCCGGCTGGCCTTCGGCCTCCGGACCTGGTTCCCGACGCCCGCACCGCGCTGAACCGCGCCCGCACTCTCCCCCCCCCAGCTCACAGCCGTCCCCCCGCACCCCGTTCCGCCGCGACCGAAAGAGAAGCTCCCGATGACGCCACAACTCCCCACCACCGCGCGCGTTCCCCGGTCCGGGATCGGCGCCGAGTACCTCGACGTCCTGAAGCGGCGGGGTGCCGAGCCCGGCGAGCTGATCGAGCACGTCGTCGCGGACGACCTCGTCACCGTGGCCTACCGGGGCCGGTTCCTGGCCGCCCCGGTCTTCCTGTCGGCAGCCGAGCGCGCCCTGGTCGCGGCCGACCTCCTCCAGGTCCACCGGCTGCTCACCGAACTCCCCGAGCGGCTCTTCGACGGCGATGTAGCGGCGATGGCCCGCGCCGTCGGGATGACCGACACCCAGACCGACATCGTCCGCCGCGCCACCACGGCGGATGCGCCGCTCGTACCGCTCGCCCGGTCCGACCTCTACCGCGGCGCGGACGGCTTCAAGCTGCTGGAACTCAACATCACCAGTGCCCTGGGCGGCTTCGAGAACGCGGGCATCAACCGGGCGATGCTGGCGCACCCGGCGCTGTCCGAGTTCGTCGCGGGACGGAAGCTCGGCTACGTCGACACCTTCGCCGGCATCACCAGGACGCTGCGCGCCGAGTGCGCGCGGCACATGGAGCCGCGGGGCCGGCGCCCCGTCGTGGCCCTGGTCGACTGGCCGGAGAGCTTCAAGTCCTACGAGCCCCGGCTGAAGGTCATGGCGGCGCTGTTCGACCGGGAGGGGATCGACGCCGTCCCCTGCCACGTCGGCCAGATCGGCGAGAACGGCGGCCGCCTCGAGGTCGCGGGCCGCGCCATCGACGTGCTGTACCGCTTCTTCCTCGTCGAGGAGATCGCCACGCCCGCCGACGCGGCGTTCGTCGAGCCGCTGCTGCGCGCCTTCGAGGAGGGCCGGGTGGGCATGTTCAGCCGCCTGGACGCGGAGCTGTACGGCAACAAGGGCGCGCTCGCCATGCTCTCCGACGACCGTAACCGGCACCTCTTCACCGCCGAGGAGCGGGCCTGCGTCGACCGCTTCCTGCCGTGGACCCGGCACGTCAGGGCCACCGCGACCGACGCCGAGGGCCGGGAGCTGGACCTCCTGCCGTACGCCGAGGCGCACCGGGAGGACCTGATCCTGAAGCCGACGCTGCTGCACGGCGGCAGCGGCATCGTGCCCGGCTGGACGGTGGGCCCCGAGGAGTGGCGGGCCCGGCTGGCCGAGGCACTGGACGGCCCCTACGTGCTCCAGGAGCGCATCAAGCCGATCCCCGAGGTCTTCCCCGCGGACGACGGCGACGGCACCCAGGAGCTGTTCCTCAACTGGGGCGTGTTCCTCACCGATCCGCTGGTCACCGGGGGCGACGGCTACAACGGCTGCCTGGTGCGCGGGAGCACCGATCCGGAGGTGGGCGTGGTGAGCATGAACGGCGGCGCCCGGGTCGCCTGCTCTTTCTACGAGACCGGCGAGACCGGTGACGCCGCCCCCGCCGTCGACCCGGCCTGACGAACGCGCGCCCCGGAAGGACGTACCGATGAAGATCGCGGTGATCGACGGCTACTCGACCGGCCGACTGCTCGTCTCCGCCCTGCGCGACCGCGGTGCCCGTTGCGTGCACGTGCGGTCCTCCCCGGACATGCCGGAGTACTTCACCCGCGCCTTCGACGCCTCCGACTACACGGAGCTCCTGGACGGCGGCGGCGACCCGGCCGAACTCGCCCGGATCCTGGCCGCGTCGGGCGTGGACCGGGTGGTGGCCGGCACCGAGTCGGGGGTCATCCTCGCCGACACCCTCACCCACCTGATGGGCCTGCCGGGCAACCGCGTCGAGACCCTCGCCGCCCGCCGCGACAAGCAGGCGATGGCCGACACCGCGTCAGCCGCCGGCGTCGCCGTGCCACGGGGCAGGCGCTTCGAGGAGGCCGACGCGGCCGCCGCCTGGCTCGAGGCGAGCGGCCTGACCGAGGCCGTGGTCAAGCCGCCGAACAGCGCCGGCACCGACAACGTCCGGTTCTGCCGGAGCGTCGACGAGGTGCGCGACGCCTGCAAGTCCGTCCTGTGCGCCGACAACCTCTACGGGCAGCCGAACACCGCCGTCCTGGTCCAGGAGCGGGTGCACGGCGTCGAGTACTACGCCAACACCGTGTCGCACGACGGGGTCCACCGCTTCGCGGAGTTGTGGAGGTACACCAAGCGGGCCGGCAGCGTCGGCCACCCCGTCTACGACTACGAGGAGCCGGTCCCCGTCGACTCGGCGGAAGCGGCACCCCTGCTCGGATTCGTCACCGCGGCCCTGGACGCCCTGGGCATCGTCTCCGGGGCGGCCCACACCGAGGTGATGACGACCGCCCGCGGCCCGGTGCTGATCGAGACCGGCGCCCGGCTCGGCGGCGGCACCGCGCCCGCGGTGGTGGAGAAGTACGCCGGGGTCTCGCAGACCTCGCTGCTGGCCGACACCCTGCTCGCCCCCGAGCGGCTCGCGGCCTTCCGGGACACCGCCGTCAGCTGGTCCGGCGCGCTGCGCAACGTCGCCCTGATCAACCCGGCCGCCGGGATCGCCGGACCGCTGGACTGGACCGAGCGCCTGCGGGAGCTGCCCACTCTGGTCCACCTCGCGCACGGCGTCGCCCCCGGCCGGCACCTGCCCGCGACCAGCGACCTGATCAACAGCCCCGGCTACGTCTACCTGGCCGCCGAGGACCCGGCCGAGGTCGAGCGCGACTACCGGGCCCTGCGGGCGCTGGAGGAGGACGGCCTCTACACCTGACCGGGACGGCTACCGGCGGCAGGACCCGTACCACCCCGGCGCGCACCCGCGCACCCGGTCCCCTCTGCATGAAAGGACGTCGGATGGTACTGGCCACGGCGCCCGTACCCGGCATCAGCCACGGCCACCTCCTGGTGTTGCTGGTCCAGGTCGGTACGCTGCTCGCCCTCGCGACCGGCCTCGGCCGGCTCGCCCTGCGCCTCGGACTGCCGGCGGTGGTCGGCGAACTCCTCGCCGGCATCGTGGTGGGGCCCTCCGTACTGGGCGGCGCGGCCCCCGCGGTGTCCGACTGGCTGCTGCCCAGGAACGCCGAACAGATGCACCTGCTCGGCGCCATCGCGCAGTTGGGCGTCCTGCTGCTGGTGGGCATCACCGGCGCCCACATCGACCTGGACCTGCTGCGCCGCAAGCGGGGCGCCATCACCTGGGTCAGCCTCGGCAGCGTGCTGCTGCCGATGGCGCTCGGTATCGGCCTGGGCTTCCTGCTGCCCGGGTCGATGCTGGGCAGGGCCGGTGACCGCACCACCTTCGCCCTCTTCATCGGCGTGGCCGTCGCGGTCAGCGCCCTCCCGGTGATCGCGAAGATCCTGATCGACATGAGGCTGCTGCACCGCAACGTCGGCCAGGTGATCATCGGCGCCGCCGCCGTCAGCGACATCCTGGGCTGGCTGATGCTGTCGGTCGTCTCGGCCATGGCCACCGAGGGCCTGCGGGCCGGCGTGGTGGCGGAGTCCGTCGGCTACCTGCTGCTCGTCCTGGCCGTGACGGCCTTCCTGGCCCGCCCGCTGATCGGCCGGCTGCTGCGGCCGATCGAGCGGGCCGAGAACGGGCGGGAGCTGGGCGCGGCGACCGTCCTGGTGCTGATCGTGTTCGCCGCGGCCGGCACCCACGTGCTCGAGATGGAGCCGATCCTCGGCGCCTTCCTGTGCGGCATCGTCATCGGCTCCCTCGGCGCCGGGGCCCGGCGCTTCCTGGACACCCTGCGGCCGTTCGTCATGGCCGTGCTCGCGCCGCTGTTCCTGGCCACCGCCGGACTGCAGGTCGACCTGACCGCGCTCAAGGACCTCTCGGTGCTCGGCGCCGCGCTGGTCACCCTGCTCGTCGCCGTCGGCGCGAAGCTGGTCGGCGGCTACGCCGGAGCCCGGCTGGGCCGGCTGGACCACGACGAGGCCGTGGCCATCGGCGCCGGGCTGAACGCCCGCGGCGTGGTCGAGATTGTCCTGGCCTCCGTCGGCCTGGGCCTCGGCGTGCTCAACACCGCCTCGTACACCGTCGTCGTCCTGGTGGCGGTGGTCACCTCGGTCATGGCGCCGCCGCTGCTGCGCCGGGCGACCGGCCGGATCGCCCAGACGGCCGGCGAGATCGAACGCGAACGGGACTACGCCACGCAGCTGGTGGCCTGACCGGCGGCCCGGGAGGCGCGCCACACCCTTCCCGGGCCGGTCAGAGCACCGAGTCCCTGACCAACGAGTCTCAGACCACCAGGTGCGGCCGTCGCGCCGGCGACGGGGCCCGCAGCCCCTCGGCCATGGTCGCGGCCATCCGCCGCACCGCCTCGTGCAGGACGGCGGGCGGCATCGTGTACGGGATCCGCAGGCGGTTCTCGAAGACGCCCGGATCGGTGGCGAAGCAGGCGCCGCTCTCGATCCGCACGCCGTGGTCCAGGAGCCGTTCGGCGAGGGCGGTCGCGACCGGCGCCCCGAGGTCGACCCAGAGCGAGAGCCCGCCGGGCGGCAGCTGCCAGCTCCACCGGGGGAGGTGCTCGGTCAGGGCGTCGGCCAGCGCGGCGCGCTGACCGCGCAGCGCGTCCAGCTGGCCGCGCTGCGGCCCGTCTCCGGCGTCGAGCAGGGTGTGGGCCAGCAGCTGGTCCAGGACGGAGCCGCCCAGGTCGGTCGCTATCCGCTGGCCGGCGAGCTCCGTCACGAGCTGCGCCGGCGCGCGCAGCCAGCCGATCCGCAGCCCGCCCCAGTGGGTCTTGCTCATCGACCCGAGGGTGATGACCCCGCCCGCGCCGCCGGACAGGGCACGGCTCGCGAAGGGGGCCGGGGCCGGGCAGTCGAGGGCCAGGTCGGCCATGGTCTCGTCGATCACCAGCCAGGTGCCGTACGCCCGGGCCGCCCGGGCGATCCGGGCGCGGCTCTCCTCGGGCATCAGCAGACCGGTGGGGTTGTGGAAGTCCGGGGTGAGCAGGGCCAGCCGGGGGACCGCCCCGCGGAACGCGGCCTCGACGGCCTCGACGTCCCAGCCGTCCTCCGAGACCGGGGTGGGCACCAGCCGCAGCCGGGCGCGGCGCACGGCCTCCAGGGCGTTGGGGTAGGACGGGTTCTCCACCAGCACCCGGTCGCCCGGCGCGGCCAACAGCCCGAGGACCAGGCTGAGCGCGTGCTGGGCGCCGGAGGTGATCAGGACCTGGTCGGGCACGGTCGGCAGCCCGCGCCGGGTGAACCGGTCGGCCACCGCCGCCCGCAGACCGGGCAGCCCGTACGGGTGGTAGCCGGAGCCGCGGGTGTACACGGCCAGTTGCGGGGCCACCCGGGCGAGGGCGTCGTCCAGCACCTCCGAGGGCAGCCCGGGGGCCGCCCGGGCCAGGTCGATGGCGGCGTCGGGGGCGGGCAGCGCCCGGCTGACCCTGTGCGGCACGACCTCCTCCGGCAGGGCGGTCCAGGTGCCGGAGCCCCGCCGGCTGTGGGCGTACCCGTGCTCGCGCAGCAGTTCGTAGGCGGAGGTGACGGTCGGTCTGCTGAGCCCGAGTGAGGTGGCCAGCGCCCGCTCGGCGGGGAGCCGGACGTGCAGCGGCACCCGGCCGTCCAGGATCAGCGCGCTGATCCCCTCGAACAGGTGGCGGTAGACCGGCCGGGCCCCGCTCAGGCCGGGCAGCAGGGCGGCCAGCTGTCGTGCGCCGAGCGCCTGCGTCATCGGACCGTGTCCCTCGGATCGGCGCCGTGTCCCGCGGAGCGGTGCTGCCTCCCTCGGAGCGGCGCTGCGTCATCCGGACTGGCGCTGCGTCATCCGGATTGGCTATGGGGAACATACCACTTGCCGCCGATTGGCCATCCAATTCCGGTCGGCGGCCCCGGAGACTCCTCGTCAGGTGCACGGCACAGCGCACCAGGACCGGAGGAACACCCCATGCCCGTCACCACCTCGCCGCCCCGCCGTCCGGCCGCCGGACGCGCGCCGCTGCCGCCGCTCGGCTACCTGCCGCTCGCGGAACGCCCGGTGCAGCGCCTCGCCCGGCTGCTCGTCGGGCTGGCCCTGTACGGGTTCAGCCTCTCCCTGCTGGTCCGCGCCGCTCTCGGCGTCAACCCCTGGAGCGTGCTGTACCAGGGTCTGCAGCACCACTCCTCGCTGAGCTTCGGCACGATCAGCGCGGTGGTGGGCGTGCTCGTCCTGCTGGCGTGGGTGCCGCTGCGGCAGAAACCGACGCTCGGCACCTTCGCCAACGTCCTGGTGCTCGCCTTCTCCTCCGACCTGGGGCTCGCGGTCATCCCCGAGGACCTCGGCATGGCGTCCCGCTGCTTCCTGCTGCTGGCGGGCATCCTCCTCAACGGGTTCTCCGTCGCGGTCTACGTCGGCGCCCGGTTCGGGCCGGGCCCCCGGGACGGACTGATGACCGGGCTGGCGGCCACGACGGGCCGCTCGGTGCGGTTCGTCCGGACGGGGCTGGAGGTCACGGTCCTCGCGGCCGGCTGGGCGCTCGGCGGGACGGTCGGCCTCGGCACGGTCCTCTACGCCCTGCTGGTCGGGCCGGTCACCCAGTTCTTCCTGCCGTACTTCACCTACCGCCGGCCCGCCCCGGCCGCTGACCCCGCCTGACGCGACGGTTCGACGAGCCCGTCGCGCGGCGCCCCCGGCCACCCGTCCGGGGGCGCCGCGCCCCGCCGGGGCCACTGCCTCATGTGCCCGGGACACCGGGTGCTGGACACTGCTGCCATCCGGTGGGTCCGCGGAGAGGAACGGGTGCTCATGGCCACGGAGAGTGTGCGGAGAGCCTGGTGGCGGCCCCGGTCCGGCCCGGCGGAGCGGCAACTGGCCCTGGCGGGGCTGTGCGCCGTCGTCTGCCTGGTGGCCGGCGGCCTGTGGATCGGCTACGTGCTGAGCCACCGGGGCGCACCCGGGATCTCCGTGCCCGCCCACCACCTGGCGGTGCTGGGCTACGGCCTCGCCGCCGTGGCCGGCGGGGTACTGCTGCACGCCCACCGCCCGGGCAACCAGCTCGGCTGGGTCCTGCTCTGCTACGGGACGGCGCTGATCGTCCCGCTCGCCGCCCAGACCCCGGTCTGGGTCGAGGTGGGCGACTCGCGGGTGGTCGGGGCCGTCGTGGTCCTGGTGTCGGCCGGGTACACCGTCAGCGGCACCATCTGGCACGCCCTGCCGCTGTGGCTGCCGTACGGGACGCTGCCGAGCCGCCGGTGGTGGTACGCGATCGGCGCGGTGGCGCTGTGGATGCTGCCCCAGGCCTGCTACTACGTGTACCAGCCCACGGTGTTCGGCCGGCCCAACCCGCTGGCGGGAAGCACGGTCGCGAGCTGTCTGCGGACCTTCAACGACCGGCTGCACACCACCCAGCTGATCGTGTTCGTCGTGCTGGCCGTCCTGGTGGTCCTGGTCCCGCTCGCCCGCACCCGCGGGGTGTCGCGGCGGCGCCGGCAGAACGTCCTGCTCGGCCTGGGCGTCTACCTGTTGTGGGGCGGTGCCGAACTCGGCTACTACTTCGACGACCAGAGCACGCCCTCGTACGTCGCCTTCGCGGTCACCTCCGCGCTGTGGACGCTCACCCTGGCCGCCGTCGTCGTCCGGGACGGCTCCTGGCGGCTCGACCGGGCGGCCCGCCGGGTGCTCGTGGGCCTGCTGGTGGCCACCGGGCTGGTCGTGGTGTTCGTCCTGGTGGCCTGCGTGCTCTCCACCATGCTGATGCCCGGGCGGCGCGGCGCCGGGGCGCTGTTGCTGGTCGCCCTGGTCTTCCTGCTGGCGGCCGGGCTGCCCCGGGGCGTGCGCTGGGCCTCCGGCGTCGTGGACCGCTGGTACTACGGCTCGCGGGCGCAGCCCTACCAGGTGCTGCGCAGCCTGGCCGGACGGGTCAGCCAGACCGTCGACCCGCAGGACGTGCCGGCCGTGCTGTGCGCCACCGTCGGTGACGAACTCCGGTTGTCCAGCGTGGCGTTGACCGTCTCCACCCGCGGCGGCGAACGCCCGCTGGCCGCCTTCGGGGACGGTTCCGGCAGCGTCGAGGGCTTCCCGCTGGTCCACCGCGGCGCCGAGATCGGCCGGCTCACCGTCGCCCCGCGCCCCGGCCAGCTGACCCTCGACGACAGCGACCGGGACATCCTGCGCTCGCTCGCCGACCAGGCCGCGCCCGCCGTCGCCTCCCTCCGGCTGATGGAGGACCTCCGGGCCAGCCGCGAGCAGATCGTCGCGGCCCGCGAGGAGGAGCGCCGCCAGCTGCGCCGCGACATCCACGACGGACTCGGCCCGATGCTGGCCGGCCTGCGGCTGCGGCTGCAGGGGGCGGCCGCGGTGGACGACCCGGCGCGGTTCTCCGGTGCGCTGGAGCGGGTCGCGGACGACCTCGCGACGGCCGTCCGGGAGGTCCGGCGGATCACCGACCGGCTCGGACCGACGGCACTGGGCGACTACGGGCTGTCCCGGGCGCTGGGCCGGCTCGCGGAGACCTTCAGCGGTGCGGACCTCTCCGTCACGGCCCGGCTGGAGCCGGACCCGCTGCCGGAGCTGCCCGCCGCCGTGGAGGTCGCGGTCTACCGGATCACCGCGGAGGCGCTCAACAACGTGCTGCGGCACGCCCGGGCGCGCAGCGCCACGGTGTCCGTCCGGGTGGACCCGGGGGCGCTGGAGCTCGTCGTCGAGGACGACGGGCAGGGCCCCGGCCGCAGCGGCCCGGCGCACCCGGGGGTGGGGCTGCGGTCGATGTCCGAGCGGGCCGCCGAGATCGGCGGCAGCTGCACCGTCGACGCCCTCAACCGCGGCACCCGGGTGCACGCGGTGCTCCCGCGGCGCCCCGCGCGCGGCTGAGCGGGGCTGAGCGGCGCGGGTCCGCCCCCGGCGCGGACGGGCGGCCGGGGGCGGGGACGGCTGGCGGACGACGGGATCGGCGGCGCCGTCAGTTGCAGTTCGGCGGATTGGGGCACTTGTGGGTGGGCCTGCCGGAGGAGTGCCCGGTGCTCGGCCGCCGTCTCCGGCCGCCGCCCCCGTGGCCTCCGCGGCTTGTGCCGCCCTCGACCCGGCACCGGCAGGCCCGGGCCGCTGCGGCGAGGCTGACGACGGCGAAGACCGCCGCGGCCGCGGCCGCCAGCAGTGTCGCACCGCCCGTTCTGTCGGTCATGGTGACCTCCACGGTGGGTTCCGCGGGCCGGTCGTTCCGGCCCGCTCCTCCATGCCACCGCCGGTCGCGCCCCATCCGCATGGGGCGACGGTCCTGATCCGGTCCCGCCGGGTGAGAGCGTGGTCGCGTCGAGTGCTGCCGACCGAGCGATGGGAACCCCTGTTCGAAGCGTATCCGGGCGACCACCCGCCGCAACTCGGCCGCGGGCGCGCGGTTGGGAGGGGAACGGGTTCGTTCACTAACATCGAAGGTGGTGGCGTGAGAGGGGAAACGCCGTCGCCGTGATCGAGGAAGGACGACGGACGAAGGTGCACAGCCATGACCGCTGAAACGGATGCCGTACCGGGACCGGTGGCCGGCCCCCCGCTGCGGCGGCGCGGTGAGGCGCTGGAGAGCGCCATCCACGAGGCGGTGCTCCGGCAGCTCACCACCGACGGCTACGCCCGGCTGACCATGGAGGGGGTGGCCGCCGCCGCGCAGACCGGCAAGGCCGCGCTCTACCGGCGCTGGACCTCTAAGGAGGAGCTGGTCATGGACGCGCTGCGGGCGAGCCTGCCCCCGGCCGGGCCGGTCCCCGACACCGGCAGCCTGCGGGGGGACCTGCTGGCGGTGGTGGCCGGGCTGCGGGCGGCGATGTTCAGCGACCTGGGCGCCGCCGTGCGGGCGATCATGAGCGAGCTGGACCACCGGCGGGCGCACGCCTTCGTCGCGATCGTGCTGGAGCGGGTGGTCGAGCCGACGACCGCGCTGATCGCCGAGGTCCTGGAGCGCGGCACCGCGCGCGGCGAGGTCCGGCCTGGGGCCGTCACCCCGCTGGTCACCGACGTGGTGCCGGCGCTGATGCTGTACCGGATCAAGATGTGCGGCGGGGACGTGGTGCAGCTCGACCCGGCGGAGATCGTGGACGAGGTGCTGCTGCCGATCGTCCGCCCGTGAGGGCCGGACGACCGGCAGCCGCCGGTCTCACGCCCCGCTGTGGCGGAGCATCTCCTCGCGCTCGACGACCTTGACCCGCTCGCGGTCCTCGGCCGCGCCGAGCGCGCGCTCGTGGGCGTCGAGCTCCTGCCAGCCCGCCCAGGTGGTGTAGCGCACGCCCCGGTCGCGCAGGTGCTCCTCGACCGCCGCCGGGTCGGGCTCGACGGCGCCGGGCAGGCGGCCGGTCGCGTGGTCGTCCAGCAGGCAGGCCACGGTCTCGTTGGCGTCGCCCTTGGTGTGGCCGATCAGGCCGACCGGGCCGCGCTTGATCCAGCCGGTGACGTACGTGGCGGCGCGGTGCGAGCCGTCGCCGTCCAGGACCCGGCCGGCCGCGTGCGGGACGGTGCCCGAGACCGGGTCGAAGGGCAGCTTGGGCAGCTCGTCCGAGTAGTAGCCGACGGCCCGGTAGACCGCCCGCACGTCCCAGTCGGTGAAGCGGCCGGTGCCGCGGACGTTGCCGGTGCCGTCCAGCTCGGTGCGCTCGGTGCGCAGCCCGGCCACCCGGCCGTCCGCGCCGAGGACCTCCACCGGGGACTCGAAGAAGTGCAGGAAGATCCGGTGCGGGCGGTCGCCGACGTCGCGGATCGCCCACTTCTCCAGGGTCGCCGCGACCAGGTCGACGTGCTTGACGGCGCGGCGCTCGGCGATCGAGCCGGCGTCGTACTCGATGTCCTCGGGGTCGACGATCACCTCGATGGTGGGGGAGTGGTCCAGCTCGCGCAGCTCCATCGGGCTGAACTTGGCCTGGGCCGGCCCGCGGCGGCCGAAGACGTGCACCTCGCGGGCGCGGTTGCGGCCCAGGCCCTCGTGGACGTTCGGGGGGATCTCGGTGGGCAGCAGCTCGTCCGCGGTCTTGGCGAGGATCCGGGCCACGTCCAGGGCGACGTTGCCGACGCCGAGGACGGCGACCTTCTCGGCCTCCAGCGGCCAGTCGCGGGGCACGTCCGGGTGGCCGTCGTACCAGGAGACGAAGTCGGCCGCGCCGTAGGAGCCGTCCAGCCCGATGCCGGGCAGGTCGAGCGAGCGGTCGGCCATCGCGCCGGTGGCGAAGACCACGGCGTCGTAGAACCGGTGCAGGTCGTCCAGGGCGAGGTCGGACGGGTAGTCGACGTTGCCGAAGAGCCGGACCTGGGGCTTGTCGAGCACCTGGTGCAGGGCCGTCACGATGCCCTTGATGCGCGGGTGGTCGGGCGCGACGCCGTAGCGGATCAGGCCGAACGGGGCGGGCATCCGCTCGAACAGGTCGATCGAGACCCCGGGCGTCCCGGCGGCGTCGGACTTCAGCAGGGCGTCCGCGGCGTAGATGCCGGCGGGGCCGGCACCGACGATCGCGACTCTGATCGGACGGGGCATGGCGGTCCTCCGGGCGGGCGCGGCGACAAGTGGTCTGGACCCTTGCAGCCAACCCGGAGGTGGGGCGGTGGTGTAGTCGGCTCCGGTCTATGACCTCATAGAGACGACCTATGGGTGAACGGCCGGTCCGGGCGGGTGCCAGGACCGGCCGCGCGGCGTCAGCTCCGGTCGGCGGGGGCCTGCCCGGGGACGGCCGGCGGGGCCGGGGTCCCGGCGGCGGCGCTGTCGTCCGTGCCGCTTGTGCCCTCGGCTCCGCCGGTGATCCGGGTGGCGGAGGCCTCGAAGAAGCGCAGCAGCTCCACCGGGAAGGGCAGCACCAGCGTCGAGTTCTTCTCCGCCGCGACCTCGACCACGGTCTGCAGCAGCCGCAGCTGCATCGCCGCCGGGGTCTCGGCCATCTTGGCGGCGGCCTCGGAGAGCTTGGCGGCCGCCTGGAACTCGCCGTCGGCGGTGATGATCCGGGCCCGGCGCTCGCGGTCCGCCTCGGCCTGGCGGGCCATCGAGCGCTTCATCGAGTCGGGCAGGCTGACGTCCTTGATCTCCACCCGGTCGATGTGCACGCCCCAGCCGGTCGCCGGGCTCTCCAGCATGACCTCCAGCCCCTGGTGCAGGTTCTCCCGGCCGGAGAGCAGGTCGTCCAGCTCGCTCTTGCCGATGATCGAGCGCAGCGAGGTCTGGGCGACCTGCAGCATGGCGAAGGCGTAGTTCTGCACGTCCACGGTGGCCCTGATCGGGTCCATCACGCGGAAGTACAGCACCGCGTCGACGCTGACCGAGACGTTGTCCTTGGTGATGCCCTCCTGCGCGGGCACCGGCATGGTGACGACCTGGACGTTGACCTTGCGCATCCGGTCCACCAGCGGCATCAGCAGGGTGAGGCCCGGCTCGCGGACCTGCGGGAGCACCTGCCCGAGCCGGAACACCACACCCCGCTCGTACTGCTGCACCACCCGCACACCCGTCATCAGCCACAGCAGGAGCACCACGGCGACGATCACGACGACTGCCACGATTCCGACCCCCCGTTCGCGGCGCGACCGGGCCGGGACCGAACTGGCCCTGTCGCCCGGTGCGGGCCGCGCAGCACAGTATGCGCCCGCGGCATCGGGCCTGACAGGGGTGTGCGCAGCGGTTTTGACGGATCTTTAGCGCACGCCGGCCCGCTCGGTCTCCCGCACGGGTTCGGCGGTGGCCGGTACGGTCCGGCAGCGCCGGCCGGCCACCGCGTTGAGCGCCGCGACCGCCAGGCCCAGGCCGAGCGCGATCAGCCAGGCCCGCCGCTGGTCCAGGTGCGGGCCCGCCGCGACCGAGGCGAGCACCGCCACGCCCAGGGTGTTGCCGAGCTGCCGGGAGGTGGTGGCCAGCGCGGAGGCCACGCCCGCCTGCTGCGCGGGCAGACCGGTCACCGCGGTGTTGGTGATCGGCGGGTTGACCAGGCCGAAGCCCAGCCCGAGGGCCAGGTACCCGGCGGCGTACGGCGGGTAGGCGTCGCCCCCGGCCGCCAGCGCGAGCAGGCCGGCGCCCAGGGCGAGCAGCAGGCCGGAGCCCACCAGGAGCCGGCGCGCCCCCACCACGGGGATCAGCCGGCCGCTCAGCGGGGAGACCACGGCGATCGCCAGCGTAGCCGGGAGCAGCGCCAGCCCGGTCCCCAGCGCCGAGAGGTGCCGCTGCTGCTGCCAGTACACGCTGGAGACGAAGAGGAACCCGGCCAGGATCGCGAACACCAGCACCGCGCTGACCGTGGCCGCGGTGAAGGTCGGGCGGCGCAGCAGCGCGAGCGGGAGCACCGGGTGCGCGCGCCGCCGTTCGACCGCCACGAACGCCGCGCCGCCGCCCAGTGCCAGCACCGCGCAG
Organism: Kitasatospora sp. Ki12; assembly: GCF_054601375.1. Taxonomy (NCBI): domain Bacteria; kingdom Bacillati; phylum Actinomycetota; class Actinomycetes; order Kitasatosporales; family Streptomycetaceae; genus Kitasatospora; species Kitasatospora sp. Ki12. The sequence goes on along the minus strand of NZ_BAAIHT010000002.1, from coordinate 95,349 downwards.
ACCACCGTGGTGACGCCGCCGAAGCCCTGGTGGGCGCCGTGGATGAGCAGTTCGGTGACGCCGAAGACCGCCACCGCGCCCAGCGCCAGCCCGGCAGGGTCGAGCGGACGGGCCGTACCGCCCCTGGTCTCCGGCACCCGCACCGACGCCGCCAGCACCAGCGCGACCACCGGCAGGTTCACCAGGAAGATCCACCGCCAGCCCAGGGCGTCGATCAGCGAACCGCCGACCAGCGGGCCGAGCGCCGCGGCCAGCCCGAAGATCGCCGCCCAGAAGCCGAGCGCCCGGGCCCGGCGCACCGGATCCTGGATCGCCGTGGTCACGGTGGACAGCGCGTTGGGCCCGAGCAGCGCGGCGCCGAGGCCCTGGACGACCCGGACGGCGATCAGCTGGTCGGCGCTGCCGGCGAGCGCGCAGCCCAGCGAGCCGATCCCGAAGACCAGCAGACCGGCGCGGAACATGGTGCGCCGCCCGAGCCGGTCCCCGAGCGAGCCGGCCAGGAGCAGCAGCACCGCCAGGGTGAGCGTGTAGGCGTCCACGATCCAGGCCAACTGCGATGAACCGGCGGACAGTTCGGTGCGCAGGGAGGGCAGGGCGACGTTCACCGCGGTGGAGTCCAGGCTGGTGACGAACAGCGAGGCGCCGCAGACGGCGGTCAGCCCGGCCGGGCCGAGGGGGCGGCGCTCGCGCCGCGTCCGGTGGCCGGGTTCGGGCACGGCAGAAGGCATGGGGGACCCCTTCCGGGTCGAGGCGGGAATCGGCGACGGGCAGGGCGCCCCGGTGCGGACACCGGTCGGGCGGGCTGCGGTCGCTCTGCCTCGAACCTAGGCGGCCTGCTGATTTGCGGCAATCGGCAAAACGGCAACTGATAGTTTCACCTGGTGCAACTGTCCTCGGTCGACCTCAACCTGCTGGTGGTCCTGGACGCCCTCCTGGAGGAGGGCTCCGTCACCCGGGCCGCGCACCGGCTCAACCTCTCCGTCCCGGCGACCAGCCGCGCCCTCGGCCGGCTGCGCCGCACCTTCCGGGACCAGCTGCTGGTCCGCTCCGGCCGCGGGCTGCGGCCCACCGCCGCCGCCGTCGACCTCCGGCCGCGCCTGCGGCTCTGGCTCGAACAGGCCGAGCAGCTCCTCGACCGCCAGGCCCAGCCGCTCGACCGGAGCCTGACGGTCGTCGCCCCGCAGGACCTGATCGTGACCAGGAGCGCCGACCTGCTCGCCCGGCTCGCCGTGGACGCCCCCGCCGCCGAACTGCGCCTGCTGGCCTCCGACGGCGGGCGGGACGGCGCCGAGGCCGTCCGGGACGGCACCGCCGACCTCGCGGTCGTCGTCAACGCGGCCAAGTACCCGGACCTGCGCTCCCTCGGCCTCGTCCGGGCCGGGCTCACCGCCGCCGTCCGGGCGGGCCACGACCTCACCCGCGGCGAGGTGACCGCCGAGCGGTTCGCCGCCGCCGGGCACGTCCTGGTCTCCCGCAGCGGCCGCCCCGAGGAGGCGCTCGACCGGGAACTGCGCGAGGCCGGCCTGCCCCGCACCGTCCGCTGCGTCGTACCCGGCTACCTCGCCGCACTGCACCTGGTCGGCCGCACCGACCTGGTCACCCTCGCCCCCGCCGCCCTGGTCCGCGAACTCGGCCCGGCCCTCGGCGTCCTCCCCGTCCCCGCACCCGCCCGGCTGCGACCCCTGCGCGTCACCCTCCTCTGGCACCCCCGCCGCGACCAGGACCCCCTCCTGCGCCTGCTCCGCGACGGCCTCGCCGCCCTCGCCGCCGACCTCACCGGAGCCGGGGACGAACCGCCGCACTGAGCCGTCGCGGAGGGTCGCCCCGGGGGCTCAGCGCAGCAGGTCCCCGACGGCCGCGATGCCCGCCGCGATGGCGCGCTCGGTGACGTCGCCGAAGCCGAGCACCAGCCGGGGCGGGTCGCCGGCGCCGGAGGCCCGGTTCGCGCTCATCCCGTACAGGCCGACCGAGCGCTCGCGGGCCGCCGCGACCACCCGCCCCTCGTGCGCGCCCTCCGGCAGCCCGGCGACGGCGTGGAAGCCCGCCGCCAGGCCGGTGACCGGCAGGCCGGGGGCGTGCTCGGCCAGCGCGGCGAGCAGCGCGGTCCGGCGGGACGCGTAGAGCGCGCGCATCCGGCGCAGGTGCCGGTCGAAGCGGCCGGACTCGATCAGCCGGGCCAGCGCCAGCTGGTCCAGTACGGGGGACCCCCGGTCGTCGATCTGCTTGAGCTCGCACAGCCGGTCGGTGAGGGCCGGCGGGCAGAGCACCCAGCCGGTGCGCAGTGCGGGCGCGAGCGACTTGCTGACGGTGCCGATGGCGACCACCCGGTCGGCGGCCAGGCCCTGCAGGGCGCCCACCGGTTCGCGGTCGTACCTGAACTCGGCGTCGTAGTCGTCCTCGATCACCACCGCGTTCCGCGCCCGGGCCCAGTCGATCAGGGCGAGTCGCCGCCGCGGTGCCAGGGCGACCCCGGTCGGCCACTGGTGGGCGGGGGTGGTGACCACCGCGCGGGCGTCGGTGGCCGCCAACGCGTCCACGACCAGGCCCTGTTCGTCCACCGGTACCGGGACGGCCCGCAGGCCGGCCACGGCGGCGGCCGCCCGGACGGGGCCCGGCGAGCCCGGGTCCTCGTACGCGACGGTGCGCACGCCCGTGCGGGCGAGGGCGCGCAGGGTGAGCGAGAGCCCCTGGGCGTAGCCGGAGCAGACCAGCAGGTGGTCCGGTTCGGCGGCGGCCGCGCGGACCCGGCGCAGGTACCCGGCCAGCACCTCGCGCAGCGCCGCGGCGCCGCGCGGGTCCCCGTAGTCGAGCGCCTCCCTCGGCAGTGCCCGGCCGGCCTCGCGCACCGCCCACAGCCAGTCGGCCATCGGGAAGGCCGTCAGGTCCGGGACGCCGTGCCGGAAGTCGGCCAGCAGCCGGGGCGCGGGGGCGGCACCGGCGGTCGGCGCGGGCGGGGCGGCCGCTCCGGCGGCGACCCGGGTGGCGGACCCGCCACGGGTCACCAGGTAGCCCTCGGCGAGGAGTTGGGCGTAGCAGTCCTGGACCAGGCCGCGTGAGAGGCCGAGCGTGCGGGCGAGCTCCCGGGAGGACGGCAGCCGCTCACCGGCCGCCAGCCGTCCCGTGCGGATCGCGCAGCGCAGGTGGTCCTCCAGCTGCGCGCGCAGCGGCCGGCCGCCGCCGCGGTCGAGGACCAGCAACAGCTCGGGCGAGAAACCGGACCACTCCAGCGGCATGGAATCGGATCTTACCGGTGGTCCGGTGGGCCGATACCGTCACCGGGTGACCACGACGACGATCAACTCCCCTTCCCCGGAGGCCGGTTCCGGCCGGCCGCCGCTGCTCACCCGGGCGCTGCTGCTGCGCTTCGTCTCGCTGCTCGGCTCCGCCGTCGGCTTCAACCTGCTGCTGTCCGCCGTTCCGCTGTACGCCCAGGAGTCCGGTGGCGGCGACCACGCGGCGGGGCTCGCCACCGGGGCGCTGATGCTGGCCACCGTGGCCGGTGAGCTGGCGACGCCGGCGCTGACCGCCCGGTACGGCTACCGGCTGGTGCTGGCGGCCGGGCTGGTGCTGCTGGGCGCGCCCGCGCTGGTGCTGGCCGTGACCGGCGGGATGGTGGCGGTGGTGGCGGTATGCCTGCTGCGCGGGCTGGGCTTCGCGCTCGCGCTGGTCGCCGGCGGGGCGCTGACGGCCTCGCTGATACCGGCCGAGCGGCGCGGGGAGGGGCTCGCGCTGGTCGGGCTGGTCTCCGGCCTGCCGTCCCTGTTCGGGCTGCCGCTCGGCGTCTGGCTGGGCCAACACGTCGGCTGGGGCTGGGTGTTCGCGATCGGGGCGGCCGCCCCGCTGGCCGCCGTCGCCTCCGTGCCCGCGCTCCCGGACCGCACCCGGGCCGCCGGCCCGTCGGTGGGCCTGCGGGACGGGCTGCGCAGCGGCGCCCTGCTGCGGCCCGCCACCGTGTTCGCCGCCACGGCGCTGGCGGCCGGGATCATCGTCACCTTCCTGCCGCTCGCCGTGCCCTCCGCCACGGCCGTCGCCGTCGCGCTGCTGGTCCAGCCCGGGGCGATGACGCTCGCCCGCTGGCTCGCCGGGCGGCACGGGGACCGGCGCGGCCCGGCCCCGCTGGTGCTGCCCGCCCTGCTGGTCTCGGCCGCCGGTGTGCTGCTGCTGGCGTGCACGGGCAGCGCGGTCGCGGTGGTCGCCGGGGCGGCGGTGTTCGGGCTGGGCTTCGGCGTCGCGCAGAACGCGACGCTGGCGCTGATGTACGCCCGGGTGCCGCCGTCCGGGTACGGCACGGTGACCGCGCTGTGGAACGTCGCCTACGACGGGGGGATGGGCATCGGCGCGGTCGCCTTCGGGGCGGTCGCGGGCGGGACGGGCTACCCGTGGGCGCTGCTGCTCACCGCGGCCGTGATGCTCGCCGCGCTCGCCCCGGCGTGGCGGGACCGCAGGAGCGCCGCGGCGCGCTGACGCCCCGTCGGCCGGGCGCGCGACGACACGCACGGGCCGCGCAGCTGCTCGACTTGCCGCGGACCGGGCGGTTGGATGGATCCGCCCCGGTCAACCGGACGGAACCGCACCGGACTCCGCCCGGACGCGGCCCGAACACCCCGGCGAGCCGAGGAGTCACCCCCGTGCACGACAGCCCCGACAGCCCTGACACCCACGACAGCCCCGACCCGGTCGTGGTGGCCCGGCGGATCGCCGAACGGTGCCAGGAGCTGGGCCTCGACGACGAGGACCTGGCGCGCCGGGCGGCGATGGCTCCCGGCTACCTCCGCCATCTGCTCGTCGCCGGGCCCGGCTTCGACCCGGCGGGCTTCGTCCGGATCGCCGCCGTGCTCGGCAGCAGCCGCGACGAGCTCCTGTACGGCCGCGCCGACGCCGCGCCCGGCCACGGCGGGCCCGGGCCGCACCCCCGGTTGCAGAACCTCACCGAGGCCGAGTGCTGGCAGCTCGTCGGCACCCACGGCGTCGGCCGGATCGCCCTGCCGGTCGAGCCGGGGCCGGTGGTCCTGCCCGTCAACTACGTGGTCGACCGGGCCTCCTTCGCCTTCCGCACCGGCGAGCACAACACCACCGCCCCCGCCGAGGGCGCCGCGGTCTCCTTCCAGGTCGACCGCATCGACGAGCACGTCGGCCGCGGCTGGAGCGTCCTCGCCCTCGGCCCGGCCCACTACGTGACCGACCCGGCCGAACTCCACCACCTGACCGGTCTCCCCGGCGCCTCCCCCTGGGCGGGCGGCGACCGGCCGCGCTGGGTGCGGATCCGCCCGGAGGAGGTCACCGGCCGCCGACTGGTCACCGGCTGACCCCGCCGCGGCCGGACGCGGCGGGTCCTGCCTTCCGGGGCCGTTCACTGTGACCCCGGCCAGGGGTGCGGGGCCGCTGTCAGGTGGCGGGCCAGGGCGAGGGTGGCGAGCAGGGCGAGGAGGGTGCACACGCCCCACCAGCCCGCCCGGCTCCAGACCTGGACGCCGAGCCAGGAGCCGGCGGTGCCGCCCAGGTAGGCGCAGGTCATGTAGGCGGTCCGGAGGCGGCCGCGGGCGTCCGGCCGAAGGGCGTTCACCCGGGCCTGACCGGCGACCATGCCGCACTGCATGGCGACGTCGAGCAGCAGGGTGCCCAGGGTGAGGGCGGTCAGGCCGAGCGGGCCGCCCTGGCGGCCGGCGGCGAGGACGGCGGCCGCCGCGAGGACGCCCAGCAGGCAGGCGAGGTTCACCGGGTCGGGGCCGTGGCGGTCCACCAGCCGTCCGGCGTACGGGGTGCAGAGCATGGTGGCCGCGCCGACCAGGGCGAGCAGCCCGACCGCCCGGGCGTCCAGTCCGTAGGCCGGGCCGGTGAGCAGCAGGGCCAGACAGGTCCAGACGGCGGAGAAGCCGGCGAAGACGCTCGCCTGGTACACGCAGGAGCGGCGCAGCTCGGGTTCGGTGCGCAGCAGGCGCAGCGGCTCGGCGAGCAGGGCCGGGTAGGGCGCGCGGGAGGGGGCGGTGGTGGACGGGACGGTGCGGGCCAGGACGGCGGCGAGGAGCAGGGTGAGGGCGGCCGCGGCCAGGTACGGGGCACGCCAGCCGAGCCACTCGCCGAGGGTGCCGCCGAAGGTGCGGGCGAGCAGCATGCCGCCGGTGGAGCCGCTCAGCAGCGCGCCGATCACCGCGCCCTGGCGGTCGGCGGCGGCCAGGTTCGCCGCGAGCGTCCCGACGACCTGGGCGGCGACCGTGGTGAGGCCGACGGCGGCGCTCGCCGCGATCAGGACGGGCAGGGTCGGCGCGCAGCCCGCGGTGAGCAGGGCCAGGCCGGTCAGGGTGAGCAGCGCGACGAGCAGCGGACGGTGGGGGAGCCGGTCGGCGAGGGGCACGAGCAGGACGATGCCGGCGGTGTACCCGAGCTGGGTGGCGGTCACGACCAGGGCCGCCGCGTCGGGTGTCACGCGCAGTCCGGTGGCGATCAGCGGGCCGACGGCCTGGGGGAAGTAGAGGTTGCCGACCGCCACGGCGCAGGCCAGGGCCAGGAGGAGGACCAGCCGACGGGTCAATCCGTCGGCCTGGCCGGGAGTGTCGGCGGTGCGGCGCACGGGAGTTGTCATGGCGCCAGTGCACGGGAACGCCGCGGCGCCGCCAATCGATGTAGCGTGGCGCTTAATGATCAGCTTCGTCCTGGACGTCGAGGACCTCGCGGACACCCGGTTCGCGCTGTCGCCCCTGCACGAGGCGGTGCTGAGCCTGCGGGTGCTGCAGGACCCCGGGCTGTCGGCGCTGCACCTGCCGTGGCGCCGCGCCGTCCTCGCCCGGCTGGGCGCGCTCGACGCCGGGCTGCTGTTGGCCCTGGTCGCGCGCAGGCGAACCGTCCCCGACTTCCTGACGCCGGTGCCGGCCGTCTTCGCTCCGAGCTTCGAGGAGGAACTGGCCGTGGTGTGCCGGACCGCGCCGGAGCTGGTCCGCCGCGACCTGGTGGCGACGCACGCGCCGGATCCGGTGCCCGAGGCGCTGCGGGCGGTCGTCGCCGGCGACGACGCCGCGGTCGCCGGGCTGCGCGACGGCCTCTGCGAACTCCTGCGCCGGTACTGGGAGTCGGCGATCGAGCCGGAGTGGCCGCGGATGCGCCTGGTACTGGAGGCGGACATGACCTACCGGGCCCGGCGGCTCGCGCTCGGCGGCGCCCGGCTGCTGTTCGCCGACATGCACCCGGACCTGCGCTGGCGGGGCGGCGTGCTGCACATCGACCGGATGATCAGCCGGCACCGCGTCGCGGCGGCGGGCCGGGGGCTGCTGCTGATGCCGTCCGTGTTCGCGCACAAGCCCGCGCCGCCGCTCAGCCCGGAGGAGCCGCCGAGCCTGGTCTACCCGAGCCGGGGCGTGGCCACCCTGTGGGACACCCCGCCCGCCGCCGACCCGACCGCCTTGGCGGCGCTGCTGGGCGCGCCGCGCGCCCGGCTGCTGGTCCTCCTGGCGGAGCCCTCCGCCACCGTCGAGCTCGCCCGCCGGCTGCGGGTGACGCCGAGCGCCGTCTCCCAGCACCTGCGCGTCCTGTTCGCCGGGGGACTGGTCGCCCGGGCCCGGGACGGGCGGCAGGTCCTGTACCGGCGCAGCGCGTTGGGTGACCAGCTGGTGGCCGGCCGGGCGGCACCGTGACGGCCCGGCCGTTGTGCTGACGGACCGTGAGCGGAACCGCCGTCCCCGCCGGCCGGCCTGCCGCACGGCCCGTGGACGAGCGCGCCGATGACTGGTATCCAGACCACTGGGCAGCCGGACGGAACGGGCCGCCGGGCCGCGACGTACCACCAGGAGAGCAGGGGCGATGCGCAGAATTCTGATCGTCGGCGCCGGGCAGGCCGGACTCCAACTGGCCCTGGGACTGCAGTCCCACGGCTACGACGTGACGGTGCTGACGGACCGCGGCGCGGACGAGGTGCGGGCCGGGCGGGTGCTGTCCAGCCAGTGCATGTTCGAGTCCGCGCTGAGCACCGAGCGCGCCCTGGGCCTGGACCTGTGGGCCGACGAGGCGCCCCGGATCGAGGGCGTCGGCCTCTCCGTCCCCGGGCCGGACGGGACGCGGGTGATCGACTGGGTCGGGCGGCTGGACGCCTACGCGCAGTCCGTCGACCAGCGGCTGAAGATGTCCACCTGGCTGGAGGCCTTCGCCGAGCGCGGCGGCCGGGTCGAGCTGCGCAAGGTGACCGCCGCCGACCTGCAGCACCTGGCCGGCTCGTACGACCTGGTGCTGGTCGCCTCCGGCAAGGGCCCGCTGGGCTCGCTGTTCGAACGCGACCACGCGCACTCCCCGTTCGAGCGCCCCCAGCGCGCGCTGTCCGCCGTCTACGTGCACGGGCTCGGGCCGCGCCCCGAGCACGACTTCCCGGCGGTGCGCTGCAACGTGGTGCCCGGAATCGGCGAGTTGTTCGTGATGCCGGCCCTGACCGTGTCGGGGCCCTGCGACATCGTGCTCTGGGAGGCCGTGCCGGGCGGACCGGCGGACGCCTTCGACGGGATCCGTGACCCGGCCGAACACCTGCGGGTGACGCTGGAGTTGATGAAGACCTTCACCCCTTGGGAGTACGACCGGGCGCGCAAGGGCCTCGAACTCACCGACGCCGGTGCCACCCTGGCCGGCCGCTTCACCCCGGTGGTCCGCCGCCCCGTCGGCGAACTGCCCGGCGGTGGCACGGTGCTGGGCGTCGCGGACGTGGTCGTCACCAACGACCCGATCACCGGACAGGGCGCCAACACCGCCGCCAAATGCGCGGCGCTCTACCTGGCCGCGATCCTCGCCCACGGCGACAAGCCCTTCGACCGGGACTTCCAGCAGGCCGCCTTCGACGCCTTCTGGCAGGTCGCGGGCCCGGTCACCACCTGGACCAACGCCATGCTCGCCCCGCCGCCCCCGTTCGTCCTCGACCTGCTGGTCGCGGGTGGGCGGCACCGGGCCGTCGCCGACCGGTTCGCCAACACCTTCGACGACCCGGCGGACGCCGAACGCTGGTACCTCGACCCGGACAAGGCGGCCGCCTACCTGGCCTCGCTCACCTCGGGAGACTGACCGTACGCCCGGAAAACGGGGGAACACCCGAAAAACGGAGGAAAGTCCGGAATCTGAAAGGTCAAAAGCTTCCCAAGTCGGGTGCGGGCGGCCGTCGATCATGGTGGGTTCGTCTCGCCCCCGCCGAGGGGGACATCCGGCTCGGCACGACGAGCGGTACGGACATCCGGAGAACGGGAGACACGTGGTGGCGGTCGACGGGGGCAACATGGCCCAGGCAGTGATCGATACGGCGTACAACGAGCGCAAACGGCTGTACACCGGCCGCAGCCGGACCACCACGATGGTCGTGCTGGGCGTCCTGGCCGCGATCGGCATCTTCCTGGCGCTGGTCGTCGGCAAGTCCGACCCGGACACCGCGCCCACCTGCGACGGCCACACCATGACCCGGACCAGCGAGTGCCGGATCTGGTCCAACCACGGCGGCGGGGGCACCTACTCCTACGACGAGATGATCGACCGCCGGGAGTCCTCCAACGGCGTGTGGCGGGGCATAGGCTTCGGCGCCGCCGGGCTCGCCGCCGTCCTGATGGTGGTGGCCTACACCAAGCTGAACCCGAACCGCCCCTGGGGCAAGCCGGTCAGCGCCGCCTGCCCGCGCTGCCGGGAGCTGAACCTCCGGGAGAAGCTCACCGTCCACAGCATCACCAAGGGCCGGACGACCTACCGCTACAGCGGCATCGTCACGCTCTGCACCCCGGCCTGCGGCTTCTCCACGATCCGCCAGCGCTGACGCTGCCGGGCCCCGGCCGGGACCGCCCGACTCCCGCCCACTACGCTCGGTCCCTCACGAACAGGATGTGGGTGGACCGAGTGAGCAGGTGGGAGCGGGCGCTGGACGCGGCCGGCGTGCACGACCCCGGGCTGCGGGCCGACTTCGGCCGGCAGCGGGACCGGGTCAGCCGGTACAAGCGCGAGGTCACGCTGGCGGCCGGCCTGCTGCTGCCGGACCGCATGGTCCCGCCCGTGATCGCGGCGGCCGCCTTCATGCACCACACCGACACCCTGCTCGACAGCGGCCCGCTCGCTGAACGCCGGGCGGCCTCCGCCCGCTGGCGGCGGGACGTCACCGAGAGCCTCGCCGTCGGCCGCACCGACGATCCCGACCTGCGCCCCCTGCTGCACAGCGTCGAGGCGCACCCCGCCCTGCGCGACCGGGCCCTGGACTTCCTCGCCGCGGCGGACGCCGACCTCGACTTCGCCGGCTTCGCCACCGAGGCGGACTACCAGGCGTACGTGGACGGGTACTCGCTGCCCGGCTTCATGGTCGTCGCCGCGCTGCTCGGCCCGGACGGCGACCAGAGCGCCTACCGCGCCGCCTGCCGCACCTTCATCGACGCCAGCCAGCGGCTCGACTTCGTCAACGACCTCGCCGAGGACCTGGCCGAGGGCCGGCTGACCGTTCCCGAACAGACCCTGCGGGCCCACGGCGTCACCCGGGCCGACCTGGAGCAGGCCCGCGACCTGCCGGCCGTACGGGCACTGCTCGGCGAACTGCTCGACCTGGCCGACCGCACCCTCGCCGAGGGCCGGGCCGTGGTCGACCTGGTGCCGGCCGCGCACCGGCCGATGGTGCGGTGCATCGTCGGGGTCGAGGAACTGACCGGCGTCGCCGCCCGCGCCGACCTGGGCGCGCTGCTGCGCCGCTCCGCGAGCCCGGCCAAGTTCGCCGCGCTGCGGCTGCTCGCCCGGGAGTACCTCCGGGCCCGACGGCTGCGCGGCTGACGGCGCACGGCTGTGCGGCTCTCAGCCCCGTACCGGGCCTGGCCGGGTCAGAGCCAGCCGCGCTCGTCCGCGACCCGCAGCGCCTCCGTACGGTTGCGGGTGCCGGTCTTGGCGATGGCCGAGGAGAAGTAGTTGCGGACCGTCCCCTCGGAGAGGTACAGCTTCGCGGCGATCTCGGCGACCCCGGCGCCCGGGCGGGAGGCGTTCAGCACGTCGCGCTCGCGGGCGGTGAGCGGGGAGGTGCCTGCGGCCAGGGTGGCGGCGGCGAGCTCCGGGTCGACCACCCGCTCCCCGGCCGAGACCCGGCGGATCGCGTCGGCCAGCACCTCGGCGGGCGCGTCCTTGACCACGAAGCCGACCGCGCCGGCCTCCATCGCCCGGCGCAGGTAGCCGGCCCGGCCGAAGGTGGTGAGGATGACGACCCGGCACCGCGGCGCCCGCTGGGCCAGGACGGCGGCCGCCGCCAGGCCGTCCAGACCGGGCATCTCGATGTCGAGGAGGGCGACGTCCGGCCGGTGCTCGCGGGCCGCCTCCGCCACCTGGTCGCCGCGGCCGACGGCGGCGACCACCTCGAAGTCGTCCTCCAGGTCCAGCAGGGCGCACAGCGCGGTGCGCACCAGCTCCTGGTCCTCGGCGAGCAGCAGACGGATCGTCATGGCGTCCCTTCGTGCGGAGAGTCGGGGCGACCGGACGGGACGGTCACCAGCAGCCGCCATCCGCGCGGGGCGAGCGGGCCCGCCTCGACCGTACCGCCCGCCGCCGCGACCCGTTCGCGCAGGCCGGTGAGGCCCTTGCCGCCACCCCGGATGCCCCGGCTGCCCCGGCCGCCTCGGGCACCGTGAGCGTCGGGTCCCGGGCCGTCGTCGCGGATCTCCACCGAGGTCGCGGTGAGCACCACCGAGCAGCGGTCGGCGCGGGCGTGCCGGACCGTGTTGGTGATGCCCTCGCGCAGCACCCAGCCGAACAGCTCGCGGTGGTCCGGCCCGACCGCGTCCGCCGCCGACGGCAGGTCGGCCACCACCCCGGCGGCGCGCAGCAGTTCGCGGGCTCGGGCGAGCTCCCCGGCCACGGTCACCTCGCGGTAGCCGGTGACGGCCGCACGCACATCGGCCAGCGCCTGCCGGGAGAGCGACTCCACGGCCGCCATCTCGGCGACCGACCGGCCCGGGTCCCGGTCGGCCAGCCGCTGCGCCAGCCGGGACTTGACGGTGATCGCGGTGAGGGAGTGGCCGAGCAGGTCGTGCAAGTCGCGGGCGATCCGGTCGCGTTCGGCCTCGGAGGCCAGCCGGGCCACCTCCGCCCGGGCGGCGACCAGCTCCCGGTTGGTGGCGGCGATCTCGGCGAAGGCGCGGCAGGTGAGCGCCGTGAACAGCAGCGCCAGCGCCTGGAACCCGCCCGGCCCGGAGTGCCAGGGGCGCACCGCCCAGGGCAGCAGGAAGGCGGCCAGCGCGGCCCCGGTCACCACCGTGGCGGCGTGCTCGCGCCACAGCACCGCGACCGCGGAGACGACCACCGTGGCGAGGAAGAAGGCGTCCGCGTGGGCGAACGGCAGCGCGGCGAGGAACAGGACGGTCATCACCGCCAGCAGCGGCACGATCCAGGTCCGTCGGCCGCGCTCCAGGGCGACGGCGGTGAGCGCGTAGCAGAGGCAGAACGCGGTGACCACGGCGTACCCGGCGGCCGCCGCCGCCCCGTCGACGGTGCCGCCCACGGCGACGGCGGTGAGTGCCGGGAAGACCAGCATGCCGGCGCCCAGCAGCAGGCGCCGCCGGCCGTGCCCCCAGCGGTGGGCGGCGCCCGGCGTCGTCCCACGGTCGAGGTCGGTCACCCTCGCGTCCCTTCCCTCAGAGCCTGGCGAACAGGGTACGCAGCCGCCGCCCGTTGACCGGGACGGCCACTCCCAGCAGCGCGAGTCCGCACAGCCCTTGCTCGACCTTCATCCACACCGGGAAGACCCCCGGCAGGACGATGATCGTGGCGATCGCGGCGAGCATGACCGCCGAGACGATCCGCAGCCGCCGGAACGCCCCCCGGGAGCCGCGGGCCGCACGGTCGGTGAGCAGCAGGGTCACGGCGGCGCTGATCACGACGATGGTGCCGCGGACCCAGACCGCCGGGGTGACGAGGGAGTGGTGGTCGCGGAGGACGAAGGCGGCCACCAGGGTGAGGACGCTGAGGCCGAGGTAGGCGAGGACGAACCGCCGTACGGTGCGGAAGGCCCGCCGGGTGTCGCCGTGGAGCGGGCCGGCGGCTTCGGGGCCGGGGCCGGGACCGGTGCGGGTGTCGGTGGAGGTCATGCACCCATCGTGGCCACGGGCCCGGTGCGCGGTGCAGTGTGCTCCCGCACCGACGCACCATGACAATTGTCAGCGGGAGGGGCTGCGGCTCCTAGACCAGGCGCGTCACGGCCAGGGCCAGTGCGCGGTCGAGGGCCGCGTCGGCGTCGCACGGGACGTCGGGCCGGACGCCGGTGCCCTCCCAGTTGGTGCCCGAGACCGGGTTGACCGCGCGGGCGACGGGCACGCTGAGTTCCAGGTGCGGGTGCACCGTCCAGCCGTCGCGCGGGTGGGCGCCGCCGCGGGTGGCCTCCCCGACGACCTCGGCGCGCCCGAGCTGCTGCAGGTCGTAGGCGAGCTCCTCGGCCGCGGAGAAGGTGTTTCCGCTCGTCAGCACGTAGACCGGTTTGTCGGCGCCGAACCGGGCACCCGGTACGAACGGGGGAGTCCAGGACTGCTCGGCCACCTCGCCCTGCCGCGAGACGAGGGTGTTGAGGTGGGTGCGGCCGTCGAGCAGGTAGCCGCAGACGAAGGCGACCGTGTCCGGGTCGCCGCCGGTGTTGCGGCGCAGGTCCAGGATGAGGGCGCGGGCGGGGGCCGCCAGGGAGAGCGCCGCGGCCAGCGGCTGCGCGGCCCAGTCCAGCGGGAACACCTTGGGTCCGATCTCCAGGACCGCGACGCCGCCGTCGAGGAGCTCCACGCGCGGAACGCCGCCCAGGGAGGAGTCGAAGTCCCGGCGCATCGCGGCGAGTACCGCCGCGCCGCGGTCCGGCGGCACGGGCACGGCGTGGTACTGAAGGGCCAGGTGCAGGTCGCCGTTGACGGACCGCAGGTCCGTGGTGACCGCGTCGGCCAACTCCTCGGCGGATTCGGTCCGGTAGGCGCCCTCGGCGTTCCGGCGCCGCAACAGGGCCGTCAGTTCCCGGGCGGTGTCGGGGAAGACGTAGTGCTCGCCGACCAGGTCGGCGATCGACTCGACGACGACGGCGGCGTCCAGCGCTGGTGGCGAAGTGGTGGAGGTCATGGGAGGGAGTACACCAGCGGGCTTGCCAGAGCGTCAAGCGTACTTAACGCTTGATCTGGTGAGCCATCAATCAGACGAAGACGTCCAGCGGATCAGCACGCCTCAGCAGCACACCGCACTCGCCCACCCCGTGCGCCAGCGCCTGCTCTTCGCCCTGAGCGGCCGGCCGTCGACGATCAGCCGGCTCGCCGCGCAGCTGGGGGTGAACAAGGGCAGCGTCTCCCACCACCTCAGGGTGCTGTGCGAGGCGGGGCTGGTCCAGGACGCGGGAACGCGGCAGGTGCGCGGCGGTACCGAGAAGTACTACCGGCGGACCGCCGAGCGGCTCCTCGTCGCCGAACCGCAGGCCGAGGGCACGGCCGCGCTGTTCGGCGCGGTCGCCCAGGAGCTGGACCGCTCGCCCGCCGACCACCTTCTGACGCTTCGTCACATCAGGCTCAGCCCGGCCAAGGCGGCGCGGCTGGCCGAGGCGCTGGCCGCACTGGTCGACGAGACGGAGGAGGATCCGGAGGGCGAGCCGGTGCACGGGCTTCTGGTGACGCTCTATCAGCAGGCCGGTGTGTAGGGCCTGTTCGCCGGACATCGTGTCGCGGTACGACCGGCGACACGCATCGCCCCCGGCGTGAACGTTCGCTTGACGTTCCGCGGCCCGGATCGGCTCCGCGGCGCGGCGGCCGGCCCGATGGGTGCTCCCGGTGGGTGCGCTCGGCGGGTGCGCTCGGTGGTGCTCCCAGTGGCGGCCGGGCCGGGGGTCCGAGCCGGGGACCGGGTCCGATGCGCGGACTCTATCCCAGACGACACATCTTGAACGCGCGGGGCTCCTGGGTGGCCAGGTAGCGCCCGGCGCCCCGGTGCGGTGCCCCGACGGTGCCAGGTGGGCTGTCCTGCGGATGGTCGTCGTCACCGAATGTTTCCCGGCGGTTTCGTTGCGTGCTCATGACGCCCGGATCTGTGATGTCTGTGTTCAGGAAGATAACGAAAAGGCCCCACGTCATCTCGTCTTGGATTTACTTCTTGACTCCATTCGGCATGTGCGGGTTGACTCCCTCACACCCCGCCGCACCGTCGCGGCGACGTCAGGGAGGCACCCCCACATGAACGCAATGATGCGTCGCGCCGTTATCGCCACTGCGGCCGTCTCGATGGCTCTGTCCATGGCCGCCTGCGGCAAGGCCGGCAGCGACAAGAAGGACTCCGCCGCCTCCGGCGACAACAAGTCCATCGGTCTGCTGCTGCCCGAGAACGCGTCCTCGACCCGCTACGAGTCCTTCGACCGCCCGTTCATCGAGGCCAAGGTCAAGGCGCTGTGCGCGGACTGCAAGGTGCTGTACAACAACGCCGAGGGCAGCGCGTCCAAGCAGAAGCAGCAGTTCGACACCCTGATCGCCCAGGGCGTGAAGGTGATCGTGCTGGACGCCTTCGACGCCACCTCCACCCAGGCCTGGGTCAAGGAGGCCGCCGACAAGGGCGTCAAGGTCGTGGCCTACGACCGCCTGGCCACCGGCCCGGTCGCCGCCTACGTCTCCTTCGACAACGAGAAGGTCGGCGAGCTCCAGGGCCAGGCCCTGGTCGACGCCCTGGCGGGCAAGGCCGCCGACGCCAACGTCGTCATGATCAACGGTGACTCCGCGGACCCGAACGCCGGCCAGTTCAAGGCCGGAGCGCACAAGGTCCTCGACGGCAAGGTGAAGAAGGTCGTCTACGAGCAGTCCGGTGAGTGGAAGCCCACCGTCGCCGGCCAGAAGATCGGCGCCGCGATCACCGAGCTCGGCAAGGACGGCTTCCAGGCCGTGTACTCCGCCAACGACGGCATGGCGGGCGCGATCATCACCCAGCTCCAGGGCGCGGGCATCAAGGTCCCGGTCGGCGGTCAGGACGCCGGCCTCGACGCGATCCAGCGCATCGTCAACGGCGACCAGGCCTACACGATCTACAAGGCCTACCGCCCGCTCGCCGACAACGCCGCCGAGCTGGCCGTCGCGCTGCTCCAGGGCAAGGACGTCAAGTCCGTGGCCACCGCGAGCGTCGACAGCGCCACCGACAAGGGCATCCCGGCCAAGCTGCTCGACCCCAAGGTCGTCACCAAGGCCAACATCAACGACACCGTGATCGCCGACGGCCTCTACAAGGCCGCCGACATCTGCACCGCGGACTACGCCGCCGCCTGCGCCACCGCCGGCCTGAAGTAGCACCGTCCGGGCGGAGCTCCCCCTCACCCCGGGGAGCACCGCCCGCACCGCGCGGCGGGCCACGCCCCGCCCCGGCACCCCCTTTTCGACGTTCACCCGCCCGCCCGCACGGCGCGCGGGCCACCCCGGCCGCCCACCCACCGTCACGGCGAGCGCGGGAAGAAGGAGATGGTTCACGTGACAGGCGCACCCGTACTGGCGTTGCGCGGGGTCTCCAAGCGCTTCGGCGCCGTCCAGGCACTGACCGACGTGCACCTGGAGGTACACGCCGGCGAGGTGGTGGCCCTGGTGGGCGACAACGGCGCCGGAAAGTCCACGCTGGTGAAGACCATCGCCGGAGTGCACCCGATCGACGAGGGAACGATCGAGTGGGAGGGGCAGTCGGTCACCATCGGCCGACCGCACGACGCCCAGGCGCTCGGCGTCGCCACCGTCTACCAGGACCTCGCGCTCTGCGACAACCTCGACGTGGTCGGCAACCTCTTCCTCGGCCGCGAGCTGAGGCGCTTCGGCACGCTCGACGAGGTCGCCATGGAGAAGCGCGCCCGGGAACTGCTCGACACCCTCTCCATCCGCATCCCGAGCGTGCGCATCCCGATCGCCGCGCTGTCCGGCGGCCAGCGCCAGGTGGTCGCCATCGCCCGCGCCCTGGTCGGCGACCCCAAGATCGTCATCCTGGACGAGCCCACCGCCGCGCTCGGCGTCGAGCAGACCGCCCAGGTCCTCGACCTGGTCGAGCGGCTGCGCGACCGCGGCCTCGGCGTGATCCTGATCAGCCACAACATGGCCGACGTCAAGGCCGTCGCCGACACCGTCGCGGTCCTGCGCCTGGGCCGCAACAACGGCGTCTTCGAGGTGGCGAACACCTCGCACGAGGAGATCATCTCCGCCATCACCGGCGCCACCGAGAACGCCGTCACCCGGCGCCAGGCCCGACTCGCGGAGGACGCGAAGTGACCACCGACCAGACCACCACCCCCGCCGCTGCGGCGGACGCGGCCCCCGCGGTCGACCCCCGGCTGCTCGTCCGCGAGGCCGGCCTGGCCGGCTACGTCGCCGAGTTCAAGCGGAAGATGAAGAACGGCGACCTCGGCTCCGTTCCCGTCGTCCTCGGCCTGATCCTGATCGGCGCCATCTTCCAGGGCATCACCGGCGACTTCCTCAACGCCGACATCCTCACCAACATCACCAAGTGGATCGCCGGCCCCGGCCTGATCGCCGTCGGCATCGTCTTCGTGCTGCTGCTCGGCGAGATCGACCTCTCGCTCGGCTCCGTCGCCGGTGTCTCCGCCGCGATCGCCGCCGTGCTGTCCGCGCGCTCCGGCTACAACGAGTGGCTCTCCTGCCTCATCGCGATCGCCGCGGCCGTCGCCATCGGCGCCCTGCACGGCTTCTTCTTCGCCAAGATCGGCGTACCGGCCTTCGTCGTCACCCTCGCCGGCCTGCTCGCCTGGAGCGGCCTGCAGCAGTACGTGCTGGGCGACAAGGGCACCGTCAACGTCGTCAACGACGGCGTCCTGGCCAACCTGGACACCTACTTCCTCGGTGACGGCGACATCGCCTACACCTGGGGCCTGGCCGTCCTCGGCATCGCGCTCTTCGCCGCCGGCCAGCTCCTCGACGCCCGCCGTCGCGCCGCCGCCGGCCTCGCCGCGCGTCCGACGAGCGAGATCGCGCTGCGCACCGGGGTCCTCGCCGCGATCGCGCTGACCGCCGCCTACATGCTCAACCAGGACCGCGGCCTGCCGCTGCCGCTGGTGGTCTTCCTGGGCGTGGTCGTCATCACCGACTTCGTCCTGCGCCGCACGAGCTACGGCCGGCAGATCTTCGCCGTCGGCGGTGGCGTGGAGGCGGCCCGCCGCGCGGGCATCAACGTCGCCTGGGTGCGGATCTCGGTCTTCATGATCTCCGCCGGCATGGCGGCGCTCGGCGGCCTGTTCATCGCCTCGCAGCAGGGCTCGGCCGACAAGCTGCTGGGTGGCGGCAACGTCCTGATGAACTCGATCGCCGCGGCCGTCATCGGCGGCACCAGCCTGTTCGGCGGGCGCGGCAAGACCTGGTCCGCCCTGCTGGGCATCCTGGTCATCCAGTCGATCATCACCGGGCTCGACCTGGTCCACGTCGACCAGGCGATCCAGTACATGATCACCGGCGCCGTGCTGCTCGCGGCCGTCGTCCTGGACTCCGTCTCCCGCCGCACCCGCAAGACCGCCGCACGCTGACCCCTCGGCGCACGCGGCACGGGCCGGTCCGGTACCCACCCCCTCGGGTACCGGGCCGGCCCGCTCGCGTCGTACCCGTGGGCACACGCGGTGTCCACAAACGGAACCACCCTTTGACGTAGGCGGGTTCCCTCCTCCCGGGCCCTGTCGCGGCCTGTCGGGCGTGGCTAGCATGGGGCAGCTCCACGAAAGGTTCCAATGACCAGAACCACAGGGAGGACCCCCATGAGTGCACTGGTGACCGACGTCCGCGACGCCGGCCTGCTGGACATCGACGAGGACGCCATCGCGTTCGAGGACGCCTTCGACGCGGACCTCACGCCGGTCGCTTGTCTCGCCGACCCGTGGGTCACGTACGTCCCGACCCGCTTCCCCTGCGAAGACTTCTGATCCCGGCGATCCGACCGGAGGACAGCGGAACCGGGGGAGGGAACGGACCCTTGAGCACACCACCCGCCCCCGCCCCCGGCTCCGCCGACGGGCTGCGGCGCAGCGTCGAGGCGCTCGCCGCAGCTGCCACCGGTACCGCTGACGCCGCCGCGCGCGGACCGCTGCGCACCGACGGACAGTGGTGGTACCTCCAGGACCGGCGGCTGCCGGAACTGGCGCACGGATGGAAGCTGCACGTGTCCGCCCGCCCCGGCGGACTCGCGGACCTGCTGGGGGTGGTGCTCCCGATCCTGCTGCGCCACACCTGCGACGTGAAGTTCGCGCACAGCGCGGCGGTGCTGCAGGAGCTCAACAGCGGCCGGCACGGCGGCGCCGCCGTCGGGAAGGCCGTGACGGTCTACCCGCGGCCGGACGAAGTCCGTGCGCTGGGGCAGGAGTTGGCGCAAGCGTTGGACGGCTGGGCCGGTCCCGAGGTGGTCAGCGACCGCCGGATCAGGCCGGACTCCCCGGTGTACTACCGCTACGGTCCCTTCCGGGTCACGGAGGAGGAAGCGGAACGCGGCATGGCCGGCCCCGACGGCTCGCGGTTCCCGGGCCTGGCAGAGGCCCGCTACCGTCAACCGCCCTGGGCGAACGACCCGTTCGCGCCGGAGGGCGACTCCGCCCGGACGGCGACCACCCGGGTCGGCGACGGCCGCTACCGCATCACCGCCGGGATCTCCCGCGCGCCCAGCGGCCACGTCTACCGCGCCCTCGAACTCGCCACCGGGCGCGAGGTGGTGGTCAAGCAGGCCAGGGCCTTCGTCGCCGAGGACGGCGCGGGCACCGACGCGCGCGGCCGGCTGCGGCACGAGCGCCGGGTGCTCGCCGCACTGGCGGGCGTGTCCGGGGTGCCTCCGCTGGTCGACTACTTCCGGCACGGGACCGACGAGTACCTGGTCAGCGGCGCCCGCGGCCGGCGCGACCTGCGGCGGGAGGTCCTGACCTCCGGCCCGTACACCGCTGCCGAGGACGGGGGAGAGGGCGAGGGCGGGCGCGACGGCCGGGCGCTGGCGCGCGAGCTGCTGCGGATCCTGGACGCGGTGCACGCGCGCGGCGTCGTGGTCTGCGACCTCAAACCCGCCAACGTGGTGCTCGACCAGGACGGCCGCGCCTCGCTGGTCGACTTCGGCGTGAGCGCCCTGGCCGGCGACCGTCCGGCCGGGGCCACCGCCGGCTACGGCCTGCCGGGCGGCACCGGCCACGACCCCACCGAGGACCTCTACGCGCTGGGCACCACCCTGCACTACGCCCTCACCGGACTCGACCCGGTCGTCATCGACCCCGATCCGGAGACGAACCGCGACCGGACCGTGGCCTGCCTGCGCGCGGCCCTTCCGGAAGCGGACGCGCTGGTGGACCTGGTCGCGGGGCTGCTGAGCTTCGACCCGGCGCGGCGCGCCGAGGCGGCCTCGGGGCTCCGGCGTTCCGACCCGACCGTCCTCACACGGCGCCGGCCCGCGCGGCCCGGGCGCGCGCCGTTGGACGAAGCGCTGGACCACACCGTCACCACCTGCGTCCGGATGGCCCGCGAGCTGGTCGCGGCCGGCCCAGGCACGGAACGGCCGCGCACCCTGCTCTCGCTCTACGACGGCGCGGCCGGGCTCGGCCTCGAACTGCTGCAGCACCCGGAGCGCCCGGACGCCCGCTCCGCCGCCGCCGACCTCGCCCGCTGGACCGCCGCCCACCCGGCCCTCGACCGGCTGGACGACTCCCTGTACCAGGGCCGGGTCGGCGTCGAGCTGTTCCTCGCGGAGGCGGCGGGGGTGCTGGGGACGGAACCGCCGGAGGCTGGCCCGTCCTGCACGCCTGGTCGGAGCGCGGGGACGGGCACGGGGACGGGGACAGATCAGATCGGGGGCGCGGCCGGGATCGGCACCGGGCGGTTGCTGCTCGCGGAGCTTCGCGGCCCGGAGGCCGACGGGCACCGGGAGTCCGCCGCCCGCTGTGCGCTCCGGCTGACCACCGGGCCCCTCGACGAACCCGAGGACGAGCCCAACCCCGGTACCGCCGCCCTCGCGGAGGGCTTCGCCCACGGCCGCGCCGGCATCGCCCACTTCCTGCTCGCCATGCCCGACGAGGCGTCCCGGCACACAGCCCGCCGGATCGTCGACGGCCTCGCCGCCGACCTCCCCCGGATCGCGGACGCCGCGCTCCGGCCCGGTGCGACCCGCCGCTACCTCTCCTGGTGCCGGGGGCTGGCAGGACTCGGCACACTGCTGGTCCAGGCCGGACTGCGGTACGGCGACCAGGAGTTGCTCGACCTGGCCGCCGACGCCGCCGACACCTGCCGGACCCTCGCCCCGCGGACCGCCCAGGTGTACCGCTGCTGCGGCCTGGCCGGCGTCGGGGACCTCCTGGTCGACCTGGCCGTGGCCACCGGGGACAACCGCCACTGGACGGCCGCCGAAGAGCTCGCCGGCCTCCTCCTCACCCGTGCGGGCGGCCCGCCGACCCGGCCGGTCCTCGCAGGCCGGCAGCCGGACGCCGAGGCCCGTGCCTGGGCGGTCGGCACCCCCGGCGTCACCACCTTCCTGCGCCGCCTCTCCCGCCGCGGCGGCCCGGTGCCGGGACTGCTGCCGCTGAGCTGAGCCGCCCCGGCAGGGCACGTGAGAGGTCCTCCGGGAGGCGCGCGGGAGTTCGTCGCGGAGCGCCGGGTGCCTTCCCGCGGAACGGCTGCGAAACGCCCGGCCGAGTGCGCCGGAAATTCCCCCATCGAGCGGGTGCGGACGGCCGCGCCCGCCATTCGGCGTGCTTCTCGATTCCCGCTCAGGAAAAGGTCGTTCGACCGCTGTCGGAGGCAGAACATCGCAGGTCGGTGGCGGATCGCTCAAGCGCCGCTGAAGTGGCGGCGGCGATGCGCCGTCGGGGCACGGACTACCGGCCAAACGCCCGGCGGACCGTATCGCCGGCCCGTTCCCGCGGCCTAGAGTCGACCTCGGGCGGCGCGACGCCAGGGTCCGAGGGATCCGCGGTCGACGCACCCACGGGGGGCCCGGCACATCCCGCAGCACCACCCACCTCGCAGGCGCGTCCCGGCCCGGCCGGCCCGTCTGCCACCTCAAGGGAGTCCGCCATGTCCGACAACACTCTCGACCTCCAGGACCTCGACCTCAGCGAGTTGACCGTCACCTCCCTGCGCGACACCGTCGCGCTGCCGGAGAACGGCGCCTCCTGGGGCTCCTGCTCCTGCCAGGCCTCGTCCTCCTGCGCCCAGCCGCAGGACATGAGCGCCCCGATCGGCTGACGTTCCGTCAGTTCACCGTCCGGCCCAATCCGTTCGAGATTCCGGGAGACCGCAATGTCCGATCAGGCCCAGCGCGAGCTCACGCTCGCCGACGTACTCGACCTCGACAGCCTCGACCTGGGGGAGCTGACCGTCACCTCGCTGCGCGACACCGTCGCGCTGCCCGAGACCGGTGCCTCCGGTGGGGTCAGTTCGAGCTCCTGCGGATCGTCGTCCTGCGGCGTTCCGCACCCGCCGGTCCTCGAGACCTACTGAGGTCGGTAGCAGGGCACCACCCGCACCACCCGTAGGCCCCGCACCACCCCGTGAGCTCCGCAGCACTCGCAAGCCCTGCACCACCGCGCACCTGATACGCAGCAAGGCCGAACCCGGCGCGTTCGCGCGGACGCGCCGGGTTCCTGCCGTGCACCGCCCGAGTCCCGTCGGAGGGAGCAGCCATGCCGAACCGAACCCTGCCACGCCCCTCGCTCCCCGAGGCCCCGGCGACCGCCGCGTACACCGCGCGCCACGCCCTGGTGCGCGCCACCGTCCTCGCCCGGCCCGCGCAGTCCACCGCCTCGGCAGCCGTCCGGAGCCTGCTGGCCGAACTCGGCGCCGTGGAGGCCGTGGACGCGGCGCTGCGGCCCGAGCTCTGCGACGACCTGTACGACAGCCGCGCCGGCCACGACGAGGAGTTCCACCGTCGGATCGTGCTCACACTCCGCCGCGACCTGCACAACGGGCGCCCGCCCCGCCCCGCCCTGCTCGACCGGCTCGCCGACCTGCCGCAGCGCGTCCCCCGGCTCGCCGAGTGGCTGGAACTGCGGCTCCGACGAGCCGAGTTGACCGCCGCGCTGGCGGACGCCGTGCCGCCCGCGCTGGCCGCCGAGCGCGCGGCCCTCGTCGGGCTCTGCGGCGAACCCGCCTTCGCCCGCGCCATCGCGCTCACCAGCGCCGACCTGCTGCGCGCGGTCGCCAACACGGCCCGCGAGGCGGGGGCGACGGGGACGAAGTCCGGGCGGGCCCGTAAGGAGGAGGCCGCCGTGCTGCGCCACGCGCTGCGGGCCACCACCAAGACCAGCCCGCTCTCCTGGTTCACGGCGGTCGGCTGGTCCGCCGGGGACGGGACGGCGGACGGGATGGCGGACGGGATGGCGGACGGGTCGCTGGACGGGACGGCGGACGGGGTAGCGGATGACCCTGCCGGGCTTCCGTACGCGGTGGTCCGGGAGAACCGGACGCTGGTCGCCGCGCTCGTCCAGGCCCTGCTCGACGACCCCCGGCGCAGCCGCACCCTGCCGCACCGGATGGCCGGCGCCGCCCGCGTCGCCGACGGCCGGGCCCACTACCTCCGCAGCGAGGTGGTGTTCGCGGGCGGACGCTACCTGGTCACCCGCGAGGAGGAGGTCGAACTGGCTGCCCGGCCCGAACTGGCGCTCCTCGCCTCGCTCACCGCGACCCCGGACACTCCCGAGCGGCTCGCCACCCGCCTCGCCGCCGCCCTCGGACGCCCGGACGGCGACCCCGCCGTGCACCGCTTCCTCGGCCAACTCCTGGCCGCCCGGCTGCTGGTGCCCACCGACCCGGTCGATCCACAGGCCCCGCAGCCGCTGCGCGGCCTCGCCGACTGGCTCCGGCAGTGGCCGGAGGACGCCGCGTTCGTCGCGGCCGTCGAGCGCCTGGCGTCCGGTACGGCCGAGGTGGCGGACGCGCCCGGTGAGCGCCGGCCGGCGCTGCTGGCCGGCCTCGCCGCCGACTGGCGCCGGGTGCTGGCCGACGCCGGCCGGCCGGTGCCCGAGGACGCCGCGCCGCTCACCGTCCTCAGCGAGGACGTGCACGCGCCCGCGCCGCCGCACCGGCCGTCGCCCAGTGCCGCCGACCGGGTCGCGCTCGCCGAACTCACCGCACTGGCCGAGCTGTTCGACCACGGCCACCTGATGCGACGGGCGGCCCGCGACCGGTTCGTGGCCCGCTACGGGATCGGCGGGGTGTGCGCCACCCCGTGGGAGTTCGGCGCCGAGACCGCCCAGGCCTGGTCCGAGATGGCCGTTCCGGACGAACTGAACGCCCTGCGACGGGAGTTCGCCGCCGTACCGGAGACGGACGGCGAGCTGGTGCTGCCCGCCGACCGGGTCCGCGCGCTGGCCGGCCGGCTGCCCGGCTGGACCGCCGCCCGACCGCTCAGCTACTCCTGGTTCGTCCAATGCGACGCCGCCCAGGGCCTGTTGGCCGTCAACCACGTCTACGGCGGCTGGGGCCGCTTCACCAGCCGCTTCCTCGACGCCACCGCGCCCCGCGCCGCCACCGACGTCGCCCGGCAGATCCGCCGGGGCCTCGGCGAGGGCGCCCGGGCCGCGCAGGTCCGGCCGGTCGGCGGCTTCAACGCCAACCTGCACCCGCTGCTGCTGGACGAGGAGATCGGCCCCGACCGGCGGTGGACCGGCCTCACCGAGGACGACCTCGACCTCGTCCACGACCCCGCCACCGACCAGCTCCGCTTCCGGCTGCGGAGCACCGGCGAACCGCTGGACGTCCTCTACCTCGGCTTCCTCGCCCCGATCATGCTGCCCCAGCGGCTCGCCCCGCTGCTCGCCGACCACCCCAACGGTGTGGTCGACTTCCGTCCACTGCTGCCCCGCACCGCCGTCGACGCCCCCGGCGGCACCGTCACCCGCACCCCGCGCATGCGCCACCGGCACGTCGTCCTGGCCCGCCGCCGCTGGCAGCTGCCGCCCGCCGTCCTCGACGCCCTGCGCGCCGACCTCGCCGCCGACCCGGGCCCCGACGGCGTCCCGGCGCGTACCGTCGCACGCTGGCGCGCCCGACTCGGGCTCCCCGAACAGCTCTTCCTCCACCCCGTGCAGACCGCCGCCACGACCACGGGCACGCCCGCCGACGCCTTCGTCGCGCACCTGCGCGCCCCCAAGCCGCAACCCGTCGACCTCGGCAACCCGCTGCACCTGTGCCACCTCGCCAAGTGGCTCACCCGCTACCCGAACGGCGTCGTGCTGGAGGAATCCCTGCCCGCCGTCGCCGGCACGGCGGAACCGGCCCGGGCGGTCGAGCTCGTGGTGGAGACCTACCGCCCGGGCCGGGCGGGCGTCGGTGGTGGCGTCGCCGTCGACGGCGGCGCTGGTCCGGAGGGGGCCCGGTGAGCCGCGTCGTGATGCGGCCACGACCGGCCGGTGCCGCGCCGGTGAGGCCGGTGCTCCGAGCGGTCTCCGGCTCGGCCGCGAAGGGGCCCGGCCGCCGTCCGAGCCGGCGGCCCGAGGGGGCGGGTGTGCGGTCGCCCTCCCGGGCGTCGCGCTCCGGTGCCGGAGCTCCGGGGCGCCCGGATCGCTGCCTCCCCGCCCGCCGTTCTCCGTCCCGCTCGCCGTTCTCCGGTCCGTCGGCCGTTCTCCGGTCCGTCGGCCGTTCTCCGGCCCGTCGGCCGGTCCCGTGTTCGTTCGTCCGTCCCAATCCGTCCCGCAGCGCTGAGGAGGCGTCCGATGAGTGATCCGGCCGACGGCCCGGAGGCCGTGACCGCCCGTGATGTGGTCCTGACCTACTACCAGCCCGTCAAGGCCCGCGCGCTGCGCGAAGCCGTACTGCCGCAGGCCCGGCAGGCGGCGGCGGAGGGGCTGGACGCGCACGTCGAGCGGCACTGGCGGTTCGGCCCGCACCTGCGGCTGCGGCTGCGCGGTCCGGGCCCGCGGGTTGCCGTCGCGGCGGAGCGGGCGGCGGAAGCGCTGCGGGCGTGGACGGCGACGCACCCGTCCGTCGCCGACCGGACGGACGAGCAGCTGCTGGCCGAGGCCGCCGTCGCCGGACGGGTGGAGCTGGTCGCGCCGCCGTACGGACCGCTGGTGCCGGACAACACCGTCCGGGTGCTGCCGGTCGATCCGGCCGAGGAGGCCTCGCTGAACGCCCTGCTGGGCGCCGAATCGGCCGCCCTGCGCGACGAGTTGCTCGGCCGCGGGCTGCCCGCGATCGGCTCCGGGTGCGACTTCCTCGGCGCGCACGGCGACGCGTCCGAGGCCCGGGTGCAGCTGGTGGTGGCGGCGCTCGCGGCGCACGCCACCGCGCACCCGGACGGGCTGATCGGCGGCCACTACTCGATGCTGTCGCACCTGGAGGACTTCCTCGTCCACGAGGACCCGGACGGCAGCCTGCGGGCCGCCTTCGAACGGCGCTGGGAGCGCGTCGGCGACGCGGTCACCCGGCTGGTGGGCCGGATCACCGACGGCGGCGCCCAGGGCTGGGAGCGGGACTGGGCGCACTGGTCGGCCACCGCCTGGGCCCGGGCGGAGGGCCTGCTGGCGGCCGGGGCCGACCTCGGCGGCAGTCGCGAGGAGTACCGGGAGCGCGCGGCCGGCCTCGGCGACCCGGACACCGCCGCCCGCTGGGACTTCGACCTGCGCACCCGCTACAGCGAGTTCCACCGGCTGCTGCACCGCTCCGACCCCGCCGGCACGATGTGGACCCGCCCGGACTACCTGATCTACCGGGCCTGCACCAACGGCCTGTACCGGCTGCTCTCGATCTGCGACGTCCGGCCGGTGGAGCGCTACCTGGCAGCCCACCTGGTGGTCCGCAGCGTGCCCGCGCTCACCGGGCACCGGTGGCAGGACCGGGTGGACGAGGTCATCGCCGTGGTGGAGGGCGCCGCATGACGGGCGACGGGTCGGCCACCGGGGTGGTTGTCGAGCCCGGCGCCGTACGGCCCCATCTGCGGCCCCACCTGCGGCCCGGGGTGGCGGTGACCCCGCTCCGGGAGGGCCTGCACCTGCGCGGGCGCGGCACCGGCCTCACCCTGGAGGGCAGCCGCGCGCTCCCGGAGCTGTGGAAGCTGCTCGCCGCCCGGCTCGCCCCCGGTCAGGAGGCCGCGGAGCCCGTCACCGAGCCGAAGGTCGCGGCGGCGCTGGCCACCGTCACCGCCCGGCTGCGCGAGCACGACCTGATCGTGGACCACCCGGCGGGCGCCCGGCTGCCCGACTGGCCCGGCGCGGTGGCCGACGAACCCGGCGTCGCCGCGGCGGCCCTCGCGGCCGCCCGCCCGGTGGTGGCCGCCGCCGACCCGGACGGCCCGCTGGGCCGTGCGGTGGCCCAGGCCCTGGCCGCGGGCGGGACGGCCGCACCGACCGTGGTCGCCGAACCCGGGCTGCCTCCCGGGCGGGTGGTGGCCTCGGCGGGCGAGCCGCCGGTCGCGGTCGCCGTCCAGTGCGGTACGGACGGCGGCTTCGTCACCGAGCCCGCCGACCCGGGCCGCGCCCGGGCGGACGCCACCGCCCTCGCGGCCCGGCTGGGCTCCGACCTTGGCGCCGACCCTGGCACCGTACGAGCCGTCTCCGCCCTGCCCGTTCTGCTCGCCGCCGCCGCTGCCCAGCGGCTGCTCTGCGCGGTAGCCGGTCTGCCGGACCCGGGTGAGCCGGGCGACGACCCGCGCCTGCTCGGCGGCCGCCCCGCCGTCCTGCTCGCCGAGGCCCGTCCGCCGCGCGCCGAGCACCACCCGTGGGCAGCCGGCCCGGGCCCCGTGGCCGCACCGCCCGGGGACCTCGCCGAGGCGCTTCGCCGGGTCACCGCCCTCGGCGACGCCCGGCTGGGCGTCCTCGACGCGCCGTCCCCCGGTGGCCTGCCGCAACTGCCCGCCGCCTTGGTCTCCTGCGGCACGCCCACCGGCACCCTGGTGGCCGGCGCGGCCCGGACGGACCTCGCCCGGCTGGCCGCCGCCTGCCGGTCCGCGGAGCTCCACCTGGCCGCCGTCGACGGGGGAACGGCGCCGGTGGTCGGCGCCGACCCGGACCACGCCCTCGGCCGGGCCCTGCGCCGCGCGGCCCTCGCCCGGGCCGTGCCGACCGGTCCCGCGCTACCGGAGGCGGCCTGGCGGGAGCATCCGCAGGCGGCGCACTGGTGGGAGACGCTGGCCCGCTGCCTCGGCCGCTCACCAGAATTGACGGTCCGTCAATTCACGGACGCCCGGGTGTTCCAGGCGGAAGTCGAAGGTGCCCGGGCCCTCGAAGCCACCCCCGCCGACGCCGTCGCCCACGCCGCTCTGGCCGCCCTCACCCGTCTGCTCGCCCGGTCGAGCGGCCTGACCGCTGCCCACCGCACCGCCCTCACCGGCGCGGCCGCCCCGCTCGCGGCCGCGAGCCGCCACCCGGCCGCCTGGACCGACGAGGGCTGGACCGACCGCTGGCTCGCCGAACTCGCCGACCATGAGGCGGACTTGCGTGCCGACCTGGGCCGGCTGACCGGCCTGCGCACCACCCCCTGGCGGCCGGCCACGCCCGCGGCCCGCGCGTTCGCCGGCGCCCTGGACGGCTGCGGTTTCACGGCCCTCGTCCCGGCTCCCGGTCCGGCATCCGTCTCGGCAGGAGACGCCCGATGACCGACCTGCCCGTCCTCACCCCGGCGCAGGCCCTGGCCACCACCAGCGGTACCGCCGTCGTCCACCTCACCGAATGGACCCTCGGCCTCGCCACCCGGCTCAGCCGGCACGCCCTGGACCACCCCGTACGCCTGGTGCCGGTACGCGAGGACGGCGCGCTGACCCTGGTCGGCCCGGTGCTGCACCCCGGCGCGCCGGCCTGCCTTGGCTGCACCGAGTACCAGCGGCTCGCCACCGCCGGCGGCCGGGTGCCCTGGCAGAGCCCCGCCCTGGCGCTCGCGGGTACAGGCACCCCGGCCTTCGGCGCGGCGGTGGCCGCGCTCGCCGCCGAACTGGCCGAAGCCCCGACGGGCGATGCGGGCGATACGGGCGATACGGGTGGTGCTGACGATGAGGGTGATGCGGCTGTCCACGTCGTGAACGGCGCCCGCGCCACCTGGTCCACCCATCGGGTCCGCCCCGTCGGCGGCTGCCCGGTGTGCCATCCGCTGCCCGCCGACTCGCCCGAAGCCGCCCGGCTGCCCGCGACACCCCGCCCGCTGCCCGACCCGACCGTCCTGCGCGGCCCCAACGACCGTACGGGAGCCGAGCGGCTGCGGGCCGAACTGTACGACGAACGCTTCGGCCCGGTCCGCCGACTGTTCCGTACCGAGGACTCCGCCTTCGCGCTCACCACCGCCTGGGTGGCCGACGGCCGGGCGGTCGACGACGGCGGGTACGGGCGGGCTGCGGACTTCCGCTCCAGCGAGCGGGTGGCGCTGTTCGAGGCCGTGGAACGGTACGCGGGCATGCGGCCGCTCGGGCGCCGGACCGTCCTGCGGGCCTCCTACGCCGAGCTCGCACGCGACCTCGGCCCCGGAGCGGTCCTCGACCCGGTCCGGCTCGGCCTGCCCGACCTCACCCACCCCGGGCACCCCGCCGCCACCGCCACCGCCACCGTCCCGTACCGCCCGGACCTCGTACTCGACTGGGTCCACAGCTGGTCGCTCACCCACCGCCGCCCGGTCGCCGTCCCCGAGCACGCCGCCTACTGGGAGCTGCCCGACCGCGAGCGCCCCCGCGTCGTCTACGAGTCCTCGAACGGCTGCGGGCTCGGCAACAGCCCCCAGGAGGCAGCGCTCTACGGCCTGTTCGAGGTCGCCGAGCGCGACGCCTTCCTGATGGCCTGGTACGCGCGCACCCCGCTGCCCGGCATCGCCGTCCCCACCGAGGACCCGCAGATCGCCGACCTGGCCGCCCGGGCCCGGCTGCTCGGCTACCGGCTCACCCTGCTCGACGCGACCAACGACCTCGGCGTCCCGGCGGTGCTCGCCCTCTGCCGCCACGCGGGCCGCCACGCAGGCCGTCATGCCGGGCGCCCCACCGACAGCCACCCGGACGCCCCGCGCACCTTCCTGGCCGCCGGCGCCCACCACGACCCGCTGACGGCGATCCGCTCCGCCGTCGCCGAGGTGGTCACCAACGTCCAGGAGGCCCCGCACCGCTCCACCGCCCCGGGCGGTCCGCGCGATCCGGAGCGGCTGCGGCCGATGCTGGAACGGCCCGATCTGGTCGTCGGCCTGGACGACCACGTCGGTCTCAACGCCCTGCCCGAGGCGCAGCCCCGGCTGGACTTCCTCTTCGCCGGCCCGCCCCCGGTGCCCTGGCGCGAGCGCTGGCCCGAGGCCCCCGCCCCGGTCGCCGACCTGACCGAGCTGCTGGAGCGGACGGTCACCCGGCTCGCCGGGGAGGGCCTGGAGGTCCTGGTGGTCACCCAGGACGAGCCCGGCGTCCGCGACCGGCTCGGCCTGCACTGCGCCAAGGTCATCGTCCCCGGCGCGCTGCCGATGACCTTCGGCCACCTCAACCGGCGCACCCGGGGCCTGCCGCGCCTGCTGGAGGTCCCGTACCGGCTCGGCCGCACCCCGGGCCCGCTGCGCCACGACGAACTGCCGCTCCACCCGCACCCGTTCCCTTAGCGCCCTGGAACCCTCGGAGCCCCAGCCGTCCGGGAAGGACACGACGACCATGCAGGACATGAGCACCACGAAGGACCCGGCGCAGCCGCGGGCCGCCCGCTGGCGCAGCCTCCACCTCGCGCTGCCGCTGCCCGCCCACGAGGCCGACGCCTTCCTCACCGCCGACCTCGCCCCGCTGCTGGACGAACTCGCCGACACCGACTGGTTCTTCATCCGCTACGGCGAGGGCGGCCCCCATCTGCGGATCCGCCTGCGCACCCCGGGCCCGCCGCCCGCCGAGCGCGCCGCCGACCTCACCACCGGCCTCGCCACCGACCTCACCCGGCTCGCCGCCCGCCGCACCCCGCTCGACGGCCCCTGGACGCCCACGCACGGCGAGGTCACGGAGGTGCCGTACCAGCCGGAGACCGAGCGCTACGGCGGCCCGGCGCTGCTGCCGATCGCCGAGGAGGTGTTCACCCACTCCACCCGCACCGCCGTCCAGGCCCTGCGGGCCCTCGAAGCGGCCCCCGGGTCCCGGCTGCCGCTCGCCCTCGACCTCGCGCACACCACCGCGTCCGCCCTCGGCCTCGACGAGCTCGCGGCTTCGCGCTGGCTGCGCCGGCACGCCGCCTCCTGGCGCTGGGTCACCGAGTTCCGGGCGCTGCCCGGCGCCGCCGTGCACACCCGGGTCAACACGGTGTTCGCCCGGCAGCGGCAGGCCCTGGCCGGGCGGGCCCGGGCGCTGCGCGCGGCGCTGGACGCGGGCACGGCCGCGCCCTGGCTGGGGGAGTGGGCCGCACGGGTCGCCGACGCCGACGCCAGGATGCGGGCCGTCGCACCTCCGGAGGCAGCGGACCGCCTCCTCTGGGTCTGGGCCTCCCAGCTGCACATGCTGTTCAACCGGCTCGGCGTCGGCCCCGACGAGGAACGGGCGGTCTGCCGCCTCGCCGCCCGGACCCTGCTGGAGACCGCGCAGCCGTTCACCTTCTTCCCCACCGACCACCACGCCCCGGACCACCAGTACCTGGAACGCAGCAAGTTCCAGATCGGCCGCACCGAGGACAGCACCCTGCGCGACCTGCCGCCCGCCCCGGCCCCGCGGCCGCAGCCCGGCGACATCCTGCTGCCCGGCGCGCCCCTGCCGGCCGTCACCCTCGCCGAGGCCCTGCACACCCGCCGCTCCACCCGGGGCCCGCTGACCGGCCCGCTGACGGCCGCCACCCTCGGCGGGCTGCTGTGGTCCGCGTACGCCCCGGGCGAGGGCACCGGCCACCGCCCGTACCCCAGCGCGGGCGCCCTGCACACCGTCCGGCTGCGCCTGGTCGCCCTCGCCGTGGACGGCCTGCCGGCCGGCACCTACCAGTGCCTCCCGGTCCACCGCAGCCTGCGCCCGATCGGCCCGGCGCCCGCCCTCGACGACCTCAAGGCCCTCTCCTCCTACACCGCCCGCCCGGCGGCCGACCCGGCCGCGATCGGCATCGACGACGCCCCCGCCGTCCTCGCCGTCTACCTCGACCTGGCCCACCTGCGCCGCCGCTACGGCCTGCGCGCCCTGCGCCTGGGCCTCCTGGAAGCCGGCCACCTCACCCAGAACCTCCTCCTCACCTCCGCCGCCCACGGCCTCGGCACCACCCCCCTCGGCGGCCTCCAGGACGACCTCGCCCACGAACTCCTCGGCCTGGACGACCTCGAGGAGCCGATCCAGTACCTGCTACCGCTGGGGAGGCCGAGCACCCTCACCCCGTGAATCACGGCACCGCCCGGCTGACCGCCAACTACGGTGTACGGCAAGGGAACCCGTAGAGTGCCGGGCATGACGGATGACGTGGTGCGGCGGATCAACGACTTCCTGGCCGGGTTCGCCCGTCGGCGCGCCGAGCGCACGGTCGAACTCCCGGGCGGGTTCGCGGTGTTCGACGACCGCTTCGCGGGCTCCTGGTCGAACAACCAGGTCTTCGTCGACCGTGCCGACGCCGACCCGGCCGCCCTGCCGGGCCTCGTCGACGAGGTGATGGGCGACCGGCCGTTCCGCGTGGTGTCCGTGCTGGACGGCGAGTTCGGCGACGCCTGCGTCGAGCCCTTCGAGCGGGCCGGTTACCGGCACAGCACCTACCTGGTGATGCTGCACACCGGCCCGGTCCCCGCCGCCGCCGACGGCCGCACCGTCGAGGAGGTGGATCTGGAGGCGCTCCGGCCGCCGCTCGCGGCGAGCTGGCGCACGGCCCTCCCGCAGGCCGACGAGGAGGTGGTCCGCCTGCTGGTCGACCGGCGCGTGGCCACCCTCCGCGGCGCCGAACACGTCCACTTCCTCGGCGCCCGGGCGGAGAACGGCGAGGTCGCCGCCTGGACGGACCTCTACCTCGAACCCGCCGCCGGGACCGCCCAGATCGAGGACCTGATGACCGCCGAGGACCACCGCCGCCAAGGCCACGCCGACGCCGTCCTCGCCGCCGCCCTGCACCGCGCTGCGGCCGCCGACTGCGGCACCCGCTTCCTGATCGCCGAGTCCGACGACTGGCCGCGCACCTGGTACGCCCGCCGGGGCTTCGAGGTCATCGCGCACTCCCACGGCTTCGAGCGCACCTGAGCCGGGCGCCGAGGCGTCCTTAACGGTCCGCAGTCTTTCCGCCGTCTCGCCTTCGTCTCGCCTCCGTCTCCCGGAACGGTCGGTCAGTCCGCGAGGCCCAGGGGGTCGGGGGCGGTGTCGAGGAGTTCGGGGCCGTTGTTGCGGACGCTGTTGACGGTGGTGGGGACGGCGCGGACGCGCAGGTCGCCGTCGGCGGGGCGGCGGAGGAGGTGGTGGAGTTCGGCGGGGTCGGTGTGGGCGGGGGAGAGCCAGCCGGGGAGGTCGTCGGGGGCGATGGTGAGGGGCATCCGGTCGTGGACGCGGCCGGCGCTGTCGGTGGCGTCGGTGGTGATGACGGTGGCGGTGGCCAGCCAGGCGAGCGGGTCGTCGTCGGCGCGGGTGCGGTCGCGCCAGAACTCGTAGAGGCCGGCCATCAGCATCACGCCGCCGGTGCTGAGGAAGTACGGCTGCTTGTACGCCTTGCGGTCGGCGGTGGCGGGGACCTCGCGCCACTCGAAGTAGCCGTCGGCGGGGATGACGCAGCGGCGGGCGGTGAAGGCCTTGCGGAAGGCGGGCTTGGTGTCGACGGTCTCCGAGCGGGCGTTGATCATGCGGGCGCCGCCGGACGGGTCCTTCGACCAGGAGGGGACGAGGCCCCAGCGCAGCGGGCGCAGGTGGCGCAGCAGCTCGCCGGTGTCCCGGTCGACGCGTTCCAGGACGGCCGGCACCGGGTCGGTGGGGGCGACGTTCCAGCTCGGCGCGAAGGTCTCGGCCGGGTCCCAGCGGAGCTCTCCGAGCAGCGAGACGAGGTCCTGGGGCGTGGTGGTGGAGACGAAGCGGCCGCACATGCCCCCCAGCCTGCCACCAGGGACGGACAACCGGGCCGCGACCGGGCCGCGCCCCTGTCACGACCGGCCCGCGACCGGCCGCACCCCGCCGGTTCAGGGCGGTGCCTGCCCGCCCGGGGTGTGGCCGAAGGTGCGGCGGAAGACGTCGATGAAGGCGCTGGCGGAGGCCCAGCCGCAGCGGTGGGCGACGGCCGTGACCGGCAGCCCCTCGGCGAGCAGCACCAGGGCGTGGTGGAGCCGCAGCTGGGTGCGCCACTGGGGGAAGGTCATGCCGAGGTCGGCGCGGAAGAGCCGGGAGAGGGTGCGGTCGCTGGCGCCGACGGCGCGGCCGAGCTCGGCGAGCGTACGGCGGTCGGCGGGGTCGGCCGTCAGCAGGGTGCACGCGGCGCGGAGCACGGGCGCGGTGGCGGCGGGCAGGTGGAGCGGTTGCTGGGGCGAGGCGCGCAGCTGGTCGAGCAGGACGGCGCGCAGCCGGGCGCGTTCGGGGCCGCGGTCGTCGGGGGTGCGGGTGTAGGCGACGATCAGTTCGCGCAGCAGCGGGCCGACGGCGAGGACGGTCGGCCGGTCGAGGGCCAGCGGGTTCTCGGTGGCGGGCAGGCCGACGAGGTGGAGTTCGAGTGCGCCGTGGGCCTGGTGGGCGTGGACGGTGCCGGCCGGGATCCAGATGGCGCGGTTGCCGGGGGCGACCCAGGAGCCGGCGTCGGTGGTGATGGCGAGGACCCCGCGGGCGGCGTAGGCGATCTGGTGGTCGTCGTGCCGGTGCGCGTCGATCCCGCCGCCGGGCGGCAGGAGTTGGGCGCGGGTCGGGGCGACGGGGTCATGGCGGATGTTCGGCATCGCCTGGCAGATTATCGGAAGTCCGACAGGGGGTGTGGCCCCGAGCATGGCGGCATGCCGAAACGTACGCACGACAACCGCTCGATCCTCCTGCTCTCGCTCGGGCACTCCTGCGTGGACGTCTACCAGGGCGCGGTGGCGGCCCTGGTGCCGTTCTTCGCAGCCGAGCGCCACTACGGCTACGCCGCCGTGTCCGGTGTGGTGCTCGCCGCCTCGCTGCTGTCCTCGGTGGCGCAGCCGCTGTTCGGGGCGCTCACCGACCGCCGTCCGCTGCCCTGGCTGCTGCCGGTCAGCACGCTGCTGGGCGGGGCGGGCATCGCGCTGAGCGGGGTGAGCGGCTCGTACGGGCTGACGCTCGCCTTCGTGGCGCTGTCCGGGGTCGGGGTGGCGGCCTACCACCCGGAGTCGGCGCGGGTGGCGCGGCTGGCGGCGCGGCGGGCGTCCGGCGGGCGGGGCGGCCACCGGGGCATGGCTTGGTTCTCGCTGGGCGGCAACCTGGGCTTCGCGGCGGCCCCGCTGCTGGTCGCCGCCGTGGTCGGCACCGGCGGGCTGCGGCTGACCCCGCTGCTGGCGCTGCCGGCGCTGGCCGGTACGGCGCTGTGCCTGCCGGTGCTGCGCGAGCTGGAGCGGCGGCGCGCGTCCGGCGCCGGGCCGACGCCGCCCGCGGTCGCGGACGACCGGGCGTCCTTCCTGAAACTGTCGCTGGCCGTCGTGTGCCGGTCGATCGCCTTCGTCGGGCTGAGCACCTTCCTCTCGCTGTTCGTCACCCAGCGCCTGGGCGGCGGTGCGGCGACGGGTACGGCGGCGCTGGTGGTGCTGTACGCGGGCGGCGCGGTGGGATCGGTGCTGGGCGGCGCGCTGGCGGACCGGTGGGGGCGGGTCGCGGTGGCCCGCTGGTCGTACCTGGTGGCGGCGGTCGCGGTGGCCGGGGTGCTGCTGGTGCCCGGGCCGGCGCTGTACCTGTGCGTGGCGCTGACCTCGGCGGGGCTGTACGTGCCGTTCTCCCTGCAGGTCACCCTGGGGCAGGACTACCTTCCGTCCCGGATCGGCACGGCGAGCGGGATCACCCTCGGGCTGACGGTGAGCATCGGCGGCCTGGCGGGCCCGCTGATCGGTGGGCTCGCGGACGCGACCTCGCTGCGGACGGCGCTGCTGCCGCTGGTGCTGATGCCGGTGCTGAGCTGGGCGCTGTTCCGGACGCTGCCGGAGCCGGTGGCGCCGGAGGAGCCGGAGCCGGTGATGCCAGAGCAGGTGGCGCCGGAGGAGCCGGAGCCGGCGGCACACGAGGCGGCGCCGGTCAGGCCGTGACCGCCGCGACGACCTCCGCGTAGGTGTCGAACAGCCGTGGCGCGCCCGGCCTGGGGTCGGCGAGCAGCAGCGCCCAGCAGCGGGCGACCAGCTCGCGGGCCCCGGTGCCGGGCCACGGCTGCGGCAGCAGCTCCGGGGGGAGCAGCGGGTCGGGTTCCACGGCCTCGGTGAAGGCGGCGGCGAGCTCCACGGCGAGGGTGAGGAGTTCGGCGTCGCCGAGGCCGCCCTCGGTCAGCCGGGCCAGGCGGTCGGCGGCGGTCCCGGCGAGGCGGCGGTGGCCTTCGGCGACCTCGTCCAGCGGCCACCAGAGGCGGGCCAGCTCCTGCGGGTCGTCGGTGTCGCCGCTCCGCAGGTCGGTGGTGCTGAGGAGGGTGAGGTTGCCGAGGACCCCCAGCGGTTCGGCCGCCGCCCGGACGTCGGGCTCCCAGGGGTGCGGTGAGACGTAGAGGCCGTTCTGCACGGGGGCGCCGCCGATCCGCAGCAGGGCTTCGCGCAGAGCGTCGCGGGCGGCGCGGTCGCGCTCGGGGACGGCGAAGCCGGCCAGGTGCCAGACGCCGTCCCAGGGGGCCTGGCCGCGGTCCTGGGCGTACATGAACGCGAGGTGGTCGAGATCCGGTTCCATCGCCCGGGTGGTCGCGGCGGTGGCGCGCAGCAGGGCCCGGCGGCCGCGGCCCTCCTGGACGAAGCGGCCGTCGGCGGTGAGGCGTCTGACGGTCAGCC
Organism: Kitasatospora sp. Ki12; assembly: GCF_054601375.1. Lineage (NCBI taxonomy): Bacteria > Bacillati > Actinomycetota > Actinomycetes > Kitasatosporales > Streptomycetaceae > Kitasatospora > Kitasatospora sp. Ki12. The sequence goes on along the minus strand of NZ_BAAIHT010000002.1, from coordinate 58,642 downwards.
GGACCTGCTGGTCGGTCATGCCGAGGTGGCCGGCCACGGCGTAGAGGTCGCCGCAGTCGACCGTGCCGTCGGTGCGGACCAGCGCGTCCACCAGTACCCGGGTCGGGATCTCCTGCATGACGATCATCATAGTGCGTTCATCTCTGATACGGTCGTTTTCGAAACGATCGATTTTAGGGTGAACGATATGGGGATGTTGGGCAGACACCGGTGGCTCTGGGGGTCGCTGCTGTCCGTGGTGCTGCTGGTAGCCGGCGCCGGCGGCTGGGTCGTGTACCAGAACGAGTACGACCTCACGGAGGAACGGGTCACCATCACCGGCGGCAAGCAGCCGCTCCAGGGCGTCCTGGCCCGCCCCACCGGAGGCCGCGGCCCGTACGGACTGGTCGTCTTCGTCCACGGGGACGGGCCCACCGACGCCACCCACGACACCTTCTACCGGCCGATCTGGGAGGCCATGGCCGCGGCCGGCTACGCGACGCTCTCCTGGGACAAACCCGGCGTCAACCACGCCCCCGGCAACTGGCTGGACCAGAGCATCCAGGACCGCGCCGACGAGACCGTCGCCGCCATCGCCTGGGCCAGGACCCAGCCCGGCATCGACCCGACCCGGATCGGCCTGTGGGGCGCCAGCCAGGCCGGCTGGGTGATGCCCAAGGCCGCCCGGCAGTCCCCGGACGTGACGTTCGTGATCGCCGTCGCCCCCGCGCTCAACTGGCTCCGGCAGGGCCGCTACAACCTGCTCGCCGAACTCCGGGCCCGGCACGCCTCGCCCGAGGAGACCGCGGCCGCCGTCGCCCGCAGCGACCGCAACCTCGCCGCCCTCCAGGCCTCCGGGACCTTCGAGCAGTACCGGGCCGCCGGCGGCGACACCGACGGCCTCACCCCGGAGCGCTGGGCCTTCGACAAGCGCAACCACCGCTCCGACGCCACCGAGGACCTCACCGCCCTCCGGGTGCCGGTCCAGCTCGTCCTGGGCGGCCAGGACGTCAACGTCGACAGCGACGAGACCGAGGCCGGCTACCGACGCCTCCTCACCGCCCCAGGGCAGCTCACGGTGGAGCGCTTCCAGGACGCCACCCACAACATCGTGCCCAAGGACGTCGAGGACTCCGAGCTCAGGAGCACCTTCCTCGCGATCGCCGCACCCCGCTCGCTCTTCACCCCCGGCTACCTCGACGGCATGCGGCGGTTCCTGACCTCGCTGGACCGGCAGGACCATCAGGACCGCCAGGACCAGCAGGACCACCGGAAGGGATGACGACGATGAAGGTGCTCGCCCTCGGCGGAGCGGGCGCGACGGGCCGGGTCGCCGCCCGCGTCGCCGCCGCGCTCCCCGGCGTCCGTGAACTCGTGATCGCCGACCGCGACCTGCCCGCCGCCCGCCGCACGGCCGCCGCGCTCGCCACGACCACGGCCGTCCCGGTCCGGGCACTGGGGGTGGACGTCACCGACGGCACGGCCCTGGACACCGCCCTCGCGGACGCCGACCTCGTGCTGAACACCGTCGGCCCGTACTACCGCTTCGGCCTCGACGTGCTGCGCGCCGCGATCCGCGCCCGCACCGACTACCTGGACATCTGCGACGACTGGGAGCCCACCGTCGCGATGCTGGGACTGGACGACGAGGCCCGCGCCGCCGGGGTCCGCGCCGTGATCGGCATGGGCGCCAGCCCCGGCGTCAGCAACCTGCTCGCCGCCCGCGCCGCCGCCCGCCTCGACACCCTGACCGACCTGTACACCGCCTGGCCGGTCGACGTCGGCCCCGAGGCCGGCAGCCTGTCGGCCGACACCACCCTCCGCGACCCGGGCGGCGCCGTCTCGGCCGCCGCCGTGCACTGGATGCAGCAGATCAGCGGCACCGTCGCGGTGGTCGAGGCGGGGCGGATCGTCCGGCGGCCCCCGCTGCGCCCCGTCACCCTCGACCTGCCCGGCGGCCACCGGGGCACGGCGTACACCGTCGGCCACCCCGAACCGGTCACTCTGCACCGCAGCCTGCGGCCCGCCGGCGCGGCCGCCAACCTGATGGTGGTCCGGGCCGGCACCGCCGCCTACCTCGACGTGCTGCGCGAGGACCTCGACGCCGGGCGGCTCGGCAACGAGGCCGCCGCCACCGACCTCGACCGCCCCACGCTGCGCCGCACCCTGCGCGCCGCCCTCCGAACCCCGCGGCTGCGCGGCCCGGGCACCCTCCCGCCCTTCTTCGCCGCCGCCACCGGGACGCGGGACGGCCGTCCGGCGGCGGCGCTGGCACGCCTCGCCGGCGCGGACGGGCTGCTGGCGGACATGGCCGAGGCGACCGGCGTGCCCGCCGGGCTGGCGCTGGCCCAACTGCTGGACGGGACGGTCGGGTCGGCGGGAGTGCACCCGCCCGAGGTGGCGATCGACGCCGAGCGGTTCTTCCGCGACCTGGCGCGGGAGCGCCCGGGGGTGGAGGTGGTGGAGGAGCTGTAGCGGGCGCCGCAGCCCAGGAGCGGCGCGTCAGTCACCGCCTCAGCCCGGGAGCGGACCGTCCTCCGCCCACGGGCGCAGCTTCTCCGGGTTGCGGACCGCCCAGATGTGGGTGATGCGCTCGCCGTCCACGCCGAACGCCGCCACGGTCGCGGTGACCCCGGCGTACCGGGCGACCAGACCGGGGCGGCCGTTGACGGTCCGTTCGAGGAGGGTGAGCCCGGGGGCCTTCTCGGCGAAGTGGACCAGGTACTGGGCGATCCGCTCCGCGCCCACGACCGGGCGCAGGGCGGCGCCGACCGTCCCGCCGCCGTCGGCGGTCATCGAGGCGTCGGGGGCGAGCAGGTCGACCAGCGCAGCGATGTCCCTGGCCTCCCAGGCCTCCTTGAAGTGCCGCACCAGACCGGCCTGTCCGGCCCGGGGCGCGGTCGGGGCCTGCGCGGCGCGCACCCGGCGGCGCGCCGAGGTGGCCAGCTGCCGGCAGGCCGCCGGGGTCCGGCCGACGATCTCGGCGACCTCCGGGAAGGGGTAGCGGAAGACGTCGTGCAGGATGAACGCCACCCGCTCGGCCGGCGTCATCGCCTCCAGGACGACGAGGAAGGCCATGTTCACCGACTCGTCCAGGGTGACCTGGTCGGCGGGGTCGGCCGGCTGCGCCCCGCCGCCGCCCGTCCCGCCGATCCACTCCGTACGGTCCGGCAGCGGCTCGGGGATCCACTCGCCGACGTACCGCTCGCGCCGGGCCCGGGCCGACCCGAGCAGGTCCAGGCAGACCCGGGTGGCCACCGTGGTCAGCCACGCGCCGGGCGACAGCACGGCCGCCCGCTGCCCCGGCGTCATCGCGTACCAGCGGGCGTACGTCTCCTGCACGGCGTCCTCGGCCTCGGCGAGCGAGCCGAGCAGCCGGTAGGACAGGTTGATCAGCTGCCGCCGCTCGCCGACGACCACGCTCAGGTCGGGCTCGGACCGGTCCTGCCCCGGCTCGGAGCGCTCGTGCCCTGTTTCGGACCGGTCGTACCCCGGCTCGGACGAGGCGCTCGGGGTGCTCGGGGTGCTCATGGAACTTCGCCTCACACTTCGCGGGCCTGTGTCGTCGGACGATCGGGACACTATCGATCAACCGCCGCGAGGCAGAAGAGGGGACCGGATCATGGCCATCGGAGCGACGGCGGGCACGGCCAATGGCACGACGGGCACGACGACGGCGGACACCACCGCGGGGCCGCGCACCCGCACCTTCCTGCGGGTCGCCGTGGCCCTGCAGACCGCGACCGTCTTCCTCCAGGCGGTCAGCGCGGGCCTGCTGCTGTCCACCTCCTACGGCGAGACGCTGCACGGCGTCGGCGCGCGGGTGATGTACGGCGCCTCGATGCTGTACGTGCTCGCCGCCGTCCTGGCCTGGCGCCCGGGCGGCGGATCGCCCCGGCCGATCCTGCACGCGACCGGCTTCCTGGTGCTCGCCTCGGCGCAGGTGGTCCTGGGCGTCGCGCACGTCCCGGCGGTGCACGTCCCGCTGGGCGTGCTGATCTTCGGGCTGAGCGTGGCGGCCCTGGTCCGGACGCCGGCCGCCCGCGCAGTGCGGCGGTCCGACGCCCGGTAGCGCTCGCTCAGGAGGTGAGGGTCCAACTCCGCCCGGCGGGCGGGTCGGTGGTGACCGGTGTGCCCGGCGTGGCGGTCGCGGTGCCGAGGTCGAGACCGGTGGCGACGTTGGTGACGGTCAGGGCGCCGGTGGCCGGGTCCTGCCGCACCTTCCACTCCTGCCACGGGTTGCCGGGGGCGAGGTCGAGCAGGTAGGCGCTGTCGCCGGCGGAGGCCCCGGCCGAGAGCACGGTGTGGCGGTGGGTCGCGGTGTCGCAGCCGTCGGTGATCCGGACGGTGCCGTCCGGGTTGCCGGTGAACGTCCACCGCTGCGCCGGGTCCCCGCCGCGCGGGGCTTCCAGGTCCGTGGTCGAGGTGAGCGGCGAGGTGCAGGATCCGGTCAGGCTCAGGGCCAGGCCGCCGGTGGTGAGGCCGTGGTACCGGCCGTCGTCGACCACGCCCGTCGCCCCGCCGGCCGGCTGCGCGGCGAGCCGGTAGAGGGCTGCCCCGTGCGGGGGTAGCGTGGAGCCGAGCGGGCCGGTGACGGTCGAACTCGCGCCAGTCCACAGCTCTTTGGCGCGGTAGCCGGTGCCGGTGCCGGTGCCGGTGAGCCCGAGTTCGGCGAGGCTGGTGCCGACCGTCCGGGCCGTCGTCGGGTCCTGGTTGACCAGCAGGACGGCGGTGTCGCCGCCGGACAGCCGCCGCTTGAGCACGACCGGTGCCCGCCCGTCGGCCGGCTTGGCACCGACCAGGGTGGCGGGCTCGGCCAGGCCGTCCTGGTCGACGGCGATCACCTCGCGGTTCTTCAGGATCGCGAGGCTCTCGGCGCTGATCCCGGTGGACCAGGTGTAGCCGTCGGCGCTGTGCCGGGACTGCTCGGCGGTGCGCAGGTCGGCGCCGGAGATCAGCGGTGCGGCGAGCATGGCGAGGACCGAGGTCTCGGTCCGGGACTCGTCGTCGGTGAAGGGCTTGTGGCAGGGGCAGGTGTCGGTGGTGCCGTACAGGCCGTAGACGTCCTGCCAGCCGGTGAACATCATGTCCAGGTCGTTCCAGCTGCCCGGGCGGACGTTGCCCGGGTAGCGCAGCGCGGTCTGCAACTGCCCGTTCCAGAGCACCCCGTCGAGCTCGCTGTCCCGGTCCCCGCCGATCCGGCAGAGGTGGGCGACCTGGCCGCACCAGACGCCGGTGGGCGCGTAGCCGGGAGCCTGGAAGGGGGCGGTGCCGGCGGCCCGGACGACCGGGTCGGTGCGGGCCGGGTCGTCGGCGGCGAGCAGGTGCGGGACTCCGGTGTGGACGGGCTGGGCGGAGACGCTGAGCGTGACCTTGGGCCGGCCCTGCGCGGCGGAGGCGGCGTCCAGGGCGCGCTGGAAGGTCTGCACCCGGGTGTAGATCGAGCGGGTCAGCTCCTTTCCCTCGCCCTGGGTACCGTAGTCGTGCCCGTCCGGGCCGGTGACCGGCGGGCCGTACGGGCAGTCGTCGTACTTGACGAAGTCGACGCCCCAGGCGACGAAGTCGGCTGCGTCGGTGCTCTCGTGGCCGAGACTGCCGGGGTGCATCTGGCAGGTGAGGTAGGTGTCGGTGGCGTAGAGGCCGAACTTCATGCCCTTGCCGTGCGCGTACCGGGCGAGGTACTCGATGCCGTTGACGGTACGGCCGTTGACGGTCTGCGCGGGGAAGTGGTCGGGGCGCGGGACGAGGTGGCCGGAGGTCGGGTCGGTGCCGGTGCCGTCGCTGCCGCCGACCGGGTGCCCGGCGTCGTCGTGCAGCTGGAGGCCGCCGTCGGCGTTGCGGACCAGGTCGGTGCTCTGGCCGTCGCGGTGCCAGAGCGACCAGCCGTCGTCGATGGTGACGGTGTCGTAGCCGGCCGCGACCAGGCCGTTGGCGGCCATGAAGTCGATGGTCTGGACGACCTGTTCCTGGGTGACCTCGGTGCCGAGGGAGTTCCAGGAGTTCCAGCCCATCGGCGGGGTCAGGGCGTTGCCGTTGCCGAGCGCGGCGGCGGGGGCGGCCGCACCGAGGCCGGCGGCGGTGAGGCCGCCGGTGGCGAGGGCGAGTGAGAGCAGGGTGGCCGTGAGGCGGTGGGGGGTTCGGGTTCGGCGCATGCGCGCGCTCCTGGGGTGTGGGGGTGGGGGTGTGACTGACCGTCAGGAGGGACGGGGGCGAGGGGGAGCCGCGGCCGGCCGGGTGGGGCCGGCCGGCCGCGGGTGGTGCGGTGTGGGGGTAGGTGGCGCGGTGGTGCCGCGTGGGGGATCAGTCGGTGACGGCCGCGGTCGCGGTGCGGCCGGGGGCGAGGGTGACGGTGGCGTAGGTGTACGTGACGCCGTCGACCGTCCTGGTGCGGGCGTCGCGCGCCACGCCGTCGACGGTCAGCCGCGGGTGCTCACCTCGGAAGCGGGCCTCCCAAGTAAGCGCACCCGAGCCTGTGTTGGTGACGGTGCTGGAGCGCTCGCCGTCGTGGCGGACGGTCACCGTGCCGCCGCCGACCGGGATGGAGGCGACCTGCAGCCAGCCCATCGAGGCGGGCAGCCGGGAGGTGGTGGCGAGGGCGCCGGCGGCGGCGTCCGGCTCCACGCCGAGCAGGCCCTGGACGGTCTGGGCGAGCAGGGTGAACGGCACCTCGGGGTAGTCGCCGTTCAGCATCTGCCCGCTCGCGTGCCGCTCTCCGGCGCTCCGGTGGATGTACCGCATCCACTTCCAGGCGGTGGCGCCGTCCTGGTTGGCGAAGAAGGCGTCCGGCAGGTAGGTGTAGGCCTCCAGGTTGGCCGAGCGCTCCGGGCCGGAGTCGGCGGCGTCGATGGCGGCGAGGTAGCCGTCCCGGCGCGGGCCCGGGTCGAGCAGCTGCTTGACCGGCATCAGCACGCTCGCCTCGTAGCCCCAGCCGGCGACCGGCTGGCCGGCGGTGTCGTAGCCGTGCACGACCTCGCCGGGCCGCTGATCGTCCACGCTCCAGCGGGAGTTGACGTACGACCGCAGCGCTTCGGCGGCGCGCCGGTGGTCGGCGGCGGAGGCGGCGTCGCCCCGGGCCTCGGCCAGGGTGGCGGCGGCGAGGTAGGCCTGGTACTGGGCGCCGAGCGCGTCACCGGCCTCGGCGTAGGTGCCGGCGGCGTTCTCGGCGTAACTGGCGGTGCCGGCGAAGATGCTGCGGCTGGTGGCCTGCGGGATCGGCAGGCCGCCGTTGTCGACCGGGCCCGGGTGGCGGGTGATGAACGGGCCGAGGGTGTTGCGGACGTACGTGCCGAGGGCCGGGTCGTCGGCGTAGTCGCGGTCGCCGGTCCACCGGTAGGCCTCGCCGGCCTTCTGGACGAGCTCGAACGGCGCGGGCAGCTCGCGGACGAAGCGGTTCGGGCCGCGGTAGTCGATCGCACCGTACGACCGGGCGTCGAAGTTGAGTGCCCAGACCGGGTAGAGCCCGTTGGTCTCGGTGGCGGAGTCGGCGAAGCCGCGCAGCATGGTCTTGTTCTCGGCGTCCAGGCCGAGCAGGTGGGCGCCGACCAGCTGGTGGGCGAAGTCGCGGCTGTAGAAGGCGGACCGGAAGGGGTAGCCGGCCCAGTAGGTGGCGTCGTAGGTGGTGCTGCCGGTGCCGCCCGGGTGGTTCTCGTCCATGTCGAGCACGCCGGAGGTGCCGGCCTGCTGGACCCAGCTGTTGGCCTTGGTCTTGGCCCAGTCGAACAGGGCGACGACCTCGGGGTCGGAGGAGCTGGCGACCGGGTCGTTGGGCGCGGACGGGGCGACGGCGGCGTCGTCCACGTTGACCCAACCGGTGGGCGAGGACCCGATGGTGAGGACGACGCGGTCGCCGGGGGCGACCCGGACCCGGGGCAGGGTGTACTTGGCGTAGACGGGCTGCTCGGGGAGGGTGAGCGAGCGCACCACGGCGCCGTTGACGCTGACCGAGAAGGTGCCGCCGGCGCCGCCGGTCGCGATCCAGGCGGACAGGTCGTGGCTGCCGGCGGCGGTGGCGGTGGTCTGCCGGCTCACCGTGAAGCCGGTTCCGGCGTCGAGGTAGGCGAGGCGGGTGCCGCTGTGCGGGTTGTTGACGGCGATGCCGGTGTGCTCGGTGAGGGTCCAGCCGTCGGCGCCCTGCTCGAAGCCGGGGTTGGCGAGGACGAGGGGCTCGGTGCGGGTGAGCGTCCAGCGGTGGGCCGGCCGGGCGTCGCAGTGCCGGGGCGTCGGGGACCTGCCGTCGTCGGGGTCGGCGCTCAGACAGGCGTCCGAGCCGCGCGCGGCGAGGGTGTACGTGCCCTGCGGGGCGCGGGAGACGGTGAAGCGCTCGCCGCCGGGGGAGGTGCCGCAGTCGGCGGCGACGGGCGGGCGGCCCGGGCCGTCGAGGGTGAGGCAGCGGCCGCTCGCGGCGTTGACCAGCAGGTAGTCGCCGCCGGTGCGGCGCAACTGCCAGCGCTGACTGAGCAGTCGCTGGCAGTCCGCGCCGACGACCGGGGTGCCGGGGGCGGTCCGGGCGTACTGCGGGGCGAGGCAGCTGCCGTCGAGGGCGGAGCCGAGGACGTAGCTGCCGCCGTCCACCAGGGGCGCCCGGTCGAGGGGCTGGCCGTCCGCGAAGGCGGGGCCGCCGCCGAGGGCCTGGGCGGCGAGGACGGCCAGGAGCAGGAGACCGGACGGTAAGGCGCGGGTGCGGGGTGGCATGGCAGGTCCTCTTCCGGTCGGGGTGGTTGACTACCAGGGCGTTTGAACGTTCAAATCAGGTCGACAGGCTCGTCGCATGTGATGGGTGACATTTCACATGTTCAGACAAGCCGCGTCAACGGCCCGGGCGGCACTTCGTCACCCGGAACGGCGCTGACCCCTGCCCGACGGGGGTGGGCAGGGGTCGGCGCCGGTGGCCGGGCGGGCAGGGGCCGCCGTCGGCGATCGCGCGGCCGGGGTTCAGCGTCCGAGCGCGGCGAGCCGGTCGAGGGTGTCGAGGGTGTCGTCCAGAGTCGGGCCGCCCGGGCGGGGGCGGTTGTACGGCAGCTTGGCGAGCAGCGTGCCCATCGCACAGGTGTCGGACAGTGCGGAGAAGGCGAGCCCGGCGCCGACCGCCGCGGAGACCCGGCGGGCGCCCGGCAGAGCCAGGCCCGCCAGCAGTCCGGCGAGGACGAGCGAGCCCGCCACCAGCCGGACCTGGCGGTCCATCGCCCACACCGCGCGGGCGCCGGCGGCCTTCTCCAGCGGCTGCCCGGCACCGGACCAGGCGTTGGTGCCACCGGCCAGGGTGAGGGTGGCGATCCCCGCGTCGGCCAGCCGGCGGCAGGCGGTGTCGGCACGCGGCCCGGCGGCGCAGACGACCGCCAGGTCGCTCCGCTCGGCGGCGCCGCGCAGCGCGGGCAGGGCGTGGTCCAGCCGGTCGAGCGGGATGTTGAGCGCACCGGGGATGTGTCCGGCGGCGTACTCGCCGGGGGAGCGGACGTCGATGAGGGTGAGCTGCCCGAGGCGGGGCGTGAGCTGCTCGACGGTCAGCGGCGTGGTCATGGGGGGTCCTCTCGGGATAGGGGAATTGACGGGGGATCAGGTGCGTCCTGGCGGTCAGCCCAGGGAGGTGGCGAGCATCAGTGCCGCGACACCGAGCAGGGCGACGGCGAAGGCCTTGCGCAGGCTGCTCCCGCTGAGCTTGTCGGCGAGCCGCTTGCCGTCCCAGGCGCCGAGGATCGCGGCCCCGGTGAAGGGCGCGGCCACCGCCCAGTCGACGGCGCCGGCCGCGCCGAGGCGGGGCAGCAGGGCGGCGAGGGAGTTGGCGGCGATGACCAGCAGGCTGGTGCCGACGGCCTCCGCCATGGTGAAGGCGAGCACCGAGAGCAGGGCGGGGACGGCGAGGAAGCCGCCGCCGACGCCGAGCAGCCCGGTGACGGTGCCGAGCCCGGCCCCCGCTGCCGTGGAGAGCCCGGGCCCTGCGGCAGTCGCGCCCTTGGATGAGCCCTCGGGCGCGCTCCCGGCCGGCAGCAGCATCCGCCAGGCCGCGAGCGCCGCCAGCACCGCGAAGGCGACGGTCAGCAGCGCGCCCGGCAGGTGCGCGGACAACGCCCCGGCGACGGCCGCCATCGGCAGCCCGGCGGCCGCGAACAGCGCGCCCGTCCGCCAGCGCACCCGGCCCGCCCGGGCGTGGGTGAGCAGGCCGGTCAGCGAGGTCGCGGCGACGATCACCAGACTCGCCGTGGTGGCCAGCGCCGGGGTGAAGCCGAGCAGGTAGACCAGGGCGGGTACCGCGAGCATGCTCCCGCCCCCGCCGAGCGCGCCCAGCGCCAGCCCGACCACCGCACCGGCGACGAGCGCCAGCAGCAGCGCGGTCATCTGAGGTGCCCGGCGTCGCCGGTGGCCGGAAGCCCGGTGTGGCCACCAGGTGTGGTGGCCGGCAGCCCGTCCCGCGCCCAGCCGCCCATGCCGCCGACCACGTTCACCGCCTCGATGCCCCGCCGGGCGAGCAACTCCGCCGCGCGCCGGGAGCGGTTGCCGGAGCGGCAGATCGCGAGCACGGTCCGTCCCGCCGCCCCGGGCGGCAGCGGGGCGCCCGCAGCCAAGGCGATCAGTGGCTGGTGCAGCGCGCGGGGGGCGTGACCGGCGGCGAACTCGTCGGCCTCCCGCACGTCGAGCAGCACGGCGGCGCCGGTACGGGCGAGCTCCCACGCGTGGGTGGGGGCGGTCTGTCCGGGGGTGTCGCGTCCGGGAGGGTTCCATCCGGGGGCGATCCGCCCGGAGGCGTGCGGCAGCTGGGACAAGGGGGTCTCCAATGGTGCGGGCCGGACCGCACTCGGTCCGGCGGATCGGGGGTGCCATGGCCCGCCCGCACGGCCCGACGGGCCCGCTGCGTACGGCGGTGTCGGCGCTTCCTCGGCCCCGCCCGTACCTGCTCCGGTGGCGGCGGCCGATCCCCTCGCCGGCCACCATAGTACCCCCAGGGGTACTATCGAAATCGTTCGGAGATACCCCCTCCCGTATTTTCCGAGGTAGCCGTATGCTGGCAGAAATACCGAGGGGGGTATCAAGACCGCGCCGCGGCGCCCGACGCCGCCCAGGAGGGTTACCCGTGTACTTCGCCCAGTTCTACCTCGACTGCCTCTCCCAGGCGTCCTACCTGATCGCCGACGAGCGCACCGGCCGGGCCGTGATCGTCGACCCCCGCCGTGACGTGGACGAGTACCTCGCCGACGCCACGGCGCGCGGCCTGACCGTCGTCGGAGTCATCAACACCCACTTCCACGCCGACTTCCTGGCCGGCCACCTCGAACTGGCCGACCGCACCGGCGCCTGGATCGGCTACGGGCGCCGCGCGGAGACCGAGTACCCCATCCGCACGCTCGCCGACGGCGAGCGGATCGAACTCGGCGACGTCACCCTGCAGATCCTCGAAACCCCCGGCCACACACCCGAGTCGATCAGCATCCTGGTCTTCGAGCAGCCCGACGACACCGTCCCGTACGGCGTGCTCACCGGCGACGCGCTGTTCATCGGCGACGTCGGCCGCCCCGACCTGCTCGCCTCCACCGGCGTCACCGCCGCCGAACTCGGCGCCATGCTCTACGACAGCGTCCACCGCAAGCTCATGAGCCTGCCCGACGAGACCCTCGTCTTCCCCGCCCACGGCGCCGGCTCCGCCTGCGGCAAGAACCTCTCCACCGACCGCCGCTCCACCATCGGCGCGCAGCGACGGACCAACTACGCCTGCCGGCCCATGAACCAGGACACCTTCGTCCGCATCGTCACCGCCGGCCAGTCCGCCGCCCCCGCCTACTTCGGTCACGACGCCGCCCTCAACCGGCAGGACCGCCCGCTCCTCGACCGCACCAACGCCGCCCGCCCCCTGTGTCCCGAGGGCTTCAAGGAGGCCCACACCGCCGGCGCCGTCGTCCTCGACGCCCGCAACCCCCAGGACTTCGGCGCGGGACACCTCCGCGGCGCCGTCAACGTCCCCCTCGACGGCCGCTTCGCCGAACAGGCCGGCACCGTCCTCGCCCCCGACAGCGACATCGCGATCATCGCCCCCCAGGATCGCGAGGACGAGGTCATCACCCGCCTCGCCCGCATCGGCTTCGACCACATCGCCGGCTACCTGCGCAACCCCGACACCGCCCTGCCCGCCCTCGCCGACCACCTCACCCCCGCCAAACGCCTCACCGCCGACCAGCTCCGCACCGTCCTCGCCAGCGACCAGCCCCCCACCGTCCTCGACGTCCGAACCTGCGGCGAACGCGAAACCGGCACCATCGAAGGCTCCCTCCACATCCCCCTGACCGAACTCCCCACCCGCCTCGACGACATCCCTACCGACCACCCCCTCGTCGTCCACTGCGCCGGCGGCCACCGCTCCTCCATCGCCGCCAGCCTCCTGCGCCACCACGGCCACCCCGACGTCTCCGACCTCCTCGGCGGCTACACCGCCTGGCACACCCTCACCCACCCCACCCAGGACTGAACCCCGCCCGCCCCCGACCCGCGGGACGGGGGCGCTACCTTGAGGTTCCGAATCACGCGGCCGGGCCACCGACAGGCATGGCCGTGAGGGGCCGGACCGGTGCGCTTGCTTCCGGCCGACCGAGGTCTACGGGTCGGCCCCGTCCGCTGCCTGACCGCGCCCGCCACAGCCCCGAGGTCCCGTACGGCCCGCGGAGTGCGGGACCTCGGTCATCTCGGGTCCGGGGAATCGATCCGGGGGCCTGACCGGCGCCAACGGCGGTCGCCGCCCTGCGAGAGCCGGGCTCAGCTGCCGTATCGCCGTTGCCTGGCCGCGAAGCTGCGGACGGCGCGCAGGAAGTCGACCTCGCGGAAGGCGGGCCAGTGGGCCTCGCAGAAGTACAGCTCCGAGTAGGCGCTCTGCCACAGCAGGAAGTTGGAGAGCCGTTGTTCGCCGCTGGTGCGGATGACGAGGTCGGGGTCGGGTTGGCCGGCGGTGTACAGGTGCGGGGCGATGGCCTCGACGGTCAGGGCGTCGGCGGCCTCGGTCAGTGACGCGCCCGACTCGGCTCGCGCGTACATCAGGTCGCGCACGGCGTCGACGACCTCCTGGCGGCCGCCGTAGCCGACGGCCAGGGTGACGTGGGCGCCGGTGGTGCAGGTGCGGGTGGCCTCGACGGCCTCCTTGAGGGCGCGGGCGGTGCTGTCGGGCAGGGCGTCGGTCATTCCGGCGAGGTGGACCTGCCAGCGGGCGTCCGGGCGGGTGAGGCGATCGACGACCACCTGCTCGATCAGCCGCATCAGGTAGGCGACTTCGGTGTCACCGCGGCGCTGGAGGTTCTCGGTCGAGCAGACGAAGACGGTGATGTGCTTGATCCCCAGGACCTCGCACCAGGAGAGCACCTCCTCGACGTGTTCGGCGCCCGCCTTGTGGCCGAGGCTGGGGCTGGCCATGCCCATCTGCCGGGCCCAGCGGCGGTTGCCGTCCATGATCAGCCCGACGTGCCGGGGGAGCGGGCCCGCCGTGACCTCGCGGCGCAGGCGGCGGGTGTAGAGGGAGCGGAGCAGGTCGGGCACGGTCACCGTCCAAGTGGGATGGGGGCGGCCCGCCGGTTCGGGCGAGCCCTGGTCGAGCGGGTGTCGCGCGGCTCACCGGGCCGACGGCAGGTCGCGCAGGTCGCGCAGGGTGCCCGCGCACACCGCCGTCAGCAGGAGCAGGCCCAAGCCGATGGCGGCGCCGAGCGGGTGGAGTCCGGCACCGGCGACGGAGAGGCCGAGGATGGTCGCGCCGCCGGTGGCGCTGGCGGCGGCGAGGGTCCGGACGCCGGCGCGGAGGCGGCCGGTGCCGGGTGGCACGACGGTGTCCGCGCCGACGCCGGTGAAGATGCGGGGGATCTGGACCGCGCCGAGGCCGAGGGAGATCCACCAGGCGGCGAGCACGGCGGTGCGCAGGGTGGGCGGCGAGGCGTCCGCGTCGACGCCGCCGTGGACCAGGACGACCACGGCGGTGCCGAGGAGCGTCGGCACGGCGAGGCGGCGCAGCGCCCAGCCCAGCAGCGTGGTCGTGGCGCGCAGCGTGGGCCGGGGCCGGGGCGCGACCAGGGTGATGCCGAGCAGCAGCAGGGTGGTGCAGCCGTGCATGACCCCCTCTCGGAGGCCGTCGGCGGGCAGCGGGGCGGCCTGCTCGGCGGCCAGGTGGCTCAGGAACCAGGCGGTGAGGGCGACCGTGATGCCCATGGTGGCCACCCGCCGCTGGCGCTGTGCCGGGGAGTCGGCGGGCCAGTGGGCCGGGTGCAGCCACATGTCGACGATGCCCGCGACGAGGTTGGGCCAGGACTTCCAGCCCGCGCCCCGGGCCTCGTCCTCCACCATCGAACCCCAGCGTTCGCGGAAGGCTTCCGGGTAGAGCCTGACCAGGCTTCGGGTGACGACGCTCATGCCGGGTTCACCCCCAGGCGCCGCAGTCCGGCGTTGGCGACCCGGGCCATGGCGCGCAGTTCGCGTTCCAGGACCTCGCGGCCGTGGGGCGTGAGCTGGACCGGGCGCTGGCGGCCCTGCCCGTCGAGCGGCTCGATCAGCCGCTTCGTCTCCAGCCTGGCCAGCGCCCCGTAGAGGCTGCCGGGGCCCAGTCGCTCCCCGGTCAGCTCCTCGATCGCCGCGTTGATGGCGTATCCGTGCAGTGGCCCGTCGGCCAGCGCGCAGAGCACCAGGGTCTGGGCGTCGTTGGCTTGCATGTCGCTCCTCCCGATCTGACGGAGCACCATACTACGTGGTGCGAAGTACGTGCCACGTACTACGCGATGTGTACTATCGCCGTCATGCGTGATGACATGACGAGCGATCAGCTGGACGTCGGGCACCCCGTCAGGCCTGCCGCTGCCGCGGCGCTGGCGACGTCCGCCGTCGGCGCCGCCGCCTTCACCGTGTTCGCCTACCTGACGACACAGGTCCGCGTGGTCCGGGCGGGCAGCCCCTGGCAGGGCGATCCGTACGACGCCGTGGTGACCTTCACCATGTTCTTCGTCCCCCTGCTCGCTGCGCTCGGCGCGGTACGGGCGCTGCTGTGCCGCCGCGACCGGCCGCTGCCGCGCTACCGGATCGAGCAGGTGCTCCGGGCCGGGCTGGTCTGCACGCTGCTCGTCGCCGCCACCTTCGCCACCGACTGGGCGGCGGTGGCCGCGCGGGCGGACCGTGCGTCCTGGGACAGCGGCA
Organism: Kitasatospora sp. Ki12; assembly: GCF_054601375.1. Classification (NCBI taxonomy): domain Bacteria; kingdom Bacillati; phylum Actinomycetota; class Actinomycetes; order Kitasatosporales; family Streptomycetaceae; genus Kitasatospora; species Kitasatospora sp. Ki12. The sequence continues at coordinate 43,522 of NZ_BAAIHT010000002.1, read as the reverse complement.
CCACCCCCTGGCTGATCGCGTCGCTGCTGCCGCTCACCGGGGTGGCGGCCGGGAGCCTGCTGCTGCACCGCCGGGCGATGCGACGGCTACCGAAACCGGTACGCGGGGCCGACGACGCGGCCGACGGTGCGGGCGGGGACTGGCTGGACGACCTCGCGCCCCTCGCGACCCTGCTCGCCGGCACCCGCTCCCGCCCGGGGCGCGCACTCGCCGCACTGATCGGCCGCGGCGACGTGCTCGGCTTCGTGCGCCTCCGCTTCGCCCCGCTCGCCGCCGCGGCCGCCCTCGCCGCCGGCCTGCTGGTCGCCACGGGGCTGGCCTCCGGCGAGGGCTGGCCCGGGGCACTGCTCTTCACCGTGGAGGCCGCGGTCTTCGCGGGCGGCACCTTCGCCTTCGTGATGATCTGCAACAGCGTCCTGCGGTTCGCCGCGCCTCCTCCCGCATCGAGGATGCGACGGGCCGCCCGGATCGCGACCACCGCGGGCGCGTCGGCGCTGCCGGTCTCGTTGGCGCTGCGGGACACCGCCTGGCAACTGCTCGGGCTCGGCGACCAGGTCGACTCCGTCGGGCCGTGGGCGGCCTTCATGCTCGCCTGCGCGCTGCTGACGGGCGCGCTCACCTTCGGTGTGGCCGCGGCCGGAACCGCTGCGACCGGAACCAGGGAGTGACAGCTGCAGACGCCAGGGCGGCCAGCCGCTGCACGGCGGTTGTCACGTCTCTCGGGGTCAGGGCCCGCTGGAGTTCGTCGAAGCCCCCGCCGGATCGGCGGGGGCTTCGACCTGCGGAGCGGGCGCCGTACGGCCCCGTCTCCCCGGCCGCTTGTGCGGCTCGGTGGGGGTGTTCGGTTCAGGCGGCCGTTACCGCCGGGCGGCGGGAGAGGGCGTCGGAGGCCTTGGCCGTGGCGTAGAGGGAGACGGCCAGCGCGATGGCCAGGGCTGCGCCGGCGGCGAAGACGCTGCCGGAGGAGACGGCCTTGGCGCTGCCGGCCTCGGTACGGGCGGAGCCGGCGATGAAGGGCATCACCACGAGGACGGCGAGGCCGAGGGCGACCTCGCCCCAGACGACCTTCGGGAAGTGCCGCAGGGTCAGGTGCAGCAGGGAGGAGGTGTCGTCGGCGCGGCGGGCCTGGGCGATGCGGGGCATCAGCCAGAACTGGTTGAAGGCGCCCGCGGCGACGAGGCCGGCGACCAGGAGGATCTTGACGAGCAGGGCGATGCCGTAGCCGGTGGTCCACAGCTGGGAGATCGCACCGACGTGCTTCCAGCTGAGCCAGAGGCCGGAGACGGTGACGGCGGCGACGCAGACCATGGCGACGAGGCTGAACCGGCGCCACATGTCGGCCCAGAGAAGACCGGCGCCGTCGCCGAGGCGGCCACGGGTGCCGGCGAGCGCGACCAGAAGGGCGAGGCCACCGAGCCAGACGACGCCGGAGATGATGTGGGTCTGGTCGAAGGCGAGGTCGAGCCAGCGGTCGAGGTCGGCGGGCTTGGTGGCGGGGACGGCCGCGATCAGGGTGACGGCGAGGGAGAGCGGCAGCGCGGTGAGGGCGATGGCGTCCGTGTGGCGGCGGGCGGCGGGCACGAAGAGGGCGATCAGGGCCGCGGCCGTCACGGCCAGGACCGCGTTCTGGACCAGGTAGACGGTGCCCTGGGCGATCCAGGCGCCCTTCGCGGCCGGGGCGTGGAGGTAGTTCCAGATCCGGTCCGGGGCGAGGGCGTCGCCGAACGGCATGCCCTTGCCGGCGCGGGCGAGACGGGCGGCGAGCTGGAAGTAGCCGGCGGCCAGCAGCACCACCCCCGCCCAGGCGAGGTAGGTCGCGGATCTACCTCGCAGGACCTCGGCGTCCTGGCGGCTGGTTTCCGGGGCGCGCAGTGCGGGGCGCACGGTGGTCGCGTACGTGACGGTGGCGCCGATTGCTCCGCTGAGGCCGATGAAGTAGCCGGCCTTGGTGAGGACCCGCCAGAGCTGGGGCATGGTGTATCCGGCCGTGTCCGCGGCCAGCAGGGCGTGATGCATAAGGTGAGGCTAGCCTAAATAAGGGTCTCCTAAGTCACCTGGAGGACCGTGGCTGTTCAATCGTCATCATCTTGTGAGCTGCGCCCTCGGCCCCCCCGGGGGGCGCCGGGTCAGGCGCCCGCCGGCACGGCCGTGGCAGGAGCGGCGGCCTCCTTGCGGGTGAGCGCGAGGCCGTAGCGGCGCAGGAGGAGGACGGCGGTGGTGGCGAGGCCGATGAGCAGCCCGAGCCAGAGGCCGCGGGTGTCGCCGCCGAGAGGGTCGGCGAGGAGCCAGGTGGCGGGCAGGCCGACGGCCCAGTAGCCGATGAGGGTGATGCGAAAGCCGCTCCTGGTGTCGTCGAGGCCACGCAGCAGGCCGACGCCGATGTTCTGGGCGCCGTCGAAGAACTGCAGGACGGCGACCACGACGAGCAGGCCGGCGGCGATCCGCAGGCCCTGCTCGTCGGCGGCGGAGTTCGGGTCGAAGTAGGGGCGCAGGACGAGGTCGGGGAGGACGAGGTAGACGATGCCGACGAGGGTGGTGACGGCGGCGCCGCAGGCGAGCACGGTGTTCCTGATGCGGCGGTCGGCCTCCCGCACCACCTGAGCGGGGTCGTGGCCGGACACCTCGGCGGCGACCTCGGCTGCGGCCGCGAGCCAGTGGGCCGCCGCGACGGCGGCCGCGGTCGGGTCCACGGTGGAGAACAGTTCGGCCGGGCCGAAGGGGTCCTGCTCCAGCAGGCGGTCCGCGGCGGCGACCTGGACGGGGGAGGCGTCCTCCCGGCTGAGCAGGACGGCTTGCTGGGCACGGCCGGTCAGGTCGCCGAGTTCGGCGCTCTCCACCGCGCCGAGCTCGGTGGCGGCCTCCGCCAGGACGGCCTTGGTGAGGCCGGGATCGGCGAGGTCGCCCAGGGTGCGGCCGACGCGGTGAGCCGATTCGAGCAGGTGGCTGCGGGAGACCAGCGCCACGCTGCTGCCGGGTGGGGCAGGCCGGGCGATGGCCTCGGCCACCCCGTCGAATTGATCGCGGTCCTGTCCACGCGGTCGGCCCGCGGTGCCGGGCGCCGGAGAGCCGGCGGCACCGTCGGGGTGGGTGTACGCACGCCAGGCCGCGTCGGAGAGCTGGGTGAGGGCGCGGGAGAGCCCACTGAGCGTGGACGCGGGTGCGTCGGCGGGGAGGAGGCCGATGTGGGCGGCGAGGTTGCCGTCGCCGGTTCCCCAGGAGGCGATCAGCTCGTGACGGTCGGGATCGACGCTGTAGTGGGTCACGAGTCGCTACCTCCGGGGGTGTCGCAGTCCTGGACGACCCATCTCCGCCGCTGTCCGTCGGTGAGCACCCATCCGGGACCCGACTGCGGGTGGTGTTCCGCGCCGCGGGCGGCTGCCGCGCACACCCGCCGTAGCAGGGAGTTGAGCTCGACGCGCTGTTTCTTCGTCAGGGGCGCCAGCAGGTCCTCCTGCAAGGACGACGCGTCGGTGTGAAGTACGTCCAGTGCGGCCTGGCCCGATGCGGTGATCGTCAGTACCTCCTGCCTGCCGCCGACATGGACGACCATCGACTGCAGCAGGCGTGCCGACAGGAGATCGTCGAGTGCCTGGTCCACCTCGGGCGCGGGCGCCGTCACACGGGTGGTGAGGTCGTGGCGGCCGTGAGGGCCGTGCCGGGCCAGCGTCGACAGCAGTGCGTGGTGGGTCGAGGTCAGCCCCCGGTGTTCCAGCCGCGCTGCCAGGGAGCGCTCGACGGCCCTGCCGGCCGTCGCCAGGAGGTAGACGGTCTGCTCGAAGGGGCTCGTCGACCCCGTCCTCCCGTCGTACACGCCAGGTCCAATCGTCCGCAGTGGTCACCGTGGTCACCGGCCAGGGCCACGGAGGCGGAACCCGTGCGGGCACGCCGAGCCCCGAGACCGGGGTGAACACGGTCTCCGATGGCCGGCGGGCGGCTGCGGCACGGCCCGCACGGGTAAGCCGAGCCTTACCATATCCGGGCCCGCACGTTTGGTCTACATCGATGTCGTCAGACGGTGTCGTGGGCCCGGAGGGTCTGGGCGGCGAATTCGACGTACTCGTGCAGTCCGTAGGCCGAGGCCACACCGAGCAGGGCCGTGACCGCGACCGCGGCGAGCAGGGCGGCCGCGGTGCCCGCCCTGCGGCCGGTCGGCCGGGCGGGCTCGGCGGCCAGCAGCGCCTGGACACGCCGGGGCACCGGGCCGGAGCTCACCGAACGCAGCGGGCCCGCGTCCGGGCGTGCGGACGGTGATCCGGCCAGCGCCGCCCGGGCGATGGCGGTCGCGGCGGTGCGCCGGTCGGCGACCGCCGAGGCGGCCTGCTCGTCGGCCCACCGCTCCAGATGGAAGTCGAGGTCGGCGCCCAGCCGGCCCAGCGCCGGATGCACGGCGGCGGCGAGGGAGGGGGCGGCCGACAGCAGATGGTGGCGCCCGCGCAGGTGGGCGCGCTCGTGGGCGAGGAGGACCACACACTCCGCCGGGCTCAGCACGCGGAGCATGCCGGCCGAGACGACGACCCGGCCGGGGCGCCCGCGGTGGCCGGGCAGGGCGAAGGCTTCCGGGTCCTGGCCCGCGACCACCAGCAGGTCGCCGTCGTTCGTCGCCCCGCCGGTCAGCTCCCAGGCGCGGGCCAGAAGCACGCGGTGCCCTCGCCACCGCGACGCCAGCCGCGCGGCCTGGACGGCCAGCAGTACCCCGGCGGCACCGGACACCGGCACGACGGCCGGCCAGTGCGCGACGACGGTGGACAGCGGCAGGTGCTCCAGGCCCGCCAGGAACGGGACGTGGAACAGGCCCGCGATCGCCGTCATCGTGCCGGTCGCCAGGAGAACGGCCGCGCCCGCGAGCGTGAGCGAGGCCTCTCGCGGAGGCAGCAGCAGGGCGAGGCGACGGGCGGCCGGCACCGCGGCCCAGGGAAGCAGCACGGACAGGGCGACGAGCACGAGGATCAGGCCCATGCGCCGTCCTCGGCCTCGGGCTCGCCGGAGTCCGCCGCGCTCGAGGCCCCGGTGGTCGCGGTCCGGGTGTCGAGGAGCAGGCGACGCAGGACGTCCTCGTCGTCCTCGGAGAGGGAGGAGACGAACCGCTTCAGTACCAGGTCGCGCTGGGGCTCCTTCTCCAGCTCCCGGCGCATGCGTCCGGCCGCCAGCCCGGCGGCGTCCTCCACCGGTGCGTAGGCGAAAGAGCGCCCGGGGCGAGTGCGGACCAGCGTCCCCTTCTCGTGCAGGCGGGTGAGGATCGTCGCCACGGTGGTGCGGGCCAGCCCCTGGTCCAGCGCCTTCTTGACCTGCTGGGCGGTCAGCGGCTCCCCGGCCGCCCACAGCACCGCCAGCACGTCCGCGACCAGCTCGCCGTGCGGACGCCTGGCGTCCCGACCGTCCCTCACCATCGTTCTCCCTGTCCCGACGCACGCAACGGGCACACCCCGGACGCCGGCCCTGGCCGGCGACCCGGACCCGCCCACGCCGGTATGGCGAAGAGGAGGACAGCCTGTGTGGCTTAGGTGTGCCTCATCAAACTTTACGGTGCGGTACTCCCGAGCTGCCGGGCGCCTGGTCTTCGTCGGACGTGGGACGCGGAACGGCGGCCCACCGCAGGGCGCGGTCCAGAACAGGGTGGAAGTGGTTGACTCCGACTGAGACCACCGTGGTGACAGGGCGGGAAACCTCCCCGGGCCGGCCACGGCCTACAGGCGCACCGGCAAGGAGACGAGTCCGCGGACCAGGCGGGAGTGCCGCCAGGAGAGTTCGTCTGGCGCAACTGCCAGCTGCATGCCGGGAAAACGCTCGAGCAGGACCCGCAGGACGATCTCGACCTCGGCGTGGGCAAGCGGCGCGCCCACGCAGCGATGGATGCCGTGGCCGAAGGCGAGGTGGCTGGCCGCGTCGGGGCGGTCGAGGTCGAGCCGGTCGGGGTCGGCGAACCGGGCAGGGTCGCGGTTGGCCGCGCCGGGACAGACGAAGACCGGGCTTCCGACGGGAACCTCGCTGTCGTCCAGTCGCACGGCTCGGGGCGCCCAGCGCCAGGTCGCGATGCTCACCGGTGAGTCGTAGCGCAGCAGTTCGTCGACGGCGGCTGCGATGCGGTGTGGGCCGGCCACCAGGTGCTGCAGGTCGTCGGGATGCCGAAGCAGCGCGAGAACCGCGTTGCCGATGCCCGCGGTGGTCGTCTCATGGCCGGCGATCAGCAGCAACACGGCGAGGGAGAGCAGCTCGTCCTCGCTGAGCCGGTCTGCGTCGTCGTCGTGGACCGCGATCAGGTCGGAGAGCAGTGAACGGTCTGGGCGGGCACGCTTGCCGGCGATCAGTTCCGCCATGTAGCCGGCCAGGGCGTGGGATGCCGCGTCGATCCGCGTGTGGTCGCCGGTGGCGAACAGGTCGGTCGACCAGGTGCGGATGGACGGCCGGTCAGCCGGGGGGACACCCAGGAGCTGGCAGATGACGGTGACCGGCAGGGGAGCGGCCAGCTCTTCGACGAGGTCGACCTCGGTGCCTGGCTCCCACATCCCGACGAGCTGCTCGGCGAGGGTGCGGATGTAGGGTCGCAGGCCGTCGACCCGGGCCGGAGTGAACGCCTTGGTCACCAGCCGCCGGAGCCGGGTGTGCTCCGGCGGATCGGTGGCGAGCATGGTGCGGGAGACGGCCGGGTGCAGGGATCGGCCGGACGGCCGGTCGGCGAAGTACGCTCCGGTGTCCTTCGACAGGGAGGCGGTGAAGGCGCGCCGGGCGGCGGCGTAGCCGGTGACGACTGTCGCGGTGCCCGCATCGTCGCCCATGGGGACCTGGAGGACCGGGGAGATGGCGCGGAGGGCGTCGTAGGTGGGGTACCGGTTGCGGTAGAAGGCCGGGTCGGCGAATGGGGAGGCCATGTCGATCCTATGCCGCTTCGAGCGTCGTCTGCCGCTGGGCGGCGACGGCGGTGCGGACGATGTCGGAGGTCGTGTACTGCTCGGAGCCGGAGCGTAGCCAGATTTGCCTCGGCTCGCTGGTATCGCTGGTATCGCTGGACTTCGGCGGCGGCGGCGCCGGCGCCTTCGCCCAGGACGCCACCTTCTGACCCAGCACGGGCAACAGCGGGGTCGGCACCTCCTTCCAGTCCGTCAACTTCCCGACGAAGTACATCCGGCACTACAACTACACGGCCTACACAGCGAGCAACGGCGGCTCCAACAGCTGGGACAGCGGCACCAGCTGGGCCGCCGACCCCAGCTGGCTGGTCGCCCAGCCCTGGAGCTGAACCACCGGGGCAGCACCACCATGCACCGGGCCCGGCCCGGCCCGGACCGGCACCGCTTCGCCCGCGGAGGCGGGCCGGGCTCGCGCGACGGAGGAGCGGATGGACGTCAGTGGACCAGTACCGCGCGGTTTCCGGGCGCGTCAGCGTCCGCGGCCGTGTCGGAACGCTTCACCGGCCTCCACGCCGAGCCCACAGCCGCCATCGCCGACCCCGGGTGATTCAGGAGAGCGGACCGCAGGCGTCGTGGGACGCCCGCGGTCCGCTGGTGCGGCTAGCCGACCGCCGCCGGGGAGCGGGGTGCCTCGGTGGCGGGCTTCGGCTGGTAGAACTCGGTGTGTCCTTCGACGTGGAGGTGGGGCAGGCGGCGGTCCAGCCAGGCGGGCAGCCACCAGTTGCCGCGGCCGAGCAGGTGCATCACGGCCGGTACCAGCAGCAGTCGGACCAGCGTGGCGTCGATCAGGATGGCCGACCCCATGCCGACGCCGATGACCTTGATCGGCAGGTCGGGCGCAGGGACGAAGGCCGCGAACACGGCGACCATGATGGCCGCCGCCGCGGTGATCACCCGCGCGGTGCCCGCCAGTCCGCTGACGATGGACTCCGCGTTGTCGTTGCTGCGCAGCCAGGCCTCACGCATCCGACTGACCAGGAAGACCTCGTAGTCCATCGAGAGGCCGAACAGGACGGCGAAGGTAAGCACCGGGACGAAGGCCGGCAGCGGGGTGGGGCTGTCGATGCCGATCAGTCGGCCGGCGGTGCCGCCTTCGAGGACGAGGGCGACCACGCCGTACGCGGCGCCGACGGAGAGCAGGTTCATCACGGCGGCCTTGAGGGCGACGGCCAGGCTGCGGAAGGCCACCAGGAGCAGGAGCATCGACACCGTGACCACGCCGCCGACCAGCAGCGGGATGCGGCGGGCGATGTTGTCGGTGCTGTCGATCGCGCTGGCGGTCGCCCCGCCGACGTGCACCCGGACGCCGGGGCCGACCGCGGCCGGGACGACGTGATCGCGGAGGTCGCGGACCAGGGTCTTGGTGGCGTCGGACTGCGGACCGCTGTCCGGGACGACGGTGAGCAGCAGCGAGCGGCCGTCGGAGGCGGGCACCGGAGGGGTCACGGCCGTGACGCCGGGCACCGCCTTCAGCGCGGTGGGCAGCGAGGCCGCCGCATCGGCGGGGGTGCCCGGCGCCAACTCGGCGACCAGGACCAGCGGTCCGTTGCTGCCCGGGCCGAAGCCGGCGGCCACCGTGTCGTACGCCAGCCGGTTCGAGCGCCCGGCGGGGTCGTTGCCCGCGTCGGGGAAGCCGAAGCGCACGCCCAGGAACGGCGCCGCGAGCGCCAGCAGGACGACGACCCCGGTGACGGCACCGAGGACGCGGTGGCGCTCGACGAGCCTGCTCCAGCGCAGCCAGCCGGCGCCCACCGAGCTCTCACTCCGGGCGGCGCGGCGCTGGGGCATGGGCAGTCGGAGGCGCTCGATGTGTCGGCCGAGGTAGCCGAGCAGCGCGGGGAAGAGCGTGGCGGACGCGGCGATCACGACGAACACGGAGAGGATCGCCGAGACGGCGGCGCCGCGCATGAACGACAGGCCCATCGCGAACAGTCCGAGCATGCTGACGACGACGGTCATTCCGGCGACCACGACCGCGCGGCCCGCAGTGTCCAGCGCGGCGACCGTGGCGGCCTCGGGGTCGAGCCCCTCGGCGCGCCACTCGCGGAACCGGGTGACCAGCAGCAGCGCGTAGTCGATGCCGACGCCGATGCCCAGCATCGCGGCGAGCGAGGTCGACCAGTCCGGGACCGGCATGATCGCGGCGAGGACCGGCAGCAGGGCGCTGCTGACCGCGAGCCCGCCGAGCGCGGTGAGCAGCGGCAGGCCGGCGGCCACGACCGAGCCGAAGGTGATCACCAGGATCAGGGCGGCGGCCGCGATGCCGATGCCCTCCGAGCCGATCGCGCCCTGCTCGGCCTGCTGGACCGTCATGCCGCCGAGGTGGACGCGCAGGCCGCCGTCGACGGGTCGGGCGAGGTCGAGCAGCCGCTGGGTGTCGGCCTTCGGCATGTCGGGGGCGACGGCGACGTCCAGGTGGATCTGCCCGAGGGCGGTGCGGCCGTCGGCCGACACCTTGCCGCGCGGGCCGTACGGGTCGTCGATGCCGCTGACGTGCGGCACCTCGGCCATTCGGGCGAGCAGGTCCTTGACCCGGTCGCGGGTGGCGGCGTCGGTGACGCCGCCGTCGGAGGTCAGCACCAGGCTGATCGATTCACCGCCCAGCCCGGGGAAGTCCCGTGCCAGCAGTTGCTGGGCCTGCTTGGAGTCCGAGCCGGGCGCGGAGTAGTCGGCGCTGTACTTGGCGCCGAGGCCGGCCGAGAGGCCGAAGGCCGCGGCGGCGGCGAGCAGCCAGAGCAGCACCGTGCGGCCCCGGTTCCGGAAGCTCCAACCGGCTATTCGGCCGAGCGGGCCGGGCCTGTGCGGCCCGCTCTCCCCGGCGGTCGGCCGCCGGTCCTCGCGCAGTCCCTGGGACATGTGGTCCTCTCGTACGTCGTCGGGGGCCCCGTCCCCCGGCAAAGCGTTACGCTTCATAACGCGTCTTACGAGGCGTAACGTTTACGTCGACGGGTACGGATTGTCAACGCGGTGCCGGGCGCAGCGAGCCGATGGAGATGCCGAAGGAGATGCGATGACGGGTGGGTCGACCGATGAGAGCGGGGGGCGGAGCCGCCGTGAGCGGCTGCGCGCCGACACCGTGGAGGAGATCAAGCACGCGGCCCTGGGCCTGATCGTCGAGCGCGGCGCCGCGAACCTCCGCTTCACCGACATCGCCCGCAGCATGGGGATGACCCCGCCCGCGCTGTACCGCTACTTCGCCGACCGGGACGAGCTGCTCACCGCCCTGGTCGCCGACTCGTACGACAGCCTGTCGGACGCGTTGACGGCGACCCGCGGGACCGTGCCGCCGGACGACCTGGACGGACGCTTCGTGGCCACCTGCACCGGCTACCGCACCTGGGCGCAGCGGCACCCGGAGCGCTTCGCCCTCATCTTCGGCTCCCCCGTGCCCGGGTACGCGGCCCCACCGGACGGACCGACCGTGGCGGCCGGTCAGCGGGCGATGGAGCACATGGCCGAACTCGTCGCCGACACGGCCGAACGCGGCCGGCTCGGCCGCCCGCTGGTGCCGGACGCGGCGGAAGCCCTGATGCTGGCCTGGGCCACCGTGCACGGCTTCGTCACCCTCGAGGCGTACGGCCATTTCCACGCGCTCGACCAGGACACGCGGGACCGTCTCTTCGCCGTCCAGGCGGGCGTCGCCGCGCGCACCGCGGGCCTGTCGTCGGCCGTGGACCAGTGGTGATCAAAGCCCGCGCGGCAGACGGCCACGGCTCGATGCGGTGTGACTGTCCGCAGGATCAGGCCCGTAGGAAGTGCAGGACGGCGAGGACGCGACGGTGCCCGTCGACGTCGACCGGCAGATCGAGCTTGGCGAAGATGTTGCCGATGTGCTTGTTGATGGCGGCGTCACTGAGGAAGAGTTCCGCGGCCAGATTCGCGTTCGACTTGCCCTGCGCCATCAGGCCCGGATGAAGTCCGCCGGCGGCACGGTCGGACAGCTGCTGGCGTTCGCCGTCGGGGAGACCGCCTTGGTGGTCGGCGTCGGTGCGGTGCTCGGCGCCCTGGTGACGCTGCCGCCGCCGGCCGGGATGGCCTCCGGGCTCTCGCAGGTCACCAAGGCGGACGTCGGGCTGAACCTGAACCTCTCCGTGCTGGCCGCGGTGATCCTCGGATCACTGGCCCTGGCGGTCACCGCGAGTGCGGTGGTCACCTGGAGGACCCTGCGCCGCGCGGAGATCTGAGAGCTCGACCGAAGACCGGGGGAGCTCTTCGGCCCCGTTGCCGGCGGCCCTGACCACAGGCCGCCGGCCGCCGGCCGTCAGGACCGACGGACGCGCAGCACGCTCGTCAGCATCGGGAGGGTGAACTCGCCGTCGGCGGTCTCCGGCCGGGTCGCGAGGTAGGCGCGGGCGCGGCCCAGCCTGTCCTGCCGTTCAGCCGCCGGCATGACCAGCATCCCGGCCTTCGTCCCGAGGGTCCCGACGAGGGAGTCGGCGGTCCGGAGCTGCCCGTGCGGGAATTCCGCCTGCTCCGGCGAGTCGAACCGGGCGTCGCCCTTGCGGGGGAGGTGCAGGTTCGCCGTGGCGGTCCGCCAGCTGCCGGGCACGTCACGCGGGCCGATCGCCGCGCTGCCGGTGACCCGGGCGAGCCCGGCCACCCAGTCGACGCCGTCGTCGAAGACGTTCCACAGTCCCGCCAGGACTCCGCCGGGTGCGAGGACCCGGGCGATCTCCGGCCCCGCGAGGTCCATGTCGAACCAGTGCATGGCGTTGCCGGAGACCACGGCGTCGACTGATCCGTCCGGGAGCGGAATGCTCTCGGCGCTGCCAGGCAGGGCGTGGACGGCGGGGAGGGTGCGGCGCAGTTCGGCCAGCATCGCCGGGTCGGGCTCGACCGCCACGACGTCGATGCCCAGCGCGAGCAGGGTTCCGGTGAGCTTGCCGGTCCCGGCGCCGAGGTCGAGCACCCGCCCGCCGGGCGCCGCTTCGATTGCCCAGCGCACGGCGGCGTGGGCGTAGTCCGGGCGGTGCTCGGCGTAGGCGCCCGCCGCCGTGCCGAACGACGAGCTGTGGCGCAGCCGTTCGGCGGGCGCGGTCCGCCCCGCGTCGCCCTCGTGGTGTTCCGTGCCGTGGTCGGTCCGCCTCATCGCGGCTCCTCTCGTCCTCGGGCCCGCGCCGGGTGCGCGGCCCTGGGGTGGTTCAGGAGTCGTGCTATCGGTTCGATGTATCGATCCGATACATCGGCACGATAGGGAGCGGGAGCGTTTCGGCGCAAGGGTCGGCCTTCGCTGACCGGTGATCAGGGCGACTGTGAGGGGGTCGGGCTGGAGCGGGGCTCCGGTGGCGGCCGGGCCGGGCGGCCAGGCAATTGAACGCGTTCAGAATTCTGGGCTACGCTGGTCCGCGAAGATGAGGGGGAACGCATGAAGATCGTCATTCCCGGTGGATCCGGTGCCCTCGGCACGCTGCTCGACCGCAGCCTGACCGCCGCCGGACACCACGTGGTCACCCTGAGCCGCAGGCCCGTCGGGCCCCGGCAGGTCGGCTGGGACGGGCGGACGCCCGGCGCCTGGACGGAGCAGATCGACGGCAGCGACGTCGTGGTCAACCTCGCCGGCCGCAGCGTCAACTGCCGCTACACGGACGAGAACCGGCGCGCCATGATGGACTCCAGGGTCCTCTCCACCCGCGCCGTCGGCCAGGCCGTCGCGGCAGCGCGGCGCCCGCCCGCCGTCTGGCTGCAGATGAGCACCGCCACGGTCTACGCCCACCGCCACGACGCCCCCAACGGCGAGCACGACGGCCTGATCGGCGGCGGCGAACCCGGCGCCCCGGCCTCCTGGCAGTACAGCATCGACGTCGCCCGCGCCTGGGAAGAGGCCCAGGCCGAGGCCGACACCCCGCGCACCCGCAAGGCCGCACTGCGCACCGCCGTCGTCCTCGGCCCCGAGCGCGGCGGCGCCCTCGACTCGCTCTCCTGGCTGGCCCGGCTCGGCGCCGGCGGCCCGATCGCGGGCGGCGCCCAGTACGTCTCCTGGATCCACGAGCGCGACTTCGCCCGCGCCGTCGACTTCCTGATCGCCCACGAGGACCTGAGCGGGCCGGTCAACCTCGCCGCCCCGAACCCGCTGCCCCAGCGCGAGTTCATGCGCGACCTGCGCGCCGCCTGGGGCATGCCGCTGGCCCTGCCCGCCACCCGCTGGATGGCCGAACTCGGCGCGTTCGCCCTGCGCTCCGAGTCCGAACTGCTGCTCAAGAGCCGCCGGGTCGTCCCCACCCGCCTGGTCGACGCCGGCTTCACCTTCGAGTACCCGCGCTGGCCGGCCGCCGCACGCGACCTCGTCCGGCGCCTGCGGGGGAGGTAGGGCGGCGGCGGGATCGTCACGGGGCCGTCACAGCCGCGCGGGCGCGCTTGTCCGGGGCGTACACCCACCGCGAAGGTGGGAGCACGCGCGGGGGAGGAGGCGGGATGACGACGCTGCGACTGGCGTTCATGCGGCGGTGGGCGGACGCCGCCGGGATCGGCTGCGTACTCGGCCTGATCACCGTGATCGTGCTGAGCGAGACCGGCGCCACGGGCGTCGGGACGACCCTGCTGACCGCCGCCGCGGTCGCCGCCGTCACCGGCGCCGCCGGGCCGCGGACCTTCCGGCTGCGCGAGGAGGAAGCCGGCCTCACCCTGGTGCGCCTGCTCGTCCCCACGCACTACACCTGGGAGCAGATCCGCGGCCTGGCCATGGACTTCGGGGAGGAGCAGGACGGCGGCGCCCACCGGGTCCGCCTCCGGCTGCGCCTGGCCGACCCGCCCGGCCGCTTCCAGGGCCCGCTCCTCGGCGAGCTCACCGTCACCGAGGACGACCGGCCGCGCGGCGTCGAACCGCGCGCCCTCGCCGAGCTGTTCGCCCTCTTCGGCCGGCACGGCCTGCCCGTCGACCGTCCGGAGTTCGCGAACGCCGTGCTCTCCGCCCACGGGCTGCCGCCGCTCCCGCCCCCGCCCGTACGGTCCGTGCCGGTCGGGCCGGTGCCCACCCCCGAGGAGGCGTACGCGCACGCGCCCGCCGAGGCGGCGGAGCGCCGCGACCTCGACGCGTACCGGTCCCGGAGCAACGAACCGCTCCGGCGCCGCCGCGAGCACCTGCTGCGCCTCGCCGCACTGCGCGACCGGGCGGCGCTGGGCGTCGGGGACGCGGACGCGGCGCAGGTGGCGGAGGCGCGGTTCGCGGCCCGGCGGCTGACCGAGCACGACGGCGTCACCGCCGAGGACGCGGACCTTCGCGGGTACGTCCGCCAGCAGTACCTGAACCGGCACCGGAGCCCCGCCGACCGGCGGCGCGGCCGCTGAGCGGTCGCGGTCGGCGCGGTCCCTGTACGCGTGCCGGGTCCGGCCGTGCAGTGCGCCGGTCGGCCACACCTTCTACCTCCAGCGCCGGTCGCTCGAGCGCCACGACGGCGACGTCTACCGGCAGCCCGGGAACGCTCCGCGCGTCCCCCTCACCTACTCGATCCGCGCCGAGAAGGTTTGAGCCGCGCGGGCCGTCCCTCGCTCTGCCCGGGCCCGGACGGCGGGGTCGTCAGGAGGCGGCCAGGGCCCGTTCGCACTCCCGGCAGCGGCGGTCCGCCAGTTCGGGCGGGTACCAGGGGTCGCCGGGCCGGGCGGGGGCGTAGTGGCTGTGCTCCATGGATCGGGTGTCGCGCCGGCACAGGGTGGTCGGCTGGGGGTCCTCGGGGACGTCGGGGTCGGCACCGGCGGCGTGGACGGCCAGTACTCCGGGCCCGACGCCCTCGGGGCCGAGGAGCGTCTCGGGCGCCAGCTCGAACAGCACGATGATCGAGGCCATGTCTCCGACGGTGCGTCGCTCCGGGCCGCTCCGCACCCCGGGCCGGTCAGGCGTGGGACGGGCGCTGCCGGGGTTCACCCGTCCGGCGAGGCATGAGGTGTCGGGCCGCGGCTGGGCGCAGCCGGCGCTACGGCTCCAGCAGCCGGTCCAGGACCCGGCCGAAGACGAGGCGGCCGGCCGCCGCGATCAGTGGATCGGCGGGCCGGGGCAGCCCGGTGATCCGAAGTTCCTCGGCCCAGCGGGCCTCGCTGCCGCCGTCCACGGCCCGGACCCGCAGGACCGCGCCGCCGCGCACCGGCCGGCCGCGCTTGGCCAGTCGGCAGAGGCCGTCGCGCCCGGGTGCGGGAGCGGTCAGCTCGACGATCTCCATCGGGTCGTCGAAGCGCAGCGGCCCGAGCGACGTCCGGGCCAGGACGAGGTCGCCCACCTCCCGGCCGGTGCCCCGGGCGACCGTGACCCGGGTGAACGGCACCCGCTCGCCGTGCCGGGGCCAGGCGGTCAGCCGCTCCCAGCAGACGGACGGCGGGAGCGGCGAACGGCGGGTCAGTACGAAACGGGCCATGCCGCCCACCGTAACGCCGAGCCGCCGACCCGCCCCGGCGCCGCCCCTACCCGCGGCCCGCCAGCAGCTCCGCCACCGCCGCCAGGCCGTCCTCCTCGCCGAGCAGCACCACCAGCGGCGGCCGGGCCGGCGCCCCGAGCCGGGCGATCTCGTACGCGGTCAGGCCGAGGCCCGGCGGGGCGACCAGCGCTACCGGCGTACGGGCGTCCAGCAGCGGGCCGAGCACCGGGCGGTACGCGGCGGGCGGCGGGTCGTCCCCGACGGGGCGCAGCACGCCGAGGGCCTGCGGGCCGGGCCAGCCGCGGGTGCCGTCGGGGTGGCGGGTGTGCGGCGCGCCGGGCGGGGGGAGCAGCAGGACCCAGCCCGCGCCCGGACGGGTGGCGGGGTGCAGCACCTCCAGCCGCACAGCCGGGGTGCGGGCGGCCTCGGTGGCTTCGGCGGCCGCGGTGCCCGGGCCGTCGGTGAGACCGGTCCCGGGCTCGCCCAGCCGGGGTGCCGGCTGCCCGGCGAGCGCGGAGCGCAGCACCTCGGTGGTGCTGAGCCCGCTCGGCAGGTCGGGGAAGGTGCGCAGCAGGTGGGCGCTCTGGCTGAGGAGTTCGACGGCGTCCTGGTCGGCGAGCAGGGCGCGGTCGTGGGTGGTGGTGAGGACCAGTCCGCCGGTGGCGTCGTAGTGGGCGGCGAGGGTGATCGGGTAGGAGGTGAAGGTGCCGGACGGCACCGGGCTCTCGACGTGGATGCCGTGGGCGGCCAGGTCGGTCTCGAGCCGCAGGTGGTGCGCGGCGGTCGGCTGGTGTTCCAGGACGACCAGGCTGTTCGGCCGCTGTCCGCGCGCGCCGGGCGTCCAGCGGTGCGCCTGCCCGGGGGAGACCCACTCGTAGCCGGCGAGGTCGAGCACCCCGTCGCGCAGGGCCGCGAGCAGCTGGGGCACGGTGGTGGCCGGGTGGACCCGGACGGTGATCGGCAGCGGGTTGCGCAGGGCGCCGGGCAGCCGTTCGACGCCGTCGAGCGGGATGCCCCGGCCGGAGACGGTCACCGCGAAGCCGACCCGGACCGCTCGGGCCGGGCGGCGGGGCGGGCCGGACTGCGCGGCGCGGTAGAGCAGCAGGGCCCAGGCGGCCTGCAGGGCGCTGCTCTCGCCGGCTCCCCAGGCGGCGGCCCAGCCGCGCAGCCGTACCGCCTCGTACGGGGAGAGCCGGCGCCGGGCCCGGCCGCTGCCTGGTCGGTTGGGGTCGGAGGTACGGTTCGGGTCGGTCCGGCGCGGGTCGGGTACGAGTGGCAGGACGGTGGTGGCGGCGGGCCGGGTGGACCAGAACTGCTCTGCCGCGTCGGTGCCCTGGGCCTGGAGCCAGCGCGCGTGGTCGCGGACGTCGGGCCGGCGTTCGCCGCCGGGCAGGACGCCGTCGGTCAGGTAGGCGCGGTAGAAGGACTGCAGCAGGAGGCGGACGCTCCAGCCGTCGAGCATGGCGTGGTGGTAGCTGAGCAGCACCCGGGTGGCGGGCCCCTCGTCGGCGTCCGGCGGGGCGTCGAGCAGGGTGGCGCGCAGCAGGGCGGGGCGGCGCAGGTCGAAGCCGCGGCTGCGGTCGGCGGCGAGCAGTTCCTCCCAGTCGGCGGCGCCGTGGGGGTGCCGGGTGACCTCGGGGACGGCGTGTTCGTGCAGCACCATCCAGGGGTCGCCGGTGCCGTCCTCCGCCCAGTCGAAGGCCGCGCGCAGCACGGTCTCGTGGTCGATGACGGACTGCCAGGCGGCGGTGAACCGTTCGGTGTCCAGGGGGCCGTGCCAGTTCCAGGACAGCTGCTCGATGTGCCGGCCGTCGTGGTCCGGCGGGTCGAGCACCTGGCGGAGCATCTCCCGTTGCAGGGCGCTGGTCGGGACGGTGACGGGCTCGGGCGGGTGCGCGAGCGCCTCCCGAAGGGCGTCCAGCAGGTGGGCGGTGAGCCCGGGCGGGGCGGGCCGCAGCCCGAGGAACACCCGGGGTGCCGTGCGGCCGTCCTGTCCGTCCCGGATCAGCAGCGCCCGCAGCCGGGGGCCGGCGGCCAGGCCGCGGCCGAGTTCGGTGAGCAGCCGGTCGAGGCCGGCCGGGCCGTCCGCCGTCCGCTGCCAGAGGAGTTCCCCGTCAGCCTCGGGTTGGACGGCCCGCAGGGCGGCGCGCAGTACGTCCGGCTGGTGGCTCCGATGCAGTTCGACCAGCAGGAACTCCCGTACCGGGCCGGGTCGGTGGGCGATCCGGGGCGGGGGCGGCGCCGTCCGGACCGCTGCCCGGGCCGCCGCCTGGCAGCGGTCCGGGCCAGTGCGGCGCTCACCGCGCCCGGGTCGAGCCGTCTCGGCGGGCGGGCGGCGGGCAGGCAGGGCTCGGGCGCTGGAGCGCCGGACACCAGCAAGGTGACGGGTGCGCTGGAGAACTGACGGTTCGTCATCACTGATCAGCGGGCACCGGAGCCCGAGTCCTTCCCGTGGGCCGGCCAGGTTCGCGCCGGGTTACTGGGTGGCGAGTCCGCCGCAGACGTTGAGCGCCTGGGCGGTGATGCTGGCGGCGGTCGGGGAGGTGAGGTAGCCGGCCAGCGAGGCGACCTCCTCCGGGGTGGTGTAGCGGCCGAGCGGGATGTGCGTCTGGAAGTGCTGGTGGATGGTCTCGGGCGTGGTGTTGTAGGCGGTCGCGTACTCGTGGTGGATGCGGGTGGTGTGCGGGGTCTGGACGTAGCCGGGGCAGATGGCGTTGACGGTGGTGCCGGTGGGGGCCAGTTCCTTGGCCAGCGCCCGGGTGAAGCCGATCACGGCGTGCTTGCTCGCGGTGTACGGCGCGCCCAGGGTGACGGCCTGTTTCCCGGCCGTGGAGGCGATGTTGATGATGCGGGGGTGCGTGGTGCTGGTGATGTGGCCGTGTCGCAGGGTCTCCCGGGTGACCAGGAAGACGGCGTTCAGATTGGTGTCGATGACGTCGTACCACAGGTCGTCGGTGGTGGTCGCGGTCGGTCCGCCGCCGGTGCGGCCGGCGTTGTTGACCAGTACGGTGATCGGCCCGTGCTCGGCGACGGCGTGCCGGATCAGTCCGGCGACCTGGACGGGGTCGCGGACGTCGCAGGTGGCGCCGTCGGCCTGGTGGCCCTCGTCGCGCAGGTCGGTCAGCGCCTGGTCGATGTCCGGGGCGGTGCGGGCGCAGATGAAGACACGGTGGCCGCGGCTGCCGAGTTCGCGGGCGATGGCGAGACCGATGCCGCGGGTGCCGCCGGTGATCAGGGCGAGGGGTTTCTCGGGTGCGGTGGTCATGACGCGTCCTGTTGGTGAGGGCTGGGAGAGGTCGGCGGGGACGGCCGTGCGGACGGTGCTCAGGCCGAGTACAGGTTGTAGGTGGTCGGGTGGGCGGTGGTGGGCGTGTTGAGGGTGGGGTCGAGGGTGAGGATGGCGTGTTGCAGGTGTTGCAGGTGCGGGGAGGGCTGGATGCCGAGTTCGGTGGTCAGCCGGTGCCGCAGGTGGTGGTAGGTGGTGAGGGCGCTGGTCTGCCGGCCGGCCCGGTAGAGCGCGACCATGGCCTGGGCGTGCAGGCCCTCGTGGTGCGGGTGCTGGTGGGTCAGGTGGGTGAGCTCGGGGATCAGCTCGTTGTGCCGGCCGAGCCGCAGGTCGCTGTCGATCCGCCGTTCCAGGGTGATCAGCCGGCTCTCCTCCAGCCGCATGATCTCGATGGTGAGGATCGGTCCGGGCCGCACGTCGACGAGGGCGGGGCCGTGCCAGAGCGCGAGGGCCTGGCGGAAGTGGGTCGCGGCCTGGTGGTCGTGGCCGTGGTTGAAGGCGTGCTGGCCCTGGGTGATCAGCAGGTTGTAGGTGTGGACGTCCAGGTCGTCCGGGTGCGCGGTGAGCTGGTAGCCGCCGTGGCGCGTGGTGAGGATGTCCTTGGCGGTGATGTGCGGGGTCGGCCCGAGGGCCTGGGTGATCCGGCGTCGCAGCTGCAGGATGTACGTCTGCATCGTGGTGAGCGCCTGTCTCGGGGGGTCGTCGCCCCAGATCTCCTCGATCAGGGTGGCCGTGGGCAGGATCCGGTTGGGGTAGAGCGCGAGGAGGGCGAGGATCTGGCGCTGCTTGGCGGCGGAGGGGACGACGGAGATGCCGTTGAGGCCGGCGGTGAGGGGGCCGAGGACCTTGAGCTGCATGGCGGTTCTCCTTTCGTACGCGGGACGGTGGGTTGCGATCGGGATGGCCGGCAGGGTGGGGAGCGGGGCGGCGAGTGGAGCGGTGCCGGATGTGTGTTCGACTTGAAGGAATGGTGGGGGGATGCGACGCACCATAGTTGCGGCGCGAGGGTGCGGCCGGATTCCTCTAGCACCCGTCGAGCGCGGTTCCGGGCGCCCTGGTGCCGGCTTCCGGGCGGAACACGGCGGCGGGGCGGCACCCGTGCGTGGGTGCCGCCCCGCCGTGAACGGGTGACGAGGGGCTACTTCCTCCGCAGATCCCCCGAGAAGCCGCCGACCAGCAGGTGCAGACTGCCGTCCGGATTGCGGGTGTAGACCTGGTCGTGCGGGTCGGGGGCGCAGCCGCTGAGCGAGTTCATCGGTGCGGTGCGCAGGACCACCCGGTCGGCGCTCGCCAGGACCAGGTTGGCGACGGCGTCGCAGTAACGGGTGCCCAGGCCCTCGTTGTTGTGGATCTGGGCGACCGGGTCGTTCGGCCGGCCCTGGCTCAGGACGATCGTGAAGTCGGGCTTGAGGAAGGTCTGCTGGCTGCCCAGGGTGCCCTGCCAGGTGCCGAGGAAGTCGGCCGGGATCGCGCCCTCGGGGGCGGCCGTGCCGGTGGCCGCGGTGGTGCCCGGCGCCGTCGTCGGGGGGCTCGGCTTCGCGGCGCCCGCACCGTCGTCGCGGGTGGCGAGGAAGACCGCCGTGCCCGCCACCGCGACCGCCAGCACGGCGGCGAGGACCAGGGTGCCGAGACCGGCGCGCCGGCCGGGCGGCGCCGGGTGCGCGGCCCGGGGGGCCGTGAACGGGCCCGGGGCCGCGGGGCCCGTGCCGGGCTGTGGGTAGGGCGGGTACGGCGGGTACTGCCGCGACGGCCCGGCGGTGGCCGGGGAGAGCGGCAGCGGCGGGGCGGCCCATTCCGTCGGCGGGCCGAACTGACCACTGGGAGCGGGTGGTTGCGCAGGTCGCGGCGCCGGGGTCTCGCCGTCCAGGTCCAGCAGCTCGACCGCCAGGACGGCCAGCGCGCCGGCGATCGCCGGCGGCAGCCAGTCCCGCCGCTCCAGCCGCTCGCCCGCCGCCCGGTCGTGCGCCGTCAGCCGCTCGCGGAGCTGCTCGGGGGTGGGGCGGCGGTCCGGGTCCTTGGCCAGGCACTCCGCCACGACGGCGTGCAACTCCGGGTCGGCGATGTCGAGTTCGGGCTCCTCGTGGAGCACCCGGTAGAGCAGCACCGCCGCGCTGACCCCCGAGCCGAACGGCGCGGTCCCGGTGGCCGCGTAGGCCAGGACGGCGCCCAGCGAGAAGACGTCGCTCGCGGGCCCGACGCCCCGGCCCTCGGCCTGCTCGGGGGAGAGGTAGCCGGGGGAGCCGACCACGAGGCCGGAGCGGGTGAGCGCGGTCGCCGCGTCCAGCGCCCGGGTGATCCCGAAGTCGATCAGCCGCGGGCCGTCGAGGGCCAGCAGCACATTGGACGGCTTGACGTCCCGGTGCACCAACCCCCGTTCGTGCACGGCTCGCAGGGCCTCGGCGAGCCCCGCTCCGAGCGAGCGGACGGCCGGCTCGGGCAGCGGCCCGAAGCCCCGTACGGCGGTGCTCAGCGAGGGGCCGGCCACGTACCCGGTGGCCACCCAGGGCTGGGCTCCCTCGGTGTCCGCGTCCAGCACGGGGGCCGTCCACCGTCCGCCGACCCGCCGGGCGGCGGCCACCTCGTTGCGGAACCGCACCCGGAACTCCGGGTCCGCCGCGTACTGGTCGTGCACCAGCTTGACGGCCACCGTGCGCCCGCCCGCCGTGCGGCCCAGGTAGACCCGGCCCATGCCGCCCGCACCGAGTCTCCGCAGCAGGCGGTACTCGCCCACCTGCCGCGGGTCCCCGTCCCCCAGCGCCTCCACGCCGAATCTCCCCTCGCCGCGTCCGCCCCCGTACTCCACGCCAGACGGTACCGTCCGAAGGGGCGGTTCCGGTCGCGGACGCCGAGGCGGGCGCCGGGTGCGGGATCCGGTGCGGACGCGGCCGAAGGGGGCTCGCTCAGCCGCGGGCGACGCCGCTGGAAAGGCCGTCGGGCGCGCCGTGCGGAAGACCGTCGGGCGCGCCCTCCGGAGCGCCGTCGGGAGTACTGCCCGCGGCCGCGGCGGCCGGGGAGGCGGCCGGCTCCGCGAGGTGTGCCCGCTGGTCCTGCGGGTAGAACTGCCGGGCCCAGTGCCGCATCGCGCCGATCGGCCCGTCGCCGGCGGCGAGCCGGGGCGGCGACACGTACTTCTTGGTGGACCAGATCGGGAAGTCGGCGGCGGTGAACTCGATGTTGCGCTTGAACATCGGGCCCGCGAGCAGCGCCGTCCCCGCGCGGCTGACCGCCCGGGCGACGGCCGGGGGCAGGCCGGCCGGCTCCCGCATGACGAAGCGGCTCGCCTGCCGGAGCTGCATCCGGCCGGGGGCGACCTGGGTGGCCATCACCAGCGAGCAGATCTCCAGGCCGAGCGAGGGCGTGCGCACATCGGTGTGCAGGGCGGTCAGGCCGTAGCCGTTCACCTCCACGTCGACCTGGCGCATCCCGAGCAGCGGGAAGGTCTCCCGCACCCGCATGGAGATGCGGAAGCGGGTGCCGTCGAACTCCACCGGGGCCGCCAACTCGCCCTGCGGCCAGCCGTGCAGGGTGACGAAGTGGCCCAGGTCGAAGGAGTTCTCCATGACGTCCTGGGCGTAGCCGGGCATCTCGAAGGAGGCGTACCGCAGCGGCTGCCGCCCGTCGCCGAGCACGTGCCAGGACGGGACCTCCCAGTCCGGCTCCCGCCCGTCGTGGTGGCGCCAGACCAGGACGGCCTCGTTGACCTCGCGCACCGGCAGCTGCGCCAGGGCGGCCTTGGGCGGCGGGCTGTCGTAACCGGTGCGCACGCAGTGGCCGTCGGCGTCGAAGGCGAACCGGTGGAAGGGGCAGACGAGCTGGTCGCCCTCGACGGCGGCCAGGCCGAGGTGGGCGCCCAGGTGCGGGCAGTACGGGCGGATCGCGCGCAGGCGGCCGTTCCGCAGCCGGTACAGCACGACGTCCTCGCCGGCGAGCTGGCGGGTGAGGACGGTGCCGGGCGGGAGCTCGGCGGAGAAGGCGAGGGCGGACCAGCCGTCGGGGTACGGGAGCGCGGGTGGCAGGGCGACATCGGCCGCTGTGGGGCGGGAGCTGACGGGGTGGACGTGTTTGTGCGACACGTGCATGGACTCTCCTGTCGGGTCCGTCCGGCGCCGCCCCTCCCAGGCGATTAGCGCTCGAACGGAATGCTTTCCCGATGCTAGCCACGGTTGGTGAGTACTCGCACGGACAACCTCCCTGGAGGGGTGTAACTCTGATGATCAGTCAGGCTGAAGTGGTCAAAGCTTGGTAAATTCCGGTCAGCCCACTAGATGTACTATTGCACATGTCACATCATGCTCCCCATGAGAAAAGCCATCGCCCTGCTGGCGGCCGTCACGGCCGTCGCCGCCCTCGGCGGAACCTCCGCCTCCGCCGCCGGACCGGACGGCGCCGACCTCGCCGACAGCGGTCAGGGAAAGCTCACCTGGAGCTCCTGCGAAGACGCCGCCACCCCCGCGCTGCAGTGCGCGATGCTCGACGTGCCGGTGGACTACGCCGACCCGCACGGGCGGAAGATCCGCATCAAGCTGAACCGGCTGCCCGCCACCGCGCCCAAGGACAAGCAGCAGGGCCCGATCCTGCTCAACCCCGGCGGCCCCGGCGACTCCGGGCTCTGGATGCCCGCGTACATCTCCACCAAGCTCCCGGCGGATGTCGCCTCGACCTACGACTGGATCGGCTTCGACCCGCGCGGCACCAACGGCAGCGACCCCCACGTGGTCTGCGACGCCCACTACTTCGACGGCGAGCGCCCGGACTACCAGGTGAGCCAGGGCACGTCCAAGGCCTGGCTGAAGAAGGCGGCCGGCTACGCCGCCGACTGCGCGGCCGACTGGTCCTGGCTGCTGCCGCACATGACCACCGTCGACAACGCGCGCGACATGGACAGCATCCGGCGGGCGCTCGGCGCCCCGAAGATCAATTTCTACGGCGGCTCCTGGGGCACCTCGCTGGGCTCCACCTACGGCCAGCTGTTCCCCTCGCACGTGCGCCGGATGGTGCTGGACAGCATCGTCGGACCGACCATCAGCTGGTACGACCACAACATCCTGCAGGACAAGGAGCACCAGCGCCGCTTCGAGGCCTTCGCGGCCTGGGCGGCCAAGGCCGACTCCGTCTACCACCTGGGCACCGACGCCGCCGCCGTCCAGCAGGCCTACCGCCAGGTCGAGGACGCCCTGCGCAAGGACCCGGTGGACGCCGCCCCCGCGCCGGGCAGGATCGGCCCGGCCGAGTTCGAGGACACCTTCTACGGCGGCGGCTACAACTTCCTGCGCTGGCCCCGGATGGCCACCGTGCTCTCCGCCTACCTCACCCAGCACGACACCCGGCCGCTGAACATCGCGTACAACCGCTACGCCGCCCCGGGCGCCGACGACGGCGCCTTCCCGGCCTACAACGCGGCGCAGTGCACCGAGAACGCCTGGCCGCGGGACTGGGAGGTCTGGAAGAAGGACCAGGCCAAGGTCGACGCCGTCGCGCCCTTCTACACCTATAACAACATGTGGTACAACGCGGCCTGCATGTTCTGGCCCTACCAGGGCAACCCGGCCGGCCGGCTGAAGATCACGGGCAAGGGCCTGCCCCCGGTCCTGCTGTTCCAGGCCACCGAGGACGCCGCCACCCCGTACGAGGGCGGGCTCGCCATGCACGACGCGCTGCCCGGCTCCAAGCTGGTCGTCCAGAACGGCGGCAGCTTCCACGAGATCCTCTTCCACGGCAACGCCTGCCTGGACGACACCTTCACCGCGTACCTGCGCGACGGCAGCCTGCCCCAGGGCAAGGGACGGATCGCCAAGACCTGTGCGCCCGAGGCCGATCCGGACCCGGTGTTCGTGACCCCGCCGCCAGCCGCAGCCAAGGC
The DNA here is from genome assembly GCF_054601375.1 of Kitasatospora sp. Ki12. NCBI lineage: Bacteria > Bacillati > Actinomycetota > Actinomycetes > Kitasatosporales > Streptomycetaceae > Kitasatospora > Kitasatospora sp. Ki12. The sequence continues at coordinate 19,129 of NZ_BAAIHT010000002.1, read as the reverse complement.
CGCACCCTCGGTGAGCACCGGGACCGGCCTCGCGCCGACCGACCCCGAGGCCGTGCACGGCGTCCTCCGGTAGCAGGTGCACAGGCGGGTAGCCCGCGTCGACCGCGGGCTACCCGCCAGTCACATCTGGGGCTATGGTCGGTCCCCGTCAAATCCCCGCCACCCTCACCTCCACCGGGATGACCATGAGAAGACTCGGAACGCGCCTGCTCGCCCTGGCCGCCTGCCTGCCCGTGATCGCCGGGATGACGGCGGGCGCCGTCGTCGCCGCTCCGGCAGCGGCCACCGCCGCGCAGACCACCTCCTGGACCGGCCCGCTCAGCACCCGCGGGCGCTACATCGTCGACGCGGACGGCAACCGCTTCAAGCTCAAGGCCGCCAACTGGGCCGGGGCCCAAGGCACCTGGGAGGGCAGCGGATCCGCCGACGACCCCGCGAACAACCAGGCCGGGCAGGTCTCGCACAACATCCCGCTCGGCCTGGACCGGGTGCCGATGGCACGGCTGCTGGCCGACTTCCACGGGCTCGGCCTCAACAGCATCCGGCTGCCCTTCGCCAACGCGATGGTCCACGACACCACGCCCGTGCCGGACTCGGCCGTCGCCGCCAACCCGCAACTGCGCGGCCGCACCCCGCTGCAGGTGTACGACGCCGTGGTGGGCGCGCTCACCGCCGAGGGCTTCGCGGTCATCCTCAACAACCACACCACGAGCTACCGCTTCTGCTGCGGCCTGGACGGCAACGAGCGCTGGAACAGCGGCCAGTCCACCGCGCAGTGGTCGGACGACTGGGTGTTCATGGTGAACCGCTACCGGGCGAACAAGCGGGTGGTCGGCGCCGACCTGCGCAACGAGGTCCGCCGGGACACCTGGGACGACCCCAACTGGGGCCTGGGCGACGCCCACGACGAGTACACCGCCTTCGAGGAGGCGGGGAACCGGATCCTGCAGGCCGACCCGGACATGCTCGTCGTCATGGAGGGCATCAACTGGTACGGCATCCCCGCGGCGGTCTTCAGCCACGGCCGCCCGATGCTCACCCCGGTCCGCACCCTCTCCCACACCCTCGTCGACTCCGGCAAACTGGTGTACGCCGCGCACTTCTACGCCTACACCGGGCCCGCCAACACCGGTGCGGGCAGCGGCCCGGGAGCGACGAACGACCCCCGCTACCAGGACTTCACCCCCGAGCAGCTCGCCCAGGTCGTGGACGACGAGGCCCTGTTCGTCACCCAGGCCGGGCAGCACTTCACCGCCCCGGTGTGGATCAGCGAGTTCGGCGCGGGCGGACGCGGCTCCACCGACGCCAAGGAACAGGCCTGGCTGCACACCTTCACCGACCTGCTCGCCGCCCGGGACACCGACTTCGCCATCTGGCCGCTGGTCGGCTGGGCCGACGCCGCCGGACGACCCCAGGACACCTGGGCGCTGCTCTCCTACGACCCCGCCGGCCGGCGGCTCGGCCTGACCGACCCGGGCGACTGGCGGGCCGCCGACTGGACCAGACTGGTCGACGCCCCGTCACTGACCGGCCCGGTCGCCCGGGTGAACCACTGGAACCTGCTCGACCTCGACCACGGCGACCAGAACGTCTCCCGCCGGATGCTGGCGCTCCCGGACTGGAGCAGCGGCAACCGCAAGGGCGACTGCCCGGACGGCCAGCGCCTCACCGGCCTCGGCCGCGGCGACAGCCGGGGCCTGTGCACCGACGCCGGGGGCCCCGCGACGGGCAGCGGCGACTGGATCACCGTCACCGACGAACGGTACGTCACCGGCGACTGGGCGTCCGGCTACAACAAGCTGCAGTGCCCCGACCGCACCTTCGCCGTCGGCTACAGCGTGCACGGCGACGCCATGGCGGCCCTGCTCTGCGCGCCCGCGGCCGGGCCGCTGCCGCTGAACGGCCGCGGCGTCTGGTTCGACCACGGCGACAACCGGCCCGCGGCCGGCGGCTCGGCCGCGAGCGACTGGGCGCCGGGCCACTACAAGGGCCAGTGCGCCGACACCGAGTACCTTGCCGGGGTCGCCTACACCTGGAAGTGGCTGCACTACGGCGTCCCGGACGCCCTGCTCTGCCGCCCGCTCGCCTGACCGGGGGTCGTGACCGGGGCCCGGTCAGCCGGGCAGGGTCAGCCGGGCCGGAGCGGATCCTCCGCCCAACCGGCGGTGGCGCGACCGCGGTCCCGCCACTGCCGGACGCCTGGCCCGTCCGGGTCCCACCGGCGGCAGAACTCCTCCAGCCGCGCGCAGGCCGTGAGCATGGCGGCCCGGCGCCGCGGCCACGGCGGCGCCGGGCGACCGTAGGCGCCGAAGAGTTCGCCGAGGGCGCCGGCCTGGTCCGGGTGGTGCGTGCGGACGGTCCACTCGCACCAGGCGAGGTCCTCGACCGGCTCGCCGCGGTGCGCGAACTCCCAGTCGATCAGGCCGGTGACGGTGAAGCCGACCGGGTCCAGCAGGAGGTTGTGGGGCCCGAAGTCCCCGTGGACGAGGACGGATCCGGCGACGGCCGGGCCGTCCTCGACCACGGCGGCGTCGACGGCGTGGAGGAGGCGCAGCACCCGCCCGCAGGCGGCGAGGACCTGCGGCCCGTGCCCGGCGTCCAGCAGGTCCTGCCCGGGCGCGCCCGGCAGGTGGCCGAGCGTGATCGCGCCGGGCTCCACGGCGAGCACCGGTGGCACCGGCAGCCGTCCGCGCAGCCCGGTCAGCACCCGCCGCTCGCGGGCCGCCCGCGCCTCGGCGTCCGGCCCCCGGTAGCGCTTCACCACGACCCGGCCGTCACCCGTGGTGTCGTTGGTGTACCCGTGCCGCATCGGCCGGTTCATTCCTGCCATTCCTGCCATTCCTCGGCGAGCAGTCCGAGCACCGCCTGGTCCAGGAACTCCCCGCAGGCCCAGGCCGATCGGCGCAGCCGCCCCTCGACCGTGAAGCCGGCCCGGATGGCGGCCCTGATCATCGGCTCGTTGTCCGTGAGCGTCTCCAGCTGGAGCCGGCGCAGGCCGAGCACCACGAATCCGTACCGGCAGAGCACCCGTACGACGTCCACCGCGAGCCCGCGCCGCCGGTGGCCCGGCCGCAGGGCGAGGCCCAGGTGGGCGCTGCGGTTGTGGGTGTCGATGCCCCACAGCAGGGCCTCCCCGGCCAGTTCTCCGGAGGCCGTCTCGACCACGGAGAAGCAGGCGGCCTCCTCGGACGGCCCGGTGACCGCGTACGGCGACTGCGCGGATCCGGGCGGGAGGGGCCGCCAGGGCCGGGAGTCGGCCCGCGAGCGGGTCGCGACGTCGTCGTACAACTCGGCCTGGAGCACGGGGACGTCGTCCTCGTGGCGGGCCCGGAGGGTGATGTGGCTGCCTTGTAGCATGTCACATTGTCTACACCGGGCGACGCTTCCGTGGCCACCGCTTTTCGCCGCCGACGCGCGCGGTCGGCCGGAGTGGGTCAGCCGCTGGTGACGCGGGCGCGGGTGCGGGCACCGGCGCCGGCCGGGTGGGGCCAGCGGTGGTGGTGCTGGTCGATGACGTAGCGGTGGTCGTGCTGCCAGCCGCCGCCGGCGGTCGGATGCGCACCGGTGAGGTGGGGGTGGCCGGCGGGCAGGTCGGTGTGCAGGTGTTCCAGCGCCTCGGGGTCGCGGGCGGGCCACAGGGTGACGGCCCCGGAGGCGGCGGCGAGTGCGATGACGCCGAGGACGGCGGCGGTGACGGGCAGTCCGGCGGAGGCGGCGAGCCACCCGGCCAGCGGGTAGGTGAGCAGCCAGCAGGCGTGCGAGAGCGAGAACTGGGCGGCGAAGGCGGCGGGCAGGTCGGCGTCCGAGGCCGAGCGGCGGATCAGGCGGCCGCCGGGGGTGAGCACGGCGGAGCTGCCCGCGCCGACCAGCGCCCAGGCGGCGAGCAGCGCGAGCCATGTCCCGGTCCCGGCGGGGGTGGCGGCGATCGCGGTGACGGCGGCCAGCACGGCCGGCAGGGCGAAGGCGGCGGGCAGCATCACCGCGCGGTCGCCGGCCCGGGCCAGCAGCCGGGGGAGCAGGAGCGCGGTGAGCAGCGAGCCCACCCCGTAGGCGCCGAGGGCCAGCGAGACGGCCCCGGCCGGGCGGTGGAAGTGGTCGCGGACGAGGTTGACGGTGTCGACGAACACGATGGCGCCGGCGGCGGCCACCGCGAGGTCGAGGGCGAGCAGGGCGCGCAGCCGGGGCGTGGCCCGGAACAGCCGGGTGCCGAAGGCGGCCTTGGCGGGGAAGCCTCCGCCGCGCTGGACCGGCGCGGGTTTGGGCAGGACGGCGGAGACGACCAGCGCGGCGGAGGCGAGGAAGCCGACCGTCGTCCCGGCGAACAGCCAGTCGTAGGAGACCACCGAGAGCAGCAGCGCGGCCAGCGCCGGGCTGAACAGCGACTCCAGGTCGTAGGCGAGCCGGGACAGCGACAGGGCGTTGGTGTAGTCGCGTTCGGCGGGCAGCACGTCCGGGATGGTGGCCTGGAAGGTCGGGGTGAAGGCGGCGGAGGCGGCCTGCAGCAGGAAGACCAGCAGGTAGACCTGCCAGACCCGGTCGACGAACGGCAGGGTGAGCGCCACCCCGGCCCGGGTGAGGTCCATCGCGACCATCAGGGCCCGCCGGGGTATCCGCCCGGCGAGCGCACCGGCGAGCGGCGCGACGGCGACGTAGGCGACCATCTTGATCGCCAGCGCGGTGCCGAGCACCGCCGAGGCGTCGGCGCCGGCGATCCGGTACGCCAGCAGGGACAGCGCCACGGTGGCCAGGCCGGTGCCGACCAGGGCCACGACCTGGGCGGTGAAGAGATGGCGGTAGGCGCGGTCGCGCAGTACGGACAGCATGGGCCCCGTCCCGGTTCGCAGCGGCGTGGTGGGGCCATCATATTCAACATGTGCGTACGCGTGCACCTATTCCCGGGAGGATCGCACCGCCCCGGTTGACGGCGGCGGTCCGTCGTGCGCCGGTCAGTCCTGCGATCGTCAGTCGTGCGGCGGCAGGTGGCCGATCTGGTGGTCCGCGACGTTCAGTGCCTCGTCCACGAGCCGGCGCAGGTGCCCGTGGCGCAGCGAGTACACCACCCGCCGCCCCTCCTTGCGGGTGGCCACCAGCCCCGCGAGCCGGAGCTTCGCCAAGTGCTGGCTGACGGACGGCCGGGCGGCGCCGGTCGCCTCGGTCAGCGTGGTCACGTCCGCCTCGCCCCGGCCCAGCCGCTCCAGCAGCGCCAGCCGGGTCCGGTCGGCCAGCAGCGCCAGCACGGACGCGGCGACGTCCAGGCGCTCCTCGGCCCGCTGCTGCGAGCGATGCGCATCTGCCAGATCGGTGCCGGTGCTCATCCGCCCATCGTAGGGCGTACCCGTGCGCACATGCTCACCTGTTGCCGTCGCTCCTGCGGGTCCCGCGTTTCCCGCCGGACAGGGCGCGTGCGGGCAGCGGTCCGCTGCCGGGGCCGGCGGCTCATGGAACGGCCGCTGTTTCGCCTTGGCCGCCCCGGTGGCCGCCTGACCACCGGAACCGGGTCGGGGTCTCCCTCCCAGGAGGGAGACGGACCCCTCCCCGGCGGGATCCGCGCGGGTCGCGGCCCCGGTTGACTGGAGATCAACGACGACCGGGGAGGACACCCATGAAGCGCGGGCGAATCGGACGACTGGTGGCCCAGGCGGCCGCGGCGGTGCTGCTGGCCGGGACGGTGGCGGTGCCCGCCGCGGCGGCCGAGGCCGGACCGGCCGACATCCGGGCGGCCATCGAGGCGGTGCCGGGCCTGCGGATCGTGGAGGAGAAGCCCGCCGCACCCGGGTTCCGCTTCTTCGTCCTGACGCTGCACCAGCCCGCCGACCACCGTCACCCCGAGCGGGGCGGCTTCGAACAGCGGCTCACCCTGCTGCACCGGGGCACCGACCGCCCCACCGTGCTGTACACCAGCGGCTACACCGTCTCCACCGGCCAGTACCGCTCGGAGCCGGCCGAACTGCTCGACGGCAACCAGGTGAGCACCGAGCAGCGGTTCTTCGGCACCTCCCGGCCCGAACCGGCCGACTGGGACGACCTCGACATCCAGCAGGCCGCCGCCGACCACCACCACGTGATCGAGGCGCTGCGCGCCGTCTACCGGGCGCCGTGGATCTCCACCGGCGGCAGCAAGGGCGGCATGGCCACCGTCTACCACCGCCGGTTCTACCCGCAGGACGTGGCCGGCTCGGTCGCCTACTCGGCGCCGAACAACGTCGACGACCGCGACGACACCGCCTACCTCGACTTCCTGCGCACCGTCGGCACCCCCGAGTGCCGCAGCGCGCTGCGGGCCGCGCAGCGCGCCCTGCTGGAGCGCCGCACCACCCTCGTCGCCCGCTACCAGGCGTGGGCGGACGCCAAGGGCGACGCCTTCCGGCTCGTCGGCAGCGCCGACAAGGCCTTCGAGATCGCCGTCCTTCGTGCCCCGTTCATGTTCTGGCAGGGCCGCGGCCAAGCCGCCTGCCCGGCGGTCCCGGCCGCGGACGCCTCCGACGACGCCCTCTACGGCTGGCTCTCCGAGGTCGCCCAACTGCCGGTCTACGCCGACGCGGTGGCCGACCAGTTCGTCCCGTACTTCTACCAGCTGGGCACCCAGCTGGGCTACTTCCCGGTCGAGACGGACCACCTGGCCGACCTGATCCGCTACCCCGGCGCCACCGAGCCGCGCACCTTCGTCCCCCGCGACATCCCGATGCGCCACCGGCCGCAGGCGATGCGCGACGTGGACCGCTGGGTCCGCACGCGCGGCGAGCACCTGATGTTCGTCAACGGCGCCGCCGACCCCGCCGTCGCCGAACCGTTCCGGCTGGGCGCCGGCTCCCAGGACTCCTACCTCTACCAGGTCCCGGGCGGCACCCACTCGACCCGCATCGCCCAACTGCCCGCCACCGACGCCGCCATGGCCACCGCCACCCTGCGCCGCTGGGCGGGGGTGTAGGGCGCCCGCCCGCAGGAGCGGGGCGTATGGTGCCGGTCATGGGGAGTCGAATACGTGAGGACCGGCCGCTGCGCGGCATGCTCGAGTGGCTGGGGGCCGACGATCCGGAGTCGGCGCGCCGGCGCAGGGCGCTGGCTGCTGCGTTGGTCGTGGTGGCGCTGCTCGGGTCGAACGCGTGGGGGCGAACGGAGGCCGTGACCTGGTCCGGGATGTGGATCGACGCGACGGACGTGCTCCAGTGCGCGGCATTGATCGTCACCGCGTTTCTCCTGGTGTGGCGTTCGCGGTCGGTCGCGTGGGCCGGCGCCGTGAGCGTGACCCTGGTGCTGCTCGGTGCCTTGTTCGACGTGATGACGAGGGAGGGCGACGGCACTTCGTACACGGCACTCGCCGTGTCCCTGCTGATCAAACTGCCCACCGTGGTGGTGCTGGCGGTCCTGGTCAGGCGTGGCAGGGAGTGGTGACGGACCGGCCGCCGGTGGTCCGGGGCGGCCGAGCCGCCCCGGACCCGGCCCGGCGTCGGTCGGCGGGCCGTCAGTCGACCAGGGCGGGGGAGAAGTAGTCGCGGAGGCGGGCGATCCTGCCGTCGCGGATGCGGAAGATCTGGACCAGGGAGACGACCAGGTCGTCCTCGTCGCCGTCCTCGCCGTCCCGGTCGAAGACCGTGTCGATCTCGGCGATGAAGACGTCCGGGTCGGCGGTGGTGTGCAGGACGAAGCCGGACTTGTGGACGTTCGGGACGCGGCCGTCCGAGCCCTGCTGCTCGTAGTAGGCGGCCATGGTGGCGCGGATCGCCTCGCGGCCCTCGATCCGCCGGGGGAGGGCGGCACCGGCGGGCAGGAGCGGCACCTCGAGGACGCCGTCCTCGGTGAAGTTCTCGGCGAGGGCGTCCGCGTCGCGGGTCAGCGGGCCCGCGTGGACGTAGCTCTGGAAGATCTCCTGCGCGGTTCGGGACACGGTGGCCTCCCTGGGTACGGGCTCGGGTACGGGTTCGGGCGCGGAACGGGATCGGACGCGAAGCGCCGCGCCCATCCCATCACGCCGCCGCCCGGGGGCGGGCCGGTTTCACCCGACCCGGCCCCCCGGGCGCCGACGGTTCCGCCGGGTCAGAGCGTGGCGCACTGTCCGAGGCGCCGGCCGCCGACGGTGTCGGGGAGCCCGGCGTCGGTCGGCGGCGGGGTGTTGCGGGTGCAGATCAGCGAGCCGTCGATCCGGGCGGCCGAGACCTGGGTGCCGCCGGTGTTGGCCCGCAGGACCAGGGAGCCGCGGACGTGGTCGGGGCCGCAGCCGTGGTCCGGGTCGCCGATCACGACCGGCCCGCCGGTGCGGCCGATCGCGGCGATCCCGTCGACGGTGCTGGAGCAGACGGTGACCCGGCTCGCGCGCTCGGCGGTGAGCGCGCCGGTGACGGTGGAGTCGGCGAGGTAGAGGGAGCCGCCGGGCCGGACCGCCACCGTGCCGACCGTCGCCCCCAGGACGCAGGTTCCGGGCCCCGCGTTCACCGTGTCCGCCGGGCCGCGGACGGTGGTGGTGCAGTCGACGGTCTGGGTGAGGTCGGCGGAGCGGCCGGGCAGGTACCGGCCGTCACCCGGGTAGGCGGCCGCCACGGTGTGCCGGCCGGGGGCCAGGCCGGTGAGGGTGAGCTGCGCCCGGGCGCAGGCCGTGCCGGTGACCGGGCCGAGCGGGGCGCTGCCGAGCGTGCTGCTGCCCTCGGTGAAGGCGACCGTGCCGGTCGGCGGGGTGGTCAGGGCGCCGGCGAGCGGGCAGACGGTGTCGGTGAAGGTGACCGGCGCCCCGTACGCGGACGGGTTGGGGGAGGAGTCCAGCGTCGACCGGACCGGCGCCTTGGCCTGGTTGAGCAGCACCTCGGCGGTGCTCTCGGCCTCGCTGGGCACCGCGAGGTCCGGCAGGCCGTCGCCGTCGAGGTCGGCGGCGGCCACGTCGCGGGCGTCGGTGCCGCCGTCGTAGTCGTCGGCGGGGCGCAGGGTGCCGTCGCCGTTGCCGAGCAGTACGGAGACGGCGGAGACGCCGTTGATGTCGGAGGCGCTGACGGCGAGGTCGGGCTTCCCGTCCGCGTCGAAGTCGGCCACCGTCAGGCCGTTGGGGCCGCGGGACGGGAGCGGGAAGGTCGACCCGGGGCTGAAGGTGAGGTCGCCGTTGCCGAGCCAGACGGTGAGGTACGGGTGGAGGTCGGGGAAGAGGCCGTTGGTGACGGCCAAGTCGGGCCGGCCGTCGCCGTTGAGGTCGGTCGCCACGACGGCGGTCGGCGCCAGCCCGGCGGGGAAGGAGCGCTTGGGGCGGAAGGTGCCGTCGCCGTTGCCGGGGAGGACGGAGACCGTCTCGTCGCACAGGTTGGTGACGGCCAGGTCGAGCAGGCCGTCGCGGTCCAGGTCGACGACGGCGGCCTCGGTGGCCCCGTTGTCGGTGGGGTACCTGACGCCCGGTTGGAAGGTGCCGTCGCCGTTGCCGAGCCAGACGTCGACGCTGCTCAGCCGGTCCAGGCCCATCACCAGGTCGGCCTTGCCGTCCCGGTTGAAGTCGGCGGCGTGGACGAAGTTCGCCGATTCCCAGGTGTTCAGGGCCTGGTGGGGCTGGAAGGTGCCGTCCCCGTTGCCGAACAGGAGGGAGAGTTTGGACGGGATGTAGCTGCCGACCGCGAGGTCGGGCCGGCCGTCGCCGTTGAGGTCGGCGACCGTGATGCTGCCGGGGTAGCTCTCGGTGGCGAAGGAGAGCCGGGGCCGGAAGGTCCCGTCCCCGTTGCCGAGCAGCACCGACACCGCGTCGGCCCCGACGTCGGTGGTGATCAGGTCCGGCCGGCCGTCGCCGTTCAGGTCGGCGACCGCGATCCGGTTGGGGTCGGCGCCGGTGGCGTAGCCGGCCTTCGGCGCGAAGAGGCCCGCCGCCCAGGCACCGCCCGGGACGGCGACCAGCACCGACACCGCCAGCAGCAGCGCGGCCGCGGCCGAACCGAGGACGCGTGCGGCGTCCCTGTTGACTCTCCTGGTGCTCATCCCGCTGCCCCTGCTCCTGTTGTGCCGCGTCGCCCCACGGTGGACGCTCCCAGCAGGATCATCACTCACAGTGATGACGTGCTGGCGCACCGACACCCCGGGTCGATGCCCCGGGCCGGCCTCCCGAGCCGGCCTCCCGACCTGGGGCCGTCCTCGTGGGGCCCGTGGCGGGTGCCGCAAGGAAAAGCGATTTCGCATTCACGGGGTTTACCTCTAAGCTGGTCTTACCGACGCGGGGTGGAGCAGCTCGGTAGCTCGCTGGGCTCATAACCCAGAGGTCGCAGGTTCAAATCCTGTCCCCGCTACCACCGGAGCCGGGGTCGACGCGTTATCGCGTCGGCCCCGGCTCTTTTTTGTGCCCCGGCTCGCCCGGATTCCTCACCGCGCCCCCCGCCTCGCCCTTCCATTCGGAATTCGCGGAGGTTTCCGCCCGTGGTCGAGGAGGGGTCGAGAGGTGCTGGAAAGAACTTTCGGGCCCCTTCGGGGTGTGTTGTGGTGGGTGACGGACGGCCCCGGGCCGCCGGCACGAGAGCGGCCGGGGGCGGGCGGAGCACCGCTGGTGAGCGGTGTAGACGCTCGCGCATGGAGCTGAGTGCGGTGGCTATGGTTCGCCGGACCCGGGGGGATTTGAATGGTGCCACGACGACGAACCGATCCGGCGCAAGGGCGCTGCGGGAAGTCGGACTCCTGTGATTCCTCCGTGTCTACGAATGAGGGTGATCGTGATGGCTGGTGTGGTGGATCTGTCGACGGACGCTGGTGTGGTGCTGGTGGTCGGTGGGACGGGTAAGACGGGTCGTCGGGTGGCGGATCGGCTGGTGGCTCGTGGGTACGGGGTGCGGGTGGGTTCGCGGTCGGGTGGGGTGCCGTTCGACTGGGATGACGAGGGGACGTGGGAGGGGGCGTTGGAGGGGGTGAGTGCGGCGTATCTGACGTACTACCCGGATCTGGCGTTTCCTGGTGCGGTGGAGGCGGTGGGGGCGTTCTCGCGGTTGGCGGCGGCGCGGGGTGTGGGGCGGTTGGTGCTGTTGTCGGGGCGTGGTGAGGAGGCGGCGGAGGCGGGGGAGAAGGCGGTGATGGAGTCGGGGGCCGCGTGGACGGTGGTGCGGTGTGCGTGGTTCGACCAGAACTTCAGTGAGTCGTTCTTCCTGGAGCCGGTGCTGGCGGGGGAGTTGGCGTTGCCGGTGGGTGGTGCGGTGGAGCCGTTCGTGGATGTGGAGGACATCGCGGAGGTGGCGGTGGCGGCGTTGACGGAGGCGGGGCATGCGGGGGAGGTGTACGAGTTGACGGGGCCGCGGTTGCTGTCGTTCGCGGATGTGGCGGTGGAGTTGTCGCGGGCGGTGGGTCGTGAGGTGCGGTTCGAGGCGGTGTCGCTGGAGTCGTACCGGCGGGTGCTGGTGGAGGCGGGGTTGCCGGCGGATTTCGCGGAGTTGTTCTCGGTGATCCTGGACGGTCGTAACGCGTCGTTGGGTGACGGGGTGCGGCGGGCGTTGGGGCGGGAGCCGCGGGACTTCGCGGACTACGCCCGGGAGGCCGCCGCCTCCGGCGTGTGGAACGCATGAGTCGTGTGGAACGCACGAGTCGTGCGGAACGTATGAGCGGGCTCGTCCCGGCAGGCCCCGAGCGGCCGCCTCCGGACGGGCGTCGGAAGGGTAACTGAACGGACTCTGGAGGTCTGGTCATGTCGGACGGCACAACGGTCTGGTCGAGTGAGCGGGGCATCGGCGCACTGCCCGGCCCCATCAAGGGCTTCGGCCTGATGCACGTGGCGATGCGCCGGGACGCGGCGCGGCTGAGCGCGGTCGCCGCGCGTGGCGCGTCGGGTTCCACGGCGGAACTCGCGGAGTGGTTCGGGCGGCTGCGCGCGGTGATCGACTGGCACCACCACAGCGAGGACGAGATCCTCTGGCCGTACCTGCGCGGCCGGGTGCCCGGCTTCGACGGCAACGGGGTCCTGGAGGAGGACCACGAGGCGCTGGACCGGACGATGCGACGGGTGGCGGGGGTGCTCGGCTCCGGGTTGCGCGCCGAACTCCCGGAGGCCGCCAAGGCGTTCGAGACCCTGGTTCGCGACCACCTGGGGCACGAGGAGCCCGTGGTGTTCCCGGCGCTGGCCGGCCTGCCGGTGGACGAGTACCTGCGGGTCGAGCGCCGGATCATCCAGAGCGCGCCCACCCAGGTGATGACCTACCTCCAGCCCTGGATGTTCGACGGCGCGGACCCGGACGCCGTCCGGGCGGTCTCGGCGACCATCCCGGCCCCGGTGCGGCTGATCGGGCGGACGGTGCTGGAGCGGAGGTACCGGCGCAGCCTGGCGCCGGTGCTCTGAATCGGCCCGTGCACCGCAGGGCGGGTGTACCGCAAGTCGGCGGCACCGCAAGGCGGCGCAAGTGCCCTCCCGCGGGCCGGGGTTCCGGTTGTCGCGGTTCCGTTGCGCGGCGCACCGCACGGTGGGCGGTGTCGTGTGCACCACGTTCGTCGGCACCGCAGCCCGCGGGCCGGGAGAGTGAAGAGGTTCTGGGATGCGTTCGGATCAGACCGCGGTTCCGCTGTCATACTCGACACCGTCGGCCATCGGAGGTGTGGGGGTGGGAAGTTCGGTGCAGTCCATCGGACACAGCAAGGCGACTGGGCCGCTGCTTACGGGTGCGACCATCGCGATGGGGCTGATGGCGGGGTTGTTCTTCGCCTTCGACGTCTCCGTGATGCCGGGCCTGGCGGCGGGTGACGACCGGACGTACGTCACGGCGATGCAGCACATCAACAAGTCGATCGAGAACGGGCTGTTCGGCCTGGTATTCGTCGGCGCCTTCGCGGCGACGGGCCTGGCGGCCTGGCTGCTGCACAAGGCGGGCCGTCGGCAGGTGGCGCTGTGGGCGGCGGCCGCGACGGTGCTCTATGTGGTGGCGCTGCTGGTCACGATGGGCGTCAACATCCCGCTGAACAACCAGCTGGCGGCGGCCGGCGACCCGGGGCAGATCACCGACTTCGCCGCCGTGCGGGCCAAGTTCGCCGACACCTGGGTGCCGGTCAACATGCTCCGCACCGCGCTGTGCACGGGCGGTCTGCTGGCGCTGACCCGCGCGCTGGTGCTGCACGGCCGCTCCGGCCGCTGAGGCCCGTCCGCACCGCTTCGGGTGCCCGTCCGCCACGTGCGGACGGGCACCTGCGCGTCCGGGCCCGGACCCGGCCGCCGGGTGTGCCCCGATGTGCGTTGCCCGTACGTCAGTTGCAGCGCCTGAGTAGGAGTACTCAGACGCTGGTGCTGCACCGGTCTCGGGTCGCCGTCGCCGTTGCCTCAGGTTCGGGATCGGGGGCGGGGTCGGCCTCACCCGGGGCCTGGCAGCGCCGGTCCACCTCCTCCGAGCCGCTCCTGCCGTCCGGGTGGGAGGGGTTCCAGAGCCGGTCGGCCTCGCCCCGGGCGAGATGCTCCTCGTAGATCCGCACCTTGAGCCGCATCACGTCCAGGGTCCCCCGCAGCTCCCGGATCTGCTCCTCCACGTGATCCTGGTGCAGGCGCAGCAGTTCGAGCCGCTCGGGCTCGTTGCCCGGGCCCTGACGGACCAGCTCGACGTACTGCCGGATCAGCGCCAGCGGCATGCCGGAGGAGCGCAGCTTCGTGCAGATCGCCAGCCACTCCAGATCCTCCTCGTGATAGATCCGGCGGCCGTTGGACAGCCGGCGCACAGGGTTGGCGAACAGGCCCTCCCGCTCGTAGAACCGCAACGCGTGCACGCTCAGCCCGCTGCGCTGCGCCACCTCACCGATGCTCAGGTCCATGAGCGCCCTCCCTCACCCAGCTGTTGATCTAGACCCGACTCTAGGGTCTAGCGTCGAGCCGTCCGACCATCGGAACGGGAGAGAACATGAGTGTGTGGTTTGTCACCGGGGCATCGCGGGGGATCGGCGCGGAGATCACCCGCGAGGCGCTGGAGCGGGGGCATCGCGTGATCGCGACGGCGAGGGACGCGTCGGCGGTGCTCAAGGCGTACCCGGGGGAGCCGGACGGACTGCTGGCGGTGAACGCGGACGTGACCGAACCGGCGCAGCTGACGGCCGCCGTGGAGGCCGGTCTGGCCCGGTTCGGCCGGATCGACGTGGTGGTCAACAACGCCGGGTTCGGTCTCGTCGGCGCGATCGAGGAGACCTCGGACGAGGCCGCCCGGGCCCTGTTCGACGTCAACGTCTTCGGCGTGCTCAACACCTTGCGGGCGACCCTGCCCACCTTGCGCGCCCAGCGATCCGGGCACGTCCTGAACATCGGCTCCGTGGCCGGCTTCGCCACCGCGCCGGGGGCGGGCCTGTACGGTGCGTCGAAGTTCGCCCTCGAAGGCATCTCCGAGGCGCTGCACGGCGAACTGGCACCCCTCGGCGTGCGGGTCACGATCGTCGAGCCGGGCGGCTTCCGTACGGACTTCCTGAACGACAGCAGCCTCCGGACCGAGCCGGCCACCATTCCCGACTACACCGAGGGCGCGGGACCGGTGCGTGCCGCGCTCGTCCAGTACGCGGGCCGCCAGCCGGGCGACCCGGCGAAGGCGGCCAGGGCCGTCGTCGACGTCACCGAGGCCGCCGAGCCGCCCCTGCGGCTGCAGCTGGGCGCTGACGCGGTCGAGCGCGTCGAGGCGAAGCTGGACCTGGTGCGGCGCGAACTCGACCGGTGGCGGCAGGTGGCGCTCTCGACGGCCATCTGACGGGCGCCCGGAGGTCGGCGTCCGGCGCCCGGCCTCCGGCGCCCGGCGTCAGGGGAGGGGTGCCGGGTGCGCCGGGGCGTGCGCCGGTGCGCCGGGTCGGTGACTACACCCAATTCACCTGACGGCACCCTGAGTTGGCGTGGGGCAAGGAAAGGGTGGAGCATGGCTGGGCCCGGCATGTTGCGGCGCGCTTGCGCCGCGGCCGCGGCACCGCAACGCGTGCTGGGGGAGGAGGTGGGTCCGGTGACTCCGGTGGATCGTCCGTTTCTGGTCCGGGGAAAGGCGGTGCCCCTGGCCAGGTACCTGGCCGAGGAGGAGATCGAGGGCCTGGTGGCCTGTTCGTGCATCGGGAACGAGGTGAGCATCGACCTCGCGGACACCCGGATCCTGGTGAGCCTGGTCGACGTCGCCGACGTGCTGAGGCTCAACTTCCACATGGTCCAGGACGGCCCGGCCAAGCCCCGCTCCTGGTCGCGCCGGCTGCCCGCCGGCACCGGCCCGCGCGACATCGCGGCCCGGATCGCGCTGGACGTCCGCACCCTGGAGCGGGAGTTGGCGCCGCTGCGACGCCGTCCGCCCACGCTGCCCGAGCAGCGCCGGCGGCGGTGACGGCGGCGGTAACGGCGGTGACGGCCGGGGGCTCGGCGGGGTTTGGCGGCGCTCTAGAGTGGCGGGGTGAACGATGATCATCCTCCCCGTATCGCCCGCGCCACCGCCGAAGCGGTCCTCGCCGAAGACCTCCTCGTCGAAGACCTCTTCGCCGACGGGCGGAACGTGCTGTGGCTGCTGGACGGCTTCGACGCGGACGACGGGCTGGGCTACACCCGCGAGCTGAACCGGGAGGAGTACCTGAGGGTCCGCCCCCTTTTCGAGCGCGCCCCAGAGGTCCGCCTCGGCGACGACGTCTGGATGCTGGCGGGCAACTACCGTGTCCCGCCGCGCCTGCTGGAACCACTGGGTGAGCTGCTCGGGCCGCCCGGCCCGGTGGAGGGACTGGAGTACTTCATCGGCGCCTACCAGGACCTGCCCGACGGTTTCGACGGTTCCGACGGGTGATCGGGGCCCGGCAGCGCATCGCTGCCAGGCCCCGACGGTCGCGGTGTCGGCCGGCGGACTTCCGGACGTGCTTCTAGCGCGTCACCAGCCAGGACAGGCTCGCGGTCAGGCCGGTGCGCAGAGCCGGGTCGGCCACGGCCGGGGTGGGGTCGGTGGCGACGGCGGTGAGCAGGTGCGGGCGCGTCCGGGGGCCGGTCAGCTTGAGGTCGGCGAGGTCCAGCGCGGTGCGGCCGGTGAGCCGCGGGAGCTCGCGGCCGTCCAGGAACCAGCGCAGCCGGGTGCCGGGCACCGGCAGGTCGACGGTCAGGCGGTCGGTGGCGGTGAGCCAACTGCCCGTCGCGGTGGGGCTGGTCAGCGGGGTCGCGTGGCGGTAGAAGCCGGCGATCATCGCCTCGCGCCCGGGCAGGTTGAACTCGCGGCCGAGCGAGCGCATGATCGAGTTCTCGGTCGGCCGGTACAGCCCGGTCGGGTAGTAACCGCCGCCCTCGTAGCTGCCGACCGTCCCGCCGTCCGGGGAGGCCTGCCCGAGCCAGCGGTACCACTTGGTGCCCTGCTGCCGCATCCGGTCGGCCGTCAGCGTACTGATGTTGGCCTCGGCCGGTTCGTCGCCCTGGTACGTCCCCTGCTCGGGGTAGAAGTACTCGTCGGCGAGCTTGCCCAGCGAGTGCCCGGTCTCGTGCACCGCGATCTGCCCGGACTTGGCGTTCCCGCCCGCCACCGTGGCGATGCCCTCGTAGCCGAGCGGGGACTTGACGTCGTTGTAGCCGGCGCCGCCGTACTTGGCGCTGTTGGCCACCACCAGCACCAGGTCCGCCTGCGGGGCCTTCGCCGCGTACCGCTCCACCGCCTTCTCGTCCACGCAGAGCAGCCGCTCCACGCCGTCGCACCAGAAGTACGAGCCGAGCGCGGTGTGCCGCACCGTCGCCTGGTCCGGATCCCCGGTCACCCCCGACTCCGGCGAAACGGCGGACACCGCCCAGACGTTGAACAGCCCGCGGTAGGTGGCGTACGGCTCGACGGCCGTCACCTCCTGCCACTTCGCGGCCGCGTCCGAGAGGAACTTCTGCTGCTCCTGCGCGGCATAGCCGTCGCCGATCACCACCACGTCCAGCTTGGTCGCCGGGTCCCCGCCGCGGACCAGCGGCGTCACCTCGCCGTCACCCTGCACGGGGGCGACACCCGGGGACGGCGCGGCGAGGAAGGGCGAGTCGGCCGGCGGCTCGGCGCGGGAGATGCCGCCGTCCTCGGCGAAGACCTCCACCTGACGGGTGGTCGGAGCCTTCCTTACGGGCGCGCTGTCGCCTGGCACGCTATCGCCGGGCGCGGCCCACGCGGGGGCGGAGCCGAGGATCGCGGCCGCGAGGGCGGCGGTGAGCAGGGCGGCGGTGGTCCTGGCAGGGGTGCGGTGCACGGGTGTCGTCCTCCCGGTGGGCGGTCTGTGGCCTGCCTCATTCCCGTGGCGAGGACCTGACAATCCCAGGATGGGCCATCGGGGTCGGCCGCGTCGGCAGCGGGGTGACGGCGGCGGGGTGACGGCGCGAAACCGGTTGCGAGTGCAGCGCGGGGCCTGAGACCGTGTGGGCTCCCGAAACCGCCACGAGGCTCGGATGACGATCTACTTCTACGGTGCCGACGAAGTCCCCTACGGCTGCTTCTCCAACTTCTCCGCGCACACCGTGGAGCTCGACGGGCAGGTGTGGCCGACCTCGGAGCACTACTTCCAGGCCCAGAAGTTCATCGGCACCCGTCATGCCGACCTCATCCGTCGAGCCCGAACGCCCCTGCGCGCAGCCGAGTTGGGCCGTGACCCGGCCAAGCCGCTGCGGCGGGACTGGGAGCGCGTCAAGGACGACGTGATGCGTCGCGCCGTTGCGGCCAAGTTCCGGGGGCACGCGGACATCCGGGGCATCCTGTTGGCCACCGCCGACGAGGAGATCGTCGAGGACACCACCACCGACCACTACTGGGGCCGTGGCAGGACAGGAACCGGCAAGAACATGCTCGGCCGGATCCTGATGCGCACGCGCCATCACCTTCGCACCGAGGAGCCGCGGTACTCCCACGCTGATCCCGGACCGCTGTGATCCTGTGCCCCCGACCCGTGCGGGCCGCAGCCGGTACCCCGCGCACCACGGATCGTGACCTGCGCCGAGGCGGTCACCGCCGTACGAGCATGTGCGCAGCTCGCCAGCGGGGGCGGCGGGGACGTCATCGCCTCGCAGGCCCTGCGGTACGTGGACCGAACCACCTGGGACGCCCCCACCGCCCGGGGACTCCAGGCGGCCGGCATCTTCATCTGCTTCACCGACGGCGGCGCGATGGGAGACTGCGCCTGCCTGCGGGACCTCCTGGTGAACGAGGGCAAAGCCCAGTTCGACAACCTGCTCCAGGGGGCCCTTCACAACTGGAGCGAGCCGCCCGCCCGGATGCGCGATGCGGCCGTGGTGCCGGTACCGCGCTGAACCTTGGCATGGGGTGGCTGATCTGCCACCGAGGTCTCCGTCAGAAGTTCCAGTAGTCGGCCGCCGACCAACTGACCGTCACCGCGACCAGCCAGCCCAGAACAGCAAGCGCGAGGGTCACGGCCAATGGCCACTGAAGCGAGACGAGAACGGCGGAACCCCCGATCGCCGTCACCGCGGTCGGGACGGACATCGACACCGCGACCCACCACTTGCGGGCCGGCGGCGCGGCCAGGCCGTGGGCGACCGCGGAAGTACCGATCCCGATCACCAGCGCGGCCTCGAGCATGGCCATCCAGAGAATGTGCAGGTGCTCGGCCTGGTGCCCCCGGTACGCGAGCCGGACCACTGCGCCCCGGTACACCCGCAAGTCCACGACGGAGCCGACCTCGACGTCCTCGTAGAAAGGCTTGCTCACGCTGTAGTCGCCGCTCGGAGCCGTCTCGCGCGCGACCGTCAGCATGTAGGACGTTGAGTCGCCGCCATCCTCGTACTTCTTCGTGACCCGCCCGCTCTCCTGGTGCAGACACTCGGCACCCGCCCCGGCCTCCGCCGTCCCACACACCGGGGCACCGCGATGAGCACCCGCGGCCTCGAAAGCATCCGTGAAACGGAAGAAGCCGAACCCCACGGCACACAGCCCGACGGCGACCAACAGCACCCGCCCCGCGACCCGAACAGCCAACGGCGCCTTCCGCCGTCGTCTCGGCTTGCTCACGTTCCCCGCCCATGCGTCCATCGCACCCCCACCACCCGTACCACGCCTGCACGTTGCGTCCCGTGGATCTTCCCGGGCGCAGACCGGATGATGCCAGGCGGACGGCGGCCGGCGCGAGGAATTGTCGGAGCTACACCTGAACCGGACGGCAAGGGCCGGGCACGGCTCGGCAGGGCACGCGAAGAGCCGGGAGCACCGCCCGTATAGCTGGAGGCGGTGGTGCCCGGCTCTTTCCGATGTTTCTTTTGTTTTTGTTGTTT